>NZ_JALKTL010000041.1:0-208 GCF_035787115.1 Leclercia adecarboxylata | reverse complement strand
GAGACCCCACACTACCATCGGCGCTACGGCGTTTCACTTCTGAGTTCGGCATGGGGTCAGGTGGGACCACCGCGCTACAGCCGCCAGGCAAATTCTGTTATCTGTATCAGCTGAAAATCGTCTCAAACCCACCGAAACAGCTTCGGCGTTGTAAGGTTAAGCCTCACGGTTCATTAGTACCGGTTAGCTCAACGCATCGCTGCGCTTA
>NZ_JALKTL010000040.1:0-229 GCF_035787115.1 Leclercia adecarboxylata | reverse complement strand
AATTTGGTAGGCCTGAGTGGACTTGAACCACCGACCTCACCCTTATCAGGGGTGCGCTCTAACCACCTGAGCTACAAGCCTGCAGAGATTTTTACTGCTGTATTTTCATCAGACAATCTGTGTGAGCACTGCAAAGGCAGGTTCTTTAAGGTAAGGAGGTGATCCAACCGCAGGTTCCCCTACGGTTACCTTGTTACGACTTCACCCCAGTCATGAATCACAAAGTGGT
>NZ_JALKTL010000039.1:0-238 GCF_035787115.1 Leclercia adecarboxylata | reverse complement strand
GCCAACGCCGATCGCACCGCTGAGCAGGCCGGCGCCCTGCACGATGCACGCTTCCAGCACCTGAAGGAGCAGAAGGCCGAGCAGGCCGCTCTGGGGGCTGCCCTGGTCTCAGCCAACGCCGATCGCACCGCTGAGCAGGCCGGCGCCCTGCACGATGCACGCTTCCAGCACCTGAAGGAGCAGAAGGCCGAGCAGGCCGCTCTGGGGGCTGCCCTGGTCTCAGCCAACGCCGATCGCA
>NZ_JALKTL010000038.1:0-243 GCF_035787115.1 Leclercia adecarboxylata | reverse complement strand
TCTCCGCCAACGCCGATCGCACCGCTGAGCAGGCCGGCGCCCTGCACGATGCACGCTTCCAGCACCTGAAGGAGCAGAAGGCCGAGCAGGCCGCTCTGGGGGCTGCCCTGGTCTCTGCCAACGCCGATCGCACCGCTGAGCAGGCCGGCGCCCTGCACGATGCACGCTTCCAGCACCTGAAGGAGCAGAAGGCCGAGCAGGCCGCTCTGGGGGCTGCCCTGGTTTCCGCCAACGCCGATCGCA
>NZ_JALKTL010000037.1:0-255 GCF_035787115.1 Leclercia adecarboxylata | reverse complement strand
CTAACTGGAGGACCGAACCGACTAATGTTGAAAAATTAGCGGATGACCTGTGGCTGGGGGTGAAAGGCCAATCAAACCGGGAGATAGCTGGTTCTCCCCGAAAGCTATTTAGGTAGCGCCTCGTGAATTCATCCTCGGGGGTAGAGCACTGTTTCGGCTAGGGGGCCATCCCGGCTTACCAACCCGATGCAAACTGCGAATACCGAGGAATGTTATCACGGGAGACACACGGCGGGTGCTAACGTCCGTCGTGAA
>NZ_JALKTL010000036.1:0-255 GCF_035787115.1 Leclercia adecarboxylata | reverse complement strand
TTCACGACGGACGTTAGCACCCGCCGTGTGTCTCCCGTGATAACATTCCTCGGTATTCGCAGTTTGCATCGGGTTGGTAAGCCGGGATGGCCCCCTAGCCGAAACAGTGCTCTACCCCCGAGGATGAGTTCACGAGGCGCTACCTAAATAGCTTTCGGGGAGAACCAGCTATCTCCCGGTTTGATTGGCCTTTCACCCCCAGCCACAGGTCATCCGCTAATTTTTCAACATTAGTCGGTTCGGTCCTCCAGTTAG
>NZ_JALKTL010000035.1:0-255 GCF_035787115.1 Leclercia adecarboxylata | reverse complement strand
ATAGACGCATCCCGATTCCAGCCAGAACTGTTTAATCTGTCCTGTCAGTCTCAGGTCTGCCTGATGGCGTTGTGAATGCGGCTGCTGAAGCCAGGCGTAAAATCCACTGGGATGAACATCCAGCACCCGACAGAGCAGGCGAACAGGCCAGCAAAAGGTGTTGTCACGGATAAAGGCGTACCTCAGTCGGACAGCTTTGCGAAGTACGCCGCGGCTTTTTTTAATATGTCCCGTTCGTCGGTAACCCGCTTCAGC
>NZ_JALKTL010000034.1:0-255 GCF_035787115.1 Leclercia adecarboxylata | reverse complement strand
AGCGAAAATAATCGCTTGACTCTGAAAGAGGAAAGCGTAATATACGCCACCTCGCAACGGTGAGCGAAAGCCGCGTTGCACTGCTCTTTAACAATTTATCAGACAATCTGTGTGGGCACTCAAAGTGACATGGATTCTTAACGTCTTCGGACGAAAAATGAATACCAAGTCTCAAAGAGTGAACACGTAATTCATTACGAAGTTTAATTCTACGAGCATCAAACTTAAATTGAAGAGTTTGATCATGGCTCAGAT
>NZ_JALKTL010000033.1:0-255 GCF_035787115.1 Leclercia adecarboxylata | reverse complement strand
TGGGGGCTGCCCTGGTCTCCGCCAACGCCGATCGCACCGCTGAGCAGGCCGGCGCCCTGCACGATGCACGCTTCCAGCACCTGAAGGAGCAGAAGGCCGAGCAGGCCGCTCTGGGGGCTGCCCTGGTTTCCGCCAACGCCGATCGCACCGCTGAGCAGGCCGGCGCCCTGCACGATGCACGCTTCCAGCACCTGAAGGAGCAGAAGGCCGAGCAGGCCGCTCTGGGGGCTGCCCTGGTCTCCGCCAACGCCGATC
>NZ_JALKTL010000032.1:0-257 GCF_035787115.1 Leclercia adecarboxylata | reverse complement strand
AGGAACGTTGAAGACGACGACGTTGATAGGCCGGGTGTGTAAGCGCAGCGATGCGTTGAGCTAACCGGTACTAATGAACCGTGAGGCTTAACCTTACAACGCCGAAGCTGTTTCGGTGGGTTTGAGAGAAATTTTCAGCTGATACAGATAACAGAATTTGCCTGGCGGCTGTAGCGCGGTGGTCCCACCTGACCCCATGCCGAACTCAGAAGTGAAACGCCGTAGCGCCGATGGTAGTGTGGGGTCTCCCCATGCGA
>NZ_JALKTL010000031.1:0-260 GCF_035787115.1 Leclercia adecarboxylata | reverse complement strand
GCTTGACTCTGAGGCGGGAAAGCGTAATATGCACACCCCGCGCCGCAGCGAAAAAGCGAAGCGGCACTGCTCTTTAACAATTTATCAGACAATCTGTGTGGGCACTCAAAGTGACATGGATTCTTAACGTCCCAGGACGAAAAATGAATACCAAGTCTCAAAGAGTGAACACGTAATTCATTACGAAGTTTAATTCTACGAGCATCAAACTTAAATTGAAGAGTTTGATCATGGCTCAGATTGAACGCTGGCGGCAGGCC
>NZ_JALKTL010000030.1:0-264 GCF_035787115.1 Leclercia adecarboxylata | reverse complement strand
CTGGGGAGTACGGCCGCAAGGTTAAAACTCAAATGAATTGACGGGGGCCCGCACAAGCGGTGGAGCATGTGGTTTAATTCGATGCAACGCGAAGAACCTTACCTACTCTTGACATCCAGAGAACTTGGCAGAGATGCCTTGGTGCCTTCGGGAACTCTGAGACAGGTGCTGCATGGCTGTCGTCAGCTCGTGTTGTGAAATGTTGGGTTAAGTCCCGCAACGAGCGCAACCCTTATCCTTTGTTGCCAGCGGTTAGGCCGGGAA
>NZ_JALKTL010000029.1:0-275 GCF_035787115.1 Leclercia adecarboxylata | reverse complement strand
ATCTGACTTAACAGACCGCCTGCGTGCGCTTTACGCCCAGTAATTCCGATTAACGCTTGCACCCTCCGTATTACCGCGGCTGCTGGCACGGAGTTAGCCGGTGCTTCTTCTGCGAGTAACGTCAATCGATGAGGTTATTAACCTCACCGCCTTCCTCCTCGCTGAAAGTACTTTACAACCCGAAGGCCTTCTTCATACACGCGGCATGGCTGCATCAGGCTTGCGCCCATTGTGCAATATTCCCCACTGCTGCCTCCCGTAGGAGTCTGGACCGT
>NZ_JALKTL010000028.1:0-294 GCF_035787115.1 Leclercia adecarboxylata | reverse complement strand
TTACCACTTTGTGATTCATGACTGGGGTGAAGTCGTAACAAGGTAACCGTAGGGGAACCTGCGGTTGGATCACCTCCTTACCTTAAAGAACCTGCCTTTGCAGTGCTCACACAGATTGTCTGATGAATGATGAACTTCTGAATGTGCTTTCGAGTGCATTAAGAAGTTTTGCTCTTTAAAAATCTGGATCAAGCTGAAAATTGAAACGACACGCTGTGTCTGTTCTCCGTAATAAGAACAGAAATACGGTGTGTTCGAGTCTCTCAAATTTTCACAATCATGAAGTGAAACATC
>NZ_JALKTL010000027.1:0-349 GCF_035787115.1 Leclercia adecarboxylata | reverse complement strand
CGGATGCCGACGCTGATGCGGATGCAGATGCAGACGCTGATGCCGATGCGGATGCGGATGCGGATGCCGACGCCGATGCGGATGCCGACGCAGACGCGGACGCCGACGCTGATGCGGACGCCGACGCTGATGCGGATGCCGATGCGGATGCGGATGCGGACGCCGACGCGGATGCCGACGCCGACGCCGATGCCGACGCCGACGCCGACGCCGATGCGGACGCGGATGCCGACGCTGATGCGGATGCAGATGCAGACGCTGATGCCGATGCGGATGCGGATGCGGATGCCGACGCCGATGCGGATGCCGACGCAGACGCGGACGCCGACGCTGATGCGGACGCCGACGC
>NZ_JALKTL010000026.1:0-354 GCF_035787115.1 Leclercia adecarboxylata | reverse complement strand
TCCCCTTCGTCTAGCGGTTAGGACTCCGCCCTTTCACGGCGGCAACAGGGGTTCGAATCCCCTAGGGGACGCCACTTGCTGGGTGTGAGTGAAAGGCACAACCAATCAGTATCTCAAAACTGACTCTCTGAGTCATGTTTGAGATATTTGCTCTTTAAAAATCTGGATCAAGCTGAAAATTGAAACGACACACGAAAGTGTGTTCGAGTCTCTCAAATTTTCACAACCATGAAGTGAAACATCTTCGGGTTGTGAGGTTAAGCGACTAAGCGTACACGGTGGATGCCCTGGCAGTCAGAGGCGATGAAGGACGTGCTAATCTGCGAAAAGCGCCGGCGAGGTGATATGAACCTT
>NZ_JALKTL010000025.1:0-381 GCF_035787115.1 Leclercia adecarboxylata | reverse complement strand
GCTCACACAGATTGTCTGATGAAAATACAGCAGTAAAAATCTCTGCAGGCTTGTAGCTCAGGTGGTTAGAGCGCACCCCTGATAAGGGTGAGGTCGGTGGTTCAAGTCCACTCAGGCCTACCAAATTTGCGAAGCAAATTTGAAGAGATTGATCACGATGGGGCTATAGCTCAGCTGGGAGAGCGCCTGCCTTGCACGCAGGAGGTCTGCGGTTCGATCCCGCATAGCTCCACCATCTTTTACTGCACAATACTGAAAACTTCAGAGTGTACCTGCGAGGGTGCGCTGCGAAGTTTTGCTCTTTAAAAATCTGGATCAAGCTGAAAATTGAAACGACACACGAAAGTGTGTTCGAGTCTCTCAAATTTTCACAATCATGAA
>NZ_JALKTL010000024.1:0-443 GCF_035787115.1 Leclercia adecarboxylata | reverse complement strand
ACGCTTAGTCGCTTAACCTCACAACCCGAAGATGTTTCACTTCATGATTGTGAAAATTTGAGAGACTCGAACACACTTTCGTGTGTCGTTTCAATTTTCAGCTTGATCCAGATTTTTAAAGAGCAAATATCTCAAACGTAACTCAGTGAGTTAGTTTTGAGATATAAAGGCCGGTGACTTTCACTCACAAACCAGCAAGTGGCGTCCCCTAGGGGATTCGAACCCCTGTTACCGCCGTGAAAGGGCGGTGTCCTGGGCCTCTAGACGAAGGGGACACTGAAGTCTCAATCGCAAGACGCCTTGCTATTTACTTTCTATCAGACAATCTGTGTGAGCACTGCAAAGGCAGGTTCTTTAAGGTAAGGAGGTGATCCAACCGCAGGTTCCCCTACGGTTACCTTGTTACGACTTCACCCCAGTCATGAATCACAAAGTGGTAAGCG
>NZ_JALKTL010000023.1:0-455 GCF_035787115.1 Leclercia adecarboxylata | reverse complement strand
TTCATGATTGTGAAAATTTGAGAGACTCGAACACACTTTCGTGTGTCGTTTCAATTTTCAGCTTGATCCAGATTTTTAAAGAGCAAAACTTCGCAGCGCACCCTCGCAGGTACACTCTGAAGTTTTCTTGTTGTCGCAGTAAAGGATGGTGGAGCTATGCGGGATCGAACCGCAGACCTCCTGCGTGCAAGGCAGGCGCTCTCCCAGCTGAGCTATAACCCCATCGCAAAATGCTAATCTCTCTACCGGTAATTCATTCTGAGACAAGGCGTGGAAGGGCGAAGCATACTCAAGTATGCGAGTCGTTTCACAACGCAGTATCAGGATGAATTTGGTAGGCCTGAGTGGACTTGAACCACCGACCTCACCCTTATCAGGGGTGCGCTCTAACCACCTGAGCTACAAGCCTGCAGAGATTTTTACTGCTGTATTTTCATCAGACAATCTGTGTGAGC
>NZ_JALKTL010000021.1:0-832 GCF_035787115.1 Leclercia adecarboxylata | reverse complement strand
TGAATCGCCACGGATAATCTAGACACTTCTGAGCCGTTGATAATACTGGTTTTCATATTCTGTCGGTGACATCTGATCGCTAGAACCATGCCGACGCTTACTGTTATAAAACATTTCGATGTAATCAAAAATATCGCTGCGGGCTTCTTCCCGCGTTCCGTAGATCTTTTTCTTTATCCGCTCGCGTTTCAGTAACTGGAAAAAGCTTTCTGCAACCGCATTATCGTGGCAGTTACCGCGACGGCTCATGCTGCCCTCCAGGCCGTGTGATTTCAGGAACGATTGCCACTCATGGCTTGTGTACTGACTGCCCTGATCCGAGTGAACCAGCACCTGTTTTTGGGGATTACGCCGCCATACAGCCATCAGCAGTGCGTTCAGGACAATGTCCTTTGTCATCCGGGATTGCATGGACCAGCCGATAATTTTACGTGAGAACAGATCAACAACCACGGCAAGATACAGCCAGCCTTCGTGGGTCCTGATGTAGGTTATGTCCGTTACCCAACGCTCATCCGGAGCATCCGGATTGAACTGCCGCTGGAGCCTGTTGGGCAACACGATACTGGCCTCGCCTTTACGTGCCCGCGGGCTCCGGTATCCGACCTGAGCCTTTATTCCGACACGCTTCATCAGTCGCCAGACTCTGTTGACTCCGCACTGATGCCCGCTGTCCCGCAGATCCAGATGGATCTTGCGATAACCATAGACGCATCCCGATTCCAGCCAGAACTGTTTAATCTGTCCTGTCAGTCTCAGGTCTGCCTGATGGCGTTGTGAATGCGGCTGCTGAAGCCAGGCGTAAAATCCACTGGGATGAACATCCAGCACC
>NZ_JALKTL010000020.1:0-1016 GCF_035787115.1 Leclercia adecarboxylata | reverse complement strand
GCTGCAATCACTACCGTACTGGCTAAAACCTACGGCGGTGCTGCTCGTGCTTTCGACCAGATCGATAACGCACCAGAAGAAAAAGCTCGTGGTATCACCATCAACACTTCTCACGTTGAATATGACACCCCGACTCGCCACTACGCACACGTAGACTGCCCGGGCCACGCCGACTATGTTAAAAACATGATCACCGGTGCTGCGCAGATGGACGGCGCGATCCTGGTTGTTGCTGCGACTGACGGCCCAATGCCTCAGACCCGTGAGCACATCCTGCTGGGTCGTCAGGTAGGCGTTCCTTTCATCATCGTGTTCCTGAACAAATGCGACATGGTTGATGACGAAGAGCTGCTGGAACTGGTTGAGATGGAAGTTCGTGAACTTCTGTCCCAGTACGACTTCCCGGGCGACGACACCCCAATCGTTCGTGGTTCTGCTCTGAAAGCGCTGGAAGGCGAAGCTGAGTGGGAAGAGAAAATCATCGAACTGGCAGGCTACCTGGATTCTTACATCCCTGAGCCAGAGCGTGCGATTGACAAGCCGTTCCTGCTGCCAATCGAAGACGTATTCTCCATCTCCGGTCGTGGTACCGTTGTTACCGGTCGTGTAGAGCGCGGTATCATCAAAGTTGGCGAAGAAGTTGAAATCGTTGGTATCAAAGAGACTGCCAAGTCTACCTGTACTGGCGTTGAAATGTTCCGCAAACTGCTGGACGAAGGCCGTGCTGGTGAGAACGTTGGTGTTCTGCTGCGTGGTATCAAGCGTGAAGAAATCGAACGTGGTCAGGTTCTGGCTAAGCCAGGCTCCATCAAGCCACACACCAAGTTCGAATCTGAAGTGTACATCCTGTCCAAAGACGAAGGCGGCCGTCATACTCCGTTCTTCAAAGGCTACCGTCCACAGTTCTACTTCCGTACTACTGACGTGACCGGTACCATCGAACTGCCAGAAGGCGTTGAGATGGTAATGCCAGGCGACAACATCAAGATGGTTGTTACCCTGATCCACCCAATCGC
>NZ_JALKTL010000019.1:0-1875 GCF_035787115.1 Leclercia adecarboxylata | reverse complement strand
CTGGGGAGTACGGCCGCAAGGTTAAAACTCAAATGAATTGACGGGGGCCCGCACAAGCGGTGGAGCATGTGGTTTAATTCGATGCAACGCGAAGAACCTTACCTACTCTTGACATCCAGAGAACTTGCCAGAGATGGCTTGGTGCCTTCGGGAACTCTGAGACAGGTGCTGCATGGCTGTCGTCAGCTCGTGTTGTGAAATGTTGGGTTAAGTCCCGCAACGAGCGCAACCCTTATCCTTTGTTGCCAGCGGTTAGGCCGGGAACTCAAAGGAGACTGCCAGTGATAAACTGGAGGAAGGTGGGGATGACGTCAAGTCATCATGGCCCTTACGAGTAGGGCTACACACGTGCTACAATGGCGCATACAAAGAGAAGCGACCTCGCGAGAGCAAGCGGACCTCATAAAGTGCGTCGTAGTCCGGATTGGAGTCTGCAACTCGACTCCATGAAGTCGGAATCGCTAGTAATCGTGGATCAGAATGCCACGGTGAATACGTTCCCGGGCCTTGTACACACCGCCCGTCACACCATGGGAGTGGGTTGCAAAAGAAGTAGGTAGCTTAACCTTCGGGAGGGCGCTTACCACTTTGTGATTCATGACTGGGGTGAAGTCGTAACAAGGTAACCGTAGGGGAACCTGCGGTTGGATCACCTCCTTACCTTAAAGAACCTGCCTTTGCAGTGCTCACACAGATTGTCTGATGAAAAGTAACGAGCAAGACGGCTGCGAAGTCGTGACACATCGTGTCCCCTTCGTCTAGCGGTTAGGACTCCGCCCTTTCACGGCGGCAACAGGGGTTCGAATCCCCTAGGGGACGCCACTTGCTGGGTGTGAGTGAAAGGCACAACCAATCAGTATCTCAAAACTGACTCTATGAGTCATGTTTGAGATATTTGCTCTTTAAAAATCTGGATCAAGCTGAAAATTGAAACGACACGCTGTGTCTGTTCTCCGTAATAAGAACAGAAATACGGTGTGTTCGAGTCTCTCAAATTTTCACAATCATGAAGTGAAACATCTTCGGGTTGTGAGGTTAAGCGACTAAGCGTACACGGTGGATGCCCTGGCAGTCAGAGGCGATGAAGGACGTGCTAATCTGCGAAAAGCGCCGGCGAGGTGATATGAACCTTTGACCCGGCGATGTCCGAATGGGGAAACCCAGTGTGTTCCGGCACACTATCGTTAACTGAATACATAGGTTAACGAGGCGAACCGGGGGAACTGAAACATCTAAGTACCCCGAGGAAAAGAAATCAACCGAGATTCCCCCAGTAGCGGCGAGCGAACGGGGAGCAGCCCGGAGTCTGAATCAGCTTGTGTGTTAGTGGAACGGTCTGGAAAGTCCGACGGTACAGGGTGATAGTCCCGTACATGAAAGCACACTTGCTGTGAACTCGAAGAGTAGGGCGGGACACGTGGTATCCTGTCTGAATATGGGGGGACCATCCTCCAAGGCTAAATACTCCTGACTGACCGATAGTGAACCAGTACCGTGAGGGAAAGGCGAAAAGAACCCCGGCGAGGGGAGTGAAAAAGAACCTGAAACCGTGTACGTACAAGCAGTGGGAGCACCTTCGGGTGTGACTGCGTACCTTTTGTATAATGGGTCAGCGACTTATATTCTGTAGCAAGGTTAACCGTATAGGGGAGCCGAAGGGAAACCGAGTCTTAACTGGGCGTTAAGTTGCAGGGTATAGACCCGAAACCCGGTGATCTAGCCATGGGCAGGTTGAAGGTTGGGTAACACTAACTGGAGGACCGAACCGACTAATGTTGAAAAATTAGCGGATGACCTGTGGCTGGGGGTGAAAGGCCAATCAAACCGGGAGATAGCTGGTTCTCCCCGAAAGCTATTTAGGTAGCGCCTCGTGAA
>NZ_JALKTL010000018.1:0-2701 GCF_035787115.1 Leclercia adecarboxylata | reverse complement strand
ACGATCAGCAACCTGTTTGACTGCTTCAATTTTAAACTCTTCGGGATAACGCTTACCGCTCATGGGCACCTCTCTTTAAGCCATCTTAAATGACTCTGAGGTGTCTGTTAAACCCGTGGCAATTCATACGATAAAGAAATCCTTCCTTTTGGAGGGCTTTGTGGTTAACTATTGTCCAGTAATATTCAAACTTTCTTAACCCTCTAATTTTGACGAAGGATTCTGTTTAAAAAGTTATCAACTTTGCAGGATTTGATGCGCTTTGCATTTTTTTAGCATGTTTGCAGGTTTTTCGTTGCTTTGCTTGTTTTTTCAAGATTTAATATAATGATGCAAAGTTGATTAAAGGAGTTTCGAATGGGATTAATGGATACGCTTAACCAATGCATTGCAGCTGGCCATGAGATGACGAAAGCCATCGCAATTGCTCAATTTAATGATGATAGCCCTGAAGCAAGGAAAATAACCCGCCGGTGGCGTGTTGGTGAGGCAGCCGATCTGATCGGTGTATCATCCCAGGCTATTCGTGACGCTGAAAAAGCAGGACGATTGCCGCATCCAGATATGGAATTGCGAGGACGCGTAGAACAGCGTGTGGGCTATACCATCGAGCAAATAAATCATATGCGAGATGTGTTTGGTACCCGTCTTCGCCGACCAGATGAAAGCTTACCTCCGGTAATCGGTGTTGCAGCTCATAAAGGTGGGGTTTATAAAACTTCTGTCTCCGTTCATCTTGCTCAGGATTTGGCTTTAAAAGGGCTTCGCGTACTGTTAGTCGAAGGCAACGATCCGCAGGGTACGGCCTCGATGTACCATGGTTGGGTTCCTGATTTACATATTCATTCTGAAGATACTCTACTCCCCTTCTATCTCGGTGAACGAGATGATGCTTCATATGCGGTAAAACCAACATGCTGGCCTGGCCTTGATATCATCCCTTCTTGTCTGGCCTTACATCGTATTGAAACTGAGTTGATGGGACGTTTTGACGAAGGAAAGCTGCCGACAGAACCTCACATGATGCTAAGGCTGGCCATTGAAACGGTAGCCCATGATTACGATGTGGTTGTTATCGATAGTGCTCCTAACCTTGGTATCGGCACAATTAACGTTGTTTGTGCTGCAGATGTGTTGTTAGTTCCTACGCCTGCAGAACTCTTTGACTATACCTCTGCCCTGCAATTTTTCGACATGCTGAGGGATTTGTTGAAAAACGTAGATCTCCAGGGGTTCGAGCCAGATGTCAGGATCCTGCTTACTAAATACAATAATAATAACGGTTCCCAGTCGCCATGGATGGAAGAGCAAATAAGGGATGCATGGGGAAGCATGGTGCTCAAAAACGTAGTACGTGAAACGGATGAAGTAGGTAAAGGGCAGATTCGAATGAGAACTGTGTTCGAACAAGCTATTGATCAGCGTTCTTCTACAGGAGCATGGAGGAATGCACTCGCAATTTGGGAGCCGGTTTGTAATGAAATCTTTGACCGTCTCATTAAACCTCGTTGGGAGATCCGTTAATGAAACGCCCACCTATCATCCCTAAATCTACCCCATCAGTTGCTCCTGCGACTACTGTAACAGCCCCTGCAGCTCCTATGGTTGATACACTCATTGCTCGAGTGGGTGCTATGGCAAAGGGCAATACTATTACCCTTCCCGTCTGTGGACGAGAAGTGAAGTTTGTTCTCGAGACCATCCTTGGTGCAGATGTTGCCAGCTCAACAAAGGTCTGGGCTGGTAATGAACGTGATCAGGCATTTTTAACAGAAGATTCCTTAGACGATCTCATCCCATCGTTTTTACTGTCTGGCCAGCAAAATCCGGCATTTGGTCGTAAGGTCAACGGTCATATAGAAGTTGCTGATGGCAGCCGCCGTCGCATGACTGCCATTCTGACATCTACTGAATATCGCATACTTGTCGGCACCCTTGATGACGAACAGATGGATGCTTTATGTAAACTTGGAAATGATTACAGGCCTACGAGTGCTTATGAAAGAGGTAAGCGATATTCCCAGCGTTTAGCTAATGAGTTTAATGGGAATATTTCTGCCCTGGCTGACGCTGAAAACATCTCAAGAAAAATCATAACCAGATGCATTAATACTTCTAAGTTACCAAGAGATGTCATCGCACTCTTCTCTCATCCTGGCGAACTTTCCGCGAGAGCTGGCGAAAACTTACAGAAAATCTTTTCTGAAAATGAAGCTCTTCTACTTGAGGGAGCATCTGAGTTATCAGGGAAAAGAAAAGCGGGGGTTATACTTGAGGCTGATGAAATAATTCAATCTCTTACAGCGTTGCTTAAAGATCCCAACAAGAAATTAAATCAGGCTCCTGAAAAGCACGAGTTCGTTCCTGGAGCAACAGTGCGGTATAAAGGAAATAAAGTGATTATCAGCCTAGATCGTTCCAAGCTTTCCGAGGAAAACATTGGGAAGTTTGAAGAAATGCTTGAGCTTTTAGCTACGAAGAAAAACAAGCATTGATTCGGTAGTAATCTTCCTGCTTTAGCCTTTTCAGGACCGTGCTCCCAACCACTCAAATGGGACCACGGTCCCAACCACACAAATGGGACCACGGTCACAACCACTCAAATGGGACCACGGTCACAACCACTCAAATGGGACCACGGTCACAACCACTCAAATGGGACCACGGTCACAACCACTCAAATGGGACCACGGTCACAACC
>NZ_JALKTL010000017.1:0-4493 GCF_035787115.1 Leclercia adecarboxylata | reverse complement strand
GCCGCCCGGGCAGCGTGAAAAACTGATGGCCAGCTTCGAGCGGGTTCTGATGCCCGGACTCGATAAGGACCAGTACAGCGTTCTGTGGGTGGAGCACACCGACAAGGGGCGTCTGGAGCTGAACTTCCTGATCCCCAACACCGAGCTGCTGACCGGTAAGCGCCTGCAGCCGTACTTTGACCGTGCCGACCGGCCGCGCATCGATGCCTGGCAGACGGTGGTCAACGGCCGGCTGGGGCTGCATGACCCGAACGCGCCGGAGAACCGGCGGACGCTGGTCACGGCGGCCGCCCTGCCAGAAGCGAAGCAGGAAGCCGCACAGGCCATCACGCAGGGATTACTGGCCTTAGCCTCATCCGGGGAGCTGAAAACGCGCCAGGACGTCACTGAGGCGCTGGAAAGTGCAGGTTTTGAGGTGGTGCGCACCACAAAAAGCAGTATCAGCATTGCCGACCCGGACGGGGGGCGAAACATCCGACTGAAGGGAGCCATCTATGAGCAGTCTTTTAACGCTGGCGAAGGACTTGGAGCAGAAATCGAAAGCGCAGCAGCTGCATACCGGCGAGATGCTGAAAGCCGCATTCAGCGAGCACGAGCAGTCTGTCAGAGCGGAACTGAGCGCAAGCGCGAAGAGAATCAGCGACGCCATCCGCGCCCACGAGCAGGGTATGAGCTCGGCTATGGAGAAGAACCGGCGGAGCGTGCTTCGCACGGCCGGCCGGACATGGCTCACCATCCTGATGATCTCGGCGCTGCTGATCGCAACGAGCGGGGGCGTGCTGTGGTGGCAGGGCCAGCAGATAACCGACAATTACACGGCCCTTCGCCAGCAGGAGGATACGCTGAAGAAACTCACCGTCCGGACGTGGGGGGTGCGCTATCAGGAGAGCAGCGACGGCCGGAAATTCCTTATCCTGCCGCCGGGGATGCAATCCGAAACTATCCCCTACGACGGGACGACCTGGATCCGCCTGAAACAGGAGTAGCGGAAAATGACAGAGCTGGAAAAGCAGTTGCTGAGCGCATTAGAGCAGCTACAGCAGGACTACTCGCAAAGGCTGGACGAATGGGAGAGCGCCTTCGCGGAATGGCGGAGGATGTCTGGGCTTATGCAACGGGAGAACGCGATACTGAGCGAGCGCGTGACGGACTTGAGCGAGCAGGTGCAGAGTTTGAGCGAACAGCTGCGCCGCTTGTACGGGAGTTGAACGCCGCCGAGCGCCGGCAGCACGAGCGTGAGTATCAGAAAACGCTCGTGCTGCAGCGCCAGCCGCAGAAAACGTACAAAGGTCCGATGCTTTAACCTCTTCCCGCAGCGGACACCCCGCACGAAGAAGGGCTCTGATTTCTCCCGCTAAATAGGTTCGTGACAAAAAAGGTCACGGCTTATTCAGGAGCGGGAAATGAAATTGCTTAACGTTATTGAAGCTGTACTTAACTGTCTGTATCTGACGGCAGAGCTGTGGGAGTGGCTGGAGAAGCATTTGCCGGTTTTTGGGGCTTTTATGCCGTTTTCAGGATGAATCCTGCCGTCATTCACCTGGCTGCATGGCTATGCAGTCGGGTAAAAATTATCTCCCGGCTTAACGGAGGATGTAGCGTTGCTTAAGCCGGGTTTTCGGGCGTCAGGTGGCGTCTGCGCCGCCAGTGCCTGTCGAGCGGTGCGGGCAACGGATGTTATGGTAAATCAGCGTCACCGGCACGGTCACTCTGAACCGGAGCGAAACAACCGCGACCAGAAGCTCCGCTTTTTTTCCTGCGCCAGCGCGTCCGTCAGCCGGCTGATTTCCGCCTGCAGCTGATCACGCTCCTCTTCCCGCGCCCGCTTTTCTGCTTCCCGTGCGATTTTATCCTCGAGCATCAGGGTGACGGTTTCCTGCAGTGTATCCAGCTTCTGCTGAATGGTCTCTAACTGCGTATTTCCCGCCTGAATATTGCCATTTTTTGACTGTCCCTCTTTGTGCCTTTTTGCTGTCTCAAGATCCTTGAGTTCACCGTAGACCCGGATCAGTTCGCTTGTCTCGAATTCACGCCTTTCATCTTTGCCTGTCCTGTAGCTGACGAGGCCTTTCGCCATGTCACGGTAGAGTTGCGAGCGCGAACGGCCAGTAAGTTTTAACGTGTCCTGTACAGTGTGCCATGCCATAAGTTGCGTCCGTCCCATACGTGTCCCGTACCCCTATTGTAAGACATCTTCGCCATTACCAAAAACGGGTGACAATGCCTGACTGTAATACGTTAAAAACAAATAAAAATACCCTGTTAACGAAAGGGATTAATGAGGAGTAGCATCAAAATACCGTATATAAAAACATTGTTTTATATGCAGTATTTGTGGTGTGGCAGAGAACCTACAACAGCGGGCCGGGATAAGCGTCATATTGAAATTCATAAGGGGAACTGAGATGGGCACTAAAAAAATAACAGATTATACAGAACAGGAATTCGTTGATTTTGTGAACAAAATAAAGCGTGCTGATTTTCCTACTGAATCTGCGCACGATGAAGCAATTTATGAATTCGGTCAACTTACCGAGCATCCAGATGGATGGGATCTGATTTATCACCCAGAACCAGGCGCTGATAATTCAGCTATTGGCGTTTTAAAAACAGTTAAAGAATGGCGAGCAGCAAATGGCAAGCCGGGATTTAAATCTAAGTAATTAACATCAGGGGCCTTAACTGGAGGCCCCTATAATCCAAGAATAACTATAAAAATAAGAGGATTGAATATGAAAAAACTACTTTTTACTGGCGTTGTGGTTGTTTCGATGGTGCTGGCTGCATGCCAGATAAACAACGTTCGTGATACCGGAGGTGGTGCGGTTTCTCCATCATCGACGGTTACGCTTGATAGTGTTATGAACGGTAATCCATGAAGGATCTTCTTGAGATCCTTTGCGATGAGTCGTAATCTCTTGCCCTGTAAACGAAAAAACCGCCTGGGGAGGCGGTTTAATCGAAGGTTAGGTCAGTTGGGGAACTGCTTAACCAGGTAACAGTCTTGTGCGAGACGTCACCAAATCTGTCCTTCCAGTGTAGCCTCAGTTAGGCCACTACTTCAAGAACTCTCGATACATCTCTCGCACATCCTGCTTACCAATGGCTACCGCCACTGGCGATTTTTCGTGTCTGTTCCGGGTTGGACTCAAGATGATAGTTACCGGGACAACGTGGTAGTCGGGCTGAACGGGGGGTTCTTGCACACAGCCCAGCTTGGAGCGAACTGTCTAAACGGAACGGGACGTGGTGATTTAGGTAAAGCTTCCACCACAACACGGATGCCGCAGGGCGGGAACAGGAAAGCGCAAGAGGGAGCCACCAGGGGGAAACGCCTGGTATCTTTATAGTCCTGTCGGGTTTCGCCACCACTGATTTGAGCGTCAGATTCTGTGATGCTTGTCAGGGGGGCGGAGCCTATGGAAAACCGGCAACGCCGGGTCCTTTTTTGGTCCCGCTTTCTTACACACGTTCTCTTGCCATTTATCCCCCGAATCTGTGGATAACGCCGCTACTGCTTTTGAGCACGCAGGCTCCGCTCGCCGCAGCCGAACGCCCGAGCGAAGCGAGTCAGTGAGCGAGGAAGCGGCACTTCTCCTGCAGGACATTTTCTGCCTACGCCCGCATCCTACATTTTTCACCTGCTTTATGTGGCAGCTATGCCTCGTATTTCCTCGATGTTACATTTTAAGCAAGTATACACTCCGCTAGCGCTACGTGACTGGTTCAGGGCTGCGCCCCGAAACCCGCTAAAAGCACTGACGCGCCTGCGGCTTGTCCAACCCCGCGCCGCCCGGGAAGCTTTTCCCGTCCGTCCCGGCGTTATCAGGAGGCCGGTTTGTCAGAGAAACGGAACAAGATGCTCACCATGTGGGTGACGGAGGACGAACACCGCCGGCTGCTCGAACGCTGCGACGGGAAGCAGCTGGCTTCCTGGATGCGTCAGACGTGCCTCGGTGAGAAGCCGGCCCGCGCCGGCAAACTTCCCTCGATCTCGCCGGCGCTGCTGCGCCAGCTTGCCGGCATGGGCAATAACCTGAACCAGATAGCCCGCCGGGTTAACGCCGGCGGCGGTACCGGCCAGGACCGGGTGCAGATTGTGGCCGCGCTGATGGCGATCGATGCCGGCCTCGAGCAGCTGCGTCACGCGGTTCTGGAGAAAGGATCGGACGATGATCGTTAAATTCCACCCGCGCGGCCGCGGCGGTGGCGCCGGGCCGGTGGATTACCTGCTCGGGAAAGACCGCCAGCGTGAGGGGGCCACTGTCCTGCAGGGACGGCCGGAAGAGATCCGGGAGCTTATCGATGCCTCGCCGTACGCGAAGAAATACACCTCCGGGGTGCTGTCGTTCGCGGAGGCCGCCCTGCCGCCCGGGCAGCGTGAAAAACTGATGGCCAGCTTCGAGCGGGTTCTGATGCCCGGACTCGATAAGGACCAGTACAGCGTTCTGTGGGTGGAGCACACCGACAAGGGGCGTCTGGAGCTGAACTTC
>NZ_JALKTL010000016.1:0-4928 GCF_035787115.1 Leclercia adecarboxylata | reverse complement strand
TTCACCTGCTTCCATGCCTGTGATGCTTCATAGCTGCGCTGAATCGCTCGACACTGCGTTATATTCACAACCTGCTTAATAGTCCATTGCTCAGGCTCTGCGTTGCCTGTGGCTCTGTTCTGCTCCATCTGGATGATGTGAATATTTTCCGCCGTTGCTTTGCCCCGTAGTTCTCCGGCCACCAGCGCTGGGAACTTATGCCCCAACTCCCACTTGATGCCAGTGTCTAAGGCTCGCTCCCTCTGGTTCATCACTTCACATCGGTAAGCCAGCTCTCTCAGCTCGATGAACTCCGAGAAGGATCGAGGCGCAACCTCAACATACCCGCTTCGCTCGATGCTGCTCACAACGAATTTGTGAACCTTCGCAGACACAGACCGATTAACCCGCTTGAACTCCTTGCCGTACTCTTTTGCCTCCCACGCTTGCCGGGCACACTCTGAACATTTGCCAGCATTAGTACCATAGGCATTAACGGCAAGTTTCATCTTGTTGCCACACTTACAGCGACGCTTACCCATCACCAGCCCTACGCCGTTTTCGTCCACCTCTCCGAGGTAAGGAACTACCTCTAAGGAACCGCTGCTAGTCTCTTCAATATGGCGACACCACAGGCAACCATTGTGTGTTCTGCCTTCACGCTGGTAGAAGTAAATCGCCTCTGGATGCCTGCATTTGTCGCAAGGCTCAAGCTCAATAATTGGCGTATTCCTAATCGCCCTTGCTGCTGCTGCCAGCGTTGCTGGCGTAATCTGTTCAATCGTCGTCGTCATGTAAAACCCCTATAGATCAATAACTTTAATAACCCTTACCCCATCAAGTGAGGTAAGGAAATACCTCTAAGCATTAGCGCTTATTCCACCTCATGCCTTTCCAGCACATGCTCAACTGCCGTCTGTTCTTTCGTTCTCTGCCACTCAGCCTTTGCGAGATTGTGCTTACACTGAACACAGCGCCGACTGTTCTTGAACCGAACCACACAGCCACATTTACGGCATGGCTTGCCGTTGTACTTCGCCCCACTCTCAAAGAATGCCATCAGTCCTTACCTCCCATCCCATCAGCAATAGATCGCTGCTCTTTCGTTGGCTTCTTCGCTGGCTCACATAGCCAGTTCAGGTGATGCTCAATCGCTCCCGCTGCTTTCGTATACCCGGCATCCTGCAACATCGCCACACACATAATCACCGCTTCTGCTCTGCCTTTGTCGTGTTCCCTTTCGAACCTACTCAACACCGGGTAGTGCTTACGCCATAACCTTTTTGCGTGTTCCATCGCTGCTTTGCTGGTGGGGTATGTGTCATTGGCATATTCAGCCAATATTGCCCTTTTACTCTCTGCCATATTCCGTGGCTCCTTCTGTTAAATCCATTACAACAGGACACATTTTCATCCTGACCAAAATAAAGGGCAAGCCTCGACAACTCGCCCTAACTCATGCCTATTTATCCCTAAATTACCGAAAGTTAACGAAAAAATAGACCCATCCTGAACAGTGTATACTTTCTGTTTACGCGCTTATCTACAACTCAACAGGACATATTTATATATGGTATAAACCCGACTTTGCTTGAAACTATTTGCATAAATAAACGAAATAAATAAATACAACGGGGGTAAGGAAATACCTCTAAGGATTAGCGCAAATAAGAAACCGCCCGTAGGCGGCTCTCTCACATGGCTTGCTCTGCTTTGATGCGCTGTACTGTCTGTGTGCTTACCCCAAACTGTGCCGCAGTCTTGCGAATGCTCTCACCTGCTGCCAGCGCTGACACGATCCCTACCCGGTCAACATCCTTACCATTTCCGCGTCCACCTTTGCGGCCTGCCTGCTTCGCTGCTGCGTACCCTTCCGCTTGTCGCTCAAGCATCATCTCCCGTTCCATCTGTGCCACTGATGCCAGCACATTCAGCATCATGCGGCTTACTGCGTTCTCATTGGCTCCGGCTGTCAGTCGTTCCTTGTGAAACTCGATGCTTACGCCCTTCTCTTTCACAGCGTCGATGATGGTCAACAGGTCTTTGACGTTGCGACCCAGGCGGCTCAGTTCGTGGCAGTGAATCACATCACCTTCACGGACATACTCAAGCATTGCTTTCAACTGTGGACGGTCTGCATTCTTTCCGCTTGCTGTCTCAGTGAATACCTTATCCAGTTCAACACCATCTAACTGACGCTCGTTATTCTGCTGAACACTCGACACACGAACATAACCAACCTTTGCCATTTCCGAACTCTCTACTGTAGTGATTTAGTATGTGGTGATTGTAAGTGTATTGATTAAATCAATCAAGGCTTATTCACTACACTTTAACGGGTATTTTGTGGGGTTTATGTATGTGGTGTTATAGCGTGCTTATTCACTACACTATTTATATCGGTCGTGATTGGGTATTGCTGGGGGTGAGGTAAGGAAATACCTCTAACAGTTAGCGCTTTGCAAACTAGCTAGCGCACCAACTATGTGAGGGGGTGTTTTTGCACATGCTGTACTGCAACCATTTTCCGGCAGGCATCCGACACATGAAAATATCCAGCAATATAACCGCCCATTAGATGCCATTACTTATGGGGGCATACCCGCTGGTGCGGCTGCTGCTCCTACTACCAATCCAGCACACAGGCTTTTACTCTGAAAATATCCAGCACTAAATCACCACATGCTGCCGTTCTCCATGTCCAAACGTGTCTAAATCCACCAGCTTTTTTCGACCTCCACACACACCCCCGGTAGGGGTAGGGGTAGTCAGTGATTGGCATCATTCATCTGCTTACTGATCTTGAACAGGCAACTTTCATCGAATTTGAATCGGCTTTACTCCCCTACCATAGGGGGTGTACCCACTTCCCCTTTTGCGCTTGCTCGCTCTGCCGTATGCCGTCCATCCGGTGAAATCTCCATTGAAAACTATGTCCAGTCATCACGGGTAAAGACATTGCCCCTATACAGTGGGAACAGGAAAATGAAAACAATCGGTATGAGGGGAGGGGTGAAGTGAATGTGTCATGACGAAAAAAAGCCCCTGAAACTTTTACATCTCAAGGGCTTCTCTCCGTGTTATGCTTCCGAGTGTTAAGGCTCTGGTATGCAAACACCCAATCACTTAAGTTTGGCGGCCTAAGTGGTGTAAGCATACCAGAGGTTTGCTGGTTCTTGCCACCACAAACAGAAAACCAACAACAGGCACTAACTTACCTTAACCAGTGTTCGCCCTCTCAAAGCGGGGTAATCGTTCCAAGATTGGAATGGTTGAAACAGGCAAACAATGGGATCTAACTTCACCGGAAAAGAGTGAAGCTCTGCCACAGTCTCACGCCACTGGATTACAAGAGCGTACCTGACAACGAACCAGACCAGCGCCAACTGAACAGCCCGGAAAAGGAAAACGGCTTACGCCGTCTCGTTTGTTCCTACCCATTCCGGCTTTGTTTGGCCTATTGTATTTTGCATCAGTGCCAAATTGTCAGCCTCCCACAGTGCCAGTATTCGCAGCCTCTCCAGTTCATCCCATACATGGCATAATCGGCGCTGCTCAGTGCTTGTCTCAATCATTTGTTGTCTCCTGTGAAGGTAAGGAAATACCTCTAAGAGTTAGCGGGTAAGCAGTTTTGCCACATGCTCAGGTGGTGGGTTTTACGCTGACGAGGCGTAATCTTTAGAAGGGGTTAAGTAGGCTCTCAAACACCGTTGGGTAGGTAAGCATTGATTTGCGCTTCTGGGTATTCGTCATCTGCCAGTATCGCCAATCATCATCATTAGTTCGTTCGTCTGTTAACATTTGCTCAAGCTCGCAAATCATCACATCCACCCGTTCACCTGCTTCTGCAATCCGCTGGTGGGCTTCATCCAATAGCCCGTATTCATTGTTCCATTTACCAGAGGCATAAGCATAAAAATCACCTTGCTTGCTCTCCCACTCCGCCCGGATGTCTTGAATAGTCCTGGCAATGGCTCGCTGTGTGGCTGCTCTTTTCTCAGCGTCTGCTTTGGCTCTGGCCTCTGCTTCTGCTGCTGCTTTTGCTGCTGCCGCTTCCCGGCGCTGTTTCTTCTCCTGCTGCTCATACAGGTAATCGGCTCCTGTCTCTTTCCATCCGTCGCCATAGTTGGCAACAGGAACAGGAGGTAAGGAACTACCTCTAAGCAATGCCGGATTAATGCCGCTTTCGTCAATCTCTGTGGCTGGGGCATCGAATGGGGTTAGTTGGTCTTGCCAGTTCACACACTCATTCTGCCATACGCACAGCCACTGTTTGCCGTGTTCATCTTCTGCCGTACCCCAAGCCATTGGATCGCCCACAACAGCAAGCAACGGATGGGTGAACCCCATCACCAACACTTTGTTATTGTCCAACACATCACGCGCCCACAGCACCGCACAGCGCTTCACAGTGTCGATTGCTTCCACTTGCTCAGGTAAGGAACCATCTCTAAGGATGATGTTTTCTGCGTCTGCAATTTGCTGCAACGTCATCACAACAGCATGCAAGCGTGCCGTCGCTCCACAGAATGCTTCCATCGTTAAGCGCTGCTCTCTGGCCTCAGCATATGGGATGTTATGGCCTGACTGAATGTAGGCGCTGATTTGCCGATCCATCTGCACACAGCGTTTTTCCCACTGCCTCGACACAGACCTAAGCACCTGCTCAAAGGTAAAGAAATCTTCATCAGCGAACAGGCGCATAACTGCATCAGCATCACCACAAATCTGCCGTACTCGCTCAGCGTGTGCTTTCTGTTCCGTGGCTTCTTTCTGCGTTCTCTCTTTCTTCGCTGCTGGTGTGTCATCTGACCAACTGCCTTTCACCTGCTTCCATGCCTGTGATGCTTCATAGCTGCGCTGAATCGCTCGACACTGCGTTATATTCACAACCTGCTTAATAGTCCATTGCTCAGGCTCTGCGTTGCCTGTGGCTCTGTTCTGCTCCA
>NZ_JALKTL010000015.1:0-26340 GCF_035787115.1 Leclercia adecarboxylata | reverse complement strand
GCTACCGTCCACAGTTCTACTTCCGTACTACTGACGTGACCGGTACCATCGAACTGCCAGAAGGCGTTGAGATGGTAATGCCAGGCGACAACATCAAGATGGTTGTTACCCTGATCCACCCAATCGCAATGGACGATGGTCTGCGTTTCGCAATCCGCGAAGGCGGCCGTACCGTTGGCGCGGGTGTTGTTGCTAAAGTTCTGGGCTAATTAATTATCCCTGAATTAAAAAGGACGCTTCGGCGTCCTTTTTTGTTATCTGCCGTTTGTCACGTTCACAAATTTTCGCATTTTTTGTTCGTTCCCGCCCCGTATCTTCGTGCTTGTGCTATTGTAATCATAATTATTCTCACTTACACTTTGCGCATATTTTGAACGGGAGTGGTTATGTACGTTTGTTTATGTAACGGTGTAAGTGATAAAAAAATTCGTCAGGCCGTTCGCCAGTTTCACCCTCAATCTTTTCAGCAGCTACGCAAGTTTGTTCCAGTGGGAAATCAATGCGGTAAGTGTGTTCGCGCTGCCCGCGAGATTATGCAGGACGAACTGATGCAGATCCCGGAATACAAAGAGATCGCCTGAGTCTCACTCTTTTTTTTGACATCCCTGTAGGCCCATCTACGCTTCAATGAGTGGAAGCGGAGGGACTATAATGAAAGGTGATGTTAAAATCATAAGTTATCTCAATAAATTATTGGGAAATGAGCTTGTCGCAATCAATCAATACTTTCTCCATGCGAGAATGTTCAAAAACTGGGGCCTGACTCGCCTCAACGATGTTGAATACCATGAGTCCATTGATGAAATGAAACACGCTGATAAGTACATCGAGCGTATTTTGTTTCTCGAGGGGATCCCCAACCTGCAGGATCTCGGCAAGCTGGGCATCGGTGAAGACGTCGAAGAAATGCTACGTTCGGATCTGGCGCTGGAGCTTGATGGGGCGAAAGATCTTCGTGAAGCTATCGCTTATGCGGACAGCGTTCACGATTACGTCAGCCGCGATATGATGATTCAGATCCTGGCCGATGAAGAAGGGCACATTGATTGGCTGGAAACCGAACTGGATCTGATCGGTAAAATCGGACTGCAAAATTACCTCCAGTCGCAGATTAAAGTGGAAAGCTAATCAGGCTTTGCCCACTTACCATTAAACCCGCTGCCGCCATGAAAGGCCCAAATGGCAGCGGGTTTTTTAATGTCTGCTCCCCAGGTTTACACACCGCGTATACCAAAAGATAGAGAGTAGCCAGCAGGGCTGCTAATAATGCCAGCACAGGAAGCACGCACCATCCATGCCAGGCACCCAACGCACCCAGATACTTCACGTCACCGTAACCCAGACCTTCACGTTTACGTACCAGCTTATAACCCCAATAAATTATCGCGAAGCCTGCATATCCCGCTATCGAACCTGTCACTGCGGCAGGCAGCAGTGCTGGTTGAAGACAGAGATGATAAAGCAGACCAGCCCATAATAGCGGACAGAGATATTTGTCCGGAAGGAGCTGGGCCCGGATATCCTCGCGTATTAACAGAAATGTTAATCCCAGATAGGCAATCAGAAAGGGGAGGGTAATGAGCATTGGCGTTGGCCTCAATGGAGTAAGTGCGGCCATACTCCGCGCAAACTCACCCGCTAAACAAACATCAAAAAAAAAGTTTGCGAGACGCTTTCCTGCCTTTTATCACCACTGGGTAACTTTACATTGTGTTTGCGAGTCGCTGCGCAAAAATGAGACCTGCCGTCTATTTTCTAAACTGGGCTTGCGTCCTGCCCAGATTTACGTATAATGCGCGGGCTTGTCGTAATTGACAGCTGGTTCAATCTGAACCCCGGGCAACAATCTTTTTCAGTTGCCTAACAATGCTCCCAATCGGGGGGCTACGTAAGAACGGTTACACTCTCCCATCAATCGTAATGGGTCTGAGTAGTGATCATTTTCGTTTATAAAATAATTGGAGCTCTGGTCTCATGCAGAACCAAAGAATCCGTATCCGCCTTAAAGCGTTTGATCATCGTCTGATCGATCAATCAACCGCGGAAATCGTCGAGACTGCTAAGCGCACTGGTGCGCAAGTCCGTGGTCCGATCCCGCTGCCGACCCGCAAAGAGCGCTTTACCGTTCTGATCTCCCCGCACGTCAACAAAGACGCGCGTGATCAGTACGAGATCCGCACTCACAAGCGTCTGGTTGACATCGTTGAGCCAACTGAGAAAACCGTTGATGCTCTGATGCGTCTGGATCTGGCTGCCGGTGTAGACGTGCAGATCAGCCTGGGTTAATCAGGTCATCGAGCGATTGAGAGGTTGATACAATGATTGGTTTAGTCGGTAAAAAAGTGGGTATGACCCGCATCTTCACTGAAGATGGCGTTTCAATCCCAGTAACCGTAATCGAAGTTGAAGCAAACCGCGTTACTCAGGTTAAAGATCTGGCTAACGATGGCTACCGCGCTATTCAGGTTACCACTGGTGCTAAAAAAGCTAACCGTGTAACCAAACCAGAAGCGGGTCACTTCGCTAAAGCTGGCGTAGAAGCTGGCCGTGGTCTGTGGGAATTCCGCCTGGCTGAAGGCGAAGAGTTCACCGTAGGTCAAGACATTAGCGTTGAACTGTTTGCTGAAGTTAAAAAAGTTGACGTAACCGGTACCTCTAAAGGTAAAGGTTTTGCTGGTACCGTTAAGCGCTGGAACTTCCGTACCCAGGACGCTACTCACGGTAACTCCTTGTCTCACCGCGTTCCGGGTTCTATCGGTCAGAACCAGACTCCGGGCAAAGTGTTCAAAGGCAAGAAAATGGCAGGTCAGCTGGGTAACGAACGTGTAACCGTTCAGAGCCTGGACGTAGTACGTGTTGACGCTGAGCGCAACCTGCTGCTGGTTAAAGGTGCGGTCCCGGGTGCAACCGGTAGCGACCTGATCGTTAAACCAGCTGTGAAGGCGTAAGGGGATAGCAATGGAATTAGTATTGAAAGACGCGCAGAGCGCGCTGACTGT
Source organism: Leclercia adecarboxylata (assembly GCF_035787115.1). Taxonomy (GTDB): domain Bacteria; phylum Pseudomonadota; class Gammaproteobacteria; order Enterobacterales; family Enterobacteriaceae; genus Enterobacter; species Enterobacter adecarboxylatus_E. Next base: position 23,341 of record NZ_JALKTL010000015.1, on the reverse strand, counting down.
TTCCGAAACTACCTTCGGTCGTGATTTCAACGAAGCGCTGGTTCACCAGGTTGTTGTTGCTTATGCAGCTGGTGCTCGTCAGGGTACTCGTGCTCAGAAGACTCGTGCTGAAGTAACTGGTTCCGGCAAAAAGCCGTGGCGCCAGAAAGGTACCGGCCGTGCGCGTTCAGGTTCTATCAAGAGCCCGATCTGGCGTTCCGGTGGCGTGACCTTCGCTGCTCGCCCGCAGGACCACAGTCAAAAAGTTAATAAAAAGATGTACCGCGGCGCGCTGAAAAGCATCCTGTCCGAGCTGGTACGTCAGGATCGTCTGATCGTTGTCGAATCTTTCTCTGTAGAAGCGCCTAAAACTAAGCTGCTGGCACAGAAACTGAAAGACATGGCTCTGGAAGATGTGCTGATCATCACCGGTGAGCTGGACGAAAACCTGTTCCTGGCTGCGCGCAACCTGCACAAGGTTGACGTACGCGATGCAACTGGTATCGACCCGGTTAGCCTGATCGCCTTCGACAAAGTCGTAATGACTGCTGATGCTGTTAAGCAAGTTGAGGAGATGCTGGCATGATTCGTGAAGAACGTCTGCTGAAGGTGCTGCGTGCACCGCACGTTTCTGAAAAAGCGTCTGCTGCGATGGAAAAAACTAACACCATCGTTCTCAAAGTTGCTAAAGACGCGACCAAAGCAGAAATCAAAGCTGCTGTGCAGAAACTGTTTGAAGTCGAAGTCGAAGTCGTTAACACCCTGGTTGTTAAAGGGAAAGTTAAACGTCACGGACAGCGTATCGGTCGTCGTAGCGACTGGAAAAAAGCTTACGTCACCCTGAAAGAAGGCCAGAACCTGGACTTCGTTGGCGGCGCTGAGTAAGTCGGAGGAGTAATACAATGGCAGTTGTTAAATGTAAACCGACATCTCCGGGTCGTCGCCACGTTGTTAAAGTGGTTAACCCTGAGCTGCACAAGGGCAAGCCTTTTGCTCCGTTGCTGGAAAAGAACAGCAAATCCGGTGGTCGTAACAACAATGGCCGTATCACCACTCGTCACATCGGTGGTGGCCACAAGCAGGCTTATCGTATTGTTGACTTTAAACGCAACAAAGACGGTATCCCAGCAGTTGTTGAGCGTCTTGAGTACGATCCGAACCGTTCCGCGAACATCGCGCTGGTTCTGTACAAAGATGGCGAACGCCGTTACATTCTGGCCCCTAAAGGCCTGAAAGCTGGCGACCAGATTCAATCTGGCGTTGATGCTGCAATCAAAGCAGGTAACACCCTGCCGATGCGCAATATCCCGGTTGGTTCTACCGTTCATAACGTAGAAATGAAACCAGGTAAAGGCGGTCAGCTGGCACGTTCCGCTGGTACTTACGTTCAGATCGTTGCGCGTGATGGTGCTTATGTCACCCTGCGTCTGCGTTCTGGTGAAATGCGTAAAGTCGAAGCAGACTGCCGCGCTACCCTGGGCGAAGTTGGCAATGCTGAGCATATGCTGCGCGTTCTGGGTAAAGCAGGTGCTGCACGCTGGCGTGGTGTTCGTCCTACCGTTCGCGGTACTGCGATGAACCCAGTCGACCACCCACATGGTGGTGGTGAAGGTCGTAACTTTGGTAAGCACCCGGTAACTCCGTGGGGCGTTCAGACCAAAGGTAAGAAGACCCGCAGCAACAAGCGTACTGATAAATTTATCGTACGTCGCCGTAGCAAATAATATTAGAGGATAAGCCATGCCACGTTCTCTCAAGAAAGGTCCTTTTATTGACCTGCACTTGCTGAAGAAGGTAGAGAAAGCGGTGGAAAGCGGAGACAAGAAGCCCCTGCGCACTTGGTCCCGTCGTTCAACGATCTTTCCTAACATGATCGGTTTGACCATCGCTGTCCATAATGGTCGTCAGCACGTTCCAGTATTCGTTTCCGATGAAATGGTCGGTCACAAACTGGGTGAATTCGCACCGACTCGTACTTATCGCGGCCACGCTGCTGATAAAAAAGCGAAGAAGAAATAAGGTAGGAGGAAGAGATGGAAACTTTAGCTCAACATCGCCATGCTCGTTCTTCTGCTCAGAAGGTTCGCCTTGTTGCTGACCTGATTCGCGGTAAGAAAGTGTCGCAGGCCCTGGATATTCTGACCTACACCAATAAGAAAGCGGCTGTACTGGTCAAGAAAGTTCTGGAATCTGCCATTGCTAACGCTGAACACAACGATGGCGCTGACATTGACGATCTGAAAGTTGCGAAAATTTTCGTAGACGAAGGCCCGAGCATGAAGCGCATTATGCCGCGTGCGAAAGGTCGTGCAGATCGCATCCTGAAGCGCACCAGCCACATTACTGTGGTTGTGTCCGATCGCTGAGACTCTGGAGACTAGCAATGGGTCAGAAAGTACATCCTAATGGTATTCGCCTGGGTATTGTAAAACCATGGAACTCAACCTGGTTTGCGAACACCAAAGAATTCGCTGACAACCTGGACAGCGATTTTAAAGTACGTCAGTACCTGACTAAGGAACTGGCTAAAGCGTCCGTATCTCGTATCGTAATCGAGCGTCCGGCTAAGAGCATCCGTGTGACTATTCACACTGCTCGTCCTGGCATCGTTATCGGTAAGAAAGGCGAAGACGTAGAAAAACTGCGCAAGGTCGTAGCGGATATCGCTGGCGTTCCTGCACAGATCAATATCGCTGAAGTTCGTAAGCCTGAACTGGACGCTAAATTGGTTGCTGACAGCATCACTTCTCAGCTGGAACGTCGTGTTATGTTCCGTCGTGCTATGAAGCGTGCTGTACAGAACGCAATGCGTCTGGGCGCTAAAGGTATCAAAGTTGAAGTTAGCGGCCGTCTGGGCGGCGCGGAAATCGCACGTACCGAATGGTACCGTGAAGGTCGCGTACCGCTGCACACTCTGCGTGCTGACATCGACTACAACACCTCTGAAGCGCACACCACTTACGGTGTAATCGGCGTTAAGGTATGGATCTTCAAAGGTGAGATCCTGGGTGGTATGGCTGCTGTTGAACAACCGGAAAAACCGGCTGCGCAACCTAAAAAGCAGCAGCGTAAAGGCCGTAAATAAGGAGCGTCGCTGATGTTACAACCAAAGCGTACAAAATTCCGTAAAGTGCACAAAGGCCGCAACCGTGGTCTGGCGCAGGGTACGGATGTTAGCTTCGGCACTTTCGGTCTGAAAGCTGTTGGCCGTGGTCGTCTGACTGCACGTCAGATCGAAGCAGCACGTCGTGCTATGACCCGTGCAGTTAAGCGTCAAGGTAAAATTTGGATCCGTGTATTCCCGGACAAACCAATTACCGAGAAGCCGCTGGAAGTTCGTATGGGTAAAGGTAAAGGTAACGTGGAGTACTGGGTTGCCTTGATCCAACCGGGCAAAGTCCTGTATGAAATGGACGGTGTTCCGGAAGAGCTGGCCCGTGAAGCCTTCGGCCTGGCAGCAGCGAAACTGCCTATCAAAACCACCTTTGTAACTAAGACGGTGATGTAATGAAAGCAAATGAGCTGCGTGAAAAAAGCGTAGAAGAGCTGAACGCTGAGCTGCTGAACCTGCTGCGTGAGCAGTTCAACCTGCGCATGCAGGCTGCAAGTGGCCAGCTGCAACAGACTCACCTGCTGAAGCAGGTTCGTCGTGATGTTGCACGCGTTAAGACTTTACTGACTCAGAAGGCGGGTGCGTAATGACCGATAAAATCCGTACTCTGCAAGGTCGTGTTGTTAGCAACAAAATGGAGAAATCCCTGGTTGTTGCTATCGAACGTTTTGTGAAACACCCGATCTACGGTAAATTCATCAAGCGTACGACCAAACTGCACGTACATGACGAGAACAACGAATGCGGTATCGGCGACAAGGTTGAAATCCGTGAATGCCGTCCGCTGTCCAAGACTAAGTCCTGGACGCTGGTTCGCGTTGTAGAGAAAGCGGTTCTGTAATAGAGTAGCCTTCTCGATACGAATAAACGGCTCAGCAATGAGCCGTTTATTTTTTCTACCCATATCGCAGAAGCGGTGTTATAATGCCGCGCCCTCGATATGGGGCTTTTTAACGGCTCTGATTTTAGAGTCTCAGGTAGTAGTTGACATTAGCGGAGCACTAAAATGATCCAAGAACAGACTATGCTGAACGTCGCCGACAACTCCGGTGCACGTCGCGTAATGTGTATCAAGGTTCTGGGTGGCTCGCACCGTCGCTACGCAGGCGTAGGCGACATCATCAAGATCACCATCAAAGAAGCAATTCCGCGTGGTAAGGTCAAAAAAGGTGATGTGCTGAAGGCGGTAGTGGTGCGCACCAAGAAGGGTGTTCGTCGCCCTGACGGTTCTGTCATTCGCTTCGATGGTAATGCATGCGTTATTCTGAACAATAACAGCGAGCAGCCAATCGGCACGCGTATCTTTGGGCCGGTAACTCGTGAACTTCGTACTGAGAAGTTCATGAAAATTATCTCTCTGGCACCAGAAGTACTCTAAGGAGCGAATCATGGCAGCGAAAATCCGTCGTGATGACGAAGTTATCGTGTTAACCGGTAAAGACAAAGGTAAACGCGGTAAAGTAAAAAATGTTCTGTCTTCCGGCAAAGTAATTGTAGAAGGCATCAACCTGGTTAAGAAACATCAGAAGCCGGTTCCGGCCCTGAATCAACCAGGTGGCATCGTTGAAAAAGAAGCCGCTATTCAGGTTTCCAACGTAGCCCTCTTCAATGCGGCAACCGGCAAGGCTGACCGTGTAGGCTTTAGATTCGAAGACGGTAAAAAAGTCCGTTTCTTCAAGTCTAATAGCGAAACTATCAAGTAATTTGGAGTAGTACGATGGCGAAACTGCATGATTACTACAAAGACGAAGTAGTTAACAAACTCATGACTGAGTTTAACTACAATTCTGTCATGCAAGTCCCTCGGGTCGAGAAGATCACCCTGAATATGGGTGTTGGTGAAGCGATCGCTGACAAGAAACTGCTGGATAACGCAGCAGCTGACCTGACAGCAATCTCCGGTCAAAAACCGCTGATCACCAAAGCACGCAAATCTGTTGCAGGCTTCAAAATCCGTCAGGGCTATCCGATCGGCTGTAAAGTAACTCTGCGTGGCGAACGCATGTGGGAGTTCCTTGAGCGCCTGATCACTATTGCTGTACCGCGTATCCGTGACTTCCGTGGCCTGTCCGCTAAGTCTTTCGACGGTCGTGGTAACTACAGCATGGGTGTCCGTGAGCAGATCATCTTCCCAGAGATCGACTACGATAAAGTCGACCGCGTGCGTGGTTTGGATATTACCATTACCACTACTGCGAAATCTGATGAAGAAGGCCGCGCTCTGCTGGCTGCCTTTGACTTCCCGTTCCGCAAGTAAGGTAGGGTTACTGAATGGCTAAGCAATCAATGAAAGCACGCGAAGTAAAGCGCGTAGCTTTAGCTGATAAATTCTTCGCTAAACGCGCTGAACTGAAAGCGATCATCTCTGATGTGAACGCTTCCGACGAAGATCGTTGGAACGCAGTTCTCAAGCTGCAAACTCTGCCGCGTGATTCCAGCCCGTCTCGTCAGCGTAACCGCTGCCGTCAAACAGGTCGTCCACATGGTTATGTGGGCAAGTTCGGGTTGAGCCGTATTAAGCTGCGTGAAGCCGCCATGCGCGGTGAAGTGCCAGGCTTGAAAAAGGCTAGCTGGTAATTACCAATTGAATCACGGGAGTAAAGACAGATGAGCATGCAAGATCCGATCGCGGATATGCTGACCCGTATCCGTAACGGTCAGGCCGCGAACAAAGCTGCGGTCACCATGCCTTCCTCCAAGCTGAAATTGGCAATCGCCAACGTGCTGAAGGAAGAAGGTTTTATCGAAGATTTTAAAGTTGAAGGCGACACCAAGCCTGAACTGGAACTTACTCTTAAGTATTTCCAGGGCAAGGCTGTTGTAGAAAGCATTCAGCGTGTCAGCCGCCCAGGTCTGCGCATCTACAAACGTAAAGATGAGCTGCCAAAAGTTATGGCCGGCATGGGTATCGCAGTTGTTTCTACCTCTAAAGGTGTTATGACTGATCGTGCAGCGCGCCAGGCTGGTCTTGGTGGCGAAATTATCTGCTACGTAGCCTAATCGGAGGAAAAAATGTCTCGTGTTGCTAAAGCACCGGTCGTTGTTCCTGCCGGCGTTGAGGTTAAACTCAACGGTCAGGTTATTACGATCAAAGGTAAAAACGGCGAGCTGACTCGTACTCTCAACGATGCTGTTGAAGTTACTCATGCAGACAATGCTCTGACCTTCGGCCCACGTACTGGTTACGTTGATGGCTGGGCTCAGGCTGGTACCGCGCGTGCCCTGCTGAACTCAATGGTTATCGGTGTTACCGAAGGCTTCACTAAGAAGCTGCAGCTGGTTGGTGTAGGTTATCGTGCAGCGATCAAAGGGAATGCAGTAAGCCTGGCTCTGGGCTTCTCTCACCCTGTTGAACACGCGCTGCCGGCAGGTATTACTGCAGAATGCCCGTCTCAGACTGAAATCGTGCTGAAAGGCGCTGATAAACAGCTGATCGGTCAGGTTGCAGCAGATCTGCGCGCCTACCGTCGTCCTGAGCCTTACAAAGGCAAGGGTGTTCGTTACGCCGACGAAGTCGTGCGTACCAAAGAGGCTAAGAAGAAGTAAGGTAACACTATGGATAAGAAATCTGCTCGTATCCGTCGTGCGACCCGCGCACGCCGCAAGCTCAAAGAGCTGGGTGCAACTCGCCTGGTGGTACATCGTACCCCGCGTCATATTTACGCACAGGTAATTGCACCGAACGGTTCTGAAGTTCTGGTAGCTGCTTCTACTGTAGAAAAAGCTATCTCTGAACAATTGAAGTACACCGGTAACAAAGACGCCGCTGCAGCTGTAGGTAAAGCTGTTGCTGAACGCGCTCTGGAAAAAGGCATCAAAGATGTTTCCTTTGACCGTTCCGGGTTCCAATATCATGGTCGTGTCCAGGCACTGGCAGATGCTGCCCGTGAAGCTGGCCTTCAGTTCTAAGGTAGAGGTGTAAGATGGCTCACATCGAAAAACAAGCTGGCGAACTGCAGGAAAAGCTGATCGCGGTTAACCGCGTATCTAAAACCGTTAAAGGTGGTCGTATTTTCTCCTTCACAGCTCTGACTGTAGTGGGTGACGGTAACGGTCGCGTTGGTTTTGGTTACGGTAAAGCACGCGAAGTTCCGGCAGCGATCCAGAAAGCGATGGAAAAAGCCCGTCGCAATATGATTAACGTCGCGCTGAACCACGGCACCCTGCAGCACCCAGTTAAGGGTACTCACACGGGTTCTCGTGTATTCATGCAGCCGGCTTCCGAAGGTACCGGTATTATTGCCGGTGGTGCAATGCGCGCCGTCCTGGAAGTCGCTGGGGTTCATAACGTTCTGGCTAAAGCATATGGTTCCACCAACCCGATTAACGTGGTTCGTGCAACTATTGATGGTCTGGAAAATATGAAATCTCCAGAAATGGTCGCTGCCAAGCGTGGTAAATCCGTTGAAGAAATTCTGGGGTAATTGACCATGGCAAAGACTATTAAAATTACACAAACCCGCAGTGCAATCGGACGTCTGCCGAAACACAAGGCAACGCTGCTTGGCCTGGGTCTGCGTCGTATTGGTCATACCGTTGAGCGCGAGGATACTCCTGCTGTACGTGGTATGGTCAACGCGGTTTACTTCATGGTTAAAGTTGAGGAGTAAGAGATGCGTTTAAATACTCTGTCTCCGGCCGAAGGCTCTAAAAAGGCGGGTAAACGCCTGGGTCGTGGTATCGGTTCTGGCCTCGGTAAAACCGGTGGTCGTGGTCACAAAGGTCAGAACTCTCGTTCTGGCGGTGGCGTACGTCGCGGTTTCGAGGGTGGTCAGATGCCACTGTACCGTCGTCTGCCGAAGTTCGGCTTCACCTCTCGCAAATCAGCGATTACAGCCGAAGTTCGTCTGTCTGACCTGGCGAAAGTTGAAGGCGGCGTTGTAGACCTGAATACGCTGAAAGCGGCTAACATTATCGGCATCCAGATCGAGTTCGCGAAAGTGATCCTGTCTGGTGAAGTTTCTACTCCGGTAACTGTTCGTGGCCTGCGTGTTACTAAAGGTGCTCGTGCTGCTATCGAAGCTGCTGGCGGTAAAATTGAGGAATAAGTAGCAGATGGCTAAACAACCGGGATTAGATTTTCAAAGTGCCAAAGGTGGGCTTGGCGAACTGAAACGCAGACTTTTGTTTGTAATCGGTGCGCTGATTGTTTTCCGTATTGGCTCTTTTATTCCGATCCCTGGTATTGATGCCGCTGTACTTGCCAAACTGCTTGAGCAACAGCGTGGCACCATCATTGAAATGTTTAACATGTTCTCTGGTGGTGCTCTCAGCCGTGCTTCTATCTTTGCTCTGGGTATCATGCCGTATATTTCGGCATCGATTATCATCCAGCTGTTGACGGTCGTTCATCCGACCCTGGCAGAATTGAAGAAAGAAGGGGAGTCTGGTCGTCGTAAGATCAGCCAGTACACCCGCTACGGTACTCTGGTGCTGGCAATATTCCAGTCGATCGGTATTGCTACCGGTCTGCCGAATATGCCTGGTATGCAGGGCCTGGTTATTAACCCAGGCTTTGCATTCTATTTCACCGCTGTTGTAAGTCTGGTCTCAGGAACAATGTTCCTGATGTGGCTCGGCGAACAAATTACTGAACGTGGTATCGGTAACGGTATCTCGATCATTATTTTCGCTGGTATTGTTGCGGGACTCCCGCCAGCCATTGCCCATACTATCGAGCAAGCGCGTCAAGGCGACCTGCACTTCCTCCTGTTGCTGTTGGTTGCAGTATTAGTATTTGCAGTGACGTTCTTTGTTATTTTCGTTGAACGTGGTCAACGCCGCATTGTGGTAAACTACGCTAAACGTCAGCAAGGTCGTCGTGTCTATGCTGCACAGAGCACACATTTACCGCTGAAAGTGAATATGGCAGGGGTAATCCCGGCAATCTTCGCTTCCAGTATTATTCTGTTCCCGGCAACCATCGCGTCATGGTTCGGGGGCGGTACTGGTTGGAACTGGCTGACAACAATTTCGCTGTATTTGCAGCCTGGGCAACCGCTTTATGTGTTACTCTATGCGTCTGCGATCATCTTCTTCTGTTTCTTCTACACGGCGTTGGTCTTCAACCCGCGTGAAACAGCAGATAACCTGAAGAAGTCCGGTGCATTTGTACCAGGAATTCGTCCGGGAGAGCAAACGGCGAAGTATATCGATAAAGTAATGACTCGCCTGACTTTGGTTGGTGCGCTTTATATTACTTTTATCTGCCTGATCCCGGAGTTCATGCGTGATGCAATGAAAGTACCGTTCTACTTCGGTGGGACCTCACTGCTTATCGTTGTTGTCGTGATTATGGACTTTATGGCTCAAGTGCAAACTCTGATGATGTCAAGTCAGTACGAGTCTGCATTGAAGAAGGCGAACCTGAAAGGCTACGGCCGCTAACAGGGCGCCCGAGAAGTTACGGAGAGTAAAAATGAAAGTTCGTGCTTCCGTCAAGAAATTATGCCGTAACTGCAAAATCGTTAAGCGTGATGGTGTCATCCGTGTGATTTGCAGTGCCGAGCCGAAGCATAAACAGCGCCAAGGCTGATTATTTCGCATATTTTTCTTGCAAAGTTGGGTTGAGCTGGCTAGATTAGCCAGCCAATCTTTTGTATGTCTGTACGTTTCCATTTGAGTATCCTGAAAACGGGCTTTTCAGCATGGTGCGTACATATTAAATAGTAGGAGTGCATAGTGGCCCGTATAGCAGGCATTAACATTCCTGATCAGAAACATGCTGTGATCGCATTAACTTCGATCTATGGCGTCGGCAAGACCCGTTCTAAAGCCATTCTGGCTGCAGCGGGTATCGCTGAAGATGTTAAGATCAGTGAGCTGTCTGAAGAACAAATCGACACGCTGCGTGACGAAGTTGCCAAATTTGTCGTTGAAGGTGATCTGCGCCGTGAAGTTAGCATGAGCATCAAGCGCCTGATGGATCTTGGTTGCTATCGCGGTTTGCGTCATCGTCGTGGTCTGCCAGTGCGCGGTCAGCGTACTAAGACCAACGCACGTACCCGTAAGGGTCCGCGCAAACCGATCAAGAAATAATCGGGGTGATTGAATAATGGCAAAGGCACCAGTTCGTGCACGTAAGCGTGTAAGAAAACAAGTCTCTGACGGCGTGGCTCATATCCATGCTTCTTTCAACAACACCATCGTTACTATTACTGATCGTCAGGGTAACGCACTGGGTTGGGCAACAGCCGGTGGTTCCGGTTTCCGTGGTTCTCGCAAATCCACTCCGTTCGCAGCTCAGGTTGCAGCAGAGCGTTGCGCTGAAGCCGTAAAAGAATACGGCATCAAGAATCTGGAAGTTATGGTAAAAGGTCCGGGTCCGGGTCGCGAATCTACCGTTCGTGCTCTGAACGCCGCTGGTTTCCGCATCACTAATATTACTGATGTGACTCCGATCCCTCATAACGGTTGTCGTCCGCCGAAAAAACGTCGCGTATAACGCGTTCGTTTTCCAGGTTTGTTGGAGATAGAAAATGGCAAGATATTTGGGTCCTAAGCTCAAGCTGAGCCGTCGTGAGGGCACCGACTTATTCCTTAAGTCTGGCGTTCGCGCGATCGATACCAAGTGTAAAATTGAACAAGCTCCTGGCCAGCACGGTGCGCGTAAACCGCGTCTGTCTGACTATGGTGTGCAGTTGCGTGAAAAGCAGAAAGTTCGCCGTATGTACGGTGTGCTGGAGCGTCAGTTCCGTAACTACTATAAAGAAGCAGCACGTCTGAAAGGCAACACCGGTGAAAACCTGTTGGCTCTGCTGGAAGGTCGTCTGGACAACGTTGTATACCGTATGGGCTTTGGCGCCACTCGTGCTGAAGCACGTCAGATGGTTAGCCATAAAGCAATCATGGTAAACGGTCGTGTTGTTAACATCGCTTCTTATCAGGTTAAAGCGAATGACGTTGTTAGCATTCGTGAGAAAGCGAAAAAGCAATCTCGCGTGAAAGCCGCTCTGGAGCTGGCTGAGCAGCGTGAAAAGCCAACCTGGCTGGAAGTTGATGCTGGCAAGATGGAAGGTACGTTCAAGCGTCAGCCAGAACGTTCTGATCTGTCTGCGGACATTAACGAACACCTGATCGTCGAGCTTTACTCCAAGTAAAGCTTAGTACCAAAGAGAGGACACAATGCAGGGTTCTGTGACAGAGTTTCTAAAACCGCGCCTGGTAGATATCGAGCAAGTGAGTTCGACGCACGCCAAGGTGACCCTTGAGCCTTTAGAGCGTGGCTTTGGCCATACTCTGGGTAACGCACTGCGCCGTATTCTGCTCTCATCGATGCCGGGTTGCGCGGTGACCGAGGTTGAGATTGATGGTGTACTTCATGAGTACAGCACCAAAGAAGGCGTTCAGGAAGATATCCTTGAAATCCTGCTCAACCTGAAAGGGCTGGCGGTGAGAGTTCAGGGTAAAGATGAAGTTATTCTTACTCTGAATAAATCTGGCATTGGCCCTGTGACTGCAGCCGACATCACCCACGACGGTGATGTTGAAATCGTCAAGCCGCAGCACGTGATCTGCCACCTGACCGATGAGAACGCAGCTATTAGCATGCGTATCAAAGTTCAGCGCGGTCGTGGTTATGTGCCGGCTTCTGCCCGAATTCATTCGGAAGAAGATGAGCGCCCAATCGGCCGTCTGCTGGTCGACGCATGCTACAGCCCTGTAGAGCGTATTGCCTACAATGTTGAAGCAGCGCGTGTAGAACAGCGTACCGACCTGGACAAGCTGGTCATCGAAATGGAAACCAACGGCACAATCGATCCTGAAGAGGCGATTCGTCGTGCGGCAACCATCCTGGCAGAACAACTGGAAGCTTTCGTTGACTTACGTGATGTACGTCAGCCGGAAGTGAAAGAAGAGAAACCAGAATTCGATCCGATCCTGCTGCGCCCTGTTGACGATCTGGAATTGACTGTCCGCTCTGCTAACTGCCTCAAGGCAGAAGCTATCCACTATATCGGTGATCTGGTACAGCGTACCGAGGTTGAGTTGCTGAAAACGCCGAACCTGGGTAAAAAATCTCTTACCGAGATTAAAGACGTGCTGGCTTCACGTGGTCTGTCTCTGGGCATGCGCCTGGAAAACTGGCCACCGGCAAGCATTGCTGACGAGTAACCGGATCACAGGTTAAGGTTTTACTGAGAAGGATAAGGTCATGCGCCATCGTAAGAGTGGTCGTCAACTGAACCGCAACAGCAGCCATCGCCAGGCTATGTTCCGCAACATGGCAGGTTCACTGGTTCGTCATGAAATCATCAAGACGACCCTGCCTAAAGCGAAAGAGCTGCGTCGCGTAGTTGAGCCGCTGATTACTCTTGCCAAGACTGACAGCGTTGCTAATCGTCGTCTGGCATTCGCCCGTACTCGTGATAACGAGATCGTGGCAAAACTGTTTAACGAACTGGGCCCGCGTTTCGCGAGCCGTGCCGGTGGTTACACTCGTATTCTGAAGTGTGGTTTCCGTGCAGGCGACAACGCGCCGATGGCTTACATCGAGCTGGTTGATCGTTCAGAGAAAGCAGAAGCTGCTGCAGAGTAATTTGCAGTAACGTAAAAAAACCCGCCCCGGCGGGTTTTTTTATATCTGCTGAATCCCCATTTCTACACTAGTCAGATTCATTTCCTTTTCTCTGGAGTTTTGCTATGTGGTTACTTGACCAATGGGCAGAACGACATATTCTGGATGCCCAACGTAAGGGTGAATTCGATAATCTGCCCGGTAATGGTCAGCCGCTTATACTGGAAGATGATTCACATGTCCCAGAAGAGCTGCGCGCGGGTTATCGCATGTTGAAAAATGCAGGTTGTCTTCCTCCTCAACTTGAACAGCGTAAAGAGGCGGTCGCGCTTTCTAAATTGCTTACTACGATCCGAGAAGACTCCGCTGAGCATGCCGATTTCACTCGCCGTCTAGCTCTTCTGGAGCTTAAGCTGCGCCAGGCGGGAGTCAGTACTGAATTTCTGCACGGCGATTATGCCGAACGACTAACGCAAAAAATAAAGGAGGACTAGCCATGTATCGTATTGGCGAACTTGCGAAGCTGGCTGACGTCACCCCTGATACCATTCGTTATTACGAAAAGCAGCAAATGATGGAACATGAGGTACGCACCGAAGGTGGCTTCCGGCTATATACCGACCGGGATCTTCAGCGGCTCAAGTTTATTCGTCATGCACGACAGCTGGGATTTACTCTTGATTCGATCCGTGAATTGCTCTCGATCCGCATCGATCCTGAACATCATACCTGTCAGGAATCAAAAAGCATTGTTCAGGCGAGATTGAGTGAAGTCGAAGCGCGTATCGAAGAGCTACAAACCATGCGGCTCTCATTGCAGCGGCTGAATGATGCCTGTTGCGGTACGGCACATAGCAGCGTTTACTGTTCCATTCTGGAAACTCTGGAACAAGGAGCAAATGGCGGGGCTCGTGGACATTGATTTTATTGTCAGCACCCTCTACACTCGCGTCGATATTTTGAACACTGGAGAAAGTATGAGCCATTACCAGCACAAGAAAGGTCAGATCAACGATAATGCCATCGAAGCACTACTACATGATCCCTTATTCAGACAGCGAATCGAGAAAAATAAGAAAGGAAAAGGAAGTTATCTGCGTAAAACTAAACATGCAAAGCGGGGTAACTGGGAGGCCAGTGGCAAGCAAGCGAATCGCTTTCTTACCACTGGTCTTCTTGCTTACAGAGACTTACAAAGTGCGGTTGTTTTGCGCTTTCAGTAAGTCACGAATTTCAGTAAGCAGAACTTCTTCCTTCGATGGTGCTGGCGGCGCTGCCGGCTCTTCTTTTTTCTTACGATTTAATCTGTTGATGAGCTTAATGGCCATAAAGATGGCGAAAGCAACGATCACAAAATCAAAAACGTTTTGAATAAATACGCCATAGTGCATTACTACTGCAGGGATATCACCTTGTGCTTCACGCAGTGTTATGGCGAATTGTTTGAAATCGATCCCGCCAATTAACAGGCCCAATGGGGGCATGATGATGTCGGCAACCAGTGATGAAACGATCTTGCCAAAAGCCGCACCAATAATCACACCCACAGCCAAATCCACTACATTTCCGCGCATCGCAAATTCGCGAAATTCTTTGATAAAACTCATTTTGTTCTCCTTGTGCCAGCTGACAAATACAAGTTTAACAAATCATTAGCAGATTGCCATTGAAGAGAGACATGCGTCACAGAAATTTAACCCTTACTTATTATTGGGTTAAAAAGAAAAGGTGCTAATAACAGCACCTTTCAGGGGTTACAGGAAGAAAGGACTTGGCTGGAACAAACGTTCAACGTCGGTGATAAACTTTTTATCTGTCAGGAACATAATGACGTGATCGCCCTGCTCGATACGTAAATTGTCATTGGCAATCATTACATCATTACCCCGTACCACTGCACCAATAATGGTGCCCGGTGGAAGTTTAATCTCATCAATAGTACGCCCAACCACACGGGACGTGCTTTCATCGCCATGCGCCACGGCTTCAATAGCTTCTGCCACACCACGGCGCAGGGAAGAGACGCCGACGATATCTGCTTTACGTACATGGCTCAGCAGGGCAGAGATAGTGGCCTGTTGCGGCGAAATCGCAATATCAATCACGCTTCCCTGTACCAGATCGACATAAGCACGACGCTGAATCAGCACCATGACCTTTTTCGCACCCATCCGTTTTGCCAGCATCGCCGACATAATGTTTGCTTCATCGTCGTTGGTAACAGCGATGAAAAGATCAACCTGATCGATATGCTCTTCAGCAAGCAACTCTTGATCCGACGCATCACCATAAAAAACGATCGTATTTTGCAGTTTTTCAGCCAGCTCAGCGGCGCGCTGCTGATCGCGTTCGATCAATTTTACGCTGTAATCCTTTTCCAGCTGTCGGGCCAGACCCGCGCCAATATTACCGCCTCCGACCAGCATGATTCGTTTATACGGCTTTTCCAGCCGCTGAAGCTCACTCATTACCGCACGTATATGCTGTGATGCAGCAATAAAGAAGACCTCATCACCAGCCTCGACAATAGTTGAGCCTTGCGGTCGTATAGGGCGGTCATGACGGAAAATTGCAGCGACGCGCGTATCGATATGCGGCATATGCTCGCGCATCGTAGAGAGCGCGTTACCTATTAACGGGCCCCCGTAGTAGGCTTTGACTACCGCAAGACTAACCTTGCCTTCCGCAAAATTCACCACCTGCAGTGCGCCAGGGTATTCAATCAGCCGGTAAATACTGTCGATAACCAGCTGTTCCGGGGCAATTAAATGATCGATAGGCACCGCATCGGAACTGAACAGCTTATCGGCATCACGAACATAATCTGGCGAACGGATACGCGCGATTCGGTTTGGAGTGTTAAATAACGAATAGGCCACCTGACAGGCAACCATATTGGTTTCATCTGAACTGGTGACCGCAACCAGCATGTCTGCGTCATCAGCCCCGGCTTCTCGCAACACTCGCGGGTGAGAGCCATGCCCCTGAACGACGCGCAGATCGAATTTATCCTGCAGTCCACGCAGACGATCGCCATTGGTATCAACGATAGTGATGTCGTTATTCTCACCGACCAGGTTTTCTGCCAGCGTTCCGCCTACCTGTCCCGCGCCCAGAATGATTATTTTCATATCTTGTGACCCGTTATCAACATCACTCTTTGATTAGCTTAGCGTAAAAGAAGCCATCGCCTTCTTCCGCCCCAGGCAGGTTTTGTTTGCCGGGCAAAGCAGGGGTGCCGGTCAGATGCAGACGAGCATTAGGGGTGCGCTTCAGAAATGCTGCGATCTGCTGACTATTCTCTTCCGGCAGTACAGAGCAGGTAGCATAAACCAGCGTCCCGCCTGTTTTCAGATGTGGCCAGATAGCGTCAAGGATCTCTGACTGTAGCTGTGCCAGTTCATTAATATCCCGATCGCGGCGCAACCATTTGATATCCGGATGACGACGGATAACTCCCGTAGCGGAGCAAGGTGCATCCAGCAAAATTCGATCGAACTGCTCATCCCCACACCACTGTGCAGGCGTTCGACCATCACCCTGCTTAACCTCGGCCTTCATACCCAGGCGTTTAAGGTTATCGTAGACGCGGGAAAGACGCTGTTCGTCAATGTCGATAGCCATCACGCTGGCCTGCGGCGCGACCTCCAGAATATGTGTCGTTTTACCGCCCGGCGCCGCGCAAAGATCGAGGATACGATCGCCATTCTGCGGATCAAGCCAGGTCATACACCCTTGTGCTGAGGCATCCTGAACGGTGACCCATCCCTGTTCAAATCCAGGAAGTGCATGTACCGGAGCAGGGGCCGCCAGACGAACCGCATCGCTGTATTCAGCATGAGGAAATCCGGTCATTCCGGCTTCTTCAAGCAGTGCCAACCAGGCATCACGGGAGTGGTGATTGCGGTTAACGCGTAACCACATCGGTGGACGCTGATTATTGGCATAAATTAGCGCTTCCCATTCTTTGGGGTAGGCCTTTTGCAACCGTTTTAATAACCAGTCTGGATGCAGGAAACGTTTTTCCGTGCGGGCAAACTCTGCCAGAAGCTCATCCTGTTGACGCTGAAACTGACGCAACACGCCGTTGATCAGCCCTTTAAGCTGTGGGCGCTTTACCGCAATCGCGCCTTCTACAGTCTCTGCCAGTGCGGCATGAGGCGGAATGCGGGTATACAATAACTGGTAAAATCCGACGATGATCAGATAGTGAACAACGCGCTGCTTGCCTGCCATTGGGCGCGCCATGAGCTTGCCGATCAACCATTCCAGCTGGGGTAACGTGCGCAGGACACCAAAGCACAACTCCTGAAGCAGTGCCTTATCTTTATCGGAAACTTTTTGCTGTAGCGGTGGCAGGACATTGCTCAGTGACTGGCCTTGTTCGACCACTTGCTCAATTGCCTGTGCTGCCAGGCTGCGTAAATTTTGTTTTTTCATAACCGCAAAAATAAAAATGCCCGGAAACACCGGGCCTTAATTTGAGATGATCTCAGGCGAGATTGTTGCCAGGCGTAAACCATTCACGGCGGGAGTTCAGAAGGTCCTGCGCGCTCATGGCTTTTTTACCTGCAGGTTGTAAGGATTCCAGATTAAGAATCCCTTCAACTGTCGCGACCTGAATACCCTGTTTACTGGCTTCGATAATTGTTCCCGGCGCAGCGTTAGTATTGCCATTAATTACAGAAGCCTTCCAGACTTTCACCGGCTGCCCGTCTATCTCAAGCCAGCTCATTGGCCACGGATTAAAGGCCCGGATACAACGTTCAAGCTGGACTGCTGAGAGAGACCAGTCGAGGCGAGCCTCTTCTTTGCTAAGCTTTTCAGCATAGGTCACCAGGGCTTCATCCTGGACTTCTGGTTGAGTCCGGTTCTCTGCCAGCTGTTGCAGGGTATCAATCAGGCCTTTTGGCCCAAGCTCTGCCAGTTTGTTGTACAGGGTGGCACTGGTGTCTTCGGCAGTAATAGGGCAAGAGAGTTTATACAGCATGTCGCCGGTATCCAGCCCTACGTCCATTTGCATAATCGTCACGCCAGTATCGCTATCTCCAGCCCATAACGAACGTTGTATCGGCGCTGCGCCCCGCCAGCGTGGAAGTAGTGAACCGTGTACATTAATACAGCCCAGACGCGGCATATCAAGAACCGCTTTTGGCAGGATGAGGCCATAGGCCACAACCACCATGACATCAGCATTTAACTGAGCAACCAGTTGCTGATTTTCCTGCGGTCTTAACGAAGCAGGCTGAAATACCGGTAAACCATGATCTTCTGCCAGTACCTTAACCGGGCTCGGCATCAATTTTTTACCACGGCCAGCTGGACGATCGGGCTGGGTAAACACGCCCACAACCTGATGGCCAGACGACAACAGCGCGTCCAGATGGCGCGCTGCGAAGTCAGGTGTTCCTGCAAAGATGATACGTAGTGATGTAGACACGTTATTCCTTGTATCCGGGGTCACATTATGCGCGAGCGCGCATGCGATCCAGCTTCTCTACTTTCTGACGAATACGCTGCTGCTTCAGGGGAGA
This sequence comes from Leclercia adecarboxylata, assembly GCF_035787115.1. Taxonomy (GTDB): domain Bacteria; phylum Pseudomonadota; class Gammaproteobacteria; order Enterobacterales; family Enterobacteriaceae; genus Enterobacter; species Enterobacter adecarboxylatus_E. The sequence continues at coordinate 5,199 of NZ_JALKTL010000015.1, read as the reverse complement.
GAGATAATCGATAAACAGTTTACCAACCAGATGATCCATCTCATGCTGAATGCAGATGGCCAGCAGATCGTCCGCTTCCAGTTCGAACGGTTTTCCGTCGCGATCAAGCGCACGAATTTTGACTTTTTCTGCACGCGGTACCAGCGCTCTCTGCTCCGGGATAGAGAGACAGCCTTCTTCAATACCGGTTTCACCGCTTTTTTCCAGGAGCTCCGGGTTAATTAAAACCAGGCGCTCTTCGCGGTTTTCAGAAACGTCGATGACGATGATGCGCTGGTGAATATCCACCTGTGTAGCAGCGAGGCCAATGCCTTCTTCGGCATACATCGTATCGAACATATCATCAATGATACGTTGGGTTTCTGCATTCACTTCTTTAACCGGCTCGGCGACTTTGCGAAGACGCTCGTCCGGAATATGTAACACTTGCAAAACTGCCATATATTTCCAGAGTCATGTTCAGGAGTTGATAAGAATATAACCTCTATTCTAGACAAAACCCCCTCTGATTGACAGCATCAGTGACCAATCGCAAAGATTGCTATAGCGGCTTGTGGCAGGGGAAAGGATGACATCCACAGAGATTTGGCTACGTCTGATAAGCACTGGAGATTTGTACGGCGACAAGATGGTGGCATTAGCGCATCAGCTGCAACGTGAAACCCATATTGATGCCGCTCTGCTGGTGGAAATGGGGCTCACCCATAAACAAAAAGAGAAGTTTTTATCGATTTCACAGCGTGAGATCGAGCGCAGCATGACATGGCTGGAGGAGCAGGAGCACCATCTGATATGTGCGGATCATGCCCTCTATCCAGATCAGTTACGCGCTATTGCCGATTATCCAGGGGCCTTGTTCGTTAAGGGCAACCTTGAGGTACTGTCAAGCCTGCAACTGGCCGTTGTTGGCAGCCGTTCTCACTCATGGTATGGGGAGCGATGGGGCAAACTTCTTTGTGAGCAGTTAGCCCTGGCGGGTCTTACAATTACCAGCGGCCTGGCCTGTGGAATTGATGGCGTCGCGCATCGGGCTGCGCTCAGCGTTAAAGGCAAAAGCGTCGCGGTTCTGGGGAACGGTCTGGCAGATATCTACCCTCGCCGCCATACATCCCTGGCCAGGCAGCTTGTAGAGAGCGGCGGCGCTGTCATCTCTGAGTTTTCACTTGCTACACCTCCGTGGCCGGGTAATTTTCCTCGTCGTAATCGTATCATTAGCGGCCTCAGTCAGGGGGTGCTCGTTATAGAAGCCATGATAAGAAGCGGCTCGCTTGTTACCGCAAAATGTGCGCTTGAACAGGGGCGTGAAGTCTTTGCATTACCAGGCGCAATAGGAAACCCGGGTAGCGAAGGTCCTCACTGGTTAATAAAGCAAGGGGCGACGCCCGTGACGGCAGCAGAAGATATTCTTGAAAGTTTGCAAAACGGACTGAAATGGCTGCCACAGGATCCCGAAAATTGGCTTTATTCATCAGATCAGGACCAGGTAGCATTGCCATTTCCTGAGCTCCTGGCTAACGTAGGAGATGAGGTAACACCTGTTGACGTTGTCGCTGAACGTGCCGGCCAACCTGTGCCAGTAACGGTAGCACAGCTACTTGAACTGGAGTTAGCAGGATGGATCGCAGCTGTACCCGGCGGCTATGTCCGATTAAGGAGGGCAAGCCATGTTCGACGTACTCATGTATTTGTTTGAGACTTACATCCATAACGAAGCTGAAGCACGCGTGGATCAGGACAAACTCACACGCGATCTCACCGATGCAGGTTTCGAACGGGAAGATATTTACAACGCGTTAATATGGCTGGAAAAACTGGCTGATTATCAGGAAGGCCTTGCCGAGCCGATGCAGTTAGTTTCCGATCCACTGTCTGTACGCATCTATACGGCTGAAGAGTGTGAAAGGCTGGATGCCAGTTGCCGGGGATTTATCTTATTCCTGGAACAGATTCAGGTGCTGAACCTCGAAACGCGAGAAATGGTGATAGAGCGCGTCATGGCGCTGGATACCGCAGAATTTGAGCTGGAAGATCTCAAGTGGGTCATCCTGATGGTTCTGTTCAATATTCCAGGGTGTGAAAATGCCTATCAGCAAATGGAAGAATTACTCTTTGAAGTGAATGAAGGTATGCTGCATTAATTCATCATGCAGCACCAAGAGTTGTTATGGCCAAATCAGCACTATTTACGGTGCGTAAAAATGAGCCCTGTCCGCATTGTGGGGCAGATCTTGTTATCCGGTCCGGTAAACACGGGCCGTTTCTCGGTTGTTCACACTATCCAGAATGTGATTATGTCCGTCCCCTGAAAAGTCAGGCGGACGGACATATCGTTAAAGTTCTGGAGGGGCAGGCGTGTCCGCAATGTGGCGGCGATCTGGCGCTGCGCCAGGGGCGTTTCGGCATGTTTATCGGCTGCAGTCGCTATCCCGAATGCGATCACACGGAACAGATCGATAAACCTGATGAAACAGCCGTAGCCTGCCCGCAATGTGGTAACGGCCATCTTGTGCAACGCCGTTCACGCTACGGTAAGACATTTCACTCCTGCGATCGTTATCCTGAATGTCAGTTCGTTACCAATTTCAAACCGGTAGTGGGTAGCTGCCCTGAATGCCATTACCCGCTACTCATCGAGAAAAAAACGGCGCAAGGTATGAAGCGCTTCTGCGCCAGTAAACAATGTGGAAAGCCGGTTTCGGCGGATTAAAAAGTGAATAATAACCTGCAATCAGGCTCCGTTGCGCATGCAGTGGACGTGCTGAAGAATGAAGAAGTCATCGCCTATCCAACAGAAGCTGTTTTTGGGGTGGGGTGCGATCCCGACAGCGAAGTAGCCGTAACACGCTTATTAACGTTAAAACAGAGACCGGTAGAAAAAGGCCTGATTTTAATTGCTGCCAGTTTCGAACAACTTAAACCTTATATTGATGATTCCATGTTGACGTCATCGCAGCGTGAAACCATTTTTTCATCCTGGCCGGGGCCGGTAACTTTTGTATTCCCGGCAAGGCCGACTACACCAGAATGGCTGACGGGGCGTTTCGACTCGCTTGCGGTGCGCGTAACGGACCATCCATTGGTTATCGAGCTGTGTAATCGTTTTGGTAAGCCGCTGGTATCTACCAGTGCCAATCTGACGGGATTACCTCCCTGCCGTACTTCAGAAGAGGTGTTAGCGCAGTTTGGTGACGATTTTCCTGTGGTCATCGGTGAGACAGGTGGCCGCCTGAATCCGTCAGAAATTCGTGATGCTTTGACCGGCGAACGTTTTCGCCAGGGGTAATCAGATGGAAGCGTACGCCGTTTTTGGTAATCCAGTTGCTCATAGCAAATCGCCGTTCATTCACCAGCAATTCGCGCAACAACTGCATATCGAACACCCTTATGGTCGTGTGCTCGCGCCCGTGGATGCCTTTGTAGCAACGCTGGATGCCTTTTTTGCTGGTGGCGGAAAAGGGGCAAATGTCACCGTGCCCTTTAAGGAGCAGGCATTCGAGCGCGCTGACGAGTTAACAGAGCGCGCTTCGCTTGCGGGGGCAGTCAATACGCTCAAGCGACTTGAAGATGGCCGCATTCTGGGTGACAACACAGATGGCATTGGCTTGCTGAGCGATCTTGAACGGCTGTCATTTATCAAACCCGGCGCGCGTGTTCTGCTCATTGGTGCAGGCGGCGCAGCGCGGGGTGTCATTTTACCTCTGCTCTCCCTGGATTGCGCAGTCACCATTACGAACCGTACTTACTCCCGGGCAGAGGCGCTGGCCGCTTTATTTGCCCATACCGGCAGCATTCATGCAGTAGCAATGGATGCGCTGAACGACCATGAATTTGACCTAATCATTAATGCGACCTCAAGCGGTATTGGCGGCGATGTTCCCGTTATCCCTGCGTCATTAATCAATAAACATGTTTATTGCTATGACATGTTCTATCAGCAAGGTAAAACGCCTTTTCTGAGCTGGTGTGAACATCAAGGTGCCAAATATCTTGCTGATGGGCTGGGGATGCTGGTGGGGCAGGCTGCGCATGCGGTGTTGCTCTGGCACGGTGTGCTGCCGGATGTGGAGCCGGTCATTGAGAAACTTAAACTGGAGCTATCGGCATGAATCAGGCAATCCAGTTCCCAGATCGAGAAGACTGGGATGAAGACAAGCTGGCTGTCTGTTTTCCTGCGCTGGTGAATGGCATGCAAATGATGTGTGCCATTGAAGGGGTAACGCTGGCACGTCGTTTTGGCGACGGTATACCGCTTGATACGTTTCGTGAACATCGCTGGGATCTGGAAGAAGAAGCCAGCGATGCGATCCGCAAGGGTGAAGAGGACGATCAGGGATGGTTCTGGCTCTCCTGATCCAGATAATCATTCTTCCATTTAACGTAGTTATTGGCTGAATACTTCAATCCTTCTATTTCCGCCTCCGTCAGGGGGCGAATCTGTTTTACCGGACTCCCTAAATAGAGAAAGCCGCTTTCAAGCCGTTTGTTTTGCGGGACCAGGCTGCCGGCACCAATCATTACGTCATCTTCCACTACGACACCATCCAGCAAAATAGATCCCATGCCAACCAGAACGCGACTGCCGATCGTGCAGCCGTGCAACATCACTTTATGACCGACAGTGACGTCTTCACCGACGATCAGGGGATTACCTTCAGGCTTATAAGAGGATTTATGGGTGACATGCAGCACGCTGCCATCCTGAATATTGGTACGTGCGCCGATGGCGACGTAGTTAACATCGCCACGAATGGCGACCAGCGGCCAGATACTGACATCATCTCCCAGTCTGACATCGCCAATGACCACGCTGCTACTGTCGATCATGACGCGATCGCCTTGTTTTGGGAAAAGATCTTTATAGGGACGGATTACTGCAGACATATCAACCTCGACTGATGTGCGTTCTATAAAAGACTTTGATCCCATTACTCAGCTTGATCAAGAGAAAATCACGTCATTATTTGAGCAGATCGGGTGGGATTTCAGCGGAAAGAACGAAAAAAGAACAGTCAGAAGAAAAGATCAAAAAAATGCTTGTGCTAAAAAATGGGATCCCTATAATGCGCCTCCATCGACACGGCGGATGTGAATCACTTCACACAAACAGCCGGGCCGGTTGAAGAGAAAAGCGAAAATAATCGCTTGACTCTGAAAGAGGAAAGCGTAATATACGCCACCTCGCAACGGTGAGCGAAAGCC
>NZ_JALKTL010000014.1:0-26449 GCF_035787115.1 Leclercia adecarboxylata | reverse complement strand
CACGATCAGCAACCTGTTTGACTGCTTCAATTTTAAACTCTTCGGGATAACGCTTACCGCTCATGGGCACCTCTCTTTAAGCCATCTTAAATGACTCTGAGGTGTCTGTTAAACCCGTGGCAATTCACATACCTGGACGATAACTTAAGTAAGGCCGGAGATAAGGTATCAGGACTGGTTAAAGCATTGCTGCATTACAGATACAATATAAAAATAACGGCTCAGCTTGTCATTGATGATTACCTCAGCGCTGTTGCCAAACGGAGCGACGTAGTTCTGGCCCGCAAACTCATCCGGCAGGTACGTGTCACTTCTGATGCCAACCTGCCAGAAGCTATCAGACTGGCTGTTTTTTCATGTACCGGTTGTGAACTCAGTGAGACTCACATTAACGGAATAAACGATGCGCTTACGGTACCCCGCATTAAAAACAACTATTTGTATGTCCGGGACGATGAAGTCCAAATTATGACGTTGCACAAATCAAAGGGGCTGGAATTTGACGTCGTAATACATCTGGATCTGTATGACTGGGTGTTACCTGCAAGGGAGTATGTGAAAGGCAGCTACGATGTAATTTTTCAGAATGAACAGCAGTGTCTCAATCTTCACTATGTGGGCGTCACCCGTGCCAGAAAGGGAGTAATCCTGATGCATTCGACAAAACGATATAATGCTAAACGAGAGCTCAAAACGGGGAATCCCTCTCAGTTCCTTACAAGGCCGGGACTGAAAGATTTATTTAAAGAAATTTAACAACGCTGCTCCAATGCTGAATAGCCATGGATACTCGAAAACCATTAAACTGCTATTTGCGTCAAAATATGTGTTCACTGCCTAACACTGGAAGGGGGACATCTCACCAGTCCCGCCGGAAGATGACAATGCAGGTAATCTCTGCGGTTGCTGAATTTGAGCGGGATCTGCTGCTTGAACGTACGCATGCAGGTATTGCGCGGGCTAAGGCTTCCGGAAAGCGTTTCGTCCGCCCGCCGACTCCGGATGATGAACAAAAGAAAGTGGTATTCCTGCGTTTAAGTGAAGAGAAGAGTATCAGCGCGATCGCCCGGGAATTTGACACCATACGGCAGACCATTCTAAGAGTAAAAGCGATAATTGAAGACGCTGATGCTCGTTCGTTAGCTTCTTTCTGCGTATGTCCGCTATGTGCCATTAGCGGTAGTAGCTAGAAACACTCTGTTATGATTACCGGGGACCAGGTCATCCGCGGTATGCCTGACTGTTACAAGATAAAGCTAAAGTCCTCAAATTATTGCCTTGAATATCAGATCATAGACAAGAAGGTCGTTGTCTTCGTGACGAGTTGAATAAATTCCCGTTAGCATTTTGTTATCTCTAACCTAGTAATCATATCCCAATTCATGAAAAAGCGGCAGCAAAATTTGGAACAACAAAGATTCTGTAGAAATAAGTCTCAAGACGCAGGGGAGTAATATACCAATTAAAGTTGAGTAAGTTAATCCTCAAAGATATAGATTTTTTTCAATAATTTAATTATCTAGAGGATCTTAACTCTTTGAGCGGAAATATAGTTATGAATTTAGTTTGGCACCGACCTTAATATATTAATGCTAACTGCCGCATTGATATATACAATAAAAGATTAATTCACCTTATATTTATTTGTTAATTTTATCTCAGATTTTGTGATTAAATAACAAAACCGAAAGCCTTTTAATTTTTAACATTACAGCCTCACTATGTGTAAGCAGAACGTGGAATAGATTATATTCAAAGATAACGCTATTGAAGCATAAGAAAGCGGTAAATTATTAATATAAATTTTTTTAAAATGTCATTTACAAGTCTAGGTCTTTCAGAGGCTTTACAATCGGAATTTTTTAAGAGCAATAGTCGTCACGACTGATACTACTATTGGAATAAAACATTCACAGAGGTGATTATTTCACTACAATCTTTTTGTATACTACACTCTTTTTGTATAATACATAACCGTGTTTATCTGCATTTGCTAAGGCCAATGGAATTGAATTGATTAAAAGTAAAGTTTACATGAAGACTTTGTTTCAAAAGATCGCATTGTTAGATGCGTAACAATCTATTACCTGTAGTGGTGGCTTTTGTAAAAACCATATTGGATGTTGTTTTATATAGTAATTTTTAATTTTTGAAGTATATTAAATCGATATGAAAACCATTATTTAAGTAGATCTAACAAAAAATGCTATGGGCTGATTTATTCAGCAGGGTAACATATCGTTACAGGTTTCGTTTTTCGTGTGGATATATGAAAAAAAATGCCAGCATCACCTTTCGCCGTCCGCGTTTACATCGCTTCGCGCTGGAAGCGCGTCAATTATTTGACGGCGCAGCCATTGCGGAGACCGCACAACATCATGATGTAAGCAGTGATGCCCCTCAGGACAGTGCTCGTGACGCATTCCACCCCGTTACGATAGACCACGCGGCATCCGCCCAGCCGACCGCCAGCAAAGAGGTCTTCGTTATCGACAGCCAGATCAAAAACTGGCAGTCGCTGGTGGCGCAGTTACCGCAGAGCAGCAAAGTGGTGGTAATCCGGGAGGGCAGCTCTGGTCTGAGCCAGCTCAACCAGGCGCTGGCAGACGAAAAGCAAATCTCAGCCATCCATATTTACAGCCACGGCATGAGCGACGAAATTACGCTGGGGAGCGACATCATTACCTCGCAGAGCGTCGCGACGCTGCAGCCACAGCTGCAGGCGCTGGGTGATAAGCTAAGCGCAGACGGAGATATCCTGCTCTACGGCTGTTCCGTCACTCGCAACGACACTGCGCTGGTTAGCCAGCTCGCGGCCTTTACCCACGCGGATGTGGCGGCCTCCAGCGATGCCACGGGCAACCGTGATGCAGGCGGCGACTGGGTACTGGAAACCGCAGTAGGCACTATCGAGGCCCGCACTCTGGCCCTCGATTACGCGGGCCTTCTGGAGACCCCGACCCTCGCGAATGCCCATGGCGATCTGATCGTAAGCGAGCCGTCAGTGCTCACCCCTGGCAAGGAAGTGGGGCAGCTTAGCGGCTGGACCATTGATCAGAGCGACCCTTCTGCCACGGTTATTCTCAACCTCTACCTGCAGGATCCCGCTAAAGGGACGCTGTCCGATGGCGTGCAGCCTGCGGACAGTCAGTTCCTGAGCTTCAGCGGCACGACTACTGAGGCCCAGACGTGGCTCAATCAACTGACCTTCACCGCCGCCGACCGGGAACTCGGTAATCACACCGATTCCACCGGCATCGACATTTACGTATTTAACGATTCGGGTGGCGTAGCGTGGATGACGCAGCGCATCATTATCACTTCGGCCAACGATCCGGCGACCATTAATGACAGCAGCCTGCTGGTACCGGAGCGCAACGGCAGCGGCACAGTCATTGATGCCTCGGTGCTGGCGATTGGCGATCCCGAGCTGGCTGTAGGGGCACAAACGCCTGTCCAGATGGTCTACAGCCTGACAGCACTGCCGCGTTACGGCTATCTGACCCTGAACGGCCAGCGGATTGGCGTCGGCTCGGTCTTTACCCAGCAGGATGTGATGAATGGTGGGGTAAAGTATGTCCATACTGCGACCGGAGCGGACCAGAACACGGCCGACAGTTTTTCTGCCAGCCTGAATGACGGCGCTACGCCGCTGAATTTATCGGACCACGTCACGGTAACGCTCAACATCCAGCCGGAAAACCAGCCCCCGAGCGTGAGCGGCAGCGGCATTGTTTTTGAAGGCCAACCGCAAAACGCCAATTTGACCGGTAACGTCGGCCAGTATATTGAAGCCACGACCGGCGGCGATCCGCAGGATACCCAGCTGACGTTGACGGTCACCCAGTTGCCCGCCCACGGCGTACTCTATTTTAACGGGCAGCCGATCCAGGCTGGTTTCAGCTTTAGCTATGCTGACAAAGACAAGCTGACCTACAGCAATGACGGAACCGAAGGCATCAGGCGGGATAGCTTCGGCGTGCGGGTCACCGATCAGGGAGGCGGTACCAGCACGCCTTCCAACAGCGACGGGGTGATTGCCCTGACGATTGACAGCGTCAACGATAACCCGATCTTCGATGCCACCAGCAGTCAGTCTGCTGTTGTCGATGCAACCCGCGGCAGCGTGGTCTTAACCCCTTCAATGCTAAATGCTACCGACGTGGATTCTGACGACAGTCAGGTGAGCTTTGTGGTAGATACCGCTAATTTGTTCCACGGCTACCTGACCCTCAAAGGTCTGCGATTGCAAAGCGGTGACACCTTCTCTGTAGCGGATATCAAAGCGGGTCGCGTCAGCTATGTGCAGTACCGCAGTACCTCTGCCAACGAGCAGGACAGCTTTGACTTCCGGGTAGTTGATCATGCGTTAAATATCTATTGGGATACTACCGGCAAGGAGAATATTCGTGAAGGCGGTGTCTACGATGGCAATGCGCCAGGTTATGCCCTGACCGCGTTCCGCTTTAACATTACTCTCGCCGATCAAGCCTCGAACCCGCCTCCTGGAAACGTCCCGGCGCTCGATCAGCTGCCTGTGACCACGCTCTCGCCGGTGTTCGGCACCAACGTCAACGATCCAAATGCACTCACCCACGGCGTCCTGACCGAAGGGGGCACGCTGGTGCTGGCGGGAACCGGCAACATCACCGATGCCACGCCGGGACTGAGCTATACGCTGCCTAACGTCGACCCTGCGGAAGTGGTTTATACCTGGCTTGGCCCGGGAAACGAGCTGATGCTGCAAAAAAATGTCAACGGCAGCTGGGTCACTTTGCTCCCGCTGGAGACCTTCACTCAGGCAGATGTGAATAACGGCGCGATCCGTTTCGCCCATGATGGGGGAGAAACCTTTACCTTCAACGCCAGCTTTACCGTCAGCGCAGGACGCGTCACCCTGGATGCCAATGGGGAGCCGGTGCCGGTGATTTCACGTGTGGATACACGCGTCTTTGTTACCCCGGTGAACGATGCCCCGGTCGTGAGCGGCTCGTCCAGCAACGTGCTGGCGGAGGGCGAAACCTTGGTCATTACCCGCGGTATGCTCTCAGTCAGCGACCCGGACGATGCCAACAGCGGCAGCCCGTATGAAACCAACGCGACTCTCAACGGCAATACCAATTACGCCCTGAATAACGAGGCGACGGGCAGCAATGCCCTGAAGATCATCTTTAAAACCCTGCCCACCGGCGGGGTGTTGCAGTATTACAACGGCAGCAGTTGGACAACCCTTACAGCCAGCGATCTCAATACCTTACAACTCGATGCTTCGCTGTTGACCAATAACGGCAGCAGTGGGTTGCGCTTCGTCAGCGACGGCTCTGAGATCCGCAACACCAGCTTCTCGGTTGCCGCCATTGACCGCTGGGGGACGCAGTCACTGAGTGCTGCGACGGTTGGGCTGGTGATCACCAACGTTAACGACGGTCCACAAATTGCCGCTACCCCGACCGCCGCCGACCCGGTGGTCAGCAGCGACTCGCCAAATATGGCGGGGGGCGCGCCGGTCAACACCCCATTGACGGTGCGTGAAAGCGGCTACGCGCAAATTACCGCGTCCATGCTGCAGGCCTACGATCCCGACAGCAGTGCAGAGCAGGTGCAGTTCACTGTCACTCAATCTCCGGCCTTTGGTCGCCTGGCGCGCTCCACCGATGGCGTCAACTTCAACGTGCTGGGCGCTGGTTCCTCCTTTACCCAGCAGGATATTGCCCGGGGCTATATCTATTACCTTAATGACGGCGATGACCGCGCCAGCACTCAGGACGGTTTTGCCTTCCGCCTCTCCGATGGCGAAAAAGAGCAGTCCGCCAACAGGTTTGTGATCGACATTACCCCGGCGAACGACGCCCCTACGGTGAGCGAACCGGGCAGCGTCATTAAGGTGGGAGCAGGGAGCACGCCGGTTCCCGACTTTACCGTCGCCGATCCTGACCTCAGTGCAGGTGCCGCTAACGTTACCGATCGCCTGCAAACTACCGTTCGCCTGCTGCATGCCGATGGTTCGGCGTTCACCCAGGCGGAGTACAGCGATGTCACCTTCGGTATCGCCAGCGTGGCCGGGCTCAGCGTGACGGGTGGCAACGGCGATCTGCTGGTGCTCACCGGCAGTGTAGCGCAGATTAACAGCGCCCTGGCAGGGCTCACCATTGCCATGAGTAATGACCGTAACGCGATATACCAGATTCAGGTCATCACTGATGACCGCCTGCGCGATGCCAGTGGCAACCTTACCGGCAGCGCCAACGGCGGCCCGGTGAATGAGGTGGTTGCCCCGGCGTTTGGTCAGCAGCCAACTGCGGTGGACGGCAAAAACTACAACTGGTATGCGGATGGCGTACCGGTCAACGACGGCAATATTGCTGCCAGCACGGCGACGCTGCTGGCGTCGAGTATTAACGATCCTGGCCAGCTTGCGGGCAATACCCAGAACATCGTGCGCGAAGATCAGGTCTCCTTTATTGGCGGTGGCTTCGTGGTTTCCGACGTTGAGTCGGACGCCCTCGGCCTGCCGGTGACGGTGACGCTGCGTGTGGCCCAGGGTCAGCTTGGCATCGGGGGGGACGGGGCGCAGAGCGCGCTGAACGGCGTTACCATCAGCGGCGATAACAGCGGCACGCTGGTGTTAACCGGAAAGGCCAGCGCCATCCAGGCGCTGCTTAACGATCCGACGCTCGGGTTAACTTACCTCAGCGCCCTGAATGCTAACCATGATCAAAACGACGGCGCGGCGGGGGATGTCACCCTGACCGTCAGCCTCGACACCCAGGCGGCGACAGTGGGTGCCCTCCAGGGCACCGCTCCCGCCGATCTCAGTATCGCGCTGACTATCCAACCGGTGAACGATGCGCCGGTGGTTAATGCTGGCAACGGTGTGATCAACCTGAACGATACCGTTGGTAACGGGTTTACCACCGTACCGGGCTTCTCGGTGGACGATCCGGATCTGACCGACAGTGGCGGGATTGCAACGGACGAAACCGATCGCCTGCGGGTTACCGTGCGCCTTACCTTCCCTGACGGCACACCGCTGCTGATAGCGGATTACCGCGGCACCACCTCGATCTCGATTACCTCCGGGGCGACCAACAGTGGGGTCACTATTATTACCACCGGCGCACCGCCGACCGATGGCGATCGCGCCCCGATGGTGATCGAGGGTACGCGGGCGCAAATCAACACCTGGCTGGCCCAGTTGCAGGTAAAAATGGTGGGCATCGATACGGATGATGCCGACCGCTTCTACCGGGTAGAGGTGATCGCCGACGATCGCCTGCGTGACGCTAATGACGTGCCAACCGGCTTTGCCAATGGTGGACTGAACAGCAATGCCGGCAACACGAATACCCAAAGTACCTCGTTGGTGGACGTGGATCCCTATGCCGCTCTGCCCACAGGGCTGGCGCAAAACGTCAGCGCCGCCTCGATTCTGGTGTTCCAGAGTTCCGTCAACGATGCCGCTGAAATCCGGCTGGGCAGTACCCCACAGCTTGAGGCCAGTGAGGGCAGCAGCACCGTGCTTCTGCCAGCCATCGTCGTGACAGATGTTGATGCGGGAAGCAGTAGCCTTACGGTCAACGTTCAGGTGCCAAACGGCTTTGTCATCAGCCAAATTGGCGGCAGCGGCGGAACGGTACAGGGCCTCGGCGGCAGCACGGTGCGCCTCACCGGCACGCTGGCAGAGATCAACAGCCGGCTGGCTGCAATAACCGTCACGCTGCCTGATGTAGCCGGCAGCGCCACAGCGGCGGACTGGAATGGCAACTTTGGCGTGGTAGTGACGGTCAATGACAGCGGCTCTACCGGTTCTCGTCCGGGAGCCTTACCGGCGAACATGACCAGCGCCTTCAGCGATCCGGGCCGGGCGGATTATGCCGATCAGACTTCGGCGGCGATTATTACCACCCGGGAATTTACCTTTACCGTGAACCCGGTCAACGACGCGCCGGTCGCGACGGGCAGCAGCGTCACGCTCCCGACCATCAGCGAAGATACGACGCCGGCGAACAGTCAGGGCACCACGGTCGGTAGCCTGTTTGGCCCGCTGTTTGATGACAGCCGCGATAATGTCGATAACAGCCCGAACGGTGGAGCAGGCGGTAGCCGTAGCGATGCCTTCTGGGGCATTGCCATCAGCCGACTGACGCTGGATGCAAAGCAGGGTGAGTGGCAATACTCCACCGATGGCGGCCTGAGCTGGTCGGCCGTTGGCAGGCGCGACGACAGCAACGTCCTGTTCCTCAACGGTGCAGCGCAGTTGCGCTTTGTCCCGGCAGCGAACTTCTTCGGCACCCCAAATCAGCTCAACGTGCGGCTGGTGGAGAACAATACCAACGGGGACAGTACCAGCACCGCTACACAGCCAATGAACGGCACCAGCGGCAGCACTCAGACGAATGGCGGCACTTCCCTGTTCAGCAGCCAGCTGGTAAGCCTCACTCAGCCGGTAACTAACGTCAACGACAGCCCACTGATCAATAGCGCCCTCTGGTCCTTCCCGGAAGATGGCAATGTCCCGACTACGCTCGGTCAACTGCTGGACAGCAGCTATAGCGATCGGCTGGATAACCAGAGCGCGGTGGCGGGCGGCGGCAACGCCAGCCAGCCGCTGACGCTAATTGGGATTTTTGCCGATACCACCGACACGACCAAAGGGCACTGGGAATACCAGCAAAATGGGACTTGGAAAACGTTGCCAACCGATCTGACGGCTGACAGTGCCTTGATTCTAAGCCGCGATACCCGGATGCGCTTTATCCAGACCGCCGATTACAACGGCCCGGTGAACGGAGGGCTACAGCTGCGGGTTGCGGACTCCAGCGATCCGGCGCTGGTGGGCGGGACGGGACTCTACTCCCGGGTGAACTTCTACGATTTTGCCGCCAACGGGTCCACTGCGACGAACCACTGGTCCTCTCCGGCGCAGCTGGGGGTGGCAATCACCCCAGTGGCGGACATTGTTAATGACAGGACCAACATTCATGCCGGGCGCCCCCTGACGCTGCCCGCCTCACAGCTGTTAGCCAATGACAGTTTTGAGAATCCGGATCGCGCCATCACCGACCACACTAACCCTGCGCACGGTACGCTCAGTTTTGACGGCACCACCTTTGTCTATACCCCGGCAGCGGGTTACGTCGGCGCGGACAGCTTTACCTATACCGTGACCAGCGGCGGTGTGACCGAAACCGCTACCGTGAACATTGATGTTACCAACATTAAGCCGGTGACGGTGAACGACGTGCGTGCCATTAACGAGGACAGTCCCCAGGTCAGCGGCAACCTGCTTATCAATGACCGGGATGACGACGGCGATACCCTGACCTTGACCGTTTATACGGTTGACGGCAAAGACTACACGGCAGGCACAGCCATCACCCTGCCGGGCAATCAGGGCCAGTTGCAGGTGAACGCTGACGGTAGCTATCTCTACACCCCTGTGGCCGACTGGAACGGCAGCGTGGTTATCGGCTACACAATTTTCGACGGCAATATGGGCGGAACGGCGCAGGGCAGCTTTACCCTGACGGTGGCACCCGTGGCGGACGTGCAGGATGATGTTTACATCGTCCATGCCGGCCAGTCTGTTGATCGCGATGTCATGTTCAATGACAGCTTCAGCAACCCGGATCATAAGGTCACGGCAGTCACGCAACCGGCTCATGGGCGTGTCACTATCACCGCCAACAACACCGTACTGTACATGCCGCAACAGGGCTACGTTGGCACCGATAGCTACACCTATACCGTGACCAGCGGCGGGGTGACGGAGACGGCGACAGTGACGGTGATCCTGACCAACACCGCGCCGGGCACCGGAAATTTCTTTGCCACCACGCCGGAAGACGTCAATGCCACTGGTAATATCCTTACCACCCTGCAGGATCCGGACGGCGATCCGATTGCGGTCTCCGGATTCGCCGTAAACAACGTCAGCTATAACGTCGGCCAGCGCGCCGCCATCCCGGGGGCCGGAACCTTTATTATTGATGTCGCGGGCAATTACATCTTTACCCCGGTCAGCGACTGGAACGGCAAGGTGCCGACGATTGAAATCATCGTCAATGACGGTAATCTCGGCGGCACTAACCGGGCGTCGCTGGATATTACCGTCACCCCTATTACGGATATCGTCGACGATACGGCGACCACCCACGCCGGGAAAACCGTCACCCTCGACGTGCTGGCGAACGATTCGTTTGAGAACAGCGCCAAAGCGATTACTGCCACCTCCGCGCCGCTGCACGGCAGGGTCAGCATCGTCGGCAACCAGCTGGTTTATACCCCGGTAGCGGGCTATGTTGGGTCGGACACTTTCACTTACACCGTCACCAGCGGGGGCGTCACCGAAACCGCGACTGTTGTCGTGTCGATGACCAACACCGCCCCGGTATCCCGGGATGTCACGCTCTCCACGGCCGAGGACAGCGTCCTGCGCGACAGAGTGAGCGGGACAGATGCCGACGGCGATCCGCTGGTCCTCACCGGCTTTACCCTGAGTGGCATCAGCTACAGTGCCGGGCAGACGGCGGTGGTCGAAGCGGGCTCACTGACCATGAAAGCCGACGGCAACTGGGTCTTTACCCCGGCCGCTGACTGGAACGGTACCTTGCCGCTGGCGACTTACACCCTGTCCGACGGCAACACTGGCACCACCACCAGCAATTTACGCATCAGCGTGATCCCGGTGGTTGATGCTATGAATGACAGCGCAGTCACCCATACCGACAACAGCGTCGTGATCCTGGTGCTCGACAACGATCTGTTCAGCAACAAGCAGCAGGTCACGATCGTCGCCGGGCGTCCGGTTGCCGGCTCGATCCTGAGCGTTTCCGATCGGGGGGGGCAGATCCTGGTATTGTCTGATAATACCCTGCGCTATCAGCCGCCAGCCAACTTTACCGGCATCGACACCTTCACTTATACCGTCACTAGCTATAACGGGGTGGTGGAGACGGCGACGGTGAGCGTTCTGGTGACCAACAGCCGACCGGGTACTCTCGACGATCGCCAGACCCTGGCGGAAGACAGTACCCTCAGCGGACGTTTTAACGCTAAAGATACCGATGGCGATGTGCTGGAGGTAGTCTCCTTTAGCGCCGGAGGTCAGACTCTGGTGCTGGGGAGTGAGGCAACCAAAACCCTGACCCTGGCCGGGATCGGCACTCTGGAGGTCAGTGCAGATCTGACCTGGCGCTTTACGCCGGTTGCCGACTGGAACGGGACGGTGCCTGAGATCACCTATACCGTGACCGACGGCAATCCGGGCGGCGAGATCGACGGCAAGCTGACGCTGATCGTCACCCCGGTAAGCGATGCCCGTAACGATACCCTGTCGCTGCACGCCGGGCAGAGTGGAACCCAGGATCTGCTCGCTAACGATACCTTCAGCAACAGCGATCGACACGTAACGAGCGTGACCCAAGGCCAGCATGGTTCTGTCAACATTAATGTGGATGGCACCGTTACTTATACTCCAGTGGCAAGCTATGTCGGCCAGGATACCTACTCCTACAGTGTCACCAGCGGTGGCGTGACGGAAACGGCGACGGTAGTTGTTACTATAACGAATACCCCGCCGGTTATTCCGGCCCTCACTACCCTGAGCGGCCCGGAAGACGCAGAACTGTCAGGCTCGGTGCTGAGTAATGCCTCGGATGTGGATGCCACGGATATACTGCGCGTCGAGAGCTGGAGCCTGCCGGGGGAGGCGACGTCACACAGTGTCGGCACGCCGTACCTGATCCCGGGCCTCGGCACCTTTACCCTGCAGGCCAACGGCCAGTTCACCTTTAAACCGGTAGCAGACTGGAATGGCAGCGTGCCGACCATCACCTTTATGGTCAGCGATGGCCATCAGAACGGCTTGGTTTCGGGTCAGCTGGATCTGGTCGTGACGCCAGTGGCCGATATCGTGGCGGATAACGTGTTGGTGCATGCCGGAAAACCGCTGATTATCGACGCGCTGAAAAACGACACCTTTACCAACCCGGATCGGCAGATCGTCTCGCTCGGTCAGCCGCTGCACGGGCAGGCATCCATTCAAAACGGGCAGGTAGTTTACCTGCCGGATACGGGCTATGTCGGCGTAGACAGCTTTACCTATACGGTTCTCAGCGGCGGTAAAAGCGAAACGGCGACCATCACCGTTGATGTGCGCAACACGCCTCCTCAGACCCAGCCTGACACGATCGTGACCCTGGAAGATACCGGCATCGCAGGCAATGTCCTGACTAACGATCGCGATTTGGATGGCGATGTGCTGCGCGTTACCCAGTTTGCTGTGCAGGGCGTCGTCTATCAGGCCGGGGAGTTTGTCACTCTTGCTGGCGTGGGCCAACTCACCATTCAGGCGGACGGGCGTTATGGCTTCGTGCCGCTGGCGGACTGGAATGGCACCATACCTGATATCACCTACACAGTGACCGATGGCAATAGCAACGGTCTGGTGAGCAACAAACTGAATATCACCGTGCTACCGGTGCAGGATGCCGTCAACGACAGCGTCAGTACCCATGCCGGGGTACCGGTGCTGAACGATGTGCTGGCCAACGACAGCTTCAGCAATCCGCAGCGTACCGTTGAATCCTTTACCCAGGGCGCCCACGGCACTGTTACTCTGGAAAACGGCCAGTTGCGTTATACCCCTGTTGCCGGATATGTAGGCAGCGATACGTACACTTATACCGTCTTCAGCAACGGCGTGCGGGAAACCGCTACCGTCACGGTTAACATGCTCAATACCCCGCCGACCTCGGCGGATTTTGCCCTGACCACGGCGGAAGATACCCCGTTGAGCGGCAACGTAATGGATCGCGTCAGCGACGGGGATAACGATCCGTTGGCCCTGACCCAGTTCTCGGTGGATAACGTCACCTATAATGCCGGTCAAACTGCGACGATGGCAGCGGGCACGCTAGTGATGAACAGGGACGGGAGCTGGACGTACACCCCAGCCGCGGACTGGAACGGGGCGGTGCCGGTTATCCGCTTTACAGTTGTTGATGGCAATGACGGTGGCATCACCCAAAGCGTACTGAACATTGGTGTGGTGCCGGTGGGGGATACCTTCAACGACTTTGCTATTGTCCATTCCGATAACCCGGTGATCGTTCCGGTGCTTGACAATGACACCTTCTCAACCCCGGATGTCAGCCTGACGCTGAACGCCGGAACGCCGGTGGCAGGCTCGCTATTCTCCCGCACCGATCAGGGCGGACAGGTGCGGGTGCTCAGCGATAACACCGTGCAGTATCTGCCGCCGCAGGGCTATACCGGCATCGACACCTTTACCTACACTGTTACCACCCCGGACGGGCATCAGGAGATCGGCACAGTCACTATCGCGGTGCTGAACGGCACACCGGCGGCGCAACAAACGTCGCTGATGACGCCGGAAGATACACCGCAGCTGATCGGTCAGTTCAACGCCGTGGATCCGGAGGGGGACGTACTGACTCTGGTATCGGTCACCGTTAATAATCTCACGACCTCCCTTGAGGGGGCGAATGAGAAGCTGGTTACTATTCCGGACATCGGCACGCTGCGGATCTTCGCCAACCGTGACTTTATCTTTACCCCAGTGGCGGACTGGAACGGCGTAGTACCGCAAATCACCTACACCGTCACCGACGGGCAAAATAACGGGGCGGTGGACGGGACGCTGTTTATCGTTGTTACCCCGGAGATTGACGCGCATAACGACAGCTACAGCCTGCATGCCGGGCAGTCGTCGGTGCAGAGCCCGATGGATAACGATACTTTCAGCAATCCGGATCGGCTCATCAGCAGCGTTACCCAGGGTCAGCATGGCCGGGTGGAGATTAGCCCGGATGGGCAACAGATCACCTATACCCCGGATCCGGCCTTTGTCGGCCAGGATACTTACTCCTATACTGTCACCAGCGGCGGGCGCATCGAAGTGGCCTTTGTTACCGTTACCGTCACCAACACCCGCCCGGTGCTGAACCCGTTGGACCCGGTCTCTGGCCCGGAAGACAGTGTGCTTGCCGGTAACGTCATTGCCAACGTCCAGGACGCCGATCCGACCGATACGCTTACCGTAGTGAGCTGGTCCCTGCCGGGGGAAACGGCGGTTCACCTCCCGGGCAGGGGCTACGCCATCCCGGGGATGGGGACCTTCACCCTGAACGCTGACGGCGGCTATACCTTCGTGCCCGTGGCGGACTGGAATGGCAGGGTGCCGACCATCACCTTTGTCGTCAGCGATGGCCATGATGGCGGCAAGGTAACGAGAGAACTCAACCTGACCGTCACCCCGGTGACCGATATTCAGCCGGACTACCTGTGGGTGCATGCAGGCCAGCCGCTGATTATCGATGCACTCAGCAATGATAGCTTCAGCAATAGCGATAAACAGATTGTCGCCACCGGCACCGCGCAGCACGGCCAGGTGCTGATCCAGAACGGCAAAATTACCTACGTCCCTGATGCGGGCTATGTCGGTCTCGACAGCTTCACCTATACGGTAATGAGCGGCGGGGTGCTGGAGACCTCGACCATCACCCTTGAGGTGCGGAACAACGCTCCGCAGCCTCAGCCGGATCGCAATGTGGTGGCCGAAGATATGCCTGCCACGGGCAACGTGCTTACCAATGACCAGGATAGCGAGAGCGACAGGCTGCGGGTGGTTGATTTCCGCGTCGGCGCACTCCCGGGGGTGTACCTGCCGGGCAGCACAGTGGCGATCCCGGGGGTCGGGGAGATCACCCTTCAGGCCAATGGCGAGTACCTGTTCCGTCCGATCGCGGACTGGAACGGCGATGTGCCGCAAATTATCTACACCGTCTCGGACGGCAACCAGAACGGTCTGGCCTCGCAAACGCTCGACATTAGCGTCAGTCCAGTGGTGGATGCGAACCAGGACGTGGCGATGATCCACGCCAGCTTCCCGGGCACTATTGATGTGTTGGGCAACGACACCTTCAGCAACCCGGATGCGACTCTTGTTGGTATCAGTGCCCCGACGGAAGGCACTGCCGTTATCGTCAATGGCACCCTGGTCTATACACCGCGCCCGGGCTTTGTCGGATTTGACAGCTTTACCTATACCGTACGCAGCGGCGGGGTGGAAGAGACGGCAACGGTGGTGATCTGGGTCATCAACCAGGCCCCGGTTGCCAGCGATATTTCCGCGCATATGGATGAAGATGGCGGCACTCTCCAGGGCAACCTGCCGGTAAGCGACGCCGATAACGACGTCGTACAGGTGACGGGCTTTACTGTTGATGGCGATCCTACTCGTTACGATGTGCCTGCCAACGGCAGCCGCACGGTGATCGTCGCCGGGACAGGAACCCTGACCCTGACCAGCGATCGGCAGTTCAGCTTCCGTCCATTTGCCGACTGGAACGGCACTGTGCCGGTCATCACCTGGCAGGTCAGCGATGGCAATCAAAACGGCGATACCACCGGCAGGCTGGCGATAATCGTTAACCCGGTAGCCGACGGGGTAGACGTTCGCGGTGCGCTGCTGAAAGGCGGAGAGTTGATTACGGATGTGCTGGCGAACGATACCTTCGAGGATCCGAACCGTCAGATAAGCGCGGTCAGCCAGGGCGCGCACGGCGCGGTAACTTTGCTGCCGGACGGACGTATTCGTTACGTACCGCAGCCGGATTATGTTGGGCCCGATACCTACACCTATACGGTGACCAGCGGTGGAGTGACGGAAACCGTTACCGTGCAGGTGCTGGTCAAGCCGGTGCTGGAGCTGAGCGTCTCCGAAGAGGGGCTGCGTCACAGTGGTGGCAGCCATATTACTACTGGCATACTGCAGGTATCGGCCTTCGATCCGGCGCAAACACTGACTCTCAACGGGCAGACCTTTACGCTGGCTCAACTGCAGCAGTTATCGGCCCAGCATCCGGGGCTGGTGGATTTTGGCTTTGGACGTCTGGAGCTGGTTAATTATCAGGTCAGTGATGCCACCCATGGCCTGCTGAGCTATCGTTACGTCCAGACCCAGGCGATGGTCCATCAGGACGCTGTGCCGCTGCACGTCACCTTTAGCTTCACGGTGAACGGTGAAATCGGCGGCGAACTGAAACTCACCATTATTGACGATGCTCCGCAGGCCCAGCCTGATACCGCCGATATCTACCAGGATCTGGCGCAGTACAACCAGAACGGTAACCTCTTTGCCAACGACACCGCGGGAGCAGACGGTCCGGCGGTTACCGGCCCGGTAGTGGGGGTTGTTTCTGACAATACCGGTCGGGCAGGAGTGATCAACGGTCTCACCGTCGGGGCGTACGGCGTGCTGCGCCTTGATGCCAGCGGCAACTGGCACTATGAGGTCAACCGCAGCGATCCGCGGGTCGCTAGCCTGGAAGCCAACGCCGCTCTGCGAGAGATCTTCGTTTATACCGTGCAGGATGCGGATGGCAGTACGCGCCAGTCGACGCTAACCATTGTGATCCATGGCGTAACCGCCATGCCACAGGTCGCCGATGACGGCTGGCGGGACGACCTGTTCGGTACCCGGGATACGCTGCCATCGTCGCGCCTGAGCTTTACCCCGGGGCTGTTTATCCTGCCAATGATTTATGAGTTTGAAAGCCATGAACACACTCATGCTATCCGGGCCAACCAGAAACTGGCGATGCTCGGCTATGGCGTTGAGAAGGCCAATTCGCCGGTGATGGAGCAGGCAGTGTTGTTCCAGCGCTGGTACATCAATACCCGCCAGCAGCGGGATATCGCGGCATCAGGTGCTAATACTCTCGGGCAGAACACGCTGTGGGATGCCTTCAGTCCCTTCAGCGTTCGCCATGCTAATGAACGCGAAACCCTTCAGATACCGGTTGAGCGCGAGAAGGTCAGTCCGATGGTGATGGTTGTGACAAAAGAGACCCTTCCCGGGGCACCGTCGCTCTCCGCACAGCTGGCCGCATTGCATAGCCAGGATCCACAGAAAACAATCGTGCTGCCCGCTGCGGTGGTTAAGCAGGCCAAGTGATGAATTATGGGAATGTTGAAATGTTAAATGCTTCTGGGCCAGTGATGGCTTGTTCACCGCGTCGTTTTCCTCTCGCACCGCTGGGTCTGCTGGTGGGGGCGCTGCTGCTGGTTGGCTGCGGCTCCGTCAAACCTACCCCGCTGACCCAGGATGAGATCACCGCTCGGGTGAATCAGGATCGGGCGGCGATGTACCGCGGCCAGGAGGCGATCTCCGGTACGCTGACGCTTTCCGATGCGATGGCGCGCGCGCTGAAATATAACCTCGACTACCGCCTGAAAATGATGGAAACCACGCTGGCACGTTCGCAGCTGGATCTCGCCTCCCAGGATATGCTGCCGAAGCTGATGGCGGATGCGGGTTACCGTTGGCGTAACAACGATTCCGGCGGCACCAGCGTCGGCATTGACGATGGCGTGGTCAGTCTGCGTCCTTCCACTTCGGAAGAGCGTGAGCACTACCTGGCTGATGCCACGTTCTCCTGGGATGTGCTCGACTTTGGCATGAGCTATTTCCGCGCACAGCAGCAGGCTGACGAGGTCAACATTGCCGAAGAGCGTCGCCGCAAGGTGCTGCAAAATATCGTCCAGGAGGTGCGTGACGCCTACTGGCGTGCGCTGGGTGCCCAGCGTTTGCTGAAAGAGACCGAACCGCTGGCGGATCAGATTGCCTCGGCGCTGGCGAAAACCCGTGAAGCGGAGCAGGCGGGCATTCTGCCGCCGGTAGAGGGGCTGGAGTATCAGCGTGCGCTGTTGGATGCGATGACAATGCTCAACCAGAAGCGTCAGCAGATGGAGATGGCGAAAAGTGAACTGCTGGCGCTGATGAATGTCCCGCCGGGCACCCAGGTGGTGCTGGACGACAAGCCGTTGCCGCTCTCTGCCGTACCGCAGGACGTCAACAAGCTCGAGCAGATGGCGCTGGAACGTCGCCCGGAGCTGCGTGAAGAAGATTACAAGGCGCGCATCGACAGCTATGAAACCAAACGGCAGATCGCCTCCCTGTTGCCGAATCTGAATTTGTTTGCCGGGGTCAACTATGACTCCAACGACTACCTGTACAACGACAGCTGGGTACAGGGCGGCGTCGGGGTCTCCATGAACCTGTTTAAGCTGCTCAGCATTCCAGCGATCAACAATAACAACGACGCGCGTAAGCAGACGGACGATGCCCGTCGGATGGCGCTGAGCATGGCAGTGCTGACTCAGGTACGCGTGGCGCTGGAGCGCTACAAGCTGGCGGTCTATGACTTCCAGATCGCCGATCAATCTGCGCAGGTCGACCAGCGGCTGGCAAGCATCTCCCGCGCCGGGTCTGATAATTCCCTGACCAGCGATCTGGAGACCCTGCGCACTCAGGCGCGCTCGATTGTCTCCCGCTTCCAGATGGCCGGCTCCTATGCTGAGGCCCAGGCCGCCTATGGCCGGGTGTTGAACTCTGTGGGCATCGACCTGCTGCCGGAGCAGGTGCAGCAGACCGACGTCACCAGCCTGTCGCGCGCCATAGCCAGCAGCCTGCGCCGCGAAGAGCAGACGGTCTTTGCCAGTACGGCCCTGCAAACCCGGCAGGCACAGAGTCTGCAGGTGGAGGTGGGGCGCGTCCCAGGCGGGGTAAGCCGTGCGGCCATTGTTCAGTCGGTTAACCAGGTGCTGGCGGCGAACCAGATCGCGCTGGATAATTCTCCTCAGAGCCTGCGTTTACGGATGCAGTTCAACACCCTCAGCAGTAACACGACACGCAAAGGGCAGTGGACAATGGAACTTATCGACCGGGATGACAACGTCCGCCTGTCGCGCCAGTATCAGAGTTATCTGCCGGATGACACCAGTACCCGTACCCTGAGCGCGCTGGCCCAGGCGGCGGCGCTGTCGGTAACGGATGATATTCAGCGGATCAGCGGGGCGCGAATGGTGCCTCTGGCCCGCCCTTAACGGTTTAACAGGAATAGCTATGAAGGCTTTAGTGATGGTGTTGCTGGTGGGGGCCGCAGTCTTCCCGGTCCTGGCAGAAGGGATCCCGGCGAATAACAGCCCGGTACGTTTTCTGGTACAGGCGAATAAAGAGAGTCCGCTGTCGAGCGTGGTGGCAGGCAGGATCGCCAAAGTTAACGTCCAACTTGGTGAGAGCGTATCCGCCGGTAAAGTGCTGGCGACGCTCGACTGCGCCGATCTGACCGCCCGGCGCAATGCCGCACAGGCGGAGTACCACGGCGCGCAACTGCGCTATGAAGCCAAAGCCAAGCTGCAGGGGCTCAACTCGGCGGCCCAGCTGGAAGTGGGGCTCGCGGCGGCAGAGGTGAACCGCACCAAAGGCCAGATGGGGATCTTCGATGCCCAGCTCGCCCAGTGCCGGTTTGTCGCCCCCTTTGATGGCCGGGTGGCGCGGGTGTACGTCAAAGAGGGGCAGGGCGTATCGGCTGGTGGCGGGGTGATTGATCTGGTCGGCAGCGGCACGCCGAAAGCGCGACTGAACGTGCCGTCGGGCTGGATTGTCTGGCTCAAACCCGGGGTAAAACTGGATGCCACTGTCGGGGAGACGGGGAAACACTACCCGCTGACGGTGACTCATATAAGCGCCCGTGTAGACGCCGTCAGCCAGACGGTTGAGATTGAAGCCGCGTTTCCGGATAACGCCGAAGGGATTCTTCCGGGCATGAGCGGAAAAGCCGTGCCGCAATGTGCTGCGGATGATACCACCTGTCCGACGACAGGAGCGGCCTCGTGATGACAGGCGTTAATGGCTGGCGCCTGGCCGCCCGCGTTGCCCGCATTAAGGATTACAACGAACTGGGGTTTATGATCTGCAATGAGACGCGCCAGCTGGTGGCGTACCGTCAGGCGGCGTTGATGCAGATGACAGGGGAAAAGCGGGCCCGGCTGGTGGCTCATTCCGGCCTCAACGATGTGGATCGAAACACCCCTTACGCCTTATGGCTTGCCGAGGTCAGCGCGGAGATCGTTCCGCGTTGCCAGAAGCTGGCTGAGGGGGCGCGCTTACTCCCGCTAACCGCCCCGATGCTGAGTGAGCCTTTGCAGGCCCAGTGGAACGAGTGGATGCCGCAGTATGTCTGGGTCTTCCCCCTCATCGGCCCCCAGGGCGAACTGCTCGCCTTGCTGTTTCTCGGGCGGGACGAACCCTGGCCTGCAACGTTAACCCCGGAGTCGCCCGAATTTGCCCTGCTGCAACTCTGCGGACTCTACGGCTACGCCTGCTGGGCGCTGACCGCGAGACCCTCGGCACTGCAGCGGATCTGGCGGCGTAGCGGTGGCAAACGCCTGCTGGTGGCGGCCCTGGTGCTGGGGCTGATCTTTTGTATTCCCGTCCGGGAATACACCCTGGTCCCGGCAGAAATTGTCTCGCTGGAGAGCGAAGTGATCGCTTCCCCGGTGCAGGGGGTGATCCAGCGGATAGTGGCGCTGCCGAACATGACGGTGAAAAAGGGCGATGTGCTGGTGCTGCTGGATGACATCACCCTGCGTAACCGGCTTGCCGTCGCAGCCGCCGAGCTGGCGACCGCCAACACCACCCTGCAACAGGCGTCGCAGAAAGCCATCGAAGATCAACAGGCTAAATCGGAGCTGGCGATGGCGGAAGGGCGCTGGCGCGAGAAGCAGGTCGAGGTGGCCTCGCTCCAGCGCGAGCTGGATAAACTGACCATTCGCGCACCGCGCAACGGGGTATTTGTCTACTCCGATCCCGATGACTGGGTTGGGCGTCCGGTGCAAACCGGGGAACGCATCGGTCTGCTTGCCGATCCCGACAAACCGGGCGTCAGGGCGTGGGCACCTGCCAGCGAATCCACCAACCTGAAACCGGGTGCGCCGATGACGGTATTTCTGAAAGTCGCCCCGCTCAGCCCGTTAAGCGCTACCCTGGATTATGCGGGGTATCAGACCGTAGAAGCGCCGAACGGCGTGGCAAGCTACCTGTTGCGCGGATCCTTGCAGGGTAACACCGCCGAGGCCCGAATAGGTTTGCAGGGCACCGCGCGCGTATCAGGCGACTGGAAAGCGCTGGGATATCTGCTGCTGCGCCGCCCGCTGGCGACGCTGCGGGCATGGGTGGGCTGGTGATGGCCGACATCCCTGGCATGAATCCGGTCTGGCCTGCGCTGCGCGAAGAGTTGCACCTGCGCGAAGCCGGAATAAACCGGGACGGCTCCCCGGCCTGGCATCTCAACGATCCGGTCAGAAACCTCTGGTTTCGCCTGGGGTGGCTGGAGGTTGAGATCCTCAAACGCTGGCCTCGGGGTAACGCGCAGGCCATAGCCGAAGACATTAATGCCGAAACCACCCTGCACATCGTTCCGCAGGATGTTGAGGATTTTGTCGGCTTTTTGCAGCAGCACCAGCTGCTCAAGATTCCCCGCTACCGGCCGGAAAAGAGCCTCTGGACACATCTGCTCCACAGCTATCTGTTTATACGCATCCCGCTGCTGCATCCCGCGAGGATGCTTAGCAAAGTGCTGCCGTGGGTCAGCATCCTCTTCTCGCGCACTTTTTTACTGTTGACCCTGGCGGCAGGGTTGACCGGGCTGCTGTTTGCCGCCCGCCAGTGGGATTCTGTTGAGGCGACGCTGCGTACGGCGGTGAGCTGGCAGGGCGCGCTGGGCTTTATACTGGCGCTGATCTTCTCTAAATGCTGGCATGAACTGGGTCATGCATTTATGGCGACCCGCTACGGTGTCCGGGTGGGACATATGGGGGTGGCGCTGCTGGTGATGCTGCCGATGGCCTATACCGACACCGGCGAAAGCTGGAAGCTCAACCGTTCAACGCAGCGGTTAAAGATTGCCTGTGCGGGGATCATGGCTGAACTGGTGCTGGCAGCCTGGGCCACGCTGCTCTGGTCTTTTGCTCCGGAAGGCATGTTTAAAAATGCCCTGTTCTTTCTGGCCACCACCGCCTGGGTGATGACGGTGATGATCAACGCCAGCCCCTTTATGCGTTTTGATGGCTATTTTATTCTCTGCGACTGGCTGGACTTTCCCGGCCTGCACGAACGAGCAGGACAGTGGGCAAAACGGGCGATGCGTCAGATGCTGTTTGGTCTTCAGGACCCGCTCCCGGACAACGTCTCACCGGGTTTTTCCCGCTTTCTGATCCTGTTCGCTTTTGCCACCTGGATCTACAGGCTGATGCTGTTTATCGGTATTGCTATCGTGGTCTATCACGCCTTCTTTAAGGCGCTGGGCGTGGTCCTGTTTTTGATTGAGATGATGACCTTTGTGG
This sequence comes from Leclercia adecarboxylata, assembly GCF_035787115.1. Classification (GTDB taxonomy): domain Bacteria; phylum Pseudomonadota; class Gammaproteobacteria; order Enterobacterales; family Enterobacteriaceae; genus Enterobacter; species Enterobacter adecarboxylatus_E. Next base: position 4,237 of record NZ_JALKTL010000014.1, on the reverse strand, counting down.
TGCTTCCGATGATCCGAGAAATGAAAGTCTGGTGGCTGCGTCGCCATGAAATTCGCCCCACCCGGCGGGTACGCATTGTGTTGGTGCTGGGGGTGCTACTGGCAGGCGTTTTACTTCCCTGGTCACGCAGCGTCTCTCTGCCGGGTGTGATCGACGCCGCGCTGGTGCAGCCCCTCTACACCCCCTTTGGCGCAAGGATGCTAAAGATAAATGTCAGTGACGGCGAGGCGGTGAAAAAAGGCCAGCTCCTTTTTGAGCTGGTCGCTCCCCAGCCGGAAACCGATGAACACAAGGCCTTAGCCATGCGCCAGGCCTGGGAGGCGAGCGCCCGTGGCGCGCAGGGGCTGGAAAAAGAGAGTGCTGCAAGACAGGTGCTGGCCGAGCAGATGGCGCGTCAGTTTGCCCTGCAGCAACAGGCGGGCTCGATGGAGATGCGTCGTCTCCAGCTGGTCGCCGCCATTGACGGGCGTTTAGAGGAGCGAAACCTGACCTTCCGGGAGGGTAGCTGGATCTCCCCTGGCGATCGGATCGCCACCGTTATCGATCGCTCCCGCTGGCACGTGGATGCGCTGGTCTCTGAGGATGATTTAGGGCGCATTAAGCCGGGGGCCAGGGCAAAAGTGTTCCTGCCTGGACAGGTACAGCCGGTAGAAGGGACCGTGCTCACCGTGGACCAGCACAGCCTGACGAAGTTACCGTCCCTGGCGCTAGCCAAAGCTTCAGGCGGCGAGATTGTCCTCGCTCCAGGGATCCCCGCCAAAGAGCTTAAGCCGGAAAAGGTCTGGTATCGGGTCTCGATTCAGGGGCAGGAGGCGAGTGACAACGTGACCCGGGAGATGCCGGTACAGGTGGTGGTGGAGAGTGACCGCCAGAGTCTGGCGCATCGCTGGATCAACAGCGCGATGCTAATGCTAATCCAGCAAAGCGGTTTGGGCAAAGAGGGATAATGGGGTCTCTCGCTTCGCTGCCAACGGTTACATCGCCGTACTGTGAGTTAGCCTTAGCAGGCTTATAAAACTAGCCACGGCGGAACCTCAATAACTGGCAAGTGACTCATAGATATACTGTTAGTGTGTGCGGCTTCGTTGAATCATGAGGTAAAAAAATGTTCGCCTGTGTTTACATGAAAAATTGATTATTAACTAATTGGTTTAAAATTGAAGCGTGAAACCTCAAGATCTCCAGCTTTAAAAATGGCTTGAGAAAGCTCGTTATAAAAAACTTGTAAACCGCCATTATAATTTGTTACTTGTGAAATTGCCGTGCGGATTGATGCACAGTAAATACTGGCGTTCCCAGAGGCCACTTTTTTATTATTAGGGGGTAAGTCACCAGTGACTGCTTTGTACCAAGTACGCACCGCCCCTTTAAGCGACTTGGGTGCTTTTGCAAGGTTTTCATAACCTGTGAGAACTTGCATTCTTGGGAATTCATTTGCCTCGACAGTAGCAGTCAGTCTTTCCAAAAATTGAGTAAACAGGTCAAATGATTTCAGATCACCGACTTTGGGTGATGTCGACTTACGATTCTTATTGCCCAGTTTGCTGGCGGGTTGAGTCGCATACGGTACAGAGGGTTGCTTAATTTTATCCAGTTGCAGGTCAAACAATAAATTGCAGTGAATCCGGCGGTCGTGAATACAAGTGAAGGTTTTCAGAAACAATTTAATAAATTTGACCAGCGGCAAATCATACATTTGGTAGTTTCGCAACCATTGGTCACGAAGGAAGAGATTAAGGTCGGGATACCATGAGGGTTTCTGTTTGACTGCAACTAGTCTTCCTTTACTGTCAAATTCTATAAATTTACTACAATTCGCAAAAGCAAAGCAGCAATTTTTTAGCTTAGGTAATGGCTCACCTCCGGAAAAGTCAATTGTTCCCAACAACCAGTCAACTACAGCCAGCGATATAGAAAATACTTTATTAGCATTTTTACTAATTACTGAGCTTAAATCAGCAGGAGAGTTCACTTCTGGTTGAATATTACTAATATGTAGGAAAATATTCGACATATCATTAAGTTCCTATTTTGTTGGTTACATGTATTATACAACATTGATGCTATTTTAAGTTACCTTGATGGTTTCATATCCATTCAGCTCATTGCTTTTTAATTTATAATCTGGGGTTTATGAATCATTATTCAAACATTCACTTTATTTAAAATGTACTTTTCGAGAAACACGCTTTTACTGACTGGCGAAGAGAAAAGATACCCTTGGGCATGTTTTACATTCATCTGTCTCAGTAGAGATAACTGTTCTTGTTCCTCCACACCTTCAACGATAACTTCAGTATTAAAGTCATGGTAAACGCTAATAATGTTTTTTAATAATGATTTTCTATCACTAGCCAATAGACTTTTATCCAGTTTGGCGAAGTCAAACTTAAAATATTGTAGCGTTCTGAATGCATAGTCAAGACTGTCAACGTCATCCCATGCAATGAGGAATCCATGCTCACGCAACTTGATAGCATTCCTAATGGCATGGTTGTTTAATGGGATTTTGCTTTCAGTAATCTCAAGAATAATATAGGGAGCAATATCACGACTGATATCCTTTGAAATCATAGATGCAAAGTCAGGGCGATTAAATGAGTCTGGAGAAAAATTGAAGCTGAATCTAAATCTTCCCTGTTCCATTAAATGGTTATCATAAAGAAATTGCAATCCATTTCTGAATGTGAATAAATCTATGCTTAAAATAGAACCATTTCTCTCAGATAGTCTTATGAATTTATCTGGAGTGATTATTTCGTTATCATATATTCCGCGCGTCAAAATTTCCGCTCCGATACAACGGGAGTCAACGATATTGATGAAAGGTTGGAGAACTATATCCAGACAGTCCTGAACACTACCTTCTCTTATCTTCTTCATTAACCAATCCACTTTCAAATCATTTTTCATTAATGTCTTCTCAATATGCTGCACTATGTTTTATCAATGTTCTTTTGTAGTCAAAACGCCACTAGCCATCAGCAAGTTAGTTAACCTCCATGGGGTTTACATAAGGCGCACTGAAAAATCATCGTGACATAAATAATTTCTTAAATAAAAAGAATAAATTGGCATTAAAATTAATTAACCTTGCATAAGGTATAACCATTTAATGATTAATAATACTGTTTTACTAAGCAGCAGTTCCTGTAGCCGATCAAAAAATCACTCCGCATCACAATAACTTAAGGTTCGCTTTATACGAATAAAGCCCCGCTATAACGCGAGGCTTTAAAACGTTATCTAATTTGCGCACTCTTCAACATGAATTCATTAACCCGTAAGGTTCCGGCTTGTGTATCCAAAATGCGTATTTCATCAGGAATCTTGTAAAAATCGACAGACCGAGCTTAGAAGCCATATCCAATACCCACGTTTGCAGCAACATCATTTTCAGTGGAATCAGACACCCCGAACTTGACAACAACGTGGTCACTCACGTTTGCCGATCCACCTACAGCGATTGCAGAAGCATCTTTGAACGTGCCCGCAGCAGCGGAGACCATGAACGTTTGGTTAGAATTAACCTGTGGCATACCTGCAAGAGCCGTGGCTGTCGCGATACCGGAACGATATTCTTTACGATCGCTGTCGACCTGAGACTTGAGGCTACTGAAATTACTATTCAGTTTGCTGATCTGCCGGGAGTTGTCAGCAACTTTGGTCTGAGTTGAGCTGATTGCTGCACTATTTTTATTAATTTCGCTTGCTTCGCCGGCCACGTTATTGGCCAAGGCCTTAATTTGGTCACCATAATATACGGAATCAATATGCTGCTGTGACGCCAGAGCGCTTAATTTACGGTCGGTGTTACTAATTGCTTTGCTATTTGCTTCAATTTCCTTGGCATGGTCAGTGCCAGTATTAGCCGCGTGTTGCGCCTGCACAATCGCAGTATCTTGCGCGTCGTCACGGGTTGACTGTTGCTGAGCGGCTAAACGTCCCTGAACAGCAAAATTATCAATATGCTGCTCAGCGGTGCGCTCGGCGTTGGCAGAGACCAGGGCAGCCCCCAGAGCGGCCTGCTCGGCCTTCTGCTCTTTCAGGTGCTGGAAGCGTGCATCGTGCAGGGCGCCGGCCTGCTCAGCGGTGCGATCGGCGTTGGCGGAGACCAGGGCAGCCCCCAGAGCGGCCTGCTCGGCCTTCTGCTCCTTCAGGTGCTGGAAGCGTGCATCGTGCAGGGCGCCGGCCTGCTCAGCGGTGCGATCGGCGTTGGCGGAGACCAGGGCAGCCC
>NZ_JALKTL010000013.1:0-27682 GCF_035787115.1 Leclercia adecarboxylata | reverse complement strand
TGCATCGTGCAGGGCGCCGGCCTGCTCAGCGGTGCGATCGGCGTTGGCGGAGACCAGGGCAGCCCCCAGAGCGGCCTGCTCGGCCTTCTGCTCCTTCAGGTGCTGGAAGCGTGCATCGTGCAGGGCGGCGGCCTGCTCAGCGGTGCGATCGGCGTTGGCGGAGACCAGGGCAGCCCCCAGAGTGGCCTGCTCGGCCTTCTGCTCCTTCAGGTGCTGGAAGCGTGCATCGTGCAGGGCGGCGGCCTGCTCAGCGGTGCGCTCGGCGTTCGACGCAGCTAGGGCACTATCATTACTACCGTTCAAAGGGTATTTCACCCAAAACTCCACGGCTTCTGGTGTTGTCAGAAAGTGGTAATTAGCAATCAAATCAGGAATATCTTCGGACTTAACACCCAGACGCGTTAGGCTTTGAAAGGCGGTCCGTTCAGCCTCGTTCAAACTGCTATCAGTAATATCTGAAGCGGTGCCATTGATAATTGCTGAGCTCTGCTGAAACTGCTCAATAGCATCAGCACGTTCAGCATCAGTGAGAGAAGCAATAGCAGGAGCACACGCAGCAGCGATAACGACTGCCAGCACAGATCTTTTGACGAGTTTCATTAAATAAATTCTCACTAAGTTAATATTACGTTTCTGAAACACACTTAATGAGTTTCTTAGCTGGCGGGGTGTGTTTCTTTGAAAGAAACATACTCTTGGTTATGTGTGATGTAAAGCACACTAAATCAACGTAATTCCTATTTTAAGTTTCCAATAGAAACCTATACATGTCATTCACAAATTGAAAACACGCATTGCTTCAAGCGATTAACTATCAACATTTGTAAAATAATGTTTTGTATGATTAATATTTGATAACTTTCATTTGAAAACTGAAATTGATACTGAATTGTGGTAATATATGTTTCTGAAAAAATTTTTGGAGTGCCCAAAAATTAAGTGCAACTGTAAGGAATAGCAAAGTGAATGATTTTGCTAATATATTTGAAGAAATAGCAATTGACAGATCCATCCTTCCCATATTAATGAGAGCCAATCGCTCGACAATTCATAAGTATCTCGAAGGAACAGTGAACGTACCTGCCACCGCTCATACCCTCATCATGCTGCTGCAATTTATACAGAAGCGCGATCCTGAGATGTTTAAAGAGTGGATGGTGCTTAGCGATTTTACTATCCCGCCTGAAGTTTATTTGGAGCAACCCCAATACTGGAAAGGCTGGAAGTTCACTGAGCACAAGGTTAACCATAGAGTGTTGCAGTATCTGAAGGAGCACCCGTCAGATGATGATGTGTAAAGTAAGCCGTATCGTTTGTTCGTAACTACAGGCGGGCGGCATTACGCTTATAACTTTATGCCGATATGCTACTTTTTATGGAAATTGGCAGACAATCATCGTAGCTTGCGTGAAACTGTGTAACCGTGCGCTCACATCACTGATGTTGCTGAGCCTTTCAAAGCGCATTCACTTGATATTTTGCTTCTTGGTTTCTGGTTTAGCACGCTCGCGCAACTTTTGGCCTACAGGCTGCAGGCACCTCACCGCTCAGCCTTAGTTCAGCAAAACCCTGACCTGACCCCAGGATTAGAGACAACGCTCAGTTAGTAATGTCGGTTTGTTTACCTTCACATTTTCCATTTCGCCACCGTGCTGCAAACTCTGATGGCGTCTGATAATTCAGTGCCGAATGTGGACGACACTCGTTATAATCCTGCCGCCAATGATTAATGATTTTCCTGGCGTGAACGATATCGCTGAACCAGTGCTCATTCAGACATTCATCGCGAAACCGTCCGTTAAAGCTCTCAATAAATCCGTTCTGCGTTGGCTTGCCTGGCTGGATAAGTCGCAACTCCACACCATGCTCAAAGGCCTATTGATCGAGCGCGCGGCAGGTAAATTCCGGGTCCTGATCGGTTCTTATCGTAGCCGGATAGCCACGAAACAGCGCGATACTGTCCAGAATACGCGTAACCTGCACGCCTGAAATCCCGAATGCGGTGGTAATTGTCAGGCACTCCTTCGTGAAATCATCCACGCAGGTCAGGCACTTGATCCTGCGACCGGTGGCCAGCGCGTCCATAACGAAATCCATTGACCAGGTCAGGTTCGGTGCATCCGGGCGCAGAAGTGGAAATCGTTCTGTCGCCAGTCCTTTACGGCGTCGTCTGCGTTTTACGCTCAGTCCGTTAAGGTGATAAATGCGGTATACCCGCTTGTGATTAACGTGAAGGCCCTCCCGACGCAGTAACTGCCAGATGCGCCGTTAACCAAAACGCCTTCGTTCGAGTGCCAGTTCTGTGATACGGCCTGATAAATGCGCATCAGCCGCCAGACGCTGGGTCTCGTAGCGGCAGGTCGACAGGGAAAAACCTGTAAGCCTGCAGGCACGACGTTGCGACAGACCGGTCACATCGACATAAACTCAACGGCTTCCCGCTTCTGGTCTGTCGTCAGTACTTTCGCCCCGGAGCCACCTGAAGTGCCTCTTTATCCAGCATGGCTTCGGCAAGCAGCTTCTTGAGTCTGGCGTTCTCTTCATCAAGCGACTTCAGGCGCTTAACCTCGGATACTTGCATACCGCCATACTTCTTGCGCCACGTGTGAAAAGGTGGCGTCGGAAATGGCGTGCTTACGGCAGAGCTCACGGGCAGAAACCCCGGCTTCAGCCCAGCGGAGGATACTGATGATCTGTTCGTCGGAAAAACGCTTCTTCATGGGGATGTCCTCATGTGGCTTATGAAGACATTACTAACATCATGGTGTATTAATCAACGGGAAGCAGGTCAGCGGCACTTATCCTCATATATAGTATGTGTATGAACAAAGTAACCAACAAACATAACGTTCAGAAAGAAGAAGATGGGAGGACAGATAAGGGTGTGATTAATCGTAGTCTGTGGCCGATTATGAACTAAATGAACGACGGACTAAATTTAACATAAGATAGATTATGCGAACTAAGCTTGTAACAGCAAAGTTGTAATGTCCGCTCAGGGCTAAGTTAAGATGTCCGTCATATATAATCAACAGGAAGATTCCCATGACGGCAAACGCAGCGGAGTTTTTCACTTTGGATGAAGTTAACCGACTCAAAATCATTCAGGACGTTATCGACCGGCGCCTGACTACACTGATGGCCGCGCAGCGCCTGGGTATTTCCGATCGCCAGTGCCGACGCCTTCTGTCGCGTTACCGTGAATCTGGCCCGCTTGGTATGGCTAACCGCCGCAGAGGAAAACCCAGCAATCACCAGCTGCCTGATGGTCTTGCACAGTATGCGATCAACATTATCCGAGATCGCTATACCGACTTTGGGCCGACGCTTGCATGTGAGAAACTCGCAGAACTGCACGATGTTCACCTGTCTAAAGAGACTGTCCGTTCACTCATGGTCAAAGCCGGTCTCTGGATCCCCCGCAAACAACGTGCGCCGAAAATTCAGCAGCCACGTTATCGCCGGGCCTGCTGCGGCGAATTGATCCAGATTGATGGTTGTGACCATCACTGGTTCGAGAATCGTGCACCCGCCTGTACCGCTCTGGTCTACGTCGACGATGCAACGAGCCGCCTGATGCAACTCCGATTTGTGAAATCGGAATCGACCTTCACATATTTTGAGGCCACCAGGGGCTATCTGGAAAAGCATGGAAAACCACTGGCATTGTACAGCGACAAAGCCAGCGTCTTCAGAATCAACAATAAAAACGCAACTGGTGGCAACGGCTATACCCAGTTTGGCCGTGCGATGCATGAATTGAATATCCAGACTATCTGCGCTAATACAAGCTCAGCCAAAGGTCGCGTGGAACGTGCTCATCTGACTCTTCAGGATCGCCTTGTAAAGGAGCTGCGTCTCAGGGGAATTGGTTCTGTAGATGCAGCCAATGATTTTGCTGATGAGTTTATGGCTGATTACAACCTGCGCTTTGCAAAAGCACCCCGGCATGACTTTGATGTACATCGACCACTTGAAAATGATGATGATCTGGACGCTTTTTTCACATGGCGGGAACCACGCCGTGTTTCAAAATCCCTGACGGTGCAGTATGACAAGTTGCTCTATCTGATTGAAGATAATGAATTAAGCCGCAGGGCTATCGGGAAATATATCGAGGTCTGGCATTACCCGGATGGTCGTAAAGAACTCCGCCTTAACGGCGATGTTCTTCCCTACTCCACCTATGATCGACTCCAGGAAATCGACCAGGGAGCTATCGTGGACAACAAACGACTCGGACGCACACTTGAATTTATCAAAATGATTCAGGACAAACGCGACAACAACCGCTCACAGGCACTCCCTGCCGGAGATGGCCCTTCGCGGCGGCGTAGAAAACCCACGGAGAAGAAATCCCAGCGTTCGCTGAATGGTGACGATATGCTTGATGCATTGAAGACATTACAGTCCCGTTCTGAAGAAATTTTCGGTACAAAGAAATGATAAGGCTGTGAAGGCAGACTTAATCTCACCCTTCACAGAACTGCCAGAGAGATTAATGTCCGCTTTGAGCGAGGAGCGAAAGTTCAAAATTATCATTATTACTCAAGTATAAATTTACTAACGTTACGACATGTCAGTTAATGGGGGAGGATGTCAATCTATCCCAGATAATCGCTTTCTGTTCCAGCGTGGAGTTAATAAGCGTTCTTCGTTTCAGGGCAACACCTCTTGATTAAGGATAGTATTTCATCGACCCATTGAACCCAACGCGAGAAGTGGACATTTACTTTCATGAGGAGACAGGAAGATCTTTGACAGGCAGATTCCTGAAAGTGTATGGTCTCTTTACCGCGATACATAAAGCGGCAAAATAGATATTTTTAAGCGAACGCCATGTTGAGGATACTATTTAATGTGATCCACTTCATCCACTGATCCGAGTACTGACTAAAACAAGTGATGACTCCGTGGTATCATCTCTCCACCCAAGTACGGCATGATTATGTGGTGAAGGAGGCAATATGAGTGACGAGGAAGCAAGCAATTACCCCCATAGCGCTATATCCACTTGGAGTGGATTTGTCTACCAAGGCAAAGTAGCGCTCTATCATTGTCTGAAGTTGATTAACCAAGGAGATAATGATTTTCAATTACAATTAGACAGCACAGACGACTTCGCGATTTACAAAAACAATAAATTAGTAAGCGCCCATCAGGTTAAAGCTAAAATAGGAGATTATCGCAGCAACTATAAGGACGCTTTAGAAAAATCGGCAGCAATAGAACTAGATAGAGTCGCGGGAATCAAAAGATACTTCCATATATCCCAACCCATAAACGACCATGGTGATTATGTAGATGCTAATCACGAGCGAGTTGAATTTTATCCATATGGTGATTTTCGTTATTGCGAACTTAGCAAAATAGAAGAACTAACGAAAGACATCATTAAAGAAATTTATATTCGTGAAGCAGTGGTATTTGATGATGGTTTTATAGATGCAAATTACTGTCTACTATCTGATAAAATTAGCTCACATGCGCTAGTCATTCACGCAAAAATACAAAATGATGGTGATACTCAGCGCAAAGCAGCATATGATTATCGTATATCTTCAGAAACTATTCTTACAGACATAATGGATACGAGTCCATATGAAAGAAAGGACTATTACGCTATCGAATTGAAGGCACGCCTTTACTCTCACCTGGAAGAAAGGCTGGCAGAATCCCTTCCAGGAATGTTGGACGCGGCCTATATAAGAGCCAGACGTATTTACGACCTGATAAGAATCTCTGAGGGCGGGGATTTCAAAACACTCTGTCAATTAATGAAACCCTCAGAAAAATTTTCACGCATTCAGAACTCAGATATACGCCGATACACGGACCTTGTACACAACTTTAATGTAGAACCAATTTTAAAGAGACTACCGCACTATTTAGACAGCAACAATAAATTTTACGCGCCCACGGCATTATATTTACCAGAACCAACAGACAAAAAATACTGCACATCTGAAATTATCGCAGAAATAAAAAATAACGATGATCTAGGCAGACTATTGTTCGAATTCAATAATCTCATTGCAGCAAGAGCCAACGAAAGCTTTACAATTGACACTAACTATACTAATTGCATCGATATGATGTCCATCGATGTTCAAAACCGCATCGACAGTAACATCACCAAAAGTCTATGCATCAGTATCTTAACAAAAGACGACGCAGAGGCTCGACTTAAATGATTTTTGACATTATTCATCAGGCTTTAGATACACACAATTTTTCCAAAGTAGATGAGAACGAAACAACAAGCTTCTATGTTAGAGAGAACGGTACGGCGATCCGCTTTGCGGTTTTACACAGATTAGACAAATTGATGAAACCTAGTAATCTTAACGCTATTATTAACCAGTCAGCCCCTGTGGACTTTATAGCTAATCCAGCATTTAAAAAAAATTGCGACTTAATCTGCATTCATCATCTCGACAAACTTGCCGAATTTAAAAACTACGAAGAACAGATTTTTGAAATTGAAGAAGACCCTCACTTCTACAAAAAATACGTGCTTTACTATAGCGATACCGAAATCGAAGCCATTAAAGGGCTAAACTTTGCAAATCTAAACGAGTTGATTTCAGATAAAAAGCAATTCGATGTTTACAAAAATGAGCCCACAGCAGCTACTAAGTACAGTGCAGCTGCAAAGTTATTCATAAAATTGCCTTTTTTGTCGCTAAACATTAACAACATGGAACTTTTGCCACTCCGTCTGCAAATTGAAGAGGCTGTGGCAGAAGCCGACCTTACCAAAACGTATGAAACAATAAAGAAATACAGCTCGTTAAATACAGAAGACTTATTTAAGGAACTAATTAGCGATGAATTGGAAAATCTCAAAAATTGAGGTCTTAAGCTTTAAGGCTTTTAAAAAAATCAATCTAGATTTCGGTGAGTCATCACTTTTGACATTAGATGGCCCCAACGGATTTGGTAAAACCAGCATATTCGATGCAATTGAACTATTGTTAACCGGGAGGATAAAAAGAATATGCCACCTCTTTACCACCTTAATGATGGCTAAAAGAACAAATTATGAAGACAATCTTTTTTGGAATAACCGCTCAGGTAATAAAGACCTAGCAATTAAAATAGAGTTCATAAATGGTTCGCGCAAACTTACTTTAGCAAGGCATACTCCAGCAGAAAAATTTGATGAGAAGTCAAACAATCGAGCAGACCAATTTACCTACCTTAAGCTTTACGAGTTACCCGATTTCTTATCAAACGATTATATAGTAGAAAACCTTCGCGACGATAACTTCATTGAGGAACTTTTTGGACAAAACTTCAAAGACAATTTCTCATATTTGAATTATTTGGAGCAAGGCCAAAATCATCTCCTGCATACGCGACTAGACAAACGTAAAGAGGCATTAAATAACCTCTTCAATATTAGTGACGTAAAAGCAGAAACTGACAAGTGCAAAAATATCGCCTTACGGCTTACGAAGTTCATAAATGATCCAAGACGAGTTGCAGATTTATCAAAGCTGGAGAATGAGGCTGGCTTTCTCAAAAAAATGATACAGGCTGATACAGGACCAACTGAATATAAAAAAATATCCAACGCCCCCTTGCAACCTGGCTGGGACAAAGAGTGCCCTTTCCCTACCTATTCTCAGGAAATCCACAGAGAATATATTGAAAACATTCATACCCTTCAAAGGCTTGCTCTACTAAAAAGTGCAATACAGATCAGAGATAAAAACGATTCAATTGAGAATTATATTGAAATTAACAAAGACTTTATAAAAAGCTTGGCGTGTTTTGGCAATGATTTGAACAAACTAGATGACCTTGAAGGCATGAGCAAAGAATTAAACGAGCTGAACAAATGTGGAGGGATTATCAAACGTGGCGCTACAGTCATCAATGCCGATGAGGCCAAGAGCCTTACCGGGTGGCCCCAAGGCCGTTTGGAATGGTTTCTTGAGAAAATAGTTAGCCGTGACGCACTTCAGCAAAAGAACAACTCTAATACTAACGCTGCAGCTGAGCTAAATCGTTTAAAAGCAGGGCTGGTGACTGAGCACACTAAACTCTATCCTGATGATCAACATTGCCCACTGTGTGGAGCGGACCGGCAACCTCACGACACTATGCTGCAAAAGATTGAGTTCAGATCAAAGCAAATCAATGACGCGCTAAACGCTGATGGTCAGGCTCTCATAAATCTCACTGGGCAGATGGCTGCGGAGTTGGCAGTAATTGACGCTCAGATCCAAAGTAAGGCAACTCAGCTATCTCTTGGCTACAACAGCACCTTACACAACGCCTTGCTCCGTGATAAAGCGCGATTGCCTGCTATTAATCAACTCGCCTCCCGGATACAAGAATTAGGACTACAACTAAATCATTCGTTCTCCGTAAATGAGGAAGAGGTAGAGACTCGAATTCAGGTTCTGACATCTTTCATTAGAAACCAGAAAACAACAGAGACAGAACCTCTCCCTCAAAATTGGAAAAAGGACATTAAAGCTGCCTTCAAAGAATTGCAGGACTTCTATATCGTCGAGTCTCAGACGCTGCAAGACAAAGAGCTTTATATCGCAGCTAAAGCAAATGAGGCGCAGAATAGCAGACTCAAGCAATGTTTAAATGAGCTACAGGTCATTGAGCGTGAAACCAAAGCAGCGCAGATTGCTAAAGTTAAGGTCAGTAACTTAAAGGCTATCTTAGAAAAAACAGAACGCAGTTACTCAGAACAAACAATTGCTGAAATTGAGTTGGTTTTCCACATTTATAGTGGACGGCTTATTCAAAACTATCAGCGCGGCCTAGGTTTGTTTATTGAAAGCAAAGATGGTAAAGAGCTCAGGTTCCTTACGGCTGAAAAATCTGAGTATGATGCGATTCTGTCGATGAGCTCCGGGCAAGTGTCAGCGCTCAGCCTGGGATTTTTTCTTTCGCTAAATAGAGTTTACTCAAGCGTACCGCTGATCCTGATCGATGACCCGTCCCAGTCGCTTGATGAGGTTAATATTGCCTCTTTAACGGATCTACTTAGATGTGAGTTCAGCAATCGCCAGTTGATTGTGTCTTCGCACGAGGACGACATCTCCTCATATATGCGCTACCGGTTCGTCAAGGCTGGCTTAAACACACGATCGCTAAACATGCAACGCTTGGCTAAGGAAGCTCTAGTCGCTGCGGGGTGAGTCTCCACATCAGGGACATACGGAACGAGCTACCTAGTTTAAAGACAAATCAATACATTTTGTTCAAAAGCTTCTCCCTATCAAAGCGTGTGAAGATGATCTGCGGACCGGCAATTTATCCTATATTAGGCTATAGAGATGAGCCGGTCTCGCACACTGGTGGCAGTAAGATGATGAAAGGTAGCGATGACGGTAATCGATGTTGTTTTACTCTGTGCTTGATAGGATTTCATGGTCGCCTAAGAACGATAAGCGTATATTTACCTTTAGGCAGAAACAGGAAAGTTTCTAAAAGCGATTGGCCCGGTAAAATAAAAATCTTACAGCTGCACTGTTTAAAATAAATATTCAATTTAGAGCTTCAACTGCATATCCAAGTTTTCAAGGTTTATCGTCTCAATGTGATTTCTGGCCAAATCAATAATGCCACTACCATAGAAATACACTCTGGGGTAAGAGTAAAATTTTGTAGTTGCTTGACCAATTTCAATATTCATATACTCTTTAGTTATAATTTCTTTATTTTGATGATAAATCCCTGTATCAATGCAAAACTCAAAGCTACACATTCTAAAATTATAAGAATATTCAAATGCATACTTATTGCCAGGTAGTTTATATCCTGAATACATTAATGGATCTTCTGTTCCCTCTATGACATCAAAATTAAAGTCTTTACACATTCTAATTATTGACCCATTAAATCCGGATGACTCATATAAAGATGCACACTCATCTAAACTTAAATTATTCATATGAATGGGAGTGAAATCATCAAATTCATCTTCAATGGCTTCTATGTACCTTTCCTCTATTTCCTCTATGTTTCCATGTTTAAAACTATGTAGTTCTTGATCCACATGCTCGGTTATAAATTCATTTAATGAGTTATAGAGTAAAAAAACGTTATCTAAACTAAGGTTAGCTATATCTTCTTTTAAATCAGAGTGGAGTTCTTTTGTTTTTTTGTCTGTAGACATAAAGTCGTGTGAATTATTTGTAATAAAAACAATCGTATCTTTCACTTTTTCCACGTGTAAATATTGCGTCAGACTATTCCATATTAACGCATCTCGATAGCCTTTTTCATTGTCTCTAAATGGACGTTTGGAAAAAATCGCCTTATTTAGCAATAGGTCATTATCGATATACGATGACGATATAATATGTGTCTTGGGGAATGTTTTCAACAATTCTCTTTGAAAACTAAATTCTTTTATCTCATCATTTAAATCATCGATGAAAAACTCACTCTCTGAGAGCTTCTTTATCCTTCCTTTTATTTGGGATATTTCTTTTTGTAATTTCTCAATTTCCTCATTGTATTTCTTTTGAGTTTCCTCAAATACCACAAAAGGTAAAATAAGTTGATTCCCTATTGTGTTATTAATAAAATTAGATAAAACTTGAAACATAGCACTGGACATTTTCCAATTATTGTAGAATATATTTGTGTCTATTAATATTAACATTTCACCCCTCTCATTAATTTTTCGTTAAACTACTATACTTGGAATAACCTTACAGGACTGCTTTTTCATGTTTATTAGCACCAACAGGAATTTTTATAACTGCTTCATTTCTTAAATAAAAAATGGCTAATGAGTTATTTTGTCTAAAACTAATTATTAAAACAACATAATAAAATCTGCACGACTGACCTAAGCCCAGTTGTTTGACATCTAACAGACTCAGAAAGGTCTTCTCCTAACACAGAGCGGACATTTCAGCTTTGCCCTACCCCGGACATCCGAACTTAGCTTTGATAAAGCTATTGATAATTAAAGAAAATTATAATCATAAGTTTGGTCATTTATTTCCAGGGTTCTTGCCAGGCTGCATCCTGGGACTGGCTAAGAACACGAATGATCGTGACCACAGATTGCGATGACAAAAATTAAATCATGTGCTGTTCTACACAAGTAGGCTGAACAGCATCGATGCTCCGGAAAAAGCACAGCATTTGGCCAGCGTTCGCGGCAGGCATTGACCGCTATGAGCGTCGGCAAGCCTGGTTGCGCGAAGGTTGAGGTTCAGAACTGCACCTCAACAACTTCCTGAATATCGAGCACATCCGTATCGAATATTACAGTCGTCGTCCCGTGCAGATAGCTGTCTGTAAAGATACCCTCCCAGTCATACACCCCCTGAATACCACAGGACAGATACAGGCTGATTAGTTCAGCGGGCTCTACGTGGCGGTTTCCCTCGTAAATCAGACTTCCTTTGCGATATGTATACCGGGGTTCATTCAGGGCGTGCCAGTCCAGTCCCCTGCCTAGCTGGCTGCTGATACTTACGGGCAGACCAGTCCTGAGACGTGATGCAATATCAGGTTGCTCAGAAAGCAGCTGACGATGATTTGCGATAACGCAGCCTTTCTTCAATGTGCACCGGTAAACCAACGGATTTCCGGGGTTCCTGTTTTTTAACAAGGCATGATTGCAAGCCCCTTTAAAGTTATCGGTAAACCAGCAGGCGTTGATACTGCCGGCCTCACCGGTCCCCCAGAATGAGACATCAAATCTGTCAAAGCGCTGCCGGGTTCCGTGGAAAAGCTGCACTGAATATACCTTCTGTTAAGAGGAGCCATGCACTCCGTGACGATATGCTAACTGGGGTCCGCCCGGAATTCGGAAATTATCCTACGTTGAGAATAACTTAGGATAATTTAGTTCCATTTAGCGAAAACCCATGGCCGTAAGGGATGTACAGAACTTTCAGCCTGGCGGAAGATGCAAAAAAGCGACAACTAACCAGCCATCACTGAATCCCTTTGCCCGTATCAGGCAAGTTCTGTCAGCATCTCGCCGAAGTCCGGGAATCCATATCTGGCCAGAACGTTTGCCGCGGAACAGGCTCTGGCATTATCCCTTTCCAGCCATACGATGCACAGCTCTGTGCCACTCGTCCTCGGATCGTGCATGTTCTCAGGTAACGCTGACCAGGCAAACGGGCTTTCAAAGGCTTTCATTGATTCATAAAAACTGCCGAACAGCTCTTCCTTCGGGATCACAAACATCTGCCATTTGTTACGTAATACATTCACCATCTGCACATTCACACTGTAGCGGTGCAGCGTCCCTGTCAGCGGAACAGACTGCTGCAGGCGGCCTGCCTGATAGCGGACAGCGCTGAAATGATGGGACCCGTCGTCATTGTGCCAGTAGTACCGGCGTTCAGACCACGGATACTCCGCAAACCGCATACGGTCGAGGCGCAACCCGCCATGAGACATATTCTCCTGAAGATGTTCCGGGGTGACGGGTTCGGCCAGTTCGGGACTGCACAGCACCGCAAGATCGTTAATATCGGTGATGTCATGGCTCTCTGACTTCGGACTGGACATTCCTCTCAGTAAACTGATGTCACACTGAAAATCATGAATTATCTCTTCCTGAATAAGATTTTCAGCCTCCGGGATCGTAATCAGGTGCCCTTCAAGATGGCCTGTGCCGTCAGGTTTACGGTAATCAAGCATATAGGGGCGGGCAAAATAAGAAGATGAAGGATCCAGCCACGTATCCCAGGCTGGTACTGACCGTGTCCAGAACGTATCGGCAGGTGGTGTTATGGAACAGGGAACCAGTACGCCGGTTTTTATTACTCTTTCAAGCTCCGCCGGCTGGCCAAGGCGGTGCAGCAGCTCCTCACGCGACCAGTCAAGAACCCTGCGCCATGCCGGTGCTCTGACGATCTCCGATATTTCAACAGAACCTCTCCTTCCTGAATTATCTGCCACAGGCAACTCCTTTCTGCAGTTCATCGATACGGGTTTACCAGGCGAGCCAGAATCAGGTGATGCTTAAGGCCGCCCGGACGAAACGGTTTACTGAAGGTGGTGACGCTTTCACCAGGTCACGCCGGTGAGCATATCGCATTAAATCATCCTGAGGATCAATAATCTCATGATTTAAAAGTATAAATATGGTGGGTTTGTGATGCGCTGCAGGCGCATGGAGGCGCCAGCAGTTGCTGAGGATGTCTCTGCTACTGAATGGCGCCGTCACCCGGCGAAGCCGGCTACAGAGTTGATAGTTTCCACCAATCCATCCCTTCGCCCTGATAAGCCATACCCGCCTGTAGCGACTCAGGTGCTTCTGTGCGCGGTCGGAGTGGTCCCGACAAGGCAGAGCCGCAGTCGGGGCGTATCTCCGCGTTATGCGGGCCGTCAGGGCCGCTTACGAGCGTGTACTGTGAAACCTGATGCGTGGGCACCTGAAGCGGCTCAGATTTCTAGTTACAACATCCATCATGAAAAGCGATGTCTTCCGGCCCTTTGGGCCGGGCGGCGGGCTTTTCAGTGGTGGGTCATGGGGTTAAAGCCACAGATATGCTCCTTCTGGTTCTGACTCCAGAGGATGTTGTAACTATGCGCGCGGCGGGACCAGCTTCCTGCGTTTACCGAACCGGCGCGGACATAGTTCGCTGCAAGGACGGGCGCTGACCACCTGAAAAAGCCCTGTTCGCCATCTTCGGCCTTTAGTTCTTTCTCGACGACCGTTCTGCCGCTAACGCCCTGATGGATGTCCTGAACCGCTCATACCGTCTCAAAAGCCGCAGGGATAAAGGGAAATTCTCGCGTCCGGTTTATGCGCTGTCCCGTCCCGCGTTCAGTCGCGTTATTCGCAATGAAAGTGCCGCAAAGTGGTTGCGTGAACCCCCGTATGTCAGTAGCAGCCTTGTCTGGCTGTATGCCCATAATTTACGCCTCTCGCCACCAAACTTGCTGTGGCTCAAGGGGGCCGACCGGAAGCTCTTTTACCCCCTGCACAGTGCAAACACGACCAAAGGGTTTATTGAAGGGGTTGGGATCGTGGCCGTTGCCCGGACGGAGGCCGAGGCCATTCGCCTAATCCTGCCCCGTCCGGAAAACCATCCCGCCGCAAAAAGAAGTCAAGAGGAGAGCCGTGGAAAGCGATCGCCACCTTCCTGGCGGCTGGCCAACCGCCAGGAAGCGCACAACCTGATGACAGAATATGACATGGACCGCCGCGGGCGTGAAAAAAGTCTGTGGGAGGAAGCACTGGAAGTTATCAAAACCACAACCATGGCAGAACTTACCATACGCTATATCACGCTCAACAAACCTGAGACTGATGAAACAGCCGCACCGGAAGCGATGATACCTACAGATGCAATTCTGCGTAATATTAGACTTCCGGAGATAGCGGTCAGGACATCGCTCAAACAACAATTATTCGAACCCAGCTGGGCTCCGCCTCAGTTAAGTGGCCGAATCTTTCTCGCTGATAAAAAAAGGCCGCTTGCGCGGCCTTTTTTCTTTAATTATCTTATGCCTGCTTCTGCCTTGCCTTCGGTATTATTCGGTCTGCCTGTTCTGGCGACCCGGGAAGTGTAATGATATCCTGCTCATCTGCGTATAAATGCCGGATTTAACAATAAGAATGGCTAAAGCTCTCAATGGATTACCAACCTTTAAAGATTTGGACCTGAAAGACCTCAGGAACCTTGAAGCTGAAGAACGTCGTGATCAACCAAAAGAGATCGTCGCAGGGAGTACAGCTGAAGAAGCCTTGGCGTTCCTGGAAGCGCATATGGGTTTCAGCTCGCCAGAAATGTCTGCAATTATTAAGGCAACGCATATAGGAAACATGTGTATTGTACGCGATAAGCTTGCCCACATTGTGGAGAAGCGCGTAGACGCACGTGAACGTTACGTAAAGCTGCCACTCGACACACTTGAGCATCCCTACGAGATATGGGAAACAATGTATGACGATGAAATGTTGCGTTATATCTTTATCGGCACATACAAGCAGAGGCAGCAAATGCTGGTAGTTGTTGCACCCTGGGATGGAAAGGTTCTCTGGAACTTTATGCACACAGAAGCAAAGGGGCTGAACAAACACCGCAGAGGGAAGTTGCTGTATTGCAGATAACAAAAAGCCGCAATGATGAACACTGCGGCTAATAATGTTGTCTTTTTATATTAAACACCTTCAGACTAAAGGTGCTGAGGTCTCACCCAGGCACAGAAGTCAGGGCTTCTATGGGGTTCATCCACCAACTATCGCACCCTAATGCAGTTGGCTTCCCGCTCAAGAATAATATTACGCTAATATAAGTTAGTGTCAACCATGATGAATGGCTTGCGTAAAGAGGTTTAGTGCGCCTGCTCATGCTAACGCGGAGAAGGTGGCTTCCAGTCGTTACGTGGCTCATGTGAGATGTATGCCGGCGTAGTCTGCTCCGCCTCTGCGTTACGGAAAAACGCTTCGCACTGCTCACGCATTCTGTCCACATCCGGTCGGCTGATACGGACCTGATCCTCTTCTCCCGCACGGTACACATTATACCAGCCCACCATCTCAGCAAGCGCCTGGTTAAACTGTATGTCATTCCCTTCCGGAGCAAAGCCCATCTTCGGGTCCCTGGCGAAAAGCACAGGGGATACCCGGTTTAGTTCACGCTGAAGGGACGCAAAATCACTGCCGTTTCTGAACACCACCCGATCGCCGTAATCGGTACAGACGTGCTGCCCGGTATCAGTATCGCTGAACCGGATGCTGCCGTTTTTCTGTAAGGCAGGCTTAAGGCCTGGCATATTGTAGTACAGCGGTGCGCTTCCCGGTTCGCAAAGCACCACGCAACGCTGGCTGGACGTCGACTGCGTATTATCATGACGACGATCCCGGTAATCCCATCCCCTCAGCTGCGATATCGCAGCCCTGTCACCTTTCAGCGCTTCCACTTCAACCCACTGCCGGTAAGACGGCGGATACCATTTCCCCTGCCCGATAAGCTCCAGTCGTTCCGCTTTCACACTCTCTTTCAGCGCAATGAGTGCCTGCATGCGCTGCAGCTCCGCAATGTGATAATGCAGCTTCCGCACGAGAGGATCGCGTTGCTGTGCGCGGATACGTGCCTTACGCATCCTGCACTCGTCATGTATCGCCTGCCAGCGTTCCCGGTTGTGTAAGTCCGGACGCTGCCAGTTCGCGCGCCAGGCTGAATAGCGGGCCTTCAGATCGTCGCGCGCTGCAGCGCGTGCTTCGCGGCGCTGGCGACGCAGTTCAGGATCACGTTTCATGCCCGGGATATCGCGGTCGCTGACGGCAAGATCAGGGTTATAACGGCTCACCGGCGCAACGCGTTCAAAAATATCTGACGGCACAGGAACAAACGCACCGGCATGCGGCTCTGCACGTACAAGCGTCAGATCCGGATGGACATGGCTTGCTTTAACCGGCGTCTGGTCGTGGTTATATGCGTCCATAACCACCAGGCCCTGCTTCTCACGCATCAGCAGTAATCCCTGACGCGCCAGCAGTTCATGACCGCGCTCCCAGGTGAATTTCCCGCTGCTGATAAGCGCCTCTAAATCCTGACGGCAGTGTGATAACGCATATCTCCACAGGCTTTCTTTGTCGGAGAAAATCTCACGTTTAAGCGCGCCCTGCGGACCCGAACCGGTGCGCAGTTTTGCCCATTCCCGATCGCTGACCGGGCGGGCTTCCAGTCCACCGCCGGCAAAACGTTCCGCAGGAGGGACCTGGCGGAAAATGTCATGAGGAACAGGCTGCCACCCACCTTCATAGCTGTTCATGACCGCTTTCGTCAGGGCTGGCCAGACACGTTCAGCGCGTACGGGCGTACGCGTCTGATCGTAACCGTCACAGATAACCAGGCGGTCATGCTGCTCTTTCAGGTACAGACCGGAATGTGCCAGAAGCGTATGAACAGCCTGCATGGTGCGTTGCGCCGGGTCCTGATAAAGTGCGGTAAGTGGCGCGCGCAGACGGGAGACAGCGTACTCATTAAGCGTCTCCGTTTCGGTCATGCGTCCAGGGCGGGACAGCATGGTAACGGTATCCGGATCGTAGCGACCCACATCCGGTACCTGCGTGAAAATGTCCTGCGCGGGGGGCGTGAACTCACCCAGTTTGCGGATAAGTTTGTCCGTGCTCCACGAATAGCCAAACGCCGAAAGCGTCACGCCCGGGCGTTCACGATCCCAGCCGTCTTTCACTTTCAGCTCGCCGTTATCGCTGGCGATAAACAGCCCTGCTTTCGCAAAACGCTGATGCAGTGAGGGCCAGTCGGTCACCGGTGCTTCGCGCAGGCCCGCAACAGCGGTATCGGCAATGTACTCTTTCAGACTCGGCTTGCGGCCGTGCAGCCAGGCACTCTGACGGTCACGTTCGACCGACGTGCGGCGCACAATACGGTTATCCGGCGCAAGGACATAGCAGCCATTGTCCGGTGAAAAACCATGCTTCAGCTCCAGCTCGCGGCAGGCTTTGCTCAGTTTTTCCTGGCTGTAGGAGAGCCAGTTAAGATAGCCGGTTTCAGGGTGAACACGGTTTACGGCAACGTGAACGTGCAGGTTATCAGTATCGTTGTGAACGGCAGAAACGAACTGGTGCCCGCTCAGTCCGAGGCGGGAAAGCGAATGGCGAACGGAGTCATAAATCTGTTCCGGACGCGGACTTTCATGAGACTGCCAGCTGAGAATGTAGTGGAACACCGGGTCGCTTTTACTGCGGGCGAACTTCGCTTTGCGTGCCGTAAACTCCATCTCTTCAGCCGCACTTTCGATTGAGGAGCAGTTGTGAAAGCAGGTCACGCCATAAAAATTGACCCATTCTCCGCCGTCCGGCATCACATCCACCAGGGAGATAAACGACTCATCGCGCAGCTTTGTGGCGTAGTCAACGAGACGGGAAAAGCGGCTGCTGTGTGGCATGTCCGCTTTCGTACCGGATGCCCTGACGGCTTCCATCAGATCATCATCCTGCGGTTCATCACGCACGGAAACGTATGACACCAGGTCCCCAAAGGAGGACTTGCCGTCTTTACGTTTCTTCGGAATGACCGGGATCATGATGCGCTGTTGTCTCCGTCTTAATCGTTATTCATCAGCTGCTTTCTGAGCGTGTTGGCCAGCTCGGTTATTGCCACAAGGACCGTGGAATACTCCTTATCCCCGACCCGTTTCCCTTCAACAAAGTGGTGTTTTTGCAGTCGCCCCAGTCTCAGCAGCTCGGGCAGAAAGTTGTTATCAATGACCGGGATAACCTTCCTGTTCATCGCCGCGTTGCGGATAAAAGCCGAAACGCTTTGCCCTGCCTGCTCTGCTTCCCGCTCAATCTGTTCTGTTTCGTCGGGCGTAAATCTCAGGGTTTTGATAACGGTTTTCTGCCGTTTTTCACTGCCCCTTCGGGATGCTTTGTCGCTCATGCGTGCTCCTTACTCGGGTGTCGGGGCGGAGCCCTGACCAGGTGGTGTTTGTAATATCGTGCGTGCGCGGTATTACAAACACACATCCTGTCCCGTCTTTAAGTCAATAATACCCTCGATCATTGGAATCACCTAGCGGCAATTTGACAGCATAGGCAGTGCGGGGGACTGCCACTTTTTAGCAGACAATGTCATGATTTAACTGATAATTCAGGCACCGATAAGTAAAAGAAAAAAACGTTATGGCAGATAAGAAATGGTTCACCAGCGAAGATGTGGAAGTGGCAAAAATGGCGCTGGAAGAGTTCCCCGATTTGACTGAAAAACGTCTGACTAAATCCGACGTTCTGGATAAACTGAAAGACCAGATAATTTTGCTTTCTGGTCACTAGGTGTATTCAGTCGAAGATATCCGTTCGGCGTTAGAAACGGAGGGATCCAGACAAGTGTGAAAGCAATTCGCGAAATCCTGAACGCGCAAAAAAATTCCAGCAAAGGAACGCTAAGTTCTCGACGCAAAATCACAAAGGATGTCACCCCAGCCCCATCTACTGAAGCAAAGTAATCAGAAGGAGTTGCCATCATGATCGGGAATCATCTGGTAGTTGCTGCTACCATCATGGCTATTGAGCAGAATGATTTCCGGGACCTCAGCACCTGCAATCTGCCCGGCACGGCACAGACGCATCATGTGTTTGGTGTGGCCACGTTTCCCTTAATCATGCGTGCGGGTCTGGCAGGCAAAGAACGGCAGGAAACCTTCTTCACGCAATTTATCCAGAACCGTGATGGTTGGTATGTGGGTGTAACGGTCGCTGCGCGAATCATGTTTGTCCTCTGAACAAATGCTAGGAACAGCGTGCATCAGCTCGTCATTGTTCAGCGGGTGCTCTTTACGGATGACGTTCATGGATGAAAGACGGGATGCTAAACGGTTCATATAAATTTCCTCATCGGTTTTAAAAATCTCTCTCTGCCGTCGCCTTTTTTGCTGATGTATCACCATCGCGGGAGGCCGTTTCCATGATAGGCAACCGCCCTGACCCTTTAGGGGGAGATGCAAGGAGGCAATGCGAAGCCGCAGCGCAAGCGACAGAGGGAGTGCGAATGGGTGAGAAGTGCGTCCTTGCATATTCTCCGGGTCAGGACAGAGTCTTTCACGGGAAGAGGCAGCACGCGGTGAACGCTGAAGGCAAAAGGATGATGCGAAGTTGTCCAGACGGGCGTAGCCCGTTTCCTTTCTGGAGCCGCCGGGCGGGTCCAGTCGGGGGCGTTGCTTCCGGAACGGCAGCTGCAAGCCCGGGCGCCCGTATTGCAGAATATCACCCGGACATGCACCGGTTTCATTACCAGTCGAACGTCGGTATACCTTCTTGCCGATCACCCCCACTGGGTGACATGGATCATGCTGATGTTCGCCTGCTTAATGGCATACTGGATAAGCCAGCGCGCTTCACGGGATAAACCGTGTTTTTTCAGCATGAGCACCGGGTAACGTACGGCATCCACATCGATGATATAACCGAATTCAGATTCATATATCCACTCACTTTCACATTCAGACTGGCAAAGCATCGCAAGTAAATCGTTATCCTTTTTGGTGATATGTTCCAGGCTGCATTTTAGCATTGGGGTAATAAAACGGCAGGTCATCTTCCGCCCGGCATCCATCCCAGTGACACGGTCACGTCATCCCATGACCAGTCTCCGGTTACCGGTACGCTTGCGCTGAGCTGATAGAATGGCAGGCTGACTACCGTAGCCAGATTTCTTTCGCAGGCAACAACCGCCGCATCTACGCCGTTTTGCCTTGGCCACAAGAGTTTCGCAGTTCCTTGCCCGCTCGCCCTGCTCAACAGCGCCTTTTATGCGATTTTTGTTAATCGGCTCGTGATTTATGCTTCACGCTTCCTCCCCACGTTCAGTCACCCTCATGCAGTTGCGCTTCACTTCTTTCGCTGTGACCAGCTTAAGGCGGGGTTTTCCCCGCCTCCGGGTTGCTACTTGTCGGGCACCCGATGTCGATGACATGACTACATTGTAGGGATGCTTCATACCTCACCGTTACCAGTGACGCACTATCCTTAGGCTACCGTTAGCTGAATAACGAGTCCCTCTTCCAGATTGGTTGGGACAATGATGAATATGGCTTACGCCATGAGATTCTATGTATATAATTTCACGACTTCTTGTCGCACACTGAATTCGTAGGCAAGTACGGCAGCGTACCTCCCGTTTTCCGTCCTTCAGGCGGATTTCGCAAAGCGATTTCCTCGTCAGGTAAGTGAATGCCAGCAGTGTGAGACACACTATCAGTACGCACCAGATAACGGTACTTCGCGGCAGTTTCATAGCCTTCTTCTCCTTGCGCAGAGCGCAGTAAGCGGCTATTCTGGATGTGTCTAGCATGTAGATCAGCCTCGGTTTGTACTGCCCCCCAAAAGTTGGACAGAATAAACGAGGCATCTCAGAAAGAGTCCATGGAATACATGGGCTCTTTTTTGTTTGCTGTTAAAGCTAAATAACGTGTTCCACAATCGAATTATCCATTTCGTTGTTTATTACTTCACCCGCTTCCCTGCTTCATCAATAACCTTTTCGCCATCTTCTTTCGTGAATGCACCCTGCTGAGGTTCCGGAATAATTTCCAGCACCACCTCTGAAGGTCTGCACAGGCGGGTTCCTACAGGTGTGACAACAATTGGCCGGTTGATAAGAATTGGATGCTGCAGCATTAATTCTACCAATTGCTCATCGGTAAACCTGTCTTCTGCAAGTGCCAGTTGCTCATAAGGCTCAACATTCTTACGCAGCAATGCACGTACCGTAATTCCCATATCTGAAATAAGTTTAATAAGCTCATCACGGGTCGGTGGCGTATCGAGATAATAAATTATCGTCGGTTCGTTGCCGCTGTTACGGATCATCTCCAGCGTGTTGCGTGAAGTGCCACAGGCCGGGTTGTGATAGATGGTAATGTTGCTCATATCAGTATCTCATTACAAAGTGACAGAGAGCCGCCACGCCAGCGCGGCCAGAGTGACAAACAGCACCGGCACAGTCATAACAATGCCGGTACGGAAGTAATATCCCCAGGTAATTTTTATATTTTTCCGGGCAAGCACATGCAGCCACAGCAGGGTTGCCAGACTGCCAATCGGGGTGATTTTCGGGCCTAAATCGCAGCCAATCACATTGGCATAAATCATTGCCTCTTTGACGACGCCGGTCGCCGTACTCCCGTCAATCGAGAGCGCGCCAATCAGTACCGTCGGCATATTGTTCATCACTGATGAGAGAAATGCCGTCAGGAAGCCGGTACCGAACGTCGCTGCCCATAACCCCTTGTCTGCCAGCAGATTCAGCACGCCAGACAGGTACTCCGTGAGCCCTGCATTGCGCAGGCCATAGACCACGAGATACATGCCCAGCGAGAAAATAACGATCTGCCATGGCGCACCGCGCAGGACTTTCCCGGTGTTGATGGCATGACCTCTTTTCGCCACCACAAACAGCACTGCTGCGCCAGCCGCCGCTATCGCACTGACCGGGATCCCCAGCGGCTCCAGAACAAAGAAACCGACAAGCAGCAATAACAGGACAATCCAGCCCGCCCTGAAGGTTGCCGGATCCTTGATCGCACTGGCAGGCGTCTTCAGCAGCGAAACGTCATACGTTGCCGGAATATCCCTGCGGAAGAAGAGATGCAGCATGACCAGCGTGGCCGCAATCGCTGCCGCATCCACGGGGATCATAACGGAGGCGTACTGCGTAAAGCCCAGACCAAAGAAATCCGCCGAGACGATATTCACCAGGTTAGAAACAATGAGTGGCAGGCTGGCCGTATCTGCAATAAATCCTGCGGCCATGACAAAGGCCAGTGTCGTGCCCTGGCTGAACCCCAGTGCGAGCAGCATCGCAATCACAATCGGCGTCAGGATCAGCGCGGCGCCGTCATTGGCAAACAACGCAGCAACAGCGGCACCAAGCAAGACTATCCAGGTGAACAGCAGGCGGCCACGTCCGTTACCCCAGCGGGAGACGTGCAGTGCGGCCCATTCAAAGAAGCCGGACTCATCAAGCAGCAGGCTAATGATGATGACCGCAATAAATGCCGCTGTCGCGTTCCAGACGATATTCCAGACAACGGGAATATCAGCGATATGGATGACACCGGTTCCCAGCGCCAGCACTGCCCCGATACTCGCGCTCCAGCCAATACTCAGGCCTCCGGGTTGCCAGATCACCAGTACCAGCGTCAGTAAAAACAGACTCCCTGCCAGAAGCATCTCAGACTCCATCATATATGATTATGTAAATGTGTTTTTCTTTCTCAGCAGGAGGTGCAGGCTGATTTATCCAGCCATCCACGCACATCCTCCCGCATACACTGCCAGGATGTCGTGATTGTCTCAGCTGCCCATGCCGGTATGTGGGGTGACAGACGATAGTGGATCCATTTGCCTTCACGACGGTCAAGTACCAGCCCGGCCTCGCGCAGGATAGCCATATGTCGCGAGATTTTGGGCTGCGATTCGGAGGTGGCCGCGCAGATATCGCAGACGCACAGTTCTCCAGACTCCCGGAGAAGCATGACGATAGCGAGCCGTGTTTCATCCGACAGGATTTTGAAAAGCTGAACAGGTTGTAGCATTTATCACTCCATTCCCTTTAGAATACATATATGTTAAATCATATATATTAACTTTGAAATCATCTGTTCTCTCCGGAGGAGAAAAATGGACCAATTTCCTGCCCTGAACACCGAATGCTTTGATCAACACATTGCCGAACGCCTGCACCTGCAGGAGCCGCCACGGATTCTGATCCTGTATGGCTCAGTAAGGGAACGCTCCTACAGCCGCTTTGCCGCGGAAGAAGCCGGTCGCCTGCTGACGGCGATGGGCGCGGAGGTAAAGCTCTTTAACCCCTCCGGTTTACCCCTGCCGGATGATGCACCGGACACGCACCCTAAGGTCACCGAATTACGCGGCCTAGTCAGATGGTGTGACGGGATGGTGTGGAGCTCGCCGGAGCGGCATGGGGCAATGAGCGCGGTTATGAAGGCACAAATCGACTGGATCCCCTTAAGTGAAGGCGCAGTTCGTCCTTCACAGGGTAAAACGCTTGCGGTAATGCAGGTTTGCGGCGGTTCGCAGTCCTTCAATGCCGTGAACCAGATGCGCATTCTGGGACGCTGGATGCGGATGTTCACTATCCCCAACCAGTCCTCAGTGGCCAAAGCGTGGCAGGAATTCGATGAGAACGGACGAATGAAACCCTCTTCCTGGTATGACCGTATCGTCGACGTCACCGAGGAATTATTTAAGATCACCCTGCTCCTGAAAGGGCAGACTGATTATCTGGCTGACCGATACAGCGAACGTAAGGAAAGTCATCAGGCACTGTCCGCACGGGTAAATCAGGCCAAAATCTGACAGGGAAACATAGTAACCATGGTTAGCCTCTTCAGGATAACAACCAGTGAGGCCGGCCATGCGCGTACCCTATCACATCTTTTACATCTCGGGCGCATCTGCCCCGCATGGGGTTGTGATACAATTCCCGCTCCATTGGATTCGTAAGGGATAACAGTGAAAGGCGCGCATAAAAATCTTTCCTTTAATGGAAAAAGCTACTGTATGAAGCACCTCGCGCCTTTGACGTTTATGGCAGAAATCGCCAATATCCCTGACCCCGTACAGATAACAATCAACTACAGCAATCATGTATTTTCTGACCAGAAAGGAAACGGACCGGAAATTCCACCGGATCGATTTTTCTGTGCTGACAGATATGCTGCCAGCCTTAACCTGCCGCAGATGCTTTCAACAAATCTGCTGACCTCCTACGTTGTTCCCCATATCAATAAGGGAAACAATGAGATGTATCATTATATGGAGGTTAATGACTATGCGATCTTCTTTGACTTGCGTAAGGACAATGGCCACCCGAACGGCTTAAAGCTTTATGTTGTATCAGCTTATGAAGTCAATCAGTGGGGACGACACTCCATACCAAAGAGTAGGCCCATGAAATTTGCATATGTCGCACATCTGCGACTGAATGGACAGACGGTTTACACGTCCAGAAAAGCAAAAAGGCGCTGATATCAGCGCCTTTTCACCAGAGTAGAGCATCGATGTTATCCACTCTTGTTGGGTTCCGGTCTGTGTCTTTGGATATCCCGCTCTTAGGCTGGGGGAGATTACTCTCCGACATCAATACCCCATCAACATACCAGTGCTGAGTGGTTCCGGTCAGTATCGATGTCTGAATAGTAATAAACCTGACCTTTACCTGCAAGGTCACTGCTATTCATAGCTATTCATGACTTTTCAGCGTTACGGGAGTACGCGTTAATAGCCCACTATTCGCAACCAAAGGCTTCAGAAACAGTTTTTACTGTTGAAACACAATTGGCCTTATGCGTAACGAAGAATCGCTCTCCGGGCTTCCTGTTGCGAATTAGAGGCATGTTTTCCTGCAAAAAAGATTTGTAAATTTTTTACGAAAAGCACTTTTTGCTCATTTTGAATGCTGTTCATTTCAGCCTGGCCGTGTCCGGAACATCAGAAACGCCCCGCAATAACAGGGCTGGTATCAATACAGCTGAGGGCCGTCAGGCCGCGTAACGCCCTTGTCAACATCAGACCGCCCAGTGAAATCAGGATAACGTGGCTAAAGCCGCAGCGGGTAGGTCTTCAGGCGGTATTCAACCGGGCTGAGGCCGTTAAATTTAAGGCTGATTCGCCGCGTGTTGTAGTAACGAATGTAATCCTCAAGAACAACCTTCAGCTCATCAACATCGTTGAATTTACGGGTGTAGAAGCATTCTGATTTTAACGTCCCGAAAAAGCACTCAGCGCAGGCATTGTCCAGACAGTTTCCTTTGCGGGAAATGCTTTGCAGAACCCCAAACTCCCGCAACTGATACTGATACCACCGATGCCGGTACTGCCAGCCCTGATCTGAATGAAGTACTGGTTTGCTGTTTGCATCCATTCTGGCAAATGCCTTAATCAACATGTCGTCAATCATCGGCATTGTCGGGCGTTCTGAGATACTGTAGGAAATGACTTCGTTATTGAAGAGATCGATGATCGGAGAAAGGTAGAGTTTGCGGCCGTTGACGGCGAGCTCGGTGAGATCTGTGACCCATTCTTCATTAGGCCGACTGGCTTTGAAGTTTCGTTGCAGGAGTTTATCACCAGCATAGCCACGTTCGCCACGCCAGGAAGTATAGCGCTTTACTTTGATAGCGGCTTTAAGATCAAGAGCATTCATCAGGCGTTGAACCACTTTGTGGTTGATTAGCCCGCCCTCTCTTATGAGCGCCAGCGTTACCCGTCGATAGTCATAACGGCCCTGGTTTTCATCATATATCTAGCTGATTCGACGATTTATTTCATCATATTTTTCCGGAGAGCGTAGTGCTTTAAGATGATAGTAAAACGTGCTTCTGGGTAACGGTTAATTCATGCCTGTCTGCAAAGCGAAGGCTGTCAGTGGCACTATGTAATCTACGCTTCCTCCCCTTTCATCCTCTCGGATTTCAAAAAGTTATCAACATATACATCGGTTAGATCCAATAACACGATCCTATTGAAGATCCTAAATGGATCCATATAGTTCCAAACAGATCCCCGATCGCTGTAGACCACGCCAGACAAGGCACTCAGAGGATTTGGGTGTGTCACATTATGCAATGAGTGTGTCATAACATGTGATTAGTGTGTCATGACATGATCAAAGTGGGTGACATCATGCTCATGGTGTGTCATAACATGCAAAATGGTGTGTCGCAGCATGTAAAATAACGAACTATCCACCCTCTGTGGATAACCTCGAATGGATTCTCAACACAGTGGTGTAACTATATGACTGATAACAATTTTATACCCTCCCAAATTACAAATGAAGGAGAGGTACACCAATTAACAGTCACAAACAATTCATCAGTTCAGCCAGCGATTCTACTGCGGCTGGGTGTCTTTGTTCCTGCCAGCCGTGCAATTCCTAAGGGGCAGAAGTCCGGTATAGATGTATCTTCCTCGTTCTCACAGCTTGAATTCGCCCGTAAGGAAGGTTACGACGAAGTCAGGATCTTTGGCGAGCGACTTAACATATCAACGGACTTTAGTGTCTGGATGGGCATTATTGGAGCCTTCAGTAAATACGGCTTAAAATCAAACACCATCGAGCTGCCTTTCACTGAGTTTGCCGCGTTGTGCCAGTATGATTCGCGCCAGTTTAACAAACGTCTGCGAGACACCATTTTTGATGCTCTTACCCGTATTGGTACCAAGACTGTTCAATTCAACAGTAAGAATACTGGAGATAAATTTTTTACCCAGCTCCTTAAGAGCGGTAAGTATACGAGAGAGTCCGATACAATCACGCTCCAGGCCGATGAGCGCCTTCATGAACTGTATCAGATTGACTACAACATCCTTCTGCGTAAGCGTCCCTATCATATGCTTAAAGGTAAAGAAGTTGCTCAGACGCTCTATACCTACATTGCCAGTCTGCCCGATAACCCTGCCCCAATTCGATTTGATCGCATCATTGAGCGGTTGAATTTGACCTCTCCAGTAAAGGAGCAGAACCGCCTGATTAAGGCTGCACTTAAGCAACTACAAGATATTGGCTATATTGAATATTCCATTGTGAAAGATGGCCGAAATCTAACGGTGTTGATTCATAAGCGAAACAAAAAACTCAAAGAATTGACGTCATAGAAGGTGGGTCACATTATACAGACGATCCAGCAATGGTGGGTCGCAGGGTGATTTTAGGTGTGTCACAACATGTAATCGTTGAGCTTTAGCCTTCATGCCGCTTTTGATAGGTTGATTTTTTCGCAACTTCAATGTCTCCGCATGCTGCGACACACTTTTTGCATATCGCTGCCCACTTTTTACATGTTTATACCCACCTTTTTTAGATACTCTGATGATCGTTTTTCTTAGCATGTTGCGACACACTTTATGCATGCTATGACCCACCTTTATCATTCTGGCTGTCACGAATGTAATTCCCAATACATGTAAGTGATGTGTGCATGAACGTTACATGCACGTATCGCACGGTATGATTTTATGAGAGCTTTTTTAGCCGCCCTGCCCTCATGTATTCGGCGTTACGTCTGCATCAATGAGGCAAAGGGCGTTCGGGATACTGAATCGCCACGGATAATCTAGACACTTCTGAGCCGTTGATAATACTGGTTTTCATATTCTGTCGGTGACATCTGATCGCTAGAACCATGCCGACGCTTACTGTTATAAAACATTTCGATGTAATCA
>NZ_JALKTL010000012.1:0-27699 GCF_035787115.1 Leclercia adecarboxylata | reverse complement strand
GCTACCGTCCACAGTTCTACTTCCGTACTACTGACGTGACCGGTACCATCGAACTGCCAGAAGGCGTTGAGATGGTAATGCCAGGCGACAACATCAAGATGGTTGTTACCCTGATCCACCCAATCGCGATGGACGACGGTCTGCGTTTCGCAATCCGTGAAGGTGGCCGTACCGTTGGCGCGGGCGTGGTTGCTAAAGTTCTCGGCTAATTGCTGATAACATTTGACGCAATGCGCATGAAAAGGGCATCATTTGATGCCCTTTTTGCACGCTTTCGAACCAGAACCTGGCTCATCAGTGATTTTATTTGTCATAATCATTGCTGAGACAGGCTCTGAAGAGGGCGTTTTAGTCCGAAACGCAACAGAGCATTTCGGTTTGGTTCGCCTCGCTATCGCGGGGTGAAAATGTTTGTAGAATACTTCTGACAGGTTGGTTTATGAGTGCGAATACCGAAGCTCAAGGGAGCGGGCGCGGCCTGGAAGCGATGAAATGGGTAGTGGTAGCCGTATTGTTGATCGTGGCAATCGTCGGTAACTACCTTTATCGTGACATGATGCTGCCGCTACGCGCGCTGGCAGTGGTAATTCTGATTGCTGCAGCGGGTGGTGTCGCGCTGTTGACGACCAAAGGTAAAGCGACCGTCGCTTTTGCCCGCGAAGCGAGAACCGAAGTCCGTAAGGTCATTTGGCCGACTCGCCAGGAAACATTGCACACCACGCTGATTGTAGCTGCGGTTACCGCTGTAATGTCACTGATCCTGTGGGGACTGGATGGTATTCTGGTTCGCCTGGTATCCTTTATCACTGGCCTGAGGTTCTGAGATGTCTGAAGCCCCTAAAAAGCGCTGGTACGTCGTTCAGGCGTTTTCCGGTTTTGAAGGCCGCGTAGCAACATCGCTGCGTGAGCATATCAAATTACACAACATGGAAGAGTTGTTTGGTGAAGTTATGGTTCCGACCGAAGAAGTGGTCGAGATCCGTGGCGGCCAGCGTCGCAAAAGCGAACGTAAATTCTTCCCGGGTTACGTGCTTGTTCAGATGGTGATGAACGATGCAAGCTGGCACTTAGTGCGCAGCGTACCGCGCGTAATGGGCTTTATCGGCGGCACGTCTGACCGTCCGGCGCCAATCAGCGATAAAGAAGTTGATGCGATTATGAACCGCCTGCAGCAGGTGGGTGATAAGCCGCGTCCGAAAACGCTGTTTGAACCGGGTGAAATGGTACGTGTTAATGACGGTCCGTTTGCTGACTTTAACGGTGTGGTTGAAGAAGTGGACTACGAAAAGTCCCGCCTGAAAGTTTCTGTTTCTATCTTCGGTCGTGCGACCCCGGTAGAGCTGGACTTTGCTCAGGTAGAAAAAGCCTAAGCAACCGATCAAAAAAGCGACGATTTAAACGTTGCACAGGGCGCGAGATTGGAATACAATTTCGCGCCTTTTGTTTTTATGGATTGTATCCGTAAAACGAATTTTATCACGGGGAGCCTCCTTGAGGCGCTATAACCCAATCAGAGGATTTTAGAATGGCTAAGAAAGTACAAGCCTACGTCAAGCTGCAGGTTGCAGCTGGTATGGCGAACCCAAGTCCACCAGTTGGTCCAGCTCTGGGTCAGCAGGGTGTGAACATCATGGAATTCTGTAAAGCGTTTAACGCCAAAACCGAATCCCTGGAAAAAGGTCTGCCAATCCCAGTCGTAATCACTGTTTACGCTGACCGTTCTTTCACTTTCGTTACCAAGACCCCGCCGGCAGCAGTTCTGCTGAAAAAAGCGGCTGGTATCAAGTCTGGTTCCGGCAAGCCGAACAAAGACAAAGTTGGTAAAATTTCCCGCGCTCAGCTGCAGGAAATCGCGCAGACCAAAGCTGCCGACATGACTGGTTCCGACATTGAAGCGATGACTCGCTCCATCGAAGGTACTGCACGTTCCATGGGCCTGGTAGTGGAGGACTAAGAAATGGCTAAACTGACCAAGCGCATGTCCGTGATCCGTGACAAAGTTGATGCGACCAAACAGTACGAAATCAACGAAGCTATCGCTCTGCTGAAAGAACTGGCTACCGCTAAGTTCGTTGAAAGCGTTGACGTTGCTGTAAACCTCGGTATCGACGCTCGTAAATCCGATCAGAACGTACGTGGTGCAACTGTACTGCCACACGGTACTGGCCGTTCCGTTCGCGTAGCCGTATTTGCCCAGGGCGCAAACGCTGAAGCTGCTAAAGCTGCAGGCGCTGAGCTGGTAGGTATGGAAGATCTGGCTGACCAGATCAAGAAAGGCGAAATGAACTTTGACGTTGTTATTGCTTCCCCGGATGCAATGCGCGTTGTTGGCCAGCTGGGCCAGGTTCTGGGTCCACGCGGCCTGATGCCAAACCCGAAAGTGGGTACTGTAACCCCTAACGTTGCTGAAGCGGTTAAGAACGCTAAAGCGGGTCAGGTTCGTTACCGTAACGACAAAAACGGCATCATCCACACCACCATCGGTAAAGTGGACTTTGACGCTGACAAACTGAAAGAAAACCTGGAAGCTCTGCTGGTTGCGCTGAAAAAAGCGAAACCAACTCAGGCGAAAGGCGTGTACATCAAGAAAGTTAGCATCTCCACCACCATGGGTGCAGGTGTTGCAGTTGACCAGGCTGGCCTGAGCGCTGCTGCAAACTAATGCCTTTACGTGGGCGGTGGATTTGTCTACAATCTTACCCCCACGTTTGCTAACAACGTTAGCGGCTAAAAGATTTGTTCGTTGGAGCCTGGCCTAATCCAGGCCTCCGTCGAAGACCGCAGGTGTTTCGTAAGAAACTTAATCCCCTGCGTAGACGGTGACAGAACGCTAAGATTATTTTTGGA
Organism: Leclercia adecarboxylata; assembly: GCF_035787115.1. Classification (GTDB taxonomy): domain Bacteria; phylum Pseudomonadota; class Gammaproteobacteria; order Enterobacterales; family Enterobacteriaceae; genus Enterobacter; species Enterobacter adecarboxylatus_E. The sequence continues at coordinate 24,852 of NZ_JALKTL010000012.1, read as the reverse complement.
TACTCTGGCTTGTTTCTGCTCACCGTATTAAGACGCTCTACCCGTTGGGAAGAGTGAAGTGAGTTCCGGAACATGAGTTCCGGCAAACATCCAGGAGCAAAGCTAATGGCTTTAAATCTTCAAGACAAACAAGCGATTGTTGCTGAAGTCAGCGAAGTAGCCAAAGGCGCGCTGTCTGCAGTAGTTGCGGATTCCCGTGGCGTTACTGTAGATAAAATGACTGAACTGCGTAAAGCAGGTCGTGAAGCTGGCGTTTACATGCGTGTTGTTCGTAACACCCTGCTGCGCCGCGTAGTTGAAGGTACTCAGTTCGAGTGCCTGAAAGACACGTTTGTTGGTCCAACCTTGATTGCATACTCTATGGAACACCCGGGCGCTGCTGCTCGTCTGTTCAAAGAGTTCGCGAAAGCGAATGCAAAATTCGAGGTTAAAGCTGCAGCCTTTGAAGGTGAGTTGATCCCGGCATCGCAAATCGATCGCCTGGCAACCCTGCCGACCTACGAAGAAGCAATTGCACGCCTGATGGCAACCATGAAAGAAGCTTCGGCTGGCAAACTGGTTCGCACTCTGGCTGCTGTTCGCGATGCGAAAGAAGCTGCTTAATAGCAGTCATCTTTGTCAAGTATTCGCTTACGTATAAACTTATTCTGATTTTCAGGAACAATTTAAATGTCTATCACTAAAGATCAAATCATTGAAGCAGTATCCGCTATGTCCGTAATGGACGTTGTAGAACTGATCTCTGCAATGGAAGAAAAATTCGGTGTTTCCGCTGCTGCTGCTGTAGCTGTAGCTGCTGGCCCGGCTGAAGCTGCTGAAGAAAAAACTGAATTCGACGTAATTCTGAAAGCTGCTGGCGCTAACAAAGTTGCCGTAATCAAAGCAGTACGTTCTGCAACTGGCCTGGGTCTGAAAGAAGCTAAAGACCTGGTAGAATCTGCTCCAGCTGCGCTGAAAGAAGGCGTGAGCAAAGACGACGCAGAAGCACTGAAAAAATCTCTGGAAGAAGCTGGCGCTGAAGTTGAAGTTAAATAAGCCAACCCTTCCGGTTGCAGCCTGAGAAATTAGGCTGATGGCTGGTGACTTTTTGGTCACCAGCCTTTTTGCGCTGTAAGGCGCCAGTAGCGTTTCACACTGTTTGACTGCTGGTTGTCCTGACAATGCTTGTTTCTATCGACGACTTAATATACTGCGACAGGGTGCTCGCTCTGGGTAAATCGCAATGAAATGGTTTAAGCGTGATAGCAACAGGCATTGCGGAAAGTGTTCGATTTTCCGATCAACAAAATGGTGTTGCACAAACTGTCCGCCAATGGACAGATGGGTCGACTTGTCAGCGAGCTGAGGAACCCTATGGTTTACTCCTATACCGAGAAAAAACGTATTCGTAAGGATTTTGGTAAACGTCCACAAGTTCTGGACATTCCATATCTCCTTTCTATCCAGCTTGACTCGTTCCAGAAGTTTATCGAGCAAGATCCTGAAGGGCAGTACGGCCTGGAAGCAGCCTTCCGTTCCGTATTCCCGATTAAGAGCTACAGCGGTAATTCCGAGCTGCAATACGTCAGCTACCGTCTTGGCGAACCGGTATTTGACGTTCAGGAATGTCAAATCCGTGGCGTGACCTACTCGGCACCGCTGCGCGTTAAACTGCGTCTGGTGATCTACGAGCGCGAAGCGCCGGAAGGCACCGTTAAAGACATTAAAGAACAAGAAGTCTACATGGGCGAAATCCCGCTCATGACTGACAACGGTACTTTCGTTATCAACGGTACTGAGCGTGTTATCGTTTCCCAGCTGCACCGTAGCCCGGGCGTCTTCTTCGACAGCGATAAAGGTAAAACACACTCTTCCGGTAAAGTACTGTATAACGCGCGAATCATTCCTTACCGTGGTTCCTGGCTGGACTTCGAATTCGATCCGAAAGACAACCTGTTTGTCCGTATCGACCGTCGTCGTAAACTGCCTGCGACCATCATTCTGCGTGCACTGAACTACACCACTGAGCAGATTCTCGATCTGTTCTTTGAAAAAGTTGTCTTTGAAATTCGCGACAACAAGCTGCAAATGGAGCTGGTGCCAGAGCGTCTGCGTGGTGATACCGCGTCGTTCGACATCGAAGCCAACGGCAAAGTATATGTGGAAAAAGGCCGCCGTATTACTGCGCGCCACATCCGTCAGCTGGAAAAAGATGAAATCAAACACATCGAAGTTCCGGTTGAGTACATTGCTGGCAAAGTTGCAGCAAAAGACTACGTTGATGCCTCTACTGGCGAGCTGATCTGCCCGGCTAACATGGAGCTGAGCCTGGATCTGCTGGCTAAGCTGAGCCAGTCTGGTCACAAGCGTATCGAAACGCTGTTCACCAACGATCTGGACCACGGTCCGTACATGTCCGAAACCGTACGTGTCGACCCAACCACCGATCGTCTGAGTGCGCTGGTAGAAATCTACCGTATGATGCGCCCGGGTGAGCCACCAACTCGCGAAGCGGCTGAAAGCCTGTTCGAGAACCTGTTCTTCTCCGAAGACCGCTACGATCTGTCAGCGGTTGGTCGTATGAAGTTCAACCGTTCTCTGCTGCGTGACGCGATCGAAGGTTCCGGTATCCTGAGCAAAGAAGACATCATCGAAGTGATGAAGAAGCTCATCGATATCCGTAACGGTAAAGGCGAAGTGGACGACATCGACCACCTCGGCAACCGTCGTATCCGTTCCGTAGGCGAAATGGCAGAAAACCAGTTCCGCGTTGGCCTGGTACGTGTTGAGCGTGCGGTGAAAGAGCGTCTGTCTCTGGGCGATCTGGATACCCTGATGCCTCAGGATATGATCAACGCCAAGCCAATCTCTGCAGCAGTGAAAGAGTTCTTTGGTTCCAGCCAGCTGTCTCAGTTTATGGACCAGAACAACCCGCTGTCTGAGATTACGCACAAGCGTCGTATCTCTGCACTTGGCCCGGGCGGTCTGACTCGTGAACGCGCAGGCTTCGAAGTTCGAGACGTACATCCGACCCACTACGGTCGCGTATGTCCAATCGAAACGCCTGAAGGTCCAAACATCGGTCTGATCAACTCCCTGTCCGTGTACGCACAGACAAACGAATACGGTTTCCTTGAAACCCCGTATCGTAAAGTGACTGACGGTGTTGTAACCGACGAAATTCATTACCTGTCTGCTATCGAAGAAGGTAACTACGTTATCGCCCAGGCGAACACCAACCTGGACGAAGAAGGTCGCTTTGTTGATGACCTCGTTACCTGCCGTAGCAAAGGTGAATCCAGCTTGTTCAGCAACGACCAGGTTGACTACATGGACGTTTCCACCCAGCAGGTGGTTTCCGTCGGTGCGTCCCTGATCCCGTTCCTGGAACACGATGACGCCAACCGTGCATTGATGGGTGCGAACATGCAACGTCAGGCGGTTCCAACTCTGCGCGCTGATAAGCCGCTGGTTGGTACCGGTATGGAACGTGCTGTTGCCGTTGACTCCGGTGTAACTGCGGTTGCTAAACGTGGCGGTACTGTTCAGTACGTGGATGCTTCCCGTATCGTTATCAAAGTTAACGAAGACGAGATGTACCCAGGCGAAGCGGGTATCGACATCTACAACCTGACCAAATACACCCGTTCTAACCAGAACACCTGTATCAACCAGATGCCATGTGTGTCTCTGGGTGAACCAGTTGAGCGCGGCGACGTGCTGGCAGACGGCCCGTCCACCGACCTCGGTGAACTGGCGCTCGGTCAGAACATGCGCGTAGCGTTCATGCCGTGGAATGGTTACAACTTCGAAGACTCCATCCTCGTCTCCGAGCGTGTGGTTCAGGAAGATCGTTTCACCACTATTCACATCCAGGAACTGGCCTGTGTGTCCCGTGACACCAAGCTGGGGCCAGAAGAGATCACCGCTGACATCCCTAACGTGGGTGAAGCTGCGCTCTCCAAACTGGATGAATCCGGTATCGTTTACATCGGTGCAGAAGTGACCGGCGGCGACATTCTGGTTGGTAAGGTAACGCCGAAAGGTGAAACCCAGCTGACGCCAGAAGAGAAACTGCTGCGTGCAATCTTCGGTGAGAAAGCGTCTGACGTTAAAGACTCTTCTCTGCGCGTACCGAACGGTGTCTCCGGTACTGTTATCGACGTTCAGGTCTTTACTCGCGATGGCGTAGAAAAAGACAAACGTGCGCTGGAAATCGAAGAGATGCAGCTGAAGCAGGCTAAGAAAGACCTGTCTGAAGAGCTGCAGATCCTTGAAGCTGGCCTGTTTGGTCGTATCTACGCGGTGCTGGTTTCCGGCGGTGTTGAAGCTGAGAAGCTCGACAAGCTGCCGCGTGACCGCTGGCTGGAACTGGGCCTGGCCGACGAAGAGAAACAAAATCAGCTGGAACAGCTGGCTGAGCAGTATGACGAACTGAAACACGAGTTCGAGAAAAAACTCGAAGCGAAACGCCGCAAAATCACTCAGGGCGACGATCTGGCACCAGGCGTGCTGAAGATTGTTAAGGTGTATCTGGCCGTTAAACGTCAGATCCAGCCTGGTGATAAGATGGCGGGTCGTCACGGTAACAAGGGTGTTATCTCTAAGATCAACCCGATCGAAGATATGCCTTACGATGAAAACGGCACGCCGGTAGACATCGTACTGAACCCGCTGGGCGTACCGTCTCGTATGAACATCGGTCAGATCCTCGAAACCCACCTGGGTATGGCTGCGAAAGGCATCGGCGACAAGATTAACGCCATGCTGAAACAGCAGCAGGAAGTCGCGAAACTGCGCGAGTTCATCCAGCGTGCGTACGATCTGGGTACCGACGTTTGTCAGAAAGTCGACCTGAACACCTTCAGCGATGAAGAAGTGATGCGTCTGGCTGAAAACCTGCGTAAGGGTATGCCGATCGCAACGCCTGTCTTCGATGGTGCGAAAGAGTCTGAAATCAAGGAACTGTTACAGCTGGGTGGCCTGCCAAGCTCTGGTCAGATCACACTGTTCGACGGTCGTACCGGTGAGCAGTTCGAGCGCCAGGTTACCGTTGGCTACATGTACATGCTGAAACTGAACCACCTGGTTGATGACAAGATGCACGCGCGTTCTACCGGTTCTTACAGCCTGGTTACTCAGCAGCCGCTGGGTGGTAAGGCGCAGTTCGGTGGTCAGCGCTTCGGGGAGATGGAAGTGTGGGCGCTTGAAGCATACGGCGCAGCATACACCCTGCAGGAAATGCTCACCGTTAAGTCTGATGACGTGAACGGTCGTACCAAGATGTATAAAAACATCGTGGACGGCAACCATCAGATGGAACCGGGCATGCCAGAGTCCTTCAACGTACTGTTGAAAGAGATTCGTTCGCTGGGTATCAACATCGAACTGGAAGACGAGTAACTCTCGCTCAAACAGGTCACTGGTGTCGGGGTAATTCCCGACACCAGATTGTGCTAACTCCGACGGGAGCAAATCCGTGAAAGACTTATTAAAGTTTCTGAAAGCGCAAACTAAAACCGAAGAGTTTGATGCGATCAAAATTGCTCTGGCCTCGCCAGACATGATCCGTTCATGGTCTTTCGGTGAAGTTAAAAAGCCGGAAACCATTAACTACCGTACGTTCAAACCTGAGCGTGACGGCCTTTTCTGTGCGCGTATTTTCGGGCCAGTAAAAGATTACGAGTGCCTGTGCGGTAAGTACAAGCGCCTGAAACACCGTGGTGTGATCTGTGAGAAGTGCGGCGTTGAAGTGACCCAGACCAAAGTGCGTCGTGAGCGCATGGGCCACATCGAGCTGGCGTCTCCGACTGCCCACATCTGGTTCCTGAAATCTCTGCCGTCCCGTATCGGCCTGCTGCTGGATATGCCGCTGCGCGATATCGAACGTGTTCTGTACTTCGAATCCTATGTGGTTATCGAAGGCGGTATGACGAACCTGGAACGTAACCAGATCCTGACCGAAGAGCAGTATCTGGACGCGCTGGAAGAGTTCGGTGACGAATTCGACGCGAAGATGGGTGCGGAAGCAATCCAGGCCCTGCTGAAGAGCATGGATCTGGAGCAAGAGTGCGAGCAGCTGCGTGAAGAGCTGAACGAAACCAACTCCGAAACTAAGCGTAAAAAGCTGACCAAGCGTATCAAACTGCTGGAAGCTTTCGTTCAGTCTGGTAACAAACCAGAGTGGATGATCCTGACCGTTCTGCCGGTACTGCCGCCAGATCTGCGTCCGCTGGTTCCGCTGGATGGTGGTCGTTTCGCGACTTCTGACCTGAACGATCTGTATCGTCGCGTCATTAACCGTAACAACCGTCTGAAGCGTCTGCTGGATCTGGCTGCGCCGGACATCATCGTACGCAACGAAAAACGTATGCTGCAGGAAGCGGTAGACGCCCTGCTGGATAACGGTCGTCGCGGTCGTGCGATCACCGGTTCTAACAAACGTCCTCTGAAATCTTTGGCCGATATGATCAAAGGTAAACAGGGTCGTTTCCGTCAGAACCTGCTCGGTAAGCGTGTTGACTACTCCGGTCGTTCTGTAATCACCGTAGGTCCATACCTGCGTCTGCATCAGTGCGGTCTGCCGAAGAAAATGGCACTGGAGCTGTTCAAACCGTTCATCTACGGCAAGCTGGAACTGCGTGGCCTCGCCACCACCATCAAAGCCGCTAAGAAGATGGTTGAGCGTGAAGAAGCTGTCGTTTGGGATATCCTGGACGAAGTGATCCGCGAACACCCGGTACTGCTGAACCGTGCACCAACCCTGCACCGTCTGGGTATCCAGGCATTTGAACCGGTACTGATCGAAGGTAAAGCTATCCAGCTGCACCCGCTGGTTTGTGCGGCATATAACGCCGACTTCGATGGTGACCAGATGGCTGTTCACGTACCGCTGACGCTGGAAGCCCAGCTGGAAGCGCGTGCGCTGATGATGTCTACCAACAACATCCTGTCTCCAGCGAACGGTGAACCAATTATCGTTCCTTCTCAGGACGTTGTACTGGGTCTGTACTACATGACCCGTGACTGTGTTAACGCCAAAGGCGAAGGCATGGTGCTGACTGGCCCGAAAGAAGCTGAGCGTATTTATCGCGCTGGCCTGGCCTCTCTGCATGCGCGCGTTAAAGTGCGTATCACCGAATACGAAAAAGATGAAAACGGCGAATTCGTAGCGAAAACCAGCCTGAAAGACACGACCATTGGCCGTGCCATTCTGTGGATGATCGTACCGAAAGGTCTGCCTTTCTCCATCGTCAACCAGGCGCTGGGTAAGAAAGCCATCTCCAAAATGCTGAACACCTGTTACCGCATTCTGGGCCTGAAGCCGACTGTTATCTTCGCTGACCAGACAATGTACACCGGCTTTGCTTATGCAGCGCGTTCAGGTGCATCTGTTGGTATTGATGACATGGTCATCCCAGAGAAGAAACACGAGATCATCTCTGAAGCGGAAGCTGAAGTTGCTGAGATCCAGGAGCAGTTCCAGTCTGGTCTGGTAACCGCGGGCGAACGCTATAACAAAGTTATCGATATCTGGGCTGCGGCGAACGATCGTGTATCCAAAGCGATGATGGATAACCTGCAAACCGAAACCGTTATTAACCGTGACGGCGTCGAAGAGCAGCAGGTCTCTTTCAACAGCATCTACATGATGGCCGACTCCGGTGCGCGTGGTTCTGCAGCACAGATTCGTCAGCTGGCAGGTATGCGTGGTCTGATGGCGAAGCCAGATGGCTCCATCATCGAAACGCCAATCACCGCGAACTTCCGTGAAGGTCTGAACGTACTCCAGTACTTCATCTCCACGCACGGTGCGCGTAAAGGTCTGGCGGATACCGCACTGAAAACCGCGAACTCCGGTTATCTGACGCGTCGTCTGGTAGACGTAGCGCAGGACCTGGTTGTTACCGAAGACGATTGTGGCACCCTCGAAGGTATCACCATGACCCCGGTTATCGAGGGTGGTGATGTTAAAGAGCCGCTGCGCGATCGCGTACTGGGTCGTGTAACCGCTGAAGACGTTCTGAAGCCGGGCACCGCAGACATTCTGGTTCCGCGTAACACGCTGCTGAACGAACAGTGGTGTGATCAGCTGGAAGCGAACTCTGTTGACTCCGTGAAGGTACGTTCCGTTGTATCTTGTGACACCGACTTTGGTGTATGTGCGCACTGCTACGGTCGTGACCTGGCGCGTGGCCACATCATCAACAAAGGTGAAGCTATCGGCGTTATCGCGGCACAGTCCATCGGTGAGCCGGGTACACAGCTGACGATGCGTACGTTCCACATCGGTGGTGCGGCATCTCGTGCGGCTGCTGAATCCAGCATCCAGGTGAAAAACAAAGGTAGCATCAAGCTCAGCAACGCGAAGTCGGTTGTGAACTCCAGCGGTAAACTGGTTATCACTTCCCGTAACACCGAGCTGAAGCTGATCGACGAATTTGGTCGTACCAAAGAGAGCTATAAAGTGCCTTACGGCGCCGTAATGGCGAAAGGCGATGGCGAGCAGGTTGCAGGCGGCGAAACCGTAGCAAACTGGGATCCGCACACCATGCCGGTTATCACCGAAGTGGCAGGCTTTATTCGCTTTACCGATATGATCGACGGCCAGACGATTACTCGTCAGACCGACGAACTGACCGGTCTCTCTTCCCTGGTGGTTCTGGATTCTGCAGAACGTACCGCGGGTGGTAAAGACCTGCGTCCGGCACTGAAAATCGTTGATGCTAACGGCAACGACGTTCTGATCCCAGGCACCGATATGCCTGCTCAGTACTTCCTGCCAGGTAAAGCGATTGTTCAGCTGGAAGATGGCGTACAGATCAGCTCTGGTGACACCCTGGCGCGTATTCCTCAGGAATCCGGTGGTACCAAGGATATTACCGGTGGTCTGCCACGCGTTGCGGATCTGTTCGAAGCACGTCGTCCGAAAGAGCCGGCAATCCTGGCTGAAATCAGCGGTATCATCTCCTTCGGTAAAGAGACCAAAGGGAAGCGCCGTCTGGTGATCACGCCGCTGGATGGCAGCGATCCGTACGAAGAGATGATTCCAAAATGGCGTCAGCTCAACGTGTTTGAAGGTGAACGTGTAGAACGGGGTGACGTGGTTTCCGACGGTCCGGAAGCACCGCACGACATTCTGCGTCTTCGTGGCGTCCACGCGGTAACGCGTTACATCACCAACGAAGTACAGGACGTTTACCGTCTGCAGGGCGTTAAGATCAACGATAAGCACATCGAAGTTATCGTTCGTCAGATGCTGCGTAAAGCCACCATCGTGAATGCCGGTAGCTCCGACTTCCTCGAAGGTGAGCAGGTTGAATACTCTCGCGTGAAGATTGCAAACCGCGATCTAGAAGCGAACGGCAAGCTGAGTGCAACTTATGCACGCGACCTGCTGGGTATCACCAAAGCGTCTCTGGCAACCGAGTCCTTCATCTCCGCGGCATCGTTCCAGGAGACCACTCGTGTGCTTACCGAAGCAGCCGTTGCGGGCAAACGCGACGAACTGCGCGGCCTGAAAGAGAACGTTATCGTGGGTCGTCTGATCCCGGCCGGTACCGGTTATGCGTACCACCAGGATCGTATGCGCCGTCGCGCAGCGGGCGAAATCCCTGCTGCACCACAGGTGACTGCTGAAGATGCATCTGCCAGCCTGGCAGAGCTGCTGAACGCAGGCCTGGGCGGTTCTGACAACGAGTAATCGTATCGTCAGCCCATAAAAAAAACCCGCTTCGGCGGGTTTTTTTTTGCCTGATGTCCGGCGAATTTGGTGCGGTTGTTGCCGGGGACGCTACGCTTACCTGGCCTACAGCTCGGGATGGCTGGTAAGCGTAGCGCCCCGGGCGTGTTAATTCACCAGCGGCAAACGGCGGTAAAGCTCGATCATGTCCCCCGCCAGATCCTGAATGACCATTGCGTTCATCAGATGATCCTGAGAGTGAACGGTGATCAGATTCACCGGCAGCTTGCCGGTACCTTCATCAAGGCCAATCAGCTTTGTCTGGATGGAATGCGCCTGTTTAACGAATTCCCGTGACTCTTCCATCGCTTTTTCTGCATCGGCGAAGTCACCTTTACGCGCCATCTGCAGCGCGGTTAATGCTGAGCTACGGGCTGCACCGGCATTCACCAGCAGCTCCATAATGATCGTTTCTAAATCTTCCATGGGTCACTCCAGCAGTTTGAGCGCTTTTTCCAGGACGGCATCGCCTTTCATCATGCCGTAATCCATCATGTCGATAACCGCGACTTTTTTACCCAGCGGTTCAGCCTGGGCCTGAAGATTATTCAGTTCGTATTTGACCTGCGGGCCAAGCAACACAATGTCGGCTGCGGCGATTTCATCTTTAAACTCAGCAACCGGTACGGCTTTAATGGTTACGTCGACCCCTTTTTTCTGCGCGGCGTCTTTCATGCGTTGAACCAGCATGCTGGTGGACATTCCCGCTGCACAGCATAAAACGATGTTCTTCATAGTCAGCCCCAATGTACATGTGTTTATTGATAATTATCCCGCACCGCTCGCTTCGACAACCCGGTTACCGCGATTGTGTGTGAAGCATCACAAAGAAACCTGCATTTTCTGAAACCGGTTACAACTGTTACAGAACGGGGAAAGGCAGGGCGAAACGAGGAAGAAGCTTTCCGCCCTGGTCAGCATCCCTTGCTGACGAAACAAGCGTAAAAAATTCGGGCAGGGTATGACAATCGCCCGTTTATAAGGTTACGTGACGTCTCGTAATAACTTCATCAAGTTACCCATTTTTTCAGCCAGATTGCGAGGCGCGCCCCAGCCAGCTGTCCCAGTCTTTCCAGACGGGCTGTAATCCCTGCCTGCTGAGCGCCCCGGCGACAGCTTCCGGGCGGCGGTTATCGTGCGGCGCAAATTGCTCCAGCTCGGGATGGTCATCGGCATAGCCGCCAGGCTGGGTTTTTGAAAAAGCGCTGACGTTGTTAATCGCCAGGGGGATGACGCGATCGCGAAAAGCGGGAGATTCCCGGGTCGACAGCGACAGCTCCACCTCCGGCGCCAGCAGGCGAAACGCGCAGATGGTCTGCACCAGCTGGCGTTCATCCATGATCGACGCGGGCTGGATCCCGCCTGCGCAGGGGCGCAGCCGGGGAAAAGCAATCGAATAGCGGCTCTGCCAGTAGTATTGCTGTAGCCACAGCAGATGCTCCGCCACCATAAAGTTGTCGACCCGCCAGCTGTCGGAGAGACCGGTCAGTGCGCCGAGGCCGATCTTGTCGATCCCGGCGCGTCCCAGCCGATCCGGCGTCTCAAGTCGCCAGAAGAAGTCCTGCTTTTTACCTTTAAGATGGTGCCGGGCATACACCGCCTCGTGGTAGGTCTCCTGATAGACCAGCACGCCATCGAGCCCCAGCGTTTTCAGTTCGCCATACTCTGCCTCTGACAGCGGTTGGACTTCCATCTGCAGCGAGGCGAACTGGCGACGAATTGCCGGAAGATGGCGACGGAAATAGTCCATCCCGACTTTGGTCTGATGCTCGCCAGTGACCAGCAGCAGATGGTCAAATCCCATCTCGCGGATCGCGGCGCACTCCCGGGCAATCTCGTTTTCATCCAGCGTTTTGCGCTTGATATGGTTGCTCATGGAGAAGCCGCAGTAGGTGCAGTCGTTTGCGCACAGGTTGGAGAGATAGAGCGGAACATAAAAGCCCACCGTATTACCAAAGCGCTGGCGGGTAAGGCGCTGCGCCCGCTGCGCCATCGGCTCCAGATAGCCGCTGGCGGCGGGGGAGAGCAGAGCCATCATGTCCTCGCGGGTTGGCTGACGGGCGTTCAGCGCGCGTTCCACATCCGCTGGGGTTTTGCTGTTGATGCGCAGGTGAATATCATCCCAGTCGAGCTGGCGCCAGCGATCGGTAAAGGTTTTCATCATAATGCCTCCAGAAAACCGGTCAGCGGGCTGGTGGCTTGCGCCTCAACGCTTCGGGTACCAGGGCCAGACTGACGTGCCAGCACGCCAGCCTCTACCGCCAGACGAAACGCCCGCGCCATCGTCACCGGATCGTCTGCGACCGCAATCGCGGTATTAACCAGCACGGCGTCGGCCCCCATCTCAAGCGCCTGGGCTGCATGGCTGGGCACGCCGATTCCGGCATCGACGATCACCGGCACGGTCGCCTGCTGAAAGATAATCTCCAGCATCGCCCGGGTTTCCAGCCCCTGACTGGAGCCTATCGGCGCGCCGAGCGGCATTACCGCCACACAGCCTGCCTCTTCGAGCCGTTTGCACAGCACCGGATCGGCGCCGCAGTAGGGCAGCACCGTGAATCCCTCTTTGACCAGCATCTGTGCCGCTTTTAGCGTCTCGATGGGGTCGGGCAGCAGCCAGCGGGCATCGGGATGGATCTCAAGCTTAAGCCAGTGGGTTCCCAGCGCCTCCCGCGCCAGCCGGGCAGCAAACACTGCTTCTTCCGCAGTTTTGGCTCCGGAAGTATTGGGCAGCAGGCTCACGCCCGCTTCCAGCAGCGGCGCCAGAATCGCGTCGTTGTGATTACGCAGATCGACCCGCTTCATCGCCAGCGTCACCAGCTGGCTGCCGCTCTCGCGAATGGCATCCACCATCAGCTGTGGCGAGGCGAATTTCCCGGTGCCGGTGAACAGATGTGAATCAAAGGTTTTATCAGCAATTTGTAACATTTCAGCCTCCGGCAATCACCTGAAAGAGCAGGATGTGATCGCCTTCGCGTACCTGCTGGTTTTCCCACTGCTCGCGCGGCAGGATCTGTTGATTCAGGGCCAGCGCGACCCCGGGTTTTAACTGGCGTAGCTGGGAGAGCAGGGTGGCGACGGATATGCCGTCCACGCACTGCATCGGTTCGTCGTTAAACAGGATCCGCATGCTGCCCTCCACACACCTGACAATCGCTGGCGCGCTGTAAAGCCAGCTGCCGCCAGCTGCCAGCCCGGGCATCGAACAGGCGTAACGCATTGCGCGGGGCCTCAATACCGCTAAGCAGTTTTATCGCCTCCAGCGCCTGCAGGGTTCCCATTACGCCGACCACCGGCCCGACAATGCCCGCCGTGCGGCAGTTGCGCTGCGGTTCGTCATCATCCGGCCACAGGCAGCGGTAGCAGCCCTGCGTCCAGGGTGGCGTCAGCACCATCATCTGGCCGCCAAAGCCGACGGCGCTGGCGGTGATGAGCGGCGTGTTGAGCCTTACGCAGGCCGCATTGATCGCCTGCCGGGTGGCCATGTTATCGCTGCAGTCCAGCACCACGTCAGCGCGGGCCACCTCATCATGGAGCGCATCGCCTTCCAGCCGGGTCTGCAGGGCTATCAGCCGGATATCCGGGTTGAGTTGCTTTAATCGACGCACGGTTACCTGCGCTTTTGGCTGGGCGATATCGTCGCTGGTGAAGACGATCTGGCGCTGCAAATTACTCAGATGCACTTCGTCATCGTCGGCCAGCACCAGCGTGCCGATCCCGGCTCCGGCCAGGTACAGCGCCGCCGGGGCGCCTAATCCGCCCAGGCCGACCAGTAACACCCGGCTGGCGAGCAGCTTTTGCTGCCCGTCGATGGCGATATCCTCCAGCAGGATCTGGCGGCTGTAGCGCATAAAGTCACGGTCATTCATCGCCAGCCCCCGCCAGTTGCAGTAGCTGTGCCGTCGCCGCCTGCCAGTCATCGGCCTTCGTGATAGCGCTCACCACCGCGATGCTCCCCACACCGGTCGCCAGCACCTCGGGTGCACGTGCGAGGCTGATCCCGCCGATGGCGACGGTGGGATAATTTGCAAGCCGTTCGATATGTCGAGCCAGCTGCTCCAGCCCCTGCGGGGCGGACGGCATCTGCTTGGTTTGCGTCGGGAAAACGTGCCCCAGCGCGATATAGGACGGACGCGCCGCCAGCGCCACGTCGATCTCCATGTCGTCATGGGTCGATACACCGAGACGCAAACAGGCAGCACGAATGGCCTCAAGATCGGTAGTCTCCAGATCCTCCTGACCCAGATGCACGCCGTAGGCCTGATGTTTAATCGCCAGTCGCCAGTAGTCATTGATAAACAGGCGGGCATCATAGCGTCGCCCCAGGGCAATGGCCGCGATCACATCGGCTTCGACCTCGTCATCCTGCTTATCTTTGATGCGCAATTGCAGCGTTTTTACGCCAGCGGCAAGCAGGCGTTCAATCCACGCCACGCTGTCCACCACCGGATAGAGTCCCAGACGAAACGGCACCGGAGGAAAGTTGGGTTGATACATTACGCCTCCTCTTTTTTGAGGTAGATTTCTCCGCCCCGGGCGCGGAAGGTTTCCGACATGTCGGCCATCCCCACTTCGATGGTCTGCGCGGCGGCGTAATCACGTACCTCCTGGCTGATTTTCATTGAGCAGAATTTCGGCCCGCACATGGAACAGAAATGCGCGACTTTGCCGGACTCCTGCGGCAGGGTTTCGTCGTGATAGGCGCGGGCGGTGAACGGGTCGAGGGCGAGATTGAACTGATCTTCCCAACGGAATTCGAAGCGCGCTTTTGACATCGCGTTATCGCGGATCTGCGCCCCCGGATGGCCCTTCGCCAGGTCGGCAGCGTGGGCGGCAATTTTGTAGGTGATCAGCCCCTGCTTCACATCCTCTTTATTCGGCAGGCCGAGGTGCTCTTTCGGCGTCACGTAGCAAAGCATCGCGCAGCCGAACCAGCCAATCATCGCCGCGCCAATGCCGGAGGTGAAGTGGTCGTAACCCGGTGCAATATCAGTGGTCAACGGCCCCAGGGTATAGAACGGCGCTTCATGGCAGTGCTCCAGCTCCTCGGTCATGTTGCGGCGGATCATCTGCATCGGCACGTGGCCCGGGCCTTCGATCATTACCTGCACGTCATACTCCCAGGCGATTTTGGTCAACTCGCCCAGGGTGTGCAGCTCGGCAAACTGCGCTTCGTCGTTGGCATCGCGAATGGAGCCCGGACGCAGGCCATCACCCAGCGACAGGGAAACGTCATAAGCGGCGCAGATCTCGCAAATTTCACGGAAGTGTTCATACAGGAAGTTTTCCTGATGATGCGACAGACACCATTTCGCCATGATCGAACCACCACGCGAAACAATCCCGGTCAGGCGTTTCGCGGTCATCGGCACGTAGCGCAGCAGCACGCCGGCGTGGATGGTGAAGTAGTCAACGCCTTGCTCGGCCTGTTCCAGCAGCGTATCGCGGAACGCCTCCCAGGTGAGATCTTCTGCAATGCCGTTCACCTTCTCCAGCGCCTGGTAGATGGGTACGGTGCCAATCGGCACCGGGCTGTTACGCAGGATCCACTCGCGGGTTTCGTGAATATAGCGCCCGGTGGAGAGGTCCATCACCGTGTCCGCGCCCCAGCGGGTGGACCAGACCAGCTTTTCTACCTCTTCTTCAATGGATGACGTGACCGCCGAGTTGCCGATGTTGGCGTTCACTTTTACCAGGAAGTTACGTCCGATGATCATCGGCTCCGATTCCGGGTGGTTGATGTTGGCCGGGATAATGGCGCGACCGGCGGCGACTTCGGCACGCACAAACTCCGGGGTGATGTTCTCCGGCAGCCGGGCCCCAAACCCTTCGCCCGGATGCTGGTGGCGCAGCACGTCGGTGCGAATGCGCTCCCGGCCCATGTTTTCGCGGATGGCGATAAACTCCATTTCTGGCGTCACGATCCCCAGGCGGGCGTAGTGCAGCTGGGTAACACATTTGCCCGCAATGGCGCGCTTCGGCGTAAGGAGACCGGTAAAGCGCAGCTCGTCCAGACCGTCATCGGCCAGACGCTCCCGGGTATACGCCGAGCTTTGCTCGTTTAGCGCTTCGCTGTCGTTACGCGCGTCAATCCACGGCTGGCGCAGTTTCGCCAGCCCCTGCTGCACGTTAATGGTTACCGCGGGATCGCCGTACGGGCCCGACGTGTCGTAGACTGGCACCGCTTCGTTCTCTTCATACTGCGGGTTCTCTTTGCTGCCGCCGATAAGCGTCGGGCTGAGCTGGATCTCGCGCATGGGCACGCGAATGTCCTCCCGGGAGCCGGTCAGATAGATGCGTTTAGAGTTGGGGAAAGCGGTGCCTTCCAGGGTGTCGATAAAGTGTTGGGCCTGTGCGCGCTGTTCGCGGCGGGTCAATTTTGTGGCAGACATAGCTCGTTCCAGAAAATGTAGGAAGTGGCTTGTCAGACGACGGATGAAGCAAGAGAGGATCGCCTGGGGGCGATACATAACAGATTGACTCTTGTTCCCTTCGCAGGTTTTAACCTGATCAGGTTCCGCGGATCCCGAATTAACGGTCTCAGCCCGGCTTTCGCACTGGGCACTCCGACAAGAATAGGCTCCCCTACAGCGGGAGCAGTAAATGTAAATTACGCGTTAACGAGAAATAACTCAAGCCGGTCGGGCGACGTTATCTTCGTTACTGGCTTTCAGATTGTGATCCAGCGCAAGGGCGATCAGATTGTCTTCCAGCGTAAAGCGTTGCTCCAGCGCCTCGCCGATATCAGAGAGCGCCTGCTGAAATTGCAGGTAATTATCCTGATCGATGGCGTTTTCGAGGGTGGAGTCGTAATAATCCATGATTTGCTGAGTGTTGGCTTCCAGCAAGGGGTAAAGTTTCGTTGCTGCTAAAAACGGGCTGTTACCTTCCATTTCACGGATAATACGTTCATAAATGTTGAAATGGCCGTTAGAAAGATAGTCGACCAGGCCCTGGCAAAAATCATCCAGCGCTTTTTCGTTCAGGCGCATATAGGACTCTTTGCCCGGCTTGATGCCAACAAGATTGTAGTAGGCAACGAGCAGATGTTTACGCAAGTTCAGCCAGCGATCGACCAGGTTGTTACTTCCGCCAACGCGCTCTGTCAGGTTTTCTAGCTGGTTTAGCATGTTTGACTCCGCAAGGTTAAGATTAAATTCTGCCCACCCAAAATGTAATAGTATTGTTACCAACATGCCTGTGAAGCAAAGGTAGTGCAATAGATATGGATCGTATAATTGAAAAATCGGATCGCGGCTGGTGGTTAGTCAGCCATGAACAAAAATTATGGTTGCCCGGTGGTGAATTACCACATGGCGAAGCCGGAAATTTCGATCTTGCGGGTCAGCCCGCACTAAATATCGGCGAGTGGCAGGGCGATTCTGTGTGGTTGATCCAGCAAAATCGTCGTCACGACATGGGATCGGTCCGCCAGGTGCTGGATCGCGATGTGGGCCTGTTTCAGCTGGCGGGCCGCGCCGTGCAGTTGGCCGAGTTTTATCGCTCGCATAAATACTGCGGCTACTGTGGGCACGCCATGCACCCAAGCAAAACCGAATGGGCCATGCTCTGCAGCCACTGCCGCGAACGCTACTACCCGCAAATCGCGCCGTGCATTATCGTCGCCATCCGCCGTAATGACAGCATCCTGCTGGCACAACATACCCGCCATCGCAACGGGGTGCATACCGTTCTGGCCGGGTTTGTCGAAGTGGGCGAAACCCTGGAGCAGGCCGTCGCGCGGGAAGTGATGGAAGAGAGCGGTATCAGGGTGAAGAATCTGCGCTATGTCACCTCCCAGCCGTGGCCGTTCCCGCAGTCGCTAATGACCGCTTTTATGGCCGAGTACGACAGCGGCGAGATCGTCATCGACCCGAAAGAGCTGCTGGCGGCTGACTGGTATCGCTACGACGATTTACCGCTGCTGCCCCCGCCGGGCACCGTGGCGCGACGGCTGATAGAAGACACCGTGGCAATGTGTCGGGCTGACGATGTGTGAGACATGTTACACTGGGGATTAGACGCTTAAGGAACTGCAAAAATGACCGAACTGAAGAACGATCGTTATCTGCGTGCGCTGCTGCGCCAACCCGTTGATATCACTCCGGTATGGATGATGCGCCAGGCGGGCCGCTATTTACCGGAATATAAAGCCACGCGTGCGCAGGCGGGCGATTTTATGTCGCTGTGCAAAAACGCGGAGCTGGCGTGCGAAGTGACCCTTCAGCCGCTGCGCCGTTACCCGCTGGACGCGGCGATCCTCTTCTCTGACATCCTGACCATCCCGGACGCGATGGGGCTTGGGCTCTATTTTGAGACCGGCGAAGGGCCGCGCTTTTCTTCTCCCATTAAGAGCAAAGCGGACATCGACAACCTGCCGATCCCGGACCCGGAGCAGGAGCTCGGTTATGTGATGAATGCGGTGCGCACCATTCGCCGCGAGCTGAAAGGTGAGGTGCCGCTGATTGGTTTCTCCGGTAGCCCGTGGACGCTGGCAACCTACATGGTCGAAGGTGGCAGCAGCAAGGCTTTCACCGTGATTAAGAAGATGATGTATGCCGACCCGCTGGCGCTGCACGCTCTGCTGGATAAGCTGGCAAAAAGCGTCACCCTCTATCTGAACGCGCAGATCAAAGCCGGCGCCCAGTCGGTGATGATCTTCGATACCTGGGGTGGGGTGCTGACGGGGCGCGATTATCAGCAGTTCTCGCTCTATTACATGCATAAAATCGTTGATGGCCTGCTGCGTGAAAACGAAGGCCGTCGCGTGCCGGTAACGCTGTTCACCAAGGGCGGCGGCCAGTGGCTGGAAGCGATGGCAGAAACCGGCTGTGATGCGCTGGGCCTTGACTGGACTACCGATATTGCCGATGCGCGCCGACGCGTGGGTGACAAAGTCGCGCTGCAGGGCAACATGGATCCGTCTATGCTGTATGCTCCGGCCGCCCGTATTGAAGAAGAAGTCTCGACCATTCTGGCGGGCTTCGGTCAGGGCGAAGGTCATGTCTTTAATCTGGGGCACGGTATTCATCAGGATGTTCCGCCAGAACATGCAGGCGTGTTTGTGGAGGCGGTGCACCGACTTTCTGCCCAGTATCACCTGTAAGGAGTCGTTATGGATCTTGCGTCACTTCGCGCTCAACAACTGAAACTCGCTGCGTCTGTATCCCGTGAGGATCGTCTGGATAAAGATCCTCCCACGCTGATTGCGGGGGCCGATGTCGGGTTTGAGCAGGGCGGAGAGGTGACGCGGGCGGCGATTGTGCTCCTGACGTACCCCGGGCTGGAACTGGTCGAGCATCAGGTGGCGCGGATTGCCACCGCCATGCCCTATATCCCCGGCTTTCTCTCATTTCGTGAATATCCCGCGCTGCTTGCGGCGTGGGATCAGCTTTCGCAAAGACCCGATCTGCTGTTTGTTGATGGGCACGGCATCTCCCACCCGCGCCGTCTCGGCGTTGCCAGCCATTTTGGTCTGCTGGTGGATGTCCCGACCATCGGCGTGGCGAAAAAGCGCCTCTGCGGCAAGTTTGATCCGCTGCCGGCCGAGCCCGGCGCGCTGGCGCCGTTGATGGATAAAGGCGAGCAGCTGGCGTGGGTCTGGCGCAGCAAAGCCCGCTGCAATCCGCTGTTCATCGCGACCGGCCATCGTGTCAGTACTGACAGCGCCCTGGCGTGGGTACAGCGCTGTATGCGGGGCTATCGCCTGCCGGAACCGACCCGCTGGGCCGATGCGGTCGCCTCCGGGCGTCCGGCTTTTGTTCGTTGGCAAGAAATTCAGGGCTGATTCAGGTAAACTGCGGCCAATTTTCGATTCGAGACATCATCATGTTACAAAACCCGATTCACCTGCGCCTTGAGAAGCTGGAAAGCTGGCAGCACGTCACTTTTATGGCCTGTCTGTGCGAACGTATGTATCCGAACTATGCCATGTTCTGCAAGCAGACTGAATTTGGTGAGGGTCAACTGTATCGTCGTATTCTCGATCTGGTGTGGGAAACACTGACGGTCAAAGATGCGAAGGTGAACTTCGACAGCCAGCTCGATAAGCTGGAAGAGGCGATCCCGGTGGCTGATGACTATGATGTCTATGGCGTCTACCCGGCGATTGATGCCTGTGTGGCATTAAGTGAACTGATTCACTCGCGCCTGAGTGGCGAAACGCTGGACCATGCCATCGAAGTCAGTAAGGCCTCCATCACGACCGTGGCCATGCTGGAGATGACCCAGGAAGGGCGCGAAATGACTGATGAAGAGCTGCGTCTGAACCCGGCCATTGAACAGGAATGGGACATCCAGTGGGAAATATTCCGTCTACTGGCGGAGTGCGAAGAACGCGATATCGAGCTGATTAAAGGTCTGCGCGCAGACTTGCGTGAGGCAGGCGAGAGTAACATTGGTATAAATCTTAACCAGTGAGACAACAAAACGTGATTTAACGCCTGTTTTGTCATGCGTCTACTCTTCCCTTCTGCCCCCCGTCTGGTCTACATTTGGGGGGCGAAAATAAGTGGCTATCGGTGCGTGTATGCAGGAGAGTGCTTTTTTGGCATTTTCGTCGCACTCGATGCTTAGCAAGCGATAAACACATTGAAAGGATAACTTATGAACAAGACTCAACTGATTGATGTAATTGCGGACAAAGCTGACCTGTCTAAAGTACAGGCTAAAGCTGCTCTGGAATCCACCCTGGCTGCAATTACTGAGTCTCTGAAAGAAGGCGACGCTGTACAACTGGTAGGTTTCGGTACCTTCAAAGTGAACCACCGCGCTGAGCGTACTGGCCGCAACCCGCAGACCGGTAACGAAATCAAAATCGCTGCAGCTAACGTGCCAGCATTTGTTTCTGGCAAAGCACTGAAAGACGCAGTTAAGTAAGCCGCGTAGCAGTGAACAGTTTTATCGAGGGGGCGGTTTCGCCCCTTTTGTCTGTCTGGCGCCAGGCGATGGCGTTAGCGGGCCTGCTTGCACTGACCGCCTGTAGCCATGACGCCTCCCTGCCACCCTTTACCGCCAGCGGCTACGCTGACGATCGGGGCGCGGTACGTGTCTGGCGCAAAGATTCAGACGACGAAGTGCATCTCCTCTCCGCGTTTAGCCCCTGGCATAGCGGCAGCACCACCACCAGTGAATACCGCTGGCAGGGCGATACGCTCGCCTATATTGATGTAAACATCTACAGCAAGGTTCCCGAACATGTGCGGGTCCGTTTTGACGACCACGGTGAGCTGAGCTTTATGCAGCGGGAAATGGGCGGGCTCAAACAGCAGCTCTCTACCGATCAAATCGAGCTTTACCGCTACCGTGCCAACCAGATTCGCCAGACCAGCGACGCGCTGCGACAGGGAAGGGTTGTGCTGTATCAGGGGCGCTGGCATAACGACGGCACCGTCACCACGTGCGAAGGCCAGACCCTGAAGCCGGATCTTGATAGCTGGGCAACGGAGCATATTGCGCGCCGTCAGAGCCATTCCTCCATGGAGGTGAGCGTGGCGTGGCTGGAAGCGCCTGAAGGGTCACAGCTGCTGCTGGTGGCTAACGAAGATTTCTGTACCTGGCAGCCGACAGAGAAAAGTTTTTAAGTCCCCTCTCCCCTATGGGGAGAGGGTTAGGGTGAGGGGGAAAATTACTTCCCCTGCTCCCGCGCAATCGCACGATAGCCAATATCGCTACGGCTGAAGCTACCGTTCCAGTGGATATCCGCCATTAGCGCATAGGCGCGTTGCTGCGCTTCTGCGACGGTATTGCCAAGGGCTGTGGCACAAAGGACGCGGCCACCATTGGTCAGTACACGTTCATCATCAGACAGTTTCGTTCCGGCGTGGAACACTTTCGCGCCTTCACGCTCTTCCAGTGGCAGACCGTGGATCTCATCCCCGGTGCTGTAGTTGCCTGGATAACCCCCCGCCGCAATCACCACGCCAAGAGACGCACGTTCATCCCACTCGGAGGTCTTCTCGTCCAGCTTGCCTTCACAGGCCGCCAGGCACAGTTCGACCAGATCGGATTTCATGCGCAGCATGATCGGCTGCGTTTCCGGATCGCCAAAGCGGCAGTTGAACTCAATAACTTTCGGATTGCCCTGTTTGTCGATCATCAGGCCCGCATACAGGAAGCCGGTGTAGGTGTTACCTTCCGCAGCCATTCCCTTAACGGTTGGCCAGATGATGCGATCCATGGTGCGCTGGTGAACTTCATCCGTCACCACCGGGGCAGGAGAATAGGCGCCCATCCCGCCGGTATTTGGGCCGGTGTCGGCGTCGCCAACGCGCTTATGGTCCTGGCTGGTAGCCATCGGCAGCACGTGCTCGCCATCGACCATGACGATAAAGCTCGCCTCTTCACCGTCGAGAAACTCTTCGATAACGATACGATGGCCTGCATCACCAAAAGCATTCCCTGCCAGCATATCCTGGACTGCGGCTTCTGCTTCTTCGAGGGTCATTGCCACGATAACGCCTTTACCGGCAGCAAGGCCGTCGGCCTTGATCACAATCGGCGCGCCTTTTTCACGTAAGTAAGCCAGCGCTGGCTCGACTTCGGTAAAGTTCTGGTATTCCGCGGTCGGGATGTTATGACGCGCCAGGAAATCTTTGGTAAAGGCTTTGGAGCCTTCGAGCTGCGCGGCGCCTTCGGTCGGTCCGAAGATGGCCAGGCCCGCCGCGCGGAACGCGTCAACCACGCCAATCACCAGCGGTGCTTCCGGACCGACGATGGTCAAATCGATTTTCTCATTCTGGGCAAAGCTCAGCAGCGACGGAATATCGGTCACGCCGATAGCGACGTTCTGCAGGGCAGGCTCCAGCGCGGTACCCGCATTACCCGGTGCCACAAAGACGGTTTCTACCTGTGGGGACTGTGCCGCTTTCCACGCCAGGGCGTGCTCACGTCCGCCGTTACCAATCACTAATACTTTCATTCTCTGCTCCAGGAATTAATGGCGGAAATGACGCATGTCGGTGAAGATCATCGCGATGCCGTGTTCATCGGCGGCGGCAATCACTTCGTCATCACGGATGGAGCCGCCAGGCTGGATCACGCAGGTGATGCCCACTGCCGCCGCCGCATCGATACCATCACGGAACGGGAAGAAGGCGTCAGAGGCCATGGCGGAGCCTTTCACTTCCAGACCTTCGTCGCCAGCTTTAATACCGGCGATTTTCGCGGAGTAGACGCGGCTCATCTGGCCTGCGCCTATGCCGATGGTCATGTTCTCTTTTGCATAGACGATGGCGTTGGATTTCACGAACTTCGCCACCTTCCAGCAGAACAACGCATCACGCAGTTCCTGTTCGGTCGGCTGGCGTTTGGTCACTACGCGCAGGTCGGCTTCTGTCACCATACCCAGGTCGCGATCCTGAACCAGCAGGCCGCCATTCACACGCTTAAAGTCGAGGCCCGAAACGCGCTCCGTCCACTGGCCGCAGACCAGCACGCGCACGTTCTGTTTCGCCGCGGTGATTTTCAGGGCTTCTTCGGTAGCAGACGGGGCAATAATTACTTCCACAAACTGACGGGAGATGATGGCCTGCGCGGTTTCAGCATCCAGTTCGCGGTTGAAAGCGATAATGCCGCCAAATGCCGAGGTTGGGTCGGTTTTGTACGCGCGATCGTAAGCGTCCAGAATCGTGGTGCTTACCGCCACGCCGCATGGGTTCGCATGCTTCACAATAACGCAGGCTGGCTCGCTGAACTCTTTCACGCACTCGAGAGCGGCGTCAGTATCGGCGATGTTGTTATAGGAGAGCGCTTTACCCTGCACCTGCTGTGCAGTAGCAACGGATGCTTCTTTTACCTCTTCTTCTATATAGAAGGCAGCCTGCTGGTGGCTGTTCTCACCGTAGCGCATATCCTGCTTTTTAATGAAGTTCAGGTTAAGGGTACGAGAGAAGCGACCGGAAGGTTCGTTGCTTTCGCCGTGATAGGCTGGCACCAGGCTACCGAAGTAGTTGGCAATCATGCTGTCGTAAGCGGCGGTATGTTCAAACGCTTTAATGGCGAGGTCAAAACGGGTCTCGAGATTCAGGGAGCCTTCGTTGGCATCCATCTCTTTAATAATGGCATCGTAGTCGCTGCTCTTTACCACGATGGCAACGTCTTTATGGTTCTTGGCCGCAGAGCGCACCATGGTTGGGCCGCCGATGTCGATATTCTCTACCGCATCTTCCAGCGAGCAGCCTTCACGAGCTACGGTCTGGGCGAACGGGTAAAGGTTAACAACCACCATATCGATCGGTGCGATCCCGTGCTGATCCATAATACCGTCATCCTGACCACGACGACCCAGAATGCCGCCGTGGACTTTCGGGTGCAGTGTCTTGACGCGTCCATCCATCATTTCCGGGAAACCGGTGTAATCGGACACTTCGGTTACCGGCAGGCCTTTATCTGCTAACAGGCGAGCGGTACCGCCAGTAGACAGCAGCTCTACGCCACGTGCAGAAAGTGCCTGAGCGAATTCGACGATACCGGCTTTATCAGAAACACTGAGCAGAGCGCGGCGGACTGGACGACGTTGTTGCATGGTAAATCCCCTGGATTTGACGATTACAGAGAGCGTTAGGTGAATTCTCTATATAAAAACTCAACTAACACACCTGGCGGGGTCGCTTTATTTAGCGCGAGCATTTTAACGAAAACGTTTGCGCAACGCTCGCACATTTTCACTTTTTCGTAGCATTGTGGATAAGTCTGTGTGTAATCAGGTATAAGGTGGGGTTTTGCTGGGGAATGCAGCAGTCAGTCATTTTTCTGTCATTTAAGGGTTGCGGGCTCCGGAGAACTCCCTATAATGCGCCTCCATCGACACGGCAGATGTGAATCACTTCACACAAACAGCCGGGCCGGTTGAAGAGAAAAGCGAAAATAATCGCTTGACTCTGAAAGAGGAAAGCGTAATATACGCCACCTCGCAACGATGAGCGAAAGCCGCGTTGCACTGCTCTTTAACAATTTATCAGACAATCTGTGTGGGCACTCAAAGTGACATGGATTCTTAACGTCCTCGGACGAAAAATGAATACCAAGTCTCAAAGAGTGAACACGTAATTCATTACGAAGTTTAATTCTACGAGCATCAAACTTAAATTGAAGAGTTTGATCATGGCTCAGATTGAACGCTGGCGGCAGGC
>NZ_JALKTL010000011.1:0-43018 GCF_035787115.1 Leclercia adecarboxylata | reverse complement strand
AAATGGGACCACGGTCACAACCACTCAAATGGGACCACGGTCACAACCACTCAAATGGGACCACGGTCACAACCACTCAAATGGGACCACGGTCACAACCACTCAAATGGGACCACGGTCACAACCACTCAAATGGGACCACGGTCACAACCATTTAAATGGGACCACGATCACAACCATTCAACTGGGACCACGGTCACAACCATTCAACTGGGTGAATCGCCATGGGTTTAAAAGACACCTCAGAGTCATTTAAAATGGCTTAAAGAGAGATGCACATGAGCAGTAAGCGTTATCCTGAAGAGTTTAAAATCGAAGCAGTCAAACAGGTTGTTGATCGTGGCCATTCTGTTTCCAGTGTCGCAACATGTCTCGATATCACTACCCACATAGTCTTTATGCCAGGATAAAGAAATACGGGCTGGACTCTTCCACCGACAAAGAGCAGTCAGATGCTCAGGCCGAGATCCGCCGACTCCAGAAAGAGCTGAAGCGGGTTACTGACGAACGGGACATATTAAAAAAAAACCGCTGCGCAGGGCAAGGTGAACGCGCAGTATAACCTTGTAGTTATGTACGAATAGGGCTTAGATGTGCACCAGGACTACAGCTAGGCACGGGACTGGTATGAAAAAGCCGCAGCGCAGGTTGCTGCAGATGCGCAGTACAATCTGGGTATTACGTACTTTAACGATCAGGGTGTTCGTCAAAATAAATCTACTTCTAAGGAATGGTTCGGTAGAGCTTAAGGTAAAGGAGTCCAGGTAGTTTGTAATAATTACAAGGTATTAAACGAACAAGGTTTTTAATTGATGAACTATATCTTGCAGGAAAAAGACTGAACGGCAACGATGTTGCACTCATAGACAGACCGCGGGGCATACTAAAGCGGTCCATATATGAGCTTCCGATTTAAAGCGGAAGCCGGAAAGAGCAGGAAATCAGATTAATATGGCAAGCCAATCCCGGCGGACGGGTCAGTTAGGTTTAGATAGTAATGCCGTCTTACCCATTTCTTTTTAGCATTGCCACCGCCTCGGTCCCGGGCATCTGGAACTGCACCCGATGGCGCGCTGCGACATCGAGCGCAAAAACCTTCGTGTAAACCTCCGTCGAGCTGATTGATTTGTGGCCCATCAAGCTCTGCAGAACTTTCAGTGGAATACCGGCATAGAGCATGTGCATGGCGTAGGAGTGGCGGAACGTATGCGGGGTCACCGGCACGGAGAACGTCACTCCGTCGGCAGCGGCCGATTCCACCGCTTCATTCAGCCAGGTCCGGACCGTCCGGTCGGTGATCTCCCAGATGCGTGCCTTTTCCATTCTGCCGGTGCGTTTATTCCGGCGTTCCAGCGGAATTTTCAGCGTGGCCACCATCATCTCCAGCTGACTGACGTACTGGCTGTCCGACAGCGGCACCAGTCGATGGGGCTGACTGCCGGCGCGAGTCCTGCCTGCCGTTCTTGCCGCTTTCTCAGCCCGCTGTTTGAGCGTGGCCAGCTGCACAAACGGGTAGGGCGGAGCCAAGGAAAAATCACTCCGGGTCAGGGCTAGAGCCTCATTGATACGCGCGCCGGTATTCCACAGCGTCGCAAGCAACATTTTACGGTGCAGATCGGGCTCGTAGTGGAGGAGGGCGCTGACTTCCGGCGCCAGCAGATATTTTGGCAGTTCGTCCTGAATGAGAGCCATCTGGCGTAAGGCGAGCGCGGCCGGATAGTCTATGGCCACCGGCAGCTGCGCGGGGGAAAACGAAATGCCATGGCTAGGTATTGCCGGCATCATTGTTTGTTGTCCTTAATGGGCAGGTGTTCCTCGATAAGTCGTGCCAGTGCCTTCTGCACGTAATCTTCCCCGACGGCAACATGAATGTCCCCGCGGCGTTCAAGCTCTGCGCCGATGGCACTCATGCCGTGCATCATCGGCAGCAGTTGGCGTAGCAACATGGCATGACTGCATGCCGCCCTTATCCGATCCGCAAACTCATCCTCATCGCGGGAATACTGTTCCGGTGACGGCCTCTCCCTGCCGTTCTTCTCAAACTGCAGCTGCTGGCATAGGGTCAACAGTGCCACTATCTCATCGGCAATCACACTGGCATGGATCTCATGCAGACTAACCTTGTTCATATTGTTCTCCTTGGTATACCGGTATCGTTTTCCTGACGGGCGCTGATATTCAAACCTTTCATTACACCCCGGCGTCAGGTTCTATACCTGACCATTTGACGACTTTGGTCAGGGTGAAGGGATCATCAGGCATGATCACGGACTTCCTTCCGGCAGTAGGACGGCGCCTCGCCCGGATTACGGGTGATATACGCCGGAAACTCAGTGATCTCGGTCTGGCTGTAAGGAGCGAAATTTTCAGTGCCGCCGAAACGGCTGCGGAATCCCTTCAGTACCGCTTCTTCACCGGCAGGCCCGGCAGCAGACATTGTGACAGCCATGCTTTCAGGATCTATAAGTGTATACAGCCCTTTCTCATCGCTGCGCTGGTTCATCCTGAACGTCAGTATCAGATCACCGGCATCGCTTCCTTTCGCACCCGGAGTTCGCCAAGTGACGGAAACGCTAAAGAGGGTATGACCATTTTCCTTGGACTCGACCTTTCCCCTCGAGATCATTGTTGTGGGTAAGCTGAGTTTTCCGTCTCCCGGAAGGTCTGAGTGGCAGACGACCACACTGCCGGGCGGGTAGGCCTCATCGAGCCGCTGCATTTCTTCCCGAGTTGCGGCGCTGACCCCGTAAGTCGTGCCGACAATAACAACCATAACTCCTAACCGGCTTGCGATCTCCTTAATTGTCTTCATTATGCTTTCATCCTGATATTTGTCGGTTCAGTCCGGTTCTACGAATTGATAAATCCCGCCAGCGATGCTCACTAAGAAAAAAAGCAGGAAGGCAGCAAAAGTGTCACTTTTATTTTCCAGTTCAACAAAATCGATTCTGCCTGGAACAGGCACTTCATCCAATGCCTGATGTTTGTACTCACGCAGTTTCCAGCCGTTTCCCGCACCATTCCATATTGCGAGAACCACGCCAGCAGGACTCAATAAATTACGAGAGATATAACCCGGCCCCATAAGGGATGAATCCCGTAACCAGAGAACGGGATAGGTTTTAACCAAGTGGTCATAAACACATTCTGCCGAATGAAAATAATTTGCCTGCAAACTACATGAGTTACACATATATATTCCTTTTGTAATAATTCCGCCACGCAACCAGCACCCACTGACGCAGTTGAAAGTCACACAAAATGACTTTACCTGCCGTCATTATTTTAATGGTGATAATAAGCAGCCATATAAAGACGCCATTAAATTACCGGATGGCCGTTTCCGCCAGATCCGACTTTCTGGCGTATGCAAACTTTCCGGAAGTGTACCACGGCGGGGAAATAAGCGAAGCGCCCATTTATGCCGCTGAGCGACAGGTGGCGATCGGGCCGTAAAACACAACATATAGACAAAACCGCAGCTGACACCGTGGCACATCTTGTGTTTCCGGGCCAGCGGGCGGGGAGTGACGATCATGAGATCCGGGACCTGGGGTTTTCGGATCTGCGGAGAAGATGAGAGGGACTTATGCAGGACAGGCACTAATTGAAGAAGATTGTTGCGGAATACGGATTATTGTCTTTCGGGAACTAAAAGGCGCTGATTATTGCACTGAGTGGACAAATCATACTGAGGCGTATATGCGACGAAGCGGCAGGCATTATTTTCATCCTGAACGTTCTTCCCGCCCTTTGTTATCGTGTCCGGTCAGTAGAGTCCGCTTTGTGCCATAAGCAGACACTGGTCTAATAATCAATCTCACTAGCCCTGACTAAAACAAGGGCTACCGATTTCTTAGGCACTTCTTCAGTATGTCAGCGGTAGCAGGTAGCGGGATTCACCATGCACGTTGGTGATCCTATACTTGTGTGGCGGCACGTCGAAATATTTTTTAAATATACGCGTAAGGGTCTGTTGTGATTCAAAACCATAACGTACTGCCAGATACTGGACCGGCTCGTTGCTCTCTTTCAGCTTCTGCGCAATTTCCGTTAGCTTACGGCTGCGGATGTATTTGCCTAATGAATATCCAGTCTCTTTTTTAAACATCCTTTGCAGGTGCCATTTTGAATAGCCTGAGCGCTGGGAAACTTTTTCAAGAGAGAGCGGTGATTCGAGGTTATCTTCAATCCAGTTCAAAATGCTATGAATAGTAATAGCATCATTATTGCGGTTAACCATCGCAATACCTCTTTCTGTTTATGTCACTTATGGGTGAATATTCAAAAAAAAATAACTACATCTGTTGATGATTGTTTATTTCAGCAGGGTATATCCAATCCGGTCACGATATACCCATATGAAGTTTTAGAGATAACGGGTAGCGTGGTCGTTCATTATTTCAGAAACGGCAGGTGCCCAATATAATCCATTTTCCCGATCTGAACGCCCTTATGACGCAGGATCGCGTAGGCTGTCACCATATGGAAGTAAAAATTCGGGACTGCGTGCTGATAAAAATAATCCTTTCCAATAAAGGCTCCGGCCCAGCCGGTGGGTGCAACGATTCTTTCTTCCCAACCATTGAAGTCGCTTTCTTTCATTGATGTGATATAGCCGATAGTCTTTTCGATACGAACTTTAAGTTCAGGGATCGTTTCCTCGGTATCTTCAAAAAATGGCGCTTGATTGCCTGTCAGGACTGAGGTGGCCAGGTTCGCCGTGTCACATGCCATTTGCACCTGACAGGTAAGCGGGAGCATATCTGGTGAAAGACGGGAATTAAGAAGAACTGCTGAATCAAATTTATTTACCTCAGCGTGCCTGTTCGCCTTATCGAGCAGGCGAGAAAGAGTATGGAGCATTTTTGTGAACTGTGTGATCTGTGCGTACATCATAAGTATCCTTTTGGCGGTGTAGTGGTTCCGATCATTAAGTGGTGAATAATCGTAAATAATTCTTTATTTATGGAATGTGACACTTTCACCAACGGGCGCTTTATTAATCCTGTATTGATTTGCAGGGTGAGTCATATCCGGGTAGCCCAGAGATATACCAAATAATAATTTTAATGACGGATCTATACCGAGTTCTTTGCGAATGGTTTCGCCGTAAAAGCCTAACATGGTCTGGGGAACACCACCTAAACCGTGAGCGGTGAGAGACAGCAGAAGCGTCTGAGCGTACATACCTATGTCACCAGCCACACGAACGTTGTCGCCCACTTCCGGCATAAAAAGCAACGCAACATGAGGCGCACCAAAGAATTCCAGGTTACGACGTGAAGCATCACGGCGCAGATCGTAGTCATCGCGTTTAACGCCAATAGCCTGATAATAGGCCGCGCCTTGCTCTTTATAACGTTCACGGTAGACACCCGGAAAATCATTGATGCCAAAACTGAAGTCTGGCGTTAACTGCCCTGCCTCATCCGCAGCAAGAATGGCCTTGCTAAGGGCATCCCTTTTTGAACCTGAGACAATATGCGTTTGCCAGGGTTGAGTATTACAGTTTGATGGTGAGTGCTGTGCATCCTCCAGCACGGAACGGAGAGTATCTTCAGGGACCGGATGAGGAAGAAAGGCGCGCATTGAATGGCGTTCGCGCACGACATCCTGAAAAAGCATTGAGTTAGACATTATGTACCTCTTTCAATAAGACCGGAAACTAACCAGATGAAGAATTAAGATTTTGGTGACACGGTTTTCATAACCAGATCCTGCAAAAATTACTAAGAAGAAATTTTACCCTTTGCAAAATGGAATGGAATCATCAAAAATAGAAATCTAATTCTCATAAATGGAAAGCTCCATGGATTTTAACGCAGCGAAATTGTTCATCTCAGTGGTGAATTCCGGTAGCTTTTCGGCGGCAAGTGACATAACCGGGGTCCCCATCGCCACGATAAGTCGGAAAATTAATGAACTCGAACATGGGCTGAACGTGCTGTTACTGGAGCGTTCACGACAGGGGGTTAAACCCACCTATAAAGGGCAACAATTCTTTGAACAGGCCCGTCTGGGGATTGAGTTACTGGAAGATGCGCAAAAATCTGTCACTTCTGCTCACGCGCTACAGGGAAAATTGCGGCTGTCTGTACCACCTGATTTTTCGCTGTGGTGGGATTTATTGATTGCGTTCCAGCAACGGTATCCTGATATCACCGTATTTTGTCATTCTGGTGAAAGGGTCGTTGATTTGTT
This sequence comes from Leclercia adecarboxylata, assembly GCF_035787115.1. Lineage (GTDB taxonomy): Bacteria > Pseudomonadota > Gammaproteobacteria > Enterobacterales > Enterobacteriaceae > Enterobacter > Enterobacter adecarboxylatus_E. The sequence goes on along the minus strand of NZ_JALKTL010000011.1, from coordinate 36,814 downwards.
CGCAGATGGCATCGATGTGGCGCTCAGACTGGGTGACCTGAATACGGATGACGTTATTGCTAAACCCCTTATGACTCTGGAAACGTTATTTGTCGCCAGCCCTAAGTTATTGGCGCGTCACGGTACTCCTAAGACACTGGCAGAAATGGTTCAGCTCCCGGTTGCTGCCTGGGAGAGCCTGAATCAGGGGCTTTTCGAATGGAATTCGGGGACCGAAAAAGTTAAATATAAACCTGTCTTTTCCTCTAACAATTTACAGGGGCTAATTCATTACGCCCTTAGTGGTCAGGCGGTTGTCCAGTTGCTGGATTTTTCAGCCAGACCCTGGATTGGAAGCGGAGAGCTGGTACAGCTTTTACCTCATCAGCCCCCGCAAAAAATCGTATTACATCAGGTCTATGCACGCCATAAATATCCTTCAGCGCTGGTGCGGGCATATCTGGAGTTTTGTACAGAGTGGGTGGGGAAGCTAAGTTAGAATGACAATAACAACGTCCGCTCATCGCTCATAGCGTACCTTCAGCTCAGTTATCTGGTCCGCTCCGTGCCAAAAGCGGACGTTAAAATGAATTATCTTAGTGGTTAGGTTTATGCTTATACGACGAAAGCCATCAGTTTTCTGGGCAGATTTTCTTATCGGATAATATTCACCTGTCAGGTAACCCGTTACTGTAATGAAGCTTATTGCTCCATCCAACACCGTGTTATTGCCCAGCAATTATAAGGCTGCCGCCAGGCAGTTTCTTATGTTCCCGTCCGGCCGTTCGGTAAAACGCCCATAACACCGAACTATGTAACAGGGAAAGTGACGACTACTTGGATTTTTAAGCGCCCGATGACTTCCTACTTGTTGAGATACCTGAGAGCGATTAAGCATACACAATTATCTTAACTCTCTGTGTAATACATATGTATTATACAGAGAAATGCCTAATTTTTCAGGTTTATCTTTATGAGTACGTAACACAAAATTTATTACAGTGGGTCATTGAAAATTGATTCATGCGGCACGCATTTTCTTGCGTTACGATTCCATTTTCGTGCTCGGCAACAAATGCCATGTCTCTTGTAATTGGGATTATCCAGGTCAGATCGTTTTTCCAAAGATTAACGTTCCAGAAATCAGGCAGGATAAAGTTTTCTTCGGGCGATTTAACTAACCCCCACGTTCTACTTTTAAATATAAAATTTAATTTGTTCAAGTCCATTTTGAATGTCAAACCCCGAAACATATCATCATGCATTTTTCCATCTGGCCTCATAAAATAAGCCCCTTTGTACTCTAATGTGTCCTGCTCTTCAAAAGACAACTCACTTCCGATCATTCGGAAATTGACGCTTTCCGGACGTTCGCTGGCTAACCTGCCCCTGATATTCCACATCAGGTAGTAATCAGTTATTCTTCCGAAATTAAAGCTATTTTCATTATTTATTGCTTTATCTACTTCTTCCTTAAAAGCATCCTCTATCCTTTTCATAAGTCTTTCCGTGGATTCATCCCATCCTTTTTTTGAATAAAAGACTCCATCGTTGACAGCCTTTTGTTTTACGACCCCGTCTTTATCTACTATCTTCACATAAACTCTATTTACATCCTGTGAAAATAGTTTCAGGAACTGTCTGCCCAGGTAATGCTGTTTATACGTGAACTGCACGGTTTTGGTTCTGTTCCTACGTGGTTTTTTCATATTACCTCAGAATATACATGACGGATTAAGTTCAGCTTAGCTTAGCATGTCCTGATCCTAAACTGTTCCGGTGAGGCCACTGCTGTTTGAGGGTATGAGATGCCCGGACACGATAATTCGGTAAAACCCGCATTCTCCCGAATTGCGCAGCTGCGGTGCGGAATACTACATTTCGTGCTTCACTAAGCCGACAGATATACCAGATATAATGGCCTGGCAATCAGCACTAGGGGAGAACGTGCCGGTTGCCCCTCAGCGCCATTCGGTAAAATTTCGGTAACGGAGGCTTTAACCGAATGCGATTTACCGCCAGCGGAGTTTTTCTTCTTGCTTTTTTACACACTGCACAATGGCGAGGTGGTATTAGAAAATGTCATTTCTGACATTAAGCATATGTCCGCTTTCGCTCAAAGCGGACCTTCCATTTCCACCTGCCTTTTGCTTTTAACCCCTTTCTGCCGTCTCTCGTTCGCCCTTCCATACGATTAATCAGTACAGATCCGACTTCAGGGGTTTTCGGATCTGAGAAAAGAAGGTGTACAGAAAAAAGACAGCTAAGCATACGAATTTATAAAACGTATGCTTCGCAGTATTTAAGTGCTCTCAAATCCAGGATAGTGTATGAGCATTGCAGTAATGCATCCACGCATGAAAAGGTACACGTAATGAGTGAAAAAGAACATGACATGACAAACGACGGTGGAGAGAGCGTAACGTACACGCTGCGGAACATTCCCGCCGACATCGACCGGGTGATTACCGACCTGGCAACTCACGCCCGTAAGCCAAAGGCGACGTTTCTGCGTGAGTTCCTGGAAGACAGCTTCCGCGACGTCATCGACAGTTTCGCCCTGAAAAACCCGCTCATCGCCTCTCTTGATGACGAGCTGGCCAGTTATCTGGGCGCCGAGGTCATGGAGAAACGCTACCAAAGCCACTACATCACCCGCTGGAACCAGGAATACCAGAAGCTGCTCGGGATCTCAACGGAAGAGGAGCTTCGCCGGGTGGTGCTGACCAACACGCCCTTCCTGCACGCACGTGCCGACCAGGTGCTTAAGGGCTGGAAAAAGATCCCGCGCGGGATCTCTCTGACCTTTTCCCTGTTTGCCGAGATCGCCGGCCGGGACAGGGAAACCATTGACCGTGCCTGGAACAGGATTTTTTACTCGCAGTTGCAGGAGAAAAAACACCGCTTTTACCAGGATATCGAGGCCATCCGTGTCCTGAAAAAGCTTCCTGTCCTCTCCGGCTACCGCTGGACGAAGGATGACATCACCGTGCGTATCTACCGCCCTGAAGACTACGCCTACGGCGCGTGGCGTGTTGCTCTGACTCTCCCCGAAAATTACGCCCTACAGATGTGGAACATTCCGTTTCCCGAGCTTGAAGGCCGCCGCTTTTCCGCCGACCCGGGCTACAGCGCACTGATCAGCGCCGAACCCGACAGATGGGATCAGGCCTTCCGTTTTGTGGACGGGAATTGTGAGCTTCATCTTTACACCAACGGCATGGAAGAAGACCAGAATCCCACCCCGCTACCGGATGTCGCTCAGGCGTTGATCAAAGTGGTGGAATATAACCTGCTGTAACGAACCCGCCTCTGCGGGCACAACTGCATCATCAGGAGGGTGCAATGAAAGGACGACAGAGCCGCTATGTCACCGGCGGAGAGAGTTTCGCGGAGATCGCCCGTCGCCCGGTCGGGACGGTGGTGATGCTCAGCCTGAACACCGGCCTTGAGGATGCGCTGCGGGAGACATCCAAATCCCTCAAGTCGGCCTTCAGCCGGAGTGGCCGTAAATGCCGGTTGTCAGCCGGAACAGCGGGAGGTCCGTTTACCTGTCGCAGGCAGGGCACCGCAACCCATCTGTTCGTGGCGGTACTCTGAGGGGGCAGGGGGCAAAAACCTGAAAAATGTATTAGCCTGGCTGCCACGGTACGGCCGAAAATAGATGTACAGAGAGGAATGAATAGCACTTTTTGCTAAAAATACACCAACAATACTATGCTATAGTAACTTTAATGGAAAACTGCGCCTTGACATAGTGTGAGTTTTCTGTTAACCTTACTTACATAGTATCGTTCCGTCCCGCTCCACCCCAACAAATCCGTTTATTTCCCGCCAGACTGGTCATCACCATTCCGGCCTGGATTTTTTTTGGATTTTTTTCCGGGGAGCACCCGGGACGAGCTTAAAATCAGGATGACAAACAGGAGGATGCGAATGAACACATCATAGCGGGGCTGAAAGAGAAAACATTCTGTACGGTATCAACAGCGTTCACGCGTGTGAGGCGCCGGGTGCCTTTTCAATCAAAAAATGAGGTCAGAACCATGATCACAGGCAACACATCAGTGTTAACAACAACCATCCATTGGAGGATATATGGATTTTCTGAAAGACACCGAGGGAACGGTTTTATTCCCATTCCAGACTGAAATCGCTTTTGTTCTGGCGATTATCACCACCGCTAAAAACCTTTCCGTCAGTGCCTGGGGGCACATCGGACAGAAGCAATACTGGAGCGCGTGTCTCTGTATTTTGCTTCTGGTGGCTTACGTGGGACTCTGTGCCGCGGTGGTCTGGGCTGTAGTACCCTGGCTTAAGGCCTTTATTGTGTCGAAATTTGCGGTTTCGGCACTCTGGATCACGCCAGTAAAGAGCGGGCTGCTCTGGGGTATCGGTAAAGTGGTTGGAGCCGCTTACCGAAAGTTTACTCTATCTAAGTAAGAGCCGCAACGCTACACGAACGGATGGCGAATGTCAACAGATATTCGCCATCTCCTTACGGCGGTGGTCCCTGTGGCCACTGCCGCTTTCGCCTGCCTGCTTTTCTTGCCCATGGAACATGATAGCAAACGCCTGGCGTGACCCTACAACGTAAACCGCGGGCCTGTGCGGTAACGATCATCAGCAGCCAGCATTCTCTCAACCAGAGAAAAATCGTTTTCACTGCAGAACACGTACTGCTCTGCGTACTCCACCTGCAGCGCGTTGTAGTGCGTGACATGCTCCGGGGTAAGCGGCATAAGAAGATAGTCTGTAAATGTGTTGAGATGACTGAGCATTTCAAACGGGCGCATGTGACGCGGGATCCGGTACGGGGCTCTGGCCATGAGTAGCTGAAGATTCTGCTTATCTCGAATCATTTTTTCCCGGATGGAAGGGCAATACATGGCCAGCATCAGCGTCGATGACAGGGGCAGATAGATTTCTATGCCGCGTACGGCCAGTCCGAGATTACCGTACGCCCCGAAGTCATTGCTGTTCTTAAGCACTACGGGATTGTCTGATACGTAAAACGGACGTTCTGGCCTGGTTTCCAGAAGGTACCAGTCCTTTTTCAGCAGGTGATCAATATGTGACATCTGCTGGACGAGCTGCCGCAGAAAAATATCCTTGGTATCGCCCCCGGACGACAGGCCCAGGGTTTCCAAGGCCTGCTCTTTAGTCGAACCGATTGCCTCCATCTTATCGGTAAGCACCGAAATCATGCCTGAGATACGCTCCAGTTCGCCGAAGGTTCGTGCGCGCTGCACGGCAACAAACACGGCCAGCCTGTAGCGTTCGTCATGTGTCAGCCTGCGAATATCCCTGTGCGCCAGCAGGGCTGCAATTACCGGTGCCGCGTGGTGCTCGTAAATCCCCAGGAGTGGTTCAAGACTCAGACGGTCCGGGTGATTATCGAGGTTGTAGAACGTGTTGCGGACGGTCGCATCATCCGGCGTGGTGGCATAGGCGCGCCCGACAGCCTTGTCAAAGGCGTATAAACGCTGCCGCTTACCCTTTCCCGGCGTACTGAAATGCTTCAGTAAAAAACGGGGAACCGTATGCTGCCTGACCACATCGGTCTGCAGGTTGACTGGATCGGCCATAACTTTATCTCCCTGAAAAGCCACGCAGGTGCATCGGTATTGACTGCATGGGCAGCTGGTTTGCGGCATAACATTAGAAAACAGAACCAATCGATAATTCCTGTGTTTAACGCCTTGTCAGTATCGATGAAATTTAAATCTCCGGTTATGGTATTTTTCGGATCTCAGCGGAAGAAGAAAGAGATTATTGCTGATAAAGCATAAATTCAGGAGGATTGCTGCAACTAGGGGATTATTGTGACTGAAGGAACAATATATGAAAGTGATAACAAAATTGTTCATCCAACGAACGTCAGCTCATCCTGAATATGTTTTGCAGCCCTCATGCTACGTTTCCGCCATGCATATGCAACTCACCGCGTTCCTAGCTGACGGTGCTACTGCCCGGTCCGGAACGATCCTGATCTGAGGACAGGGCGCGCCTGCCCCGCCTCATCTCAGGGTCCGGAATACGTGAGAATCATAAGAAAAAGGCAAAAAATTGATTTCGTGATCGTTATCAAAGTCAGGCCGACGCAATGACAAAGCGCAAGAAAATCTGTCATTAAATGCGTGTCTTATCACATAAACAAATCAATTAATTTTTAATAAATAAACTCCTATATGCTATTCCTTTTTGGAATACCCCCCCCGAAATACTATTCGGTCGTAAGAACTGATTCCATTTGCTAAAACAAAAACACGCAAAAAATAAGAAAGCTTTTTCCCTACACCACAGGCAGAAAAATATGAAACAACCTACAACTCAAAAACGAAGCGGCTATCGATGGATAGTTGCCGTCATGTTCTTTACGGTATACATGATAGCCGGTGCAGACCGGGCAAATATTGGTGTTGTCGTTCCCTTTATAAAAGAAGACTTTCATCTCTCAAACGTAGATATCGGATTACTGGCCAGCCTATTTTATATTACCTATGCACTGGTTCAAATCCCGGTTGGTTTTCTGTTCAGCAAGTATGGCATCGGTAAGATTTTATCCGGATGCATGATCTTAACGTCTATATCAACATTGTTTATTGGACTGACAGGCAGTGTATTACAATTAAAATTTGCACGTGCTGTTCTTGGGGCATCGGAAGGCCCACTTAACATTGGCATTGTCTCCATTATTAACCGCTGGTTCCCTGCCAAAGAAAAAGGTCTGGCGACCGGTATCTTCATGTCCTCAATTAAATTTGCGCCCGCTTTTGTGCCACCGCTGTGCGCCTGGATCGTGCTGACATGGGGCTGGCGTGAAGTATTCTATATATTCGCGGTACCCGGGTTCCTGATTGCCATTATGTGGCTGATGTTCGTCAAGGACGATCCGTCAGAAAGCAAATACTGCAATGAGGCCGAGCGGGATTATATCCTCAATTCTGATAACGAAGCCCTGGCTCAGACAAACGCCGTTACCGGAACGACCGAACCCGCCAAATCAGGTTTTCTTGACACGCTGATCCGTCGCAAAGAAGTCGATTTACTGAGTGACTCGCGGTCAATTTTCCTGTCCTGGAATAACTGGGCATGTGCAATAGGCTACGGGCTGATGGTGGGCATAACATACTCCATTATGACATGGGTACCGTCTTACCTGATTAATGAAAAGCATATGTCAGTTCTGAGCATGGGTTTCGTGGCCTCTGCACCCTGGGTCGGTGCCATCATTGGTAACCTGTTGGGCGGCGTCCTGTCCGACCGCCTGTTTAAAGGACGCAGGAAGCCCGTCATGTTTATCACTTCTGCATCCACGGTGATCATGATGTATGTACTGATTAATACCCCGACCATCCCGGTAGTCATTGCAGGTCTGTTCTTTCTGACGGGAGTATTGCTAAACATCGGTTATTCAACCTTCCTGGTTTATCCGATGGGACTGGCTGTTAAGCAGAAAGTACCGTTGGCGGCATCCGTTGTTAATACCGTAGGCTCTGTTGGCGGGGCTGTCTCTCCGTTCGTCGTCGGCGTGATCCTCGATAATTACGGCTGGGACCAGGTCTTCCTTTTCCTGAGTATCTGTTCCTTTGTCACCCTGTGCTTACTGATGACCATGATTGAGCCTGTAGCAAAAAAGAATCCCCGGGAACCTAAAAGTACCCTTTTAGTAAACGAAAGCACCCGAATTGAGCAGCCGTAAATAAGGAGTAAGGCATGAAAGTTTTTATTATGGACCCGGTAAGTCCAAAGGTTATTGAAGAAATTTCAAAAAAATATGAAACCGTTGCTTATCCGGAGTCCCGCGATCGCAACTGGCATGAAGAAGCAGATGCGCTGATTGTGCGTACCTGGGTTGTAAGTGCTGAAGATATAGAAAAAGCCCGAAATCTTAAAATCATCGCCAAGCATGGTGTGGGCGTGGACAACATTAATGTACTGGCTGCAAAAGCAAACAATATCCTTGTGACCAATACACCTGGCGCCAATGCCATCAGCGTGGCTGAGTATGTTGTGACGCTGGCGCTCTCTCTTTATCGCAGCGTGCCGCTCTATTCTTATCGCGTACGCTATGGCGAATGGAAAGCCCTGCCGAAAGCATTTGAGCTGAGTGAAAAAACGGTAGGTCTCGTCGGTCTGGGTGATATCGGACTGCGCGTGGCAAAAATCCTGAAATCCGGGTTTGGCGCGCGGGTTCTGGCTTACGATCCCTACGCTCCGGAGCAGCTGTTCACTGAAAACGGTGTTGAGCGGGTACTGACGGTGGACGATTTACTGACCACGTGTGATGTGGTGAGCCTGCATGTCCCGTTGACGCCGCAGACCAGGAATATGATCGCCAGACGTGAACTGAGCATGATGAAAGAAGATGCAGTTCTCATCAACGTATCCCGCGGCGGGATCGTCAATGAAGACGATTTATACGATGCACTCAAAAATAACGTAATTTTTGCAGCAGCATGCGACGTCTTCGTCGAGGAGCCCCTGAATAAGGACTGCCCTCTGCTTGAGCTCGATAATTTCGTGGCCTCACCGCACGTGGGCGGCAGCAGTAATGAATCTCTGATCCGTATGGGCATGGGCGCATTTGCCAGTGTTGATGCCGCCCTGAATGGCCAGTCCCCTAAAAACTTAATTTCTTAATCCGGAGCCTTACTATGCGTACTACTAAATTTGACGACGTTATCAACTTCCCGCGTTTATCTGAAGCACAGATCGAACGCGCAAGAAAATACCAGGCCGCAATTCTCTCCGATGTAGCAGGCCGACGTGGCGCCCTTCACAGCTCCATTAAGCCGTTGCGTAATGATATGCAGGTGGTGGGCACTGCTTTCACGGTTGAATCCCGTCCGGGTGATAATCTGATGTTCCACGTTGCGCTGGCTCTGGCCAAGCCCGGGGATGTCATTATCGTTGCAGGCCAAGGTTATGCATCCAGCGCCATGTTTGGCGAACTGATGGTAACTCAGGCAGAAGCGGCGGGTATCGGTGGTTTTGTTGTGGATGGTGCCTCCCGCGATTTCGACACCATCGGCAATTCCAGAATGCCAATCTTTGCCGCAGGCCGTAACCCGGCAGGCCCGACTAAAAACATCGGTGGTAAAATTTGCTGCCCGATTTCCTTGGGTGACGTGGCCGTACAGCCAGGTGATCTGGTCGTCGGTGACTGTGACGGCGTGGTCGTTATTCCTCGCCAGGAAGTGGACGCCGTACTCGAAGCTGCAGAAAAAAAGGTGCAGGCTGAACAGGAACGGATGAAAGAAATTGAGCAGGGCATCCTCGTTTCACCTTGGCTGGATGATGCGCTGCGTGCCGCCGGTGTTATTGCGGCAAACGAAACCCTGATGTGATTTTCAGCCAGCAGTAATATGTAGCAAAAAATCTTCGCCCCAAGTAGTTTTTAACCGAATCATTGCAGTGTAATTATATAAATAATTATACAGGAAGCGTGCGCATTTTTTTTCGCCGCAATCTTAATGCGTACAATGATTCGGTTTTTTCTTTTTATTTACTTTCAGAGATTACCACCATGTCGATAAACAATATTGAAAAGTTGAACGCGTTAGTGGAACGTGTAAAAGCCGCGCAAAAGATTTATGCCACTTTCTCCCAGGAGCAGGTCGACAAAATATTCCACGCTGCAGCGCTGGCGGCAGCGGACGCCCGAATACCGCTTGCGAAAATGGCTGTTTCCGAATCCGGGATGGGGGTTGTGGAAGATAAAGTTATTAAAAATCACTTTGCCTCTGAATATATATACAATGCTTATAAGGATGAAAAAACCTGCGGTGTGCTGGAGGAAGATGACACATTTGGCACCATCACTATCGCGGAACCCATTGGTATTATTTGTGGCATCGTTCCGACGACTAACCCGACATCCACAGCCATCTTTAAGGCACTGATTAGCCTTAAAACACGTAACGCCATCATTTTCTCCCCGCATCCACGAGCCAGAAATGCCACAAATGAAGCCGCGAAAATAGTGCTCCGGGCAGCGATTGCTGCAGGTGCTCCGGCAGATCTGATTGGCTGGATCGATGAGCCATCTGTCGAATTATCTAACGCGCTGATGCACCACCCTGACATCAACCTTATTCTGGCGACCGGCGGTCCGGGTATGGTGAAAGCCGCCTACAGTTCCGGCAAACCTGCAATCGGCGTGGGAGCCGGTAACACGCCCGTAGTGATCGATGAAACCGCTGACATTAAGCGTGCAGTGGCATCGGTGCTGATGTCCAAAACGTTCGACAACGGTGTGATCTGTGCATCTGAGCAGTCTGTCGTGGTGGTGGACAGTGTCTATGACGCTGTCCGGGAGCGCTTTGCCAGTCATGGCGGATATCTTCTGCAGGGTAAAGAGCTGAAAGCCGTGCAGGGCATCATTCTGAAAAATGGCGCGCTGAATGCGGCGATTGTTGGCCAGCCGGCTTACAAAATCGCTGAAATGGCGGGTTTCACTGTTCCGGTCACCACCAAAATTTTAATTGGTGAAGTGAAAAATGTGGACGACAGCGAACCCTTTGCACACGAAAAACTGTCTCCCACCCTTGCCATGTTCCGGGCAAAAGATTTTGACGATGCGCTTGTTAAAGCAGAGAAACTGGTGGCAATGGGGGGGATCGGTCACACGTCATGCCTGTATACAGACCAGGATAATCAGCCAGAACGTATACAGAAATTCGGTTCAGAAATGAAGACTGCGCGCATTCTGATCAACACCCCGGCTTCACAGGGGGGGATTGGCGATCTCTATAACTTCAAACTGGCTCCGTCTCTTACCCTCGGCTGTGGCTCATGGGGTGGAAACTCCATTTCGGAGAACGTCGGGCCCAAGCACCTGATCAACAAAAAAACTGTGGCAAAAAGGGCTGAAAATATGTTGTGGCATAAAATACCGAAATCCGTGTACTTCCGCCGGGGTTCCCTGCCGGTTGCGCTGGATGAGGTCATTGCCGATGGCCACAAACGCGCTATCGTGGTTACCGACCGCTTCCTGTTCAATAACGGGTACGCCGATCAGATTACATCTGTTCTCAAACAGGCAGGGGTGGAAACAGAAGTTTTCTTTGAAGTGGAAGCCGATCCGACACTGAGTGTGGTTCGTAAAGGCACGGCGCTGATGAATGCCTTCAGGCCTGACGTCATTATTGCCCTCGGAGGGGGATCGCCAATGGACGCAGCCAAAATCATGTGGGTGATGTACGAACATCCGGAAACGCATTTTGAAGAGCTGGCATTGCGCTTTATGGATATTCGTAAGCGTATCTACAAATTCCCTAAAATGGGCGTAAAAGCAAAAATGATCGCGGTTACCACCACATCCGGTACGGGGTCAGAAGTGACACCTTTTGCCGTGGTGACTGACGATAAGACCGGCCAGAAATATCCGCTGGCTGATTATGCCCTGACGCCGGATATGGCCGTTGTCGATGCTAACCTGGTGATGGACATGCCGAAATCATTATGTGCATTTGGCGGTCTGGATGCGGTAACGCATGCGCTGGAAGCGTACGTTTCCGTGCTGGCATCTGAGTTCTCTGATGGCCAGGCACTGCAGGCACTCAGGTTACTGAAAGAAAATCTGCCGGCGTCCTATCATGAAGGGGCCAGAAATCCGGTTGCCCGCGAACGTGTTCACAGCGCAGCCACTATTGCCGGGATTGCATTCGCTAACGCTTTCCTGGGTGTCTGCCATTCCATGGCACATAAGCTGGGTTCGCAGTTCCACATTCCGCATGGTCTCGCTAACTCACTGCTCATCTGCAACGTGATCCGCTACAACGCGAATGATAATCCGACGAAACAGACGACATTCAGCCAGTATGATCGTCCGCAGGCCCGCCGCCGCTATGCTGAGGTGGCAAACCATCTCGGCCTGACGGCGGCAACGGACAGCACAACGGTAAAAATTGAGAAACTGCTGGCCTGGCTTGAAAGCATCAAAGCAGAACTGGGTATACCGAACTCCATTCGTGAGGCCGGCGTTCAGGAAGTCGACTTCCTGTCACATGTCGACAAGCTTGCGGAAGATGCCTTTGATGATCAGTGTACCGGGGCTAACCCGCGCTATCCCCTTATAACTGAACTGAAGCAAATTCTCCTCGACAGCTTCTATGGCCTTAAATACACGGAAGAGGAAATGAGCGGAGAAAGGTTGCCGGTGAACGCCCGACATAAACAGGGTGAAAAAACGCTTACCCGGTAGGACCCGAGCTGGCTCCCGTTACCCCGGGAGCCAGCATAATAACCAGCAAGTTACACTATACTTACTGGAAAATATCCAGTGCTTTATTCAGATTATAATCTGCATTTGTTCTGGCCAGGTTAGCCAGCAGGGGAAGAGAAGTCCGGGTGTCGCTGATATTCCAGCAAAAGTAATAGTCCACGATGGGCAGTTCGAATTCACTGACATGCGCTGTAAGTTTTTTACTGATAACAAGTGGCGTTAAAAGTGTCTGGGGCAGCAGGCTGATACCCACCTTTGCTATAGTGCATGCCGTAATGGCCGACAAACTGTTGCAGGTCATCGTTCTTGCTGAATTTACATGATTATGAGTGATCCATTGATCATAAATACGTTTTAAATGGGAATCGGCTGTGTGAGTCAGATGGGTAAAGTTTTGCAGCTGTTCTGAAGTGATACGGCTACTAACCGGGAGTAATTCGGGTGACGCAGCCCAGAGGAATTTTACTGTGGAAAGCTGAACTGCATTAAAATGCTTATCCTGCTCTGAATTGAACGGCAATATGGCGAAATCTATTTCGCCTTTCGTCAGTCTCTTCAGTAATACTGCGGCAACATCAACATAAATTTCGGCTTCGAAATTTATGTTAATGTTATAAACAGAAGAAATATAGCCAGGAAACCAGGTCATTGCCGTAAGTTCACTTATGCCGGCCTTGAATTTCCCACTTATTTCCGATGAAGGGGTGACTGTGTTGTAAATTTCATTTTCAATCTGAATCATCCGGAATGCATGGTCAAAAATTTTTGTCCCGACTTCCGTTAAGACAAGTTTTTGAGCGGAACGGGAAAAAAGTGACTGCGAAAGAAAACTTTCCAGCTCAAGCACTCTTTTGGAAAGGGTGGACTGGGTTATGTTTAATTTCGCTGCCGCTGCACTGATACTACCGAGGCTTGCCGCCCAGTAGAATGCCTGCAGTTGTTTGAGGGTCATGATTTTTTCCTTTTATTTGTTACGCAATAATTGTAGTCCTTAACTCAGGTTAATAAAAGACGTTGTAACACCAGGTATACAGATTTATGGAGGCAAAATGAAAAAATCAGTAACGAAAAATGAAGTGCCATTTATAAGTTCCTTCGACGCACACGTATCATACTGCCTCCTTGTTGCAATAGGTATTGAGCGTAAATGCGGGAGAATTAATAGCCATCACCAACAACAAAGTTTCATTGATGGCTGGATAAAAAAAGCCCTGCATAACAAGATATTTCCTGTTTCAGCAAGGCATTGTCTTGAAAAACTAAAAAACCAAAATAATTCAACGATTCAGGGCGCTGAGATCCTGAAGAATTGTTTATCCCGCTGGAATTTCTGGCAATCCGTAATACTGAACCAGAGCGATTTGGTAAAAGTTTCATATTTCTGTGAAGAGCTTAAACAGTCAGGCTGGCAGGGGAACAGTATGACGCCAGGAGAATGGGGAACACCTTTTAATGCGATGAATGGAAAACATTATTTCACTCAGAAACAGAGTCTCAGGGACGTTTTTAACAGATCCGGGAAGCTACTCAGTCCCCTTGTATTCAGGGTGAAGCAATATGACAGTGAGTTTATGTCATTGCTGAAAAATTATAATTTTTTGCGCATTAATACAGTAAAACAATGCGGAACGACAGAAATCACAATTGGAGTCTGAATTGCAGCCGCAGGGTATTTCGTGAAAAAGTGACGACCTGTCTCACTCCTAATGCTCGCTCATCATGCCCCGGCACCCGGAAGCTGTGCTCGGGTGCCTGAAGCTGGCCGCGCTGGTGACTAATAATGTAAGAGAATCTGGGCGCGTGCCAGGGCTGGCGATGGAAAACAGGGTCAAGGTAAGTCGCTGGATTCAGTGATCACCCCTGAAATTTCCGGGCTCGTTATTTCATCGTACCGGGTATTTTATTTTTAAGCGTGTAAAGTCTGTCAAATTGCGCGTAGGGTTCTCCTTTTTCGGCTGCATGCCGGAGTTTTGCCTCCAGAAGTTCGGGCAGTGCGATCCCGTGACTGAGCGAATGATAAAGATCATAACCGCTGACACAAATAACCCGCTTAACTTTACCGAAGGCAGTCAGGCCTTCTGCAGTATAACCCATCCAGCTGATGAACACGCCTCGTGTCCAGGTCGCCTTGGTCCTGAGTTTACCTTCGAAAACGTGGAGATCGGCAACGGGCGTCCTGTTCTGGTGCCATTTCGCTTCCATCAGGTAAAATTCATCATTCAGCCGAAAGCTGCCGTCGATCTGTTCGCCTGTGTTACGGAAAGATGAACGGGGGGCGAGCTTAAAGGTACTGAACAGGTCAGCCAGCCAGCTTTCAAACCGGAACCCCCGGGTATGCGGTGCCAAGGTTTTCAGCTCGTTCATTTCGTTTACAAGTGAAGGCCAGTCAATTCCGTGCCAGACCTGGACAGGTTTATCGCCCCTGGCTGTTTCAGCGTCCGTATTTTCCAGTCGGGAAAGCAATGCAAGCCAGTCATTACGGGTTCGTTCAGCCTGTTCAGGCATAGCCTCGGTTTTATATTGCCAGAGGGCGTTGAGAACCTGCAGGGCAGTATCACGATCCACCTGTTTCAGCAGACATCTGACCCGTTTGGCTTTAGACGTTCCCTCCTCCTGATAAAGCTCATCATCAATATCGATGCTCAGTTCTTCATCAAAGAAAGCCGACAGAGTACGGTTAGAGAAATCCAGTATCCATCCCGGGTCGCTTTCAAAAACGAGGTTAAACAGTCTCAGATCCTGCATTTTCAGTTTCACGCCAGCCTCCTGTTTTTTCATCAGTATAACGGGAAGGAAATGCAGGTGGTACTGAGCGACATTCACCGTACCGGTGCAGGCATATTCCGACTTCACCAGAAATCGGATCTGCGCGGAAAAAGAAAGAAACCCGTCCAGGCTGAACACATCCATATGCCCGGCATCTGCATAGGTAAGGAATATGCATATCCTCACCATATGCATATACTGCACATATACATATGCTTTGCATCTGCCTATACTGAGCATATGCACACACCCGGTGCAATCAACATTATTCCGGATATGCGTCATGTATCCATACTTACCCGGAAGAGAATCATGAGAACCGTGTCCATTTTTAAAAACGGCAACAACCGCGCCATCCGTCTGCCCCGCGATCTGGATTTTGAGGGGGTGAGCGAGCTGGAGATCGTCCGGGAAGGGGACAGCATCATCCTGCGTCCCGTCCGGCCGACCTGGGGCTCATTTGCGCATCTCGAAAAGGCCAATCCGGACTTTATGGCAGAGCGTGAGGACGTTGTCACCGACGAAGGGCGCTTTGAACTATGAAGAAGACCTATATGCTCGACACCGGGATCTGCGCGCTTATCCTGCGCGAGCAGCCGGCAGCTCTGCTTAAGCGCCTGGAGCAGGCGGTGCTGGACGGCGATCGGATTGTGATCTCAGCCATCACCTGGGCCGGGATTTCTCTGGCCGCCCGGGCGTCAGGACCTGCCGCTCAGCAGCTGGCGGATGCCTTCGCTGCCCGCCTCGATGCCATCCTGCCCTGGGACCGCGCCGCGGTGGACGCCACCACGGACGTTAAGGTGGCGCTGCGCCTCGCCGGGACGCCGATCGGCCCGGACGACACGGCGATCGCC
Organism: Leclercia adecarboxylata; assembly: GCF_035787115.1. Classification (GTDB taxonomy): domain Bacteria; phylum Pseudomonadota; class Gammaproteobacteria; order Enterobacterales; family Enterobacteriaceae; genus Enterobacter; species Enterobacter adecarboxylatus_E. Next base: position 20,983 of record NZ_JALKTL010000011.1, on the reverse strand, counting down.
GGGAACGCCATTGCGGCAGGAGCCGTACTGGTGACTGGGAAGGGGGGAGAGTTTGCGCGGGTGCCGGGCCTTGTGCTGGAAGACTGGGTTAACTGACGGCAGAAAAAACGGTTGAAGGAGGGATGTCCGCTTTGTGCCAAAAGCAGACGTTACTTATATGAAATCCCTGCAGGCTAAGATGAAGCCTGCAGGGTTGAGGATTTACGGCGTAACAATATTGAACCAGAACTCAAACTTATCCATATAGCCCAGCATGGTGTCGAGTTTGGTGCCGTCGCCGGTCACTTTCACCGCGCCGCTCTCTTCAGCCTGTTTCAGGGTCGTTTCCTTCAGGATGATTTTGTTCAGCGTGTCGCGGTTCAGAGTGATAGTGGCGTCGGCATCTTTCGCTTCTGAGTTGGCGGTGTGGTTCAGCACCCCGTTTTCCAGCTCCAGTTTGTACTTGCCTCCGTCGCTGCCGAGGTCGATGTTAAACACGGATTTCGCCGTCCCGGCCTTCTCACCGTTAATGTGAACGGCCAGATAATCGAAGAACATCTCCGGCGTCATCGCCCGCACCGTATCCGGGCTGGCGGTGTTCGGGGTCGGGCCTTTCACCACGCCGTTACGTAGTTCCTGCGCGCCGGTGAGGTAGAAGTTACGCCACGGGCCAGACTCTGCCTGATAGCCAAGCTGTTCCAGCGCATCCGCTTCAAGATTACGTGCTGCTTCATTCTTCGGATCGGCGAACACGATTTTGCTCACCACCTGTGCCACCCAGCGGTAGTTACCCTGGTCGAAGTCGGTTTTCGCCTTCTGCATGATGGCGTCAGCGCCGCCCATGTACTCAACGAATTTCTTCGCTGCCTCTTCTGGCGGCAGCTCATCGAGGGTTGCCGGGTTGCCGTCGAACCAGCCCAGGTAGAGCACGTAGGTGGCTTTCACGTCGTGGCTCACCGAGCCGTAGTAACCCCGGTTCGCCCAGGTATGGGCCAGGTTATCCGGCAGTTTGAAGTTGGCGGCAATTTCATCGCGAGTCAGGCCCTGGTTTGCCATGCGCAGAGTCTGGTCGTTGATGTAACGATACAGGTCACGCTGGCTCTTCAGCAGCTTGTTAACGTTTTCGTTGCCCCATGTTGGCCAGTGGTGCTGGGCCATCAGGATTTCTGCTTTATCACCCCAACGAACAATCGCTTCGTTGATGTATTTCGACCATGGCAGCGGCTCACGGATCTTCGCGCCACGCAGGGAGTAGGTGTTATGCAGAGTGTGGGTGACGTCTTCCGCTGATTCGATCAGCTTTTTCTCTTCGATAAACCACAGCATTTCTGACGGGGCTTCAGAGCCTGGCGCCAGCATAAAGTCATAGGTCAGGCCATCAATGACCTCTTTCTGACCGTCTTTTTCAATGATGTTGGTTGGCGCAATCAGGGTCACCGTACCCGCAGAAGTGGTAGTCCCCAGACCGGCACCCACCTGGCCTTTGGCATCCGGTTTCAGCAGGTTGCCGTACATGTAGCTCGCGCGGCGGCTCATGACGTTACCGGCCATAATGTTCTCTGCTACCGCGGCTTCCATAAAGCCGGACGGGGCATAAATTTTGGTTTTGCCGGCTTTCACATCGGCTTCGTCGACGACGCCGCGCACGCCGCCGTAGTGGTCTACGTGGCTGTGGGTATAAATAATGGCGACGACAGGTTTATTACCACGGTTTTTAAAATAGAGATCCATGCCGACTTTTGCCGTTTCGGCAGAAACCAGCGGGTCAACCACGGTAATCCCTTCTTTACCTTCGATAATGGTCATATTCGACAAATCGAGGTTACGGATTTGATAAACACCGTCGGTCACTTCAAACAGACCGCTGATATTAATTAACTGAGACTGACGCCACAGGCTCGGGTTAACGGTATCCGGTGCTTTTTCACCTTCTTTAATAAACGCGTACTGCTGCGGGTTCCAGACCACATTCCCTTGTTCGCCGTGGATCACTTCAGCAGGAAGGGCGGCAATAAAGCCCTTATGCGCATCGGTAAAGTCAGTGTTGTCGGAGAAAGGAAGCTGATTGTATAGCTGGTCATTGGCTTGCTTTGTCGCCGCTGTTGCATCCTTTGGAGAAACATCAGCATAAGCAGGTAAAATGATGGTTGAAAACAGACCGGCAAGCGCCAGCCCTCTAACTATGGGTTTCAGTTTCATTTTATTTCTCTCAATTTGGGGCGGAGTAACAAACAGAAGTATAGCTTTTCCCAAAAGTTACTATTTGTAACCTGCCCTAACAATATAACTTCTTGTTTCTACTAGGCAAGAGCACACATAAAAAACAGTTGATTAAACAAATTAAGCGCAAGATTTACTTTTTTTCTTTTTTTTGAGATGGTTAACTTTGGTAGCCAATTTTATGATTTTTGTCAAAAAAATATATCACTTATTTTATCTGCATGATTTTTCTTTCATTATCGGTCAGCGACGTCCACTAAAATTAGGAGCAAAGTTTAATTTAACGCCGCAAAACGATTTGCAACACGTAAAACACCCTGCACAGATAATTCGGAAGAAATTAAGAAGATGGAACCATATACTCAGTACATTCGAGCAATTTTGTGGCCGAAACTTAATACGCGTTAAAACTTGCTGCATCAGCCTTGCAAAGTCAGTATTTATAGTCTAATGACATGGTTGTAATGTTCCGATAAGCCTGATTAAAATACAGATAGATGTAACTTCTGCTTCCAATGCTTATGAATTTTTTCAGAGCTCTCTAATCTAGAAGATTTCCCTTAATTTCATTCCTCATTCAGTTGTTATCGATATAAAATGAAATTTGCTGCTGCGCTGCTTACAACCAGCAAACAGTCGTAAATCGTTTTTAGAAGTTGGATGGTTTGCTTCGTTCGGACTAACTCAGTTGCTGCTATGTGACCTATACACAATGTCCGCTTTTCGCTCACAGCGGACAATTAACTTCACAAGAGAGAACCATCAGATCATCTTTTGAACGGGCAGGTACCTGCCGCTACTGACACCAGAAGGTCCCCAGCTTCAGTGTTGTTCAATGATTTACTCCTCTCCATCACGTCAATATCCTGAGCAACCTTTCCTCCGGGGCGCTTCGCCATCAAAAAAATCACCGCCCTACAATGATAAAGACACATCTCAGATGCAAATGCTGCCCAGGCACAAATATCATGCAGCACAGGCTGGTGAATGACCCTGCGGCTGATATTTTTATAAGTCAGACGTTTTACCGGGAGGAATGGAGATAGGCTTCATAACGCCATACTGCTGGCGTTAATCCTGTTCTTTTTTTGAAGAGCCTGGTGAACTGGTTAATGTTTTCAAAACCGCACTCTTCAGCCACCTCTTTCAGTGATTTCGTTTTCTGTAACAGCAAATGACAGGCATGGTCTGTTCTCAGATATATAATGGTCTGCTGGACGGTTCTGCCCGTCTCGCGGGTCATCAGTAAATCAAGTGTTCGCCTGTTTAATCCGAAGCGTGACGCTATGGTATCCGCCTCAAGGCGCGCGGACAGATTGTTTTTAATAAACTGAAGAGTTGATGTAACTTCTGTGGACAGGGATGAAGGATGAGCCCGGGCATCATTATATTCACCCTCATTCATGACTTTCTCAGTGCTGAATTTTTTTATTTCGCTGATTCGTTCCAGCATTTTTTGCGCAATGAGCCCGGCTATCTTTGAAGCAGCATGTCCTCCTGTACACAGCCATATGTCACCTCTGGTAAAAACACCGGTATGAACTGGAATGGATTCAGAAGAGTAATGCTCACCTGAACGCAGGGCAGCATTAAAAGCGGCCAGGGTATGTTCACTGATGAAATCAGTTTTTGCCAGGTGAAAAGCGGCGTGGTCCATACCTGCGACGACCATTCGCTTTTTGAGTGCCTTACCTATAACTGGTTTCAGATAAAACGCGGGCTGTTCATTATCATGGCCGGACCTGCTACCGAAAATGATTAAGTAGTGGTTAATACCTGAGACCATTTCCTGTGACTCCAGGGTCAGGCTGGTCTTAACCTGCGTACCACAGGCTGAGGTTACAGGCTCATTATCAGGTGCAACTAAATCCCAGTTAAAGGTTAGTGATTTTTCTCTGTCACCAGAGGATTGCAATGAAAGCAGGTGCTCCAGAAAAACACTCATAGAGAGTAATGAAAACCCCGGAAGCAAGAGCAGCTTAAGAGATATTTTTGTGTGGTTTTTTACTTTTGGCGGCAAGGGTCAGATATCCGTCATTTAAATATGATTACCGTATGATACTGGGAAAATCCTGAATGAAATCATCTTATTCAGCTCACATTCTTTCTGAATGAATATTTCCCGGATGAAGCTTTAACTATTTTTTTGATGGTCGTGGCACCTTGTCTATACCACTTGTTTAGGCCATCGCCTTCTGCGTGGCGCAGGAAGGATGGAGCGCGTGGTTAGCCGGGTTCCGCATACAGAACATAACGCACCGTGCGGCAGGTTTTGCACGGGATCGAAGGAGGTGAAAAAGAACCGGTTACTTCTGCAGACAGGGCAACTGAATTTCATAGCAGTTATGATGCCTCCAGGTCGTTGGCTGAAAAGCATCTTAAACCTTTTCGTTTCAGCAAAATGAGGGGCAGTTTAACACTTTTAAATATTATTTAAGTGGGACTAAAAAACCTTGAGTAAAAGACATGAAAAGATGCATTGAGCCAGTAGTCACTGCAGCTTATGGTATTCAGAAATCAAGCAAATACTTCTGGCCTGACACTACAACGTCAGTCCCATGGACAATACAGATGGTATGGTTAGGCCAGGTATCATTTTGAACAGCCTTTAGCGTTGCTCTGGATCGCACCAGATTTTTAATAAGGCCCTTAACAGACTGATTAGCCCCGAAATAATAAGCACAATCCAGACGGCTAAAATTGCGACATGTGTCATCAGGGACTCCTCCTCAGGCCAAAAAAAAACTACTAACTAGCCAGGCGATGAAATCAGTACAAACATACTTGAAATACAAATCCTGGTGCCGGGCGCCCGTTACCAGTTATACGAGTCGCAAGCATTTTTACATTAACTGGATTGGCCCGTAGCACAGGGGGATTCACCACAATTAAATCTAGTTAATTTTAAACGAAACACTAATTCTGCCTATCTGAAATAACGGGAAAAGCCAGTTAACTCGCTAACCCAACAATCATCACGAAGGTCTGTTCTTCGCTCACTACGGACCTTCATCCCGGTAAGCTCGTCCGCTCCGTGCCAGGAGCGGACTTTATTAAGCTATTCGGCTTCCTTCGTATGTTCCAGGGGACGGGATACAAATAATTCACCCTGCATAATAGTCCGCATCGTTCTGATGACAGATGTATGCAGCACCTCTTCAGTAAGGGATATTTCGGCGTGAACATGAATAGTACCGAATGGATGATGAATTAATGTTTCACCTTTGTTTTCAAAGGTGCATAAATCAGCGGCAATAGTACCTCTGATACAGGCTGCAGCCGCAAGCGCCATTGAAGCCGTGACCGGGGCTGTTCTGTGAGGACGATCGCAACTGAGATAGCGGGCTGTAATACCGGTCTGGCCCTCCTGCGGTGGGGCAACAACGATTACATCCGGAACGTTAGTTTTAACAAAGCGAGCCTCATGTTCGGTCTGGCAGAGCTGCATCATCAAAGAGGCTTTGATGCGTAGCTCAACCATCCTGTCCGTATAAACCTTATCAGCAAGCAGGGTACGGTAGTCCTCATCACCTTTGATGCCAGCATCTTCGGCCCGGATGATGACACAGGGAACGGTGACGTCGAGCATAGTAGCCTGCATGCTGGTTCCATCGGCTAACTTGATGACTTCAGATTTATTGCCTGTAGGAAAAAGCCCATCACACATGGAAGCTGCCGGTTCCAGAAATGAGAGTCTGACCGGAAAGTGCTTACCCGGCACGCCGCTAATGGTGACCAGTTCATCCTCTTTTGCTTCCGGATCAAACTCCGAAATAATGATTTTATCTGTATTCAGGTTATAAATTTTTACCCTCTGGCGCCCACAGGATGCGTTAGTCCAGCCCTGTTCACAGGCGTAGGGGCCGATGGCTGAAGAGATGTTGCCGCAGTTTGCATCTGTAAGTACGTCTCCTGTTACCGGGTCTATCTGAAAGAATAAATAGCCCACATCGACATCAGGTCTTGAAGAACGTGAGACGACCGCAATTTTAGAAAGCGAGGTTATGCCTCCGCCCATTCCATCAAGCTGGTTACCATCTGGATCGGGGCTGCCTATCGCTGTCTGGAAAAAAGGCGTCCAGAGAGTCTCATCATCAGGCAGATCGTCCCTCCTGAAAATGATAGCTCTGCTTGTCCCACCACGTACGTATGTCGCCGGTATGGAGCATCCTGTAGATCTCATTGCGGTTTTCCTCCCGTCGGTTCAGGTCGTTCAAGCATTAATTTCATGCCGAGATGTGAATCTATGAATCCCAGCGATGTGTAAAATGCGATGGCATCAGGTCGTTGCCGATCTGTCGTAAGCTGAATGATCTGGCAGCCGGCGCGCCCGGCAGCTTCGATCGCAAAACGAAACAGCTTTCGGCCAATCCCTTTTGCCCGAAACCCTTTTTTAACCCGCACACCTTCTATCTGCCCTCTGAGACTTCCCCTGTGAGTCAGGCCCGGCAGCAGCGTTAACTGGAGCATGCCAACAATTTCATCCCCTGTTTCAGCAAGGATAATGTTATTATCTTGACTGGCCTGAATGCGCCGAAAAGCAGCGCTATAGTCACTGAACATTTTTGGATCTGTAGACTCGCGAGCAGAGCCCAAATCGTCGTCATAAAGCAGGCTTATTAGCGTGCTCAGATCTGCTTCATTCGCATAGCGAAAAGAGACAACGTCCGCAAAGTTTTGCATGGCAAGTTTCCCGTTGAACATGATAAAGGCACTTTAGCCCACCCTTCGTCAGTGTCGGCAAAATACAAACAAAAGTGCCTTTACCTCTGACTGAACTGACTAACCTTGAGGTCATTGTGCCGTACTGGCTACCTCACTTTCCCGATACGAATATTGAGAGGCCACGACATTTTTCTACAGCTTTCAGGGTCGCCCCATATCATGGCCAGTTCAGCGGCAAAGCGCGCGAAGATATACTCCTGTCCTTTCTGCTGAGCCTGCCGGACAGCAGACCATGTCGAGATGTAACCCAGCAGAGCCTGTAAATTCCATTCAGCTTCAATCTTTAAATCAGGAACATCTAACTCCTGGAACGGGAAGTAAAGCTCCCTGTAACCTGAATCAACAAGCTTTCGTTCACGAGGCCAGAGATGAGCGATATCTTCGTAATACAGTTTTGCGAAGCGTGTGCCCACGTCTCCCTCAATATTCAGCACACCATAACTTATCAGTGCGATGACAGCGTCCGGGGAGGCCACGCGCCGGACTTCGCGATAGAATTCCTCCAGCCTGAACCAGTGTGCAGCCTGGGCAACCGTGATCAGGTCATAGTCACATAAGTTGCCGGGCAGGCATTCAGCAGCAGAGTGGATGTAAGTAATTCCTGGTGCTGAGGAGACGTTTTTTAACTGATCCTCGCTTGGGTCGACGCCGGTTACGGATGTGAAATAGGCCGACAGAGTACGGGTCAACTGTCCAGTACCGCAGCCAACATCCAGTGCTTTATGGTTCCGCGAAGAAATTTCCGCAAGATATCTGGCGAGCTTTTGAGGGTATTCAGGACGATATTGCGAATAATTTTGCCCTCCCTGCGAGAACCAATTCGCTTCATCAGGTTTAGTGTTCGTCATTGCTCTGCTCCCCCTTTAAGACGTCGGCCTTCGCCTCTTCGATACGACCTTCAGCTGAGCGTTCTGCAAGCGCCTTTATCGTTTTCTCCAGCGTTATCATGATCGGCAGACCCGTTTCTTTCTCGAGTCGGTCGACGGCCAGAAAAATGGACTGCCAGTGCACTTCAAGATCGCGTAGTACAGAGTGACCTAAGGATGTAAGTCGCAACGCGCTTTTTCTTGCGTCCGGTAAGGCTTCCCGCCTGAGAATGCCGTCCTGCTCCATAAGGGCAACTGTCTGGCTGACGGCCCCCTGAGTGAGGAAAGTGACCGAGGTTATTTCGCTAACCGTATTTGCTCCGGCAACAATGGCCCTCATCACGGGGGTGTAGCGGGGGCGGTAATGCACGGGCAGAACGGGGTAAGTTTTCTCCGAACCGCTGTCAAAAAGTTCGGTGAGGTATCGCAACATCTCACCTATCCCATGAATGTAATTCACTGTCTTCCTGCCATGTCAAAAAGCATTAGTGCTAATGCTTTTAAACCGACCACCAGATAGTTGTCAACCAGATAAAGATTTCTCCTGGATAGAGATATGAGTGAATAAAACGTAAAATTTCCGCTTTTCGCTCACAGCGGACGTAACTTCAGCTCATAGCCTGTGAGATTCTTCATACCATACGCGAGGTTGTTTACTTCTGAACCGCCTCCTTGGATTAGTTAGGCCATAAGCCCTCTGAGAACGATATCGCTATGACTTTCTGCGAGTGGTAACAGCTCTGGCCTGAATCCGCTGTCACTGCAAAACACTTCACGAAAAAGGACTGCCGTTATCATGGGGCCCACTATCGACAGCGCCTGAAGGTGTGGATCCCCCTGTCGGATCTCACCTTTCATCTGTCCCTCGGCCAGAATAGTGGTAAGCAGATTAAGCATCCGTACAACAACGTTGTCGTGCCAGATACGTGCCAGATCAGGGAACTGCCGGGATTCAGCGATAACCATACGAACAATAGCCGGTATATGGCTGTCACCCAGACCTCCGGCCGCAGTTTTAAGTAGCATGGGGATGAGCAGGCTGACGGACCCATTAAACCCTGAAGCCGACTTTTCCATCCCTTCAAGATTCGCCGTAAAGGCTGCCTGCGCCACGGCCCTGAAAATGTCTTCCTTGGTATCAAAGTAGCGATAAAGCGTACCCTTCGACACTCCCGCGCGTTTTGCCACTTCGTTCAGGTTTGTGCCTGCATATCCTTTCTCTGCAAAGACGCTGGTCGCAGCATCTAATATTTCCGTCGGTCGCGCTTCCTTACGGCGTCTGCGCTGAGGCTGCGTAATTTCTTTTGTCACAAAAATGCTCCTCTTTTCTCGGGTTTTACAGCGCAGCCGATCTTTAGTCAACGTCCGGGATCTTTACAACCTTCTTTAATGACTCTAGAGTCATTAAAGAAGGTACGGTGTTTGACGGTCCGCAATCCGGCACTGCTGCGCTTCATTACTAATGAGGAATTACTTATGCCCCGAACTGATGTCCTTATCGTTGGTGCCGGTCCCACTGGCCTTGTTCTTGCTATATGGCTGACCAAACAGGGCGTATCCGTACGTATCGTTGATAAAAGTGCAGGGCCGGAGAGACCTCCCGCGCAATGGCCGTTCAGGCCCGTACGCTTGAACTGTACCGTCAGGCTGATTTAGCCGAAGCAGTGGTCGCGGCAGGCTACAAAACTCCGGCAATGAATATGTGGGCGCGTGGCAAACGAAAGGCTCATATTCAGCTCACCGAAGCGGGTGGGAACATTTCGCCTTATCCCTTCGTACTGGTTTACCCTCAGGATAAGCATGAAAAGCAACTGGTTGAACGCCTCCTGAGCCTGGGTATTACGGTTGAACGTAATACGGAATTTGTCAGGTTTGAGGAACAGGAGAAGAGCATTGTCGCTGTCCTGAAAAAACCAGACGGGCAGGAAGAAGCCTGTTATGCCAGCTACCTCGCAGGCTGTGACGGCGCACGTTCGTCTGTTCGTCACCAGACCGGAAACAGTTTTGAAGGGGGGACTTACAGACAGACTTTCTATGTGGCAGATGTTGAGGCAACCGGCGTTGAACCCTCAGATGAGGCTCATATTGCCTTCGATAAATCTGACTTTGTGCTGGTAATGGGCTATGGAGAGAATAAACAGTATCGTCTGATCGGTACCGTTGAAGATAACCGTACAAACGATCCCCGGAGTCTGACATTTGGCGATATAAGCCAGAATGCCATTAAAGGGCTGGGGATTATCATTAAAAAAGTAAACTGGTTTTCAACCTACCGTGTACATCACCGGGTAACCGATCACTTCCGGCACGGACGTGTCTTTTTGCTCGGGGATGCTGCGCATGTACACAGTCCGGCGGGTGGGCAGGGAATGAATACCGGTATTCTTGATGCAATCAACCTGGCATGGAAGCTCGCCGCTGTTCTCAAAGAACGTGCCCCTGACAGTCTGCTCGACAGCTATGATTCCGAAAGAAGAGCTTTTGCACGCACGCTTGTGGAAACAACCGATCGCGTGTTCACACTGGCCACGGCCGAAGGAGGGCTGGCTGATTTTGTGCGCACACGTATTGTACCTGTTTTCGCCAGTGTCGCTTATGGGCTTGAGCCTGTACGTGAATATCTGTTCCGTGTTCTTTCACAGACGATGCTGAACTATCCGGACAGCCCGATCAGCGAAGGGAAGGCAGGTAAGGTGAGCGGGGGGGACCGGCTTCCCTGTGTACATTTTGACGGTAAGGATAATTATGAATCCCTGATCAATATTGGCTGGCAGATCCATGTTTATGGCAATACCTGTGCTGCCTTACGTCACTGGAGTGAGGATCATGATGTTCCGCTGTACATTTTCCCCTGGCATGATGCTTTCGATAAAGCCGGTTTTGCACGTGATGCCGCTTATCTGATCCGTCCCGATGGTTATATCGGCGCTGCGGTCCATCATGAACAGTCAGAAAATCTCACCAGGTATATTAAAAAACACGGGTTCGCGCTTTCCAGAAGCGGACAGTGAAAAAAGAAGGCTGGACGTCAAAGAATAGGCTTTTAACGGCATAAATTGAATCCCCTTGATGATTATGCTTCAGGTGATAAATCCCTTCGTCCTCATGTTTATTATCTGACCCGGAGAAAAGCGGACTTTGCGTAGCCAGCCAGCTCAAGGCCGGTATTCAGGCTTTGCTTTGAGCATGGCTCTCCCGTTATGCTTTTTCAGGGCAGGGTTTAAAAAGGTGGTAACAATGGATCAGGGGAGTATCAGAGTAGCCAGCTACAGTGATGCACACGCTGTGGCGCAGCTGCATATTGCGAGCTGGCGGGATGTGTATAACGATGTGCTTGATCAGGACTTTCTTGAAAACCATGCTCAGGATGAACGACTGTCACACTGGCTGACAGCGCTGGCAGCACCGGATGAAAATGAAGTGACGTTTGTCATGGACACCAGTGACGGGTTGACCGGATTTGTCAGCATCCGGCTTCAGGATGATCCTGTCCGGGGAGCCTGTATCGCCGCCCTGCACGTCAGTGCCCGGACGCGCGGACAGGGAGCTGGCAGGGCCCTGTTGCTGCATGCCGCCCGCTGGATAGCCGATCATGATGCTGACTCTCCGGTATATCTGTGGGTATTTGAACAAAATACACGTGCAGCCAGATTTTATCAGTCACTGGGCGGGAGCGTTGCAGAACGCACCACCTCTGAAATACCTTCGTCTCATGGTGCGCCAGTGCTGAGGATTAGCTGGCAGAATGCGCAGGGCTTATGGCCTGAAGAGAGAAGTGACTGCCCCTGCAGACAGTCACCTTTTCTGGTTTCCGTGAATTTACGGGGCCGAAATGTTAAACCAGGGGCAGTACTGTGAAAGATAAGGTAGTTGCTATCTGAGACTGGTATATCCACCAGGCTGCCCATTTTTCGTCAGGACAAACTGCCATAACTGAATATCCCTGGCTCTGAACGCACCTGCACAGGAGAGCAGATAGTAACTCCACATCCGGTAAAACTTGTCCCCCATACGGTCTGAAAATGCAGGCCAGGATTTGACGAAGTTTTTATACCACATCATCAATGTTTTATCATAATCAGCCCCAAAATTATGCACATCCTCAATAACAAATATCCCCTCAGCAGCATCAATAATTTCATTCATGGCAGGTAATATTCCGTTAGGGAAAATATATTTATCAATCCAGGGATCTGCTGGCGTACCTTTAATATTTTTGCCAATCGTATGAAGTAAAAATATCCCTTCCTCACTCAGACACCGTTGTGCAACCTGCATATAGGTTTTGTAATTTTTACCGCCAACATGTTCAAACATCCCGACACTCGCAATCCGGTCAAATTTCTCATTCAGATCCCGGTAATCCATCAGGCGAAATTCAACCGGCAGATGTCCATAGCGCTTTTGTGCATAATCAATCTGTTCTTTAGAAATAGAGATACCGCAGCATTCCACACCATAATATTCTGCAGCAAACCCCATCAGGCTTCCCCATCCGCAACCGATATCGAGAAGGCGCATGCCCGGTTTAAGCTCGAGTTTCTGGCATATTAAGTCCAGTTTTGCCGTCTGTGCCTCATCGAGCGTTCTGGCACCACGGCCCCAGTAACCACAGGTGTAGGTCATTCTTTTATCGAGCATAGCGGCATAAAAATCATTGCCGATATCATAATGCTCTGTCCCGACCTGCCAGGCGCGACTTGCCGACTGCAGATTAAATAATTTTTCTCTCAGTAGATTCAGTTTCGCTCTCAACGGGATAACCTGTCTGTCCAGTCTTTCCCTGAGGATATGGCAGAAAAACATGTCGAGCGCCTGACACTCCCAGTCACCGGCCACGTAGGCTTCACCCAGCGCCAGGTTTCCGTGCGTGAGGACTCTTGAGGGCAGGTCTTTATTGAAGATTTTAATATCCTGAGATCTGTCGCCATTGACTTTTACGTCTGCACTGGCAAGAAGTTGTGTAATTACTTTCCCTGAGGAAGAATGACTAATATCTGCCTCGCACCATATTTTATTCAGTTCAGAAAAATCTGAACTGACCTCTTTGTAAGCGTCTGTCATACACATTATTCCTCCTGTCTCTTTTTAAAATAGACTCTCAGGTTGTTTCTTTCAGAACAGGTAATCTTCCTGAACAAAAGGAAGATATAAGACTTACACTTCAGCAATGAAAAAAAATGGGTGGACTGCCGTCGTCCTCGCCTGAAACCGAAGAAACAGTTAGCCTGATGAAATTATCTGTCTGTAATACTGAATGCTTTGTTGTGATGATGGGACTGAACAACACAACCCGCCCGGTGGTATTTATGGTTATCACATCCGCGCTGTCGGATACGGTATTGAGACAGGAACGCCATTTATCGTTTCCGGGATCTCACCGGATTTCTGACCTCCTGGTCAGGGGAAGACATTATTGTGGAAAAAGGAGAGGGGTCCATCGGATTGAAAACCCCTCCCAAACAGAGCACCGGCAACAGGGAATTTGCCTGCACCAGTCCCACACACTCCTGTCGTTATCTTGCTGCTCAGTTGCCAGACGTCGGTTATGACCGGTGCAGCGACTTGCTCGCTTTCTTGCCGGTATGGTGATGGACATCGTTACCAGTCACCGCCTGGTTTCCCTTGAACACCTCTACAATCACAACGCCACCGAGTGACAGTGCGCCACTAACAAGCAGTGACCAGGTGAACGCTTCGTTCAGGAACAGGATCGCCATGATTGCAGTAAAAATTGGGATCAGGTTAAAGAACAGCGACACGCGTGAAGGGCCGAGACGTTTGGAACCGACCATCCAGGTCAGCGGTGCCAGAATGGACGCACCAATAGCGGCATACAGGACCATTCCGCCAGAAACCACCGTCAGGGCATGTTTTTCACCTGTCAGGTAAAATGGCAGCAATACAACGGCTGCGGTTGTCGCCTGAACATAAAGGGACAAAATCAGCGGCACGTTGACATGCCAGCGTTTCAGCAGAATGTTATAAACGGCCATCGCAAAGGTCGCCACGAGCATCAACCCGTCACCGATATTCATGCCCTGAGTGATCAGCTTTGACGGTTCTCCGCCTGAAATGACCAGGACAACCCCCGCCAGTGACACCAGTGCGCCAACCACAGTCCCTGCCCCCGGTTTGTTACGGAATACCAAGCTTGCCAGAATAATCGCCATCAGGGGCATCAGCGCCTGAATAATCCCCATATGCATAGCGGATGTATACGCCGCCGCGTTATATGCCATGCTCTGGAAAATGACGCTGCTTAATAAGCCTAACATCATCAGCTTGGGTATATTAGGCAGTACTTCCTTTTTATGTTTTTTCATTGGACGCCAGACCACGGGCGTCAGAATAATTACAGCAATCAGCCAGCGGAGAAAACTTATCTCACTTGGTGAAATGACACCGGACGTCATCTTGGTAATTATTGTATTGGCTCCCCAAAGGAAAGCGGCCAGAAGTGGGAATAAGTAGCTCATAGTAATTTCCTGCGTTTTTCAATCGGGGCAGACTTTAACATGGTCCCAAAAAGAACATATAATCATTTTGAGACATTCGATGCAGATCTTTAGACAGTTACCAGTTTCCGGGCCTTACCCAAAGCGGGCGCATCATGAGGGTGCAATGCACTGGAATGACATGACACCGCAGGGTGCCGGTAAAGAAAGATGTAAAAACAGGTAGTTAAGATTCAGATTATTACTTCCTTTCGTCCCGGCCAGTAAAATAACCCCCGCGCTCTGTAATTAGTGCACTATTTTAGTACGCTCCCTTCAATATTTCCCGACGGCCTTTGTCATGCTGCCATTTTAATTAGGAATTTGTACCTTTAATTATTCAATTACCGCCATGCAGCCTTAGTTAAAATAAGGGCATGTCGCATTATGAGTACGGGTTGTCTTCAACTCGTTATCATCTGACTACTTTGCGGGAATTACTGGCACAGGGCTTGCTTTATAATGCCCGGGCAGTAAAAGCCAACATACAAAGGTAAATATAATGACAAGTAAGACTCCTTTTTTTGCCCAGGAATTGAAGAAAATCCGCGTTGCGGCTGTACAGGCAGAGCCTGCTTTCCTGGATCTGGATGCAACCACAGAGCTGGCCTGCGAGCTCATTCGACAGGCCTCTGAAAAAGGTGCAGATCTCATCGCATTCCCGGAGGCTTTCGTCCCAAGCTTTCCGAACTGGTACGAATCTCTCTGGGAAGGTTCGCTGTCACGCCAGTTCGATAAACGACTGTTCCTGCAGTCGGTCGAAGTCCCCGGCTCACACATTAATGCGATTGCCGAAGCCTGCGGTCGGGGCTCCATCAATGCCGTCATCGGTATTAACGAGCGACTGCCGGGCACGACGGGCACCATGTTCAATACCCAGGTACATATTACCCGTGACGGAAAGATTGCGGGGAAACACCAGAAATACGTCGCCACCACCGGCGAGAGACTGGTTCATGGCCCGGGCCAGACGGGGCACTACAACAACTTCATGACAGATTTCGGACCGGTATCCGCTCTCATTTGTGGGGAAAACTCGAATCCGCTGGCCCAGTACGCAGCGGCGCTGAGCTATCCGGTGGTGCATGTCGCGTCGTGGCCGGCGTACTTCGGCCCGTTTGTACCAATGCACCATGTTATTCATACGGCATCTGCGGGACTGGCGTACTCACTCAAATGCTTCACGGTCAGTGCGGTATCCCGCATTTCTGAGGAGTACATCAATGCCGTCGCCATCCGTGACAGCGTTCGTGAATACCTGACTGACCTGCGTGAGCAGCGTAAGGGGGCAATGATTTTCAACCCACTGGGGCAGCTTATCGCCTGCGGCGACGGAAATGATGAGGACCTTCTCTTCGCAGACATCGATCTCAATGACGTCCTGATCCCCAAAATGGTTCAGGACACCGCCGGACACTATAACCGCCCGGAACTCTTTGCGGACCTGTTCCGCCGGGACTGAACGGGCTTTTAACATGATAACCATCAGGTGAAATTATGCGTATAAAGTCGATATTGCCGTACCTTGCTCTTGTCGGAGCAAACCTTTTTTTTAGCGGTAACTATATGCTGGGTGGGCTGGCGATGTCGGCGATGCCACTAATGAGCCTGATGTTCATCAAATGGTTTACAGCCTCTGTCCCCATGCTGTTGATCGCCCATTACGTTGAGCGGCCGGAATGGGGACTGGTACTGAAAAGCTGGAGAAAGATCTTCCTGTTGGGAAGTCTGGGGATCGCCGGGTATGGCTTCATGTTTTATCAGGCGCTGAGTCTGACGACGCCCCTCAATGCTTCACTAATCAATGCGTTTAATCCTGCACTCATCGCGCTGGCATCCGCAATATTTTTGCGGGAACACCTGAGCCGGAAAGCATTCGGCGGGATAGTATTGGCCTTCTGTGGCGTGACATGGGTGCTGACGAATGGCCATCCCGGCGTGATTTTCGCACACAGGATGAATCAGGGAGATCTCTGGATGCTGGGTGTCATCGCCTGCTGGGCTGCGTATACCATTATTGCCCGCAGGGGAAGTGACGTCCCGCCGCTCACGAGTGTGGCACTACAGATGACGCTCTTTACCCTCTGTATGGCACCTTATGCTGCCATCAATGGTATAACCCTTCCACAAACCGCAGATGTCGCCTGGTCAATGGCCTACATCGCGATTTTCCCGTCAGCTGTGGCATTTGCATTATGGAACTATGCCGCGCGGAATGTATCCCCCGGCGTGGCAGGCCAGTCTCTGAACCTGACGGTACCTTTTATCGCCATAATGACACTTCTTTCGGGTGGCAGTATCAGTGCTGTGGACATTGCTGGGGGAGCACTGATACTGACCGGCGTTTATATTACCCTCAGGGCGAATGTGGTACCCGCTGCTGCATCTGGGCCAGCGGTAGCCCTGAAAAGCCCAAAGGTATGTGAATAACGATCGGTTATTCACAATCCCCCTTATCGTTTAACAGTACCCGGCAAGATGAGCAGCATAAATGCTGCTCTTTTTCTGTAAAAAGCCGTGGACATCCCCTCTCCGTTATAGTCTATAATTTGCGATATCGTGAAAATACGACACATGAAAGTGGGGAAAGCCGGTGAGAGAGTCAGGTGTTATTCCTGTAATTGATGATTTGCCAGGCGAACTTTATTTCCGGCATGACCAGCTGGCAGCGATGGAATGGCAGACTCACTCTCATTCCTGGGGCCAGTTAAACTATGTCTCTTTCGGTGTAATGAACCTGGAAATCAATGGCATCCGTTTTCTGTCGCCTCCCCAGTATGCCATCTGGATCCCTCCCAACGTGGAGCATTTCTCTTACACACTTCAGGAGGCTATCTATCGTTCAGTTTACATCGGACTTCAGACCTCAGCGAAACTGCCCTCTGCTCCCTGCACGATGAGCGTCAGCCCGGTTTTAAGAGCCATTTTTGACGACTTTGCGCTGAGGGATATTCGTACACCGGAAACAGAACAGGATATCCGCATGGCGCAGGTCGCACTGGATCAGATCCTGAAGGTAGAAACACATGACAACTATCTGCCGTATGCCTCTTCCGAAGAGCTTAACCGGTTGTTAAGACTCCTCCAGGACAATCCCGGAGATAAGCGCAGTGTACGGGAGTTAGCGGCAACACTTCATACCACGTCACGTTCTCTGGAGCGAAAATGTCAGCGCGAGCTCGGAATGTCATTCGGAGAATGGCGCCTCAGGCTGAAATTTATGTATGCACTGGAATGCCTTGATGCTGGTCATACGGTACAAAGTATTGCTCTTGATCTGGGCTATTCGACCACGTCAGCGTTTATTGTCATGTTCCGACGATTTACCGGTACTTCACCCGATCAGTACAGGACCACACGACGCATGAATCATAAGCTCTGAAGCACTAACATAGACCACATTTTCGCACGACTGTTATTCAGCATCCCCACTCCTGAAGATCCACTACTCATTTAAAACCCAACCAGCATCCCGATTTTCATTCTACAAAACGAGTTTCTAACAAAGATCCGACTTTTACTTTTTTCGGTTCTGCGCAGAAAAAGAGAAAAACCCGTATAGGCTGAACATATCCATATGTAATGGATATGCATATGTAATACATATGCAAATACTTACCATCTGCATATCCAGTCCCTATACATATGCATTACATCCGCCTATACTGAACATATGCACACACCCGGTGCAATAAACACCATTCCAGATATGCGCCACATATCCACACTTACCTGG
Organism: Leclercia adecarboxylata; assembly: GCF_035787115.1. GTDB lineage: Bacteria > Pseudomonadota > Gammaproteobacteria > Enterobacterales > Enterobacteriaceae > Enterobacter > Enterobacter adecarboxylatus_E. The sequence goes on along the minus strand of NZ_JALKTL010000011.1, from coordinate 2,960 downwards.
GAGAGAATCATGAGAACCGTATCCATTTTTAAAAACGGCAACAACCGCGCCATCCGTCTGCCCCGCGATCTGGATTTTGAGGGGGTGAGCGAGCTGGAGATCGTCCGGGAAGGGGACAGCATCATTCTGCGTCCCGTCCGGCCGACCTGGGGCTCGTTCGCACAGCTGGATAAGGCCGATCCGGACTTTATGGCGGAGCGTGAGGACGTTGTCAGCGACGAAGGACGCTTTGAACTATGAAGAAGACCTATATGCTCGACACCTGTATCTGCTCGTTCATCATGCGCGAGCAGCCGGAAGCCGTTCTGACACGCCTGGAGCAGGCGGTGCTGCGCGGCCACCGTATCGTGATCTCGGCTATCACTTACTCCGAGATGCGCTTCGGTGCCACCGGCCCGAAGGCCTCACCGCGCCACGTCCAGCTGGTTGACGCGTTCTGTGCCCGCCTCGATGCCATCCTGCCCTGGGACCGCACCGCGGTGGACGCTACCACAGATATTAAGGTCGCGCTGCGCCTCGCCGGGACGCCGATCGGCCCGAACGACACGGCGATAGCCGGGCATGCCATTGCCGCCGGTGCCGTACTGGTGACGAACAATGTGAGGGAGTTTGAGCGGGTGCCGGGGCTGGTGCTGGAAGACTGGGTTAAATAGACAGGCAGTACTTAAAGGTAATAAATGTCCGCTTTGTGCCAGAAACGGACATTGCCCACAATCTGGGGGATCAATTGGTTGCTGGCCTCGATACGGCTGATTGAGTTGCCCCGCTTAGTTCCGGACTGATTTGCACATTTATGGTTATGCTATCCAATAATAACTTACTGATATACGTAGGAAAATAAAATTTTATGAAAGGAGGTGAGAATGCTAGCCAATATTCTCACCTCCGGTTGGTTTTTTTACCGACAGGAATTTAAGCGTTGACGTCAACCACCGTACGACCGCGAACCTTGCCTTCCAGAACGAGACGTGAAACTTCGTCGACCTGAGCAAGCCCGATAGTGCGGATGGTGCTATTCAGCTTATTCAGGTTCAAATCTTTGGCCAGACGTTCCCAGGCTTGTTGGCGAACTTCTTGTGGTGCGTTAACTGAATCGATCCCTGCAAGAGTAATACTACGCGTAACAAAAGGCAGGACGGACCCAGGCAGATCGGCACCCTGCGCAATACCACAGGTAGTAACAACGCCCCGATATTTTGTTTGAGCCAGTACGTTAACCAGAGTGTGGCTTCCGACTGAATCGACAGCACCAGCCCAACGTCCATTCGATACCGGGGCTGCTTCCTGAGAAAGCTCGCGACGGTCAATAACTTCAGCTGCGCCCAGACTTTTCAAGTACCCGGTTTCTTCGAGTCGTCCCGTCGATGCGACCACGCGATACCCAAGATCTGAAAGTAGCGCAACCGCGATTGAGCCAACGCCGCCACTGGCACCTGTGACAAGCACATCGCCACAGTCAGGGTTAAGGCCACCATGCTCCAGTGCCAGAACGCTGAGCATTGCTGTGTAACCGGCAGTGCCAATGGCCATCGCGTCTCGTGTAGAGAGCGGTTGTGGGACCTTAACCAGCCACTCTCCTTTCACACGTGCTCGTTGGGCGTATCCACCGTGGTGGTCATGACTGAGTGCCCAGCCATTAATCAATACAGATTCACCCACGGAAAACTTGGGATTCGTTGATGAGATAATCTTGCCGGAAAAGTCGATGCCTGGAATAAGCGGGAAATGCTGGATGATGGGCATCCGTCCCGTAATTGCTAAACCATCCTTATAGTTAACTGTTGAATAGTCTACGGCCACAGTGACGTCGCCAGGTGAAAGATCCACCTCATTGAAGTCCACAATTTGGGTTGAAATGGTGTTCTGAACTTTGGTAGCAAGTAACGCTTTGAAGGTCATGTCGGTAATCCTTAGATCGTCTTCGAGGCCTTCATACTAAGATGTAGATACCATCATCACAAGAATGTACAATTATGATAGGTACTATCAATAATGAATGTATAAATGCGAACTAAACGTTTTGACCCCAAGAGCGGTTGTGCCGTGGAAGTGACTCTCTCAGTTATCGGTGGCGCGTGGAAACCCGTGATCTTGTTTCATTTGCTCGAAGGTAAGAAGCGATTCATGGAGCTTTCCAGACTGGTTCCTAATGCAACACAACGGATGTTGACTTTGCAACTACGTGAGTTGGAGCAGGACGGAGTGATTCTCAGGCACGTCTACCCGCAAGTTCCACCGAAGGTGGAGTACGAGATGTCGGAGTTTGGTCGAACCCTGGCTCCTATTCTTGTGTCTCTGCGGGAATGGGGGGATGCGTATCGCGGAACCAACCCGCATATACCGAATGAAAGCGAGCATGGAGATCCATGGGCTTGTGACCACTCCTGATGATTTCAGGGGTTAGCCAACTTCCGCTTCTCGCTCACAGCGGACCTTAAGCTCTTTTAGTTTGTCCTTCCTGTGTCAGAAACGGGCTTTATCTCTCAGGATCCACCAAACTATCCATTAGGATGTACTGCGCAGCTTTACGCGCATATTGGTCAATCAAAGGTACTAGCCGAGTGAAATGCTCGCTGGCGCAGTGCGCATCAAGTGCCGTATGGTCAGGCCACTCTTCAATGAAAATAAAATGCCCCGGATCCTTTTCATCCCGGTACAAATCATAAGCAACACACAGAGGCTCTCGCTTTGTTGCCGCGATGAGCTCGCGGTATAAAGGGAGAACCGTGTCGACGCACTCGATCTTGATAAAATCTTCGGCAATGACCTTTAGCATTTGAACTCCTTTATTAAAAATGGCTGAGGCTTTTGAGGGATAGTGCCAGTCTGAATAGTGAATCGCCACGGATAATCTAGACACTTCTGAGCCGTTGATAATACTGGTTTTCATATTCTGTCGGTGACATCTGATCGCTAGAACCATGCCGACGCTTACTGTTATAAAACATTTCGATGTAATC
>NZ_JALKTL010000010.1:0-83360 GCF_035787115.1 Leclercia adecarboxylata | reverse complement strand
TTTGCCTGGCGGCTGTAGCGCGGTGGTCCCACCTGACCCCATGCCGAACTCAGAAGTGAAACGCCGTAGCGCCGATGGTAGTGTGGGGTCTCCCCATGCGAGAGTAGGGAACTGCCAGGCATCAAATTACGAAGTAAACCGGGGCAATAAACCGGTAGTTGTAGAAGTATTCGGTGGAGCGGTAGTTCAGTCGGTTAGAATACCTGCCTGTCACGCAGGGGGTCGCGGGTTCGAGTCCCGTCCGTTCCGCCACTTATTTAAACTAAGCCTGCTAAATTAGCAGGCTTAGTAGTAAGAAATTTAGGGGCGTAGCTCAGTTGGTAGAGCACCGGTCTCCAAAACCGGGTGTCGCGAGTTCGAGTCTCTCCGCCCCTGCCATATAAAGAATCCTTTGCTTCGGCGAAGGATTTTTTTTGCCTGTAATATAACCTCTACTTCCCGTCGTTAAGCCTTTTATTGCGTCCCTGCAGCAGGCTCATTCATTCCATCACGTTGATTTTCAGCAGATCTTTAATCTGCCCTTGCTTGTCACTGTTCTGAAGCCAGATTGCATACAGTGGTCTCTGAAGAAGGGCTGAATCGGTAACCGTATATAAGCCTGATTTATTACTGGCCCAGCGTTGTGGCAACCAGGTGCAACCTTTGAGCGGTGCGAGCTGCTGGCAGGCTATCTCAGCAGAACTGGTGGTCAGGACCGGAACATCATCCGTCGCAATTAAACCCGCCTCATGCGGCTGGAAATCGGGGCCCCATTCCAGTCGCAGATAATTGAGATCGCTTTTCATCGCGGAAGGTTCAGCCGCATATAGCCCCAGGCTGAACTGCCCGAGAACCTGGCTGCTGAATTCATCCATTTTCGGTGCTTCTGTGGTAATCAGAAGATCCAGCTGTCTTTCATGCAATTGCTTAACCAGGGACTGCCGTTGCGCAATACGAGCTTCAAACTGGAGATGCCCATAAGAGCGATACAAGCGACTAAGCCAGGGACTAAGCATGCACTCCCAGAGTGAGGCGCTGGCACCAATAGAGAATTCATTATGCTTTGAGGTATGGGCAACCTCTTTACGTGCAGCCTGCCAGGTACTCATTAATGTTTCTGCGTATGGCAGAAGTTTTTCTCCCGCTGGCGTTAGGCGAATGTTGTTGCGATGGCGGGTAAACAGGTTTACACCGAGCTGATTTTCAAGCTGTCGAATACGAAAGCTCACTGCCGACTGAGTCAGATAAAGCGCTTCTGCGGCGCGCCCGAAGTGGCGAGTTCTGCTCACTTCGAGAAAAGTTTTTAGCAATTCCGTATCCACGGGATTCTCCGCAAAATTATTTGTCGTTATGATTTAAATGTTTTGTTTGACGCTCTGTCAAGCGTAACTAATACTCCGCGCCATAAATAGCTCGGCCAAAGATATAGGAGCGTGTAGGATGGCGGAAAGCTTTACGACGACTAATCGTTTTTTCGACAACAAAAATTATCCACGCGGATTTTCTCGCCATGGTGATTTCACCATCAAAGAGGCACAACTGCTTGAGCGCCATGGTTATGCCTTCAATGAACTGGATTTGGGGAAACGTGAACCCTCCACCGAAGATGAAAAATCGTTTGTTGCCGTCTGCCGTGGCGAACGTGAGCCAGTAACGGAAGCGGAGCGCGTATGGATCAAGTATATGGCGCGTATCAAGCGTCCAAAGCGTTTCCATACTCTGTCTGGTGGTAAGCCACAGATGGAAGGTGCGGAAGACTACACTGATTCAGACGATTAAAAAAAGGGGCTACGGCCCCTTTTTTTATGTCAGCATCTTTTGCAGGTGTAGCAGCAGGCGGTCGATAGCGCGATAGCTCAGGGCTTCCTGCAGGTGCCTGCGTTCAATATTTTCACACTCTTCCAGGTCAGCAATAGTACGCGCAACCTTTAACAACCGCTGCCAGGCACGCACTGACAGACCAAAGCGGGTCAGGGTCTCTTCCAGCCACAGTGCATCGTCTGCGGTAAGTCGGCAAAAGGTACGGATCTCAGCATTATCCAGATGCGCATTTCGTTTATTCTGCCGTACCAGCTGCCTTTCCTGTGCGGCGATCACTCTGTTTCGTACGGTAAGACTTGATTCTCCCGTTTTACGCGCCTGGCTCAGCAAGCCTGGCGGCGGTAACGGGATCTCAAGCGATAAGTCGAAACGATCGAGGAACGGGCCAGATAAGCGCCCCAGATAGCGCAGCGTCTGCTCGGGGGAGCTGCGGTTATGATTACCCTGATAGTGGCCCGTCGGGCTGGGGTTCATGGCGGCGATAAGCTGGAAGCGAGCCGGATAAGTGATCTTGGCGCGCGTCCGGGAGATATTAATTTGTCCGGATTCAATGGGCTCGCGCAAGGCATCCAGCACGCGTCGTTCAAACTCGGGTAATTCGTCCAGAAAGAGGATGCCATTATGTGCCAGGGAAATCTCCCCCGGCCCAGGGATTGCCCCTCCGCCCACCATGGCTACCAATGAGGCGCTATGATGTGGCGCCCGGAAGGGACGCTGACGCCACTGTTTATACATTGACGTGGCGCTGACCAGGCTTACGATAGCAGCGCTTTCCAGCGCCTCATGGTTGGTGAGCGGCGGCAGCAAGGTATTGAGTCTGCTTGCGAGCATGGTTTTGCCGGTGCCGGGTGGGCCAATGAGCAGCAGGTTGTGCGCGCCGGCTGCGGTGATCTCCAGTGCCCTTTTACCCTGTTCCTGACCGATGATATCGCTGATGTCGCAGTCGTTATGCTCTGCAACAAATGGCTCCCCAACGGGTGCTGCCAACTCGTGACGCCCCTCAAGAAAAGCGCATACTTCCTGTAGGTGCTCTGCCACCAGGCAGCCTTTTTCTTCGATAAGGCTGACTTCGGCAGCATTATCTTTGGCGACGATAATTTCTCTACCAGCGCGTATAGCCGCCAGAGCGCCAGATATCGCGCCAGGGACCCCTCTTAATGCGCCTGTAAGCGCCAGTTCACCCACAAACTCATATGCGCTTATTCTGGATGAGGAGAGCTGCTCAGAGGCGGCGAGGAGCGCAATGGCGATAGGTAAATCGTATCGTCCTCCCTCCTTGGGTAAATCAGCGGGTGCCAGATTGATAGTGATCTTTTTGGCCGGGAAGGTATAGCCGCTGTTGATGATTGCGCTGCGTACCCGATCTCTGGCCTCTTTGACGGTGGTTTCAGGCAAGCCGACCAGCGTTAAGCCTGGCAGGCCATTACTGAGATGAACTTCGACACAAATAAGCGGCGCTTTAACGCCGAGTGCAGCACGGGTATAAACAACCGACAATGACATAAATAGCCTCCTTGAAGTACCACTATGTCATCCGCCTGTCGCAGTTTTTACCGGCAATTCGCGTTTTTACACGGCCTGTTCCTTAAAAACTTATCCTGAATTGCAATGCTTTCATCGTCATGCAAGCCTGCTCGCAAAAGGTGATAAGAATGTCTTCTTACCGTCATTACGCTTAAAAAAATGAAAATAATTCATTTTCTATTTTTATCATAAAAAACAATGATTTTTATCTAAACTATTAGCAAAGAAATCAAATCAATTATAAAAAAATGTTGTTTTTAAATCGGTATCTGTGATAACTCTTTAGGTATTCCTTCGAACAAGATGCAAAAAGAACAGCAAATGACAGCCCTTCTACGAGTGATTAGCCTGGTCGTGATTAGCGTGGTGGTGATTATTATCCCACCGTGCGGGGCTGCACTTGGACGAGGAAAGGCTTAATAATCAAGCCTTAACGAACTAAGACCCCCGCACCGAAAGGTCCGGGGGTTTTTTTATGACCTTAAAACATAAGCGAGGAGCAGACGATGAGTAATAGCATAAAATTCTGTTTCTCCCGATTTACGACGGGGAACTAACTATGAATGGCGCACAGTGGGTTGTACATGCGTTGCGAGCGCAGGGAGTCGAGACAGTATTCGGTTACCCGGGTGGCGCAATTATGCCGATTTACGATGCTTTGTATGACGGCGGCGTGGAACATCTGCTGTGCCGGCACGAGCAGGGAGCGGCGATGGCGGCCATTGGTTATGCGCGCGCAACGGGTAAAACGGGCGTCTGTATGGCGACCTCTGGCCCAGGTGCAACCAATCTGATCACCGGCCTGGCTGATGCACTGCTTGATTCTGTTCCCGTTGTGGCCATCACCGGCCAGGTTGCTTCTCCCTTTATCGGCACCGATGCTTTTCAGGAGGTGGACGTTCTCGGTTTGTCACTGGCGTGTACCAAACACAGCTTCCTCGTCCAGTCGCTGGAAGAGTTGCCTCGCGTAATGGCCGAGGCATTTGAGGTGGCAAACTCAGGCCGTCCTGGCCCGGTTCTGGTTGATATTCCAAAAGATATTCAGGTCGCACTGGGTGAACTGGAGCCCCACTTCTCTACCGTTGAAAACGCCGATGACGTCCCGCATGCCGAAGTACAAGAGGCACGCCAGATGCTGGCCCACGCGCAAAAGCCGATCCTCTATATCGGCGGAGGCGTTGGGATGGCGCAGGCCGTTCCGGCCTTGGGTGCATTTATCGCGGCAACCCAAATGCCCGCGACCTGCACCTTAAAAGGACTGGGTGCGGTGGACGCCGGCTACCCGTACTATCTGGGCATGCTGGGGATGCACGGCACGAAAGCCGCCAATCTCGCTGTACAGGAGTGCGATCTGTTGATCGCGGTGGGCGCACGCTTTGATGACCGCGTTACCGGCAAGCTGAATACCTTCGCGCCGAATGCAAAAGTCATTCATATGGATATCGATCCGGCAGAGATGAATAAGCTCCGCCAGGCGCACGTGGCCTTGCAGGGCGATCTCAATGTGCTGCTGCCCGCATTACAACAGCCCTTAGCGATCGACGCGTGGCGTCAGCACGCGGCAGAAATGCGCCGCGAACATGCCTGGCGTTACGATCATCCGGGTGAGGCGATCTATGCCCCATTACTGTTGAAGCAACTGTCAGATCGTAAACCGGCAGACAGCGTAGTCACTACCGATGTGGGTCAGCATCAGATGTGGTCAGCCCAGCACATGACCTACACGCGTCCGGAAAACTTCATCACCTCGAGCGGCTTAGGCACGATGGGCTTTGGCCTGCCTGCCGCCGTTGGGGCACAGGTGGCGCGTCCGGACGATACCGTCATCTGTATCTCCGGTGACGGCTCCTTCATGATGAACGTGCAGGAGCTGGGCACCATCAAGCGTAAGCAGTTGCCGGTAAAGATCGTCCTGCTGGATAACCAACGTTTGGGCATGGTTCGCCAGTGGCAGCAGCTCTTTTTCCAGGAACGTTACAGCGAAACCACCCTTACCGATAACCCCGATTTCCTCGTTCTGGCCAGCGCCTTCGGCATCCCTGGCCAGCATATTACCCGTAAAGACCAGGTTGAAGCGGCACTTGATGAAATGCTGTCAAGCAAGGGGCCTTACCTGCTTCATGTCTCAATCGACGAGCTTGAGAATGTCTGGCCGTTGGTGCCGCCCGGCGCCAGTAACTCACAAATGCTGGAGAAATTATCATGATGCAACATCAGGTCGCCGTGCAGGCTCGCTTCAACCCGGAAACCTTAGAACGTGTATTACGCGTGGTGCGCCATCGAGGATTTCAGATCTGTTCGATGAACATGGAAACCGCTACCGATGCGCAGAACATAAATATTGAATTGACCGTTGCCAGCCAGCGCCCCGTCGAATTACTGTTTAGCCAGTTGAGCAAACTTGTCGACGTCGCCCGGGTTGATATCCAGCAGCGCGCCGCTTCATCACAAACACAACAAATCCGCGCCTGAGCGCAAAGGAAGAAAAATGACGACGAAAAAAGCTGATTTCATTTGGTCCAATGGTGAGATGATTCGCTGGGAGGACGCTAAAGTCCACGTGATGTCCCACGCGCTTCACTACGGTACTTCTGTATTTGAAGGTGTCCGTTGCTACGACTCACACAAAGGCCCGGTGGTGTTCCGTCATCGTGAACACATGCAGCGTCTGCGTGACTCAGCCAAAATTTATCGTTTCCCGGTTTCTCAGAGCGTTGACGAGCTGATGGAAGCTTGCCGCGCGGTGCTGCGCAAAAACAACCTGACCAGCGCCTATATTCGTCCGCTGGTGTTCGTGGGTGACGTGGGCATGGGCGTGAACCCGCCAGCCGGTTACACCACCGATGTGATCATCGCCGCGTTCCCGTGGGGGGCATACCTGGGCGCAGAAGCGCTGGAGCAGGGGATCGACGCAATGGTCTCCTCCTGGAACCGTGTGGCACCAAACACCATCCCGACCGCAGCCAAAGCGGGCGGTAACTATCTTTCCTCTCTGCTGGTTGGCAGCGAAGCACGCCGCCACGGCTATCAGGAAGGTATCGCCCTGGATGTGAACGGCTATATCTCCGAAGGTGCGGGTGAAAACCTGTTCGAAGTAAAAGACGGGGTCCTGTTTACGCCGCCATTCACCTCTTCTGCACTGCCGGGCATCACCCGTGACGCCATTATTAAGCTGGCGCAGGATCTCGGTATCGAAGTCCGCGAGCAGGTGCTTTCCCGCGAATCTCTGTATCTGGCCGATGAAGTGTTCATGTCCGGTACCGCAGCAGAGATCACCCCGGTACGCAGCGTTGACGGTATCCAGGTCGGCGAAGGCCGCCGCGGTCCGGTCACCAAACGTATCCAGGAAGCTTTCTTCGGTCTCTTCACCGGCGAAACCGAAGATAAATGGGGTTGGTTGGATCAGGTTAATCCATAAGTACAAATATGGGACGGCACGCACCGTCCCATTTACCAGATAGACGGGAGTAAATAACGCATGCCTAAGTACCGTTCCGCCACCACCACTCATGGCCGTAACATGGCGGGTGCCCGCGCGCTGTGGCGCGCCACTGGAATGACCGACGCCGATTTCGGGAAACCGATTATTGCCGTGGTCAACTCTTTTACCCAGTTTGTGCCGGGCCACGTGCACCTGCGCGACCTCGGAAAGCTGGTTGCCGAGCAGATTGAAGCCTCTGGCGGCGTGGCGAAAGAGTTCAACACCATCGCCGTGGATGACGGTATCGCGATGGGGCACGGGGGCATGCTTTATTCACTGCCGTCGCGCGAGCTGATTGCCGACTCGGTGGAGTACATGGTGAACGCCCACTGCGCCGATGCCATGGTCTGTATCTCTAACTGCGACAAAATCACCCCGGGGATGCTGATGGCCTCCCTGCGTCTGAACATTCCGGTGATCTTCGTTTCCGGCGGCCCAATGGAAGCGGGTAAAACCAAGCTTTCCGATAAAATCATCAAGCTTGACCTGGTGGACGCGATGATTCAGGGCGCCGACCCGAAAGTCTCTGACGAGCAGAGCGAGCAGGTTGAACGTTCAGCGTGCCCGACCTGCGGCTCATGCTCCGGTATGTTCACCGCCAACTCAATGAACTGCCTGACCGAAGCGTTGGGTCTGTCACAGCCGGGTAACGGCTCGCTGCTGGCAACCCACGCCGATCGTAAAGAGCTGTTTATCAATGCCGGTAAACGTATCGTTGAACTGACTAAACGCTACTACGAGCAGGACGATGCCAGTGCGCTGCCGCGCAATATCGCCAGTAAAGCGGCGTTTGAAAATGCCATGACGCTGGATATCGCCATGGGCGGCTCTACCAACACCGTTCTGCACCTGTTGGCCGCTGCTCAGGAAGCGGAGATCGATTTCACCATGAGTGATATCGATAAACTGTCCCGCAAAGTGCCGCAGCTGTGTAAGGTTGCGCCGAGCACGCAGAAATACCACATGGAAGATGTTCACCGCGCCGGTGGCGTGCTGGGGATCCTCGGTGAGCTGGATCGCGCCGGGTTGATGAATCGCGACGTGAAAAACGTGCTGGGTCTGACGCTGCCGCAGGCGCTGGATCAGTACGATGTCATGCTGACTAAAGACGAGGCCGTGAAAAAAATGTTCCGCGCCGGTCCGGCTGGCATTCGCACCACCCAGGCGTTCTCGCAGGACTGTCGCTGGGACACGCTGGATGACGATCGCGCTGAAGGCTGCATCCGCTCACTGGAAAATGCGTATAGCAAAGATGGTGGCCTGGCAGTGCTGTACGGCAACTTCGCGGAGAACGGCTGTATCGTTAAAACCGCAGGCGTGGATGACAGCATCCTGAAATTTACCGGTCCGGCAAAAGTGTATGAAAGCCAGGACGAGGCGGTAGAGGCGATCCTCGGCGGCAAAGTGGTTGAGGGCGACGTGGTGGTGATCCGCTACGAAGGGCCGAAAGGCGGACCGGGCATGCAGGAGATGCTCTACCCGACAACCTTCCTCAAATCCATGGGGCTGGGCAAGGCCTGTGCGCTGATCACCGACGGACGTTTCTCCGGCGGGACATCCGGTCTCTCTATCGGCCACGTTTCACCGGAAGCGGCCAGCGGCGGCAACATCGCCATCATCGAAGATGGTGATCTGATTGAAATCGACATTCCAAATCGCGGTATTCAGCTGAAACTGAGCGACCAGGAAATTGCAGCCCGCCGCGAAGCACAGGAAGCGCGTGGGGATAAAGCCTGGACACCGAAAGATCGCCAGCGTGAAGTCTCCTTCGCCCTGCGTGCTTACGCGACCCTCGCCACCAGTGCAGATAAAGGCGCAGTGCGCGATAAATCTAAACTCGGGGGCTAATGATGGCCGAATCCCAACCCTTATCCGCCGCCCCCGAGGGGGCGGAATATCTCAGGGCGGTGCTGCGTGCGCCGGTCTATGAAGCGGTGCAGGTGACGCCGCTGCAAAAAATGGACAAGCTGTCGTCGCGTCTGGATAACGTTATCCTGGTAAAACGTGAAGACCGTCAGCCGGTGCACAGCTTTAAGCTGCGTGGCGCCTACGCGATGATGGCCGGGTTGACTGACGAGCAAAAAGCGCGTGGCGTCATCACCGCGTCGGCGGGAAATCATGCTCAGGGCGTGGCGTTCTCGTCTGCGCGTCTGGGGTTGAAAGCCCTGATCGTGATGCCGGTTGCCACGGCGGATATCAAAGTGGATGCCGTGCGCGGTTTTGGCGGCGAAGTGCTGCTCCACGGTGCCAATTTTGACGAAGCAAAAGCCAAAGCGATCGAACTGGCGCAGCAGCAGGGATTTACCTGGGTACCGCCTTTCGATCACCCGATGGTCATTGCAGGCCAGGGGACGCTGGCGCTGGAGCTGCTGCAGCAGGATGCCCATCTTGACCGGGTGTTTGTCCCGGTGGGCGGCGGTGGTCTGGCGGCAGGCGTGGCGGTACTCATCAAACAGCTGATGCCGCAAATTAAGGTGATTGCCGTAGAAGCGGAAGATTCTGCCTGCCTGAAGGCGGCGCTGGATGCCGGGCATCCGGTTGATTTGCCACGCGTCGGGCTGTTTGCCGAAGGGGTGGCGGTTAAACGCATTGGGGATGAAACCTTCCGCGTCTGCCGGGAGTATCTCGATGACATCATCACCGTCGACAGCGATGCAATCTGCGCGGCGATGAAAGATCTGTTCGAGGATGTGCGCGCGGTGGCGGAGCCGTCCGGCGCGCTGGCGCTGGCGGGGATGAAAAAATACATTGCCCAGCACAACATTCGCGGCGAGCGTCTGGCCCATGTGCTTTCTGGCGCTAACGTTAACTTCCACGGTCTGCGTTACGTCTCTGAACGTTGCGAGCTGGGTGAGCAGCGTGAAGCGCTACTGGCGGTGACCATACCGGAAGAGAAGGGCAGCTTCCTCAAATTCTGCCAGCTGCTGGGCGGACGTTCAGTGACGGAGTTTAACTACCGTTTTGCTGATGCCAAAGATGCCTGCATTTTTGTCGGGGTACGCCTGAGCCGCGGTCTGGAAGAGCGCAAAGAGATCCTAAACCTGCTGCACCAGGGCGGTTACAGCGTGGTGGATCTTTCCGATGATGAAATGGCGAAGCTGCACGTTCGTTACATGGTGGGCGGGCGTCCGTCGAAGCCGTTACGGGAGCGCCTGTTCAGCTTTGAGTTCCCGGAATCACCCGGCGCGCTGCTGAAGTTCCTGCATACCCTGGGCACGCACTGGAACATCTCCCTGTTCCACTATCGTAGCCACGGTACCGACTACGGCCGCGTGCTGGCGGCGTTTGAACTGGGCGAGCACGAACCCGATTTCGAAACGCGGCTGAACGAGCTGGGCTATGAGTGTCACGATGAAACGCACAACCCGGCGTTCCGGTTCTTCCTGGCAGGTTAATGGTTCGGCAAAATTTGCCAGAATGCATCAATAAGCGGCTCCTGCAGCCGCTTTTTTTGTGCGCACACGCCAAGCTCAAACGGCGTTTTCTCGTCGCTGCGCTCCAGGATCATCACGCGATTACGTACCGGCTCCGGGCTGTTCTCCAGCACCACTTCGGGCAACAGCGCCACGCCGCAGCCCAGCGCCACCATGGAAACCATCGCTTCATGGCCGCCTACCGTCGCGTAAATTGAGGGATTACTGATTTTCTGACGACGGAACCACAGCTCAATGCGACGACGCACCGGCCCCTGATCGGCCATGATAAAGGGCACCGTTGACCAGTCTGGCTTCTCCACCGATACCTGGTTACGCACCGGGCAGGGTAGCGCCGGGGCAATCAATACTACCGCCAGATTTTCCAGCATCGAGAACGCCACCGCGCCGGGCAGCGTTTCCGGTTTGCCGGCAATCGCCAGATCCGCTTCACCCGTCACCACTTTTTCCATCGCATCGGCGGCGTCCCCGGTGGTGAGTTTAATTTCGACCGAGGGATGTTCTGCACGAAATCTGTCGAGGATCGGCGGCAGGTGGCTGTAGGCGGCGGTGACGGAGCAGAAAATATGGAGCTCGCCGGAAAGCGACGGTCCTTGCTGGTCAATGGTGTGGCGCAACTGCTGATATTGCAACAGCGTTTGCTGGGCAAAGACGCGTAGCTCTTCCCCCGCTTCGGTGAGCGTCACCGTGCGGTTATCGCGCACAAATAGCGGCTGGCCAAGATCCTCCTCCAGGCGCTGGATCTGGCGCGAAAGCGTGGAGGGGCTGACGTGCATCGCCCGCGCGCTGCGGCCAAAATGGCGGCTCTCCGCCAGATGCAGAAACATTTTTAGATCGCGTAAATCCACCGATTCCACTCCACCTTTTTACATTGCAAATATTGCAACGTGACGTTGTGAATATATCAATTTCCGCAATAAATTTCCTGTTGTAATGTGGGTACATTCTCGCTGAACAGCGAACCGAACAATAAGACGCACAACATCACGAGGTATCACCATGGCTAACTACTTCAACACACTGAACTTGCGCCAGCAGCTGGCGCAGCTGGGCAAATGCCGCTTCATGGCGCGCGATGAATTTGCCGATGGCGCAAGCTACCTTCAGGGTAAGAAAGTGGTCATCGTCGGCTGTGGCGCGCAGGGCCTGAACCAGGGTCTTAACATGCGTGACTCCGGTCTGGATATCTCCTACGCCCTGCGTAAAGAAGCGATTGCTGAGAAGCGTGCTTCCTGGCGTAAAGCGACCGAAAACGGCTTTAAAGTGGGAACCTACGAAGAGCTGATCCCTCAGGCGGATCTGGTGGTTAACCTGACGCCAGACAAACAGCACTCTGACGTGGTGCGTTCCGTACAGCCGATGATGAAAGACGGTGCGGCGCTGGGTTACTCCCACGGCTTCAACATTGTTGAAGTGGGCGAGCAGATCCGCAAAGACATCACCGTGGTGATGGTGGCGCCGAAGTGTCCAGGTACCGAAGTGCGTGAAGAGTACAAACGTGGTTTCGGTGTACCGACCCTGATCGCGGTTCACCCGGAAAACGATCCGAAAGGCGAAGGGATGGCAATTGCCAAAGCATGGGCAGCGGCCACGGGCGGCCACCGTGCGGGCGTGCTGGAATCCTCCTTCGTTGCCGAAGTGAAATCTGACCTGATGGGCGAGCAGACTATCCTGTGCGGTATGCTGCAGGCCGGTTCTCTGCTGTGCTTCGACAAGCTGGTGGAAGAGGGCACCGACCCTGCATACGCAGAAAAACTGATTCAGTTCGGCTGGGAAACCATCACCGAAGCGCTGAAGCAGGGCGGTATCACCCTGATGATGGATCGTCTGTCTAACCCGGCGAAACTGCGTGCATTCGCGCTGTCCGAGCAGCTGAAAACCATTATGGCGCCGCTGTTCCAGAAACATATGGATGACATCATCTCCGGTGAGTTCTCTTCCGGCATGATGGCTGACTGGGCCAACGACGACAAAAATCTGCTGACCTGGCGTGAAGAGACCGGTAAAACCGCGTTCGAAACCGCCGCGCAGTATGAAGGCAAAATCAGCGAGCAGGAGTACTTCGATAAAGGCGTTCTGATGATCGCGATGGTGAAAGCGGGCGTTGAGCTGGCGTTCGAAACCATGGTTGATGCCGGCATTATTGAAGAGTCTGCTTACTATGAATCTCTGCACGAGCTGCCGCTGATTGCGAATACCATCGCCCGTAAGCGTCTGTATGAAATGAACGTGGTGATTTCCGATACCGCCGAGTACGGTAACTACCTGTTCTCCTACGCTTGCGTACCGCTGCTGAAAGAGTTCATGACCACCCTGCAGACCGGCGATCTGGGCAAAGCGATTACCGAAGGTGCGGTAGATAATGCGCAGCTGCGTGACGTGAACGAAGCGATTCGCAGCCACGAGATCGAGAAAGTGGGCCAGAAACTGCGTGGCTATATGACCGATATGAAACGTATTGCCGTAGCGGGCTAATTCCCCGTCGTCTTTCAGCTTGCAGATGCGTTGGCTACGTTCGTACACCCCAGTCACATAGTTATCTATGCTCCTGGGGCTGTACTCACTTGCCGCCTTCCTGCAAGCTGAAATCCTTAGGGGAATGTTTTGTGATAAAAAACCGGTGCAATAAGACACCGGTTTTTTTATTTGCGGTACAGCACCTTAATAACGTGGTAACCGAACTGGGTGTGCAGCGGGCCGGTTGGCTCCAGCACCGGGCAGGAGAACACCACTTTATCGAACGCAGGAACCATCTGGCCCTGGCGGAATTCACCCAGATCGCCGCCGCGTTTGCCTGACGGGCAAATAGAGTGCTTCTTCGCCAGCTTGCCGAAGTCGGCGCCGTTTTTAATCTGCTCCAGAAGATCCAGAGCCAGTTTCTCTTCTTTAACAAGAATATGCAGTGCTGCTGCTGTTTTTGCCATGATCGTGCCTTGAAGGGTTGAGTTAAATCGGGGCGCAATATACCACGCGTTAGCGGCGATACAGCACCTTAATAATGTGGTAGCCATACCTGGTTTTGACCGGGCCATAGGGCTTCAGGAGTGGACAGCTAAAGACCGCCTCATCGAAAGGCCCCACCATCACACCCTGCTTAAATTCCCCTAAGTCGCCGCCGTTGCGCCCGGACGGGCATTTGGAGTAGCGCTTTGCCAGATGATCAAAGCTGATGCCGCGCTCCAGTTTGGTGAGGATCTCCTGCGCCAGTTTCTCTTCTTTTACCAGAATGTGCAGGGCCGCTGCGCTCTTTTTCATGGTTCTGCTCTCAGGGTTAATCGCGTTTTCTTCACTTTATCATTAGCCGTTAAATCTACGCCCGGCTTTCTGCTACAATCCCCACCCCGTTCGAAGATTGAGCAATATTCCCATGCGTTTAAACCCTGGACAACAACAAGCGGTCGAATTCGTTACTGGACCATGCCTGGTGCTGGCAGGGGCGGGTTCCGGTAAAACCCGCGTCATCACCAACAAAATCGCCCACCTGATTCGCGGCTGCGGCTATCAGGCGCGCCATATTGCCGCAGTAACTTTTACCAACAAAGCGGCACGCGAGATGAAAGAGCGTGTCGCGCAGACGTTAGGGCGCAAAGAGGCCCGCGGCCTGATGATCTCCACCTTCCATACCCTGGGGCTGGATATTATTAAGCGCGAATATGCGGCATTGGGGATGAAAGCTAACTTCTCGCTGTTTGACGATACCGATCAGCTGGCGTTGCTCAAGGAGCTCACCGAAGGGCTGATCGAAGACGATAAAGTCGTATTGCAGCAGCTGATCTCCACGATCTCAAACTGGAAAAACGATCTGATGAACCCTGCCCAGGCTGCTGCGAGCGCCAAAGGGGAGCGGGATCGGATCTTCGCCCACTGCTACAGCCTGTATAACGATCATCTGAGAGCCTGTAACGTGCTCGACTTCGACGACCTGATCCTGCTGCCCACGCTGCTGCTGCAGAGTAACGAAGAGGTGCGGGAGCGCTGGCAGAACAAGATCCGCTACCTGCTGGTGGATGAATATCAGGATACCAACACCAGCCAGTACGAGCTGGTGAAACTGCTGGTGGGACAGCGGGCGCGCTTTACCGTGGTGGGCGATGACGATCAGTCGATCTACTCCTGGCGTGGCGCACGTCCGCAGAATCTGGTGCTGCTCAGCAAAGATTTCCCGGCGCTGCAGGTGATTAAGCTGGAGCAGAACTACCGTTCATCCGGTCGGATTCTGAAGGCGGCAAACATCCTGATCGCCAATAACCCGCATGTGTTTGAAAAACGCCTCTTCTCCGAACTTGGGTATGGTACGGAGCTGAAGGTGCTCAGCGCCAATAACGAAGATCACGAAGCCGAACGCGTCGCAGGCGAACTGATTGCGCATCACTTTGTAAATAAAACCAATTACAAAGACTACGCCATTCTTTATCGCGGGAACCACCAGTCGCGCGTCTTTGAAAAAATGCTGATGCAAAACCGCATCCCGTACAAAATTTCCGGCGGGACGTCGTTCTTCTCGCGCCCGGAAATCAAGGATCTCCTCGCCTATCTGCGGGTGTTGACCAACTCGGATGATGACAGTGCCTTTTTGCGCATCGTGAATACGCCAAAGCGCGAGATTGGCCCGGCGACGCTGCAAAAACTGGGTGAATGGGCGATGACCCGCAATAAGAGCCTGTTAACGGCCAGCTTCGATATGGGGCTGAGCCAGACGTTAACCGGGCGTGGCTATGAATCGCTGACGCGCTTTACCCACTGGCTGCGCGAGATCCAGCAGCTTAGCGAACGGGAACCTGTTACTGCGGTACGGGATCTGATCCGTGGCATCGACTATGAATCCTGGCTGTATGAAACCTCCGCTAGCCCGAAAGCGGCCGAGATGCGGATGAAGAACGTTAACCAGCTCTTTACCTGGATGACCGAGATGCTGGAAGGTACGGACATCGACGAACCCATGACCCTGACCCAGGTTGTTACCCGCTTCACCCTGCGCGATATGATGGAGCGCGGCGAAAGTGAAGAGGAGGCCGATCAGGTACAGTTGATGACCCTTCATGCTTCGAAGGGGCTTGAGTTCCCCTATGTTTACCTGGTGGGGATGGAAGAGGGCTTACTGCCACACCAGAGCAGCATTGATGAAGACAATGTCGATGAAGAGCGTCGTCTGGCCTACGTGGGTATTACGCGTGCGCAAAAAGAGCTGACATTTACGCTGTGCAAAGAGCGGCGTCAGTATGGGGAGCTGGTACGTCCGGAGCCGAGCCGCTTCCTGCTGGAGTTACCTCAGGATGATGTACTGTGGGAGCAGGAACGTAAGGTCATTACCGCCGAAGAGCGTATGCACAAAGGACAGGCCAGCATCGCCAGTATTCGCGCCATGATGGAGAAAGCGAAAAATCGCTAGACTGAAGGCCCGGCGGGCGTAACGCTGCCGGGCAGGTAACTGTGGTTAATGGACTTCAAGCTGCCAGTGCACGTAGCTTTGCCACTGGCACTCTTGCACCAGCATCTCGGCGCCCAGCGGATGCGTATCCAGCCAGTTTTCTGGCAAGGTTAACGTCAACTTTTCACCTTCCGCCATCAGCGTAATGGCCGGCAGCAAATCATCACGGCGACGGCTGGCAAACAGGATCGCCAGGCGCAGCAAGCGACACAAATGTTCGGCCACGCGCGGCGGCACCGCATTTTGCTGGTGTAGCGAGGAGAGATCGACTGGGTTCGTCTGGTTTAGCAGCAGCGTAGCCAACAATTTTTTTTGCGCGGGCGTAAAGCCAGGCAAGTCCAGATTACGTACCAGATACGCCGCGTGCAGCGGGGCTTGTTTGAAATCGATGCTCAAACCAATTTCGTGTAGCTGACAGGCGCTAGTCAGTAATTCACGGCAGATGGGCTCGATATGCCACTCATTTTCGACCAGATCGAGAAAACGAGTCGCAAGACTGGCAACCCGGTGCGCCTGGGCAATATCGACCAGGAACCGACGCTGAACGTTGCGCAGCGTGTGGTCGCGAATGTCCTGATCGACCGCCAGATGCAGCATACCGTAGACCAGACCTTCCCGCAGCGCGCCGCCCGCAAGCGTCATGCACTGAATATTCAGTTCGGTAAAAATGGCAATCAGGATTGCCAGCCCGCTGGGGAACACCAGGGCGCGCTCAAGGGTGAGCCCTTCAATTTCCAGTTCTTCCAGGCGGCCACAGAGGATCGCGCGCTGTTTTAATTGCTGAAGTTTCGCCAGCGTGATGCGCTCATCCATCCCCTGCGCCATCATGATTTCCTGCAGCGCCTGAACGGTGCCGGAAGCCCCAACGCAGACTTTCCAGCCGTGATAACGCAGCTCATCCGCCACCGGACGCAGCACTTCGCGGGCGGCTTTTTCCGCAGCATCGAAGTTTTCTTGCGCCAGATTGCGATCGGTAAAGTAGCGTTCAAGCCAGGTGACACAACCCATGGACAGGCTGTTCAGGGATGTCGCCTGGGCGCCATTGCCGGTAACCAGTTCAGTGCTTGCGCCACCGATGTCCACCACCAGACGACGCTCGTCACCGCCCGTCGTGTGCGCTACCCCCTGGTAAATCAGGCGGGCTTCTTCTTCCCCGCTGATCACCTGTATCGGGCAACCAAGGATCTGCTGGGCGGTAGCAATAAACTCACCGGCATTCACTGCCAGACGCAGGGTTGCGGTAGCAACAACACGGATTTGCTGAGAGGGGATATCCTGCAGACGTTCGGCAAAAAGACGCAGGCATTGCCAGCCGCGTTCCATGGCTTCAGGAGAAAGCTGATTTTCAGCACTCAGGCCCGCCGCGAGACGGACCTTGCGCTTAATGCGCGTCAGCGTTTGTACGCTTCCCGCTACCTCGCGTACAACCAGCATATGAAAACTATTCGAACCTAAATCAATAGCTGCATAGAGCGAGGTAGACCGGAGCATATTTTTAGCCTGAACGACGACGATTACGCGGTGCGCTGTTACGGCGCGGACCATTACCGGAACGGGCGCGAGTCAGGCGCTTCGGCGGTGGAAGCTCGCTTAACAGCGCTTCCGGGTTATATTTGCTGACCGGAATTGAGTGCCCGATATAGGTCTCAATGGCTGGCAGGTTCAGCGCATACTCTTCACAGGCCAGGCTGATGGAGTGACCGCTGGCGCCTGCACGCCCGGTACGACCAATACGGTGAACGTAATCTTCGCAATCATCCGGCAGGTCATAGTTGAAGACGTGCGTCACCGCCGGAATGTGCAGACCGCGTGCGGCGACATCCGTTGCAACCAGAATGTCCAGATCGCCACGGGTGAACTCTTCAAGAATGCGCAGACGTTTTTTCTGCGCGACATCGCCCGTCAACAGACCGACACGATGTCCATCCGCAGCCAGATGGCCCCAGATATCTTCACAGCGGTGTTTGGTGTTAGCGAAAACGATAGCGCGATCCGGCCACTCTTCTTCAATCAGCGACTGCAGCAGACGCATTTTCTCTTCGTTAGAAGGATAGAACAGCTCTTCTTTAATACGGTGGCCGGTTTTCTGTTCCGGTTCCACTTCGACGTATTCGGCGTTGTTCATCTGTTCGAACGCCAGTTCACGGACGCGATAAGAGAGCGTTGCCGAGAACAGCATGTTCAGACGCTGGTTAGCGGCAGGCATGCGGCGGAACAGCCAACGGATATCTTTAATAAAGCCCAGATCGTACATGCGATCGGCTTCGTCCAGCACCACAACCTGGATGGCACCGAGGTTAATGTGGTTCTGTTTTGCGTAATCAATAAGACGGCCAGTTGTGCCAATCAGAATATCGACGCCGCTTTCCAGCACTTTCAGCTGTTTGTCGTAGCCGTCACCGCCGTAGGCCAGGCCGAGCTTCAGGCCGGTGGCTTGCGCCAGCGGTTCTGCGTCAGCGTGGATCTGTACCGCCAGTTCTCGCGTCGGCGCCATAATCAGCGCGCGCGGTTGGTTAACTTTACGGTCAGCAATTGCCGGATGAGAGAGTAAATAATGAAACGTTGACGTTAAAAACGCCATCGTTTTGCCGGTACCGGTTTGCGCCTGCCCTGCAACATCGCGACCCGCCAGCGTCAGCGGAAGGGCGAGAGCCTGAATGGGCGTGCAGTTATGAAACCCTTTATTTTCAAGGGCTTCGACCACCTTTGGGTGCAGGGCGAAGTCGGAAAACTTCTGTTCTGTTAAATGTGTTTTGCTCATAGTGTGGTAGAATATCAGCTTACTATTGCTTTACGAAAGCGTATCCGGTGAAATAAAGTCAACCTTTAGTTGGTTAATGCGACATCAACACGTCGTTGATGGATGCGAGATCAACGCGCCAGGCTTAATCCTGTGGAGTTATATATGAGCGATAAAATTATTCACCTGACTGACGACAGTTTTGACACGGACGTACTTAAAGCTGACGGGCTGATCCTCGTCGATTTCTGGGCTGAATGGTGTGGTCCTTGCAAAATGATCGCCCCGATTCTGGATGAGATCGCCGATGAATATCAGGGCAAACTGACCGTGGCTAAACTGAACATCGACCAGAACCCGGGCACCGCGCCAAAATATGGCATCCGCGGCATTCCGACTCTGCTGCTGTTTAAAAACGGTGAAGTAGCGGCGACCAAAGTGGGCGCACTGTCCAAAGGTCAGCTGAAAGAGTTCCTGGACGCCAATCTGGCGTAAGGTTTCTCGACTGTGCGTCCAGGGTTTCTAAATTGTTTGGATCTCTGGACGCCCGGCTTGAGTCGTGCTAAGTTAGCTATGACTTCGTTTTAAACATACCTTGTTGTTTGAATCTTGTTTTACCCGATACTTCCCGTTGTTGACATCAACAGTGCGAGAAGTGGATAGATTCCGGGCTTGTCACTCAATCCGTCTTGTCGTTTCAGTTCTGTGCTTTCCCTGTGAGCAGACAGCGAACAGACATGAGTTGATGGCCGCTAACAGGCATGGATGACCCTGCCATACCATTCACAAATTAAGTTCGAGTATTACCCCGAGTTTAAGAACCCACACCATTATGAATCTTACCGAATTAAAGAATACGCCGGTTTCTGAGCTGATCACTCTCGGCGAAAATATGGGGCTGGAAAACCAGGCTCGTATGCGCAAGCAGGACATCATTTTTGCCATCCTGAAGCAGCACGCAAAGAGTGGCGAAGATATCTTTGGCGACGGTGTGCTGGAGATATTGCAGGACGGATTTGGTTTCCTCCGCTCTGCAGACAGCTCCTACCTCGCCGGTCCTGATGATATCTACGTTTCTCCCAGCCAAATCCGCCGTTTCAACCTCCGCACTGGTGACACCATTTCAGGTAAGATTCGTCCTCCTAAAGAGGGTGAACGCTACTTTGCGCTGCTGAAAGTTAACGAAGTTAACTACGATAAGCCGGAAAACTCGCGCAATAAGATCCTGTTCGAAAACTTAACGCCACTGCACGCGAACTCTCGCCTGCGCATGGAGCGTGGTAACGGTTCTACCGAAGACTTAACCGCTCGCGTTCTGGATCTGGCCTCTCCGATTGGTCGTGGTCAGCGTGGTCTGATTGTCGCACCGCCAAAAGCCGGTAAAACCATGCTGCTGCAGAACATCGCCCAGAGCATCGCTTACAACCACCCGGACTGCGTGCTGATGGTGCTGCTGATTGACGAACGTCCGGAAGAAGTGACCGAGATGCAGCGTCTGGTGAAGGGGGAAGTGGTTGCGTCTACCTTTGACGAACCCGCATCCCGTCACGTTCAGGTTGCCGAAATGGTGATCGAGAAGGCGAAGCGTCTGGTTGAGCATAAAAAAGACGTTATCATCCTGCTCGACTCCATTACTCGTCTGGCACGTGCCTACAACACCGTGGTTCCGGCTTCCGGTAAGGTATTGACCGGTGGTGTGGATGCCAACGCCCTGCATCGTCCGAAGCGTTTCTTCGGTGCTGCACGTAACGTGGAAGAGGGCGGTAGCCTGACTATCATCGCAACCGCGCTTATCGATACCGGTTCGAAGATGGATGAAGTTATTTACGAAGAGTTTAAAGGTACAGGCAACATGGAACTGCACCTCTCGCGTAAAATCGCTGAAAAACGCGTCTTCCCGGCTATCGACTACAACCGTTCCGGTACCCGTAAAGAAGAGCTGCTTACCACTCAGGAAGAGCTGCAGAAAATGTGGATCCTGCGCAAAATCATCCATCCAATGGGTGAAATCGACGCTATGGAATTCCTCATCAACAAGCTGGCGATGACCAAAACCAACGACGATTTCTTCGATATGATGAAACGCTCGTAATATAAATAAAGCGCCGAAACGCCACGTTTTTACGTGGCGTTTTTCTTTTATGGCTTATACGCTGTAACAGTAAGTCGTCAAATTATACTGCCGGGCGCGAAAATCGGAATGTTCGTCAAAGCAGAAAAGTAATTGTCTGAAAAATAAACAAAGGGACTTGGGTGAGGCCTGCTTTTTCCTTCTGGAGCCGAGCCTTCAAGGTTATACTTCCGGGATTAACATTTGTTGAGAGTATCCATTGTGAATCTACTCACTGCGGTGACTGAGCTAATCAGTATTTTTCTTTTCACCACCTGCTTTTTATTCCTCGCCCGTAAGGTCGCGAAGAGAGTGGGTCTGGTGGATAAGCCCAATTATCGTAAACGCCATCAAGGCTTGATTCCGCTGGTTGGTGGGATTTCTGTTTACGCGGGCATCTGCTTTACCTTCAGCATTGCGGATTATTATATTCCCCATGCGGCACTCTATCTCGCCTGTGCCGGTGTGCTGGTGCTGGTCGGGGCGCTGGACGACCGCTATGACATAAGCGTCAAATTCCGCGCCGCGGTTCAGGCGGCTATCGGCGTCATTATGATGGTGGTCGGAAAGCTATATCTGAGCAGTCTCGGTTACATCTTTGGCACCTGGGAGATGGTTCTTGGTCCCTTCGGCTACTTCCTAACGCTGTTTGCCGTATGGGCGGCGATTAACGCCTTTAACATGGTAGATGGCATTGATGGCCTGCTGGGCGGGCTCTCCAGCGTGTCGTTCGCGGCTATCGGCATCATTCTGTGGTTCGACGGTCAGTACAGCCTGTCGATGTGGTGCTTCGCAATGATTGCCGCCATTCTGCCTTATATCTGCCTTAACCTCGGTGTACTGGGTCGTCGCTACAAAGTCTTTATGGGCGATGCCGGGAGTACGCTGATTGGTTTTACCGTTATCTGGATCCTGCTGGAGACTACTCAGGGTAATACCCATCCAATCAGTCCGGTGACTGCATTGTGGATTATCGCCATTCCGCTGATGGATATGGTGGCGATTATGTACCGTCGTCTGCGTAAAGGGATGAGCCCGTTCTCACCAGACCGCCAGCATATTCATCATCTCATTATGCGCGCTGGCTTCACCTCTCGTCAGGCCTTTGTCTTAATTACGCTGGCTGCTGCGCTGTTAGCCGGGATCGGCGTTGCCGCAGAATATGCTCATTTCATTCCTGAGTGGGTAATGTTGGTATTATTCTTGCTTGCCTTTTTCCTGTACGGCTACTGTATTAAACGCGCATGGAAAGTGGCGCGCTTTATTAAACGCGTGAAACGCCGTATGCGTAGAAATAATGGCAACAACCCAACATTAACTAAGTAAATCGGGACTGTAATGACTCAACCGTTGGCGGGAGCAAAATCAGTGGTAACTGAGAATGAGCTGGATGTTCGTGGCTTGTTCCGCGTGTTGTGGGCGGGCAAGTTTTGGATTGCAGGCATTGCGCTGGGCTTTGCACTTGTCGCACTGGCTTACACCTTTTTCGCCAGACAGGAGTGGAGTGCGACGGCGATTACCGACCGTCCTACGGTGAATATGCTCGGCGGGTTCTACTCTCAGCAACAGTTTCTGCGGAATCTGGATGTAAAAGCGAATCCAGCCGCCACTGACCAGCCTTCAGTGATGGATGAGTCCTACAAAGAGTTCGTTATGCAGCTCGCCTCCTGGGATACGCGCCGCGATTTCTGGAACCAGACCGACTATTTCAAACAGCGGATGGTCGGCAACAGCAAAGCGGATGCCGCCCTGCTGGACGAACTGATCAATAATATCCAGTTTATGGCGGGCGACCCGCTGCGCAACATGAACGATAGCGTCAAGCTGATCGCTGAAACCGCGCCGGATGCTAACAACCTGCTGCGTCAGTATGTCGCTTTCGCCAGCCAGCGGGCGGCGAGCCATCTGAATGATGAGCTTAAAGGCGCCTGGTCGGCGCGTACTGTGCAAATGAAAGCGCAGGTTAAACGTCAGGAAGAGGTGGCCAAAGCTATCTTTAATCGCCGGGTGCATAATATTGAGCAGGCGCTGAAGATCGCTGAAAAGAGCAATATCTCCCGCAGCGAAACCGACGTGCCAGCCGATGAATTGCCAGATTCGGAAATGTTCCTGCTGGGTCGTCCTATGCTCCAGGCGCGCCTGGAAAATCTGCAGGCCGTTGGGCCAAGTTTTGAGCTCGACTACGACCAAAACCGCGCCATGCTCACGACCCTCAACGTAGGTCCGACACTGGACCCACGTTTTCAGACCTATCGTTATTTGCGAACTCCTGAAGAACCTGTAAAACGCGATAGTCCACGTCGCGCATTCCTGATGATTATGTGGGGGATTGTGGGTGCTTTAATTGGCGCAGGCGTGGCATTAACCCGTCGTCGCAAAATTTAGGAACGCCATCTACGATGGAGGCTCATGGCCTTCATCGTCTAATCGAAGAGAATCGATGTGAAAGTACTTACCGTGTTTGGTACAAGGCCGGAAGCCATCAAGATGGCACCCCTGGTTCATGCGCTGGCAAACGACCCTCATTTTGAGGCGAAAGTTTGTGTTACCGCGCAGCATCGGGAGATGCTGGATCAGGTCCTTAACCTCTTTTCTATTGTCCCCGATTACGACCTCAATATTATGAAGCCGGGGCAAGGGCTAACTGAAATTACCTGCCGTATTCTGGAAGGGCTGAAGCCTATTCTGGAGTCGTTTAAGCCTGATGTCGTGCTGGTTCATGGCGATACCACAACCACCATTGCCACCAGCCTGGCGGCGTTCTACCAGCGTATTCCGGTCGGGCACGTTGAAGCTGGTCTACGTACCGGCGATCTCTACTCGCCGTGGCCCGAAGAAGCGAACCGGACCCTGACCGGGCATCTGGCGATGTATCACTTTGCGCCAACCGAGAATTCCCGTCAGAACCTGCTGCGTGAGAACGTCAACGACCGGCATATCTTTGTCACCGGCAACACGGTGATCGATGCGCTTATCTGGGTGCGCGATCGGGTGCTGGCGAGCGACACCCTGCGCGGTGAACTGGCCGAGCGCTATCCGTTTATCGGTAACGGCAAAAAGATGATTCTGGTAACCGGGCACCGGCGGGAAAGTTTCGGCCAGGGCTTCGAGCAAATCTGCCATGCGCTCGCCGAAATTGCTGCGCTTAATGAGGATGTTCAGATCGTCTATCCGGTACATCTAAACCCTAACGTCAGTGAGCCGGTTAATCGCATCCTGGGCCACGTCAAAAACGTTATTCTGATCGAGCCGCAGGACTATCTGCCTTTCGTCTGGCTGATGAACCATGCCTGGCTGATCCTGACCGACTCGGGCGGCATTCAGGAAGAAGCCCCTTCACTCGGGAAGCCGGTGCTGGTGATGCGTGAAACCACTGAACGTCCTGAAGCGGTCAAAGCGGGAACGGTAAGACTGGTGGGAACCGATTCGCGAGCCATCGTGGAAGAGGTGACGCGTCTGCTGCACAACAATGAAGAGTATCAGGCCATGAGCCGCGCCCATAATCCGTATGGTGATGGCCAGGCCTGTGACCGTATTTTGTTCGCACTTAAACACAATCGGGTATCGCTATGAGTTTTACTACCATTTCTGTCATTGGTCTTGGCTATATTGGTCTGCCCACGGCGGCGGCATTTGCCTCCCGTCAAAAACAGGTAGTAGGTGTTGATATCAACCAGCATGCGGTTGCGACTATCAACAAGGGTGAAATTCATATCGTTGAACCGGATCTCGACAAGGTAGTAAAGACGGCCGTTGAAGGGGGATACCTGAAGGCCAGTACTACACCTGTTGCCGCCGATGCCTACCTGATCGCCGTACCAACGCCGTTTAAAGGCGAGCATGAACCCGATATGGTCTACGTCGAAGCGGCCGCGAAATCCATCGCCCCGGTGCTGAAAAAAGGCGCGCTGGTTATCCTCGAGTCTACCTCCCCGGTGGGGGCCACCGAACAAATGGCCGAGTGGCTGGCTGAGGCGCGCCCGGATCTGACCTTCCCGCAGCAGGCGGGGGAGCATGCCGATATTAATGTTGCCTACTGTCCGGAGCGCGTCCTGCCTGGTCAGGTGATGGTCGAGCTGATTAAAAACGATCGTGTTATTGGCGGCATGACGCCTGTCTGTTCCGCCCGCGCCAGCGAGCTGTATAAGATCTTCCTTGAAGGCGAATGTGTCGTCACTAACTCCCGTACCGCTGAGATGTGCAAACTGACCGAAAACAGCTTCCGTGATGTTAACATCGCCTTTGCGAATGAACTGTCGCTGATTTGTGCCGATCAGGGGATTAACGTCTGGGAACTGATCCGTCTGGCAAACCGTCATCCGCGCGTCAATATCCTCCAGCCCGGACCGGGTGTGGGGGGCCACTGTATCGCGGTCGATCCGTGGTTTATCGTGGCGCAGAACCCGCAGCAGGCACGTCTTATCCGCACGGCCCGCGAAGTCAACGACAGCAAACCACACTGGGTGCTGAACCAGGTGAAAGCCACCGTGGCAGATTATCTGACCGCGAGCGGCAAGCGGGCAAACGAAGTGAGCATCGCCTGCTTTGGGCTCGCCTTTAAGCCGAATATTGACGATCTGCGTGAAAGCCCGGCGATGGAAATTGCCGAAATGATTGCCCAATGGCACAGCGGCGAAACGCAGGTGGTTGAACCGAATATCCATGAACTGCCGAAAAAGCTGGCCGGCCACTGCACCCTGACAAGCGTTGAGGATGCGCTGGCAACCGCCGATGTGCTGGTGCTGCTGGTGGATCACAACCAGTTTAAAGCGATCAAGGGCGAGGCCGTCCGCCAGGATTATATCGTTGATACGAAAGGTGTCTGGCGTTGAGTCAGCTATCTGGCGAATTACAGCCGCTGGCGTGGGAAAGTCAGTTCTTTTCCCTTCCCACGGCACTCGTGCGCCTCTCTGACAATGCCCCGTCGCTGGCGGCATCCGATTTAAATGCCTGGCAGCGCCTGCAGGCCAAAATTCCGGCCGTCCGTGCCGACTGGCTGGATGCGCTGCAGCAGCAGGGCTTCAGGCTGGTTGAAGGCGAAGTCGATCTCGCCATTACCGTGACGCATTACGGTTGCCCTGGCGCTGAGCCTGCAACGGAACAGGATATCCCGGCGCTGCGCCAGCTGGCCGCGCAGGCCTTTGCGCAGAGCCGTTTTCGTACACCGTGGTACGCCCCTGAAGACAGCGGCCGCTTCTATGCCCAGTGGATCGAAAACGCGGTAAAAGGCACCTTCGACCATCTTTGCCTGGTGTTCCGTGGGCCGGATGACGCCATCGCGGGTTATGTCTCCCTGCGTAAACTCAGCGACACCGAGGCGCGTATCGGCCTGCTGGCCGGGCGCGGCATGGGCGAGAAGCTGATGCAGGCGGCGTTGCACTGGGCGCAACAACAGCAGATTTCCACTTTGCGTGTGGCGACCCAGATGGGCAACACCGCCGCGCTTAAACGTTATATCGCAAGCGGTGGCAACATCGAAACGACCGCTTACTGGCTATACAGGTGACAAGATGATCCCATTTAATGCGCCTCCTGTGGTGGGCACCGAACTTGATTATATGCAGTCAGCGATGGGCAGCGGCAAACTCTGTGGCGATGGCGGCTACACGCGCCGTTGCCAGCAGTGGATGGAACAGCGTTTCCAGAGTCCAAAAGTTCTGCTGACCCCCTCCTGCACCGCGTCGCTGGAGATGGCGGCACTGCTGCTTGATCTCGGGCCCGGTGATGAAGTGATCATGCCGAGCTATACCTTCGTCTCCACCGCTAACGCATTTGTGCTGCGTGGGGCGAAAATCGTCTTCGTTGATATCCGCCCGGATACCATGAACATCGACGAGACGCTCATCGAAGCGGCTATCACAGACAAAACCCGCGCCATCGTACCGGTGCACTACGCCGGTGTAGCCTGTGAGATGGACACCATCATGGCGATTGCCAAAAAGCATAACCTGTACGTGGTGGAAGATGCCGCACAGGGCGTGATGTCCACCTACAAAGGCCGCGCGCTGGGTACCATCGGGCATATTGGCTGCTTTAGCTTCCACGAAACCAAAAACTACACCGCAGGTGGAGAAGGCGGCGCGACCTTGATTAACGATCGTGCGCTGGTGGAACGTGCAGAAATCATCCGTGAAAAGGGGACCAACCGCAGCCAGTTCTTCCGCGGGCAGGTGGATAAATACACCTGGCGCGATATCGGCTCCAGTTACCTGATGGCGGATCTTCAGGCGGCGTACCTGTGGGCGCAGCTGGAGGCGGCCGATCGCATCAACCAGCAGCGTCTGGCGCTATGGCAGACCTATCACGATGCGCTGGCCCCGCTGGCGCGCAAGGGCCGTATCGAACTGCCGACCATCCCGGCGGATTGTGTGCATAACGCGCATATGTTCTATATCAAGCTGCGGGATAACGACGATCGCAGCAAGCTTATCGCCTGGCTGAAAGAGGCCGAGATCCTGGCGGTGTTCCACTATATTCCGCTGCACTCCAGTCCGGCAGGGGAAGCCTTTGGCGAATTCGTGGGTGAAGATCGCTTTACAACGAAAGAAAGTGAGCGATTACTCCGCTTACCGCTGTTCTACAACCTCGCTGCGGTAAACCAGCGCACGGTCATTAATACCCTTCTGAGTTATTTCGGCTGATATGTCTCTGGCGAAAGCATCGGTGTGGACCGCCGCGTCCACACTCGTCAAGATCGGCGCGGGACTGCTGGTCGTCAAACTGCTGGCCGTCTCCTTTGGCCCGGCGGGCGTCGGGCAGGCGGGTAACTTCCGCCAGCTGGTCACTGTTCTGGGCGTCCTGGCCGGGGCGGGCATCTTCAACGGCGTGACCAAATACGTTGCGCAGTATCATGATGATGCGGCGCAGCTGCGCACCGTAGTCGGCACCTCCTCCGCGATGGTACTGGGTTTTTCCACGCTGCTGGCCGTCATCTTTTTACTGGCGGCCGCGCCAATTAGTCAGGGCTTATTCGGTCACACGGGCTATCAGGGCCTGGTGCGACTGGTGGCGCTGGTACAAATGGGCATCGCCTGGGCTAACCTGCTGCTGGCGCTGATGAAGGGCTTTCGCGATGCCGCAGGCAATGCGCTGGCGCTGATCGTCGGCAGCGTGACTGGGGTTATCGCCTATTACGCCTGCTACCGGCTGGGCGGCTACGAAGGCGCACTGTTGGGGCTGGCGCTAGTGCCAGCGCTGGTGGTCGTTCCGGCGGCGTTTATGCTGATGCGCAGGGGTACCATCCCGCTGGGCTATCTGAAGCCCAAATGGGATCGGCTCCTGGCGGGGCAGTTAGGAAAATTTACCCTGATGGCGCTTATCACCTCCGTCACCCTACCGGTGGCCTATGTGATGATGCGAAACCTGCTGGCGGCACATTACAGCTGGGATGAAGTGGGGATCTGGCAAGGGGTCAGCAGCATCTCGGATGCATACCTGCAGTTTATTACCGCCTCCTTCAGCGTCTATCTGCTGCCCACCCTCTCAAGGCTGACTGCCCGGCAGGAGATCACCCGCGAAATTCTTCGCTCGCTGCGTTTCGTGTTACCGGCGGTGGCTGCCGCGAGTTTTACCGTCTGGCTGCTGCGCGATCTGGCCATCTGGCTGCTGTTCTCCGATAAATTTAACGCGATGCGCGATCTGTTCGCCTGGCAGCTGGTGGGGGATGTACTGAAAGTAGGCGCTTACGTTTTTGGCTATCTGGTGATTGCCAAAGCTTCGCTGCGGCTCTATATCCTGGCGGAAATCAGCCAGTTTGCCCTGCTGACGGCATTTGCTCATTGGTTGATCCCTGCGCACGGCGCGCTGGGGGCGGCCCAGGCCTACATGGCCACCTACATTGTCTATTTTGCTGCCTGTTGCGGCGTCTTTTTACTTTGGCATAAACGCGCATGACTGCACTGATTCACGTCCTGGGATCGGATATCCCACACCATAACCAGACCGTACTGCGGTTCTTTAACGATGAACTGGCACCCGGCAGCGCGCTGGCGCGTGAATTTATGGTGGTGGGTCAGGATACCGGCCTCAGCGCCGCCTGCCCGGCACTACAGCTGTCCTTCTGGCCGGACAAAGCAACACTTGCAAAAGCGGTGATTGCCAAAGCCAAAGCCAACCGCCAGCAGCGTTTCTTTTTCCATGGGCAGTTTAATACCGGTCTGTGGCTGGCGTTGCTGAACGGCGGGATCAAACCCGCGCAGTTTAACTGGCATATCTGGGGGGCCGACCTGTATGAAGTCTCCCGGGGCTGGAAATTCCGCCTTTTCTACCCGCTGCGGCGCATGGCGCAGGGGCGGGCAGGCTGTATCTTTGCCACTCGCGGCGATCTGAATTATTTTGCCAGACAGCATCCGAACGTCCGCGGTGAGCTGCTCTATTTCCCTACCCGCATGGACCCGGCGCTAAACGGTTTAGCCAGGGACGTGAAACGCGAGGGCAAGCTGACGATTCTGGTGGGTAACTCCGGGGATCGCAGTAACGAGCATATTGCGGCGCTGAAGGCAGTGCATCAGCAGTTTGGCGATACGGTCAACGTGATTGTGCCCATGGGCTATCCTGCTAATAACGCGGCGTACATTAATGAGGTCCGTCAGAGCGGGCTGGCGCTGTTCAGCGCTGATAATTTGCAGATCCTGAGCGATAAGCTGGCGTTTGACGACTATCTGGCGTTGCTGCGCCAGTGCGACCTGGGCTATTTCATCTTTGCGCGCCAGCAGGGGATTGGCACGCTGTGTCTGCTGATTCAGGCGGGCGTACCCTGCGTGCTCAATCGCGAAAACCCGTTCTGGCAGGACATGGCTGAGCAGCATATTCCGGTGCTGTTCACGACCGACGATCTGAACGAAGAGGTGGTGCGTGAAGCGCAGCGCCAGCTTGCACAGGTGGATAAAAACGCCATCGACTTCTTCAGCCCGAACTATCTTATGCCGTGGCATCAGGCGCTGCGGATCGCCTCAGGAGAGAATGCATGAGCCAGTTGCAATTTAGCGGCCTGCTGGTCATCTGGCTTCTGAGCACGCTGTTTATCGCCACCCTGACCTGGTTTGAGTTCCGCCGGGTACGCTTTAACTTCAACGTCTTCTTCTCGCTGCTGTTTCTGCTGACCTTTTACTTCGGCTTCCCGCTGACCAGCCTGTTGGTGTTCCGTTTCGATGTGGCCGTGGTACCTCCGGAGATCCTGATGCAGGCGCTGCTGTCGGCCACCTGCTTCTATGGCGTGTACTACGTCGCCTATAAGACGCGGCTTAAACCGGCAGCCAGCACCGCGCCGCGACGGCCATTGTTTACCATGAACCGGGTCGAAACCCACCTGACCTGGGTGATGCTGATGGGGATTGCGCTTGTCACCGTCGGTATCTTCTTTATGCACAACGGCTTCTTGCTCTTTAAGCTGCACTCCTACAGCCAGATCTTCTCCAGCGAAGTTTCCGGGGTGGCGCTCAAGCGCTTCTTCTACTTCTTCATTCCGGCGATGCTGGTTGTCTATTTTCTGCGTCAGGATGCCCGGGCGTGGCTGTTTTTCCTCGTCAGTACCGTGGCCTTTGGTCTGCTGACCTACATGATTGTCGGCGGCACGCGCGCGAACATCATTATCGCTTTCGCGATCTTCCTGTTTATCGGCATCATTCGCGGCTGGATTTCGCTGTGGATGCTGGCTGCAGCAGGCGTTATGGGGATTGTTGGCATGTTCTGGCTGGCGCTGAAACGCTATGGCATGGATGTCAGCGGCGACGAGGCGTTTTATACCTTCCTGTATCTCACCCGTGACACCTTCTCACCGTGGGAAAACCTTGCCCTGCTGCTGCAAAACTACGACAAAATCGACTTCCAGGGGCTGGCGCCCATCGTGCGCGATTTTTATGTCTTTATCCCTACGTGGCTGTGGCCGGACAGGCCGGGCGTGGTCCTGAACACCGCCAACTACTTTACCTGGGAAGTGCTGAACAACCACTCGGGGCTGGCGATCTCACCGACGCTCATCGGCTCGTTGGTGGTGATGGGCGGCGGGTGGTTTATTTTGCCGGGCGCCATCGCCGTTGGTCTGATTATCAAATGGTTCGACTGGCTCTATACGCTGGGCAATCAGGAGACCAACCGCTATAAGGCGGCGATTTTGCACAGTTTCTGTTTCGGTGCCATTTTCAATATGATCGTGCTGGCGCGAGAGGGGCTGGATTCATTCGTCTCACGCGTGGTCTT
Source organism: Leclercia adecarboxylata (assembly GCF_035787115.1). Taxonomy (GTDB): domain Bacteria; phylum Pseudomonadota; class Gammaproteobacteria; order Enterobacterales; family Enterobacteriaceae; genus Enterobacter; species Enterobacter adecarboxylatus_E. Next base: position 52,646 of record NZ_JALKTL010000010.1, on the reverse strand, counting down.
TTTCATGGTGGTTTTTGGCGCCTGCCTGCTGATGGCGAAACTGCTGTACTGGCTGTTCGACAGCGCCGGGTTAGTGCACAAGCGCGAACCGGCAAATAGCAGGGCGCTTTCGCGAGTCTGAGTAAGGATAATAATGACTGACAATACCTCTGCGCCGCAGTATGACCTGCGGGGCCTGAAGCTGATCGGCTGGCGTGATATGCAGCATGCGCTGGACTATCTGTGCGCCGGGGATGGGATCAAAACCGGTACGCTGGTGGCTATCAATGCAGAAAAAATGCTTACCATTGAGGACAACGCCCAGGTGCGTGAGCTCATCGAAGCGGCTGAGTTCAAATATGCGGACGGAATAAGCGTGGTTCGCTCCGTGCGTAAGAAGTACCCGAAGGCGAATATCTCGCGCGTCGCGGGGGCCGATCTCTGGGAAGCGTTAATGGCGCGGGCAGGGACAGAGGGTACGCCGGTGTTCCTCGTCGGCGGCAAGCCAGACGTGCTGGCGCAAACCGAGCAGAAATTGCGCGCGCAGTGGCAGGTGAATATCGTCGGCAGCCAGGACGGTTATTTCAGCGCTGACGATCGGCAGGCGCTGTTTGCCCGCATTCGTGACAGCGGGGCGAAGATTATCACCGTTGCGATGGGATCGCCGCGCCAGGAGATCCTGATGCGTGACTGCCGCCAGGTGTACCCGGACGCGCTCTATATGGGGATGGGGGGGACTTACGATGTCTTTACCGGTCATGTGAAACGCGCGCCAAAAGGGTGGCAGAACCTGGGGCTGGAGTGGCTGTATCGTCTGTTATCCCAGCCCAGCCGGATCACCCGGCAGCTGCGTCTGCTGCGTTATCTCGGCTGGCACTACACCGGTCGGCTTTAATATCCCATAAGCAGCGCGATATGCTGTTCGCGCTGCGGCCTGCCGCTGAACATGCTGCTTTTCTATGCAATACATTCATTTTTTTAACGCATCGTTTGCCATTTCATAAAATTTAAGAAACCATTCCCTCCTTTATTACCTTATCAGGCTGTTTTTGCATCAACCGTAAACATAAACGGCCCATGATGCACAGCCTGCGATAGCGCATCCGTACCTATAAAAATAACCGGCTCAGGCCGGGAGAGTCGCAAGCACAACCGAGGATTTATGGCAGACAAAAAACCGGAGCTTCAGCGTGGGCTGGAAGCTCGTCATATCGAACTTATCGCCCTGGGTGGGACAATTGGCGTGGGCCTGTTTATGGGCTCCGCCAGTACCCTGAAATGGGCGGGGCCGTCGGTCCTGCTGGCCTATATCATCGCCGGGCTGTTCGTCTTCTTTATCATGCGCTCAATGGGCGAGATGTTGTTCCTTGAGCCGGTGGCCGGCTCCTTTGCCGTCTACGCGCACCGATACATGAGCCCGTTTTTTGGCTATCTCACGGCGTGGTCGTACTGGTTTATGTGGATGGCGGTCGGGATATCGGAGATCACCGCTATCGGCGTGTACGTGCAGTTCTGGTTCCCGGAGATGGCGCAATGGATACCCGCGCTTATCGCTGTGGGGCTGGTGGCGCTGGCAAACCTGGCCGCCGTGCGTCTGTACGGTGAGATCGAATTCTGGTTCGCGATGATTAAAGTGACCACCATCATCGTAATGATTGTTATCGGTATCGGGGTGATCTTCTTCGGCCTGGGTAACGGAGGACAGGCGATTGGCTTTGGCAACCTGACCGAACACGGCGGCTTCTTTGCCGGCGGCTGGAAAGGCTTCCTGACGGCGCTCTGTATCGTAGTGGCATCCTATCAGGGTGTTGAGCTTATCGGCATCACCGCCGGGGAAGCGAAAAATCCGCAGGTCACGCTGCGCAGCGCGGTGGGCAAGGTGCTGTGGCGTATCCTGATCTTCTATGTCGGCGCGATTTTCGTGATCGTCACTATCTTCCCGTGGAATGAGATTGGCAGTAACGGTAGCCCGTTCGTGCTGACCTTTGCCAAAATCGGCATTACCGCGGCGGCGGCAATTATCAACTTTGTGGTGCTGACGGCGGCGCTGTCCGGCTGTAACAGCGGCATGTACAGCTGCGGACGTATGCTTTATGCCCTGGCGAACAACCGCCAGCTGCCAGCGGCGGTGGGGAAGGTCTCCCGTGCGGGGGTGCCGGTGGTGGGCGTTGCTGTCTCGATTATCGTCCTGCTGGTGGGATCATGCCTGAATTACATTATCCCGAATCCGCAGCGTGTCTTCGTCTATGTCTACAGCGCCAGCGTTCTGCCAGGGATGGTGCCGTGGTTTGTGATCCTGATAAGCCAGCTGCGTTTTCGTCAGGCGCATAAAAAAGCGATTGCCAGCCATCCGTTCCGCTCCATTCTGTTTCCCTGGGCGAACTACGTTACGATGGCGTTCCTGATCTGCGTGCTGATCGGCATGTATTTCAATGAAGATACCCGCATGTCGCTGTATGTCGGCATGATCTTCCTGGCTGCCGTCAGCGCGGGATATAAGCTTTTTGGCCTGGGTCGACACGTTGAAAGGACAAAAACGCAGTAATATGCGGCAAAGTGCGCAAAGTCTAAGCAAACGCGCATTTATTTTAAAAAAGCACTAGACAGCAGACCGAGACCTCCGTAATATCCAGCCCCGCAACGGCGCTAAGCGCCCGTAGCTCAGCTGGATAGAGCGCTGCCCTCCGGAGGCAGAGGTCTCAGGTTCGAATCCTGTCGGGCGCACCATTCACCCGGTGCTGGAGCTGCGGTGGTCTGTTAAGTAGGCAGAACCGCGTGATAGAGTAAAGAATCAAGTAGTGGTGGCTATAGCTCAGTTGGTAGAGCCCTGGATTGTGATTCCAGTTGTCGTGGGTTCGAATCCCATTAGCCACCCCATTATTTAAAGAGTTGTGAATTGCGAAGGTGGCGGAATTGGTAGACGCGCTAGCTTCAGGTGTTAGTGTCCTTAGGATGTGGGGGTTCGAGTCCCCCCCCTCGCACCACGACTTTTAATGAATTGAACTAAAAATTCAAAAAAGCAGTATATCGGCGAGTAGCGCAGCTTGGTAGCGCAACTGGTTTGGGACCAGTGGGTCGGAGGTTCGAATCCTCTCTCGCCGACCAATTTTGAACCCCGCTTCGGCGGGGTTTTTTGTTTTCTGCAATTCCTGCCCCTGTTGCTAATTGCCGACAGCGAGATCCCGGCCTGTCGTGAATAAGTGACACTTAACTAATTGAAAAATAAAAACATATCGCTTTGTGTGTACGGGCGTCGCTTCCTGGCGACACCTTACCCGTTAAGCCGGTAAATTCTGCAGCATGTAGCCTGCCTGCCTGAGGACAATAATTTCCTTTTGTCTTAAAAAGTTGGAGATCGGACAACTTCCCTGTGCAACTTTGGCACGTTGCGTGCAATAATATACCTGTAGATGCTCATTCCACCTCTTATGTTCGCCTTAGCGCCTCATAAACTCCGGAATGATGCAGAGCCATTTACGGTGCTTATCGTCCACTGACAGATGTCGCTTCGGCCTCATCAAACACCCTGGGCACAACGTTGAGTGAAGCACCACAAGTTGTCAAACAGACCTGTTTAACGCCTGCTTTTTAGCAGGCGTTTTTTTATGCCTTATCTGCGGTATCGCATCATGATCGCCCCCACAATCAGCAGCGCACCCGTCGAGACGCTGTACAGCGCCTGCACCGGTCCCACAGCATCAGCAGCCAGGGCAGTGAGGCTGGTAAAGAAGGAAGCGCTGATAGTTTGCCACCGCCATGCTTTGCCGCTGGCAGACGAAACCTGCGCTGTCTGAAAGCTACTCATTACGCTGTATGTGCCAGCCGCAAAAACGATATTTGAGGCAAGGTGGGCGATAAACACCACGCCCAGTGCCGGCACGCCGGGCAGTAGTGGGATGGTTCCATACGAGAGAAGAAAGAGCCCAAGGCAGGCCAGCAGACGTCGGTTTTGCCTGGCGTAATGGGCCAGGCTCGCTCTTTTCAGCAGCAGCGGGCCGCACAGTTGCCCCATGCTGCGGGCAAAAAGCAGGGGCAGGGCCAGACCGGTGGCATCATCCGGTTCAATTTGCTGTGCCAGAGCAGGAAGCAGCGCCATAGCCGGGGATCCCACCGCGGCAAGTGCCGGTAGCAGTAACAGGCTGCGCTTTTGCTGCGGGACCAGCGTCTGCCAGCGTACAGCCACCGGTTTTTCGGTCTCTGCGGTGTGCTCAGGTGCCAGAGAGGGTAACGCTTTGCCTGTGAGACTCAGCATCAGCAATGAGCCAACAAACGTAAGCGCGTCGATCCCCACCAGCATCAGCGCAGGCAGATGGTGAAACAGCACAATGCCCAGCCCCGTACCGGCTAACACCTGTGAAGCAAAAATCATATTTTCCAGGCAGGTTGCTGCGGGCAGTTCGGCTTCTGACAGGCCGCGTCTGAACAGCAGGGTCAGTGCCGGCCAGCTCATACCAACCAGAAAAGCCTCGGCAGACTGCACCGCCAGTAGCGCCGTCACGCTATGAAACTGAATACCCAGCAGGGGAAACAGCAGGGCAACTAAACCCAGCGCTTCCGACAGGATCAGCAGGTGGATGGGGGAGTAGCGCAGGCAGAGCTTTTCCCCCAGGAGGCTGCCGAGAAACCCCGGGAGCGTGGCAAACAGGTATGCCATTGTCAGTAAGGATGCGGGAGCCTGCCAGTCGAGCAGCAGGCCAAAGATCATTACCTGGGTTAAGCCATTGCCCAGCGAGGTAAAGAGAAAAGCGCAGGCCAGCAGGCGCAGCCAGCGATGGCAGCGCAGCGCGTAAAAAAGCGCATACAAAAGCGTGTTCATGAAACGATCCTTTCAAAAACGATTTAATCCACGCCCTAAAAAGCGTGTACAGAAAAAATGTTCAATGAAAGTCGATCGTTACATTGGCGGAGGCGATCTCTGAAGATAGTGCAAAGAATGTAGCAAATAAAAAAGGAGGCCGTCAGGCCTCCTGTTAAATTATTGTTGCGTGGGATTATTTTGTAGCGTCAGCAGCAGGCCATCACGACGCATGGCGGCAGCCTCTTCCGGCAGATGCATCTTATCCAGCGTATCTGCCAGCCAGGCGTAATCGAACGCATCCGGGCGCTGTTTCAATGCGGCGCGGAAGGCGAGGCTGGCCTCTTTCCATTCGCCATGTCTAACCAGTGACTGACCCAGGGTGCTCCACAGCAGGGGGCGATCGCCCACGGTTTTGATCTGCTGGCGAAGCATTTTCTCGATCTGTTCCGGATTATTGGTTTTCAGACGCGGGATCACCATCACCAGCCGATCGTCATACTGGCGCTTCAGGCCATCAAGGATGATGCTCTGCGCGGTATCGTGATCGTCACACTCAATCAGATGCTCCGCCATGGCAACCTGCAGCGGCACCTGGTGACGGGTTTTGCGGCTCTGATTTTTCCACCAGGCTTTCAGGCCATCGCTGCCCTGATCGGCACGCGCCTGGTCCATCAGCCCGATCCATGCCTGACGTTGCAGGCTGTCGCGCTGTTCTTCGTCTCCCACGTTGGCTTTCGCCATCGACGGGATAATATCCAGCAGTGAGCCCCAGGCGCCGGTGCGGATGTAGGCCTGCTCTGCCAGGCGCAGCACTTCCGGATGACGCGGGGTGATCTCCAGCAGGCGATCGACGCCATGACGGGCGGCATGATTCTCGTTGCGCGCCAGCTGCAGACGCACGCGGGTGATCTCAACCGGGATCGGGTCATTTTCGGCAAGCTCAGAGGCACGTTCCAGATGCTGATTGGCGCGCGCTTCATCGCCGCGCTGCTGTGCGGCCTCCGCAGCCAGCAGATAGTTAACCACCGGCTGTTCTGCATGATCGGCGTTCTTCGACATCAGCTTTTCAACCTGTTGATAGTCGCCTTCTGCCAGCTTCAGCAGCGCCTGTTCGGTCTGCTTACGGGCACGGCGGCGCTTGCGGCCGACAAACCAGCTGCGGGTATGCGCCCCGGTGCGGAAGATGCGGCGCAGGATCCATTCGATCGCCAGAAACGCCACCATCGCCAGGATCAGAATGATCACCAGGCCGGTGACGCTGGTTTCGATATTGTAGTTATCGGTCTGGATCAGCACGTAGCCCTGATGGCCTGCCAGAATAGGGCCGAGAACGATCCCTGCCATCAGCAGTGCAAAGAGTAATAAAACTTTTAACATAATTACTCTCCTTGCGGCGCGCTGTCAGTGGCTGGGGCCGGGGCAGGAGACTGCTCCGCCGCTTCGCCCGGCTGTGCCAGCAGGTTACGCACGCGCGTCTGCATCAGCTTCTCCAGAATAGGCTGGCTCTCCAGCTTATCCGGTACGTTCATGGTGATGTTCTGTTGGCTCAGCTTATCCACATCTTCGAGGAAGGCCGTGGTGGTGGCATCGTCGGTATCGTAGTAAGCCCGTACCCAGGTGGAGACGTTATCCAGCGCCTGCTTGTAGGTCTCTTCCTGATGACGCGGCACGGCCTGCGCGGCTACCAGCAGGCGTGAACGCAGGTTTTCGCGCAGGTAGACGTCCTGATTCGGGGCTAACAGCGGCACGGCGGTCTCATCGCGGCGGCGAACGGTGATAAAGCTGTCCATAAAGTTCTGCCAGCTTTTTTGCAGGTTGATGCGCCATTCGCTGAGCGAGCTTGAAAGTTCGCTGCTGTCGGAATCCATCGGGGAGTCGTCGTCATTATTATCTGCCAGACGCAGATTATCGATCTGGTTCGACAGCTGATTTACTTTCAGGATGATGCCGTCGTAATCCACCTGCGAAACGGTCGACAGGCTGGCGATATCCGCCGTGAGTGCGCGACGCGCGGTGATGAGGCTTGGGTCGTTCATATCACCCAGGCTGGCATCAGCGCTTTTCAGCAGCGCAGCAGCGGTGGTGACATCCTGATCGCTCCATAGCTTGCGTCCGGCCAGTTTGACCAGAAAATCAGCCTGCGCCAGCAGCCAGGTTTTGGCGTCGGTACCTGAAATGGCCGCCACTTTTTGCTGCATCTCATCCAGCTGTTTGACCAGTTCATCCTGCTTTTGGGTCGCCGCTGCCAGACGGTCGGCCTGCTGTTTGATTACCCCATCCAGCTCGGCTTTTTGCGACTGCTGCGCCTTTTGTAAGGCGGTGACTTGCGTCACCAGTTCGTCGTTCGTGGTCGTCTGATTGGTAGCTTGTTTTTTCACCATGCCATACAGGCCGACGCCTGCGGCCAGCGCAATGGCGATCGCAATCGCGCTTAACGCCAGACTGGTTTTATTGCTGCCATGCTTTTTCTCTGTCGTTTCTGGCTGTGGCGTGGTGTCCACAGTCTCCCTGGTCTCTTCAACCACGGCGGAGGATTTTTCTTGTTCCGTCATTATGGCTTCCCATTATGAGAGTTATTGTAATGCGCGCAGCAGCGCATCGTTGTCGGCGTTATCAGCGATCCGAATATCTTGCCAGCCCAGTTCCCGGGCGAGGTTCGCCAGACGCTCACTGACGACCAGAAGCCGACAGCGGAGTAGCCAGTTTTCACGATACCATTGTGGGATGAGTGACCAGAGCTGCTGCAGCATCTCCCCGCTGGTCACCACCAGCGTAGTCACGCCGCGAGCCTGCCAGCGCATCGCCTCTTCCGCACCGTCATAGTGTTTATGACTACGTTGATAACATTCACAAAATGTCACTTCTGCTCCGCGCTCACGCAGCGTGTCGCCCAGCAGTTCTCGTCCACCGTTGCCGCGTAAAATCAGAGCGCGCTTCCCCACAACGGTTTGTAATTCAGGTAATTGTAGCAACACTTCGCTGGTTTCCCGATCTAACGGATAGCGAACCTGCTGACCGCTTTCGGTATGCAGCGCCAGGGCGGTGGTTCTGCCGATGGCGAAATAGCATGGCGCATCAGGCCAGCGCTGACCGTCCTGTTGCAGCCGGGCGTGGGCAAATTCCACGGCATGTTGTGACAGGACAAACAGCAGGTCGTCCTTTTGCAGCGCGCCAAGGTGGCCGGCAAGCCGGGGGAGCTCCCGACCCGGGGAAAACTCAATCAGCGGAAAGCTCCACGCCACCTGCCCGAGTGCGCGCAGACGGCTCACTAACTGATCTCCTGCGGGAGAAGGGCGGGTGACGAGAATACTCATGCCGGGGGTTCTCCATTATAGACGTCCGCGAGGATTTCACGGGCGCCGTTGTTCAACAGCTCTTCCGCCAGTGAAATACCCAGCTGTTCCGCATCCTCTGGTTTGCCGCGACGTTCGCCGCGTACCATCTGCGAACCGTCCGGCGCGCCAACCAGCGCACGCAGCCACAGTTCGCCATCTGTTAATTCAGCATAGCTGCCAATCGGCACCTGGCATCCCCCTTCGAGGCGGGTATTCATGGCGCGCTCTGCCTGAACGCGGATAGCGGTCTCGTCGTGATTGAGTGGCGCCAGCAGCGCATGGGTACGTGTATCGTCGAGGCGGCACTCAATGCCCACCGCGCCCTGACCGACCGCCGGCAGCGACTGTTCCGGCGCCAGGGCCGCCTTAATGCGCGATTCCAGACCCAGACGTTTCAGGCCAGCAACCGCCAGAATGATGGCGTCATATTCACCGTTATCCAGCTTACTCAGGCGGGTGCCAACGTTACCGCGAAGCGAGCGGATGATGAGATCCGGGCGGTACTCGGCCAGCTGGCACTGGCGGCGTAAACTTGACGTGCCAACGATGCTTCCCTGTGGCAGGGCATCCAGTGAATCGTAGTGATTTGAGACAAAGGCGTCGCGCGGATCTTCACGCTCGCAAATGGTGACCAGCCCCAGCCCTTCAGGGAAATCAACCGGGACATCCTTCATGGAGTGGACCGCGATATCGGCGCGATCTTCAAGCAGTGCCAGCTCAAGTTCTTTCACGAACAGGCCTTTCCCGCCTACTTTCGCCAGCGGTGTATCAAGAATGACATCACCGCGCGTGACCATCGGCACCAGCTCTACGCGCAAACCTGCATGGCAGGCCTCAAGGCGCTGCTTAACATAATGTGCCTGCCAGAGCGCAAGGGGGCTTTGGCGTGTGGCAATTCTTAAAACATTGTCTAACATGCTTGTTACCGTCTTAATCGTCTGCTGACCATCCTAACATTGTTGTCTCAGGACTGTCAGGTTTACGGACGTAGAAGGGGTTCAGGACAGGGCTGCGATACAGGTTGCCTGCTGCCGTATTCAGGAATTTACACGTACAGAACGGTGCTACACTTGTATGTAGCGCATCTTTCTTTACGGTCAATCGGCAAGGTGTTAAATTGATCACGTTTTAGACCATTTTTTCGTCTCAGTGACCATAAAGATAAGGGCGAAAAAGGGCGACGGCTACTTTCGAAATACTGTGAACGCATAATCCTCGGTCTGACTGAAGATTAACGCTTTCTGAACATCAGGCGATACGTCTTGTACCTCTATATTGAGACTCTGAAACAGCGACTGGATGCCATCAATCAACTGCGCGTCGATCGTGCGCTTGCTGCCATGGGACCTGCTTTTCAACAGGTTTACAGTCTACTGCCGACATTGCTGCATTTTCACCATCCGCTGATGCCGGGTTACCTTGATGGTAACGTTCCCAAAGGCATCTGCCTTTTCACGCCTGATGAAACCCAACAGCACTACCTGAAAGAGCTGGAACTCTATCGCGGTATGCCGGCGCAGGAGTCCCCGAAAGGCGAACTGCCGATCACCGGCGTCTATACCATGGGCAGCACCTCGTCGGTGGGGCAAAGCTGTTCCTCAGATCTTGATATCTGGGTTTGCCATCAATCCTGGCTTGATAATGAAGAACGTCAGCTGCTGCAGCGTAAATGCAGCCTGCTTGAGAGCTGGGCGGCATCGCTCGGCGTGGAAGTCAGCTTCTTCCTGATTGATGAAAACCGTTTCCGCCATAATGAAAGCGGCAGTCTGGGTGGTGAAGACTGCGGCTCGACCCAGCACATCTTATTGCTGGATGAGTTTTACCGTACCGCCGTGCGCCTGGCCGGAAAGCGTATCCTGTGGAGCATGGTGCCGTGTGACGAAGAAGAGCATTACGACGACTACGTCATGAAGCTCTACGCCCAGGGTGTCCTGACGCCAAACGAGTGGCTGGATCTGGGGGGCTTAAGCTCTCTGTCTGCTGAAGAGTATTTCGGCGCCAGCCTGTGGCAGCTGTATAAAAGTATCGACTCCCCGTATAAAGCGGTGTTGAAAACCCTGCTGCTCGAAGCCTACTCCTGGGAGTACCCGACGCCGCGCCTGCTGGCGAAAGACATTAAACAGCGCCTGCATGACGGCGAGATCGTCTCTTTCGGTCTTGATGCCTACTGCATGATGCTCGAGCGCGTCACCGAATACCTGAAAGCCATCGACGATCCCACCCGTCTGGATCTGGTTCGTCGATGTTTCTACCTCAAAGTGTGCGAGAAGCTCAGCCGCGAACGCGCCTGCGTCGGCTGGCGTCGTGAAGTGGTCAGTCAGCTAGTTAAAGAGTGGGGATGGGACGAAGAGCGTCTGTCGATGCTCGATAACCGCGCCAACTGGAAGATCGATCAGGTGCGTGAAGCCCACAACGAACTGCTCGACGCTATGATGCAGAGCTACCGTAACCTGATCCGTTTCGCACGCCGTAACAACCTCAGCGTGTCCGCCAGCCCGCAGGATATCGGGGTTCTGACCCGTAAACTGTACGCCGCGTTTGAAGCGCTGCCAGGGAAAGTGACGCTGGTGAACCCGCAGATTTCACCTGACCTGTCTGAACCGAACCTGACCTTTATCTATGTTCCACCGGGCCGTGCGAACCGTACCGGCTGGTATCTTTACAACCGTGCGCCAAGCATGGATTCGATCATCAGCCATCAGCCGCTGGAGTATAACCGTTACCTGAACAAGCTGGTGGCCTGGGCCTGGTTTAACGGCCTGCTGACGTCGCGTACCCGGTTGTTTATTAAGGGTAACGAGATTGTCGATCTCGCTAAATTGCAGGAAATGGTCGCCGATGTGTCGCACCACTTCCCGCTGCGTCTGCCTGCGCCGACGCCAAAAGCGCTCTACAGTCCGTGCGAAATTCGCCATCTGGCGATTATCGTCAACCTGGAATACGACCCGACGGCGGCCTTCCGCAATCAGGTAGTCCATTTCGATTTCCGTAAGCTGGATGTGTTCAGCTTTGGCGAGCAGCAAAACTGCCTGGTGGGCAGCGTCGATCTGCTGTACCGCAACTCGTGGAACGAAGTGCGTACCCTGCATTTCAACGGCGAGCAGGCGATGATCGAAGCGCTGAAAACCATCCTCGGCAAGATGCACCAGGATGCCGCCCCGCCGGACAGCGTCGAGGTGTTCTGCTACAGCCAGCATCTGCGCGGCCTGATCCGGACGCGCGTGCAGCAGCTGGTATCTGAGTGTATTGACCTGCGTCTCTCCAGCACCCGTCAGGAAACCGGGCGCTTTAAAGCGCTGCGCGTCTCCGGCCAGACCTGGGGCCTGTTCTTTGAACGTCTTAACGTCTCGGTGCAGAAGCTGGAAAACGCCATTGAGTTCTATGGCGCCATTTCACATAACAAACTGCATGGCCTGTCGGTACAGGTTGAGACCAACCACGTCAAACTGCCGCAGGTAGTGGATGGCTTTGCCAGCGAAGGGATTATTCAATTCTTCTTTGAAGAGACCGGGGACGAGGCCGGGTTTAACATCTATATCCTTGATGAAACTAACCGCGCCGAAGTGTATCACCACTGTGAAGGCAGCAAAGAGGAGCTGGTGCGCGACGTCAGCCGCTTCTACTCCTCTTCACATGACCGCTTCACCTACGGTTCAAGTTTTATCAACTTCAACCTGCCGCAGTTCTATCAGATTGTGAAGGTGGATGGCCGTGCGCAGGTGATCCCGTTCCGCACTCAGGCGATTACGCCGGTCGTACCTGACAGACAGGACGCCAGCACTCCGCTGTTGCAGCAGTATTTCTCCTGAGTCGCTGAGCCAGATGCGCGTTGCTTATCTGGCCTACGAAAGCGCTGCGGCCTGATGCCCTCACCGCGACCCTCTCCCACGGGGAGAGGGTGCAAATACCAAAAAACCTTCTCTTTAAGAGAAGGTTTTTGCGATTAACCTCGGAAGCTAACCTCTTCACCCGACTGCTGCGTTGCAGCCTGCTCCAGCAGATCCCAGAACGTTTCACCGCTGCGATCGCAAATCCAGTCGCTGCCCTTTAGATCGAAATGGTAGCCGCCCTGTTTGGTGGCGAGCCAGACCTGGTGAAGCGGTTCCTGACGGTTAATAATGATTTTGCTGCCATTTTCGAAGCTGATAGTCAGCACGCCGCCGTTGATTTCACAATCGATGTCGCTGTCGCCATCCCAGTCATCAAGGCGTTCTTCAATGGTTTGCCACAGGCTATCGGCAAGGCGATGGAATTCACTGTCATTCATGGTTGTGTTCCTGTTTTTCGTGATGGCGGCAGTATAACGCTAAATAATTCCAGTTGCAGGTTAGCGGCAAACTCTTGCTTTTGCGCCTTCTCCTGCGATGATAGAAAAAGAAAGCACGAACTTACAGGCAACCAATAATGAAAAACGTTTTTCGAACGCTTGCCGTTCTCCTCACGCTGTTCAGCCTGACCGGCTGTGGTCTGAAAGGGCCGCTCTATTTCCCGCCGGCAGATGAAACCGCGCCGCCGCCGACCAAAAAAGTCGAAAGTCCTGTTGAATCCACCATGCCGGATCGTAACGATCGTGGCGATAATAATGGTCCAAGCCAGGTAAATTACTGACACGCGCTCCGCGCAATGGAGTAAAAAATGCAGTTCTCTAAGATGCATGGCCTTGGCAATGACTTTATGGTCGTCGACGCGGTAACGCAGAACGTCTTCTTTTCTCCGGAGCTGATCCGCCGTCTGGCCGATCGGCATCTTGGGGTGGGGTTTGATCAGCTGCTGGTGGTTGAGCCGCCTTATGATCCGGATCTCGATTTTCACTACCGCATATTTAATGCCGACGGCAGCGAAGTCTCCCAGTGCGGCAACGGCGCGCGCTGTTTTGCCCGTTTTGTCCGCCTGAAAGGGCTCACCAACAAGCGCGATATTCGCGTGAGTACCGCCAACGGACGCATGGTGCTCAGCGTGACCGACGACGAGCTGGTGCGGGTCAACATGGGCGAGCCGAACTTCGAGCCGTCACAGGTGCCGTTCCGCGCCAACAAAGCGGAAAAGACCTATATCATGCGCGCGGCGGAACAGACAGTCTTGTGCGGCGTGGTCTCCATGGGGAACCCGCACTGCGTGATTCAGGTTGATGACGCTGCGACGGCGCCCGTCGAGACGCTCGGTCCGGTGCTGGAAAGCCACGAACGTTTCCCGGAACGCGCCAACATTGGATTTATGCAGGTTCTTGCTCGCGAACACATCCGTCTGCGCGTTTTTGAACGTGGCGCCGGAGAAACTCAGGCATGCGGCAGCGGTGCCTGTGCGGCCGTCGCCGTGGGCATTACGCAGGGTTTACTGGCACAAGAGGTTCGCGTGGATTTGCCAGGCGGGCGCCTTGATATCGCCTGGAAAGGCCCGGGCCAGCCGCTCTATATGACCGGCCCGGCGACACACGTTTACGACGGGTTTATCCATCTATGAAACAACCAGGAGAAGAACTGCAGGAGACGCTAACGGCAATGGACGACCGGGCGGTTGTTGATTACCTGCTGCGCCATCCTGATTTCTTTATTCGCAATGCGCGCGTCGTGGAAGAGATGCGCGTTCCGCATCCGGTCCGCGGGACGGTCTCGCTGGTTGAGTGGCATATGGCGCGCGCGCGTAACCATATCAACCATCTCGAAGAGAACATCTCGCTGCTGATGGAGCAAGCCAGCAGCAATGAAGGCCTGTTCTATCGTCTTCTGCACCTGCAGTCGCGGCTGGCATCGGCCAGCAGTCTGGATGAATTTCTTCTCCGTCTGCACCGCTGGGCGCGGGAACTGGGGCTGGCGGGAGCAACGATACGCCTGTTCCCGGATCGCTGGCGTATCGGCGCACCTTCCGGTTTTACCCATCTGGCCTTATCGCGTCAGGCGTTTGAGCCGTTGCGTATCCAGCGTATGGGACAAGAGAGCCACTATCTTGGGCAACTGAATGGCCCTGAGCTGCTGGTGGTACTGCCGGAGGCCAAAGCCATCGGCTCGGTAGCCATGTCGCTGATGGGACGCGACGGCGAGCTGGGTGTAATGCTGTTTACCAGCCGCGATCCGCATCATTACCAGCAGGGGCAAGGTACGCAGCTGCTGCAGGAGATCGCGCAGATGCTGCCCGAGCTGCTGGAGCGCTGGATCGAACGCGTATGACCGACGCTCTGCTGGCCCCTGCCGTCACACGTTTTCTGCGCTATCTGGGCGTTGAGCGGCAGCTCAGCCCGATTACCCTGTTGAACTATCAGCGTCAGCTTGATGCCATCATGCAGTTAGCCGACGAGATCGGCCTGACAAGCTGGCAGCAATGTGATGCCGCCACGGTGCGGACCTTCGCCGTGCGCAGCCGCCGTAAAGGGCTTGGCCCGGCCAGCCTTGCGCTCCGGCTCTCGGCACTGCGCAGCTTTTTCGACTGGCTCGTCAGCCAGGGCGAACTCAACGCCAACCCGGCCAAAGGGATCGCCGCGCCAAAAGCGCCGCGCCATCTGCCAAAAAATATCGATGTTGATGACGTCAACCGGCTGCTGGATATCGATCTTAACGATCCGCTGGCGGTGCGTGACCGCGCCATGCTGGAGGTGATGTACGGCGCCGGGCTGCGTCTTTCCGAGCTGGTTAATCTGGATATCAAACATCTCGATCTGGATACCGGTGAAGTGTGGGTGATGGGCAAAGGCAGCAAAGAGCGTCGCCTGCCCATTGGCCGCAACGCCGTGGTATGGATTGAACACTGGCTCGATCTGCGCGGCCTGTTTGGCACCGACGAAGACGCGCTGTTTCTCTCGAAGCTGGGCAAGCGCATCTCGGCGCGTAACGTGCAAAAACGGTTTGCCGAGTGGGGCATCAGGCAGGGGCTGAACAGCCATGTCCATCCCCATAAGCTGCGCCATTCGTTCGCCACACACATGCTGGAATCCAGCGGTGACTTACGTGGCGTTCAGGAGCTGCTGGGCCACGCCAATTTGTCCACCACACAAATCTATACCCATCTTGATTTTCAACACCTTGCCTCGGTGTACGACGCGGCGCATCCACGCGCCAAACGGGGGAAATAATGCGTTTTTATCGTCCATTAGGCCAAATCTCAGCCCTGACGTTCGACCTTGATGACACCCTTTACGACAACCGCCAGGTGATTCTGCGAACCGAGCAGGAGGCACTGGTGTTTGTACAAAACTACCATCCGGCATTAAAAACGCTGGAAAACACCGAGTTTCACCGCCTGCGCCAGGCGTTACGGCAGACCGAACCGGAAATCTATCATGACGTTACCGAATGGCGTCGTCGTGCCGTTGAGCTGGCGATGCTCAACGCGGGCCTGACCGCTGCCGAGGCGGCGCTTGGCGCAGAGGCCTCAATGACGCACTTCGCGACATGGCGCAGCCGCATCGACGTCCCGCAGGAGACCCACGACACCCTGGCTGCGCTTGCCGAAAAGTGGCCGCTGGTGGCCATCACCAACGGCAATGCCCAGCCGGAGCTGTTCGGCCTTAGCGACTACTTCCAGTTTGTGCTGCGTGCCGGCCCGCACGGACGCGCCAAGCCGTTTAATGATATGTACCACCTGACGGCGGAGAAGCTCGGCCTGCCGCTGGGGAACATTCTTCACGTGGGTGACGACCTGACCACCGATGTCGCAGGGGCGATCCGCTGCGGGATGCAGGCCTGCTGGATCAAGCCTGAAAATGCCGATCTTATGCAGACCTTCGACAGCCGTCTGCTGCCGCACCTGGAAATTTCGCGGTTGGCATCCCTCACCACGCTGATATAATCACCAGCAGTTCTGTATAAATTAACAGTGTATCCGGCGGCTTCTGGTCGCCGGAATACCTTTTTGTGGCGGTGCCCAATGGACGTTTCTTACCTGCTCGACGGCCTTAATGACAAACAGCGTGACGCGGTTGCCGCCTCGCGCACCAACATGCTGGTTCTGGCTGGGGCGGGCAGTGGTAAGACACGCGTGCTGGTGCACCGTATCGCCTGGCTGCAGAGCGTGGAAAACTGCTCGCCATACTCCATTATGGCGGTGACGTTTACTAACAAGGCGGCGGCAGAGATGCGCCACCGTATCGCCCAGCTGATGGGCACCAGCCAGGGCGGCATGTGGGTCGGGACCTTCCACGGGCTGGCGCACCGTCTGCTGCGTGCGCACCATATGGATGCCAGGCTGCCGCAGGACTTTCAGATCCTCGACAGCGAAGACCAGCTGCGCCTGCTGAAACGCCTGATTAAGGCGATGAACCTCGATGAGAAGCAGTGGCCGCCGCGTCAGGCGATGTGGTACATCAATGGCCAGAAAGATGAAGGGCTGCGTCCGCACCACATCCAGAGTTTTGGCAACCCGATTGAGCAGACCTGGCAGAAGGTTTATCAGGCCTATCAGGAAGCCTGCGATCGCGCAGGGCTGGTGGATTTTGCCGAGCTGTTGCTGCGCGCTCACGAGCTGTGGCTCAACAAGCCGCATATCCTGCAGCACTATCGCGAGCGTTTCACCAATATCCTCGTCGACGAGTTCCAGGATACCAACAACATTCAGTACGCCTGGATCCGCCTGCTGGCAGGTGATTCCAGCAAAGTGATGATCGTCGGCGACGACGACCAGTCGATCTACGGCTGGCGCGGCGCGCAGGTTGAGAACATCCAGCGCTTCCTGAAAGATTTCCCGGGCGCAGAGACCATTCGTCTGGAGCAGAACTACCGCTCCACCAGCAACATTCTGAGTGCCGCCAACGCCCTGATTGAAAATAACAACGGACGTCTGGGCAAAAAGCTGTGGACCGACGGCGTCGACGGCGAGCCAATCTCTCTCTACTGCGCCTTCAACGAACTCGACGAAGCCCGCTTCGTGGTGAACCGGATCAAAACCTGGCAGGACAACGGCGGCGCGCTGGAGCAGTGCGCGATCCTCTATCGCAGCAACGCCCAGTCGCGTGTGCTGGAAGAGGCGTTACTGCAGGTGGGGATGCCGTACCGCATTTATGGCGGCATGCGCTTCTTCGAACGTCAGGAGATTAAAGACGCGCTTTCGTATTTGCGCCTGATTGCTAACCGCAACGACGACGCGGCCTTTGAGCGTGTGGTGAATACGCCAACCCGCGGCATCGGCGATCGCACCCTCGACGTGGTACGTCAGACCTCCCGCGATCGCCAGCTGACGCTGTGGCAGGCGTGTCGTGAGCTGTTGCAGGAGCGGGCGCTCGCCGGCCGTGCCGCCAGCGCCTTACAGCGCTTCCTGGAGCTTATCGAAGCCCTGGCGCAGGAGACGGCTGACATGCCGCTGCATGTCCAGACCGACCGGGTGATTAAAGACTCCGGCCTGCGCATGATGTATGAGCAGGAGAAGGGCGAGAAAGGCCAGACGCGTATCGAGAACTTAGAGGAGCTGGTGACCGCCACGCGCCAGTTCAGCTACAACGAAGAAGACGAAGACCTGATGCCGTTGCAGGCATTTCTGTCTCATGCCGCGCTGGAAGCGGGCGAAGGACAGGCCGACACCTGGCAGGATGCGGTTCAGCTGATGACCCTTCACTCGGCCAAAGGGCTGGAGTTCCCGCAGGTGTTTATCGTGGGCATGGAAGAGGGGATGTTCCCGAGCCAGATGTCGCTGGATGAGGGCGGACGACTGGAAGAAGAACGTCGTCTGGCCTATGTCGGCGTGACCCGTGCGATGCAAAAGCTGACCCTGACCTATGCCGAAACCCGGCGTCTGTATGGCAAAGAGGTATATCACCGTCCGTCACGCTTTGTCGGCGAGCTGCCGGAGGAGTGTGTGGAGGAGGTGCGTCTGCGTGCCAGCATCAGCCGCCCGGTGAGCCATCAGCGTCTGGGAACGCCGGTCTCGGAAAGCGATAGCGGCTTTAAGCTGGGTCAGCGCGTTCGCCACGCCAAATTTGGCGAAGGCACCATTGTGAATCTGGAAGGCAGCGGCGAGCACAGCCGCCTGCAGGTGGCATTCCAGGGCCAGGGGATCAAATGGCTGGTGGCCGCTTACGCGAAGCTGGAAACCGTGTAACTTTCAGAAAAATATCACTATTTTGTAACTATCTGCTAGCCTTATATGTATAAGGCTATTTATTACCCTTCAGCGTTCCGTTGCGAGTTGACGCCGCCGTTACTGCTGGCGTAACATGCGCGCACGATTACGCTAAGAGGACATTCGCCTTGGACACACCCAGTAAATACTGGCTCAATTCCCTGTCATCCAGGAACAACTCCTAAGGCTATCTCCTCACGCTGATGGCCTTAGTGGTTGTCAGCGACAATTATTCCCGTCGCGCTGAGTCAGGCTGTTTAATGGTCTGAAACCCAATTTGTTTCTGTGTGCCCACCGAACTGTCCGATATTTTTTGCATTGGGAGTCCCGGTCATGCTGAGCGCATTTCAACTGGAAAAGAACCGACTGATTCGGCTTGAAGCTGAAGAGTCACAACCCCTCATTGATGCCGTTTGGGTGGATCTGGTCGAGCCGGATGACGACGAACGCCTGCGCGTACAATCTGAGCTCGGACAAAGCCTGGCAACCCGCCCGGAACTGGAAGACATCGAAGCGTCCGCCCGTTTCTTCGAAGACGAAGACGGTCTGCACATTCACTCCTTTTTCTTCTTTGAAGAT
This sequence comes from Leclercia adecarboxylata, assembly GCF_035787115.1. Lineage (GTDB taxonomy): Bacteria > Pseudomonadota > Gammaproteobacteria > Enterobacterales > Enterobacteriaceae > Enterobacter > Enterobacter adecarboxylatus_E. Next base: position 33,914 of record NZ_JALKTL010000010.1, on the reverse strand, counting down.
GCAGAAGATCACGCCGGTAACTCCACCGTCGCATTCACCATCCGCGATGGCCGCCTGTTTACCCTGCGTGAGCGTGAACTGCCTGCGTTCCGTCTGTACCGTATGCGCGCCCGTAACCAGGCGATGGTGGACGGCAATGCCTATGAGCTGCTGCTCGACCTGTTTGAAACCAAAATCGAACAGCTGGCGGATGAGATTGAAAACATCTACAGCGATCTGGAAGAGCTGAGCCGGGTGATCATGGAAGGGCATCAGGGCGATGAGTACGACGAAGCGCTTTCGACGCTGGCAGAGCTGGAAGATATCGGCTGGAAAGTGCGTCTGTGTCTGATGGATACCCAGCGGGCGCTGAACTTCCTGGTGCGTAAAGCCCGTCTGCCGGGCGGCCAGCTGGAGCAGGCCCGTGAGATCCTGCGCGATATCGAATCCCTGCTGCCGCACAACGAATCCCTGTTCCAGAAGGTGAACTTCCTGATGCAGGCGGCGATGGGCTTTATCAACATCGAGCAGAACCGCATCATCAAAATCTTCTCGGTTGTATCGGTAGTGTTCCTGCCACCAACGCTTGTCGCATCCAGCTATGGGATGAACTTCGAGTTTATGCCGGAGCTGAAATGGAGCTTTGGCTATCCTGGAGCGATTGTCTTTATGGTGCTTGCGGGACTGGCGCCCTATCTCTACTTTAAGCGCCGTAACTGGCTTTGATTGTTGCGCCCGGTGGCACTCCGCTTACCGGGCCTACAATTGGGTTCCCTCTCCCTGCGGGAGAGAGCAAAAATCACATCCCTTTGCGCGTCCTGCGTTGGGTATAAATCGCGTCCGCAACAAAGACCGCCAGCGCCACCCAGATAAACCCAAACGTCACCATCTTATCCGCGCCCGGCACTTCGCCGTAGAACAGTACCGCCAGCAGGAACATCAGCGTCGGGCCGATGTACTGGAAGAAGCCCAGCGTTGAGAGGCGCAGACGCGTTGCCGCGCCGGTAAAGCACAGCAGCGGGATGGTGGTAACCACACCGGCTGCCATCAGCATCACGTTCAGCGTCCAGGGATTGCTGCCCATGTGGCTGGTGCTACTGTCGGCAATGCCGAACAGATAAATAGCGGCCACCGGCAGCAGCCAGAGGGTTTCAAACAGCATGCCGGTTTGCGCTTCTACGGCGATTTTTTTACGCACCAGGCCATAGAAGGCAAAGCTAAACGCCAGACCGAGGGCGATGACTGGCAGCGAACCAAAGGTCCACAGCTGAACCAGCACACCGCAAAAGGCCAGCAGCACCGCCAGCCACTGCATTCGACGGAAACGCTCGCCAAGGAAAAGCATCCCCAGCACGATATTCACCAGCGGATTAATGAAGTAGCCGAGGCTCGCTTCCAGCATATGCTGGTTGTTCACCGCCCAGATGAATAGCAGCCAGTTACCGCCAATCAGAACCGCAGAGAGCGCCAGCAAGAAAATTTTCTTTGGCGTTTGCAGGAGCGTTTTAACCCCCGACCACTGACGGCTTACGCTCATCAGCGCCACCATAAAGAAGAACGACCAGATCACGCGGTGAGTGAGAATTTCGTCGGCAGGGACGTAGTGAATCAGCTTGAAGTACGCGGGCGCGATACCCCAGATAAAATAAGCGGCGAGCGCGAGTAAAACGCCCTGCCGCGTTTGTTTAGCATCCATCAGGAAAATCCATTACAAAAAAGTAACGCAATTTTACCCGATTTTACTTTTTCAACCCACCATATAAGTGGCGGTTGCGCTGGCGATGTAAACCTGCTCTTCGTTATGCAGCTCCACACGGGCGACGGCAACTTTATTGCCCGCACGCAGCAGGCTGCTGCTGGCGGTGAAGCGATTGCCGCGGCCAGGGCGCAGATAATCGACGCGCAGATCGATTGTGCCCATACGCGACAGACGCTGGCGCAGCTCATCTTCGTTAATGGTGTCGTGGCGGGTCAGGGTGCTGCCGACGCAGACCAGCCCGGCGGCAACGTCGAGGGCAGAAGCGATCACCCCGCCATGCAAGATGCTTTGCGCCCAGTTGCCGACCATCATCGGCTGGTTGTTAAAGCTCAGCTGGGCAAAATCTTTCTCGTAGCGCTCCAGCTCCAGCCCCAGCGCACGGTTGAACGGCATGTGATAGACGAAAATCTCGCCGACAAGCTTCAGCGCTTCGTCAGCAGTTAGCGTGGCAGACATAGCACGTCACATCCTTATTGTTAAAAGGATGTTGATTTTATGCCTCATCAATGTGAATTTCCAGATTAGGAGCGCAGGTGAAGCGACTAATAATTAAATATGTTAAAAGGGATCAAAATAATTCTTCTTTAAAACGCTTTTGCAGGAGAGCATCACCGATGCGGACATATCTGGCCGGGCTACTGGCGGCGGGTGCGCTGCCCCTTACGGCATTTGCACAGGAAACGACAGCACAGGAGATACCTGCCGTGCGGGGCAGCATCATCGCTAACCTGCTGGAGGAGCACGATAACCCCTTCACGCTTTATCCCTATGACAGCAATTATCTGATCTACACCGCCACCAGCGACCTCAACAAAGAGGCGATCAAAACCTATGACTGGGCCGACGATTCGCAAAAGGATGAGGTGAAATTCCAGCTAAGTCTCGCCTTCCCGCTCTGGCGCGGCATTCTGGGGCCGAATTCGATTCTGGGTGGCTCGTATACCCAGAGATCCTGGTGGCAGTTATCCAACAGCGATGAATCCTCGCCGTTTCGCGAGACCAACTATGAGCCCCAGCTGTTCCTCGGGTTTGCTACCGATTACGCGCTGGCTGGCTGGACGCTGCGGGACGTGGAGTTTGGCTATAACCATCAATCTAACGGTCGCGCCGACCCCACCTCGCGCAGCTGGAACCGTCTCTATACCCGCCTGATGGCGCAGAACGGTAACTGGATGGTGGAGGTGAAACCCTGGTATGTGATGGGCAATACCGACGATAACCCGGATATCACCAAATACATGGGCTACTACCAGTTGCGGGTGGGGTATCAGCTGGGCGAGGCGGTGCTCAGTGTGAAAGGACAGTACAACTGGAACACCGGCTATGGCGGTGCAGAGATGGGCGTCAGCTACCCGCTGACGAAGCATGTTCGTCTCTATACCCAGGTTTACAGCGGCTATGGCGAATCGCTGATCGACTACAACTTCAACCAGACCCGCGTAGGTGTGGGCGTGATGCTGAACGATCTTTTCTAGCCTCCTCGAATGTTTTTGTCTTAAACGTTGAAGTTTCTCTCGCAGGCGCTGAAAATAGCGCCTGTTTTTATTTCGGGCAAATGGGGTTGATGTGGTGCAGGCGGAAGTCGTTAATCAGGAGTCGCTGGCTAAACAGGTTTTGCATGAAACCTTTGGCTATCACCAGTTCCGCCCGGGCCAGGAAACCATCATTAACACCGCCCTTGAGGGCCGTGACTGTCTGGTGGTCATGCCGACCGGCGGCGGAAAATCGCTGTGCTATCAGGTTCCCGCGCTGGTTTTGAACGGCCTGACGGTGGTGGTTTCACCGCTCATCTCGCTGATGAAAGACCAGGTCGACCAGCTGCTGGCGAACGGCGTGGCGGCGGCCTGTCTTAACTCCACCCAGACCCGCGAACAGCAGCAGGAGGTGATGGCCGGGTGCCGCACCGGGCAGGTCCGCCTGCTCTATATCGCCCCGGAGCGCCTGATGCTGGATAACTTCCTTGAGCATCTGGCCCACTGGAACCCGGTGCTGCTGGCGGTGGACGAAGCGCACTGTATCTCACAGTGGGGGCATGATTTCCGTCCGGAGTATGCTGCACTCGGTCAGCTGCGTCAGCGTTTCCCCGAGCTGCCCTTTATGGCGCTCACCGCCACCGCCGACGATACTACCCGGCTGGATATTGTCCGCCTGCTGGGGCTCAGGGATCCGCTGATTCAGGTCAGCAGCTTCGACCGCCCGAACATCCGCTACATGCTGATGGAGAAGTTTAAGCCGCTGGATCAGCTGTTGCGCTATGTGCAGGAGCAGCGCGGTAAATCCGGCATTATCTACTGCAACAGCCGGGCGAAGGTAGAAGACACCGCCGCCCGTCTGCAAAGCCGGGGCTTCAGCGCCGCGGCTTACCATGCTGGCCTGGAAAACCACATTCGCGCCGAGGTACAGGAGAAGTTCCAGCGCGACGATCTGCAGATCGTGGTGGCGACCGTTGCCTTTGGCATGGGGATCAACAAGCCGAACGTGCGCTTTGTGGTGCATTTCGACATTCCGCGCAATATCGAATCCTACTATCAGGAGACGGGCCGCGCCGGGCGTGATGGCCTGCCCGCCGAAGCGATGCTGTTCTACGATCCGGCAGACATGGCCTGGCTGCGCCGCTGCCTTGAAGAAAAACCCACCGGGGCGCTGCAGGATATCGAGCGGCATAAGCTCAACGCGATGGGCGCTTTTGCCGAAGCGCAAACCTGCCGCCGCCTGGTGCTGCTTAACTACTTTGGCGAGGGACGTCAGGCGTCGTGCGGCAACTGCGATATCTGTCTCGACCCGCCGAAGAAGTATGACGGGCTGATGGACGCGCGTAAGGCGCTTTCCACCATTGGTCGTGTCAATCAGCGCTTCGGGATGGGCTACGTGGTCGAAGTGCTTCGCGGCGCAAACAATCAGCGTATCCGCGAGATGGGGCACGACAAGCTGCCGGTCTACGGCATTGGCCGCGATCAGAGTCATGAGCACTGGGTCAGCGTGATCCGCCAGCTTATTCACCTGGGATTTGCCACCCAGAACATTGCCCAGCACTCCGCGCTGCAGCTCACCGAAGCCGCCCGGCCAGTACTGCGTGGTGAGGTCGAATTGCAGCTCGCCGTTCCGCGGGTGGTGGCGCTGAAACCGCGGGTGATGCAGAAATCGTACGGCGGTAACTACGATCGCAAGCTGTTCGCCAAGCTGCGTAAATTGCGCAAAGCCATCGCCGATGAAGAGAATATCCCGCCTTATGTGGTGTTCAACGATGCCACGCTGATTGAAATGGCCGAGCAGATGCCGCTCAGCGCCAGCGAAATGCTCAGCGTCAACGGCGTCGGGACGCGCAAACTTGAGCGCTTTGGCAAAGAGTTTATGGCGCTTATTCGTTCCCATGCCGATGGCGATGATGAGGAGTAGTCAACCCGGCAAAAAAGTGCCAGGATGATTACTCCCTGAACTATTTCCCCGCGAGTTAATTATGTTAACCCTGTTTCTGACCGTGGCGCTGGTGCATATTGTGGCGCTGATGAGCCCTGGCCCTGACTTTTTCTTCGTTTCACAAACGGCGGTGAGCCGTTCGCGCAAAGAGGCGATGATGGGCGTGCTGGGCATTACCCTTGGCGTAATGGTCTGGGCTGCCCTGGCTCTGCTGGGCCTGAACCTGATCCTCGCAAAGATGGCCTGGCTGCATAACATCATTATGGTTGGCGGCGGTCTGTATCTGTGCTGGATGGGCTATCAGATGCTGCGCGGGGCGTTCATGAAAGATAACAACGAGGCGCCAGAGCCCAAAATGGAGCTGGCCGCCGGTGGGCGTAGTTTTGTAAAAGGGCTGCTGACGAACCTTGCGAATCCCAAGGCGATTATCTATTTCGGCTCGGTATTTTCATTGTTCGTGGGTGATGACGTCGGCACCGGGGCGCGCTGGGGGATTTTCCTGCTGATCGTGCTGGAGACCTTCGCCTGGTTCACGGTGGTGGCGAGCCTGTTTGCACTACCGTCGATGCGTCGCGGCTATCAACGTCTGGCAAAGTGGATTGACGGCGTTGCCGGCGCGTTATTCGCCGGCTTCGGTATTCACCTCATCCTGTCGCGTTAAGCGTGCCTTGCTGACGCCAGCAGCGCACCTACCAGCATAAACAGCGAACCAAACACTTTATTCAGGGCCTTCACCTGGCGAGGCCCTTTAATCCAGGTCGTAATCCGCGTGGCCAGCGTCGCATAGCCAATCATCACAATAATATCGACCACGATAGTGGTTACGCCGAGCACCACGTACTGCATGATCTGGGGCTGATGCGGCACGATAAACTGTGGAAACAGGGCGGCCAGAAAGACGATGCTTTTCGGGTTGGTGAGATTTACAAACACCGCGCGTTTAAACAGCTTGCCCCGGCTTTGCGTCCGGGCGAGGGTGTTCAGATCGAGGGAGCCTGCAGCGCGCCACTGCTGGATCCCCAGCCAGATAAGATAGGCCGCCCCGGCCCATTTCAGCACCTCGAAGGCCAGCACCGAACGGGAGAACAGCGTGCCGAGCCCTACGCCGACCAGCACAATGTGAATACCCAGCCCGGTCTGCAAGCCGGCAATTGACGCCGCTGCGCCGCGATAGCCGTGGTTCATGGCAGTGGTCATGGTATTGATCGCCCCGGAACCCGGAGAAAGACTAAGGATAATGGATGTCAGCAGGTAGGCGAACCACCACTCGAAGGTCATTTGAAACTCCCGAATCGTCTATTTTTATGCCACAATACGCTAATGTTGCGTCATTTTGCTGCCTGTCACGAAAAAACGATATTCCTTGGCTTACAGGGGCGTAAACCCGATGTTTCAGCTGAATAAGGACTGGGAAACGCGAGAAAAGGCATTTGCTGCTTTCTCCATGGGACCGTTGACCGATTTCTGGCGCCAGCGCGAGGAAGATGAGTTTACGGGGGTTGGGGATATCCCGGTACGCTTCGTTCGTTTCCGTGATGAAAAAAATGACCGGGTGATTGTCGTCTGCCCTGGACGTATCGAAAGCTACATCAAATATGCCGAGCTGGCGTACGATCTGTTCCATCTGGGTTTTGATGTGTTAATAATCGACCATCGCGGGCAGGGGCTTTCCGGTCGGATGTTGCCGGATACTCATCGTGGCCACGTGGAAAACTTCAGCGATTACGTCGACGATCTGGCCGCATTCTGGCAGCAGGAAGTGCAGCCCGGCCCGTGGCGCAAGCGCTATATTCTTGCGCACTCCATGGGCGGCGCCATTTCTACGCTCTTTTTGCAGCGCTACGATCACCAGTGCGATGCCATTGCGCTTACCGCGCCGATGTATGGCATTGTGATACGTTTTCCGGACTGGATGGTGCGCCATCTTCTCGACTGGGCTGAGGGCCATCAGCGCATTCGTGAAGGCTATGCCATTGGAACAGGGCGCTGGCGGGCTTTGCCGTTTGCCATTAACGTCTTAACCCACAGCCAGCAGCGTTATCGCCGCAACCTGCGATTCTATGCCGATGAACCGCGTTTACGCGTCGGCGGGCCCACCTGGCACTGGGTTCGCGAAGGCATCCTGGCGGGTGAACAGGCGCTGGCGGGCGCCGGTCAGGACGACACCCCTATGCTGATCCTTCAGGCTGAAGAGGAGCGGGTGGTGGATAACCGTATGCACGACCGCTTTTGTGAACGGCGAGCCGCAGCCGGACACCCTTGTGAAGGGGGTAAACCGCTGGTCATAAACGGCGCGTACCATGAGATCCTTTTCGAAAAGGACGCCATGCGCTCAGTCGCACTCCACGCCATCGTCGACTTTTTCGGCAGGCATAACTGATATTCACCAGAGGTTAAATTTTTCTATGTACCAGGTTGTTGCGTCTGATTTAGATGGCACGCTGCTCTCCCCCGATCACTCTTTATCGCCCTACGCGAAAGAGACCCTGAAACTCCTCACCGCCCGTGGCGTGAACTTTGTCTTCGCTACTGGCCGCCACCACGTTGATGTGGGGCAGATCCGCGATAATCTGGAGATCAAATCCTACATGATCACCTCCAACGGCGCCCGCGTGCACGATCTGGACGGTAATCTGATCTTCACCCACAACCTCGATCGCGATATCGCCACCGATCTGTTCGGTATCATGCATAGCAACCCCGACATCATCACTAACGTCTATCGCGATGATGAATGGTTTATGAACCGTCATCGCCCGGATGAGATGCGCTTCTTCAAAGAGGCGGTCTTTAACTATTCATTGTATGAACCGGGCCTGCTGGAGCCGGAAGGCATCAGCAAAGTGTTCTTCACTACCGACAGCCACGAAGCGCTGCTGCCGCTTGAGCAGGCGATTAACGCCCGCTGGGGCGATCGCGTGAACGTGAGCTTCTCCACGCTTACCTGCCTGGAAGTGATGGCGGGCGGCGTCTCTAAAGGCCACGCCCTGGAAGCGGTCGCGCAGCGTCTGGGCTTTAATCTGAAGGACTGCATCGCCTTTGGTGACGGCATGAACGACGCCGAGATGCTGTCGATGGCGGGTAAGGGCTGCATTATGGAAAATGCTCACCAGCGCCTGAAAGATCTGCACCCGGAGCTGGAAGTGATCGGCACCAACGCTGACAACGCGGTGCCAAAATATCTGCGTAAACTGTTCCTTGAATAATCTTCACGTGGTTGTTTAACGTTCAGTTGTCAACCAAAGAGTTCGCTACAATGCCTGTCCATCTTTTCAAGAGACAAGCATTGTGGCGCTACTCATTATCACCACTATCCTGTGGGCCTTCTCATTTAGCCTGATCGGCGAATATCTTGCCGGCCATGTCGACAGCTACTTCTCGGTGCTGATGCGCGTAGGGCTGGCGGCGCTGGTTTTCCTGCCGTTCCTGCGTACACGCGGACAAACGCTGAAAACCCTTCTGCTGTATATGCTGGTGGGCGCGATGCAGCTCGGTATCATGTATCTGTTCAGCTTCCGCGCTTACGTCTACCTGTCTGTGTCGGAATTTTTGCTGTTTACCGTACTCACGCCGCTCTATATCACCCTGATCTACGATCTGCTCAGCAAACGTCGCTTGCGCTGGGGATACCTGCTGAGCGCGGCGCTGGCGGTGGTGGGCGCGGCGATCATTCGCTACGACAAAGTGAGCGATCATTTCTGGACCGGACTGATGTTCGTCCAGCTTGCTAACATCAGCTTTGCGATTGGCATGGTGGGCTATAAGCGCCTGATGGAAACCCGTCCGATGCCGCAGCACAACGCGTTTGCCTGGTTCTATATGGGGGCGGCGATCGTGGCGGTGGCGGCGTGGTTCATGTTGGGGAACCCACAAAAACTGCCGACCACGACGCTGCAGTGGAGCGTGCTGGTCTGGTTGGGCGTGGTGGCATCCGGGCTGGGCTACTTCATGTGGAACTATGGCGCCACGCAGGTGGACGCCGGAACGCTCGGGATCATGAACAACGTCCACGTCCCCGCAGGCCTGCTGGTGAACCTCGCCATCTGGCAGGAGCAACCGCACTGGCCAAGCTTCATTATTGGGGGAACGGTGATCCTGGCTTCACTGTGGGTACATCGCCGTTGGGTCGCTCCGCGCTCCGGACAAACGGCAGATGATCGCAAGCGTGATTCCGCGCTGAGCGAATAAAGGCCTCGGTAACCGGTTGACGCTGCTCGCCATCACGCACGGCAGCGTACAACCGGCTCCACAATCCCTCACCCAGGGTTTTGGTTACCACCAGACCCTGGCGCTCAAAGCTCTCCACCACCCAGTGCGGTAACGCGGCGATGCCCATTCTGGCAGCGACCATCTGAATCAACAGCAGGGTGTTGTCCACGCTTTTCAGCTGCGGGCTGATGCCAGCCGGCTGCAGGAAGTGGCGCCAGATATCCAGACGACTGCGCTGTACCGGATAGATGAGCAGCGTTTCGGTCGCCAGATCTTCCGGTGTAATACGCGTTCTGGCGGCCAGCGGATGATCCGGCGCCAGTACCAGACGCACTTCAAAATCAAACATGGGCGAATAGTGCAGCCCGCTGCGCGGCAGAATGTCCGAGGTCATCACCAGATCCAGCTCGCCCTGCTGGAGCGACGGCTGCGGGTCAAAGGTGACGCCGGATTTAAAGTCCATCTCCACCTGCGGCCAACGCTGGCGGAAGTTCTCAAGTGCGGGGGTCAGCCACTGAATGCAGCTGTGACACTCAATGGCGATGCGCAGCCGGGTTTGCTGTGGCTCATGGCAGGCCTGCAACGCGCTGGCGATTTGCGGCAATACCTGATTGGCCAGCTGTAGCAGCACCTCACCCTGAGGCGTGAAGCGCAGCGGCTGACTCTTACGGACAAACAGACGGAAGCCAAGGCGCTGTTCCAGATCGCTGAACTGGTGGGAAAGGGCGGATTGCGTCTGGTGCAGCGCCGCCGCTGCCGCCGCAAGAGAACCGCAGTTCCGCAACGCCTGGAGCGTTTTCAGGTGTTTTATTTCGATCATGAATGTCCTTCACTTCGCCATGAACAATTTGCGCTTGAGGAATATACAGTACTTGCGAAATATAGCGGTGTAAACATCTGGACGTCTAAATCCTGAAAATTCCACAAGGGGCATATCATGACAATCATCAACCATACCCTCGGTTTCCCTCGCGTTGGCCTGCGCCGCGAACTGAAAAAAGCACAAGAGAGCTACTGGGCAGGCAACACCACCCGTGAAGAGCTGCTGGCCACAGGCCGCGAGCTGCGCGCGCGTCACTGGGCGCAACAGAAACAGGCAGGCGTGGATCTGCTGCCGGTGGGCGATTTTGCCTGGTACGACCATGTTCTGACGACCAGCCTGCTGCTTGGCAACGTGCCGGCTCGTCATCAGAACAAAGATGGATCGGTGGATATCGACACCCTGTTCCGCATTGGCCGTGGCCGCGCGCCAACCGGTGAACCCGCGGCGGCAGCGGAAATGACCAAATGGTTTAACACTAACTACCACTACATGGTGCCGGAGTTCGTTAAAAGTCAGCAGTTCAGCCTGACCTGGACCCAGCTGCTGGATGAAGTGGACGAAGCGCTGGCCCTGGGCCACAAGGTGAAACCCGTCCTGCTGGGGCCGGTAACCTATCTGTGGCTGGGTAAAGTGAAGGGCGAACAGTTCGATCGCCTGAGCCTGCTGAATGACATCCTGCCGGTATACCAGCAGGTGCTGGGCGAGCTGGCACAACGCGGCGTAGAGTGGGTGCAGATCGACGAACCCGCGCTGGTGCTGGAGCTGCCGCAGGCGTGGCTGGATACCTTCAAACCGGCTTACGATGCGCTCGCAGGTCAGGTTAAGCTACTGCTCACCACCTATTTTGAAGGGGTAACGCCAAATCTCGACGCTATAACCGCGCTGCCGGTGCAGGGCCTGCATGTGGATCTGGTACATGGTAAAGATGACGTGGCGGAACTGCACGCCCGCCTGCCGTCCGACTGGCTGCTCTCTGCCGGTCTGGTGAACGGCCGTAACGTCTGGCGCGCCGATCTGACAGAAAAATATGCCCAGATTAAAGACATTGTCGGCAAACGTGACCTGTGGGTGGCCTCATCCTGCTCCCTGCTGCACAGCCCGATCGATCTGAGCGTCGAGACCCGTTTGGATGCCGAGGTGAAGAGCTGGTTTGCCTTCGCCCTGCAAAAATGCGAAGAGCTGGCCCTGCTGCGCGATGCGCTGAACAGCGGCGACACCACGGCGATTACAGAGTGGAGCGCCCCGATTCAGGCCCGTCGTCACTCGGCGCGCGTGCACAATGCGGCGGTAGAAAAACGTCTGGCCGCCATTACTGCTAAGGACAGCCAGCGTCAAAATGCCTATGAAGTACGTGCTGAAGCCCAGCGTGCGCGCTTTAAGCTGCCGGCATGGCCGACCACCACTATCGGCTCCTTCCCGCAGACTACCGAGATCCGCGGCCTGCGTCTGGACTTTAAAAAAGGTAACCTGGACGCCAGCAACTACCGCACCGGCATCGCAGAGCACATCAAACAGGCGATTGTGGAGCAGGAGCGCTTAGGACTGGACGTGCTGGTGCACGGCGAAGCCGAGCGTAACGACATGGTGGAGTACTTCGGTGAACATCTGGATGGTTTCGTCTTTACTCAGAACGGCTGGGTGCAGAGCTACGGCTCCCGCTGCGTGAAACCGCCGGTGGTGATCGGTGACGTCAGCCGTCCGGAAGCGATCACCGTCGAGTGGGCGAAGTACGCGCAGTCCCTGACCGACAAGCCGGTGAAAGGCATGCTGACCGGGCCGGTGACCATCCTCTGCTGGTCTTTCCCGCGTGAAGATGTGACCCGTGAGACCATTGCGAAGCAGATCGCGCTGGCGCTGCGTGACGAAGTGGCGGATCTGGAAGCCGCGGGCATTGGTATCATCCAGATTGACGAGCCCGCGCTGCGTGAAGGCCTGCCGCTTAAGCGCAGCGACTGGGATGCATATCTGGCGTGGGGCGTGGAAGCCTTCCGCATTAACGCGGCGGTGGCGAAGGATGATACCCAGATCCACACCCATATGTGTTACTGCGAGTTCAACGACATCATGGACGCCATCGCCGCGCTGGATGCGGACGTGATTACCATCGAAACCTCACGTTCCGATATGGAGCTGCTGGAGTCGTTTGAAGAGTTCGACTACCCGAACGAAATCGGGCCGGGCGTATACGACATCCACTCTCCGAACGTGCCGAGCGTGGAGTGGATTGAAAACCTGCTGCAGAAAGCGGCCCGGCGTATCCCGGCAGAGCGCCTGTGGGTGAACCCGGACTGCGGCCTGAAAACCCGCGGCTGGCCGGAGACCCGAAGCGCGCTGGCGAACATGGTGAAAGCCGCGCAGAACCTGCGCCAGGGTTAACCCGACCCGCGATTGCCGGGCAGCGCTGACGCTTGCCCGGCCTTCCTGAATAATTAAAACTCTCTTGCTATTACCATATAACCATTAAACCTGACTGAGCATTCATCGTCATTTATAAGGCCAGAAGCAATGAATATATCTTCCTTTTTCTCTTTGTTGATGTATGTGTATTTTGCTGTCAGGGATTGAGTGTTATTTTCATAATAACTGTCCAGGTAAGCCCCCTCGGGTATTGTCGCTTTACCCTGTGCTACAGCCATTTCATAATCGATTTTTGCTAATGATTGCGCGTACAGTTTTGATACAGGAGAAAGGTCAATAATTTTAATGGTTGTTTTGTTTCGCTGAATAGTCGACGTATCGATTTGTAAGTCTCGCGAAATGGCATTGAATAAGCTGGTCTCCATTGACGCACCGACAATAGCACATCCATTATTATGCGCGTGCGCAAGAAAAGGATACATAATTAACAGGTAGAGGGATTTTATATTAAGTATTTAATCCTCCACAACCCGTATTTTATCACTGCTTGCGGCAATGATTTTACGACTGGATATGTTCAGAATGATACAGCCATCGGAAGCCTCTCCCGGATGTAATGAACTTTCACCAGGTATCATAAAGCCACCCCGACCACACATGTCATTACCGGCATAAGGTTTTAATCTCATCGTCCATGCTTTGGTTTTAGGGTGATAGAAGGCGGGTCCTGTTGTATATGTTCCTCTTGGTAACGGGCCTTTGTTTTTTACGCATTCATTTGCCGAGTCGTTTTTAAACCCAGGTCTTCCTGCATACTGACCATCAAACTGATAAGTGCCATCCAGATAAAAAGAGTGCGAACTTACTTTATAAACCCACGTCATACTACAGCCTCCTGCTCAGCACCCCATCTGTCTGTATGACTAATATTCCCATCCAGATAGTACCATGTGATTATCTCGTAAGCTAAATAAAAAGCTTCAAGATGATTGTGCCTTTCAAAGGTGGGGTTTTTAATATCGAACATTAGCGGTTCTATTCCATTAACCCTGACATTTTCCATTGTGACACGGAAATATTCCTCTTCCTGACCTTTATGATTTATATGAAAGAATTTAAGCTCTGCTTGCTTAAATTTTTTACCAGCAGATACGCTTTGATAAAGGTAAGGTGACGAACTATCAATTTCTTTAATTAAAGCAAAGTCACCATGGATACGTTTGCCAGTGATTTTACCTGTAAGGTTATCCGTTGGCAGATCGACAGAATGCATAAACTCTATAATCTCAATGCTTCCTTCTCTTCCTCGGATATCAACGGAGCCTTTAACCTGATTTCCTGCGTAGACTGTTAACCAAAGATAGACCGGTATAGCCATCCTGTAATCTCTTGTTTGGCAATTAATATGAATGCCAGCGTACGCCTCACATACAGGAGAAAAAAGCATAACTGTATGGTTAATTTCCTAAAGCGTTTTTATTTTATGATGGCTCACAAAATCAGGGAGACGATCGATATTTAAATAGTAATCCTTTCTGTAGAATATATAAATACAGGTTTATATTGCCAGGATTAATAACCATGGATTGTACGCCCGGCAGTCTTGCCGGGCGTAAAGGTATTATTTTTTGATGTCATACCGCGCAAACCACGCCAGCATCCGCTGCCAGCCATCTTTGGCAGACTCCGCGTGATAGCTCGGACGGTAATCGGCATTAAACGCATGTCCGGCGCCCGGATAGACCACAATCTCCGCCGTTGCATTCGCCGCCCGCAGGGCATGGCGCATGGTCTCGACGGTATCCAGCGGGATGCCGGTGTCTTCGGCGCCATAGAGTCCGAGTACAGGCGCGTTCAAATCGGTGGCAATATCCACCGGATGCTTCGGTGAATTCAGGGTTTTCTCACCGACCAGCTTGCCATACCACGCCACGGCGGCCTTCAACTGCGGATTGTGGGCGGCATAGAGCCAGCTGATTCGCCCGCCCCAGCAGAAGCCGGTGGCCAGCAGACGATGGGGATCGCCGCCATTGCGCGCCGCCCAGTTAGCGACGTGATCGAGATCCGCCAGTACCTGCGCGTCCGGCACTTTGCTCACCAGGTTGCTGAACAGGGTGGGGATGTCGCTGTACTCGTTCGGATCGCCCTGGCGGAAATAGAGCTCAGGCGCCACTGCCAGATACCCTTCCAGCGCCAGGCGGCGGCAGAGATCGCGAATATGTTCATGCACGCCGAAAATTTCCTGAATCACAATGACGATCGGCAAGGGCCCTTCCACATTTTTTGGCCGGGCATGGAACGCGGGCATATTGTCGCCCTGGGTCGGAATGGAGGTCTCTCCGGCGGAAATCTTGTCGTCGGGGGTAGTGACAACGGTTGAAGCTTGTCGATCAGCAGCAGGTGCAAATCCAGTTTTTCCAGTCATGGCATTCTCCGTACCAATTAGCGCAAAGGTAAATATAGTCCGCAGGTTATCAATCCACAGTGCCCGAAACAGGCTATCTTTTGTGCAACCGTGAACGATATAACTTGTTAATGTGATGTTAGTCACTTTTTCATGGTAATTAACTGCAATCAATTTCATTCACGGTGATATCTGTCACGAAATTAAGCTGTTTGCTTCGGTAAAGTACCGTTTTGCTTCTGCTGACAAACTGACCCACAGAGGAGTTTTTTATGTCTAAGTCTGATGTTTTTCATCTCGGCCTCACCAAGAATGATTTACAAGGGGCCCAGCTCGCTATCGTCCCTGGCGATCCAGAGCGTGTGGAAAAGATCGCCGCGCTGATGGAGAAGCCGGTCAAGCTGGCATCTCATCGTGAATTCACGACCTGGCGCGCAGAGCTGGACGGAAAACCGGTGATCGTTTGTTCCACCGGTATTGGTGGGCCTTCTACCTCAATCGCCGTTGAAGAGCTGGCGCAGCTGGGCATCCGTACTTTCCTGCGTATCGGTACTACCGGTGCGATCCAGCCGCATATCAACGTTGGCGACGTGCTGGTCACCACGGCGTCTGTTCGTCTCGATGGCGCGAGCCTGCACTTTGCGCCGATGGAGTTCCCGGCGGTGGCCGATTTCGAATGCACCACCGCGCTGGTGGAAGCGGCGAAATCCGTTGGCGCAACCACCCACGTTGGCGTTACCGCCTCGTCTGATACCTTCTACCCAGGCCAGGAGCGTTATGACACCTTCTCCGGCCGCGTGGTAAGCCGTTTTAAAGGCTCGATGGAAGAGTGGCAGTCCATGGGCGTGATGAACTACGAAATGGAATCCGCCACGCTGTTGACCATGTGCGCAAGCCAGGGTCTGCGTGCCGGTATGGTCGCGGGTGTGATTGTTAACCGTACTCAGCAAGAGATCCCGAACGCAGAGACCATGAAGCAGACCGAAAGCCACGCGGTGAAAATCGTCGTAGAAGCGGCCCGCCGTCTGCTGTAATTTTGCTATTATCTCGACAAAGGCCGACCTGTTCGGCCTTTTTCTTTGCGTAGCCCTTCGCAGAAAACTCTTTTCAAACTGGACGTTTATACAGCACAATTCTATTTTGTGCGGATTACACCTGGATGCAGGGGGGCGTCGTGGATATCTCCATCCTTTTTTATGCCGTTATCGCGCTGGTCAGCATCGGCGTGGGCTGGTTGATCGCCAGCTATCAGCATGCGCAGCAAAAAGCCGATCAGCTTGCCGAGCGTGAGGAGATGGTGGCCGATTTAAGCGCGTTGAAACAACAGGCGACACAAAGCGGCCACTGGCGCGACGAGTGTGAGCTGCTCAACAACGAACTGCGTAACCTGCGGGATATCAACACCTCTCTCGAAGCCGATCTGCGCGAAGTCACCACCCGGCTGGAATCAACCCAGCTGCATGCAGAAGACAAAATCCGTCAGATGATCAACAGCGAGCAGCGCCTGAGTGAACAGTTCGAAAATCTGGCGAACCGCATCTTTGAACAGAGCAATCGACGCGTCGATGAACAAAACCGCCAGAGCCTGAACGGTCTGCTGACGCCGCTGCGCGAACAGCTGGACGGCTTTCGTCGCCAGGTGCAGGACAGCTTTGGCCAGGAGGCGCGGGAGCGGCACACGCTGGCTCATGAAATTCGCAATCTCCAGCAGCTGAATGCTCAGATGGCCCAGGAGGCCATTAACCTCACCAGGGCGTTGAAAGGCGACAATAAAACCCAGGGCAACTGGGGCGAAGTGGTACTGACGCGCGTCCTGGAGGCCTCCGGCTTGCGTGAAGGGCATGAGTATCAGACCCAGGTCAGTATTGAAACAGAGTCCCGCGCGCGAATGCAGCCCGACGTCATTGTCCGCCTGCCGCAGGAGAAAGACGTGGTCATCGACGCGAAAATGACGCTGGTGGCCTATGAACGCTACTTCAATGCGGAGGACGACTACACTCGTGAGGCAGCATTGCAGGAGCATATCGCCTCGGTGCGTAACCATATTCGCCTGCTGGGACGTAAAGATTATCAGCAGTTACCCGGCCTGCGTTCGCTTGACTATGTGCTGATGTTTATCCCGGTGGAGCCAGCCTTTTTACTGGCGCTGGACCGCCAGCCGGAGCTGATCTCCGAAGCGCTGAAAAATAACATTATGCTGGTGAGTCCAACTACGCTGCTGGTGGCGCTGCGCACCATTGCCAACCTGTGGCGATACGAGCACCAGAGCCGCAATGCCCAGCAGATCGCCGATCGCGCCAGCCGGCTGTACGACAAAATGCGTCTGTTCGTTGATGATATGTCGTCAGTTGGGCAGAGCCTCGATCGCGCGCAGGATAACTATCGTCAGGCGATGAAAAAGCTGTCGTCCGGGCGTGGAAACCTGCTGGCACAGGCCGAATCGTTCCGCAGCCTTGGTGTCGAGGTAAAACGCGAGATTAATCCGGATTTGGTTGAGCAAGCTACCGCACAGGATGAAGAGTACCGCCTGCGTGGTGATGAGGCAGTACAAAAGACAAACAACAGGTTAGCGGAAGATCATCCCGCGGCAGACCCCCTGTCGCGTTATTCCCGGGGTGGTTGAATCGTAGGGCAAATGCGCCCAATCTGTTACACTTCTCGTACATTTGACTGATAAGCAGGCTCTGAGATGGTTGAAGATTCACAAGACACAACGCACTTTGGCTTTCAGACTGTCGCTAAAGCGCAGAAAGCTGACATGGTGGCCCACGTATTCCATTCCGTGGCGGCGAAGTACGATGTAATGAATGACCTGATGTCATTCGGCATTCATCGCTTGTGGAAACGCTTCACTATTGATTGTAGCGGCGTACGTCGTGGGCAAACCGTGCTGGATCTGGCAGGCGGTACCGGCGACCTTACCGCAAAATTCTCGCGTCTGGTGGGTGAAACAGGCCGTGTAGTGCTGGCGGATATCAACGACTCAATGCTGAAGATGGGGCGTGAAAAACTGCGCAATCTCGGAGTGGTTGGCAACGTTGAATACGTTCAGGCCAACGCCGAGGCGCTGCCTTTCCCGGATAACACCTTTGACTGCATCACCATCTCGTTCGGTCTGCGTAACGTCACCGATAAAGAGAAAGCGCTGCGTTCCATGTACCGCGTACTGAAACCGGGTGGTCGCCTGCTGGTGCTGGAGTTCTCGAAACCGATTATTGAGCCGCTGAGCAAAGCCTACGATGCCTATTCGTTCCACATTCTGCCGCGCATTGGCGAAGTGGTTGCGAACGACGCTGACAGCTATCGCTATCTGGCCGAATCTATCCGCATGCACCCAAACCAGGACACCTTAAAAGCCATGATGCAGGATGCAGGCTTTGACAATGTTAATTACTTCAACATGACGGCGGGTGTTGTCGCGCTGCATCGCGGGTATAAGTTCTGAGTGGAGGTGGCGAATGCCGTTTAAGCCCTTGATCACAGCCGGTGTCGAAAACGTACTCAATACCTTCCTTTATCGCTCGCCCGCGCTGAAAACGGCACGCCAGCGATTGAACGGTAAAGTGCTTCGCGTGGTGGTAAAAGAGTTTTCGACGCCGCTGGTGCTGGTATTCAGCGAGCGCCAGCTTGACGTGCTGGGGGAGTGGGAAGGCGAGGCTGACTGCTCTGTCCTCACCCATATGAGTACGCTGCCTAAGTTGCGCGATCGCCAGCAGCTCACCGCCCTGATCCGTAGCGGTGAGCTGGAAGTCGAAGGCGATATCCAGGTGGTACAAAACTTTGTCTCGCTGGCCGACCTGGCTGAATTCGATCCGGCAGAGCTGCTGGCTCCCTGGACCGGCGACATTGCCGCCGAGGGGATTGGTAAAGTGCTGCGCGGCGGTGCCTCTTTTCTGAAAAAAGGATTTCAGCGACAGCAGCGCTATGCGGCGGAAGTGCTGACAGAAGAGTGGCGCATGGCGCCCGGGCCGCTGGAGACCGCATGGTTTGCAGAAGAAACCGCCGCGGTTGAGCGTTCGGTTGATGCCCTGACAAAACGGCTTGAAAAACTGGAGGGCAAATGACGCCTGGTGAAATTCGGCGCCTCTATTTTATTATCCGCACCTTTTTGAGCTACGGGCTCGATGAGTTGATCCCTCGAATGCGAATCACATTGCCGCTGCGCCTCTGGCGGCAAACGCTTTTCTGGATGCCTAATCGTCATAAAGACAAGCTGCTTGGCGAGCGGCTGCGACTGGCGCTCCAGGAACTGGGCCCGGTATGGATTAAGTTCGGCCAGATGCTCTCAACCCGCCGCGATCTCTTTCCGCCACAGATTGCCGATCAGCTGGCCCTGTTGCAGGATAAGGTCGCCCCGTTCGACGGTCGGCTGGCAAAACAGCAGATCGAAAAAGCGATGGGCGATATCCCGGTAGAGTCCTGGTTCGATGATTTTGACATTCAACCGCTGGCCTCCGCCTCTATTGCTCAGGTTCATACCGCACGGCTGAAAGAGAATGGCAAAGAAGTGGTCATCAAAGTGATCCGCCCGGATATTCTGCCCATCATCAAAGCCGATATGAAGCTCATCTACCGCCTGGCTCGCTGGGTGCCGCGTCTGCTGCCTGATGGTCGTCGCCTGCGTCCGATGGAAGTGGTGCGTGAATACGAAAAAACGCTAATTGATGAGCTGAACCTGCTGCGCGAATCGGCAAACGCCATTCAGCTGCGCCGCAATTTTGAAAACAGCCCGATGCTCTATGTGCCGGAGGTTTACTCAGACTATTGCAGCCAGGACATGATGGTGATGGAGCGCATCTATGGGATCCCAGTCTCAGACGTCGCGACGCTGGAAAAGCAGGGCACCAACATGAAGCTGTTAGCCGAACGTGGCGTGCAGGTCTTCTTCACCCAGGTGTTCCGCGACAGCTTCTTCCATGCCGACATGCACCCGGGCAATATCTTTGTCAGCTATGAGCATCCCGAAGATCCGCAATACATCGGCATTGACTGCGGTATTGTCGGCTCGCTGAACAAAGAAGATAAGCGCTATCTGGCCGAAAACTTTATCGCCTTCTTTAACCGCGATTACCGCAAAGTGGCAGAACTGCACGTTGACTCCGGCTGGGTGCCACCGGATACCAACGTCGAAGAGTTTGAGTTCGCCATTCGGACGGTGTGTGAGCCCATTTTCGAGAAGCCGCTGGCTGAGATCTCGTTTGGTCATGTACTGTTGAACCTGTTCAATACCGCCCGTCGCTTCAATATGGAAGTGCAGCCACAATTAGTTTTACTGCAGAAAACATTACTTTACGTTGAAGGGGTGGGGAGGCAACTCTATCCTCAGTTAGACTTATGGAAAACGGCAAAACCGTTCCTGGAGTCATGGATCAAAGACCAGGTTGGGCTGCCTGCGCTGGTTCGCTCCCTGAAAGAGAAAGCACCTTTCTGGATTGAAAAAATGCCCGAACTGCCGGAACTGGTGTACGACAGTTTGCGTCAGAGCAAAAACTTGCAACATAGTGTAGATAAAATCGCTCGCGAGCTGCAAACCAACCATGTGCGTCAGGGCCAGTCCCGGTATCTGTTTGGCATTGGCGCCACGCTGCTGTTAAGCGGCACGCTGCTGCTGATCAACCGCCCTGACTGGGAGCTCATGCCAGCCTGGCTGATGGCCGGTGGGGTGGTGGTCTGGCTGGCGGGATGGCGCAAAACGCGCTGAATTGCATCGCTATCACAGGGCCGCATAACGTATAATGCGGCCTGATTAATTTATCATCTACAACTGAGGAAGATGTATGGGTGGTATCAGTATCTGGCAATTGGTGATTATTGCCGTCATCGTCGTGCTGCTGTTCGGTACCAAAAAGCTCGGTTCTATCGGTTCCGATCTTGGTGCCTCCATCAAAGGCTTCAAGAAAGCGATTCGCGATGATGAAGAAAAGCAGGATAAATCCAGCCAGGATGCGGATTTCACTGCTAAATCCATCGCCGATAAACCAGACGACGTCAAAAAGGAAAACGCTAAACGCCACGATAACGAGCAGGTGTAATCCGTGTTTGATATTGGTTTTAGCGAACTGCTGCTGGTATTCGTGATTGGCCTTATTGTTCTGGGGCCACAGCGTTTACCGGTGGCAGTAAAAACAATTGCAGGCTGGGTACGTGCGCTGCGTTCGCTTGCGACGACGGTACAAAATGAGCTGGCGCAGGAGCTTAAGCTGCAGGAGTTTCAGGACAGCCTGAAAAAAGTAGAGAAGGCGAGCATGGATAACCTGACGCCGGAACTTAAAGCCTCGATGGACGAACTGCGCGAAGCGGCAGAATCCATGAAGCGCTCCTACAGCGTCAATGACCCGGAAAAAGCGAGTGATGAAGCCAATACCATTCGTAATCCGCTGGTTAAAGATAACGAAGCGCAGCACGAAGGCGTGACGCCTGCCACTGCAGAACACCAGGCCAGCGCGCCCGAACAGACGCCATCAGAGCCGGTGATCAAAAAACAAGAACCGACGCCAGCGCCTGCAGAGAAAAAACCTGCACCTGCCGCTGAGACGTCCTCCTCGTCGAGTGATAAATCGTAAACATGGCAGTAGATGAAACTCAACCGCTGATTACGCACCTGATCGAGCTGCGTAAGCGCCTGATGAACTGCATTATTGCGGTTTGCCTCATTTTTTTAGGCCTGGTCTATTTTGCCAACGACATCTATCAGGTGGTCTCTGCGCCGCTGATTAAGCAGATGCCGCTGGGCGCAACCATGATTGCGACCGACGTCGCATCGCCCTTCTTCACGCCGATTAAGCTGACCTTCTGGGTGTCGCTAATTGCCTCCGCACCGGTGATTCTCTACCAGGTGTGGGCTTTTATTGCACCTGCGCTGTATAAGCATGAACGTCGTCTGGTGATCCCTCTGCTGGTCTCCAGTTCGCTGCTGTTCTATATCGGTATGGCGTTTGCGTACTTCGTGGTCTTCCCGCTGGCCTTTGGTTTCCTGGCAAATACCGCGCCAGTAGGAGTACAGGTCTCCACCGATATCGCCAGTTATCTGAGCTTCGTCATGGCGCTGTTTATGGCCTTCGGCGTGGCGTTTGAGGTACCGGTTGCCATCGTGCTGCTCTGCTGGGTAGGGATCACCACACCGGAAGACTTACGTAAAAAGCGGCCATACATTCTGGTGGGCGCCTTTGTCGTTGGTATGCTGTTAACGCCGCCGGATGTCTTCTCGCAAACCCTGCTGGCGATCCCGATGTATTGCCTGTTTGAAGTTGGCGTCTTCTTCTCGCGCTTTTATATCGGCAAGCGACGTGAAGATCACGAGGAAGAGTCAGAAGAATAATACCAACCGCCCGCCAGGGCGGTTGTCATATGGGAGTCAGTATGTTTGATATCGGTCTGAACCTGACCAGCCCGCAGTTTACCCAGGATCGCGATGAAGTCGTTGCCAGGGCCTTCGCCGCAGGGGTAAATGGCTTACTGCTTACGGGCACTAACCTCCTTGAAAGTGAGCAGGCGCAGCAGCTGGCGCAAGGTTACGACCGCTGCTGGTCAACGGCGGGTGTGCATCCTCACGACAGCAGCCAGTGGACAACAGAGAGCGCAAGCAAGCTGCGGGCACTGGCCGCCTCGCCTGAGGTGGTGGCTATCGGAGAGTGTGGCCTCGACTTTAATCGCAATTTTTCTACCCCCGCGGAGCAGGAACATGCCTTTAGCGCTCAGCTTGCGCTGGCCGCGGAGCTGGATATGCCCGTGTTTATGCACTGCCGCGATGCCCACGAACGCTTTATGGCACTGCTGGAGCCCTGGCTGGATAAACTGCCCGGCGCGGTGCTGCACTGCTTTACCGGCTCCCGTCAGGAAGCGCTGGCATGTCTGGAGAGAGGTTTATATCTGGGAATAACCGGCTGGGTGTGCGATGAACGCCGTGGTCTGGAGCTGCGCGAGCTGCTGCCGGTTATTCCTGCCGATCGCCTGCTGATTGAGACCGATGCCCCTTATCTGCTGCCACGCGATCTTCGCCCTAAACCGGCCTCACGACGTAATGAGCCCGCTTACCTTGGGCATATCCTTGAACGGGTCGCGCACTGGCGCGGAGAGAATGCGCAGTGGCTGGCTGAGCAGACGGATGACAACGTACGTCGTCTGTTTGGCATCGAATTTTAAACTTTGCGGAAGCTGGTGTTTTTGACGCTCTGCTTCACTTCTTTATTCAGTAAGTTCAGCAGCAGCATGGAGCGGGCTTCGCCATCCGGCTCAGCGAAAATTGCCACCAGCCCCTCGAATGCCCCTTCGGTGATTACGACATCATCGCCGGAGAAGGGCGTATCAGGATCGGTAATGCCTTCTGGCTGTTTATAGACCGAGAGCTGATGGATAACGGAAGAGGGCACCGTGGCTGGATGGATGCCAAAGCGCACGAAGTGGCTGACGCCGCGTGTCGCATTGATGGTGGTGGTGTGGATCAGTTCGGGGTCGAATTCCACAAACAGATAGTTCGGGAACAGCGGCTCACTGACTGTTGTGCGTTTACCGCGAACCATTTTTTCCAGCGTGATCACGGGCGTCAGGCAATTCACTGCCTGGCGTTCCAGGTGTTCCTGAGCACGCTGAAGTTGTCCGCGCTTGCAATACAGTAAATACCAGGCCTGCATAATGACTCTTTTCCGCTTGTTATGCCGGCAAGCATATCAAAACCCTGGCGGGATCGCTAAGCTGATTATAATGGCAGTACGCAGAAGAAGCCGTGAATCTTCACGCTAATTTAACAAAAATACAGCATCACGCAGTCTTACGCCGTATAATGAACCGCTTACAGAGAGAGCTTGACTAACTGCATGAAATACAACGATCTACGCGACTTCCTGGAACTGCTGGAAAAGCAGGGCGAACTCAAACGTATTACCCTGCCTGTTGATCCTTATCTGGAGATGACAGAGATTGCCGACCGCACCCTCCGTGCCGGTGGGCCGGCACTCCTGTTTGAAAACCCGAAAGGCTACACCATGCCGGTGCTGTGTAACCTGTTCGGCACACCAAAACGTGTGGCGATGGGGATGGGGCAGGAGGATGTCAGCGCGTTGCGGGAAGTGGGTAAGCTGCTGGCTTTTCTGAAAGAGCCTGAGCCGCCAAAAGGTTTTCGCGATCTCTTTGATAAGCTGCCACAGTTTAAGCAGGTGTTGAACATGCCAACCAAACGCCTGCGCGGTGCACCCTGCCAGCAGAAAATTGTGGAAGGCGACGCGGTTGATCTGACGCGTATTCCGATCATGCAGTGCTGGCCAGAAGACGCCGCCCCGCTGATCACCTGGGGTCTGACCGTGACGCGCGGTCCGCACAAAGAGCGCCAGAATCTCGGGATCTATCGTCAGCAGCTCATCGGTAAAAACAAACTCATTATGCGCTGGCTGTCGCACCGCGGCGGCGCGCTTGATTTCCAGGAGTGGTGTGCGGCACATCCGGGCGAACGTTTCCCGGTCTCCGTGGCGCTGGGGGCCGATCCGGCCACCATTCTTGGCGCGGTGACGCCGGTGCCAGATACGCTCTCTGAATACGCCTTTGCCGGGTTACTGCGCGGCACCAAAACCGAAGTGGTGAAGTGCATTTCTAACGATCTGGAAGTGCCCGCCAGTGCCGAAATCGTCCTCGAAGGCTATATCGAGCCGGGGGAGATGGCTCCGGAAGGGCCGTATGGCGATCACACTGGCTATTATAATGAAATAGACAGCTTCCCGGTCTTTACCGTGACGCATATTACCCAGCGGGAAGATGCGATTTACCACTCCACTTACACCGGTCGTCCGCCAGATGAACCTGCCGTACTCGGCGTGGCGCTCAACGAAGTGTTCGTGCCTATTTTGCAAAAGCAGTTCCCGGAAATTGTTGATTTTTATCTGCCGCCAGAAGGGTGTTCCTATCGCCTGGCGGTGGTGACCATTAAGAAGCAGTACGCGGGTCACGCTAAACGGGTGATGATGGGCGTATGGTCTTTCCTGCGCCAGTTTATGTATACCAAGTTTGTGATCGTTTGCGATGATGACGTCAATGCCCGTGACTGGAATGACGTGATCTGGGCTATCACCACCCGTATGGATCCGGCGCGCGATACCGTATTAGTAGAAAACACACCAATTGATTACCTGGACTTTGCCTCGCCGGTCTCCGGTCTTGGCTCAAAAATGGGACTGGATGCCACCAATAAATGGCCCGGCGAAACCCAACGTGAATGGGGGCGACCGATCAAAAAGGATCCTGAGGTGACAGCGCGAATTGACGCGATCTGGGATGAACTGGCCATAATGAATAACGGACAAGACGCCTGAGTGCGCCCGTTATGCCCTATAGACTTCCCGACAGAGAGAGCGAATGACAACCTTAAGCTGTAAAGTGACCTCGGTAGACGCTATCACCGACACTGTATATCGCGTCCGTTTAGTACCTGAATCGGCGTTCTCCTTCCGCGCTGGCCAGTATTTAATGGTGGTGATGGATGAACGGGATAAGCGCCCTTTCTCAATGGCCTCTACGCCGGATGAGCAAGAGTTTATCGAGCTGCACATTGGGGCGTCAGAACTCAACCTGTATGCGATGGCGGTGATGGATCGCATTCTGAAAGAAAACGAGATCGAAGTTGATATTCCCCACGGGGAAGCCTGGCTGCGTGATGACGAAGAGCGTCCGCTGATCCTGATCGCGGGCGGCACTGGTTTCTCCTATGTGCGCTCCATTCTGCTGACGGCGCTGAAGCGTAACCCGGATCGGGATATTACCATCTACTGGGGTGGCCGCGAGTCGAAGCACCTCTACGATCTGTCCGAGCTGGAAGCGCTGAGCGTGACCCATCCCAACCTGCGCGTTGAGCCAGTGGTGGAGCAGCCGGAAGAGGGCTGGCGTGGCCGCAGTGGCACCGTGTTAACGGCGGTACTGCAGGATCATGGCACCCTGGTAAACCACGATATCTATATTGCCGGTCGTTTCGAAATGGCGAAAATTGCCCGGGACCTGTTCTGCAATGAACGTGGCGCGCGTGAAGATCGTCTGTTCGGCGATGCGTTTGCGTTTATTTGAGGCGAAAAAAACCCGCCCCTGACAGGCGGGAAAACGGCAACTAAACCTTTCCCCGTCATCATTCACGCTGCCTCTTTTGGCTGCCTTTGCTCACCCCGGTCACATAGTTAACTATGCTCCCGGGGATTCGCGCAGTTGCCGCCGCGAGGCAACGCGAATGATTTAGGGGAATATTCTTCGATTACACCCTCTCAAACACCGTTGCGATCCCCTGACCCAGGCCGATACACATGGTCGCCAGACCAAACTGGGCATCTTTGCGTTCCATCAGGTTAATCAACGTGGTGCTGATACGTGCCCCGGAACAGCCCAGCGGGTGACCCAGCGCAATGGCGCCGCCGTTGAGGTTAATCTTCTCGTCGATCTGATCCATCAACCCCAGATCCTTAATGCACGGCAGGATCTGCGCGGCAAAGGCTTCGTTCATTTCGAATACGTCGATGTCGCTGGTGGTGAGCCCGGCTTTTTTCAGTGCCAGCTTTGAGGCTGGCACAGGGCCGTAACCCATAATCGACGGATCGCAGCCTACCACCGCCATTGAGCGGATACGGGCGCGTGGCGTCAGGCCCAGCTCGCGAGCGCGGCTTTCACTCATCACCAGCATGGCGGAAGCGCCATCGGACAGGGCGGAAGAGCTGCCCGCCGTCACGGTGCCGGTCACCGGATCAAACGCCGGTTTTAACGTGGAGAGCGCTTCGACGGTGGTTTCCGGGCGGATCACTTCGTCGAAGTAGAACTGCTTCAGCACGCCATCGGCGTCGTGGCCGCCGGTTGGGACAATTTCATTTTTGAAGGCGCCAGACTGCGTCGCGGCCCAGGCGCGGGCGTGCGAACGGGCAGCAAAGCTGTCCTGCATTTCACGACTGATACCGTGCAGGCGGGAAAGCATTTCTGCCGTCAGCCCCATCATGCCCGCGGCCTTTGCCACGGTACGGCTCATGCCGGGATGAAAATCGACGCCGTGGCTCATCGGCACGTGACCCATGTGTTCTACGCCGCCAATCATGCACACCTGCGCATCGCCGGTCATGATCATGCGTGCCGCATCGTGCAGGGCCTGCATCGACGAACCGCACAGGCGGTTGACGGTAACAGCCGGTACTGATTGCGGGATTTCCGCCAGCAGCGCGGCGTTACGGGCGATGTTAAAACCCTGCTCCAGAGTCTGCTGCACGCAGCCCCAGTAGATATCGTCAAGCGCTGTGGCTTCCAGCGCCGGGTTGCGCGCCAGCAGGCTACGCATCAGATGCGCGGAGAGATCTTCCGCGCGCACGTTACGAAATGCGCCGCCCTTCGAACGGCCCATCGGGGTGCGAATTGCATCGACAATGACAACCTGTTCCATTGTGACTCCTTATGCCGTTTTCAGTGCGCCAACCGGACGGGCAGGCTCAACCGGGGGATAGTACGCTTCGTTATTGCGCGCTTTGGTGCGCAGCCCTTCCGGCGCGTGATACAGCGGGCCGAGATGCTCGTACTGCTGCGTCATGTCCAGATAGCGGGCGCTGCCGAGCGTATCCAGCCAGCGGAACGCGCCGCCATGGAACGGAGGGAAGCCCAGACCGTACACCAGCGCCATATCGGCTTCCGCCGGGCTGGCGATAATGCCCTCTTCGAGACAGCGCACCACTTCGTTGACCATCGGGATCATCATGCGGGCAACGATCTCTTCGTCGCTGAAATCGCGCTTCGCGTTGCTGACGTCTGCCAGCAGGCTATCCACGGTGGTGTCTTCCTCTTTCTTCGGTTTGCCCTTGCTGTCTTCTTTATAACCCCAGAAGCCGAGGCCGTTTTTCTGGCCGTAGCGATTCGCGTCGAAAAGCGCGTCAATGGCATCACGATAATCTTTCTGCATCCGCTCCGGGAAACCTGCCGCCATCACCGCCTGGGCGTGATGGGCGGTATCGATGCCGACAACGTCCAGCAGATAAGCGGGGCCCATCGGCCAGCCAAACTGTTTTTCCATCACTTTGTCAATCTTGCGGAAGTCAGCCCCATCACGCAGCAGCTGGCTGAAACCGGCAAAGTACGGGAACAGCACGCGGTTGACGAAGAAGCCCGGGCAGTCGTTAACCACAATCGGGGTTTTGCCCATTTTGCTGGCCCAGGCCACCACTTTGGCGAGGGTTTCGTCAGAGGTTTTCTCTCCGCGGATCACTTCAACCAGCGGCATACGGTGCACCGGGTTAAAGAAGTGCATGCCGCAGAAGTTTTCCGGACGCTTCAGAACGCTGGCCAGTTCGCTGATGGGGATAGTCGAGGTGTTGGACGCCAGCACGGTATCCGGGCGAACCTTGTCTTCGGTTTCTGCCAGCACCGCTTTTTTCACTTTCGGGTTTTCAACCACCGCTTCGACGACCACATCCACGCGGTCGAAACCGGTGTATTCCAGCGTAGGGTGAATAGTGGAGATGACGCCGGAGAGCTTCAGTCCATCGATCTTGCCGCGTTCCAGCTGTTTATTCAGTAGCTTGGCCGCTTCGGTCATGCCCAGGGTCAGTGATTTATCGTTGATATCTTTCATGACGACCGGCACGCCTTTCCAGGCCGACTGATAGGCAATGCCGCCGCCCATAATACCTGCGCCCAGCACCGCAGCCTGCTTTGGCGTCTCAACATTTTTGGTCAGCTGTTTCGCTTTGCCCTTTACGAACTGATCGTTAAGGAAAATACCCACCAGGGCACGGGCTTCGCTGGTATGAGCCAGGGGGACGAAACTTTGGTTTTCTAATTTCAGTGCTTCGTCACGACCCAGTTTTGCAGCGGCTTCAATGGTTTTCACCGCGGTGATGGGCGCCGGATAGTGTTTACCGGCCGTCTGCATCACCATGCCTTTAGCAATGGTGAAGCTCATGGTGGCTTCAATTTTACTTAAGTGCAGCGGCTCCAGTTTTGGCTGGCGTTTCGCTTTCCAGTCGAGATCGCCATTAATTGCCTGGCGCAGAATAGCTACAGCCCCTTCATGCAGTTTTTCAGGCTTAACGACGCCATCAACCAGTCCAAGCTTTAACGCCTGCTCGGCACCTACATCTTTACCTGCAGCGATGATCTCCAGAGCGCTATCGGCACCCAGCAGACGCGGCAGACGGACCGAGCCGCCAAAGCCCGGCATAATGCCCAGCTTCGTTTCCGGCAGGCCGATGCGCAGATCCTGGGTAGCCAGACGGTAATCGGTCGCCAGCACACATTCGCAGCCGCCGCCCAGCGCATAGCCATTGACTGCTGAAATCGTCGGGACGGGCAGATCTTCCAGGCGGTTAAAGACGCTGTTGGCGAAATGCAGCCACTGGCTCAGCTGCTCCTGGGGCACCAGGAACAGAGAGAGGAATTCGGTGATGTCTGCGCCGACGATAAATGCCGCTTTTTCGGAACGCAGCAGCAGACCTTTCAAATCGGATTGTTTTTCAAGAACGTCCAGAGCATGGCCAAGGCTGGCCACGGTTGCGGTGTCCAGCTTATTCACTGAGCCGGGGGCGTCAAATACCAGTTCGGCAATGCCACCTTCCAGCCAGTCTACGTACAGGGTGTCGCCTTTGTAGAGCATGTCAGTCTCCTGAATCCAGCAATTGGATCTGGTCATACCAGATGAATCGGAGTGTGGGTTTTGTGTTAATGAAATGCAAATTAGACATTAAATAATTGTAGGTTTGATCACGCTCGGCGAAGATCACGCAGCCTTTCTGAGGTGTGCTAAGATGCGGAGACTTGAGGTCAAAACGAAAGGAATAATGATGGACTCACTGGCCGCGCTCTACAAAAATCATATTGTTACGTTACAGGAACGTACCCGCGACGTACTGGCTCGCTTCAAGCTGGATGCGCTACTCATCCATTCTGGCGAACTGTTCAATGTCTTTCTTGACGATCATGCGTATCCCTTCAAGGTGAATCCGCAATTTAAAGCCTGGGTGCCGGTAACCCAGGTTCCCAATTGCTGGTTGCTGGTGGATGGCGTGAACAAGCCGAAACTGTGGTTCTACCTGCCGGTAGATTACTGGCACAACGTTGAACCGCTGCCGACCTCCTTCTGGACGGACGAAGTGGAAGTTATTGCCCTGCCGAAAGCGGACGGCATTGGCAGTCAGCTACCTGCGGCACGCGGCAACATTGCCTATATTGGCCCGGTGCCTGAACGCGCCCTCGCGCTGGATATCACAGCAGAAAACGTGAACCCGAAAGGCGTTATCGACTATCTGCACTATTACCGCTCTTATAAGACCGACTATGAACTGGCGTGCATGCGTGAAGCGCAAAAAACCGCAGTTAACGGCCATCGTGCGGCGCATGAAGCCTTCCTGTCCGGCATGAGCGAGTTCGATATCAATCAGGCCTACCTGACGGCGACCGGACATCGTGATACCGACGTTCCTTATAGCAATATCGTGGCGCTGAACGAGCACGCTGCGGTGCTGCACTACACCAAACTCGATCACCGCGCGCCCTCTGAAATGCGCAGTTTCCTGCTGGATGCCGGTGCGGAATATAACGGCTATGCCGCTGACCTGACCCGCACCTGGGCCGGGAACAGCGACACCGAGTTCGCTCAGCTGATCAAAGACGTGAACGATGAGCAGCTTGCCCTGATTGCCACCATGAAGGCTGGCGTGAGCTACGTGGATTACCACATCCAGTTCCATCAGCGTATTGCGAAGCTGCTGCGCAAGCATCAGATCGTCAGCGATATGAGCGAAGAGGCGATGGTGGAAAATGACCTGACCGGGCCATTCATGCCGCACGGTATCGGTCATCCGCTGGGTCTGCAGGTGCACGATACCGCTGGCTTTATGCAGGATGACACCGGTACGCATCTGGCGGCGCCGTCTAAGTATCCGTACCTGCGCTGCACGCGCATCCTGCAGCCGCGCATGGTGCTGACCATCGAGCCGGGCATCTATTTTATTGAGTCGCTGCTGGCGCCGTGGCGTGAAGGGCAGTTCAGCAAGCACTTCAACTGGCAGAAAATTGAAGCGCTGAAGCCGTTTGGCGGGATCCGTATCGAAGATAACGTGGTGATCCACGAAAACGGCACGGAAAACATGACGCGAGACCTGAAGCTGGCGTAATGGAAAGCTGGCTCATACCGGCAGCGCCGGTCACCTTTACGGAAGAGATCAAAAAAAGCCGTTTCATCACGCTGTTGGCCCATACCGATGGCGTGGAGGCGGCAAAAGCGTTTGTGGAGTCGGTACGCGAGGAACATCCTGATGCCCGCCATCACTGTGTGGCATGGGTAGCCGGGCCGCCTGACGACTCGCAAAAGCTCGGCTTCTCGGATGATGGTGAACCGGCGGGCACGGCGGGCAAACCGATGCTCTCCCAGCTTATGGGCAGCGGTGTTGGTGAAATCACCGCCGTCGTGGTGCGATACTACGGCGGCGTCTTATTGGGAACGGGCGGGCTGGTCAAGGCCTATGGTGGCGGCGTCCAGCAGGCGCTTAATCATCTGACGACTATCCGCAAAACGCCACTTACCGAATATACTTTATTGTGCGATTACGCCCAGTTATCCGGCATCGAAGCGTTGCTGAAGCAGTATCAGGGCCTGATCGTGCACAGTGATTACCAGGCGACGGTGCAATTGCGGGTGGCGCTACCCCAGGCGTCGCTTCCGGCATTCTCAGCAAAACTGGCTGATTTTAGTCGTGGTTCGTTGCAATTACGGCCGATTGAAGAATAATCCCCACCTTACTTATTGAATACCTAAGGAAGCGGCAGAGATGCATTTTCGCGCCATAACCCGAATCGTTGGATTGCTGGTCATACTCTTTTCCGGGACGATGATTCTCCCTGGCCTGGTGGCGCTTATTTATCGGGATGGTGCGGGTCGCGCCTTTACGCAGACCTTTTTTGTCGCGCTGATGATTGGCTCTCTGCTGTGGTGGCCTAACCGCCGGCAGAAAGGAGAACTTAAATCCCGGGAAGGCTTCCTTATCGTGGTGCTGTTCTGGACCGTACTGGGCAGCGTGGGGGCATTACCCTTCATCTTTTCGGAACAGCCCAACCTGACGATCACCGATGCGTTCTTTGAGTCCTTTTCGGGGCTGACCACCACCGGAGCGACCACGCTGGTGGGGCTGGATTCATTACCCCATGCCATTCTCTTTTATCGGCAGATGCTGCAGTGGTTCGGCGGTATGGGGATCATCGTTTTAGCCGTAGCTATCTTGCCGATACTGGGCGTCGGCGGGATGCAGCTCTACCGTGCCGAAATGCCGGGACCGCTGAAGGATAACAAGATGCGCCCGCGTATTGCCGAAACCGCCAAAACCTTATGGCTTATCTATGTGCTGCTGACGGTAGCCTGCGCGCTGGCACTGTGGTTCGCCGGAATGCCAGCCTTTGATGCTATCGGCCATAGCTTTGCCACTATTGCTATTGGCGGGTTCTCTACCCATGACGCCAGCGTGGGCTACTTTGACAGCCCGACGATCAACACCATTATTGCTATCTTCCTGCTCATCTCCGGTTGTA
Source organism: Leclercia adecarboxylata (assembly GCF_035787115.1). Taxonomy (GTDB): domain Bacteria; phylum Pseudomonadota; class Gammaproteobacteria; order Enterobacterales; family Enterobacteriaceae; genus Enterobacter; species Enterobacter adecarboxylatus_E. The sequence continues at coordinate 1,451 of NZ_JALKTL010000010.1, read as the reverse complement.
ACTATGGCCTGCACTTCTCTTTATTAAGTGGCCGTAGCCTGAAGGTATACTGGCGCGACCCGGAATTTCGTATGTTTATTGGCGTGCAGTTGACGCTGGTAGCTATCTGTACCCTGGTGCTGTGGCTACACGATGTCTATGACTCAGCGGTCACTACCCTTAATCAGGCGTTCTTCCAGGTGGTGTCGATGGCGACGACGGCAGGCTTCACCACCGACAGTATTGCGCGCTGGCCGCTTTTTCTGCCCGTACTGCTGCTCTGTTCGGCCTTTATCGGCGGCTGTGCCGGTTCGACGGGCGGTGGCCTGAAGGTGATCCGTATCCTGCTGCTGTTTAAACAGGGGAACCGCGAGCTTAAACGTCTGGTGCACCCGAATGCGGTTTACAGCATCAAATTGGGTAACCGCGCGTTGCCGGAGCGTATTCTGGAGGCGGTGTGGGGCTTCTTCTCTGCTTATGCCCTGGTCTTTATCGTCAGCATGCTGGCGATTATCGCGACGGGCGTGGATGACTTCTCGGCGTTTGCCTCCGTTGTCGCCACACTGAATAACCTGGGACCCGGGCTTGGCGTGGTCGCTGATAACTTTGCCAGCATGAATCCGACCGCGAAGTGGATCCTGATTGCCAATATGCTGTTCGGACGCCTTGAGGTCTTTACGCTGTTGGTCCTCTTTACACCAACATTCTGGCGCGAATAAGGGAGCCGTTTGTGAAAACATTAATTCTATTTTCAACGCGCGACGGGCAAACGCGGGAAATTGCCGCCTTTCTGGCCTCGGAGTTAAAAGAGCAGGGTATCTATGCGGATGTCATCAATCTGAACCGCACTGAAGAGATTGCGTGGCAGGAGTATGACCGCGTGGTGATCGGTGCTTCGATTCGTTACGGCCATTTCCACCCGGCGGTGGATCGCTTTGTGAAAAAGCATACGGCAACGCTGAATAGCCTGCCGGGCGCGTTCTACTCTGTAAACCTGGTGGCGCGCAAAGCGGAAAAGCGCACGCCGCAGACTAATAGCTATACGCGTAAGTTTTTACTGAACTCACCCTGGAAGCCAGCTGCCTGTGCCGTCTTTGCGGGTGCGCTGCGCTATCCGCGTTATCGCTGGTACGATCGCTTTATGATCCGTCTTATTATGAAGATGACCGGCGGCGAAACAGATACCCGTAAAGAAGTGGTTTATACCGACTGGTCGCAAGTGGCCAGCTTCGCCCGGGAAATTGCGCAATTAACCCGCAATTCGCGGCTTTAATAAACGCAAAGCTCGAAAAGTAAGCGAACGGAAAATTTTTTAAGATTTATGCTTGTCAGCGGCGAAGAACTCCCTATAATGCGCCACCACTGACACGGAACAACGGCAAACAAGCCGCCGGGTCAGCGGGGTTCGGTAAGAACCTCACGGAGAAAAGCGAAAATAATCGCTTGACTCTGAGGCGGGAAAGCGTAATATG
>NZ_JALKTL010000009.1:0-100859 GCF_035787115.1 Leclercia adecarboxylata | reverse complement strand
ATGCCGAACTCAGAAGTGAAACGCCGTAGCGCCGATGGTAGTGTGGGGTCTCCCCATGCGAGAGTAGGGAACTGCCAGGCATCAAACAAGCCGAAAGCCCGTCCGCAAGGACGGGCTTTTTGCGTTGCGGCGCCGGAAAGCGCGCCGGGCGACGCTGCGCTTGCCCGGTCTACGAAGTCTTCATCCAGTCCTGAATGAAATCCACGATCCCCTCCGCATCATTGATATCTAATACCGGTACCTGAAGCGACAGGGAAATGTCACTGGCCACCGCGATAACATGCTCATCAAGCGTTAATTCATTAATTTCATGCCCTGTCTCGCTGCGAAATAGCAGGATCTTTGCCACAGGCTCATGCTTAAACCCTTCTACCAGAACCAGATCCAGCGTCGAATGATCCATCCGGCTGATGAGGTAAGTCAGATCAACGTCTTTTTCTTCAGGTGTCTCGGTCATCAAGGCCCAACGTTGGCTGCTGGCGACAAGGGTTTGCGCCGCGCCGGCTTTACGCAGTTCATAACTGTCCTTACCGGGAATATCGACATCCATATTGTGGTGGGTATGCTTGATAAGACCGGGGCGCACACCTCTGTCACACAGTACCGGGATCATAGCTTTCAAAAGGGTGGTTTTCCCCGTACCGCTCCACGCGGCGATCGCTAAAACAGGTATCATTGCTGCCTCTGCATAGTGTTTATCTGTTCGAGGGTATTTATGTTAATAAACGACTGTTTCATATCGCTAAAATCAACAGAATGCCCGCCCGCCTGCCGCATAAAGACCATCACCCGGCGCTCGCCCGCAGCTAAATAGTTTTGTAACTCCGGTATAAGCTGGCGGTTCATTAACGCAATCGTTGGATGGTCGCGTTCGCCGTCATGCGCCCAGACAACGGCTGCCGCTTCCCTGTGCTTAACAAACCGCTCAGTCAGGCAATCAGGGATAAAGGGTGTATCGCAGGGGCAAAACAGAAACCACTCGGCATCGCACTGCTGCATAACGGAAAGCATGCCAGCCAGCGGCCCCGGGTATTCAGCCAGCAGATCAGAGTAAATGGGGTATCCGCTTTCCTGATAAACGCCCATATTCTTGTTGGCACTGACAACGAGAGAACTCACTTGTTTACTTAGCATTTGTGCAACGTGCTGCCACAGAGGTACGCCGTTCAGCATCTGCAGACCCTTATCGATTCCCCCCATACGGGATGCCTTGCCACCGGCTAATACCACACCCGTGATCGTGCTTATCTGGCTCAACAATATCGCCTCTTTTATTGTGGGATTGACCCTGCTAACGTGTCACTCTAAATGAAAGGAGTATTACCATGAAATGTAAACGTCTGAATGAAGTTATTGAACTTCTCCAGCCAGCCTGGCAAAAAGAGCCAGAACTTAATCTGGTGCAATTCTTACAGAAACTGGCGCAGGAGTCAGGTTATGAAGGCGAACTGGCCGACCTTTCTGATGACATCCTGATCTATCACCTGAAAATGCGCGACTCCGGCAAAGATGCCGTGATCCCTGGCATTCAGAAAGACTATGAAGAAGATTTCAAAACGGCACTACTGCGCGCACGCGGCGTAATTAAAGAGTAAAAGCTTGTAAGAGGCGCCACCGTCATTGCCGTTAAATGATATCCTCAATCATTCGTATAATTTCCGGATGATCGGATGAACGACCAGGCCTTTACTTTCCAGACCTTACACCCGGATACCATTATGGATGCTCTGTTTGAGCAGGGCATCCGGGTGGATTCAGGTCTGACTCCACTAAACAGCTATGAAAACCGTGTCTATCAGTTTCAGGATGAGGATCGTCAGCGCCTTGTTGTGAAATTTTATCGCCCGCAGCGTTGGTCAGCCGAGCAGATTCAGGAAGAGCATCAGTTCGCGCTCGATCTGGTAGCCGATGATGTTCCCGTTGCCGCACCGCTTAAATTCAATGGTCAGACACTCCTGTCGCACCAGGGATTTTATTTTGCTGTATTTCCCAGCCTCGGTGGTCGGCAATTTGAAGCTGATAATATTGATCAGATGGAATGGGTTGCCCGTTATTTAGGACGCATTCATCAGACAGGTAAGAAACACGCCTTTACTTCGCGTCCCACCATCGGCATACAGGAATATCTCCTCGAACCGCGTCAGGTGTTTGAAGCATCCACGCTTATTCCTTCAGGTCTGAAAGCCGACTTTCTTGCCGCAACGGATTGTTTAATTAGCGCCGTCATCGCGCGCTGGGATAACAACGTAAAAACGCTGCGCCTGCACGGTGATTGCCATGCCGGGAATATCCTCTGGCGTGACGGGCCATTATTTGTTGATCTCGATGATGCGAGAATGGGACCTGCGATTCAGGATCTCTGGATGCTGCTGAATGGCGATAAAGCCGAGCAGCGAATGCAACTTGAGACGATTATCGAAGCTTATGAAGAGTTCAGTCCCTTTAATTCAGACGAAATTGCATTGATCGAACCTTTACGCGCCATGCGTTTTGTTTATTATCTTGCATGGTTAATCAGGCGTTGGGACGACCCCGCGTTTCCCAAAAATTTCCCGTGGCTTATCGGGGAAGATTACTGGCGTAACCAGATATCCACATTTATTGAGCAGGTAAAGGTTCTGCAGGAACCACCTATGCAATTAACGCCAATGTATTAATCGAACACACCCAGGAGAGAGTTGATCATGAAAAAAATATGGCTGGCGCTGGCAGGTATGATTCTGGCATTTAGCGCTTCGGCTGCACAGTTCACCGACGGTAAACAGTATATTACCCTCGACAAACCTGTCGCCGGAGAACCTCAGGTTCTGGAGTTCTTCTCATTCTATTGCCCGCACTGCTATGAGTTCGAGCAGGTTCTGCATGTTTCCGATAACGTGAAGAAAAAGCTGCCGGAAGGCACCAAAATGACCAAGTATCACGTTGAGTTCCTTGGCCCGCTGGGCAAAGACTTAACGCAGGCGTGGGCTGTCGCTATGGCCCTGGGCGTGGAAGACAAAATTACTGCGCCGATGTTTGAAGCCGTTCAGAAAACCCAGACCGTACAAACAACTGCCGATATCCGTAAGGTATTTGTTGATGCAGGCATTAAAGGTGAAGAATACGATGCAGCCTGGAATAGCTTTGTCGTGAAATCCCTGGTGGCGCAGCAGGAAAAAGCGGCTGCTGACCTGCAACTGCGTGGCGTTCCTGCCATGTACGTTAATGGCAAATACCAGCTGAATATGCAGGGTATGGATACCAGCAGCATGGATATCTTCGTGCAGCAGTATGCCGATACCGTGAAATATCTGGTTGAGAAGAAGTAATAAAGAAAACGCCGGTCAGTGACCGGCGTTGTTGTATTGGGCTTTAATGCAGTCGATTAAAGTGTCTTTCTCTGTCCACAACGAATTCAGCCAGAGCTGGAAACGTCGCTTAAAGTTCTTATCGTTAACATAATCCCCATGTAACTCTTCAGCCACAGGCACCAGATTAATACGCACCACAATCCGGGTTAACTTGCCACTGAGCATATCGTAAAACGGTGTCTTATCGTTCTGTGGATAACACAGCGTCACATCCAGTAATTTATCGAACTGTTGGCCCAGTACGTTAAGTGCCATGGCGATCCCAGCCGCTTTTGGCGGCAGCAGGTTGTTGTACAATGAGCGGGTTTGCTGCTTTTTCTCTTCGGTAAAACGAGAACCTTCAACAAAATTGACGATGGTGGTGGGGTGCGCGCGAAACTTCTCGCAGGAGCGGCGTGTGGTTTCAACGTCTTTGCCGCGACGTTCAGGATGGCGTATCAGATAGCTGCGCGAATAGCGCTTCATGAAAGGCATATCCAGAGCCCAACAGGCCAGCCCAATAAAGGGTACCCAGGCAAGCTGCTGCTTAAGGAAGTACTTATTCATCGGAATGTGTTTGCGGAACAGCACGCATAACACCACGATATCGGCCCAGCTATGGTGGTTACAGATGAGCAAATACCAGTTTTTCTTGTTGAATCCTTCGAGTCCCTGAACATCCCACTTCAGATGGGGATTAAGACGCAGAAGTATCGCCAGGCCTTCACACCAGCAATACATCATAACGTTACAGAATGCAGATACGGCGCGCCAGACGAAGGGGATCGGTAACAGCAGTTTAATTATTCCGGCAATGATGATTGGCACAGAACAGGCGATAGTGACCAGAATAGTTAATGCGATACTTAGCAGTAGGGTGGTCGCAGCCAGCAGTCTAGACATGATGAGTGTTTTCAGGTGATTAGCTATGATTAGCGCCTGATAAACAGGCACCGGGCGCTGATTTTACCAGAAAATGGCCAAAGGATGGCGCTTTAACTTGGCGGAAAGGGTGATTTGCCTGCGCAGTGGAGAAAAATTCTGTGTCGCCGATCCTGCCTGGCTTATATCCACATGGAGTAAATTGTCATCAATCGAAAATATGAGATCGCAATCAAACTACAAGTGTTTGATTGTTAAGTGAAATAATTATCAGTGCGATCGTCGTAAAGCACATTTAGTCCAGGCGGCAGAAACTACTCACAAACTTATCCACAGATTTAATTTGCGAGCGATCCAGAGGATCGCAAAATCTTTGGCTGTATTGGCCGTGAAAAACTGATGTTTTCATCCTTATGTGGCATCCTTTATCCATAAATTACTTAAAGGCACGGACATTATGGTTCAGATCCCCGAAAATCCGCTTATTCTCGTCGACGGTTCGTCTTATCTCTATCGGGCGTACCACGCATTTCCTCCGCTGACCAACAGCGCGGGAGAACCTACTGGCGCTATGTATGGCGTGCTGAACATGCTGCGTAGTTTGATCATGCAGTATCAGCCAAGCCATGCCGCAGTGGTCTTCGATGCGAAAGGCAAAACTTTCCGGGATGAACTGTTCGAGCATTACAAATCTCATCGACCGCCGATGCCGGACGATCTGCGTGCGCAGATTGAACCTCTGCATAAGATGGTAAAAGCGATGGGACTACCTTTAATGGCCGTCTCGGGCGTAGAAGCTGACGACGTTATCGGTACGCTGGCGCGGGAAGCCGAGAAGATGGGCCGTCCGGTACTGATTAGCACCGGTGATAAAGACATGGCTCAGTTGGTCACGCCGGGGATCACCCTGATTAACACCATGACCAATACCATTCTCGGGCCGGAAGAGGTGGTGGCTAAATATGGCGTGCCGCCGGAACTGATCATCGACTTCCTTGCGTTGATGGGCGACTCCTCCGATAACATTCCCGGTGTGCCGGGCGTTGGTGAGAAGACAGCCCAGGCACTGCTGCAAGGTCTGGGCGGGCTGGATACGCTATATAGCGAGCAGGATAAAATCGCCGGGTTGACCTTCCGCGGTGCAAAAACGATGGCCGCTAAGCTTGAGCAAAACAAAGAGGTGGCATACCTCTCTTATCAGCTGGCGACCATCAAAACAGACGTTGAACTGGACCTGACCTGCGAACAGCTGGCAGTGCAGCAGCCCGCCGCCGAAGAGCTGTTGAGCCTGTTTAAGCAATATGAGTTCAAACGCTGGACAACCGATGTCGAAGCGGGGAAATGGCTGCAGGCGAAAGGGGTTAAACCAGCGGCTAAGCCAAAAGAAACCCTGGTAATTGAAGCAGAAGAACCACTGGAAGAAGCAGCCAGCGCACTCTCTTCTGAGCATTACGAAACCATCCTTGATGAAGCGCAGCTGCAACGGTGGATTGAAAAGCTACAGCAGGCGCCGGTATTTGCTTTTGATACCGAAACCGACAGCCTCGATAATATCTCCGCCAATATGGTGGGGCTCTCATTCGCCACAGAACCGGGCTTAGCCGCCTATGTGCCGGTTGCCCACGACTATCTGGATGCGCCTGAGCAGCTAACGCGTGAACGCGTGCTCGAACTGCTGAAGCCGATCCTGGAAGACGAAAAAGCGCTTAAGGTCGGGCAAAATCTCAAGTTCGATCGCGGTATCCTGCAAAACTACGGCATTGAGCTGCGTGGCATTGCGTTTGATACCATGCTGGAGTCTTATATCCTCGACAGCGTAGCTGGTCGTCACGATATGGATTCGCTCTCCGATCGCTGGCTGAAGCATAAAACTATCACCTTTGAAGAGATCGCAGGGAAGGGCAAGAATCAGCTGACCTTTAACCAGATTGCGCTGGAAGAAGCCGGCCGCTATGCGGCAGAAGATGCTGACGTCACCCTGCAACTGCATTTAAAGATGTGGCCTAAGCTCGAAAAACACGCCGGGCCGCTGAACGTGTTCCAGAATATTGAGATGCCGCTGGTGCCGGTGCTGTCCCGTATTGAGCGCAATGGCGTTAAGATCGATCCTGCCGTGTTGCACAAGCACTCAGAAGAGATCGCCTTGCGCCTGCATGAGCTGGAACAAAAAGCGCATGAGATCGCCGGAGAGCCGTTTAACCTCTCGTCTACCAAACAGCTGCAGACTATCCTGTTTGAAAAACAGGGTATTAAGCCGTTGAAGAAAACGCCTGGCGGCGCGCCGTCCACCTCTGAAGAGGTGCTTGAGGAGCTGGCGCTGGACTACCCTCTGCCAAAAGTGATCCTTCAGTACCGTGGGCTGGCAAAGCTGAAATCAACCTACACCGATAAGCTGCCGCTGATGATCAACCCGAAGACTGGCCGCGTTCATACCTCCTATCATCAGGCTGTGGCGGCCACCGGGCGCCTGTCTTCAACTGACCCTAACCTGCAAAACATACCGGTGCGTAATGAAGAAGGGCGCCGTATTCGTCAGGCATTTATTGCGCCAGAGGATTACGTCATTGTTTCTGCTGACTATTCCCAGATCGAACTACGAATTATGGCGCACCTGTCCCGGGATAAAGGGCTGTTGACCGCCTTTGCTGAAGGACAGGATATTCACCGGGCAACGGCGGCTGAAGTGTTTGGGATGCCGCTGGAGAGCGTCACCGGCGAGCAGCGCCGCAGCGCTAAAGCGATCAACTTTGGTCTGATCTACGGCATGAGCGCCTTTGGCCTCTCCCGTCAGCTCAACATCCCGCGTAAAGAGTCGCAGAAGTATATGGACCTCTATTTCGAGCGCTATCCGGGCGTTCTGCAATATATGGAAAATACGCGCGCTCAGGCGAAAGAAAAAGGCTATGTCGAGACCCTGGACGGACGCCGCCTCTATCTGCCGGACATCAAATCCAGCAACGCAGCCCGCCGAGCCGGTGCCGAGCGCGCCGCGATCAACGCCCCAATGCAGGGAACGGCTGCGGACATCATTAAACGTGCAATGATCGCCGTTGACGCCTGGCTGGAGAAAGAGCAGCCGCGGGTGAGGATGATCATGCAGGTACACGATGAACTAGTGTTTGAAGTGCATAAAGACGATCTGGAGGCTGTCTCGAAAAAGATCCACGAACTGATGGAGAACAGCATGGAGCTGGATGTGCCGTTGCTGGTGGAAGTCGGACACGGAGAAAACTGGGATCAAGCTCACTAAGTGTTTATGGCATATCTACTGTTTTTGTAAGTAAGCAACATAACCATGAACGTTTTGTGATGATCATTAGAATTCCCTATGTAAAGAATGAAAAAAAACTACAAAAAGTGCTTTGTCTGTAGACTAAAAAAGGGTAGAGTTATCCACGTAGGGTACAGAGGTAAGATGTTCTATCTTTCAGACCTTTTACTTCACGTAATCGGATTTGGCTGAATATTTTAGCCGCCCCAGTCAGTAATGACTGGGGCGTTTTTTATTGCGGCAAAGAAAAAACTGCGCAAAAAAAGCGCGGACATCGCCGCGCTCATCTTTACTCATCCGCTTCTGAGGCGGGTTCCAGCTCGCTGTACCAGATATCCAGCTTCTCACGCAGCTTATCCACACCTTGCTTCTTCAGTGAAGAAAACGCCTCTACCTGGATGTCGCCATTAAATGCCAGCACCGCTTCACGCACCATATTCACCTGCGCTTTACGCGCGCCGCTGGCCAGCTTGTCGGCTTTCGTGAGCAGAACCAGCACCTGGATCCCGCTTTCTACGGCCCAGTGGATCATCTGCTGATCGAGATCTTTAAGCGGATGGCGGATATCCATCAGGACGACCAGACCCTTCAGGCACAGACGTTTTTCCAGATATTCACCCAGGGCACGCTGCCACTTAAGCTTCATCTCTTCCGGAACTTCTGCATAGCCGTAACCTGGCAGGTCAACCAGGCGTTTACCTGGAGCGACTTCGAACAGGTTAATCAGCTGCGTACGGCCAGGCGTTTTAGAGGTACGTGCCAGGCTTTTCTGATTGGTCAGGGTATTCAGAGCGCTGGATTTCCCCGCGTTAGACCGGCCAGCAAATGCCACTTCAAGACCCGTATCGGCGGGTAAATGGCGAATATCAGGCGCACTGAGGATAAAATGCGTCTGGTGATAATTCAGGTTGGTCACGTGGTTGTCTCCAGAAATTCGTAACGTTGGAGGGATTATACCTGAACAAAGAGAAAAGGCTTTTCTCATCGGCAATCCGGCTGTAAGTAAAAACCCTTGGGTTTGTGAGAGATCTGCCATTCGTGCTATGGGAGATTTAAGAAAAATCGCAGGGCATTAAAAATTCAAAACCAGTAAAATCAAAACATTAACCTTTAGTCTTAGTCTGAAAGTCACAGATGAAGGGCTTTTGTGGCTTGTTCGTTCAGCCGGACACGGTAAAGTAGCTTTCAACGGCGAGGATGCCGAGAGGAATCGGACTTAAGGACAAGGGTCAGGAGCGCCAGGAGGCGAAGACACAGGAAAGTCAGGAAGACGTACGCCAGGAGGCGTTTAAAAGGGAAAAGGAACCTATCACGGACGGTACCGGCTAAAGGAAAGACAGGGTTAGTTGTCAGCAAACAGGGATTGTCAGACCCGTAACGGGTTTTGAGTCAGGAAAAAAGGCGACAGATTGCTCTGTCGCCTTTTTTCTTTGCTTGCTTTCTGCTAGATTTCGCCGCAATTCTATACTCAAGAAAACGGCTTAAAGACAAAATATCATGAAAAAACCGACCTCCGCTGCCGGCGCTAAACGTCCAGCAAAAGCACGCCGCAAAACGCGCGAAGAACTGAATCAGGAAGCGCGCGATCGCAAACGCGATAAAAAGCATCGTGGTCATGCTGCGGGTAGCCGCGCGAGTGGCGGTGCTTCGGGCGCGTCTGCGAATAATAAGCAGCAGAAAGACCCGCGTATCGGCAGTAAAAAACCTGTTCCATTAGGCGTGACTGATACCCCGGTCACCAGGCAGCACAAACCGAAGAGCGAGAAACCTATGCTTTCACCGCAGGCTGAGCTGGATTTACTGGAAAATGATGAGCGCCTGGATGCGCTGCTGGAACGTCTTGAAGAGGGTGAAGCCCTGAACGCTGAAGAGCAATCCTGGGTTGACGCCAAACTGGATCGTATCGATGAGCTGATGCAGCAGCTTGGTCTCTCCTATGATGATGAAGACGAAGAGGAAGAAGAAGAGAAACAGGAAGATATGATGCGCCTGTTGAAAGGTGGAAACTAACATTTGCACCCGGCAGGTACTATCGTCCTGCTTATAACCCTTCCGGTTATATGTTATCTGGTGTGGTTATTCGTTAAACTACGGCGGTTGTCGCGGCGACAGAAGTGGCTGCGCACCCGATTCATGACCCGCACAGGGGTCAGAACGGGCCGCCGTATACGAACGCGACACCAACGGAAGGAGTGAGCATGTCTGTACCAACCATCGACTGGGATCTGGCCCTGATCCAGAAATATAACTATTCCGGGCCGCGTTATACCTCTTATCCCACTGCGCTGGAATTTTCCGACGCATTCGGTCAAACCCAGTTTCAGCAGGCGGTAGCGCGTTATCCTGACCGCCCGCTCTCTCTGTATGTTCATATCCCGTTCTGTCATAAGCTCTGCTATTTCTGTGGCTGCAACAAAATTGTGACCCGTCAGCAGCATAAGGCAGATCAATATCTGGATGCGCTTGAGCAGGAAATCCTGCATCGTGCCCCGCAGTTTGCCGGTCGTCACGTCAGCCAGCTCCACTGGGGCGGCGGTACGCCAACGTATCTGAATAAAGCGCAAATCAGCCGCCTGATGACTCTGCTGCGGGGTAACTTCCATTTCAATGCGAATGCAGAAATCTCTATCGAAGTGGACCCACGCGAAATCGAGCTGGATGTGCTGGATCATTTGCGTGCCGAAGGTTTTAACCGCCTGAGTATGGGTGTGCAGGACTTCAACAAAGAGGTCCAGCGCCTGGTCAACCGCGAACAGAATGAAGCCTTCATCTTCGCTCTGTTAAATCATGCCCGGGAGATCGGCTTCACCTCCACGAATATCGATCTGATTTATGGCCTGCCAAAGCAAACGCCGGAGAGCTTTGCCTTCACGCTGAAGCGCGTGGCGGAGCTGAACCCGGATCGCCTGAGCGTCTTTAACTACGCGCATCTGCCGACGCTGTTTGCTGCTCAACGCAAAATCAAGGATGCCGACCTGCCTTCCGCGCAACAAAAGCTGGATATCCTGCAGGAAACCATCTCCTCGTTAACCGAGACCGGCTACCAGTTTATCGGCATGGATCACTTTGCCCGCCCGGATGACGAGCTGGCTATTGCCCAGCGCGAAGGTGTGCTGCACCGTAACTTCCAGGGTTATACCACCCAGGGCGATACGGATCTGCTGGGGATGGGGGTATCGGCCATCAGCATGATTGGCGATTGCTACGCGCAGAACCAGAAAGAGCTGAAGCTCTATTATCAGCAGGTGGATGAGAGCGGCAACGCCCTGTGGCGCGGCATCGCGTTAACCCGCGACGACTGTATTCGTCGGGACGTGATAAAAGCGCTGATCTGTAACTTCCGTCTCGATTTTAACGCGGTAGAAGCGCAGTGGGATCTCGTGTTCAGCGATTACTTTGTTGAGGACATGAAGCTGCTGGCGCCGCTGGCGAAAGACGGGCTGGTGGATGTGACGGAGAGTGCGATTGAGGTTACGCCGAAGGGGCGCCTGTTGATTCGTAATATCTGTATGTGCTTTGACGCGTATCTGCGCCAGAAAGCGCGGATGCAGCAGTTCTCGCGCGTGATTTAAGGCGTTCGAGAGTAGGCCGGGTAAGGCGAAACCGCCACCCGGCGAACCCCTCTAGCTAAACAACCCAACCAGTGCCGCACACAACACTGCTGCAACTGCCGTTTGCGGCGTATGGCTTTCGACTGCTCCGCCAGACAACATATTCACGATTGATTCCAGCATAATGCCCCCCATTTTCCGGGCGAGATCATACTCAACTCACTGGAACAGTAAAGCGCAAAATAGCAGCAATTTGCGTTTGATTAATGCGCTTTACACTATGGGAAAATATCACTCCATCCCGAGCTCTTTTAACTTACGTGTCAGAGTATTGCGACCCCAGCCCAGCAAGCGTGCCGCCTCCTGCTTATGGCCCTGGGTATGGCGCAGCGCGGTGGTGAGCAGCGTGCGTTCCATTTCGGGCTGTGCCTCGGAGAGCAGGTTTTGATGACCGGAACGCAGCGCGCGATCGGCCCATTGCGCCAGCAGCGTCGCCCAGCTGTCGGGCAGACTCTGACCGGTGCTGCTTTCCGGCACATGGGTTTCGAAAAGCTCTGGCGGCAGATCCTGAATCAAAACTTCCTGGCCAGCGGCCATCACCGTCAGCCAGCGGCAGGTATTTTCCAGCTGCCGCACGTTACCCGGCCAGGCCAGACGCGTCAGCGCTGCTTCGGTTTCCGGGTGCAGCAGTTTGGCTTCCACCCCCAGTTCGCGGGCGGCATCCTGCAGGAAATGACGCGCCAGACGCGGAATATCTTCGCGACGCTCGCGCAGCGGCGGCAGATGTACGCGAATAACATTCAGACGGTGGAAAAGATCCTCACGGAATTTGCCCTCCTGAACGCGCTGCTCCAGGTTCTGGTGGGTGGCGGCGATAATACGCACATCCACTTTAACCGGCGCATAGCCGCCCACGCGGTAAAACTGACCGTCCGCCAGCACGCGCAGCAGACGAGTCTGAACGTCGAGAGGCATATCGCCGATCTCATCCAGAAACAGCGTCCCGCCGTCGGCCTGCTCAAAGCGACCCTGACGGATGGTGTTGGCGCCGGTAAAGGCCCCTTTTTCATGACCGAACAGCTCGGATTCAATCAAATCCTTAGGGATGGCCGCCATATTCAGGGCGATAAAGGGGGCTTTGACGCGCGGGCTGTGGCGATGCAGGGCGTGCGCGACCAGCTCTTTCCCGGTGCCTGACTCGCCGTTAATCAGGACGCTGATGGAGGAGCGCGACAGACGGCCAATGATGCGAAATACATCCTGCATCGCCGGCGCTTCGCCAATGATATCTGTCGTGGGGCCGAAAACCGGGGCGTTACGCGGCTGCTGCTGTTCCTGATAATGGCTAATGGCGCGTTCAACCAGCGCCACCGCTTCGTCAATATCAAACGGCTTTGGCAGATAATCGAACGCACCCTGCTGGTAGGCGCTGACGGCCGCATCCAGATCGGAGTGGGCGGTCATTATGATGACCGGTAGCATCGGGTGGCGCTGTTTGATCTGTTTTAACAGCGCCAGGCCGTCCATCCCCGGCATACGGATATCGGAAAGCAGCACATCCGGGGTTTTGGTGGTGAGGGCGTCAAGCACCTCAGCGCCACTTTCAAAAGCGGTGCAGCTTAAACCTGCTCCGGTAAGCGCCCGTTCAAGCACCCAGCGGATGGAGCTATCGTCATCAACTACCCAGACTATCCCTCGTTGCATAACCTAACCCTCTATTTCCTGATTGGCAGGTAAACCGAAAACTCGGTATGACCCGGCCAACTGGTAAATTCAATTTTGCCGGAATGCTGATCTATCAAATTACGGGCAATCGATAAGCCAAGCCCGGTCCCGCCTTCACGGCCGCTGACCATCGGGTAAAACAGCGTGTCCTGTAAATGGGAAGGGATGCCCGGGCCGTTATCTTCCACGTCGATGCGTGCCGCCAGACGGTAGCGCGTGCCGTGCAGCGTCAACTGAAACGCGGTGCGGGTGCGCAGAATAATTTCGCCACCTTCCGCACCCAGTGCCTGCAGAGCATTACGCACGATATTCAGTAAAACCTGTTCAACCTGGTCAGGATCGTGCGGCAGTTCCGGCAGGCTGGGATCGTAATCCCGAATCAGCCTAACGTTATCCGGCAGCTCCATCGACACCAGTTTGACGACGCGCTCGGCCACTTTGTGAATGCTCTCGGTGACGTGCATCCCGGGTTGCTGCGGCCCCAGCAGGCGATCCACCAGGTTACGCAGGCGATCGGCCTGTTCAATAATAACGTTGGTATATTCCGCCAGCGCCGGGTCGGGCAGGGCTTTGGTGAGCAGCTGCGCCGCACCGCGCAGGCCGCCGAGTGGGTTTTTAATCTCATGGGCGAGGCCACGCACCAGATCGCGGGCGGCAATCTGCTGGGCGTGCTGAAGCTGCTCCTGGCTCAGGCGGCGCTGGTTATCCATTGGCGCCATCTCCAGCAAAATGAGTCCTTCCGGCAGCCGCTGGGCGGTCAGCGACAGGATATGCGAGCGTCCGTCGATCACCAGCGTGACTTCGTTATCGGTAAAACCTTGCCCCGCCTGGAGGCTCTCCTGCATCAGGCCGATGTTCAGGGAAAAATAACTCAACAGCTCGGGCAGCGGCGCGCCAAACAGTTTGCGAGAACTTTGCGCCAGTAACTGCTGGGCCGCGGGATTGGCGTAATGTACCGCCAGATCGTCATCGACCAGTAAAATGCTGTTGATAAGAGAATTGAGGATCTGCCCAGCATCGGGCAGCGTGCCAGTTGCCATTCAGCAGTCTCCTGGAGTTGTTTGCACTGTTTTAGTGCAGTATAGCGTTTTCGCGGTAAAAAACGCGTGAGATCAGCTTGTTGACGGTGAAAAAAGCCCATCCGAAGATGGGCTGAAAAGTTTCCACGGCAACAAAAAAACGGCTATCAATCTCGCGCGGAAAAGGCCGCGCGACAGGGATTGAAGATTAGACGCTGTAGTACAGTTCGAACTCAACCGGGTGCGGAGTCATGCGAACGCGGTCGTTCTCTTCCATACGCAGCGCGATGTAAGCATCGATCGCTTCGTCGGTGAATACGCCGCCAGCGGTCAGGAACTCACGGTCAGCATCCAGTGCGTTCAGTGCTTCTTCCAGAGAACCTGCAACCTGTGGGATCTCTTTCGCTTCTTCTGGCGGCAGGTCGTACAGGTTTTTGTCCATCGCTTCGCCCGGGTGGATCTTGTTCTTGATACCGTCCAGGCCTGCCATCAGCAGTGCTGCGAAGCACAGGTATGGGTTAGCCGCTGGATCCGGGAAGCGTACTTCGATACGACGTGCTTTCGGAGATGAAACCACCGGGATACGGATAGAAGCAGAACGGTTACGGGCAGAGTAGGCCAGCATAACTGGCGCTTCGTAGCCTGGGACCAGACGCTTGTAGGAGTTAGTGGTTGGGTTCGCCAGGGCGTTGATCGCTTTAGCGTGTTTAATAACACCACCGATGTAGTGCAGTGCCTGCTCGGACAGACCCGCATATTTGTCGCCAGCGAACAGGTTAGTACCGTTCTTGGACAGGGACATGTGGCAGTGCATACCGGAACCGTTGTCACCAAACATTGGTTTTGGCATGAAGGTCGCGGTTTTACCGAAGCGGTGCGCAACGTTGTGAACAACGTATTTGTAGATCTGAATTTCGTCCGCTTTTTTGGTCATGGTGTTGAAACGGGTGGCGATTTCGTTCTGGCCAGCAGTTGCAACTTCATGGTGATGTGCTTCAACAACCAGGCCCATCTCTTCCATGATCAGACACATGGTAGAACGGATGTCCTGTGAAGAGTCAACCGGTGGGACCGGGAAGTAACCGCCTTTAACGGCTGGACGGTGACCTTTGTTACCGCCTTCGTATTTGGTGGAGGAGTTCCATGCGCCTTCGATATCATCGATAGCAACGTGAGAACCTGAAGTGGTCGCACCAAAACGGATGTCGTCGAACAGGAAGAACTCTGGCTCTGGCCCGAACAGAACGGTGTCTGCGATGCCGGTGGAGCGCAGGTACTCTTCAGCGCGTTTAGCGATAGAGCGTGGGTCGCGGTCGTAGCCCTGCAGGGTGCCTGGCTCGAGGATGTCGCAACGGATGATCAGGGTAGATTCTTCGAAGAACGGGTCAATGAGCGCGGTAGATGCGTCAGGCATCAGTACCATGTCGGATTCGTTGATACCTTTCCAGCCACCAATCGAGGAGCCGTCAAACATTTTGCCTTCTTCAAAGAATTCGGCATTTACCTGATGAGCAGGAATAGTGACGTGCTGTTCTTTACCTTTGGTGTCGGTGAAGCGCAGATCGATAAACTTCACTTCATGTTCGTTCAGCATCGTCAAAACGTGTTCAGCGGACATACTTAACTCTCCAGATTGGTCATTGTCGTCGTGGTAACGAGGTCTTCAAATTCTGTGTAAGGCTGGCTTGAGTGCCTTTTGCTGCCGTATTTTTTATAAAGCGAAATCTGTGCCAACTTTTAAAACACCCCAAAAAGGCGTTATCATGCGCACCATAGTGCAAAAGGGCTGCACCACGGTGGTTTTGTTGCACCAGTATAGTGCTTCAATGTGAACATTAAGCACCATATTGGTGCAATTTACGTTAAAGCGCCCTTTTACCGCTCCGTGAAAGCGATCACAAAGCATCTCTGCAATACTTGTTTGCGGGGGATGTTTGTGATCCTGTTTTGTAGTGCGATTAATCCGTGTACAATAACGCGCTATTTCTAATGCCTGAGGCAAAGTTGTGATCGAAAATCTGCGTAATATCGCCATCATCGCGCACGTTGACCATGGTAAAACTACCCTGGTTGATAAGCTGCTGCAGCAATCCGGTACGTTCGATGCGCGTGCCGAAACTCAAGAACGCGTGATGGACTCCAACGATTTGGAGAAAGAGCGTGGGATTACCATCCTCGCTAAAAACACCGCGATCAAATGGAATGACTACCGTATCAATATCGTTGATACCCCAGGGCACGCCGACTTCGGTGGTGAAGTTGAGCGCGTGATGTCCATGGTGGATTCCGTGCTGCTGGTGGTTGACGCATTTGACGGCCCAATGCCGCAGACGCGCTTCGTAACCAAAAAAGCATTCGCCCATGGCCTGAAGCCAATCGTGGTAATTAACAAAGTTGACCGCCCTGGCGCGCGTCCTGACTGGGTTGTTGATCAGGTCTTCGACCTGTTCGTTAACCTGGATGCGACCGACGAACAGCTGGACTTCCCGATCGTTTATGCGTCTGCGCTGAACGGTATCGCCGGTCTGGACCACGAAGACATGGCTGAAGACATGACCCCGCTGTACCAGGCGATTGTTGATCATGTTCCGGCGCCAAACGTTGATCTCGACGGTACCCTGCAGATGCAGATCTCTCAGCTGGACTACAACAACTATGTTGGTGTAATCGGCATTGGTCGTATCAAGCGCGGTAAAGTGAAGCCAAACCAGCAGGTCACTATCATTGATAGCGAAGGCAAAACCCGTAACGGTAAAGTCGGTAAAGTGCTGACTCACCTGGGCCTTGAGCGTATCGAGAGCGACATTGCGGAAGCTGGCGACATCATCGCTATCACCGGTCTGGGCGAGCTGAACATCTCTGACACAATCTGCGACCCGCAGAATGTAGAAGCGCTGCCAGCGCTGTCCGTTGATGAGCCGACTGTAACCATGTTCTTCAACGTCAACACCTCTCCGTTCTGTGGTAAAGAAGGTAAGTTCGTTACCTCCCGTCAGATCCTTGACCGCCTGAACAAAGAGCTGGTGCATAACGTTGCGCTGCGCGTTGAAGAGACCGAAGACGCTGATGCATTCCGCGTTTCTGGTCGTGGTGAGCTGCACCTGTCTGTTCTGATCGAAAACATGCGTCGTGAAGGTTTCGAGATGGCGGTTTCCCGTCCGAAAGTTATCTTCCGTGAAATCGATGGCCGTAAACAAGAGCCATTCGAGAACGTGACGCTGGACGTTGAAGAGCAGCACCAGGGTTCTGTGATGCAGGCTCTGGGTGAGCGTAAAGGCGACCTGAAAAACATGAATCCAGATGGCAAAGGCCGCGTACGTCTCGACTACGTGATCCCAAGCCGTGGTCTGATCGGCTTCCGTTCTGAGTTCATGACCATGACCTCTGGTACCGGTCTGCTGTACTCCACCTTCAGCCACTACGACGACGTTCGTCCGGGTGAAGTAGGTCAGCGTAACAACGGCGTTCTGATCTCCAACGGTCAGGGTAAAGCGGTTGCGTTCGCCCTGTTCAGCCTGCAGGATCGCGGTAAGCTGTTCCTGGGTCACGGTGCAGAAGTCTATGAAGGCCAGATCATTGGTATTCACAGCCGTTCTAACGACCTGACTGTAAACTGCCTGACCGGTAAGAAACTGACCAACATGCGTGCGTCCGGTACTGACGAAGCAACGGTTCTGGTTCCACCGGTTAAGATGACCCTGGAGCAGGCTCTGGAATTCATCGATGACGACGAACTGGTAGAAGTGACTCCACAGTCTGTTCGTATCCGTAAACGTCACCTGACCGAAAACGACCGTAAACGCGCAATGCGCGGTTCAAAAGAAGATTAATTTTCTTCTCTGCGTTTTCTAAAACCCCGCCTTCTGGCGGGGTTTTTCTTTTTCTGCCATGCCGTGCGCTTCATAGCCAAACATCTCCTTTCCCGCTACAGTTACTTTTCACGACGAATAAGGAGAAACACATGCTCTATATCTTTGATTTAGGAAATGTAATTGTCGATATCGACTTCAATCGCGTGCTGGGCGCATGGAGTGATTTCAGCCGCGTACCGCTGGCGACGCTTAAGCAAAGTTTTACGATGGGCGAGGCTTTCCATCAGCATGAGCGCGGTGAAATATCCGATGAGGTTTTTGCCGAAAAGCTTTGCCAGGAGATGGATCTTCCGCTCAGTTACGAACAATTTTCCCACGGCTGGCAGGCTGTCTTTGTCGGCATCCGCTCTGAGGTGATTGCCATCATGCACAAACTGCGCGAGCAGGGGCATCGGGTGGTGGTGCTCTCTAACACCAACCGTCTGCACACCACCTTCTGGCCGGAAGAGTATCCCGAAGTGAAGGCGGCAGCGGATAAAATCTATCTCTCCCAGGAGATGGGAATGCGTAAGCCGGAAGCGCGCATCTACCAGGCCGTTCTGCAGGCCGAAGGATTCTCTGCCGCCGATGCCGTCTTTTTTGACGATAACGGCGATAATATAGAGGGAGCTAACCAGTTGGGTATCACCTCAATCCTGATCACCGGAAAACAGACGATACCCGATTATTTTGCGAAGCAGTTATGCTAAAAACCGTTCATCAAAAAGCCAGCCACCACACCAGGCCGCTGCGTGCGTGGCTAAAACTTCTCTGGCACCGTATCGATGAGGACAACATGACGACGCTGGCAGGTAACCTTGCCTACGTGTCGTTGCTCTCTCTGGTGCCGCTGGTGGCGGTCATTTTTGCGCTTTTTGCCGCCTTTCCGATGTTTTCGGATGTCAGCCTGCAGCTGCGGCATTTTGTGTTTGCCAACTTCATGCCTGCCACCGGGGATGTCATTCAGAACTACATTGAGCAGTTTGTCGCCAACTCCAGCAAAATGACCGCGGTTGGGGCTGTGGGACTTATTGTCACCGCGCTGTTGCTGATGTATGCCATTGATAGTGCGTTGAACTCTATCTGGCGCAGTACCCGCGCGCGTCCCAAAGTTTACTCTTTCGCGGTCTACTGGATGATCCTGACCCTGGGGCCATTGCTGGCCGGGGCCAGCCTGGCGATCAGCTCTTATCTGCTCTCGTTACGCTGGGCCAGCGAACTTAACAGCGTGATTGATGATGTGCTGCGTATCTTTCCGCTGCTCCTCTCCTGGCTCGCTTTCTGGTTGCTTTACAGCATTGTTCCTACCACGCGTGTCCCTAACCGGGATGCGATGGTGGGGGCGCTGGTGGCCGCTCTGTTGTTCGAACTGGGCAAGAAAGGCTTCGCGCTTTACATCACCATGTTCCCCTCCTACCAGCTGATTTATGGCGTGCTGGCGGTGATCCCCATTTTATTCCTCTGGGTTTACTGGACGTGGTGTATCGTCTTGCTTGGCGCGGAAATTACTGTCACTCTCGGGGTATACCGCGAGCTAAAAAAAGCAGCAGAAGCCGAAAAACAACGAGAAGCAGACCAACCATGATTGCATTAATTCAACGCGTAACCCGTGCCAGCGTCACCGTGGAGGGTGAAGTGACGGGTGAAATTGGTTCGGGACTTTTAGTCCTGTTAGGTGTCGAAAGGGATGACGACGAGCAAAAAGCCAACCGCTTATGCGAGCGGGTATTAGGTTACCGTATCTTCAGCGATGCGGATGGCAAAATGAACCTTAACGTCCAGCAGGCGGGTGGCAGCGTGCTGGTGGTGTCCCAGTTTACGCTGGCAGCAGATACCGAGCGCGGCATGCGTCCTGGCTTCTCTAAAGGGGCTGCGCCGGATCGGGCAGAAGCGCTTTATGAGTACTTTGTGGAGCGTTGCCGCCAGCAAGAGATGCACACACAGACCGGACGATTCGCTGCGGATATGCAGGTGTCGCTGGTCAATGATGGCCCTGTCACTTTCTGGCTCCAGATATGAGTGAGCTGACGGTAAGGCCGCGGGTAACCAGAGAGAGTACAGCTATGTATCACCTTCGAGTACCGCAGACGGAAGAAGAGTTAGCGCTTTATTACCAGTTCCGCTGGGAGATGTTGCGTAAGCCATTACATCAACCGAAAGGGTCGGAACGCGATGCCTGGGACGCGATGGCGCATCACCAGATGGTGATGGATGAAGAGGGTAACCTTGTTGCCGTAGGAAGGCTGTATATCAATGCCGATAATGAAGCCTCAATCCGCTTTATGGCGGTGCACCCTTCCGTGCAGGATAAAGGCCTTGGCACGCTGATGGCGATGACGCTCGAGTCCGTGGCCCGCCAGGAGGGCGTGAAGCGCGTCACCTGTAGCGCGCGCGAAGACGCGGTGGAGTTTTTTGCCAAGCTGGGTTTCATTAACCAGGGCGAGATCACCACGCCGCAAACCACCCCGATTCGTCATTTTTTGATGATCAAACCCATCGCCTCGCTGGATGATATTCTGCATCGCGCCGACTGGTGCGGTCAGCTGCAGCAGGCCTGGTATCAGCACATCCCCCTGAGCGAAAAGATGGGGGTGCGCATTCAGCAGTACACCGGACAAAAATTTATCACCACCATGCCGGAGATCGGCAACCAGAACCCGCACCACACCCTGTTTGCCGGCAGCCTGTTTTCGCTGGCGACGCTGACCGGCTGGGGGCTTATCTGGCTGATGCTGCGCGAGCGCCATCTGGGCGGCACCATTATTCTGGCCGATGCCCATATCCGCTACAGCCGTCCTATCTCTGGAAAACCGAGCGCCGTGGCCGATCTGGGCTCACTAAGCGGCGATCTCGACCGCCTGGCCCGCGGTCGCAAAGCGCGCGTGCAGATGCTGGTGGAGTTGTTTGGTGACGACACCGCTGGCGCGCTGTTTGAAGGAACCTATATCGTGTTGCCCGCGAAGCCGTTTGGCGCGTATGAAGAAGGCGGGAACGAAGAAGAGTAACGTTCGGGGTTGAGAGTTACCCGCCGTGAAAGGGGTAACTCTCAGGTTCAGAGCTTCAGCCTGCTGGCTTAAAAACGATAGCCCATGCCCACGTTAAAACCATTAATGGAATAGTCGCGCTCCATACTGGCCTTTGTGCCTTCATAGCCAATATTAACCGAGAGGCTGTCGAACGGGTTCATTACCATTCCCACTCCCCAGGCGAATGAGGCCGATTTCTCGGAAATACCGCCGTGATGTACCTCATTATTACCGTAATTGACCCAGCGGGTATTCCCGGACGCTTTCACCCATGCCACGCCGCCGATGGCATAAAAAGAAATATAGTCATTGATACGGTACGCCGGTCCTGCCAGTAAAGAATAGTAATCGACGTCTATATCATTATGAACAACATCGCTGGCCGCTAAATAATCCTGCTTAGAGTTCGCCTTCATCCAGGAAAACGATCCCAGAAGGCTGACAGGTGAATTGAATTCATAGCGATACTGGACGTTTACGCCGTTCAGACTGTCAAAATCCGTTGCCTCGCTGTGCGCAAAGCCAACAGAAAAGGTGTGATGATTTGCAAATGCCAGGCTACTGGTCAGAGAGGCGGCCAGTAAAATTACCAGAGAGCTTTTATTCATTGATGTAATCCATTAATCAAAGAAACTAAATATTTAATAATGATGGTAAGAGGGGAGTGTGATGATTATTTTTCCTTTATCACACTGCCTTGGGCGATTTATTTTGCTTTGCTAAATTTGCGGGAGCAAATCTTAATTGCTTTATCATCAATATGGGATTTCTTAATTTATTCTCTTTTCGCTGCCACAGCACCCACTCGCCATGCGATATCCTGAATAACATCCCGGGCAGCCTGGCTAACCCCACCCAGCTGAAAGAAGCCGTGAATCACGCCAGACCAGCGTTGACAGGTAGAGTTCACGCCTTGATCGTTCAGGTTATGATGCAAGGCTTCGCCTTCGTCGCGTAACGGATCATATTCGGCGGTAATGATATGAGTTTTCGGCAGGCCATAAAAATCGTCCCGCCACAGTGGGCTGGCTTCAGGGTGCTGCCGCTCGTCGTAACCGCTGAGTAGCGTGTCGCGGGTAATCACGTAGTCCGAACCATTGCGGGTGCAGCTTTCAAAACAGGCCGTTGCGTCGAGCATAGGATAGATAAGAATCAGCTGTGCAGGCTGCCACAAACCCGTGGTTTTGAGCCGTAGCGCCGTAACCAGTGCCATAGATGCGTCCCTTTTCCTGTATGAATACACAGCCTTATAGCCTGGTTTTATACAGATGAAAACAGAGGATTGTGGTGAGGATAAGAATCTGGAAAGCGGCTCGCAAAAGCGTTCTCTGTCATCGTATTTTGCTTTAACCACAAATTAATAAGGTGTATTTTGCCTGAAAATTAACCATAGATGATATACTGGAGTGATATATGAGTTTATCGGTGAATATTGATATGGGCAGAATACTGATCGATTTGTCGGATGACGTTATTCAGCGGCTCGATAATCTTAAGCAGCTGCGGAACCAGCCGCGCGCTGAATTATTACGGGAAGCAATAGAGCAGTATCTCGATCAACAAAGTGTCTCGGTCATTCGTGATGCGCTGGGTCTATGGGGTAACCAGCAAGAAGACGGGCTGGAGTACGAACGTAAGCTACGTGAGGAGTGGTAAAAGTGGAACACATGGCGGTGTTTGATACCAATATTCTCATCGATCTCTTTAATAACCGGGTTGAGGCTGCAAATGCAATTGAAAGTGCTGCGTCGCACCGGACAATAAGCCTCATCACCTGGATGGAAGTCATGGTTGGGGCGCGCAGGCACGGTCATGAGGCGAAAACGGCTGCAGTTATGGGCGCTTTCGAAATTATCGATATTACGCGTGAGATTGCTGAAAGAAGTGTATTGCTCCGCGAGAAGCATGGGATGAAACTTCCAGATGCCATTATTCTGGCCACAGCTCAGAGCAGAAACTGTCCGTTAATTTCACGCAATACCAAAGACTTTGCAGGTATAGCAGGGGTAGTTTCACCCTATCAACTGTAGGCCGGGCAAGCCTACGCTGCCCGGCTTAATTACAGGGAATTACTCCCCTTCACCCGGGAACAGGAACGGATTGATAGAGCTGCGGGCAAAGCCCTCCTGCTCCATTTTGGCGTCCAGTACCAGCGTGGCGAGATCGTCGGCCACCGCTTCCACTTTCGGGTCTTTTTCCTGATACAAAATCTTCAGGTAGGTGCCGCAGTCGCCGCAGCTTTCGGCTTTCACCGCCGACTGTTCGTTTTCCAGCGACCAGTAGTGCAGATCGCGGGTCTGTTCGCAGTTGCTACATTTCACGCGCACCACGTGCCACTCGGTTTCACACAGGTTGCAGTGCAGATAGCGCAGCCCCTGAGTGGTACCGATTTGCACCATACTGGAAACCGGCATCGAACCGCATACCGGGCAGAACTGGCGTGCTTCACCGTATTCAGCGCGGGCCTTGCCGGGGATCAGGCTGGCCATTTGCGCCCAGTAGAGCGACAGGGCGGCCCAGATAAACGGCGCTTTATCGCTGCTGACCGAAGCAAAATCTGAGGCAAACAGCGCGCTCGCCATCAGCTCCAGCTCCTGCTCAGAGGCTTTTTCGAGATTCTCGATCACCGCCAGCGCCGGGCCGCTCATCTCCGGCTTCAGCTCGGCAATCAGCGAGTGCAGCAGTTTATGCCAGTGCTTATCGCGTGGCAGAACGTGGATATCCAGCGGCGGTTTACCCTGCACGTTCGCCTCTTTGATGCGTGCGGTCAGGTCCATCTGCAGTGGATGGTCGTACAGCACCACTTCTTGGGCGTGGGCGATCAGCGCCGCAAAGCGCAGATAGTCGCCCAGTGGATTGCTCTCAGCCAGTTCACGCAGGCGTTCCGCGCGGCGGTTGTAGAGGTTTTTCAGTCTGGGGAACAGTAACGGCGGAATCACTTCCGCCGTGCGTTTCTCGCTCGAACCCAGCTCATCTTGCGGGATTATGCGAATACTCATTCAGTTTTGTTTTCCGTTGTCTTGCGGACTTCTCGGTACCAGCGCGGGTGATGTTTCTTCGCCCACGTTTTGGTTACCCAGCCTTCCACCATCGCGGTAATGGTGCCTTTCACCCAGAGGGCGGCGTAAATATGCACCATGATAACCACAATTAACGCCACTGCGGCAAATGAATGCAGCATTAACGCAAATCGGATCACCGGGATTGAGAAAGCAGGCGCGAAATACGGACGCCAGATGATCACGCCACTTACCAGCAGCAGCACCAGGAAGATAATCGCCGCCCAGAATACGCATTTCTGGCCGAAGTTATAGCGTCCGGTATCACCCACTTCCTCGTTGACGACGATCTTACGAATATTCTTCGCCCAAAAGATATCATCCCGATTGATTAGGTTGTGGTGCCAGTAACGGAAAAACATGATGATGAACGAGGCAAACATCACTACCCCGACGAACGGGTGCAGGATGCGCGCCAGCTGCGGCGTACCCAGGATCTGCATCAGCCAGTTGAAGGAGGGGAAGAAGAACCCCAGCCCGCTTATCGCCGCCAGCATGAAGCAGAAGGCGGTGACCCAGTGGTTGATACGTTCCGGCGCCGTGTAGCGCACGATGGTGTCACGTCTTTTCATTTGCGCACCTCGTCTTTCTCTTCATGCAGGTTGTCGTCTTCCTCTTCCGCGCGGTTCGGACCGACACCGACGTAGTGGAAGATGCTCGCGGCGAAGGTCGCAGCAAAACCGACGGCGGCCAGCGGTTTCCAGATACCTTTCCAGAACTTCACGGTGGCGCTGATCTCCGGGTTCTCCGGCAGGCCGTGATACAGATTCGGCTTGTCGGCATGGTGCAGCACGTACATCACGTGCGTACCGCCAACACCAGCCGGATCGTACAGGCCTGCGTTGTCGTAACCGCGGGTTTTCAGCTCGGCGACGCGCTCGCCCGCCAGCGTTTTCATATCCTCTTTGGAGCCAAAGTGGATAGCGCCGGTTGGGCAGGTCTTCACGCACGCAGGTTCCTGGCCGACGTTCACGCGGTCGACGCACAGCGTACATTTGTAGACGCGGTTGTCTTCCGGGTTCAGTCGCGGCACGTCGAACGGGCAGCCGGCGATGCAGTAGCCGCAGCCGATGCATTGCTCAGACTGGAAATCGACGATGCCGTTGGCGTACTGAATGATTGCCCCTTCCGCCGGGCAGGCCTTCAGGCAGCCCGGATCGGCGCAGTGCATACAGCCGTCTTTACGGATCAGCCATTCCAGTTTGTCGTTCTGCTCCACTTCCGAGAAGCGCATCACCGTCCAGGATTTGGCGGTCAGATCGGCGGGGTTGTCGTACACCCCGACGTTGTGACCCACCTCATCACGGATGTCGTTCCACTCTGAACAGGCCACCTGACAGGCTTTACAGCCGATACAGGTGGTGACGTCGATAAGCTTCGCCACTTCCTGCTGGTGATCCCGCGCCTGAGGCGCGGGCGTGAAACTGTTTGTCGCGGAACGACGAATGATATCTTGCGATTGATAAGCCATAAGTCGTCTCCGTTACACCTTTTCCACGTTCACGAGGAAGGCCTTAAACTCCGGCGTCTGCGTGTTCGCATCGCCGACGAAAGGCGTCAGGGTGTTAGCAATAAACCCTTTCTTCGCCACCCCTTCGTAACCCCAGTGAATTGGGATACCGATGGTGTCCACCTGCTGGCCGTGCACGTTCAGGGTGCGAATACGCTTGGTCACCACTGCCTTGGCCTTGATATAGCCGCGGTTGGAGGAGACCTTCACGGTATCGCCCTGGACAATGCCCAGCTTGTTCGCCAGCTTCTCGCCGATCTCCACGAACTGTTCCGGCTGCGCGATAGCATTAAGCAGCGCGTGTTTGGTCCAGTAGTGGAAGTGCTCGGTCAGGCGGTAGGTGGTGCCCACATACGGGAACTTGTCTTTTTTGCCCAGCGCTTCAAGATCGCCCTTAAAGATACGGGCCGCCGGGTTAGAGACCACGTTCGGGTGCAGCGGGTTGGTGCCCAGCGGCGTCTCGAACGGCTCGTAGTGTTCCGGGAACGGCCCTTCTGCCATTTTATCGATAGCAAACAGGCGACCCATCCCTTCCGGCTGCATGATAAACGGCCCGACATCGCTGCCCGGTGCGGCAGTGCTGTAGTCCGGAATATCCACGCCGCCCCACTTCGCGCCGTCCCATTTCAGCAGCTGACGCTTCGGATCCCACGGGTTGCCCTGCGGGTCTGCCGATGCACGGTTATAGAGAATGCGGCGGTTCAGCGGCCACGACCATGCCCAGCCCAGCGTATTACCGAGGCCCGACGGATCGGCGTTATCGCGGTTGGCCATCTGGTTGCCTTTCGGCGTCCAGCTACCGGCAAAGATCCAGCAGCCGCTGGAGGTGGTGCCGTCATCGCGCAGGTGCGCGAAGGTGCTGAGCTGATCGCCTTTCTTCGCCAGCACGGTGCCGGTGGCCGGGTCGATCACATCCGCCAGCGCCTTGCCGTTGCTCTCCATCGCCACCTCTTCCGGGGATGGATTTTCCGGCGTGGAGTAGTTCCAGGTCATGTTCAGCACCGGCTCCGGATTTGCCCCGCCTTCTGCCGCATACATCTTACGCATGCGTAAGAAGATACCGGCCAGGATCTCGCCGTCGTTCATGGCGATGCCCGGAGCGTCCGCACCTTTCCAGTGCCACTGCAGCCAGCGACCGGAGTTAACGATAGAGCCGTTCTCTTCCGCAAAGCAGGTGGAGGGCAGACGGAACACTTCGGTCTGAATCGTCGACGGATCGACGTCGTTCGACTCACCGTGGTTCTGCCAGAAGGTGGAGGTCTCGGTGTTGAGCGGGTCAATCGTTACCAGGAATTTCAGTTTCGACAGCGACGCCACAACCTTGTTCTTGTTCGGGAACGAGGCGACCGGGTTAAAGCCCTGGCACAGATAGCCGTTGACTTTGCCCTGGTTCATCATCTCGAAGTATTGCAGAACGTCGTAGCCTTTATCCCACTTCGGCAACCAGTCAAAGCCCCAGCTGTTTTCGGCCGTCGCTTTATCACCGTAGAAAGCCTTCATCATCGAGACGAAGAATTTCGGGTAGTTACTCCAGTAGTTCACCTGACCTTCCAGCAGCGTTTTAGGCGTGTTGGCGGTGAGGTAGGTCTGGAGATCGGTCTGCTTCTCGCTCGGCAGGTTCATGTAGCCGGTCAGGCTCTGCGACAGCAGGCCGAGATCGGTCAAACCCTGAATATTGGAGTGGCCGCGCAGGGCGTTCACGCCGCCACCTGCCATCCCCATGTTGCCGAGCAACAGTTGCACCATCGCCATGGTACGGATGTTCTGCGCGCCAACGGAGTGCTGCGTCCAGCCCAGGGCATAGAGGAACGACGCGGTTTTATCGTGAGCGCTGGTTTCGGCGATGTACTCGCACACCTTCAGGAAGTCGGCCTTTGGCGTACCACAGATGGTTTCAACCATCTCCGGCGTATAGCGGGAAACGTGCGTTTTCAGCAGATTCCACACGCAGCGCGGGTGTTGCAGGGTGGTATCGCGTTTGGCAAAACCGTTTTCATCCAGCTCGTAGTTCCAGCTGGTTCTGTCGTATTTGCGCGCTTGCGCGTCATAACCGCTGAACAGACCATCGTCGAAGCTGTAGTCCTCACGCACGATCAGGCTGGCGTTGGTGTAGGCCTCGGTGTATTCACGGTTATATTTTTCGTTGGTTAGCAGGTACAGCAATACGCCTGACAGGAAGGTAATGTCAGTACCGGAGCGAATTGGAGCATAGAAGTCGGCAACCGACGCCGTACGCGTAAAACGCGGATCGACGACAATCAGCTTCGCGCCATTGTGGATCTTGGCTTCCATCGCCCAGCGGAACCCCACCGGATGCGCTTCTGCCGCGTTCCCACCCATCACGACGATGAGGTTGGCGTTTTTCATGTCGACCCAGTGGTTGGTCATCGCACCGCGACCAAATGTTGGAGCAAGACTTGCTACCGTTGGTCCGTGTCAGACACGCGCCTGGTTGTCGACCGCGAGCATACCGAGTGCGCGCGTGAATTTTTGCGTTAAATAACCGGTTTCGTTGCTGGAGGCAGACGCACACAGCATGCCGGTGGAGAGCCAACGGTTAACGGTGGTGCCTTCGGCGTTCTGCGCCATAAAGTTGGCATCACGGTCTTCTTTCATCAGCTTAGCGATGCGATCGAACGCCTCTTCCCAGCTAATTTGCTGCCATTTATCGGAGCCTGGTGCGCGATATTCCGGGAATTTCAGGCGGCTTTCCGAGTGGATGAAGTCCACCAGACCTGCCCCTTTCGGGCACAGCGCGCCGCGGTTGACCGGGTGATCCGGGTCGCCTTCGATATGGAAAATAGATGCTTTGGCGTTTTTCGCACCGTCGCCGAGGCTATACATTAACAGCCCACAACCGACAGAGCAGTACGTACAGGTATTACGGGTTTCGCGGGTGCGCAGCAGTTTGTACTGCCGAGTTTCCGCCAGCGCGACGCCGGGCGCAAAGCCCAGTGCTGCTGCCGTGGTGCCTGCCATACCGCCAGCGCAGATCTTAAAGAACTGCCTTCTGCTGACCTGCATGGGTCACTCCTTGTTTCGACATTGCTACCCTTCATTCTTCGCGCCTGCACGAATTATTTGGGGTCATTATTGTTTTACTTCACGGCTGATTTTTGACCGCAAAGTTGAAAATTTGCGTTAAACCCTCATTTCCACGAGGGGTATGTCAGAATACCACAATGTCGGTACGCTTGTTCCAACGGCGTTAAAACAAAGTGAACGTATTATCACGGTGATGATTATAAAATGTGATATTGATCACATGATGCTCCCGAACTGTTACAAACCTGTTCATGCGTCGGGTTTGTCCCTCAGGTAAAGTTGCGCGGACAGAGCGGTAAAAATTGATCCATACTATGCGCCAGGCCGGAAAAGTATGGTGCAATAGCAGGCCTTCCCACGTGGTTGCTCAGGAAATTCGTTGTGTTGAAACAAAATGGTGATACCCGCCTTACGTCACTGCCTGCCGGTGTGGCAGAACGCCGCGTACACAGACCCCTTCAGATTAGCCTCCCGACTCCCGATTTTCTGGCGGAAGAGGTGCCCGTCGCGCTGGTTTATAACGGTATCTCCCATGTGGTGATGATGGCTTCCCCCAAAGATCTGGCGCTGTTTGCCATCGGCTTTTCGCTGTCTGAAGGCATCATTGAGCACCCGCGTGAGATCTACGGCATGGAGGTGATATCCGTTTGCAATGGTCTCGAAGTGCAGATTGAACTCTCCAGCCGTCGTTTTATGGCCCTTAAAGAGCGCCGCCGGGCGCTGGCCGGGCGCACCGGCTGCGGGGTGTGCGGCGTGGAGCAGCTGAACGACATCGGTAAACCCATTACGCCGCTGCCCTTCAGCCAGACCTTCACCCTGTCAAACCTCAATATTGCGCTGCACAATCTTAACTCGGTGCAGCCGGTGGGCAATCTGAGCGGGTGTACCCACGCCGCAGCCTGGGTATTGCCGTCCGGGGAGATTGCCGGTGGGCATGAAGATGTCGGGCGCCATGTGGCGCTGGATAAGCTGCTGGGCCGCCGGGCCGGAGAGAGCGCCGACTGGCAGCAGGGGGCCGCGCTGGTCTCCAGCCGGGCCAGCTACGAGATGGTGCAAAAAGCGGCGATGTGCGGTGTGGAGATCCTGTTTGCGGTCTCGGCTGCCACTACGCTGGCCGTTGAGGTGGCCGAGCGTTGCAACCTGACGCTGGTGGGGTTCTGCAAGCCGGGAAAAGCCACGGTCTATACCCATCCGCAGCGTCTGATTGTTGATCAGTAATTTTGAATGTTAATAGCAAATCCTTCCGCTATCAGTTGTCGGTGATGAGGCTTATTATTTATCACATCAAGGCACAACGCCTTACACCAACAACTTAATGAAAGGGTCACTATCATGAAAAGCATCAAAACTTTTGTCGCTGTTATCGCTCTGGCTGCTTCTTTCGGTTCTTTCGCTGCTCAGTCCGTTACCGCATCCGCCAGCACCATTGACGGCGCAGAAGCAAAAATCGCCGCTCAGGCTCAGCAGGCGGGCGCGTCGTCTTACACCATTACTCAGGCCTTCACCGGTAACCGCGTGCACATGACCGCCGAACTGAACAAATAAGCACACAGCATCTGTCGAAAGAGCGCCCCCGGGGCGCTTTTTTAGTTTATGCCCGCCAGACGTAACAACGCTGTTACCACCGCCGCCGCAATAATCACGAAGATCAACGGCACCTTGCGCCAGGCGAGGAAAACCGCGAACGCCACGCCCAGCACCCGCGCCATTCCGGCAAAATGTTCCCCTTCATAGAACGTGGTCGCCAGGGCCACCGAAAACAGCAGTACCGTTGCCGCATCGGAAAGCAGAGCCTGGGAGCGTTCCGACAGGGCTAACCGGCTGCCCAGTTTTGCTCCACCGAGACGCATCAGATAGGTGCCTGCGGAAAGCAGGGCGATGCCGAGAATAAAGACGGTCATGTTTTCCATTACTTTTTCCTCGCCGCGAGGCCAAGCAGAGAGAGCAGTACCGGCAGGCCCACCGGCGCAAAGGGCACCGCGGCCAGCGACAGCGCCGCGCCGCTACAGGCGCGGACAAGCGTTGTGCGGTTTTTAAAGGCGGGCACCACTAAGGCCAGCAAAATGGCCGGGAATACCGCATCCAGTCCGATGGTCTCCGGCTCGGGCAGCAGTTTTCCGACCATCGCCCCCAGCAGAGTGCCCAGCGGCCAGATGATTGCCACGCCCAGGCCGCAGAGCCAGTAGGCGGCTTTACGCTGTTCCGGCGTTTTTTGCGACAGGCCAAACACCACGCTTTCGTCATTCATAATGTGGCAGCCTAAGAAACTGGCGCCGCGCTTGCCCACCAGCTCGCGCACCGTTACGCCAAACGGCACGTGGCGGGCATTGACCAACAGCCCGGCGGCGGCGGCGGCAAGCGGATTGCCGCCGCTGGCGACGATGCCGATAAACATAAATTCCGAGGCGCCCGCCAGCACCGAAATGGAGAGCACAAACGGCACCCACAGCGGAAAACCGTACGCCATCGCCAGCGAGCCGTAGGACATTCCCACGACGCCTACCGCCAGGCAGACCAGAATGATGGCTTTGACCGTGTCGCCTTGCAGGCAAGAGAGAGTGTGCTTCATACATATTTAGCCATATCGAACGAGTATCCATTATAATGAACGCAATAAAACCGTTTATCAAGATGAACGATTCGTTCGATTTAACAGTAAAAGAGGCCGTTTTATGACGCAGCCAATAAGCGTGATCGCCAAAAGTCTGGTGCGAGAGCGCATGCGGACCGGACTTTCACTGGCGGAAATTGCCCGTCGTGCCGGGATCGCCAAATCCACACTCTCCCAGCTGGAGTCCGGGAACGGCAATCCCAGCCTGGAAACCCTGTGGTCGCTGTGTGTGGCCCTGGATATTCCGTTTGCGCGTTTGCTCGAACCCCAACAGCCCACAACGCAGGTGCTCCGCCTTGGAGAAGGCACCAAAGTGGTGGCGGAACAGGCCAACTATGAGGCCATTTTACTGGCGGCGTGCCCGCCAGGTGCCCGACGCGATATCTATATCCTGATGGCCCAGCCCGGAGCTGACCGTATCTCGCATCCGCACCCACCGGGATCGGTTGAGCATATTATTGTGATGAAGGGGCGGGCGCTGATTGGCCTGACCGAAACGCCGGAGGAGCTGGGGCCAGGAGACTATATTTGCTATCCTGCCGACCAGCCGCATATCTTCAGAGCCCTTGAGCCCGACACATACGCGCTTATGGTGGCGGAACAAAACTAACCCCAGGTCACGGAAAATCATGTCGCTTAAAGCCATTGCTAAAGAACTGGGACTGTCGGTAACGACGGTGAGCCGCGCCCTCAACGGCTATTATGACGTTTCCAGCGAGACGCGCGCCCGCGTGGAGGCCGAAGCGCAGCGGCGTGGCTATCGGCCGAACACCTTTGCCCGCCGTCTGAAGATGGGCAAGATCGACGCCGTGGGGCTGGTTTTCCCGGTTCATCCCGTTCCGCTCAATAACAGCGTTTTTATGGACATGGTCGGCGAAATTAGCCATGAATTAGCGCGACATGAGATCGATTTGCTGCTGATCGCCGACGACGATTTGGCCGATAAACACAGCTACATGCGCATGGTGCAAAGCCGTCGCGTAGATGCCCTGATTGTGGCGCACACGCTCGATAACGATCCGCGTCTTGAACAGCTGCAGGCTGCCGGGCTCCCCTTCCTGGCGCTCGGTCGCAGCCATCTGCCAAAGCCCTATGCCTGGTTCGACTTTGATAATTACGCGGGTACGCACACCGCCACCCGGCACCTGATTGCGCGCGGACATCAGCGCATCGCCTACCTGGGAGAAAGCCACAATCAGGCCTTCATTACCCAGCGCCGTCAGGGCTATCTCGACGCCCTCAAAGAGGCGGGGCTTTCCAGCGAATGGCTGCGAACCATGCCGCCATCGCGCCGCGCGGGCTACACCGCTACCCAACAACTGCTGGCGCTGGACGTGCCCCCGACGGCGATTGTCACCGACTGCAACACCCACGGCGACGGTGCGGCGATGGCGCTGGCGCAGAGCGGGCGCTTAACCGGCGAGCATGCCGTTTCGCTGGTGGTTTACGATGGCCTGCCGCAGGACAGCATTGTCGATATCGACGTGGCGGCGGTGATCCAGGCCACCCGTCAGGGGGTGGGCAGGCAGATCGCGGATATGGTTTTGCAGCTGATTAACGGCGGTGAAATCAGCCAGCTTCAGGTGCTGTGGCAGCCGGAGTTCTCCCCAGGCCAGACGGCCTGATTTTCCCCAATTTCTAAACCCGATCACAAATCCGAAACGTTTTGGTTTGTATCCGAAACGTTTCGGATCAACACTCAGGATATCCCGATGACAGGAGATGTCCGATGCAAGAGGCTGTTTTACGACTCGCGAGCGAAACGGTGGATGTGGTGATAAAAACCCACCCGTTTGCCGAAATTCTTTACTGGGGGCCGCACCTTCGCCACTTTTCGCCGCAGGATGCGGTCACGCTCTCCCGTCCGGTTGCCAACGGCAGGCTGGACGTGGACTCACCGGTTACGCTGATGGCGGAGCTTGCCCACGGTCTGTTCGGCGCGCCGGGTATTGAAGGCCATCGTCAGGGGCGCGATGGCTCTCCGCAGTTCCGGACCACTGCGGTATCGCAGCAGGGGCAAACTCTGACCGTGTCCGCCGAAGACGAAACCGCCGGGCTACGTTTGATCAGCGAGATTGCCCTTGATGACAGCGGCGTGCTGGCGGTTCGCCACGGTCTGACTAACCTCAAAAGCCAGCCGTGGCAGGTTGATCGCCTGGCCGTTACGCTGCCGCTGGCGGAACGTGCTCGTGAAGTGATGGCCTTTCACGGCCGCTGGATCCGCGAATTCCAGCCGCATCGCCTGCTGCTGGAGCACGACAGCTTTGTAATAGAGAACCGCCGCGGCCGCAGCTCCCATGAGCACTTTCCGGCGCTGATTAGCGGCACGCCGGGCTTTTGCGAAATGCAGGGCGACGTCTGGGGCGTGCATCTTGGCTGGAGCGGCAACCACCGCCTGCGCGCCGAGGCCAAAACCGATGGCCGCCGTTACCTGCAGGCCGAAGCACTGTATCTGCCGGGTGAAATGGCGGTGGAGGAGGGTG
Organism: Leclercia adecarboxylata; assembly: GCF_035787115.1. Classification (GTDB taxonomy): domain Bacteria; phylum Pseudomonadota; class Gammaproteobacteria; order Enterobacterales; family Enterobacteriaceae; genus Enterobacter; species Enterobacter adecarboxylatus_E. Next base: position 67,497 of record NZ_JALKTL010000009.1, on the reverse strand, counting down.
AAACGCTCTGGACCCCACACCTCTACGCCAGCTACTCCGGCCAGGGGCTCAACGGCATGAGCCAGCAGTTCCACCGCTATCTGCGCAGCAACATCATTCGCTTCCCGGACAACAAACCGCGCCCGGTACACCTCAACACCTGGGAGGGGATCTACTTCAATCACGACCCGGAATACATTATGCGGATGGCCGACGAAGCGGCCGCGCTGGGCGTGGAGCGCTTTATCATCGATGACGGCTGGTTTAAAGGTCGCAACGACGATCGGGCGGCGCTGGGCGACTGGTATCTCGATGAACAGAAATACCCCAACGGCTTAACGCCGGTGATTAATCATGTCAACGATCTCGGTATGGAGTTTGGCATCTGGGTCGAGCCAGAGATGATCAATCCAAACTCGGATCTCTGTCGCGCTCACCCTGACTGGGTGCTGGCTCTTCCGGGTTATATGCAGGCCACCGGTCGCCATCAGTGGGTGCTGAACCTTAACATTCCGGCTGCGTTCAACTACCTTCTGGAACGTATGAGCTGGCTGTTAGGGGAGCATAAGATTGACTATGTGAAGTGGGATATGAACCGCGAGCTGGTGCAGCCGGGACATAACGGCAAGGCCGCGGCTGACGCCCAGACCCGGCAGTTCTATCGCCTGCTGGAGACCCTGGGCGAGCGCTTCCCGCACGTAGAGTTTGAGTCCTGCTCCTCCGGCGGCGGGCGTATCGACTATGAAGTGCTGACCCGCTGCCATCGCTTCTGGGCGTCTGACAATAACGATGCCCTGGAACGTAATACCATTCAGCGCGGCATGAGCTATTTCTTTCCACCGGAGGTGATGGGCGCGCATATCGGTCATCATAAATGCCACGCCACTTTCCGCCAGCACAGCATCGCCTTCCGCGGCCTGACGGCGCTGTTTGGCCATATGGGGCTGGAGCTGGATCCGCTCGCCGTGGATGAACATGAGCGCGAAGGCTACCGACACTACGCCGCGCTGCATAAGCAGTGGCGCGAGGTGATCCATCACGGTACCCAGTGGCGGGTGGACATGCCCGACAGCACCACTCTGGCGCAGGGGATCGTGAGCGCCGATCGGGGACAGGGACTGTTTATTGTCAGCCAGATGGCGATGCCGGACTACACCCTGATGATGCCGCTGCGCATGCCGGGGCTGGCGCCCAACGCCCGGTACCGTATCACGCTGCTCGACCACCCCAACATCCGCCTGACCGGGGAGGGTGGGCACACCATGCGCAAGCTGCCGGCCTGGATGGAGACGCCGCAGACGGTGAGCGGCGAATGGCTGATGCAGGCGGGGCTGGCGCTGCCGGTTCTGGATCCAGAGACCGCCATTCTGATTGGCGTTGAACGTGTATAAGGGCCATGGGCCGGGTAACCGGCCCTGAGTTGAGGATAAAAATAATGAATACGACTGCCTGTACCCACAAAGATAATCCGAACTTCTGGATCTTCGGATCGTTCTTCTTTCTCTACTTCTTCATCATGGCCACCTGCTTTCCGTTCCTGCCGATCTGGCTGTCGGATATCATCGGCCTGAATAAAACCCATACCGGGATTGTCTTTTCCTGCATCTCGCTCTCCGCCATCTCGTTCCAGCCGGTGCTGGGCGTGGTGTCCGACAAGCTGGGGCTGAAAAAACATCTGCTGTGGGTAGTCGCGGTGCTGCTGTTTCTGTTCGCGCCGTTCTTTCTCTACGTCTTCGCTCCGCTGCTAAAAACCAACATCTGGCTCGGGGCGCTGAGCGGCGGGCTTTATATCGGCTTTGTCTTTTCGGCGGGGTCGGGCGCCATTGAGGCTTACATCGAGCGCGTAAGCCGCAACAGCTTCTTTGAATACGGCAAAGCGCGGATGTTTGGTTGTCTCGGCTGGGGGCTGTGCGCCTCAACAGGCGGCATTCTGTTCGGCATCGATCCCTCATATGTATTCTGGATGGGCTCCGCTGCGGCGCTGGTCCTGATGCTGCTGTTGGTGGTGGCAAAACCGAAGCCCAACCAGACCGCGCAGGTGATGAACGCCCTGGGCGCTAACCAGCCGCAGATCACCGTCAGAACCGTGATCAACCTGTTCCGTCAGCGCAAAATGTGGATGTTCATTTTGTACGTGATTGGCGTGGCCTGCGTCTATGACGTCTTCGATCAGCAGTTCGCCACCTTCTTTAAAACCTTCTTCGCAACGCCCGAGGCGGGCACACGCGCGTTTGGTTTTGCGACCACCGCCGGAGAAATCTGTAACGCCATCATCATGTTCTGCTCGCCGTGGATCATTAACCGCATTGGCGCGAAAAATACCCTGCTGATCGCCGGACTGATTATGGCGACGCGCATTATCGGGTCGTCATTTGCCACCACCGCCGTGGAAGTGGTGGCCCTGAAGATGCTGCACGCGCTGGAGGTGCCGTTCCTGCTGGTTGGCGCATTTAAGTACATCACCGGGGTATTCGATACCCGACTGTCAGCGACCATCTACCTGATTGGTTTTAACTTTGCCAAGCAGCTGGCGGCAATTTTCCTCTCCGCCTTTGCCGGGAATATGTATGACCGGATCGGCTTCCAGGATACCTATCTGATGCTGGGCTGTTTTGTGCTGGCGATTACGCTGGTGTCGGCGTTTACGCTGAGCAGTAAGCGGGAGATCGCTGCCGCGAGCGCGGCAGCGTTAACACATCAGGCCAGGTAAAAAACCTCTTTCAGCCCGGTACTCACCGGGCTGTTGTCCGGGTTAGAGGGCATCACCTCCCCCATATATTTCCACCAGCGCTGGCAGACATCGGTGTTCGCCACCGCATTCCAGCGCTCTTCTGACTCGATCTCCACCGTGGCAAACAGCAGGTGACGTTCTTTATCGAGATAAATGGCGTAGTGGTGCGCGCCGTGGTCTTTCAGCACCGCTTCCAGCTCGGGCCAGATCGGATTGTGGCGGCGTTCGTACTCCTCGTGTGCGTCAGGGTTCACCTGCATCACAAAGGCTTTGCGGATCATAATGCCTCCAGATAGAGTTCGCGTACCTCGTCGCGGCTGGCGCGGCGCGGGTTGCAGGGGGCGCACGGGTCGGCGAGGGCTTTGTCGAGCCAGCCTTCGATGTCGGCTTTGGTGACGCCGAGCTTGCCGAAGCCGGACGGGATCCCGACGCGGGTGCTCAGGGCGCGGATGGCGTTGATCGCCTCCATGCTGGCCGTTTCGTCGCTCATGTCGCGGGTGTCCACGCCCATCGCCTGGGCCACGCGGGCAAAGCGCCCCACGGCGTTGGGGCGGTTAAAGTTTTCGATGATCGGCAGCAGGATGGCGTTGCAGACGCCATGCGGCAGGTTGTGCGTGGCCCCCGGCTGGTGGGCCAGCGCGTGCACCAGCCCCAGTCCGGCGCTGTTAAAGGCCATGCCCGCCAGATACTGTCCGTAGGCCATCTGCTCCCGCGCCACGAGATTGTGGCCGTTGTTCACCGCTTCCGGCAGCCAGTGGGCGATAAGGCGAATGGCCTCCAGCGCGTTGGCGTCCGTAAGGGGATGAGCACCGACGGAGACATAGGCCTCGATAGCGTGGGTCAGGGCATCCATGCCGGTGGCGGCGGTGACGGACGCCGGAATCTCGAGCATCACGCTGGCGTCATCCACGGCAATGTCCGGGATGATGTTGGGGTCGATGATTACCTCTTTAACCTGACGCGCGGAATCGATAATCACCGCGTTGCTGGTCATCTCTGCCGCCGTGCCTGCGGTGGTGTTGATGGCCACCAGCGGCACGCCGGGGTTAAGCACTTTGCCGACGCCGGAATAAGCGGTAGACGGACCAGGATTGGCGGTGAGAATTTTAATCGCTTTGGCGGTGTCGATCGGGCTACCGCCGCCGAAGGCAATGAGGTAATCGCACCGGGCATCCCGGAAAGCGGCAAAACCCTGCTGGACCAGTTCTTCCGTCGGGTTCGGGAAGACCGCGTCGAACAGGTGATAAGGCATCTGCTGCGCGTCGAGAGCGGTAAACAGGCTGTCGAGCAGGCCCAATTTCACCAGCTGGCCGTCGGTGACGATCAACGCGGTGCCCCACTGCTTGTTCGCCACCAGCTTAACCATATCGCCGATTGCGCCCGCACCGTGCAGGCTGATTTTCGGCAGCGCCAACATAAAGCTCATGATAATTCTCCTTAATGGTGATTTTGCAAATCTGTACCCCTCACCCTAACCCTCTCCCCGGAGGGGCGAGGGGACTGCTCCGTGCGGCCTTTCTCCCTCTCCCCTTTGGGGAGAGGGGACTGCTCCGTGCGGCCTTTCTCCCTCTCCCCTTTGGGGAGAGGGGACTGCTCTGTGCGGCCTTTCTCCCTCTCCCCTTTGGGGAGAGGGCCGGGGTGAGGGGATTAAATCCGTCTTCGCTGCATAATCCGGCGGGTGACGATCGGCAGGGAGATCACCACAATCAGCATCGCGCCGATAATTACCGACATCACGATGCCCGGCACGTTGAGCAGGCTCAGGCCGAAGGTGACCAGCCCCATCAGGAAGGCGGCGATAATCACGCCCACCATGCTGCCGGAACCGCCCAGAATATTGACGCCGCCGAGCACCGCCATGGTCACCACCGCCAGCTCCCAGCCCATCGCAATCGTCGGGCGGGTACTGCCCAGACGCGAGGTGAGCAGCACCGAGGCCAGCCCGGCCATCAGCCCTACCAGGGCAAAGAGGATCATGTTGTGACGTTTCACGTTGATGCCGGAATACCATGCCCCGGTGGGGTTATTGCCGATGGCGTAGGTGCGACGCCCGAAGTTGGTTTTATGCAGCACAAAGGCAAACACCACCGCCAGCACGATAAACAGCGCGAACTCAAACGACAGCGCCCCCCAGACGTACCCCTGGCCAAACCAGGCGAAGCTCTCCGGCCAGGTATTGAGTGCCTGGTCGCCCAGCAGAATGTAGGTAATGCCGCGATAGAGGCTCATGGTGCCGATGGTGATCACAATCGATGACAGGTTAAAGCGGGTCACCAGCAGGCCGTTGAACAGCCCGCACAGCAGGCCGACGCCTAACCCCACGCAGACAAGCCACGGCGTATCCAGCCCCGCAGCCGCGCAAAAGCCCATCACCGTGGAGCTCAGCGCGATGGTGGAGGCTACCGACAGGTCAATTTCACGGGCGATAATCAGCATCGCCATCGGCAGCACGATGATCGCCTTTTCGGTGAAGTTGAAGGTGGCATCCGACAGATTCCAGATATTCAGGAAATAAGGGGAGGCCAGGGCGTTGGCCACGAACACCGCCAGGGTCACCGCCAGCAGAAAACCCTCCCAGCACAGCAGGCGCTGGAAAATGCCCGGCGCAGCGGGCGCATTTTTGATCTCTTCAGAGGTCATCACTTTACTCATGATCTCACCGCCTGTTTCTGACGTGCCAGCGCCGCATCGCGCAGGATCAGCCGTCCTTTGCGTTTGTTGCCGCGCTCATTGAGCAGCACCGCAATCACAATCACTGTCCCGGAAATCGCCATCTGCCAGAACGGCGACACGCCGATCACCGGCAGGGCATTGTTGATGATGCCAAGGAACAGCGCGCCGCACAGGCAACCTAACACCCGGCCGGTTCCGCCCATGGTGCTGATGCCGCCAATCACGCAGGCCGCCACTACCTGCAGCTCAAAGCCGTTCGCCACATCGACATAGGCCACCGCGAAGCGCGAGATCCACAGATAGCCGCAGAATCCGGCCAGCGCCCCGGAGAGGCAGAAGCTGACGAACTGCATTTTGCCGGCGTTGATGCCGGTGTAGTACGCCGCCGTGGCGTTACCCCCCGCGGTGTAGAGAGCCCGTCCGGTGCGGCTGTAGCGCAGGAAGTAGCCCACCAGCAGCAGGGCGGCAATGGCGCACCAGCTCAGCACCGGTAACCCCAACAGCGAGGCCCGCGGCAGGCCGAGGAAATCGGCGCCCATCTGGTTAGAGTTGACCCAGCCGCCGCCGGAGAGCAGAAAGATAATCCCGCGGTAGATGCTCATGGTGCCAAGCGTCACCACAATCGCCGGGATGCCCATTTTCCACACCAGCAGGCCGTTGATGGCGCCCATCAGCAGGCCCAGGGCCGTCGCCAGGATCAGCAGCGCCCAGACCGGTACCTCGGGGTAGTTAAAGTTGATCAGGGCGACAATCATCCCGGTCAGCGCCAGGTTTGCCGCCATCGACAGGTCGATGCCTTTGGTCAGCAGCACCATCATCTGCCCGAGGGCGAGAATGATCAGAATCGAGGTGTCGTTAAACATCTCCACCAGGTTGCCCGGGGTGATAAACGACGGGACGCGGGTACCGATGGCGATCACCATCAGCACGATCACCGCTGCCAGCAGCGCTTCGCGGTGTTTAAGCAGTTGTTGCACCATTATGCGGCCTCCTGTCTGGCACCGCTGGCGGCGCTGACGATGGTTTCGGCCGTCGCGCCCCCCGCCTGATACTCTGCCACCATTAACCCTTCATGCATGACGATAATTCGGTCCGCCATGCCCATCACTTCCGGCAGTTCGGAGGAGACCATGATCACCGCCAGCCCCTGACCGACCAGCTCGGACATAAACTGGTGTACCGCCGCCTTGGAACCGATATCGATCCCTTTAGTCGGTTCATCGAGGATGATGACGTCCGGGTGGGTTGCCAGCCATTTGCCGATCACCACTTTCTGCTGGTTGCCGCCTGAAAGGGTCTCCACTGCCTGTTTCCAGCTAAAAGCTTTTACCTGCAAACGCCTGGCGTATTCATCGGCCAGCTGCCACTCGCGCTCGTCATTCAGCACGCCGCTGGCGTTGAGTTTGCCAAGCTGCGGCAGGCTGATGTTCTGCGCAATCGACAGCTCAATAATCGCTCCCTGCTTCTGGCGCTCTTCCGGCACGCAGACGATCCCGGCTTTGATGGCGTCCGCGGGCTGGCGGAAGTGCTGCGCTTTACCGTTGAGCACAATGCTGCCGGAGGAGGGGCGCGAGACGCCGGAGAGCGCCTGCATTAGCTCGGTACGCCCGGCACCCACCAGTCCGTAGAAGCCGAGGATTTCGCCTTTGCGCAGGGTAAAGGAGATGTTCGCGAACTCGGTGGGGTGGCAGAGTTCCTTTACTTCCAGCACGGTATCGCCTTTCTCGCACGCCACTTTCGGGAAGGTCTGGGTAATGGCGCGGCCCACCATCATCGCCACCATCCGCTCTTCGGTGATGTCGTTGATGGCCCCGGCGCCGACAAACATGCCGTCGCGCAGAATGGTGTAGTGATCCGCCAGCTCAAAAATCTCGTCGAACTTGTGGGAGATAAACAGGATCGCTTTGCCCTCTTGCTTCAGACGTTCGACGATCTGGTAGAACTCGAGGATTTCATGCTGCGACAGGGCGGCGGTGGGTTCATCGAGGATCACTACCTGCGCGTCAAACGACAGCGCCCGGGCAATTGCCACCATATGCCGTTGGGCGATGCTCAGGGTTTTCAGCGTCGCACGCGGATCTATCTGCACCTCCAGACGGGTGAGGATCGCCTGCGCCCGGCGGTGCATTTCCGGCCAGTCGAGCTTTTTGAAAAAGCCCTTATAGAGATACTGGCCGACAAAAATGTTTTCGGTGACCGACAGCTCGTCGAACAGCACGGTCTCCTGATGGATAGCGGTAATACCCACCTTATGCGCCGAGTCGGGAGTCGGCAGCTGAATGGGAATGGCTTTGTAGAGGATCTCACCTTCGTCGGGCTGGTAGATGCCGGTCATCACTTTGACCAGCGTCGATTTACCCGCGCCGTTTTCACCGATCAGGGCGGTGACTTTGCCCGGCCAGAGCTCAAGCTGTACGTTCTCAAGGGCGCGCACACCGGGGAAGACCTTAGTGATGCCGTTGAGCTGAAGCAATGGGGTCATGATAGTTCTCCAGAAATTCCATTACCCCTCACCCCAACCCCTCTCCCCATGGGGCGAGAGGCTCGATCGGTTCCCTCTCCCCTATGGGGGCGAGAGACTCGATCGGTTCCCTCTCCCCTATGGGGAGAGGGTTAGGGTGAGGGGTTAAGCTGTTAGAAGATTTTTGAGAACTTATCAATGTTGCTGGCATCGTAAACGAACGGCTCAGCCATCGCGCCGCTGCCGTCGGCATCCAGCTTCACTTTGCCCAGTTTACCCATGCTGGCTTCTTCTTTGGTGGCCGTACCTTTCACCAGATCGTCCGCTAAGTAAGTCGCGGCATAACCGAGGTCGATGGGGTTCCAGATGGCGAAGCTCTTGCTGGCGCCGGATTTCACCGCGCCCGCCATCTCAGACGGAAGCCCTAAGCCGGTGACGTACACTTTGCCGATCTTGCCCTGATCTTTCACCGCCTGCGCGGCCGCCACGATGCCGACCGACGACGGGGAGACGATCACCTTCAGATCCGGGTAAGTTTTTAGCAGCCCGACCGCTTCGCGGTAGCTCTTGTCAGACAGATCGTCGCCATAGGCCACGGTCACCAGGTTGACGGACGGGTACTGCGGCAGCACCTTTTTCATCTCGGCAATCCAGGTGTTCTGGTTGGTGGAGGTTGGCGTGGCGCTCAGTATCGCCACGTCGCCTTTCTCCACGTTCAGCGCTTTCAGCGCTTCGGCCGCCAGCTTGACGTTGGTCTCGCCGATCAGCGCGTTATTAGACGGGTTGAGGTGAATCTGGCGCCCGGCTTTCGCCACGCCGGAATCCCATGACACCACTTTGATGCCGCGCTGCATCGCTTTTTTCAGCACCGGTACCACGGCATCAGGATCGTTTGCGGAGATGGCGATCGCATCCACGCCCTGGGCGATCAACCCGTTCAGCACTTCGATCTGCGCTTCCGCGGTCGTCGTCGTCGGGCCGGTATAGATCACTTTGACATCACCCAACTCTTTGGCTGCCTCCTGGGCACCCACGTTTGCCGCTTCAAAGAAGCCATTACCTAAGGATTTCGCCACCAGGGCGATTTTCACTTCCGCTAAAGCAGAACCGGACAACGCCAGGGCGGCAACGGTGAGGATCAAGCTTGTCTTTATTTTCATTGCTTTTACTCCACTTAATTGAGTTATGTAGGGTTTGCAGGTGTAGATTCGCCCCGTCTCAATGAGCGGGGCGCGATGTTCTTATTTGTACAGATCTAACGCCGACTGCACAGGGGTGACGCCAAAGCGTTTACCCAGTGCGATCAACTCTTCCCGGGTGATGGTCTGCTTCATGCCGCCCATCGAATAGACTTTCACCAGTACCTCGGCAGACTTTTCGGCGGTGTCGATCAGGCCAAAGGTCTCATCCAGCGTCGGGCCGCTGCCAAACACGCCGTGGAACGGCCACAGCACCAGGGAGCGTTTTTGCATCTCCGTTGCCGTGGCACCGCCGATTTCGTCGGTACCTGGCACCATCCACGGCAGGATGCCCACGCCATCCGGGAAGACCACCAGACACTCGGTACTGCCTTCCCACAGCTGGCGGGTGATGACGTCTGAGTTGTTCTCCAGGACAAAGGTCAGGGCAATCAGGTTGGTGGCGTGGCAGTGCATGATCACCCGATCTTTCCCATTGGTGGCTTTGATACGCTCGCAGTGGGAGAGGAAGTGGGCCGGCAGTTCAGAGGTAGGCACCGCTTCGTCAGTCAGCCCCCAAAGAATGTGGTAGCCCGCGCCGTCGCTGTCCACTTTTACCACCCCTAAATTTGCGGTGGGATCGAGCTGCACGTTGCGGAAGAATTTGCCGGAACCGGTGACGATAAACGGCGTGTTGGCGAGCAGCGGCATCGGCTGGCTCAGGGCGATATAACGTGGTCTGGCGTGGAAATCCGCCTCAAACGGGGCGATATCCGCGTCATCCAGGCGCAGCGTCAGGTTGCCGCCGTTGCGCTCGTCCCAGCCTTTCAGCCAGGCGTCGGAGGTGGCTTTGATCATGCCCTGGACGAACCAGGATTGAGTGATGGTCTGCATAGTCTTTCATTTCCTGTTAAATCGGGGCGGGGTTTCCCCTCACCCTGACCCTCTCCCCAAAGGGGCGAGGGGATGGTTTGCTCCCTCTCCCCTTGGGAAGAGGGCAGGGGTGAGGGGGCAGTTACCCGCGCTTACTCAATACGTCCTGCTCATACGCCCGCACGGTATCCAGCCACTGGCTGCCCGCCGGGGCATCGTTGCGCTGGCAGTACATCTCCCATACCGCCTGCCACGGCAGCGATTTTTGCTCTTCCAGCAGCGCCAGACGGGCGGTGTAATCCCCCGCGGCTTCCAGCGCGCGCAGCTCGGCGGTGGGCTCCAGCAGGGCGCGCAGCAGGGCTTTTTTCATGTTGCGGGTGCCGATAACCCATGCCGCGATGCGGTTGATGGAGGCATCGAAGAAGTCGAGGCCGATGTGCACGCGATCGAACAGGTCATGGCGGATAATCTCGCTGGCGATGGCCTGGGTTTCATCATCCAGCAGCACCACGTGGTCGCTGTCCCAGCGCACCGGACGGCTGACGTGCAGCAGCAGCTGCGGCACATACAGCATCGCGGCAGAGATCTTGTCGGAAATCACTTCGGTGGGATGGAAGTGGCCCGCATCCAGACACAGCGCGGTCTGGCGGCTGGTGGCGTATCCCATGTAGAACTCGTTCGAACCCACGGTGTAGCTCTCGGCACCAATGCCGAACAGCTTGCTCTCCACGGCGTCGATGTGGTGCGCCGGGTTCAGTTTTTCACTGATTACCTCATCCAGCGCCGCCAGCAGGCGCTGGCGCGGGGCGAGACGGTCTACGGTAATATCTTTCATCCCGTCCGGGATCCAGATGTTCATCACCGACGGGGTGCCCAGCTGTTCGCCAAAGTACGCCGATACGCGGCGGCTGGCTTTCACGTGATCGATCCAGAACTGGCGGATTTCGTCGTTGGCGTGGGCGAGAGTAAAGCCGTCGGCGCTCAGCGGATGCGAGAAGCAGGAGGGGTTAAAATCCAGCCCCAGCTTGTTGGTTTTTGCCCACTCGACCCAGTTTTTGAAGTGTTCCGGCTTGATGGCATTGCGCTCGACGGGCTCGTCGGACTCCAGATAGATGGCGTGCAGGTTCAGGCGCTTTGGTCCCGGGATCAGGCTCAGGGCCAGCTCCAGATCGGCACGCAGCTCGCTGGCGTTGCGCGCCTTGCCCGGATAGTTACCGGTGGCCTGAATACCGCCGGTCAATGCGCCGCCCGGGTTCTCAAAACCGGCGACGTCATCACCCTGCCAGCAGTGCATAGAGACGGGCAGACGGTCGAGCTGACGCAGAGCCTCCTCGACATCCACGCCCACGGCGGCGAAACGCTGTTTAGCCAGTTCCCAGGCTTGTTCAAGTTGAGTGGTCATGCGCAAAGCTCCTTTGTCGGTCGTTGTTGCTGAAACTGCGCCTGGTAACGGGCAATCTCATGTTCGGGATTTGGAGTAAAGGTGGTCAGGCCATAGTTGCCGGCCACCACCTGACGGAACTCATCGACGTTGGTCAGCTCGTCGAGGGTCATCAGCTGGATGCCGATATTGCCGAGGGTGGAAGCCTCAACCGGCCCGGCTAACACAGTGATGCCGCAGGCGTTGGCGCACAGCTGGTTAAGCAACCGGTTCTGGCAGCCGCCGCCGACGATATACAACTGGCTGAACGGCTTTCCGCGCAGGGTTGCCAGCTCGTGCAGCACCTCGGCGTACAGCAGGGCGAGGCTGTCGAAGATGCAGCGCGCCAGCTCGGCGTCGCTCTGGGGTACCGGCTGCGCAGTTTCGCGGCAGGCGGCCTGGATCTCGGCGCTCATGTTGGCCGGATTAATAAAGCGGTCGTCATTCGGGTTGATCAGGAAGCGGCACGCTGGCAGGGCTTCGGCCTCACTAATCAGGGCAGCCAGGTCGCTGATGCCTTTCTCCTTCAGCACCCGTTGCAGCAGCCACAGACCCATAATGTTTTTCAGCACCCGATAGCGGCCCTCTGCGCCACCCTCGTTGGTGATGTTGGCCGCCAGCGCGCACTCGCTGGTGTACGGGGTTTTGCTCTCAAAACCCATCAGTGACCAGGTACCGGAAGAGAGCCATGCTGCGTCCTTTGAGGCCAGCGGCGCGGCAATCACCGCGCTGGCGGTATCGTGACTGGCGACAGCCACCACCGGGATGGCATTCTCCTGGGGGCAAACCCAGTGGCCGATCACATTGCCCGGATGGGTGGGAGTGCCAAACCAGTCGCGCGGCGCGCCGGTCCAGTTGAGCAGGCTCTCGTCCCAGTTATCGGAATTAATGTTCACCAGCTGGGTGGTGGTGGCGTTGGTATATTCCCAGTTCATCTGGCCGGTGAGACGGTAGCTGAAGTAGTCCGGGATCAGCAGCGCGTGGGCGACGTTCGCCACCAGCTCCGGCTGCTGTTCAACCAGGGCGCGCAGCTGATAAAGGGTATTAAACGGCAGAAACTGAATGCCGCTGCGGCCATAGATCTCCGCTTTCCCCAGCTGCGCCAGCGCGTGCGCCATCACCCCGTCGGTGCGGCTGTCGCGGTAGGAGACCGGCAGGCCAACACGCTGGCCGTTGCCGTCCAGCAGCACGTAATCCACGCCCCAGGTGTCAATGCCGATGCTGTCGATGTGAATGCCCTCTTCACATACCTTATTCAGCCCGGTACGGATCTCCGCTTCCAGAGCGTCAATATCCCAGCAGTCAAAACCGTCCTGCTGTTGCAGACAGTTAACGAAACGGTGGATTTCGCGAAGCAGAAGCGTGCGCTCCTCGCGGTGGTAGCTTGCCAGCATGACGCGGCCGCTGGATGCGCCTAAATCGACAGCCACACAATGGCGGAAAGTCATGGTCCGATCCTTATTGATGTCATTGCGGGTGAGTGTAGAAAAGGGGAGAGAAAGCGACCTTCTTGCCACTGACAGCGCATTTCAGGCGCTGGCAAGAAATCAAAGATGAACGTGAGAGAGTTCACAATTCCCGCGATTAACGGCAATCGCAGGCGGTGTGACGGTGACCGCATTTCCGGATCTTTCCCGCCGTTTCTTGAAAAAGCGACAGGCTTTGCGCCATTTGCTGTCGAAAATTTAAGGTGAGCCAGGGAACCCTAAATTACTATTTTGAGAACTCTTATCATCTGGTGACCCGTTATGACCGTACTGCACAGCGTGGATTTTTTTCCTTCAGGCCACTCGCCTGTGGCGATTGAGCCGCGGCTGCCCCAGGCTGCGTTCCCGGAACATCATCATGATTTTCATGAGATTGTGATCGTGGAGCACGGGACGGGTATCCATGTCTTCAACGGTCAGCCCTATACCATCAGCGGCGGGACAGTGTGTTTTGTGCGCGATCACGACCGGCACATGTATGAACATACCGACAACCTGTGCCTGACCAACGTGCTCTATCGCTCCCCGGAGGCTTTCCAGTTTTTATCGGGATTAAACCAGCTGCTGCCCCAGGAGCAGGACGGTCACTACCCGTCGCACTGGCGGGTGAACCAGGCCACGCTGCAGCAGGTGCGCCAGCTGGTGAGTCAGATGGAGCAGGCTGAAGCGGGGCAGGAAACTCACGCCCTCGCCAGCCGCGAGATCCTCTTTATGCAGCTGCTGGTGCTGCTGCGGCGCGGCAGCCTGGTTGAAGGGGCGACAAACAACGACGCCCGGCTCAATCAGCTGATGGCCTGGCTGGAAGATCACCACGCGGAAGATGTCTGCTGGGAGACGCTGGCGGATAATTTTTCTCTGTCGCTGCGCACCCTGCATCGCCAGCTGAAACAGCACACCGGCCAGACGCCGCAGCGCTACCTGAACCGACTGCGGCTGATCAAAGCCCGGCATCTGTTACGCCATACCGATGATAGCGTCACGGATATCGCCTATCGCTGCGGATTCGGCGACAGTAACCACTTTTCGACCCTGTTTCGCCGGGAGTTTAACTGGTCACCACGCGACATTCGTCAGGGCCGGGATGCCTTACTTCAGTAACGCGAGGAAAATCACCGTTTTATTGTCGCAAAGCGGGTAATAATGTCAGGTTATTCCCGATGAGGTTGTGACGTGGCAGGACAGTTGATTCTTCGCAGAGCCGATTTCTTTGCATCCGCTGCACAGGCTGTCGCGGTGGCAGACCGCTATCCGCAGAATGTCTTTGCCGAACATACCCATGATTTCTGCGAGCTGGTGCTGGTGTGGCGCGGCAACGGCCTGCATATCCTCAACGATCGCCCTTATCGCATCACCCGGGGCGACCTGTTTTATATTCGTGCGGAAGACAAACACTCCTACGCCTCCGTCAACGATCTGGTGCTCCAGAACATCATCTATTGCCCTGACCGGCTGAAGCTCAACGTAGACTGGGGAGCCAACATCCCCGGCTTTCTGAACGCCCGCGGAGCACCGCACTGGCGGCTCGGCAGTAACGGTATGACCCAGGTGCGCCAGATTATCGCCCAGCTGGAGCAGGAGAGCCTGAAGGACGATCCCCACGGGTATGAACTGGCGGAACTGCTGTTTGCCCAGCTGGTGATTATGCTCAAACGTTACCGCTACGCTCCGGACAACCCGGCTGCCAGCGAGCCGGAAGCGCTGCTCGATAAGCTGATTACCGCCCTGTCGGGCAGCCTGAACCGCAGCTTTGTGCTGGAGAAATTTTGCGAGCAGGAGCAGTGCAGCGAGCGCGCCCTGCGCCAGCAGTTCCGCACCCAAACCGGCATGACCGTAAACCACTATCTGCGCCAGCTACGGATCTGCCATGCGCAGTATCTGCTGCAGCACACCGAGCTGATGGTCAGCGAAGTGGCGATGCAGTGCGGCTTTGAGGACAGCAACTATTTCTCGGTGGTGTTTAACCGCGAAGTGGGGATGACCCCGGTTCAGTGGCGTCATCGCAGCCATAACGCTGCGTAATACAATGCCAGCCTCTTTCTTAAGTGCAGTACAGGCCCCGCCAGATCAGTGACATAACTAAAAGTTATAACCATATTAAAACTACGGCATTGATAAACATTTTCAATATCATTTAATTAACTATAATGAACCAACTGCTTACGCGGCATTAACACGTTTGCCGCCCGACAATAATGGAGATGATTATGAGCTATACCCTGCCATCCCTGCCGTACGCTTACGACGCCCTTGAGCCGCATTTCGACAAGCAGACGATGGAAATCCATCACACTAAACACCACCAGACTTACGTGAACAACGCCAATGCGGCGCTGGAAAGCCTGCCAGAATTCGCGAGCCTGCCTGCTGAAGAGCTGATCACCAAACTGGATCAACTGCCAGCCGACAAGAAAACCGTACTGCGCAACAACGCGGGCGGCCACGCTAACCACAGCCTGTTCTGGAAAGGCCTGAAAACCGGCACCACACTGCAGGGCGACCTGAAATCCGCTATCGAGCGTGACTTTGGTTCCGTTGAGAACTTCAAAGCTGAGTTTGAAAAAGCCGCTGCTACCCGTTTCGGCTCCGGCTGGGCGTGGCTGGTACTGAAAGGCGACAAACTGGCTGTCGTTTCCACTGCTAACCAGGACTCCCCTCTAATGGGTGAAGCGATCTCTGGCGCATCCGGTTTCCCAATCCTGGGCCTGGACGTGTGGGAACACGCTTACTACCTGAAATTCCAGAACCGTCGCCCGGACTACATCAAAGCCTTCTGGGACGTTGTGAACTGGGACGAAGCTGCGGCACGTTTCGCTGCTAAAAAATAAGGTTGCAAAGCCTTCTGTGAGAAGCGAGTCTGATGACTCGCTTTTTTTGTATCTGAAGGAGTAGAGATGCATTATCCGGTGAATGTATTTATAGGCAAGGTAAGGGACTACGACGGCAGCCGCCCGAGCGCGATTGCTAAAGTGCTGGTCGACGGCGAATTGACCTTAACCGACCTCGGGCTGGTGGGTGACGAGCAGGCGGAAAAGAAAATCCACGGTGGGCCGGATCGCGCGCTGTGCCACTATCCACGAGAGCATTATCAGCACTGGGCGAGCGAATATCCCGCTCAGGCCGAGCTGTTTGTCTCCCCGGCGTTTGGCGAAAACCTGTCCACCGAGGGGCTGACGGAGAAAAACGTCTTTATCGGCGATATCTTTCGCTGGGGCGAGGCGCTGATTCAGGTTACTCAGCCGCGTTCTCCGTGCTTTAAACTCAACTTCCATTTCGGCATCAGCGATATGGCTACGCAAATGCAGAACGCGGCGAAAACCGGCTGGCTCTATCGGGTGGTGCTGGCAGGGCAGGTATCGGCGGATGCGCCGCTGGAACTTGTCTCCCGACTGAGCGACGTGTCGGTGCATGACGCCTGCGCCATCGCCTGGCATATGCCGTTTGACGACGAACAATATCAGCGTCTGCTGTCGGCAGCGGGTCTCTCCACAAGCTGGACGAGAACCATGCAGAAACGGCGACTTAGCAACAAGATCGAGGATAATTCGCGGAGATTGTGGGGGAAATGATTTTTCCGCCCTCTCCCGGAGGGGAGAGGGGAAAAGGTTACGAACGCTTATACAACGGCAGCCAGAGGGTTAACCGCAGCCCACCCAGCGGGCTGTCGTCTGCTTTCACCCAGCCGCGATGCTGCTGAATGGCGGTCTCGACAATCGCCAGACCCAGCCCGGTGCCGCCAGATTCACGGTCACGGGCTTCGTCGGTGCGGTAGAACGGGCGGAAAATCTGCTCCCGATCTTCCGGGCTGACGCCAGGACCATCGTCATCCACGTTAATGGTGATGCCGTCTTTATCCACCGAGAACGCCACCTCGATTTTGGTATGCGAGTAACGCAGAGCGTTGCGGACGATGTTCTCCAGCGCGCTTTCCAGCGCATTCGGGTTACCGTACAGCGGCCACGGGCCCGGCGGGAAATTAACGGTGAAGGATTTACCCATCTGCTCGGCTTCGAAGGCGGCGTTATCCAGTACGTCGCCCCACAGGTGGTTGGCCTTCATCGTTTCGCTGACCAGCGCGTTTTTCTGCTGATTGCGCGACATCACCAGCAGGTCGTTGATCATGCTGTCCAGACGGTGCGCTTCAGTTTCGATACGCTCCAGCTCCTTGCTCTCACCGCCACGACGGCGCAGCAGCGCAGTGCCCAATTGCAGACGCGTCAGCGGCGTGCGCAGCTCGTGGGAGATATCAGAGAGCAGGCGCTGCTGGGTTGTCATCATCCGCTCCAGCGCCGTGACCATCTGGTTGAAGCTGGCACCGGCGGCCAGGAACTCCTGCGGCCCGGCTTCCAGCTCCGGATGCTGTCGCAGGTTACCCTGCGCCACTTCATCCGCGGCGTTTTTCAGTTTGCGTGCCGGTTTCGCCAGGCTCCAGGCGAGCCACAACAACAGCGGTGAACTCACCAGCATGGTGACAATCAATAACAGCAGCGGGCGGTCAAACAGCAGGTTGATAAAGTCGGACTGGGAACTGCTCGCCGGGCGAATCAAATAGAGCTGGTAATTGTCCTCCCCGTCCCTGACGGAGAACGGCCCCACCATCTCCACCCGGCCATATTTTTTCTTTTGCGGATGATCGGCGCTATCCGCCTGACCAATGAAGTTACGGATGATCTGCATTTCATTGCGATCCGCACCAATCACGCGGCCTTCGCTGGTAACCAGCAGCAGGCGTTGCCCGGGGGGTGCCCATTTTTCGATGGCGCGAAACAGCCTGCGCCACCACATCAAATCATTGGGCGGATCGATGGCCAGCTCTGCTTCTACGTGTTGCTCGATCATCACACCCTGGCGTTGCTCGCTGTCGAGGAGCTCCGTCATCTGGCGTGAGTCGAGTTTTGGCAACATCAAAACCAGCATTAAAACCAGTGCCAGCGTCAGCCAGAAGATGGCGAAGATGCGGGCGGTTAAGCTACCTATCATGAAGCGGAAACCATCAGATAACCGCGTCCACGCAGGGTTTTAAACCACGGATGTCCATCTTTGCGCTCCGGCAATTTACGCCGCAGGTTAGAGATGTGCATATCAATCGCGCGGTCGAACGGTGTCAGGCGTTTACCCAGCACTTCCTGACTCAGATGTTCACGCGATACTACCTGGCCCAGATGTTGTGCCAGCAGGTAGAGCAGGGTGAATTCGGTACCGGTCAGCTCCAGCGCCAGGCCGTCAAAGCTGGCTTCCTGGCGGCCTGGATTCAGGCTCAGGGAGTCGACTTCCAGCGTAGGTGAACCGTTATCGGTATTCTGCTGCTGCTCGCTCCAGTGGGAACGACGCAGGATCGCGCGAATACGCGCCACCAGCTCACGGTCATTAAAAGGTTTCGGCAAATAGTCATCGGCGCCCAGTTCAAGGCCCAGCACACGATCGAGCTCGCTGCCGCGCGCGGTCAGCATAATAACGGGTGTCTGGTGTGTCTGGCGTAGCTCTTTAAGGGTGTCGATACCGTTTTTCTTCGGCATCATGACGTCGAGCAAAAGCAAGTCGATGCTATCGTCGAGCTGACTCAGCGCCTGCTCCCCATCATGGGCAACCGACACGTCAAAGCCTTCCATGTCGAGCAACTCCTTTAAAAGGGATGTCAGCTCTCGGTCATCATCAACTAACAGGATTTTATTCATTGTTTAAATACCTCCGAGGCAGAAATTACGTCATCAAGGCTATCTAATCCATGACTTTACGTTGTTTTACACCCCCTGACGCATGTTTGCAGCCTGAATCGTAGACTGTCTCTCGTTGAATCGCGACACGAAAGATTTTGGGAGTAAATGATGCGCATAGTTACCGCTGCCGTCATGGCCTCAACACTGGCGTTTAGTGCATTTAGCCAGGCTGCTGGAGCTATCACCGGCGATAACCGTTCCTCAGCAGAGGGCATTGCGCAGCAGAACAGCCAGGGCCATATGTTTGACGGCATAAGTTTAACCGAACATCAGCGTCAACAGATGCGAGATCTGATGCAGCGGGCTCGACATGACCAGCCCCCTGTTAATGTTAGCGAAATGGAGACAATGCACCGCCTTGTCACCGCAGAAAATTTTGACGAAAACGCTGTACGCGCTCAGGCAGATAAAATGGCGCAGGAACAGGTTGCCCGCCAGGTCGAAATGGCCCGGGTCCGCAACCAGATGTTTCACCTGCTAACGCCAGAGCAGCAAGCGGTTTTGAACCAGAAACACCAGCAACGGATGGATCAGTTGCGCGAGGTTGCACGGATGCAGAAGAACCCTGAATCGACGCTTTTTAGTAGCAATACCCGTAGTAACCAGTAGACCCTGTTTTCCTTGCCATAGACACCATCCCTGTCTTCCCCCTCATGATGAGGGGGTTTTTTTTGCCCGTCATTAAAATGCGTTAACCGTTTATTCATCTTATTGACTCCACTGCATCCGTTATACTAGCGGCATAGCATGTCAGGAGTGTTTATGAATCAATCCTATGGACGGCTGGTAAGCCGGGCTGCAATCGCCGCAACGATCATGGCGTCGTGTCTGTTAGTGATTAAAATCTTCGCGTGGTGGTATACCGGTTCGGTCAGTATTCTGGCGGCGCTGGTCGACTCTCTGGTCGATATTGCCGCTTCGCTCACTAACCTGTGGGTGGTGCGTTACTCCTTACAGCCGGCAGACGAAGAGCATACTTTTGGTCATGGCAAAGCGGAGTCGCTGGCGGCGCTGGCGCAAAGTATGTTTATTTCCGGTTCGGCGCTGTTCCTCTTTTTGACCGGTATTCAGCACCTGTATACCCCGTCGCCGATGAAAGATCCGGGCGTTGGCGTAGTGGTGACGGTTATTGCACTTATAAGCACATTGATTCTGGTAACGTTCCAGCGCTGGGTTGTTCGTAAAACGCAAAGTCAGGCGGTACGGGCAGATATGCTTCATTATCAGTCTGATGTTATGATGAACGGCGCGATTCTTATTGCGCTCGGTCTGGCCTGGTATGGCTGGCACCGGGCCGATGCGTTGTTTGCGTTAGGCATTGGATTCTATATTTTATACAGCGCGTTGCGTATGGGTTACGATGCGGTGCAATCGCTGCTCGATCGCGCACTGCCAGACGCAGAACGGCATGAAATCTTCGAAATTGTGACCTCCTGGCCTGGCGTCAGCGGCGCTCACGATCTTCGCACGCGGCAGTCAGGGCCGACCCGCTTTATTCAGATTCATTTAGAAATGGAAGATAACCTGCCGCTCGTTCAGGCCCATCTGGTGGCAGAACAGGTTGAGCAGGCGATTTTGCAGCGTTTCCCGGGGTCTGACGTCATTATTCACCAGGATCCCTGCTCAGTCGTACCTAAGCCAGGCAATGGACATTTTGAGCTTTCGTAATTCGTTGTAAAAAAGTGAGCCAGGGCAGCATTTTGTGGAAAAATAACCGCCATTTGGTCTGACCTGAATCAATTCAGCTGGGAGTGATTGATATACTATCTGCACTATTAGTTGGTCGATAGACGTCTTCCGGCAACAGATTTCATTTTTGCATTCCTAAGTTCAGAGGTAGTCATGATTAAGAAAATCGGTGTGTTGACAAGCGGCGGTGATGCGCCCGGCATGAACGCGGCAATTCGTGGTGTAGTGCGCGCAGCCTTGACGGAAGGTCTGGAAGTTTTTGGTATCTATGACGGTTATCTGGGCCTGTATGAAGATCGTATGGTGCAGCTCGACCGCTACAGCGTGTCCGACATGATTAACCGTGGTGGTACCTTCCTGGGCTCCGCACGCTTCCCGGAATTCCGCGATGAGCGCATCCGCGAAGTGGCTATCGAAAACATGAAAAAACGCGGCCTGGACGCGCTGGTTGTTATCGGCGGTGACGGCTCCTACATGGGTGCAAAACGCCTGACTGAAATGGGCTTCCCGTGCATCGGTCTGCCAGGCACCATCGATAACGACATCAAAGGTACCGACTACACCATCGGTTACTTCACTGCGCTGGGCACCGTTGTTGAAGCGATTGACCGTCTGCGCGACACCTCTTCTTCACACCAGCGTATCTCTATCGTCGAAGTGATGGGCCGCTACTGTGGCGACCTGACCCTGGCGGCGGCAATTGCGGGCGGCTGTGAATTCGTGGTGGTTCCGGAAGTGGAATTTAGCCGTGAAGATCTGGTTGCGGAGATCAAAGCCGGTATCGCCAAAGGTAAGAAACACGCCATCGTTGCGATCACCGAGCACATCTGTGACGTTGACGAGCTGGCGAAGTACATCGAAGCCGAAACCAAACGCGAAACTCGCGCGACCGTTCTTGGCCATATCCAGCGCGGTGGCTCCCCGGGTCCTTACGACCGTATTCTGGCGTCCCGTATGGGCGCCTACGCGATTGAACTGCTGCAGCAGGGCTTTGGCGGTCGTTGCGTTGGCATTCAGAACGAAAAACTGGTTCACCATGACATCATCGACGCCATTGAAAACATGAAGCGTCCGTTCAAAGGTGACTGGCTGGACTGCGCGAAAAAACTGTACTGATAAGCTGATTGTATTGCCGGGTGGCGACTTCGCCTTTCCCGGCCTGCAGATCGTGCTGTCGTAGGCCGGGTAAGCGCAGCGCTACCCGGCTTTTTTACGCCCGTTACTCATTTTTATTCCCCTGCGTTATAGCCAATCTTTTTTTATTCTTTAATCATTGGTTCGCTTTCTGGCACGCTTCACTCATCAAACACAACATTAAGCGAGTGGGACGATGAACAAATGGGGCGTGGGTTTAACTTTATTGCTGGCATCGACCAGCGTTCTGGCAAAGGATATCCAGTTACTGAACGTGTCTTACGATCCGACGCGTGAACTGTACGACCAGTACAACAAAGCGTTTGCCGCACACTGGAAACAGGAAACCGGCGATAATGTGGTGATCCGCCAGTCCCACGGTGGCTCCGGCAAGCAGGCGACCTCAGTGATTAACGGCATCGAAGCCGACGTCGTGACCCTGGCGCTGGCCTATGACGTGGACGCCATTGCGGAACGCGGTCGTATCGACAAAAACTGGATCAAACGTCTGCCGGACAATTCCGCGCCTTATACCTCCACCATCGTTTTCCTGGTCCGTAAAGGCAACCCTAAACAGATCCATGACTGGAACGATCTGGTTAAGCCGGGCGTGTCTGTCATTACGCCGAACCCAAAAAGCTCCGGCGGCGCACGCTGGAACTATCTGGCCGCCTGGGGTTACGCCCTGCACCAGAACAATGGCGATCAGGCCAAAGCCCAGGAGTTCGTAAAAGCGCTGTTTAAGAACGTTGAAGTGCTGGATTCCGGTGCGCGTGGTGCAACCAATACTTTCGTTGAACGCGGCATTGGCGATGTGCTGATTGCGTGGGAAAACGAAGCGCTGCTCGCGACCAACGAGCTGGGTAAAGACAAATTTGAAATCGTCACGCCAGGCGAATCCATCCTGGCTGAGCCAACCGTCTCTGTTGTCGACAAAGTGACGGATAAGAAGGGCACCCAGGCCGTGGCTGAAGCATACCTGAAGTACCTTTACAGCCCGGAAGGCCAGGAGATCGCCGCGAAGAATTTCTACCGTCCACGTGATGAGGCAGTAGCGAAGAAGTACGAGAATGCATTCCCGAAACTGAAGCTGTTCACTATCGATGAGGTTTTCGGCGGCTGGACAAAAGCGCAGAAAGATCACTTCTCGAATGGCGGCACTTTCGATCAGATCAGCAAGCGTTAAGCGTTTTTAAGAACGACACGGTGACCCGGTGTGAGAAATCCACCGGGTTTTTTATTTGGTCATCTTTATGCGTTACTCTTTCACATCAGATGGATACAGGGAACGCGTTGTGAAAAAAATTATTGTGCTGGCACTGGTTGTCATCGCGCTCATTGCGGGCGGCTGGTTCTGGATAAAAGCGGGTAATCCAAACGCCTTGCGGCATATCGTCCTCGATCAGTGCGTGCCTGGTCAGATGCAAAACCGTAATCCGGCGCCCTGCGCACAGGTAAAATTAGATGCGGGGTATGTGGTGTTTAAAGACCGTAACGGGCCGCTGCAATATTTGCTGATGCCAACCTACCGCATTAACGGAACCGAAAGCCCGCTCCTGACCGAACCCTATACGCCGAATTTCTTCTGGCTGGCGTGGCAGTCGCGTAACTTTATGAGCATAAAGCGGGGCGCCAACGTGCCCGACAGCGCGATTTCACTGACCATCAACTCCCCGACCGGCCGCACGCAAAACCATTTTCATATCCATATCTCCTGCCTGCGCCCGGACGTGCGCGACAAGCTCAATGCGCATCAGGGGCAAATCAGCACCCAGTGGCTGCCTTTCCCCGGCGGGCTGGAAGGGCATGAATATCTGGCGCGTCGGGTAACGGAAGCGGAGCTGGTGAAGCGCAGTCCGTTTATGATGCTGGCAGAGGAGTTGCCGGAAGCGCGCGACCATATGGGGCGCTTTGCGCTGGCGATGGCACAGCAGTCTGACGGATCTTTTGTGCTGCTGGCAACGGAACGTAATCTGCTGGCGCTTAACCGCGCTTCCGCTGAGGAATTACAGGATCATCAATGCGATATCCTGAATTGACCCCACCATAAATAGCGTTTACTCGTCCTGCCTGTCGCCGTAGACTTGCTGAAAAATTCTACAGGAGACAGGTATGTCGCTCTGGTTCAGTCACCCGCTGTTTCTGCCCTCGCTGATTGTCGTGGTTACCATCATCCTGTGGGCCACTTCGTTGCTGCCGGAATTTATCACCGCGCTGCTGTTTTTTACCGCGGCGATGATCGCCCGAATTGCCCCGCCGGAGGTGATTTTTGGCGGTTTTGCCTCGTCGGCATTCTGGCTGGTATTCAGCGGGTTTGTGCTGGGAGTGGCAATCCGCAAAACCGGGCTGGCGGACAGGGCGGCGCGGGCGCTGTCGGCAAAACTGACCGACTCCTGGCCGCTGATGGTGGCAAGCGTGGTGCTGCTCAGCTATGCGCTGGCGTTTGTTATGCCCTCCAACATGGGGCGTATTGCGCTGCTGATGCCCATAGTGGCGGCGATGGCGAAGCGGGCGGGCATTGCCGACGGCACGCGGGCGTGGTTTGGCCTGGCGCTGGCGGTGGGATTTGGTACGTTCCAGCTTTCGGCCACCATTTTACCCGCCAACGTGCCTAATCTGGTGATGAGCGGGGCGGCCGAAGGGTCTTATGGTATTCATCTAAACTATGTTCCCTACCTGCTGCTGCACACGCCGGTGCTGGGCATTCTTAAGGGCCTCATTCTTATCGGCCTGATTTGCTGGCTGTTTCCGGGCGCACCAAAGCCGGCGGCGGGGCTGACGCCGCCGGAGCCCATGGGCCGCGATGAAAAGCGCCTCGCCTGGCTGCTGGCGGTGGTGCTGGTGATGTGGGTAACCGAAAGCTGGCACGGGATTGGCCCGGCGTGGACCGGGCTTGCGGCGTCTGTTGTGGTGCTGCTGCCGCGGGTTGGTTTTATCACCGGGGAGGAATTCTCGGCCGGGGTGAATATGCGCACCTGCATTTACGTGGCGGGTATTCTCGGGCTGGCAATCGTCGTGACGCAAACCGGTATTGGCAACGCCGTGGGCGAGGCGCTGATGCAGGTCATGCCGCTCGATGCCGATGCGCCGTTCACCAGTTTCCTGGCGCTGACCGGCATCACCACCGCGCTAAATTTCATCATGACCGCCAACGGTGTACCGGCGCTGTACACCACCCTGGCGCAAAGCTTCTCGGACGCCACCGGCTTCCCGTTATTGTCGGTAATTATGATTCAGGTACTGGGATATTCCACGCCGCTGCTGCCGTATCAGGCGTCGCCGATTGTGGTGGCGATGGGGCTGGGAAGGGTGCCGGCGCGGGCCGGGATGCTGCTCTGTCTGGCGCTGGCGGTGGCAACGTATCTGGTGCTGCTGCCGCTGGATTATCTGTGGTTTAGTGTGCTGGGGAAATTGTAGTTTTCCTCTCCCCACAGGGGAGAGGAAAGAGGGCAATTACGCCTGTTTAGCCGCTTCTGCCGCTTTAACGATCACCGCGAAAGCGTCAGCTTTCAGGGATGCGCCGCCAACCAGCGCACCGTCGATGTCCGGCTGGGTGAAGAGCTCTGCTGCGTTAGATGCGTTTACGGAACCGCCGTACTGGATAATCACTTGCTCAGCGACTTTGGCGTCGGCTTTCGCAATGTGGTCACGGATGAATTTGTGAACGGCCTGAGCCTGTGCTGGAGTTGCAGATTTACCGGTACCGATCGCCCATACTGGCTCGTAAGCAATGACCGCGCCTTCGAATGCGCTCGCGCCCTGAGTAGTCAGGACGGCGTCGATCTGACGTGCGCACACTTCTTCAGTTTTGCCTGCTTCGTTTTCGGCTTCGGTTTCACCGATGCACAGAACCGGGGTCAGGCCCTGCTCTTTCAGCACGGCAAATTTCTTCGCGATGAACTCGTCGGACTCTTTGTGATAGGTGCGGCGCTCAGAGTGGCCGATGATGATATATTTCGCGCCGATATCTTTCAGCATTTCAGCGGAGGTTTCACCGGTGAACGCGCCAGACAGGTTAACGTCAACGTTCTGAGCACCCAGAACGATGTGGCTGCCGTCAGCAGCTTTTTTAGCCATATCCAGGTACATGTCCGGCGGAGCGATAGCAACAGCACAGCCAGTCACACCGGCCAGCTCTGTACGCAGGTTAGCTACCAGCTCGTTTACCATGTGGCGGCTGCCGTTCAGTTTCCAGTTACCCATCACTAAAGGATGTCGCATTTCAATTCTCCACGCTCAAGAGCGAATTAAGGAATATGGCCACCCGATTGGGCAGCATGGTCTGTGAAACAGTATAGAGATTTTCCCTCGAAAGGCTTTGCTTTTTGTCATTAATTCGTCCCGCCGAGAGAGTCAGATAACGCCAGCTTAATCGGTTCAACAGCGAAGGTCAGCCCCTTTTCGCCGTTATCTGCTACCACATAGCGAACCGCACCTTCCGTTTCGGCGTAATAGCGTTTGTTTTTACCCGCAGTCAGGAGTTTTTGCAGCTTTTGCTGGCTTTGCGTTTTGGTCAGCGCAGGGGTAAAAGCCCGCAAAATGGCGCTCATATAGGCCAGCGCTTTGGCTTTAGCCGCTTTTTGTTCCGGGCCCTGAATCGGTAGCCAGGTAATCTGCATACTCTTGATTTTAAGGGTTCCACGCTCCAGCGCCGTAGAGGCGTACAAATTCTCATTAATTTTGCTGGCGGCACGGGTCAGGTTGGGAGTATCGCGGGGGCCATCAATGGATCGAAACTCATTAAGCGGCAGCGTTGGGTTATCCTGATTGAAGGTTTCACGGAACAGGCTGATAGAGCGATCAAAGGTGGGCGCACCCGGCAGCACATAAGGGGCAGTCGCAGGAGTGGATGTCTCAGCGGCACGCAGCGGTGCGCTTGCGCTCAACAGTGTTAATCCCAGCCAAATAAGGTGAAACCACATCTTCATCAATAAAGTCTCTGAATGTTACTGCCCACGATTAAAACGGGATCTGGCTGGCTTGTCAAAAGGATGCGACTCCAGGGTAAACTACGCTCCGCGATGATTTTTAGGAACCTGACATGACCATACAGCAGTGGTTGTTTTCATTCAAAGGGCGTATTGGACGCCGAGATTTCTGGATCTGGATTGGCGTATGGATGGTCGCCATGCTGGCGCTGTTTATTTGTGCGAATAACGCGTGGCTGAATACCCAGACGGCGGCCTTCGCGCTGGTGTCGCTGCTGTGGCCGACCGCAGCCGTGTTAGTTAAACGTCTGCACGATCGGGGACGTTCGGGGCTGTGGGCGCTGTTGGTCGTGCTGGCATGGATGCTTCTGGCAGGCAACTGGTCGATGCTACCTTCCATGCTGCCGTGGGCGGTTGGCAGGCTGATCCCCACCATTATTTTTGTGATGATTATCCTCGACCTGGGCGCGTTCGTTGGCACCCAGGGCGAAAATAAATACGGTAAAGATACGCTCGACGTAAAGTACCGCTAATTACCAGTAGTGTTCCGCAGTCATATGGCCCGGCCGGCGGCGTAAATGTTTGGTCATTTGCCGGGTCTCTTTCAGCAGTTGTTGGGTGTCGCGCACCATCTGCGGGTTACCGCACAGCATCACATGGCTGGTGTTGGCATCCATCTTCAGACCGACGGCGGCTTCCAGCTCGCCATTCTCAATCAGGGCCGGTACGCGCCCGTGCAGTGATCCCGCCACCGTTTCACGGCTCACCACCGTCTGGATT
Organism: Leclercia adecarboxylata; assembly: GCF_035787115.1. GTDB lineage: Bacteria > Pseudomonadota > Gammaproteobacteria > Enterobacterales > Enterobacteriaceae > Enterobacter > Enterobacter adecarboxylatus_E. The sequence goes on along the minus strand of NZ_JALKTL010000009.1, from coordinate 40,450 downwards.
TTCACTTTACCTTCATAGCGTTTCTGCAGCGCCTGCATCAGCGGCAGGTAGCTCAGATCTGCGGCATAGCGCGCGGCATGCACCAGCACGATATTGTTAAAGCGCTCCAGATCGTGGCCATATTGCAGTATTGAAAGGTAAGGGCCGATGGCGGTACCGGTCGCCAGCATCCACAGCGTCTCGCAGTCTGGCACTTCATCCAGCACGAAGAAGCCTGCGGCTTCGCTGACAATCTGGATCTCATCGTCGGGTTTGAGTGCCGCCAGGCGCGGGCTCAGTTTGCCATCGGGGACGGTAACAAGATAGAACTCGAGATCCGGATTATCCGGCGCGTTAACATAGGAGTAGGCGCGCTGCACGCGTTCGCCGTCGATCTCCAGCCCCAGCTTGGCAAATTGCCCTGCCGTAAAGGGATGGATGGGCGCATGAACGGTGAGACTAAATAGCGCGTCGGTCCAGAACTCTACCTTTTTGACTTTGCCTGTTACCCAGTCTGCCATAATGTTCTCCTGTGCTGATCCCGGGGTCTATCTTCCTTTCTTGAGGGGGAGATTTCCAGCCCGGACGGACCGGAAAGCTCAATTGATCAAACGGTTTTACAGAATGTGGGTCTGTACGTCGGGATCTTTGCGGTCCAGATAATGAATCGACTGGATGCGGCGAATGGTGCGTGATTTACCGCGGATCAGCAGCGTTTCGGTGGTCGCCATGTTGCCTTTGCGGCTGATGCCGTCCAGCAGATCGCCTTTGGTGATCCCGGTGGCAGAGAAGATAACGTTATCGCTGCGCGCCATATCATCCAGACGCAGTACGGTATTGGCTGCAATCCCCATCGCCGCGCAGCGGGCCAGCTCTTGTTCACCGATACGACGGTTCTCTTCGCTGTCGCCTTTCACGTCATGACGGGCCAGCAGACGTCCGTGCATATCGCCGTCGAGGGCGCGGATCACCGCGGCAGAAACTACCCCTTCCGGAGCGCCGCCGATGCCATAAAGCACGTCGACTTCGCTGTCCGGCATACAGGTGAGGATGGACGCGGCCACGTCACCATCGGGAATGGCGAAAACGCGCACGCCCAGCTGCTGCATCTGGGCAATCACCGCATCGTGACGCGGTTTTGCCAGAATGGTGACCGTCAGTTCGCTCAGGGGTTTATCGAGCGCGGCAGCGATGTTACGCAGGTTGTCCGCCAGCGGCAGGTTGAGGTCGATATGCCCTCTGGCGCCAGGGCCGACAATCAGCTTTTCCATATACATATCAGGCGCGTTGAGGAAGGTGCCTTTATCGCCCACGGCCAGCACGGCCAGGGCGTTCGCCTGGCCCATGGCGGTCATGCGGGTGCCTTCAATCGGGTCGACGGCAATATCCACCGCATCGCCTTTACCGGTCCCCACTCTTTCACCGATAAACAGCATTGGCGCTTCGTCGATTTCACCTTCGCCAATCACGATGGTGCCGTCAATGTTGACCTGGTTAAGCATGATGCGCATGGCATGGACGGCTGCGCCGTCAGCGGTATTTTTATCGCCACGGCCAAGCCACTTGTAGCCTGCCAGGGCGGCGGCTTCGGTTACGCGGGAAAACTCGATAGCAAGTTCACGTTTCATCAGATACTCGTGCAATCAAAAGGAATTGCACGAAGTTTATCACAGAGTGGAGAGGGTGCGGCCTGATGCCCTCACCCTAACCCTCTCCCACAGGGAGAGGGAATTTGAAGTGGATTACGACTCGTCGTGCTCTTCCCACGCCAGAGCGCGTTTCACCGCTTTCTTCCAGCCGCTGTAGCGATAGTTGCGCTCGGTGGTTTCGATACCCGGGCGGAATTCGCGCTCAATAACCGCTTTTTCCTGCAGTTCGTCCAGGTTCTGCCAGAAGCCGACCGCCAGACCAGCAAGGTAGGCGGCACCCAGCGCCGTCACTTCACGCACTTCCGGGCGCTCCACGCGGGTACCCAGAATGTCGGACTGGAACTGCATCAGGAAGTTATTGGCTACCGCACCGCCGTCCACGCGCAGGGCATGCAGACGAATGCCGGAATCGGCCTGCATCGCTTCCAGCACGTCACGGGTCTGATAGGCAATCGACTCCAGCGTGGCGCGAATGATGTGGTTAGCGTTCACCCCCCGCGTCAGGCCGAAAATGGCCCCACGTGCATAAGGGTCCCAGTACGGCGCGCCCAGCCCGGTAAAGGCCGGAACCACGTATACCCCGTTGGTATCTTTCACCTTGGTGGCGAAATATTCCGAGTCGAAAGCATCACTGATCAGCTTCATCTCATCGCGCAGCCACTGGATGGAGGCTCCCGCCATAAACACTGCGCCTTCGAGAGCGTAGTTCACTTCCCCACGCGGGCCGCAGGCGATAGTGGTCAGCAGGCCGTGCTCGGATTTCACCGCCTTCTCGCCGGTGTTCATCAGCATAAAGCAGCCGGTGCCGTAGGTGTTTTTTGCCATCCCTTCCTTGACGCACAGCTGGCCAAACAGCGCCGCCTGCTGGTCACCGGCGATCCCGGCGATAGGAATACGGGTGCCGCCTTTACCGCCGATATTGGTCTGGCCGTAAATTTCCGAGGACTTACGCACCTGCGGCAGCATGGCGCGCGGGATGTCCAGCGCCTCCAGCATTTTGTCATCCCAGTCCAGCTCGTGGATGTTGAACAGCATGGTACGAGAAGCGTTAGTGTAATCGGTCACGTGAACGCGGCCCTGGGTCATCTTCCAGATAAGCCAGGTATCTACGGTGCCGAACAGCAGTTCGCCGCGTTTTGCCCGTTCGCGGGAGCCTTCAACGTGGTCGAGGATCCATTTCACTTTGGTGCCGGAGAAATACGGGTCAACCACCAGGCCGGTGGCGCTACGCACGTACTCTTCCATGCCGTCGCGTTTGAGTTTCTCGCAGATATCTGCGGTGCGGCGGCACTGCCAGACAATGGCGTTGTAAATCGGCTTACCGGTTTCGCGCTCCCAGACGATAGCCGTTTCACGCTGGTTGGTGATGCCGATAGCGGCGATCTGATCGGAACTGATATCGGCTTTCGCCAGTACTTCAACCAGCGTCGAGCTTTGCGATGCCCAGATTTCCATCGGATCGTGTTCGACCCAGCCTGGCTTAGGATAAATTTGCTCGAATTCGCGCTGTGACACGCTGACGATGTTCGCGTCATGATCCATAACGACAGCGCGGGAGCTGGTCGTGCCCTGGTCGAGCGCAACGATATATTTTTTGTCGGTCATAGTTGTGGTCCCGTAGTCAGATTACAGCGAAGCGTTTTGTTGTGTGCCAGAGGCGGTGTCCTTCTCCTCGACGACACAGGTGTCACACGGTAAGTGGCGGCCAATCAGTTTACGATAGCCGAAGGCACCCAGCGCAGCACCTACAATGGGGCCGAACAGCGGCACCAGGAAGTAAGGAATATCCTTACCGCCGGTAAAGGCCACGTCGCCCCAGCCGGCAATAAAGGCGAAGGCTTTCGGGCCGATGTCACGCGCCGGGTTCATGGCGAAGCCCGTCAATGGTCCCATTGATGCGCCGATCACCGCGATAAGTAGACCAATCAGCAATGGCGCCAGCGGGCCACGCGGAATGCCGTTGCCATCATCACCCAGCGCCATAATAACGCCCATCAGAATCGCGGTGATCACCATCTCCACTGCGAAGGCCTGCACAAAGTTAATGTGTGGGTTCGGATAGGTGGAGAAGATACCCGCCAGCTCAAGGCTCTCGGTGCTGCCACGCAGCATATGGTGCGTCTGCTCGAAATCGATAAACAGATTGTAATAGAGCCCGTAAACTAACGCCGCTGCACAAAAAGCACCCGCAAACTGCGCCACAATAAAGGGAACAACCTTGCGTTTGTCAAAGCAGGCGAACAGCCACAGCGCGATGGTGACCGCAGGGTTGAGATGCGCACCAGAAACACCCGCCGTCAGGTAGATGGCCATCGCCACGCCCAGACCCCAGATCACGCTGATTTCCCACTGACCGAAACTGGCCCCTGCCACTTTCAGTGCAGCCACACATCCTACGCCAAAGAAAATCAACAACCCAGTACCCAGGAACTCTGCGATGCACTGGCCTTTCAAGGTTGATGTTTCACTCATAATCGGATCCTGAAAATAATTAATGGTTATTGTTGGCGCGACGGTTGTCACAACCGCCACGATGTCCTGTAGACATAGTGTTAATTTATCGTTAACGAGCAAAAACGAGAAATATCGAACTTAAAATGTGTGTGCCATGTCAACAAAATGAGCGATAACGCGCCATAAAGAGTGCGTGAACCTCGAGGAACGAAAGCGGGATGAAGCATTCCATTAACTAAAGTGTTAACAATTTAGGGGTATATGACGGGAACGCACCAGGACGAGGCTGAAAAGTGTTGCAAACCGCAATCTGCGCGGTCTGCCGCTGGACAGGGAGGGCGACGCTCCATACAATCGACACCAGGTGTTGTGCGCGTTTACGTCAAGCGTCGCCTTGCAAATTCAGGAGAGGTAGGATTATGTCGTTAGAAGTGTTTGAGAAACTGGAATCCAAAGTACAGCAGGCGATTGATACCATCACCCTGCTGCAGATGGAAATCGAAGAGCTGAAAGAAAAAAACAACGCGCTGTCGCAGGAAATTCAGACTGCTCAGCATGGTCGTGAAGAGCTGGAGCGTGAAAACCATCAGCTGCGCGAACAGCAGACCGGCTGGCAGGATCGTCTGCATGCCCTGCTCGGGCGCATGGAAGAAGTCTGATTCCGAATTATCAAAAAAGGCATCCATCAGGGTGCCTTTTTTGTTTAGGCAGGAATAATATCGCTCAACATGTTCTCACAGGGAATGCGAGATGACGAAACGAAGCGATATTATCGATAATTCTGACCGATATATTACCCTTAATACTCCATCAGGCCTTATTTATACAGAAAATCTGGGATGGATTGATTTAGGGCACGCAAATCCCTCCGGTGCTGAACGATTATGGCAACAAATGACGATGCCTGGCGGAGGAGGCGCTGACTGGTTTGAAATTCATTATCATCAAAGCATGTCCAGGAAAATCGCAGGAATAAATACCACAACCGGGATATACAGACATTTTTTAGTGCGGAGAGGCTTAAGCGATGAGGTTTTAAGAGGAGTCGCCTTATCCATTTTTATGAGTACTTCTCACAGCCTTGAATCCTTGCAGGGTTCCTGGCCCTATATTCTGATTACGGATAGCGGATATAGCGCAGAAGATTTGGTTTCTAATCTTTTTGGTTTTTGCCAGGCCGTGAACTATGCAGATTATACCCCTTTCCTGGACGTTTGTTCCAAAGAGAAGGCTTATCGCATCTGGGATTTCTATGGGCCTGTTGGACAATTTAAAAATAAAAGCGTACTTCCCTTACTGTTTCCAGACCCTGAACATAAGGGTATAAAAAATCAACCCTTTTCAGGATATCTTCCTGCATTTATGAGTTCTATTGAGCCGGTATCTGATCCTTACGTCGTCAGGGAGGTTCACATATGAAAATCAAATGCAGGCATGTCATCATCTTTCTGTTCGTTCTGGTGGCAGTGTTCTATTCCATGATAATGACCAGAATCTTTTCCGATGAATATTATAAACAAGACAATCTAATTCAATATTATTTACTAACGCCGAAACCACTCAGGGATGCACCCAGGATCACCGCGAACTGGTATTTCACGAATCAAACCGTTGAAGGGAGTGGCTTGCAGATCAGCACCCTCAATTTTACCGGTATTCAGAAGAGTGAAATTCAGAGAATGCGTGATCAGCTTGAAACCTGGATTGATAACTACCCGGATCGCCATGCGACGATGAGTATAGCTGTTGAGGAAAAGAAGGGCGTTTTTGAACTCCGCATCACTTATTACGATACGGATAATGATAATTAAAATAAAAGGCCATCTGCATACCAGATGGCCTTCTTTTATTACTCAATGTCCAGCGGATCTTCAGAGAGGATAATACCGGTATTATCGGCATAGAGATGGTCGCCGGAGAAGAACGTCACGCCACCGAAATTGACGCGCACGTCGCTTTCGCCAATGCCTTCACCTGCTGCGCCTACCGGAATGGCCGCAATTGCCTGAATGCCCAGGTCGAGCTCTTCGAGATCGTCCACCTGACGCACCGCGCCATAGACCACGATGCCTTCCCATTCGTTTTGCACGGCAAGACGGGCCAGCTCCGCATCAACTAACGCGCGACGCACGGAGCCACCACCGTCGATCAGCAGAATGCGCCCACGGCCGTTCTGTTCGAGCAGATCGTACAGCAACCCGTTATCCTCGAAACATTTCACCGTAATGATTTGTCCGCCAAACGACGACCGCCCACCAAAGTTGGAGAACAGCGGTTCAACGACGTTGACATCTTCCTGGTAGATGTCACAAAGCTCGGAGGTATCGTATTTCATAGGTTTAACGCTCTGTTGCTGCGAGTGATTTGAGTATATCGCGCGAAATGCATTGTTGGCAAAATCATCAATTGTTAATTGATATTTATCAGCTAACTTAGCGTCTGGCTGAGCACAATCCCTGACACGAACAACAGGTTAGTCAGCAGAGCCCCTTTTACCGTGCGTTCCAGCATTGGCGGCATGGCAGAGGCGTTCTGCTCACGCATGACATAGCGCGCCTGTTTGATCAGCAGCGGTGCGGCAAGGATAAACAACCAGCCCCACAGACTGTGCAGCGAAAGCAGGTTAAATAGCGCCAGGCAGAGCAGCGCCCCCATCAGCAGGCAGGCATGATAGCGACGCGCATTCACCGCCCCTAAACGAACCGCCAGCGTATTTTTACCGTTCTGACGATCGCTGTCGATATCGCGCAGGTTGTTAATATTGAGCACCGCCGTCGCCAGCAGACCGCAGGCGGTGGCCGGCAGGAACAGCGCAGGGATCAGGGTGTGCGCCTGCAAATACCAGCTGCCCATCACGCTCAGCCAGCCGAAGAAGACCAGTACGGAAATATCACCCAGACCAATATATCCGTAAGGGCGGGTGCCGACGGTATAGGTGATCGCCGCGACAATCGCCAGCAGACCAAGCACGAGGAAGCCGACTGCATCCGCCGGGGTTTTACAGGCCACCAGCACCAGCGCAATGCCTGAGAGGCAGATCAGCGCGACGGTAATAATCAGCGCCCGTTTCATCTCCTCCTGGGTGATAACCCCTTTCTGCATCCCGCGCAGGGGGCCGATGCGATCGGGCTTGTCGCTGCCCTTAACGGCATCGCCATAGTCGTTAGCAAGGTTAGAGAGGATTTGCAGCAGCCCGGCGGTTAGCAACGCCAGTGCAGCCACCAGCGGGTCGAAATGTCCCTGCCACCACGCCAGCGCCGTGCCGACAATAATGGCGGCGAAAGCGAGAGGTAACGTTTTAGGACGCAGGCTTTCCAGCCAGGCACGTGTACGGCTGATATCAGTCATAGTTATTTAGCCAATAAAAATGGGGCCTTTCAGCCCCATCGTTTGTGATGAAAATGCAATGAACGCGATTATAGGATAAAACGGCTCAGATCTTCATCTGCTACTAAAGCATCAAGATGCTTACTCACATAGTCTGCATCGATGGTAATGCTTTGACCATTCAGGTCGCTGGCATCATAAGAGATATCTTCCATCAGGCGTTCCAGCACGGTGTGCAGACGACGGGCGCCGATGTTTTCGGTGGTCTCGTTAACCTGCCACGCCGCCTGTGCAATACGCTTGATACCGTCTTCGGTGAACTCAATGTTCACCCCTTCGGTCGCCATCAGCGCTTTGTACTGTACGGTCACAGAAGCGTTTGGTTCGGTCAGGATGCGCTCGAAGTCTTCGGTGGTCAGCGCCTGCAGCTCAACGCGGATCGGCAGACGACCCTGCAGCTCCGGGATCAGGTCAGACGGCTTAGCAACCTGGAATGCCCCAGAGGCGATAAACAGAATATGGTCGGTTTTTACCATGCCGTGCTTGGTGGAAACGGTGCAGCCTTCAACCAGCGGCAGCAGGTCGCGCTGTACGCCTTCACGGGAGACGTCCGGGCCAGAAGATTCGCCGCGCTTACAGATTTTATCGATCTCATCGATAAACACGATACCGTGCTGTTCAACGGCGTCGATTGCGTCCTGCTTCAGCTCTTCCGGGTTCACCAGCTTGGCCGCTTCTTCTTCAATCAGCAGCTTCATCGCGTCTTTGATTTTCAGCTTGCGCGGCTTCTGCTTTTGTCCGCCCAGGTTCTGGAACATGGACTGCAGCTGGCTGGTCATCTCTTCCATGCCTGGCGGAGACATGATCTCCACGCCCATTGGCGCAGCGGCAAGATCGATCTCAATCTCTTTGTCATCCAGCTGGCCTTCACGCAGTTTTTTGCGGAACGCCTGGCGCGCAGCGGACGGCTCAGCAGGTTGTTCTGCCTGGCCCCAGTTGTTTTTCGCCGGTGGGATCAGCACATCCAGCACGCGCTCTTCCGCCATCTCTTCGGCGCGATAGCGGTTTTTCTCGATGGACTGGACGCGCACCATTTTAATTGCGGAGTCGGTCAGATCGCGGATGATAGAGTCTACTTCTTTCCCGACATAGCCCACTTCAGTGAACTTGGTCGCTTCGACTTTGATGAAGGGCGCGTTAGCCAGTTTGGCCAGGCGACGGGCGATTTCGGTTTTACCGACACCGGTCGGGCCGATCATCAGAATATTTTTTGGCGTCACTTCATGGCGCAGCATTTCATCCAGCTGCATACGACGCCAGCGGTTACGCAGGGCAATCGCCACAGAACGCTTGGCGTTATCCTGGCCGATAATGTGTTTGTTCAGTTCGCTGACAATTTCGCGTGGGGTCATTTCAGACATGAGAAATCCTTACGCCTTAGACGGCAATTCTTCGATGGTGTGGAAGTGGTTGGTGTAGATGCAGATATCACCTGCAATATCCAACGCCTTCACAGCGATATCGCGCGCGCCAAGGTCGGAGTTCTCCAACAGTGCGCGGGCAGCGGCCTGGGCGTATGGGCCGCCGGAACCGATAGCAATCAGGTCGTTTTCTGGCTGTACTACGTCACCGTTACCGGTGATGATCAGCGAGGCATTTTCATCCGCCACCGCCAGCAGTGCTTCCAGCTTGCGCAGCATACGGTCTGTACGCCAGTCTTTCGCCAGCTCAACGGCGGCTTTCACCAGATGGCCCTGATGCATTTCCAGTTTACGTTCAAACAGCTCGAACAGCGTGAAGGCGTCAGCGGTACCGCCCGCAAAACCGGCGATCACTTTGTCGTTATACAGACGACGCACTTTCTTCACGTTGCCTTTCATGACGGTATTACCCAGCGTGGCCTGGCCATCACCGGCAATCACCACCTGGCCGTTACGGCGTACACTTACTATTGTTGTCACGAGCAGACCCCCTGGTTACAAATTCGGAATAGAAGCCCCGAGCCAGTGCTCAGGGCTGAATAGAATGATAGATGGGGGGGATTTTGGGGGTTTCAACCCCCGGAGGCGAGTCGAATGCAGTTTGCGTGACCTGCCATCTTCAGACGGCTGATGGTGCCATCGGCATTATCTTTGCCTTTGACCGGGCCAATCACCACGCGATTCCAGCCGTTGTTGGTGGTGATACGCGAATCAAAGCCCTCAAACGCCAGCTGTGCCCGCACGGTTTCAGCCTGCTCTGCACCTTTAAAGGAGCCGCACTGAACCATCCAGCGACGTTCGTCTTTCTTCTCTGCCGTCTGTTTTGGCGCCTCGGTCTCTTTGGTGACCGGCGCGGCCTTTGGCTGCTGTGCGGTGGTATGAGCAGGCGTTTGCAGCAGATCCTGATAAGGCTGCGTGTTGGAATTTTGCTTCGCAGGCTGCGTCTTCGGCTGTTGAGCCGGTTGCGTCTGCGCGGTGCGCGGCTGCTGGTAAGGTTGTTCCGTTACCCGCGGCTGCGCTTTCTGCTGCTGTACCGGCTGAGTCTGCGTCCACTGCTGCTGTTGCTGCTGCTGGATTTGTTGCTGCGCCTGACGCTGACGTTGCAGCGTTTGCTGGCGCTGCGCCGCCGTTTGCTCATTCCACGGCACTTCGTTGAGCTGCGTAGGCTGCTGGCGCATATCGGCCTGCATCTGTGCCAGCAGCTGACGCTGTTCGTTGGTTAACTGGTTAGGGTCCATCACCTCGCCACCGGCAGAAGGCTCGGTAGGCGCACGCACGCCCGGCTGGCGGCTTTCAAGCTCTTTGATATAACGCCAGCGCTCTTCCGGCTTGGGAGGTAAACCATTGCCGACAACTTTATTGCCCTGCAGCGCTTCTGCTTCTTCTTTTTTATGGTGCGTAATGAACCAGAGGCCGCCGATGAATGCCACCAGCACCGCCGCCGCGATCGCCACCATTGCAGGCGAGACAGCGGGCATGCTGCGTTGCGGTTTCCGTGAGCTGCTCTTTTTGCGTCGCGAAGGTGCCGGCTGGCCGCGACGTACATAATCTCGTTGTGCCACTATCGTTTCGCTGTCGTTATTCGTTTGTCAGCCCGTCATGTTACTTAAGCGACGGGCCTTTGACCAGATGAGGACGTCTGAAAGGCGTTTACTTTAAGTTGGTGCCTGGGTTGAACCGCGAACAATCAATTCACAGTCCAGTAAACGGGAGCCGCTGCTGACCGTTTGCCCGTTTAGCTGATCCAGCAACAGCAGCATCGCTTCACGGCCAATATCGTAGCGCGGTTGCGCCACCGTAGAGAGCGGCGGATCGCAAAATTCAGACAGAGAAATATTATCAAAGCCAATAATCGAGAGGTCTTTTGGTACATTCAGGCCGCGCCGTTTGGCATATGAGAGCGCGCCCAGCGCCATGACGTCGCTGTGGCAGAACACCGCGGTAGGCGGTTGCGGCAGCGACAACAGCTTTTCCAGCGCCAGGCCGCCTGCGGCATAGGTAAAATCACCGCGGGCAATATAGTGCGGGTCCACCGTCGCCCCGGCGCGGCGCAGCGCCTGAACATAGCCCTGCAGGCGATAGTGGCACAGCGGCATCTCTTCCGGCCCGGCGATACAGCCGATGCGTTTATGGCCCAGCTCCTGCAGATAATTCACGGCGTTAAAGGCGGCGGTGAGGTTATCAATATGGACGGTAGGCAGTTCCAGCTCAGGAGCAAATTCGTTGGCCATTACCATCGGCGGCAGATTACGTTGCTCTTCGATGCTGGCATCGAAAGGCAGACGGGAGCCAAGCAGCAGCATACCGTCGATCTGCTTGGTAATAATCAGGTCGATGAAGGTCTTTTCCTGCTGGTTCTGGTGCGCGCAGTCGCCAATCAGTACCAGATAACCCTGGGCGGCGGCGGTCACTTCGATGCCGCGGATGATTTCGCTAAAAAAGGGATCGCAGATGTCGGGCACAATAACCAGAATGGTGCGGGATTCGTTGCGTTTGACGTTACGGCCCATGGCATGGGGCAGATAACCCACCTCCAGCGCAGCCTGCTCTACGCGATTACGCGTGTTCTGAGAGACTTTGTCGGGATTCATTAAGGCTCGGGATACCGTTGCCGTTGAGACTTTTGCTTTCAGGGCAACATCTTTCATGGTCGCCGAGGCAACCTCTTTCCTGGACTTCAACCTCTTCTCCTCGCAGGCGAATCACCGCTCTTCTGACTGAGTCAGTTTTATCAGATTGCGAATGGAAGCGGTTACAGAATTTTCATAAAAAGTGTGAGTGATGTTTAATTTTTCGATCCGTCTCCCACCATTTTTTAGCTTTCGATGGGATCAACGTCCAGCACCCATTTCACTTTACGCGCTTCCGGCAGGGTATTGATTAACGCCAGCGTGCCGCTGACGATATGCTGCAGACGGACCCGGGAAGGATGTTGCAGCAGAATTTGCCAGCGATAGCGTCCGCCGCGTTTGGGCGCTAAGGCCGGAACGGGGCCTAAAATCCACAGCTGATTATCCACCAGCGGGCTGGCCTGCAGCAGGTTGCGCAGCTGCTGGAGAAACAGCGGTGCCTGCTGGTTGTTGTGATCTTCGGCGCGGATAATCACATGGCTGGTCCAGGGTGGCAATTGCAGGGTCTGACGCTCCGCCAGCGCTTGTTCAGCAAAAGCGTCGTAACCTTTATGCAGCAAAGTTTGCAGGAGCGGATGCTCGGGATGGTGGGTCTGCAGCACCACCTCACCCTGTTTACCGGCGCGCCCGGCCCGGCCTGCCACCTGGGTATAGAGCTGGGCAAAGCGCTCCGCGGAGCGGAAATCAGCCGAGAAGAGGGCGCCGTCGACATCCAGCAGCGCTACCAGCGTTACGTCCGGGAAGTGATGCCCTTTTGCCAGCATCTGAGTGCCAATCAGTATACGCGCCCCGCCGCGATGCACCTCCGCCAGCTGCTGCTCGAGCGCCCCTTTGCGGCTGGTGGTGTCTCGGTCGATACGTGAGATGGGCACGTCGGGAAAGAAGGGGGCCAGCGCCTGCTCCAGCTGCTCGGTGCCCAGCCCGACCGGCACCATATGGGTAGAGCCGCATGAAGGGCACTGGCGCGGCACCGGACGCTGGCTGTCACAGTGGTGACAGCGCAAATGATGCTGGGCCTGATGCAGGGTGTAATAGTGATCGCAGCGCGGGCACTCGGCTATCCAGCCACAGTCGTGGCATAGCAGCGCCGGGGCAAAGCCGCGACGATTAAGAAACAGGATCACCTGATTGTTGGCCTGAAGATGCTGGCGCATGCGGGCGATCAACGCCGGGGCTAATCCCGCCTGTACCGGCTGGCCTTTCAGATCCAGCACGTGCTGCATGGCTGGACGGGCATTACCCGCCCGCCGCGTCAGGCGTAATAAATGGTATTTTCGCTGGCGCACATTATGCAGCGTCTCCAGCGCAGGGGTCGCGGAGCCAAGAATAATCGGGATCTGCTCGCTGTGGGCACGATAGACCGCCAGATCGCGGGCGTGATAGCGCCAGCCTTCCTGCTGCTTATAGGAGCTGTCGTGCTCCTCGTCGATGACGATGACGCCAAGGTTTTTAAAGGGCGTGAACAGGGACGAGCGGGTGCCAATCACGATCGCCGCCTCGCCATTTTTGGCTTTCAGCCAGGCGCTGAGGCGTTCGCTGTCGTTTAAACCGGAGTGCAGCACCTCGACCGGGGCGTTGAACCGTTCGCGAAAACGGGCGATGGTCTGCGGCGTCAGGCCGATTTCCGGCACCATCACCAACGCCTGTTTCCCCTGAGCCAGCACGTTTTCCAGCACGCTCAGATAGACCTCGGTCTTACCGGAACCGGTCACGCCCGCCAGCAGCCAGGCCGAGAAGCGATCGGACGCGCTGTGGATCGCTCCCACGGCGGTCGCCTGTTCGGTGTTGAGACGCAAACGGTCGCCCGCCACGCTAAAGCCGTCGCGCCAGTCGATAAGCGCCGGGGCTTCGCAGGCCAGATCGCTCAGCCCTTTTTTGCGTAAGCTCTGCAACGCCGCGTCGTTGAAATCGAGACTCTCAACCTGATGCCGCCAGATCCGGCCCTGGCGTAACGCCGCCAGGGCCTGCTGCTGTTTCGGGGAGCGTTTCAGGCTATTAATATCCACCGCCTGGCCCTGCTCGGTGGCAAACCAGTACCACATCGGCGCGTGGCTGGCGCTTTTGCCCTGGCGCAGCAGAATAGGTAAGGCATGAAACAGCACATCGCCAATGGGATGATGATAATAGTCGGCCGCCCACAGCAGCAGTCGCCAGACGCTGGAGGAGAAGACCGACTCGCTGTCCAGCACCTCGACCACGCTTTTCAGTTCACTGAGGGGCAGCTCGCTGTGCTGGCTGACGGAGACCACGATGCCCACCCGCTGCTGCTTGCCGAACGGCACATTCACGCGACAGCCCGCCTCAGCCTGCATGCCGTCCGGCAGCAGGTAGTCAAAGGTACGGGGAAGCGGAACGGGCAGGGCAACGTGAGCAACGGGCATCGAATCTTCCTGACTTGAAAAGTGGCGCGTTAGTATACACATTAGTGAAAGGCGGCGTGCGGATCAGTTTGCATACCCTGGTTAAATTCTGTATGATTCGCCGCCTTTGGTGCACTTTGCATCAAAGAACTTACATTCAACATCGCGTGGTGTCTGGCGTTAGGGCTGGAAGAGCGACGCGGCCTTAACTGAGGTTCTCCCATGAAAAAAGATATCCATCCTAAATACGAAATGATTACTGCAAACTGCTCTTGCGGTAACTCTATCCAGATCCGCTCCACCGTGGGTCACGATCTGAACCTGGACGTGTGCGGCCAGTGCCACCCGTTCTACACTGGTAAGCAGCGTGACGTTGCAACCGGTGGCCGTGTTGACCGCTTCAACAAGCGTTTCAGCATCCCGGGTTCCAAGTAAGTTTCCCGAAAAAAAAGCGCCGAAAGGCGCTTTTTTTGTATCTGTAAATCAGTATTCCCACGTCTCCGGGTCGATACCCAGCTCACGCATGATCACCTTCGCCTCTTCCGGAATTTCATCGCTACGCTCTTTGCGCAGGTCTTCATCGTTCGGCAACGGTTGACCGGTAAACGCGTGCAGGAACGCTTCGCACAGCAGTTCGCTGTTAGTAGCGTGACGCAGGTTATTCACCTGACGACGCGTGCGTTCATCGGTGAGGATCTTTAACACCTTCAGAGGAATGGAAACCGTAATTTTTTTTACTTGTTCACTCTTCTTACCGTGCTCAGCGTATGGGCTGATATATTCGCCGCTCCATTCAGCCATGAGATACCTTTAATCCTCTCTGTCATTAATATGAGGCCGACACCGCAGCGATGCGCAGGGTTTCGAGCCATAATCGCGCGTAGTTTACCGTAGAGACGCCGTTGTGACACGGATATTGCCTTTGTGGTATGCGCTAAAGCATATAATTTTAACGGCTATTTGCGCATTGCTCAATCTATACGCAAAGAAGTTTAGATGTCCAGATGTATTGACGTCCATATAATCAATGTTTACTCTGATGCCTGACTTTTCATCCATTAAGCCAGGAAGCCTTCACCATGACGCGTAAACAGGCCACCATCGCAGTGCGTAGCGGATTGAATGATGACGAACAGTACGGCTGCGTTGTCCCGCCGATTCATCTCTCCAGTACCTATAACTTCACCGGCTTTAATGAACCTCGCGCCCATGACTATTCGCGCCGAGGCAATCCTACGCGTGACGTCACCCAGCGCGCGCTGGCGGAACTGGAAGGTGGCGCAGGTGCGGTAATGACCAATACCGGCATGTCGGCTATTCATCTGGTGACCACGGTGTTCCTGAAACCCGGCGATCTGCTGGTGGCCCCGCACGACTGTTACGGTGGCAGCTACCGTCTGCTTGACAGCCTGGCGAAGCGCGGCTGCTATCGCGTGCTGTTTGTCGATCAGGGTGATGAGCAGGCGCTGAAACAGGCGCTGGCAGAAAAACCAAAGCTGGTATTAATCGAAAGTCCAAGCAATCCGCTGCTGCGCGTCGTAGACATTGCAAAAATTTGTCAGCTTTCGAGGGATGCGGGAGCGATAAGTGTAGTGGATAATACCTTCCTCAGCCCGGCGCTACAGAACCCGCTGGCGCTGGGAGCAGACCTGGTATTGCATTCATGCACCAAATATTTGAACGGCCACTCGGACGTGGTTGCCGGGGTGGTGATTGCGAAAGATCCGGAGGTTGTCACCGAACTGGCATGGTGGGCGAATAATATCGGCGTCACCGGCAGCGCGTTCGACAGCTACCTGCTGCTGCGTGGTCTGCGCACCCTGTCGCCGCGTATGGATGTGGCGCAGCGTAATGCCCAGGCGATTGTTGATTTCCTGAAGACCCAGCCGCTGGTGAAAAAGCTGTATCACCCGTCGCTCCCGGAGAATCAGGGACACGAGATTGCGGCGCGTCAACAAAAGGGATTTGGCGCGATGTTAAGTTTCGAACTGGATGGCGATGAGCAGACGCTGCGTCGCTTCCTCAGCGGGCTGTCACTGTTTACGCTGGCGGAATCCTTAGGTGGGGTTGAAAGCTTGATCTCCCACGCCGCCACCATGACGCACGCAGGCATGGCGCCAGAAGCGCGTGCCGCCGCCGGGATTTCGGAGACGCTGTTGCGTATCTCAACCGGTATTGAAGATTGTGAAGATTTAATTGCCGATCTGGAAAATGGCTTCCGGGTCGCAGCCAAGGGGTAAACATGAGTGTGATAGCGCAGGCAGGGGCGAAGGGTCGCCAGCTGCACAAGTTTGGTGGTAGTAGTCTTGCCGATGTGAAATGTTACCTGCGGGTCGCGGGGATCATGGCAGAGTATTCGATGCCGGGGGACATGATGGTTGTCTCTGCGGCGGGCAGCACCACCAACCAGTTGATTAGCTGGCTGAAGTTAAGCCAGACCGATCGTCTCTCTGCGCATCAGGTTCAGCAAGCGTTACGCCGTTATCAGAGTGAATTGATTGCCGGTTTACTGCCTGCCGACGTGGCCGATGGCCTGATTAGCACCTTTATCCACGATCTGGAACATCTGGCCACGTTACTTGACAGCGGCGTGACCGATGCGGTCTACGCAGAGGTGGTGGGCCACGGCGAAGTGTGGTCTGCCCGTCTGATGGCAGCCGTCCTGCAACAGCAGGGGCTGGAAGCCGCATGGCTGGACGCGCGTGACTTCCTGCGCGCCGAACGCGGTGCCCAGCCGCAGGTGGATGAAGGCCTCTCTTATCCACTGCTCCAGCAGCTGCTGGTGCAGCATCCGAATAAACGCATTGTTGTGACCGGCTTTATCAGCCGCAGCAACGCAGGTGAAACCGTACTGCTGGGACGTAACGGCTCCGACTACTCCGCAACGCAAATCGGTGCCCTGGCGGGCGTTTCTCGCGTCACCATCTGGAGCGACGTGGCCGGCGTCTATAGCGCCGACCCGCGCAAGGTTAAAGATGCGTGCCTGCTGCCGCTGCTGCGTCTCGACGAAGCCAGCGAGCTGGCCCGTCTGGCGGCGCCGGTTCTCCACGCCCGTACCCTGCAGCCGGTTTCCGGCAGCGATATTGACCTGCAGTTGCGCTGTAGCTATACGCCGGATCAGGGGTCGACCCGTATCGAGCGCGTGCTGGCCTCCGGCACGGGGGCGCGTATCGTCACCAGCCATGACGATATCTGCCTGATCGAGTTCCTCGTTCCCGCCGGGCTGGATTTCAGGCAGGCGCATAAAGAGATTGATCTGATCCTTAAGCGCGCCCAGGTGCGCCCGCTGGCCGTGGGTGTGCATACTGACCGACATTTGCTGCAGTTCTGCTACACCGCAGAAGTGGCCGACAGCGCGCTGAAGATTCTGGATGAGGCGGGTCTGCCGGGCGAGCTTCGTCTGCGCCAGGGGCTGGCGCTTATCGCGATGGTGGGTGCGGGCGTCACCCGTAACCCGCTGCACTGCCACCGCTTCTGGCAGCAGCTGAAAGGCCAGCCGGTGGAGTTTACCTGGCAGTCAGAAGAGGGCATCAGCCTGGTGGCGGTGATGCGCGCCGGGCCAACGGAGAGCCTGATCCAGGGTCTGCATCAGTCGCTGTTCCGCGCCGAAAAACGTATCGGCCTGATGCTGTTTGGCAAAGGCAATATCGGTTCCCGCTGGCTGGAGCTGTTTGCCCGCGAACAGACCACGCTCTCAGCGCGTACCGGCTTTGAATTTGTGCTGGCTGGCGTGGTGGATAGCCGCCGCAGCCTGCTCAATTACGAAGGGCTGGACGCCAGCCGTGCGCTGGCCTTTTTCAACGATGAAGCCGTCGAACAGGATGAGGAGTCGCTGTTCCTGTGGATGCGTGCCCATCCGTATGACGATCTGGTGGTGCTGGATGTTACCGCCAGCGAGCAGCTGGCCGATCAGTATCTTGATTTCGCCAGCCACGGTTTCCATGTGATCAGCGCCAATAAACTGGCGGGCGCCAGCAATACCCGCAACTATCGTCAAATTCACGACGCGTTTGAAAAAACGGGTCGTCAATGGCTCTACAACGCCACCGTCGGTGCTGGTCTGCCGGTGAACCACACCGTGCGCGATCTGATCGAAAGCGGCGACAGTATTCTGGCGATCAGCGGTATCTTCTCCGGCACCCTGTCCTGGCTGTTCCTGCAGTTTGATGGCACTGTTCCCTTCACCGACCTGGTGGATCAGGCGTGGCAGCAGGGGCTGACCGAGCCGGATCCGCGCGTTGACCTTTCAGGGAAAGACGTAATGCGTAAGCTGGTAATCCTGGCGCGTGAAGCGGGCTATGACATCGAGCCGGGTCAGGTGCGCGTCGAGTCGCTGGTGCCGGCAGGTTGCGAAGAGGGGTCTGTCGATCACTTCTTCGAGAACGGTGACGCGCTGAACGAGCAGATGCTACAGCGTCTGGAAGCGGCCCGCGAAATGGGTCTGGTGCTGCGCTATGTGGCGCGTTTTGATGCCAACGGCAAAGCGCGCGTTGGCGTTGAGGCCGTACGTCCGGAACATCCGCTGGCGGCACTCCTGCCGTGTGATAACGTCTTTGCCATTGAAAGCCGCTGGTATCGCGATAATCCGCTGGTGATCCGCGGTCCAGGGGCGGGCCGCGACGTGACCGCCGGAGCGATCCAGTCAGATATCAACCGTCTGGCGCAGCTGCTGTAACTTCCCCTCAGCCATTCCCTCTCCCCAAAAGGGCGAGGGAATAGTCGTCCCCATCCTGAACTTATTTCACCTTCCCTGAACATTCCTCACCGTTAATGATGATATTTTCAGTTGACGCCAGTCCGCTTTTCCGTCATTTTTACATCTGGACGTCTAAACGTATAGAAGTTCGAACACAACAAACAACGACACGCGATTGATGAGGTAAGGTATGAGCTTTTTTCACGCCAACCAGCGGGAAGCCCTGAATCAGAGCCTGGCAGAAGTAAACGGCCAGATTAACGTCTCTTTTGAATTTTTCCCGCCGCGCACCAGTGAAATGGAGCAGACCTTGTGGGCCTCTATCGATCGCCTGAGCAGCCTGAAACCTAAGTTTGTCTCCGTGACCTACGGTGCCAACTCCGGCGAGCGCGACCGCACGCACAGCATCATCAAGGGCATTAAGGATCGTACCGGTCTGGAAGCTGCGCCGCATCTGACCTGTATTGATGCCACCCGTGATGAGCTGCGCACCATCGCCCAGGATTACTGGAACAACGGTATCCGTCATATCGTGGCCCTGCGTGGCGACCTGCCGCCAGGCAGCGGTAAGCCGGAGATGTACGCCACCGATCTGGTTGGCCTGCTGAAAGAGGTCGGTGACTTCGATATTTCCGTCGCGGCGTACCCGGAAGTTCATCCAGAAGCGAAAAGCGCCCAGGCGGATCTGCTCAACCTGAAGCGCAAAGTGGATGCGGGTGCGAACCGCGCCATCACCCAGTTCTTCTTTGATGTCGAGAGCTATCTGCGCTTCCGCGACCGCTGCGTCTCCGCAGGTATCGACGTTGAAATTATTCCGGGCATTCTGCCGGTCTCTAACTTCAAACAGGCGAAAAAATTTGCCGACATGACCAACGTGCGCATCCCGCACTGGATGGCGAAGATGTATGAAGGCCTGGACGATGACGCCGAAACCCGCAAGCTGGTAGGCGCCAGTATCGCCATGGACATGGTGAAGATTTTAAGCCGCGAAGGGGTAAAAGATTTCCATTTTTATACCCTCAACCGTGCCGAAATGAGCTACGCGATCTGCCATACCCTGGGGGTTCGCCCGGGTCTGTAAAGTCAAAGCCCTCAAAAGTGTGAGGGCTTTTATATTTCAGATAGATAACAACGGAATTAACTATCAAATCTGTGGATGGTTTCAATTATCTCTTGTTCCCGGTGGTGTATATCCTAACGATAAAACCATAAGGGGAGCAGAGCGATGAGTACGTCCGACGAGAACCAGAATTCAGGTAAGTGCCCTTTCCATCAGGGCAGTTATGACAAGAGTGCGGGTGCCGGCACAAATAGCCGGGACTGGTGGCCCAAACAGCTTCGTATCGACCTTCTTAATCAGCATTCCGAACGTTCCAATCCGCTAGGTAAAGATTTCAATTACCGTAAAGAATTCAGCAAATTAGATTATTCTGCTCTGAAAGGCGATCTGAAGGCTCTGCTGACAGACTCGCAGCCGTGGTGGCCTGCGGACTGGGGCAGCTATGCCGGTCTGTTCATTCGTATGGCGTGGCACGGCGCGGGCACCTATCGCTCTGTGGATGGGCGCGGCGGCGCGGGGCGTGGCCAGCAGCGTTTCTCTCCGCTCAACTCCTGGCCCGATAACGTCAGCCTCGATAAGGCGCGTCGTCTGCTGTGGCCGATCAAACAAAAATATGGCCAGAAAATTTCCTGGGCTGATCTGTTTATTCTCGCCGGTAACGTGGCGCTGGAAAACTCCGGCTTCAGAACCTTTGGCTTTGGTGCCGGTCGTGAAGACGTGTGGGAGCCGGATCTCGACGTTAACTGGGGCGATGAAAAAGCCTGGCTTGAGCATCGTCACCCGGAAAGCCTGGCGAAAAGCGCCGTTGGCGCCACCGAGATGGGGCTAATCTACGTAAACCCTGAAGGACCAAACGCCAGCGGCGAGCCGCTGTCGGCGGCGGCGGCTATCCGTGCCACCTTTGGCAATATGGGGATGAACGATGAAGAGACCGTCGCGCTGATCGCAGGCGGCCACACGCTGGGCAAAACTCACGGCGCAGGGGAAGCCAGCCACGTAGGTGTCGATCCGGAAGGCGGCGCGCTTGAGGCTCAGGGCCTGGGCTGGGCCAGCACCCACGGTACCGGTATCGGGGCAGACGCCATTACCTCCGGCCTGGAAGTGATCTGGTCGCAGACGCCGACCCAGTGGAGCAACTACTTCTTTGAGAACCTTTATAAATATGACTGGGTGCAAACCCGCAGCCCGGCCGGGGCGATTCAGTTTGAAGCGGTGAATGCGCCGGAAATCATGCCCGATCCGTTCGACCCGTCAAAAAAACGTAAGCCGACCATGCTGGTGACCGACCTGACGCTGCGTTTCGATCCAGAGTTCGACAAGATCTCCCGTCGCTTCCTGAACGATCCCCAGGCCTTTAACGAAGCCTTCGCCCGGGCGTGGTTCAAGCTGACCCACCGTGATATGGGACCGATTTCCCGCTATATCGGACCAGAAGTGCCGAAAGAAGAGCTTATCTGGCAGGATCCTCTGCCGCAGCCGTTCTTCCACCCGAGCGCTGAAGATATCCAGAGCCTGAAAGATGACATTGCGGCTTCCGGGCTGTCGGTCAGTGAGCTGGTGTCGGTGGCATGGGCGTCGGCTTCCACCTTCCGCGGTGGCGATAAGCGTGGCGGGGCCAACGGCGCACGTCTGGCGCTGGCGCCGCAGCGCAGCTGGGATGTCAACGCCGTAGCCGCGCGCGTGCTGCCGGTGCTGGAAGGCATTTATAAATCGGCGCATAAAGCGTCGCTGGCCGACATCATCGTGCTGGCCGGTGTGGTGGGCGTCGAACAGGCGGCGAAGGCTGCTGGCTTCAGCATCACCGTACCCTTTACGCCGGGCCGCGTTGACGCGCGTCAGGATCAGACCGATATCGGAATGTTTACTCTCCTGCAGCCGGTGGCTGATGGTTTCCGTAACTACCGTGCGGCTATCGACGTGTCGACCACTGAGTCGTTACTGATTGATAAAGCGCAGCAGCTGACGCTGACCGCGCCAGAGATGACGGTATTGCTGGGCGGGCTGCGTGTGCTGGGCGCTAACTTCGATGGTGGTAAGAGCGGCGTCTTTACCGATCGCGTGGGCGTACTCAGTACTGACTTCTTCGTCAATCTGCTGGATATGGGCACGCAGTGGAAAGCCACCGATGAATCCAGCGAACTGTTTGAAGGCCGCGACCGCGTGAGCGGCGAAGTGAAATACCTGGCGAGCCGTGCTGACCTGGTCTTTGGCTCTAACTCCGTGCTGCGTGCGCTGGCTGAGGTTTACGCCAGCAGCGATGCCCACGAGAAGTTCGTGAACGACTTTGTCGCGGCATGGGTGAAAGTGATGAACCTCGACCGGTTTGATCTGCTGTAAACAGAAAATCCCCGCTCCGGCGGGGATTTTTTTGCCGGATGGCGGCTTCGCCTGATCCGGTCTACGAATTTTGCAGGCCCGTGCAAACGCAGCGCCGCCGGGCTAGACGGCTACTCCCACTCCTGCAAAAAGCGCCGTCCATACTGGTCGGCTACCAGCAAGGCGGCATACACCTGGTCCGGCGTTGTACCGCCCGGCATGTTATGGATCGTTTCCTCTTTCGCACAGGCTGCGGTTGCCACCAGACGCATTTTGGCGGGAATATCCGTGGTGATATCCAGCTGCGCCAGCGTGATGGGCAACTCTACGCTGTGGCAGAGTGCTGCAACGGTTTCTATCTCTTCAACCGGGGCATTCTCCAGCACCAGCTGGGTCAGCGTGCCAAACGCCACTTTTTCGCCATGATAGTAATGATGGGCATCCGGGATGGCGGTCAGACCGTTGTGAATGGCGTGCGCCGCCGCCAGCCCACCGCTTTCAAAACCGACGCCGCTCAGGTAAGTGTTGGCTTCAATCACCCGCTCAAGGGCAGGGGTCACCACATGCTGTTCCGCCGCCAGCATCGCTTTTTCACCCTCTTCAATCAGGGTGTTGTAGCACAGTTCGGCCAGCGCCAGCGCGGCCTGAGTACATTTGCCGCCTGCCATTGTGATGGCGCCGCTGCGCGAGCAGGCTCGGGCTTCAAACCAGGTTGCCAGCGCATCGCCAATCCCGGCAGCCAGCAGACGTGCAGGGGCACCAGCCACCACTTTGGTATCCACAATCACGATGTTCGGGTTATGCGGTAGCATCAGATAGCGATCGAATTCGCCGCTGTCGGTGTAGATGACGGACAGCGCGCTGCAGGGCGCATCGGTAGAGGCAATGGTCGGCGCGATGGCGACCGGGACATCCATAAAATGCGCCAGCGCTTTTGCCGTATCCAGCGTCTTACCGCCGCCGATGCCGAGGATCGCCTGGCAATCAGCATTTTTCGCCAGCTCACGTAAACGGTCGATCTCGCTTTGCGAGCATTCACCGCCGAAGGGGGCAATTTCGACATAGAGTTCAGCCTGTCTGAAGCTCTGGCGCAGCGTCTCTTCGGCAAAACCCAGCACAAACTTATCGCCCACAATCAGCCAGCGTGCCGCCAATGGCTTAAGATAATCACCGAGGCGGGTCAGGACATCGGCACCCTGAATGTACTTACCGGGTGATTGAATAATACGGTCCATAGCATGTCTCCTTTTAGAGGTAGAGGTTACCAAACGCGGTATTCCAGTCTTGCTCGAACTTCTCTATGGCTGACTCTACCGCCGGGGTATTGAGCATTTGTTGCGCGACATCAGTCGGCAGCGTGATCGCTTCACATCCGGCGAGCAGGCAGTCCAGCGCCTGACGCGGGGTTTTGAAGCTGGCGGCCAGCACTATGCTGTCTGGCGCGTGCAGTTCCAGCAGGCTTTGTAGCTCCTGCACCGTGCGGATCCCGTCTCCGCCCTGGGCGTCCACGCGATTGACGTAGGGCGCAACATACTTCGCACCTGCCAGCGCGGCCAGCAAACCCTGCGCCGCGCTGTAAACTGCCGTGCCGAGGGTGGTAATGCCTTCTTTTTTAAGAGTTTTGATGGCAATAAGCCCTTGAGCTGTCACCGGGACTTTGACCACAAGACCGGGGATAGCCCTGCTCAGCTGTCTGGCCTCGGCGATCATACCCGGTGCATCGCGGCTCATGGTCTGGGCAAACAGAATGCCGTCCGGACCGACCGCTTTTTGCAGGCGCGGCAGCACGTCCCATATGGATTCGCCGTTGGCGGCAATAATGCTCGGGTTGGTGGTCACGCCGGCAATGGGAAAGATGCAGGCAAGACGTTCAACGTCCGCCACGTTGGCGGTATCCAGATACAGTTCCATTATTTTTCCTTAAGTCAGCGGGGCTGAATTAAGGATACGGCGGGCCTGATAGCGGGAGCCAGAGGTCAATTTTGCCAAATACTGGACAAATGTAAGGTCCTTAGCGAAGTGAGAGGACGATCACAATGCTAGGTTTTGGCAGTAAGCTGGCTGTGATACTGGCGGCGATATTCTGAGGGAGAACGCTCGGTGTGCTTGCGAAACAGGCGGCAGAAGTAGTTACTGTCCGTAAAACCGCAGTGCGCGGCAATATCTTTGATTTTCAGATCGTAGCCTTTGAGCAACTGCCGGGCATGCTCGAGACGGGTTGTGGTCAGGAATTCATTGAATCCCACGCTGCCGGTTTTTTGAAAAAGATGCGAAAGGTAGTTCGGTGAAATGTAAAACGCCTGCGCCACCGACTCGCGGGTAAGGGCTGAGGCATGGTGTTCTTCGATGTAACTTCGAATGGCTTCAAACAGCGCCCGGCTGCGCGAGGCCGTATGAATATCGCTGCTCAGCAGGTCGCGGCAGTGGCTTAGCAGGCTCAATATCACCAGTCTGGCCGTGACCTGCTCATCAGGCTGCATTTGTAGCTCCGCAAGGGTTTGCAGAAGAAAGGCACCCGTTCTCGGCCCGCGTCTGGCGACCTGCTGCTGGAGCAAAACGGTGTTGTCACGCTGGAGCTGGAGAGTCAGCTGCTGCTTACCGAAACTCAGGCTGAGCAAGGTGGCGGAATGAATGGGATTAGTAAACCCGACGGAAGAAAAGATCGCGTCATGCGTTTCGCCATCAAGAACAATGGCAAGACGAGGAGAAGCGTTGGGGATCCGTTCGGCCGAAGGCGCAAACTGGACCTGGCCCAGCGGCGGCGAACCCTTAATCAGATCGGTCAGGATTGCGGTGATATCGTGGTGCATAGTGGTGGTATCGAAATTTGCCGGGTGGCGCTTACGCTTACCCGGCCTACGATAAGCAGGCCGTGCAAGCGCAGCGCCGCCGGGCATAAAAGCCTTAACCGGTGTTACGCATCCCCGCCGCAACGCCCGCGATGGTCACCATCAGCGCTTGCTCCACGCGCGGATCTGGCTCCTGGCCCTCTTCTTCTGCTTTACGTGAGCGGTGCAGCAGCTCAGCCTGCAGAACGTTCAGCGGGTCAGTGTAGATGTTACGTAGCTGGATAGACTCCGCAATCCACGGCAGATCGGCCATCAGGTGGGAATCGTTGGCGATATCCAGCACCACTTTGATGTCGCCTTCAAGCAGCTCGCGCAGCTCTTTACCCAGCGCCCACAGCTCAGGTTTTACCAGACGCTGATCGTAGTATTCCGCCAGCCACAGGTCGACTTTCGAGAACACCATCTCCAGCATCCCCAGACGGGTGGAGAAGAACGGCCAGTCGCGGCACATGGCCTCCAGCTCGCTCTGCTTACCGTCGTCCACCACTTTTTGCAGAGCGGCACCGGCACCCAGCCAGGCCGGCAGCATCAGGCGGTTTTGCGTCCAGGCGAAGATCCACGGAATCGCACGCAGAGATTCAACACCACCGGTCGGGCGACGTTTTGCCGGACGAGAACCGAGCGGCAGTTTGCCCAGCTCCTGCTCTGGCGTTGCCGAGCGGAAGTAAGGGACAAAGTCTTTGTTCTCACGCACGTAGCCGCGGTACAGATCGCAGGAGATATCTGACAGCTCATCCATAATATGGCACCAGGCCTCTTTCGGCTCCGGCGGCGGCAGCAGGTTAGCTTCCAGAATGGCACTGGTGTACAGCGACAGGCTGCTGATGGTCACTTCCGGCAGACCGTATTTGAAGCGGATCATCTCGCCCTGCTCGGTCACACGCAGTCCGCCTTTCAGGCTGCCCGGCGGCTGGGAAAGCAGCGCCGCATGAGCAGGCGCGCCGCCACGACCGATAGAACCGCCGCGTCCGTGGAACAGCGTCAGCTCAATACCCGCTTTCTCGCAGGTCTTGATCAGTGCGTCCTGCGCCTGATACTGCGCCCAGGATGCTGCCATTACGCCCGCATCTTTTGCGGAGTCGGAATAGCCAATCATCACCATCTGCTTGCCCTGAATAAAGCCGCGATACCAGTCGATGTTCAGCAGTTGGGTCATTACGTCGTTGGCGTTGTTCAGGTCATCAAGGGTTTCGAACAGCGGCGCCACCGGCAGGGCGTAGTCGATGCCGGCCTCTTTCAGCAGCAGATGAACGCCCAGCACGTCAGATGGGGTCTTCGCCATGGAGATCACATAGGCAGCCACCGATCCTTTTGGTGCATCAACGATCGCTTTGCAGGTGTTAAGCACTTCGCGGGTTTCGTTGCTTGGCTCCCAGTTGCGCGGCAGCAGGGGACGTTTGGAGTTCAGCTCGCGGATCAGGAAGGCCTGTTTGTCGGCTTCTGACCAGCTTTCATAGTCGCCGATACCGAGATAGCGGGTCAGCTCGCCCAGCGCTTCGGTGTGACGGGTGCTTTCCTGACGCACATCGATACGCACCAGCGGCACGCCAAAACACTTCACGCGGCGCAGGGTGTCGAGCAGCTCGCCGTTGGCGATGATACCCATGCCGCAGGCCTGCAGCGATTTATAACAGGCATACAGCGGATCCCAGAGCTGCTCGTTCTGGCTCAGCAGGCCTTCCGGCTTCGGCAAACGCTGGCCTTTCAGGCGCGCTTCCAGCCAGGCCTGGGTCGCCAGCAGCTGGCCGCGCAGTTTTTTCATCAGATAACGGTACGGCTCGCTGGCGCCTTCTTCACCGGCCAGCTCGCGCAGTTCTGGTGTGGCTTCAACCATCGACAGCTCAGAGATGAGCACCTGAATATCTTTCAGGAACAGATCGGTGGCTTTCCAGCGGCTCAGCAGCAGCACGTGGCGAGTGATGTCGGCGGTCACGTTCGGGTTGCCGTCGCGGTCGCCGCCCATCCAGGAGGTGAAACGCACCGGCACAAAATCCACCGGCAGGCGGTAGCCGAGGTTCTCTTCCAGCTGTTCATTCAGCTCGCGCAGGTAGTTTGGCACCCCTTCCCACAGGCTGTTTTCCACCACCGCAAAGCCCCACTTGGCTTCATCAACCGGGCTTGGGCGGTGCTTACGAATTTCATCGGTATGCCAGGATTGCGCAATAAGCTGGCGCAGACGGCGCATCAGCTGGTTACGCTCGTAGTTAACGATCTCTTTGTTATCCAGCTGCTTCAGGCAGTTGTTTACTTCCACCATTTTGTGGATCAGGGTACGGCGGGTGATTTCGGTTGGGTGGGCGGTAAGCACCAGCTCCAGCGACAGGGACTCGACGGCCTTTTTGATAGTGGCTTCGTTAAGATCGGGTTGGTCCTTGAGTTTTCTGAGCGTGCGGGCAATCACTTCCGGGTTGCTTGCCGCTTCGCCATTCGGCGAAATGCTGTGGTACTGCTCGGCAGTGTTCGCCAGGTTCAGGAACTGGCTGAAGGCACGGGCAACAGGGAGCAGTTCGTCACTGGAGAGGTTCTGCAGGGTGGTGAGCAGCTCCTGACGATTGGCTTCGTTACCGGCACGGGAAGATTTGGACAGCTTACGGATTGTTTCAACGCGATCGAGAATGTTCTCGCCCAACGCATCCTTGATGGTATCTCCCAGCACCTTGCCGAGCATACTGACATTACTACGCAACGCGGAATATTGTTCGTTCATAAAAACCCAGTCACCCCATCATTTTTGTTTATGCCCGGCACGACATCTTACGGACATTATTTTGTCATCTCCCTTTATAAAGCCACGTAAAACCCCTGTCGTCAATTGCTGCGAAAACGGTTCAGCAAACGAATAAATACGGACAATTTACGAAATTTAATTCGCTTTACGTCAGATAAGAGATGCTTATGAGAATGTGACCGGGATCATGGGTTTTCCCCTCACCGTGAAGAGAGGGGAAAATAATTAATGCCAGCAGAAGTGATGCACAACCTGGGTAATGAGTTCCCGGGTGGGCTTGATGAAGCGGGTCTCCAGGTATTCATCCGGCTGGTGCGCCTGGTTGATAGAGCCAGGGCCAAGCACCAGGGTCGGACAAAGGGTCTGAATAAACGGCGCTTCGGTGCAGTAGTTCACCACGTCGGTTTTCTCGCCGAGCAGTTTTTCCACCACTTCCACCAGCTGATGATCCGGCGGGCACTCGTACCCCGGGATCGGCGGATGCAGATCGGAAACCGTCAGGCGGCCCGGCCAGCGTTCGCTCACCGGTGCCAGCGCTTCGTTCAGTAAGCCATTCAGATCGCTTAGGGTCATGCCCGGCAGCGGGCGGATATCCATATGCAGTTCACAGCAGGCGCAGATACGGTTGGACGCATCGCCACCGTGCAGGCTACCCAGGTTCAGGGTCGGATACGGCACGGTGAAGGCCTCATAATGATAACGCTCCTTCAGATCGTCACGCAGCGTCATGATGCGGCCAATGGCGTCGTGCATCAGCTCAATGGCATTCACGCCGCGCGCCGGATCGCTGGAGTGGCCGGACTGGCCCAGCACGCGCACTGCCGTGGAGATATGGCCTTTATGGGCGCGAATCGGCTGCAGAGACGTCGGTTCACCAATGATGGCGCAATCCGGGCGAATTGCCGTGTTTTCAGAGAAGTAGCGTGCGCCGGCCATGCTGGTCTCTTCATCGGCTGTTGCCAGGATGTAGAGCGGCTTTTTCAGTTTTGTCACGTCAACGTCACGCAGGGCGTCGAGGATAAAGGCAAAGAAGCCTTTCATGTCGGCGGTGCCCAGCCCGTAGAGCTTGTTGTCATGCTCGGTCAGGGTGAAGGGATCGCGCGTCCAGCGTCCGTCATCAAACGGAACGGTGTCGGTGTGTCCCGCCAGCAGCAGGCCGCCCGCACCCTGGCCAGTACTGGCGAGCAGGTTAAATTTGTTACGGGTTCCCGGAACCGGCTGAACCTCCACCCTAAACCCGAGATCGCTGAACCAGCCTGCCAGCAGATTGATTAAAGTCTCATTACTCTGATCCAGCGCTTCTTCCGTTGCGCTGATGGACGGCGTGGCAATCAGGGCGCGGTAAATCTCGATAAATGGCGGTAAATTCATTTTCATTGTTGACACACCTTAGGTCGTGATAGTATCAATATTCATGCAATAAATGTGAATAAAAATACATTAACGTTGAGCATAAAGGAACCCGATGTTGAATACGCTGATTGTAGGCGCTAGCGGTTATGCGGGCGCAGAGCTTGTAAGCTACGTGAATCGCCATCCTCATATGACCATAACCGCTTTGACTGTCTCAGCGCAAAGCAATGATGCAGGAAAGTTAATTTCCGATTTACATCCGCAGCTTAAAGGGATTGTCGATCTGCCATTGCAGCCAATGTCGGATATCCGCGAGTTTACCGACGGCGTGGACGTGGTGTTTTTAGCCACCGCCCATGAAGTCAGCCACGATCTGGCACCGCAGTTTTTGGCGGCCGGTTGCGTGGTATTCGATCTCTCCGGCGCGTTCCGCGTGAACGACGCGGCATTCTATGAAAAATACTACGGTTTCACCCATCAGCACCCCGATCTGCTTGAGAAAGCCGTCTATGGCCTGGCGGAGTGGAGCGCGGACAAACTAAAAGAAGCGAATCTGATTGCCGTTCCGGGCTGCTACCCAACGGCGGCGCAGCTCTCCCTGAAACCGTTGATCGACGCGGGTCTGCTGGATCTGAATCAGTGGCCGGTGATCAACGCCACCAGCGGCGTGAGTGGAGCAGGGCGCAAAGCGGCGATCTCTAACAGCTTCTGCGAAGTGAGCCTGCAGCCGTATGGCGTGTTTAACCACCGCCATCACCCGGAAATCACCACTCATCTGGGTGCGGATGTCATCTTCACCCCGCATCTGGGCAGCTTCCCGCGAGGCATCCTCGAAACCATCACCTGCCGCCTGAAGCCGGGCGTAACCAAAGAGCAGGTGAGTGAGGCCTTTACTCAGGCGTATGCGGATAAACCACTGGTGCGTCTGTATGACAAAGGCGTGCCAGCGCTGAAAAACGTGGTCGGCCTGCCATTCTGCGATATCGGCTTCGCCGTGCAGGGCGAGCACCTGATTGTGGTGGCCGCAGAAGATAACCTACTGAAAGGCGCTGCCGCCCAGGCAATGCAGTGCGCAAATATCCGTTTTGGCTATGCTGAAACGCAGTCTCTTATTTAAGGTGTGATGATGAACCCATTAATTATCAAGCTTGGTGGTGTACTGCTGGACAGCGAAGAGGCGCTGGAGCGCCTGTTTACCGCGCTGGTCAACTATCGCGAATCACACCAACGCCCGCTGGTGATTGTTCATGGCGGCGGCTGTGTGGTCGATGAGTTAATGAAAGGCCTGAACCTGCCGGTGAAAAAGAAGAACGGCCTGCGCGTGACGCCCGCCGATCAGATCGACATCATTACCGGTGCGCTGGCGGGGACGGCCAACAAAACCCTGCTGGCATGGGCGAAGAAACACCGTATCGCCTCCGTAGGCCTCTACCTGGGCGATGGCGACAGCGTTAAAGTGACCCAGCTCGACGAAGAGCTCGGCCACGTTGGGCTGGCGCAGCCGGGTTCGCCTCAGCTGATCAATACCCTGCTGGAAGGCGGTTTCCTGCCGGTAGTGAGCTCCATCGGCGTGACCGAAGAGGGACAGCTGATGAACGTTAACGCTGACCAGGCGGCAACCGCACTGGCGGCGACGCTGGGTGCAGACCTGATTCTCCTCTCCGACGTGAGCGGGATTCTGGACGGCAAAGGCCAGCGCATCGCGGAGATGACTGCGGCGAAAGCCGAGCAGCTGATCGCGCAGGGCATTATTACCGACGGTATGATTGTGAAAGTGAATGCGGCGCTGGATGCCGCCCGCACGCTGGGCCGCCCGGTGGATATCGCCTCCTGGCGCCACGCGGAGCAGCTTCCGGCGTTGTTTAACGGCACGCCTATTGGCACGCGTATTCTGGCGTAAGTTTTTATTGAATGACCGTAGGTCGGGTAAGCGTAGCGCCGCCCGGCAGAACTAACGAATAAAGGAACGATGTTATGGCACTTTGGGGTGGGCGTTTTACACAGGCAGCGGATCAACGGTTCAAACAGTTCAACGACTCTTTGCGCTTCGACTACCGCCTGGCCGAACAGGATATCGTCGGCTCTGTGGCCTGGTCCAAAGCGCTGGTCACCGTTGGCGTACTGACCACAGAGGAAC
The DNA here is from genome assembly GCF_035787115.1 of Leclercia adecarboxylata. Taxonomy (GTDB): domain Bacteria; phylum Pseudomonadota; class Gammaproteobacteria; order Enterobacterales; family Enterobacteriaceae; genus Enterobacter; species Enterobacter adecarboxylatus_E. Next base: position 9,431 of record NZ_JALKTL010000009.1, on the reverse strand, counting down.
AGCTGCAGCTGGAAGAGGCGCTGAACAACCTGCTGGAAGAGGTGCGTCTGGATCCGCAGCAAATCCTGCAGAGCGATGCCGAAGACATTCACAGCTGGGTGGAAGGCAAGCTCATCGATAAAGTCGGCCAGCTGGGTAAAAAGCTGCACACCGGCCGAAGCCGTAACGATCAGGTCGCGACCGATCTGAAGCTGTGGTGTAAAGATACCGTGGTAGAGCTGCTGGCGGCGAACCGTCAGCTGCAAAGCGCGCTGGTGGAAACCGCGCAGAATAATCAGGATGCGGTGATGCCGGGTTATACCCACCTGCAGCGCGCGCAGCCTGTCACCTTTGCCCACTGGTCGCTGGCCTACGTTGAAATGCTGGCGCGTGATGAGAGCCGTCTGCAGGATACCTTAAAGCGTCTGGACGTAAGCCCGCTGGGCAGCGGCGCACTGGCCGGCACCGCCTATGAAATCGACCGTGAACAGCTGGCGGGCTGGCTGGGCTTTGCTTCTGCGACCCGCAACAGCCTGGACAGCGTGTCAGATCGTGATCACGTGCTGGAGCTGCTCTCTAATGCCTCTATCGGTATGGTGCACCTGTCGCGCTTTGCCGAAGATCTGATCTTCTTTAACTCTGGCGAAGCCGGTTTTGTGGAGCTGTCTGACCGCGTGACCTCCGGCTCGTCCCTGATGCCGCAGAAGAAAAACCCGGACGCGCTGGAGCTGATCCGCGGCAAGTGTGGCCGCGTGCAGGGCGCGCTGACCGGCATGATGATGACCCTCAAAGGGCTGCCGCTGGCGTACAACAAAGATATGCAGGAAGACAAAGAAGGGCTGTTCGACGCGCTCGACACCTGGCTGGACTGCCTGCATATGGCGGCCCTGGTGCTGGACGGCATTCAGGTGAAGCGCCCTCGCTGCCAGGAAGCGGCGCAGCAGGGGTATGCCAACTCCACCGAGCTGGCGGATTACCTGGTGGCGAAAGGCGTCCCGTTCCGTGAAGCGCACCATATTGTCGGCGAAGCGGTGGTAGAGGCCATTCGTCAGGGTAAAGCGCTGGAAGATCTGCCGCTTACCGATCTGCAGAAATTCAGCAGCGTGATTGGCGATGATGTCTATCCGATTCTGGCGCTACAGTCGTGTCTGGACAAGCGTGCGGCGAAAGGTGGCGTGTCGCCGAAGCAGGTAGCGCAGGCGATTACGGATGCGAAAAACCGCTTAGTGTGATTCGTGCGGGGTGCCCTTACCCCAGCCTTCTTCCACAGGGAGAGGGAGCAGAGACTAAAAATGGCAACCTCGGTTGCCATTTTGTTTTTATCTCAGCTGTTTACGCAAAAAAAAGCGGACCACGGGGTCCGCAAAAGTTCACGTTGGCTTTAGTTGTTCGAGTTTTGAGAGAAACTCGTGAGACGGGGCAGGACTTCAAGGGTAATCGGTACCGCCTCGTCTCTGTGATGCATTATTCAACAGAACGCTTGATAGGGATAATCGTTCGTTGCTATGCTATCTATCGCCATGAACTATCGTGGCGACGGAGGATGAATAATGAATATTCGTGATCTTGAATACCTGGTGGCGTTAGCCGAACATCGTCATTTTCGCCGCGCGGCAGACTCCTGCCACGTCAGCCAGCCTACGCTTAGCGGTCAGATCCGTAAGCTGGAAGACGAGCTTGGTGTGATGCTGCTGGAGCGTACCAGCCGTAAAGTGCTGTTCACCCAGGCCGGTTTGCTGCTGGTGGATCAGGCGCGCACCGTATTGCGCGAGGTCAAAGTGCTCAAGGAAATGGCAAGCCAGCAGGGGGAGACCATGTCCGGCCCGCTGCATATTGGCCTGATCCCAACCGTTGGCCCGTACCTGTTGCCGCATATCATTCCGCTGCTGCATCAGACCTTCCCTAAACTCGAAATGTACCTGCATGAAGCGCAAACCCATCAGCTGCTGGCGCAGTTAGATAGCGGCAAGCTCGACTGTGCCATTCTGGCGCTGGTGAAAGAGAGCGAAGCCTTTATCGAAGTGCCGCTGTTTGATGAGCCTATGATGCTGGCAATCTATGAAGATCACCCGTGGGCCAGCCGCGATCGCGTGCCGATGGCCGATCTGGCGGGTGAAAAGCTGCTGATGCTGGAAGATGGCCACTGTCTGCGCGATCAGGCGATGGGCTTCTGCTTTGAAGCGGGTGCCGATGAAGATACCCACTTCCGCGCAACCAGCCTGGAAACGCTGCGCAACATGGTGGCGGCGGGAAGCGGGATTACCCTGCTGCCTGCGCTGGCGGTACCGCGCGAGCGTAAGCGTGATGGCGTGGTCTATCTGCCCTGTATTAAACCAGAGCCGCGCCGAACGATTGGCCTGGTTTATCGCCCGGGTTCACCGCTGCGCAGCCGCTATGAGCAGCTGGCAGAGGCCATCCGTGGTGCAATGGATGGCCATTTCGACAGTATCTTAAAACAGGCGGTTTAAGCCGTTGAGCGCCGCTACCCGATAAGCTTCCGCCATGGTCGGGTAGTTAAAGGTGGTGTTAACAAAGTATTCAATGGTGTTGCCGCCACCTTTTTGTTCCATGATCGCCTGGCCGATATGAATGATTTCCGCCGCACGTTCACCGAAGCAGTGAATGCCGAGGATCTCTTTCGTCTCGCGATGGAACAAAATCTTCAGCGTACCCACGCTCATCCCCACGATTTGCGCCCGCGCCAGATGTTTAAACTGGGCGCGACCCACCTCGTAAGGCACCTTCATGGCCGTCAGCTGCTGCTCGGTTTTCCCGACGGAGCTAATTTCCGGAATGGTGTAAATACCGGTCGGAATATCTTCGATCAGATGCGCCGTCGCTTCACCTTTCACCAGCGCCTGAGCCGCAATGCGCCCCTGGTCGTAAGCCGCTGACGCCAGGCTTGGATAGCCAATCACATCGCCTACGGCATAGATATGCGGCAGAGCGGTCTGGTACATGCTGTTAACCTTGATCTGCCCGCGGCTGTCGGTGGTCAGACCGATGTTCTCCAGCGCCAGCGAATCGGTGTTACCGGTACGGCCATTGGCGTACAGCAGGCAGTCTGCTTTCAGCTTTTTGCCCGATTTCAGGTGCATGATCACGCCATCGTCACAGCCTTCGATCTTCTCGTACTCTTCGTTGTGACGAATCACCACGCCGCTGTTCCAGAAGTGATACGACAGCGAGTCGGACATCTCCTGATCGAGGAAGGCCAGCAGACGGTCGCGGGTGTTAATCAGGTCGACCTTCACGTTCATGCCGCGGAAGATAGAGGCATATTCACAGCCGATCACCCCGGCGCCGTAGATCAGCACATGGCGCGGTTCATGATGCAGGCTCAGAATGGAGTCGCTGTCGTAGACGCGCGGGTGCGAGAAATCCACATCTGCCGGACGGTACGGACGCGAGCCGCAGGCGATGACAAATTTCTCTGCGGTGATTGTCTCAACAGAACCGTCATGGCACTCCAGCGCCAGCGTATGCTCATCGACAAAATGCGCACTGCCCTGCAGAATTTCGCAGTGGTTACGTTCATAAAAACCCTGGCGCATCCGCGTCTGCTGATTAATCACGTTATCAGCGTGATTCAGAATATCGGCGAAAGAAGAGCGGAGAAGACGGGAGTGATCGCTGTAGAGAGGGTTCTGGTTGAATTCAATAATGCGGCTGACGGCGTGGCGGAGGGCTTTGGAAGGGATGGTGCCCCAGTGGGTACAACCGCCGCCAACGTTATGGTAGCGCTCAATTACCGCTACTCTGGCACCCTGTTTAACCAGCCCCATGGCAGCGCCTTCGCCACCGGGGCCGGAACCAATAACTATTGCGTCGTAATCGTAGGAATGTGACATGGTAAGGCTTACCTGTTCTTATACATAAAAGCAACAGAATAGTAACATAATGGGCCGGATAACCCAATTATCGTTGTGCTCTTTTCGCGTGATGGAGCACAAACAGCATGTAAACCCTCTTTCTCGAAGCCAGGTAAACCGATTAAATTTATTCTCTGGTATAGTGCCAGCGGGCCTTTGGAAGGATTCAACTATCGTGATGGGCGTAAGAGCACAACAAAAAGAGAAAACCCGGCGTTCGCTGGTGGAAGCCGCATTCAGTCAGCTGAGTGCTGAGCGAAGTTTTGCCAGTCTGAGCCTGCGCGAGGTCGCACGCGAAGCCGGGATTGCGCCTACCTCTTTCTACCGTCATTTCCGTGACGTGGACGAACTGGGTCTGACAATGGTGGATGAGAGCGGGCTGATGCTGCGCCAGCTGATGCGCCAGGCGCGTCAGCGTATCGCCAAAGGGGGCAGCGTGATCCGCACCTCTGTTTCCACTTTTATGGAGTTTATTGGCAATAATCCCAATGCGTTTCGTTTATTGTTGCGGGAACGCTCTGGCACTTCGGCAGCATTCCGTGCCGCTGTGGCGCGCGAGATTCAGCATTTTATTGCGGAACTTGCCGACTATCTTGAACTCGAAAACCATATGCCGCGCGCCTTCACTGAGGCGCAGGCCGAGGCGATGGTAACAATAGTCTTCAGTGCAGGCGCCGAGGCACTGGATGTGAGCGTTGAACAACGCAAGCAACTCGAAGAGCGACTGGTATTGCAACTGCGGATGATCTCTAAAGGTGCTTATTACTGGTATCGCCGTGAACAAGAAAAACTGGCGCATCAATCCGATGAGTGAAAGGTGAGTAATGAAACAGACAGGACAGGATAAAGGAACATTGTTGCTGGCATTGATCGCTGGCTTATCCATTAACGGTACGTTCGCAGCAATTTTTAGCTCTATTGTACCGTTCTCGGTTTTCCCGATGATCTCTCTGGTGCTGACGGTGTACTGTCTGCATCAGCGTTATCTCAATCGCACTATGCCGGTAGGCTTACCAGCGTTGTCCGCGGCGTTCTTTGTTCTGGGCGTCCTGCTGTATAGCACCGTGGTGCGCGCAGAGTATCCGGATATCGGTTCCAACTTCCTGCCGGCGGTACTGTCGGTGGCGCTGGTGTTCTGGATTGGCATTAAAATGCGTAACCGTAAGCAGCAGCTGCCAGAGTAAAATGTTCCAGGCCGGGTAAGCGCAACGCCTCCCGGCAATAACGATTTACCGGGCCGTCAGCAACACCCCGCATTCCATATGGTGCGTATACGGGAACTGATCGAACAACGCCAGACGTTCAACCTTGTGCGTCTGGCTTAATGTTTCCAGGTTCTTGCATAAGGTTTCGGGATTACAGGAAATATAAAGAATACGCGGGTACGCCTGCACCATTTTTTCGGTTTCGCTGTCCAGCCCACTACGCGGGGGGTCGACAAAAATGGTCTCACACTGATAGCTCTTCAGATCGATCCCCTGCAGACGGTTAAATTCCCGCACGCCGTTCATCGCCTGAGTAAACTCTTCCGCCGACATACGAATGATCTGCACATTATCGATGTGGTTTGCAGCAATGTTGTATTGCGCGGCTGCGACCGACGGTTTTGCAATTTCGGTGGCCAGTACGCGTTCGAAGTTACGCGCCAGCGCCAGCGAGAAATTGCCGTTACCGCAGTACAACTCCAGCAGATCGCCGGTTGAACCTTCGGTGGCATTTAGCGCCCACTCCAGCATCTGCACGTTCATAGCGGCGTTCGGCTGAGTAAAGCTGTTCTCAACCTGGCGGTAAATCATCTCTTTCCCGGCCACCGGCAGGCGTTCATCAATATAATCCTGATCCAGCACGATTTTGGTTTTGGTCGCGCGGCCAATCAGATGCACGTTGATGTTCTGCGCACGCAGCGCATCGCGCAGGGCTTCTGCCGCCTGGCGCCACTCGTCATTCAATGCCTTATGGTACAGCAGCGAGACGATGGCCTGATTACTTTGGGTGGTCAGGTAGTCAATCTGGAACAGCTTATGGCGCAGCAGGGAATTATTGCGCACGCCATCCATCATCAGCGTCATCAACTGGTTAATCAGCTCGCTGGCCGCCGGGAAACTGTCCACGCGGATACGGCTTTTGGTCTGCTGATCGAAAATGATGTGATACAGGTCGTCGCCGTCGTGCCAGATACGGAATTCGGCACGCATACGGTAGTGGCTGACGGGGGAGCGGAACACCTCAGGCGCAGGCGCAGCAAAAGGCGTCATCATACTTTGCAGGCGGACGACTTTTTCTGCCAGTTGCGCGTCGTACTGTTCTGTCGGGAGGTGTTCTGGGGTCATGATGCTTCCTGTTGATGATGAATTACGCGGGGATTGTAGGGATTGTACAGGGGATGTCCAGCCTTAGATGGTTAACGGCAGTCTGGACATCTATACGTGTCTAAATGTAGCATTATGTTTCCGGTCTCTTATGAGTGAAAAGGGAATCCAGTGCAAATCTGGAGCTGACGCGCAGCGGTAAAGACTGGCGGGATGAGAGCTGTAGACACTGTGAAAATGGGAAGTCTTCATCCTTATAAAGCCACCTAGCCCGAAGACCTGCCGGGATCACGTCGCATTTGGTTTCATCATCGCGTGCTATGGATGAGGCCTGCGGCATCCTTCTTATATTGTGGATGCTTTTACAATGATTAAAAAAGTATCGCTGTTGACGGCGCTTTCCGTCACGGCATTTTCGGGCTGGGCGCAGGATAGCGCAGACGCGATGGTGGTGACGGCAAACCGTTTTCAACAACCTGTAAATACCGTCCTGGCACCGACCGATATCGTGACCCGTGAAGATATTGATCGCTGGCAATCGAAAACTGTGCTCGATGTTATGCGTCGCCTGCCGGGTGTAGATATTGCACAAAATGGAGGCATGGGGCAAAGCTCTTCGCTTTTCGTTCGCGGGACAGAGGCAAAACATGTTCTGGTATTAGTGGACGGAATTCCCGTTGCGCGCCCGGGCATCTCTAATAGCTCTGATATCGATCAGATCCCGGTTTCACTGGTCCAGAGAATTGAGTATATCCGTGGGCCGCGCTCTGCAGTCTATGGCTCAGGTGCAATTGGCGGCGTCGTTAATATCATTACCATGACGGGAGAAGAGCGCTCGCAGATTAATGCTGGCATTGGTTCTAAAGGTTATCAGCAATATGACGGGACATATCGTCAGCGCTTTGAGGATACCGTCATTACCGCGGCAGGCGCTTATCAGACAACTAAGGGCTTCAACGTTCAGCCAAATTCATCTTATAGCGGCGACAGCGATCGCGATGGCTACCGTAATAAGCTGTTCTGGGGCGGTATCGAACACAAGTTCAATGAAAACTTTGACGGTTATTTCCGTGGCTATGGCTATTCCAGTAATGCGGATTATGACCAGGGTAACTGGGGATATCCTGGCGGCAGCGATGAACATCAGAACTATACCCAGTCCTGGGATACCGCGATGCGCTTTCACTCAGGGATCTATTCTTCGCAGTTAGTCGCTAACTATCAGCGAATAAAAGATTATAACTATAGCAGCGAGACTGGCCGCTACGCGCCAGGCTACTCTCTGGATGATATGGAACAGCGTTATATCCAGTGGGGTAACAATGTCATCGTTGGGCATGGCTCAGTCAGTGGCGGTGTTGACTGGAAACAAGAGAAGTTAAGCTCTCTGGGCACAGCCAGCACCGACGACTATAAGCGAGACACCACCGGTCTGTATCTTACCGGCCAGCAGCAGATTGAAAGCGTAACGCTTGAGGCTTCTGGTCGTGAAGATCATGACGAACAGTTTGGCTGGCATGGCACCTGGCAAACGGCAGCCGGCTGGGAATTTGTGGAAGACTATAAATTCACCCTTTCTTACGGAACAGGTTTCCTGGCGCCTTCGCTGGGGCAGCAGTTTGGTGCTGAACGTTTTGGTATCGCCTCTAACCCGAACCTGAAACCAGAAGAGTCGAAACAATGGGAAGCAGGCCTGCAAGGCGTGACGGGTCCTCTCGACTGGCGCCTCTCAACCTATCATTACGAAATTGAAAACCTGATCGATTACAACAATAACGCGTACTTCAACGTCAAATCTGCCACCATCAAGGGGCTGGAGTGGACGGGTGATTTCACGACCGGGCCTGTAGTCCATCGTCTCACGTTACAATATGTCGATCCGCGAGATGATGAAACTGACCAGCAGTTGTATCGGCGCGCTAAGCAGCAGGTCAAATACGATCTGACCGGTCAGATCTACGATCTGGGCTGGGATGTGACTTATCAATATATGGGTGAGCGCTACGACTACGATTATGATAGCTCTCGCAGAGTGAAAATGGGCGGCGTAAGCCTGTGGGATCTCGCAGTTTCATATCCTGTCACCTCTCACCTTACAGTTCGTGGTAAAATAGCCAACCTGTTCGATAAAGACTACGAGACAGTTTATGGCTACGAAACTGCAGGACGGGAATACACCTTGTCTGGCAGCTACACCTTCTGACCCACGTCCCACCGTACTGGTGTTTGACTCCGGCGTTGGTGGACTTTCCGTCTATGATGAGATTCGGCAGCTTCTGCCGGATCTTCATTACATCTATGCATTCGATAACGTGGCTTTCCCTTATGGGGAGAAGAGCGAAGCATTTATTGTCGAACGCGTCGTTGAGATCGTTACCGCCGTCCAGGAGCAGTATCCCCTCGCACTGGCGGTGATTGCCTGTAATACCGCCAGTACGGTCTCCCTTCCGGCATTACGTGAAAAGTTCCCGTTTCCGGTTGTCGGCGTGGTTCCGGCAATTAAACCTGCTGCGCGCCTGACGGCGAATGGCGTGGTGGGACTGCTGGCGACGCGCGGCACGGTTAAGCGTCCTTATACCCGCGAATTGATCGAACGCTTTGCGAATGAATGCCAGATTGCGATGTTAGGGTCTGCCGAGCTGGTTGAGATGGCTGAAGCCAAACTGCACGGCCAGGCGGTATCGCTCGAAGAGTTGCGCCGTATTCTGCGTCCATGGCTGCGAATGGCAGAACCGCCGGATACGGTGGTGCTGGGCTGTACCCATTTCCCATTGTTGCAGGAAGAACTTCTGGCCGTACTTCCGGAAGGCACCCGGCTGGTGGATTCAGGGGCGGCAATTGCCCGCCGCACAGCCTGGCTACTTGAACATGAAGCCCCAGATGCGAAATCTGCCGACGCGAATATCGCCTATTGCATGGCGTTGACGCCTGAGACTGAGCAACTTTTACCCGTTTTGTATCGTTATGGCTTCGAAACGCTCGAAAAACTCGCGCTATAGCACGGTTTTGGGTAAAAAATAGGCGGTCAGAAGTTTTTTTCAAATTTACGCTTGTCAGCGGCGAAGAACTCCCTATAATGCGCCTCCACTGACACGGAACAACGGCACGCAAGCCGCCGGGTCAGCGGGGTTCAGCGATGAACGTCGGCAGAGAAAAGTGTGAAATAATCGCTTGACTCTGAATGAGGAAAACGTAATATACGGGACCTCGCAACGGTGAGCGAAAGCCGCGTTGCACTGCTCTTTAACAATTTATCAGACAATCTGTGTGG
>NZ_JALKTL010000008.1:0-185637 GCF_035787115.1 Leclercia adecarboxylata | reverse complement strand
GCCTGGCGGCTGTAGCGCGGTGGTCCCACCTGACCCCATGCCGAACTCAGAAGTGAAACGCCGTAGCGCCGATGGTAGTGTGGGGTCTCCCCATGCGAGAGTAGGGAACTGCCAGGCATCAAATAAAGAAACCCCGTACCTTCAGGTACGGGGTTTTTTGCTTTCTGGCAGGAAAAGGCACGACAGTTCCAGCCGACAAAGATCCCCCAATGACAGGCATATACGGTAAACTATCCCGGATTTTGCATCTGGATAGCGTCTATGAATCACTCCCTTAAGCCCTGGAATACCTTCGGTATTGACCGAAATGCCCGGCAAATCGTGCGGGCCGACGATGCGCAGCAACTGCTGGCCGCATGGAATCATGCAACGCAACACCACCTCCCTGTTCTTATTCTGGGCGAAGGCAGTAACGTGCTCTTTCTGGAAGACTTTTCTGGCACGGTGATCGTTAACCGCATCAGCGGGATTGAGGTTAAGGAGGCGCCAGATTGTTGGCATCTGCACGTCGGGGCCGGCGAGAACTGGCATAACCTGGTGCAGTTTACCCTTGAAAACAACATGCCCGGACTGGAAAACCTGGCCCTGATCCCTGGCTGCGCCGGTTCATCCCCTATTCAGAACATCGGCGCTTATGGCGTCGAACTCAGACAGGTGTGTGAATATGTCGATTGTATTGAACTGGCAACCGGTAACACGCTGCGTTTAAGCGCAGAAGCGTGCCACTTTGGCTATCGCGACAGCATTTTCAAACATGAGTATCAGGATAAATATGTCATCGTCGCAGTAGGTTTGCGCCTGACCAAAAACTGGCAGCCCGTTCTTACCTACGGCGATCTAACCCGACTGGACCCTGCGACGGTTACTGCGAAAGCCATTTTCGACGCGGTTTGTCACATGCGAATGAGTAAACTGCCCGATCCAAAAGTGAACGGTAATGCCGGCAGTTTCTTTAAAAACCCGGTTATCTCCGGCGAAAAAGCCAATATCTTACTTGCGCAATGGCCGCAGGCACCGCATTATCCACAGGCAGATGGTAGCGTCAAACTGGCTGCGGGCTGGCTTATCGATCGGTGTGAGCTGAAAGGAACAACCTTTGGCGGCGCGGCGGTACACCGTCAGCAGGCCCTGGTGCTCATCAACGAAAACAAAGCGACCAGCAATGATGTGGTGCAGCTGGCCCATCTCGTGCGCCAGCGGGTGGGTGAAAAATTTGATGTCTGGCTGGAGCCGGAGGTGCGCTTCATCGGTCATCATGGTGAAGTTAATGCCGTGGAGGCCATAGCATGAAGGACCATACCGTTCCTCTGAAACTTATCTCTATTCTGGCCGACGGCGATTTTCATTCCGGTGAACAGCTGGGTGAGCAGCTGGGCATGAGCCGCGCTGCCATTAACAAACATATTCAGACCCTGCGTGACTGGGGAGTAGATGTCTTTACCGTACCGGGTAAAGGCTACAGCCTGCCAGAGCCGGTTCAGCTGCTGAACGAAGCTTTTATCAGTAGCCAGATTACCGAAAACAGTGTTGCCGTTCTGCCGGTAATCGACTCGACTAACCAGTATCTGCTTAACAGGCTCAACGAACTGCAGTCCGGTGACAGCTGCGTGGCAGAGTACCAACAGGCCGGTCGTGGCCGGCGGGGCCGTAAATGGTTTTCGCCTTTTGGTGCCAATCTTTATCTCTCTATGTACTGGCGTCTGGAACAAGGACCTGCCGCGGCCATCGGCCTTAGCCTGGTGATTGGCATTGTGCTGGCTGAAGTTTTGCAGTCGCTCGGTGCCGACAACGTACGCGTCAAGTGGCCAAACGATCTCTATTTGAACGATCGAAAACTGGCAGGTATCCTGGTGGAACTGACAGGAAAAACCGGCGATGCAGCACAAATTGTCATGGGCGCCGGTATCAACCTGGTGATGCGCAATGTACAGGCTGAAGACATTAACCAGGGCTGGATCAACCTGCAGGAAGCGGGGATCGCTATCGATCGTAACGTCCTTGCCGTGCGCGTTATCAATGAGCTGCGTCACTCGCTGAAAATCTTTGAACAGGAGGGGCTCGCACCGTTCCTGCCTCGCTGGGAAAAGCTGGATAACTTTGTCCACCGTGCGGTGAAACTGATCATCGGTGACAAAGAGATCTACGGTACGTCGCGTGGTATTAATGAGCAGGGCGCGTTATTACTGGAGCAGGATGGCGTAATCAAACCCTGGGTCGGTGGCGAGATTTCACTGCGCAGTGCCGAGTAGATTGCGGGGAGTTGCTGGCTCCCCGGTTCTTAAGCCATACCTCCGCGAGCCTTCGTACGAAGCGGCAACCAGAATAATCCCTAAACGCTTGGTTACACTCTCTTAAACAGTTCCCGATAAGGTATACTCTGAAAGCAGCAGGGCAACCATTGATTAACCTGCCTATCGCGTTTCTGGAGATCCATTTTGCGTGTCAGCCGCTCTTTAACTATCAAACAAATGGCGATGGTTACTGCCGTCACCATGGTGTTTGTTTTCGTCTTTTGCGTCATTTTGCTGTTTCATGCCATTCAGCAGAATCGCTACAACACGGCTACGCAACTCGAGAGCATCGCCCGCTCAATCCGTGAGCCCCTTTCTGCCGCCATTCTGAAGGGAGATATTCCCCAGGCGGAGTCTATTATTAAAAGTATCAAGCCGGCAGGGGTCGTCAGCCAGGCGGATGTGGTGCTGCCAAATCAGTTTCAGGCACTGCGCATGAACTTCATCCCGGAACAACCGGTACCGGTGATGATGAAACGCCTGTTTGAAATGCCGGTGCAAATTTCCCTCCCGGTCTATTCGCTACAGCGTCCGGCGAATCCGCAGCCGCTGGCCTATCTGGTGCTACAGTCTGACTCCTGGCGGATGTACAAATTCGTGATGAGCTGGGTCTCAACGTTGGTAACCACTTACTTATTATTGACGCTGATGCTTACCGTGGCGTTGACCTGGTGCATTAATCGTCTCATCGTCCATCCTTTGCGTCGCATTGCTCGCGAGCTGGATACCCTCTCGCCGCAGCAACAGCTGGGACACCAGCTAACCTTGCCACGCCTGCACCACGACGACGAAATCGGCATGCTGGTGCGCAGCTACAACCTTAACCAGCAGCGCGTGATACGCCAGCGTGATGAGCTCAACCACAATGCCACCCGCTTCCCGGTGTCGGAGCTGCCCAATAAGGCGTTTCTGATGGTGCTACTGGAGCAGGCGGTGAAACGCCAGCAGACCATGGCGCTGATGGTGGTGGCCTGTGAAACGTTACAGGATACCGCGGGTGTATTGAAAGAGAGCCAACGGGAGATTTTACTGCTGACGTTGGTCGAAAAGCTCAAATCCGTTCTGGCCCCGCGGATGGTACTGACCCAGGTGAGCGGCTATGAGTTCGTGATTATCGCCAACGGCGTTAAGGAGCCGTGGCATGCCATCACATTAGGTCAGCAAGTGCTCACTGTTATCAATGAGCGGTTACCGGTTCAGGGGATCCAACTGCGTCCGAACGCCAGTGTTGGTATCGCGATGTTTTACGGCAACCTGACCGCTGAACAACTTTACCGCCGGGCGTTTTCCGCCGCGTTTACCGCCCGTCAGAAGGGTAAAAATCAGATTCAGTTCTTCGAGCCCGAGCAGATGGAGAAGGCGCAGCAGCGGTTATCAGAAGAGAACGATATTTTGGCGGCGATGGACAGTAACCATTTCGCCATCTGGTTGCAACCGCAGGTGGATCTGCGCACTGGCAAGGTCCATAGCGCCGAAGCGTTGTTGCGGATGCAGCAGGCCGACGGCGAATGGGAGCTGCCAGAAGGGCTAATCGACCGGATTGAGAACTGTGGCCTGATTGTGACGGTGGGTCACTGGGTGCTGGAAGAGTCCTGCCGTTTGCTGTCTGCCTGGCAGTCGCGGGGGGTGATGATGCCGCTGTCGGTCAACCTGTCTGCACTGCAGCTGATGCATCCGAACATGGTTCCGGACCTGCTGGCGTTGATTCATCGCTACCGGATCAAGCCAGATACTCTGATGCTGGAAGTTACCGAGAGCCGCCGGATTGACGATCCTAACGAAGCCGTGGCGATACTCCGCCCGCTGCGTAATGCCGGGGTACGTATTGCGCTGGACGACTTTGGCATGGGGTACGCTGGCCTGCGTCAATTGCAACATATGAAAGCCCTCCCTGTAGACGTACTGAAGATTGACAAGACCTTCGTGGAGGGGCTTCCGGAGGACAGCAGCATGGTCCAGGCGATTATCCAGCTGGCGCGCAGCCTGCGGTTGGGGATCATCGCTGAAGGTGTTGAAACCGAAGCCCAGCGCCGCTGGTTGGCCGATGCCGGGGTTGAATGTGGACAGGGGTATCTGTTTGATAAAGCCGTTCCGGGCGATATTTTTGAGAGCCGCTATCTTAAGCAAAATGGCAATAATACAGATGACTGAAATGTTGCTGGTTTGTGCGAGCCAGCTCAAATTTCTTAACATTTGCGTTTCAAATTCAGCCTGAACTTCTATCTGTCCTGATTTATGGGTGTTATTTTAAGGCCGCAGGTATGCAGTAACCCTACTGTACCTGTGGCTTTTCTTCCCAAGGACATCTTATGAAAACCTCTCTCTTCAAAAGTCTTTATTTTCAGGTGCTGACCGCCATTGCCATCGGTATTCTGCTTGGCCATTACTACCCTGAATTAGGCGCCCAAATGAAACCGCTTGGCGATGCCTTCGTTAAGCTGATTAAGATGGTGATCGCTCCGGTTATTTTCTGTACCGTCGTAACCGGTATCGCAGGCATGGAAAGCATGAAGGCCGTAGGCCGTACGGGGGCAGTGGCGCTGCTCTATTTCGAAGTGGTCAGCACCCTCGCGCTGATCATTGGCCTGGTGATTGTTAACGTCGTGCAGCCCGGGGCGGGCATGAACGTTGACCCCTCGACGCTGGATGCGAAAGCGGTAGCGGTCTACGCTGAGCAGGCGAAAGATCAGGGCGTGGTCGCCTTCCTGCTGGATGTGATCCCCGGTAGCGTGATTGGCGCCTTCGCCAGCGGGAATATCCTGCAGGTGCTGCTCTTCGCCGTGATGTTTGGTTTTGCCCTGCATCGCCTCGGCAACAAAGGCCAGCTGATTTTCAACGTGATTGAAAGTTTCTCACAGGTGATCTTCGGCATCATCAATATGATTATGCGTCTGGCACCCATCGGCGCCTTTGGGGCAATGGCCTTTACCATCGGTAAATATGGTGTCGGTACCCTGGTGCAGCTTGGCCAGCTGATTATCTGCTTCTATATCACCTGCATTCTGTTTGTGGTGGTGGTGCTGGGCAGCATTGCGCGCGCTACTGGCTTTAGCATCTTTAAATTCATTCGCTACATTCGTGAAGAACTGCTGATTGTATTGGGTACCTCTTCGTCCGAATCGGCGCTGCCGCGTATGCTCGATAAGATGGAGAAGCTGGGCTGTCGTAAATCGGTCGTGGGGCTGGTTATTCCGACCGGGTACTCGTTTAACCTGGATGGTACGTCGATCTACCTGACGATGGCGGCGGTATTTATCGCCCAGGCCACCAACAGCCATATGGATATCTTCCATCAAATCACGCTGCTGGTGGTGCTGCTGCTTTCGTCGAAAGGCGCGGCCGGGGTGACGGGGAGTGGTTTTATCGTCCTTGCGGCCACTATCTCCGCCGTCGGACATTTGCCGGTGGCCGGGCTGGCGCTGATCCTCGGTATTGACCGCTTTATGTCCGAAGCCCGTGCGCTGACAAACCTGGTCGGTAACGGTGTGGCGACGGTCGTCGTGGCGAAGTGGGTGAAAGAACTGGACCACAAAAAACTGGACGATACGCTGAATAATCGTGCGCCAGACGGCAAAACACGCGGTTTATCCTCCTAAAATCTTCCCTATGGCCCGCATGCCCTTGTCGGGGTGCGGGCTCCTGCGCATAATGGCCCTGCATACTTGTCATAATTCGATAAGGTTTATTTCGGGTAAATTTCACTTCATGCCGTGACGTTTCGCTTCACGCGCGGTCTAATCGAAGTGTTTTGAACATCATATTTAGAGTGCGACAGGGCGTGTGGCACTCTTTGTAACCAGGAATGTTGATCAGGGGTTCACATGCAGGGCACAAAAATTCGACTTTTAACCGGCGGTTTGCTCATGATGGCAGCAGCCAGTTACGTGCAGGCTGATGCGCTCCAGCCGGACCCGGCCTGGCAACAGGGAACGCTGGCAAACGGTTTTCAGTGGCAAGTTTTAGCCACCCCGCAGCGTCCCAGCGATCGCATTGAAGTCCGCCTTTCCGTTAATACCGGCTCCCTGACCGAAAGTACACAACAGAGCGGTTTCAGCCATTTTTTGCCCCGTCTGGCGCTGACCCAAAGCGGCAGCCTGCAGGCCGTGCAGGTCCGTTCATTGTGGCAACAGGGTATTGATCCCAAGCGCCCGCTGCCGCCTGCGGTAGTCTCCTACGACTACACCATGTTTAACCTCAGCCTGCCTAACAACCGCAACGATCTGCTTAAAGAGGCGCTGACCTGGCTGTCAGATACCGCGGGAAGCGTGTCTATTACCCCTGAAACGGTCAATTACGCTCTGAGCAACAGCGATATGGTGGCGACCTGGCCGGCGGATACTAAAGAGGGCTGGTGGCGCTATCGTCTGAAAGGTTCCGCGCTGCTGGGCCATGACCCGGCAGAGCCCTTAAAACAACCGGTCGATATTGAACAGGTGAAGTCGTTCTACCAGACCTGGTATACCCCGGATGCCATGACCCTGATTGTGGTCGGCAACATTGATAGCCGCGCGGTGATTGAGCAGATTAGCAAAACCTTCGGCGAGCTGAAGGGCAAACGCAGCACGCCTGCGCCGGTGCCAACGCTTTCTCCTCTGCGTGCAGAGCCGGTGAGCATCATGACCGATGCCGTGCGCCAGGATCGTCTCTCCATCATGTGGGACAGCCCGTGGCAGCCGATTCGTGAGTCGGCCGCGCTGCTGCGCTACTGGCGCGCCGATTTAGCCCGTGAAGCGTTGTTCTGGCATGTTCAACAAACCCTGAGTAAGAACAATGCCAAAGATATTGGTCTGGGCTTTGATTGCCGGGTGCTGTTCCAGCGCGCGCAGTGCGCCATCAACGTCGAGTCGCCGGGCGATAAGCTGAACGCGAATATGGCGGTAGTGGCGAAAGAGCTGGCGAAAGTGCGCGACAATGGCCTGAGCGAAGAGGAGTTCAACGCGCTGGTGGCGCAGAAAAACCTCGAGCTGCAAAAACTGTTTGCCACCTATGCCCGTACCGATACCGATATCCTGATTAGCCAGCGTATTCGCTCCCTGCAAAACCAGGTGGTGGACATTGCGCCGGAACAGTATCAGAAGCTGCGTCAGGATTTCCTTAACAGCCTGACCGCGGAGATGCTGAGCCAGGATCTGCGCCAGCAGCTTTCTCAGGATATGTCGCTGATTTTAATGCAGCCGAAAGGTGAGCCGGAATACGACATGAAAGAACTGCAGGCAACGTGGAACGGAATCATGGCGCCAGTGCAGCCAGCTGCAGCGACCCAATAAGGCGAGAAGCGAGGGGAGTGCGGTCTGATACCCTCACCCCAACTCTCTCCCGCGAAGAGCGGGAGCAAACACAAAAAACGGCAACCTGGGTTGCCGTTTTGCTTTTATCTTGCAGGCATCGCTTCACGCGGAATGATGGCACCACGATACTGAATCACCGTGCTGGCGGTCAGGTGACCGCGCTGCGCTGCCGCTTCCGGCGTACCGCCCGTCAGACGCACCGCCAGATACCCGGCGCTGAAGGAGTCTCCCGCCGCGGTCGTATCAATCACTTTCTCTTTCGCCAGCTTCACCGCAGGCACTTCAATAACCGCTTCGCCGGTAATCGCTACCAGGCAGGAATCTGCGCCACGCTTAATCACCACTTCGCTGACGCCAGCGGCCTGAGTACGGGCAATTACCTCATCAACCGGCTTCTCACCCCAAAGTGCATCTTCGTCGTCGAGGGTCAGGAAAGCGATATCGGTGCATTCCAGCATCTGGCTATAAACCTGCTGCGTCTCTTCGCGGCTGGTCCACAGGCGTGGACGATAGTTATTGTCGAAAATAACCTTCCCGCCGTTGGCACGGCATTCGCGCAGCAGGGAGAGCAGTTTTTCACGGCTGTTCTGGCTCAGGATCGCCAGGCTAATGCCGCTCAGATAGAGATAATCAAAGTGGGCCAGCGTTTCACAGATGTGTGCTGCGCTGTCGCTTTCCAGCCAGAATTTAGCAGCGGCTTCATTACGCCAGTAGTAGAACGTGCGCTCGCCCGTGCTATCGGTTTCGATGTAATAGAGGCCCGGCAGACGGTTTTCCATACGCTGGGTCAACGAGGTATCGACGTTTTCGCTCTGCCATGCGTCCAGCATCTGCTGGCTAAAATTGTCTGTGCCCAGAGCAGTCACATAATTTACCGCCAGCGCGTCAGCATCGACCTGACGAGCAATATACACTGAGGTGTTTAAGGTATCGCCACCGAAGCCACGGCTGACTTCCGCGCCTTTCTGGGACAGTTCGATCATACATTCGCCGATCACGGCAATTTTCTTAGACATAGTCGTGAACCTGGATAATTAAACTTCGGCTAGTTTGCGCTGGAGGCCGGGAGCGGTCAACAGTATTAAAACGACGTTCCATTATTTTTTTGAACTCGGACAAGTTCCTGGCGGGTTTGAGATCGCAGATTTTAATTTTCATCCGCAAGCCGACATAAAGTTCTCCTGCCTGGGGCCGATAATCCTTTGACCAGTCCCGACAGGCTCTTCCCCATTCAACAGGACATTTGAAATGAAGTTAAGGCAGGACATCCAGCTGCTGAGCATCCCTGAAGCGAGTATTGAGAACTTACAGGAATACCGCTACTGGCTGCAATGTGAGCGCACTTACACTTATCAGCCGATCTACCGCACCGACGGTAAGCTGATGGCGATTGAGATCCTGACCGTTGTAACCCATCCTTCAAACCCGGCACAGCGGATCGCCCCGGATCGCTACTTTGCGGAAGTGCCCGTGCGTCATCGTCTGGATATTCTTGAAGAGCAGCTCACCATGCTGGCGGCCAGACAGGAATTTTTTGCCGACAACACCATTCTGGCCTCGGTCAACGTCGATGGTCCAACCTTACTGGCGGTGCGTCAGGATGAGAGCCTGCAGAAGCTGATCCAGCGGCTTCCATGGCTGCGCTTTGAGCTGGTGGAGCACGTTCGTCTGCCGCAGGACTCCTCGTTTGCCGCCATGTGTGAGTTCGGTCCGCTGTGGCTGGACGACTTTGGCACCGGCATGGCGAACTTCTCCGCCCTGAGCGAGGTGCGTTACGACTACATCAAAGTGGCGCGCGATCTGTTCATCATGCTGCGTCAGACCCCGGAAGGCCGCAATCTGTTCACGCTTCTGCTGCAGCTGATGAACCGCTATTGCCAGGGCGTGATTGTAGAAGGCGTTGAGACGCTTGAAGAGTGGCGCGATGTACAGAACTCACCTGCCGCCGCCGCGCAGGGTTATTTCCTTTCCCGTCCGGTATCGATGGAGAGGCTCGACAACGTTATTATCACCCTGTAAAGCCCGGCAGCTTCCCGTAATAGCGCGTGTTTAACGCGTTATTACCGGACGCTGCCGCCCCCTTTCTGCATGCCTGGACTATATTCATGAAAGGCAAGTGATTACTGAAAGGGAGTATGGAATGACAAAAACAACAAAGATTATCACCTGGATCCTGGGGATCTTCTTGTTGTTGATTGTGGTGGCAATTGTCATCATTGCGACGTTTGACTGGAACCGACTCAAACCGACCATCAACCAGAAAGTCTCAACCGAGTTAAACCGTCCTTTCGCCATCCGCGGCGATCTGGGCGTCGTATGGGAACGTCAGCAGAGCGAAACGGGCTGGCGCAGCTGGATACCCTGGCCGCACGTTCATGCTAACGACGTTATGCTCGGCAACCCGCCGGACATTCCTGAAATCACCATGGTGCATCTCCCGCGCGTAGAAGCCACGCTGGCTCCGCTGGCGCTGCTCACCAAAACGGTCTATCTGCCGTGGATCAAACTGCAGCAGCCCGATGCCCGCCTGATCCGCCTGTCAGAAAAAACCAATAACTGGACCTTTGATCTTGCCGGCAGCGAAGACAAAGAGGCCAATGCGCAGCCTTCTGCCTGGTCATTCCGCCTCGACAACATCATTTTCGATCGCGGGCGCGTCGCCATTGATGATGCCGTAAGCAAAGCCGACCTTGAGATCTTTGTCGATCCGCTGGGAAAACCGCTGCCTTTTAGCGAAGTCACCGGCACGAAGGCAAAAGAAGATAAGGGCAAGGTGGGCGACTACGTCTTTGGCCTGAAAGCCGAGGGGCGCTACAACGACCAGCCGCTACGCGGCACCGGTAAAATTGGCGGTATGCTGGCGCTGCGCAGCGAAGGCACTCCCTTCCCGGTGCAGGCTGATTTCCGCTCCGGCAATACCCGGGTGGCCTTTGTCGGCACGGTGAACGACCCGATGAAGATGGGGGGCGTCGATCTGAAGCTGAAATTCGCCGGGGATTCTCTGGGACAGCTCTATGAGCTTACCGGCGTGCTGCTGCCGGATACGCCACCGTTCGAAACCGATGGCCATCTGGTGGCGAAAATCGACACGGAAAAATCCTCCGTCTTTGATTATCGCGACTTCAATGGCCGGATTGGTGACAGCGATATCCATGGCTCGCTGACCTACACCACCGGTAAACCACGGCCGAAGCTGGAAGGCGACGTGGAATCACGACAGCTGCGTCTCGCCGACCTGGGGCCGCTGATTGGTGTCGATTCTGGTAAAGGCACCAAAGCGCAGGAGGTGCGCAAGCAGGCGCCAGCTTCCGGCAAAGTGCTGCCCAACGATCGGTTCGAAACCGACAAGTGGGACGTGATGGATGCGGATGTGCGCTTCAAGGGGCGCAGAATCGAGCACGGCAGCAGCCTGCCCATCAGCAATCTTTCTACTCATATCATTCTGAAAAATGCTGACCTGCGTCTGCAGCCGCTGAAGTTTGGCCTGGCTGGCGGCACCATCTCGTCGAATATCCATCTCGAAGGAGATAAAAACCCCATGCAGGGCCAGGCTGACATTCAGGCGCGTCGGCTGAAGCTGAAAGAGCTGATGCCGGACGTGGAACTGATGCAGAAAACCCTGGGTGAGATGAATGGCGATGCCAAAATTCGCGGCACCGGCAACTCGGTAGCGGCCCTGCTGGGTAACGGCAACGGCAACCTGAAGCTGCTGATGAACGACGGGCTGGTGAGCCGTAACCTGATGGAAATTCTTGGCCTTAACGTCGGCAACTTCATTGTTGGTCAGATCTTCGGTGATGATGAAGTGCGGGTGAACTGTGCCGCCGCCAATATCGACCTGGTTAACGGCGTGGCGCGTCCGCAAATCTTTGCCTTCGATACCGAAAACGCGGTGATTAATGTCACCGGCACCGCCAGTATGGCCTCGGAACAGCTGGATCTCACCATCAACCCGGAAAGTAAAGGCATTCGCATCGTGACGCTGCGCTCACCGCTGTACGTGCGCGGCAGCTTCAAAGATCCGGATGCGGGGGTGAAGGCGGGGCCGTTGATTGCGCGCGGGGCTGTGGCTGCGGCGCTGGCAACGCTGGTGACGCCAGCGGCGGCGCTGCTTGCGCTGATCTCGCCGTCAGAGGGGCAGGCCAACCAGTGTCAGACCATCCTGTCGCAGATGAAAAAGTAAGCGTAACGCAAAAAAAAACGGCAACCCGCGGGTTGCCGTTTTTATTGGGGCATTACAGCGACTGATGACGGGTTTCGTGGGTCAGCAGCAGCGCAATCAGCGTCAGCGCTGCCATTGCCGCGAGGTAGATCCCCACATACTGCAGACCATAATTCGCCTGCAACCAGGTGGCGATATACGGCGCCACAGATGCCCCCAGAATTGAAGAGACGTTATAGGAGAAAGAAGCGCCTGTATAACGCACTTCGGTCGGGAACAGCTCTGGCAGCAGCGCCCCCATCGGACCGAACGTCAGCCCCATCAGGCTCAGGCCAATCAGCAGATACGCCATCACCAGCGCCGGGTTACCGGAACCGAGCAGCGGCGGGAAGACGAACAGCGCGAATACAATAATCAGCGAGGTGATAACGATCATGCTCGGACGACGGCCAAAGCGGTCGGCCAGCAGACCCGCAATCGGCACCATCACACCAAAACCGATTACCGCCATCATTAGCATCCACAGCACTTCGTTACGCGGCAGGCCCAGTCCCACTGGCGCAGCCGTGGTGCTGAAGGTCATGGAGTAGACGGTCATGATATAGAACAGCGTATAGGTCGCCAGCATGATGAAGGTGCCAAGTACGGTCACGCGAACGTGTTTGGTCAGCAGCGTGCCAAGCGGGACTTTTACCTGTTTCTTCGCGGCGGCCACTTTGGCAAACACCGGGGTCTCGTGCAGGGAGACGCGGACATACAGGCCGATCAGCACCAGCACCGCCGAGAAGATAAACGGAATACGCCAGCCCCAGGTCATGAACTGCTCGTCAGTCAGCAGCCAGGAGAGCAGCAGGAAGGTGCCGTTAGCAAAGAAGAAGCCAATCGGTGCGCCCAGCTGTGGGAAAGAGCCATACAGCGCGCGCTTGCGCGGCGGGGCGTTTTCGGTGGCCAGCAGCGCCGCGCCGCCCCATTCACCGCCCAGACCCAGACCCTGACCAAAACGGGCCAGCGCCAGCAGCAGCGGGGCCAGAATGCCGATGGTTTCATAGGTCGGCAGCAGACCGATGGCAACGGTGGAGATGCCCATCGTCAGCAGCGAGGCGACCAGCGTCACCTTACGCCCGACACGATCGCCGAAGTGGCCGAACAGCGCAGAGCCGATAGGACGCGCGACAAAGGCAATGGCGAAAGTCGCCAGCGACTGCAGCGTGGCCGCCGTCGGGTCGCCCTGCGGGAAGAAGATATGCGGGAAAACGATAACCGCAGCGGTGGCGTAAATATAGAAGTCGAAGAATTCGATGGCGGTGCCAATCAGTGACGCGACGACGACTTTATTGCGCGAGTTAACCGGGGCGTTTTCCTGCTCTGAATTGAGTGTTGTGGCTGTGGCTTGCATAAACTTTTCTTATTTTTGGCGAACGAAAGGCCATATTACGCACAGCAAAAGCGATATTTCAATCTGTAACAAACGCAGCGAGTGGCCAAAAAGCCAGCAAAAAGCGGATAATTTTCAGACCAGGAAAATCACATCTATGAAATGCTTCACAGAAATGAATACTTAGAGAATAAAACTGGTTTTTGGTTAAATAAAAGTTACAGGCTGGATTTATATGCTGAAATGATGAGTCGGGCTGAAATATTTCATTCTTATTCAGCCCGATGGGAAAGTTAACGGTGTGTTTTGCCGGGCATTCTCCGGTCATCCGGATACTCGGCGGTGGCGATCCAGGCCGCGACAAACAGAGTCAGCCTGGCAAAGAAGTAGAAGAAGGCCATCAGCCCCAGCACGGAGCCGAACGCCGCACCGGAGGGAGAGGTCACCAGCGATGGCAGGGTATATGTCATCACGATTTTAATCACCTCAAAGCCGATAGCGGCAATGAATGTGCCGCGGATCAACGCCTTGCGACGAGGACGATGACGGGGCAGGCGCCAGAAGATCCAGAAGAACAGCAGATAGTTCGCCATCATCGAAATAGCCAGCCCCACCAGATGCCAGACGGGTTTCAGCCACTCGATGGTGTCGAGATAGAGCGCAGAGATAATCATCTGCTGCGCCGAGCCCGCCACGGAGGTGATAGTGAGGGTAACGATCAGCGCGACCAGCAGTCCAATCAGTGAGACGAAGTCGCGAAAATACTTGGTCCAGATTTTCTCCTGATCCTGCGGCTTACGTTCCCAGACCTCACGCGACTGGGCGCGGATCGCCTCCCGCAGGTTTCCCATCCAGTTAACGCCGGAGTAGAGCGCCACAAACAGCCCGACGATCCCAACGGTAGTGCGTTGCTGGACGGCGGTGCTGATGGTGCTTTTCAGGGTCGAGGCAAGCGTCGGATCGCTGACGTTTTGCAGGATCTTATTAAAGATATCCTGCAGCAGCGTGGGGTGCGACACCAGCACAAACCCCGCTGCCGCAAAGGAGAGCATCAGGATGGGGATCATCGACAGGAAGGAGAAATAGGTGATCGCGGCGCCGAACTGATTGCCCAGCCGATCGTTAAAGCGCTCGGTAGCGCGCAGCAGGTGAGCAATCACAGGTTGCTGCTGGATAATCTGGATGAGGTCTTTCGCCTTGTCGAGCAGGCTGCCCGTTTTACGCACGGCGGTAATTTTAGGTTCTGTCGGCGCCGGTGGCGGACTGTTTTCCAGCTTCTTAATCGGCTCGTAGTCCAGATCCTGGGTGGGACGTTGCTCGTTGCTTTCCGGCATCAGTCACGTTTTCCTTATTATTTAGCGAGTAGTCCCTGCAATTATAGCCTGCGCTCAGTCAACGTAGGTTTTCATGACTTCCGTAAGCCAGGCCATAAACAGATGCACCCGGCGAGAGAGATTGCGGCGGTGGGGATAAATGAGCGACACCGGCATCGGTCTGGCGCGGTACTGCGGCAGGATCTCCAGCAGTTTTTTGGCTCGCAGCGCATCACGCACGCCGACTCTGGGCACCTGAATAATCCCCAGCCCGGCGAGAGCCGAGGCGTGGTAGGTCTCGGTGCTGTTGACTGTCAGGACGCCACCGGTTTTGACCCAGTGGGTCGCCTCACCGTCGTAGTATTCAAACCCCTGGGGCCGGGTGCCGAGATGGGACGCGTAGTGCACCACGGCATGGGAGGCTAAATCCTCCAGCCCGTCGGGATAACCAAAACGCGACAAATAATCGGGGCTGGCGCAGTTGATGACCGACAGTCTGCCAAGCGGGCGGGCGATTAAGCCCGAATCTTTCAGGGTACCGACACGTACTACGCAATCAAACCCTTCCCGGATCACGTCCACCAGCCGATCGCTGCTGCTCAGCTCCAGCTCAATGCCGGGATATTGCTGTAAAAAAAGCGGCAGTCGGGGGATGACTAAATTTCGCGCAACGCCAGCCGGCATATCCACGCGTATTCTTCCGCTGACGCTGGCGGGATCGTGCAAAAAAAGACCATCCAGCTCTTCCATATTTGTCAGCAGATCTTTGGCCCGCTCGTAATAGACCATGCCGTCCTGGGTCAGGCTGACGCGCCGCGTGGTGCGGTGCAGCAGCTGCGTGCCAAGCCCGTTCTCCAGCGCCTGAATCTGGCGCGATACGCTACCTTTAGGAAGGCCCATTGAGTCCGCGGCGCGGGAAAAACTCTCCAGTTCAGCGACGCGAATGAACAACTGCATTGCGTGAATTTTATCCATAGGAAGCGCTCATTGTTGTTGAATTTGAAACAGTGAAGCGTTGCAGGGCGTATTTATTGATTTTCTATCACCTAATAAGCTCTTTCTCAATCACCACAACAGCCGAAACGAGGTTTCTTATGACTGAACGTATTGTAATAGTGACTGGCGGCAGCCGCGGGCTCGGTAAAAACGCGGCGCTGAAGCTGGCAGAAAAGGGGGTTGGGATCCTCCTGACCTTCAACCGTAGCGAGCAGGAAGCGCTCGATGTCGTGCGCGAAATTGAGCAAAAAGGGGTAAAAGCGGCGGCATTGCAGCTGAACGTCGGCGATATCAGCAGCTTTGAAGAGTTTGTTGCCCAGGTGAGCGAAAAGCTGCATGCGGTCTGGCAGCGCAACACCTTCGATTATTTGTTGAACAACGCAGGCGTGGGTTTATACGCCCCGTACGTAGAAACCACGGAAGCACAGTTTGATGACGTAATGAACATCCATTTCAAAGGACCGTTCTTTCTGACCCAGCGCCTGCTCCCGCTGATGAAAAACGGCGGACGGATCCTGAATGTCTCATCCGGGCTGGCCCGTTTTGCGCTGCCTGGCTCCAGCACCTATGCGGCGATGAAAGGGGCTATGGAAGTGCTCACCCGCTACCAGGCCAAAGAGCTGGGGGCGCGCGGGATCACCGCCAATATTATTGCCCCCGGCGCTATTGAAACCGATTTTGGCGGCGGACGCGTGCGCGACAATAAAGAGATCAATCAGCAGATTGCCGCGCAGACGGCGCTGGGTCGCGTCGGATTACCAGATGATATCGGCGATGCGATTGCAGCGCTGCTCAGCGACGAACTCGGCTGGATGAATGCGCAGCGCATTGAAGTCTCCGGAGGGATGTTCCTGTAACCTGAGGCCGGGGGAGGGATCCCCGCGGCACGCTCAGCAATACTCTTTTCTTAACAGTCCAAACAGCCAGTCATTATACCATTCGCCAGCCAGCCAGTAGCTTTCCCGCAGCTCTCCTTCCAGCACAAAGCCCGTTTTTTCCAGCAGGCGTTTGGAGGCCACATTGCCGGCCGTCACCGTGGCGGTTAAACGGCGAATGCCCCCCTGCATAAAGGCGTAATCGCACACCGCCTGCAAGGACTCAAAGCCATAGCCTTTGCCCTGCGCCTGAGGGGCGAAAAGAAATCCGACTTCGGCGCAATCATCATCGCGATGGATATAGCCAGTGACCCCAAGCGGCGTCTGGTTATTATCACGCACCACCAGGCACAGCCAGTGGGCACTGCCCGGTGTCCAGGCGGGCAGGCGAGAGATAAAGGTCTCGCGGATGGCCTCTTCCGGGCGGGCTTCGGCCACGTAGCGCATCACATCAGGGTGCTGCTGGAGCGAGAGAAAAAAGGGCCAGTCTTCTTCCTGCAACGGGGTGCAGGTTAAACGCGGGGTGTGTAACACAGGCATGCCAGGTCTCCGGGAGCTTTTGTAAATGATTTTAACATTATCACTGAAATAGTGCCGGTTATCGGTTATGTTTAATCTGGTATAACCACTTAAAAAACAACCGCTCTCCGTTAGCTGCGCCTGAATTCTTGCGCGGCATTAAAGGAAAATGATGACCCTCAGTAAATCGCACCTGATCCGCGAGCAGTTTGAACGCTGTCTGGGAATTATTCGTCAGGCCTCCGTGGAAATCCTGCTCCTGTTAAAGGTGCGTGTTGCTGAAGGCAAAGACCCCCGTTGGTTCCTGGAGCAGCTGGATTCTGCCAGGCTGGCGCTGGGGGGCTGGGCGAGCGTGGCAAAGCGGCTAAACCTTAACGATGCGGAACTTTCACAGTTCACGCTGCAACTGCGGCTTTTACAGCAGCGGGTGCCGCAGTATGAGAGCGGGCAGGATGTGAGCGATAACCAGCTGATCGCCGCGACGCGCTTCGTGACCGCGCTGGAACACCTGCGCTTACAGCAGCCGCTGCTGACCTACAGCACGGAAATGAACCCCAATGATGAGCTACAGCAGCAGCACGCCCGGAAACAGGTGCGGACGCTGGAGCTGATGATTAAGGGGCTGATCATGCAGGCCTGGCCGGACCCGACGCGCCTGAACAATCACCTGAAAACCTTGTTTGGCGCCGATCGGGTTCGCCGCTGGATGCAGCAGGGCGAACGTAATGACGCCCTCAGCGGCATGATGTTTAGCGAGCTGGCGCTGATGCTGGTGGATAAAAAAGAGTATTCCCGCTCTTACTCGGCGCTATTCAGCGATCCCTCCCTGCTGACGCTGATGGTGGAACCCCGTAAAACGCTCCAGTCATTTCTTGATGATATCCGGCTGATCCGTAATCAAATTATTGCTCAACAACCGCTAACTTCCGCGCAAACTCTGCTGCTGGACAACTATTACGCCCAGATGGCCGGCCCCGTTCAGCGGGCTTTTAAGGAGGGGCGCACTAAAGTGAACCCGGCGGGGGTGATGGCAGAGGATAACCACGAGCTGGAGCTGTTCTGGGAAAATGCGCGAGAAAAAAACCGGGTCACCGGCGACGATATTTTTGAAGTGCGCGACACCATTGATAAACCGAACCGTCGGCACGCCCGCACGCCCGAGCAGCGTGACCACCTGATCTCGGTGGTACTGTGGGGCGCAGTTGGGGTGACGGTGATGGGAATGCTGGTGGCGGGTACCTGGTTATTAATGGAAAGCAGTACCCCGACCCAGGCGGCCAGTACCGTAGCGCCGCCCGCGAAAGCGGTAGTAGAGGAAATGCGCGAGATGCCTTCCTCCCGCGAAACGCTGACAAGAATGGGCGTTACCTGGGATGAGAACAACTTCCGTGCAGCGATCGACAGGAACGACACCCGCGTGGCGCTGCTGTTTTTGAAGGCGGGAATGGAGTGGAAGCTCTCCTGGACGGAGCGCGCGCTGTCCCTGGACCATCGGGAGGTGCTGGACGTCCTGATGCGCTACCGTCTGCAAATGGCGCAGGAAAAACCCTGCCGACAGTTTATTAATAACCTCGGCCACGCCATGGCAGCCGGTGAGTCGCTGACGGACCTGCGCAAAGAGTATCTCCAGGCATTTTGTACCGTTCCGGCGGTGGTTGAGCGCCAGCGACGCGAGATGGATCAGGCGAAGCGGCGGGCGCAGGCACAGCCGGACGCCAGCACCAAAAAATGGCAGACTATTCAGACGACCATTTATGAAGTCATTCGCTGACACGTCGGGGAGCTACGGCTCCCCATACAGACCTATCAGACGGCGCACTACGCCGTTGGTCCAGCCAAACCCATCCTGCAGGGGATACTCACCGCCGCCCCCTTCCCGGGGCTGGCTGCTGGCGATGTGATACTTCTCAATCAGCTTATGATGCGTTTTGTAGAAGTGGTTTACCGTGTGCAACCAGCTCCACGCGATTTCATCCCCCAGAGAATCGTTGCCGTACTGCTTGAATCCCTGAATCGCCATCCACTGCAATGGCGCCCAGCCGTTGGGTTTATCCCACTGTTCGCCGGTTTCGTACTCGGTGGCAAGGATACCGCCCGGCGTCAGGAGCCGCGCTTTAACCGCATCGGATAACCGTTCGGCCTGCTCATGGGTACACATACCGACATACAGCGGCACGATGCCGGCCGCTGAGAACAGCGCCAACTGCTCCCGGCGCCAGTCGTAATCGCGATAGCAGCCGTTTTCGTCATCCCACAGATAGCGATTAACCGCCGCGCGGCGGTCGCTCGCCTTCTGGCGGAAAAGCTCCGCCGTCTCTTTATCCCCTTTCGATGCCGAAATGTTGGCGATGGCGCTCTCCAGTTTGAACAGGAAGGCGTTAAGATCGATAGGGATAAACTGGGTAGTGCGAATACTTGCCAGCCGGCTCGGATCCCGCAGCCAGCGTGAGGAGTAGTCCCAACCGGAGGCGGCCCCGGCGCGCAGATCGCGGTACACCTCGTTCGGGGGACGACCAGAGTGGCGGGCGGTTTCGACGTCCTCTATCCAGGATTCGTCTCGCGGGGTGTCGCGGTCATCCCAGTAACGGTTGAGCAGAGAGCCGTCCGGCATCCGCACCGCGCTGCGATAGGCCTGGTTGAGCAGCAGCGACTCCGCGCCATCCATCCAGAAGGCATACTCCATTTTCAGGTGATCCAGATAACGCTTGGCGCCGCGCACGCCGTCCTCTTCAAACAGCTCCACCATCAGGGCAAACACCGGTGGCTGAGAGCGGCTCAGGTAGTAGGTCCGGTTGCCGTTGGGAATATGGCCGTATTTTTCAATCATCCATGCAAAGTTATCCGCCATGCACTTGAGCATGTCGTGGCGGCCACTTTCGGCCAGCCCCAGCATGGTGAAATAGGAATCCCAGTAGTAGGTTTCGCTGAATCGCCCACCCGGCACAATGTAGGCCTGCGGCAGCGCCAGCAGCGACGACCAGGGAATGTGATCCTGCGGCTCGCGCGTCAGCACCGGCCACAGGGTGTCGATATGGTCTTTCAACGAGAAAGAGGGATCGGAGACATACTCGCTCGAATGCACTTCCGGTAGCCAGAAGTGCTTCTCCACAAAATCGCGCAGGTCAAAGTCCCGATGGCGTTTCACCTTGCGGTAACGAATGAGAATATCCAGTGGATCCATCTTCGGCGCACAGTCGGGAAAGGTTTTGCTGTCGGCAAACAGGCGCGACGACTGCACATGCTCGAAGAGCTCAAGGTAGCGATCCGCAGGGGTGAGTGCATCGGATGCGGGCAGCCCCTCAATCATCTCAGGTTCCGGCTCCGCCTCGAGCATTTCATCCAGTTTTAACTCGCATGGATCGATTTCGTAGAGAAGTTCTTGTTCTATGTCGAACTCTACGGTCTCTACAGTGCGTAATTTCTGGTTGAACATGGTGGTCAGGACCTCCGGTTAGCGTTGTCTCAGGTCTGGTTTTATCCGGTTGCCTACTAATCTTAGACATTCGCTTCGGTCTGTGGTGAGGGAAATGTGCGTTAGATCACGCTTTGTCGCGGGGAGAAAAAGAGCGCTGCTGGCGTCATGTTGATGTTTTTATGGCAGTAAACGGAACATCCAGCAGCAGTCAGAGCAGAAAAAATTCGGATCATTCGCTATGCGGCAAAGAGGCGATCAGGCGCCGATATCCGCTTCTTCGTGAATGCGATACCCTCTGGCGCGATCAAATACCTTATCAGATGCGCTCAGCGCGCGAAAACCTCTGCCTTCCGGCTGGATGACAAATTTCAGAGAGTCGCACAGCTTCACGTCTTCATCGCTCGCGTTTGAGCCGATGACGGCATTCGGGGCAAAGGGCGCGACCGCAGCGGCAAAAGCCTCTTCCATCTCATCACGCGTTTTATATTGCTCATCTTCAATATTGAGCGCGCTATGGATTATGGCGCAGTCCAGCATCGTACCCTGCAACCAGTAACAGGAAGAGGAATAGGCCGCGCACCAGGTCAGTTTGCTGTCTTCGATAAACGCTTCCAGCTTTTCGGGTTTACTGCCCGCAAAACATGAACCCAGCATCAGGCCTTTGATATTAAATTTCTTTGATTTTTCATTGATGGAAAAGAGCATATGGTCGAGCGAAACATCACCTATATGGGTTCGGCTCCCGTGTGCCGCGACATAGACGATGGTGTTATCAAACTTCTGACGGCACAGGCACTCCAGCGCTAAATCAAAGCTGCTTTTATTGTAGAAGTTCAGGCAGTAGACCTCGGTATTGCCGTGCATCTTCGCGACCCCTTGCACGAACGGCAGTACCGATGAGCGGTGGGCATCATGATCGTCGAGCTTCCAGGGGGATTCCAGAACCAGAATGGCATTCTTATTGCTGCTGATTGTCATAAAATATTAACCTAAGTGAAATTAGATATTTATTGAATTAATAACGCTGGGTATTCGGACTTTTATTTTGTTGGCCAACTCTGCAAATAAATGTCCAAAATCGCTCTTGTTTCGCCATACGCATATGAGGCATTAAGAAATTCCCCCGTCATCATTTCCGGTGACATCTAAAACAGGAATTCTTATGAACCTTAACGCGAAGCGTCAGGGCGTTACGCCTTTATCTTTTGAAAAGCCATGTGAATTTCAATCCACTATAACAGAACTGGCAGGGCTGCTGGAAAGCCGCCAATTAGCGTGGCTGGATATTTGTGAAGGAGAGAACAAAGCGATTATTTTTCGCAGCAATCTGCGGAAAAGCGTGTTCCGCAATATTCAGTTTGCCAGCCTGATAATTAACCGCTGTTATATCGACGGACTCTGTTTTGAGAATTGCGATATGCGCAATGTCTTTTTCTCAAACAGCACCGTGACACAACCGATCCGCTTACGTCATTGCCAGGTGGCGGGAATGCGGCTGTTAAATATGTCGTTGAGGATGTTTATTTTTGAGGAATGTACCGGCGTCGGGCAGATTGTGATTGCCTGACGCCGGTATCATGCGTCATTAACGCATAGTAACGAACTCTTCCGCCGCAGTCGGGTGGATCGCCACGGTATTATCAAAGTCTTTCTTCGTCGCACCCATTTTCAGCGCCACCGCAAAGCCCTGCAGGATCTCATCCATACCAAAGCCAATACCATGAATGCCGACGATTTTCTCGTCCGGGCCGACGCACACTAATTTCATGCGGCACGGCTGACGGTGTGACGTCACTGCGGTATACATGGCGGTGAAGGCAGATTTATACACTTTCACCTGGTCGTCGCCATAGTGGGCGCGCGCCTGCGGTTCGGTTAAACCGACGGTGCCGATTGGCGGGTGGCTGAAGACCACGGTCGGGATGTTGTTGTAATCCAGGTGCTCTTCCGGTTTGTTATTAAACAGACGCTCGGAAAGACGACGACCGGCGGCGACGGCCACCGGGGTCAGTTCGACTGCGCCGGTGTTATCACCCACGGCGTAGATGCCCGGTACGCTGGTGTTCTGAAACTTATCGACAACGATATAGCCTTTCTCATTGGTTTTTACGCCAGTGACGGAAAGGTTGAAGTTATCGTTAGCAGGTTCACGGCCAATGGCCCAGATCAGGCAATCGACGGTCTGGCTGCGGCCATCTTCCAGCTCCAGGGTGAGGCTGCCGTCGGCGTTTTTCACTACCGCTTTCGGAACAGCTTCGGTATGCAGATGAGGACCTTCGGCCTTCATCACTTCTACCAGAGTATCCACAATCAGCGGGTCGAAGTTGCGCAGCGGCGCGTGTTTACGCACAAACAGGTGCGCTTGTGCACCCAGGCCATTAATCACGCCCGCCAGCTCCACGGCGATATAACCCGCGCCCACAATAGCAACGCGTTTCGGCAGAGCAGGCAGCTCAAAGAAGCCGTCGGAGTCGATGCCGTATTCCGCACCCGGAATCGCCGGATGGCTCGGACGGCCACCGGTCGCGATCAGGATATGATCGGCGGTGATCGTTTCCCCGTTCACTTCGATCGTCTTTGCATCGACAAAGCGGGCGAAACCGCGGATCACATCGACGTTGTTCTTGCCCAGTACGTTATCGTAAGAGGTGTGAATGCGATCGATGTAGGCGGTACGGCTGGCAATCAGACGATCCCAGTCAAAGTTATTGATGGTGGTGTCAAAACCATAATCCGGGCCATACAGGTGGATGGCCTCGCGGATCTGCGCCGCATGCCACATCACTTTTTTCGGTACACAACCGACGTTAACGCAGGTGCCGCCGAGATCTTTTGCTTCAATCAGCGCACATTTCTGGCCGTACATGGCCGCACGGTTAATCGAGGCGATACCGCCGCTGCCGCCGCCGATAGCGATGTAGTCATAATGCTTAGTCATGGTCTTATCCTTAATCGTTGATTGCCGCGATTGTATACCTGAAATCAATAGTTTCCACCGATGGCTGCAATTATTCCGGCACGATCCAGCTGACGGTCGTGTGGCCCGTTCCGGCCGGAACCAGCTTTTTGTGCAGCCACGGCAGGACGTTATTCATCTGCGCTTCGAGCTTCCACGGCGGGTTAATCACAATCATGCCGGAGGCGGTCATGCCGCGCTGATCGCTGTCCGGGCGGACGGCCAGCTCAATTTGCAGGATCTTACGGATGCCGGTCGCTTCCAGATCCTTGATCATGCGCTTGATCTGGGAGCGCAGCACCACCGGATACCACAGGGCATAAGTGCCGGTGGCAAAGCGTTTGTAGCCTTCGTTGATGCCCGCAACCACCGCCTGGTAGTCGCTTTTGATTTCATATGGCGGGTCGATCAGCACCAGGCCGCGACGGGACACCGGCGGTAACTTTGCTTTAAGCTGCTGATAGCCATCGGACTTCTCCACGCGCGCGCGGCTGTCTTTCTGGAATTCAGAGCGCAGCAGCGGGTAGTCGCTCGGGTGCAGTTCGGTCAGCTGAATGCTGTCCTGCTCGCGCAGCAGCTGGCGGGCAATCAGTGGTGAGCCCGGGTAGTAGCGTAACTGGCCGCTGCGGTTAAAGTGGTTAATGACGCCGATATACGGCTCAAGCTCAGCCGGCAGGTCGTCCTGCTGCCAGATACGGGCGATGCCTTCGAGGTACTCCCCGGTGCGCTCAGCGTGTTCACCGCTCAGCTGATAGCGGCCCGCGCCGGCATGGGTGTCCAGGTAGAGAAAAGGCTTATCTTTCTCTTTCAGCGCTTCGATAATCAGGCTCTGAACGGTATGTTTAAGGACGTCGGCATGGTTGCCCGCGTGAAAGCTGTGGCGATAACTGAGCATGGGTAAATGTGTTCCAGATAATGTCGATTGCCCACAGTTTACAGCAGAACGATTCAGAATACCCGCAGGCCCGCAAGCAGCGTCGCGGCGGCTGTTTTTCTCTCACCCCAGCCATTGAAATTCACTACACTTAACCCCATCCTGGAACAATATGCTCGCGCAGGATGCGCGCTTCATTCACTCTTTTAACAGGACAGTGTTTATGACCAACCCATTACTGACGCCTTTTTCGTTGCCACCGTTTTCTTCCATTCTGCCTGAACATGTTGTCCCCGCGGTCACTAAAGCACTGGACGATTGCCGTACCGCAGTCGAGAGCGTGGTTGCGCATGGCGCCCCTTACACCTGGGAAAACCTGTGTCAGCCGCTGGCGGAAGTGGATGATGTGCTTGGCCGCATCTTCTCCCCGGTCAGCCACCTGAACTCGGTGAAAAACAGCCCGGAACTGCGTGAAGCCTACGAACAAACTCTGCCGCTGCTGTCAGAATACAGCACCTGGGTCGGACAGCACGAAGGGCTGTACAAAGCGTACCGCGACCTGCGCGATGGCGATCGCTATGCGACCCTGAACATTGCCCAGAAAAAGGCTGTTGATAACGCGCTGCGCGATTTTGAACTGTCGGGCATCGGTCTGGCGAAAGAGAAACAACAGCGCTACGGCGAAATCGCCACCCGCCTGTCCGAGCTGGGTAACCAGTACAGCAACAACGTGCTGGATGCCACCATGGGCTGGACGAAGCTGATTACCGACGAAGCGGCGCTGGCGGGCATGCCGGAGAGCGCGCTGGCGGCGGCAAAAGCGCAGGCCGAGGCGAAAGAGCAGGAAGGTTACCTGCTGACCCTGGATATCCCGAGCTATCTGCCGGTGATGACCTACTGCGACAATCAATCCCTGCGTGAAGAGATGTATCGCGCCTACAGCACGCGCGCGTCCGATCAGGGCCCGAATGCCGGTAAATGGGATAACAGCCCGGTGATGGCGGAAATCCTTGCCCTGCGTCACGAGCTGGCGCAGCTGTTGGGCTTTGATAGTTATGCGGATAAATCCCTCGCCACCAAAATGGCGGAGAACCCACAGCAGGTCCTCGATTTCTTAACCGACCTGGCAAAACGCGCCCGTCCGCAGGGCGAGAAAGAGCTGGCCCAGCTGCGCGCCTTTGCGAAAGCGGAGTTCGGCGTGGATGAGCTACAGCCATGGGATATCGCATACTACAGCGAAAAACAGAAACAGCATCTCTACAGCATCAGCGATGAGCAGCTGCGTCCGTACTTCCCGGAGAACAAAGCCGTTAACGGCCTGTTCGAAGTGGTAAAACGTATCTATGGCATCACTGCCAAAGAGCGCAACGACGTGGACGTATGGCACGACGACGTGCGTTTCTTCGAGCTGTATGACGATAAAAACGAACTGCGCGGCAGCTTCTATCTTGATCTGTACGCCCGCGAAAATAAACGCGGCGGCGCCTGGATGGATGACTGCGTGGGTCAGATGCGTAAAGCCGATGGCTCGCTGCAAAAGCCGGTTGCCTACCTGACCTGTAACTTCAACCGTCCGGTAAACGGCAAACCTGCGCTGTTCACCCATGACGAAGTGATCACCCTGTTCCACGAATTCGGTCACGGTCTGCACCATATGCTGACCCGTATCGAAGCGGCAGGCGTGGCCGGTATCAGCGGGGTGCCGTGGGATGCGGTGGAGCTGCCGAGCCAGTTTATGGAAAACTGGTGCTGGGAGCCGGACGCGCTGGCGTTTATCTCCGGCCACTATGAGACCGGCGAGCCGCTGCCAGAGGCGCTGCTGGATAAGATGCTGGAAGCGAAAAACTACCAGGCGGCGATGTTTATCCTGCGTCAGCTGGAGTTCGGCCTGTTCGATTTCCGTCTGCATGCCGAGTTCAGCCCGGAGCAGGGCGCGAAGGTGCTCGAAACTCTGGCGGAGATCAAAAAGCAGGTTGCCCTTATTCCAGGTCCCGCCTGGGGCCGCTTCCCGCATGCGTTCAGCCATATCTTTGCGGGCGGTTATGCGGCGGGTTACTACAGCTATCTGTGGGCCGACGTGCTGGCGGCAGATGCCTATTCCCGCTTTGAGGAAGAGGGGATCTTCAACCGTGAAACCGGGCAGTCATTCCTGGATAACATCCTGACCCGCGGCGGCTCTGAAGAGCCAATGGAGCTGTTCAAACGCTTCCGTGGCCGTGAACCGCAGCTGGATGCGATGCTGGAGCATTACGGCATCAAGGGCTAATTGATTCGTGAAAATCTGTTTGGTAGATGAAACAGGCGCCGGAGACGGCGCCTTATCTGTTCTGGCGGCCCGCTGGGGGCTGGAACACGAAGAAGAAAACCAGATGGCGCTGGTGATGACTACAGCGCATCTGGAATTACGTAAACGCGACGAACCGAAACTCGGCGGGATTTTTGTCGACTTTGCCGGTGGGGCAATGGCCCATCGGCGTAAGTTCGGCGGAGGGCGCGGCGAAGCGGTCGCCAAAGCGGTGGGCATCAAAGGCAGCTATCTGCCGGACGTGGTGGATGCCACGGCAGGACTCGGGCGCGATGCCTTTGTACTGGCCTCGGTAGGCTGCCGGGTGCGGATGCTGGAGCGTAACCCGGTCGTTGCGGCGTTGCTGGATGATGGCCTGGCCCGTGGCTATGCGGACCCGGAAATCGGCGGCTGGCTGCAGGAGCGGCTGCAGTTGATCCACGCCTCGAGCCTGACGGCGCTGACGGACATCACTCCGCGCCCGCAGGTGGTCTATCTCGACCCGATGTTCCCGCATAAGCAGAAAAGCGCGCTGGTGAAAAAAGAGATGCGGGTCTTTCAGTCGCTGGTGGGGCCGGATCTGGATGCCGATGGTTTGCTGGAGCCTGCGCGCCTGCTGGCAACGAAGCGCGTGGTGGTGAAACGTCCTGA
Organism: Leclercia adecarboxylata; assembly: GCF_035787115.1. Classification (GTDB taxonomy): domain Bacteria; phylum Pseudomonadota; class Gammaproteobacteria; order Enterobacterales; family Enterobacteriaceae; genus Enterobacter; species Enterobacter adecarboxylatus_E. The sequence continues at coordinate 158,638 of NZ_JALKTL010000008.1, read as the reverse complement.
TTACGCACCGCCGCTGGCGGAGGTTGCAACCACCAACGCGGTGGTGACCAAAGGACACCGGTTTGATATTTATTCCGGCACGCCGGAGTAGTGCGGCCTGATCCCCTCACCCCAACCCCTCTCCCCACAGGGGCGAGGGGCTAGATCGTTCCCTCTCCCCTGCGGGAAGAGGGTTAGAGTGGGGGCTAGATCGTTCCCTCTCCCCTGCGGGAAGAGGGTCAGAATGGTAGACTCGATCGTTCCCTCTCCCCTGCGGGAAGAGGGTTAGAGTGGGGGGCTAGATCGTTCCCTCTCCCCTATGGGGAGAGGGTTAGGGTGAGGGGTTCTTACTTACTCGTCGTCTTCGTCGCGCAGCGGCACAATCAACATATCCACGTGCACGGTGTTAATCAGCTGACGGGCTGACGACATCAGTTTGCTCCAGAAGTCCTGGTGATGGCCGCAGACCACCAGATCCATATCGTATTTCTTAATCGCATCAACCAGCACCTGACCCAGGTCGCCACTGCCGCTCAGGGTTTCGGTGATCGGATAGCCGGCATTGGTGGAGAGTTCGGTCAGCGCCTGATGGGTCTCTTCGGAGATGCGCTTCTGCATGTCACCCAGGTTCACGTCGATCAGGCCGGTATAAAGGTCAGAGTAATTAACGTCCACGTGAATTAAGGAAACTTTCGCATTGTACGGACGCGCCATGGATACCGCTTTTTCAACCAGTACCTTGCTCTCCGGAGAGAGGTCAACCGCGATCAGAATATGTTTATAAGCCATAGTGTTACTCCTTCCTTAAGTTATCGATGACCAATGCGTGTAGCAGTCGTCTACCTGCTTTCATTACGGCCCAGTTAAACAAAATTTTCAAGCATTGGTGTTGATAACGATTAACCTTGTGGCAAAAAAATTAACTGATCTCCTACACTATTGATTAAGCCGTTCGGATATTAAAATGTGAAGCCGATCGGCTTTTAGTCTCTCTATCACTGAACCGTCTGTCAGGGCATTGGGGTGCGGTAGTCCCGAAGCGTTGCTTCGAGGGCGGACGCCGGGGAGGAAGTATGATTAGCACCGTCGCATTGTTTTGGGCGTTATGTGTTGTTTGCATTGTCAATATGGCGCGTTATTTCTCATCCTTGCGCGCGCTATTAGTGGTACTGCGTGGCTGCGATCCGTTGCTTTATCAATATGTGGACGGCGGGGGCTTCTTCACCTCGCACGGGCAGCCCAGCAAACAGATGCGTCTGGTGGGGTACATCTACTACCAGCGTTATCGCGATCATCATGATGATGAGTTTATCCGTCGCTGTGAGCGCCTGCGTCGTCAGTTCATCCTGACCAGCGCGCTGTGCGGCCTGGTGGTGGTGAGCATGATTGCTCTCCTCATCTGGCATTGAGCGCAAAGGAAGGCGGGTCAAACCTCGCCTTCCTTTCGTCACTCATCAGGGTAAAATTGTAAACCGAAGATTTGAAATATCTTTCTGCACGGAGAATATCTGCCCGCTGTAGGAGATGTTTACCTCGCCGTTACTCCCTATGCTGGCATTGGTGATGGTGCCTGTTCCCTCCAGGAAAGGAACGTGCGTGGCAAGCGCGTGAATAATCTCCCTGTTTTTTCCGGGTATCTCTTTTGACAGGTAGTAACGGTAGACAATAGGTACCGTTGCACCACCTTTATCGTTAACCGTCATATAGAGCCAGACGCTGTCAGATAATTTGTAAATCCGCTGCAGTTCATCACCCTTTTGCGGATCGGGCTGGTGGTTTAACCACATAAATCCTAAGACCAGAATGAATAACGTCAGCGTGACGAACCGGTGAATCCATTTAATAGCCGTTTTGAATGGCATATTCTATCCCTTCTCTGATATTGCGCTGGTCTGTCGGATCATCTCCGTAAGGGGGCTTTTCATACCATTTTCCCCATTTAGCTTTCGATGTACCTGCTCGCCCCTGAGCCCATCCCGCGCCCATCAGGAGAATATTAGCAGGGATACCTGCAGCCGTACCGGCGGCGCCAAAATTGAAATTGCCAAATGCTGCGTAGTACGGATCGAATTTCTTATAGTCCCATGGCCCACCATTCCTGACCTTTTGATAAAACCAGTAATAGGTTAAAGGCGTTGCCATATTGCGTGACATGTCGTGTCGACGCGCTTCGCGCATATTGTTAGCGATAATGATTGAGCCAGGTCCAGGGGTAGGTACAGAAGCCATACATTCTCCATTGCATGCTAATTAATCGCACCCGGTATGATAATGATTTCCCTGCCAACGCGGTGAACAAAAAATGTTCAGATTTTCCTGATGTTACAATGGCATAAGCTCAAATCGCATACAAAAAAAAGCGGGCCAGCAACCTGACCCGCTCTTATCATTTTCTGCCTGCGATTACAGGAACTGCAGGGAGATCCAGTACAGGCAGCCCGACAGCAGTATTGATGCCGGCAGGGTAAATACCCACGCCATCAGAATACTGGTCACGGTTTTGCGCTGCAGACCACCGCCATCAACCAGCATGGTACCCGCCACGGACGAAGAGAGTACGTGGGTAGTGGATACCGGCATACCGGTGTAGCTGGCCAGACCGATGGAGACTGCCGCCGTCATCTGAGCGGACATCCCCTGGGCATAGGTCATGCCTTTCTTACCGATCTTCTCGCCAATGGTTGTTGCCACGCGACGCCAGCCGATCATCGTACCCAGACCCAGCGCCAGCGCGACCGCCATGATGATCCAGATTGGTGCGTACTCGATGGTGTTCAGCATATCGACTTTCAGCTTCTTCAGCAGACGTTTGTCGTCGGCAGAAACTTCAGGCAGCTTAGAGACTTTGTCGGTGACGTCGGAGATGCACAGCATGATGCGGCGCATCTGGCCACGCTGCTCTACGGAGAGTTTGTCGTAGCTTTCAACGTCGGTCAGCATGCCTTTTGCGCGCTCAAGGGCGCTGATCGCATTAGCCGGATGGCAATGGAATTCCGCCGGTTGGGTCGCGCCCGCTTCCGGGGAAGGGATCAGCTGGTCAACGCCGGTCGCTTTTTTCAGCAGGTCAGGACGCTGCTGGAAATAGATTTCAACGTTGTTGATGGCGTCACGGGTACGGGTAATTTCGTAACCGGAAGCATTCATATTCACCACGAAGCCCGCCGGGGCCACGCCGATCAGCACCAGCATCACCAGACCAATACCTTTCTGACCGTCGTTAGCGCCGTGAGAGAAAGCCACGCCGATAGCAGAGATGATCAGGGCGATACGCGTCCAGAATGGCGGCTTTTTCTTACCGTCTTTCTTTTCACGTTCGGCTGGCGTCAGGTGGATACGGGCACGTTTTTTGGTGCCGCTCCAGTAACGACGCAGCAGGAAGATCAAACCACCCGCCACAACCAGACCGACAATCGGGGAGATAATCAGTGAACCGAAAATACCCAGAACTTTAGGGATGTTCAGCGCGTCCACCACAGACGTACCGGTCATCAACGCATTGGTTAAACCAATACCGATGATGGCGCCGATCAGCGTGTGAGAACTGGATGCTGGAAGGCCGAAATACCAGGTACCGAGGTTCCAGATAATTGCAGCAAACAGCAGAGAAAACACCATAGCCAGGCCATGGCCGGAGCTGACATTCAACAGCAGATCCGTTGGCAGCATATGCACAATGGCGTAGGCTACGCTCAGACCCCCCAGAAGAACACCAAAGAAGTTAAACACCGCAGCCATCACCACCGCAACTTGCGATCGTAACGCTCGGGTGTAGATAACCGTTGCCACTGCGTTTGCAGTATCGTGGAAGCCGTTAATCGCTTCGTAAAACAATACAAAGGCCAGAGCAAGCAAGAGTAAAAGCCCGGTATGGAAATCCAGGCCGGCAAACAAATGTAGCATAGGACGTTACGCCATTTTGAGGACATGAACGCGGCGCATTATCCAGGACAAATGCGCAACGGGCAAAGTGAAATATAGACTTTTTTTGATTTGCTCACTGACATAAGCGTAGCAGTAAAAGAATTATTTTTTAAATTTCAATTAAATGAATGAAATTGCAGATCTTTAGGCTGGTGCGTTTCTTGAGGAAACTTTACAATTCGCGCCCTGAAAACCAGGAGGATCGAGACGTGGAAAACTATGATGCCATCATTATTGGCGCAGGTGCGGCGGGTTTATTCTGTGCGGCGATGGCTGGACAGGCAGGGCGCCGGGTTCTGCTGCTCGATAACGGCAAAAAGCCCGGTCGAAAAATCCTGATGTCTGGCGGCGGACGCTGCAACTTTACTAACCTTTATATCGAACCTACGGCCTATCTGAGCCAGAACCGTCATTTTTGCAAATCTGCGCTGGCACGCTACACCCAGTGGGACTTCATCGACCTTGTGGGTAAACACGGCATCGCCTGGCATGAGAAAACGCTGGGGCAGCTTTTTTGTGATGATTCCGCGCAACAGATCGTCGATATGCTGGTAGCGGAGTGCGAAAAAGGGCAGGTTACCCTGCGACTGCGCAGCGAAGTGCTGGAAGTCGCGCGTGACGAGGCGGGATACACCCTGCAGCTCAACGGCGAAAGCGTGAGCGCAAAAAAGCTGGTGATCGCCAGCGGCGGGCTCTCAATGCCAGGGCTGGGCGCCACGCCGTTTGGCTATAAAATTGCCGAACAGTTTGGCATCAGGGTTTTACCCACCCGCGCTGGCCTGGTTCCCTTTACCCTGCATAAGCCGCTGCTGGAACAGTTGCAGACCCTTTCCGGGGTGTCGGTACCCTCGGTGATTACCGCTGAAGACGGTACGGTGTTCCGTGAAAATCTGCTGTTCACCCATCGCGGCCTTTCCGGTCCGGCGGTGCTGCAAATTTCCAGTTACTGGCAGCCGGGTGAGTTCGTCACCATCAATTTAGTGCCGGATTGCGATCTGGAAAGCTTCCTCAATGAGCAGCGTACGACACACCCTAACCAGAGTCTGAAAAACACCCTGGCCATGCAGCTGCCGAAGCGGCTGGTGGAGTGTCTGCAGCTGTTGGGGCAAATTCCCGATGTTTCGCTGAAGCAGCTCAATAGCCGGGATCAGCAGGCGCTGGTCGAAAACTTAAGCGCCTGGCGCGTGCAGCCGAACGGCACCGAAGGGTATCGCACCGCGGAAGTGACGCTGGGCGGCGTGGACACTAACGCGCTCTCCTCACGCACCATGGAAGCCCGCAACGTGCCGGGGCTCTATTTTATCGGTGAAGTGATGGACGTTACCGGCTGGCTGGGCGGCTACAACTTCCAGTGGGCGTGGGCCAGTGCCTGGGCCTGCGCAGAGGCGCTGGCAGAGAAGTAATATCCCGGCGCAATTCTTGCGCCTTATACTTCGCCCTTATCCGCTACACTGCATCTCAAACGTTCCGTATTCTGCGCCCTGTTCTGCTGAACAGGGCGCATTTCGTTGCCCGGTGGGGAGGGTGATATGCAGCTTGTCAGCATCATTATTTTGATCAACCTGACGGTGATCGTTCATTCCGCCTGGATGTTTATTATCCTGAAATACATCAACCTGCATGTGGAATCGATTACCCGCATTGTGTTCCGCAATATCGTCATTATCGTTACCGCGCTTTTTGCCCATCTCATTGAAGCCAGCCTGTTTGCCGTTTTTTATCGCTTTGTCGGGGCGTTTTCGGACTGGAATACCAGCTTTTATTTCTCGCTGGTCAGCTACGCTACAGTGGGGTATGGCGATGTCACGTTGCCGGAACACTGGCGACTGACTGGCGGGGTGGAAGGGCTGGTTGGCGCCCTGATGGTGGGCTGGTCGGTGGCGGTGCTGGTGGCCGTCCTGCAGCGGCTGCGCGGCATGAGCCAGTAAAGCGTCGATGGCAGAACCTCAGTATTGTGAGGTAAAGTACACTCCCTCACGCAGGGTTATGCGTTTTAAGGGGAGAAGCCGGTAAACGGTCCCTCTTTTTCTTTACTGGCCTCGCCGGTCTGCATGGTGTGTATTTATCTTCAAAAAGGGTTGTCTATGTCCTCTGCTCATCTCGGTTTCCCGACGGAAACCGTTGTTGTTTTTGTGGTTATGGCTGTCGGGGCGATGTTTATCGACCTCTTCATGCATCGCCATGACAAACCGATTTCACTGAAAAGCGCCTCGCTATGGTCCATCTTCTGGGTGATGATGGCGATGGCGTTCGCCGGGTTCCTCTACGTGCATCACGGTGCCGAAGTGGCGAGCCTGTTCCTTACCGGTTATGCGCTGGAAGAGGTGCTCTCCGTTGATAACCTGTTCGTAATGATGGCGATCTTCGCCTGGTTCGGCGTGCCGGATCAGTATCGTCACCGGGTGCTCTACTGGGGGGTCATTGGCGCTATCGTCTTCCGCGGGATCTTCGTCGCCATCGGCACCAGCCTGCTGAGTCTGGGCCCGTACGTTGAAGTGGTCTTTGCCCTGATTGTGGCCTGGACCGCGGTGATGATGCTTAAACGCGGCGAAGAGCAGGACGAGATCGAGGATTACTCCCAGCACCTGGCCTACCGTGCGGTAAAACGCTTTTATCCGATCTGGCCGAAAATCACCGGCAACGCCTTCCTGCTGAGTCAGAAAGAGGTGGATGCAGAACTGGAAAAACCGGAGAACCAGGACGTGATGGTTGGTCGGGTGAAGAAGGCGAAGCGCTACGCCACGCCGCTGCTGCTCTGTGTGGCGGTGGTTGAGCTTTCCGACGTGATGTTCGCGTTTGACTCTGTACCGGCGATCATCGCCGTCAGCCGTGAACCGCTGATTATCTACAGCGCCATGATGTTTGCGATCCTCGGCCTGCGTACCCTCTATTTCGTACTGGAGGCGCTGAAGCAGTATCTGGTGCATCTGGAGAAAGCGGTGATCGCGCTGCTGTTCTTTGTGGCCTTTAAGCTTGGTCTCAACGCCACCGATCACTTCTGGCATCACGGCTATGGCATTGGCGCCACGGCGAGTCTGCTGGTGGTGTTAGGCGTGCTGGCCGCGGGGATTGTGGCGAGCCTGCTGTTCCCTGGGAAACGGGACGCCTGAGGTATATTGCCCGGCAGCGCTGCGCTTGCCGGACCTGGAAAATAAAACGTGCGGCCTGATGCCCTCATCCCGCCCTCTCCTTTAGTCCGAGGGCGCAAACACGAAAACGGCAAGCCTGGCTTGCCGTTTTGCTTTTATTTTATGGGTGAATTGCGGCGCGCGCGCGGCGGATGGAAATGACGCCAGTGTGGATCCTGCGCCGCCGCCAGCAGCTCGTGATCGCCACGGGTGTCGCCCCAGGCGCGCACGTGATAGTTGGTCAGGCTGCCATAGACGTGTTCCAGCCGCGCCACTTTCTGGGCGCAGCGGCAGTTATGGCCGGTGATCCGCCCGGTCAGCTTGCCGTCTTTTACCTCCAGCTGGGTGCCGATAAGCTTAATGCCGAGCTTGTCGGCCCACGGCTGTAACACCAGCGCCGGAGAGGCGGAGCAGATCGTCACTTCCGCGCCGGAGTTCACTTCCGTCGCCACCGCCAGCACCCCCTGCGGGCGCATCAGTTTGTCCCAGTATTTTTCGCAGAACCGCTCGGCCTGCTCGCGCAGCCAGTGCTCATCCACGCCGGTCAGGAAGGTCTTAATCAGCACTTCTTTCAGTTCGTCACGGGTCAGCTTGCGGCGCACGCAGTGAATGGTGGGCAGAGCCATCCGCACCAGGCGACCGGCAAAATAGCGTTTACCGAACGCAAAGCGTAAGAAGGGGATAAAACTGTCGTGATGCGTCAGCGTGCCGTCAAAGTCGAACACGGAGAGGACGCCGGATTTTGCCACTGCCTCATCGGCAATCATATTGGTCATAACAGGGTCTTAACGTAAATACACATTCTGTCCTCAGTTTACCTGCTTTAGCGACAGATGCCACCCGCCAGCGGGCGGGTGGTGATCTGTACCCCTAGATAATATCGTCCACCACGCCGCCATCCACGCGCAGCGCCGCGCCGGAGGTGGCAGAGGCCTGCTGCGAACAGACGTAAACCACCATGTTCGCCACCTCGTCTACCGTGGCGGCCCGCTGGATCACCGAGCTCGGGCGGTTTGCCATCACGAACTCTTTTGCCAGCGTCTCCAGGGATTTACCGGTTTTCTCTATCTCGTCTTTCATCATCTCAGCAAAGCCGTCCGACATTGTCGGGCCGGGCAGGACGCTGTTGACGGTGACGCCGCTGCCGGCGACAAATTTTGCCAGCCCGCGCGCCAGCGACAGCTGAGCGGTTTTGGTTACCCCATAGTGGATCATGTCCGCCGGTATATTGCAGGCCGACTCCGAGGAGATAAACACCACCCGGCCCCAGCCTTTTTGCACCATGCCGGGCAGCAGCGCGCGCGACAGACGCACGCCGGACATCACGTTGGTTTGCCAGTAGTTATTCCAGGTCTCATCGTCGGTGGCGTAAAAATCCCGGGGGCCGTAGATCCCGGCGTTGTTGACGAGAATATCCACGCCAGAGGCGACCTTCAGCAGCGTCTCCACCCCCTCTGAAGTACTGAGGTCGGCAATCGCCGCCCGCACCTGAACGCCGGGGATTTGCTGTTGCAGCTGCTGGATGCCGCGGTTGACCGAGTCGGTGCTGCGTCCGTTGACGATCACCTCTGCGCCGCTTTCCGCCAGGCCCCGGGCAATGGCAAAGCCAATGCCGCCGGTGGAGGCGGTCACTAACGCCACTTTTCCCGTAAGATCGATTTTCACGGTCTGCTCCTTGTCATATTTACAGTTCAGACCGTTAAGCGTAGCAGTTCACCTTTATGATGGCTGGCTGAAGAGGCGGAGTAGGGTTTCAACCTGTTCATCGAGCGGGGCGAGGGTGCGTTTCACAATCAGATGGAGCGGTGTAGCGCGGCGCGTGCCGTGGTTCAGGGGCAGCATTTTCAGTACACCGCTTTCCAGCTGTTGCTGAATTCGCTCCTCCGGCAGCCAGCCATATCCCACCTGATACATCACCGCATCGATAGCGGCATCGATGGTGGAGAAGGTCCAGGCTTCGCCCCCGGGAAGCGCGGCGTAATTCTGCCCGGCGACCTGGATGAGTGGCCAGGGGCGTAGCATTTCATCGTTGAGCGGCGCGCCCTGTTCAAACAGCGGATGCTCCCGATGCGCCACGGCAACAAAATCAATATTCATCAGCCACTCGCCGCGCCCGGTCACATCCTGGCGGCGGGTCAGCACCATCACGTCGGCTTCGCTCTGGGTCAGCGCCTCGCCGCCGTTCTCCAGGATTTCGGTCAGATGTACCTGGGTTTGCGGATAGCGCTGCTGAAACTGACGCAGAATGGCAAACAGATGACGGCGAGGGAAAATGCTGTCCACCACCAGGTCCAGTCGGGTACGCATCCCGTTGCGGAGCGTCGAGGCGCGAGTTTCCAGCAGGGTAAAGGCATTTAGCAGCGGTTTGACCTGATTTAACAGCAGCTCGCCCTCCGGAGTCAGCACCGCCTTACGCCCCTCCTGAACCAGGAGCGCCACGCCCAGCCGCTCCTGCAATAGCGCCAGGTTATAGCTGACCGAAGACTGGCTGCGGTGGGTCTCCACGGCGGCACGGGCAAAGCTGCCCAGCTCAACGACGCGTTCAAGTAACGCCCACTGCTCAAGGGTGGTTTTATGCATAACTCATCTAATTTTTGAATGAATTTGATTAAATCATAGCGTTATTCATTCAATTTTTGCAGGCGTAAGATGAGCTCATTGAAACAGAGGAGACAGCATATGAGCCAGTTTGATAAACATGATTTGAGCGGTTTCGTCGGCAAACATCTGGTATATACCTACGATAACGGCTGGAACTACGAGATTTATGTCAAAAACGAACAGACCCTCGACTACCGTATTCACAGCGGGATCGTGGCAAACCGTTGGGTAAAAGATCAGCAGGCTTATATCGTCCGTGTGGGCGAGAGTATTTATAAAATTTCGTGGACTGAACCGACCGGTACCGATGTGAGCCTGATCGTTAATCTCGGCGACAAGCTGTTCCACGGCACGATCTTCTTCCCACGCTGGGTGATGAATAACCCGGAAAAAACCGTCTGCTTCCAGAACGATCATATTCCGCTGATGGTCTCTTATCGCGAGGCGGGCCCGGCCTACCCAACCGAGGTCATTGATGAGTTCGCCACCATCACCTTTGTGCGCGACTGCGGTGCCAATAACGATGCGGTGATTGACTGTGCTGCCAGCGAGCTGCCGGCAGACTTTCCGAATAATTTGAAATAAGCGGGTTACAGAACCTGAAGCGCACCGTCATGGAGGCTGAAGGGCGTTGGCGTACAGACCGCGAGACTGAGTTCGCCATACTGAACGTGGCTGACGCTGAGCGCCGGGGTGAAGGTGCTGTCGATACTGACAATCTGCCAGGCGCTGCCGCCGCGCTGTTTGACGATCGCCTCTTTGCGCGTCCAGATGCGCCAGAAGGCTGACAGTTTTGCCTCAGGCCGCTCCCGCTCCAGCTCGTTATGTTCGGCGACGCTAAAGACGGCATTGGCCAGCGCCTGCCAGTTGTCGCGCGGGCGAATCGCTTCGATGTCGCAGCCCACTTCCCCTTCGTCGCTTAACAGCAGGGCAATATCGTCTCCGCTGTGGCTCAGGTTGAACCACCAGGGTTTGGCATCGACGAACGCCGGTTTGCCCTGTTCACCGAAGACAATTTCCGGCACCGGCGCGGGCGATAACGCCCGGGCGAGCAGCGCCCGCCCGGCCAGCCAGGGGAGGCGACGCGCGCCTTCTGGCGCCTGATCAAAAAGCGCTGACGCCAGAGGGTCAGCGCTGAGGGTAGAAATTTTTCCCAGCAGGAACTGGTACATAGTCACGCCCAGCGTTTAATGATTATGGAAGTATTAATGCCGCCGAACGCGAAGTTGTTGCTTTGCAGGTATTCGCAGTCAATGTGACGGGCTTCCCCCATAATATAATCTAACGCGCCGCATTGCTCATCCGGTTGTCTTAAATTGAGGGTCGGCGCGAACCAGCCTTCGCGCATCATCTGCAGGCTCATCCACGCCTCCAGCGCGCCGCAGGCGCCTAAGGTATGGCCGAAATAGCTCTTTAACGATGAGATCGGCACGCTGTCGCCAAACACCGCGGCGGTGGCCTGGCTTTCGGCGATATCGCCCCGGTCGGTGGCGGTGCCGTGCGCTGAAATGTAGCCTATCTCCTGCGGGCTTAGTCCGGCGATCTTCAGCGACTTCTCCATGCAGATCTGCATGGTTTCCCGCTGCGGCTGGGTGATATGTGCCGCATCGCAGTTGGTGGCGAAGCCCACAATCTCCCCGTAAATGGTCGCGCCGCGCGCCTTCGCATGCTCCAGCTCTTCCAGAACCAGGGTGCCTGCTCCCTCGCCAATCACCAGGCCGTCGCGCTGGATGTCAAAGGGCGACGGCGTGGCTTGTGGCGCGTCGTTACGCTGGCTGGTGGCAAACAGGGTATCGAAAACCGCCGCTTCCGACGGGCAAAGCTCTTCGGCGCCGCCGGCCACCATTACCGTCTGGTAGCCGTGGCGGATGGCTTCCCACGCATAGCCAATCGCCTGGCTGCCGGAGGTACAGGCGCTGGAGGTAGGGATCACCCGTCCCCGCAGGCCGAAGAACAGACCGGTGTTCACCGCCGTGGTGTGGGGCATCATCTGCACGTAGGTGGTGCCGGTGATGTTATTGGTGTGCTTCTCGGTGAGCATGGTGGCGAACTCGCTGACCGGGCCGGTGCTGCCGGTAGACGAACCATAGGCAATACCGGTTTCGCCCTGGGTGAGGATCGGATCGTCAATCAGCCCCGCCTGCGCCAGCGCCAGCTCGGTGGCGCGGGTTGACAGCAGCGAGACGCGGCCCATGGCGCGGATGCGTTTGCGGGTGTAGTGATCCGGCAGGGTAAAATCATCAATCGGCGCGGCCAGCAGGGTGTGTAGGCCCTCATATATCGTCCACTCCGGCATCCTGCGTACCGCGTTTTTATACTCCCGTAAGCGGGCAGCCACCGACGCCCACGTTTCACCGAAGGCGGTAACGCCGCCCATGCCCGTGATCACTACCCGACGCGTCATAACATTCCCCCGTTAATGGAGATAACCTGGCGGGTCACATAGCCCGCAATATCCGACATCAGATAGCTGGCAAGCCCGGCTACCTCGTCCGCCTGACCCATACGTTTCATCGGGATCATCGCCATCGCCTCTTTCAGCGCGGCTTCTTCCATCTCGATCATCCCGGTATCAATCAGCCCCGGCGCGATGCAGTTGACGGTGATTTTGCGCTTCGCCAGCTCCATCGCCAGCGCTTTGGTGGCGCCGATAATGCCTGCTTTAGCCGCGCTGTAGTTGACCTGGCCGCGGTTGCCCATCACGCCGGAAACCGATGACAGGGTGATAATCCGTCCGCCCTGACGCGCGCCAATCATCGGCATAATGCAGGGATGAATCACGTTATAAAAGCTGTCGAGGTTGGTGTGGATCACGCTGTCCCAGTCGTCGTCGCTGAGCGCCGGAAACGCGCCGTCCCGGGCGATCCCGGCGTTACTGACCACGCCATACCAGGGGCCGTGGGTCGCCATATCCTGCTCCAGCACCTCGCGGCACTGGGTGCGGTTGCCCACGTCAAACGCCAGCAGACGCCCGCTGCCCCCCGCCTGTTCGATCGCTTCAAGCGTCGCCCGGGCGCCCGTGGCGTCGCGGTGGTAGTGCACGCCGAGGGAAAACCCGTCCGCGGCAAGTTTAAGGGCAATAGCCCGGCCAATGCCTTTGCTGGCGCCGGTGACCAGAACGGAACGACTCATTGACTCACTCCCTGTTTAAACAGTGACGCCAGCTCCTGCTGGCTGGGCTGGAAGGTGTTGACGCGCCCGGTTGCCAGCGGGGTTTCATCGGCGGTAATGGCACACTCGAAGCTGCTGAAGCGTTCATCCTCCATCAGCAGCGTGGCCGTAATGGTCAACACGCTGCGGGCCGGAAAGTGCCCCGTGGCGCAGACCAGTTCCCGCGCCCCCAGCACCATGCCGAGTGAACTGCTCTCCTGACCCTTCTGCTCACGATGCCAGCCCGACCAGATGCCAACGGTCTGGGCCATCAGCTCAAGGGCGTACCAGCCCGGCAGATCGCCTGCGGTAGTGAGAAACGGCGCCAGCACGCCCTGCGGCGTGACGGTAACGCGGCAGATGGCCGAGTCGGCGCTCACGCTCTCGACCGACTCCAGCAGCAGCATGGGGGCATCGTGGGGCAGATAGTCTGCCGGTGATAAATAACTCATGACACTCTCCCCAGCAGGATGCTGGCGTTATTGCCGCCAAAGGCGAACGAATTAGACAAAATTACCGCTTTTTTCAGCTTGCCAGGTCGATGCAGCAGGCCGCAGGCGGCAAGCGTCGGGTCCGGCGCATAGCGGGTGAAATCCTGGGCGGGCAGGGGCAGATCGCGGGTCAGGATCAGCCAGCTTAGCGCCGCTTCGGTGATCCCCGCCGCCCCCAGCGTATGGCCGGTCAGGTGCTTGGTTGAACTGCAGGGCACCGCCGCGCCAAACAGGTCGTGGATCACCTGAGACTCTATCTGGTCATTGAGGGGCGTCGCCGTGCCGTGCAGGTTGATGTAGCCCACCTCGTCCGGTTTCAGTCCGGCTTCGTTCAGCGCCTGGTGAATGGCGCTGATGGCCCCTTCGCCCTGGGGGTGCGGGGCGGAAATATGGTACGCATCGCTCGACTCGCCGCTACCCAGCAGCGCCACCGGCTGCGGCTCGCGGGTGAGCAGCATCAGCGCCGCCGCTTCGCCAATGGTGATCCCCCGGCGGTCGCGGCCAAAGGGCTCGCACAGGGTGGGGGAGAGCGATTCGAGGCTGTTAAAGCCGTTCACCGGCATCCGGCTCAGCGTGTCCGCGCCGCCAACGATGGCGACATCCGCCAGCCCGGCGTCGATCAGCCGACGCCCGCTGATGATGGCCCGCGCGCTCGAGGAGCAGGCGGTGGAAAGGGTAAAGGCCGGGCCGTCCAGATTGAGCCAGTTCGCCAGAAAGCGCGACGGATCGCCCAGCTCCTGCTGCGCGTACCGCCAGTGAGTGCTCTCTTCGCCGTTCTGCGATAGCCGCACGTGCGTGTCGCCCTCATCCAGCCCGGAGGTGCTGGTGCCCATCACCACCGCCACCCGGTCGCGTCCGTAACGGGCAATGGCTTCGTCAACGGCAGGCTGGATCTGCGCCAGCGCCGCCAGCAGAAGCTGATTGTTACGCGAGCGGTGCGTGGCAAAGCTGTCCGGGATCGCGGGCAGTTCACCGTCGACGCCGCCCAGCACCGCGTCCTGCCCCTGCAGCCAGCCGCTGCGCAGGCGCATGCCGGGCGCGATGCCGCGCGTCAGGTTGGCGGCAATCTCGTCGGAAGAGTTGCCCAGGGCGTTGATCAGACCAACGGCAGAAATGTAGATCATCTCAGTCATCCAGATATTGAATGGTGATGTGGTAGTGGAACACGTGCTGTTCGATGCTGATCGGCATGCGCTTGCCCTTGCGCTGGAGATAGACAATCTCCGTCACCAGCCTGCCGTCGGCATTGCGCAGCTCACGCCGGTCGCCTTGATCCTTTAACGTCCAGCCTTTCGGCAGCTGCGCCAGCCAGGCGTCAATCGGCCAGTGGCTCAGCATCACGTCCGCCAGCACCTGGCTGGCTGGCGGTAGCTCGGGCGCAACAATCGACTGTTCCGTATGGATGCCCGTTTCATTATAGGTGGCAAGGAACAGACGGATACCCACCGATGACAGCCCGGCGAGGGTCACCTTCTGCGCATCGGCATTCAGCATCACCAGCAGCGACTGGGTTGTGCCGTTAACGCTGGCGGTCAGAAGCTGCTGAGAGCTTAACGCCGGGTTTATGCCCGGCGGCGGCAGCGTCACCCGGGTGCCTGGCTCAAGCCACGCCTGCGGGCGAGTATCGTCACTTTTGCGGGCGGTGTGGCTGCAACCGGCCAGCATTAGCGCGCCGATCAGGACGGCGACGCGGTAAAAAGGGGTGATCATCATGTTCTCTCTTTTTTGTCCGGCATCGCCAGCGGGGCCAGCAGATACGCGGTAAAAATCCCGCTGACCAGCACGATCCCGAAACTGCTGATAGCCTGCGTGGCGCTGAAGACCAGCATGCCGAGGGTCAGCAGGGTGGTCATCATCGCCAGAGTGATGGCCAGCATCGAGGTCAACGGCGTGCCGCGCGGGTTGTTGAAGAATAGCGTGTAGTTGATGCCGATGCCGAGGACCAGCACCAGCGCCAGCAGCGAAAACAGGTTAACCGGATGGCCCGTGGTCGCCAGCGCGGCGAGACCACAGCCCAGCGACAGCAGGGAGGGCACCAGGGTGATCAGCCCCTTGCGCCAGCCGAGGCGCAGCATCGCACCACAGGCAATCACCGCCAGCGCGACAGCCAGCAGGCCGGTCAGCACGTTGCGGTAGAGGGCAAACAGGCTGTCGAAACTCGCCTTGCGATCCACCCACACCACGCCCGGGTGTTGCTCCGCCAGCTTGCCCAGCGCCGGGCTGTTTTTCACGCCATCCACCGGGACCAGCACCCCGCTTTCACCGCCGGGCAGGGTGAGCCACAGCAGACGCCAGCCTTCGCTGGCCGGGCTGGCAAGCCATGCGTCCACCGTCACCGGCATCGGGCGCAGATCCGGCGACACGGCGGTCAGCCCGGCGTTTTGCAATACTCTGATAACGGCAGGTGCCGCCTGACGCAGCAGCGCCAGATCGCTCTCCTGGCGCGCCAGCGAGTTCAGCGGCAGAGTGCGCCAGGCCTTCAGATCACCCGCCTGCTGCGCCTGCGCCAGCGCCGGGGTAAAGGCCTCCAGCCGCTCCAGCGTCTGCTGGGCCGAGGCACCATGCACCACGAACCACTTTTGATCGACGCTCTGGCCGGTCAGGGCGGTAATGGCTTTCTCCTGGGCCAGAATCGCCTGCGGCAGGGCCTGCAGCTGGGCGATATCGTCATCCACCCGCAGGGTGGCGATCCCCGCGAGGGCGACCAGGGCCAGTGCAACCGGCAGGCCCACCGACAGACGTTTGTCGCGCCATGCCGCCAGCCAGCGCAGCATCGGGGTTTTCAATGGCACCGGGCGCACCGGTAAGCCGCGACACAGCCAGGGATGCCAGAAGATAACCGTCAGGCAGGCGGCGCTCAGGCCCGCGGCGGCAAAGACCGCCATCTGGCGAATGCCCGGAAACGGCGCCAGCATCATAATGAAATAGGCCGCCACGGTGGTGAGCAGTGCCAGCAGCAGGGCGTTGCGCACCTTCGCCAGGCTTTGCCACGGAGAAAACTTATCGCCGTGAACCAGCCGCTCGGTCAGGTAATAGAGCGTGTAATCCGCCGAGATGCCGATGATGCCCATACTCATCACCAGCGTCATCAGATGCAGTTCGCCAAACAGCAGCAGCGTCGCCACGGTGCCCGCCAGCGCGCCGGTGGCGATGGAGAGCAGGCACAGCAGCAGCGGGCGCAGGGAGCGGAACACCGCCACAATCAGCAGGACAACCCCCAGAATAGTGGCAACGCCGAGCGTGGAGACGTCCCGTTTCGCCTGCTGACTGGCGTAGTCGCTGTAAAACACTGTCCCGCGCGACAGCAGCTGCGCCTCCGGGTAACGCGCCTTCAGCTGGCCTTCGAGGTCATGAAGCCGGGTCACCAGCCGGTGGGTTTGCTGCATATCGAACGACGAACCGGCCAGCTCGCCGTGCAGCAGATACCAGTAATTGCCGGCCTCATCTTTAGTCACCAGCCAGCCGTCCATCAGCCGCAGCTTCTGACCGTTTTGCGCAAGCGTGAGCTGCGCGCCGCGCATCAGCATCAGCGGGTCGTTTTGCAGCTCTTTGCCGCTGACGCCGGAGAAGGCGGAGTAAAGCTGGGACAAAATCCACTGGGCCTGCGCCTCGCCGCCGTGTTGCAGCCGGGCGCGGGTGGCACTGTCGATCGTGCCGTTACGGTGCTGCCAGAAGTATTCGCCCCAGGCCTTTTGTCCGGCGGCGTCCATCGGCCCTTTCACCTCGTGCAGGGACCCGGACCCCTGCAGCAGGCTCAGCCACTGCTGCGCCACCTGCGGGTCGGGCTGTTTACCGGGGCTGACCAGCCACACCAGCTGGCGGTCGAGGCGCTCAATAAAACCGTCGTTCAGGGCCGGCGGGATCGCCCCAAGGCTCTGTTTGGGGAGCATCGCCAGCACGCTGCTGTTCAGCCGCGCCCCCGGCAACAGTGTAAGCAGCACCCCCAGCAACGTCAGGCAGACCGCTGCCCACACCAGCGCCGGGCGGCGGGAATTACGGGGCGGCAAAGCGCTGGCGTTCGGCATCGGTCAGGCTGGCGGGCGTAAGCTGGTGGCGGGAAAGGATGATATCGGTCCGGTCGCCCTGTTTGTCATTCAGCACAATGGACTCCAGATACGTGGCGCCCGCCAGATCGAGGGAGGCGAAAATCTTGTCCAGCGGCGTGGTGGTGGGGGTAAGCACCAGCGACCAGCGCTCATTGCCGAGGTCTTTAAAATCGATGCGGAAGTTCTCCTCCAGCACCTTACGATCCGCCTGGAACAGGGCGCGCAGCAGATGGTTGAACTGGAACATCTGCGGGTTAGTGTCGGCGGTGACGATCTGTGGCGGCTGGCCGTTGACGATCTGCACCATCCGCTTGTCGTCCAGCAGCAGCGTCATCGGAAAGGGGGCTTTTTGATCCCACAGCAGCCCGTTATCCCGGGCGATCAACATCTCGCCGTTCGATCGCAGCGGCCGGGGCAGATCCTTGATGGTGCGGGTCTGCTCAAAGTGGGCGCGCACCACCGGCTGTTCGGTGAAGCGTTGCTGTAGCGCATCCAGCGTCACGGCGCTGACCCAGGGGCTGACCAGCAGGGCAAGCAGCGGTAGCCACTTCATGGTGTGACCCCCATGCGCTCAAACAGCACGGCCGGGCTGACAAAACAGAGCTCGCGGCTCTGCTCGTCCACCGCCACCTGAATGGTGTAGCCGGTGGTGGTCCGTTTGCCGCTGGCGGCGTCAAAGATCTGATAGACGATGCGCAGGCGGTTCTCGAACTCGTCGATATGGGCCCGGACGCGGATCCGTTGCTCAAAGATCAGGACATCGCGGTATTTGACCCGGGTATCCACCACCGGCCACAGATAGCCGGAGGCTTTCATCTGGCGATAGCCATAATCGAACTGGTTGAGCAGGGCCTCGCGGGCAATCTCAAAATAACGGAAATAGTTGCCGTGCCAGACCACGCCCATCATATCGACGTCGTGAAACGGTACGGTCAGCTCTACTTCGGTCGTAAAGCGGGGATCGGTCAGCACCCTTTACTCCTTCTCTTTGGCATCCGGCAGACGCCAGAAATCGAAAAAATTAAACCAGTCGAGCGGGGCCTGCAGCGCAAAGTGCTCCAGCCGTTGGGCATAACGGTCGACGGTCTGCTGTAACGCCTGCCGGCGCTCGCTGCGCGGTAACAGCAGCGGATCGGCAAAGTCTTCGCAGTGGATATGCAGCTTCTGCTGCTGGCGCAGGGCGAAGATCAGCACCACCGGGCAGCGCATCAGCGAGGCGAGAATAAATGGCCCCTCGGGAAAAGGCGCAGGCTGGCCCATAAAGTTGCTCCATACCACGCGCCAGTGGCCGCCGCGCTGCGGATCGACGGCGATCCGATCCCCGACGATCGCCACCCACTCCCCGCGATCGATCTTCTCTTTCAGCAGGATGGCGGTTTCCGGGCCAATATCGGTCACCGGCATCAGGTTCAGCCCGGCCTGGGGCGCCATCTCCTGCATAATCTGTTTGAAACGCCGGGCGTTATCGCTGAACACCAGCGCGTTGATGGTTTTGCCCCCTTTGAGCTGGGCCAGGGCGCGGCACGCCTCGACATCGCCCAGGTGCGAGGCCAGCAGCAGCTTGCCCTTAGGTGCGCTCAGATCGAGTCTTTCCCGCGCGCCGGGGGCAAACAGCACGTCCCGGTCCAGTTTGAGTTCGCCCCGCCAGCTGGCGACCTTATCCAGCATCGCGTTGCCAAAACGCATAAAGTGGAAAAAGCTGTTCAGGCGCGCAGGCCTGGGCTGCTGGCGCTGGGCCAGCGTCTCGCTGACGCGGGCAATCCACTGCTGCGAGGCCTGCCGTGCCGGGCGGGCGGTGAGCCAGTAAACGGCAATCACCGGCCACAGCAGGAGGGTAAATGCCCTGCGGCCAAGCAGCTGCCAGACCCGCAGCATCAGGCGCATCCCGTGCAGCCCTCTGGTCTCCTGCTGCTGCGCCCAGTGCTCGCTGTGGCGGCGAAAGAGCAGGGAGGGGATGCGCGGCAGCATGCCGAAGAACAGCCGGGTGTGCATCCAGGAGATACGCAGGTTGTCGTTCAGGGCGTCGAAATGGGAGACGCCATTTTCGGGATAGGTCACCCGGGTGGGCAGGAAATAGCTGGTATTGCCCTGCCAGTAGAGGCGCACCATCACTTCGGTGTCAAAATCCATCCGCTTGCCGAGCGGCACGCGGTTAACCAGCTGCAGCGTGGCATCAACCGGATAGACCCGAAAGCCGCACATGCTGTCTTTGAGCTGCAATGACAGAGTTTCGATCCACACCCAGACGTGGGTGACCCAGCGGCCATACAGGCGCGAGCGGGGGATCGAGCTATCAAAGACCGGCTGGCCGGAGATCAGCGCCGTCGGGTGGCGTTCGGCCAGCGCCAGCAGCTGCGGAATGTCTTCCAGGGCGTGCTGCCCGTCGGCGTCCACCTGCACCGCGTGGGTAAAACCCGCCCCGGCGCACACTTTCAGCCCGCGGATCACCGTCGCGCCTTTGCCGCTGTTGTGCGTCAGACGCACCAGCGTCACCTGGGCGTTGTCTGCGGCCAGGCGATCCAGCGCCTGACGGGTGCTGGCGTCGCTGCCATCGTCCACCACAATCACCGGCAGCTGAAGCGGTGCCAGGCGGGCCAGGACGCTGGCCATCATCGCCCCGTGGTTATAGCAGGGGATTAGAATGCAGGGGCGGAAGGTTAACGACATAAGCGAATCTTCCCGCTGCTGGCCGTGTGGCGCTGTTCGCCGTCGTGGCGTTGATAGCTAAAGGTGAGCATCTGGCGCGCCGAATTCCAGTCGAGGACCAGCGTCACGGTGGCGTCCGGGAGCAGCGGTGCCTGAAATTTCACGTTCTGAATACTGTGAAAGCGGTACCCCGGCGCCAGCAGGGTAGTGGCGTAGTGCATCGCCCAGTCGACCTGGGCGATGCCCGGCAGCAGCGGCTGTACGGCAAAATGGCCCTGGAACCAGAACAGCGCCGGATCGAGAAGCAGGACGATCTCAAGCTGCTGGGGCTGTGCCTGGTGGCGCCCGATTTCAGGGATTTCCATCAAATAACTCCTGTAACTGCGCATAAACACGCTTGTTCATACTGTTCACCGGCATTTCATCAAGGATACGCCAGTAGCGGGGGATCGCGACCGGTTCCAGCCACGGGCGCAGGGCGCGTCGCCAGGCAAGGATCTGCCCTTTACGGCCGCGCTGGCGAAGCTGCTGACGTGCGGCGTCGCTCAGAACCAGCAGCGCGCCAATCCCCTGCCGTCCGCCGCGGGTAACCGGCAGTGCCGCCGCCTCGCAGACGCCCTCCAGCGCCAGCAGACGCTGCTCGACCTCATTGAGCGAAATACGCTTCTCCTCGATTTTAACCACCCGCCCCCGGCGACCCAGGAGGCGGAACCGGCCATCATCTGCGAACTGCAAAATATCGTCGAGGGGCACCCCGTGCGCATCAGTGAGCGGCGAGGTGACGCGCAGGACGTCATTATCGCGGGTAAATGTTACACCGGGGAAGGGCTGCCAGAGGTTTGCCTCCGCCTGACGGGAGCGCCAGGCGAGAACCCCGGTTTCGCTGCTGCCGTAAATCTCATCCGGCCAGCGTCCCAGCCAGCGATGGGTCTCGCAGGCCGATGCCCACTCCAGCACGCCGCCGGCCGAAACCAGCACTGCGACGGGTGGCGGGGCGAGCGCGGGATCGAGCCGCTTCAGAAAAGCCGGGCTGCTGATAAACAGGTAGCGCCTGGTGGGATCCAGCGCCGCCAGCTGCTCGGCGTAGGCGAGCATCGCCGTGTGCAGCGGCAGCCCGAGCGCCATCGGCAGCACAATGCGAAACGTCAGGCCGTACAGGTGCTGCGGCACCACCGAGGAGACCACAGAGCAGCCCTGCAACCGCTCGCCAAAGCGGGCCGCCAGCAGGCTGGCTTCACGATCGAGCTGGGCGAGGGTTTTGCTTATCTTTTCGGGCTTTCCGGTCGAGCCGGAGGTAAACAGCACGATCGCGCGGGCGTCGTCAAGGGCGGGCAGCGGCGTAAAGGGGCTTGCCCCGCGGCAGGCGGAGCTGACCAGGATCAGACGGCCCCGGACGTTCAGCATGCTGTCGCTCAGCACCCCGCTGAACAGCCTCTGCTGTTCGTCAAGCAGCGATGCCCGGCTGTGGCCGGGCAGCACCGGGGTTTTGCCCGCGTGCAGCGTTGCCAGCAGGGCGACGATAAACAGATAGCTGTTATCAAAGCAGAGCGCCCAGCACTCGCCTTCCTGCTGCTGCAGGCTGGCCGTCAGGGTGCTCACGTCATGGCGTAGTTCACCCAGCGTCCAGCGGCGATCGCCCGACCAGGCGACAGGGGTGTCGTCCGGACGCGGGCCGTTCAGCCACTGGCTCACCGGCAGGGGGTTATGCATTTTTGATCATCCGCTGACGTACCAGCCACTCGCTTGCCATTAATGTTCCCATCAGGATGTAGGCGATCATGCCGTTCCACAGCGTCCAGAGTTGCATATCGCCGTGCAGCACGGTGAACAGCGCCACGCTGCCGTTAAAAATGAAAAAGCCGCACCACACCCGGGTGACGACGCGGGTATAGCGCACCCCGGCAGGGGGAAGGTCAGGTTCACGCAGGCGCGCCAGCCGTTCAACCAGCGGCATCGCCGACCACAGCGAACCGCCAAACACCGCCAGCATCGCCAGGTTCACCACCACCGGGTAGAACAGCAGCCACTGATGCGCTTTCAGCAGGTAGCTTGCCGCACACAGGACGATGCCCACCAGCGCAACGCTCTGGATCACATAGCGCAGCGGGCCGCCCTTTTGTCGCGCCTGGTAAAAACGGCACAGCAGCAGGGCAGCCATCAGCGGCAGCAGCCAGTGCAGGTTGTTATGCGATAGCCCGAAGCCAATCAGAAAGGGCCAGCCGAGCAGCATAAGCCCCGTCAGCAGCGGGATCGCCGGAAATGACTTTCCGCCACGCATGACGCGTTACGCTTCGCGCAGCAGTTTTTCTACCGCGTCCACCACGTCCTGCACGGTACGCACCGACTTGAAGGTTTCCGGTTTGATCCGGGCACCGGTGCGTTTTTGCAGGTGAACCACCATGTCGACGGCGTCGATGCTGTCGAGCTCCAGATCCTCGTACAGTCGCGCCTGTGGCGTGATCTCCTCTGGCGCAATTTCAAACAGGGTGATCAGGAGGGAAGTCACTTCCTGATAAACAGATTTGTGTTCAGTCGTCATCGTAAATTCGGTCTCAGGCGCGTTGGGCAGTGATATAGGAAGCCAGCGTGGCAACGGAGTAGAAATGCTGACGCATCTCTTCGCTTTCGGCAGACAGCACCACGCCGTACTGGTTTTTTACCGCCAGGCCCAGCTCAAGGGCATCGATCGAGTCGAGGCCCAGCCCATCGCCAAACAGCGCGGCATCCGTATCGATATCCTCTGCGGTCAATTCGTCCAGATTGAGGGTAGTAATGATAAGATTTTTAATTTCCAGGTAGAGCGCTTGCATCATTAATTCCTGACAAAGATTGAAGACCGGATGTTAAGCGATGCTGCAGGTGCCGATTGAGCCGTCTGGCTGCCAGCGCGGGCTCGTGGACCGCTGCATCGTAAAAATTATTAATATTTACCCGCTCACGGACATCGACCGTGAAAAAGGGCTTATCTGGCGGTATGTCATACCACCGGCTGTGTTTATCGAGCAGATGTTCACTGCAGTGAATAATCACCACCCGCAGATCGCTGGCGCAACGTACGGCAATATTGGCCGCGCCGCGTTGCAGCCTGATGGCTTCCCCCACCCGCGTGCGGGTGCCTTCCGGGAAGATCAGCAGCGTGTCGCCCTGGCTCAGCCGCTGCCGGCAGGCGTTTAACAGGGTATCGGCCTCGCTGTTGATGAGATAATCCGCCGCCCGGATCGCCCCGCTGAGAAAGGGATTACGCAGCAGGGCGCCTTTCACCAGACAGTCGGTTTCCGGCATCACCGAGGCGATAAGCACGTAGTCGATAAGGGTCGGATGGTTCGCTACCACCAGACAGCCGCACTCCTGGCGCAGCACGTCGAGATTATCGAAACGGTAATCCAGCACGCCAAGCGCGCGCGCCACGGTTAAAAAAGCGCGGAAGCTGGCAGCGATGCTGCGCCGGGCGAGGCGGCGGCGGCGGACGCGATCGCGCTGGACCAGATTCAGCAGGTTGAACCACACCAGCGACAGCAGTAGCCCGCCCACGCCAAACAGCGCGAAGCACAGGCCGGTCATCACCAGCCGCCAGCCGCGGCTCAGCGCCGCCCTGATAGCTGTCATGCGCGCGTCCACTGCCACAGCAGGCGTTCGCCGGGTACGTTAAACTGCGCATCGTCATGCAGATAATGGCGCAGGAACAGCAGGCTCTGGGGCAGCGAAAGTTCGTCAAGGTAACGGGCGGCGCGGGTTTCGCAGCACAGGGCGTTACCGGCCTCGATAACCAGCGCCAGGGCATAGGGCCAGGCTGGCATCTGTTCCGGCAGCGCGGGACGATAAAATTCGGGCAGAGTGCCGTCGAAATCGACCATCAACACGCGCTTATAACCGGCATGCAGCAGGCTCAGCACGTCGCACAGCCCCTGCTGGAAGGTATCCATCCCGGCGGAAAGCGACGACGAGACAATCGGTTGACGCGCGGCGATGGTGAGATTGCCCACCGCGGAGTTGTGCACCGACATGGCGAAATCGGTGGGGGAGACATCCTGCCCGGTTGCCAGCGCATGCAGGAGACGATAGTTACGCTCCAGCTCGCCATGACGACTGGTATAGACCACGGCGTCGATGGCGTGCTTTCGCACCATCGCCATCCCGCACTCCACCGCCAGCTTGCTGCCTGAGCTGAGGCGGCGGGCGGTCATCATCGGCAGTTCGGACAGTTTTGCCTGCGGCGCCGCAGGATCGATGGCGTGCAAACCCTGTGACCATGCCTGCCACTGACTGGCATCACAAAGGCCTGGCGCTCTGGCTTGCCAGTCGAGAATGTTAAGTGCAAATTTCATCTGCGCGCGTCCGCGAAAACCCGTCATCCGGTAGCGCCGCCAGAATCAGGCGACGATATTAGTCATTTTTCTGGCAAATCAACAAGGTGTGGCCCACCCCGAGATTGTCATGCCGCTGTTCTACCCGGAATCCTGCTTTTTCCAGATAGTCATAAAATTTCTCTACGCTGTAAAAACGGCTGTTGCCGTTTGCCATACAGGTGAAATAGAGCGAGGTAGCGTTCAGGCTGAAGGAGGCCGCTTCGAATCGTTGCGCATCCCAGAACAACTCCAGGATGCACAGGCGGGCACCCGGCTTCATCACCTTCGCCACGTTGCCCAGCAGGGTCACAATCTGATCGGGAGAGAAGCAGTCCAGAAACTGGCTCATCCACCAGATATCCGCGTCATCCGGCAGAACAGCGTCGCTAAGCATATCGACAGGATGAAACTCAATACGATGAGATAATCCTGCTTTTGCGATATTTTCCTGGGCCAGGGCGATTTGCTGCGGCAGATCGAGCAGCGTAACGGCGACATTTTCATCGTATCTACAGCAGCGTAGCGCCCATTTACCCGTATTGCCGCCGACATCGTACAATTTTGTCGGCCTGCTTGCGAATATAAGGGGGAGCGCGGCGTCGAATGCGCCATCAGAATAGAAGTGATCGAAGGCAAACCAGCTCCGCTGCGCCTGTTCGGGCAGGGCTGAGAGGGCCGGATAAATGGTCGGCCAGTCGCCAAAAACCGCCAGCCCGGCCGGCTTTTCCGTTTGCAGGGCGTCGGCAAGGTGAAACAGCCCCTGGTAGCAAACGTCCTGGGTGAAATCCATGTTTACGCGGGTCATGCTGTCGTGCAGCAAATAGTGACCGATTTTAGCCAGATAGTAGCGGCCGTCGCTGTGGGTCAGGATCCGCCCGCTCAGGCCCATATCCAGCAGGACGCCGACGCCATAGGCGCCGAGGGTGCTGTTGGCCGCGACCTCCTCAAGCGTAGCGCCGCGCTGGCCCTGTTTATCCAGAAAGGACAGCACCCCGGAATTACGCAGACAGAGCGCGGTCTGGAACAGCATCGGTGCAAATGCGATACGTTGCGCCTCGGTGATGGCCTCAAGCGCGCTGAGCGTGTCCTTTTCGTACATAAATGTTACCCCGGTAAGCGGCTTTTCGGTCTGCCCGGGCCCAGCAGGATCGCCAGTTTGCTGCCGCCCTTCGTGGTCTCCATCCAGATCTTACAGACGCTGGTGAGCGGAACGGAGAGTAACATTCCCACCGGGCCGAGTAACCAGCCCCAGATCAATAACGACAGGAATACCACCAGCGTGGACATCCCCAGCCGGTGGCCCATCATTCGGGGTTCCACGATATTGCCCAGCACCATATGGACCACCAGGAACAGCGCACCCACCATCATGCATTCGTAAAAACCGTTAAACAGAAACGCCTGGATCATCGGCGGTACGGCGGAGATCACCGCCCCGATATTAGGAACATAGTTCAGCAGAAAGGCCAGCACGCCCCACATCAGGGCAAACTGTACCCCCAGCAGCGCCAGCCCGAGCCAGACGATGGCCCCGGTCCACAGGCTCAGCAGCGTTTTCAGCGCCAGATAGTGCGAAACGCCCTTCAGCGCGCGGTGTAAACCGGCGATATGGATCTGCGGATTATTGAGGGCGAAACGCATCTTGTACGGCACGTGGCGCACTTCAAACAGCATAAAGACCACGGTCATCACCAGCAGCAGGATACTGGCCATCGCCCCGGAGAGCTGGGTCATCAGCGCCGTGGCAAAGGTCATCACCTTCTCCGAATCCATCCGTTGCAACATTCGCTCCGGGGAGATATGCAGGTTGAGGAACGGGAAAATCTCCTGTAGATCGATAATCTTGCGCGTCAGCTCTTTGTTGTATTTCGGCAGCATGGCGGCAAATTCATTGAGCGAGGCCGCCAGCACCCCAAACAGCGCCGTCAGGCCAATCAGCATCACCACCACCACAATGGTGATGGCGACAGGGCGGCTCACCCCGCGGCGCAAAAACCAGGTGACGAGCGGGTTGAGAACGATGGCAAAAAAGAGCGCCAGCAGTAGCTGAACAAGAATATCCGCTGCGGCGTGGATGCCCGCCAGGATCACCACCAGACAGGCCAGTTTCATTAAAATATGGAGACCCGCTTTATCAGGGGGCTGAATACCCGTTTTATCGGGTGGTGTGATTATCATGGTTTTTCCTCTTATCAGATGCCCATAAGTGTAGTGCGCGGGCAGCGCTTCGGCTGACGCTGTTATTCTTAAAGTCGCTGCTGCATTTCTGCCCCTGGCATGGTAATAGTGAAACACTGTTGTAAAAAATCTGGTGAGCCCGATGCCCGAACCTGCCGCCGAACCGGCACTGAGTGGATTACGCCTCAATCTGCGTATTGTTTCTGTTGTGATTTTCAACTTTGCCAGCTACCTGACCATCGGCCTGCCGTTGGCCGTCCTGCCGGGCTACGTGCACGATATCATGGGCTTTAGCGCCTTCTGGGCGGGCCTGGTGATCAGCCTGCAATACTTCGCTACCCTGCTAAGCCGCCCCTATGCCGGGCGCTATGCCGATCTGTTCGGGCCAAAGAGCATTGTGGTGCTGGGGCTGTGCGGCTGCTTCCTGAGCGGGGTCAGCTATTTTCTGGCCGGACTCTCCGGCGCCTGGCCGGTAGCCAGCCTGGTGCTGCTCTGTTTTGGTCGGGTAATTCTGGGCGTGGGGCAAAGCCTCGCTGGCACGGGCTCTACCCTGTGGGGCGTGGGCGTGGTGGGAGCCTCGCACATCGGGCGGGTGATCTCCTGGAACGGGATTGTTACCTACGGGGCGATGGCGATGGGGGCCCCGCTGGGTGTGCTTTGCTATCGCTACACCGGCCTGAATGGGCTGGCGTTGACCATTATGGGGGTGGCGCTGCTGGCGATTTTGTTCGCGCTGCCGCGCCCGAAAGTGAAGGCCAGCAAAGGCAAACCGATGCCGTTTCGCGCGGTGCTGGGGCGCGTCTGGCCCTACGGCATGGCGCTGGCCCTCGGCTCGGCAGGCTTTGGGGTGATCGCCACCTTCATTACGCTGTTCTACGCCGATAAAGGCTGGGACGGGGCGGCCTTTGCGCTGACCCTGTTCAGCTGTGCCTTTGTCGGGACGCGGCTGCTGTTCCCGAACGGTATCAACCGGCTGGGCGGGCTGAATGTGGCAATGATCTGCTTTAGCGTCGAGATTATCGGCCTGCTACTGACCGGTATCGCCGGGGAGCCGTGGATGGCGCGGATCGGGGTGTTCCTCGCGGGGGCGGGCTTCTCGCTAGTGTTCCCGGCGCTGGGCGTGGTGGCGGTGAAGGCCGTGCCGCAGCAGAATCAGGGCGCGGCGCTGGCGACCTATACGGTGTTTATGGATATGTCGCTCGGGGTGACCGGGCCGCTGGCCGGGCTGGTGATGGCGTGGGCCGGGGTGCCGGTTATCTATCTGGCGGCTGCAGGGCTGGTGGCGGTGGCGTTACTGCTGACGTGGCGGCTAAAAAAATGGCCTCCGGAGGAGGCCATCTGATCGTTATCGCTTACTGAATAACGAGCGTGTTAATGATGTTTTCTGCGGCAGTTTGCGCTTTCTGCTGATCGTCAGCAGGCAGCGTGATCTGCAGGGTCAGCAGCTTGTTGTCCACCTTACCCAGCACCACGGAGGAGTAAGCGGTCTGGCCTTTGGCAGAGATGATGCTGTCCAGCTGTTGCAGATTGTGGCCTTTCAGCTCGATGGATTTGTTGGTCACCACCTGCAGCTGCGGGTCGCGGCTGCGCTGCTGATCTTCCAGACGTTTCGCCAGCACGCCCAGGTCTTCGCTGGTGTCATCGCCGACAATTACGATCACTGCTTTCTGCCCCGTAGCATCGGAGTAGACGTGCATGTTGTTCGACTGGGTACCCAGCTTGCCGCTCTGATCGGTCATATCCGGAGGCAAAGAGAAGCTGAGTTTGCCATCCATCAGGCTGACCGGTTGACCCGTTGCGTTGCTCTCAGCGGAAGCTGCCTGAGCAGGCGTTTTGGTGTCATTGTTATCACAGGCCGCCAGCCCCATCACCAGCAGGCCAATCCCGACATATTTAACCAGATTGCGCATTGAATTCTTCCTTTCGATAAACGGCCATAACGGCGCATCTTTCCATCTTATCACAACTGTTCAGGGGAACCCTTAACCAGCCTGCAATGCTGAAATTTCAGATTTATCCGCGAATCTTTTCAGCAACATATTCAACAACACACCGTACATCGGCAGGAAGAAGACCAGGCTGATAAACACCTTAAAGGCGTAATCCACCAGCGCAATTTCCATCCAGTGCTGGGCCATAAACGCGTCCGGGCTGCGCCAGAAAGCGATAAAGAAAAAGGCCAGCGTGTCGCTGACGTTACCAAACAGGGTGGAAGCGGTCGGTGCCATCCACCAGAGGTGGTTTTGACGCAGGCGGTTAAACACATGCACGTCGAGGATCTGCCCCAGCGCGTAGGCCATAAAGCTGGCGGCGGCGATACGGGCAACAAACAGGTTGAAGTGCGCCAGCGCCCCAAAACCCTGCCAGCTGCCCATGTAAAACAGCGACGAAATCACGTAGGAGACGAACAGCGCCGGCAGCATCACTGCAAAGATAATGCGACGGGCCAGCGGTGCGCCAAAGATACGGACGGTAAGGTCGGTGGCGAGGAAGATAAACGGGAAACTGAACGCGCCCCACGTGGTATGAAAACCAAAAATGGAGATCGGGAGCTGCACCAGATAGTTGCTGGAGGTGATCACCAGCAGATGAAAAAGGGAAAGCCAGAACAACGCTTTTACACGCTGCGATTGAGAGAACTGCATCATATTGTACCTTTTTAGGAGTTGGGGTGAGGGAACCCAATAAACCGGCCGCATCATACTGCTTTCACTATGCTTTGCAATGGCTAATTTTCACGCAATCGTTAACCTGGTTTGCTTTGCCCGGTCTGCGGCGTAAACTACAGCCGTTTTTACGTAACCGAGACGAAAATGAGCGATCTGTTTTCTACCCCCGACCACACCCTGGATGCCCAGGGCCTGCGCTGCCCTGAGCCGGTCATGATGGTGCGCAAAACCGTGCGCACGATGCAAACCGGCGAAACGCTGTTAATTATCGCCGACGATCCCGCCACCACCCGTGACATCCCCGGCTTTTGTACCTTTATGGATCATGAGCTGCTGGCGCAGGAGACCGCGTCGCTGCCTTATCGGTATCTTATCCGTAAAGGCTAATGCCATTTTTGCCCGACGGCCCTGCGCCTGCTCGGGCCTGGCAGTACCATTTCGTTTGAACTCCATCACCAATTTGAACCATTGTTTCAAATTTTAGCGCTTTTTTGTGAGGCGCTTCACCCTCGTTTTCCGGGCCTTAGGCTAGTTTTGAAGCTGAAAACTAAAACGCCGTTCCAACGCTTCCCTCATACCCTGGAGTTGACTCGATGAAAACGACCCTTAAGCCGTTGCTGGCCGCTCTGTGTCTGTCCGCTGTCTCTTTTTCTACGCTGGCTCAAACCATTAAAGCCGCCGATGTACATCCTGAAGGCTACCCGAACGTGGTGGCAGTCGAACATATGGGTGAAAAACTTAAGCAGCAGACTGACGGTAAGCTGGATATTAAAGTCTTCCCCGGTGGTGTGCTTGGCGATGAAAAGCAGATGATTGAGCAGGCGCAGATGGGCGCCATCGATATGATTCGCGTCTCTATGGCGCCGGTTGCGGCAATT
This sequence comes from Leclercia adecarboxylata, assembly GCF_035787115.1. Taxonomy (GTDB): domain Bacteria; phylum Pseudomonadota; class Gammaproteobacteria; order Enterobacterales; family Enterobacteriaceae; genus Enterobacter; species Enterobacter adecarboxylatus_E. Next base: position 128,605 of record NZ_JALKTL010000008.1, on the reverse strand, counting down.
CTGCCGGATATCGAAGTCTTTACCCTGCCGTACGTATTCCGCGATGAAGACCACATGCACAAAGTAATCGACGGGGATATCGGCAAGCAGATTGGCGAAAAACTCACGGCGAACCCGAAATCGAAGCTGGTCTTCCTCGGCTGGATGGACTCCGGCACCCGTAACCTGATCACGAAAGATCCCATTGTTAAACCGGAAGATTTAAAAGGTAAGAAGATCCGCGTACAGGGTAGTCCGGTGGCGCTGGCTACGCTGAAGGATATGGGCGCCAACTCGGTGGCGATGGGGGTCAGTGAAGTCTACAGCGGCATGCAGACCGGCGTGATCGACGGCGCAGAGAACAACCCGCCGACCTTTATTGCCCACAACTACATGCCGGTTGCCAAAAACTACACCCTGAGCGGCCACTTTATCACCCCGGAAATGCTGCTCTACTCCAAAGTGAAGTGGGACAAGCTGAGCGCCGACGAGCAGGAAAAAATTAAGACCCTGGCCCGTGACGCGCAGTTTGAACAGCGCAAGCTGTGGCAGGCCTACAATGACGAGGCACTGGCGAAGATGAAAGCGGGCGGCGTGCAGTTCCACGACATCGACAAGGCGGTATTTGTTAAAGCCACCGAGCCGGTGCGTGCCCAGTATGGCGAAAAACATCAGGATCTGATGAAAGCCATCGCTGACGTTAAGTAAGCCGGAGTATTTATGTCCGAACTCTATCTTAAGTGGATGGACCGTCTCTACCTGCTGGCGATGGCCGTGGCCGGGCTGTCGCTGCTGGTCATGACCATCGTTATCCCGATTGGCATCTTTTCGCGCTACGTACTCAACCGCGGTGAGTCGTGGCCGGAGCCGATTGCCATTATCTGCATGGTGACGTTCACCTTTATCGGCGCGGCGGTGAGCTACCGCGCCGGCTCGCATATCGCCGTGAATATGCTCACCGACAGATTGCCGGACTCACTGAAAACGATCTGCGCACGGGTGGTCGATCTGCTGATGTTGGTCATTTCCGGCATCATGTTCTGGTACAGCTACCTGCTGTGCATTGAGCTCTGGGACCAGCCGGTTGCGGAGTTCCCGATCCTGACCTCCGGCGAAAGCTATCTGCCGCTGCCGGTCGGGTCGGCGGTGTTAATCCTGTTTGTGCTTGAGCGCCTGCTGTTTGGTTCTCAGGAACATCGCCCGGTCGTCCTGATCGGCAATCACAGTTAAGGGGTGAACAATGGATGCATTTGTTTTGTTATTCACCCTCGCCATTCTGCTGGCGCTGGGGATGCCGGTGGCCTTTGCCGTCGGCCTGAGCGCCGTGGCTGGCGCGCTGTGGATCGACCTGCCGCTTGAAGCCTTAATGATCCAGATAACCAGCGGGGTAAACAAATTTACCCTGCTGGCGATCCCGTTCTTTATCCTGGCGGGGGCGATCATGGCGGAAGGGGGCATTGCCCGGCGGCTGGTTAACTTCGCCTACATCTTTGTCGGCTTTATTCGCGGCGGGCTGTCGCTGGTGAATATCGTTGCCTCCACCTTCTTCGGCGCCATTTCGGGCTCCTCGGTGGCGGATACCGCCTCCATCGGGACCGTGATGATCCCGGAGATGGAGAAGAAGGGCTATCCGCGCGAATACGCGGCAGCGGTCACCGCCAGCGGCTCGGTGCAGGCGATTTTAATTCCTCCAAGCCATAACTCGGTGATCTACTCCCTGGCGGCGGGCGGCACGGTCTCTATCGCCACGCTGTTTATCGCGGGTGTGCTACCCGGTCTGCTGCTGGGCATGGGGCTGATGGCGCTCTGCCTGTGCTTCGCGCGCAAGCGCGGCTATCCAAAAGGGGAGCGCATTCCGTTTAAGCAGGCGTTAAAAACCATGCTGGATGCGCTCTGGGGCCTGATGACGGTGGTGATTATTCTCGGCGGGATCCTGTCGGGCATCTTCACCGCGACGGAATCTGCGGCGGTCGCCTGCCTGTGGGCCTTCTTCGTCACCATGTTTATCTATCGTGACTACAAGTGGAACGAGCTGCCGAAGCTGATGTGCCGCACGGTGAAGACGGTGACCATCGTGATGATCCTGATCGGCTTCGCGGCGGCGTTTGGCGCAGTCATGACCTACATGCAGCTGCCGATGCGCATTACCGCGTTCTTCACTTCGCTGTCGGATAACAAGTACGTCATTCTGATGTACCTCAACATCATGCTGCTGCTGATTGGCACCCTGATGGACATGGCACCGATCATCCTGATCCTGACCCCAGTACTGCTGCCGGTAACCAACTCGCTGGGTATCGATCCGGTGCACTTCGGCATGATCATGATGGTTAACCTCGGGATCGGTCTGATTACCCCGCCGGTAGGGTCGGTGCTGTTTGTGGCCAGTGCGGTGAGTAAGCAGAAGATTGAGGCGGTAGTGCGGGAGATGCTGCCGTTTTACGGCATGCTGCTGCTGGTGTTAGGAATGGTGACCTACATTCCGGCGATTTCGCTGTGGTTGCCGCACATGTTGGGTATGCAGTGATGTGTGCGGCCTGATGCCCTCACCCCGACCCTCTCCCACAGGGAGAGGGTGCAAACACTAAAAACGGCAACATGGTTGCCGTTTTGCTTCTATTTTTGGCGCAGCAGCCGCAGCGCGTTCGCCGTTACCAGTACCGTCGCCCCGGTATCCGCCAGCACCGCCAGCCACAATCCCGTCATCCCCAGCAGGGTGGTGACCAGGAAAATCCCCTTCAGGCCCAGCGCAATGGCGATGTTCTGCCGGATATTGGCACGGGTGGCGCGAGCGAGGCTCATCATCTGCGCCAGCCCGGTCAGGCGGTTGTGGGTAAGCGCCGCGTCGGCGGTCTCCAGCGCCACATCGGTGCCGCTGCCCATCGCAATGCCAATGGTTGCCGCTTTCATCGCCGGGGCGTCGTTAATACCGTCTCCGACCATCGCCAGCGGCGCCTGTGCATTCAATGCCGTCACCGCCTGCACTTTATCGGCGGGCAGCAGCCCCGCCCGGAAGTCCAGACTCAACTCTCCGGCAATCGCGGCCGCCGCGCGCGGGTTATCCCCGGTCAGGATCACTCCGTTGACGCCCAGCTGATGCAGCGCCTCCACGGCCTCCTTCGCATCTTCACGCAGGGTGTCACGCAGCGTGATAAGCCCTTTTGCCGCGTCATCCTGCACCACGATAACGACCGTTTGCCCGGCCTGCTCGAGGGATGTAATCTGCGCCGTCAGTTGCGGGGCAGGGAATTTATCCGCCGCGCAAATCAGGACTATGCTGCCCGCTACAGTGGCCTCAATGCCTGAGCCCATCAGTGCCCGCTGTGCGGTAGCTGCGGCAATCGTCAACCCGCGAGAATGCGCTTCACGCACAATAGCCTGCGCCAGCGGGTGGGTAGAGCCTTGCTCCACCGCTGCGGCCAGCGCCAGCAGATCGTTTTCGCTGCCGTCGAGGGGATAAATGCCCGTCACCTGAGGTTTGCCGACCGTCAGGGTGCCGGTTTTATCAAAGGCCACCTGCCGCACCTGCGCCAGCTGCTCCAGCGCCGCACCGCCCTTAATCAACGCGCCACGTCGTGCCGCCGCCGCCAGCCCGGAGGTGATCGCCGCAGGCGTCGAGATCACCAGCGCGCACGGACAGCCAATCAGCAGCAGGGTCAGCCCCTTATAAATCCAGCCCTCCCAGGGGGCGCTGAACAGCAGCGGCGGCACCACCGCAACCAGCAGCGCAACCAGCATAATCACCGGGGTGTAGATGCGGCTGAAGCGGTCGATAAAACGCTCCACCGGGGCACGACGCTCTTCGGCCTCTTCGATCAGCTTCAGGATGCGGTCGATGGCGCTGTCGCCGGGCCCGGACAAAACCCTCAGCTCGACCAGGCGATCGACGCTGGTAGCCCCGGCCGGGACGTGTTCCCCCGCGGTGCGATCGACGGGAATGGACTCGCCGGTCAGGGCGCTTTCATCAAAGCTGGCTGCGGCGCTGAGCAGCGTGCCGTCGGCGGGCAGACGGCCCCCGGCGGCGACTTCGATGATATCCCCCGGGCGCAGCGCGGCAATGGGCACGGTTTTGCGCTCGCCGTTAATCACCCGGGTGGCGGTCTCCGGTTTCAACGCCATCAGGGCGGTCACCCCCTGACGCGCCCGGCTCGCCGCCCAGCCCTCCAGCCGTTCGCCGATTAAAAACAGCAGCAGCACCATCGCCGCTTCCGCCGTGGCGCCGATAAACAGCGCCCCGATGGCGGCCACGCTCATTAATGTCTCGATGGCGAACCAGCTGCCGCTTTTCATCAGGCGCAGCGCCTGGCGGGCCACCGGCCAGAGCCCGACCAGCGTGGTGGCGATAAAAGCGAGGTTGCCGAGCGGAGGGGTGAACTGCCCGAGCCCCCAGCTCAGCGCCATCAGTACGATCAGCGTGAGTAACGGCAGGTTTTCGCGCAGCATGGAGGTTTTTTCGATCGGCGCGTTCTCATTGCGCAGCGTATAGCCTGCCTTCACCACCGCCGCTTCGACCTGGGCGCTGACGTTGCTGGCCGCATCAACCAGCAGCTTTTCGGTGGCAAACAGCACCTGCACATGGTTTACCCCCGGTACCTGGCGAACGGCGGTTTCCACCTTGCGGGCGCAGGCGGCGCAGTCCATGCCGTTGACCACCCAGGAGTAGCGCGCACCTTCTGCAGGTAGTAAGGCTTCGGCCTGCGGCGGGGGGCGATCTGCGGCGCAGCAGGCCGCTTTAGCGGGGAGGGGGGCGAGTTTAAGGGCCGCGAACTGCGGCACTTTTTTCGGGGTATCTGGAGTCGACATGGCACTCTCCGGTAATGATAATTTTCTCATTAACCGCAGCATACACTCTGGAGTCGACTCCAGAGTCAAGCACTAAATATAGAGCGAACGCACAATCAGGAAGTGCCCGGCGAAGTAGCAGGCAGCCGCAATAGCGTTATCGGCACGGAAACGGCGACGATAGTGGCTCCCCAGCCAGACAATGTTGCTCAGCAGCAGGAGCGTGGCGCCGATAAAGGCCGACAGCGCCGGGGCCGTCGGACGGAAGAACCACAGCTCACCCGCCAGCCAGACCATCACCAGCGTCATGGCGATAAAGGTACAGACCGGCCAGCGCATCTCTTCCAGACGCGTCCAGACCACCGCAATCAGTGCAGCACCAATAATCAGCAGCGCCAGCGGCAGCGGCCAGAAGAAGGAGAGCGTCATCTGGCTGGCAAAATAGATGGTGTAGAGCAGGTGCGACAAGAAAAACGCCCCCACGGCATACAGCAGGCGCTGGCGCGGCAGCAGGGTCAGGGCATCGCCGGCCAGTGAGGCGCAGAGCCCGGCGAGCACCAGGTAGCTAATGGCGTTAAACATCGGCGCCTGCCAGGCCAGCAGTAACAGGAGCAGCAGGGTGACGGGTTTAAACAGCCAGCGCTGCCAGGCAGGGCCGCGGTAGGACGCATCGACATACAGCCATGCGGAGAAACAGACAGCGATAAATGACCAAAGCATATTAAGTCCCTGTATCTGTTATTGTTGAACAAACAGTTTCACTTCAGTGTAGTGGTGCAGACGGGCCAATAGCAATGCCTGGCGTGGCGCGCTATTCTGATTTCAGCCTGGTCTTAAGGATTGTCTAATGAGCAAGATGCCGCTCTTTTTTATTATCGTGCTGGCGATTATCGTCGTTGCAGCGTCATTTCGTTTTGTACAGCAGCGCCGGGAAAAGGCCGATAACGACGCCGCGCCGCTGCTGCAAAAGCGGGTGGTGGTGAGCAATAAACGGGAAAAAGCCCTCAACGACAGGCGCTCGCGCCAGCAGCAGGTAACGCCCGCGGGTACTACCATGCGCTATGAGGCGAGCTTTAAGCCGGAAAGCGGCGGTCTGGAGATGACCTTTCGCCTCGACGAGAAGCAGTATCATCAGCTGACGGTGGGGGATAAAGGAACGTTGAGCTATAAGGGGTCACGGTTTGAGGGGTTTAGTCCGGCGCCGTGATATCCCCTCACCCTCACCCTCTCCCCACAGGGGAGAGGGGATCGCACGGAGCCGTCTTTTCTCCCTCGCCCCTATGGGGAGAGGGGATCGTACGGAGCCGTCTTTCCTCCCTCGCCCCTATGGGGAGAGGGGATCGTACGGAGCCGTCTTTCCTCCCTCGCCCCTATGGGGATAGGGGATCGCACGGAGCCGTCTTTTCTCCCTCGCCCCTATGGGGAGAGGGGATCGTACGGAGCCGTCTTTTCTCCCTCGCCCTATGGGGAGAGGGGATCGTACGGAGCCGTCTTTTCTCCCTCGCCCCTATGGGGAGAGGGGATCGTACGGAGCCGTCTTTCCTCCCTCGCCCCTATGGGGAGAGGGCCGGGGTGAGGGGCAAAAACTATTTCTTTGCCTGCGCTTTAAACTTCTTCATCCAGACCAGCAGCTCAAACACGCCAAAGATAAACACCCGCAGCTGCTGCCAGCCGGTCATCTTCGGGCCATCTTTCGGCATCCCGTTTTTCAGCATCACCATCTGCAGGGCATGCATAAACGAGGTAAAAATCAGCGCCACGTTGACGAATATGTTCAACGGGCGCGGGAAGGGGTGCACGAGGTTGAGAAGCAAAAATGCCCAGACCCCCAGCATCAGTAAACGACCCAGATTAATCAGTACCGGCATCAGTCTCTCCTTGTGATTGACGGTGATAAAGGCGATAGGCGACCTGTCCGGCCACTTTTTCCCGGTGCAGATCCCAGTGGGCGGGCACCGGCGGTAAACCGTTCTCTACCTCGCTCTCGACGTAGATTAGCGCATCATCCGCCAGCCAGCCGTTGTTTTCCAGTAGCGTCAGCGTCTCGTCCAGCAGCCCTTTGCGAAACGGCGGATCGACAAACACCACATCGTGCGGGGTGCCCGCCTGGGCCAGAAACGCGAGAGAGTTCGTGTTGACCACGCGGGCATGGGCCGCTTTCAGCGTTGCCAGATTTTGCTGTAACTGCTGGGCCACGCTGCGATCCATCTCCAGCAGGGTGGCGCTGGCGGCGTAGCGTGACAGGGCCTCGAGCCCGAGCGCGCCGCTTCCGGCGAAGCAGTCCAGGCAGCGGGCATCTACCATTGAAGGAGCCAGCCAGTTAAACAGCGTCTCACGGACGCGGTCGGTGGTCGGGCGCAGGCCGGGGCTGTCCGGGACGGGAAGTTTACGGCCTCGCCACTGGCCGCCGATAATGCGGATCTGGCCCGTGGCAGCACGGTTGGGTTTCTTCATATTGTTGCTCAGGTCACTCGTACGGCCTGCGCTTGCAGGCGGTGATGTGCGTTAAGTTAAGTGATAAACTATTTCATCATTTTTTTAGCTTCCATGTATATAGCGCCAGTAATTAACCGCGAGGGGTGTAGTCGCAGATGGCAAAAGAGAAAAAACGTGGCTTCTTTTCCTGGCTGGGATTTGGTCAAAAAGAGCAGGAAACTGAGCAGCAGAACGAAGAACAACAGAGCGCAGAACAGTCGGCAGCGGTTGAACAGCCGCAGCCTGAAACCCCTGTTGAGACCGTTGCTGACGTAGAAGCAGAAGTGCGCACCCACAGCGAGCAAGAGACTGAAGCCTTCGCTGAAGAGGTGGTTGAGGTTTCTGAGCGGGTTCAGGAGCGCGAAAAACCGCAGCCGGTCGAACCGGAGCCTGTCGCTGTTGAGCCGGAACCGGTAGCCGTCGAACCAGAGCCTGTCGCCGATGAGCCGGAACCGGTGGCCGCGATCGTGGAAGAGGTTATTGAGTCCGAACCTGAAACCGCGCCAACCCTGGCCGTTGAACACGAAGAATTACCGCTGCCGGAAGCGATCGCAGAAGAGACTGAAGAGGCGATCCCGGAAGAGTATCTGCCAGAATCAGAGGTTGATGAGACGATCAGCGACGAAGAGCTGGAAGCTCAGGCGCTGGCAGCCGCGGCGGCAGAAGAGGCGGTAATCGTCGTTCCGGTAGCCGAAGAGAACGAGCCGGTCGAGGAGATCGCCCAGGAGCAGGAAAAACCGACCAAAGAAGGTTTCTTCGCGCGCCTGAAACGCAGCCTGCTCAAAACCAAAGAGAACCTCGGTTCCGGATTTATCAGCCTGTTCCGCGGCAAGAAAATCGACGATGATCTCTTTGAAGAGCTGGAAGAACAGCTGCTGATTGCCGATGTTGGCGTGGAAACCACCCGCAAAATTATCAGCAGCCTGACGGAGAGCGCCAGCCGGAAACAGCTGCGCGACGCCGAAGCGCTGTACGGCCTGCTGAAAGAAGAGATGGGCGAAATTCTCGCAAAAGTTGACGAACCGCTTAATATTGAAGGCAAAATGCCTTTTGTTATTCTGATGGTCGGCGTTAACGGCGTGGGTAAAACCACCACCATCGGCAAGCTGGCGCGCCAGTTTGAACAGCAGGGCAAATCGGTAATGCTGGCGGCAGGTGATACCTTCCGTGCCGCCGCCGTTGAGCAGCTGCAGGTGTGGGGCCAGCGCAACGATATTCCGGTGATTGCCCAGCACACCGGCGCAGACTCTGCCTCGGTGATTTTTGACGCCATTCAGGCGGCGAAAGCGCGCAATATCGACGTGCTGATTGCCGATACCGCAGGGCGCCTGCAGAATAAATCGCACCTGATGGAAGAGCTGAAGAAAATCGTCCGCGTCATGAAGAAGCTGGACGAAGATGCACCGCATGAAATCATGCTGACTATTGATGCCAGCACCGGACAGAACGCCATCAGTCAGGCGAAGCTGTTCCATGAAGCGGTAGGGTTGACCGGGATCACGCTGACCAAGCTGGATGGCACCGCGAAAGGCGGGGTGATCTTCTCGGTGGCGGATCAGTTTGGTATTCCTATCCGTTACATCGGTGTTGGCGAACGTATCGAGGATTTACGTCCGTTTAAATCGGGCGACTTTATTGAGGCACTTTTTGCCCGAGAGGATTAACAATGATTCGCTTTGAACACGTCAGCAAGGCCTATCTCGGTGGGAGACAAGCGCTGCAGGGGGTGACATTCCACCTGCAGCCGGGCGAGATGGCATTTCTGACCGGCCACTCCGGCGCGGGGAAAAGTACCCTGCTCAAGCTTATCTGCGGGATCGAACGGCCAAGCGCCGGGAAAATCTGGTTCAGCGGTCATGACATCAGCCGTCTGAAAAACCGCGAAGTGCCGTTCCTGCGTCGGCAGATCGGCATGATTTTCCAGGATCACCATCTGCTGATGGACCGCACGGTATTCGACAACGTGGCGATCCCGCTGATTATCGCGGGTGCCAGCGGGGATGATATTCGTCGTCGCGTGTCGGCGGCGCTGGATAAGGTCGGGCTGCTGGACAAAGCGAAGAACTTTCCTATTCAGCTCTCTGGCGGTGAACAGCAGCGCGTCGGGATTGCCCGCGCGGTGGTGAACAAACCGGCGGTGCTGCTGGCGGATGAACCGACCGGTAACCTGGACGACGCTCTTTCCGAAGGGATCCTGCGTCTGTTTGAGGAATTCAACCGCGTAGGGGTGACAGTACTGATGGCGACGCACGACATGGGACTTATCTCCCGTCGTTCGTACCGCATGCTGACGCTCAGCGACGGTCACTTGCACGGAGGCCTCGGTGAATAAGCGTGACGCAATGAACCAGATGCGGCAGTTTGGCAGCAAACTCGACCGTTTTCGTAAATCGGCAGGCGGCCCGGGGGATGGCAACCGCAATGCGCCGAAGCGCAGCAAATCCGCGCCAAAACCCAACTCGCGCAAAACCAACGTGTTTAACGAGCAGGTGCGTTACGCCTTCCAGGGCGCGCTGCAGGATCTGAAAAGCAAACCCTTCGCCACCTTCCTGACGGTGATGGTGATCGCTATCTCCCTGACCCTGCCCAGCGTCTGCTATATGGTCTACAAAAACGTTAATGAGGCGGCCTCGCAGTACTATCCTACCCCGCAGATCACCGTCTATCTCGAAAAAACCCTGGATGATAACGCCGCCGCGCAGGTGGTGGGGCAGTTGCAGGCCGAGCAGGGCGTAGAGAAGGTGAACTACCTGTCGCGGGAGGATGCGCTGGGCGAGTTCCGTAACTGGTCCGGGTTTGGCGGCGCGCTGGATATGCTGGAGGAGAACCCTCTGCCTGCGGTGGCGGTGGTGATCCCGAAACTGGATTTCCAGGGCACCGAATCGCTGAACACCCTGCGCGATCGCGTCTCCCGTATTCAGGGCATTGATGAAGTGCGGATGGACGACAGCTGGTTTGCCCGTCTGACGGCGCTGACCGGCCTTGTCGGGCGCGTCGCGGCGATGATCGGCCTGCTGATGGTGGCGGCGGTATTCCTCGTGATCGGCAACAGCGTGCGCCTGAGCATCTTTGCCCGTCGCGACACCATTAACGTGCAGAAGCTGATCGGCGCCACCGACGGTTTCATCCTGCGCCCGTTCCTGTATGGCGGCGCTCTGCTCGGTTTTGCCGGCGCATTTCTTTCACTGATTCTGTCAGAAATTTTGGTGATGCGGCTTTCCGCTGCGGTGACCGATGTGGCGCAGGTTTTTGGAACTAAGTTTAATATCAGCGGGTTATCCTTCGATGAGTGCCTGTTATTGCTGCTGGTCTGCTCGATGATCGGCTGGATTGCCGCCTGGTTAGCAACCGTGCAACATTTACGTCACTTTACCCCTGACTAAAAAATCTCTGGTATAATCTTTCCCTGCATTGAGCATCGCCGTGCAGGGAAAGAGCCTTTCGTTGTCTCTGACCCGCATCATCATCTCCACGTCACATTTTGTGCGTAATTTATTCACAGTTTCACTCGGAACTTGTGGATAAAATCACTGTCTGATAAAAGAGTGAATGATATTCTCGTTGCTCATTAATTCTGGCATGTTCGTTGCCTGATGGGGACAAACCGCCGCCAGAAAAAATTGATTGAGAGGAATGAATGACCAAAGAAATGCAAACTTTAGCTTTAGCCCCTGTTGGTAACCTGGAATCTTACATCCGGGCCGCTAACACCTGGCCGATGTTGACGGCTGAGGAAGAAAAGGAGCTTGCTGAAAAGCTGCATTACCAGGGCGATCTGGAAGCAGCTAAGACGCTGATCCTGTCTCACCTGCGCTTTGTTGTTCACGTTGCTCGTAACTACGCGGGCTACGGCCTGCCGCAGGCAGACCTGATTCAGGAAGGTAACATCGGCCTGATGAAGGCGGTGCGTCGCTTCAACCCGGAAGTGGGTGTGCGTCTGGTCTCCTTTGCCGTGCACTGGATCAAAGCGGAAATCCACGAATACGTGCTGCGTAACTGGCGTATCGTGAAGGTCGCGACCACTAAAGCACAGCGTAAATTGTTCTTTAACCTGCGTAAAACTAAGCAGCGTCTGGGCTGGTTCAACCAGGACGAAGTGGAAATGGTAGCGCGCGAGCTGGGCGTTTCCAGTAAAGACGTGCGTGAGATGGAATCCCGGATGGCCGCGCAGGACATGACCTTTGATATGTCCTCTGACGACGATGCCTCCGACAGCCAGCCGATGGCTCCGGTTCTGTATCTGCAGGATAAAACGTCTAACTTTGCCGACGGCATTGAAGACGATAACTGGGAAGAGCAGGCTGCCAATAAGCTGACCTATGCAATGGAAGGCCTTGACGAGCGTAGCCAGGATATCATCCGTGCCCGCTGGCTGGACGAAGACAACAAGTCCACTCTGCAGGAGCTGGCCGACCGCTACGGCGTCTCCGCTGAACGTGTGCGTCAGCTGGAAAAGAACGCCATGAAAAAACTTCGCGCCGCTATCGAAGCCTGACCGCTACGCTTCGCGAAGTTCCCGATAACCCCTGGATGTGAGTCCGGGGGTTTTGTTTTTTAGCGCCTGACCTGGCAAATCCCCCCTTCTGGCAAACAGTTACCTGACGCTGTGTGCTGACTCGTTAAAGCCCCGCTTACCTTATATACATTTCAAAATAGCTATTCCAATTAGATAAAAATGGGGTATGTTTTAGCAGAGTGTGCTGAAAAGGCGCGCACGGCAGACATATAATCGAAATAAAGCGCCAAAAAACAACATCACAACAAACACAATAACCATCACAATGGGGATTCTCAGGATGAATATGAAGGGTAAAGCTTTACTGGCAGGATGTATCGCGTTGGCTTTTGGCACCGCTCAGGCTGATATCAAAGTGGCCGTTGTAGGCGCCATGTCCGGTCCGGTAGCGCAGTATGGCGACCAGGAGTTCACGGGTGCAGAGCAGGCGGTTGCCGACATTAATGCCAAGGGCGGCATCAAAGGCGAAAAACTGCAGATCGTAAAATATGATGATGCCTGTGACCCGAAACAAGCGGTTGCGGTTGCCAACAAAGTGGTGAATGACGGCATCAAATACGTTATCGGTCACCTGTGCTCCTCTTCTACTCAGCCCGCGTCTGACATCTACGAAGATGAAGGCATTCTGATGATCACCCCGGCCGCCACCGCGCCGGAACTCACCTCTCGTGGCTATAAGATGGTGATGCGTACCACCGGTCTGGACTCTGACCAGGGGCCAACGGCAGCGAAATATATCGTCGAGAAAGTGAAGCCGCAGCGTATCGCCATTGTCCATGACAAGCAGCAGTACGGTGAAGGCCTGGCGCGTTCCGTGCAGGACAACCTGAAAAAATCTAACGCCAACGTGGTGTTCTTCGACGGTATTACCGCCGGTGAGAAAGACTTCTCTACCCTGGTGGCGCGTCTGAAGAAAGAGAACATCGATTTCGTTTACTACGGTGGTTATCACCCGGAGATGGGCCAGATCCTGCGTCAGTCTCGCGCTGCGGGTCTGAAAACCCAGTTCATGGGCCCGGAAGGGGTGGCGAACGTCTCCCTGTCTAACATCGCCGGTGAATCAGCTGAAGGTCTGCTGGTGACCAAGCCGAAGAACTACGACCAGGTTCCTGCCAACAAACCGATTGTGGATGCCATCAAGGCCAAGAAACAGGATCCAAGCGGTGCCTTCGTGTGGACCACCTACGCTGCGCTGCAAACCCTGCAGGCAGGCCTGAATCAGTCAGCTGAACCGGCTGATATCGCCACCTGGCTGAAAGCGAACTCCGTTGAAACCGTGATGGGGCCGCTGTCCTGGGATGAGAAGGGCGATCTGAAGGGCTTTGAGTTCGGCGTGTTTGACTGGCATGCGAACGGTACGGCGACCGACGCTAAGTAAAAGCAAACGGCGACCCCTCACCCTAACCCTCTCCCCATAGGGGAGAGGGGATCGCACGGAGCCGTCTTTCCCCCTCGCCCCTCTGGGGAGAGGGGATCGCACGGAGCCGTCTTTTCCCCCTAGCCCCTCTGGGGAGAGGGGATCGCACGGAGCCGTCTTTCCCCCTAGCCCCTCTGGGGAGAGGGGATCGCACGGAGCCGTCTTTCCCCCTTCGCCCCATAGGGAAGAGGGGATCGCACGGAGCCGTCTTTCCCCCCTAGCCCCTCTGGGGAGAGGGGATCGCACGGAGCCGTCTTTCCCCCCTAGCCCCTCTGGGGAGAGGGGATCGCACGGAGCCGTCTTTTCCCCCTAGCCCCTCTGGGGAGAGGGGATCACACGGAGCCGTCTTTCCCCCTCGCCCCTCTGGGGAGAGGGATCGCACGGAGCCGTCTTTTCCCCCTCGCCCCTCTGGGGAGAGGGCCGGGGTGAGGGGAAACAAACCTAACGCCTCTCCCACCCGTTACTCTGCGCCCTGAACCCCAGCGTCTGCATAAAGGCCGCCATCACGCCCCTGTCTTCGACGCCAACGTCCGCCATCCACCACGAGGCCACGCTCGGGTTATCGCGAATCACTTCCTCAATCAAATATTGCCCCACACCGCGACGGCGGGTGACCTCACGCACGCGCAGGGAATCCAGCGCCCCTTGCGTACCGCTCAGCGTCACCCGCACCGCGCCTAACAGCCGCTCGTTAAAGCGCGCAGCATAAATACGGTGGTTGTCATCAACATTGAGCGAGGAGGGGGAATATTCCGGCCAGATCTTGTTGAGGTCGATATGATCCTGGTCGCTAAAGTTCTCCAGACGGTGGATGGTCAGTTTCATTAGCTGCTTTCCAAATCAAAAAGAGTGCAGGCAGTGTACTCAATTTATTCTGTCAGACGCTTCCACTTTTTAAATCCATTACCTAGCTGATTACTTTTTTAGCGCTGCGTTGAGCAGTTTTAAAACGCAGGGATCGAAAAATAAGCAGAATTTTAACCTAAAAGGCAGCGTTTTATTCGGCGCATTGTACCGTTATTTTATGCTGCAATTCGTACTTTTATTTGTTTATCTCTGCCTGATTTCAGAATATTATCTTTGCTTAATCACCTGAAATATAGAGATTTTAGTCTGATTTTTGTGAAAAAACTGTGCTAAACCATTAAAGGCAATAGCAAAAGTTGCGTTGTTTAATAAAAGTACAGAATGCTTTTTAACCATAATAAAACAAAATATATACATCACGTCACGAATGGGGATTCACCAATGAAAAGGAACGCGAAAACATTGATCGCGGGAATGGTTGCACTGGCAGTTTCGCAGTCAGCCATGGCGGAAGATATTAAAGTTGCTGTGGTAGGTGCATTGTCCGGCCCGGTTGCCCAGTGGGGCGATATGGAGTTCAACGGCGCGCGCCAGGCAATTAAAGACATCAACGCCAAAGGCGGTATTAAAGGCGACAAACTGGTCGGCGTGGAATATGACGATGCCTGCGACCCGAAACAAGCCGTCGCCGTTGCCAACAAAATTGTTAACGATGGCATCCAGTATGTGATTGGCCATCTCTGCTCTTCCTCCACCCAGCCGGCGTCCGACATCTACGAGGACGAAGGCATTCTGATGATCACGCCAGGCGCCACTAACCCGGAGCTGACCCAGCGCGGCTATCAGTACATCATGCGTACCGCCGGGCTCGACTCGTCTCAGGGGCCGACCGCGGCGAAGTACATTCTTGAAAGCGTGAAGCCGCAGCGCATTGCCATCATTCATGATAAGCAGCAGTACGGTGAAGGCCTGGCCCGCTCCGTACAGGATGGCCTGAAAAAAGGCGGTGCGAATGTGGTCTTCTTCGACGGCATTACCGCAGGCGAAAAAGACTTCTCGGCACTGCTGGCGCGTCTGCAAAAAGAGAATATCGACTTTGTCTACTACGGTGGTTACTACCCGGAAATGGGGCAGATGCTGCGCCAGGCGCGGGCTATCGGCCTGAAAACCCAGTTTATGGGGCCGGAAGGGGTCGGTAACGCCTCGCTGTCGAACATTGCGGGCGACGCGGGCGAAGGCATGCTGGTGACGATGCCAAAACGCTATGACCAGGATCCGGCAAACGCCGCTATCGTAAATGCGCTGAAAGCGGAGAAAAAAGACGCGAGTGGTCCGTACGTCTGGATCACCTATGCCGCCGTACAGTCTCTGGCCACCGCCATGGATCGTACCGGCAGCAAAGCGCCGCAGGATCTGATTAAAGATTTAAAAGCACACGGGGCTAACACCGTGATTGGGCCGCTGAACTGGGATGAGAAAGGCGATCTGAAGGGATTTGAGTTTGGTGTCTTTAAGTGGCACGCCGACGGTTCATCCTCGGTCGCCAAATAATCATGATCCCACCGCCCGGCAGGACCGGGCGGGTATTGAAAGGTTACCTTATGTCCGAGCAGTTTCTCTATTTTCTGCAGCAGATGTTTAACGGCGTCACGCTGGGAAGCACCTATGCACTGATCGCCATCGGCTACACGATGGTCTACGGCATTATCGGCATGATCAACTTCGCCCACGGCGAGGTATACATGATCGGCAGCTATGTCTCCTTTATGATTATCGCCGCGTTAATGATGATGGGGATCGACAGCAGCTGGCTGCTGGTGGCCGCCGGATTTGTCGGGGCGATTGTCATTGCCAGCGCCTACGGCTGGAGTATCGAACGGGTGGCCTATCGCCCGGTGCGTAGCTCCAAGCGCCTGATCGCGCTGATCTCCGCGATTGGTATGTCCATCTTCCTGCAAAACTACGTCAGCCTCACCGAAGGGTCGCGCGACGTGGCGCTGCCAAGCCTGTTTAACGGCCAGTGGATTGTGGGCGCCAGCGAGAACTTCTCGGCGTCGATTACCACCATGCAGCTGGTTATCTGGATTGTGACCTTTATTGCAATGCTGGCGCTGACGCTGTTTATCCGCTATTCCCGTATGGGCCGCGCCTGCCGCGCCTGCGCGGAAGATCTGAAAATGGCGAGCCTGCTTGGCATCAACACCGACCGCGTAATTGCCCTGACCTTTGTGATTGGTGCGGCGATGGCGGCGGTGGCGGGCGTGCTGCTCGGCCAGTTCTACGGCGTTATCAACCCCTACATCGGCTTTATGGCCGGGATGAAAGCCTTCACCGCGGCGGTTCTGGGCGGTATCGGCAGTATTCCGGGCGCGATGATCGGCGGCCTGATTCTGGGCGTGGCCGAAGCGCTCTCCTCCGCCTACCTGAGCACCGAATATAAAGACGTGGTGTCGTTTGCCCTGCTGATTCTGGTTCTGCTGGTTATGCCTACCGGTATTCTGGGTCGTCCGGAGGTAGAGAAAGTATGAAACCGATGCATTTTGCAATGGCGCTACTCTCTGCGGCGATGTTCTTCATCCTGGCGGCCGTTTTTATGGGCGTTCAGCTGCAGCTGAGCGGCACAAAACTGGTGGTGGATTCCGCGTCTGATATCCGCTGGCAGTGGGTCTTTGTCGGCACCGCGGTGGTCTTCTTCTTCCAGCTGCTGCGCCCGCTGTTCCAGAAGACGCTTAAAAGCGTCTCCGGGCCAAAGTTTGTTCTGCCCGCTATCGACGGCTCGACGGTAAAGCAGAAGCTGTTCCTGGTGGCGCTGCTGGTCGCGGCGGTGGCCTGGCCGTTTATGGTTTCGCGCGGGACGGTGGATATCGCCACCCTGACCATGATTTACGTGATCCTCGGCCTCGGCCTGAACGTGGTGGTGGGGCTGTCTGGTCTGCTGGTGCTGGGTTACGGCGGCTTTTACGCCATCGGCGCTTACACCTTTGCGCTGCTGAACCACTATTACGGTCTCGGCTTCTGGACCTGTCTGCCGCTGGCGGGGCTGGTCTCTGCCGCTGCGGGCTTCCTGCTGGGCTTCCCGGTGCTGCGCCTGCGCGGCGACTACCTGGCGATTGTGACCTTAGGCTTCGGTGAAATCGTCCGTATTCTGCTGCTCAACAATACCGAAGTGACCGGCGGCCCGAACGGCATCAGCCAGATCCCGAAACCGACCTTCTTTGGTCTGGAGTTCAGCCGCTCCGCCCGCGAAGGCGGCTGGGATACCTTCAGCAACTTCTTCGGCGTGAAGTACGATCCGTCCGACCGCGTGATCTGGCTCTACCTTGTGGCATTGCTGCTGGTGGTGATCACCCTGTTCGTGATTAACCGCCTGCTGCGTATGCCGCTGGGGCGCGCTTGGGAAGCGCTGCGTGAAGATGAGATCGCCTGTCGCTCCCTGGGCCTGAACCCGACCCGTATCAAGCTGACTGCCTTCACCATCAGCGCCGCGTTTGCCGGTTTTGCCGGGACGCTGTTTGCCGCGCGCCAGGGCTTCGTCAGCCCGGAATCCTTCACCTTTGCGGAATCCGCGTTTGTGCTGGCGATTGTGGTGCTCGGCGGGATGGGCTCGCAGTTCGCCGTTATTCTGGCGGCCGTCCTGCTGGTGGTTTCCCGTGAGCTGATGCGCGACTTTAATGAATACAGCATGCTGATGCTGGGTGGTTTGATGGTGCTGATGATGATCTGGCGTCCGCAGGGCCTGCTGCCGATGACCCGTCCACAGCTGAAGCTGAAGAACGGGCAAGCGAAAGGAGAGCAGGCATGAGTCAGCCATTATTATCCGTTAACGGCCTGATGATGCGTTTTGGCGGCCTGCTGGCGGTCAACAATGTGTCTCTGGATCTGCATCAGAAAGAGATTGTTTCGCTGATCGGCCCGAACGGTGCCGGTAAAACCACGGTCTTTAACTGCCTGACCGGCTTCTACAAGCCAACGGGCGGCACCATCATGCTGCGCGACAAGCACCTGGAAGGGCTGCCGGGCCAGCAGATAGCCCGTATGGGCGTGGTGCGTACCTTCCAGCACGTGCGCTTGTTCCGAGAGATGACGGTGATTGAGAACCTGCTGGTGGCGCAACATCAGCAGCTGAAAAGCGGGCTTTTTTCCGGCCTGCTGAAAACCCCGGCATTTCGCCGTGCCCAGGAGGAGGCGCTGGACCGCGCCGCCACCTGGCTTGACCGTATCGGCCTGTTACAGCATGCCAACCGCCAGGCCAGCAACCTGGCCTACGGTGATCAGCGTCGTCTGGAGATTATCCGCTGCATGGTGACCCAGCCGGAGATCCTGATGCTCGACGAACCGGCGGCAGGGCTGAACCCGAAAGAGACCAAAGAGCTGGACGAGCTGATTGTCGAGCTGCGCAACCACCACGACACCACCATCCTGCTGATTGAGCATGATATGAAGCTGGTGATGGGCATTTCAGACCGTATTTACGTGGTGAACCAGGGCACGCCGCTGGCGAACGGGACGCCGGAAGAGATCCGTAACAACCCGGACGTGATCCGCGCTTACCTTGGTGAGGCATAAGATGGAAAAAGCGATGTTATCTTTTGACAAGGTGAATGCCCACTACGGCAAGATCCAGGCGCTGCACGACGTCAGCCTGCACATTAATCAGGGGGAGATTGTGACCCTGATTGGCGCCAACGGCGCGGGGAAAACCACCCTGCTCGGCACCCTGTGCGGCGACCCGCGCGCCTCCAGCGGGCGTATTGTCTTTGATGGTAAAGATATTACCGACTGGCAGACGGCCAAAATCATGCGCGAAGCGGTGGCGATTGTCCCGGAAGGGCGTCGCGTCTTCTCGCGCATGACGGTGGAAGAGAACCTGGCGATGGGCGGCTTCTTTGCCGAGCGCGAGCAGTTCCAGACCCGCATTAAGCGCGTCTATGACCTGTTCCCGCGTCTGTTCGAGCGCCGTATTCAGCGTGCGGGCACCATGTCCGGTGGGGAGCAGCAGATGCTGGCGATTGGTCGCGCGCTGATGAGCCAGCCGCGCCTGCTGCTGCTCGACGAGCCGTCACTCGGACTGGCACCGATTATCATCCAGCAGATCTTCGACACCATCGAACAGCTGCGCAGCGAGGGGATGACCATCTTCCTCGTGGAGCAGAACGCTAACCAGGCGCTGAAGCTCGCGGATCGCGGCTACGTGCTGGAGAACGGTCGCGTGGTGCTGGAAGATACCGGCGCGCGGCTTCTGGCGAACGAAGCGGTGCGGAGCGCGTACCTCGGAGGTTAAGCCGGTTGTATTGCCCGGTGGCGCTACGCTTGCCGGGCCTACAACAGCGTGCCATACGTAGGCCGGGTAAGGCGCAGCCGCCACCCGGCTTTTTTTGCCGCACACCCCCTTCATATTTCCATCATCCCCCTGACGTCCTGTTGTCATATCTCTGTAAACAAATGGTTATTTTTCTGTAATTCGCGCATGTCATGTTACCTCGCGAGCACAAAACGCGTGATATCGCGCATCCGGCACAATAAGAGAGATGACAATGACATCGTTACGACACACAGCTTTGGGTCTGGCAATGGGTCTGGCGTTTGCGACTAACGCAATGGCCGTCACCACTATTCCGTTCTGGCATTCCATGGAAGGGGAGTTAGGTAAAGAAGTTGACTCCCTGGCGCAACGTTTCAACGACAGCCACCCGGATTACAAAATTGTGCCGGTGTACAAAGGTAACTACGAGCAGAGCCTGAGCGCGGGCATCGCCGCTTTCCGTACCGGCAACGCCCCGGCGTTGCTGCAGGTGTATGAAGTGGGTACCGCCACCATGATGGCCTCCAAAGCCATCAAGCCGGTCTATGAAGTGTTTAAAGACGCGGGCATTAACTTCGACGAGTCGCAGTTCGTGCCGACCGTCTCTGGCTATTACACCGACGCCAAATCTGGCCATCTGCTCTCTCAGCCGTTTAACAGCTCCACGCCGGTGCTGTACTACAACAAAGACGCCTTCAAAAAAGCCGGTTTAGATCCGGAGCAGCCGCCAAAAACCTGGCAGGATCTGGCCGAGTACACCGCCAAACTGAAAGCAGCCGGCATGAAGTGCGGCTACGCCAGCGGCTGGCAGGGCTGGATCCAGATCGAGAACTTCAGCGCCTGGCACGGCCAGCCGGTAGCGACCGAAAACAACGGTTTCGACGGCACCAGCGCGGTACTGGAGTTCAACAAACCGGAGCAGGTGAAGCACATCGCCCTGCTGCAGGAGTTGAACAAGAAGGGCGATTTCAGCTACTTCGGGCGTAAAGACGAATCCACCGAGAAGTTCTACAGCGGCGACTGCGCCATCACCACCGCCTCTTCCGGCTCGCTGGCGGATATCCGTCACTACGCCAAATTTAACTACGGCGTGGGCATGATGCCGTATGACGCCGACTCGAAAGGCGCGCCGCAGAATGCCATCATCGGCGGGGCGAGCCTGTGGGTGATGCAGGGCAAAGATAAAGACACCTACAAAGGCGTGGCCGAATTCCTCGACTTCCTGGCGAAGCCGGAAAACGCCGCCGAGTGGCATCAGAAGACCGGCTACCTGCCGATCACCACAGCCGCTTACGACCTGACCCGCGAGCAGGGCTTCTACGACAAGAACCCAGGCGCGGATATCGCCACCCGTCAGATGCTGAACAAACCGCCATTGCCGTACACCAAAGGCCTGCGTCTGGGCAACATGCCGCAGATCCGTACCGTCGTGGATGAAGAGCTGGAAAGCGTATGGACTGGCAAGAAAACGCCACAGCAGGCGCTGGATGCGGCCGTAGAGCGCGGTAACCAGCTGCTGCGCCGCTTTGAGCAGTCGACCAAATCGTAATTAAAACCTGACCCCTCACCCTAACCCTCTCCCCATAGGGGAGAGGGGACTGCACGGAGCCGTCTTTTCTCCCTTGCGCATAGGGGAAAGAGGACTGCACGGAGCCGTCTTTTCTCCCTCGCGCATAGGGGAAAGAGGACAGCACGGAGCCGTCTTTTCTCCCTCGCGCATAGGGGAGAGAGGACAGCACGGAGCCGTCTTTTCTCCCTCGCGCATAGGGGAAAGAGGACTGCACGGAGCCGTCTTTTCTCCCTCGCGCATAGGGGAAAGAGGACTGCACGGAGCCGTCTTTTCTCCCTCGCCCCTTTGGGGAGAGGGCCGGGGTGAGGGGTGAAAACTTACAGAGCTAACCTATGTCCTCATCCCGTCCGGTGTTCCGCTCCCGTTGGCTGCCGTACCTGTTGGTCGCGCCGCAACTGGTCATCACCGTTATCTTCTTTATCTGGCCTGCGGGCGAAGCGCTGTGGTACTCGGTACAAAGCGTCGATCCGTTCGGGCTCTCCAGCCAGTTTGTCGGCATGGATAATTTCGCTGCCCTGTGGCACGACAGCTACTACATTGACGCCTTCTGGACGACAATCAAGTTCAGCACCCTGGTGACCGTGAGCGGCCTTCTCGTCTCGCTGTTCTTCGCCGCGCTGGTGGATTATGTGGTGCGCGGCAGCCGTCTCTATCAGACCCTGATGCTGTTGCCCTATGCCGTGGCGCCTGCCGTCGCCGCCGTCCTGTGGATCTTCCTCTTTAACCCCGGGCGCGGGCTGATCACCCATTTCCTGGCGGAAGTCGGCTATGACTGGAATCACGCCCAGCACAGCGGCCAGGCGATGTTTCTGGTGGTATTTGCCTCGGTGTGGAAACAGATCAGCTACAACTTCCTGTTCTTCTTTGCCGCGCTGCAGTCCATACCGCGTTCGCTGGTGGAAGCCGCCGCCATTGATGGCGCAGGACCGATCCGCCGCTTCTGTCGGCTTTCGCTGCCGCTGATCGCCCCGGTGAGTTTCTTCCTGCTGGTGGTCAACCTGGTGTATGCATTCTTCGACACCTTCCCGGTGATCGACGCCGCCACCGCCGGCGGCCCCGTGCAGGCCACCACCACGCTTATCTATAAAATCTACCGGGAAGGTTTTGCCGGTCTGGATCTCTCGGCCTCTGCCGCGCAGTCGGTGGTGCTGATGTTCCTCGTCATCATCCTCACGGTGGTGCAGTTCCGCTATGTTGAAAGTAAGGTGCGCTACCAATGATTGAGAACCGTCGCGGGCTGACGATTTTCAGCCACACCATGCTGATTCTGGGGATTATCGTTATCCTGTTCCCGCTGTACGTGGCCTTTGTCGCCGCCACGCTGGACAGAAACGCCATATTCGAAACCCCGATGACGCTTGTTCCGGGTTCACATCTCTTAGAAAACATGGCGACTATCTGGACCCAGGGCGTGGGGGTCAACAGCGCCCCGTTCTGGCTGATGATGCTGAACAGCTTCATCATGGCGTTCGGCATCACGGTGGGCAAAATCACGGTGTCGATGCTGTCGGCCTTCGCCATCGTCTGGTTCCGCTTTCCGCTGCGTAACCTGTTCTTCTGGATGATCTTTATCACCTTGATGCTGCCAGTGGAGGTGCGAATCTTCCCGACGGTGGAGGTGATCGCTAATCTCGGCATGCTGGACAGCTACGCGGGCTTAACCCTGCCGCTGATGGCCTCGGCCACCGCCACCTTCCTGTTCCGCCAGTTCTTTATGACCCTGCCGGACGAGCTGATTGAGGCTGCGCGTATCGACGGCGCCTCGCCAATGCGCTTTTTCCGCGACATCGTGCTGCCGCTGTCGAGAACCAACCTCGCGGCGCTGTTTGTGATCACCTTTATCTACGGCTGGAACCAGTACCTGTGGCCGCTGCTGATTATCCAGGACGTCAATCTCGGCACCGCCGTGGCAGGCATTAAAGGCATGATCGCCACCGGCGAAGGGACCACCCTCTGGAACCAGGTGATGGCGGCGATGCTGCTTACCCTTATCCCACCCGTAGTCATTGTTTTAGCCATGCAGCGTGCATTTGTCCGCGGCCTGGTCGATAGCGAGAAGTAGGTTGTATCCCTTGATTATTCGTGACGTCGACGCTGAGCCGAAATCGCGTAATCAAGGCGGAGGATGGTGGACATAGTGGGCCTATGTCCAAATCCGACAACGCAGAGTACGCGATTTCGGCACGCGTCCCAAAGGGCTGGGGCTATTTTTGCCCAGTGCCGCGTTACTCGCGTCTAATTTGGGCCCACCAAACTTCGTCGCTCGCGCCTTGCCCTGGGCAAAAATAGCCGCCAGCGACGTTCATGAATAATCAAGGGATGCAACCTCTATGGCAGGTTTAAAATTACAGGCAGTGACCAAAAGCTGGGACGGTAAAACCCAGGTTATTCAGCCCCTCACGCTCGACGTGGCGGACGGTGAGTTTATCGTGATGGTCGGCCCGTCGGGCTGCGGCAAATCGACCCTGCTGCGGATGGTGGCGGGACTGGAGCGCGTCACCTCGGGGGATATCTGGATCGACCGTCGGCGCGTTACCGAGATGGAGCCCAAAGACAGGGGCATCGCGATGGTGTTCCAGAACTACGCGCTCTATCCGCACATGAGCGTGGAAGAGAACATGGCCTGGGGGCTGAAAATCCGCGGCATGGGCAAAAGCCATATCGCCGAGCGCGTGCAGGAAGCGGCGCGCATTCTGGAGCTGGACGGCCTGCTGAAGCGCCGCCCTCGTGAGCTCTCCGGTGGCCAGCGCCAGCGCGTGGCGATGGGGCGCGCCATCGTGCGCGATCCGGCGGTCTTCTTGTTCGACGAACCGCTCTCGAATCTCGACGCCAAGCTGCGGGTGCAGATGCGCCTTGAGCTGCAGCAGCTCCATCGTCGTCTGAAAACCACCTCCCTGTACGTCACCCACGATCAGGTTGAGGCCATGACCCTCGCCCAGCGGGTCATGGTCATGAACAAGGGCATTGCCGAGCAGATCGGCACCCCCGTAGAGGTGTATGAAAAGCCTGCCAGCCGCTTCGTGGCCAGCTTTATCGGCAGCCCGGCGATGAACCTGCTGGAGGGGCGTATCAGCGCCGCAGGCACCCATTTCGAAATGGAAAGCGGCATGGCGCTGCCGATCAACTGGTTCTATCGCGGCTATGCCGGGCGTAAGATGACCCTGGGTATCCGCCCGGAACATATTGCGCTAAGCTCGCAGGCGGAAGGCGGGGTACCGCTGGTAATGGACACCCTCGAGATGCTGGGGGCCGACAACCTGGCGCACGGCCGCTGGGGCGAGCAGAAGCTGGTGGTGCGCATGTCCCATCAGGAGCGCCCAAAAGCGGGCAGCACGCTGTGGCTGCATCTGCCGGAAAATCATTTGCACTTATTTGATGGTGAAACAGGACAACGCGTATGAGTAACTGGCCTTATCCCCGCATCGTCGCTCACCGGGGCGGCGGTAAACTGGCACCGGAAAACACCCTGGCGGCCATCGACACGGGGGCGCGCTACGGTCACACGATGATTGAGTTCGACGCCAAGCTGTCGAAAGATGGGGAGATCTTCCTTCTTCATGACGATAACCTTGAGCGCACCAGCAACGGCTGGGGCGTGGCGGGTGACCTGCCGTGGCGCGAGCTGCTGAAGGTGGACGCCGGAAGCTGGTTCAGCGGTGAGTTTAAAGGCGAGCCGCTGCCGCTGCTGACGGAAGTGGCAGATCGTTGTCGTCAACACGGGATGATGGCCAATATCGAGATTAAACCGACCACCGGCACGGGGCCCTTAACCGGCAAGGTGATTGCGCTGGCGGCGCGGGAGCTGTGGGCCGGGATGACGCCGCCGCTGCTGTCGTCGTTTGAGATTGACGCGCTGGAAGCTGCCCAGGCGGCAGCGCCTGAACTGCCGCGCGGGCTATTGCTGGACGCATGGCGTGAGGACTGGCACGAGCTGACCACCCGGCTGGAATGCGTGTCAATTCATCTGAACCACCGGCTGTTGAACGCGCCCCGGGTAGAAGCACTGAAGAGTGCCGGGCTGCATATCCTGGTTTATACCGTCAATCAGCCCCAGCGTGCAGCTGAACTGCTGCGCTGGGGAGTAGATTGTATCTGTACCGATGCGATTGCGCTGATAGGTCCGGATTTTCAGCCCTAAGGGTTATTCAGCAGATCGCCATTCTGCCGCTGCGGCAGCATATGTTGCTGCTGCACGCCGCCCGAGGTATCTCCGCCGCTCAGCATGCCGCCACTGGTATTAGGCAGGATCTGCTGTCCCCCTGGCTGGCTCTGCTGGACCCGCAAGGTGTTGTTATTTAACTGTGTTTGCAGGTGCTGCTGCTGAACGCGGGTTTGCGTCTGCAGCTGCTGGTTAAGCATCCCCGTCTGCTGCTGTTGCTGCATCATCATCTGATTTTGCATCCGCTGCTGGCTGGGGTTCTGGTAGCCCGGCTGGTTGGGGTTGTTCAGGGTGTTGATAGGCTGCGCGAATACGGCAAACGGCAGTAACGCCGCAACAAGAATGAGTCGTTTCATGGTCATTCCCTCCTTCTGAGGCCTCTTTTAAGTGTACCTCGGATCCCCCATTACGATGATTTTTTAAGAGTTATGAACCAGGATTAAGCGGGAGCATGAGTCCCTGTACCTGGAGAATAACAATGATGAAACCAACGTTTTTACGCTGGGTAGCGATTGCTGCCCTGACGGCAGGCGGCACGTTTTGCGTGGCAGCGAATCCGCCTGCGGCACCACCGGTATCCTATGGTGTGGAAGAGGACGTTTTCCATCCCGTACGGGCGCAGAAGGGGATGGTCTCCTCGGTGGATGCCCTCGCCACCCGGGTAGGGGTGGATATTCTCAAACAGGGCGGTAATGCGGTGGATGCGGCGGTGGCGGTGGGCTATGCGCTGGCGGTGACCCACCCGCAGGCGGGTAATCTCGGCGGCGGCGGTTTTATGATGCTGCGCACTAAAGAGGGGGTGACCACGGCGATCGATTTCCGCGAAATGGCGCCTGACCAGGCCACGCGCGACATGTTCCTTGATGAGCAGGGTAATGCTGACAGTAAAAAATCGCTTACCTCCCATCTGGCAACCGGTACGCCGGGCACCGTGGCGGGCTTCTCGCTGGCGCTGGATAAGTACGGCACCTTGCCGCTTAACAAGGTGGTACAGCCGGCAATCAAGCTGGCGCGTGACGGCTTTGAGGTCAACGACGCGCTGGCCGACGATCTGAAAACCTATGGCAGCGAAGTGATCCCCAATCATGAGAACAGCAAAGCGATCTTCTGGAAGGATGGCGAGCCGCTGAAGAAGGGTGACAAACTGGTGCAGACTAACCTCGCCAAAAGCCTGGAGATGATTGCGGAGAACGGCCCGGATGCCTTCTATAAAGGGACGATTGCCGACCAGATTGCCGAAGAGATGCGTAAAAACGGCGGGCTGATCACCAAAGCGGATCTGGCCGCGTATAAAGCGGTGGAGCGCACGCCAATTAGCGGCGACTATCGCGGGTATCAGGTCTACTCCATGCCGCCACCGTCATCCGGCGGGATCCACATCGTGCAGATCCTCAACATTCTCGAAAACTTCGATATGCACAAGTTTGGCTTCGGCAGCGCGGATACGTTGCAGGTGATGGCCGAGGCAGAAAAATATGCTTATGCCGACCGTTCGGAATATCTGGGCGACCCGGACTTCGTCAAGGTGCCGTGGCAGGCCCTGACCAATAAAGCCTATGCCAAATCCCTTGCCGATCGGATCGATATCAACAAGGCCAAACCCTCGAGCGAGATCCGCCCGGGCAAGCTGGCGCCGTATGAGAGTAACCAGACCACCCACTTCTCGGTGGTGGATAAAGACGGTAACGCGGTGGCGGTGACCTATACGCTTAATACCACCTTTGGCACCGGGATCGTGGCGGGCAACAGCGGCATTCTGCTGAACAACGAGATGGATGACTTTTCCGCTAAACCGGGCGTGCCGAACGTCTACGGGCTGGTGGGCGGGGATGCCAACGCCGTGGGGCCGAAGAAGCGTCCGCTGTCGTCGATGTCACCGACCATTGTGGTAAAAGACGGCAAAACCTGGCTGGTGACCGGCAGTCCTGGCGGCAGCCGGATTATCACCACCGTATTGCAGATGGTGGTGAACAGCATCGATTTTGGGATGAACGTGGCAGAAGCCACCAACGCGCCGCGCTTCCATCATCAGTGGCTGCCGGATGAGCTGCGCGTGGAGAAAGGCTTTAGCCCTGACACGCTGAAACTGCTGGAGCAGCGCGGGCAAAAAGTGGCGGTGAAAGAGGCGATGGGCAGCACCCAGAGCATTATGGTCGGGCCGGATGGCGCGCTGTATGGGGCATCCGATCCTCGCTCGCCGGGGGATTTAACGGCGGGATATTGAGCAGGTCCCTCACCCTAACCCTCTCCCCACAGGGGAGAGGGAACAGTCGGGTGCGGGCTTTGAGACTGGGTTCAATCTGCTTTTCACCCTCTCCTATGGGGAGAGGGTCGGGGTGAGGGGAACTACTTCACTCGCGCCATATAGAGCGCATCGACAAATTCGCCGTTACGCAGGGCGAACTTCTTCCCGGTGCCTTCCACCACAAAGCCGTATTTGCGGTACAGGGCAATGGCAGGCGCGTTGTCGATAAATACCGTCAGCTCAATGCGTTCGATGCGCAGCCAGTTGTCGCACAGGTTGATCATCTCCCGCATCAATGCGCTACCCGCGCCGCGGCCCTGCACTTCGGCTGAAACGCTGATACCAAAGGTCGCCACGTGGCTGCGCCGGGGGTTTTCCATTACCTCCAGCGCCAGGTGTCCGATAACCTGTCCGTCCAGGCAGGCCACCAGATGACGTCTGCCTGGCTTTCTCATCACCCGTTCCTGCCACATCTCCATCGAAGGATGAGGAAGTTGTAGAGTATCGTGATACACCCCTGGATGGGCATTGAGCAGGCGTAAAGCTTCGGCATCGGCGGCTTCAACGTGGCGTATCACTATCTCACTCATTCCTTCTTCCTCAGTTAGTTAGTTTCCCTTTCAACATCCATGAGTTTGAAATGTGCGTCAACAAGCATTTTTTGCAAAAAAGTATTGGACAAGTGCGAATGAGAATGATTATTATTGTCCTGCATTCAGGAAGTCCGCGACGGAAACCTGAAAGCACGACATTGCTCACATTGCTTCCAGTATTATTTTAGCCAGCTTTTAGCTGGCTTTTTTTTGTCCGCTCTTCAGGACTGAAGCTGGGGTGAGGGGAAAACTTGCGCTATGGTAAGTCTCAGCAATCTCAAAAAAGGACTGACTGATGACACTACACTGCGCATTTATTGGATTTGGCAAAAGTACCACCCGCTATCACCTGCCGTATGTTCTCACCCGTAAAGCCAGCTGGCACGTGGCGCATATCTTCCGCCGCCACCCGAAACCGGAAGAGCAGTCCCCGCAGTATTCTCATATTCATTTCACCAGCGATCTCGACGAGGTGCTGAACGATCCCGAGGTCAAACTGGTGATTGTCTGTACCCATGCCGACAGCCATTTTGAATACGCGAAACGCGCGCTGGAAGCCGGTAAAAACGTGCTGGTGGAAAAGCCGTTTACGCCGACGATGGCCGAGGCGAAAGAACTCTTCGAGCTGGCCCGCAGCAAAGGGCTGACCGTATCGCCGTACCAGAACCGTCGCTTTGATACCTGCTTCCTCACCGCAAAACAGGCCATCGAGAGCGGCAAGCTGGGCGAGATCGTCGAAATCGAAAGCCACTTCGATTACTACCGTCCGGTGGCGGAGACCAAACCCGGCCTGCCGCAGGATGGCTCGTTCTATGGCCTTGGCGTGCACACGATGGACCAGATCATCTCCCTGTTTGGCCGTCCGGACCACGCGGCCTATGACATCCGCAGCCTGCGTAACAAGGCCAACCCGGACGATACCTTCGAAGCGCAGCTGTTCTATGGCGATCTGAAGGCGATCGTTAAAACCAGCCATCTGGTGAAAATCGACTACCCGAAATTCATCGTTCACGGCACCAGAGGCTCGTTTATCAAATACGGTATCGACCAGCAGGAGACCAGCCTGAAGGCCAACATCATGCCGGGCGAGCCGGGGTTTGCAGCGGACGATTCCGTGGGCGTGCTGGAGTACGTCAACGACGCGGGTGTGACGGTGAAAGAGGAGATCAAACCGGGCACCGGCGACTATGGCCAGGTCTACGATGCGCTGTATGCCACCCTGACGGAGGGCGCGCCAAATTACGTCAAGGAAATTGAAGTGATGACCAATCTTGAACTCCTTGAACGGGCTTTTGAACAGGCTTCGCCTGCGACAATAACCCTTGCCAGATAAGCCTGAATGACTCCTCTGTGCTTGTTCAGATATTTTGAACAGAGGAGTCAATTTTCACCCTCTATGATCCCAGGTCGATTGCGTCCACACTTACTCCATCGAAACGAACTGAGGGTAAAAACAATGATTTTCTTACGCAAAGCAAACGACCGTGGACACGCAAATCATGGCTGGCTGGACTCATGGCACAGCTTCTCGTTCGCCGATTATTATGACCCGAATTTTATGGGCTTCTCGGCACTGCGCGTGATTAACGATGACGTGATTGACGCAGGTCAGGGCTTCGGTACCCACCCGCACAAAGACATGGAAATCCTGACCTATGTGCTGGAAGGGGCGGTGGAGCACCAGGACAGCATGGGGAACAAAGAGCAGGTTCCGGCGGGTGAGTTTCAGATTATGAGCGCGGGTACCGGGGTACGTCACTCCGAATACAACCCAAGCAAAACCGACCGTCTGCGCCTGTACCAGATCTGGATCATTCCGGAAGCGAAAGGCATCACCCCACGCTACGAGCAACGCCGCTTTGACGCGCAGCAGGGTAAACAGCTGGTGCTTTCACCGGATGCGCGTGACGGCTCGCTGAAAGTGCATCAGGATATGGAGCTTTATCGCTGGGCGCTGGCGAAAGATGAGCAGTCTGTGCACCAGATTGCCGCCAATCGCAAAGTGTGGATCCAGGTGGTGAAGGGCGACGTGACCATCAACGGCACCAAAGCCACCACCAGCGATGGTCTGGCCATCTGGGATGAGCAGGCGATCTCTGTCCAGGCCGACAGCGCCGCTGAAATTCTGCTGTTCGATCTGCCGCCGGTCTAAATAATTACGCAACCTTCCCTTTAAACGGGGAAGGTTGCGCTTTGTCCGTGATAAACTGAGAAAATCTCTCACTCAAGATTTCTCAGGACGATGAAAAAGAAACGCCCCGTACTTCAGGATGTAGCCGATCGCGTCGGTGTGACTAAAATGACGGTCAGCCGTTTTTTACGTAACCCGGAGCAGGTCTCCGTCGCGTTACGTGGCAAGATTGCCGCTGCTCTCGATGAACTGGGTTATATTCCTAACCGCGCCCCGGATATTCTCTCCAACGCCACCAGCCGCGCGGTGGGTGTCCTGCTTCCCTCCTTAACCAACCAGGTTTTCGCCGAAGTGCTTCGCGGCATTGAAAGCGTCACCGATGCGTTTGGCTATCAGACCATGCTCGCCCACTACGGTTATAAACCGGAGCTGGAAGAGGAGCGTCTGGAGTCGATGCTCTCCTGGAACATTGACGGCCTGATCCTCACTGAACGCACCCACACCCCCCGCACCCTGAAGATGATCGAAGTGGCGGGTATTCCGGTGGTCGAACTGATGGATAGCCGCTCCCCCTGTCTCGATATCGCCGTCGGGTTCGATAACTTTGAAGCCGCGCGGCAGATGACGGCGGCGATCATCGCCCGCGGTCATCGTCATGTCGCCTATCTTGGCGCACGTCTGGATGAACGTACTATCATCAAACAAAAGGGATACGAGCAGGCGATGCTCGACGCGAGCTTAACGCCCTACAGCGTGATGGTTGAGCAGTCCTCTTCCTACACCTCGGGCATTGAATTAATGCGTCAGGCCCGCCGTGAGTATCCGCAGCTTGATGGCATCTTCTGTACCAACGATGACCTTGCGGTCGGCGCCGCCTTTGAATGCCAGCGTCTGGGGCTTTCAATCCCGCAGGATATGGCGATTGCCGGTTTCCACGGCCACGATATCGGTCAGGTCATGGAGCCGCGTCTGGCGAGCGTCCTGACGCCGCGAGAGCGCATGGGCCGGATCGGTGCGGAACGCCTGCTGGCGCGCATTCGTGGTGAAGTGGTGACGCCTAAAATGTTAGATTTAGGTTTCACGTTGTCACCGGGTGGTTCAATCTAGCGTGACAAATTTGAGCTAGTTCACACTTATTCACTTCGCGCACGTTTGGATATTGCTTCTCTTTAGCCCCGGCAGGACAATGTTACCGATAACTGTTACCCGTAACAATTGACTGAGGGACATACTTTGAGCACGACCAACCCCGATCACCACGTTTATGTCCTGATGGGCGTTTCCGGTAGCGGTAAATCTGCCGTTGCCAGCGAAGTGGCGCATCAAATCCATGCCGCATTTCTGGATGGCGATTTTCTGCATCCGCGCAGCAACATCAACAAGATGGCCTCCGGCGAACCGCTGAACGACGACGATCGCAAACCCTGGCTGCAGGCGCTGAACGATGCGGCGTTTGCCATGCAGCGCACCAACAAAGTGTCGCTGATCGTCTGCTCCGCGCTGAAAAAAACCTACCGCGACCAGCTGCGCGAAGGGAATGCAAACCTTTCCTTCATCTACCTGAAGGGCGATTTTGACGTGATTGAAACCCGTCTGAAGGCGCGTAAAGGGCACTTCTTCAAGACCCAGATGCTGGTGACGCAGTTTGAAACGTTGCAGGAGCCGGGCGCTGACGAAAGCGACGTGCTGGTGGTCGATATAGACCAACCGCTGGAAGGTGTGGTGGCAAGCACCATCGAGGTCATTAATAAAAGGCAGTAAGTTTTGAGTACTTTAACGCTTGTTTTGACAGCAGTAGGCTCCGTATTGCTGCTGCTGTTTTTAGTCATGAAAGCGCGTATGCATGCTTTTGTGGCGTTGATGGTGGTGTCTATTGGCGCAGGTCTCTTCTCCGGT
Source organism: Leclercia adecarboxylata (assembly GCF_035787115.1). Classification (GTDB taxonomy): domain Bacteria; phylum Pseudomonadota; class Gammaproteobacteria; order Enterobacterales; family Enterobacteriaceae; genus Enterobacter; species Enterobacter adecarboxylatus_E. The sequence continues at coordinate 96,733 of NZ_JALKTL010000008.1, read as the reverse complement.
ATGCCGCTCGATAAAATTGCGGCAACCATGGAAAAAGGGATGGGAGGCACGCTGGGTTTCCTGGCGATTGTGGTCGCGCTGGGCGCGATGTTTGGCAAGATCCTGCATGAGACGGGCGCGGTCGATCAGATCGCCGTCAAAATGCTGAAATCCTTCGGCCACAGCCGGGCGCACTACGCGATTGGTCTGGCTGGTCTGATTTGCGCCCTGCCGTTGTTCTTTGAGGTGGCGGTGGTGCTGTTGATTAGCGTGGCGTTTTCCATGGCGCGCCACACCGGCACCAACCTCGTGAAGCTGGTGATCCCGCTGTTTGCAGGCGTAGCCGCCGCCGCGGCGTTCCTGCTGCCGGGACCGGCGCCGATGCTGCTGGCTTCCCAGATGCACGCCGACTTTGGCTGGATGATCTTAATTGGCCTGTGCGCGGCTATTCCGGGGATGATTATCGCCGGTCCGCTGTGGGGCAATTTCATCAGCCGCTACGTTGAGCTGCACATTCCCGACGACATCACCGAGCCGCATCTGGGCGAGGGCAAAATGCCGTCCTTCGGCTTTAGCCTGGCGCTGATCCTGCTGCCGCTGGTGCTGGTCGGGCTGAAAACCATCGCCGCGCGCTTTGTGCCGATGGGCTCGAGTGCTTACGAGTGGTTTGAGTTTATTGGCCATCCGTTCACCGCGATCCTGGTGGCCTGTCTGGTGGCGATTTACGGCCTGGCGATGCGTCAGGGAATGCCGAAAGACAGGGTGATGGAGATCTGCGGTGCAGCGCTGCAACCGGCGGGTATTATTCTGCTGGTGATTGGTGCGGGCGGCGTGTTCAAGCAGGTGCTGGTGGATTCCGGCGTGGGTCCGGCGCTGGGTAGCGCCCTGACCGGGATGGGCCTGCCGATCGCGCTGACCTGTTTCGTGCTGGCCGCGGCGGTGCGTATCATTCAGGGGTCCGCGACCGTGGCCTGCTTAACCGCCGTCGGTCTGGTGATGCCGGTTATCGAGCAGCTGAACTACTCCGGCGCGCAGATGGCGGCGCTGTCTATCTGTATCGCAGGCGGGTCTATCGTGGTGTCCCACGTCAACGATGCGGGGTTCTGGTTGTTTGGTAAGTTTACCGGGGCGACCGAAGCGCAGACGCTGAAGACCTGGACGCTGATGGAGACGATCCTCGGGACGACGGGTGCGATTGTGGGGATGATAGCGTTTACGCTACTGAGCTGAGGCTGTTTTCTTCACAAATTAATGCAATCCCCTCGCCCCTCTGGGGAGAGGGTTAGGGTGAGGGGAACATGCGGCTCTGTTGGTGGTTCCGTTCACTTTACGTTTAATGCTTCTCTGTATGCCACGTCACCCGTGAACGTGTCAGGGGGGCTCGCCGCCGCCCCCCTGACCACCCCGGCTCCCGGCAAAGAAAATCGCCGCTTCGCGGATTGTTCGCCCCCTCCCGGCGCATCCCTGCGCCTCGCCCCGGCCTCCAGTCAACGCTTCGGCGATTTTCAGCCGGACCAGGGAGCCGCTGCGGGTGTTGTGCTTACCTGGATATTTTCGCCGCTGAAGATTTAATTTTTGGTTATGCGAGCAGCCTTCCAGAGCCTCGCTTGATACACAAAAGGCAACGCGGTATCTTCTCGCCACGCCTGCAAAATCAGGCGTCAGGGTTGGTCCCCTGTTATTCTCATCCGTGATAAAGCTCGTTTTTATCGCGCAGCCCGTTACACCTCAATGGTGGGCTGGACGGTGGCGCCGCAAGGTGCGCCGGTAGCTGATGAGGCCGGTAGGACCAACTCCGTTCAGTCCATCACCAGTAAGGTTGGTCCCTTCTGTGGTGGTCAAATTAACTCATCAGAGGCTGTCTTATGACTACTACCCTTAGCTTTTCTCACTCTTTATTCACCGCACCCTTCGATCACAACACGGATTTCACCGATCTGGCAGACAACTGTGCACGCTTTGTTGATGCACTGGTTGAATGCGACGAGCCGGCCAAAAAAAATGGCGCTGTGCGGGCGACTTTCTGCCTGTCTTAATCTGCTTCAGCCAACTTTGCTTGAACCTGTTCCCGAGCATTTAAAGGCGAGCCTGACGGTGGATGACTTACCGCTGGAACAGCCCGTATTTGAACCGGAAGCGGATCAAATAGGGCGCTATTGCCAGCTATTAACACAACTGCTGTTAAGCCAATCGCTGTCAAAAAGTGATGAAAGAGTGGCAGGAGATTTACTCCAGGAACTGGTGGGATTTTATAGCGATACGCTAAAAGCACCGCGCTGGCTGCGCACCGGGGAAGGCGTTATACCACTGTAAAAACAAACGGCAACGCCACACTTAAAGCGATGGCATATTAAAGAAAAAATAAGACGTTACAGCGACACCCAGGTCCGGCTGAAAATCGCTGAGTCGTTTCCCGCAGGCCGGGGCGAGGCGCATGGACGCGCCGAGAGGGCATAGCCTGCATGGATGCAGGCTGGTGCCCGACCCGATAGCCGGAGGGAAAAAGACGAAGGCACCGCGAAGCGGCGATTTTCTTGCCGGTAGCCCGGGTAGCCAGGGTGGTGGCGATTGAGCCACCCTGGCACGTTCACCGGTTCTGTTGTGACAGAGAAGCAAGGAACGTGAGGTGAACGGAATTACCACTTCTGCCGCATGTTCCCCTCACCCTAACCCTCTCCCCAAAGGGGCGAGGGGACTGTCCGTGTTACCCCTTCATCCACGCCCGAATCCCATCCAAAAACATCTGCGTCGCCATCATCACCAGAATCAATCCCATCAGCCGCTCCAGCGCATTCACCCCTTTCTCCCCCAGCAGGCGTAAAAACAGCGACGACTGCAGCAAAATGATAAAGGTCCCGCCCCAGGCGATCAGCAGCGCAATCACCAGATGGCTCATCTGATTCGGATACTGATGCGACAGCAGCATCAGCGTCGCCAGGATTGTCGGCCCGGCGACCAGAGGAATAGCCAGCGGCACAATAAACGGCTCCTCACCCGCCGGCAGGCCGCTGCTGCTCCCCTCGGCGCTGGGAAATATCATCTTGATAGCGATTAAAAACAGAATAATGCCGCCGGAAATGGAGACCGTTTCAGCGCGTAAGTTCAGGAACGCGAGAATTTTCTCGCCCGCAAACAGAAAGATAAACATAACCAACAGGGCGATGAGCAGCTCGCGAATCATGATGGCCCGACGGCGCTTCGGCTCGGTGTGTTTCAGCACCGACATGAAAATAGGCAGGTTTCCGAGTGGATCCATAATCAGGATCAATAAAACAGCTGCGGAAATGATTTCGCTCATCGTAGGTTATCCCTGATACTTGTATGGTTTCTCCGATGATAAGCTCTTTTTCTGATAGCCGGGCAATCATCGATTAATTTCGCTTGCGACTTTGGCAGCATTTTGTAATGTGAAGCATATCCCAGTTCAATACTGGCTTGCATAAACAGCACACACCCTCTGCAGGAAAAAAATGCTATGAAAAACGTTGGTTTTATCGGCTGGCGCGGTATGGTCGGCTCTGTACTCATGCAACGCATGGTTGAAGAGCGCGATTTCGACGCTATCCGTCCGGTCTTCTTCTCCACTTCCCAGCTCGGCCAGGCTGCACCGTCCTTTGGGAATACCACAGGCACGTTGCAGGATGCTTACGATCTGGAAGCGTTGAAGGCACTGGACATTATCGTTACCTGTCAGGGCGGCGATTATACCAACGAAATTTATCCTAAGCTTCGTGAAAGCGGCTGGCAGGGCTACTGGATTGACGCGGCCTCTTCACTGCGCATGAAAGACGATGCCATCATTATTCTTGACCCGGTTAACCAGGATGTCATCACCGACGGCCTGAATAACGGCGTGAAAACCTTCGTCGGCGGCAACTGCACCGTCAGCCTGATGCTGATGTCGCTGGGCGGCCTGTTTGCTCAGGATCTGGTGGAGTGGGTCTCTGTGGCCACTTACCAGGCGGCCTCCGGCGGCGGCGCGCGTCATATGCGCGAGCTGTTGACCCAGATGGGCCAGCTGCACGCAAGCGTTGCGCATGAACTGGCTAATCCAGCGTCCGCGATTCTCGATATCGAGCGCAAAGTCACTCAGCTGACCCGCAGCGGCGAGCTGCCGGTGGATAACTTCGGCGTACCGCTGGCCGGTGGCCTGATCCCCTGGATCGACAAGCAGCTGGACAACGGCCAGACCCGCGAAGAGTGGAAAGGTCAGGCCGAGACCAACAAAATCCTGCGCACCGCTTCCGCGATCCCGGTTGACGGCCTGTGCGTACGCATCGGCGCGCTGCGCTGCCACAGCCAGGCATTCACCATTAAACTGAAAAAAGATGTGTCTATTCCAACGGTGGAAGAACTGCTCGCGTCGCACAATCAGTGGGCGAAAGTGGTGCCAAACGACCGCGACATCACCATGCGTGAGCTGACGCCTGCCGCAGTGACCGGCACATTATCTACCCCGGTTGGGCGCCTGCGTAAACTCAATATGGGGCCGGAATACCTGTCCGCCTTTACCGTCGGTGACCAGCTTCTGTGGGGTGCCGCCGAACCGCTGCGCAGAATGCTGCGCCAGCTGGCGTAATAAATACTTAATACTAAGGGGTGATTTATCACCCCTTTTTTTGCGTAATACATGGAGTAAACGCCAAATGGTCCATAATTTTTCGGGAGTCATATAAAGCGTTGGCTATGCTTTATGCGGGATGCCACATATTCCGCCTGGAGGTTGAACGGAACAGAGAGGATGCACAGTGTGCTGTTCCGTTCAGGTCACATCAAAGCCGTACCCGGCGCGCGAAAGGGGCGGCAACTAAAAAAACAGGATGAATACCATGTCCGTTCGTATTGATAGAGACGTGATTAATGCGCTTATTGCGGGTCATTTTGCCGATCCGTTTTCGGTACTTGGCATGCACCGCACTGAAGCCGGACTGGAAGTCCGGGCACTGTTACCTGACGCAACGGAAGTGTGGGTGATTGAACCTAAAACCGGCCGCAAGGTCGGGAAACTCGAATGTATCGATTCACGCGGCTTTTTCGCTGGCGTGATGGCCCGCCGTAAAAACTTCTTCCGCTATCAGCTCGCTGTGATCTGGCACGGGCAACAGAATCTGATCGACGATCCTTATCGTTTTGGTCCGCTGTTGCAGGAGATGGATGCCTGGCTGCTGTCTGAAGGTACGCACCTGCGACCTTATGAAACGCTTGGCGCCCATGCTGACACGATGGATGGCGTCACCGGCACCCGCTTTACCGTCTGGGCACCGAATGCCCGCCGCGTCTCCGTGGTGGGGCAGTTCAACTACTGGGATGGCCGTCGCCATCCGATGCGGCTGCGGCGTGAAACCGGTATCTGGGAGCTGTTTATCCCCGGCGCCCAGAACGGTCAGCTCTATAAATATGAGATGATCGATGCGCACGGCGAGCTGCGCATCAAGGCCGACCCTTATGCCTTCGAGGCACAGATGCGCCCGGAAACGGCGTCTCTGATTTGCGGCCTGCCAGAGAAAGTTGACCAGAGCGAAGAGCGCATCCGGGCGAACCAGTTCGATATGCCGATCTCCATTTATGAAGTCCATCTTGGCTCCTGGCGTCGTCATACCGATAACAACTTCTGGCTCAGCTACCGGGAGCTTGCCGACCAGCTGATCCCATACGTGAAGTGGATGGGCTTTACCCACCTGGAGCTATTGCCGGTCAACGAACATCCGTTTGACGGCAGCTGGGGTTACCAGCCCACCGGGATGTATGCCCCGACCCGCCGTTTCGGCACCCGCGATGACTTCCGCTACTTCATCAACGCGGCCCACGCCGCCGGGCTGAACGTGATCCTCGACTGGGTACCGGGCCACTTCCCGTCCGATGATTTTGGCCTGGCGAAATTCGACGGCACCAGCCTGTATGAGCACAGTGACCCGCGGGAAGGTTATCACCAGGACTGGAATACCCTGATCTACAACTATGGCCGTCGGGAAGTGACGAACTACCTGGTGGGCAATGCCCTCTACTGGATCGAGCGTTTCGGCATTGATGCCCTGCGCGTGGATGCCGTAGCGTCGATGATCTATCGCGACTACAGCCGCAAAGAGGGCGAGTGGATCCCGAACGAATTCGGGGGGCGTGAGAACCTCGAAGCGATTGAGTTTCTGCGCAGCACCAACCGCATTCTCGGCGAACAGGCGCCGGGTGCGGTGACGATGGCCGAAGAGTCGACGGATTTTCCGGGCGTCTCCCGTCCACCTTCAATGGGCGGCCTTGGCTTCTGGTACAAGTGGAACCTGGGCTGGATGCACGACACCCTGGATTACATGAAGCTGGATCCGGTGCACCGTCAGTATCACCATGACAAACTGACCTTCGGCATGCTCTATAACAGCACCGAAAACTTTGTCCTGCCGCTTTCTCACGATGAAGTGGTTCACGGCAAAAAATCGATTCTCGACCGCATGCCGGGCGACGCCTGGCAGAAATTTGCCAACCTGCGCGCCTACTACGGCTGGATGTTTGCCTTCCCGGGCAAAAAGCTGCTGTTTATGGGCAACGAGTTCGCCCAGGGCCGCGAGTGGAACCACGATTCGAGCCTCGACTGGCACCTGCTGGAAGGGGGCGACAACTGGCACCACGGCGTTCAGCGCCTGGTCCGCGACCTCAACCATACCTACCGCCACCACAAGGCTCTGCACGAGCTCGACTTTGATGATTACGGCTTTGAGTGGCTGGTGGTGGATGACCATGAGCGTTCGGTGCTGGTCTTTGTCCGCCGTGACAAAGCGGGCAATGAAATTATCGTCGCCAGTAACTTCACGCCGGTGACGCGCCATCATTACCGTTTCGGTATCAATCAGCCGGGCAAATGGCGCGAGGTGCTGAACACCGACTCTATGCATTATCACGGCAGCAATGCGGGTAACGGTGGGCTGGTGCAGAGCGATGAGCAGGAGAGCCATGGCCGTTCACAATCCCTGAGCATTACGCTACCGCCGTTAGCCACTATCTGGCTGGTCCGGGAGGGGGAATGACGCAACTCACTGCAGGTAAACCCGCACCGCTCGGCGCGTGCTATGACGGGAAGGGTGTGAATTTCACTCTCTTTTCCGCCCACGCGGATCGGGTTGAACTCTGTGTGTTTGACGGCAAAGGCATTGAACATCGCTACGATCTGGTGGCGCGCAGCGGCGATATCTGGCACGGCTATCTGGAACATGCCCGCCCCGGCATGCGCTATGGCTTTCGGGTTTATGGGCCCTGGGATCCGGCGAAGGGTCTGCGCTTTAACCCGGCGAAGCTGCTGCTCGACCCGTACGCGTATCAGGTTGACGGCACGCTGAACGACGATGTCCTGCTGCATTGCGGTAAAGATTCCCCGGATCACCGTGACAGCGCGCCCGTGGCGCCCAAAAGCGTGGTGATAAACGATCATTACGACTGGGAAGAGGACGCCGCGCCCAACACGCCGTGGGGTGATACGGTCATCTATGAAGCGCACGTCAAAGGGCTGACCTGGCTGCACCCGGATATCCCGGAAGCGATCCGCGGCACCTACAAAGCGCTCAGCCATCCGGCGATGATTACCTATTTTAAGCAGCTTGGTATCACCGCCCTGGAATTATTGCCGGTGGCCCATTTCGCCAGCGAGCCGCGCCTGCAACGCCTCGGTCTGACCAACTACTGGGGCTATAACCCGATGGCAATGTTTGCCCTCGATCCGCGCTACGCCTCACATCCTGAGCAGGCGAGAGATGAGTTTCGTGATGCGGTGAAGGCGCTACACGAAGCGGGTATTGAGGTCATTCTGGATATCGTCCTCAACCACAGCGCCGAGCTGGATCTTGAGGGGCCGACGTTCTCCCTGCGCGGAATTGATAACCCTAGCTATTATTGGTTAAGAGAGGACGGCGATTATCACAACTGGACCGGTTGCGGTAACACCCTCAATCTCAGCCATCCGGCGGTAACAGACTATGCGCATGCGTGCCTGAAATACTGGGTTGAAACCTTCCATATCGACGGTTTTCGTTTTGACCTGGCGTCGGTGATGGGACGCACGCCGGAATACAGCCAGCAGGCGCCGCTGTTTGAGGCCATAAAAAACTGTCCGCTGCTCTCCCGGGTGAAGCTGATTGCTGAACCCTGGGATGTCGGCCCGGGCGGTTACCAGGTGGGAAACTTCCCGCCGCTGTTTGCGGAGTGGAACGATCACTATCGTGACGCCGCGCGCCGCTTCTGGCTGGCGCGCGATCTCTCTTTGGGGACGTTTGCCGGGCGTTTCGCCGCCTCCAGCGATGTGTTTAAGCGCAACGGACGTTTGCCTTCCGCGTCGATCAACCTGTTGACGGCGCACGACGGTTTTACCCTGCGTGACTGCGTTTGTTTCAATCAGAAACACAATGAAGCAAACGGCGAAGAAAACCGTGACGGCACCTTCAATAACCACAGTTTTAATCATGGTGTTGAAGGGTTAAGTGGCAATCTGGATGTGATTGAGCGGCGCCGCGCGAGCGTACATGCGCTGCTGACAACGCTTTTACTGTCACAGGGAACGCCGATGCTGCTGGCGGGCGATGAACATGGCCACAGTCAGCACGGCAACAACAATGCTTATTGCCAGGATAACGCGTTAACCTGGCTCGACTGGCAGCAGGCCAACGAGGGATTAATGGCCTTTACTGCCGCGCTGGTTCATCTGCGTAAGCAGATCCCGGCGCTCACCCAGGATCGGTGGTGGGAAGAGGGCGACGGCAACGTTCGCTGGTTAAATAAAAAGGCGCAACCATTAGGAGCGCACGAGTGGCAGAGCGGCGTGCCGCGCCTGCAAATCCTGCTTTCGGATTGCTGGCTCATCACCCTCAACGCCACAGATGAGGTCGCAGAAATTATTTTACCTGAAGGGGAGTGGCGGGCTATCCCCCCATTTGCCGGAGAGGATAATCCGGTCGTTATGACTGTCTGGCATGGGCCTGCGCACGGTGTATGTGTATTCCAGAGATGATAATAAAAGGAGTTGATCATGGTTAGGTTAGATAAGAACGACCCTCTAATGTTGGCGCGTCAGTTGCCATTGAAATCTGTTGCCCTGATTCTTGCTGGCGGCCGCGGTACCCGATTAAAAGATTTAACGATCAAGCGCGCCAAACCCGCCGTCCACTTTGGCGGTAAATTCCGTATTATCGATTTTGCTCTGTCAAATTGTATTAACTCAGGCATTCGCCGTATTGGCGTGATCACCCAGTATCAGTCACACACCCTGGTGCAGCATATTCAGCGCGGCTGGTCGTTCTTCAGTGAGGAGATGAACGAGTTTGTCGACCTGTTGCCTGCACAGCAGCGCGTACACGGCGAAAACTGGTACCGCGGCACCGCCGATGCGGTCACGCAGAACCTCGATATTATCCGTCGCTATGACGCTGAGTATGTGGTGATCCTCGCCGGGGATCACATCTACAAGCAGGACTACTCGCGCATGCTGATCGACCACGTCGAAAAAGGAGCGCGTTGCACCGTGGCCTGTATGCCGGTGCCCGTTGCCGAGGCGACGGCGTTTGGCGTGATGGCGGTGGATGAAAACGACAAGGTGATCGATTTCGTGGAAAAACCGGCGAACCCACCTTCGATGCCGGGAGATGACACTAAGGCACTTGCCAGCATGGGGATCTATGTCTTTGATGCAGATTACCTTTATCAGCTGCTGGAAGAGGACGACAAGGACGAAAAATCCAGCCACGACTTCGGCAAAGATATCATCCCGAAAATCACCAAATCTGGCATGGCCTATGCACATCCCTTCCCGTTGTCCTGCGTGCAGTCCGATCCGAATTCAGAACCGTACTGGCGCGATGTGGGAACCCTGGAAGCCTACTGGAAGGCCAACCTCGATCTGGCCTCAGTGACGCCGGAGCTGGATATGTACGACCATAACTGGCCGATCCGCACCCACATGGAGTCCCTGCCGCCGGCAAAATTTGTTCAGGACCGCTCGGGCAGCCACGGCATGACGCTGAATTCGCTGGTCTCCGGCGGGTGCATTATCTCCGGCTCGGTAGTGGTGCAGTCGGTATTGTTCCCGCGCGTGCGGGTGAACTCCTTCTGCAACATTGATTCATCAGTATTGCTTCCGGACGTCTGGGTCGGCCGCTCGTGCCGCCTGCGTCGTTGCGTTATCGACCGTGCCTGCGTTATTCCGGAAGGCATGGTAATTGGAGAAAATGCGGAAGAGGACGCGCGCCGTTTCTACCGCTCAGAAGAAGGCATCGTGCTGGTTACGCGTGAAATGCTGCGTAAACTGCAGATCAAACAGGAGCGATGATGCAGGTTTTACACGTTTGTTCTGAGATGTTCCCGTTGCTGAAAACCGGCGGGTTGGCGGATGTGATAGGGGCGTTACCGGCAGCGCAAATTGCCGGTGGGGTCGATACTCGCGTGCTGTTACCCGCTTTTCCAGATATTCGTCGCGGCGTGCCTGACGCGCAGATTGTCAGCCGCCGCGAGACCTTTGCCGGGCGCATCACATTACTCTTTGGTCATTACAACGGCGTGGGCATCTACCTGATTGACGCGCCGCATCTCTATGATCGCCCAGGGAGCCCGTATCACGACACTAACCTGTTTGCCTATACCGATAACGTGCTGCGTTTCGCGCTGCTTGGCTGGGTAGGAGCGGAGATGGCCTGCGGACTGGATCCGTTCTGGCGTCCGGACGTGGTACATGCCCACGACTGGCACGCCGGATTAGCCCCGGCGTATCTGGCGGCGCGTGGTCATCCGGCGAAATCGGTCTTTACCGTACACAACCTGGCGTATCAGGGAATGTATTTAGCCAAACATATGGATGACATCGATTTGCCATGGTCATTCTTTAATATTCACGGGCTGGAATTCAATGGGCAGATCTCCTTCCTGAAGGCCGGGCTTTACTACGCCGATCACATCACCGCCGTCAGCCCAACGTACGCGCGGGAGATCACCGAAGCGCAGTTCGGCTACGGAATGGAGGGCCTGCTGAGCCAGCGCCATCGCGAAGGCCGCCTGTCAGGCATTCTGAACGGCGTGGATGAAAAAATCTGGAGTCCGGAGACCGATCTGCTGCTGGGCGCGCGCTATAACCGCGACTCGGTGGAGGATAAGGCCGAGAACAAACGTCAGCTGCAGGTCGCCATGGGGCTGAAGGTCAACGACAAGGTGCCGCTGTTTGCGGTGGTCAGCCGTCTGACCAGCCAGAAAGGGCTGGATCTGGTGCTCGAAGCGCTACCGGGCCTGCTGGAGCAGGGCGGACAACTGGCGCTGCTGGGGGCCGGCGATCCGGTCCTGCAGGAGGGCTTCCTCGCCGCCGCTGCCGAACATCCGGGGCAGGTGGGGGTGCAGATTGGCTATCACGAAGCGTTTTCCCACCGCATCATGGGGGGCGCTGACGTTATCCTGGTGCCGAGTCGTTTTGAGCCCTGCGGCTTAACCCAGCTGTATGGCCTGAAGTACGGCACACTGCCTCTGGTGCGTCGTACCGGCGGGCTGGCGGATACCGTATCCGACACCTCGCTGGAGAACCTGGCAGACGGAATAGCCAGTGGTTTTGTCTTTGAGGACAGTAATGCCTGGTCGCTATTACGTGCGATTCGTCGTGCCTTCGTGTTGTGGTCACGTCCTTCTTTATGGCGTTTTGTTCAGCGCCAGGCGATGGCCATGGATTTTAGCTGGCAAGTTGCGGCGCAGTCCTACCGCGATCTTTATCAACGCTTGATGTAACAACGCTGGAATCAGAGATATGAATGCACCCTTTTCCTATGCGTCTCCCACCGTAAGCATTGAGGCGTTAAAGCACTCCATTGCTTACAAGCTGATGTTCACCATCGGCAAAGATCCGGTCATCGCCAACAAACACGAATGGCTCAACGCCACGCTGTTTGCGGTGCGTGACCGGCTGGTTGAACGCTGGCTGCGCTCCAACCGCGCCCAGCTCTCACAGGAGACTCGCCAGGTTTATTATCTGTCAATGGAGTTTTTGATTGGCCGCACTCTTTCCAACGCGCTGTTGTCGCTGGGTATCTATGACGACGTTAAAACCGCGCTGGAAGAGATGGGGTTAGATTTAGAAGAGCTGATTGATGAAGAGAACGACCCCGGCTTAGGCAACGGCGGTCTGGGCCGTCTGGCAGCCTGCTTCCTCGATTCGCTGGCGACCCTCGCCCTGCCGGGACGCGGCTACGGCATCCGCTACGATTACGGCATGTTTAAACAGAATATTGTCGATGGCCGCCAGAAAGAGTCGCCGGATTACTGGCTGGAGTATGGCAACCCGTGGGAGTTCAAGCGCCATAACACCCGCTACAAAGTCCGCTTTGGTGGGCGTATTCAGCAGGAAGGTAAAAAGAGCCGCTGGGTCGAAACCGAAGAGATCCTGGCCGTGGCATACGATCAGATCGTTCCCGGCTACGATACCGACGCCACCAACACGCTGCGCCTGTGGAACGCCCAGGCCAGTAGCGAGATCAACCTCGGTAAGTTCAACCAGGGTGACTACTTCGCGGCGGTAGAAGACAAAAACCACTCCGAGAACGTCTCCCGTGTGCTCTATCCGGATGACTCCACCTACTCGGGGCGTGAGCTGCGTCTGCGTCAGGAGTACTTCCTGGTCTCCGCGACTATCCAGGATATCCTCAGCCGTCACTACCAGCTGCACAAAACCTACGCCAATTTGTCGGAAAAAACCGCGATTCACCTCAACGACACCCACCCGGTGCTGTCGATCCCGGAACTGATGCGCCTGCTGATTGATGAGCACAAGTTCAGCTGGGACGAGGCCTTCGAGGTCACCTGCCAGGTGTTCTCGTACACCAACCATACGTTGATGAGCGAAGCGCTGGAAACCTGGCCGGTGGATATGCTGGGCAAAATCCTGCCGCGCCATCTGCAGATCATCTTTGAGATTAACGACTTCTTCCTGAAAACCCTGCAGGAGCAGTATCCGCACGATACCGGTCTGCTGAGCCGTACCTCCATTATTGATGAATCCAATGGCCGCCGCGTGCGTATGGCGTGGCTGGCGGTGGTCATCAGCCACAAGGTCAACGGCGTGTCTGAGCTGCACTCCAACCTGATGGTGCAGTCGCTGTTTGCTGACTTTGCGAAAATCTTCCCGATGCGTTTCTGCAACGTCACCAACGGGGTGACGCCGCGCCGCTGGCTGGCGCTGGCCAACCAGCCGCTCTCCGAAGTGCTCGACGAGAACATTGGCCGCAACTGGCGCACCGATTTAAGCCAGCTGAGCGAGCTTGAACAGCATGCTGACTTCCCGACGGTGAATAAAGCAGTCCGTGACGCCAAGCTGTTGAACAAAAAACGGCTGGCGGTGTGGATGGCGCTGCATCTCAACGTGGTAGCCAACCCGAAAGCGCTGTTCGACGTGCAGATCAAACGTATTCACGAGTATAAGCGTCAGCTGATGAACGTGCTGCACGTGATCACCCGCTATAACCGCATCAAGGCCGAGCCGGATGCTGACTGGGTACCGCGCGTTAACATCTTTGCCGGGAAAGCGGCATCGGCCTACTACATGGCGAAGCACATTATTCATCTGATCAACGATGTGGCGAAAGTGATCAACAACGATCCGCAGATTGGTGACAAGCTGAAGGTCGTCTTTATCCCGAACTACAGCGTAAGTCTGGCGCAGCTGATCATTCCGGCCGCCGATCTCTCTGAGCAGATCTCTACCGCGGGTACCGAAGCGTCCGGCACCAGTAACATGAAATTTGCCCTCAACGGCGCGCTGACCATCGGCACGCTGGATGGCGCAAATGTCGAGATGCTGGAGCACGTGGGTGAAGAGAACATCTTTATCTTCGGCAACACCACGGAAGAGGTGGAGGCGCTGCGCGCTAAGGGCTACTCGCCGCGTGATTATTACGAGAAGGATGAAGAGCTGCGCCAGGTGCTGACCCAGATCGCCACCGGGGTCTTCAACCCGGACGAGCCTGGCCGCTATCGCGATCTGGTGGATTCGCTGATCAACTTCGGTGACCACTACCAGGTGCTGGCAGACTACCGCAGCTATGTGGATTGTCAGGACCGGGTCGATGAGCTGTATCGTAAACCGGAAGAGTGGACCACCAAAGCGATGCACAACATCGCCAACATGGGCTACTTCTCGTCGGATCGCACCATCCAGGAGTATGCCGAGACCATCTGGCACATTAAGCCGGTGCGGTTATAAAAGCAAAAAGGCAACGACAGTTGCCTTTTTTTAGTGTTTGCTCCCTCTCCCTGTGGGAGAGGGCCGGGGTGAGGGCATCAGGCCGCACCAGAAAAAAAAAAAAACGCCGGGTGGCGGGCTTCGCCTTACCCGGCCTACCTGTCGGCTTTTCTCACGATGCTAACGACAGCTCATGCTTTCCCGTACGCTCCGCCAGCCACTGCGCCACGCGCGACTGCTGTTCCGCGTTCAGCCACATCCCCTCTTTGGTGCGACGCCAGAGCGCATCATCCGCGCGGCGTACCCACTCGTGGTCGACTAAATAACGCAGTTCCGCCTCGTAGAACTCATGGCCAAAATCTTCGCCCAGGCCAGTGAGATCCTTCGCCTCATTCAGGATTAGCTCGCTGTTGCTGCCGTAGGTACGGGCAAAGTGGCGGGCCAGAGATTCGCTGATGAACGGATAGCGACGGCGCAGTTTCGCCGCGTAGTCATCGCGGTTGCCGCCGATATCGCCGCCAGGCAGTACCGCGCCCTTGGTCCATGCCGGGCCGATCCCCTGATAATACGGGGCCAGTTTTTCCATCGCGTGCTCCGCCAGCTTACGGTAGGTGGTGAGCTTACCGCCAAACACCGACAGCAGCGGCGCTTTACCCTGGTCATCATGAATATCGAGGGTGTAATCGCGGGTGATCGCCTGCGGTGAATCAGACTCGTCATCGCACAGCGGACGCACGCCGGAATAGCTCCAGACCACATCTTCGCGCGCCAGCGTTTTCTTGAAGTGCGCGTTATAAACCTTCAGCAGATAGCTGATTTCGCTCTCGTCGATCCCCACCTGCTTCGGATCGCCTTTGTACTCCACGTCGGTGGTACCGATGATGGAAAACTCATCCATCCACGGGATCACAAACACGATACGTTTATCTTCGTTTTGCAGAATATAAGCCTGCTTCTGGGTATGCACCCGCGGCACCACGATATGGCTGCCTTTGATCAGGCGGATGCCATACGGCGACGGCAGCTGCATTCCGTGGTCAAAGAAGTGTTTCACCCACGGCCCGGTGGCGTTGACCAGCCCGCGTGCCTGCCAGCTGAAGCGCTCGCCGGTATCGATATCTTCTGCTTCAACGATCCACAGCCCATTTTCCCGGCGCGCCGAGACCGCGCGGGTGCGGGTTTTGACCTCGCCGCCTTTGCGTTCAACCATTTGCGCATTGGCGAGCACCAGGCGGGCATCGTCCACCCAGCAGTCGGAATATTCGAATCCGCGCACGATTTCAGGCTGCAAAACGGAGTCTGCGCCAAAACGCACACCCGCAGAGGCTGGCAGGCTGGTGCGTTTTCCCAGGTGATCGTACATAAAAAGACCAATGCGGATCATCCATGCCGGGCGCAGATGCGGACGGTGCGGCAGTCGAAAACGCATCGGCGTGGCAATATGTGGGGCCATTTTCAGCAGTACTTCACGTTCCGCCAGCGCTTCGCTCACCAGGCGGAACTCGTAGTGTTCCAGGTAACGCAGGCCACCGTGGATCAGTTTGGAGCTGGCGGAGGAGGTGGCGCAGGCGAGATCCTGGGCTTCCAGCATCAGGACAGATAATCCGCGCCCGGCAGCATCAGCCGCAATGCCCGCACCGTTGATACCGCCACCTATTACAATCAGATCTTTGGTTTCCATTGTATCCTCACGCGCTTTCGTTAAAGCTCATAAATGTTCGATATCGCTCATATTAGCAAAGGAAACGGATTTTAGTAACATCAAAAAAACATTTTTGAGTGATAGAGCTAACATAATGGCGTTTACCCGCCGCCACGACGTACACTACGCGTTATATTTTTCCCCTCACCCTAACCCTCTCCCCAGAGGGGCGAGGGGATGGTTTGCTCCCTCTCCTTGAGGGAGAGGGCCGGGGTGAGGGGGAGATGAATTCGCACTCGATGAAAGAGAACACCATGGAACAATTTGAATGTATTAACGTAGAAGAAGCCCATCAGAAGATGCATCAGGGCACGGCGGTACTGGTGGATATTCGCGATCCGCAAAGTTTTGCCCTGGGCCACACGCCGGGCGCCTTTCACCTGACCAATGCCTCACTCGGCGAGTTTATGCGTGACCACGATTTTGACACCCCGGTGATGGTGATGTGCTATCACGGCAACAGCAGCAAGGGGGCGGCGCAGTATCTGCTGCAGCAGGGTTATGACGCGGTCTACAGCGTGGACGGCGGCTTTGATGCCTGGCACCGTCATTTCCCGGCAGAAGTCGAGCACGCGGACATTTAAGGTATATACTGTTCCCTTTTGTGTGGAATAAGCGACTGCCGCCGATGCTACTGATTACCTCTTTTAACAACCCGCGCGTCGCCCAGGCGTTTGTCGATTACATGGCGACGCAGGGTGTCATCCTGACCATTCAACAACATACGCAAACCGACGTCTGGCTGGCGGATGAGAGCCAGGCTGCCCGGGTTGAGGCGGAACTGGCCCGTTTTCTGGAAAACCCCGGCGATGCGCGCTATCTGGCGGCGAGCTGGCAATCCGGCCATACCGGTAGCGGCCTGCGCTATCAGCGCTTTCCTTTCCTTGCCACCCTGCGCGAGCGCGCGGGCCCGTTCACCCTGGTGTTAATGGCGGCCTGTATTCTGGTCTTCATTATGATGAGCGTGGTGGGCGATCAGCAGATGATGCTGCTACTGGCCTGGCCCTATGATGCCTCGCTGGAGTTCGAATTCTGGCGCTACTTCACCCACGCGCTGATGCACTTCTCGTTCCTGCATATTCTCTTTAACCTGCTGTGGTGGTGGTATCTCGGCGGGGCGGTGGAGAAACGGCTCGGCAGCGGCAAGCTCATTGTGCTCACCCTTATCAGCGCGCTGCTCAGCGGCTTTATCCAGCACAGGTTCGGCGGCCCGTGGTTTGGCGGACTTTCTGGCGTGGTTTACGCGCTGATGGGCTATGTCTGGCTGCGCGGCGAGCGCGATCCAGAGAGCGGTATCTACCTGCAGCGCGGGTTGATGACCTTTGCCTTAATCTGGATTATTGCCGGATGGTTTGATCTGTTTGGAATGGCGATTGCTAACGGCGCACACGTGGCCGGTCTGGCGGTCGGGCTGGCGATGGCGTTTGCCGATACGCTACATGCGCGAAAACGAACATAATTCTGGCAGGGAACTCCGATGAAACAAACACAACGTCATGACGCCATTATTGACCTGGTAAAAAAACAGGGATACGTCAGCACCGAAGAGCTGGTGGAGCAGTTTGCCGTCAGCCCGCAGACCATCCGCCGCGACCTTAACGACCTGGCCGATCAGAACCGCATCCTCCGCCACCACGGTGGTGCGGCGCTACCGTCCAGTTCGGTCAACACCTCCTGGCACGATCGTAAGGCGACGCAGACCTCCGAGAAAGAGCGTATCGCCCATAAAGTCGCCAGCCAGATCCCTAACGGCGCGACGCTGTTTATCGACATCGGCACCACGCCGGAAGCGGTAGCCCATGCCCTGCTCGGCCATGAAAACCTGCGTATCGTCACCAACAACCTTAACGTGGCCACCACGCTGATGCAGAAAGAGGACTTTCGTATCATCCTGGCGGGCGGCGAATTGCGCAGCCGCGACGGCGGCATTATTGGCGAGGCGACCCTCGACTTTATCTCTCAGTTCCGCCTCGACTTTGGCATTCTCGGCATCAGCGGCATCGACACGGACGGCTCGCTGCTGGAGTTTGACTACCACGAAGTGCGCACCAAACGGGCGATCATAGAAAACTCGCGCCACGTCATGCTGGTGGTGGATCACTCCAAGTTTGGCCGTAACGCGATGGTGAATATGGGCAGCATCAGCATGGTGGATGCGGTTTATACCGATGTGATGCCGCCGGAAGGGGTGTTGAAAGTGATTCGGGATAACAAGTTACAGTTAGAGCTGTGCTGAGATGATTTTCTCCCTCTCCCCTTGGGAGAGGGCCGGGGTGAGGGCATCAGGCCAAGGTAAAAGCAAAACGGCAACCCAGTTGCCGTTTTTAGTGTTTGCACCCTCTCCCTGTGGGAGAGGGTCGGGGTGAGGGCATCAAACCGCAGAGGACCTAAACCCCATACCCCATCATCTTCAACAGCTGCTGCGCATGCAGCACCGCGTCCTGACGATGGGCCACCCCCAGCTTCTGATACAGATTACGAATGTGCGTTTTGATGGTGGTGGCCGCCACGGCCAGCTCACCGGCAATCTGCTCGTTGCTGTAGCCCGAATAAATCAGCCCCAGCACCTGCCATTCACGCTGGGTCAGCGGGCTGGTGCGGATCAGCTCCGGCACTTCCGGGTGAGTCAGCAGACGCTCCACGAAGGTTTCGTCAAAGTGGGCGAACTTGTGGCGATGATGCTGGTTAATCTCCCGCAGGATGCGCTGGGCGCGATGTTGATCCAGCTCCGGCAGGGTGTTCAGCTGAATCAGCTGGCGCAGCTGCTGCGCCATGGTCTCGCCTTCAATCACAAAGTGGCTGATAAAGCCGGTGCGGTTAGCCAGTTGCAGCGCTTCCAGCAGCACGCGCTGGGCGTCATTCTTACGCCCGGCCTGCCAGTAAAGCTGGTTTTGCAGCAGCAGGTTACGGTTAAGATCGCTCATCAGACGCAGGCTGCGGGCGTTCTCGTTCAGCTCTTCCAGCACCATCTCCGCCGGTTCGAACTCGCCTAACAGGATCTGCGCCCGGGCAATGTTGCGCCACTGGCTCTGCAGGAAGTGGTTATTGGCGAACGCCGGCTTCGGCGTCTGGCGCAGCCAGTTGGCCGCCGACTTCTTGTCGCCGGTCATCTGCCAGTAGATCACCCGCACCTTATCGGCGTTGGATACCCAGTCGCTGTGATACTGGCCGTTGCCGAGCAGGTTTTCCAGACGGTTGAGGTGATTACGGGCGTTATCCAGATCGCCGCGCGCCAGCGAGCACTGCACCAGCAGGCCCAGACACTGTAGCTGCTGCTGCGGCTGGTAGGTGGAGAGCACATCCACCCCCAGACGGGCGGTGCTTTCGGCTTCGTCCAGACGTGCCCATGCCCACAGCAGCTGGGCGCGAATGCGCAGCAGGAACTCGTGCATCGGCAGTTGTTCCAGATGCTGATCGCGGATCAGATTGAACGCTTTTTCCTGCGTCTCCCAGGCGGCCTGCAGGAAGCCCTGGGCAAATAAAATTTCGCTCTGCTGGATCATGCTCCACAGTGCGTAGTGCCAGACGTCGTGGCGACGGGCCATCTGTTCCGTCTGCTGCATCAGCGACAGGGAGCGGGTGAGATCGCCCTTACAGTGCAGCACCTCGCCATGGACGGAGGTGGCAACGATACGGCTGTAGAAGTTTGCCAGAGGAAGCTCTTCGAGGGCGACCATCGCCAGGCGCTCGGCCTCTTCCTGATCGCCATCATTAATAGCCACCTGTGCACGCAGGGCGTTAAATTCGCCGTGCAGGGCGGCGTCCATCTCGCCTTTCATCTCCTGCTCGGCGCGGGCCAGCAGGGTGTTCACTTCGCTGTAGCGATGCTGGCTTTGCATCAGCCAGGCCTGAAGCAGCACCAGACGCGGGTTTTCCAGCAGGCTTTCCCACGGCAGGGCGCGCAGCGACTCTTCCAGCAGGGCCAGCTCGCTGTGGTTGAACAGGCTCCAGGCGTGGTTGAGCAGGATATCGCGCAGCATACGGGCATCGCCCGCCGCCAGCGCGTGGTGAATGGCCTCGCTCGGGAATCCCTGCGCCATCCAGCTCTCGGCAGCGGCGCGGTGGATTTCCGGCAGTTCGGTCGCCAGCTCCCACTGACAACGCTGGCGCAGGAAGCTGCCAAACAGCGGGTGGTAGCTGAACCATTCGCCGGAGTCGTCCATGCGTTGCAGGAATAATCCCTGACGTTCAATCTCTTCCAGACGCATCTGGCCGTTGTCTTCGCCCGTCACGCGCACAATCAGCGCATCGTTCATCGAGCGCAGCAGCGAGCTTTTCAACAGGAACTGCCGGGTGGATGAATCGACGCTGTCGAGCACTTCATCCACCAGGTAGTCGGAGAGGTGGCTGGCATTGATCCCCGACAGACGACGAGCGGATTGCTGCGTCGAGCTGTTGTTATTGCGCGCGGAGAGGGCAATCAGCTGCAGGGCGGTAGCCCAGCCTGCCACGTCGTCGCACAGGCGGCTGCTCTCTGCCACCTCGATAGGGGATTTCAGGCGGCAGTCAAAGAACTGTTTCGCTTCCTGATGGGTAAAGGAGAGTTGCTGGCTGCCCACTTCCAGCAGCTGATCGCGCACGCGCAGGTTGGCAATGCCCAGCTGCGGCAGGTTGCGCGACAGGATCACCAGGGTCAGGTTTTCCGGCTGATGGCGCAGGAAAAAGCGCATCGACTCGTGGATCACCGGATTGGTAATCAGATGATAATCGTCAATGACCAGGTAGAGCGGGCGATGCCATTCGGCCAGCTCGATAAACAGCTGGGAAAACAGCGAAGAGAGGCTGGCGTACTGCCGTTTCTGGACCATGCTTTCGCTGGTCACACAGTGCCCGTTGGTCGCCTGTTGAATGGCGGCGATCAGGTAACTGGCGAAACGCTCCTGCTGGTTATCGCCCTCATCAAGGGAGTACCAGCCCAGATCGGTTTTGCCGGATGCCCACTGCGAAATAAGCGTTGTTTTGCCGTACCCGGCAGGACTCGTTACCAGCGCCAGTCGGAAATTGTTCGCGCCGGAAAGTTTCGCCAGCAAGCGTTCGCGGACCACAGTATGGTCAAGACGAACCGGGCGACTTAATTTGGACGGAATCAACATAGTTTTCACTTCACTGTGTGGAAATCGAGATTTTTGATTTTTTTTGCGCTTCGTAATTAATCCTTATAAAGTCGGTCAGAAACTTCTTTATTGCAAGTTATGTCGGGGTTTTATGTCCCTTAATTTGCACTTGGTCACAAAAATATATGCTGGGGTGCGGGAACTTTTCCGATGAGCCTCTAAAGCGCATGGATACTGGTTTGGCGCGTATCCGGAAGGTTAAGCATAAAAAGGAATATAGAATCGTAAAGGCAGTGAAAAGTTAATAAAGTCTCGGGAAGGTTAACTATGTAAAATAACCTTCTGAGAGACAGTAAAATCCGACAGATATTATTTCAGGTAAGTAATTATTACTGCGCTCATATATTTCGGCTAAAAACCTGTTTCATTTTTTGACACTCTTCCCGGCAATCTCCTCTTCAATGCTCCACACTCAGGCTGCAGAAAGTGGCCACGATCACACTTTATCGCTCATCCCCGCTACTCCTCCCCGCCTAATCCCCCGCAGGAGGAGGAAGAGCAATAAGGAGCCAGGCACACTAGCACCAACGTGTTAATTTCTTTCTACAGGATGCAGATTCCCTATGTCACAGCCGACTTTCAACAAAGCTCAATTCCAGGCTGCCCTGACGCGTCAGTGGCAGCGTTTTGGTTTACATGCCGCTGAAGAGATGACCTCCCGCCAGTGGTGGCAGGCCGTCAGCGGAGCGCTCGCAGAACTGCTGAGCGCCCAACCCGCAGTGAAACCGGTGGAAGGTCAGCGCCACGTCAACTACATCTCCATGGAGTTTCTGATTGGCCGTCTGACCGGTAACAATCTGTTGAACCTCGGCTGGTATCAGGACGTGAGCGATGTGCTGAACGCGCACAACATTAACCTGACCGACCTGCTGGAGGAGGAGATCGATCCGGCGCTCGGCAACGGCGGTCTGGGTCGTCTGGCAGCCTGCTTCCTCGACTCCATGGCGACGGTGGGCCAGTCGGCCACCGGCTATGGTCTGAACTATCAGTACGGTCTGTTCCGTCAGTCCTTCGCCGATGGCCAGCAGATGGAAGCCCCGGATGACTGGCATCGCGGCAGTTACCCGTGGTTCCGCCACAACGAAGCGCTGGATGTGCAGGTAGGCATTGGCGGTAAAGTGACGAAAGCGGGCCAGTGGGAGCCGGGCTTCACCATCACCGGCCAGGCCTGGGATCTGCCGGTGCTGGGCTACCGTAACGGGGTGGCGCAGCCGCTGCGCCTGTGGCAGGCGACCCACGCCCATCCGTTTAACCTGACCAAATTCAACGACGGCGATTTCCTGCGTGCTGAGCAGCAGGGCATCGACGCCGACAAGCTGACCAAAGTTCTCTACCCGAACGACAACCATCTGGCGGGCAAAAAGCTGCGCCTGATGCAGCAGTACTTCCAGTGCGCCTGCTCCGTGGCCGATATCCTGCGTCGCCATCACCTGGCGGGCCGCAAACTGGCGGAGCTGGCGGATTATGAAGTGATCCAGCTGAACGACACCCACCCGACCATCGCCATTCCGGAGCTGCTGCGCGTGCTGATCGACGAGCACCAGCTGAGCTGGGACGATGCCTGGGCCATCACCAGCAAAACCTTCGCCTACACCAACCACACCCTGATGCCAGAGGCGCTGGAGTGCTGGGACGAGAAGCTGATTAAAACCCTGCTGCCGCGCCATATGCAGCTGATCAACGAGATCAACAACCGCTTCAAAAAGCGGGTCGATAAAACCTGGCCGGGCGATAAAGCCGTATGGGCGAAGCTGGCGGTGGTGTTCGACAAGCAGGTTCGCATGGCCAACCTGTGCGTGGTCAGCGGCTTTGCGGTGAACGGCGTGGCCGCGCTGCACTCCGACCTGGTGGTGAAAGATCTGTTCCCGGAATATCACCAGCTGTGGCCGAACAAGTTCCATAACGTCACCAACGGCATTACGCCGCGTCGCTGGATCAAACAGTGCAACCCAAAACTGGCCGCGCTGCTGGACTCCTCGCTGGACAAAGAGTGGGCCAACGATCTCGACCAGCTGATCAACCTGGAAAAATATGCCGACGACGCGGCATTCCGCGAGACCTACCGCACCATCAAGCGGGACAACAAAGTGCGGCTGGCGGCGTTCGTCAAAACCCGCACCGGCATTGAGATTAACCCGAACGCGATTTTTGATATCCAGATCAAACGTCTGCACGAGTACAAACGTCAGCACCTGAACCTGCTGCACATTCTGGCGCTTTACAAAGAGATCCGCGAGAACCCGCAGGCCGACCGCGTGCCGCGCGTGTTCCTGTTTGGCGCGAAAGCGGCACCGGGCTATTACCTGGCGAAAAACATTATCTTCGCCATCAACAAAGTGGCCGACGCGGTGAACAACGATCCGAAAGTGGGCGACAAGCTGAAGGTGGTCTTCCTGCCGGATTACTGCGTCTCTGCGGCTGAGCTGCTGATCCCGGCGGCGGATGTCTCTGAGCAGATCTCCACTGCCGGTAAAGAGGCCTCCGGTACCGGCAACATGAAGCTGGCGCTGAATGGCGCGCTGACGGTAGGTACCCTGGACGGGGCGAACGTTGAGATCGCCGAGCAGGTGGGCGACGAGAACATCTTTATCTTCGGCCATACTGTGGAAGAGGTGAAGGCCATCAAAGCCAAAGGTTACGACCCGGTGAAATGGCGTAAGAAAGACAAACTGCTGGATGCGGTGCTGAAAGAGCTGGAAAGCGGCAAATACAGCAACGGTGACAAGCATGCGTTTGACCAGATGCTGCACAGCATCGGCAAAGAGGGCGGCGACCCTTACCTGCTGATGGCGGACTTTGCCGGCTATGTTGAGGCGCAGAAACAGGTTGATGTCCTGTACCGTGACCAGGAAGCCTGGACCCGGGCATGCATTCTGAATACCGCGCGCTGCGGCATGTTCAGCTCTGACCGTTCAATCCGCGACTACCAGAGCCGTATCTGGCAGGCAAAACGCTAAGGAAGCGCGATGGAAAGTAAACGTCTCGATAATGCCGCGCTGGCGGCGGGGATCAGCCCCAGCTATATCAATGCTCATGGTAAACCGCAGTCTATTGGTGCTGAAACCAAGAGGCGTTTGCTGGATGCCATGCATAAAGCCAAACCCGTCGCGAAAGCGGCGGTCACCGCCGTCCCGAACGTAATGGTCTATACCGCCGGTAAAAAGATGCCGCTGATGATCGAAGGCAGCGGGGACTTTAGCTGGCTGCTGACCACCGAAGAGGGGCATCAGCACAAGGGCCACGCCACGGGCGGCAAAAATCTCAACCTTCCGGCAAAACTGCCGGAGGGCTACCACACGCTGACGCTCACCCAGAACAGCAAGCGCTGGCACTGCCGGCTGATTGTGGCGCCAAAACGCTGTTACGAGCCGCAGGCGCTTAGAGAGGGCAAAAAGCTGTGGGGCGCCTGCGTGCAGCTCTACACGCTGCGCTCTGACCATAACTGGGGGATCGGCGATTTCGGCGATCTGAAAAAGATGCTGGCGGATGTCGGTAAACGCGGCGGCGCGTTTATCGGCCTCAACCCGATCCATGCGCTCTATCCGGCCAACCCGGAGAGCGCCAGCCCGTACAGCCCGTCGTCCCGTCGCTGGCTGAACGTGATCTATATCGACGTGAATGCCGTTGAGGATTTCCGTAACAACGACGAGGCGCAGGCGTGGTGGGGGATGGAGACTACCCGTGAGGCGCTGCAACGCGCCCGCGATGCCCAGTGGGTTGACTACGCCACCGTCACCGCGCTGAAAATGGCCGCCCTGCGCATGGCGTGGAAAGGCTTTGCCCAGCGTGATGACGACCAGATGGCAGCATTCCGTGATTTTGTTGCCCGGGAGGGTGAAAGCCTCTACTGGCAGGCGGCATTCGACGCGCTACACGCATATCAGGTGAAAGAGGATGAAATGCGCTGGGGCTGGCCGGTCTGGCCTGAGCAGTATCAGTCTGTCGATTCCCCCGCGGTGAAGGCGTTTTGCGACGAGCACGCCGATGAGGTCGATTTTTATCTCTGGCTGCAGTGGCTGGCTTACAGCCAGTTTGCGGCCTGCTGGCAGGAGAGCCAGGGTTACGACATGCCGATTGGCCTCTACCGTGACCTGGCGGTAGGCGTGGCCGAGGGCGGGGCAGAGACCTGGTGCGACCGCGAGCTTTACTGCCTGAAAGCCTCTGTGGGCGCACCACCGGATATTCTTGGCCCGCTGGGTCAGAACTGGGGCCTGCCGCCGATGGATCCGCACGTGATTGCGGCTCGCGCCTATGAGCCGTTTATCGAGCTGCTGCGCGCCAACATGCAGAACTGCGGCGCCCTGCGTATCGACCACGTGATGTCAGTGCTGCGTCTGTGGTGGATCCCTTACGGCGAAACCGCCGACCACGGGGCCTACGTGCATTATCCGGTGGACGATCTGCTCTCTATCCTTGCGCTGGAGAGCAAACGCCATAACTGCATGGTGATCGGCGAAGATCTCGGCACCGTGCCGGTTGAAATTGTCAGCAAGCTGCGTGACAGCGGCGTTTACTCCTACAAGGTGCTCTATTTTGAAAACGACCTTGAAAAGAACTTCCGCGCGCCGGAGGCGTACCCTGAACAATCAATGGCAGTCGCGACGACGCATGACCTTCCTACGCTTCGGGGTTGGTGGGACAGCGGCGACCTTACCCTGGGCAAGACGCTGGGTCTCTACCCCGACGAAGTGATGCTGCGCGGGCTGTATCAGGATCGTGAGCTGTCGAAGCAGGGGCTGCTGGATGCGCTGCACGCGCACGGTTGCCTGCCAAAACGCACCGGGCATAAGGCATCGTTGATGTCGATGACCGCCACGCTGAACCGCGGTTTGCAGCGCTACATCGCCGACAGCAACAGCGCCCTGTTAGGACTGCAGCCGGAAGACTGGCTGGATATGCCGGAGCCGGTCAACATCCCGGGTACCAGCTATCAGTACAAGAACTGGCGGCGTAAGCTCTCCACCTCGCTTGAGAAGATGTTTGCCGATGACGGGGTGAACAGGCTGATTAAGGATCTGGATAAGCGGCGAAAAGCGGCTGCGAAGAAGTGACAAAAAACCCGCCGAAAGGCGGGTTTTTGTTGTATGACCGGCAATGTCACATCAGACAACCATACCCAGCAGCAGACACCCAATCAGGCCGCAGACGGAGATGATGGTTTCCAGCATGGACCAGGACTTGATGGTCTCACCGATGGTCAGGTTGAAGTACTCCTTGAACAGCCAGAAGCCCGGATCGTTGACGTGAGAGAAAATCACGCTACCGGAACCCACCGCGATAACCATCAGCTCAGGGCTGACGCCGGTGGTCGCAATCAGTGGCGCAACGATACCGCCCGCTGTGATGGCTGCCACGGTGGCAGAACCCAGCGCGATACGCAGGACCGCCGCGATAGACCACGCCATCAGGATCGGGGAGATGTTGGTTTCATGCATCATAGAGGCGATGTACTTGTCCACGCCGCTATCAACCAGAACCTGTTTAAAGGCACCGCCACCACCGATGATCAGCAGCATCATCGCGATGATTTTGATCGAAGAGCTCAGGGTATCGTTAATCTGATCCATGGAGCGGCCACGGTTCAGACCGAAGGTGAACAGCGCAATCAGGACTGCAATCAGGGTTGCCATGACCGGGTCGCCGAGGAACTCAGCAACGCCGAGCACCGGGTGGCCTTTTGGCAGGATCATTTCGCAGACCGCACGCATCGCCATCAGCACGACCGGGACCAGAGAAGTCCAGACGCTGACCGCAAAGCTTGGCATCTCTGCTTCAGTAAAGGTTTTGGCGCTGTACAGACCTTCCGGGATAGGCTTGTCGATGCCTTTCAGGCAGCGGGCAAATACCGGGCCGGCCAGAATCACGGTCGGGATGGCAAGGATAGTACCGAACAGCAGGGTTTTACCCATATCCGCATGGAAGATGGTAGCGATGGCGGTAGGACCCGGGTGCGGCGGCAGGAAGCCGTGGGTCACGGACAGCGCAGCGGCCATCGGCACACCGACGTACAGCAGCGGGATACTGGCAGAGGCCGCGATGGTGAACACCAGCGGCAGCATCAGCACGAAGCCCACTTCGTAGAACAGGGCAAAACCAACGGTAAAGCCGGTTAATACCACCGCCCACTGAATATTGTTTTTGCCGAATTTGGCAATCAATGTGGTCGCGATGCGCTGGGCGCCGCCGCAGTCAGCCAGCATTTTACCGAGCATGGCGCCGAAGCCCATGATCAGCGCCAGGCTACCGAGCGTACCGCCCACCCCGGCTTTAATGGAGCTGATAACTTTTACCAGCGGCATACCCTGCATCAGGCCGACAGCAAGTGCCACCAGAACAAGGGCGATAAAACCGTTCATTTTGAAACGGATCATCAGGAGCAGTAACAGGATTACACCGATAGCGACGATGACTAATGGCATGATTATCTGGCCTTAAGAATTGTTATGGGTAACGTCATTTTTTAACGACATATTAATGTTGCCCCAACCGGGAACAGCGCACTTATGGCACACAGACTGGCTGCCTTCTAAAACTTTAGTTTAGTCGGTCAGCGTAAAGCTGTTTTAGTGCCCGCAGGAATGATACGGGTAACATGTGTGGCTTGAGAATGACCCAGGTGGTCAAAATGTGAATTCTGAGACGCAGGTCATGTTATGAGATGGTAACAGCGAGGGGATATCAGCTTTGCAGGAAATGAAGGCCCGGTAAACATAGCGCTACCGGGCAGGCAGACGGGCAATCAGTAGTAAGAGTGTTCGCCGCGCTGGTGTTCGGTGAGATCGCGTACGCCTTTCAGCTCAGGGAACTCGTTCAGCAACTGCTTCTCGATCCCCTCTTTCAGCGTGACGTCGACCATTGAACAGCCGTTACAGCCGCCACCAAACTGCAGAATGGCCAGACCATCTTCGGTGATCTCCATCAGGGAGACGCGACCACCGTGGCCAGCCAGCTGCGGGTTGATCTGTGACTGCAGCAGGTACTCAACGCGTTCCATCAGCGGGGCGTCATCGGTCACTTTACGCATTTTGGCGTTTGGCGCTTTCAGCGTTAACTGCGAGCCCAGCTGGTCGGTCACAAAATCAATTTCCGCATCTTCCAGATACGGGGCGCTCAGCTCATCGACATAGGCAGTGAGCTGCTCAAATTTCAGGGCGGTGTCAGTTGCTTCCACAGCATCCGGTGGGCAATAAGAGACGCCGCATTCTGCATTCGGGGTGCCTGGGTTGATCACGAAAACGCGGATCTGGGTCCCTTCTTCCTGATTTGCCAGCAGTTTGGCAAAGTGCGCTTGTGCAGCATCGGAAATACGGATCATAGCATTGGCCTAATAGTTGACTAAATTACCTGGGTATAATACGCCCAACCAGAGGGCGCTACAAGGTTCGACACAGACACCATACCTGAACCGACGCCGCGCCGCTTCGCAAAAGCAGGCGGGAGAGCTCCGCGACGGTAGCGCCTGTTGTCACGACATCATCCACCAGAGCGATATGGCGTCCCGCCACCGGTAATTCAAGCACAAAAGCGTGCTGCAGGTTGCGTTTACGCAATCTCGCGCTGAGCCGATGCTGGGCCGGGGTGGCGCGTATGCGGCGAAGGGCGTCGGGAACATAGCGGCAGTTCAGCCAGCGGGCCAGCGGGCGACAAAGCAGGTCGCTCTGGTTAAACCCGCGTCGCCAGTGGCGGCGGGACCATAACGGCACGCAAACCATTATGTCGACGCGCGGTAATCTCCGGCTGCGCCTGGCACGCAGCAGCGCCAGCAGTAACAGCCTCGCCAATGGCTGAGCCAGCTGGCTGCGGCGGGAAAATTTTAGCTGATGTACGAGCGAGCTTACCGGTGGCGTATAGCCGCATACCGCCACCAGCGCCTGCCAGGGCGGGGGATTACGCAGGCAGCGTCCACAAGGCAGGTGAGGGTGGAGGGCCGGCAATCCGCACTGCGGACAACAGCACGCCCGCGGCGCAATCCCCTTTTCGCACACGGAACAGATTCCCCAATGACCGAGCGTCAGCGGCATCCGGCATAGCCAGCACAAGCCGGGCACTGTTAGCATAGACAACCTCCTTGTGAAAAAAGAGAACAGTAATCGATGAACAAGCTTTGGTGGGAGACCATCGGGACAGGAAATTGTCATCTTGTGCTGCTGCACGGATGGGGTCTGAACGCCGAAGTATGGCGTTGCGTTAGCGAGGAACTGGCCTCGCAGTTTACGCTGCACCTGGTGGACCTGCCGGGGTTTGGCCGCAGCCGCGATTTTGGCGCGATGCCGCTTGAGGCGATGGCGGAGCAGGTACTGGCCCAGGCACCGGAGCAGGCGATCTGGCTGGGCTGGAGTTTGGGCGGGCTGGTGGCGAGCCAGATTGCCCTGACGCATCCCGGGCGGGTGCAGGCGCTGGTGACCGTCGCCTCTTCCCCCTGTTTCAGCGCCCGGCACGACTGGCCGGGAATCAAACCCGAGGTGCTGGCCGGTTTCCAGCAGCAACTGAGCGACGATTTTCAGCGCACGGTGGAGCGTTTCCTCGCCCTGCAAACCATGGGTACGGAGACCGCGCGTCAGGATGCCCGCACGCTGAAAACCACGGTACTTTCCCTGCCGATGCCCGAGGTAGAAGTGCTGAATGGCGGGCTGGAGATCCTCAAAACCACCGATCTGCGCGCGCCGCTGGCGTCTCTATCGCTGCCGCACCTGCGACTTTACGGTGCGCTGGATGGGCTGGTACCGCGTAAGGTAGTACCGCTGCTGGACGCGCTGTGGCCGCAAAGCGAGTCGCAGACGGTCGCTAAAGCCGCCCATGCGCCGTTTATTTCGCATCCAGAGGCATTTTGTCTCGCCGTAACAACGCTGCGGCAACGCGTCCTGTGATTGTTTTACGTTCATCGTGGAAAAAGTCGCCAGCCGCTACGATACTCTTTATGTCGTTGTGGCGGTGATGCCCGCGATAAACACAATTACCAATCGATGGAGAGTATGGATATGAAACTTGTCACAGGAATTGTCGCTTCACTGGTTATTGGGTCGCTGTCCTTTGGTGCTTTTGCGGCAAAAGAGCTGCAACGCGATGAAGCTAAAAAGATGAATCTGACAAAGGTCGGGGATGTTTCGACCTCTGACACCACTGCGCCGATGGACGCCAAAAAAGAGCTTTCTCAGAAAGCAGATGAGATGGGCGGCACCTACTATGTGATCACCAGCGGCACGAAAAATGAAAAAGATATTCGTGCCACGGCGGAAGTCTTCAAATAATTCGTCGTGAGTATCTGGCGCTTCGTTTAGCGAAGCGCCCACCACTCCCTGAGGCAGGCTTTTCCTTCGGGGCAGCTTTTACAGCTGCCGGTTAAGCAGCCGTCGGCATCTTCCTGGATCCGCTCCGCTTTACCCATCGCCTCAAGGCGTTGCAGCATGGCCTCGATCATCGCCTGCGGGGTATGCAGGAGCTGGCTGAGCTGGGTAGCCTCCATTCTTCCCTGCAACGCCAGTAAATCACGTATCTCAATTAACGATGCCATGCCGCCTCCTAATGACAGTCGCTTACCGGGCTTTCGCAGCAGGCCGCTGCGGTTCTGTCTTTTGCCAACAGATTGACGTCCACCCGGCTGCGGGCCCGACGTAACAGTCCGATCACCACCAGGTTAAACAGCACCACTGCCAGGATGCATACCAGGCTGTACTGCGGATGCTGGCTGAAATTGACCGCCTGGTAGTAAACCGTCGCCAGCGAATAAGCGATGTTCAGCCCCCACAGCACCGAGAAGCCCATCCAGCCGCGGCTGGATTCGCGGGAGATGGCCCCCATAACCGAGATGCACGGAATGTAGAGCAGAACGAAGATCAGGTAACTGTATGCCGCTGAGGCGCTGCCAAACTTCTCGCTCATTACCCCCATTGCGCCGGTCGCCATCTCGCCGTCGCCTTTGCTGGCTTCAATCGGGTTCGCCAGCACGCTCAGGCTGAAGGTCTCTTTCAGGCTCTGCCAGGTTTCATCCACCGCGCTGAACAGTTCGTCGCCCAGGTGGAACGCCGCCGGGTTAAACTCCGCTTCCTGAATGTTTTCGGCGGTGTAGAGGGTGTTAAGCGTCCCCACCACCACCTCTTTTGCCATTGCGCCGGTGAACAGCCCGACGGTGGCCTGCCAGTTATCCTCGTGTACGCCAATGGGTTTGAACAGTGGGGTGATCACGCGGCTGACCGAGGCCAGCGCGGAGTCGTTAATGTTGTCTACCGCCTTGCCGCTCAGCGAGAAGCTGTTCAGCGCGCTGAGGAAAATACTGACCACCACAATCACTTTACCCGCGCGCAGGACAAAGCCTTTCAGACGCTGCCAGGTCTGGATCAGCAGGCTTTTCAGGTGCGGTACGTGGTAGACCGGCAGTTCCATCACGAACGGCGTGGCTTCACCACGCATGATGGTGTACTTGAGCATCAGGCCGGTAAGTATCGCCATCACGATGCCCAGCACGTAGAGCGAGAAAACCGCCAGCGCGCCCTCCTGACCAAAGAAGGCAGCGGCAAACACGGCAAAAATTGCCAGACGTGCGCCGCAGGACATAAACGGCGCCATCATAATGGTCATCAGGCGTTCACGCGGCGCATCCAGCGTGCGCGCCCCCATTACCGACGGCACGTTACAGCCGAAGCCAACAATCAGCGGCACAAAGGATTTGCCCGGCAGACCGAGCGCCTGCATCAGGCGATCCATCACGAAGGCCGCGCGGGCCATATAGCCGGAGTCCTCCAGGAAGGAGAGGAACAGATACATCATGCCAATCTGCGGCACCAGCGGCAGCACGGTGTTGATCCCGCCGCCCAGCCCCTGGGCGAGGAAAATGGTCAGCCATTCCGGCAGGTGCAGCATGTATCCCAGCCACTGAATGCCGTGGATAAAGATCGCCACGGAGCCGATATCAAACAGCGGTTGCAGCGCGCCGCCAATGTTAATGGCCAGCAGGAACATCACGTACATCACCAGCAGAAAGACCGGCACGCCGAGAAAACGGTTAAGGATTATCCTGTCCATCGCCCGGGTAAAGCGGCTCGGCTCGGCGGTAAGAGTGTTGCTGACCACGTCGCAAATGGCATTGATGCTCTGATAGCGGGCATCCGCAATGTGCAGGGCCGGGTCGTCCAGTTCGTCATTCAGGCGTGCAAGAGACGCATCAAGCTGTCGGGCGGCATCACCGGCAAAGGCACGGCTGTAGATATCGCCTTCCAGCATCTGCAGGCCGAGCCAGTGGCGCTGTCTGAACGGCATGTTGTGCGGCATTGCCTTCGCGAGGATCCCGGCTTCACGCAGTAATGGCTGGGCGTAGTGCACCAGTTCTACCCCGGCGTTACGGTCGTGGCGATCGATGGCGAGTTTCAGGGCATCGATCCCGCGGGCACGAGTAGAAACCAGCGGCACCACCGGGCAGCCCAGGCGGGCGGAGAGGGCGTCGACGTCGATGCGGATCTGCTGTTTTTCCGCAATATCGAGCATGTTCAACGCCACCACGCAGGGGATACCCAGCTCCAGCAGCTGCAGCGTCAGATAGAGGTTTCGCTCCAGGTTTGAGGCATCCACCACGTTGATCAGCAGATCGGCGTCGCCGCTCAGAATATAGTGACAGGCGATCTGCTCATCCAGCGAAGTCTGGGAGGAGATGGTGGTTAACGAATACGTGCCGGGCAGATCGACGAGGGTGACCTGATTGTCGGTCGTCGTAAACTGACCCTCTTTACGCTCGACCGTGACGCCTGCCCAGTTACCCACCCGCTGGCGGGCACCGGTCAGCTGATTAAATAAGGTGGTCTTGCCGGAATTGGGATTACCAATTAAGCCAATGGTTAATTTTTTCATTTATTTCACACTCGCTACGAGAGCTGGCGTTTTATTGAGACAGGGCTTCAACTTCTATTAATGCGAGATCTTTCTTACGCAGAACCAGATTCACACGTCGGGTTTCGATATGGACCGGATCGCCCAGCGGAGCCACGCGCACAACGTTGAACGAGGAGCCGGGAAGCATCCCTAAAGAGAGCAGTTTCTGGCGATAGGCCGGGCTGATTTCGCGGGTGAAGCCGGTGATCTTCCACGCGCTGTCTGGAGTGAATTGCATAGTGCCTACTTAACGAGAGGTTAAATAATCAACAGGCACAATGGTAATGAGAATGGTTTCTATCATCAATATTAAATATGTGACGGAATGTGCATGGGCGTATTAATTTGCAGCCCGATTGACCTTGCTCAATATTTACGGCGCAAGCGGGTAGCTTATTTGTTAATAAAGTGCTGATGAAGGGTTTTATATTTGCTGCTTATTTAAATAAAAAAATAACAAAGAATAAACCCTCTCCCCAGAGAGGAGAGGGCACAATAATTAACGCTTCTTACCCATTGCCGCCGCCAGCGCATCCATCATCGCGCTATTACCGGATGGCTGCGCTTCGCGTCCGCGCGGTTTGGCGGCCGGACGCTGCTGGCGTGCGTCGCTGTTACCGCCGCCACGACGGGCGTTGGTCTCGCCTGGCTGCTCGTCCAGACGCATGGTCAGGGCGATACGCTTGCGCTGCAGATCCACCTCCAGCACTTTCACCTTCACGATGTCGCCGGCTTTCACCACGGTATGCGGATCTTCAACGAACTTGTCGGCAAGCGAAGAGATATGCACCAGACCATCCTGATGGACGCCGATATCAACAAAGGCACCAAAGTTAGTGACGTTGGTGACGGCGCCCTCCAGCACCATGCCCGGCAGCAGGTCGTTCATCGTCTCGACGCCTTCGGCAAACTGCGCGGTTTTGAACTCCGGACGCGGGTCGCGGCCAGGTTTCTCCAGCTCTTTAATGATGTCGGAGACGGTTGGCACGCCGAATTTCTCATCGGTGAAATCAACCGCTTTCAGGTGGCGCAGCGCGCTGCTGTCACCCATCAGGTTTTTCAGCGCCTGTTGGGTGGCAGCCAGAATACGCTCCACCACCGGGTAGGCTTCGGGGTGCACGGTGGAAGCGTCCAGCGGGTTGTCGCCGTGGTTAATACGCAGGAAGCCCGCGCACTGCTCAAAGGCTTTTGGCCCCAGACGGCTCACCTTCAGCAGCTGCTGACGGTTCTGGAACTGGCCGTTCTCGTCACGCCAGGCGACGATATTCTGCGCCATCATCCGGGTTAAGCCCGCCACGCGGGTCAGCAGGGGAACAGAGGCGGTATTGAGATCCACGCCAACGGCGTTTACGCAGTCTTCCACCACCGCGTCCAGCTTACGCGCCAGCTGCGTCTGGCTGACGTCGTGCTGGTACTGGCCCACGCCGATGGATTTCGGATCGATCTTCACCAGCTCGGCGAGCGGATCCTGCAGGCGGCGGGCAATAGAGACCGCACCGCGCAGGGAGACGTCCAGATCCGGGAACTCCTGTGCCGCCAGCTCGGACGCCGAGTACACCGATGCCCCCGCTTCGCTGACAATCACCTTCTGGGCGGTCACTTTCGGGAACTGCTTTTGCAGATCGAGGAAGAAACGCTCGGTTTCACGGGAGGCAGTACCGTTACCGATCGCCACCAGCTCAACGTTGTGCTTCTCGCAGAGCGCCGCCACGGCTACTGCCGCTTTAGCCGCCTGGCCGGTGTGCGGATAAATGGTGTCGGTGGCCACCAGCTTGCCGGTGCCATCAACCACCGCCACCTTCACGCCGGTACGCAAACCCGGATCGAGGCCCATGGTAGCGCGCAGGCCGGCAGGGGCAGCCATCAGCAGGTCGTGCAGGTTACGGGCAAAGACGTTAATTGCCTCGTCTTCGGCGCGTTCGCGCACGGTGCCCATCAGTTCGGTTTCGAGGTGCATCAGCACCTTGATACGCCAGGTCCAGCTCACCACGCCTTTACGCCAGCTGTCCGCCGGGGCGTTATTCAGGCGCAGGTCGAGATGGTTAATGATGATCTGTTCGCCGTGGCTCTCTTTCGGCGGCTCGTCGAACTGCGGATCGGCGTTCAGGGAGAGTTGCAGAATACCCTCGTTGCGACCGCGGAACATCGCCAGCGCACGGTGAGAAGGCACGGTCGAAATCGGTTCATGGTGGTCGAAGTAGTCGCGGAATTTCGCCCCTTCTTCCTCTTTGCCGCTGACCACGGTGGAGACGATATGAGCGTTCTTCCACAGATAGTCACGCACTTTTGCGAGCAGGGCCGCGTCTTCGGCAAAGCGTTCCATCAGGATATAGCGTGCCCCATCCAGGGCAGCTTTGGTATCCGCCACGCCCTTATCGGCATCGATAAATTTCGCGGCTTCGGTTTCCGGGTCGTGGGACGGCGTCGTCCACAGCAGGTCCGCCAGTGGCTCCAGGCCTGCTTCAATGGCGATCTGTCCGCGGGTGCGGCGCTTTGGTTTATACGGAAGGTAGAGATCTTCCAGCTCGGTTTTGCTCAGGGTGCCGTTAATGGCTTTTTCCAGATCGCTGGTCAGTTTGCCCTGTTCGCCAATGGATTTGAGAATAGCCTGACGCCTGTCTTCCAGCTCACGAAGATAGCCGAGGCGGGTCTCCAGGTTACGCAGCTGGGTGTCGTCCAGACCGCCGGTGACTTCCTTACGATAACGTGCGATAAACGGCACGGTGTTCCCTTCATCAAGCAGGCGAACGGCAGCTTCTACCTGTTCAGCCCTTGCCTGAAGTTCACCCGCAATAATGCGGCAGAGCGAATCTTTCATCATGGCTATTTCATCTTGTGGGTCGAAAAATCAGGGGATAGTTATACGGACTGGCACGGCAAAATGCCAGCCGTGGAGGGTGGTCTCGGACTATTTTACGTACTCGATTTCATTTACATACCAGCTGGCTTCACCCGCCGGCGTATGGACGGTAGCCAGATCGCCCACCTCTTTTTTAAGCAGTGCCCGGGCCATCGGGGAGTCGATGGAGATGTAATCCTTACGACCAAAAATTTCATCGTAACCGACAATACGAAAACGCTTGAGATCGCCGTCGTCGTTTTCGATCTCTACCCAGGCGCCGAAGAAGACTTTGCCCTCCTGCTGGGGGGAGTAATCGACGATTTTCAGATTCTCAAGGCATTTGGTCAGATAACGCACCCGGCGGTCGATTTCGCGCAGCCGTTTCTTGTTGTACTGGTAGTCGGCATTCTCGCTGCGGTCGCCCAGGCTTGCCGCCCAGGTCACTTTTTTTGTTACTTCCGGGCGCTCTTCCCGCCACAGCGTCTCCAGCTCTTTCTTCAGATTTTCATACCCTTCGCGGGTGATCAGGGGCGTTTTCATACTCATGCCTTACAACAATGTTGGCTTACCTTGCGCACATTACGTATCACTTAGCTTAACAGACAAGATTAATAATAAGTTATGTGATGGAATGTACAGTTAAGCTGCTGTTAAATATGCTTTGTAACAATTTCGACTAGAATTTATACCAGAATTAGCTGGTCGTGGACGCGCACTTTTTTAGAATACGCTGTTCAAGATTATCCGAACCTTTGGGAGTACTGACAATGCAAGAGAATTATAAGATTCTGGTGGTGGATGACGACATGCGCCTGCGCGCGCTGCTCGAGCGTTATCTGACCGAGCAGGGCTTCCAGGTTCGTAGCGTGGCTAACGCCGAACAGATGGATCGCCTGCTCACTCGCGAATCCTTCCACCTGATGGTGCTGGATCTGATGCTGCCTGGCGAAGATGGTCTCTCTATCTGCCGTCGTCTGCGCAGCCAGAGCAACCCGATGCCGATCATTATGGTGACGGCGAAAGGGGAAGAGGTTGACCGTATCGTGGGCCTGGAAATTGGCGCCGACGACTACATTCCTAAGCCCTTTAACCCGCGTGAACTGCTGGCGCGTATTCGTGCCGTCCTGCGTCGTCAGGCCAACGAACTGCCTGGCGCCCCTTCGCAGGAAGAGGCGGTGATCGCCTTCGGTAAGTTCAAGCTGAACCTGGGTACCCGCGAGATGTTCCGTGAAGATGAGCCGATGCCGCTGACCAGCGGTGAGTTCGCGGTGCTGAAAGCGCTGGTCAGCCACCCGCGTGAGCCGCTCTCCCGAGATAAGCTGATGAACCTGGCGCGTGGCCGTGAATACTCCGCGATGGAGCGTTCTATCGACGTACAGATCTCCCGCCTGCGTCGCATGGTGGAAGAGGATCCGGCGCATCCGCGCTATATCCAGACCGTCTGGGGTCTGGGCTACGTGTTTGTCCCGGACGGTTCTAAAGCATGAGGCGAATGCGTTTCTCGCCGCGTAGCTCGTTTGCCCGCACCCTGTTACTGATCGTCACCCTGCTGTTTGTCAGCCTGGTGACGACTTACCTGGTCGTGCTGAACTTTGCGATCCTGCCGAGTCTGCAGCAGTTTAATAAGGTCCTGGCCTACGAAGTGCGTATGCTGATGACCGATAAACTGCAGCTGGAAGATGGCACGCAGCTGGTGGTCCCCCCGGCGTTTCGCCGTGAGATCTACCGCGAGCTGGGGATATCGCTCTATTCTAACGAAGCGGCGGAAGACGCAGGCCTGCGCTGGGCACAGCACTATGAATTCCTCAGCCAGCAGATGGCGCAGCAGCTGGGTGGCCCAACGGAAGTGCGCGTTGAGGTCAACAAAAGCTCGCCGGTGGTCTGGCTGAAAACCTGGCTGTCACCCAATATCTGGGTGCGCGTGCCGCTGACCGAAATCCATCAGGGCGACTTCTCGCCGCTGTTCCGCTATACCCTGGCGATCATGCTGCTGGCGATAGGCGGCGCGTGGCTGTTTATCCGCATCCAGAACCGACCCCTGGTCGACCTGGAGCATGCGGCGCTTCAGGTCGGTAAAGGCATTATTCCTCCTCCGCTGCGCGAAT
Source organism: Leclercia adecarboxylata (assembly GCF_035787115.1). Classification (GTDB taxonomy): domain Bacteria; phylum Pseudomonadota; class Gammaproteobacteria; order Enterobacterales; family Enterobacteriaceae; genus Enterobacter; species Enterobacter adecarboxylatus_E. Next base: position 58,953 of record NZ_JALKTL010000008.1, on the reverse strand, counting down.
ATGGCGCCTCGGAAGTGCGGTCGGTGACCCGCGCCTTCAACCATATGGCGGCAGGGGTAAAGCAGCTGGCGGATGACCGTACCCTGCTGATGGCCGGGGTCAGCCATGACCTGCGTACCCCGCTGACGCGTATCCGTCTGGCCACCGAAATGATGGGTGAGGAAGACGGCTACCTGGCGGAGTCCATCAACAAGGACATCGAGGAGTGCAACGCCATCATCGAGCAGTTCATCGACTACCTGCGCACCGGGCAGGAGATGCCGATGGAGATCGCGGAGCTTAACGCGGTGCTGGGTGAAGTGGTGGCGGCCGAGAGCGGCTATGAGCGCGAGATCGAAACCGACCTGCAGCCGGGCGATATCACCGTGCGTATGCACCCGCTCTCTATCAAGCGTGCGGTGGCGAATATGGTGGTGAACGCCGCCCGCTACGGCAATGGCTGGATCAAGGTCAGCAGCGGCTCTGAACTCAATCGAGCCTGGTTCCAGGTGGAAGATGACGGCCCGGGGATCAAACCGGAACAGCGTAAACACCTGTTCCAGCCGTTTGTGCGTGGCGACAGCGCGCGCAGCACCAGCGGCACCGGTTTAGGTCTGGCGATTGTGCAGCGTATTGTGGATAACCATAACGGTCTGCTGGAAATTGGTACCAGCGAGCGGGGTGGGTTGAGTATCCGCGCGTGGCTGCCGGTGCCGTTCCCGCGCAGGCAGGTGAAAGAGAGTTAAAAAATGGGGTGCGGCCTGATGCCCTCACCCCGGCCCTCTCCCACGGAGAGAGGGTGCAAACACTAAAAAAGGCAACTGTCGTTGCCTTTTTGCTTTTACCTTGTGCGGCCTGATGCCCTCACCCCGGCCCTCTCCCACAGGGAGAGGGAGCAACCACTAAAAAAGGCAACTTTCGTTGCCTTTTTGCTTTTACCTTGTGCGGCCTGATGCCCTCACCCCGGCCCTCTCCCACAGGGAGAGGCAGCAACCACTAAAAAAGGCAACTTTCGTTGCCTTTTTGCTTTTACCTTGTGCGGTCTGATGCCCTCACCCCGGCCCTCTCCCACAGGGAGAGGGAGCAACCACTAAAAAAGGCAACTTTCGTTGCCTTTTTACTTTTACCTTGGGCCCGCACTTACCAATGCCGTACCCGCTGGCGTATCGGTGTACTTCTCAAAGTTTTCCACAAACAGTTTCGCCAGGGTGGTGGCTTTTTCCTGCCACTGCTCCGGCGAAGCGTAGGTGTTGCGTGGATCGAGGATATGGCTGTCCACGCCCGGCAGCGCGGTTGGGATCGCCAGGTCGAACATCGGCAGAGTGAAGGTTTCCGCATCATCCAGCGAACCATTCAGAATGGCGTCGATAATAGCGCGGGTATCTTTGATGGAGATACGTTTACCGGTGCCGTTCCAGCCGGTGTTCACCAGATAAGCCTGGGCACCTGCGGCCTGCATGCGTTTCACCAGCACTTCGGCGTACTGCGTCGGGTGCAGCGACAGGAAGGCGGCGCCGAAGCAGGCGGAGAAGGTTGGGGTCGGCTCAGTCACGCCGCGCTCGGTCCCGGCCAGCTTGGCGGTAAAACCGGAGAGGAAATGATACTGGGTCTGGCTGGCGGTCAGGCGTGAAACTGGCGGCAGCACGCCAAACGCGTCGGCGGTGAGGAAGATCACCTTGGTAGCATGGCCCGCTTTTGATACCGGCTTAACGATGTTGTCGATATGGTAGATCGGGTAGCTGACGCGGGTATTTTCGGTTTTGGACGCATCGTCAAAATCGACCGTGCCATCGGCACGTACCGTCACGTTCTCCAGCAGCGCATCGCGACGGATCGCCTGGAAGATATCCGGCTCCGCTTCTGCCGACAGACGAATGGTCTTGGCGTAGCAGCCGCCTTCGAAGTTAAACACGCCGTCGTCATCCCAGCCGTGTTCATCGTCGCCAATCAGGCGGCGTTTCGGGTCGGTGGAGAGGGTAGTTTTACCGGTACCTGAGAGACCGAAGAAGACCGCCACGTCGCCCTTCTCGCCAACGTTCGCCGAGCAGTGCATGGAGGCAATGCCCTGTAACGGCAGCAGGTAGTTCATGACGGAAAACATCCCTTTCTTCATTTCGCCGCCATACCAGGTGCCGCCGATCAGCTGGATACGCTCCGTCAGGTTAAAGGCGACAAAGTTTTCCGAGTTCAGCCCCTGTTCTTTCCACTGTGGGTTGGTGCACTTCGCACCGTTCATCACTATAAAGTCAGGCTCGAAGTTTTGTAGCTCTTCCTCGGTTGGGCGAATGAACATGTTCTTCACGAAATGCGCCTGCCAGGCCACCTCAGTGATGAAACGCACGGAAAGACGGGTGTCGGCATTGGCGCCGCAGTAAGCGTCGATGATGAAAAGACGCTTGCCGGACAGTTGTTGAGTGACGAGGCTTTTCAGATGCTGCCAGGTTTCCGGGGAGATCGCTTTGTTGTCGTTCTTCCCTTTGCCGTTATCGGCCCACCACAGGGTGTCGCGGGTGGTGTCGTCACGGACAATGTATTTATCTTTCGGCGAACGGCCGGTGAAGATACCGGTGTCGACAGCGATAGCGCCGGTCGTCGTCACGATACCGCGCTCGTATCCTTCCAGCGCGGGATTGAGCTCTTCCTGATAAAGCGTATCGTAATCAGGGTTATAGACGATATCGTCAGCGTCGTTGATTCCATAAGCCTTGAGATCTTGCGGGGTTAAACCATTAACACGCATATCACTGCTCCTTAGCCAATTTATACTGCCTGAAATTGTAGGGTTTTTCTTCGAATGTTAACCGCGACCGGGCTCATAGATTTGCGTATCTGGACAAAAACCCTTTATGACGGAAAACGCTGTGACTCCTGTCACTTCGCGGAGCAGATTATGGCAGGAATCATTTTTAGGTTGGGGAAAATGTTCCGAAAAGGGGATTAGCCGATAAATTTAACTACGAGAATGTGAATGTAAGCGCATACATGAAAGTAAATTACGAAAGTCTTACATTACTGATAACGATTCAGCAGGACAGGGTAAATAGTGAATGAAATTAATGAGTAGCGAGGCGGGAAGTCAGCTTAACTGCCCCCACAGGAGGGCAGTTAAAAGCAGGACTTAGTGCAGCTGAGGATCGGCCGGGGAAGCGTTGTTGCGGATCTCGGCAATGTCCATGGCGTTAAACACGTAGTGAGAGCCACAGTAATCGCAGTGCATGTCGATCTCACCGTCTTCCGCCAGGATACTGTCGATCTCCTCATCCGGCAGCGTTTTCAGGGCGCCCGCGCAGCGTTCACGGGAACAGGTGCACTTGAACTCAACGTCCTGCGGATCGTACAGCGTCACCTCTTCTTCGTGATACAGACGCCACAGCACGTCGTTCGCTGGTAAGGTGAACAGCTCTTCGGCTTTGATGGTTTCGGTCAGGGTCGCCAGGTGCTCGAAATCATTGGTCTGAGCGTCCTGCGCCGGCAGAACCTGCAGCAGCATCCCGCCTGCCGCCGGCTGGCCGTCGACTTCACCGGTACGGATAAACAGGCGCGTCGGCAGCTGTTCGGAACGCATGAAGTAATCTTCCAGGCAGGCCGCCAGGGTATCGCCTTCCAGACCGACCACGCCCTGATAGCGCTCGCCTTCTTCCGGGGAGATGGTGATCACCAGATAGCCGTTGCCGACCAGCGTTTTCAGATCGGCGTTTTCCGGGACATCGCCCTGAACGCGCGCCACGCCGCGCATCTGCTGCTGGTTGTTGCCGTTGATCACCGCCAGGCTCATCGGGCCATCACCCTGCAGCTGCACGGTGATGTCACCGGCAAATTTCAGGGTCGCGGTCAGCAGGCTGGTGGCGACCAGCAGCTCACCCAGCACGGTTTTAACCGGCAGCGGATAGTTGTGGTTTTCCAGGATCTGTTTCCAGGTTTCGGATACCGTAACCAGCTCGCCGCGAACGGCAAATTGTTCAAACAGATAGCGGTGTAATTGGTCGTGTTGGGCCATAGTCATCTCTCGTTCAGCAAGAATCACTCATTCTCGCCATTTTTAAATTTAATCAGATCGCGACGTTCTTTCTTGTCCGGTCGCCTGTCAGGATGCGGCATGGTCAGGGCGTTGAGCTTTCGCGCCTGCGCCATCTTCTCGCGCTTCTCAACGCTTTCTGCCGTCTCTTCATACAGGGTGCTGGCTTCCACTGCCGGGCGACGCTGTTCGGTGACGTTTTTTACGATCACCGTCCGTTCGTCGTTGCCCTGACGCAGAGTCAGGGTGGCGTTCAGCTCCACGAGCTTGCTCGGCTTGCTGCGCTGCCCGTTGTAATGCACCTTGCCGCCTTCAATCATTTCGCGGGCGAGGGCGCGCGTTTTGTAAAAGCGGGCAGCCCACAACCATTTATCCAGTCTTACCCCTGCGGAGGGTTTCTCTTTCATGGCGTCTCCTTCACGTTGAGTGAGGGGATCATCCGGCGATAGTCGTTCAGCCCCGGATGACGCAGATAGGTTTTTTCAGCCAGGCCAGAATCAGGATTGGTCACGCCAAGGCAGTAACGAATGCCAAATTTTGCCGCCGCATCCAGAATGGGTTCGCTGTCATCAATGAATAACGTCCTTTCTGGCTGCAGGCCGGTCTCTTCTGCCACCGCCTGCCACAACCGCTGATCCTCTTTCGGATAACCAAATGTGTGGGTGGAAAGCAATAAATCAAGGTGTGAACCCAGTCCCGTATGTTCCAGCTTTACCGCCAGATTATGTGGGTGCGCGTTGGTCAGCAGAATGCGCCGCTTGCCGCAGGCTTTTAGCGCGTCCAGAAAGGGGACGGTATCTTCACGCAAAATGGCACGCGAGCCCTGAGCGGTAGTCATCGCGCAAATATCCAGGCCAAGGCGTTCGCTCCAGTAGTCCAGGCAGTACCAGTTTAGCGTATGTTGTACGGCGGTATATTGCTGGCGTATGAATTCCTGCGCCTCCAGCGGGGTGATCCCTTGCTGCTCGCCGTAGGTTTCCGGCACCAGTTTTTGCCAGAAGTAGTTATCAAACGCGAGATCGAGCAGCGTGCCGTCCATATCCAGCAGGACGGTATCAACGTCCTGCCAGGCGATATCAAGATGCATGGGGAGTACTCCAGCCAGAAGAATCGTGCGCGACAGGGTAGCATATCTTGCCGCGCACAGAGGTTATCCGATCAGGCTCTCAGGTGTGGCGATAAGCTTCGGATTGAGGCAATTTTCGTAGTATTGCTGGATTTCGGCCAGGCGGGTACGCGAGCGCTGGTAGCGACGCAACGCCATAACGCCATTCCAGAGAATGCAGACCACCATCGTCAGCATCAGCAGCGAGGTGGCAATGTAGCGCCATAAGCCGGCGCTGTCCGGTATGCGATGCAACTCGATATGGCGGGTGCCGTTGGCATCGGTAAAGAGGCCCGTCACAATTCCCTCAGCGCTGAACGGCGTGTGCATTAGCATCTGCGCCAGTCGCTGAAACTCTTCCCACTGCTCCTGCGCCGGGTAGTCATACAGCGCAACCGGCGGGTAGGGCTGATCGACCAGATCGCTGCCTTCATCGCTGACGATCACAAAGCCGCCGGGCGCCGGGCTGTTAAGCGCCTGGGCGGCACGCGAGGTTTCGCGCATAACGAACGGCGCGGTAGAGGTGGCGACCAGGTTTTCCAGCGACTCGGCGCTCACCGGGCGCAGCAGGACATTAACGCCATCGAGACGGCCAGCATTGGCACGCTTCACAAGCGCTTCCCAGTCTTTGCTGTTGCCGAGGTTAACCAGCGCGTTTTTCAGCCTGACGCACTCATCCGACTCTGCGCACAGCTCCTGCGTTTTCAGTACGATATCGCCAAAATCATCCAGCAGGATCATGCCCGATTTCTGAATAGCGGAGCGTAACGCCGGGCTGACGCGCGTCTCATCTTCCGGTTTAGGATGGAGCTGGCGCCTCAGCGCCTGGGTCAGCGCTGCGGCTTTGTTGACGGTATCCGATTCCGGCAACGGCAGCGGGGGCGCATCATTCCAGATCAGCTGCGAGCAGTCAAAGGGAGCAAAAGGTGAACTCTGGCGGGCGTTCCAGTTGCCCGGGGCGTGAATATTACACATCCCGGTGCCCTTCAGCTGCAGCGTATCGCCGATGCGTACCCCGGCGTTTTCGAGCTCCCCGACGCTGGTGGCTTCAATGGTCTGGGCGCCTTTGATCCATGACAGGGTAAATTTAATCGGCATATCCAGCGGCACGAGGAAAACCAGCATCGCCAGCACGATGCCTGCGCCAACGGCAATCACCGTGCTGCGCAGCCAGTGCTGTAGCGGGAAGTTTTTCACCTCATCATGCAGTGAGAGATAACGCCCCTGGCGCACCACATGCCTGTCCAGATAGATATCAACATCGGTCTTTTGCCCTAAATCCTGGGCCAGCCACGGCTGCCAGTGGCGCGGGTAGATCAGGTCAATAATGCCCATTGAGATATTATTGATATGGTCCTGATCGTTCTCGCCGAACAGGCCCCAACGTTTTGGTGTCCCACGCAGGCAGTGGATCTCACGCAGCGCGTTTTTCGCCGGCGGGGCGAATAATCCCCATAGCCCTGCCGCCAGCAGCAGCACGCCGCCTCCTGCAAGCCAGGGGGCAAAAACATCGGGGCTTAACAGACAGAAGAAAAACAGCAGGAAAGCAGCGACAATCAACAACGCTTCCCGAATGCCATCCGGGCGGCTGAGGGCATACTCTTCGTGGGTCTCCTGGCGAATATTCAACAGCTCAATCTGCTCTGTCTCTTCGCCACGAATCGATGCCTGGGTTGAGCTGACGTGTTCCAGCGCCAGGTGCGGCGCTTCCTGGACATACTCGGCGATAGAGTGGCCGTTGAGGGCAATCACCAGCGGGATAGAATCGGTGTGAATCAGTTCAACGCTGTTTTCATCATTGATGTACTGTTCCCAGAACGGCGGCAGATGCACTTCGACAGAATCAAGGTAGTAGCGCCATTTGTTGGGGTCGTCAGTGGTAATACCGTAGCGGGTAATGGAGCGCGTCAGGCAGAGCACGGTATTGCTCTCGGCGTTCAGGCTTAACGATACCGGTGCGGCGCTGGCACCCGTGGCAGGCATCTGCTGGATGCGGTTAAACGACTCGAGATATTGCTCAATCGCGCTGCGTTCTTCTGCGGCCAGTTTGCGTGTGCTTGCCCCGGTAAAGGCATTAAGATAAGGCAGGCGATAGCGACGCTGCGCCCGACGTCTGAACAACCACCCTGCAATGAATACGCAGGCCAGCATAGCAGCGATGACAATCAAAATGGTGCTCATGCTTTCCCCATCTTACTTTTTCTTACAGGTGTAGTCAGTAGCACCTTTAAAAGTGAATACGTATCTGTGGTTGGCTATCGGCATGTAAGGCGTTGAACTTGAGCAATTTGAAGCGCATCCCAGTGATCGCTGATAATAGCAAAAGCAACCGTGGCGGAATATCAGCAAATTCCTGGAATAATTTCAACCTATTGACTTTTGTCTTGAAATGAGCAATGAATCGCGTTAGGTTGCATAAATGTAAATAAAGCGCGATTGACATTGCCGAAACCGTGCGGCGTATCGCACAATGAGGCCAGTTCACTCAGCAAAGACCCGTCAAAATGAGCAAACCCTTACAAAAGCCCACCATCCTGAATGTTGAGACCGTCGCCAAATCGCGCCTGTTTAACGTTGAGAGCGTGGACCTGGAGTTCAGTAATGGCGTGCGCCGCGTCTACGAGCGTATGCGTCCCTCCACGCGCGAAGCCGTCATGATAGTGCCTATTGTCGACGAGCACCTGATCCTGATCCGTGAATACGCGGTGGGAACAGAGTCATACGAGCTGGGCTTCTCCAAAGGGCTTATCGATCCCGGCGAGTCGGTTTATGAAGCCGCGAACCGTGAACTGAAAGAGGAGGTGGGGTTTGGTGCGAACGAGCTCACCTTCCTGAAAAAACTCAGCATGGCGCCCTCTTATTTCTCCAGCAAAATGAATATTGTGCTGGCGGAAGATCTCTATCCTGAATCGCTGGAAGGCGATGAACCCGAGCCGCTGCCGCAGGTGCGCTGGCCGCTGGCACATCTGATGGATCTGCTCGAAGAGCCCGATTTTAACGAAGCCCGGAACGTGAGCGCGTTATTCCTGGTGCGGGAGTGGCTGAAAGGGCAGGGAAGGCTGTAGGGAAAACGCCCCCTCTCCACAGGGAAAGGGGGAAATGTGTCAGAAGAGCTCTTGTGTTTCGCCGTTATCAATCAACGTCGTACCCACCTCATGCACCACCTGATGCGTCGGCTGCGTGCCCTCGATGAAATACTCTTCACGGCTGTTACCGCCGTTAGCCAGCTGACCGCTGCTGCGATCGATATTGACCGTTATGATGCCCGGCGGTGGCGTAAGCGGTTGTTCCGGTACGCCGTCCAGAACGACCTTCATAAAGGCGTCCCACGCGGGCTGCGCGCTTTTGGCTCCGCCTTCGTAACCGGAAATCTGATCTTTAATCGCCCCGGACGCCGTGGTGCGGCCTAAATCACGACGGTGATCGTCAAAGCCGATCCACACCGACGTCACCGCACCCGGACCGTAACCCGAGAACCATGCATCTTTCGAGCTGTTCGTGGTCCCGGTTTTGCCGCCGATATCCTTGCGCTGCAGATCGCGACCGGCACGCCAGCCTGTACCCTGCCAGCCCGGCTCGCCAAAGATATTGCTGTTCAGTGCGCTCTTGATCAGGAACGCCAGCGGGGTGTTAATCACGTGTGGAGCGTACTCCTGCGCACCGGTCTGGGCGACCAGCGCCTGGTTCGCCTGCTCAAGCTTCGGCATTGGCACCGCCGCATTTTGCTGCTCCTGTGAAATAGCGACATCTTCCATGTCCTGGTTGTTCAGCGCGTCTGCTTTAGGCGTGTCACCATAGATCACCGGAATATCACACTCTGCGCAGGCGATTTTTGGTTTAGCATCAAACAGGACACCGCCCTGATCGTTCTCGATTTTGCTGATAAAGAACGGGTCGACCAGGAAGCCGCCGTTGGCCATCACCGCATAGCCGCGTGCGACCTGTAACGGGGTAAACGATGCGGAACCCAGCGCCAGCGACTCGGTATGGACGATATTTTGCGCCGGGAAGCCGAAGCGCTGCAGATACTCTGCCGCATAGTCGACGCCCATGGCGCGCATGGCGCGCACCATTACCACGTTTTTCGACTGGCCCAGCCCCTGACGCAGGCGGATCGGACCGGCGTACTGTGCCGGTGAGTTTTTCGGACGCCAGTCGGAACCGGCCCCGGCATCCCAGCGGGAGATCGGCACGTCGTTAAGGATACTGGCGAGGGTCAGCCCCTTGTCCATGGCTGCGGTGTAGAGGAACGGCTTGATATTGGAACCGACCTGACGCAGCGCCTGAGTGGCACGGTTAAACTTGCTCTGGTTGAAATCGAAGCCGCCAACCAGCGCCAGAACCGCACCGTTATGCGGATCGATGGAGACCAGCGCGGAGTTGACGTCCGGGATCTGCCCCAACCACCAGGCGTCGTTTACCTGACGAACCCAGATTTGCTGACCCACCTGTACGGCATCGGTCACCTTGCGCGGCGTTGCACCCTGCTGTGTATCAGAGCGATACGGACGCGCCCAGCGTACCCCGTCCATCTGCAGCGACACCGAGGTGCCGTCGGCGAGCATCGCCGTGGCTTCCTGCGGACTGGCCTGCGTCACCACGGCCGCCACGAACGGCCCATAGCCTGGCAGCGGCTTCAGAGTGTCGGTGATTTTCTTGCTGTCCCACGCGGATTCACCCACTTTCCACAGCACGTTGGAGGGGCCGCGGTAGCCGTGGCGCATATCGTAATCAATGACGTTATTGCGCACCGCCTGCTGCGCGCCCTGCTGGACGTGGCGGCTGATGGTGGTGTAGACGCGGTAGCCATCTTCATAGGCCTGCTCGCCGTAGCGGGAGACCATCTCCTGGCGAACCATCTCGCTGAGATACGGTGCGGAAAAGGCGATTTCCGGCGCATGGTAGTTGGCATCAATCGCCTCACTGCGCGCCTGCTCGTACTGCGTCTGGCTGATATAGCCTTCACTCAGCATACGCGACAGCACCACGTTGCGACGTGCGGTGGCGCGATCCAGCGAGTAGAGCGGGTTGAAGGTGGAAGGCGCTTTTGGCAGACCGGCGATGGTTGCCATCTCACTCAGGGTCAACTGTTCGATTGATTTACCGAAATAGACCTGAGCCGCCGCACCCACGCCATAGGCACGGTAGCCGAGATAGATCTTGTTGAGGTAAAGCTCAAGGATCTCATCTTTATTCAGCAGTTGCTCTATACGGATCGCGAGGAACACTTCCTTAATCTTACGCATCAGCGTTTTTTCAGGGCTCAGGAAGAAGTTACGCGCCAGCTGCTGAGTAATGGTACTGGCCCCCTGCGAGGCATGACCGGAAAACAGCGCCACGCTTGCGGCACGGAAAATCCCCACCGGATCAACACCGTGGTGCTCATAAAAGCGGCTGTCTTCTGTGGCAATAAAGGCTTTCACCATTACTGGCGGAATTTCATTTAGCGTTAGCGGGATACGGCGCTTTTCACCGTACTGAGCAATCAGCTCGCCATCGGCGCTATAAACCTGCATCGGGATCTGAAGTCGTACATCACGAAGCGTAGCGACATCAGGTAGTTGCGGCTCAATATATTTGTACAAACCAAAAACCGAGCCTGCTCCAAGCAGAATGCAACAGACTGCAAGGATCAATAAATACTTTACGAACTTCACTGGAGATTTCCCATTTAGTTTGAACTGGGCAGTTTCTAAACAATCGCGCGGTAGTATAAAGGCAAGCCTGTAGCATTGATATAGCCGTTATCCCTCGGGACGATAAGGAGATCGTGAATCATGGCGTTTAAAACATGGCTAACAGGCGTTCATATTCAACAGGATAAGGTGCTGGCCGTCGCGCTGGTACGTGAAAAGTCGGGCTGGGGGCTGCGCCGCTGGTGGCAGCTTCCCCTGGTGGAGGGCATTATCCGCGACGGGCAAATTCTTCAGCCTGAACAACTGGCTGCAGCGCTGCGCGAGTGGCGGCAGATGCTGCCTCATCAACATCAAATATTTCTCGCTTTTCCGGCCGCGCGTACTCTGCAACGCACGCTGTCGCGCCCGGCGATGACCCTGCGCGACAGCGAGCAGACGGCCTGGATTGCGTCCGCCCTGAGCCGCGAGCTGGAGATGGCACCCGATGCCCTGCGTTTTGATTATGCGGAGGACACCTTCAGCCAGGCGTTTCAGGTAACTGCGGCACAAAATAAAGAGATCGCCACGCTGCTGGAGCTGGCCCGGGTCTTACGTCTGCGACTGGCTACAATCACACCCGATGCCGGGGCGCTGGCCCATTTTCTGCCTTTTGTGAACGCGCCTGCACAGTGCGTTGCCTGGCGCGATCGGGACCAGTGGCTATGGGCGATGCGCCACCAGTGGGGCAGACGCACGCTGGCGGAGGCGCCTGACGTCGAACGCCTGGCCGCCCTGCTTGCGCTCGGTGTCGAGGAGATCGCCTGCTGCAATATGGGCAGTTTCGACCCCTGGGGCGTGTTGTCCTACCGGCAGCCGCCGCTGCCTGAAAATGGCGCCGATTTTAGCGTCGCGCTGGCGCTGGCGACGGGAGGCTATCCGGTATGAGGACGGCCAACCTGCTGCCGTGGCGTCAGCGTCAAAAAAGCCACCGCCTGCGCTTCTGGAGCGTACTGTTTAGCGGCTCGCTGCTGTTGACGCTGATGCTCTGGGCGTCCCTTCGGATCGCCACTTCTCTGCAGGAGCAGATTTTCGCGCAGCGACAGGCCAGCGATCTGGCGCTGAAACAGGCGCTGGCACAGCGGCAAAAACAATGGACGGCACGCCGTGCCCGGGACCAGCAACAGCAGCGTTGGGCGCAGCAAAAAGCGAAGACGGAAGCCTGGCAGAGGGTACTCATCGCCCTGGCCCGCACCCTGCCGGAGCAGGCATGGCTGGCGCAGCTTCGTTTTCAGCAGTCCACGCTCTCCCTGAGCGGATACGCTGCCACATTACCGGCGCTTGCCGGGCTGGAGACGGCGCTACGCCAGCTGCCGGGCTTTATCCCCGGCGCGCCGGGCGAGATGCACCAGGACACCCAGGGGCGCTGGCACTTTAGCTGGACGCTGACCCGTAAGGAGCAGGCTGATGCGGATCCACTTTGATAGCTGGTGCGCGTTATCCCCGCGCTGGCGCTGCCTGTGCTGGGGCGTCAGTTCAGGGCTGATGCTTCTCTGCGTGGCCGGGGGGCAGCTACGTCTACAGTATCAACAGCTTGCCACGCAGCGGGCTCAGCATGTGCAGGACGCACAGAACAACGCTCGTCTGTGGGCCGCGGTGCGTAAGCTCTCACCCGCTGACGACGCGCCATCGACCGTGGCGCCGCGACCCTTTTCGCCGCTCGAGTTCGATACCGGTGAGCTGCGTATGGTGCGCTGGCAGCCCATGAGCACTGGCGGGGAGCTGGTGGTTGAGGCGGTATGGGCGCAGATCCCTGCGCTGTTTGTCACCCTCGCCCGGCGTGACGTGGTGGTCGGGCGTTTTACTCTTCAGCCAGAACAGCAAAGGTTACGGCTCACCCTGCAACTGGAGCGCCGAAATGCGGGTTAACCGTGGCGTACTGCTGTTATTGCCGCTTCTTCTCGGCATGCGCGATCCGTTTCAGGCTCCGGTGTCGCGTTGCCCCGACGCAACCCTGAACCAGTGGCATTATGCCGGGCTGGTGTCCGGCGCGGTGCCGGTGGGCATCGTCAGAGATAGCTCCTCCCGCTGGCTGCGCGTGCGTCGTGGCGACACCTTGCCCCAGGGCTGGCGTGTAAAAGCGCTGAACGAAAAGGAGCTGGTCATCGACACGACTGAGGCCTGTGAACCGCCGCTGTGGCGATGGCAACGACAAGGAACGAAACAGGATGAAAAGAGGGATCGTGGCATTACTGCTGATCGGCGGCCAGACGCTGGCGGCACAACCGTCAGCCATAAATCTGGTGGTGGATGATGTGCCGGTGGCCCAGCTTCTGCAGGCCCTGGCGGAGCAGGAGAATCGCAACATGATTATCGCCCCGGACGTGAGCGGTAACGTCTCTTTGCGTCTGCAGCAGGTTCCCTGGCTGCAGGCTCTTCAGACGGTCGTCACCAGCGCCGGGCTGGTGATGCGCCAGCAGGAAGGCATCTTTTATATCCACAGCGCCGCCTGGCAGCAGCAACAGCAGGCCAAAAAAGAGGCGGAACGCGCAAAGCGCCAGCTCAATGTACCGCTGGAAGCACGCAGCTTTCCTCTTTCTTATGCGGATGCGGGCGATCTCCGCCAGGCTGCCGAAAAGCTCCTCAGCCCCAAAGGCAGCCTCGCGGTGGACAAGCGTACCAATCGTCTGCTGGTGCGCGACAGTCGGGCTGCGCTGGATGCGTTACAGCACTGGGTCACGCAGATGGATCTTCCGGTCGCCCAGGTCGAGCTGGCGGCGCACATCGTCAGCATGAGTGAAAAAAGCCTGCGCGAGTTAGGGGTGAAATGGAATCTGGCGCAGGCGCAGCAGGCCGGTAAGCCGGGGCAGCTGACGACGCTCAGCAGCGATCTTGCCGTCACCGCCGCCGCCACGCAGGTGGGTTTTAATATCGGGCGTATTAATGGCCGGTTGCTGGATATTGAACTCTCCGCCCTCGAACAGAAACAGCAGGTGGATATTATCGCCAGCCCGCGGCTACTGGCATCGCATATGCAACCCGCCAGCATCAAACAGGGCAGTGAGATCCCTTATCAGGTCTCCAGCGGAGAGAGCGGCGCGACGTCGGTGGAGTTTAAGGAGGCGGTGCTGGGGATGGAGGTGACGCCAGTGGTGCTGGCCAATGGACGCGTACGTCTGAAGCTGCGCATCAGCGAGAACAGTCCGGGCCAGGTGCTGCAGCAGGCCGATAGTGAAACCATGACGATAGATAAGCAGGAGATAGAAACCCAGGTCGAAGTCAAAAGTGGCGAAACGCTGGCCCTGGGCGGAATTTTTTCTCAGAGGCATAAAAGTGGCAGCGAAAATGTGCCAGGCTTGAGCCGTATTCCCCTCCTGGGACAGCTTTTTCGCCATCAGGGTAAGGACAACGAGCGTCGGGAGTTAGTGGTTTTTATCACCCCACGTCTGGTTACGACACCCTGATGTGCGGTAATACCCCACGTGATTTTGCATTCTGTTTGTTGCAGATGTTTGACGTGGGGCATGAATTAGCATACAAGGAGTACCGATTTGAGAATCAGCTTACTCAATCTCACACCTTAATAACTTAAGCGGCACGCATGGCGATTTATTCTGTTGCCAAACAAGCTGGAGTATTGAGATAATTTTTAGTCTGACTCTCGCTCTATCGCATATGAGGTTTCAGTTCATGTCCTGTTACGCCAGGTATCGGCGAAGCGGGTTTACCATTAACGAATAGTCTTAGTAGTACCGAAAAAATGGCAGAGAAACGCAATATCTTTCTGGTTGGGCCTATGGGTGCCGGCAAAAGCACTATTGGGCGCCAGTTAGCTCAACAACTCAATATGGAATTTTACGATTCTGATCAAGAGATTGAGAAACGAACCGGAGCTGATGTGGGCTGGGTCTTCGACGTAGAAGGCGAAGAGGGTTTCCGTGACCGAGAAGAAAAAGTCATCAATGAACTTACGGAAAAGCAGGGCATTGTGCTGGCAACCGGCGGCGGCTCTGTAAAATCTCGCGAAACTCGCAACCGTCTCTCCGCCCGCGGTGTCGTGGTCTATCTCGAAACGACCATCGAAAAACAACTGGCGCGTACGCAGCGTGATAAAAAACGCCCGTTGCTGCAGGTTGAGACGCCTCCACGCGAAGTTCTGGAAGCACTGGCTGGTGAACGCAATCCGCTGTACGAAGAGATTGCTGACGTCACCATTCGCACAGACGACCAGAGCGCTAAAGTGGTCGCAAACCAGATTATTCATATGCTGGAAAGCAACTGATTCTGGCTTTATATACACTCGCCTGCGGGTAAAAGCATTTAAGGTGGATGTCGCGCTATGGAGAGGATCACAGTCACTCTCGGTGAACGGAGTTACCCTATCACTATCGCGGCTGGTTTGTTTAACGACCCAGCTTCCTTCTTACCACTGAAAGCGGGTGATCAGGCAATGCTGGTCACCAATGAGACGCTGGCTCCGCTTTATCTCGACAATGTACGTCAGCGGCTTGAACAGGCTGGCGTGAAGGTCGACAGTGTGATTCTGCCTGATGGCGAGCAGTATAAAAGCCTGACGGTACTCGATACCGTCTTCACTGCACTTCTGCAAAAACCGCACGGTCGCGACACAACACTGCTGGCGTTAGGCGGCGGTGTCGTTGGCGATCTTACGGGGTTTGCGGCGGCAAGCTATCAGCGTGGCGTTCGTTTTATTCAAATTCCTACCACGCTGTTGTCACAGGTTGACTCTTCTGTTGGTGGCAAAACCGCCGTTAACCATCCGCTCGGCAAAAACATGATTGGCGCGTTCTACCAGCCTGCTTCGGTGGTGGTGGATCTCAACTGTCTGCAAACGCTGCCTCAGCGTGAGCTGGCCTCTGGCCTGGCGGAAGTGATCAAGTACGGCATTATTCTGGATGGCGAGTTCTTTAGCTGGCTTGAAGAGAATATGGATGCCTTATTGCGCCTGGATGGTCAGGCGATGGCGTACTGTATTCGCCGTTGTTGTGAGCTGAAAGCAGAAGTGGTTGCCGCGGACGAGCGTGAAACAGGCTTACGTGCTTTACTGAATCTGGGGCACACCTACGGTCATGCTATCGAAGCTGAAATGGGCTACGGTAACTGGCTGCATGGAGAGGCCGTGGCGGCGGGGATGGTGATGGCCGCGCGCACCTCGGAGCGTCTGGGTCAGTTCAGCAAGGCTGATACACAACGTATTATCACGTTGCTTGAGCGTGCCGGGTTGCCGGTGACGGGGCCGCGCGAAATGTCAGCGCAGGCCTACTTACCGCACATGATGCGTGATAAAAAAGTATTAGCAGGCGAGATGCGTCTGGTACTCCCGCTTGCAATCGGAAAGAGTGAAGTTCGTGGCGGTGTGCCGCACGATGTTGTTCTTGGCGCTATTGCTGATTGCCAGCAAGCGTAACA
This sequence comes from Leclercia adecarboxylata, assembly GCF_035787115.1. Taxonomy (GTDB): domain Bacteria; phylum Pseudomonadota; class Gammaproteobacteria; order Enterobacterales; family Enterobacteriaceae; genus Enterobacter; species Enterobacter adecarboxylatus_E. The sequence goes on along the minus strand of NZ_JALKTL010000008.1, from coordinate 42,812 downwards.
ATTAGAAAGGTCCGGCTACGGTAATACGTAGCCATTTTGCTTCAGGTGATGTGCAAAGTTGTAGGCATTAGCCTTTTAGTGGGGTGTTAAATGGATGAATTCAAACCAGAAGACGAGCTGAAACCCGATCCCAGCGATCGTCGTACTGGTCGTACTCGCCAATCTTCAGAACGTGATAAAGAGCCGCAAATTAACTTTGACGAGGTCGATCTGGACAATGATGATCCTCGTCCTTCGCGTGGCCGCGCCGCTCGCGACGAGCGTGAAGAAGAGGATTATGAGTCCGAAGATGATTCAATGGACGAAGAGCCCGTAGAGCGTCGCCCGCGTAAGCGTAAAGCCGCTGCGGCGAAGCCTGCTTCCCGCCAGTACATTATGATGGGCCTGGGTGTGCTGGTCCTGCTGCTGCTGATTATCGGCGTCGGCTCCGCACTGAAAGCCCCATCGACCACGCCAGCCGATCAAACCGCTTCCGGCGAGAAGAGTATCGACCTTTCCGGCAGTGCCGCCGATCAGGCGAATGGCTCGCAGCCTGCACCGGGCACCACGTCTGCAGAGAACACTCAGCAGGAGATCTCTCTGCCGCCTGTTGCCTCCACACCAACTCAGGGCCAGTCTCCGGCGACCCCGGAAGGCCAGCAACGCGTTGAGGTTCAGGGCGATCTGAATAATGCCCTGACGCAGCCGCAGAACCAGCAGCAGGTTAACAACGTGGTGGTCAACTCCACGCTGCCGACCGAGCCTGCAACCGTGGCGCCAATCCGTGGTGCCAGCGGGCAACAGCAGACGGCGGCGGCAGAATCTGCACCACGTCAGACGAAGCCTGCGCAGCATCAGGAACGTAAGCAGACGGTCATTGAGCCGAAGCGTGAAGCGAAGCCACAGCCAGTTGCGAAAGCAGAAGCGCCAAAAGCAGTCGCGCAGCCGAAGCATACTGAAACCGCGGCCAGCGCACCGGTGAAAGCGCCTGCAGCTACCGCGACGGCACCGAAAGCCACGGCAACAGCATCGACGCCAGCGGCGACCGCCCCTGCGGCTTCCAGCACCGGTAAATCGACAGGGAACGTGAGTTCACTGAAGTCTGCGCCGTCCAACAACTACACGTTGCAGCTGAGCAGCTCGTCCAACTATGACAACCTCAACGGCTGGGCGAAAAAGTCAAACCTGAAAAACTTTGTTGTCTACGAAACCACCCGTAACGGTCAGCCGTGGTATGTGCTGGTAAGCGGTGTGTACGCTTCGAAAGATGATGCAAAACGCGCGGTTGCAACACTGCCAGCCGACGTTCAGGCAAAAAACCCGTGGGCGAAGCCGATCCGTCAGGTTCAGTCCGATTTGAAGTAATCTGTGAAGCGCAGGATGCTGTCGGAGCTTTCTCCACAGCCGGAGAAGGTGTAATCAGTTAGTCAGCATGAAAAAAAATCGCGCTTTTCTGAAATGGGCAGGGGGGAAATACCCCCTGCTCGATGATATTCAAAAACACCTGCCAGACGGCGAGTGTCTTGTCGAACCCTTTGTTGGCGCGGGTTCGGTATTTCTTAATACCAGCTACTCCCGCTATATCCTTGCGGATATCAACAGCGACCTGATCAGCCTCTATAAAATCGTAAAAGAGCGTACCGATGAGTACGTCGATGAGGCGCGCAAGCTGTTTACGCCAGAGAACAACAACCCGGATGTTTACTATCAGTACCGTGCGGAGTTTAATCAGTGCCAGGATCCGTTCCGCCGTGCGCTGTTGTTCCTCTATCTTAACCGCCATGGCTACAACGGCCTGTGCCGGTATAATCTGCGGGGTGAATTCAACGTACCCTTTGGTCGCTACAAGCGCCCTTATTTTCCTCAGGCCGAGTTGTATCACTTTGCTGAAAAAGCGCAGAACGCGGAGTTTCATTGTCTCTCGTATGAAGAGTGTATGAACCTTGCTGACGCCAATTCGGTGGTTTACTGTGACCCACCGTATGCTCCTCTGTCTGCTACGGCGAACTTCACCGCTTATCACACCAACAGCTTCAGCCCTGCCGAGCAGGCGCATCTGGCGGGAATGGCGGAAAAGCTGGTCAGCAAAAGTATCCCGGTGTTAATTTCGAATCACGACACGCCCGATACGCGCGAATGGTACAAGGCCGCAGAGCATTTTCAGGTCAAAGTCCGGCGCAGCATCAGCAGCAACGGCGGTACACGTAAAAAGGTGGACGAACTGCTGGCTCTCTATCTGCCCTGAGCCGTTTCGCCCGCCGTTAAACAAAGTTCAAGGAGATGCGGATGAAACAGTATTTGATTGCACCCTCAATTCTTTCGGCTGATTTTGCCCGGCTGGGCGAAGACACCGCGAAAGCACTGGCTGCCGGTGCGGATGTCGTTCATTTCGACGTTATGGATAACCACTACGTGCCTAACCTTACCATCGGCCCGATGGTGCTGAAGGCGCTACGCAACTATGGCGTTACCGCACCGATTGACGTGCACCTGATGGTGAAACCGGTCGACCGCATCGTGCCGGACTTTGCCGCCGCGGGCGCCAGCATCATCACCTTCCACCCTGAAGCCTCCGAACACGTTGACCGCACGCTGCAGCTGATCAAAGAGCACGGCTGTAAGGCAGGACTGGTGTTCAACCCGGCAACGCCGCTGAGCTACCTTGATTACGTCATGGACAAGCTGGACGTGATCCTGCTGATGTCCGTTAACCCGGGCTTTGGCGGCCAGTCTTTCATTCCGCAAACGCTGGATAAGCTGCGTGAAGTGCGTCGCCGTATCGACGAGTCTGGCTTTGATATCCGTCTCGAAGTGGATGGCGGCGTGAAGGTTAATAACATCGGCGAAATCGCCGCGGCGGGCGCAGATATGTTTGTCGCGGGTTCGGCAATTTTCGATCAGCCGGACTACAAAAAAGTCATTGATGAAATGCGCAGTGAACTGGCGAAGGTAAGTCATGGATAATTTGCAGGCAATTCGGGGCGTTGCATTTGACCTCGACGGTACGCTGGTGGACAGCGCGCCGGGTTTAACCGCTGCGGTCGATCAGGCGCTGTATGCGCTGGAACTGCCGGTGGCGGGTGAAGAACGTGTAATTACGTGGATCGGCAACGGGGCGGACGTGCTAATGGAGCGCGCGCTGACCTGGGCGCGTCAGGAACGTGCTGTACAACGTGCAGCGCAGGGCAAACCGGGTGTCGATCACGCGGATATTCCTCAGGAAGAGCAGGTGCGCATCCTGCGTAAGCTGTTTAACCGTTTTTATGAAGAGACGGTGGAAGAGGGCAGCTTCCTGTTCCCGGATGTGGCCGCTACGCTGAGCGCGCTGCATGCCAAAGGAATGCCGCTGGCGCTGGTGACCAATAAGCCGACGGCGTTCGTCGCGCCGCTGCTGGAAGCGCTGGATATCGCGAAATATTTCTCGGTGATTGTCGGCGGCGATGATGTGCAGAACAAAAAGCCGCATCCCGAGCCGCTGCTGCTGGTGGCAGGAAAATTATCCTTAACGCCTGAAGCACTGCTCTTTGTGGGTGATTCGCGCAATGATATTCTGGCGGCCAGGGCCGCAGGCTGTCCGTCCGTTGGCCTGACCTATGGCTATAACTACGGTGAATCCATTACGTTGAGTGAGCCGGATTTTATCTTCGACCACTTCAAAGATTTACTGCCCGTTCTCGGGCTTTCGCACAGTGAAAATCAGGAATTGAAAAATGACTAAGCCCATCGTATTTAGTGGCGCACAGCCCTCAGGTGAACTGACCATTGGCAACTATATGGGTGCGCTGCGTCAGTGGGTGAACATGCAGGATGAGTATCACTGTATCTACTGCATCGTTGACCAGCACGCCATTACCGTGCGCCAGGATCCGCAGCAGTTGCGTAAAGCGACGCTCGACACCCTTGCGCTGTATCTGGCCTGCGGTATCGATCCTGAGAAAAGCACCATCTTCGTTCAGTCCCATGTGCCGGAACACGCGCAGCTGGGCTGGGCCCTGAACTGCTACACCTATTTCGGTGAACTGAGCCGTATGACCCAGTTCAAGGATAAGTCCTCCCGCTACGCTGAGAACATCAACGCCGGTCTGTTTGACTACCCGGTACTGATGGCCGCTGACATCCTGCTGTACCAGACCAACCAGGTACCGGTGGGTGAAGACCAGAAGCAGCATCTGGAGCTGAGCCGTGATGTCGCGCAGCGCTTCAATGCGATCTACGGCGATATCTTCAAAGTGCCAGAGCCGTTTATTCCGAAGTCCGGCGCCCGCGTGATGTCCCTGCTGGAGCCGACCAAAAAGATGTCCAAGTCCGATGACAACCGCAACAACGTTATCGGTCTGCTGGAAGATCCAAAAGCAGTGGTGAAGAAGCTCAAGCGTGCGGTTACCGATTCGGACGAGCCGCCTGTGGTGCGTTATGACGTGCAGAATAAAGCGGGCGTTTCAAACCTACTGGATATTCTCTCTGGCGTTACTGGCCAGAGCATTCCGGAGCTGGAGCAGCACTTCGAAGGCAAAATGTATGGTCACCTGAAAGGTGAAGTGGCGGATGCGGTTTCTGGCATGCTGACCGAGCTGCAGGCGCGCTATCATCAGTTCCGCAATGACGAAGCTTTCCTGCAGAAAGTGATGAAAGAGGGCGCCGAGAAAGCCAGCGCACGTGCCTCTGAAACGCTGAAAGCGGTGTACGAAGCGATTGGGTTTGTGGCTAAGCCTTAATTTTATTTGCCGGGTCAGCGTTAGCGTCACCCGGCGAGAAAACCGCACAAATAAAAAAACCGGGAAATTCCCGGTTTTTTTATGTCTGAAAAACTTACTGATTTGCTGCCGGGCCGCAACCACCGATGATCTTGGAGATAGAGATCGCCGGGTGTAGCAGGTAGTCGTAGCTGCAGTTATTTTTGGTGTTTTGCACGTGGCCAGTGCACGCCGTCAGGGTTGTTAAGATGCCTGCAACCAGGGCAATCTTTGCCAGTTTGAACATAACGCTTCCTTGTGTGTAACGTGAGGGAATATATAGAAAATGTGCTTTCGCGGAAGGTATGTTATCGACAGCGTTAAGAGAGGAGTAGTCCATAACAGGACTACTCATATAGCGGAGAATGTGTTCAGTCTGGCTTAGTGGTTGGAAAACCAGTTAAGTCTGTCACGCAGCGCCACGACGCGGCCCACCACGATCAGCGCCGGGCTTTCAACCTGCCCGGCAAGCTCGCCAAGCTGAGTTAACACGCCGCTGACCACACGCTGTTTGATCGAGGTCCCGTTCTCTACCAGCGCCACCGGCATCTCAGCATCCATGCCATGTTCGAGCAGTTTCGCCTGAATCGTCGCCGCCTGGTTCAGGCCCATATAGAACACCAGGGTCTGTTTTTCTGCGGCCAGATTATGCCAGTCCAGCTCGCTACCGGTCTTCAGGTGGCCCGTAACCAGACGCACACTCTGGGCATAGTCACGGTGCGTCAGCGGAATGCCGGAATAGGCTGAACAGCCAGAGGCGGCGGTAATGCCCGGCACCACCGAGAAGGGAATACCTGCTTCGCACAGCGTCTCCAGCTCCTCGCCGCCACGCCCGAAGATAAAGGGATCGCCACCTTTCAGGCGCACCACGCGTTTACCTTTTTGCGCTTCACGCAGCAGGATCTGGTTAATCTCTTCCTGGGGTACGCAGTGATAGCCGGCGCGCTTGCCGACAAACACTCGATCGGCATCCCGGCGCACCAGATTCATGATGTCGTCGGAGACCAGACGGTCATAGACCACGATATCCGCCTGCTGGATCTGCTGTAGCCCTTTCAGGGTCAGCAGGCCGGCATCTCCCGGACCAGCGCCCACCAGCACCACTTCACCCCGGTGATCGAGCGGCGCATTCAGCAGCTGCTCAGTGGTCTCATCCACGGCTTTCCGATCCTGGTTGGCCAGCGACTGCGCCAGCCGGTCGTTAACGAAGAATTTTTCCCAGAAGCGGCGACGTTCGCCCACGGTAGCGAACTGCTTTTTCACCCGGGGACGGAGTTGCCCCGCATAGTGGGCGACCTGGCCCAGGTGTTGCGGCAGGATCGCTTCGAGCTTTTCACGCAACAGGCGCGCCAGTACCGGCGAAGTGCCGCCAGAGGAGACGGCGACCATCAGTGGGGAGCGGTCGATAATCGAGGGCATGATAAAGCTCGCCTCTTTTGGCGCATCTACTACGTTACAGAAGATCCGCCGGGCTTCACAGGCGTCGCTGACGCGCTGGTTAACCGCATCGTCGTCGGTGGCGGCAATGGTCAGCCAGCAGGTATCGAGCAGCGTTTCATTGAACTCACCCTCGACGAGGGTAAGCATCCCTTCCTGCGCCCACGCATGGAATTGCGGGGCGAAGTCGAGGGCGTTAACGGTGAGTCGGGCACCTGCCTCTAACAGCAGGCGGGCTTTACGTTCAGCCACATCGCCACCACCCACGAGCAGGCAGTCACGATTGCGTAATTGACAGAATATTGGCAGGTGATCCACGACATTACCTCTTAGTTGGCTTTCGCCTGAACGGTTGCGATGGTAGCCGGAGTCGGACGCTCCGCTTTAGGGGTAGCATACCAGTAACCCCAACCCATAAATACAACCCCGGAAAGGGTATTGCCAAGCGTTACCCACAACAGGTTATGTCCGATACCTGACAGGGTATACGCTTCGCTGTGGTGACCGAACCAGGAGAGGGCAAACAGCGTCATATTGGCGATGGAGTGCTCGTAGCCGGAGGCGATAAAGGCCAGCAGGCACCACCAGATAGCGATAAATTTCGCTGCGCCTTCAGTGCGGATTGCCATCCAGATAGCAAGACACACCAGCCAGTTACACAGCGCGCCCTTAAAGAACAGTACCATCGCCGGGGCGGTGGTTTTCGCCAGCGCGACGGTGTGAACGAGGCTGGTATCAACCGGCAGCAGGCTACCACCGCCCCAGCTGTAGAGCAGCGCGACAAACACAGAGCCCACCAGGTTGCCGAGCCAGGTCTGCGGCAGAATGCCCCACATCTGGCCCTGCGTGATGGTGCCCGCTTTGACGCCCAGCGTCAGGAACATGGTATGGCCGGTGAACAGCTCAGAGCCGGCGATGATCACCAGGGTCAGGGCGATACCAAAGGTGGCACCCATCACCAGCGGACGAACAGATGGGTCAACGAGATTACCGAGGGTAAAAATCAAAATGATCCCAAGGCCTACATAGGCGCCTGCCATTGCAGAACTGATCCAGAATCCGAGAGGGCTATTTTTACTGAGGCGTGCGATACGCGCAGCATTAGCCGCACACTTATTAATAGTGTCTGTAAACATGGTTTGATTATCCTGAAAAATAAAAGAAAAAGTTTAAAAAGGGAGGCATTGCGCCTCCCTGTATAAATTAACCGCGTAACTGCACCTTACCCTCTTTGACCCGGACGTCATAGTGCTTAACGGAGCGGCTCTCATCTTCCATACAGAGACCGTCACTCAGGCGGAACCGCTGCTTTTTCAGCGGGCTGGCAACCCACAGCTCCCCCTGATGTTCCGCAATAATTCCGCGGGACAGCACGCTGGCCTCGAAGAACGGGTCGATATTGCTGATGGCAAAAACCTGTTCGTCGTGACGCGGACGGAAAATGGCAACCTGTTCATGACCCAACAGCGCGCATACGCCGGTGGCAGGCAGGATCTCGTCGATTTTGCAGATGTTTACCCACTGGCTCATGCGTTTTCCTCCACCAGCGTGACCGGAATGCGTTCATAAGGCGTAGCCGGGCGATGCTGTTCACGCTCAGGCACCACCTGCACGCTCGGATCGCGCTGGTTGCTGTTGATAAAGTGTTTGAAGCGAACCTGCGCCGACGGGGTGTTGACGGTTTCAGTCCATTCGCAAATCACGGCGTCGCGCAGGCGGGCCATCTCTTCTTCCAGCGTCGCATTCAGACCGAGCTTGTCATCGATGATAACGGACTTCAGGTAGTCGATGCCGCCTTCCAGGTTATCCAGCCACGGCGCGGTGCGGGTCAGTTTGTCCGCGGTGCGGATGTAGAACATCATGAAGCGGTCGAGGTAGGTGATCAGCGTTTCACGGTCGATATCCGCCGCCAGCAGATCCGCATGGCGTGGTTTCATCCCACCGTTGCCGCACACGTACAGGTTCCAGCCTTTCTCGGTGGCGATGATCCCTACGTCTTTCCCCTGGGCTTCGGCACATTCGCGGGTACAGCCCGAGACGCCAAACTTCATTTTGTGCGGGGTACGGATACCTTTGTAGCGGTTTTCCAGCTCGACGCCGAAGCCCACGCTGTCGCCCACGCCGTAGCGGCACCAGGTGCTGCCGACGCAGGTTTTCGCCATACGCAGCGCTTTGGCGTAGGCATGACCGGTTTCGAAGCCTGCTTCAATCAGCTGACGCCAGATCTCTGGCAGATCGTCTTTCTGTGCACCAAACAGGCCAATACGCTGGGAACCGGTGATTTTGGTGTACAGGTTAAATTCGCGTGCGATACGGCCTACAGCCACCAGCCCTTCCGGCGTGATTTCGCCACCGGCAGAGCGTGGAATGACGGAGTAGGTACCGTCTTTCTGGATGTTTGCCAGGAAGTTGTCGTTGGTGTCCTGCAGCGGGGTATGCTGCGGCTTGAGGATGTATTCATTCCAGCAGGAGGCCAGCAGCGAACCGACGGTCGGTTTACACACTTCACAGCCGTAGCCCTGGCCGTGTTTTTGCAGCAGCTCGTCGAAGGATTTAATGCCTTCTACGCGGATAAGGTGGTACAGCTCCTGGCGAGAGTAGGCGAAGTGCTCGCACAGGTTGTTGTTTACTTCGATACCCTGTTTTGCCAGCTCGGCGTTGAGCACCTGGGTGACGAGCGGAATACAGCCGCCGCAGCCGGTACCGGCTTTGGTTTCAGCTTTCAGCGCCGCAACGGTGTGGCAGCCTTTGTTGATGGCGGCAACCAGCATGCCTTTGGTCACGTCGAAGCAGGAGCAAATCTGCGCGCTGTCTGGCAGCTTATCAACGCCAATAGAGGGTTTGCCGCTGGCCGCGTGGGCAGGCAGGATCAGCGCGTCCGGGTTCTCCGGCAGTTCGATAGCGTTCAGCACCAGCTGCAGCAGGTTACCGAAATCGCTGGTATCGCCCACCAGCACCGCGCCGAGCAGGGTTTTATTATCCGGGCTGACGATAAGCCGCTTATAGACTTCTTTGCTTTCGTCGAGGTAGACGTAGCTGCGGGAGTTTGGCGTACGACCGTGCGCATCACCAATGCCGCCAACGTCCACGCCCAGCAGCTTCAGCTTGGCGCTCATGTCCGCGCCTTCAAAGGCGTTTTCATTGCCGAGGATATGGTCAACGGCGACCTGCGCCATTTTGTAGCCGGGAGCAACCAGACCGTAGACGTGATTTTCCCAGCTGGCGCATTCGCCGATCGCGTAGATATCCGGATCGGAGGTCTGGCAGGTGGAGTTGATCATGATGCCGCCGCGCTGGGCAACCGCCAGACCGCACTGGGTGGCCAGCTTGTCGCGCGGGCGAATACCGGTGGAGAAGACGATAAAGTCGACTTCCAGCTCGCTGCCGTCGGCGAAGCGCATGGTTTTACGCGCCTCGGTGCCTTCCTGCACGATCTCTTTAGTATTTTTGCTGGTGTGGACTTTCACACCCATGCTTTCAATTTTGCGTTTGAGCTGATCGCCACCCATGTGGTCAAGCTGCTCAGCCATCAGCATCGGGGCAAATTCGATGACGTGGGTCTCAACGCCTAAGTTTTTCAGCGCGCCAGCGGCTTCGAGGCCGAGCAGGCCGCCGCCGACCACCGCGCCGCGTTTGCTGCGACGGGCGCAGGATTCGATTGCATTGAGGTCTTCAATGGTGCGATAAACGAAGCAATCCTGAGTTTCCGACCCTTTGATCGGCGGGATCCACGGATAAGAGCCAGTCGCCATGATCAGCTTATCGTAAAAAACCGTGCGTCCCGCACTGGAATGAATCACTTTTTCCTGACGGTTAATGGTGATAGCGCGCTCGCCCACCAGCACCTTCACGCCATGTTTCTCGTAAAAACCTTCACGCACCAGAGAGAGCTCTTCGGCGGTGTGGTGAGAGAAATAGGAGGAGAGGTGCACGCGGTCGTACGCCTTGCGGGGTTCTTCACAGAACACGGTAATGTCGAACCGGGCGGCATCGGCTTTATCAAGGAGATCCTCAATAAAGCGGTGACCGACCATGCCGTTACCGATAATAGCGAGTCTGACTTTGCTCATTTTTGCCTCGATTTCTTTTCTATTACTGCCTACCTTAACGATTCAGCAAAGCCACTTATTGATGCAAATCAAATACGCCTTCAACTACTCCTTAGTGAGTAGATTACTGATTTGTCAGGATTTTTATAAGTCGTGGAAATAACAGGCTTTTCGTAATCGATGGTTTTGTGTACAAATTAGGGGGCTAATCTTTAATTTCAGCTACTCCTGAATTTCAGCCCGCATTTTAGGGAGAACATGATGTCTACAGCACCGCTTTGGCTTATCCAGAACGTTCGCTTACCGGGTCGGGACGGCTTATGGCAACTGGCGATTGAGAACGGTCGTTTTGGTGAAATTACCCCGACGGGTGAAAAGCAGATTGAGAGCTATGAAGTATTAAATGCCCGCGGTGGGCTGGCTATTCCGCCGTTTATCGAACCGCATATTCATCTCGATACCACCCAGACGGCGGGTGAGCCGAACTGGAACCAGTCCGGCACGCTGTTTGAGGGCATTGAACGCTGGGCAGAGCGCAAGGCACTGCTCAGTCATGAGGATGTCAAAGCCCGGGCCTGGAAAACCCTGAAGTGGCAGATCGCTAACGGCATTCAGTACGTGCGCACCCATGTGGATGTCTCTGACCCGACGCTCACCGCCCTGAAGGCGATGCTGGAGGTGAAGCAGGAGGTGGCCCCCTGGATTGATCTGCAAATTGTCGCATTCCCTCAGGAGGGGATCCTCTCTTATCCCAACGGTGCCGCCCTGCTGGAAGAGGCGTTACGGCTGGGGGCCGACGTGGTGGGGGCTATCCCGCACTTTGAGTTCACCCGAGAATACGGCGTGCAGTCGCTGCATATCGCCTTCGAGCTGGCGAAGAAGTACGACCGCCCGCTGGATATTCACTGCGATGAGATTGACGACGAACAGTCGCGGTTTGTCGAAACGGTGGCGGCGCTGGCTTATGAGGCCGGGATTGGCCCGCGCGTTACTGCCAGCCACACCACCGCGATGCACTCCTATAACGGGGCCTATACCTCGCGGCTGTTTCGCCTGCTGAAGCTCTCCGGGATTAACTTTGTCGCCAATCCGCTGGTGAATATTCATCTGCAGGGGCGCTTTGATGATTATCCAAAGCGGCGCGGCATTACCCGCGTGAAGGAGCTGCTCGACGCGGGCATCAATGTCTGCTTCGGCCATGACGACGTGTTTGATCCCTGGTATCCGCTGGGTACCGGCAATATGCTGCAGGTGCTGCATATGGGGCTGCATGTCTGTCAGATGATGGGGTATCAGCAGATTGATCGCGGGCTTAGCCTGATCACCCATAACAGCGCCAGAACCTTTGGGGTGAGCGATTACGGTATTGAAACGGGGAATCCGGCGAATCTGGTTATTCTGCCCGCGGAAAGCGGCTTTGAGGCGGTGCGCTGTCAGGTGCCGGTGCGCTGGTCGATTCGTCAGGGCAGGGTAATTGCCACCACCCAGCTGGCGCAGACCTGGGTACAAATGGACAGCGGCGGGGAAGAGGTGTGTTTTACTCAAAACAGCCCCTTCGCTGAGCGCAAAGGGGCTTAAGGATTAGTGCGTCGCTGCCGCCGCATTGTGCTGGCGGTGGCGGGTCACGAAGCCCAGCACCAGGCACATCACAAACACCACAGCGTAGAGACCGTTCGCGGTGTGTAACGCCGCCAGCGGGCCGCTGTGCGCCACAATCGGCCCGGTAACCACGAAGGTCAGCATGGTGCCAATGGTGCCGCAGGTCAGCACGAAGTTAACCAGCTTCGGCGAGGCGACTTTGGTCTGCAGGGAGCCCAGGGTGATGATCGAGGTGTAGATGGCGCTGGAGAAGAACCCGAGCGTCAGAATGAACCACGGCATCTGCTCCGGTGAACCATTGATAAACAGGTACATCAGCACGGTGGCGGCGCCTGCCAGTACGGTGAGGATCCGCTGCAGATCGAAGAAGCGCAGGATAAAGCTGAACGCCCACATGCCGAACATGTACGACATCCAGAAATCACTCACCAGCTTACCGGCATCGTTCAGGCTCATCCCCAGACCTTTGGCATACTCCGGAACCCAGGAGATAAAGCCCAGCTGGCCGAGGATATAGCACAGGGCGGCGACAGAGAGAAACAGCACGCCGATACCCCATTTTTCTTTCACTACCGGCTCGCTGGTGGTCTGCGCTTTTTTGCCGAGCACGGGGAAGTCACAGCCGAAGGTGAGAATAAAGATCGCCACGTAGACCAGACCAATGCAGGCGTACACCCAATACCACTCAATGCTGCGCGCCAGCAGCGCGGCGGCCACCATCGGGAAGATCATCCCTGCCATGCTAAAGAAGGAGTCGGTAAACAGCAGACGTGCGCCGCGCTGGCGGCCTTCATACATGTGGGTGATAAGAAATGTCCCGATGGACATGGTGATCCCACTGACCAGACCAAGCACAAACATGGCGGCGGAGAAGAGCGCAATGCTGTGGCTGAGCATCAGGCCCGCCACGGCAAGCACCATCAGCACAAAGCCGAAACGCAGCTGGGTTTTCAGCGGAACGATTTCCATCAGCCAGGCATTGAGGAAAATGGAGATCAGGATCCCGGCGTTAAGAAAGGTGAAGGTGTTACTCATACTGGAAACGGGCAGGTTGAAATAGTCTGCGATATTTCCCATCACCATCCCGGTGACAATTACCAACGCACCGGTGAGGGCGTAGGAGAAGAAGCTGATCCATGTGAGCTTGATACGATTGCTGTTAGTCATGACTGGCCTGTGAATAGAAGTGTAAAGCGCATTGACTGCGCTGCGAGCGGCCAGATTTTAATCTTGAATGTGATCTAATTAAATCTTTTAAGATAAATTAATCATTCATTGCATGAAAAAGAGTGATATTAATCACGTTAATGCCGTTGGCTTTAATTTGCCTGACGGTTACATCTGTTTCAAATAGGTAAAATTAGGTAAATGGCTGGCCTGGATTCATACTGCTCTTTAGAATCAAGCCATTCGCTTTCTTTACTGCGCTTTGTTAAGGAATTCTCATGCTCAAATCAACCCTGGCGGCTGTCGCGGCTGTACTTGCTCTTTCAGCCCTCTCTCCTGCTGCGCTGGCAGCGAAAGGAGACCCGCACGTTCTGTTGACCACCTCTGCCGGTAACATTGAGCTGGAACTGAACAGTCAGAAAGCCCCCATTTCTGTGAAAAACTTCCTCGATTACGTGAACAGCGGTTTCTATAACGGCACCACTTTCCACCGCGTGATCCCAGGCTTCATGCTGCAGGGCGGCGGCTTCAACGAGCAGATGCAGCAGAAGCAACCGAACCCGCCAATCAAGAATGAAGCGGATAACGGCCTGCGCAACGCCCGCGGCACCATCTCAATGGCGCGTACCGCCGATAAAGACAGCGCGACCAGTCAGTTCTTCCTCAACGTGGCGGACAACGCCTTCCTGGACCACGGTCAGCGTGATTTTGGCTACGCGGTATTTGGTAAAGTTGTGAAAGGCATGGATGTGGCCGATAAAATTTCTCAGGTGCAGACGCATGACGTTGGTCCTTACCAGAATGTCCCGACAAAACCGGTAGTTATCCTCTCTGCGAAAGTCCTGCCTTAATCCTTAACGGCGCGGGCTGGCCTTGCCCGCGTTGCCTTTACCTTCCTGCGAAACCGCAGTTTGCTGCTTATACTTGTGGCAACACGGGCACAAGCAGGGAGGTAACAGGTGAAAAAACTCACTGATAAACAAAAATCCCGTCTATGGGAACAACAGCGAAACGCGAATTTCCAGGCCAGTCGCCGTCTTGAAGGGGTCGATAGTCCATTAGTCACGCTCAGCGCCGACGAGGCCCAGCTGCGTCTTGAAGAGCTCAGGAGGCACTATGAGCGATAAATATGGCAACGATCGCGATCCCTATCTGTATCCTGGACTGAATGTCATGCGTAACCGGCTGGGCATCCGCCAGGCGGAGCGTCTTGCTCAGGCGGCGTATGAATTAACCGCCCTGCGAGCGGCTAGTCTGGGCATTGGGCCGCTGCTGCGCGGTCTGCCACATCTGTGCGCCATTCATCACCACATTTATCAGGATATCTTCGACTGGGCGGGTGATATCCGTGAAATGGATATTTACCAGGGGGATACCCGTTTCTGCCACTTCGCCTACATCGAAAAAGAGGGCAATGCCCTGATGCAGGATCTGGAGGAGGAGGGGTATCTCGTCGGGCTGGAGAAAGCGGACTTTATTAACCGCCTTAGCCACTACTATTGCGAAATCAACGTCCTGCATCCGTTCCGCATCGGCAACGGCATTGTTCAGCGCATCTTCTTTGAGCAACTGGCGATCCATGCCGGCTACCAGCTTGACTGGCGCGGTATTGATCCTGAGGCATGGGCACAGGCCAACCAGAGCGGTGCGATGGGGGATCTGAGCGCGTTGAACGCAATCTTCAGTAAAGTGGTAAGCGAAGCCCGGGAAACTGAGTAGAATAGGGCGGCCATTTTTTCAGGAGCCGCCATGATTCTGCTGATTGATAACTACGATTCCTTCACCTGGAACCTGTACCAGTATTTTTGCGAGCTGGGTGCGGAGGTGGTGGTGCGGCGCAACGATATGCTCACTCTTGAGGATATCGCGACGCTCAATCCGCAAAAAATCGTTATCTCTCCAGGGCCCTGTACACCGGATGAGTCCGGTATTTCGCTGGCGGTGATCCAGCGCTATGCCGGGAAAGTGCCGGTGCTGGGGGTCTGCCTCGGACATCAGGCTATCGCCCAGGTCTTTGGTGCCACCATTGTCCGGGCCGCTAAAGTGATGCACGGCAAAACGTCTCCGGTAACGCATAACGGCGCGGGGGTTTTCAGCGGCCTGAATAATCCCCTGACCGTTACTCGCTATCATTCACTGGTCATCGACCCGCCCACCTTACCCGACTGCTTTGAGGTTACCGCCTGGAGCGATACCCGGGAGATCATGGGTATCCGCCATCGTGAATGGGATCTGGAAGGGGTGCAATTCCATCCGGAAAGCATTCTCAGCGAACAGGGCCACCCGCTGCTGGCTAATTTCCTCAATCGTTGATTTTTAGTTGCCATCAAGTGATTTTTTAAGCATATTTCGTGATTATATTTTCACTTCTGCTTTTTGCTTAAAAAAGGGTGGGGTTACATGGCAACTGAACAATCTGCAATTACGCGCGCTACATTCGATGAGGTGATACTGCCAATTTATGCACCGGCTGAGTTTATCCCGGTGAAAGGGAAAGGCAGCCGCGTATGGGATCAACAGGGCAAAGAGTACATTGATTTCGCGGGCGGCATTGCGGTGACGGCGTTAGGTCACTGCCACCCGGCGCTGGTCGAGGCGCTGAAAACCCAGGGTGAAACCCTGTGGCACACCAGCAACGTCTTTACCAATGAACCGGCGCTGCGCCTGGGCCGCAAAATCATCGACGCCACCTTTGCCGAGCGCGTTCTGTTTATGAACTCCGGCACCGAAGCCAACGAAACCGCCTTCAAGCTGGC
Organism: Leclercia adecarboxylata; assembly: GCF_035787115.1. Classification (GTDB taxonomy): domain Bacteria; phylum Pseudomonadota; class Gammaproteobacteria; order Enterobacterales; family Enterobacteriaceae; genus Enterobacter; species Enterobacter adecarboxylatus_E. The sequence continues at coordinate 27,092 of NZ_JALKTL010000008.1, read as the reverse complement.
CCGGTATTACGCTTCCACCCGTCACAGCCCGTTTAAAAGCAAAATCATCGCCTTTCACAACGCGTTCCATGGCCGTTCGCTGTTTACCGTGACCGTGGGCGGTCAGCCAAAATATTCCGACGGCTTTGGCCCAAAACCGGCCGACATTATCCACGTACCCTTCAACGATCTGCATGCGGTAAAAGCGGTGATGGACGATCACACCTGCGCGGTAGTCGTCGAGCCAATCCAGGGCGAAGGGGGCGTGATGGCGGCAACGCCAGAATTCCTGCAGGGACTGCGCGATCTGTGCGACCAGCACCAGGCGCTGCTGGTCTTTGATGAAGTGCAGAGCGGAATGGGGCGCACCGGGGATCTGTTTGCCTATATGCACTACGGCGTGACGCCGGACATCCTGACCAGCGCCAAAGCGCTCGGAGGCGGCTTCCCGGTCAGCGCGGTTCTCACCACGCAGGATATCGCTTCGGCATTCCACGTGGGCTCACACGGCTCCACCTACGGCGGCAACCCGCTGGCGTGTGCGGTAGCAGGAGCCGCGTTTGATATCATCAATACCCCGGACGTGCTGAGCGGCGTCAATACAAAACGCGAGCAGTTTGTAAAACACCTTCAGCAGATCGATGCACAGTACGATGTCTTCAGCGATATTCGCGGCATGGGCCTGTTGATTGGCGCTGAACTGAAGCCGCAATACAGAGGCCGGGCGCGCGATTTCCTCTATGCCGCCGCCAGTGAAGGAACGATGGTGCTTAATGCCGGGCCGGACGTGATGCGCTTTGCGCCGTCGCTGCTGGTGGAAAGCGCGGATATCGACGAAGGGATGACCCGCTTTGCACAGGCGGTGAAGCGGGTGGTTCAGCAGTAGTCTTGTTGCCGGGTGGCGCTGCGCTTGCACGGACCTACGGTTATGTGCGGCCTGTTGCCCTCACCCCAACCCTCTCCCACAGGGCGAGGGAGCAAACATAAAAAACGGTAACCCCTGGTTACCGTTTTGTGTTTAATACGGCGTCCGCTTCAGCCGCCGGATCAACCAGATCCCATGATGCGGGCGCTGGCGCCATGCCACCGAGGAGATGGTGTGCATGGTGTTCAAATGCCCCAGAATGCGTTGCAGATGCTGTTCCAGCGTGCTCATCGGTCCATGCGTCAGGGTCTCTGGCGCTTCCAGAATATTACTGTCCCCACTCTCGCCCGGTGCGTCATACTCCAGTCGCTGCTGGCAGCGCTGAAGGGCGATCTCACACGACTGCAGATAACGCTGCGCCAGATCGGGCGTCAACATCGTATGCTCGCGCGCCAGGGTCGTCATCGCGTTGATATGCTCGACGATAAACTGGCTGTGCGTCACCCATAGCCGCATATCCGCCAGATACGCCGAATTGAAGCCCGGCTCCTGCATCGCCTGGTTGAGGGAGTTAAACAGCGCGTTGTGGGCCTGGTTGACCTTCATGCGCTGCCACGCCAGCGGTGTGGGTTGCGGATCGTCGCTGAGGATCAGGCGGATGGCTTCCTGATCGGCCTCCAGCGCGTCGTGGGCGTTCTGGCGCAGCAGCCCGCTTTGCCATTGCGGCCACAGCCACACCATTCCGCCGAAGGCAATCAGGCAGCCAATAAGGGTGTCGGCCAGTCGGGCGATAATAAACTGCTCGCCGTTCAGCGTGATCAGCTGCAGGGTGTACACGGCGGTCACCGTAAAGCCCACCGTCGCCCAGCCGTAGTTCTTACGGATAAACAGGTAACTCACCAGGGTGATCATCAGCATACCTGCCAGGGTATAGCCTTCTGGTACGTGCAAGTGCAGGGTGACGCCCGCAATAATCAACCCCGCCATCGTACCGGCCGCCCGGTGGAGAATACGCACCCGCGTGGCGCTATAGCCGTTTTGCGTCACCAGCAGCACGGTCATTAAGATCCAGTAAGGTTTTGGCAGATGCAATGCCATCCCCATCAGGCTGGCGATACTCAGCATCACGCTGATGCGTGCCGCATTACGCAGAGCGGAAGATTTCAGCGACAGATAGCTTCTCAGGGCTGGGATCAGCGGCAGGCGTTTCTGCTTGTCCGCCATCAGATCGCGAGGATAGAGCGGACGTTGGGTGCGGAGCACGCGGGCAATACGGCTGAAGTGCCATGCGCAGAACTGGCCCACCGGGTTGTCCGGGTGCTGGCGGGCAATTTTCTCCAGCGCGCCGAGCTGCTTGTCCATACTGAAGCGGGTGGGATAGCGATGGTAGAGAATGTCATCAGCCAGCACACGTAGACGGGCGGCGACGGTCTGCGCGTTCCAGCGGATCACCGCTTCGGCGTGACTGCGCTCGACCAGCTTTTGTACCTCATTCGGGTGGTGCAGGCTGACGGAGATGTGCTCCTGGAGATCCAGTCCCACCTGGAAGGTACGCAGCAGACGTTTGTATTCATGATTTCTGTTCGCCGCCAGCATATGCAGCTGCTGGTAGCAGAGGCCGATCAGATCCACCACTTTCTGCTGGCGAGCCAGCAGCGGCGGCAGCGACTTTTCAGGATCGGTGTGCTGCGTCAGCAGGGTATATTTGGCTTCGCAGTAATCCGCCAGCTGCTGATAAAGCACGCTTAACGATTCCCGCAGCGGCTGCTCGCGCCACATCCAGAACCAGAACCAGTTAAACAGCCCGTACCACAGGGTGCCCAGCGCGTAGATGAGCAGCGGCGCCCAGATCGGCATATTTCCCGCCAGACTCAGGGTAAAGATAGCCGCAATCAGCGAGGCGGGCAGCAGACGAGCATGAAGGGCGCTAATCTCTGCCGTGACGCCTAGCGTCATCGCCAGCACGGTCAGAATGAGAGGCAGCGGAATATCGCGCGCCAGCAGAAGCTGTACCGCCAGGCTACAGCCCGCAAACAGGGAGCCGCCAATAATCAGGCGTTTAAAAAAGCGTTTATGGGGCGTATCGAGACCGGCAATGTTGCAGCAGGCAGGGACGAGAGAAAACAGCAGACCGTACTGCAGATAACCCAGAACTAACCCCACGGCCACAGGGAGACATAACACCAGGGTTTGCCGCAGTGCGTAGTTAACTTCCGGGTGATAAATGAGCCTGCGCCACATGGGTGAGAGAGACAAAAACGGCGTGTCATCCTGCGATGCCACGCCGTCTGAGTGGAATTAACGTGTTCCGTAAACCACGATGGTTTTACCGTGGGCGGAGATCAGGTTCTGATCTTCCAGCATTTTCAGGATACGACCGACTGTCTCACGAGAGCATCCGACGATCTGACCAATTTCCTGACGGGTGATTTTAATTTGCATACCGTCCGGGTGGGTCATGGCGTCTGGCTGCTTCGCCAGGTTCAGCAGGGTCTGAGCAATGCGGCCCGTCACGTCCAGGAAGGCGAGGTTGCCCACTTTCTCGGAGGTCACCTGCAGACGGCGAGCCATCTGCGAAGAGAGACGCATCAGGATATCCGGGTTAACCTGGATCAGCTGGCGGAATTTCTTATAAGAGATCTCAGCCACTTCACACGCGGTTTTTGCACGCACCCAGGCGCTACGCTCCTGACCTTCTTCAAACAGGCCCAGTTCGCCGATAAAGTCTCCCTGATTAAGGTAAGAGAGGATCATCTCTTTGCCTTCTTCATCTTTGATCAGCACTGCCACTGAGCCTTTGACGATGTAATACAACGTTTCCGCTTTTTCACCCTGGTGAATCAGCGTGCTCTTCGATGGGTACTTATGAATATGGCAATGAGACAAGAACCATTCGAGAGTCGGGTCTGTTTGCGGTTTGCCAAGCACCATGCGCTGTTATCCTCTGTTATAAGCTGTCTCCAGAGTCAGGCTGACTACCTTCGCTCTGGGGTTGCAATCGAATTCTTCCCCCTGCCTGGGGATCGGGCTGTCACAATAATTAGCAGCCTGTAATGTGTGATGTCCTCTGCATACATGTGCAACGTCAATGTATTACTGTAGCATCACGATTGTTTTAGCATAGGTTTTGCCGCGTGTCTCCTGGTGTCTCGCTTCAGCTTGATGCAGGTCGACTTCCGTTGCCAGAATTATTACTGACGCGTAATCTGACGGGAAAAATGCAATCCTGGAGTTAATAAAAATGCAAGCACGTGTGAAATGGGTCGAAGGGTTAACGTTCCTCGGTGAGTCCGCCTCGGGCCACCAGATTCTGATGGATGGCAACTCCGGCGACAAAGCGCCAAGCCCGATGGAAGTGGTGCTGATGGCGGCGGGCGGATGCAGCGCTATCGACGTGGTATCGATTCTGCAAAAAGGGCGTCACGATGTGACCGACTGTGAAGTGAAGCTGACGTCAGAACGCCGGGAAGAAGCGCCGCGCCTGTTCACCCATATCAATCTGCATTTCGTTGTCACCGGCAAGGCATTAAAAGACGCTGCGGTCTCCCGCGCGGTGGACCTCTCCGCCGAGAAGTACTGCTCCGTGGCGCTGATGCTGGAAAAAGCGGTCAACATTACCCATTCGTATGAGGTGATCGAGGCGTAAGGTTGTAAGGCCTCGTGCGGTCTGATGTCCTCTCCCACTGGGAGAGGGAGAAAATCGTAGGCCCGGTGAACGTCGCGCCACCGGGCGATAAAGCCTCAGGCGATCTTCTTGCCTTCCATTATCCGTTGCACCAGCGGCGTCATGATCAACTCCATCGCCAGCCCCATTTTCCCACCCGGGACCACCAGCGTATTCATGTGTGAAATAAACGAGCCCTGCAGCATCGCCAGCAGCCAGGGGTAATCGATCTCGTCCAGATTGCGGAAATGGATTACCACAAAGCTCTCGTCCAGTGACGGAATGGCTTTTGCAGCAAACGGATTGGAGGTGTCCACGGTCGGGACGCGCTGGAAGTTAATATGGGTGCGGGAAAACTGCGGCGTCAGGAAGTTAATGTAATCCTCCATCGAGCGAACCACCGAATCCATCACCGCTTCACGGGAATGGCCGCGCTCGCTGGTATCCCGCGTCAGCTTCTGGATCCACTCCAGGTTGACGATAGGCACGACCCCCACCAGCAGATCGACATGGCGCGCCACGTCATGGTGCGGCGTAACGACCCCACCGTGCAGACCTTCATAAAACAGCACGTCGGTGGGTTCAGGCAGCGGCTGCCAGGGCGTAAAGGTACCCGGTACCTGGTTCCACGGCACCGCTTCGTCATAGGTATGCAGGTATTTGCGCGACTGGCCCGTACCGCTTCGCCCGTACTCTGCGAAGGTCTGCTCCAGCAGGCCAAAGTCGTTCGCTTCAGGACCAAAGTAGCTGATATGTTTGCCTAAATCGCGCGCTTTGCGGATTGCCATATCCATTTCAGGGCGGGTGTAGCGGTGAAAGCTGTCGCCTTCGACCTCCGCGGCACGCAGATGAAGCTGCGAGAAGATCTTACGAAAGGCGAGGCTGGTGGTCGTGGTACCTGCACCACTCGACCCTGTAACGGCAATAACCGGATGTCTGGCGGACATAGCAACTCCCTGAGTGGAAAGAGTGTGCGATCAGTCGCGAAACTGACCACGGGGCATGATATTCACCGTCTCGTGCAATTCTGACCACACCAGAACGGCTTCACCGCTTTTAAGCTGCTGTTTAACATCGGCGACTTTCATTTCAAGCGTGCGTTCATGTTCACCATAATCTGTGCCCTCACGCAATACAAAGCTTTCAATCAGATTATCCAGCGTTTCGGGAGCCAGATCCTGCCAGGGAATGATCATGTTTATTTTTCCAGATAGGGGGTCAGCCAGTCCGGGATACGTGTCTCCAGCCACATCTGCGGCCGACGCAGCGTGCCGCCGATAAAGCCCACGTGCCCGCCATGTTCGGTCAGTTGGTACTGCACGTTTGCCGGTAAATGTTCCGGCGCCGGAATTGAGTGATGATCCATAAAGGGATCGTCTTTCGCGTGAATGATCAGCGTAGGCCGGGTGATTTGATTCAGCAACGGCATGGCGCTGCACTGACGATAGTAGTCAATAGCATCGGCAAAGCCGTGAATTTTCGCGGTGATCAAATCGTCAAATTCGCGAATGCGTCGCATGCGCTTGAGCTGCTCCAGGTTTACCGGCAGCGAGCCCGGATAGGCTTTCAGTTTACGTGAGGCGTTGCCTTTCAACAGGTTAAGTAAGTAGTGCTGATATACGCGGGAAAAGCCCTTATCCATATGATAGCTGCACTGCTCCAGCATGAACGGGGCTGAAACGATGACAGCGGCATCCAGCGGAATATTGTCCCCCTCTTTCGCCAGCAAACAGGCCAGCATGTTTCCTCCCAGCGAATAGCCCACCGCAGCTGTGGGGGCCGGACCGTGGGTCTCTGCCAGCCAGCGCAGGAACCAGGTTGCGTCTTCTGTTTCGCCGGAGTGATAGATGCGTTTCTGGCGATTGGGTTCGCCGCTGCATCCTCTGAAGTGCATGACTACGCCCAGCCAGCCGCGGGCTTTCGCCGCCTCAATCAGGCCATGAGCATAGGGGCTATGCAGACTACCCTCCAGCCCGTGAAATACCACCAGCCGGGGTTTATGCTGCGCATGAAGCGGATCTTCACTCCAGGCCAAATCCACGAAGTCATCATCCGGCAGGTCAAGGCGCTGCCAGACGGGGGTAAAGCGCACTTTACGACGGATGAGACGCGGCAGCATGGTCTGCAGATGACGATTCGACACGCCCCGCATAGGGACAAAGGTCGCGCGCTCGTCGGGCGTAAAGTTAAATTCAGATGGGATTGTCTGCGTCATAACGATGTGATGTTAATTCTTCTCAATCGTTCACTATACCTTCCGAATCGGTTCCTGTTTATAAAAATTCCCCGATCTGATTTATCTCCCATTGAATATTTTTTGTGCACATAGCCTGCTGTTTAACAGCGAGAAATGATCCCGATCACAATTCTTCACCTTCATTATTACTCTCAAGCTAACGAATCTGTTCCAGGCTTAATTGATGACTTTATCACCAGGGCGCACACTTAACTCAGCGTTAAGCAAATCTAAAGATGTGCTGAATCAGGAGGTTAACAATGTTATCAGGGCAAACGCCAGCCCGGAACTGGAATACGCGTCGTACTGAAAAAGCGCGCCGCCTGGCTTCCGTCCCGGTGCAGGGCAAGGTACTGCCAACAGGCGACCTTGTCGCCATGCTGGAAAAACTGATCGCCCCAGGCGACAAAGTCGTACTGGAAGGAAATAACCAGAAACAGGCAGACTTTCTTTCACGAACGCTCGCCGAAGTGAATCCGCAAATCGTTCACGATCTGCATATGATTATGCCGAGCGTGGGTCGTAGCGAACACCTGGATATTTTTGAGAAGGGCATCGCCCGCAAACTCGACTTCTCTTTCTCGGGTACCCAAAGTCTGCGTATTTCGCAGCTGCTGGAAGACGGGCAGCTGGAGATTGGTGCCATCCACACTTACATCGAACTCTATTCCCGCCTCTATGTCGATCTGTCACCGAACGTGGCGCTGATTGCCGGTTTTAAAGCTGACCGTAAAGGTAACCTCTATACCGGCGCCAGTACCGAGGATACCCCGGCGCTGGTAGAAGCCGCCGCCTTCCACGACGGCATCGTCATCGCGCAGGTGAACGAGCTGGTGGACGACGAGTGCGACCTGCCGCGCGTGGATATCCCCGGCTCCTGGATTGATTTCGTGGTGGTGGCCGACAAGCCGTTCTTCATCGAACCGCTGTTCACCCGCGATCCACGGCTGATCAAACAGGAACACATCCTGATGGCGATGATGGCCATCAAAGGCATCTATGCGGAACACCAGGTGCAGTCCCTGAACCACGGGATTGGCTTTAACACCGCGGCGATTGAACTGCTGCTGCCAACCTACGGCGAACAGCTCGGCCTGAAAGGCAAAATCTGTAAACACTGGACGCTGAACCCACATCCTACGCTGATCCCCGCCATTGAGAGCGGCTGGGTAGAGAGCGTGCACTGCTTCGGCGGTGAGCTGGGGATGGAAGAGTACATTCGTGCCCGTCCGGACGTGTTCTTTACCGGTGCCGACGGCTCCATGCGCTCTAACCGCGCCTTCTGCCAGCTGGCAGGCCAGTACGCGGTGGATATGTTTATCGGCTCCACGCTGCAGGTGGATGGCTATGCCAACTCCTCAACCGTAACCCGCGGTCGCCTTTCTGGCTTCGGCGGCGCGCCTAACATGGGCCACGACCCGCACGGCCGTCGCCATGCCACGCCGGCCTGGCTGAACATGATCACTGAGCCCGATCCAATGCAGCGCGGTAAAAAGCTGGTAGTGCAGATGGTCGAAACCTTCCAGGCGGGCGTGAAGCCAACCTTCGTGGAAAAACTCGATGCTGTCGATGTGGCGAAAGCCTCCGGTATGCCGCTGGCGCCGGTGATGATTTACGGCGATGACGTCACCCACGTGCTGACGGAAGAGGGGATTGCTTACCTCTACCGCGCGAAAGATCTGGAGGAGCGTCGCGCCATGGTCGCTGCCGTCGCGGGGATCACCGATATTGGTCTGGGTGTGGACGCGAAACGCGTCGCCGAACTGCGCCAGAGCGGCAAAGTACTCTATCCGGAAGACATGGGCATTCGCCGCACCGACGCGACGCGTTCTCTGCTGGCGGCGGGCAGTGTGTCTGATCTCGTTGAGTGGTCCGGCGGCCTGTACAACCCACCTGCGAAATTCCGGAGCTGGTAATGAAACTTCTGCCCCGGATCCAGGTTGAAGGCGGTGCCGAATGGCTGGCGCGAACCGCCACGCAGTGTCTGATTGACGAAGCGCGACTTAGCCCGAAACCCGGTCTGGTGGACAGTCGGGGGAACGGCGCGCACCACGATTTATCTCTTGCATTGATGGAGCGCTCGGCGCACAGCCTGACCCCCACGTTTCAGGCGCTGGCACTGCAAAGCTGGCAGCGTCCAGCCGATATCGCGCTACGGCAGACCGTGGGTCGGCTGGGGCGCGAAGGCGAGCAGCAGATGATGGCCGCCACCGGCGGGGTGAATACCCACCGCGGTGCCATCTGGGCGCTGGGATTGTTAGTCAGCGCCGTAGCGATGCTCGGCGGCAGTGCGAAAGCGCAGACGGTCGCCGACACCGCCGCGCAGCTGGCGAAACTGCCGGATGATGCCGCACCGAAAGTATTCAGTAAAGGGCTGCGCGCCACCCACCGTTATCGGGTGCCGGGTGCGCGGGAAGAGGCGCAGCAGGCGTTTCCGCACATTATGCAGCGGGCGTTGCCGCAGCTTCGCCTGAGCCGGCTTAACGGCGGTACCGAAGCTCACGCCCGGCTTGATGCGCTAATGGCGATCATGACCTCGTTAACCGATACCTGCGTGCTCTCCCGTGCCGGTATGGAGGGGCTGGATGCCATGCAGAGCGGCGCCCGGGCGGTATTAGCCGCTGGCGGCACCGCGCATCCTGAGGGGCAGCGCATCTTAGCCCTGTTAGACAAACAAATGCTCTTGCTCAATGCCTCTCCGGGCGGCGCGGCCGACCTGCTGGCCGCCACGCTGTTCCTTGACCGCACCGAGACGCCTTATTTAGCGAATTAAGAGGATGTTATGGAAAGAATCACATTAACTCTGCCCGCCAGCCGTAACCTGAACGGCAAAGCGCTGGCAGGCGTTGTTGGCTCTGGCGATATGGAGGTGTTATTTACCGCCGACCAGGGCCAGACGCTGGCTATTGAAATTACCACCTCCGTTGATAACAGCCGTAGCCGTTGGGATGCGCTGTTCAACCGGCTCCAGACCGTCAGCAGCCTGCCGGCTGGCAAACTGACCATCCACGACTTTGGCGCAACGCCGGGCGTGGCGCGCATTCGTATCGAACAGGTCTTTGAGGGGGTGAGCCATGCGTGATGACAGCAGCTTTATCGAATTGAAAGCGCGCCAGCGTGCGCAGGCACTGCTCGACGAGGGTAGCTACCGCGAACTGCTGGATCCGTTTGAAGGGATTATCTCTCCGTGGCTGGGGCCGCAGGGCATTGTGCCGCAGGCCGATGACGGCATGGTGGTGGCGAAAGGCACCATCAACGGAAAACCTGCCGTGGTGGTGGCGATAGAAGGGGCATTCCAGGGCGGCAGCATGGGCGAAGTCTCAGGTGCCAAAATGGCGGCTGCGCTGGAGCTGGCGGCGGAAGATAACCGTAACGGCATTCCAACCCAGGCGGTATTGAGCCTTGAAACCGGTGGCGTACGTTTGCAGGAGGCTAACCTTGGCCTGGCGGCCATTGCCGATATCCACGCGGCGATTGTCGATCTGCGCCGCTATACCCCGGTTATCGGCATTGTCGCCGGTACCGTCGGCTGTTTCGGCGGGATGTCTATTGCGGCAGCCCTGTGCAGCTACCTCATCGTTACCCGTGAAGCGCGTCTTGGGCTCAACGGCCCACAGGTTATCGAGCAGGAGGCGGGCATTGAAGAGTATGACTCCCGCGACCGTCCGTTTATCTGGAGCATGACCGGGGGCGAAATTCGCTATGAAAGTGGGCTGGTGGATGCGCTGGTGGGCGACGGCGTGAAGGCGGTGAAAGCGGCGATGAACGACGCGATTGCGAAAGGCGTGCCGGCAAAACACCGCACCGATAACTACGACTGGTATCTCGAACGCCTGACCCACTTCGACACCCGTAAACAGGCGGATACCGAACAGATTCACGCACTCTTTGCCCGGGAGGTGAAATGATGAGTACTTCAATTAGCCGTGGTGAGCTCTGGCTGGAAACCCTCGCGCCGAATGCCAGACGTCTGGAAGGGCTCTGCCCGTCGGTTCAGGCGGCAGACGGTGAACTGAATGGCGAAGCGGTGCGCTTTGTCGCGGTGGTGCCGGATGCAAACAACCACTATCCGCGTGCGGCGAAAGGCGAGGTCGGTCTGCTGGAGGGCTGGACCCTGGCCAAAGTGGTGAGTGAAACCGTGGCGGCCGATGCTGACAAACCGGTTAAACGTCCGATTGTGGCGGTGATCGACGTGCCAAGCCAGGCCTATGGTCGCCGTGAAGAGGGGTTTGGTATTCACCAGGCGCTGGCTGGCGCTGCTGCGGCCTATGCTAACGCGCGTCTGGCGGGCCATCCGGTGATTGGCCTTATCGTCGGGAAAGCGATGTCCGGGGCGTTTCTGGCCCACGGCTATCAGGCCAACCGGCTGATCGCCTTCAATGACAAAGGCGTACTGATCCATGCGATGGGCAAAGAGTCTGCCGCGCGCATCACGCTGCGTACCGTGGAGGCACTGGAAAAACTGGCGGCAACTATCCCGCCAATGGCGTATGACATCAGTAACTACGCCACGCTGGGGCTGCTGGAAAACCTGCTGGATATCAGCAATCCGGACGCACCTTCTTCTCTCGATCTGGCGCTGGTGAAAACCACATTACAACAGGCCATTGATGACGCTCGCCGGGAGCCGACGCTGAAAAGCCGTCTGGGTGCCGACAATCGCCATAGCTCTGCTCTCGTACGCGAACGTATGCGAGCCAGCTGGTAATACCCAAAAAATAAAAGACCTGCCAGATGCACGCCCCGTGGGCGCACCCGTTGCGCCCACGTGGGAACCTGCATCCTGAAAATAATAACCATCGCGTCAGTGCTTAAACTTCTTTTTTTACAGGTGATTTATGACTTATGTGATTGTTCATGCCCTTGCCCCCATTTTTGTCATCATGCTGCTCGGCTTCTGGGCCGGTAAAGCCAAAATGGTGGACAACAAAAATGTGTCTCTGCTTAATATCTTCGTGATGGATTTTGCGCTGCCCGCCGCGCTGTTCAGCGCCACGGTGCAAACCTCCTGGGCAGGTATCATTGCCCAGTCGCCGCTGATCCTGGTCCTGACCCTGGCGATGTGGATTACCTATGCGGCAATCTACTTCCTCGCCACCAAAGTCTTTAAAAAGTCCCCGCAGGATGCCGCCGTGCTGACCCTGACCGTGGCGCTGCCGAACTATGCGGCGCTGGGGCTGCCGATCCTGGGCAGCGTGTTGGGTGAAAGCTCTGCGACTTCGCTCTCCGTGGCGGTCTCCATCGCCTGCGGCTCCGTGCTGATGACGCCGTTCTGCCTGCTGATTCTGGAACGTGAAAAAGCGCGTGCCGAGGGCAATAACTCAGGCTCAACGCTCTCCATGCTGCCGGTGCTGATGTGGCGTTCCATTAAGAAACCCATCGTGATGGGCCCGCTGCTGGGTGTCATTCTCTCTGCCATCGGTATCAAAATGCCGGAACTGGTACTGGCGGCGATTAAACCTCTTGGCCTGGCCGCAACCGCCGCAGCACTGTTCCTGACCGGCGTGATCCTGTCGGCCCGTAAGCTGCAGATTAATACCATGGTGATTAGCGCGACCATCGCCAAGCTGCTGATTCAGCCAGCCATTGCGTGGGGTATCGTTTTACTCTTTGGTCTGCACGGTTCCGTGGCGATCACCGCTATCCTGATGATTGCCCTGTCCGCCGGTTTCTTCGGCGTGGTGTTTGGTAACCGCTTTGGCGTGCAGTCTCCGGATGCGGAAGCGGTGCTGCTGTTAAGCTCCGTCCTGTGTATCCTGTCGCTGCCGCTGTTTATCTCGCTGACTTCAGGAATGTAATCATGACCACAACATTACGCCCGCACGACTTAATCTGGCTTACCAACCGGGATGCGCTGGAGGATATCCAGGATCCCTGGGTGGATGCGGCCTGGCACACCGGGCTGCCGGTGGTGGTGCGGCGTGATGTTGATAATAACGGGCGTATTCCGGTAGGGGTACGTGGTCTCAGGCGCGATCAGCGCGCGGCGGGCTGGGTTAATCCCGCGCATATTGCCCGGGTTGTCTCCCCCGAAAGCCTGAGCGCGGAAGCGAGTCTGCTGCGTTCGCCATTTATCACTCAGCCACCGGTTCAGGTGGCGGTACAGCTTTCCCGTATGTCCTGGCCCTGGACGTGGGGTATTACCGGCAGCACAGGTTATGCGCTGGCAACCGGCATTGCGGTGATCCACGCCGACAGCGATCTTGATTTGCTGATCCGCGCCCCGCAGCCGCTTTCGCGCGATGTTTTACTTACCTGGCAATCGCAGTTTGAAGGCGCACTCTGCCGGGCCGATACCCAGGTCGAGACGCCGCTGGGCGGCTTTGCGCTCAACGAATGGCTGCGTGATGGAAAAACGTTGCTGAAAACCGACCGGGGGCCGCGCCTGACGGCAAATCCCTGGGCATGGGAGGAACAATGAAGATCCTGTTTACCTTTCCGGGGCAGGGGACGCAGCATCCGGGTATGCTGCAAAACCTGCCGGGAACCGAGCTTGCGCAGGCGCGTGAAGTGCTGGGCGCCACCGAAGTGGACGCACTGGACTCCCCGGCTGCGCTACAACACACCCGCGCGGTGCAGCTTGCGCTGTTGATAGCGGGGGTCGCTTGGGCGCGTGAACTGGCGCGCCGGGGCGTGGCGCCGGATATCGTCAGCGGCCTCTCTATCGGCGCCTATCCTGCGGCGGTGCTCGCCGGGGCGCTCGAGTTTTCTGATGCCCTGAAACTGGTGGCGCTGCGTGGCGATCTGATGGAGCAGGCTTATCCGCAGGGCTACGGCCTGACGGCCATTATGGGGTTAACCCTTGCGCAGGTAGAAACCTTGATGGAAGGCACCGGCACCTACGTTGCCAACCTGAATGCAGAGACGCAGATTGTGATCGCCGGCGCCGATGACGCCATGGCGGAAGTGGCGGCGCGCGCGCTGGCGAAAGGGGCCAATAAAGCCCGTCGTCTGGCGGTAAGTGTTCCGTCGCACTGTGCGCTGCTGGCTGAACCGGCACACAAACTTGCTGGAGCGTTCAGCCGGGTTACGCTCTCCCGCCCACGCTGCGCATACTTGAGCGGCAGCACCGGGCGCGTGCTCTGGCAGCCAGAGAAAATTGCCGACGATCTGGCCATGAACATGGCCCGGACGGTGCGCTGGCAGGAGGCGGTGATTGCCGCAAACGAACGTGAAGCACGGCTGGCGATAGAGATGCCTCCCGGTGGCGTGCTCACCTGCCTGACGCGTCAGGCGGCCTGGGAAGGGGAATCAGTCTCTCTGGAACGAAGCGGCATTGACGTCGCGGTACATCTTGCACGGCGTCTTAAGGCGTAGCGTTCTGCTCAAGGCGGCGGGCGTACATGCGGCCTTCCGCCGCCAGCGCCCGCAGGCCTGGATCCTGCTCGCGGTTGCGGGCAAAGACGATGGCAATCAACTGCTGCATTTGATAGGGCTCGGCCAGCTTTAACAGCTGCACCGAGTTTTCGTACACTTTTTTCATCCTGCCCGGCATCAGCGTAAAGCCGACCCCCGCCTGTACCAGACTCAGCATTGAAAAAATATCGTTGACCCGGGTGACGATCTCCGGCTCGAAACCGGCGATATGAAACGCCTCCTGAAACCCGGCATAAGTGGCAAAGCCTTCCGCCAGGGCGACAAATTTCTGATCTTTATAGTCGCGTAAATCTGCCAGCGCCTGGGTATTGAGCCGCGCTGATGCGGGGGCGGCCAGAAAAATATCATCGTGGAACAGGGGCAGCACTTCGAGGTTGTTACGGTCAATTTCACTTTCAGAAATTGAGATGAGAATGGCATCCAGCGAGCCTTCATCCAGCATATGCAGCAGGGTCTCGTTCGATCCCATCGTGAGATCCATCTCCAGATCCGGGCGGCGCAGCTTCATGCCCATGATTAACTGCGGCACCGTCTCGAGTGTCAGGGAGTAAAGTGTTCCCACCCGCAGGCGGCCCTGACCCACACCCGCCGTTTTACGCGCCTCTTCCAGCCCGCGTTCCATAACCTGCATCACCTCCTGGCAATACTCAAGCAGCGTCCAGGCGGCGGGCAGGGCGATAAGGTTACGACCTTTGTGCGTGAACAGCGGGCAGCGGACGTTATCTTCCAGCGTGTGCAGGGCACGATGCACGCTGACCCCGCTGAGGTTCAGCACCTCAGCGGCCCGGGCGATGTTACCCGTCTCCATAAATGTCATGAAGATGCTAAGTTTGCGAAAGGTTATTTCGCTGGTCAGGTCAGGTATCATGGCCCCTCCACAGGGTTAGTCGCTCTGCAGCATCTCTTCGAGCTGTTCCTGCGCTTCCAGCCAGGCCATTTCGCACTCCTCAAGGCTGGACTTGGTTTTGGCCTGCACCTGCAGGCACTCGGTCAGTTCGGCTTTGCGCGTCTGGTCATACAGGCCGCTGTCACCGAGCTTCTCTTCTACGGTGGCAAGCGTGGCGTTGAGCTTCTCCATCTCTTTTTCCAGACGGGTAATCTCTTTGCGCAGCGGCTGGGTCTGGGTGCGCAGCTCTGCCTCGCGACGTTTCTGATCCTTACGGGCCTGAGCGCTGTTGGCGTTCTCTTTGGCCCCTTCCGCTGGCTGACTTTCCTGCTTCTGCACGTCGCTCAGCCACTGTTGATAATCCTCCAGATCGCCATCGAACGGCTCGACTTTGCCGTCATGCACCAGATAGAGGTCGTCGGTGGTGGAGCGCAGCAGGTGACGGTCGTGCGAAACGACCACCAGCGCGCCTTCGAATTCGATCAACGCTTCGGTCAGCGCCTGACGCATGTCGAGATCGAGGTGGTTAGTCGGTTCATCGAGCAGCAGCAGGTTAGGGCGCTGCCAGACGATCAGCGCCAGCACCAGACGGGCTTTTTCGCCGCCGGAGAAGCGTTCGGTATGTTCGCTGACTTTATCGCCCTGGAAACCGAATCCACCCAGGTAATCGCGCAGCTTCTGCTCCAGCTCCTGTGGGGCCAGACGCGCCAGGTGCTGTAGCGGCGACTCGTCCGCGCGCAAGAATTCCAGCTGATGCTGGGCGAAATACCCGAGCTTAATGCCCTTCGCCAGGCCGATATCGCCCCGCACGGGTGTCAGCTCGCCCGCCAGTAGTTTGATCAGCGTCGATTTACCGGCGCCGTTGCGCCCAAGCAGACCGATACGGGAACCCGGCACCAGGTTGAGCTTGATCGAGTCCAGGATGATGCGTTCGCCATAGCCTGCGCTGACTTTTTCCATCTTCAGCAACGGGTTGGGCAAGCTTTCTGGCGCCCGGAAGCTAAAGTGGAACGGATTATCGACGTGCGCCGGGGCGATCATCTCCATACGTTCCAGCATCTTGATGCGGCTCTGGGCCTGCTTTGCTTTTGACGCCTTCGCCTTAAAGCGATCGACAAAGCTTTGCAGGTGCGCCACGCGCTGCTGCTGGCTTTCGTACATGGCCTGCTGCTGGGAAAGGCGTACCGCGCGCTGGCGCTCAAACGAGCTGTAGTTGCCGGTGTACTCGAACATCGTTTCCTGTTCGATATGAATAATTTTGTCCACCACCGGGTCGAGGAAGTCTCGGTCGTGAGAGATCAGGATCAGCGTGCCCGGATAGCTCTTCAGCCACTTCTCCAGCCAGATCACTGCATCCAGATCCAGGTGGTTAGTGGGTTCATCAAGCAGCAGCAAATCGGAGCGGCAGATCAGCGCCTGGGCCAGGTTAAGACGCATGCGCCAGCCACCCGAGAAATCGCTCACCTGGCGTTCCAGCTGCTCGTTGCTGAACCCGAGACCGTGTAAAAGACTGGCAGCGCGGGAGCGAATGGTCCAGGCATCAATGGCGTCGAGTTTGCCGTGCACAGTAGCGATCGCATGACCGTCGTTACGTTCGTTGGCGGCGTGCAGCTCGGCTTCCAGCTTGCGGTACTCCCGGTCACCGTCGATAACATAGTCCATCGCCGGTACGCTCAGGGCAGGCGTCTCCTGGTTGACCCAGGCCAGCTGCCAGTTGCCGGGGTAGGTAAAGTTACCGCCATCGGCACCGATCTCGTTTTTCAGCAATGACAGTAACGTGGATTTACCGCAGCCGTTTTTGCCCACCAGGCCCACTTTCTGGCCCGGATTAATGGTGGCTGTAGCGTTGTCCAGCAGGACACGTACGCCGCGACGAATTTGTAATGAGGAGAAAACAATCATAGAGCGCCGTATGTTCCGACTATGTTAAGTTGTCATTATAATCAGGTTAAATATGCCGCCACGCGCCGCGTGGGTGTGCCATGGTAGCCCAAAACAACAGTGATGACGACCCGGGAGAGGAATGATGTCCCAGACAGCAAAAGTGCTGCTGCTGTATGCCCATCCGGAGTCTCAGGACTCGGTCGCCAACCGGGTTTTGCTTCAACCGGCATTACAGCTCAGTAATGTGACGGTGCACGATCTTTACGCGCACTACCCCGATTTTTTTATCGATATCCCTTATGAGCAGGAACTGCTGCGTCAGCATGACGTCATCGTATTCCAGCATCCTCTCTATACCTATAGCTGCCCGGCGCTGCTGAAAGAGTGGCTGGATCGCGTGCTGAGCCGGGGATTTTCCAGTGGTCCGGGAGGAAACCAGCTGGCGGGAAAGTACTGGCGGAACGTCATTACCACCGGCGAGCCGGAGAGCGCTTACCGCCACGATGGCCTGAATCGCTACTCGATGAACGATATTTTACGCCCGTTTGAGCTGACGGCGGCCATGTGTCACATGCACTGGCTGAGTCCAATCGTGGTTTACTGGGCTCGCCGGCAGCCCCAGGATGAACTGGCCAGTCATGCCAGAGCATACGGTGACTGGCTGGCGGCGCCTAATCTGACGGGAGGCCACTGATGGAAGGCTCCGATCTTTTGCTGGCAGGGGTGCTGTTCCTGCTTGCCGCCGTGGTGGCAGTGCCCCTGGCATCTCGCCTGGGTATTGGCGCGGTGCTCGGCTATCTGCTGGCGGGTATTGCCATCGGCCCGTGGGGGCTGGGGTTCATCAGTGACGTGGACGAAATCCTGCACTTCTCGGAGCTGGGCGTTGTCTTTCTGATGTTTATTATCGGCCTTGAGCTGAATCCGGCCAAGCTCTGGCAGTTACGGCGCTCTATCTTTGGCGTTGGCGCCGCGCAGGTGCTGTGCAGCGCGGTGATCCTCGGCGGACTCCTGATGCTGACCCAGTTCTCATGGCAGGCCGCGGTGGTTGGCGGGATTGGCCTGGCGATGTCCTCCACCGCGATGGCGCTACAGCTGATGCGTGATAAGGGGATGAACCGCAGCGAAGCGGGGCAACTGGGTTTCTCGATCCTGCTGTTTCAGGATCTGGCGGTGATCCCGGCGCTGGCATTGGTTCCGCTGCTGGCAGGGTCGGGAGATGAACATTTCGACTGGATGAAAATTGGCATGAAGGTGCTGGCCTTTGCCGGCATGCTGATAGGTGGACGTTACCTTCTCCGCCCGGTTTTCCGCTTTATCGCCGCGTCCGGCGTGCGGGAAGTGTTTACCGCCGCGACGCTGCTGCTGGTGCTCGGATCGGCGTTGTTTATGGATGCGCTGGGGCTGTCGATGGCGCTCGGTACCTTTATCGCGGGTGTACTGCTGGCGGAGAGTGAGTACCGGCACGAGCTGGAAATTGCTATCGATCCCTTTAAAGGGCTGCTGTTAGGGCTGTTCTTTATTTCTGTCGGCATGGCGCTGAATCTCGGCGTGCTCTACACCCATATCCTGTGGGTCGTGATGAGCGTCGCCGTGCTGGTGGCCGTCAAAATGCTGGTGCTTTATGTGCTGGCGCGGGTCTATGGCTTGCGTCAGGCGGAGCGGGCGCAGCTTGCCGGGGTTTTGAGCCAGGGGGGAGAGTTTGCTTTTGTGCTCTTCTCCACAGCATCGTCTCAGAAATTGTTCCAGCATGACCAGATGGCGCTGCTGTTAGTAACCGTTACGCTGTCGATGATGACCACCCCGCTATTGATGAAGCTTATCGATAAGCAGCTGTCCCGCCGCATAAATGCCCCGGAAGATGAGCATGAAGCCCCCTGGGTGGAAGATGATAAGCCACAGGTGATTGTGGTGGGCTTCGGGCGTTTCGGTCAGGTCATCGGGCGTTTGCTGATGGCGAATAAAAAGCGTGTGACGGTGCTGGAGCGTGACATCAGCGCAGTCAACCTGATGCGCAAATACGGTTATAAGGTCTATTACGGCGATGCTACCCAGGTCGAACTGCTACGCTCCGCAGGGGCAGAGGCGGCAGAGTCGATAGTGATTACCTGTAATGACCCTGAAGACACCATGAAGCTGGTGGAGATCTGCCAGCAGCATTTTCCGCATCTGCATATCCTGGCCCGCGCGCGAGGACGTGTTGAGGCACACGAGCTGCTTCAGGCCGGGGTTAAATACTTCACCCGTGAGACCTTCTCAAGTGCGCTGGAGCTAGGGCGTAAAACCTTAGTGACGCTGGGTATGCATCCTCATCAGGCCCAGCGCGCGCAGTTACACTTTCGCCGTCTTGATATGCGCATGCTGCGCGAGCTGATGCCGGTGCATACTGATACGGTGCAGATTTCCCGTGTGCGGGAGGCGCGCCGTGAGCTGGAAGAGATTTTCCAGCGTGAAATGCAGCAGGAGCGTCGGCAGCTGGATGGCTGGGATGAATTTGAATAAAGAGGTAGAGAATGGCGGTACGTAAACGTTTTATCGCCGGCGCGAAATGCCCGGCCTGTCAGGCTCAGGATTCACTGGCCATGTGGCGCGAGAACAATATTGATATTGTTGAGTGTGTTAAGTGCGGACACCAGATGCGTGAAGCCGATAAAGAAGCGCGCGATCATGTACGCAAAGAAGAACAAGTGATCGGCATTTTTCATCCGGACTAGCGATATGTCCCGAGTTTTTTTAAGCTAAAGGGTACACGGGTGCAGAATTCGGCTACAATCTGCGCCAGCAATTTTCCCACGCTCAGGAGATATCATGAAAGTAGCAAAAGACCTGGTGGTCAGCCTGGCCTATCAGGTACGTACAGAAGACGGTGTGTTGGTTGATGAGTCTCCGGTGAGTGCGCCGCTGGACTACCTGCACGGTCACGGTTCCCTGATTTCCGGTCTGGAAAACGCGCTGGACGGTCATGAAGTTGGCGACAAATTTGATGTTGCTGTAGGCGCGAACGACGCTTACGGTCAGTACGATGAAAACCTGGTTCAGCGTGTTCCTAAAGACGTCTTCATGGGCGTTGACGAGCTGCAGGTTGGCATGCGTTTCCTGGCTGAAACTGACCAGGGTCCGGTTCCAGTTGAAATCACTGAAGTTGAAGACGACCACGTTGTGGTTGACGGCAACCACATGCTGGCTGGCCAGAACCTGAAGTTCAACGTTGAAGTGGTTGCGATCCGCGAAGCCACCGAAGAAGAGCTGGCTCACGGCCACGTTCACGGCGCGCACGGCCATGACCACGATCACGGTCACGATGGCTGCTGCGGTGGTCACGGCCACGATCACGACCATGGTCACGACCACGGTAAAGGCGGTTGCGGCGGTGGCGGCTGCGGTTGCCACTAATCGTTACGCCCTGAAGCCAAAAAAGCGGGATATTCCCGCTTTTTTTACGTCTTAATAATGGGGCGGCGGTGTCTCTTCCGACTGCGACGCAATGTGCGATGCCTGCGACGCTTTCACTTTTTCGGTTAGCAGTCGCATCAGATCCCGCAGTTTTGCCATCTCCAGTTCGTGGGCGGTCACGGTCTGATTTAGCTCATCGATGGTGATCTCCTGAAAAGCCAGGCGGCTTTCAAGTTCAGCCAGACGCGCTTCCATTTCTGTATTCTGCATGATTCACCTCGTTTGTTTCATTAAATCCGTCCGGGGCTGGCGGCGGCGAATTTTACCCGAGATTATCCCTGGGCGCAGTAATCATCCTGTTGCTGAGAAACTAATTTAAACAAAAATAGTCTGAAATGTGGTGCGAATCAGGGGTGTCTACCTGTAGATTTGTTCCTCAACGTTTTATAGTACGCTACTCATTTACGCTTAACACGGGGTGAGAGTCCCCGGCCCTGGAGAAATGGATGAAATCACTGTTTAAAGTAACGCTGCTGGCGACCACGATGGCTGTCGCGCTGCATGCGCCGCTGACTTTCGCTGCCGATACTGCGGCGAAGCCTGCTGCCACTGCTGACAGTAAAGCGGCGTTCAATAATGACGACCAGAAATCAGCCTACGCGCTGGGCGCATCTCTGGGCCGTTACATGGAAAACTCTCTGAAAGAGCAAGAAAAACTGGGTATCAAACTGGACCAGGCTCAGCTGATCGCGGGCGTTCAGGATGCGTTTGCGGACAAGAGCAAACTGTCTGACCAGGAAATCGAGCAAACTCTCCAGGCTTTCGAAGCGCGCGTGAAAGGCGCAGCGCAGGAGAAGATGGAGAAAGACGCGGCTGAGAACGAAACGAAAGGCAAAGCCTACCGTGATGCTTTCGCTAAAGAGAAAGGTGCAAAAACCTCTTCTACTGGCCTGGTCTATAAAGTAGAAAAAGAAGGGACCGGCGACGCACCGAAAGACAGCGATACCGTCGTTGTGAACTACAAAGGTACCCTGACCGACGGTAAAGAGTTCGATAACTCTTATACCCGCGGAGAGCCGCTCTCCTTCCGTCTGGATGGCGTTATCCCTGGCTGGACTGAAGGCCTGAAGAACATCAAGAAAGGCGGTAAAATCAAGCTGGTCATCCCACCGGATCTGGCTTATGGTAAAACCGGCGTTCCGGGTATCCCGGCGAACTCCACCCTGGTATTCGATGTAGAGCTGCTGGACATCAAGCCAGCGCCGAAAGCGGATGCTAAGGCTGACGCGAAGCCTGAGGCGTCAGCAGAAGCCACCAAGAAGTAAACCGGTAAAAAACCGCCGCCTCTGAAGCGGCGGTTTTTTTATTGTGGTGCAGATATAATTAACACTGGAAGCGCTACCTACGCTGTATTAATTTAATTGCCCGTGTAAATAATGAGCCTGCCCTGAAAACCTACCGACAGGCTCCTGAAAAGGAGTGTTTTTTTCATGACCAGGTCGCTTTTAACCAACGAAACCAGCGAACTTGATTTGCTGGATCAACGTCCTTTCGATCAGACCGATTTCGATATTCTGAAATCCTACGAAGCGGTAGTGGACGGGTTAGCGATGCTCATTGGGTCCCACTGCGAAATCGTTTTGCACTCCCTGCAAGATCTGAAATGTTCTGCCATCCGCATCGCCAATGGTGAGCATACTGGCCGTAAAATTGGCTCGCCAATCACCGACCTTGCACTGCGTATGCTGCACGACATGACCGGCGCGGACAGCAGCGTCTCCAAATGTTATTTCACCCGCGCGAAGAGCGGCGTTCTCATGAAGTCCGTGACCATCGCCATCCGCAACCGCGATCATCGCGTGATTGGTTTGCTGTGCATCAATATGAACCTTGATGTGCCGTTCTCCCAGATCATGAACACCTTTATTCCGCCAGAAACGCCGGATGTAGGATCCTCTGTAAACTTTGCCTCTTCCGTTGAAGACCTTGTCACCCAGACGCTGGAATTCACCATTGAAGAAGTTAACGCCGATCGCAATGTCTCTAACAATGCCAAGAACCGTCAGATCGTGCTTAACCTTTACGAAAAAGGCATCTTCGATATTAAAGACGCCATTAACCAGGTGGCCGATCGTCTCAATATCTCCAAGCACACGGTGTATCTCTACATTCGTCAGTTCAAAAGCGGTGATTTCCTGGGGCAAGAGAAATAATGCGTTTTGCATTAATGGTGACAGGCCCGGCATACGGTACGCAGCAGGCCAGCAGCGCGTTGCAGTTTGCCCGCGCACTGCTGGCTGCCGGACACGAGCTGACCAGCGTCTTTTTCTACCGCGAAGGCGTGTATAACGCTAACCAGCTGACATCCCCCGCATCTGACGAGTTCGATCTGGTTCGCGCCTGGCAGTCGCTCAATCAGGAACATGGCGTAGCCCTGCATATCTGTGTAGCGGCAGCGCTACGTCGGGGCATAACCGATGCGGGCGAAGCGCAACGACTGGGCTTGTCCGCGGCGAATCTTAATGACGGCTTTTCGCTCAGCGGCCTCGGGGCGCTGGCTCAGGCTGCATTAACCTGTGACCGGATGGTGCAATTCTGATGAACCGCGTTGCGTTTGTATTTAATTCCGCCCCGCACGGCAGTGCCAGCGGAAGGGAAGGGCTGGATGCGTTACTGGCGACTTCCGCGCTGACGGAAGAGATCGGTGTTTTCTTTATCGGAGATGGCGTACTTCAGCTGCTTGCCGGCCAGCGGCCACAAGCGGTGCTGGCGCGCGATTACATCGCGACATTTAAGGTTCTGCCGTTGTATGACATCGAGACGTTCTACGTCTGTGCGGCTTCCCTGCACGCGCGGGGCTTCAATGAACGCACGCCTTTTGTTCTGGACGCTACCGTACTGGCACCGGCGTTACTGCGTGAAAAACTTTCCCACTACGACACTATTCTGACATTCTGAGGCGGTCATGCTCCATACCCTGAGCCATTCCCCCTGGCATTGCGACATCGAAAGCCTGTTAAGCATGCTGCGTGAGGGCGATGCCGTGCTGCTCATTCAGGATGGCGTTCTGGCGGCGGTGGAAGGCAGCCGCTTTGTTGATATTCTCTGTAATGCCCCCATCTCTGTCTCAGCGCTTAAAGATGACATCGATGCACGCGGCCTCTCTGGTCAAATTTCAACCAAAATTGACGTGGTTAGCTATACTGATTTCGTCAATCTGGCTATCCAGCACACCGGCCAAATGAACTGGTGACCTGAGATCGCTGTATAATTCTTGACACCTTTTCGACGTAGCCCTAAAATTTCGCGTCCTCATATTGTATGAGGTCGTTTTATTACGTGTTTACGAAGCAAAAGCTAAAACCAGGAGCTATTTAATGGCAACAGTTAACCAGCTGGTACGCAAACCACGTGCACGCAAAGTTGCAAAAAGCAACGTGCCTGCGCTGGAAGCCTGCCCGCAGAAACGTGGCGTATGTACTCGTGTATATACCACCACTCCTAAAAAACCAAACTCCGCACTGCGTAAAGTATGCCGTGTGCGTTTGACTAACGGTTTTGAAGTGACTTCCTACATCGGTGGTGAAGGTCACAACCTGCAGGAGCACTCCGTGATCCTGATCCGTGGCGGTCGTGTAAAAGACCTTCCGGGTGTTCGTTACCACACCGTTCGTGGTGCGCTTGACTGCTCCGGCGTTAAAGACCGTAAGCAATCTCGCTCCAAATACGGCGTGAAACGTCCTAAGGCTTAATGGTTCTCCGTTAAGTAAGGCCAAACTGATTTATCTTAATGTCACACTAAACTCTTAGAGTTTTGGACAATCCTGAATTAACAACGGAGTATTCCCATGCCACGTCGTCGCGTCATTGGTCAGCGTAAAATTCTTCCAGATCCGAAATTCGGATCAGAACTGCTGGCAAAATTTGTAAATATCCTGATGGTAGATGGTAAAAAATCTACTGCAGAAGCAATCGTATACAGCGCGCTGGAGACCCTGGCTCAGCGTTCTGGTAAAAATGAACTGGAAGCTTTCGAAGTCGCTCTCGACAACGTACGTCCGACTGTAGAAGTTAAGTCTCGTCGCGTTGGTGGTTCTACTTATCAGGTACCAGTTGAAGTTCGTCCGGTCCGTCGTAATGCTCTGGCAATGCGTTGGATCGTTGAAGCTGCTCGTAAACGCGGTGATAAATCCATGGCTCTGCGTCTGGCGAACGAACTTTCTGACGCTGCAGACAACAAAGGTACTGCAGTTAAGAAACGTGAAGACGTTCACCGTATGGCAGAAGCCAACAAGGCGTTCGCACACTACCGTTGGTAATCCCTTCGGAGTATTAGTCACCAGGCGGGCGCTTCAGCGAAGCAGCCCGCTTTGGGTTACTTAACTGAACGCCTAAAAAGATAAACGAGGAATCAAATGGCTCGTACAACACCCATCGCACGCTACCGTAACATCGGTATCAGTGCGCACATCGACGCCGGTAAAACCACTACCACCGAACGTATTCTGTTCTACACCGGTGTAAACCATAAAATCGGTGAAGTTCATGACGGCGCCGCAACCATGGACTGGATGGAGCAGGAGCAGGAGCGTGGTATTACCATCACCTCCGCAGCGACTACTGCATTCTGGTCTGGTATGGCTAAGCAGTATGAACCACACCGCGTAAACATCATCGACACCCCGGGCCACGTTGACTTCACCATCGAAGTAGAACGTTCCATGCGTGTTCTTGATGGTGCGGTAATGGTTTACTGCGCAGTTGGTGGTGTTCAGCCACAGTCTGAAACCGTATGGCGTCAGGCAAACAAATACAAAGTTCCACGCATTGCGTTCGTTAACAAAATGGACCGCATGGGTGCGAACTTCCTGAAAGTTGTTGGTCAGATCAAAACCCGTCTGGGCGCGAACCCTGTTCCGCTGCAGCTGGCAATTGGTGCTGAAGAAGGTTTCACCGGTGTTGTTGACCTGGTGAAAATGAAAGCCATCAACTGGAACGAAGCAGACGCAGGCGTTACCTTCGAATACGAAGATATCCCGGCTGACATGCAGGACCTGGCTGACGAATGGCACCAGAACCTGATCGAGTCCGCTGCAGAAGCTTCAGAAGACCTGATGGAGAAATACCTGGGTGGTGAAGAACTGTCTGAAGAAGAGATCAAAACAGCTCTGCGTCAGCGTGTTCTGAACAACGAAATCATCCTGGTAACCTGTGGTTCTGCGTTCAAGAACAAAGGTGTTCAGGCGATGCTGGATGCGGTAATTGATTACCTGCCATCCCCGGTAGACGTTCCTGCGATCAACGGTATCCTGGACGACGGTAAAGACACGCCGGCTG
The DNA here is from genome assembly GCF_035787115.1 of Leclercia adecarboxylata. Taxonomy (GTDB): domain Bacteria; phylum Pseudomonadota; class Gammaproteobacteria; order Enterobacterales; family Enterobacteriaceae; genus Enterobacter; species Enterobacter adecarboxylatus_E. The sequence continues at coordinate 1,474 of NZ_JALKTL010000008.1, read as the reverse complement.
AGCGTCACGCAAGTGATGACGAGCCGTTTGCTGCTCTGGCGTTCAAAATCGCTACCGACCCGTTCGTTGGTAACCTGACGTTCTTCCGCGTTTACTCTGGTGTGGTTAACTCCGGTGACACCATCCTGAACTCCGTGAAAGCTGCACGTGAGCGTTTCGGTCGTATCGTACAGATGCACGCGAACAAACGTGAAGAGATCAAAGAAGTTCGCGCGGGTGACATCGCTGCTGCTATCGGTCTGAAAGACGTGACTACTGGTGATACCCTGTGTAACCCAGATCACCCAATCATTCTGGAGCGCATGGAGTTCCCAGAGCCGGTAATCTCTATCGCCGTTGAACCAAAAACCAAAGCTGACCAGGAAAAAATGGGTCTGGCTCTGGGCCGTCTGGCTAAAGAAGACCCATCATTCCGCGTATGGACTGATGAAGAATCTAACCAGACCATCATCGCTGGTATGGGTGAACTGCACCTGGACATCATCGTTGACCGTATGAAGCGTGAATTCAACGTTGAAGCTAACGTGGGTAAACCTCAGGTTGCTTACCGCGAAGCGATTCGCCAGAAAGTTACCGATGTTGAAGGTAAACACGCTAAGCAGTCTGGTGGTCGTGGTCAGTATGGTCACGTTGTGATCGACATGTACCCACTGGAGCCGGGCTCTAACCCGAAAGGTTACGAGTTCATCAACGACATCAAAGGTGGTGTAATTCCTGGCGAATACATCCCTGCCGTTGATAAAGGTATCCAGGAGCAGCTGAAGTCTGGTCCGCTGGCTGGTTACCCGGTAGTAGACATGGGTATTCGTCTGCACTTCGGTTCTTACCATGACGTTGACTCCTCTGAACTGGCGTTTAAACTGGCAGCTTCTATCGCCTTTAAAGAAGGCTTTAAGAAAGCGAAACCAGTTCTGCTTGAGCCGATCATGAAGGTTGAAGTAGAAACTCCTGAAGAGAACACCGGTGATGTCATCGGTGACTTGAGCCGTCGTCGTGGTATGCTGCGCGGTCAGGAAACTAACGTTACAGGCGTTGTGATCCACGCTGAAGTTCCGCTGTCTGAAATGTTCGGATATGCAACTCAGCTGCGTTCTCTGACCAAAGGTCGTGCTTCTTACTCTATGGAGTTCCTGAAGTATGATGATGCGCCGAACAACGTTGCTCAGGCCGTAATTGAAGCCCGTGGTAAATAAGCCGTAGGGTTAAAATCTAAGTCCCGTGCCCCCTCGGTGAGGGGGCACTATAGTAAGGAATATAGCCGTGTCTAAAGAAAAATTTGAACGTACAAAACCGCACGTCAACGTTGGTACTATCGGCCACGTTGACCACGGTAAAACTACCCTGACTGCTGCAATCACTACCGTACTGGCTAAAACCTACGGCGGTGCTGCTCGTGCTTTCGACCAGATCGATAACGCACCAGAAGAAAAAGCTCGTGGTATCACCATCAACACTTCTCACGTTGAATATGACA
>NZ_JALKTL010000007.1:0-250515 GCF_035787115.1 Leclercia adecarboxylata | reverse complement strand
AACTTCGTAATGAATTACGTGTTCACTCTTTGAGACTTGGTATTCATTTATTGTCCGAGGACATTAAGAATCCATGTCACTTTGAGTGCCCACACAGATTGTCTGATAAATTGTTAAAGAGCAGTGCAACGCGGCTTTCGCTCACCGTTGCGAGGTCCCGTATATTACGTTTTCCTCATTCAGAGTCAAGCGATTATTTCACACTTTTCTCTGCCGGCGTTCATCGCTGAACCCCGCTGACCCGGCGGCTTGCGTGCCGTTGTTCCGTGTCAGTGGAGGCGCATTATAGGGAGTTCTTCGCCGCTGACAAGCGTAAATTTAAAAAAATTTACCAACCGTGTTTTTTTTCACCAAAAGCCTCATCTTTTCGCCAGAAACAGCGCTAATTGTCGTTTTAGCCACCACAATACGCGTGCAGGTGGCATACTTATTGGCATTAAGACTTAAGGAATATGCGTTATGCCTTTAAGCGCGCAACAGCTGGCGGCACAAAAAAACCTTTCCTATGTGCTGGCAGAAAAACTGGCTCAACGGATCCTGACAGGTGAATATCCACCTGGCAGCATTCTGCCGGGTGAACTGGAACTGGGCGAACAGTTTGGCGTGAGCCGAACAGCCGTTCGTGAAGCCGTGAAGACGCTGACCGCGAAAGGAATGGTACTTCCCCGTCCGCGCATCGGTACCCGCGTAATGCCCCAGGGCAACTGGAACTTTCTCGATCAGGAGCTGCTCTCCTGGTGGATGACGGAAGATAACTTCCAGCAGGTCATTGACCATTTCCTTGTCATGCGCAGTAGCCTGGAGCCGCAAGCCTGCTTGCTGGCCGCCACAATCGGAACCGCAGAGCAAAAGGCCCGGTTAAATACCCTGATGGATGAGATGGTTCGTCTGAAGAATAACTTTAATCGTGAACGCTGGATTGATGTGGATATGGCCTGGCACGAACATATCTATGAGATGAGCGGTAATCCTTTCCTGACCTCCTTTGCCTCGCTCTTTCATTCTGTTTATCACACCTACTTTACGTCTATTACCCAGGATGAAGTGGTGAAGCTGGATTTACACCAGGCGATTGTCGATGCCATACAGGATAGCGATGGGCCGCGTGCCATGACCGCCAGCCAGGCACTGCTTGCCCCACCAGCACGGTAGCAATAACAACAGGAATTCGAATGACAGTAAAAAAAGCACGCAGCATGGCGGGCTTGCCGTGGATAGCGGCAATGGCCTTCTTTATGCAGGCGCTTGATGCGACCATCCTCAACACCGCCCTTCCGGCGATAGCCCAAAGCCTTAACCGTTCTCCGCTGGCCATGCAGTCGGCCATCATCAGTTATACCCTGACCGTTGCGATGCTGATCCCTGTCAGCGGCTGGCTGGCCGATCGCTTCGGCACGCGTCGTGTCTTTATGCTGGCGGTAACGTTGTTTACGCTGGGCTCGCTGGCATGCGCACTCTCCAGTTCACTGGGAGAGCTGGTTATCTTCCGGGTGATCCAGGGGATTGGCGGCGCCATGATGATGCCTGTCGCGCGCCTGGCGTTGTTAAGGGCCTATCCACGCAGCGAACTGTTGCCGGTACTTAACTTTGTCACTATGCCAGGCCTGGTCGGGCCGATCCTCGGTCCGGTACTGGGTGGGGTTCTTGTTACCTGGGCCAGCTGGCACTGGATATTCCTCATTAATATTCCGATTGGGGTTGCCGGGCTTTTCTATGCCCGCAAATTTATGCCGAACTTCACCACTCCACGGCGTAAATTCGACATGGGCGGGTTTTTCCTGTTTGGCCTGAGCCTGGTGCTGTTTTCCAGCGGGATGGAGCTGTTCGGTGAGAAAGTGGTGGCGACCTGGCTGGCCGTCTCCATCATCTTCAGCGGTATTGTTCTTTTTCTTCTTTATATTCGTCACGCACGTCGCCACCCGACGCCGCTTATTTCGCTCTCGCTGTTTAACACCCGCACCTTCTCGGTTGGCATTGGCGGTAACATTGCCTCACGGCTGGGTACCGGTTGTGTTCCTTTCCTTATGCCGTTGATGCTGCAGGTTGGATTTGGCTATCCGGCCCTGATTGCGGGCTGCATGATGGCGCCTACAGCGGTCGGTTCGATTCTGGCTAAGTCTGGCGTGACCCAGTTGTTACGCAGGCTGGGCTACCGCAGGACGCTGGTTGGCGTGACGGTCTTTATTGGCGTGATGATTGCGCAGTTCTCACTGCAGTCGGCAGCCTTGCCGGTGTGGATGCTGATCCTGCCGCTGTTTGTGCTGGGGATGGCGATGTCTGTCCAGTTCACCTCAATGAACACCATCACCCTGGCCGATCTCAACGACGAGAATGCCAGCGGCGGTAACAGCGTTCTGGCGGTCACCCAACAGCTGTCCATAAGCCTTGGGGTGGCGGTAAGTGCGGCGGTACTGCGTTTTTATGAAGGGTTCGACAGCACGAATACTGTCGAACAATTTCACTGGACCTTTATCACGATGGGCGTGCTGACGGTTATCTCTGCCCTGGTCTTTATGCTGTTAAAACCGAAAGACGGTCGTAACCTCATTAAAGAGCGTCACAAACCTAAACCGACCCCCGTTCCATCAGAACAGGAGTAAGCTGCAGCCGCTGTTGTTGCAGTGCGGGCTGGGCGATACGATGGATCAGCACATCAATCGCCAGCTCGCCCAGTTCATCCTTTGGCTGATGTATGGTGGTGAGCGGCGGCGTCATATACTGCGCCAGTTCGATATCGTCATAACCCACCACGGCGATATCGTCCGGGATACGCAGTCCCGCCTGATAAAGCGCCTTATAAGCCCCCACCGCCATCGCATCATTACCAATAAAGACCGCCTGTGGGCGCTCTTTTTGTGCCAGTAGCACCTGCATCGCCTCAAACCCACCGCTAAATTCAAAGTCACCGGTGATCTGATAGCTGTCAGGTACCGGTAAACCGGCGCGCGCCATGGCCACCAGAAATCCTTCCAGCCGCAGGCGGGCAGGGGTTTTATCCAGTGGACCGGTAATACAGGCGATGCGGGTATAGCCTTTATCAATCAGATGCTGCGTCGCCATGTCCCCACCCAGCAACGAGTTATCCTGGATCAGATCGCTGGTGCCGTCGAAGGGTGCCCAGTCCATCATTACCGTAGGAACGGAAGGGTAGCGCTGCATAATCTCGGGTGAGGGCTGGTGCGTTTCGGTACACAGCAGCAGCAATCCGTCGACGCGCTTTTGCATCAGCGTCTCCAGATTACGGTTCATGCGCTGTTCATCACCCTCGGTATTGCATAACACCAGGCTGTATCCACGTTCAAAACAGCTGCGCTCGACGCCGCGCACCAGTTCAGAGTAAAAGGGGTTAGTACTGGCCGTAATGAGCATGCCAATGGTGCGCGTCTGGTTGAGCTTAAGACTGCGCGCCAGAGCGGATGGCGCATAATTGAGGGATTTAACGGCAGCCTCGACCTTCTCCCGGATCGCCTCGCTGACGAAGCGATCGTTATTGATGACGTGGGAGACCGTCGAAGTAGAGACGCCCGCCATGCGAGCGACATCTTTCATTGTGGCCAAACGTTACCTCTGCTGACTTAAAAATTCATCGATCTCATTGCGCCATGGAACAGATGGCTGTGCGCCCGGGCGGGTGACCGCAATGGCAGCCGCCGCATGGGCAAAGCGAATTGCGTTATCCAACTGTTCACCTTCCAGCAGCGCCGTCACCAGCGCGCCATTAAAGGTATCGCCCGCGGCGATGGTATCGACAGCTTTCACCTTAAAGCCGGGAACGCGGCGACCTTCACCCTCGACGCTGGCCCATACACCACGGCTGCCCAGGGTAATGATGACCGTATGAATGCCTTTATCGTGTAAGGCTTTCGCCGCGCGCGCCGCATCCTCATCGCTTTCAACACGAATGCCCGTCAGTTTTTCGGCTTCGGTTTCGTTCGGGGTGATGATGTCCACCAGCGCCAGAAGCTCGTCTGATAATACACGGGCCGGCGCGGGATTTAGTACGACAGTGGTATGATTTTCATGGGCAATTTTCGCAGCCGCCAGCACGCTTTCCACCGGCGACTCCAGTTGCATCAGCAGGGCGTCGGCACCCGCGATAAGAGAGTGTTGCGCCGCCACGCGTTCAGGGTTCAGCGCCGCGTTTGCACCCGCATGAATACCGATAACATTCTCACCTTCCCCGTTGACAAAAATCAGCGCCACGCCGGTTGATTCGCCTTCGACCACGCTTACCGGCGCAATATCGATGTTGTCGCTTGCCAGCTGGTTGCGAACGCGCTCCCCGGTATCGTCATCGCCCGTACAGGCGATAAAGGCGATGCTCGCCCCGCTGCGTCCGGCGGCAACCGCCTGGTTAGCGCCTTTGCCGCCAAAGGCGACCTGATAGCGACTACCCGTTACGGTTTCGCCCGGCGTCGGGAAAGCGTCAAGGTTGAGAATGTGATCGGCATTAATACTGCCAAGGACGACGAGCTTACCTGCGGTTTTCATAGTTGAAGTGTCCATCAGAGAGTGCCACCGGGATGGCCCGGTGGCGTATGCCACTCTTTTCTTTATATGTTGTCCCTCAGGCAGCCAGCGACTGCCTGAATCGCATATTACTGCTTGATGACCAGCTTCAGGTCAACAGGGTATTTGGCCTGCACTTTTTCGCCCTTCAGCACTTTGTCAGCAGCCTGTACGCCAGTGGCGCCGATCTGCTCCGGCAGCTGAGCAATGGTCGCAGCCAGTTTGCCATCGTTTACGGCTTTTTCTCCATCTGGCGTGCCGTCAAATCCAACCACCATCACATCAGATTTACCCGCAGTCTGCAGCGCACGCAGGGCGCCCAGCGCCATTTCGTCGTTCTGTGCAAATACTGCTTTAACGTCCGGATGCGCGGTCAGCAGGTTCTGCATGACGTTCAGACCTTTAGTACGATCGAAGTCTGCCGGCTGGCTGGCCAGCACGTTGAATTTATGGGCAGCGACCGCCTGCTGGAAGCCTTCGCCACGCTCACGGGCTGCTGAGGTACCAGCGATACCCTGCAGTTCGATAACTTTGGCGCCTTCGCCCGCTTTTTTGGCGATGTAGTCACCGGCGATTTTGCCGCCCAGCACGTTATCAGAAGCAATGTGGCTCACCACTTCGCCTTTATTTGCCTGACGGTCAAGGGTGATCACCGGGATGTTAGCCTGGTTCGCCATCTTCACGGCGTTACCTACCGCGTCGGAATCGGTTGGGTTGATCAGCAGAATTTTGGTGCCGCGAACGGTCAGGTCCTGCACGTTAGCCAGCTCTTTTGCCGGGTTGTTCTGGGAGTCGAGGATCACCAGGTTGTAGCCCAGCTTGTCGGCTTCTTTCTGCGCACCATCCTTCAGGGAGACGAAGAACGGGTTATTCAGGGTAGAAACCACCAGCGCGATGGTGTCTTTCGCCATGGCGTTTGCACTCACAGTTGCGCTCAGCGCGACAGCAGAAACCAGGGTAGCCAGTTTTTTCATGTTCATATCAAAGATGTCCTGTAGTGTCGTCAGTTACTGTTTTTTGTTGTCTACCAGTACCGCCAGCAAAATCACTACTGCTTTAACGATCATCTGGTAATAGGAAGAAACACCTAACAAATTCAAACCATTATTCAGGAAGCCGAGGATCAGCGCGCCGATAAGCGTGCCCACAATTCGGCCTTTGCCCCCGGCCAGGCTGGTGCCGCCCAGTACAACCGCGGCGATGGCATCCAGCTCGTAGCCCGTACCCGCCGTCGGTTGTGCAGAGGAGAGTCGCGCCACTTCGATAATCCCTGCCAGCGAAGCCAGCAGGCCGCACAGGGAGTAGACGATAACTTTGACTTTATTGACGCTGATACCGGACAAACGCGTCGCCGCTTCGTTACCACCCAGCGCATAGATATAGCGACCCAGACGGGTGTGATGCAGCATGTACCACGCCGCAAGGAAGACCAGGCCCATGATCCAGACCGGCGTCGGGATACCCAGCGGACGACCAATACCAAACCAGCCAAACAGATCGGCGTTGTCGGTAAAGCCGGTATTAACCGGACTGCCGTTGGTGTAGACCATCGTCACACCGCGCAGCAGCAGCATCATGACCAGGGTAGCGATAAACGCCTGCACGCGGCCTTTCGCGACAATCATCCCGGTAACCGCACCGATCGCCGCACCCAGCGCCAGCGCAGCTGCAACGGCCACCAGCGCGTTGACTTCAATCCCTACAATTGAAGCGGCAACCGCGCCGGTGAGCGCCAGCAGGGAACCGACGGACAGGTCGATACCCGAGGTCAGGATCACCAGCGTCATCCCCACCGCCATAATGGCGTTCACGGACGTCTGCTGGAGGATATTGAACAGGTTATTAACGGTAAAAAAGTTCGGGCTCATGGTGGAGACAATCGCGATCAGCACCAGCAGGGCAATCAGCGATTTTTGGTCCATCAACCATGCCTTAGTGAAATAGCGGCGTCCAGAAACAGCCTGGGTAGTCATCTTCTTACTCCTGATCCACGCGATTAAGCTTGCCCACAGCGGCAGCCATCAGAATTTCCTGGGTGGCCTGCTCGCGACTGAATTCACCGCCGAGATGCCCTTCATGCATGACGATAATGCGATCGCTCATGCCTAATACTTCTGGCATCTCGGAAGAGACCAGAATGATGCTCAGCCCGTCAGCCTTAAACTGGTTAATAAGCTGATAAATCTCTTTTTTGGCGCCAACGTCCACACCGCGCGTCGGTTCATCAAGAATCAGCACCTTTGGACGGGTCATCAGACCGCGGGCAATCGCCACCTTCTGCTGATTTCCACCGGAGAGTAGCCCGATCGCCTGTTCCATCGACGGGGTTTTAACGTTAAAGAGGCGGATAAAATCGCTGACGGCCTGCTGTTCGTCTTTATGCTTCAGGCCTCCCCCGCTACGGCTGAAATAGCGCAGCGCGGTTAAGGACATGTTCTCTTTCACCGACATGCCCAGCACCAGGCCATCGCGCTTACGGTCTTCGGAGATATAGACGATACCGTTCGCCAGCCCATCCTGCGGAGAACGGGTGACAACGTCATGGCCATCAAGGGTGACATAGCCGCTGGCGCGAGGATTGGCGCCGTACAGCACTTTCATTAGCTCGGTACGTCCGGCCCCCATCAGCCCGGCCACGCCGAGGATCTCCCCCTGGCGCAGGGTAAAGCTGACGTCATGCACCCCAGGACCGCACAGATTATCGACCTTCAGGCGGATCTCGCCCGGCGCTTTATCGATGCGCGGGTACTGGTCTTCCAGCTTACGTCCCACCATCATCTCAATCAGCGTGTCTTCAGTTAGCGTCGCTACTTCACGCTCGGCAATAAACTGCCCGTCGCGAAAGACAGTGACGTCATCGCAAATCTCGAAGATCTCTTTCATGCGGTGAGAGATATAGACAATGCCGCGCCCCTGCGCTTTCAGCTCACGAATGACGCGGAACAGGGAGTCGGTTTCGGTATCCGTGAGGGCATCGGTCGGCTCATCCATCACGATAACCCGGGATTCAAAGCTCAGGACCTTGGCGATTTCGACCATCTGCTGATCGCCGATGGAGAGTTCGCCCACCAGACGATCGCTCTTAAAGCGCAGGTTCAGCTTCGCCAGCAGTTTATCGGCTTCGGCATACATCTGCTTCCAGTCGATTTTGCCAAACCGGTTCACAAACTCACGCCCGAGGAAGATATTCTCCGCAATGGAGAGCTGCGGGATCAGGTTCAACTCCTGATGGATAATGCCGATCCCGGCTTCCTGGGAAGATTTCGGGCCATTGAAGGTGGTCTCTTTTCCCAGCCACAGCAGCGAACCGGCATCGCGTTGATAGATACCGGTCAGCACTTTCATCATGGTGGATTTGCCGGCGCCGTTTTCGCCCACCAGCGCCATCACGCGTCCGGCGTAGACATTCAGCGCCGCCCCGGAGAGGGCTTTGACGCCCGGGAACGACTTATCGATCCCTTTCAGTTGCAGTAGTGCGTCCATGATGGCCTCAGAAGGTGACGCCAGCACAGAGAATGATATTCGCATACGGGGAACACTCCCCGCTGCGGATTACCGCCTGGCTGTTGGCGGTGTTTTTCTTGAACTGCTCGTGCGTTATATAACTAATTTTTATGGTGTTTCCCTGGTGTTGTTGCAGTTGCCCGATATGGCTGAGCAACGTTTCATGGAGCTGCGGATTATGTTGTTTAATTTCCGTTGCGAGAATGGCTTCCTCAACCTGCATCTCGGTTGTCACGACATCCAGCACCTGCATAAACGTGGGCACGCCCTGCGTTAATGCCAGATCAATACGCGTTGTGCTGTGGGGAATGGGTAAGCCCGCATCACACACCACCAGCGTATCGGTATGCCCAAGACGGGAGATAACCGATGAGACTTCAGAATTGAGTACCGTGCCTTTCTTCATATTCTTGCTCCACTAGCGAAACGTTTCGCTGGCGTGAGTTTAATCTGATGCATGTTCAGAAAACCACCATGACGTAGCAGATTTGTGATCGTCGTCGAAACGTTTCGCTAAGTGAAATGCGGAGGGAGTTAAATGCAAAACGGTAACCCTTTGGTTACCGTTTTTTAGGTTTGCGCCCTCTCCCTGTGGAAGCGGGCATCAGGACTTAAATCTCGACCTGAGTGCCCAACTCGATCACCCGGTTAGGCGGGATCTCAAACTGGTCTGGCGCACGCAGGGCGTTACGCTGGAGGATAAGATAGAGCTTACCGCGCAGGCGCAGATACCACGGGCGCTTGCCGATGATCAGCGACTCGTGCGACATAAAGAACGAGGTCTCCATCATCCGGCAGCTTAAGCCCTCAAGACCGCAGCGGTGGAACACCTCTTCCACGTTCGGGGTTTCACGCCAGCCGTAGCTGGCCACCACGCGCCAGAAGGTAGGCGACAGCTGCTCAATTTGCGCGCGACGGACGTTATGCACATAAGGCGCATCTTCAGTACGCAGCGTCAGCAGGATCACCCGCTCGTGCAGCACTTTGTTGTGCTTGAGGTTGTGCATCAGGGCAAACGGAATAACGTTCAGCGCACGCGACATATAGACCGCGGTTCCGGGCACACGTACCGGCGGTGATTTCTCCAGCGAGGCAATCATCGCCTCCAGAGAGTTACCGTGTTCATGCATGCGGCGCAGCAGGCGGAAGCGTTCGCTCTTCCAGGTGGTCATGATCAGGAACATTACCAGACCCAGCGTCAGCGGCAGCCAGCCGCCAGAGACAATCTTGTCGAGGTTCGCGGAGAACAACGGCACGTCAATGCACAGGAAGCCCACCAGAATCATCCCCACGAGGAATTTATTCCAGTGCCAGTTTCGGTACGCCACCGTGGTAGAGAGGATGGAGGTCAGCACCATCGTACCGGTAACGGCGATACCGTACGCCGCCGCCAGATTACTGGAGTGCTCAAAGCTGACGATAACAATCACTACCGCGACATAGAGCAGCCAGTTAATGAAAGGAATGTAGATCTGGCCCGACTCCATCTCAGAGGTATGAATAATACGCATCGGCGACAGATAGCCCAGACGCACCGCCTGGCGGGTGAGGGAGAAGACGCCGGAAATCACCGCCTGAGAGGCAATTACCGTCGCCAGCGTCGCGAGGATCAGCATTGGCACCAGCGCCCAGTCCGGTGCCAGCAGGAAGAACGGGTTTTTAATCGCTTCCGGATGTTTGAGCAACAGCGCGCCCTGGCCAAAGTAGTTCAGCACCAGCGACGGCAGCACCACGAGAAACCATGCCACGCGAATAGGCAGTTTACCGAAGTGGCCCATATCCGCGTACAGCGCTTCAACACCGGTAATTGAAAGCACCACCGCGCCCAGCGCCACAAACGAAACGACTTTATATTCCAGGAAGAAGTGAACCGCCCACATCGGGTTCAGCGCATGCAGCACTTCCGGGTTAGCAATGATGCTGCGTAACCCCAGCGCTGCAAGGATCAGGAACCAGGAGAGCATAATTGGCGCGAAAAGTTTGCCCACCAGCCCGGTGCCGTGTTTCTGAATTACAAACAGGAGCGTCAGAACAAGAATGGCCAGCGGGACAACCCACTCATCAAGATGCGGCGCGATTATCTCCAGCCCTTCTATCGCCGACAGCACCGAGATAGCCGGAGTGATCACCACTTCACCATAGAAGAAGCTGCCACCTACCAGGCCAATGATGACCAGGAACGAGGTCATTCTTGCGGAGGTATTGCGCCCGGCAAGCGACATCAGGGTCAGGATCCCGCCTTCACCGGCGTTATCCGCACGCATGACGAAGGAGAGATATTTAACGGAAACCACCAGAATCAGCAGCCAGAAAATCAGGGACAAAAAACCAAATACTGCGTCGCGTTCAACGCCAAATCCAAACTGACCGGACAAACATTCGCGCAGCGTATAAAGCGGGCTGGTGCCGATATCACCGTAGACAACCCCGATCGCCGCGAGCGTAATTGCGGGTAATGATTGCTTATTATCAGTGCTCATAGACTAGTCTTTTCGTTTAAATAACAAATGTGTGCTTAGTCCCTTGGCCCACAAAAAGCGCACAGTATGCACGATTAATCATAGAATCGTACCCCTAAATGCAACCTCATTAACGTAGCGCAAAGAAAATAGCACCGCTGTTCAGTCTATTACCAGCGCTTAACGAAACGTCTATACTCGCTTCAATTAGCCGGGGTTACGGCGAAAGGATGCAAAACTATTATGGCTCACACTCATTTATTAGCAGAAAGAATTTCCCGCCTCAGCGGAGCACTGGAAAAAGGGCTATTTGAACGTAGCCATGCCATTCGCCTCTGTTTACTGGCAGCCCTGAGCGGCGAAAGCGTGTTTCTGCTCGGCCCGCCCGGCATCGCAAAAAGCCTGATCGCCCGCAGGCTGAAGTTTGCTTTTCAGCAAGCCAGAGCCTTTGAGTATCTGATGACCCGCTTTTCCACACCTGAAGAGGTCTTCGGTCCGCTCTCTATTCAGGCGTTAAAAGATGAAGGGCGGTACGAACGTTTAACCGCGGGCTATCTGCCGGAAGCGGAAATCGTCTTTCTCGATGAGATCTGGAAAGCAGGCCCTGCAATCCTGAACACTCTGCTTACCGCCATTAATGAACGCCGGTTCCGTAATGGCGCGCATGAGGAAAAAATTCCGATGCGCCTGCTGGTGGCGGCGTCCAATGAACTGCCGGAAGCCGACAGTAGCCTGGAAGCCTTATACGACCGTATGCTTATCCGCCTGTGGCTGGATAAGGTGCAGGACAAAGGAAACTTCCGCTCTCTGCTGATTAGCCAGCAGGACGAGAACGACAATCCAGTGCCCGCCGGGCTGCAGGTCACTGATGAGGAGTATCAGCAGTGGCAGCAGGATATTGGCAAAATCAAACTGCCGGATGAGGTGTTCGATTTGGTCTTTATGTTGCGCCAACAGCTGGATGCCCTGCCGGGTGCGCCTTACGTCTCCGATCGCCGCTGGAAAAAAGCCATTCGCCTGCTGCAGGCCAGCGCTCTGTTCAGCGGTCGCGATGCCGTCGCCCCGATCGACCTTATCCTGCTGAAAGATTGCCTGTGGCATGACGCCAGCGGCATGAATCTGATGCAGCAGCAGCTGGAAGTATTGATGACCGGGCATGCGTGGGGGCAGCAGGAGATGTTGAATCAGCTTGGCGCCATTACCCAGCGGCGCCTGCAGCTTCAGCAGCAGCAAAGCGATAAAACCGCTCTGCGCGTTATCCGTCAGAGCGGCATGTTCGCCCGTCGTCCACACTATGAATTACCGGCCGAACTGAGCGAGACCACGCTGACACTGCTTCTTCAGCAGCCGCTTAAGCTCCATGATATGCAGGTCATTCATATCACCATTGAGCGGGAAGCCCTGGCGCAGTGGCTGACCAAAGGTGGCGAGATCCGCGGCAAACTTAACGGCATCGGTTTCGCCCAGCAGCTTAATATGGAAGTGGACGGCAGCCTGCACCTGGTTATCCGCGATGTCAGCCTGCAGGGATCGCGTCTTGCGCTGCCCGGTACCACCTCTGAAAGCGTGCCGGAAGAGATCAAACAGCAGCTGGAAGCGCTCGATAATCAATGGCATCTGCAGCACACGCGCTTTAGCGAGCAGCAAAAATGTCTGTTTATCCACAGCGACTGGCTGGGACGGATTGAATCCAGCCTGCAGGATGTGAGCGCGCAGATCAAACAGGCGCGTCAATGCTGACGCTGGACACGCTCAATGTCATGCTTGCGGTCAGCGAGGAGGGGATGATCGAAGAGATCATCCTCACCCTGCTGGCCTCGCCGCAGCTGGCGATCTTTTTCGAGAAATTCCCGCGACTTAAAACCGCCATCACCGACGATCTTCCGCGCTGGCGCGAAAATCTGCGTAAAAGGCTGAAAGACACCCGCGTGCCGCCAGAGCTTACTGAAGAGGTGATGTCCTATCAGCAGAGCCAGCTGCTCTCCACGCCACAGCTGATCGTCCAGTTGCCGCAGATTCTGACCCTGCTGGACAAACTTCACTCCCCGTTCGCCAGCCAGGCGCGACAGCTGGTGGTGGATAACGCCACCTTTACCCCGGCCCTGCATACTCTGTTTTTACAGCGCTGGCGGTTGAGCCTGGTGGTACAGGCCACCTCCCTGAATCAGCAGTTACTGGAAGAGGAGCGCGAACAGCTGCTCAGCGAAGTGCAGGAGCGGATGACTCTGGCCGGTGCGCTGGAGCCGGTGCTGGTGGAGAACGAAAACGCCGCCGGGCGCCTCTGGGATATGAGCGCCGGCCAGCTCAGGCGGGGAGATTATCAGCTTATCGTCCGCTACGGTGATTTTCTGGCACAGCAGCCGGAGCTGATGCAGCTGGCGGAGCAGCTGGGCCGTTCACGGGAGGCGAAGTCGGTGCCAAAAAAGGATGCCCCGCTGGAAACCTTCCGCACCCTGGTGCGTGAGCCGGCGACGGTGCCGGAGCAGGTGGACGGACTGCAGCAGAGCGATGACATTTTGCGCCTGCTGCCGCCAGAGCTGGCCACTCTTGGTATCACGGAGCTTGAGTACGAATTTTATCGTCGGCTGGTGGAGAAGCAGCTCCTCACCTACCGTCTGCACGGTGATGCCTGGCGGGAGAAGGTCAGCCAGCGCCCGGCCGTGCATCAGGATTTTGACGAACAGCCCCGCGGGCCGTTTATCGTCTGTGTGGATACGTCCGGTTCGATGGGCGGCTTTAATGAGCAGTGCGCAAAAGCCTTTTGTCTGGCGCTGATGCGCGTGGCGCTCGCCGACAGACGGCGCTGTTTTATCATGCTGTTTTCCAGCGAGGTGGTGGGCTACGAACTCTCTGGTCAGCACGGCCTGGAGCAGGCAATCCGCTTCTTAAGCCAGCGCTTTCGCGGCGGTACCGATCTTGCCAGCTGTTTTCGCGCCATTATCGAGCGGATGCAGGGCGGGGAATGGTATGACGCTGACGCGGTGGTGATCTCGGACTTTATTGCCCAGCGTCTGCCGGATGAAGTGGTAAGCAAGGTGAAGGTGCTGCAGCAGGTCCACCAGCATCGTTTTCATGCCGTGGCGATGTCCACACATGGAAAACCCGGCATCATGCGCATCTTCGATCATATCTGGCGCTTTGATACCGGGTTGCGTAGCCGCCTGCTGCGGCGCTGGAAACGTTAATTACAGCAGAGCGTTAACGCTGTCACGAACCTGCTGCGGCCATACGCCACACTGAACCTGGCCGATATGAGAAAGCTGCAGCAGTAACATGGTCAGACGAGACTGGCCGATACCGCCGCCGATGGTCTGCGGCATCTCACCGCGCAGCAGCGCCTGGTGCCACTCCAGCTTGATACGATCTTCGTCACCGGTGATAGCCAGCTGACGCTGCAACGCGTCGGCATCCACGCGGATCCCCATAGAGGAGAGTTCAAACGCATCTTCCAGGACCGGGTTCCAGACCAGGATATCGCCGTTAAGGCCCGCCAGGCCGCTTTCGCCTTCGCTGCTCCAGTCATCATAATCTGGCGCACGAACGTCGTGACGCTGACCATGAGACAGCTTACCGCCGATACCAATCAGGAAGACGGCCCCTAGCTCTTTGGCAATCGCGCGTTCACGACCTTTGGCATCCAGATCCGGGAAGCGGCTTAGCAGCTCCTGGCTGTGCACAAACTGGATCGTCTCCGGCAGGAATGGGGTCAGACCAAACTCTTTGCTGACTGCCGCTTCGGTGGCTTTGATCCCGGCATAAATCGCTTCTACCGTCGCTTTAAGCGTACCGGTATGACGTTCGCCATCACCCATGACGCGTTCCCAGTCCCACTGGTCAACATATACAGAGTGAATCGCAGTAAGGCGGTCTTCATCGGGGCGAAGGGCTTTCATGTGCGTGTAGAGCCCTTCGCCCGCGCTGAAGTCGTGTTGTCCCAGGGTTTGACGTTTCCACTTCGCCAGAGAGTGCACCACTTCGAACTGGGCATCTGGCAGTGTTTTCACTTTCACCTGAACCGCTTTTTCGCAACCAGACAGGTTGTCCTGCGTCCCGTCACCCACACGGCTAAGGATTGGTGCCTGCACTTCAATCAGGCCCAGTCTCTCTTCGAGCTGGCGGGAAAAATGGGATTTAACGAAACTGATCTGGCGTTGTTGTGCGATGTAAGCGGTTTTCATTATTTATACTCCTGCGTCCTGTTGGCATTGATTAAGCAACAAAAAAGAGGCTCTTTCAATGATCCAACAATAAAACTCCCAGCTGACTTTTAAATCGATAAAAATAGCCGCTAAAATAGAATGATTAATCAATCTTCATAAGAAAAAGCTATGGAAAATTATCAGATCGACAATCTGGACCGCGGCATCCTTGAGGCGCTGATGGCTAATGCGCGTACCGCCTATGCCGAACTGGCCAAACAGTTTGGCGTCAGTCCGGGCACCATTCATGTACGTGTAGAGAAGATGAAGCAGGCGGGGATCATCACCGGCGCCCATATCGACGTCAGTCCGAAGCAGCTGGGTTACGATGTGTGCTGCTTTATTGGCATCATCCTCAAAAGTGCCAAAGACTACCCTTCGGCGCTGGCAAAGCTGAACGCGCTGGATGAAGTCACCGAGGCCTACTACACCACCGGCCACTACAGCATCTTTATTAAGGTGATGTGCCGATCGATCGATGCCCTGCAGCAGGTACTTATCAACAAGATCCAAACAATTGATGAAATTCAGTCCACCGAGACGTTGATCTCCCTGCAGAACCCGATCATGCGTACCATCCGCCCGTAGCAGGGCAAAATAATTACCACATTTTCCACAGGTAGATCCCAGCTCGCTCACAGCGTACAATGTCCCTCTGTTTATCTGAGCGAGCGATCAATGGCGGACATTACTCTTATCAGCGGCAGCACCCTTGGCGGCGCTGAATACGTAGCGGAACACCTGGCCGAGAAGCTGGAAGACGCGGGCTTTTCTACTGAAACGCTGCACGGACCGTTATTAGAGGATCTCCAGCTCGACGGGATCTGGCTATTGATCACCTCCACGCATGGTGCGGGGGATCTTCCGGACAACCTTCTGCCTTTATATGAAGAGTTGAAAGAGCAGCAGCCCGACCTGACGAACGTCCGGTTTGGCGCCATTGGTATTGGCAGCCGGGAGTACGACACCTTTTGCGGCGCCGTTGACAAGGTCGAGACAGAACTGAAGTCCTGTGGGGCACAACAGATCGGTGAAACGCTGAAGATCAACATCCTCGATCATGATATTCCGGAAGATCCAGCGGAACTTTGGCTGGCGGAATGGAAAAATTTACTCAAAACAGATTAAAGATCGTGCGATCAGATGTGGATAACTCTGGTTAAAAGCTTGGATCAACCGGTAGTTATCCAAAGAACAACCCTTGATGACTTTTTGTGCTGTGTATAACATGGCGATCTGATCCCAGCTTATACGTCACAGGATCACCGATCATTCACAGCAAACGATCCTCTTTAAGCGCATGATCTTCTTCAGGAGATCCGGCTTATCCACAGAAACACGCGATCCTAATAAGAGATCACAATAAAACAGATCTCTAAATAAAAAGATCTTCTTTTTAATAGCCAGGATCCCAGTGCTTTCTCGAACGACTAAAGTTGAGTAGAATCCACGGCCCGGGCTTCAATCCATTTTCTTACCGCTTTACGCGAGGCAGACCACCATGTTTTATCAGGATCCTTTTGACGTCATTATCATTGGCGGGGGTCATGCAGGCACCGAGGCCGCAATGGCCGCGGCGCGAATGGGTCAACAGACCCTGCTTTTGACACACAATATCGACACGCTAGGACAGATGTCCTGTAATCCGGCGATTGGCGGCATTGGGAAAGGACACCTGGTAAAAGAAGTGGATGCACTTGGCGGCCTGATGGCTACCGCAATCGATCATGCCGGCATCCAGTTTAGGATACTAAACGCGAGCAAAGGCCCTGCCGTTCGGGCGACCCGTGCTCAGGCTGACCGCGTGCTCTATCGCCAGGCCGTGCGTACCGCGCTTGAGAATCAACCGAACCTGATGATCTTCCAGCAGGCGGTTGAGGATCTGATTGTGGAAAACGATCGTGTCGTTGGCGCCGTAACCCAGATGGGCCTGAAGTTCCGTGCCAAAGCCGTCGTGCTGACCGTCGGGACCTTCCTTGATGGCAAAATTCACATCGGACTGGATAACTACAGCGGTGGCCGTGCAGGCGATCCGCCGTCCATTCCCCTTTCACGCCGTCTGCGCGAGCTGCCGCTGCGCGTCAGCCGCCTGAAAACCGGTACCCCGCCGCGTATCGACGCGCGCACCATTGATTTCAGCGTGCTGGCCCAACAGCACGGCGATAACCCGATGCCGGTCTTCTCGTTCATGGGCAACGTGGATCAACATCCGCGCCAGGTACCGTGCTACGTTACTCACACCAACGAGAAAACCCATGACGTGATCCGCAGTAATCTCGATCGCAGCCCGATGTATGCCGGCGTGATCGAAGGGATCGGGCCCCGTTACTGTCCGTCGATCGAAGACAAAGTGATGCGTTTTGCCGATCGTAACCAGCACCAGATCTTCCTGGAGCCGGAAGGGCTGACCTCCAATGAGATCTACCCGAACGGTATCTCCACCAGCCTGCCTTTCGACGTGCAGATGCAGATCGTTCGTTCTATGCAGGGGATGGAAAATGCGAAGATCGTTCGTCCGGGTTATGCCATCGAGTATGATTTCTTCGATCCGCGAGACCTGAAGCCAACCCTGGAGAGCAAATTTATCCAGGGCCTGTTCTTCGCCGGCCAGATCAACGGCACCACCGGTTACGAAGAAGCTGCCGCTCAGGGCCTGCTGGCCGGTCTGAACGCTGCGCGTTTCTCCGCCGAGAAAGAGGGCTGGGCGCCGGGTCGTTCTCAGGCTTACCTTGGCGTGCTGGTGGACGACCTTTGCACCCTCGGAACTAAAGAGCCGTACCGTATGTTTACCTCTCGCGCGGAATATCGTCTGATGCTGCGTGAAGACAACGCCGACCTGCGCCTGACCGAAATCGGTCGTGAGCTGGGTCTGGTGGATGATGCGCGCTGGGCGCGTTTCAACGAGAAGCTGGAGAACATCGAGCGTGAACGTCAGCGCCTGAAGTCCACCTGGGTCAACCCAACCGCCGAGTCTGTAGACGAAGTGAATGCTCACCTGTCTGCACCGCTCTCACGCGAAGCCAGCGGGGAAGATCTGCTCCGTCGACCTGAGATGACCTATGAGCAGCTGATCCAGATGACGCCGTTCGCGCCGGGTCTGGAAGACGTGCAGGCTGCTGAGCAGGTTGAAATTCAGGTGAAATACGAAGGCTATATCGCCCGTCAGCAGGATGAGATCGAGAAACAGCAGCGCAACGAGAGTACGATCCTCCCGGCCACGCTGGATTACCGCCAGGTTAACGGTCTCTCCAACGAGGTAATCGCCAAGCTGAATGACCATAAGCCGTCGTCTATCGGTCAGGCATCGCGTATTTCAGGCGTTACCCCTGCGGCCATCTCCATTCTGCTGGTGTGGCTGAAAAAACAGGGTATGCTGCGCCGCAGCGCATAACCCTTTTCGTGCTGTTGTTAAGGCGGGTGGCGCTAACGCTTACCCGCCCTGCTCGTTTCGAGGCCCGGTAAGCGTCAGGGCCACCGGGTAATTCATTTCAAACAGGTATTCACCGTGCTCAACAAACTCACTCGTCTGCTGGATCAAGCCGGTATTTCGCTCACCGATCACCAGAAAAATCAGCTGGTGGGGTATGTCGACATGCTGAACAAATGGAACAAGGCCTATAACCTCACCTCGGTTCGGGACCCGAACGAGATGCTGATCCGTCACATTCTTGACAGCATCGTTGTGGCGCCTCATCTCCAGGGGGAGCGTTTTATCGACGTTGGGACAGGACCGGGTTTGCCGGGCATTCCGCTCTCTATCGTGCGTCCTGAGAGCCACTTTACGCTACTGGACAGCCTGGGTAAGCGCGTACGCTTCCTGCGCCAGGTTCAGCATGAGCTAAAACTGGAAAATATTTATCCGGTGCAGAGTAGGGTAGAAGAGTTTCCCGCCGAGCCGCCGTTTGACGGCGTAATCAGCCGGGCCTTTGCCTCGCTCAATGACATGATCGACTGGTGTAAGCATTTACCTGCGGAAAATGGACGCTTTTACGCCCTTAAAGGGGTGCTGCCGGCGGACGAAATCGCGCAGATGCCTGAAGGGTTTGTGGTCGAAGAGGCGATTAAATTGCGTGTTCCTCAGCTGGAAGGTGAGCGTCATCTGGTGATCGTTAAGCCAAACAAATTTTAAAAATATAATAAAATTTGTGGAATTTGTGCTGTTCTTAGTATGTTAAAAAAACAGACCGACGCCCAAGAAGTAAACAGCACTAATTTAACCGCTTTTTTACTATGGGTTTTCTTTGGGTTAACGTCAGCCTGTCGTTAACCCAAAATATAATAAACCTTGAAAATATCAGCTTGCTAAAAGTAGAAAGGGGTAACCAGATCGTAATGTTAAATATTTATTATAAATGTCAATAAAAGGTTTTTGTTGTATACAGGGCTGTTTTGAAAATAGTTGCTGAAATTACTCTTTAATTTCAAAAAGATGAAATATAACGATTTACTGCTTTAATTTATTCGACCTTATCGTAAATGTGTATTTTGTGATCTCGTGCACGCTTTATCGCCAACGTTTCCGCGTGTTTTGCAGTTTTGCCGACGCATTCATCGTTTGTGGAAAAGTTAAGAAATAGCGCCACAGAAAAATATTTAAACATTTATTCACCTTTTCGCTACTTATTGTTTGAAATCACGGGGACGCACCGTATAATTTGTCCGCTTTTTGCTGCTTGACTCTGAGCCCTAAAGGACGTTTTATACGACACGCGACATACCTCGAAGTGAGCAGGAGTAAAAACGTGATGTCAGTGTCGCTCTTGAGTCGAAACGTTGCTCGTAAGCTTCTGTTCATTCAGTTTCTGGCGGTGATAGCAAGTGGATTGCTGTTCTGCCTCAAAGACCCCTTCTGGGGCATCTCTGCGGTTAGCGGAGGTTTGGCGGTAGTAGTGCCAAACATGTTGTTTATGATTTTTGCCTGGCGTCATCAGGCGCATACACCTGCCAAAGGCCGCATGGCCTGGTCCTTCGCTCTCGGCGAAGTGTGTAAGGTGTTGCTGACCTTTGCCCTCCTGGTGGTGGCGCTGGCGGTTTTTAAAGTGGTATTTTTGCCGCTGATAGTGACGTGGGTTTTGGTGCTGGTGGTACAAATTCTGGCGCCAGCTGTAATCAATAACAAAGGGTAAAAGGCATCATGGCTTCAGAAAATATGACGCCGCAGGATTACATAGGTCACCATCTGAACAACCTTCAGATCGACCTGCGTACATTCTCGCTGGTGGATCCGCATAACCCCCCAGCCACCTTCTGGACGATCAATATCGACTCCATGTTCTTCTCGGTGGTACTGGGTCTGTTGTTCCTGGCCATTTTCCGCGGCGTTGCGAAACGTGCGACCAGCGGCGTTCCAGGGAAATTCCAGACGTTCATCGAAATGATCATTGGCTTCGTCCACGGTAGCGTCAAAGACATGTATCACGGCAAGAGCAAGGTGATCGCACCGCTGGCGCTGACCGTCTTTGTCTGGGTCTTCCTGATGAACCTGATGGACCTGCTGCCAATCGACCTGCTGCCATTTATCGGCGAGCATATCTTCGGTCTGCCTGCGCTGCGTGTGGTGCCGTCTGCTGACGTGAACATCACCCTGTCTATGGCGTTGGGCGTATTCATCCTGATTCTTTTCTACAGCATCAAAATGAAAGGTGTAGGCGGCTTCGTGAAAGAGCTTACCCTGCAGCCGTTCAACCACTGGGCGTTTATTCCGATCAACCTGATTCTGGAAGGCGTTAGCCTGCTGTCCAAACCGATTTCTCTCGGTCTGCGACTGTTCGGCAACATGTATGCGGGTGAGCTGATTTTCATTCTGATCGCGGGTCTTCTGCCGTGGTGGTCACAGTGGGTTCTGAATGTGCCGTGGGCCATTTTCCACATCCTGATCATTACGCTGCAAGCCTTTATCTTCATGGTTCTGACGATCGTCTATCTGTCGATGGCGTCTGAAGAGCACTGATTCTTTACCAACACTACTACGTTTTAACTGAAACAAACTGGAGACTGTCATGGAAAACCTGAATATGGATCTGCTGTACATGGCTGCCGCTGTGATGATGGGTCTGGCGGCTATCGGTGCTGCGATCGGTATCGGCATCCTCGGGGGTAAATTCCTGGAAGGCGCAGCGCGTCAGCCAGATCTGATTCCTCTGCTGCGTACTCAGTTCTTTATCGTTATGGGTCTGGTGGATGCTATCCCGATGATCGCTGTAGGTCTGGGTCTGTACGTGATGTTTGCTGTCGCGTAGTAAGTCGTTTAAACCCTAAGCCACAGTTGTAAATTTAAAGAGGTATTGTGCTGTGAACATGAACGCAACAATCCTCGGCCAGGCCATCGCGTTTGTTATCTTTGTCTGGTTCTGCATGAAGTATGTATGGCCGCCTTTAATGGCTGCCATCGAAAAACGTCAGAAAGAAATTTCTGACGGCCTGGCTTCTGCAGAACGCGCTAAGAAAGATTTGGACCTTGCACAGGCCAACGCGACCGACCAGCTGAAAAAAGCGAAAGCGGAAGCCCAGGTAATCATCGAGCAGGCGAACAAACGTCGTTCTCAGATCCTGGACGAAGCGAAAGCTGAAGCAGAACAGGAACGTACTAAAATCGTGACACAAGCGCAGGCAGAAATTGATGCCGAGCGTAAACGTGCTCGCGAAGAGCTGCGTAAGCAGGTCGCGATTCTGGCTGTTGCTGGCGCCGAGAAGATCATCGAACGTTCCGTGGATGAAGCTGCTAACAGCGACATCGTGGACAAACTTGTCGCTGAACTGTAAGGAGGGAGGGGCTGATGTCTGAATTTGTTACGGTAGCTCGCCCCTACGCCAAAGCAGCTTTTGACTTTGCTATCGAACACCAAAATGTCGATCGCTGGCAGAACATGCTGGCGTTTGCCGCTGAGGTAACGAAAAACGAACACATGGCTGAGATGCTTTCTGGCGCCCTGGCGCCTGAAACGCTCGCCGATTCGTTCATCGCTATTTGCGGTGAGCAGCTGGACACCAACGGCCAGAACCTGATTCGGGTAATGGCTGAAAATGGTCGTCTGAAAGCGCTCCCGGATGTTCTCGAGCAGTTTGAGCACCTGCGTGCCCTCAGTGAAGCCACCGTTGAAGTTCACGTAACTTCTGCGACTGAGCTGAGTAACGAACAGCTTGCGAAGATCACCGCCGCGATGGAAAAACGTCTGTCACGCAAAGTGAAGCTGAATTGCAATATCGATAAGTCTGTAATGGCAGGCGTAATCATCCGAGCGGGTGATATGGTCATTGATGGCAGCGTACGCGGCCGTCTTGAGCGCCTTGCAGACGTCTTGCAGTCTTAAGGGGACTGGAGCATGCAACTGAATTCCACCGAAATCAGCGAACTGATCAAGCAGCGCATTGCTCAGTTCAGTGTTGTGAGTGAAGCTCACAACGAAGGTACAATTGTTTCTGTAAGCGACGGTGTTATCCGCATTCACGGCCTGGCCGATTGTATGCAGGGTGAAATGATCTCCCTGCCGGGTAACCGTTACGCTATCGCACTGAACCTGGAGCGCGACTCCGTAGGTGCAGTTGTGATGGGTCCTTACGCTGACCTCGCCGAAGGCATGAAGGTTAAGTGTACTGGCCGTATTCTTGAAGTTCCAGTTGGCCGCGGCCTGCTGGGTCGCGTGGTGAACACCCTGGGTGCGCCAATCGACGGTAAAGGTCCGGTTGATAACGATGGCTTCTCCCCAATCGAAGTTATCGCACCGGGCGTAATCGATCGTCAGTCCGTCGACCAGCCGGTTCAGACCGGTTACAAATCCGTTGACGCCATGATCCCAATCGGCCGTGGCCAGCGTGAGCTGATCATCGGTGACCGTCAGACCGGTAAAACCGCGATGGCAATCGATGCGATCATCAACCAGCGCGATTCCGGTATCAAATGTGTGTACGTGGCTATCGGCCAGAAAGCGTCCACCATTTCTAACGTGGTGCGTAAACTGGAAGAGCACGGTGCGCTGTCCAACACCATCGTTGTTGTGGCGACCGCTTCTGAATCAGCTGCACTGCAATATCTGGCACCGTATGCCGGTTGCGCAATGGGCGAATACTTCCGTGACCGCGGTGAAGATGCACTGATCGTATACGATGACCTGTCTAAACAGGCTGTTGCTTACCGTCAGGTGTCCCTGCTGCTCCGTCGTCCACCTGGACGTGAAGCATTCCCGGGCGACGTATTCTATCTGCACTCCCGTCTGCTGGAGCGTGCATCCCGCGTAAACGCGGAATACGTTGAGAACTTCACTAAAGGTGAAGTGAAAGGCCAAACCGGTTCTCTGACCGCGCTGCCAATCATCGAAACCCAGGCGGGTGACGTTTCTGCGTTCGTTCCGACCAACGTAATCTCCATTACCGATGGTCAGATCTTCCTGGAAACCAACCTGTTCAACTCCGGTATTCGTCCGGCGGTTAACCCGGGTATTTCCGTATCCCGTGTGGGTGGTGCAGCGCAGACCAAGATCATCAAGAAACTGTCCGGTGGTATCCGTACCGCACTGGCACAGTATCGTGAACTGGCAGCGTTCTCCCAGTTTGCATCCGACCTTGACGATGCAACCCGTAAACAGCTTGACCACGGTCAGAAAGTGACCGAACTGCTGAAGCAGAAACAATATGCCCCTATGTCAGTTGCACAGCAGGGCCTGGTACTGTTCGCAGCAGAACGTGGTTATCTGGGGGATGTAGAACTGGCGAAAATCGGTAGCTTCGAAGCCGCTCTGCTGGCTTACGCTGACCGTGACCATGCTCCACTGATGCAAGAGATCAACCAGTCCGGTGGCTATAACGACGAAATCGAAGGCAAGCTGAAGAGCCTGCTCGATTCCTTCAAAGCAACCCAGTCCTGGTAACGTCTGGCGGTCTGTCTTAGGACAGGCCGCAAGGCATTGAGGAGAAGCTCATGGCCGGCGCAAAAGAGATACGTAGTAAGATCGCAAGCGTCCAGAACACGCAAAAGATCACTAAAGCGATGGAGATGGTCGCCGCTTCCAAAATGCGTAAATCGCAGGAGCGTATGGCGGCCAGCCGTCCTTATGCAGATACCATGCGCAAAGTGATTGGTCACCTTGCGAGCGGTAATCTGGAATATAAGCACCCTTACCTGGAAGAACGCGACGTTAAGCGCGTGGGCTACCTGGTGGTGTCGACCGACCGTGGTTTGTGCGGCGGCTTGAATATTAACCTGTTCAAAAAGCTGCTGGCGGATATGAAAGCATGGTCCGATAAAGGCGTTCAAAGCGACATCGCGATGATCGGCTCTAAGGGCGTCTCTTTCTTTAATTCCGTAGGTGGCAATATTGTCGCCCAGGTGACCGGTATGGGTGATAACCCGTCCCTGTCCGAACTGATCGGCCCGGTAAAAGTGATGTTGCAGGCCTATGATGAAGGCCGTCTGGACAGGCTGTACGTTGTCAGCAACAAATTTATTAACACCATGTCTCAGGTTCCGACCCTCACTCAGCTGCTGCCATTGCCGGCATCAGACGAGCCAGAGTTGAAGCATAAATCCTGGGATTACCTGTATGAACCCGATCCAAAAGCGCTGCTGGATACCCTGCTGCGTCGTTATGTTGAATCTCAGGTTTATCAGGGCGTGGTAGAAAACCTGGCCAGCGAGCAGGCCGCACGTATGGTGGCGATGAAAGCCGCGACCGACAATGGCGGCAGCCTGATTAAAGAGCTGCAGTTGGTATACAACAAAGCTCGTCAGGCCAGCATTACTCAGGAACTCACCGAGATCGTCGGTGGTGCATCCGCGGTATAACCAGGTTAATTCGTAGAGGATTCAAGATGGCTACTGGAAAAATTGTCCAGGTAATCGGCGCCGTGGTTGACGTCGAATTCCCTCAGGATGCCGTACCGCGCGTGTACGATGCTCTTGAGGTTCAGAATGGTAACGAAAATCTGGTGCTGGAAGTTCAGCAGCAGCTCGGCGGCGGTATCGTGCGTACCATCGCCATGGGTTCTTCCGACGGTCTGCGTCGTGGTCTGGAAGTTAAAGACCTTGAGCACCCAATCGAAGTACCAGTAGGTAAAGCAACCCTGGGTCGTATCATGAACGTCCTGGGTCAGCCGATCGACATGAAAGGCGATATCGGCGAAGAAGAGCGTTGGGCTATTCACCGTGCGGCACCTTCCTATGAAGAGCTGTCCAGCTCTCAGGAACTGCTGGAAACCGGCATCAAAGTTATCGACCTGATGTGTCCGTTTGCTAAGGGCGGTAAAGTTGGTCTGTTCGGTGGTGCGGGTGTTGGTAAAACCGTAAACATGATGGAGCTGATCCGTAACATCGCGATCGAGCACTCCGGTTACTCCGTGTTTGCGGGTGTAGGTGAGCGTACTCGTGAGGGTAACGACTTCTACCACGAAATGACCGACTCCAACGTTCTGGATAAAGTATCCCTGGTTTACGGCCAGATGAACGAGCCACCTGGAAACCGTCTGCGCGTTGCGCTGACCGGTCTGACCATGGCTGAGAAATTCCGTGACGAAGGTCGTGACGTTCTGCTGTTCGTTGACAACATCTACCGTTATACCCTGGCCGGTACGGAAGTATCTGCACTGCTGGGTCGTATGCCTTCTGCGGTAGGTTATCAGCCAACGCTGGCGGAAGAGATGGGGGTTCTTCAGGAACGTATCACCTCTACCAAAACCGGTTCTATTACCTCCGTTCAGGCGGTATACGTACCTGCGGATGACTTGACTGACCCATCTCCAGCAACCACCTTTGCTCACTTAGATGCAACCGTGGTACTGAGCCGTCAGATCGCGTCTCTGGGTATCTACCCGGCCGTTGACCCGCTGGACTCCACCAGCCGTCAGCTGGATCCACTGGTAGTTGGCCAGGAACACTACGACACCGCGCGTGGCGTACAGTCCCTGCTGCAGCGTTACCAGGAACTGAAAGACATCATCGCCATCCTGGGTATGGATGAACTGTCTGAAGAAGATAAACTGGTGGTAGCACGCGCGCGTAAGATCCAGCGCTTCCTGTCCCAGCCGTTCTTCGTAGCAGAAGTATTTACCGGTTCTCCGGGCAAATACGTTGCGCTGAAAGACACCATCCGTGGCTTTAAAGGCATCATGGAAGGCGAATACGATCACCTGCCGGAGCAGGCCTTCTATATGGTGGGTTCCATCGACGAAGCCGTGGAAAAAGCCAAAAAACTTTAACGCCTTAATCGGAGGGTGATATGGCAATGACTTACCACCTGGACGTCGTCAGCGCAGAGCAACAAATGTTCTCTGGTCTGGTCGAGAAAATCCAGGTAACGGGTAGCGAAGGTGAACTGGGTATCTTCCCGGGACACGCCCCGCTGCTCACCGCCATTAAGCCTGGTATGATCCGCATCGTTAAACAGTTCGGTCATGAAGAGTTCATCTATCTGTCCGGCGGCATTCTTGAAGTGCAGCCTGGCAGCGTGACCGTACTGGCTGATACCGCAATTCGTGGCCAGGATCTCGACGAAGCACGAGCTCTGGAATCGAAGCGTAAAGCAGAAGAGCACATTAAGAGCTCTCATGGCGATGTAGATTACGCTCAGGCGTCTGCAGAGCTGGCTAAAGCGATCGCGAAACTGCGCGTTATCGAGTTGACCAAAAAAGCGATGTAACACCGGCTTGAAAGTACGAAAGCCAGTCTGTTCTCCAGACTGGCTTTTTTTATGGATCCGTTTCAGTAAAAATGAAACTAAAACGGTGTTTTATTATTTTGTGATTTACATCACAAAATGATTGATCGGCGAAATGGTCAGGAGTAGACTTCGTTTTGTGATGAATATCACATAACTGAACTCCAAAAATATCAGGATGCCATCATGAAAACCATTAACAAAATCATCGCCCTTTTCAGCAACATGAACGTCTCTTTCGGTACGTTCAATATCTAAGTGCTGATATGCCGGGTGGCGCCACGCTTACCGTAGTGTGATAAGCGAAGCGCCTCTCTGGTGATTAAAGTTTTACCTGCGTTTTATCCAGTTCCTTCCCGTCACTATTCACGCTTTTGCCCTTCGCGATAAAGTAATTCGTATTATCAATGGTTCCCACCACCGCATCATCGTACTCGCCTGGCTTATTACGAACAGACAGGTTGCCGGTAAACGTCCCCTGCGTTGTTACATCACCGTACGGGCTTGGGCGGAAGATGTAGTTAAAGCGCTGGTTATCCACCGCGATGTTATTCTCCACCACCAGCTTGCCGGGGTTAAAGTTATCGGTGAAACCGTCCAGGTGATTGCCGGTGGCTCTGCTGTTGCGGATCTGGTGCGCCACGGGCTGCCCTTCCCCGCCGAGCTTAAAGCCATTACTGGTATTGTTGCTGGCGACTGAATTTTCGATTACCACCACGCCATTCGCGCCATCTTCAATCTTGTTGAACAGGTCAAAACCGTCGTCAACATTGTCGTGAGCATAGCAACGCTCCAGCCGGTTACCTTCACCCACCCGCATCTTCACCGCAAAGCCATCGGCGTTAATCTTGCCGGGATCCTCATTGGCATAAGACTCGGAATCCACGACCCGGTTATAGCTCGCCCATAATGGCCGGCCAATTTTCTCCGGGGAGGAGATCTGGATGCCGGTGTCGTCGTTGCGGTAGGCCGTGACGCGCTCGATCAGGTTATGGCTGCCCTGGATACGCAGACTTTTTCCGGTTACGTCGATACCGCTGATATGCCAGTAGCTGGCGTCCAGCAGCAGGCCGTGGATCACCACTTTACCGTCAGCCTGCAGCGTTTTGATATGTTCACTGCTGCCGCTGGCGGAAACCGGGATCTCGCTCTGCGGGTAATCGCCGCTTTTCAGCACCAGCGTGCCGCCGGGCGCCAGCAGCGCGATTGCGGAGGCAAGAGCCAGTGGTGAATCGACTGTGCCTTTCGCATCCGCTTTTCCGTCCGGGGCGGCATACAGGTGCGTCGCATCCCGGTCCACCACGCGTTCAACGGTGAGTTGCTGGTTCACTGGCGCGCCATGAGAAGGGGCAAAGTTCACCGTGAAGGTGCTGGTCTGTTCAAGACGGGCGGGCAGGCTGTACATCTCCCCTGCTTTCACCGCTTTCTCATTACCGATCACCACTTCGTTTTGTCTTACGCTAAATACCCCGTCCTCATTGGCGCGCGCCTGCAGCAGGTAATCCGCCGAGGCGCTGACGTTGCCGGACGCCAGCTGTACCATGACCGGCAGCGGCTCTGCCTGCCAGGGCTCTGATGGTACGGTATGGGCACTGGAGGTGGTCAACGAGGCGTCAGTCACCGTGATTTTGGCATTGCGGGAGGCAAAAAAGCCGACGTAATAGTGGTCTTTGTTTTGCACCGATATCAGATCGGCGCGCGGCACGCTCTTGCTCACCCAGTTGTCACTGTCCAGCGGGGCCCATGCGGTGATAAACCCGTCGTCCGTGCGCTGGAGTTTCAGGCGGAATTCAGGGGACTTGCTCAGATCCACCTCTTCCTTGTAACTCTGCTTTTTAATGGCCGCCCCTGCATCACCCCATGGATGGCTGATCCCTTCCCGGGTGATGGCCTGCATTTTTACCCGCTGATGATCTTTTTTATCCTGAGTCATAATGGCGTTCATCACCTGATTTGATGCCGCCGGAAACTCTTCATAGCCGGTTTTCAGCGGCTGCTGACGCGGGTTGCCGAGGACATCGCGCACCAGCAGCCCGGCGCCCTCCTGAGCTGCGGGTTTCGCGCCATTCTCCGGGCCAAACTGTTCGACCCGGATATTGGCCTGTAACACGAAATTCTCTCCCGTTGGCAGCTCGGTATAGAAAAACGTTAATCCGTCGTGCGAGTTGGCTATTTTGCCACCCCGGCTTTCCAGGGTAATGGCTTTTGCCAGGTCAACGCTCTCCTGTGCCGAGAGCTTTTTCCCGTCGATGGTCACATCGTTGGTGCCGATTTTTTCGGGCAGGACGTTGGAGGAAAAATTCAGATCCGTGGATTGCCCAAAGGCAATAGCTTTCCAGACATGAGGTTGTTCCGTTGCCATCGCGGAAAAGGCGCTACACATCATCAGGGCCAGAGGTATTTTAGATTTCATCTTATTCTCCTGAGTAATAATTGAGCGCTATTATCATAAGATTAAAACGCTGTTTCTTTTTTGCGCGTCACAGATTTAAATAATTAAAACAGTGTTTTGTTTAGGAAAATCTTTATTTTTAAAACGAAAAAATCGCTAACATGTTGTGAGAGCTGGAGACTTCTCCAAAGGACGCTATATTTCACAGGCAAAGCCCTTTAATTTGCGGTAAAAAGAACCTCTAACATTTTCAAAAAAGATGGAGCTGCTCATTTTACCGCCACTCCATTTTTTGGCGCAAAATATGTAGAATTTTCAATGCCAAAGGGTTTTACTTTTCACTCAAATTACAGTCAGGACGTGTATGTTGAACACTGCAATGAGCGTGGTCATCCTTGCCGCAGGCAAAGGCACCCGTATGTATTCCGATCTTCCTAAAGTGCTGCACACCCTGGCAGGGAAAGCGATGGTGCAGCATGTTATTGATGCTGCTAACGATCTTGGCGCCAGCCAGGTGCATCTGGTCTACGGTCACGGCGGCGATCTGCTGAAGCAGACGTTGCGCGACGACAAACTCAACTGGGTTCTGCAGGCAGAACAGCTAGGTACCGGGCACGCCATGCAGCAGGCCTCCCCGTTCTTCTCTGACGACGAAGATATTCTGATGCTCTACGGCGATGTGCCGTTGATCTCCGTCGAGACGCTGACGCGTCTGCGCGCCGCAAAACCACAGGGCGGAATTGGTCTGTTAACCGTTAAGCTGGATGACCCTACCGGCTATGGCCGCATCACCCGTGAGAACGGCAAGGTGACGGGCATTGTCGAGCACAAAGACGCGACCGATGCGCAGCGTGAAATTCAGGAAATCAACACCGGGATTCTGATTGCCAACGGTGCAGACATGAAACGCTGGCTGTCGCAGTTAAACAACAACAACGCCCAGGGCGAATTCTACATCACCGATATTATTGCGATGGCCTATCAGGAAGGCCGTGAGATTGCTGCCGTTCATCCGGCACGTATCAGCGAAACGGATGGTGTGAATAATCGTCTCCAGCTTTCCCGCCTTGAGCGCATTTATCAGTCCGAGCAGGCTGAAAAGCTGCTACTGGCAGGCGTTATGCTGCGCGATCCGGCACGTTTCGATCTGCGCGGCGTACTCAGCCACGGGCGCGACGTCGAAATCGATACTAACGTTATTCTTGAGGGCAATGTCACCCTCGGTCACCGCGTGAAGATCGGCGCCGGCTGCGTGATTAAAAACAGCATCATTGGCGACGACTGCGAAATCAGCCCTTACAGCGTGGTGGAAGATGCCCATCTGTCTGCCGCCTGCACTATCGGGCCGTTCGCCCGTCTGCGTCCGGGCGCTGAGCTGCTGGAAGGCGCACACGTCGGCAACTTCGTCGAAATGAAAAAAGCGCGTCTGGGTAAAGGCTCTAAAGCCGGGCATCTGACCTATCTGGGCGATGCCGAGATCGGCGACAACGTGAATATTGGCGCGGGCACTATCACCTGTAACTACGACGGTGCGAATAAGTTTAAAACCATCATCGGCGACGACGTGTTTGTTGGATCCGATTCGCAGCTGATAGCGCCAGTGACGATTGGTAAAGGCGTAACCATCGCGGCGGGCACCACCGTCACCCGCGATGTGGCCGACAATGAACTGGTTATCAGCCGCGTGCCGCAGGTCCATAAACAGGGCTGGCAGCGTCCGGTGAAGAAGAAGTAATCGTTTTGCCTCCGCCCCGTTGGGGAGAGGCCCGGGATGAGGGGATAACATAATCCCCCGCCCATCAGCAGTACCCATAAATATAACCCCACTCTCTACAAGGCTCGGGGCGCCCGGAAAGGGCAAAACAGGTCAGCGACAACGCATGGCATAATGCCAAAATCAGGAAATCTAACTATGTGTGGAATTGTTGGCGCAGTCGCGCAGCGCGATATTGCTGAAATCCTTCTCGAAGGTTTACGTCGTCTGGAATACCGTGGTTATGACTCTGCCGGTCTGGCAGTAGTTGATGCA
The DNA here is from genome assembly GCF_035787115.1 of Leclercia adecarboxylata. Taxonomy (GTDB): domain Bacteria; phylum Pseudomonadota; class Gammaproteobacteria; order Enterobacterales; family Enterobacteriaceae; genus Enterobacter; species Enterobacter adecarboxylatus_E. Next base: position 219,778 of record NZ_JALKTL010000007.1, on the reverse strand, counting down.
GAAGGGAACATGACCCGCCTGCGTCGCCTCGGTAAAGTAAACATGCTGTCGCAGGCTGCGGAAGAGAACCCGCCGCGCGGCGGCACAGGTATTGCCCATACCCGTTGGGCGACCCACGGTGAACCTTCGGAAGGCAACGCACACCCACATGTCTCTGAACACATTGTGGTCGTGCATAACGGCATCATCGAAAACCACGAACCGCTGCGCGAAGAGCTCACCGCACGTGGTTATACCTTCGTCTCTGAAACCGACACCGAAGTGATCGCCCACCTGGTTCACTGGGAACTGGCGCAGGGCGGTACGCTGCGTGAGGCCGTACTGCGTGCCATCCCACAGCTGCGTGGCGCCTACGGAACCGTAATCATGGACAGCCGCGACCCGTCAACCCTGCTGGCAGCCCGCTCTGGTAGCCCGATGGTCATTGGTCTGGGAATGGGGGAGAACTTTATCGCCTCCGATCAGCTGGCGCTGCTGCCGGTGACCCGTCGCTTTATCTTCATGGAAGAGGGCGATATTGCGGAAGTGACCCGTCGCGACGTAAAAATCTTTGATAAATCTGGCGAGCCGGTAAAACGCCAGGATATCGAATCTAACCTGCAGTACGACGCGGGCGATAAAGGTGCTTACCGTCACTACATGCAGAAAGAGATCTACGAGCAGCCGAACGCTATCAAAAACACCCTGACCGGGCGCATCAGCCACGGCGAAGTGGATTTGAGCGAGCTGGGTGCTAACGCTAACGACATGCTGGCAAAAGTTGAGCATATTCAGATCGTTGCCTGCGGTACCTCCTACAACTCCGGTATGGTTTCCCGCTACTGGTTCGAAGCCCTGGCAGGCGTGCCTTGTGATGTGGAGATCGCCTCTGAATTCCGCTATCGCAAATCAGCAGTCCGCCGTAACAGCCTGATGATCACCCTGTCCCAGTCCGGCGAAACCGCCGATACGCTGGCGGCGCTGCGACTGTCTAAAGAGCTGGGATACCTGGGCTCGCTGGCGATCTGCAACGTCCCGGGTTCTTCGCTGGTGCGTGAATCTGACCTGGCGCTGATGACCAAAGCCGGTACCGAAATCGGTGTGGCCTCTACCAAGGCGTTTACCACCCAGCTGACGGTCCTGCTGATGCTGGTGGCGAAACTGGCCCGTCTGAAAGGCCAGGATTCGGCGATTGAGCAGGATATCGTGCACGGCCTGCAGGCGCTGCCGAGCCGTATTGAGCAGATGCTCTCTCAGGACAAACGCATTGAAGCGCTGGCGGAAGATTTTTCCGACAAGCATCACGCCCTGTTCCTCGGCCGTGGCGATCAATATCCGATTGCCCTGGAAGGCGCACTGAAGCTCAAAGAGATCTCCTATATCCACGCTGAAGCCTATGCGGCAGGCGAGCTGAAGCATGGCCCACTGGCGCTCATCGATGCGGATATGCCGGTTATCGTGGTGGCACCAAATAACGAACTGCTGGAAAAACTCAAATCTAACATCGAAGAGGTGCGCGCCCGTGGCGGTGTGCTCTACGTCTTCGCGGATCAGGATGCTGGCTTTACCAGCAGCGATAACATGCACATCATCGAGATGCCGCATGTGGAAGAAGTGATTGCGCCAATCTTCTATACCGTACCGCTGCAGTTACTGTCGTACCATGTCGCGCTGATCAAAGGCACCGACGTGGACCAGCCGCGTAACCTGGCGAAGTCTGTTACCGTAGAGTAATTCTCTCAGGCTCCACCTTCGGGTGGAGCTTTTCTGTACTTCCTGCGCATTCTTTCGTCTGCTTTTTTCTGCTTCCGTCTGTGACAATTCGTCATCTTCAGCTATTTTTTCTGTGTCACAGAAAGAAAATTTATCTGAAAAAAACCTGTCATCTTAATGTCTAACTAGCTGATATATATATCTTATTTTGCTGGTTTTTCTGCGCGATTTTCGTTGTCATAAAACTGTCATATTTCGTACATTTATCTGTCACCTCTTTGTCCTATTTTGCTCATCGTAGCCACTAAACAACGATTTACGAAAATCTTGCAGGAGACATTATGAAAGTTATGCGTACCACTGTCGCAACTGTTGTCGCCGCGACCTTATCGATGAGCGCTTTCTCTGTATTTGCAGAGGCAAGCCTGACTGGCGCTGGTGCAACCTTCCCTGCGCCGGTGTATGCCAAATGGGCTGATACGTACCAGAAAGAGACTGGTAACAAGGTGAACTACCAGGGTATCGGCTCCTCCGGTGGCGTTAAACAAATTACCGCAAACACCGTTGATTTCGGCGCATCCGACGCTCCGTTGTCTGATGAAAAACTGAATCAGGAAGGCCTGTTCCAGTTCCCGACCGTTATCGGTGGCGTTGTGCTGGCGGTAAATATCCCTGGCCTGAAGTCTGGTGAGCTGGTGCTGGATGGCAAAACCCTGGGTGATATCTACCTCGGCAAAATCAAAAAATGGGATGACGAAGCCATCACCAAACTGAACCCGGGCGTGAAACTGCCTTCGCAGAACATCGCTGTGGTTCGTCGTGCTGACGGTTCCGGTACCTCCTTCGTCTTCACCAGCTACCTGGCGAAAGTCAACGAAGAGTGGAAATCTAAAGTCGGTTCTGGCTCTACCGTTAACTGGCCAACCGGTCTGGGCGGTAAAGGTAACGACGGTATCGCCGCGTTCGTACAGCGTTTGCCGGGCTCAATTGGCTACGTAGAGTATGCCTACGCCAAGCAGAACAACCTGGCGTACACCAAACTGGTTTCTGCCGATGGCAAACCGGTTAGCCCGACCGAAGAGACCTTCGCTAACGCCGCTAAAGGCGCTGACTGGAGCAAATCTTTCGCTCAGGATCTGACGAACCAGAAAGGTGACGAGGCGTGGCCAATCACCTCCACCACCTTCATCCTGGTACACAAAGATCAGAAGAAACCAGAGCAGGGCACCGAAGTGCTGAAGTTCTTCGACTGGGCATACAAAAACGGCGGCAAACAGGCTAACGATCTGGATTACGCCAGCCTGCCGGACAGCGTGGTTGAGCAGATTCGTGCTGCATGGAAAACCAACGTGAAAGACAGCAGCGGTAAAGCGCTGTACTAACAGGATATTTTTGACGAAGATGGCGGGTGGCGTGAGCTAACCCGCCAACTATCGTGAAACGTCGTTAACAGAAGAGTAATTTATGGCTGCTACCAAGCCTGCATTTAACCCTCCGGGTAAAAAAGGTGACATGATTTTCAGCGCGCTGGTAAAACTGGCTGCGCTGATTGTGCTATTGCTGCTGGGCGGCATTATCGTGTCTCTGATTTTCTCCTCCTGGCCGAGCATTCAGAAATTTGGTTTCTCCTTCCTGTGGACCAAAGAGTGGGATGCGCCAAACGATATCTACGGTGCGCTGGTACCTATCTACGGCACACTGGTGACGTCATTTATCGCCCTGCTGATTGCCGTACCGGTGAGCTTTGGTATCGCCCTGTTCCTGACCGAACTGGCGCCGAACTGGCTGAAGCGTCCGCTGGGTATCGCCATTGAGCTGCTGGCAGCGATCCCGAGTATCGTTTACGGCATGTGGGGCCTGTTTATCTTTGCGCCACTGTTCGCGACTTACTTCCAGGAGCCGGTGGGCAACGTCCTTTCCGCCATCCCGTTTGTGGGCGCCCTCTTCTCCGGTCCGGCATTCGGTATCGGCATTCTGGCGGCTGGCGTGATCCTCGCCATCATGATTATTCCGTACATTGCGGCGGTTATGCGCGATGTCTTCGAACAGACCCCGGTGATGATGAAAGAGTCGGCCTACGGCATCGGCTGCACCACCTGGGAAGTTATCTGGCGTATCGTCCTGCCGTTCACCAAAAATGGGGTCATCGGCGGCATTATGCTGGGTCTGGGTCGTGCGCTGGGTGAAACCATGGCGGTGACCTTTATCATCGGTAACACCTACCAGCTCGACAGCGCCTCACTCTATATGCCAGGTAACAGTATTACCTCGGCGCTGGCTAACGAATTCGCCGAAGCAGAATCGGGCCTGCATGTTGCCGCGCTGATGGAACTGGGCTTAATTCTGTTTGTTATCACCTTCATTGTTCTGGCGATCTCAAAAGTGATGATCATGCGCCTGGCCAAAAATGAGGGGGCACGCTAATGGTTACGCTCGAAATGCAAAATACCGCGGAGCTGGCGGAATCCCGCCGCAAAATGCAGGCGAAACGCCGCATGAAAAACCGCCTTGCCCTGACGCTCTCCATGGCGACCATGGCATTTGGCCTGTTCTGGCTGATCTGGATCCTGTTTTCCACCGTAACCCGCGGCGTCGACGGCATGTCGCTGGCGCTGTTCACCGAGATGACCCCGCCGCCAAATACGGCGGGGGGTGGTCTGGCGAACGCCCTGGCGGGCAGCGGCCTGCTGATCCTGTGGGCGACCGTCTTCGGTACGCCGCTTGGCATCATGGCGGGTATCTATCTGGCGGAGTACGGCCGTAAATCCTGGATTGCAGAAGTCATTCGCTTCATCAACGACATCCTGCTCTCTGCCCCGTCGATTGTGGTCGGTCTGTTCGTCTACACCATCGTGGTGGCGCAGATGGAACACTTTTCCGGCTGGGCGGGTGTGATTGCGCTGGCGCTGCTGCAGGTGCCTATCGTCATCCGTACCACCGAGAACATGCTGAAACTGGTGCCGGACAGCCTGCGTGAAGCGGCCTACGCGCTGGGAACGCCAAAGTGGAAGATGATTTCTGCCATCACCCTGAAAGCCTCCGTCTCGGGGATCCTGACAGGGGTACTGCTGGCCGTAGCCCGTATCGCTGGTGAAACGGCACCGCTGCTCTTTACCGCGCTCTCCAACCAGTTCTGGAGCACGGACATGATGCAGCCGATCGCCAACCTGCCGGTGACGATCTTTAAATTTGCGATGAGCCCGTTTGCCGAATGGCAGTCACTGGCCTGGGCCGGGGTACTGATTATTACCCTGTGCGTACTGTTACTGAACATTCTGGCGCGCGTTGTTTTCGCGAAGAAGAAACACGGTTAATTATTGACGGCGTGGCACACTGCGGCGCCGGATGAGGAAATGAGTCAATGAGTATGGTTAATGCCGCTCCGGGTAAACTTTCGGTTCGTGACCTGAACTTCTACTACGGTAAGTTCCATGCCCTGAAAAACATCAACCTGGATATTGCCAAAAACCAGGTCACAGCGTTCATCGGTCCGTCTGGCTGCGGTAAGTCCACGCTGCTGCGTACCTTTAATAAAATGTATTCGCTTTATCCTGAGCAGCGCGCCGAAGGCGAAATCCTGCTGGATGGCGACAACATTCTCACCAATACTCAGGATATCGCCCTGCTGCGCGCGAAAGTGGGTATGGTGTTCCAGAAACCGACGCCGTTCCCGATGTCCATTTATGACAACATTGCGTTTGGCGTGCGCCTGTTTGAAAAGCTCTCCCGTGCTGATATGGATGAGCGCGTGCAGTGGGCATTGACCAAAGCCGCATTATGGAACGAAACCAAAGATAAACTTCACCAGAGCGGATACTCTCTCTCCGGTGGCCAGCAGCAGCGTCTGTGCATTGCGCGCGGCATCGCTATTCGCCCTGAAGTGTTACTGCTGGATGAGCCCTGCTCAGCGCTGGACCCGATCTCCACCGGGCGTATCGAAGAGCTGATCACCGAGCTCAAAGCGGATTACACCGTGGTGATCGTTACCCACAACATGCAGCAGGCTGCTCGTTGTTCCGACCACACGGCGTTTATGTACCTGGGCGAGTTGATTGAGTTCAGTAAAACGGACGATCTGTTCACCAAGCCCGCGAAGAAACAAACAGAAGACTACATCACCGGCCGTTACGGTTGATTCAGGAGTGCGTTATGGACAGTCTCAATCTTAATAAACATATCTCCGGCCAGTTTAACGCCGAGCTGGAGAGCATTCGCACTCAGGTGATGACCATGGGTGGAATGGTAGAGCAGCAGCTCTCTGATGCGATCACCGCGATGCACAACCAGGACAGCGAGCTGGCCAAGCGGGTTGTTGCTGGCGACCATCAGGTCAATATGATGGAAGTGGCGATCGACGAGGCCTGCGTGCGCATTATTGCCAAGCGCCAGCCGACGGCGAGCGACCTGCGTCTGGTGATGGCGATCATCAAAACTATCGCCGAGCTGGAGCGTATTGGCGACGTAGCGGACAAAATCTGCCGTACCGCGCTGGAAAAGTTCTCGCAGCAACACCAGCCGCTGCTGGTGAGCCTGGAGTCGCTGGGTCGCCACACCGTGCAGATGCTGCATGACGTGCTGGATGCCTTTGCGCGCATGGATCTCGATGAAGCGGTGCGTATCTACCGGGAAGATAAGAAAGTCGACCAGGAATACGAAGGCATTGTGCGCCAGCTGATGACCTACATGATGGAAGACACACGCACGATTCCAAGCGTGCTGACCGCGCTGTTCTGCGCCCGCTCTATCGAGCGTATCGGTGACCGTTGCCAGAACATTTGCGAATACATCTTCTATTTTGTGAAGGGCCAGGATTTCCGTCATGTCGGCGGGGATGAGCTGGATAAGATGCTGGCGGGTAAGGATCCGAAAGAGTAATTATTTATAACGCCAGCTAAGCTGGCGTTATAATTCCCATCAAATGTATTTTCTATATAAATAATTATATCCACCCGCTTTTCGTCCCGAAAAAATAAAGGGGTGTCAGTCACATTTCATACCCTCCTTGTTTGTTTTTATCTCTTCCCTGCAATAAAAAAGAGCGGCATAACGCATCCTGAATAACCTGTTATTTAGCTGATGCCATAACGTTGTTCAAATGGATTGTTACCGTCATCGCACGGGCAAAACCTGAAAAAGGCGCACTTCGAACGAGGTGATGTCTTTTTCAGGTTTTTTTATTTCCCGAACGTCCCCTTTTCGCTATTTCGCGGAAAGACCGTTCGGGTCGCCGAATACATTTTAAAAGGGAATTATTATGTTCAGGAGAAAGTTAATTACCTCTGCGGCATTAATTATGTCTCTGCCAGGCGTGAGCTATTCAGGCTCATTATCGGTGGAGCAACGTCTTGAGATGCTCGAAAAAGCGTTAAAAGAGACGCAGGCCGAATTACAGCATTATAAAAAACAGGCGACCCTGGCAAAAGTAGCCGACAAGCCGGCGACAAAACCTGACGCGGTAGTAGTGAAAAACAGCAAAAACGATGTGTCATCTCTTACCATGAAGGATTTCAGCAAGTTTGTTAAAGATGAGATTGGCTTTAGCTATAACGGCTATTTCCGCTCCGGCTGGGGCAGCGCCTCTCACGGCTCGCCAAAATCCTGGGCGATTGGATCTCTGGGGCGGCTGGGAAATGAGTACACCGGGTGGTTTGATCTGCAGCTAAAACAGCGGGTCTGGCAAGAGGGTAATAAACGCGTCGATGCCATCGTTATGCTGGATGGTAACGTCAGCCAGCAATATTCCACCGGCTGGTTCGGCGATAATGCGGGCGGCGAAAACTATCTGCAGTTTTCCGATATGTACGTCACCACCCAGGGCTTTCTGCCGTTTGCGCCTGAAGCCGATTTTTGGGTTGGTAAGCATGGTGCGCCGAAAATCGAGATCCAGATGCTGGACTGGAAAACGCAACGCACCGACGCGGCCGCTGGCGTTGGTCTGGAAAACTGGAAAGTGGGTCCCGGCAAAGTGGACATTGCCCTGGTGCGCGAAGATGTCGATGACTATGACCGCGAGCTGAAGAACAAACAGCAGATCAACACTAACACTATCGATCTTCGCTACAAGGAGCTGCCGCTGTGGGATAAGGCCACGCTTATGCTCAGCGGGCGCTATGTCGCGGCCAATCAAAGCTCAAGCGAGAAATATAACCAGGATAACAACGGCTATTATCCGTGGAAAGATACCTGGATGGTCGGGACGACCCTGACGCAAAAATTCGATGCCGGTGGCTTCAACGAGTTCTCTCTGTTACTGGCTAACAACTCCATCGCCAGCAGCTTCTCACGCTATGCGGGCTCCAGCCCCTACACGACCTTCAATGGCCGCTATTACGGGGATCACACCAACGGCACGGCCGTTCGCCTGGCCTCTCAGGGGGAGATGTACCTCACCGACGACGTGATCGTCGCTAATGCGCTGGTGTACTCCTTCGGCAACGATGTCTACAGCTACGAAACGGGTGCCCACTCCGACTTCAGTTCCCTTCGTGCCGTGGTGCGTCCCGCTTATATCTGGGACAGGTTCAACCAGACTGGCGTTGAGCTGGGCTACTTCAGACAGAAAAACAGCGATCTTAACGGAAAAAATTTCTATGAGTCCGGCTATAAAACCACGCTGTTTCACACCTTTAAGGTCAATACCAGTCTGTTGACCTCCCGCCCTGAAATCCGCTTTTACGGCACCTACATAAAAGCGGATGAGACGGACTTAGATAACTTCACCTTTGAAGACCAGAAGAAAGACCAGTTTGCGCTTGGCGCGCAGGCTGAGATTTGGTGGTGACAGGCCATTTAACAAGGACAACGACATGAAACGATTCAAAACCGCCTTATCCATTCTTACCCTGACGCTGTGTCTCGGGCAGCTGGTTTATGCGACGCCGCTGCCGGCGATGCCCGATCCCTCTCAGCCCGTTAACCGCTTCGTCACCCAGGTGAATGCGGATAACTCCGTGACGTTTCGCTATTTTGCCCCACAGGCAAAAAGCGTATCGGTGGTGGTGGGGATCCCCACGCCTGAGAACATCCACCCGACGACCAAAGACAGCTCGGGCCTTTGGAGCTGGCAGAGCCCGGTGATGAAGCCCAATCTGTACGAGTATTTCTTTAATGTTGACGGCGTGCGCAGCATTGATACGGGGACGGCCATGACCAAGCCCCAGCGCCAGGTTAACACCAGCATGGTGCTGGTGCCGGGCAGCATTCTGGATATTAACCCGGTGCCTCACGGCGATCTGATTACCCTGACCTACCACTCAACGGCGTTAAGTTCAGAGCGCCAGCTGTTCGTCTGGACGCCGCCGGGCTATAACGGGCAGGGAAACCCCCTGCCGGTGCTTTACTTCTATCATGGCTTTGGCGACACGGGGCGTTCGGTTATCGACCAGGGGCGTATCGCCCAGATTATGGATAATCTGCTTGCAGCCGGAAAGATTACCCCGATGCTGGTAGTGGTGCCGGATACTGAAACCGATGCGAAGGGTATTGTTCCTGAAACCTTTGTGCCCAATGAGCGGCGCAAGGCATTCTATCCCCTCAACGCTCAGGCCGCCGATCGCGAGCTGATGACGGACATTATCCCGCTCATCGGCAAACGCTTTAACGTGCGTGATGACGCCGAGGGACGAGCGCTGGCCGGGTTATCCCAGGGGGGGTATCAGGCGCTGGTCTCCGGGATGAATCATCTTGAGCGCTTCGGCTGGCTTGCCACCTTTAGCGGCGTAACCACCACCACCGTACCGGATGCAGGCGTCAGCGCGCGGCTGAACGATCCGCAGGCCATCAATAAGCAGCTACGCAATTTCACTGTTGTAGTGGGCGAAAAAGATGTTGTGACGGGCAAGGATATCGCCGGGCTGAAGCAGGAACTTGAGCAACGACAGATCAAGTTCGATTATCACCAGTATCCGGGTCTGAACCATGAGATGGATGTCTGGCGACCTGCCTATACGGAATTCGTCCAGAAACTGTTTAAATAGGAATAAAGCCGTAAAGCGTGTCGCTTTACGGCTTATCAGCTTTAGCGGGTGAGGTGCCAGCCGCGCGCCTTCCACATTGCCGGCAGCTGCGACAGTTCGGTAAAGGTCGTGACCTTCGGATGATCGAGCGGCGGGTTATGCGGATCGGCGCAGAAGTAGAACACCTCCATGCCTGCAGCGATCCCCGCCTGCGCGCCTGCGCTGGAGTCATCCACCAGGATGCAGTTCTCCACGTTCACGTTCATCGCTTTCGCCGCATGGAACATCATGGCCGGATCCGGCTTCCAGCGCTGGAGATCGTAGCCGCTAAACAGTTTTTCCGGGAAATGATGCAGCATCTGCAACTTGCCAAGAGAGTGCTGCATTTTGCTGACCGGGCCGTTAGAGACCACGCACACTGGCACCGCCATCGCCTCCAGCAGGGTGCTGGCGCCGGCGATGGCTTCCAGTTCGGAGTCGAAAAGGCGTGCGACCTCGGCGCGGTAAACAGGCTCCAGATTCGCTTTCGCGAGACTCACGCCGTGTTCAGCATTAATGATATCGATGATTTCGTAGAGCTTAACGCCTTTAAAGCGTTTGAACGTCTCTTCGAGATCGAGCGTGATACCAAATTCCTGGAACATAGTGACATACGCCCGGGAACAGATGACCTCACTGTCGACCAGCGTACCGTCGCAGTCGAAAAATACCGCATCAATCTGAGACATGCATTTCCCTTTCTTAACAAGTTTAACGTTTACGTGCTACATAAGGTGTGACGCAATCGTTGCCGTATAAGCAAATTCAATGAAAAAAAGTGCCTCACAACCGCCCTTATTGTCGCATTTTGGTATAGGATAGCGACGAATTTTCCCTCCTTGTTCGGAAATAGATGATGAGTCAACAACACACTACCCAGTCTTCTGGCGCGGGTTTGCTTGAGCGCGTGTTTAAACTGCGCGAACACGGCACGACGGCACGCACCGAAGTGATCGCCGGTTTCACCACCTTCCTGACGATGGTCTATATCGTTTTTGTGAACCCGCAAATTCTGGGCGTTGCAGGCATGGATACCAGCGCCGTCTTCGTTACTACCTGTCTTATCGCCGCGTTCGGCAGCATCCTGATGGGGCTGTTCGCTAACCTCCCGGTTGCTCTGGCGCCCGCGATGGGTCTGAATGCCTTCTTTGCCTTTGTCGTAGTTCAGGCGATGGGCCTGCCATGGCAGGTGGGCATGGGCGCCATCTTCTGGGGTGCAGTCGGTCTGCTGCTGCTGACCATTTTCCGCGTGCGTTACTGGATGATTGCCAATATCCCGGTCAGCCTGCGCGTTGGCATCACCAGCGGTATCGGCCTGTTTATTGGCATGATGGGGCTAAAAAACGCCGGTGTGATCGTGGCGAACCCGGAAACCCTGGTCAGCATCGGTAAGCTCACCTCCCACAGCGTACTGCTGGGCGTGCTGGGCTTCTTTATCATCGCTATTCTGGCCTCGCGCAATATCCATGCAGCGGTGCTGGTGTCGATTATTGTCACCACCCTGCTGGGCTGGATGATGGGCGACGTGCACTACAATGGCATCGTCTCCGCGCCGCCGAGCGTCTCCACGGTCATTGGCCATGTCGATCTGGCGGGCTCACTGAACCTGGGTCTGGCCGGAGTCATCTTCTCCTTCATGCTGGTTAACCTGTTTGACTCCTCCGGTACGCTGATTGGCGTGACCGACAAGGCCGGTCTGGCGGATGAAAAAGGTAAATTCCCGCGCATGAAGCAGGCGCTGTTTGTGGACAGCGTCTCTTCCGTGACCGGCTCCTTTATCGGTACCTCTTCCGTGACCGCCTACATTGAATCCTCATCCGGGGTTTCCGTTGGTGGCCGTACGGGTCTGACTGCCGTGGTGGTTGGCCTGCTGTTCCTGCTGGTGATCTTCCTCTCTCCGCTGGCCGGTATGGTACCGCCGTACGCTGCCGCAGGTGCGCTGATTTACGTGGGTGTGCTGATGACCTCCAGCCTGGCGCGCGTGAAGTGGGATGACCTGACCGAAGCGGTGCCAGCGTTCATTACGGCGGTGATGATGCCGTTCAGCTTCTCTATCACCGAAGGGATTGCGCTGGGCTTTATCTCTTATTGCGTGATGAAGGCGGGTACCGGACGCTGGCGTGAAATCAGCCCGTGCGTAATGGTCGTCGCGCTGCTGTTCATTCTGAAGATTGCGTTTATTGATGCCTGATAAAAGCGAAACGGCAACCCTGGGTTGCCGTTTTTAATGTGTTCTCCCTCGGACTAAAGGAGAGGGTCGGGGTGACCTAACACGTCCTACGCTTTAACGCACTGAATATACTTGCCAAACGCGCTCAGCTGCCCGCTCAGATGATCCAGCGTGCTCTGGTCAACAACTTCACCCGTCTGCGGGTCGACCTTGTTCTGAATCACGCCACCCATAAATTCCGGCTTGTTCATTACCATCGCATCCAGGAACACCAGGATTTGACGCAGATGATACTGACAGCGCGCGCCGCCAATCGCGCCCATTGAGCTGGTCTGGATCAGCACCGGTTTACCCGCCAGCGGCTGTTCCGGCAGACGAGAAAGCCAGTCAATGGCGTTCTTTAAGCCTCCCGGCACGGAATAGTTATATTCCGGGGTAACAATCACCACGCCGTCCGCCTGACGGATCTGCGCTGCCAGCGCTTCCACGGACGCCGGGAATCCTTCTTCCTGCTGCACATCCGCGTCGTACAGCGGAATATCACCGATCGACGGCAGGGCGGTTACTTCCATCCCCTCGGGCGCCAGCTTCGGCAGGGTACGGGCAACCATCCCGTTAAATGAACCTTTGCGCAGGCTTCCCAGTAACGTAACAACATTCAACGAATCAGACATCACTACTCCTTCTTCATCATGATGGCCCTGCTGAAGGGTCAGGTGAGGATAATCGCTTTTTCCGCCGGTAAACTGGTCAGCCGCATCAGGCGTGCTGCCGGTTCGTTCGCGCGGGCGGGGACATCCGGCAGGCTTTGCCATCCGAGGCGGCTGTCGAAATCCCAGATTTTCAGCCGCTCAATGGCCGGGGTGACGGCAATCGACCAGATCAATACATCTTCGGCGTCGCTTAAGGCTTCGAGCTGCGTGGCTCTGGAGGCCCGCAGACGTCCGGAACCCGGTAACAGTTGCAGCTGGCTGGCACAATCGCTGGCGTCGCCTGACAGTTTTCGAATGCTCTGGCGCAGGGTAATCAGCTGCGCTCTGGCTTCGTTGGGGTCGTTCTGATTACGCACCCATAAATTCTCGTTGCTGGATAGCGGGTAGGTGTCATGAGCATGGGTGCCATCCAGGCTGTGGATCGCCCGCTGTAGCTCCATATCGAGGCCGCAGTCGCCCTCTGTCGTCAGCGCCAGACCAACGATATTGCCGGCGTAGGCAATGGAAAAACGGGGAAGTTCCGGATCGGCAAAAGCAGGGCGACCCTCGGATTCGGCAATCACTTCCGGGAGTTCGCTGGTGCCGTAAAGCATAAACATTAGTTCAGCGAGCAGTGCCCGGGAAGCTATAAACCGTGTGCGGCGATGTTCAGGAAGTTTCCGTGCTTCGTTATGACAGGATGGAGAGAGTCTGGTCGAAACCAATCGCCCTTCGGTCAGCGTCCCTCTTGCAAAATGCGTTGCCATTTTTCGCTCCATGATAATGGTCAATAGACAGGTTAAACGTTTACATCATTATCGCTTAACTTATCTTCTGTTTTAATGGCTAAATGGAGGTAAGGGAAGTTTTGCAGCCGAACTTTACACTTTCTTAGTCAAAAATCAGACGTCTAGCGCAGTGGCGAACCATACAGCTCCTTAATGGTTTCTCTTAACCAGAGGATTTTGGGGTTGTGGCTGTTACGCTTGTGCCAGATGAGCGTGAAGGGGACAGTGAGCTTTTGCGCCTGCGCTTCATCAATGGGGATCGGCAGGGAAATCAGTTGCCGCTGGTGGAGCTGGTTATAGTGATGGCAGTATTGCGGCGCGGTGGCAATGTAGTTATGGCCCGGCTGTGCCGCCATAAACATCGACTGTTCAAAACCGGGCAGACTCATGGCGATATTACGCGTACGCCCCATCTCTCTCAGCACCTCATCCAGCGCCCATGTGTCGCTCCGCTCCCAGAAAATGCTGATATGCGGATAGCGCAGGAATGTCTCCAGGTTCCACGCTTCCTGAAGGGCGGGGTGATCTTCACGCAGATAGACGCACGGGCGATCGCTGAACAGAATTTCGTAGTCGATAAACCATGGCATCAACTTTAGCAGTTCGCGGGATCGCGGATGCGTTTCACGCCCGGTAAAACCGAGATCAACCTCTCCGCGGGTAATGGCGTCCAGCGAATCATAATCCCAGTGGCGCATCTTCACCGTTGCCTTGGGGTAACGCTGATTCACCTGTTCCAGCAGAGCGTTAAAGCGAATGAGCATCAGCGGCGTTTCCGCCGCCAGCTCAAAGGTCAGGCCGCCGGGAGCATCATGATGGAATTTATCGAGGATCTGGTTGCCAATCTGCATCCAGTCGGCCAGATCCTGCTCCAGACTCACCGTCAGCGGCGTCGGTAATAGCCCCAGCGGGGTCTTCACAAACAGCGGGTCGTCGAACCAGTCGCGCAGCTTCGCCAGTGATTTACTTACCGCGGACGGCGTGACGTTCATCCGTTTCGCGGCTTTGGTGACGCTGCGCTCCTGCAGCAAAAGCTGCAGGCACAACAACAGGTTAAGATCGAGATTGCTGAGGGGCTTCTTCATGATGCGCTGCGGGCCGGATGACCATAAGTAGGATGATGCAGAGCATGCTACAGCCAATCAGAACCCCGATCAGCATATTCAATGCATTCAGCCCGATTATTGCCGCCAGCCAAATCCACAGCGACGAGCCGCAGACCTGAGTGATCCCCAGCACAGAGCTTGCCACTCCGGCGCGCAGCGCAAAGGGACCTAATGCCTGGCTCATCGCCACGCCAAAGCCCACCGAGAATCCGGCGCAAATCAGGGTGATGCCTGCCAGCATCAGGGCAGAGGAGGTGGCGGTCGCCAGAAGTACGCCCGCCGCCAGGAACAGTACCTGAGAGGTGAGCATCAGCGTGCGCTGGCTGAAGATATTCAGCGCAAACGGCGTCGAGAACGATACGGCCATGCTGACCAGCGCGGTTAACGCCATTACTGTGGAATATTCCCCGCGATCAAAACCCATGATTTCCATTAATAACACCGGGGAAACGTTTACATAGGTCAGGATCACCGCCACGCTCAGCGTGGTAATAAGCAACCGGCTGATGAAGAAGCGGTTGAGTAACTTCTCTTCCGGGGGAACTGACGCGGTGTGGCTCCGGTTTTGTGCTCCGGGATGGGTCTCTTTCAGCACCGCGATCGACAGGATAAAGACCACCATCCCCATCGCCGCCATCGTCCAGAAAAGGCTTTGCCACGAAAATTGCAGCATGATCAGGTAACCCACCACTGGCGCCAGCACCGGAATAATGCAGGTGATACCGTTCATCATAGAGAGCACTTTGGCACGTCGCTGGGTGCTTAAGGTATCGCGCAAAATGGCAAACGCCACCACGTAGCACCCGCCTGCGCCGACGCCCTGAATAAAGCGCCCGGCCAGAAAAAGCGTGCTCTCCTGCGCCACAGAACAGAGTACTGAGGCCAGCGCAAAAATCACTGCCCCGGTAATGGCGATGGGCTGTCGTCCGGCTTTATCAGCAATCTTTCCGGCAAACACCATTGATGACGCCATCCCCGCGAGGTAGGCCGAAAACGCGATATGCAGCTGCGCTTCGCTGGCGCCCAGATCGCGGGCGATGTGCGGGAGCCCCACCAGATACATATCAATGCCCGATGGATAAAGCAGCACCAGCGCAAAACTACAAAACAGAAAACGAGCCATAAATCCCCCATAGATGCAGGCAGCAAGAATAGGGGGTGAAGTAAGTTTAGGCGAGTTGCCATTTGGACAAAGGTGATTTCCTGAGAGGAAACCACCACTATTCAATCGGCATCACTTACCAATACAGAAACTCGAGAAGATCCGACCCAGCAAGTCATCCGACGTAAACTCCCCGGTGATCTCGCTCAGCGCCTGCTGCGCCAGGCGCAACTCTTCCGCCAGCAGTTCTCCGGCCCAGGCGCCGAGCAGCTGCGCTTTACCCTGATCCAGATGCTGTGCCGCCTGTTCCAGCGCCTGCAGATGGCGTCGACGGGCGAGGAAGCCGCCCTCCATGCTGGTATCGAAGCCCATGCTCTGTTTCAGGTGGTTGCGCAGCTCATCTACACCTTCGCCGGTACGCGCCGACAGGCGGATCAGTGAGTGACTATTCACCTCGCTGATACCCTGGGTTTCGCCGGTGACGTCCGCTTTGTTACGCACCACGGTTATCGGCAGGTTAGCCGGCAGACGGGCGATAAAGTCCGGCCAGATCTCTGCCGGGTCGACGGCGGCGGTGGTGGTGCCGTCCACCATAAACAGCACGCGGTCGGCCTGCTCGATCTCCTGCCAGGCGCGCTCGATGCCGATGCGCTCCACTTCGTCGCTGGCATCGCGTAAGCCCGCGGTGTCGATGATATGCAGCGGCATACCGTCGATATGAATATGTTCCCGCAGCACGTCGCGGGTGGTACCGGCAATGTCGGTGACAATCGCCGCTTCGCGCCCCGCCAGGGCATTCAACAGGCTCGATTTTCCGGCATTTGGACGGCCTGCTATCACCACCTTCATCCCTTCGCGCAGCAGGCTCCCCTGACGCGCTTCAGCGCGCACCGCGTCGAGATCCTTCATCACGCCGTTAAGCTGGGCTTCGATTTTACCGTCAGAGAGGAAGTCGATCTCCTCATCCGGAAAATCAATGGCCGCTTCCACGTAGATCCTAAGGTGAGTAAGTGCTTCCACCAGGTGGTTAACGCGGGCGGAAAATGCCCCCTGCAGCGAGTTCAGCGCCGAACGTGCGGCCTGCTCGGAACTGGCGTCAATCAGGTCGGCAATCGCCTCCGCCTGGGCCAGATCCAGCTTATCGTTCAGGAAGGCGCGTTCGGAGAACTCGCCCGGCTTCGCGATGCGCAGGCCGGGCAGGGTCAAAATACGTTTTAACAACAGGTCGAGGATCACCGGCCCGCCATGGCCCTGCAGTTCGAGCACGTCTTCACCGGTAAAGGAGTTCGGGCCCGGGAACCACAGCGCGATACCCTGATCCAGCGCGGTACCGTCTTTATCTTTAAACGGCAGATAGTCGGCGTAACGCGGTTTTGGCAGTTTACCCAGCACCGCTTCTGCCACCTCGCGCGCCTTCAGGCCGGAGATACGCAGAATGCCCACACCACCGCGTCCCGGTGGGGTTGCCTGGGCGACGATAGTGTCGTTATGGCTCATGGTTTGTCTCTTCTTAATGCAATAAAAAAGGCGGTCTGATGACCGCCTTTATTTTAGCTACGGCTTACACCGAATCAGGAGTTTTTCTTTTCGCGGCTATGCAGGCCACGTTTTTCCAGACCACGGTAGATCAGCTGCTGCTGAAGGATAGTTACCAGGTTGCTGACGATATAGTACAGCACCAGACCTGACGGGAACCACAGGAAGAAGACCGTGAAGATGACCGGCATAAAGGTCATGATCTTCTGCTGCATCGGGTCGGTCACGGTGGTCGGCGACATCTTCTGGATGAAGAACATCGTCACGCCCATCAGGATCGGCAGGATGTAGTAAGGGTCCTGTGCAGACAGGTCATGGATCCACAGGGCGAACGGCGCATGGCGCAGCTCAACGGAGCCCATCAGCATGTAGTACAGCGCAAGGAAGATTGGCATCTGAATCAGCAGCGGGAAGCAGCCGCCCAGCGGGTTCACTTTCTCTGCTTTATACAGGGCCATCATCTCCTGGCTCTGACGCTGTTTGTCATCGCCCAGACGCTCACGCATCGCCTGAATCTTCGGCTGCAGCATACGCATCTTCGCCATGGAGGTGTACTGCGCTTTGGTCAGCGGGTACATGATGCCACGAACGATAAAGGTGATAACGATGATGGAGAAGCCCCAGTTACCCAGGAAGCTATGGATCCACTTCAGCAGTTTGAACAGCGGCTGAGAGATGAACCACAACCAACCGTAGTCTACGGTCAGATCCAGGTGTGGTGCCACGGCAGCCATTTTGTCCTGGATTTCCGGCCCGACCCACAGGGTGCTGGCCAGATTACCGGCTTGACCCGGCTGAACCAGAACCGGCTCAGACTTATAGCCGATAGCGGCAACACCGTTACCGAGGTTAGCCGTATAGAAATTATTGGAACCGTTGTTATTAGGTACCCACGCGGTCGCGAAATACTGTTGCAGCATCGCCACCCAACCGCCTTTCGAGCTGACGTTCAGGTTTTCGTTATCGGCGATGGTGTCGAATTTGTATTTCTCGTACTTGGTATCTGGCGTGGAGTACGCCGCGCCACGGAAGGTGTGCAGCGCGAAGTTGCTGCTTCCGGTGTCACGATGAGACGGCAGATTGATGGACTGCTTCAGCTGACCAAATGTGGATAGCTCCAGCGGTTTCGCGCCGGTGTTCTGCACGTTATAGCCCACGTTCACCGCATACTCACCGCGTTTCAGGGTGAAGGTTTTGGTGAAGGTGTTGCCGGCCGCATCAGTGTAAGTCATCGGGATCGCGAGTTCGTTCTGGCCATCCGCCAGCACAAACGCATCTTTATCGACGTTATACAGCGGACGTGCGCCGTTAGCCGGGTTATCCGGGCCATCACGACCGGTCAGGCCGCTCTGTGCCTGATAGATAAACTGCGGCGTGGTTTCCAGTAACTGGAACGGTTCGGTAGACTTCAGCTCTTTCGGGTAGGTCAACAGCAGCGCCTGCTCAACATCACCACCACGGGTGTTGATAGTCAGCTCAAGCACATCGGTCTTAACCGTAATCAGTTTACCCTGGCCACTGGCCGGTACGCCCTGGTCGGCGGCGCTACCCGCTGCGGTGGTCGTTGTCTGCGTGACCTGCTGCTGAGGTTGAGGATTTTTGTCCTGCTCCCAAGCCTGGAAGATCATGAAAGACACGAACAACAAAGCGATGATAAGAAGATTGCGTTGCGAATCCATCGTTAGTGTTCTCTGGTATCAAAAGGTCCTGGAGGGACGGGATCGTCTCCACCTGGGTGTAAAGGGTGGCATTTTAATACGCGTTTCACCGTCAACCAACTGCCTTTTATCACTCCAAACCTGCGCAATGCCTCAATTCCGTATTGCGAACAGGTCGGTCTGAAACGGCAGTGTGGCCCGAGTAGCGGACTAATCAGGCGTTGATAGACCCGGATAAGGCCGATCAGGACCCGTGAGCCAGGCGACAGTGGCGGCGCCATAATTTTTCCAACGCTTCCGAGAGAGCACGGTTATCGAGGTCGGCAACCCCTTTTTTAGCCACCACCACGAAATCCATTGAAGGCAGTTCATGTTGACGTAAACGGAAGCTTTCACGCGTCAGACGTTTAATCCGATTGCGTTCATGCGCACGCTTAACGTTTTTCTTGGCGACAGTGAGACCGATACGGGGATGCCCCAGCGAATTTTGGCGGCCGAGGATGGTGATTTGCGGCGTGCCAGCCCGTTGTGGCTGCTGGAAGACGAAAGTGAAATGAGTGGGAGTTAACAAACGTAACTCCCTGGGAAATGCTAGCTTAACCACTCAGGGGTTAGCTTAATTACTTGGAAACGGTCAGACGTGAACGGCCTTTAGCACGACGACGTGCCAGAACCTGACGACCATTTTTAGTAGCCATACGAGCACGGAAGCCGTGAGAACGGTTGCGCTTCAGTACAGACGGTTGAAAAGTGCGTTTCATGGCGATTTCTACCTAAACTTGAATAAATTCAATGACTTTTTGTGGAGTCCGAACGAATAACGAACGATGGACGCCGAAGCCATGGGTGATTAAAGAGGCCGGATTGTAATAATTGTACACTCCGGAGTCAATTCTCTTTCCTTATTTCCCGCGTCTTTCCGCACGTTTTTAGCGTGCAAATTGAGCTGCGTCAGACGCAGGAAATCGAGTCCCACGCGCCGGGTGGGGAATTATACGGGCTCCAGGGCAAATCGCAAGGATCGTCCAGGATCTTCGTTAGATCATTTAAGCAAAAATTTGTCGTTATTCATTAATTTTTCCAATATGCGGCCTAAATCGCGGGGTCGCTTCGTCAGGATCGTTTACACTTACCCGGTTTCGGATCCTCCTGTGGATAAATCGGGAAGAAACTGTGAGAAACAGAAGATCTCTGGCTCAGTTTAGGCTATGATCCGCGGTCCTGATCGCGATCCCAGGATCCAGAGCAGGTAATAAAACCGCAGATAGCGGTTCGCACGTCCCCCTAAACGCCGGGTTCTTTCGACGTGTGTCTACAATCACGACTATTCAATAGCTTTCTTTTTATGTTCGAGTGGAGTCCGCCGTGTCACTTTCGCTTTGGCAGCAGTGTCTTGCCCGATTGCAGGATGAGTTACCAGCCACAGAATTCAGTATGTGGATCCGCCCGTTACAGGCGGAACTGAGCGATAACACGCTGGCTTTGTATGCGCCAAACCGTTTTGTGCTCGATTGGGTCAGGGACAAATACCTCAATAACATCAACGGACTGCTAAACGAATTTTGCGGTGCCGATGCCCCACAGCTGCGTTTCGAAGTGGGCACTAAACCGGTCACCCAAACGCTTAAAGAGACCGTTAACGTCGCCGCTGCGCCCGCGCAGACCGCGCAGGTCCAGATGCCGCGTGTCGCACCTGCGCCGCGTGCTGGCTGGGATAACGTCCCGGCGCCGGCAGAGCCGACCTACCGTTCTAACGTTAACGTCAAACACACCTTCGATAACTTCGTCGAAGGTAAATCGAACCAGCTGGCCCGTGCGGCTGCCCGTCAGGTGGCGGATAACCCGGGCGGCGCCTATAACCCGCTGTTCCTTTATGGCGGTACCGGTCTGGGTAAAACGCACCTGCTGCACGCGGTGGGCAACGGCATTATGGCGCGTAAGCCCAATGCCAAAGTGGTGTATATGCACTCCGAGCGCTTCGTTCAGGACATGGTAAAAGCCCTGCAAAACAACGCGATCGAAGAGTTTAAACGCTACTACCGTTCCGTTGATGCGCTGCTGATCGATGACATCCAGTTCTTTGCTAATAAAGAACGATCCCAGGAAGAGTTTTTCCACACCTTTAATGCGCTGCTGGAAGGCAATCAGCAGATCATTTTGACCTCGGATCGCTATCCAAAAGAGATCAACGGGGTTGAGGATCGTCTGAAATCCCGCTTCGGCTGGGGCCTGACCGTGGCGATCGAGCCACCGGAGCTGGAAACCCGCGTCGCGATCCTGATGAAAAAGGCTGACGAAAACGACATTCGTCTGCCGGGCGAGGTAGCGTTCTTTATCGCTAAACGTCTGCGGTCTAACGTTCGCGAGCTCGAAGGCGCGCTGAACCGCGTGATCGCCAACGCCAACTTTACCGGACGGGCAATCACCATCGATTTCGTGCGTGAAGCACTGCGCGATCTGCTGGCGTTACAGGAAAAATTGGTCACCATCGACAATATTCAGAAGACGGTGGCGGAGTACTACAAAATTAAAGTGGCAGATTTGCTGTCTAAACGTCGTTCCCGCTCGGTGGCGAGACCGCGTCAGATGGCGATGGCGCTGGCAAAGGAATTAACCAACCACAGTCTGCCGGAGATCGGCGATGCGTTTGGTGGCCGTGACCATACGACCGTGCTGCACGCCTGCCGTAAAATCGAGCAGCTGCGTGAAGAAAGCCACGACATAAAAGAAGACTTCTCCAATTTAATCAGAACATTATCATCGTGATGCTATGAAATTTACCGTTGAACGTGAACACTTATTAAAACCGCTGCAACAGGTGAGTGGCCCCTTAGGCGGCCGCCCGACGCTGCCTATTCTCGGTAACCTGCTGCTGCAGGTCGCAGACGGCACGCTGTCGCTGACCGGCACCGATCTCGAGATGGAAATGGTCGCACGCGTGACGCTTTCTCAGCCTCACGAAGCGGGCGCAACCACCGTTCCGGCGCGTAAGTTTTTTGATATCTGCCGTGGTCTGCCTGAAGGGGCAGAAATTGCCGTGCAGCTGGAAGGCGACCGTATGCTGGTACGCTCTGGCCGCAGCCGTTTCTCGCTCTCCACGCTGCCTGCTGCCGATTTCCCGAACCTGGATGACTGGCAGAGTGAAGTTGAATTCACCCTGCCGCAGGCCACCATGAAACGCCTGATTGAAGCCACCCAGTTCTCTATGGCCCATCAGGACGTTCGCTACTACTTAAACGGCATGCTGTTCGAAACCGAAGGGGAAGAGCTGCGTACCGTTGCCACCGATGGCCACCGCCTGGCGGTCTGCTCCATGCCAGTTGGCGTGACGCTGCCGAACCACTCGGTGATCGTACCGCGTAAAGGCGTGATTGAGCTGATGCGTATGCTCGACGGCGGCGAAACCCCGCTGCGCGTGCAGATTGGCAGCAACAATATCCGTGCCCACGTCGGTGATTTCATCTTTACTTCCAAGCTGGTGGATGGTCGTTTCCCGGATTATCGCCGCGTCTTGCCGAAGAACCCGGACAAAACGCTGGAAGCGGGCTGCGATATCCTTAAGCAGGCGTTTGCCCGTGCGGCGATCCTCTCCAATGAGAAGTTCCGCGGCGTGCGTCTGTACGTGAGCGAAAACCAGCTGAAGATCACGGCCAACAACCCGGAGCAGGAAGAGGCCGAAGAGATTCTGGATGTCACCTATGCGGCGGGTACCGAGATGGAAATCGGCTTTAACGTCAGCTACGTGCTGGATGTGCTGAACGCGCTGAAATGCGAAAATGTGCGTATTCTGCTGACGGACTCCGTGTCGAGCGTACAGATTGAAGATGCTGCCAGCCAGAGTGCGGCTTATGTTGTCATGCCAATGAGACTGTAATGTCGCTCACCCGCCTGTTGATCCGCGACTTTCGCAATATCGAAAGCGCGGATCTTGCTTTATCCCCCGGCTTTAATTTCCTGGTTGGCGCCAACGGCAGCGGCAAAACCAGCGTGCTGGAAGCCATCTATACGCTCGGCCATGGCCGGGCGTTTCGCAGTTTGCAGATTGGTCGCGTCATCCGCCACGAGCAGGAAGCGTTTGTGCTTCACGGCCGTTTACGGGGTGAAGAGCACGAGACGGCCATCGGCCTGACCAAAGACAAGCATGGCGACAGTAAGGTGCGCATCGACGGCACCGACGGACATAAAGTGGCCGAGCTGGCACTACTGATGCCCATGCAGCTTATCACCCCCGAGGGGTTTACTTTACTCAACGGCGGCCCCAAATACAGAAGAGCCTTCCTCGACTGGGGATGCTTTCATAACGAAGCGGGCTTCTTTACCGCCTGGAGCAATCTCAAACGGTTGCTGAAACAGCGCAATGCCGCGCTGCGCCAGGTGACCCGCTACGCCCAGCTTAAGGCGTGGGATAAAGAGCTGATCCCGCTGGCGGAGCAGATTAGCCGCTGGCGTGCGGACTACAGCGCAGGGATCGCGGAAGACATGGCGGACACCTGTCGGCAGTTTTTACCCGAGTTTTCCCTGAGCTTCTCCTTCCAGCGCGGCTGGGAGAAAGAGACGGATTATGCCGAGGTGCTGGAGCGAAGCTTCGAGCGCGATCGCATGCTGACCTACACTGCGCACGGCCCGCACAAGGCGGATTTCCGTATTCGTGCCGACGGCGCGCCAGTGGAGGACACCCTGTCACGCGGGCAGCTCAAACTCCTGATGTGCGCCCTGCGCCTGGCGCAGGGTGAGTACTTAACCCGTGAGAGCGGGCGACGCTGTCTGTACCTGATTGATGATTTTGCCTCGGAACTTGACGACGCGCGGCGCGGGCTGCTTGCCAGCCGCTTAAAAGCCACACAGTCGCAGGTTTTCGTCAGTGCGATTAGCGCTGAACACGTAATAGACATGTCGGACGAAAATTCGAAGATGTTTAACGTGGAAAAGGGTAAAATAACGGATTAACCCAAGAATAAATGAGCGAGAAACGTTGATGTCGAATTCTTATGACTCCTCCAGTATCAAAGTCCTGAAAGGACTGGATGCGGTGCGTAAGCGCCCGGGTATGTATATCGGCGACACGGATGACGGCACCGGTCTGCACCACATGGTATTTGAGGTGGTAGATAACGCTATCGACGAAGCGCTCGCGGGTCACTGTAAAGACATTATCGTCACCATCCACGCCGATAACTCTGTTTCCGTACAGGATGATGGCCGCGGTATCCCGACCGGTATCCACCCGGAAGAGGGCGTCTCTGCGGCGGAAGTGATCATGACCGTTCTGCACGCGGGCGGTAAGTTCGATGATAACTCCTATAAAGTGTCCGGCGGCCTGCACGGCGTAGGCGTCTCTGTGGTTAACGCCCTGTCGCAGAAGCTGGAGCTGGTGATCAACCGCGAAGGCAAAATTCACCGCCAGGTCTATACCCACGGTGTGCCGCAGGCACCGCTGGCGGTAACGGGCGAGACGGAAAAAACCGGCACCACCGTTCGTTTCTGGCCAAGCCTCGAAACCTTCTCCAACGTGACCGAGTTTGAATATGACATCCTGGCCAAGCGTCTGCGCGAGCTGTCATTCCTGAACTCCGGCGTCTCTATTCGCCTGCGCGACAAGCGCGACGGCAAAGAAGACCACTTCCATTATGAAGGTGGTATTAAGGCGTTCGTTGAGTACCTGAACAAGAACAAAACGCCAATTCATCCAAATATCTTCTATTTCTCCAACGAGAAAGACGGTATCGGCGTGGAAGTGGCGCTGCAGTGGAACGACGGTTTCCAGGAAAACATCTACTGCTTCACCAACAACATTCCGCAGCGCGATGGCGGTACGCATCTGGTCGGCTTCCGTACGGCGATGACCCGTACCCTGAATGCCTACATGGACAAAGAAGGCTACAGCAAAAAAGCGAAAGTCAGCGCCACCGGCGACGATGCCCGTGAAGGCCTGATCGCGGTTGTCTCCGTAAAAGTGCCGGATCCAAAGTTCTCCTCTCAGACCAAAGACAAGCTGGTCTCCTCTGAGGTGAAATCAGCGGTTGAACAGCAGATGAACGAGCTGCTGAGCGACTACCTGCAGGAAAATCCGTCCGACGCCAAAATCGTGGTCGGCAAAATTATCGACGCGGCGCGTGCCCGTGAAGCGGCGCGTAAAGCCCGTGAAATGACCCGTCGTAAAGGCGCCCTGGACTTAGCGGGCCTGCCGGGCAAACTGGCGGACTGCCAGGAACGCGACCCTGCGCTGTCCGAACTTTACCTCGTGGAAGGGGACTCTGCGGGCGGTTCTGCGAAGCAGGGCCGTAACCGTAAGAACCAGGCGATCCTGCCGCTGAAGGGTAAAATCCTGAACGTTGAGAAAGCGCGCTTCGACAAGATGCTCTCTTCTCAGGAAGTGGCGACGCTGATCACCGCTCTGGGCTGCGGCATTGGCCGTGACGAGTACAACCCGGACAAGCTGCGCTATCACAGCATCATCATCATGACCGATGCGGACGTCGACGGCTCGCACATCCGTACGCTGCTGTTGACCTTCTTCTATCGTCAGATGCCGGAAATCGTTGAGCGCGGCCACGTCTACATTGCGCAGCCGCCGCTGTACAAAGTGAAGAAAGGCAAGCAGGAACAGTACATCAAAGACGACGAAGCGATGGATCAGTACCAGATCGCCATCGCTCTGGATGGCGCTACCCTGCACGCCAACTCAAGCGCCCCGGCGCTGGCGGGTGAACCGCTGGAGCGTCTGGTGTCTGAGTACAACACTACCCAGAAGATGATTGGCCGCATGGAGCGTCGCTATCCGAAAACGCTGCTGAAGGCGCTGGTCTATCAGCCGACCCTGACGGAAGAGGATCTCAGCAGCGAGCAGAACGTCACCCGCTGGGTAAACGCGCTGGTCAGCGAGCTGAACGAGAACGAGCAGCACGGCAGCCAGTGGAAATTCGATATTCAGCAGAACGCCGCCCAGCAGTTTGAGCCGGTGATCCGCGTGCGTACCCATGGCGTGGATACCGACTACCCGCTGGAGCACGAGTTTGTGACCGGCGCGGAGTACCGTCGTATCTGTGCGCTCGGCGAGAAGCTGCGTGGCCTGATCGAAGACGATGCCTTCATCGAGCGTGGCGAGCGCCGTCAGCCGGTTGCCAGCTTCGAGCAGGCGCTGGAGTGGCTGGTGAAAGAGTCCCGTCGTGGCCTCTCCATTCAGCGCTATAAAGGTCTGGGCGAAATGAACCCGGATCAGCTGTGGGAAACCACCATGGATCCGGAAAGCCGCCGCATGCTGCGCGTCACCGTTAAGGACGCGATTGCTGCCGATCAGCTGTTCACTACCCTGATGGGCGACGCGGTTGAACCCCGTCGTGCCTTCATTGAAGAGAACGCCCTGAAAGCGGCGAACATCGACATTTAAGCCGTTTGTTCCCCTCACCCCGGCCCTCTCCCCACAGGGGCGAGGGAGCAAAGACCGCACCGAGCAGTCCCCTCTCCCCTTTGGGGAGAGGGTTAGGGTGAGGGGAATAATTCTGCGCATAACAGGAATCCCGCTTCCCCTTTCTATCCCCTTTTCTTTACTGTTTTTTGAGCCTAATCGCGTTAGCATGAAGCCAGACTCATTCCAACCGGGGATCACATGGCTATCAAACTCATTGCAATCGATATGGACGGCACGCTGCTGCTGCCTGACCACACCATCTCTCCAGGCGTTAAAAATGCGATTGCCGCAGCCCGTGCGAAGGGCGTGAACGTGGTGCTGTGCACCGGTCGCCCTTATGCGGGGGTGCATAACTACCTGAAAGAGCTGCACATGAATGAACCGGGTGACTACTGCATTACGTACAACGGCGCGCTGGTGCAGAAAGCGGCTGATGGCAGCACGGTGGCGCAAACGGCGCTGAGCTATGACGATTACCGCTATCTGGAACAACTCTCCCGCGAGGTGGGGTCGCACTTCCACGCGCTCGACCGCACCACGCTCTACACTGCTAACCGTGACATCAGCTACTACACCGTGCATGAATCCTACGTCGCCACCATCCCGCTGGTGTTCTGCGAAGCGGAAAAAATGGACCCTGAAACCCAGTTCCTGAAAGTGATGATGATCGATGAGCCCGTCATTCTCGACCAGGCCATCGCCCGCATTCCGGATGAGGTAAAAGAGAAGTATACCGTGCTGAAAAGTGCGCCATACTTCCTCGAAATCCTCGATAAACGCGTTAATAAGGGCACCGGCGTAAAATCGCTGGCCGAAACGCTGGGGATCAAGCCGGAGGAGATCATGACCCTCGGCGATCAGGAAAACGACATTGCGATGCTGGAATACGCTGGCTTAGGCGTGGCGATGGAGAACGCGATCCCATCGGTGAAAGAGGTGGCTAACTTCGTCACCAAATCTAATATCGAAGACGGCGTGGCTTACGCTATTGAGAAATTTGTCCTGAATTAAGATCCAGGCCGGACTTTCTGGCGCAAATCATCCCCAGAACCCGCACCCGTTGCGGGTTTTTTTATCCCCGCAGGAACCTTTCTTTAACATTCCTTTCACGAATTGTTCTTTTTGTGATCCAGATTGTAGTACAACGTGTCGTGATTGTACTACATTACGACCACGGCAATGACGAATAGCATCACGTTTGTACTGCAAAAGTGAGGTGAAATTCAGCGGTCGCGGTAAAGTAGGGGTGTACCTACAGAGCACAAGGACTCTCCATGACTCTCAACAAAACCGATCGCATCGTTATTACGCTGGGCACCCAAATCGTGGGTGGCAAATACGTTCCCGGGTCACCGCTGCCTGCTGAGGCCGAGCTGTGCGAGGAGTTTGAAACGTCGCGCAACATCATCCGGGAAGTGTTCCGCTCGCTGATGGCAAAGCGGCTGATTGAAATGAAGCGTTATCGCGGTGCCTTTGTCGCCCCGCGTAACCAGTGGAACTACCTCGATACCGACGTCCTGCAGTGGGTGCTGGAAAACGACTACGACCCGCGGCTTATCGGCGCCATGAGTGAGGTACGAAACCTGGTAGAACCCGCCATAGCCCGCTGGGCAGCGGAACGCGCAACCTCAGGCGACCTGGCGCAGATTGAGTCGGCCCTGAATGACATGGTCGCCAACAACCAGGACCGGGATGCCTTTAACGAGGCGGACATCCGCTACCACGAGGCGGTGCTGCAGTCGGTGCATAATCCGGTGTTACAGCAGCTTAGCGTGGCGATCAGCTCGCTACAGCGAGCAGTATTTGAACGAACCTGGATGGGTGATGAGGCCAATATGCCGAAGACGCTCCAGGAACATAAAGCGCTGTTCGATGCGATACGCCATCAGGACAGCAATGCGGCAGAGCAGGCGGCGCTCACCATGATCGCCAGCTCGACACGAAGGTTGAAGGAAATCACATGACATCTCGCTACATCGCAATTGACTGGGGATCGACCAATCTGCGCGCCTGGCTCTACCAGGGCGAACAGTGCCTGGAGAGCAGGCAATCGGAAGCAGGCGTCACGCGCCTGAACGGTAAATCCCCTGAAGCGGTGTTAGCAGAGGTGACACAAAACTGGCGCGACGGCACCACGCCGGTGGTGATGGCAGGTATGGTTGGCAGCAATGTGGGCTGGAAGGTGGCCCCTTATCTGCCGGTACCTGCCCATTTCTCCGCCATTGGCGAACAGTTAACGTCCGTTGGCGACAATATCTGGATCATTCCGGGTTTGTGTGTCTCCCGTGACGATAACCACAACGTGATGCGCGGCGAAGAGACGCAACTGCTTGGCGCGCGCACGCTTTCTCCTTCATCTGTCTATGTCATGCCCGGTACGCACTGCAAATGGGTGCAGGCTGATGCTGAGCAGATCGTTGATTTTCGCACCGTGATGACCGGCGAACTGCACCATTTGCTGCTCAAACACTCGCTGGTGGGTGCCGGTTTGCCGGAGCAGGATGACTCGCCAGCGGCCTTTGCCGCCGGGCTTGAGCGCGGGATCGCTTCCCCCGCCGTTTTGCCGCAGCTTTTTGAGGTTCGTGCCTCGCACGTGCTGGGAACCCTTCCCCGCGAGCAGGTAAGCGAATTTTTATCGGGCCTGCTGATTGGCGCAGAAGTCGCCACCCTGAGCGAACAGTTCGCTGGGCAGCAGTCCATCACCCTCGTCGCGGGTTCATCGCTGACCGCACGTTACCGCCAGGCGTTCCACGCCATCGGGCGTGACGTGCAGGCGGTTGAGGGCGACACGGCATTTCAGGCAGGAATACGCTTCATCATTCAGTCTGCCTCTTTGTTGGCTGCGCCAGCTCACCCCACTCACTTACTTCAGTAAGTGAGTGGGGATTCACCGTCTTGCCGCCTCGACACAGGCTAAATGATTTTGCGTAACAAAGGAGCATCGCTCATGCAGTGGCAAACTAATCTTCCTCTTATCGCAATCTTGCGCGGCATCACCCCTGACGAGGCCTTAGCGCACGTTGGCGCGGTCATCGATGCCGGGTTCGACGCGGTGGAAATCCCGCTCAACTCTCCTGAATGGGAAAAAAGCATTCCGGCGGTCGTGGATGCGTTTGGCGACCGGGCGCTGATCGGCGCGGGAACCGTGCTGAAACCAGAGCAGGTTGATCAACTGGCGAAGATGGGCTGCAAGCTTATCGTCACGCCCAATATCAACCCTGAGGTGATCCGCCGCGCGGTGGGCTACGGCATGGCCGTCTGCCCGGGATGTGCCACGGCAACAGAAGCCTTTACCGCTCTCGATGCGGGCGCGCAGTCGCTCAAAATTTTCCCGTCTTCGGCCTTTGGCCCGGATTACATCAAAGCGCTGAAAGCGGTGTTGCCCGCCAGCGTGCCGGTCTTTGCCGTGGGCGGCGTCACGCCAGAAAACCTGGCTCAGTGGATGAAAGCCGGTTGTGTGGGGGCGGGTCTTGGCAGCGATCTCTATCGCGCCGGGCAGTCCGTGGAACGTACCGCGCAGCAGGCGGCAGCATTTGTAAAAGCGTATCGAGAGGCAATGCAATGAAAATAACCAAACTCACCACCTACCGTTTACCTCCGCGTTGGATGTTCCTGAAAATCGAAACCGACGAAGGGGTGGTTGGCTGGGGCGAGCCGGTGATTGAAGGCCGCGCGCGCACCGTTGAAGCGGCGGTGCATGAGCTGGGTGAATACCTGATTGGTCAGGATCCGGCGCGCATTAACGACCTGTGGCAGGTGATGTACCGCGCGGGCTTCTACCGCGGCGGCCCGATCCTGATGAGCGCCATTGCCGGCATCGACCAGGCGCTGTGGGATATCAAAGGCAAAGTGCTGAATGCTCCGGTCTGGCAGCTGATGGGCGGCCTGGTACGCGACAAAATCAAAGCCTACAGCTGGGTGGGCGGTGACCGTCCGGCAGAGGTAATCGACGGCATCAATAAGCTGCGCGGCATCGGTTTCGACACCTTTAAACTCAACGGCTGCGAAGAGATGGGCGTTATCGACAACTCGCGCGCGGTCGATCGGGCGGTGAATACCGTGGCGCAAATTCGCGAAGCCTTCGGCAATGACATTGAGTTTGGTCTGGATTTCCACGGACGCGTCAGCGCGCCGATGGCGAAAGTGCTGATCAAAGAGCTGGAGCCGTACCGTCCGCTGTTTATCGAGGAGCCGGTGCTGGCCGAACAGGCCGAGTACTACCCGAAACTGGCGGAACAGACCCATATTCCCATCGCGGCGGGCGAACGTATGTTCTCGCGCTTCGAGTTCAAACGCGTGCTGGAGGCGGGCGGGATTGCCATTCTGCAGCCGGATCTCTCCCACGCGGGCGGCATCACCGAGTGCTACAAAATTGCCGGGATGGCAGAAGCTTATGACGTGGCGCTGGCACCGCACTGTCCGCTGGGCCCGATTGCGCTGGCAGCCTGCCTGCACGTGGACTTTGTCTCGCGCAATGCGGTGTTCCAGGAGCAGAGCATGGGCATTCACTATAACAAGGGCGCGGAGCTGCTCGACTTTGTGAAGAACAAAGAAGACTTCAGCATGGAAGGCGGTTTCTTTAAACCGTTAACGAAGCCGGGCCTTGGCGTGGAAATCGACGAAGCCAAAGTTATTGAGCTGAGTAAAAACGCGTCGGACTGGCGTAACCCGTTATGGCGTCATGAAGACGGCAGTGTAGCGGAGTGGTGATCACCACCCCGTAGGCCCGGTAAGCGTAGCGCCACCGGGCAAAATTCTCACAGATAAAAATATAACCCTCTGTAATTTACAGGGCATGGTGAGCGGCCTCGCTATGCCCAAAATCTGGAGACAGATTGCGATGGATATTCCAGTTACTGCTACCAAAACCGGGCGTCGCCGTTACCTGACGCTGATGATGATCTTTGTTACCGTGGTCATCTGCTATGTCGACCGCGCCAACCTTGCCGTGGCCTCGGCCCATATTCAGGAAGAGTTTGGTATTACCAAAGCGGAGATGGGCTACGTCTTCTCGGCGTTCGCCTGGCTCTATACGCTGTGCCAGATCCCGGGCGGCTGGTTCCTCGACCGCGTCGGCTCACGCCTGACTTACTTTATCGCCATTTTCGGCTGGTCCGTGGCGACTCTGTTCCAGGGTTTTGCTACCGGCTTAATGTCGCTGATCGGCCTGCGTGCCATCACCGGTATTTTCGAAGCCCCGGCGTTCCCGACCAACAACCGCATGGTCACCAGCTGGTTCCCGGAGCATGAGCGAGCCTCTGCCGTCGGGTTCTATACCTCCGGTCAGTTTGTCGGCCTGGCGTTCCTGACTCCGCTGCTGATCTGGATCCAGGAGCTGCTGAGCTGGCACTGGGTGTTTATTGTCACCGGTGGGATCGGCATCATCTGGTCGTTTATCTGGATTAAGGTCTACCAGCCGCCGCGCCTGACCAAAAGCATCAGCAAAGCCGAGCTGGATTACATCCGCGACGGCGGCGGACTGGTAGATGGCGATGCGCCGGTGAAAAAAGAGGCGCGTCAGCCGCTGACCAAAGCCGACTGGAAGCTGGTGTTCCACCGCAAGCTGGTGGGCGTGTATCTGGGCCAGTTTGCCGTGACCTCCACGCTGTGGTTCTTCCTTACCTGGTTCCCGAACTACCTGACTCAGGAGAAAGGCATCACCGCGCTGAAGGCGGGCTTTATGACTACCGTGCCGTTCCTGGCAGCCTTCTTTGGCGTGCTGCTCTCCGGCTGGCTGGCGGACAAGCTGGTGAAAAAAGGTTACTCCCTCGGCGTGGCGCGTAAAACGCCGATCATCTGCGGGCTATTGATCTCCACCTGCATCATGGGCGCCAACTACACCAACGATCCGGTGTGGATTATGACCCTGATGGCGGTGGCCTTCTTTGGCAATGGTTTCGCCTCTATCACCTGGTCACTGGTGTCGTCGCTGGCGCCGATGCGTCTGATTGGCCTGACGGGCGGCGTGTTTAACTTCGTTGGCGGCCTGGGCGGGATCACCGTTCCGCTGGTGATTGGCTACCTGGCGCAGGACTACGGTTTCGGCCCGGCGCTGGTCTATATCTCAGCGGTGGCCCTGATTGGCGCGCTCTCCTACATCCTGCTGGTGGGCGACGTTAAACGGGTAGGCTAATCCCCTGCAATGCTATACCCTGATGCGACATCCGCGCATCAGGGTATCCTCATGAAACAAATCACTTTCGCTCCCCGCCACCACCAGCTTACCAACACCCGAACCTGGACCGCAGACAGCCAATGGCTGGTCTTTGACGTTCGCCCTTCCGGCGCGTCCTTTACCGGCGAAACCATTGAGCGGGTTAATGTTAAAACCGGCGAGGTGGAGGTGATTTATCGCGCCAGCAACGGCGCGCATGTGGGCGTCGTCACCGTTCATCCGACGGACGATAAATACGTTTTTATCCACGGTCCGCAGAGTCCCGATGCCCACTGGCAGTATGATTTCCACCACCGTCAGGGGGTGATTGCAGAGCGCGGGCAGGTGAGCAATCTTGATGCAATGGATATCACCGCACCCTTCACGCCCGGCGCGCTGCGCGGCGGCAGCCACGTCCATGTCTATAGCCCGGACGGGCAGTACGTCAGCTTTACCTATAACGACCATGTATTGCACGCGCGCGATCCAAAGCACGATCTCCGCAACGTGGGCGTGGCGGCCCCCTTTGGTCCGGTGACGCCTGCGGGCCACCATCCGCGGGAATATGCCGGTACGTACTGGAGCGTGCTGGTCAGCCGCACCACGCCTGTGCCGCAGCCGGGCAGCGATGAGATCAACCGCGCCTATGAAGAGGGCTGGGTGGGCAACAACCGTCTGGCCTTTATCGGCGATACCCTTTCCGCAAGCGGCGAAAAAGTGCCGGAGCTGTTCATCGTTGATCTGCCAAAAGAGGAGAAGGGCTGGAAACAGGCGGGCGATACTCCGCTTCAGGGCACGGCTGCGCGCATGCCCGCCCCGCCTGCCGGAGTGATGCAGCGGCGTTTAACCTTCACCCACGACAGCCGCTATCCGGGACTGGTGAACGTGCCGCGCCACTGGGTGCGCAGCAACCCCCAGGCGACCCAGATCGCGTTTCTGATGCGGGATGATAAGGGCGTGGTGCAGCTGTGGCTGATTGCGCCGGAAGGAGGAGAGCCCCGTCAGCTGACCCATAACGCAGGCGATATTCAGTCGGCCTTTAACTGGCATCCGGCGGGTCATTCGCTGGGATTTGTGCTGGAGAATCGCATTGCGACCTGTGACGCGGCATCTGGCGCAGTGACGTTTTTGACGTCCGATCACGGCAACCCGCCGTCGGGTGATGCGGTGGTTTACGCCCCGGATGGGCACACTCTTGCCTGGATGGAGGAGATCGACGGTTTCCGGCAGCTGTGGGTAACAGAGACCGGACGCTAATCAGCGGGAAGGCATTTCGGCGGGCGGGATCACGGCGTTGGTTGCCAGCGTCTCCTGCTCGCTTTGCTCCACGCGGGAGCGAACGGATTTGTCGGTACGGAAGAGGTCCCACGGCAGCAGCAGAGTATCGAAAACCGCAGTAAACGGCATATCCAGTACTACCAGGGATTTGGTGCCCCAGTTGGTGTCGTCATCGGCCAGCATGTTCGCGCTGGCTCGCGTTCCGGGATACGTTCCTTCTTTACCGCCAGTGTGAGACATCACGCTCGAACATCCGCAAAGCATAACCACCGCGCTGAACGTCGTCAGCTTTATCAGAACATTTTTCATCATCAGTCAGTCATCATCAATGGCACGGCACAGACCTGTAACCGGGTTTATAACGGGCCATTGTCAAAATGAATAGTTGAAAAGTACCGCTCTGTGGCACCTATCGCATTTTAACCTTACGTGCTGTAGACCCAGTCTATTCCAGTACCCGTAAAGTGCAAAAAATTCTCGCAACGGCAGGCTTGAAAAGACCACAAACGGACCCATTTTAAGGATGTATCGATAAACAAACGTGCCTGATGGGCGTTTGGGATACCCCAGCCTGTCCACGGTGGAAGGCGACAATTCTTGCTGATTTCAGGAGTGTTAACTGTATGCGTAACTTTGATCTTTCTCCGCTTTATCGTTCAGCCATTGGCTTCGATCGTCTGTTCAATCATTTAGAAAACAACCAAAGCCAGAGCAATGGCTACCCTCCATACAATGTTGAACTGGTGGACGAAAACCACTATCGCATCGCGATTGCCGTAGCCGGTTTTGCTGAAAGTGAACTGGAGATCACCGCTCAGGACAACCTGCTGGTGGTGAAAGGCGCTCATGCGGGCGAGCAGAAAGAGCGAACCTACCTGTATCAGGGCATCGCAGAACGTAACTTTGAACGTAAGTTCCAGCTGGCTGAGAACATTCACGTTCATGGCGCGAACCTGGTTAACGGCCTGCTGTATATCGATCTGGAACGTGTTATTCCGGAAGCGAAAAAACCGCGCCGTATCGAAATTAATTAATGATTCGGGTCGCTATGGCGGCCCACACCTGAATGCTTGCCGATATCGGGAGCATATGTGAATCCATATGGATTTGCAGGAACCATTGTGTACAAAAATAAATTGTACCGGACTCGCTTCTCAGAAGGAGATTTAGTATGCGTAACTATGATTTATCCCCCCTGCTGCGTCAGTGGATCGGTTTTGACAAACTGGCCTCCGCGCTGCAAAGCACCACCGAAAGCCAGACCTTCCCGCCGTACAACATTGAAAAGAGCGACGATAACCACTATCGCATTACGCTTGCGGTGGCCGGCTTCAGCCAGCAGAACCTCGATATTCAGCTGGAAGGCACGCGCCTGACGGTAAAAGGCACCCCGGAAAAACCGGAAACCGAAACCAAATGGCTGCACCAGGGCCTGGTGACTCAGCCGTTCAGCCTGAGCTTTACCCTCGCTGAACATATGGAGGTGACGGGTGCTACCTTCACTAACGGGCTGCTGCATATCGATATCACCCGCAACGTGCCGGAGGCGATTGCACCGCAGCGGATCGCCATCAGCGAACGCCCGGCATTGAATAGCTAATACGGGTTTGTGCGGCCTGATGCCCTCACCCCGACCCTCTCCCACAGGGAGAGGGCGTAAAGATTAAAAACGGTCACCTTCGGGTGACCGTTTTGCGTTTACCTCGGCTTTTTTGTGCGCCAACGCCCATACAGCCCGCCCGCGCTCTGCGAGAATCCCTGCTAACTATAATGTTATTCACAGGGATGCCGTCATGAGTGATATAGCGTTAACGGTCAGTATTCTGGCATTGGTTGCGGTGGTCGGGCTGTGGATAGGGAATGTCAAAATCCGTGGCGTGGGGTTTGGTATTGGCGGCGTGCTGTTTGGCGGGATATTTGTCGGCCACTTTGCCGACCAGCTGGGCATTACCCTTAGCGCGCAAATGCTGCATTTTATTCAGGAATTTGGCCTGATCCTCTTCGTCTACACCATCGGTATTCAGGTCGGGCCCGGCTTTTTCGCTTCGCTGCGCGTCTCGGGTCTGCGCCTGAATCTTTTTGCGATGGGTATTGTGGTGATGGGCGGGCTGGTTACCGCGCTGCTGCATAAACTCTTCGCCATCCCGCTGCCGGTGGTACTGGGCATTTTTTCCGGCGCGGTAACCAATACTCCCGCGCTGGGTGCCGGACAGCAAATTCTGCGCGATCTGGGGATCGCACCCGACATCGTCGATCAGATGGGCATGAGCTATGCGATGGCCTACCCGTTTGGCATCTGCGGTATTCTGCTCACCATGTGGCTGATGCGCCTCCTGTTTCGCGTGGACGTTGAGCAGGAAGCCCGGCAGCATGAGTCCACCCTGACCCAGGGCCAGGCGCTGATTAAAACCATCAATATCCGCGTCGAAAACCCGAATCTGAACAACATGCCGATTCAGGATGTGCCGATCCTCAACAGCGCTAACATTATCTGCTCTCGCCTTAAGCGTGAGGAGACGCTGATGGTGCCGCTGCCCGGCACGGTGATCCAGACAGGCGACCTGCTGCATCTGGTGGGGCAACCGGCGGACCTGCATAACGCCCGGCTGGTGATTGGCCAGGAGGTGGACACTTCCCTCTCTACCCGCGGCACCGACATGCGCGTTGAGCGCGTGGTGGTGACCAACGAGAAGGTTTTGGGCAAAAAAATCCGCGAACTGCAGGTAAAAGAGCGCTACGACGTGGTGATCTCGCGGCTGAACCGCTCCGGGATCGAGCTGATGGCCAGCCCGAACGCCAGCCTGCAGTTTGGCGACATTCTTAATCTCGTCGGGCGTCCGGCATCCATCGATGCCGTTGCCAATATGGTGGGTAACGCGCAACAAAAGCTACAGCAGGTACAAATGCTGCCGGTGTTTATCGGCATCGGGCTCGGGGTCCTGCTTGGCTCCATCCCGCTGTATGTGCCCGGGTTCCCGGTGGCGCTCAAGCTGGGGCTTGCTGGCGGGCCGCTGATTATGGCGCTGATCCTCGGGCGTATCGGCTGCGTGGGTAAGCTCTACTGGTTTATGCCGCCGAGCGCCAACCTTGCCCTGCGCGAGCTGGGGATCGTGCTGTTTCTGGCGGTGGTGGGGCTGAAGTCGGGTGGGGATTTTGTCGAGACGCTGGCTTACGGCGACGGCATGAGCTGGATTGGCTACGGTATCCTCATAACCGCCGTCCCGCTCATCACCATGGGCCTTCTGGCGCGGCTGCTGGTGAAGATGAACTACCTGACCCTGTGCGGCATGCTGGCCGGTTCGATGACCGATCCCCCGGCGCTGGCCTTTGCCAACAACCTGCACGCCACCAGCGGTGCGGCGGCGCTCTCCTACGCCACGGTCTATCCGCTGGTGATGTTTATGCGCATCATCACGCCGCAGCTGCTGGCGGTGCTGTTCTGGGTAAGTTAAACCCCCGGCTCGCTGCATGCATCTATTGACCGGCCTCCAGAGGAGGCCGGTCCTTCAACACCGTCGAAGGCGCATAACCGAATTTATGCTTAAAGGCTTTGCTGAAGTGAAACGAATCAAAGAAGTTGAGCATATCTGCCACCTGCCCGACCGTATTTCCCTCCTGCTTTAACAGCGATAGCGCCAGCTCCAGTCGGGCATCAAGATAATATTCTTTGGGTGTTTTACCGGTATAACGTAAAAACAGACGGCGCAGCCAGGCTTCGCTACAGGGGATGGTGGCCGCCATATCCGCAACGCTCCAGCGCCGTTGCAGGCTGGCATGCAGGGCCGCAATCAGCTTTTCAATTTGTATTCGCTGGGGATCCTTTATACCCTCGGCATAAATAAGGCAGCTCCACTGATAAATTAGTTTAGTCAGAAAGGCAACCGCCAGGTTATTTTTCATGGGGTCCGAAGCGGTAATTAATTGCGAGACTTCCATTAACTCCTGGTTATAAACATCGCCATGATAAATAACGCATTGTTGACGCAGCGGAATATCCATTACGCTGGTTGGCGTAAACTCCATCCAGTATTGTTCCCAGATTAATCCTGCGCAATGGTAGGATTTTATCTCCGTGGGTTTTAAAAAAATAATACAGTTTCCGCTAAGAGTAATTTCTTCGCCATTGTGCAGCAGGATCTTTCCGCAACCCTGTACGGTATAGACAGCAACCCATGAATTGGCGATCAGCGGCTTTTTCTTATCCCGCGGCCATATAACCCGGTAGTCTTCATCGGCGCAGGTATGCCACAACGAAATTAAGGAAATTCCGCTTGAGATCACACTTTCATTAATCAACAGCGGAATATTGTACGTAGTTTCGTTTTTTACATGCACGTTCTGCAAGTTTCCATTCATTTTAATTTCCCGCCAGAGAATGATGCCTACAACCTGAACCTAACAGAAAATTATTCGTTCAGGGATATGACGTTTGTATTTTAAGAAATCTGACTGCCTGACCCGGCAAGCAATAACCTCAGTTAACCCTACAGCGGCCGGGACATAATCAACAACAAGGGCTATGAGATGAATACGCTACAAATTTTGAGCTTCGTCGGTTTTACGCTACTGGTGGCGATTATCACCTGGTGGAAGATCCGTAAAACGGATACCGGATCGCAGCAGGGTTATTTTCTGGCCGGGCGGTCGCTAAAAGCGCCGGTCATTGCCGCTTCCCTGATGCTCACTAACCTCTCCACTGAACAGCTGGTCGGCCTCTCCGGGCAGGCGTACAAAAGCGGAATGTCGGTGATGGGCTGGGAAGTTACCTCGGCGGTGACCTTAATCTTTCTGGCGCTGATCTTCCTGCCGCGTTATCTGCAACGTGGTATCGCCACTATTCCCGATTTTCTGGAAGAACGGTACGACAAAACCACGCGCATTATCATCGACTTTTGTTTTCTTATCGCTACCGGCGTCTGCTTCCTGCCGATCGTGCTCTATTCCGGCGCGCTGGCGCTTAACAGCCTGTTTCATATCGGCGAGTCGTTGCAGATCTCGCAGGGCGCGGCCATCTGGTTGCTGGTGGTTTTGCTCGGCATGGCGGGAATCATTTACGCCGTGATAGGAGGGCTGAGGGCGATGGCAGTGGCCGACTCTATCAACGGCATTGGCCTGGTGATTGGCGGCCTGATGGTGCCGGTGTTTGGTCTGATCGCAATGGGCAAGGGCAGTTTTGTGCAGGGCATTGAGCAACTGACCACCGTGCATGCCGAGAAATTAAACTCTATCGGCGGGGCGAACGATCCGCTGCCGATTGGTGCGGCCTTTACCGGTTTGATTCTGGTGAACACCTTTTACTGGTGTACAAATCAGGGCATCGTTCAGCGTACGCTGGCGTCCAAAAGCCTTGCCGAAGGGCAAAAAGGGGCGTTGCTCACCGCGGTGTTGAAAATGCTCGATCCGCTGGTGCTGGTCTTGCCGGGGTTGATTGCTTTTCACCTGTATCAGGATCTACCGAAAGCAGATATGGCCTATCCCACGCTGGTCAATAACGTTCTGCCTGTCCCTCTGGTCGGTTTTTTTGGCGCGGTGTTATTTGGCGCCGTCATCAGCACGTTTAATGGCTTTTTAAACAGCGCCAGCACGCTATTCAGCATGGGCATCTACCGCCGCATCATTAATCAGAATGCGCAACCTGAACAACTGGTGCACGTCGGGCGCAGATTTGGACTCTTTATCGCGGTGATTTCGGTACTGGTTGCGCCGTGGATCGCCAATGCGCCAGAAGGTCTCTACAGCTGGATGAAGCAGCTCAACGGCATCTATAACGTGCCGCTGGTGACCATCATCATTATGGGCTTCTTCTTTCCGCGCATCCCGGCGCTGGCCGCTAAGGTGGCAATGGGGCTCGGTATTGTCAGTTACATCACCATCAATTACCTGGTGAAGTTCGATTTCCATTTTCTATACGTCCTGGCCTGCACCTTCTGCATCAATGTGGTGGTGATGTTACTGATCGGCGCGATTAAGCCGCGTGCGACGCCGTTCAAATTTCATGATGCCTTTGCCGTGGATATGCAGCCATGGAAAAACGCGAAAATCGCGTCTGTTGGCATTCTCGCCGCCATGATTGGCGTCTATTCCGGCCTGGCACAGTTCGGCGGTTATCACACCCGAT
The DNA here is from genome assembly GCF_035787115.1 of Leclercia adecarboxylata. Lineage (GTDB taxonomy): Bacteria > Pseudomonadota > Gammaproteobacteria > Enterobacterales > Enterobacteriaceae > Enterobacter > Enterobacter adecarboxylatus_E. Next base: position 180,082 of record NZ_JALKTL010000007.1, on the reverse strand, counting down.
GGTTGACGGTTATCAGCTATACCATCACGGCAGTCGTGGTGATTTACATCATTTTCAGCAGCTGGCAGACACGCCGTTCCGCCACTGTGCAGAGTGTCTGTGACGCTAAGGATAAAGCATGAGTCGCCCTAATTTTCTCTTCATTATGACCGATACCCAGGCTACCAATATGGTGGGCTGCTATAGCGGCAAGCCGCTGAATACAAATAATATTGACGCGCTGGCGGCAGAAGGAATTCGCTTTAACTCCGCCTATACCTGTTCGCCGGTATGCACACCCGCGCGAGCGGGCTTATTTACCGGCATCTATGCCAACCAGTCCGGCCCGTGGACCAACAACGTCGCGCCGGGGAAAAACATCGCCACTATGGGCCGCTATTTTAAGGACGCGGGCTACCACACCTGCTATATCGGCAAGTGGCACCTCGACGGGCATGACTATTTTGGCACCGGCGAGTGCCCCCCGGAGTGGGATGCCGATTACTGGTATGACGGGGCCAATTACCTTGCGGAACTGACCGAGCAAGAGATCGGCCTGTGGCGTAACGGCCTGAACAGCATTGAAGATTTACAGGCCAACAATATCGATGAGACCTTTACCTGGGCGCACCGCATCAGCAACCGGGCGGTCGATTTTCTCCATCAGCCTGCGCGCGACGATGAGCCGTTTCTGATGGTGGTGTCGTATGACGAACCACATCACCCTTTTACCTGCCCGGTTGAGTATCTGGAGAAGTATCAGGACTTTTATTACGACCTCGGGGCGAGAGCGCATGATCCGCTGAAGGATAAGCCCGAGCACCATCGCCTGTGGTCTCAGGCGATGCCCTCTCCGGTGGGGGAGGATGGGCGCTATTACCATCCTCTCTATTTTGCCTGCAATGACTTTGTCGATGACCAGATTGGCCGGGTGATCGCGGCGTTAACGCCGGCGCAGCGGGATAACACCTGGGTGATCTATACCTCCGATCACGGGGAAATGATGGGTGCCCATAAGCTCATCAGCAAAGGGGCAGCAATGTACGATGACATTACCCGTATCCCACTGATTATGCGCTCGCCGCAGGGAGAGCGTCGTCAGGTTGATACGCCTGTCAGCCATATCGATCTTCTGCCAACCATGATGGCGCTGGCGGGCATTCCCAGACCAGACATTCTGCCTGGCGAAAATATCCTGGCCGTTGCGAAGCCGCGCGGCGTGATGGTGGAGTTCAACCGCTATGAGATTGAGCACGACAGTTTTGGCGGCTTTATTCCGGTGCGCTGCTGGGTGACGGACGACTGGAAACTGGTATTGAACCTGTTTACCAGCGATGAGCTTTACGACAGACGAAACGATCCTGATGAGCTCAAGAACCTGATCGATGCGCCTGAGTTCGAAGATGTTCGTCTCAGAATGCATGATGCGCTGCTGGATTATATGGATAAAATCCGCGATCCTTTCCGTACCTATCAGTGGAGTCTGCGCCCGTGGCGTAAAGATGCCACGCCGCGCTGGATGGGGGCTTTCCGGCCACGTCCGGAAGACGGTTACTCCCCGGTAGTGCGCGACTATGACACCGGCTTACCGACTCAGGGTGTCAAAGTGGAGGAGAAAAAACAGAAGTTCTGACTACAATGCCGGATAAGGCGTTTAGGCCGTCGTCTGGCAATGACAGCAAAAAGGAATGCAGATGAAAATTTCCCGCCTTGGTGAAGCGCCGGATTATCGCTTCTCGCTGGCAAACGAGCGTACCTTTCTGGCCTGGATCCGCACCGCGCTGGGCTTTCTGGCGGCCGGTGTCGGCCTTGACCAGCTGGCTCCTGATTTTGCGACGCCGGTGATCCGCCAGCTGCTGGCGCTGCTGCTGTGCCTTTTTGCGGGTGGGCTTGCCATCTACGGCTATCTGCGTTGGCTGCGTAACGAGAAGGCGATGCGGCTGAAAGAAGATATGCCCTATACCCACAGCCTGCTGATTATCAGCCTGATCCTGATGGTGGTGGCGGTGATTGTCATGGGACTGGTGCTGTATGGCGGATAGCCGCAAAGCGCGCCGCATGGCCGATCCAGGGCTGCAGCCGGAGCGAACCTCGCTCGCCTGGCTGCGTACCCTGCTGGGCTACGGCGCGCTGATGATGCTGGCGATCAAACATAACTGGCAGCAGGCGGGCCCGCTGTTCTGGGTGGCGCTGGGGGTACTGGCAATCGCGGCGCTGATCCTCTGGTATTACACCCGCAGCCGGGCGCGGATGGATGTTGCGCTGTATGATTTTTCATCATCCCGACCGGTGCGTATTAAATTTATGATCGCCCTCGCAGTGTTGTCCCTCGCATTGCTGTTTGCTGCTAGCCATGTTCGCCATCTCATTATTTTTATCAGGGATTTTACATGACAGGATGTCAGGTTATGGCCAAGCCAGCCAGCTCGCGGTGCAATCTCGATTGCCGTTACTGCTTCTATATCGATAAACCCCAACAGCCGATCATGGATGACGCTACTCTTGAGCACTTCATCCAGCAGCATATCGCCGCGCAGCCGGGGCCAGAGGTGCAGTTTGCCTGGCAGGGGGGAGAACCCACGCTCTGCGGGCTGGATTTCTTTCGCCGCGTGGCGGAACTGCAACACCGGTACGGCGCGGGAAAACGTATCCACAACGCGTTTCAGACCAACGGGATCCTGCTCAATGACGCCTGGTGTACGTTTTTTCGCGAACAGGGCTGGCTGGTGGGCATTTCTCTCGATGGGCCTGCGGCGCTGCATGACGCTTACCGGGTCAGCCGCAGCGGCAAGCCTACCCACCACAAGGTGCTGGCAGCGGTAGAGAAACTGCGCGCGCACCGGGTGTCGTTTAACCTGCTGACGGTCATCAACCGTCAGAACAGCCGCCAGCCGGAGCGCATGTATCGTTATTTACGCGCGCTGGGCACGCCATATCTGCAGTTTATTCCGCTGCAGGAGCACGACAATCCGGAGTCGGTCAGCGATCGGCAGTGGGGGGCGTTCCTGTCGACGATCTTTGATATCTGGGTGCGGGAGGATATTGGTCGCGTCTTTGTGCAGCTTTTCGACTCGACGTTAGGCGTATGGTGCGGCTATCCGTCGCAGATGTGCTCTCTTGCTGAAACCTGCGGCCACGCCTTTGCGCTGGAGGCCAATGGCGATCTCTACCAGTGCGATCACTATGTTTACCCCGGGTACCGGCTGGGTAACATCCACCAGACGCCGCTGGCACAGCTTAATAAAAGCGAGGCGGCCATTGCCTTCGGCCAGCATAAACAAACCGCCTTATCCGGCGAGTGCCGGGCTTGTCCGGTTCTTCCCCTGTGCAACGGCGACTGCCCGAAACACCGGGTGGAGGGCAAAAGCGCGCTCTGTGCCGGGTATCTGGCCTTCTTCCGCCACTGTGCCCCGCATATGCGGGTGATGCGCGATTTAATCCGCTATCACCGTTCACCCGTAGAGCTTATGGCCCTGCTACGCCAGAGCCAGTAAGTTACTGCCCTTTCGCCAGATACGTCGCCATCTCCTCTTCCGGCACCATGCCGCCGCCGGTCGCCCACACCAGGTGGGTCGCGTTCTCCAGCGCAACGTGACCGGAGGCCGCGAGGCGTACCGGCCCGGCCATTCCTGCCAGGGCGGACGGCTCAAGACGAATATTCTCCTCCTGGGCCAGCCAGCCCAGCATGTTGTACATGCTCCGATCGGAGATAGTGTAGAACCCGTCAAGCAGGCGCTCCATGGCGCGACCAACAAAACCGGACGCGCGTCCGACCGCCAGGCCATCCGCCGCGGTGAGGTTATCGATCCCCAGATCCTGAACGGCAACCTGGTCATGCAGCCCGGTATACACCCCCAGCAGCATGCAGGGCGAGTGGGTGGGTTCGGCAAAGAAACAGTGCACATTGTCGCCAAAGGCCAGCTTCAGCCCGAACGCCACGCCGCCGGGGCCGCCGCCCACGCCGCAGGGCAGATAGACAAACAGCGGATGGTTCGCATCCACCACGCGCCCCTGTTGGGCAAACTGCGCCTTCAGGCGCTCGCCTGCCACGGCATAGCCTAAGAACAGAGTGCGGGAGTTTTCATCGTCAATGAAGAAACAGTTCGGATCGCTTTCTGCCGCCTTGCGCCCTTGCTCCACCGCCACGCCGTAGTCCTGCTCATATTCGACCACCGTCACGCCGTGACTGCGCAGTCTGGCTTTCTTCCACTCCCGGGCGTCGGCAGACATATGTACCGTCACCTTAAAGCCGATACGGGCGCTCATAATGCCGATGGACAGTCCCAGGTTGCCGGTCGAGCCCACGGCGATGCTGTACTGGCTGAAGAAGTCTTTGAAGCGCGGCTCCAGCAGAATGCTGTAATCGTCGTCGGGGCTGAGCAGCCCGGCGGCAAGGGCCAGTTTTTCCGCGTGGGTCAGCACTTCATAGATGCCGCCACGGGCTTTGATGGAGCCGGAGATGGGCAGATGGCTGTCTTTTTTCAGCAGCAGCGTGCCGGGGAGGGAGGTATCAAACTCTTTTTCCAGCCGTTTTTGCATCAATGGAATGGCCACCAGTTCCGATTCGATGATCCCCTTGCTGGCCGCCGTTTCCGGGAACGCTTTCGCCAGGTAAGGCGCAAAGCGCTTCAGACGTTCCCGGGCATCCTCCACATCGGCTTCGGTCAGCCCGACATACGGCAGCCCTGCGGCCAGGGTGGTGGCTTTCGGGTTGAGCCAGGTGGTTTCTTTCAGGGCGATCAGATCCTCAACCAGAGGATACTGTGCAATTAAGGTGGTGATGTTTGCGTTTTTCATAAGAGATCTCTTCGCGCTGGATAACGAAAGAAAGCAGGAAAGAGTCGGCCAGTGCAAGAAATAGTTCGCGAAAGTAATACGAAAACAGACGCTGGAAGGGTGGAGGGTCAGGAGGCGTGAAAGCCTTCTGCAACATCAGCAAAGTAGCTCAGTAGACGATTATCACCAGAAGGCATACGTTGGTGAGCCGGTGTAATCAGGCCCATCAGCATGAATTTGCCTGATTCCCACATATGTTCGGTGTAAATCAGGTAGTGATCGCTGGTACGGTGGTAGTTCTCCTGCCGCTCTCGCCAGACCTTCTGATTATGCAAATTAACGTGAATATGATGAACGTTTGCGTCAACCGCGAAGGGTGGAAAATCAAAAGGGGCGTCCCGGCCTAACAAATCAGAAGGTGAACCTGTTGATTTATAAGTAATAAATTCAGATTTAAGCTGAGTTTCAAGGCCAGGATAAACGCTAAAAGTGGGAAGAAAGAATTCATCCCATGTAACACTGCTGTATTCAGCAGTTACATCCATCTGGATGCGGCCTTGTTGCCGGTTTCAAGAAGGTGCTGCATCGCAACAAAGTCTGCTCCTGATTCTCTGGGACTTGTCTTACGCGTAATCTGATCGATGAGGCTAAGATAGTTTTTAGTCGCCAGACTGACCATTTTAATGGCTTTCACGAACGCGAATTCTACAGAGGCTTTGTCATACGCCATGATGATCTCCTTTTCGGGTAGCATCAGGACAAAGGATTCAGCGATACCTGCAACATGAATAGTTTGGCTCGAAATCTCCATCGCAATTTTAGCTGCGGCGTTGAAATCGCTATCAGCATATCGCGCGAGTTCAGCGCGGCTTGATCTGAGATCGTCAGCAACCTCATTCAGCGCCGCCGTGAGATCGCTAATATCGGTTTTGTTGACTTTTGCGCCCATCTCGTAAACCCGTTCGACAATCGTAGGCTGACACGCAACCGCTTTGGGTTGCGGCTGGAGGCTGGTAATAACCAGTGCCACAGCTGCCTGCAAATGCTGAATTTTGAATTTCACGATAGACTCCATAATCGTCTTTTCTCGACGAGGCGTGACATTCTACTACTGTATTTAACTATACGCTAAAAGAAGTTTTTTAGCGGGGGCCCGACAAGAACCCGGGCCAGAGTACGATCACACCGCCTGCTCATGATGCGAGGCGCGGGAGGCCAGCGGCAGCCAGCACAGCACAATCAGCAGGCCCATTAAGGTCATCAGTAGCCCCAGGCTCGCCTGTCCGTTTTGCGGCATCATTGCCGAAAGCCACGCCAGCGCGCCGGAGCCGATATTCTGTAATCCCCCCACCAGCGCTCCGGCGGTGCCCGCGAGGAACGGGAAGGGCTCCATCGCGCCGCTGGTCGCCAGCGGGAACAGCATCCCCGCGCCAAAGAAGAACAGCGCCGCAGGGATAAGCAAGGTCCAGACGTTCATCACCCCGAACAGGCCCGGGATCCACATCATCAGCCCGGCCAGCAGGCAGCTCACCACCGACTGCCACATCAGGGTGGTAAAGCGTTTGTTAGCGCGTCCGGCAAACCAGGCGCCGAAAAACGCCGCCGGGATCGGCAGGATAAACAGAATACTCACCACCATACTGCTGAGGCCCAGCCCGGCGCCCAGCAGCACGCCTGAACTGGCTTCGAAAACGGCAATACCCGCCAGGCCGCCCACCAGCATCAGCACATAACAGTTAAACGCCCCGTTGCCGAAGAGGGTCTTGTAGCTGGCGATAAGCCGGGTGCGTGGCGCCTCAGAAGGCCGGGTTTCCGGCATCCAGCGCGCCATGCTGAAGGTGACGATGGCGCACAGCGCCAGCAGAAAGCCAAAGCAGGCGCGCCAGGACCAGACGGTATTCAGCAGGCCGCCAATCAGCGGTGCCAGCAGCGGGCTGACGAGGATACCCATGTTCAGCAGGCTGTTGGCATGACGCAACTGGCTGCCTTCATACAGATCGCGCGGCAAGGTGCGCGCCATCACTCCGCCGACGCCGGTGCCAACGCCCTGCAACGCGCTGGCGGTAATCAGCACGCTCAGGCTGTGGGTGGTCATGGCAAAGGCCGTGGCGATCATAAAAATCGTCATGCCGACCAGAATCACCGGACGGCGACCCACGCGATCGGAGAGCGGGCCGTAGAATAGCTGTGACACGCCATAGGTCAGCAGATAGGCGCCCATCACGCTCTGGATCGCCCCTTCACGGACATGCAGTTCCTTCGCCATGTCCGCAATGGCCGGGATATAGATGGTTTGCGCCATCTGACCGACGGCGACCAGCAATATCAACATCAAGAGTAAATTAACGTTCCGCTGTCTTTTCATATCGCTGAATACTTTTGCCAAAAGTGATAAATAAAGAATAAGTGACTACGCATTCCCATAAATGCTCGAGGAATCTACCACAGGAAAATGACAAGTTAAGTACCCGCCCGAAGAACGGGAAGGGGCGAGAAGGCAGGATTTTTAAACGACAGCGGCAACGAATGTTGCCAGCGTTAATTCATTCGCTTAAACCGCGCAAAAAAGCCGGTGCGTGACGCGCGGTTCATCCACGACCAGCGTAAAGCCAGCCCGCTGATAGAATGCCCAGGCGGTCTGGGGCGCATGGGTATTGAGAAAATCGAACCAGACGCTGGCATCGGCCATCACCACGGCGAGGAGCTGTTTGCCGATACCCTGCCCCCGGCAGCTTTCGCTGATATAGAGATGACGAATGCGGCCGGCCCGCGGCTGCTGGCTGAACGGATCGCGGTTTAGCCCGCAAATCCCCACCAGTTTGCCGTTCAGAAACGCGCCCAGCAGCTTTTCACCTGGGGCGTTGAAGCGATTTTCACCCCGCTCCCAGTTCTCTTCGAGCCTGCGCAACATATTGAAGTTGAGCGCGGTGCTTTCGGTTTTAAGCGCGATATACCCCGGTTCATCCGGCGTGACAGGCTCAATTAACAAACGCAACATAGAGCATTCCCTCGTTATTAGAGAGGGGCGGTTTCCCGCCCCTCCCAGGTGCGGCTTGAACCTGAATCACTTAACGTATTTCAGGACAGCATCAAGCAGTTGCAGTGCTGCAACAATGAGTTTGAGGATAAGTACAACCATATCCACTACGCTCATACGCGTCTCCTCTGGTTAAGGAGCACGATGCTGGCGTACCTTTCCGCCGCCTGTAACCAGCACCTTTGTTGACGTAACACAGTGTGCTCAGGTGGGGAGTGGAGGCGCTGACGGCACCACCCGTTTCAGCCAGGACTTCGTTGCGCCGGTGTACCACGTGCGGCTCCCCTCACACCCTGTGAACACACCCAGTATAGATAAATACTGTATATATGAACAGTAATTTATGGACAAAACGTGAAGAGGGATCCATACTCAAAAGCGTCGAAATCCGTGCCGAAATTGCGCGTTCCTGTGCGATCGCGTATACTTCTTGCGTTGACGTAACACAGTGTGCTCTGCGGTCACCAGCCGCAAACGCTGTAAAAAAGACCTCGCTCCGGCGGGGTTTTTTGTTTTCATCATCCAACAAACGAAACGTGATCCCTGACGCATTTTCAGGCAGATGAAAATAATTCCGTTGTCACGCCTGCAAACCTGTGCTTGTATAAATCCACTCAATGATTCCAGAGACAGGTCCCCCATGACTGCATCCATGAACACCGCGACTCTACTAAAAACTGCGCACCCAGCCGCAGTGGTCGTCGTGCGTGTGGTGGTGGTCGTCGGCAATGCGCCGTAGGGACTGGATCAACACACGATTCCAAACCCCGCCGGCGCAAACCGGCGGGGTTTTTCGTTTAAAGCCCCCCGGAAAGTCGGCTCAGAATAAAAGGACTGGAGCATGGCAAGTTCGGGCACAACATCACACAAGACGCGTTTCACTGGCGCGCAGTTAATCGTTCATCTGCTGGAACGTCAGGGCATTACCACGGTTGCGGGTATTCCTGGCGGGACGGTACTCCCTCTGTATGACGCGTTAAGCCAGAGCACGCAGATCCGCCACGTGCTGGCGCGACACGAGCAGGGCGCAGGCTTTATCGCGCAGGGCATGGCTCGTACCCAGGGCAAACCGGCGGTCTGCATGGCCTGTAGCGGGCCGGGGGCCACCAACCTGGTGACCGCCATCGCCGATGCGCGCCTCGATTCAATTCCGTTAGTCTGCATTACCGGCCAGGTGCCCGCCTCGATGATCGGCACCGATGCGTTTCAGGAAGTAGACACCTACGGCATCTCTATCCCCATCACCAAGCACAACTATTTAGTGCGCGATATCAGCGAATTACCGCAGGTTATCAGCGATGCATTCCGCATTGCGCAGTCCGGTCGTCCGGGTCCGGTGTGGATAGACATTCCTAAGGATGTGCAGACCGCTGAAATCGAGATCGAGGTTCTGCCCGAGCCGGGTAGCCGCGCGCCATCGCCAGCATTCAGCGTTGAGAGCGTGCGCGACGCGGCGGCGATGATTAACGCCGCCCAGCGTCCGGTGCTCTATCTGGGCGGCGGGGTAATCGATGCGCCTGACGCGGTACGTGCTCTGGCCGAAAAAGCCAGCCTGCCGACCACCATGACCCTGATGGCGCTGGGCATGCTGCCAAAAGCGCACCCGCTGTCGCTGGGCATGCTCGGGATGCACGGCGCGCGCAGCACTAACTTTATTTTGCAGGAAGCCGATCTGCTGATCGTTCTGGGTGCACGTTTTGATGACCGGGCGATTGGCAAAACCGAGCAGTTCTGCCCGAATGCCAGAATCATTCACGTGGATATCGACCGCGCGGAGCTGGGCAAAATTAAGCAGCCGCACGTGGCGATTCAGGGCGATGTCAACGAAGTGCTGGCCCAGCTGCTGCCACAGGTTGAGGCCACCCCGCGCACCGCGTGGCGTGAGCAGGTTACCGGCCTGCAACAGGAGTTCCCGGGCGCCATTCCGACGGGCGGCGATCCGCTGAGCCACTACGGGCTGATCAACGCCGTGGCCGCCTGCGTGGATGACAGCGCCATTATCACCACTGACGTCGGTCAGCATCAGATGTGGACCGCCCAGGCCTATCCGCTGAACCGTCCGCGCCAGTGGCTGACCTCCGGCGGGCTGGGGACCATGGGCTTTGGCCTGCCTGCCGCCGTTGGCGCAGCGCTGGCTAACCCGGATCGCAAGGTAATCTGCTTCTCCGGCGATGGCAGCCTGATGATGAACATTCAGGAGATGGCCACCGCGGCGGAAAACCAGCTGGATGTGAAAATCATCCTGATGAACAACGAAGCGCTGGGTCTGGTGCATCAGCAGCAGAGCCTGTTCTACAAGCAGGGCGTGTTTGCCGCCACTTATCCGGGGACGATCAACTTTATGCAGATCGCCGCCGGTTTTGGCCTGCATACCTGCGATCTGAACGCCGAAGAGGATGCCCAGGCCGCACTGCAGGCGGTGATCTCACGTCCAGGCCCGGCACTGATCCACGTGCGTATCGATCCACAACAAAAAGTTTATCCGATGGTACCGCCGGGTGCGGCCAATACAGAAATGGTGGGGGAATAAGCCATGCAAAAACAAAATGATAACGTCATTCTGGAACTCACCGTCCGCAACCATCCTGGCGTTATGACCCACGTCTGCGGGCTGTTTGCCCGCCGGGCGTTTAACGTGGAAGGCATACTTTGCCTGCCTATTCAGGGCAGCGAGCACAGCCGCATCTGGCTGCTGGTGAATGACGATCAGCGTCTGGAGCAGATGATGGCCCAGATCGACAAGCTGGAAGACGTGGTGAAAGTGGTGCGTAACCAGTCCGATCCGACCATGTTTAATAAAATTGCGGTGTTCTTCGAGTAACTTACTCCCCGGCGGCGTCCGGGGTAATAATTTTCACAAAGCCGTTCCGGCAGTGGGCCGGATAGTCCGCCGGAAGCGGGCGGTCGCTGATCAGCACATCAAACGCCGACAGCGGCCCGATGCTGGCGGGCGCCACTTCATCAAACAGGGCGTAGCGGGCCAGCAGGATTTTGCGGATGCCGTGCTGAATGGCTTTGCGCTTGGTGGCCAGATCGTCAAGGTTAAACCAGGTCACCCCATAGTGCTCATGCACGCCGCTGGCCGAGATAAACACCTTGCGCGGGTTCAGGGAGTCCAGCACCGACGGATTGCTGGTGTCGTAGAACGCATCGCTCTTTGCCCGGTAGGTGCCGCCACACAGAATCGCGGTGGCGTTCGGCTTTTCATTGAGCGCCATAAACACGCGATGGGAATAGCAGATGCCGGTGAAGGTGATGTCGTCGGGGATCATGCTAATCACCAGCGGCATCTCCGGGCCATTATCGAAAAAAACCAGGTCGTTTTCCGCCACCATGCCGGCGGCGAGGATGGCGATGGGCAGATCGTCAGGATGGTGCGTCTGGCTGCGCACCACGGGTGCCGCGGGGGCGGTGGCCGGTTTATTAACCATCACGATATAGCCGCCCAGCAGGGTCAGGGGCAGCACGGTATCATGGTTATCCGGGCTCAGATCGCGACGGATGGTCATGACGGAGACTTCGAGCATCCGGGCGGCATCTTTCAGGTGTATGCGGTCGGTTTTTTTTAACAGCTCCACCAGACGCCGGATTCGTTCTTTTTGCTTCGTCTCCATTCACCTTCTCCGCACGGTATGATGTTCCTTAAAACACATTCATGATGCGCCAGGAACATTTTTGTTGCGTCATACTATACTGCCGCCCGGCCAGAAAGAAAAGCCACTTCTGTAACTGTCAATGTACTTCAATTTGTTGTAATTACTATATTAATTATGAATTCCTGCCATTGCTCCTCACTTTTAAACCCGCGCATCGACTAAACAATAAACAGTAACAGTGGATCCGCTAATCGCGATCGCAGTCACAAATGATACGGAAATAACATGATAATGTTACGATAATATCATTGCTATGTGATTGTTTCAGAGAGGTAGTAAACATGGATATCGCGGTTATCGGCTCCAACATGGTGGATCTCATCACCTACATTAATCAGATGCCGAAAGAGGGCGAAACCCTCGAAGCGCCGGCCTTTAAAATTGGCTGCGGCGGCAAAGGGGCTAACCAGGCGGTGGCGGCGGCCAAGCTCAATTCAAAAGTGATGATGCTCACCAAAGTCGGTGACGATATCTTTGCCGATAATACCATCCGTAATCTGGAGTCCTGGGGCATCAATACCACCTATGTGGAAAAAGTACCCTGTACCAGCAGCGGCGTGGCGCCGATCTTTGTTAACGCCAACTCCAGCAACAGCATTCTGATTGTGAAGGGCGCCAATAAATTTCTCTCGCCGGAAGATATCGACCGCGCGGCAGAGGACCTGAAAAAGTGCCAGCTTATTGTTCTGCAGCTGGAAGTTCAGCTGGAGACGGTTTATCACGCCATTGAATTTGGCAAGAAACATGGCATTAAGGTTTTATTAAATCCGGCCCCGGCGCTGCGCGAATTAGATATGTCTTACGCCTGCAAATGCGATTTCTTTGTCCCCAATGAAACCGAGCTGGAAATTTTGACCGGAATGCCGGTAAACACCTACGAGAATATTTGCCTCGCGGCCCGTTCGCTGGTGGATAAAGGGCTGAATAATATTATCGTCACCATGGGCGAAAAAGGGGCGCTGTGGCTCTCCCGTGATAAAGAAGTTGTGGTTCCGGCGTTTAAAGTGAATGCGGTCGACACCAGCGGAGCGGGCGATGCCTTTATTGGCTGCTTTGCGCATTACTATGTACAGAGCGGCAACGTCGAAGCCGCCATGAAAAAAGCCGCGCTCTTTGCCGCGTTTAGCGTCACCGGCAAAGGCACCCAGTCGTCTTACCCCAGCATCGAACAATTCAACGAGTTCCTGGCGTTGAACGAATAATAAAACCCTGCGAAATAAAAGGTAGCACTATGAACGATAAAAACATCATTCAGATGCCTGACGGCTATCTGAATAAAACCCCTCTGTTCCAGTTTATTTTGTTATCCTGCTTATTCCCGTTATGGGGATGCGCTGCTGCTTTAAATGATATTTTAATTACGCAATTTAAAAGCGTCTTTGCACTCAGCAATTTTGCCTCAGCGCTGGTGCAAAGCGCGTTTTATGGCGGCTATTTCCTGATTGCTATTCCGGCTTCGCTGGTGATTAAAAAGACCAGCTATAAAGTGGCGATCTTAACGGGATTAACGCTCTATATTGTCGGCTGCACGCTCTTTTTCCCCGCCTCGCACATGGCAACCTACACCATGTTCCTGGCGGCGATCTTTGCCATTGCGATTGGTCTGAGCTTCCTCGAAACGGCGGCCAATACCTACAGCTCGATGATTGGCCCAAAAGCCTACGCCACGCTGCGCCTGAATATCAGCCAGACCTTTTACCCGATTGGCGCTGCGGCGGGCATCCTGCTGGGTAAATATCTGGTCTTCTCCGAAGGCGACAGCCTGGAAAAACAGATGGCGGGCATGAACGCCGAGCAGATGCATAACTTCAAGATCCTGATGCTGGAGAACACGCTCGAGCCCTACAAGTACATGATTATGGTGCTGGTCGTGGTGATGGTGCTGTTCCTGTTGACCCGCTTCCCGACCTGTAAAGTGGCGCAAACCGCGGAGCATAAACGACCATCGGCAATGGATACCCTGCGCTACCTCGCCACTAACGCTCGCTTTCGTCGCGGTATCGTGGCGCAGTTCCTGTATGTGGGCATGCAGGTGGCGGTGTGGTCGTTCACCATCCGTCTGGCGCTGGAGCTGGGGGATATCAACGAGCGCGACGCCTCCAACTTTATGGTCTACAGCTTTGCCTGCTTCTTCATCGGTAAGTTTGTCGCCAATATTCTGATGACTCGCTTCAATCCGGCGAAAGTGCTGATTATGTACTCGGTGATTGGCGCACTGTTCCTGGCCTATGTCGCCCTGGCCCCGAGCTTTAGCGCGGTGTACGTCGCGGTACTGGTGAGCATTCTGTTTGGGCCGTGCTGGGCCACCATCTACGCCGGAACTCTCGATACCGTGGACAACGAACATACCGAGATGGCCGGCGCGGTGATCGTGATGGCGATTGTGGGCGCGGCGGTGGTCCCTGCGGTGCAGGGCTATGTGGCCGATCTGTTCCACTCGCTGCAGGCCTCGTTCCTGGTGTCGATGCTGTGCTTTGTTTACGTGGGCATCTACTTCTGGCGTGAGAGCAAAGTGCGCCGCGAACTGACCGAAGCCACCGCTTCCTGAGGAGGATCACCATGACGCAACTTCCCCTGTGGCGCGCGCTCTTTACCGAACAGCCGCGCACCCTGCTGCAAAACGACGATTTCACGGTGACGGCGTTTCGCTACGCCAGCGGCGTGGAGGGGCTGCGGGTGCAAAACAGTCGCGGTCATCTGGTTATCCTGCCCTGGCTGGGGCAGATGATCTGGGATGCCGAATTCGATGGTCACGACCTGACGATGCGCAACATGTTCAGCCAGCCCAAAGCGGCAAAAGAGGTGGTCGAAACCTACGGCTGTTTCGCCTTCCACTCTGGCCTGCTGGCAAACGGCTGCCCGTCGCCGGAAGATACCCATCCGCTGCACGGCGAAATGCCCTGCGCGCCAATGGACGAAGCCTGGCTGGTGCTGGACGGCGACAGCCTGACGGTGACCGGGCGCTATGAATATGTGATGGGCTTCGGCCACCACTACCAGGCGCAGCCCGCCGTCACGCTGCATAAGGACAGCGCCCTGTTTGATATCGCCATGTCGGTGACCAATCTGGCGTCGGTGCCGATGCCGCTCCAGTATATGTGCCACATGAACTATGCGTATGTGGCGGGTGCGACCTTCAGCCAGAACGTACCTGAGGAGGCAATCAAATTGCGGGAGTCGGTTCCGGCGCACGTCAAGCCTACCGGGCAGTGGCTGGCGTTCAATCAGCGTTTGCTGCAGGGCGAAGCCACGCTGAACACGCTGGATGAACCGCACTATTACGATCCGGAAATTGTCTTTTTTGCCGACACGCTCGACCGCTACACTGCGCACCCGGAGTTTCGCATGACCGCACCGGACGGCGTCACCTTCGTGACCCGCTTTGCCAGCGCGGAGCTTAACTATGCCACGCGCTGGATCCTCTACAACGGCGATCAGCAGGTGGCGGCCTTCGTGCTCCCGGCCACCTGCCGTCCGGAAGGGTTCCTGGCGGCCCAGCGCAGCGGTAGCCTGATTGAACTGGCTCCGGCCGAAACCCGCCGTTTTACGGTGACCACCGGCATCCTCTGACGGCACAAATCGTTCATCGCTTGAACAGCAACGCGCTTGCCGCTAAGGTAAGCGCGTTTTTTCATCCCGCCAGGAATGCGCCATGACTACCATCGCCCTTATCGACGATCACCTTATCGTCCGCTCCGGATTTGCCCAGCTGCTGAGCCTGGAGCCCGATTTTCAGGTGGTGGCGGAGTTTGGCTCCGGGCGCGAGGCGCTGGCTGGCCTGCCGGGTCGCGGGGTGCAGGTCTGCATCTGCGATATCTCAATGCCGGATATCTCCGGGCTGGCGCTGCTGAGCCAGTTGCCGAAAGGAATGACGACCATCATGCTCTCGGTCCACGACAGCCCGGCGTTGGTGGAGCAGGCGCTGAACGCGGGCGCGCGCGGCTTCCTCTCCAAACGCTGCAGCCCGGACGAGCTGATTGCCGCCGTGCGTACCGTCGCCACCGGCGGTTGTTACCTGACGCCGGATATCGCCATCAAGCTGGCGGCCGGACGCCAGGATCCGCTCACCCGGCGCGAACGCCAGGTGGCGGAAAAGCTGGCTCAGGGGATGGCGGTGAAAGAGATCGCCATTGAGCTGGGCCTGTCGCCAAAAACCGTACACGTTCATCGCGCCAACCTGATGGAAAAGCTGGGCGTCAGCAATGACGTTGAGCTGGCGCGCCGCATGTTTGACGGCTGGTAATGCACGCCTTTTTCTCCCGGCTGGTGGCGGTGGTCGCCAGCTTCTTTATCTTCTCCGCCGCCTGGTTCTGCCTGTGGAGCATCAGCCTGCACCTGGTGGAACGCCCGGAGCTGGCGGTGCTGCTGTTCCCCTTCGGCCTGCGGCTGGGGCTGATGCTGCAATGCCCGCGCGGCTACTGGCCGGTGCTGCTGGGCGCAGAGTGGCTGATGCTGGTCTGGCTTGCGGAGGAAGTTGCCCTCGCGCATCTGCCCTTATTGATGACCGGAAGCGTGCTGACGCTTATTCCCGTGGCGCTGATCTCCCGCTACCGCCACCAGCGCGACTGGCGCACCCTGTTGCGCCAGGGGGCGGCGCTGATTGCCGCCGCGCTGTTGCAATCCCTACCTTGGGTGGGCGAGAAGGAGAGGCTTAACGCCCTGCTGCTGACCCTGACCGGCGGGCTGACCCTGGCCCCGATCTGCCTCGTTATCTGGCACTACCTCACCAGCACCGTCTGGCAGCCGCTTGGCCCGGCGCTGGTTTCTCAACCGGTGAACTGGCGTACCCGGCATCTCATCGGGTATCTGCTGCTGTTTGTGGTGAGCCTGTGGTTGCAGCTTGGTCTGCCCGCGGAGCTGTCGCGCTTCACGCCGTTTTGCCTGGCGCTGCCGATCATTGCCCTGGCCTGGCACTACGGCTGGCAGGGGGCGCTGATCGCCACGCTGATGAACGCCATCGCTCTGATTGCCAGCCAGACCTGGCACGATCACCCGGTGGATCTGCTGCTCTCCCTGTTGGCCCAGAGCCTGACCGGGCTGCTGCTGGGGGCGGGCATTCAGCGTCTGCGCGAGCTGAACCTCTCCCTTCAAACCGAGCTGGCACGCAACCGTCGCCTGGCTGAACGCCTGCTGGAGACCGAAGAGAGTGTGCGGCAGGAGGTGGCGCGCGAGCTGCACGATGATATCGGCCAGACCATTACCGCCATCCGCACCCAGGCGGGCATCGTCCAGCGTCTGGCGGCTGAAAACGCGGGCGTGAAGCAGGGCGGGGCGCATATCGAACAGCTTTCGCTGGGCGTCTATGACTCGGTGCGCCGCCTGCTCGGCAGGCTGCGTCCGCGTCAGCTCGACGACCTGACCCTGGAACAGGCGGTACGCTCCCTGATGCGTGAGATGGAGCTGGAGAGCCGCGGCATCGTCAGTCATCTCGACTGGGACATCGACGAGACAACGCTGAGTGAAGGCCAGCGTGTCACCCTGTTCCGCGTCTGTCAGGAGGGGCTGAATAATATCGTCAAACACGCCAGCGCCAGCGCGGTCACGATACAGGGCTGGCAGCAGGACGAGCGCCTGATGCTGGTGATTGAAGACGACGGCTGCGGCCTGCCGCCGGGCTCCGGGCAGCAGGGCTTTGGCCTGGCGGGGATGCGCGAGCGCGTGAAGGCGCTGGGCGGCACGCTGAACCTCTCCTGCACCCACGGGACGCGCGTCAGCGTCAGTTTACCGCTTCGGAGTCACCATGTTTAAACCCCCTGTCGATGCCGCCCCGATAAGCGATAAGGCAGAAATCGACGCCCGCTACCGCTACTGGCGACGCCATATTTTGATCACCCTCTGGCTCGGCTACGCGCTGTTTTACTTTACCCGCAAAAGCTTCAACGCCGCCGCGCCGGAGATCCTTGCCAGCGGGGTGATGACGCGCACCGATATCGGCCTGCTGGCGACGCTGTTTTACATCACCTACGGCCTGTCGAAGTTCTTCTCCGGCATCGTCAGCGACCGCTCCAACGCCCGCTACTTTATGGGCGTCGGGCTGATTGCGACCGGGATGGTAAATATCCTGTTTGGCTTCTCCACCTCGCTATGGGCTTTTGCCCTGCTGTGGGCGCTGAACGCCTTTTTCCAAGGCTGGGGGGCACCGGTTTGCGCCCGTCTGCTCACCGCCTGGTACTCGCGCAACGAGCGCGGCGGCTGGTGGGCGATCTGGAACACCGCCCATAACGTCGGCGGGGCGCTGATCCCGATGGTGGTCGGCGCGGCGGCGCTGCACTACGGCTGGCGCACGGGGATGATGGTTGCCGGTTGTCTCGCGATCCTCGCCGGGTTGTTCCTCTGCTGGCGCCTGCGCGACAGGCCGCAAACCGTGGGCCTTCCGCCAGTAGGCGACTGGCGGCACGATGAGATGGAGATTGCCCAGCAGCAGGAGGGGGCGGGGCTGTCCCGCAAAGCGATCCTCACCCGATACGTGCTGAAAAATCCCTATATCTGGCTGCTGTCGCTCTGCTACGTGCTGGTCTACGTGGTGCGGGCAGCGATCAACGACTGGGGCAACCTGTATATGTCCGAGACGCTGGGTGTGGATCTGGTGACCGCCAACTCGGCGGTAACGATGTTCGAGCTGGGCGGGTTTATCGGCGCGCTGGTGGCGGGCTGGGGCTCGGATAAGCTTTTTAACGGCAACCGCGGTCCGATGAACCTCATTTTCGCCGCCGGAATTTTGCTCTCGGTCGGCTCGCTGTGGCTGATGCCTTTTGCCAGCTACGTCATGCAGGCGGCGTGCTTCTTCACCATCGGCTTCTTTGTGTTTGGCCCGCAGATGCTGATCGGCATGGCGGCAGCGGAGTGTTCCCATAAGGATGCGGCAGGAGCGGCAACGGGTTTTGTCGGGCTGTTCGCCTACCTCGGGGCGTCGCTCTCCGGCTGGCCGCTGGCCTGGGTGATCGACACCTGGCACTGGAGTGGTTTCTTCGGGGTGATCGCCATCGCGGCGGGGATTTCGGCCCTGCTGCTGCTGCCTTTCCTCAACGCGCAGGCCCCGCGTGAAGCCAGTATGATGTGATGCGCCTCACCTTTTCACCGCGAGTGGGGCAAAACTAAGAAATTTTCCCGGTTTTACCTGGACGCTGTCTCAGGCGTCACGCCCGGCTGATTTTTACAATGCGGCAAAAATCAGCTCAGGAGACATTGATACATGCTGGCCTTCTTAAATCAGGTGCGCAAGCCGGCCCTGGATCTGCCGCTCGATGTGCGGCGAAAAATGTGGTTCAAACCCTTCATGCAGTCCTATCTGGTGGTCTTCATCGGCTACCTGACCATGTACCTGATCCGCAAAAACTTTAACATTGCGCAGAACGACATGATCTCCACCTACGGGCTGAGCATGACGCAGCTGGGGATGATTGGCCTCGGTTTCTCCATCACCTACGGGGTGGGGAAAACCGTTGTCTCCTACTACGCGGACGGCAAAAACACCAAGCAGTTCCTGCCGTTTATGCTGATCCTCTCCGCTATCTGTATGCTCGGCTTCAGCGCCAGCATGGGCGCAGGCTCCGTCAGCCTGTTCATGATGATCGCCTTCTACGCCCTGAGCGGTTTCTTCCAGAGTACCGGCGGATCGTGCAGCTACTCCACCATCACCAAATGGACCCCGCGCCGCAAGCGTGGTTCCTACCTCGGCATGTGGAACATCTCCCACAACCTCGGCGGTGCCGGTGCGGCAGGCGTGGCGCTGTTCGGTGCTAACGTGCTGTTCGACGGCCATGTCATCGGCATGTTTATCTTCCCGTCGATTATCGCCCTGATCGTCGGCTTTATCGGCCTGCGCTACGGCAGCGACTCCCCGGAATCTTACGGACTGGGTAAAGCCGAAGAGCTGTTTAATGAAGAGATCAGCGAAGAGGACAAAGAGACCGAAGAGAACGAGATGACCAAATGGCAGATCTTTGTTGAGTACGTGCTGAAAAACAAAGTCATCTGGCTGCTCTGCTTCTCCAATATCTTCCTCTACGTGGTGCGCATCGGTATTGATCAGTGGTCAACCGTGTATGCCTTCCAGGAGCTGAAGCTTTCCAAAGAGGTGGCGATTCAGGGCTTCACCCTGTTTGAAGTGGGCGCGCTGGTCGGCACCCTGCTCTGGGGCTGGCTCTCGGATCTCGCCAACGGCCGTCGTGCGCTGGTGGCCTGCGTCGCGCTGGCGCTGATTATCGCCACCCTCGGCGTCTACCAGCACGCCAGCAACCAGTACGTCTATCTGGCGTCCCTGTTCGCGCTCGGCTTCCTGGTGTTTGGCCCGCAGCTGCTGATCGGCGTGGCGGCAGTCGGCTTCGTGCCGAAAAAAGCGATCGGCGCCGCCGATGGGATTAAGGGCACCTTCGCCTACCTGATCGGCGACAGCTTCGCCAAGCTGGGTCTGGGGATGATCGCCGACGGCACGCCGATCTTCGGCCTCACCGGCTGGGCGGGCACCTTTGCGGCGCTGGATGCGGCCGCCATCGGCTGTATCGTCCTGATGGCGATGGTCGCGGTGCTGGAAGAGCGCAAGATCCGCCGCGAGAACCGTGCTCAGAAATTAAAAGTAGCTTGAGTGTGAGAATTGCACATAAGCGATAAAATGACTGAATTAGCAGGGCTTAAATTTCTCATTCAAGTCCTGCAGATTTTTTTCAGACTAAATTAATTGCTTTAGGAAATTCTTTTCCGGTTTGTATAATTAATTTTCATACTTGACATTTAGTTGATGATTTTTCACTTCAGGATCTATATCTCCTCTTACTTCGGAGGTTTTTTATTTTTAACAAAACCATTTTTCGTGATTCATATGCAGATATTAATTTCATCAAATGTTTAAATAAAATAAAAGCTAAAAAAGCTAATGCGATTGATACAATATAGAAAAATAATTGCTGTTCTTTGATTTTTCTTTCAATAAAAATCTGATCTTCTTTGCTACTGAAAGATTTGCATATCAGATTGAATGATTTTTCATCAATTAATTTAATGATGTTTTTTGGTGGTGTGGCTGAATTATTTTCAGTGCAAGTGGTTTTGTTGATTACCCATGGCTTTTTTTTATTAGTTAACATATACTCTGTGGCTTGATTTTTGTTTATCCAAAACCATCCTGTATTTTCTATTTTAATGAGAAATGCTGGTTTCAGCGCAACATCAATTGCTGGAAATAATGCAAAGAACGGAACGAAAATGCTTAAAAAGACTAATATAAAATATATGTTATTAACCTTCTTTATTTTTAGAGTTTCAATGTTTAGGTGATTTTTTAGTTTTGATATAAGCCTGAAATCTAACTCGTAAGTTCGAATCCATAACTCAAATCTACTAATCTGTCTTTTGGATATAGCATTAGTATTGTAGTGGAAATTGAATTTTTCAATATCTATAATCTCATCAATGAGGTCGTTGTTGTTTTTTTTACTGTATCCTATAAGAAATATGAACAACTTATTGGAAATTGAGAATCCAGATTTTGCCTTCCATTTGATGTAAAAAATAAGAGCCAAAACAGTGGAAAAAACAATTGCTGAAAATACATATTTATTATCAATGAGTTCCGTTAAATATGAAAGTAAAGTATTGAATGATGTATCCATTGTTAATTCTCTTAATAATTGCTGCGGCGCTGAAAGTCAAGTTTTTTGAAGCCAACTTCATTAGGTGTCTTGAGCTTTTGCTATCCTCTGTAAATATACTTGTATATTGACGTTAATTGTTTCGATTGATTTTTCTTGGTTATTATATGCTTATAGAGATTGAAGCATCAACTCCTCTGAACTGCTATTGTAGGGTTTATCAAATTTTGGAAGCTACCATTGTAACAATGGTATTACGTCATCTGGTATTAACTAAACACCTTTACCAACTCTTTTTCTGGACATTTGCGAATGTGCTTGTCGAAACAGACGATTCCGCAGCACGCAATGCCTGACGCGGACGATTACTCAATGCGCTTATGCATATGAAAAGGCTCTGCCAAAATGACCTGCCTAAACATTCAATCGACCAACTTTCTGCAGAAAAAATACCCGTTTCCATTATGCTTGAATTTTGCATGATCTCGTCTGCCTGTTGGCTGATTTTATAAAGGAACCCTATATTCAGTGACAGAAAATGCTCTGATTTGATTAAAGATGAGCGACAAGTTGCTATGTCTGCCGCTTCAATAACTTCAGTAATAACCTGTACAACACACCAGAATGTAGCAACTGAGACAATACTTTTACCCCGCTTTACACATCCGCTCCGCTCTATGCTCTACAGTTTTATTTTGCTGCCGCCTTTCGCGCAGCCTTAGCCCCTTGCTAATGGAGAGCTTGCATGTTGACCCGACGATTGTCCTGCCTTGCGCTGCTGGTGGCGCTGGCCTCACCCGCGATGGCTGCGGACACCCCAACGTATGGCGAGAAGCTGGAAGGTTTTGACTACGCCTGGCCGGTTAAACACTTTACTTTCACCTCGCAAAACCAGTCTCTGGATATGGCGTATCTGGACGTAAAACCGGAAAACGCCAACGGCCGCACCGTCGTGCTGATGCACGGTAAAAACTTCTGCGCTGGCACCTGGGACGGCACGATCCGCGCCCTCACCGCCAGCGGCTACCGGGTGGTAGCGCCCGATCAAATCGGTTTTTGCAAATCCACTAAGCCCGAGCGTTATCAGTACACTTTCCAGCAGCTCGCCGATAACACTCATGCCTTACTGAAAGAGCTGGGTATCGATCGCGTCACGGTCATCGGGCACTCCACCGGCGGCATGCTGGCGACCCGCTACGCGCTGATGTGGCCGCAGCAGGTAGAGCAGCTGGTGATGGTGAACCCGATTGGTCTTGAGGACTGGAAAGCGCGCGGCGTGCCGCACATTACCGTTGACCAGTGGTACCAGCGCGAGCTGAAAACCAGCGCCGACGGCATCCGCCAGTACGAGAAAAACACCTACTACGCCGGAGAGTGGAAGCCGGAGTACGAGCGCTGGGTCACCATGCTCGCCGGGCTGAACAACGGGCCGGGTAAAGAGCGCGTGGCCTGGAACTCGGCCCTGCTCTACGACATGATCTACACCCAGCCGGTAATCTATGAATTTAGCGAGCTGAAGATGCCGGTCTTATTGATGATCGGTACAAAAGACAACACCGCCATCGGCAAAGATCTCGCCCCGCCGGAGATCCGCAAGACCCTCGGCAACTACGCGGTGCTGGGTCAGGAGACGGCGAAGCGTATCCCGCACGCCACGCTGGTCGAGTTTAACGACATGGGCCACGCGCCGCAGATGCAGGATCCTGCGCGTTTCCATGAGGCGCTGTTAAAGGGGCTTCAGAGCCGCTGACTTGTCTCAAGCATCAACCCGCGCAGCCACGCCTGTGCGGGGTTGCGGTGCGTCCTGCCGTGCCAGGCCAGGCTTTTGGTGAACCCGGGAAGGGTTACGGGTGCCTCACAGACCCACATCCCTTGCCGGTTTTCCGCCATCCGCGCCGGCACCACCGCAATCATATCGCTGATTACCAGCACCTCCGGCAGCACCAGAAAGCTGCTCACCGATAATCCGACATACCGTGTGCGCCCAATTTGCGCCAGCGCGTCGTCGGTGACGCCGTGAAAACTCTCGCCTTCGTAAGAAACCAGCACATGCTCCAGCGCGCAAAATCTCTCGAGCGTCAATGGGCTACCCG
Organism: Leclercia adecarboxylata; assembly: GCF_035787115.1. Classification (GTDB taxonomy): domain Bacteria; phylum Pseudomonadota; class Gammaproteobacteria; order Enterobacterales; family Enterobacteriaceae; genus Enterobacter; species Enterobacter adecarboxylatus_E. The sequence goes on along the minus strand of NZ_JALKTL010000007.1, from coordinate 156,954 downwards.
CGTCCGGGTGGTCGGCGCGCATCATGCAGACATAGCGTTCGTCATACAGCGCACGTGTGTGGAGTTCGCCGGGTGTGGTCTCTGGCGTCAGTAACGCCACATCGATCTTCCCCTGCTCAAGTTGCGCAGTGAGGCGATCCGGTTCAACAGGCACCACCCGCAGGCGAACGGCGGGCGCCCGTGTCTTGAGCGCGGCGAGAAAGGGCACTATCACCGCCCGCAGGGCATAGTCGGTGGCGGCGACGGTAAAGATCAGCTCGGCGGTGGAAGGCGAGAATTCAACGGGCTGAAGCAGCACGTCGATCTCCGCAAGAATGCGTTTTACCGGCGCGGCCAGTTCTTCTGCTCGCGTGGTTGGTACCATGCCGTGCGGCACCCGGATAAACAGCGGATCGGCAAAGTAGTCGCGCAGCCGGGTGAGCATGCCGCTGACCGCGGGCTGGGTCAGGGATAAGCGTGCTGCCGCGCGGGTGACGCTGCGTTCATCCAGCAGGGCATCCAGCGTTTTTAAAAGATTCAGATCCAGCGTGCGGATATCCGTTTTCATCCCTCTCTACCACCTGTTTTCTGTGCATTAATACGACGTTGTCCGCTGTCGAGGCGCGCTGTTTCCCGATATTATGCTCGACTAACCCTAAGGAGAATTCATGGTCTGGATAATGCTGGCTACGCTTGCCGTGGTGTTTGTGGTGGGCTTTCGCGTAATGACGTCGGGTTCCCGACGCGCCATTCGTCGTCTCAGTGAACGTCTGGGGATCACCCCTGTGCCGCTGGAGTCGATGATCGACCAGTTTGGCAAAAGCGCCGGCAATGAGTTTATCCGCTACCTTGAACGCCCTGACGAGGCGCATCTGCTAAATGCCGCGCAGGTGCTGCTGATCTGGCAGGTATGCATTGTCGACAGCAGCGAAGACAATCTGCAGAGCTGGTATCGCCTGCTGCGCAAGGCGCGTCTCGCCGCACCGATCACCGATGCGCAGGTGCGCCTGGCGCTCGGCTTTATGCGCGATATGGAACCCGATCCATACGAGCTCAACGCCTTCCAGCTGCGCTATAACCAGCACTTTCTGCCGGAAGAGGGGGTGTTCTTCCTGCACTGATATCACGATTCATGATGAAGATTATAAATCATCGTCATTAGATTTATACCACTGCCCGGTGCACCATCACCTTATCAGCCACACGATGAGGTGAACCATGAACCAATCCGCTATTGTCTGGCCGCAGGATTACCTGCCCGGCACCACCGATAACTTTGCATCCAACGAAATCATCGTCGCCGGGCTTACCGCGCAGGCCGTCTGGGATCAGCTCAATGACACCCGCCTCTGGCCGGCGTATTACAGCAATGCCGAAGACATTCGTTTTCACGACGGCAGCGGCCCGCTGCTCAGCGCCGGTGCGCGCTTTCGTTTCACGACCTTCGGCTTTCCGGTAGAGGCGCAGGTCACCGAATATGTGCCGCCGGTTGCAGGCCAGGCCGCGCGCATCGCCTGGCACGGCTGGGTGGAGGGGGATGCGGCCTCCCGTCTGGATGTCATTCATGCCTGGCTGTTTGAGGATCTGCCCGGCAACCGGGTGCGCATTCTGACTCAGGAGTCGCAGAAAGGCGTTCCTGCACAAGCGCTGGCGCATACCGTGCCGAATCCAATGATTAACGGGCACCAGGAGTGGATCGTCGGACTGGCGAAGGCGGCGATGCAAGAAAAGTTGTCAAAACGTTAAATTCGTCACATTTTTGATGATAAACTGCGCGACTTTTCCGCACGTTTTTATCTCAGGTGATGCCATGACAGAACATATCCAGCCCACGACTCAACCGCAGGCCAAAGCGGTTTCGCGCCCCAACTGGTCGGCGGTTTTCTCCGTGGCGTTTTGCGTCGCCTGCCTGATTACCGTGGAGTTTTTACCGGTTAGCCTGCTGACGCCGATGGCGCAGGATCTGGGCATTTCCGAAGGGCTGGCGGGACAGTCAGTCACCGTCACCGCGTTCGTGGCGATGTTCGCCAGCCTGTTTATCACCCAGGCGATCGGCACCATTGACCGTCGCAAGGTGGTGATCCTGTTCAGCGTCCTGCTGACGCTCTCCTGCTTGCTGGTCTCGTTCGCCGATAACTTTATGCTGCTGCTGGCAGGACGCGCCTGCCTTGGACTGGGGCTGGGCGGCTTCTGGGCGATGTCCGCCTCGCTCACCATGCGGCTGGTGCCGGCGCGCACGGTGCCGAAAGCGCTGTCGGTGATCTTCGGCGCGGTCTCCATCGCGCTGGTGATTGCCGCGCCGCTGGGCAGTTTCCTTGGCGGTATTATCGGCTGGCGCAACGTCTTTAACGGCGCCGCGGTGATGGGCGTGCTCTGTATTCTGTGGGTCTGGAAAGCGCTGCCGTCACTGCCGGGCGAAGCCGCGCATCACAAGCAGAACATGTTCAGCCTGCTGAAACGCCCCGGCGTGCTGGCGGGAATGACCGCCATCTTTATGGCCTTCGCCGGACAGTTCGCCTTCTTTACCTATATCCGTCCGGTGTTTATGACCATGGCCGGGTTTGACGTCGATGGCCTGACGCTGGTGCTTTTAAGCTTCGGTATCGCCAGCTTTGTCGGCACCTCGCTGTCGGCGCAGTTCCTGAAACGCTCCCTGAAGGTGGCGCTGGCGGGCGCGCCGCTGGTGCTGGCCGTCAGCGCTGTCGTGTTGATTCTGTGGGGGAGCGACAAATGGGTCGCCTCGGCGATTGCCATTATCTGGGGCTTTGCCTTTGCGCTGATCCCGGTGGGCTGGTCAACGTGGATCACCCGCTCGCTGGCGGATCAGGCCGAAAAAGCCGGTTCCATTCAGGTGGCGGTGATCCAGCTGGCAAATACCTGCGGGGCGGCGGTGGGCGGTGTTGCGCTCGACCATCTGGGGCTGACATCACCGCTGGTCATTTCCGGCACGCTGATGCTGATCACCGCGCTGCTGGTGGCGGGGAAGGTGAAGGCGCAGTAGTCAATTTACCCCTCACCCCGGCCCTCTCCCCAAAGGGGCGAGGGTGAAAAGACCGCACCGAGCTGTCCCCTCTCCCCAAAGGGGCGAGGGTGAAAAGACCACACCGAGCTGTCCCCTATCCCCAAAGGGGCGAGGGTGAAAAGACCACACCGAGCTGTCCCCTCTCCCCAAAGGGGCGAGGGTGAAAAGACCGCACCGAGCTGTCCCCTCTCCCCAAAGGGGCGAGGGTGAAAAGACCGCACCGAGCTGTCCCCTCTCCCCAAAGGGGCGAGGGTGAAAAGACCGCACCGAGCTGTCCCCTATCCCCAAAGGGGCGAGGGTGAAAAGACCACACCGAGCTGTCCCCTCTCCCCTATGGGGAGAGGGTTAGGGTGAGGGGACATCAGGCTACGCTGATGTCTGAACCTTTCTTCTTGAATCCATCGAAATCAGCACCACCGACGACACAATCAGCAGCGTACCCAGCCAGTCCGGCAGGGTAAACGCCACCCCCAGCAATATTACCGACAGCAGGGCGCTGCTCAGCGGCTCGGCGCAGCTCAGAATGCTCGCTTTCGGCCCGCCAATCATCTGGGCCCCTTTCAGATACAGGCTGAAGGTCAGCGCCGTACCGATCACCACCAGATAGAAGAACGCCAGCAGCAGGCTGCCGTCGATGACGAAGGTAGTGCCGCGGCCGGCATAGAACGGCGTCAGCATTAACCCGGCCAGCAGCATACTCCAGCCGACGATCGGCAGCGTGCCGTAGCGGGCAATCAGGGTGGAAGGGTAGGTAGTATAGAATGCGGCGGCAAAGGCGGAGGCGATGCCCCACACCAGCGCGGCAGGCGAGATAGTCAGCGAGGTCGGATCGCCGTGGGTGACCAGTAAAAAGGTGCCAATAAGCGAGGTCATGATCGCCGCCAGCACGAAGATGCCCGGGCGCTTTTTACGCGCCAGTGCGAACCACGCCACAATAATGGTCGGGGAGAGGAACTGCAGCACGGTGGCGGTAGCGGCGTTGGATTTTTCAATCGTCACCAGGAAGGTGAGCTGAACGATCAGCGCCCCGAACAGAGAAAAAATCAGCAGGCTGAGGGCGTCTTTGCGATTTTTGATGACCGAGAAAATCTTGTCGCCGTGAACGAACGATAATGTCAGCAGGATCACGCCGGTAAACAGCAGGCGGATCATGGTCAGATACGGCGAAGAGATCTGGCTTTTCTCCATGATGTACTGTGCGCAAACCCCTGAGCTGCCCCATAAAATGGCGGCGATCAGAACGTTCAGCATCCCTCTTTTTGTGGCACCCATGTTCTCCCCTGTTATGTCGATTTTTTTCTAGCATAACATGGGAGTATTGCCCGGCGGCGCTGCGCTTGCACGGGCCTAAAAAATGAGTAGGCCGGGTAAGCGCAGCGCCACCCGGCAGAGCAAGGTGCGGCCTGATGCCCTCACCCCAACCCTCCCCCACCGGGAGAGGGAGAAAACATTAAAAACGGCAACGTTGCGCTGCCGTTTTGCTTTTACCTAGAACCAGGCTTCCCACATCGCGCCGACGTTGAAGTCGTCAAGCGTTTCGTCCTGGGTATTGTTCACGCGGGCGGTGCGTTCGTTATCCACCTTGCCGCCGGTGACGTAGAAGCGCAGCATCGGACGGAATTCCGGGCCCATCGCGATAGACATGTTCTGCGACAGGGTCAGCTTCCAGCCTTTGTTATCCCCGCCGTTGTCGTAATCAACATGCTGCCAGCCCGCTTCCAGCCAGGTGGAGTGAACGTCGTTCCACCAGTGCATTGGACGCACGATAGCGTTGTAGTTCTTACGGTTGTCGGTGTTATCACGGCTGTTGTCATAGTCGTGGAAGGCCAGAATGTACTCTACCTGAGTTGCCTGGGTGAACTTGTGCAGCCCTTCGAAGCTAGCGTACACCGTGGTCAGATCCTCGGTTTTGTTGAACACGCTGTTGTCAGCGTTATCGGAGTAGCGGGCGATCACCTTGTTCACGCCGCTGTCGTTGGTGTGGCTCAGCACCACGCCACCCTGCCAGGCGTTGGTCCGCTCGTCGGTGTCGATGGCTTTCGAGTCAAAGCCGTAGTTAGCGTACAGCTCCAGATCGATCGGGCCGAGCTTCATGCCGTGAATTTTAGAGGTGGCCGCGTAGTTGCCTTTATCGCCGGTGCCGGAGCCGCCGGTACAGGTGATGCGCGACGGGTTCGCTTCATCGTCCATGACTTCCGGGCTACAGGATTCCACTGCCGCCACGGTCGCCACGTCAAACTGCACGCCGCCGATGTCGAAGTTCTTCACCCCGGCGCCCTGGCCGTCGTGGTTCATCCAGAAGTAGTCGTTGATGCCCTGTTGCGGACGCTGGTGGAAGTCACGGCCCGCCCAGATGTAGGCGTTCGGGTTGGATTCCAGAATGTTGGTTACACCGGCATAGGCTTTTTTCAGGTTAACTTCGTCACCCCAGTGGTCAATCATCACGTTGACGTCCCAGATAGCGCCGTTGTCGCCCTTGAAGGCTTTGGAGAGCTGGAACTCGCCGCCGTTACTTTCGTTACCCAGACGACCAATCGCCGAGGCGCCGTTATAGGAGCCGTCGACGGCGACATATTTCTGATCGGCGGCCTGGAAGTGCGCGCCGTAGCGGGCATAGCCGGTAAATTTAATCCCGAACGGAATCGCCATATCCGGCGATTGCGCGGCGCTTTGCGGTTCGTTGATGACGTCGGCTTTTTTCGCGACCGCGGCATCCATTTTAGCCTGACGATCGGCCAGCGCTTTATCCACCGCTTTTGCGACAATGGCGTCGATTTGCTCCTGCGTAAATTCTTGTGCGAGTACAGAAATTGGGCAAAGCGCGGCGATAACCGCCATTGTTAATGGAAGTTTTTTAATCATATTCATGGTTATCTCAATATATATTTAAATTTTATTCAGACAATAACCACCCCGTTCCGGATTGACAGAATATGTCGCTATCATCAGAACAAGTTGATTTTTATTTTTACGGGTACAGAGGTTTTACACTATTATCGTAACGCTATCTCCATCACTGATATTTAAACGTTAGCGCTGATATAAATGAATAATCTCTTCGGATAATTCACGGGCCAGCAGCGAGTTCATTAAATGATCCTGAGCATGCACCATAATTAACGTCATCGGTTGACGGGCCTCGCCCGCGTCCTGTTCGATGAGTTTGGTCTGCATATGGTGCGCCTGGCGCGCATAACCATCGGCTTCGCGCAGCAGGCTTTTCGCTTCGTCAAAGTTGCCCTGCCGCGCAGCATGCAGTGCTTCAAAGCACAGGCTGCGCGACTGACCAGCATTGACGATGATTTCCATTACGGCTTCTTCTAAGGCAATCATCATCTTTCACTCTATTTATCGAAACTATTATTCAGAGAGGTTTTGGCAAACCATTCTCCGCTCTTTTTAATGGTACGTTGCTGCGTGTCTAAATCGAGCTGGACAAAGCCATACCGGTTTTTATACGCATTGCACCATGACCAGTTATCAATAAATGTCCACATATGGTAGCCGAGACAATTACAGCCTTCGCTAATGCCTTTATGTAGCCATTTAAGATGTTCAGAAATAAAATCGATACGATATTGGTCGTTAATCTGGCCGTTCTCAATAAAACGCTGTTCATTTTCGACACCCATACCATTTTCTGAAATAAAACAGCGTGGGTTGCCGTAATTATCGCGCAGGTTAATGAGAATATCGTAAATACCCGGTTCGTAGATTTCCCAGCCGCGATACGGGTTCATTTTGCGCCCCGGCATCTCGTAGCTGTCGAAGAACCACTCCGGCATAAACGGCGCCTGCGGGTTGATGGCGCTATCACGGCACTTCACCCGACGCGGCTGGTAGTAGTTGATGCCCAGCAGGTCGATTTTACCGTCGGCAATCAGCGCGCTGTCTTCTGGCAGACAGGCAGGCAGCTGATCGTGCGCTTTCAGCATCGCTACCAGATCAGCCGGGTATTCACCGCACAGCACCGGATCGAGGAAGCTGCGGTTAAACAGCAGATCGCAGTGATGCGCGGCTTTTACATCCGCCGGGTTCTGCGAACGCGGATAGGACGGCGTCAGGTTCAGCACGATGCCAATCTCACCGGCATAATGCCCGGCGCGGAAGGCGCGAACCGCCTGCGCATGGGCCAGCACGGTGTGATAGGCCACGGTGGCAGCACGCCGGAAATCGACCACGTTCGGGTAGTGGAAGTCATACAGATACCCGCCCTCTACCGGCACAATCGGCTCGTTGAAGGTAAACCAGTGCATTACCCGATCACCAAAAAGCTCAAAGCAGGTTTCTGCGTAGCGGGCATAGGCCGCGACCACGTCGCGGTTTTCCCAGCCGCCAATCTCCTGCATCGCCATCGGCATGTCGAAGTGGAACAGGGTGATAAACGGCGTGATGCCCTGGGCGATCAGTTCGTCAATCGCCTGGTTGTAAAACGTCACCGCCTCCTGGTTCACTTCACCGGTGCCATCCGGGATCAGGCGCGCCCAGCTTATCGAGGTGCGAAAGCTATTGTGGTTCAGCTGCTTTAACAGCTGAATGTCGGCTTTCCAGTGCTGATAAAACGTGGAGGTATTCTGCGGTCCTACCCCGTTGTGAAAGCGATTTGGCTGCTCTGCAAACCAGTGATCCCAGGTGGTTAATCCTTTCCCGCCGCCCTGGCTTTCCCCTTCGGTTTGCAATGCAGAACAGGCGCTGCCCCACCAGAAGTTTTCGGGAAATGCATATTTCATAAATCGTCCTCTTTGACTTAATTGCCGACGGTCTCTGCTGCACCTACGGTCGCCTGCGCTTTCTGCTCTTCGGTTTTCATCAAAGAACGTTCATAAGCACGCAGGAACGGTAAATACATCAGCGCCGACATCACCATACAAATGACGCACATTACCACCGGACTGAAGGCCCAGTTTGCCGCCCAGGAGGCACCAATCGGAGCCGGCGTTGTCCACGGCGTCAGCGACACAACCTGTGCCAGCCAGCCGAGTTTAGTGGCAGCGTACGCCAGACATGCGTTGATCATCGGAACGAACACGAACGGAATAAACAGCATCGGGTTCATGATGATCGGCGCGCCGAACAGAATCGGTTCGTTGATATTAAAGAAGCTTGGCACGATGCCCATTTTGCCAATGGTGCGCAGGTGAGTCGCGCGGCTACGCAGCAGCAGGAAGGCCAGCGGCAGGGTGGAGCCTACACCACCAATCAGCAGGTAGTGATCCCAGAAGCCCTGCAGATAGACGTGCGGCAGCGCAGCGCCGGCAGCCAGAGCAGCCTGGTTGGCGGAGAGGTTGGCCATCCAGAACGGGTTCATAATGCCGGTCACAATCAGCGAGCCGTGAATGCCGGCAAACCAGAAAATCTGGCACAGCAGCACGGAGAGCAGAATGGCGGGCAGGGAGTCAGAGGCGGAAACCAGCGGCTCCAGCAGGTGCATAATCGCCTGCGGGATAATCATTCCGGTCTGGGCTTCGATAAACAAGTTCAGCGGGTGCAGCGTACCAATAACCACCACCACCGGGATCAGGATCTCAAACGAACGCGCCACGCCGGTCGGCACTTCTTTCGGCAGACGGATGGTGACGTTGTGATCCTTCAGCCATGCGTAAACGCGGGTGGCATAGATGGCGGTGATAAGTGCAGTGAAGATCCCCTGGCCCGACAGATACTGGGTGGAGATTTTACCGTCGGCATAGGGCGCGGCCACCAGCAGGAACGCCATAAACGCCAGCAGACCGGACATCACCGGGTCGAGATTAAACTGCCGACCGAGGCTGGCGCCAATTCCTACCGAGATAAAGAAGGTCATCACACCCATGCTGAGGTTAAACGGCAGCATCAGCTGTTCGCGCCAGGTCTCAGAAAAATCCAGCCAGCCGCGGGCAAAACTGTTGGTGGTATCTGCGGAGAACGGTGGGAAGATGAACACCAGCATAAAGGAGCCGATGATCATGAACGGCAGCGCGGCGGTAAAACCGTCGCGGATGGCAATCACGTACTTCTGCTGGCCCAGCTTGCCCGCCAGAGGCGTAATGGACTGCTCAATGACGGCAACCATAGATTGATATAACGAACTCATGAGAACACCTTCTTAGTGTGCCGCTTCAATGAGCGACAGAGCATAGTCCAGCACTTTATCACCACGTTGCATACCGTAATCCATTGTATCGATGGACTGAACGGGTATGCCCTGGGTGGCAGCCTTATCTGAGAGCGTTTTTAACATGTATTTGACTTGCGGTCCGAGAAGCACGACCTGATATTGCGGAAACTGTGTATCAAATTCTGAAACACCGTACGCATCGATTTTGACAGGTAAACCGCGTTCGTCCGCGGCTTCGACCATTTTCCGTACCAGCAGACTGGTGGACATCCCGGCAGAACAGCACAGCATAATCTTGAACATCGACAACCATCCTCAAAATGTAAATAGTTATTGCGGAGATGATTGGATAACAGATGGAAACCGGTTTCCATTCATATAAGACAGAAGTGTGACAGCCATCAAGATCCATTACTTATGGGGCCTGTTTATCGGATTTGGGTCACATATTTTGGCTGCTTTTACATCACATGGAGTGGAAACGGAAAATCGGTTTCCATAGAAAACGGAAACGGATATACTCCTGAGTGGCTATAATATGAGCCGAAGTGGAATCAGGAATTACAGGGGCCTGGAGAGACCTGTCAGGGGAAAAAGATGTCTACAATCAACGATGTATCACGTCTGGCCGGGGTGTCCAAAGCCACGGTATCACGGGTGTTGAGCGGGTCGCGCGGCGTGAAGGAAGCCAGCCGCCAGGCCGTACTGAAAGCAGTGGAAGAGCTGAACTATCGGCCAAATGTGATTGCCCAGTCGCTGCTCAGCCAGTCAACCGGCTGTATCGGAGTGATTTGCGCGCACGACAACATCAACCAGACGACCGGTTACCTGTACGCGCTGGAAAAACACCTCAGCCAGCATCAAAAGCATCTGCTGCTGCGCTTCGCTAACGCTAAAGCGGAAGTCATGAACGCGCTGGAGGAGCTCTCCTGCGGGTTATGCGATGACATTCTGATTATCGGCGCCCGTTTTCCGCTGCAGATCGATCAGGAGAATGTCATTCTGGTGGACTGCATGGAAACCCGTAACGCCAACAGTATCCAGTTTGACCATGCCTTTGCCGCGGAAACCGCCTGTAACTTCCTCGCCAGCCAGGGGCGCCGGCAGATTGCCCTGATCCATCCGCAAGGCAGCGGTTTTGCCGATCAGGTCCTGCTGGGTTACAAACACGCGCTGGAAAAAAACTTCCTGCCGTTTAACCGCAACCTGGTGTTTATGGAGGCCACGTCATCCTCGGTGGCGCTACAGGAGCTGCTGAATAACGCCACGACGCTCAACTTCAACGCCTTACTGGTGGCCGACGAACAGGAAGCGCAGCGGGTGATCCCGCAGCTGCAGGCGTTTAATAAATCGGTACCGGGCGATATCATGGTCTTCAGTCTGGCGGGGTCGCTGCACCTGCCGGGGATCCCAACCATTCCGGCGATTGAATACTCAATGGATGCCATGGCGGCACGGATTGTCAGCTGGCTGAATGAGAAAACCCAGATGCTGGGCTCCTATGTGCTGCGCGGGGATTTAATTATTCCTGATATGCGTCGATAAAAAATTAGGGGGCTGTCTGGCCCCTTAATGCGTACTCAGTAATCTTCCATGCAGTCCACCTGGCTGACGGCATCCCAGTAGCCTTCCTGGTTGTTCCGCTCCATCGCCACCACCGCATTTTTGACCAGCAGCTGATTCGCCTCAGAGGTCATAATCATCGCCTGCCACTCTTTATCGCTTTGCTTGCGCTGTGGGGCACAGGCTTTTTTCACATCCTTTAACACCGCCTGTTTCATCTGTTCTAATTTTACCGGGTCGTTCATTTCCTGAGCATGAACGAAGGCGGCGAAAAGCAGGCAGACGATGAGGCAAAACAGGTGCGCTGACTTCATGGAATCCTCCGGAAAAAAACACACACGTTTATGAAATGTATCGTTACATCCGCCTTTGCGACCCAAGCCGAAAGTATTAATTTTGCCAATAGTTGCGCAGGGGTACGACTAAGCGTAGCCGCACAATTTGCCGGACAGGCAAGCCAGACAGAAAAATTTGTGACGGCTGGCGGCCGTCAGGTAACAAAGAGTGATTCCGCTCGCAAAGAGAGTTTTACGTTGATTGCACTTACATTTTTTAGCCAGCATAACGCCAGAATTTGGCGTTTGTATCCTGAGCGCAGTGTGCGATAGTCGATATGCAACGTAACGGGGGAATGATATGCAACTGAGTATTACCGACACCATTACTGAACAAGAACAAGAAGAGCTACTGCAGCTGCTGCGGATGTATAACAGCCAGTTTATTGATTTTTCCCGCGTGGGGAGTGATATCGCGGTCTATGCCCGCGACGACAGCGGCAAAATGCGCGGCGGGCTGATCGGCAACCGCCAGGGCGAGTGGCTGAACATCAAATATCTTTGGGTATCCGACGAACTACGCGGCAGCGGGCTTGGCAGCCAGCTGATGCACGCCGCCGAAGAGGAGGCCCGCAAGCAGGGTTGCCGGCATGCGCTGGTGGATACCTTCAGTTTCCAGGCGCGTCCGTTTTACGAAAAGCAGGGCTATAAGCTGGAAATGACGCTGAACGATTTCCCGTATCCAGGCATACAACGGCATTACCTGTCGAAGGCGCTTTAAGCGCCAATACCGCAACCGATCACCGCCAGGGCATGGCGCACAATACGTTCAGGCGAGAGGGCGCTTAACCTCTCGTCATTGCGCATCCGCGAAAAGGGCACCAGCACCAGACTTAACAGAGTGGTGAACAGCAGCTCCGGCGCCAGATCGCGGTTCAGTTTCCCCTCCTGTTGCCAGCGGGCTACGGTGTCCAGCGTTCCCTGATATTTTTCATCGCCGAACCGGGCCTGCAAATGCGCGCGCAGAACCGGCATTTCACCTATTACCTCCTGCATCCACAGCGGTGCGAACCAGTGGTGCAGAACGGCCAGCTCGGCCAGCTTTTCCACCATCAGCGTCAGAGCGGTCACCGGGTCATCCGGGTGGCTGCTGAAAAGCGTCGCGATGGCGCTGCGAAGCGGCAGAAAACGCTCCTCGATCATCGCATCCAGCAGCTGTTCCCGGGAGTTAAAGTAGTAGTGCAGCATCGCCGGCGTCACGCCTGCCTCCCGGGCTATGGCGTTAAGCGAGGTGCGGGCAATCCCCTGACGCGCAAAGAGATCCAGAGCAATATCCAGCAGCTGTTCCCGGCTGGTAGCGGTGGGTTTACGCCCGCGCGGACGCCCGGGGCGGCGAGCCTGTGGCATGGGGTCGGAATTATCTTTATGTGCTGACATACGCGGGGGATCCCTTGACCTGATTCATAACTTCAATAAATATTAATTATCCAATTAATTAATTTCAAGCGGTGTTTTAGGATGTCAGATTCAACAACGCAAACCAAAAACGCGCCTTCGGTGCGGCTGCTGTTCAGCGCGCTCCTGCTGGTGATGCTGCTCTCGGCCCTCGATCAGACCATCGTCTCCACGGCGCTGCCCACAATTGTGGGTGAACTGGGCGGGCTGGATAAGCTCTCCTGGGTGGTCACGGCTTATATTCTGAGTTCCACCATCGTGGTGCCGCTGTACGGCAAGTTTGGCGATCTCTTTGGCCGCAAAATTGTTCTGCAAATTGCGATTGTCCTGTTTCTGCTGGGCTCTGCCCTGTGCGGGCTGGCGCAGAACATGACCCAGCTGGTGCTGATGCGCGCCCTGCAGGGGCTGGGCGGCGGCGGGCTGATGGTGATCAGCATGGCGGCGGTGGCCGACGTGATCCCGCCTGCGGAGCGTGGTCGCTATCAGGGCCTGTTCGGCGGGGTCTTTGGCCTGGCGACGGTGATTGGCCCGCTGGTGGGCGGGTTTCTGGTGCAGCACGCCTCCTGGCGCTGGATTTTCTATATCAACCTGCCGCTGGGGCTGTTTGCCCTGCTGGTGATCGGCGCGGTCTTTCGCGGCAGCGCGAAGCGCAACAAACATGAGATCGACTATCTGGGGGCGATTTACCTCAGCATGGCGCTGCTGTGCATCATCCTGTTTACCAGCGAAGGAGGCACGGTACGCGAGTGGAGCGACCCGCAGCTGTGGTGCATTCTGGCCTTTGGCCTGACGGGTATCGCTGGGTTTATCTATGAGGAGCGTCTGGCGTGGGAGCCGATTATTCCGCTGTCGCTCTTCCGCGATCGCAGCTTTCTGCTTTGTAGCCTGATTGGTTTTATCATCGGTATGTCGCTGTTTGGCTCGGTGACCTTCCTGCCGCTCTATCTGCAGATTGTCAAAGAGGCCACCCCGACCCAGGCCGGTTTGCAGCTGATCCCGCTGATGGGCGGGCTGCTGCTGACCTCGATTATCAGCGGTCGTATTATCAGCCGCACCGGGAAATATCGCCTGTTCCCGATCCTCGGCACCCTGCTGGGTGTGGTCGGCATGGCGTTACTGACGCGGATCACCATTGATTCGCCGGTCTGGCAGCTCTACCTGTTTACCGGCGTGCTGGGGGCGGGGCTGGGTCTGGTGATGCAGGTGCTGGTGCTGGCGGTACAGAACAGCGTCTCCTCCAGCCAGTACGGTGTGGCTACCTCGGGCGTCACCCTGTTCCGCTCCATCGGCGGGGCGATTGGCGTGGCGCTGTTTGGCGCGGTATTCACCCACGTATTGCAGTCGGGCCTGATGGCGCGGATCCCCGAGGGGACCGAACTGCCGCGGGAGATGAACCCGACCGCCATTCACCATCTGCCGGATGCCCTGCGCCTGGACTACCTGGACGCCTTTGGCTCTGCCATTCACGCGGTGTTCCTGATGGCGGCAGGCATTATGGTGCTGGCCTTTGTGCTGTCGTGGTTTTTGCGCGAGGCGCCGCTGCGCAAGCGGGAAGCCTGAGGTTAGCGGTTCTGCTATTTGTTGCGAGTCGCTTTCCGAATCTGAATGACCCTGCTTGTCTTCCCTGGCGATACTGGCGCATCCTGTTGCCTGGTCAATAAACCAGCAGAGGTTGCAATGGAACGCAAAGCAAAACTGTTCAAAAAGGGGAGAAACCAGGCGGTCTTACTGCCTGCTGAGTTCGCGTTTGATTCGGAGAGTGTTTATATCCGGCGGGATGAGGAGGGGAATGTGGTTTTGGCTGCAGAACCTGCCAAGGAAAAAAGCTGGGATGAATTTTTCAGGATGCTGGAAAACACGACCGTACCGGATTCTTTTTTAAGTCCGGAGGAAAGAAATCAGAGTATTACAAAGAGGGATCCTCTGGATGGAGTTCAGGTATGAAACATATGCTGGATACGAATATTGTGAGCCATTTATTTAAAAGGCATCCCGGTGTCGTAAACAGAATGGCTAACCTGAAGCCAGCCGACGTGTGTATCTCAAGTATCACAGAAGCGGAGTTGCTTTATGGGGCGGATAAAAAACAAAGCGGCGGGTTGAAAGAGACAATAAGGGAGTTTCTGAGCACTATCACCGTTTGCGACTGGGACAGTGACGCTGCGGCAATCTACGGCAAGCTGCGCGCCGAAATGGAAAAGCGCGGCAAAATCATGGGCGATCTCGATCAGTTGATCGCAGCGCATGCTCTCAGTCGGGGCACGACGATTGTGACTAACGATCGTGCCTTCGGGATGGTGCAGGCGTTGACTATCGAGGACTGGACCACAGCGGCCTGAGCCTCAACGCCCGGTAGCGCTACGCTTACCGGGCCTACAAAGCGTCGGCACGCATTCACCCGGTAAAAGCCGCATATAACTTATCCTTCTTATTGATTCCTTTTCGTTTTTTAACCTGCCGCAGAGTTGCCGATATAGTCGATAAAACAGTTATCAAAAGGACATGACCGGTGAAACTTCAATTGGGTGCGCTTCTTCTCGCTGGCCTGCTGCTGGCGGGCTGTGACCAGAGCGGCAGCGATGCTAAGCACATTAAAGTTGGCGTGATTAACGGCGCCGAGCAGGACGTGGCAGAAGTCGCCAAAAAAGTGGCGAAAGAGAAGTTCGGCCTCGACGTCGAGCTGGTGGGCTTTAGCGGCTCGCTGCTGCCGAACGACGCTACCGACCACGGCGAGCTGGACGCCAACGTCTTCCAGCATCGCCCGTTCCTTGCGGAAGATAACAAAGCGCACGGATACAAGCTGGTGGCGGTGGGCAACACCTTTGTCTTCCCGATGGCGGGTTATTCCCGCAAGATCAAATCGGTGTCTGAACTTAAAGATGGCGCCACCATCGCCATCCCGAATGACCCCACCAACCTGGGCCGCGCGCTGTTGCTGCTGCAAAACGAAAAGCTGATCACCCTGAAACCGGACGTCGGTTTGCTGCCGACGGCGCTGGATATCACCGCCAACCCGAAAAAGCTGAAAATCATGGAGCTGGAGGGGGCGCAATTGCCGCGCGTGCTGGACGATCCGAAAGTGGACGTGGCGATTATCAGTACCACCTATCTCCAGCAAACCGGGCTGTCACCGGTGCATGACAGCGTCTTTATCGAAGATAAAAACTCGCCGTACGTGAACATCGTAGTGACGCGGGAAGACAATAAAGATGCGGAGAACGTGAAGGAATTTATTCAGTCCTACCAGTCGCCAGAAGTGGCGAAGGCGGCAGAGACCATCTTTAACGGCGGGGCCGTGCCGGGCTGGGAATAAATCACCATGCCGCGGTGATACCGATCATCGCGGCCTGAAGATAAGTTGGCCCAATCCCATCGTTGAATGCCCTTTAGCCCACATTCTGGCGGCTTCTCTCCGGCTAAACTTTTTGCAACACAGACCGGAGAACAGCTCATGAACATTACCCATATTCGTAACGCGACGCAGCTTATCACCTACGCCGGAAAACGCTTTCTGATTGACCCGATGCTGGCACCAAAAGATACATACCCGGGTTTTCCGGGCACCGCCCGGTCAGAAATTCGCAACCCGATGGTGGAACTGCCCTGTGCGCTGGAAAGCCTGCTGGATGTCGATGCGGTTATCGTGACCCATACCCATGCCGATCACTGGGATCAGCATGCCATCGAGCGGATCGCCAAAGAGATGCCGATCTTTGTCCAGCACGATGATGACGCGCAGCTGCTGCGCAGCCAGGGTTTCCGCAATCTGACCGTTTTGACAGATAACACGTCGTTTGGCGAGATCCAGCTGAGCAAAACCCACGGCGGTCAACACGGCACCGACCGCGCTTACGCGGTACCCGAGCTGGCGGAGCGGCTTGGAGAGGCGTGCGGCGTAGTGTTTCGCCATCCCGATGAAAAAACGCTGCTGATTGCGGGCGACACCATTTTGCGCCCGCAGGTCGCCGCCGAGCTGCAAAAGCACCAGCCGGATGTGGTGGTGCTGAATGCCGGGTACGCACATGTGATCGGCTTTGGGCCCATCATCATGGGGCAGGAGGATGTGCTGAACGTGCACTATCTGCTGCCGCAGGCAAAAATCGTCGCGGTCCATATGGAGGCCATCAACCACTGCCTGCTGACGCGCAGCGCGCTGCGGGAATATCTGGACGCGAACCAGATTGGCGAGGCGGTCATTATTCCCCAGGACGGGGAAAGCGTTATAGTCTGAGCAGCATCAGGGCAAAGGAGAACAATGTGAAACTTACAACAGTGGCGATTGTCGCCGTGGACGGGTTCAGCCCTTTTCACTACTCCGTGCCCTGCATTCTTTTTGGTGACGGTATCAGCGGCGAAAAGCGTTTTGATGTGCGTATCTGCGCCGAAACGCCGGGTATGCTCACCTCCCGCGACGGCTTTGCACTGAATGCGACGCACGATTTCTCGGTTATCGAACAGGCCGATATCGTGGTGGTGCCTTACTGGGCACACGTGCTTGAACGTCCGCCACAGGCGCTGCTCGACAGCCTGGTGCGGGCAAGAGATAAGGGCGCGGAGATTGTCGGGCTGTGTCTGGGTGCATTTGTTCTCGGATACGCAGGCATTCTGGACGGCAAACGTGCAGCGACTCACTGGGAGTTTGAGCGTCAGTTTCAGACGCTGTTTCCGGCGGCGCGGCTGGATATCAACGCGCTGTACGTCGATGACGATCGCATTATCACCTCTGCTGGCACCGCGGCGGCGCTGGACTGTTGCCTGTACATTATTCGTCAGCGCTTTGGCAGCGTGGTCGCCAATCAGATTGCCCGGCGAATGATCGTGCCCCCGCACCGGGAGGGCGGTCAGGCGCAGTTTATCGCCCAGCCGGTGCCGGAAAATACCCGTGATGCGCGCATCAACAACCTGATTGATTATCTCCAGCGCAACATTCATCAGCCGCTGAGCCTGGATTCGCTGGCAGAGAGCGTGGCGATGAGTCGCCGCACGCTGACCCGCCATTTTATGAAAGCCACCGGGATGAGCGTCACCGGGTGGATCACCGCCGAGCGTCTGCGACGTAGCCAGCTGTTGCTGGAAAGCAGCAATCTGCCGATGGATGCGGTGGCGGAGCAGGTGGGGTTTCTTTCCGCCGTGACCTGGCGTCAGCAGTTTAAGGCTCGCTTTGGCGTCAGCCCGGCGGAGTGGCGCAAAACCTTCCGCACTCAGCCCCAGGCCGGGTAAGCGCAGCGCCTCCCGGCAGTTACCCCAGCTTCTCCATTTTTGTCTCCCCCTCCGCCATCGACAGCTGATACAGCGAAAACGAACGGTGCTTTTCAATCAGCGTGGCCAGCTCCGGCGAGTGGCTGGTGAGCCAGATCTGTGAATAGCGGCTGGCCTCGGCAATCAGGCTCGCCAGGGCGGGGAGCATCTGCGGATGCAGGCTGTTTTCCGGTTCGTTGAGGGCGATAAAGGCGGGCGGACGTGGGCTGAGCAGCGCGACCGCCAGGCACAGAAAACGCAGCGTGCCGTCGGAGAACTCTGCGGGTTCGAGCGGTCGGCTTAAGCCTTCGCGTTGCATCATCATGCGGAAGCGTCCACCCGTGTTATCGCTGTAAAACACACAGCCGGGGAAGGCCTGGTCGAGTATGCGCATCAGCAACAGCTCGTCGCCAATCTCGACGATGGTCTGAAACGCCGCCGCCAGGTTTGCACCGTCGCTGGCCAGTACCGGCGAGCGGAACCCCACTTGCGGGGCGCGCATTGCCGAACCGGACGAGACGGAAAATTCATGATAAAAGCGCCAGTTACGCAATGACTCGCGCAACTGCGACACCTCCGGGTAGAGGTGTGGCTCGCCGAGCTGCCCGAACACCGATTCGTTCTCATACAGGGTACCGCTGTGGGTCACCTTTTCGTGGTGAACGTTATTCAGAAATACCGTCTGGTTTTTGCGCTGCATCAGGCGCGCGGACGGGCGCCGCTGGTGGCCGCTCAGCCAGATGGACTCCTCTTTAATGACCGGATCGAGCTGAAACTGCGAGGGATAGGGCAGCTTCTCGACAAATCCCACCTGCAGCTCGTATTCGTAAGTCTCTGTCTCCACCGCCAGGTTCATGCGCCGCAGCTGGTCGCTGCGGGTTTTGCCAGCCCAGAAAACCTTCAAAATCCCGCCTTCGTTCGCCAGCGCCTGGGAAAACTGCCCCTGCGCCGCGCTGTGCATCAGGTGGATCGCCTTGTAAATATTGGATTTGCCGGTGCCGTTCGGGCCAAAGACGATATTGAGCTGCTGCAGATCCAGCGACAGATCGCGAATCGAGCGGTAGTTTTGAATATGCAGAGTGTTGATCATCGGCGTACCCCGTTGCGCATCATTTACTGTATACAGTTACAGTGTTTCAGGCGAAAAGCAAAAAAAAGACGACAGTGAGGGTGTCGTCAAACGGGGTACTGCTTTGGGCCTCTATGGGTCAATGGGGCCTTCGCATTGTTACTGTCAGATCACGGCGAGACGCAGACCCAAATCATCGGGATAGGGATCAAAGTAGTTTTGCGTCATCAGATAGCTGTCGGGATATTCGGCCATGTAATGCTTCAGCAACGTGAGCGGGGCGAGAATAGGCAACAATCCATCACGGTAGTGGAGGATCACGTCGCGCAGTTCACCGCGCTGGCGGGCGTTCAGCTGGTTACGGAAATAGCCCTGAATATGCATTAACACGTTGGTGTGATTCTTGCGCGAGGCGGGTTGCTTCAGGATCGCCATCAGCTTTTCGCGATACGCCACGAAGAAAGCGTCCAGATCTTCCCATTCGTGCAGCGAGGCGACAAACGGGCCAATCTCCCGGTAGCCCGCCTGATGGTGGGCCAGCAGCTGGAGTTTGTACCGGCTGTGGAAGTCCAGCAGCGCATGGCGGGTCAGGCCATTAGCCCGCAGGGTGTTCAGTTCATGAAGGGCGAAGACGCGCTCAACGAAGTTTTCCCGTAGCACCGGATCGTGCAGGCGTCCGTCTTCTTCCACCGGTAACCACGGCCAGGCTTCAAGCAGGGCGGCGGTGAACAGCCCGACACCCTCCTTGCGGCCCCGGTTGCCGTTTTCATCATACAGCCGCACGCGCTCCATGCCGCAGCTGGGGGATTTCGCACAGACGATAAACCCTGCGAGATCGCCGATCTTTGGCAGATAACCCGCCGCAAAGTCGGCCATCTTCTGCGTGACGTCCTCGTGAGGCGCTTTGCTGAACCGCATCTGCGTCTCACCGCGGGTGGTCTGTACCAGACGCAGCGCAGGGCGAGGCGTCGGCAGGCCGATCGCCATTTCCGGGCATACCGGCCTGAAGGTCACCCACTGGGCCAGCTCATCCATGACAAAGCCCATACGCTTATGCCCGCCGTCGAAGCGAACGGCGGAGCCGGTCAAACAGCCGCTAATACCCAGCACAGGTTTTGTTGTCATGGTGTGTACCTCCAGAGCCTATATCTAAAAGTTACACAACTTGACTATTTTGTCCAAGTATTAGCAGATTTATTTTTTATTACTTTTAAAAATCAATGATTTTTAGCTGCCCTTATACGTTGAATAACCGTACTGGCTGAGCAGCAGCGGGATGTGCAGCTTTTCGTTGGTGCGGGTCACGGTAAACAGCACCGGGATCTCCGGGAAGAACGACTTCAGCTTATTCGCCTGGAAGTACTCTGCGGTTTTAAAGGTCACTTTGTAGACGCCAGGCTGCATATCCTGATCCTCTGGATAGAGCGACTTAATGCGGCCATCCTGGTCGGTTTTACCGCTGGCAATGGGGGTCCATTTGTCCTGCTGCTGCTTTTCCAGCGTGACGCTGACGCCCGGCGGCGGCGTGCCGGTTTGCTGGTCCAGAATGTGCACGCTCAGCGTGCCGACAGGGGCGCTAAAGGCAACAGGGGCAAAGGCCATGGAGGCCAGGATCAGCAGAGGGGCAGTTTTTTTCATTGGGTTTTCCTGTGGAGTAATAAGTCACAGGAAAACGTTAGCATTTGCCGCGCGAGAAAATATTCAACTTTTCGTGAACATTCCCACAGGAGAAAATCAGCGGAGGATAATTACCTCAAGAGAAACCTGCTGCTGCCACTGTTCGACCTGTTTCTTGCGTGCGGCGGTCAGTTTACCGCTGGTGACCAGCAACCACTTGCGGTCCGGGAGGATCTCCGGGGCCAGCGTGGCAGGCGGAATGGGCAGAATGTCGATGCGGTGGCCCTGGCCGGTACGGGTTAAGGCTTCGAGCCAGATTTCGCACGGGTCGTTCAGATGCCAGCCGCTCAGCAGGAGGTTATCGCCCGGTGCTTTTTTATCGCCCTCAAGGCAAAACGAGGTGTAGGCGATGATGATGCCGTCGAGGAGCTCGCGCAGGGTCATGGCGGCAGGCACATTGGCTGAGACCTGGCTGCGCAGCGGGCGCAACACTTTTGCCACCAGCTCTGGTCGCGGATATTCGCGACCGGCGTCGTAAATCATCTGGCGCAGGGATTCGATTCTGCCCTCCTGCAGACGTTGCAGCATGTTCATTTGCAGCGTCAGCCAGTTGTTAGCGCGATTCGGGGAAGGGCGTTCCAGCAGCGGCTTCACCTGACCAATGGGGACGCCTTTTTTTACCCAGTCGAGGATCTTCAGCGCCTGCTGGACGTCCTCTTCGCTGTACTGGCGATGGCCGCCCTCCGTGCGCTGCGGCTTGAGTAAACCGTAGCGGCGCTGCCACGCCCGCAGCGTGGTGGCGGTGATCCCGCTGAGTCTGGCGAATTCGCCGATGGAGTAGGCCATGTCTGTATCCGAAGGGAAGGAATAATCTCAATATACTACGAATATTTGCCCGCGGGATGAAGCGCCAGACCGGTGCACTACACTTTACTTCCAGACGCGCAAATGAAAGGAGTTCTCATGAAACTATGGCCTGTTGTGACCGGTGTCGCCATTGCGCTGACCCTGGTCGCCTGCAAATCCCCGACGCCGCCGAAAGGCGTGCAGCCGATAACCAACTTTGACGCCAGCCGCTATCTTGGCAAATGGTACGAGGTTGCCCGGCTGGAAAACCGCTTCGAACGTGGCCTGGAGCAGGTCACGGCCACCTACGGCAAGCGCAGCGACGGCGGGATCAGCGTGCTTAACCGGGGATACGATCCGGTGAAGCGCAAGTGGAATGAGAGCGAGGGCAAAGCCTATTACACTGGTGCGCCAACGACCGCTGCGCTTAAGGTCTCGTTCTTTGGCCCGTTCTACGGCGGGTATAACGTGATCAAGCTGGACGACGACTACCAGTACGCGCTGGTCAGCGGCCCGAACCGCGACTACCTGTGGATCTTGTCCCGCACGCCAACCATTCCGGACGCGGTGAAACAGGACTATCTGAACACCGCGCGCAGCCTGGGATTCCGGGTCGATCAGCTGGTGTGGGTGAAGCAGTAAAGATCGTGCTTTCTTCCTGGGGCGGTAAGCGAACAGGGAAGTAGACTTCCGTCATGGGTACACGGGAGATGAACATATGCACTGGCAACCCTTTCGCGGCACCGCGCCGTCCACCATGACCATCCACAGCGCGTCGTTTCCCGATGTCAGTGATAAATGGCCGATGAAAGACGAGGTAACGCGCGAAATTAACGCCGTTGATCGGGCGTTAAAAGCGGACCCGCAGCTGATGCCGCCGCTGATTGAAAAGGCTGCCAGCGGCGAGAAGACGATAAAATGCCAGCACGCCTGGTCTGAACAGGCTTTCGCGACACGCCCGGCGATCGTCGCCTGGCGTACCCGGCTGGTGCCCACGGCGCTGGCCCTGTACGCCATCCAGAATCCGCTGGATGAACATCTCCCCGACGGCACCCGGATGGACAGCCGCAGCCGCCTGTGGTTTATCCACGCCAACGACGCCATCGGCATCCGCTCCCGCGCGAAGGTGATGGCGGTGCTGGCGGAACAGTACCTGCGTAACGATATCGACAATGTCTGGGTCAGCCTCGCCAGCGGCGCGGCCGTCCCGGTGCTTGAGGCGCTGCGCGGCGCCCATCTTGACGGGCAAAAAGTGCATTTAACGCTGGTGGACGTCGATCCCGTCTCCCTGAAGTGGGCAGAGAAAATGACCGCCGCTGAAGGGCTGCGCGTCGGGGAGCAGGTCACGATATTGCAGCGCGATCTGAAAGAGTGCCTGATCCACAGCGATAAGCTGGTACAGGCGCTGGGAGAAGGCCGCGTCGAGCTGGTGGATGCGCTGGGGATCTTCGAATATTTCAACGACGCCGACGCGGTGACCTTCCTGCAACATGTTCTGCGGCTGGTGAAGCCCGGCGGGGCGATTATCGTCTCGAACATGCTCACCAGCAGCCCGCAGATCGATTTTGCCCTGCGCTGTATCGGCTGGACGCCGATCTACCCGCGCACTCTGCAACAGCTTCAGGATATCCATCTGGCGGCGGGCATTCCGGTGGAAAACGTCACGGTAATTGTGCCGAAAGACGGAGTGTATGCGGTGATGGAAATCAGGAAATAAGGTCGCCATATTTATCGGGCTACGACAGAGGGATGAAATTGCAGTTTTTATAGCCGCTTGATATTGTTTACGGCGCAGCGGGATATATCTGGATCAAAAAATAATTTTTAATTTATCTAGTGAATAATATAAGGAAATATTAATGGACGATTTTAAGGACCTGATACACGCCCTGAAAAACAGTATCCCGGAATTAGATCCCGATCCACTTTATGCCTCTTTTCCCACCACCTTTGAGACTGAAACTGTTCTTGATTGGTTATATGACAACCTCAGCGCGCAACATCTGATGGTATATGAAGAATGGACGGAATATACCGGTTATCTTCCGGCGTTAAAACCACTGGTTAGTGCTTCTCTTCCCGTTGATCCCTCTGAGTATCTTTTTACGCTCATTGAGAAAATTAACTGGTCAGAGGCGAAAATTGAGCCCTGGGATCTTCCCTATGTGATGCCCTGGCTCGAACATATCAACCACTACCTGAGCCCACAAGGTATAAGGCTTGTTAATATTTTACCTTTTGAAAATGCCTATATTATCTGTTTAAAGAATGATGACTCATTAATCCAAAATCTCCACGCATGTCTGCAAAAGCTGGGAATGGGCATCAATATGCGGTCGCCAATGAATCAACAACAGGTTCTCACGTACATTAAATCCACTGTTTCAGGAAACGTTCAATAATATAGCGGATTGATTGTCATATATCTTGCCGGGACAGGCTGCGATGGATACATGTATAAGGAAAATTACACCGGCTGCAAAAGTATTTAATGGCACAAAAAATAATGTCATACGGTCGTGCAGAAAGACGGGGTGGATGCGGTGATGGAGGTATCTGTTTAAGTGCGGTCGATTCCCTCTCCTGTTGGGAGAGGGACAAAACTGGAATTTCCTAAATGTGAAACGCCACGCGTTTCCCGGTCGGGAGTTCAATATCCAGGCTCAGTTTACCGCCCATCGCCTCAATGTAGCGTTTAAGCGTAGCGATTTTCAGCTCAATCCCGCGCTGTTCGAGCTGAGTGACTGCGGGCTGACTAATTCCCATCACCTCAGCGACATGCTTTTGCGACAGCTTCAACTCTTCTCGCATCATTTGCAGACCTGTATCCAGGATCATTTCGTCGGCCATTTCTTTGATGCGTTTTTGGCTTTCAGGGGAATGCGAAGCGATCGCTTCATTCAGGGTTTTCAATTTCTTGTCTCCATTACATGATGTCATCCTTGATAAGTTATTAATCGTATAAGCTACAACTTATAAATGCACGAGCTCACGCTTGATGTAGATTCGTTTCTAGGCCATGATCGCATTATGAAAATCGAAACCGCAGTCCCCTCACAATTTGAACGTCTCGTCGCGATCTGGGAGTCCTCCGTTCGCGCTACGCACCACTTTTTGCAGGAGAGCGATATTGCGGCATTACGCCCGTTATTGCTTAACGCCTATTTACCGAACTTAAAGGTTGTGATCGCCCGGGATGAAAGCGGCGCCATTCACGGCTTTTTGGGTGTGGATGAAAACCGCATTGAAATGCTGTTTGTGGATGATGCGAGCCGGGGAAAAGGCGTCGGCACGCTGCTGCTGAGACACGCCATTGACCATTTCGGCGCGAACGAGGTGGACGTTAACGAGCAAAACCCGCAAGGGGTTGGGTTTTATCAGCATATGGGGTTTGTGCAGACCGGGCGGTCGGAACTGGACGGGCAGGGCAATCCGTTTCCGTTGTTGCATATGCGGTATAAGGGTTAACTACTGCACATACTGCCCCCTCGCCCCTGTGGGGAGAGGGTTGGGGTGAGGGGAAAGCCGCCCTCTCCCTTTCCAGAAAATGATTAGTTACTCGTAATCTGCCCAACGATCACGCCACGCACTTTCTCGCCATTGAAGTAATAAGAGACGGTATTGCTTTGAGTGAATTCGTCCTGAGTGGGTGTTTCCTGATACAAAAGGAAAGCCTCCTTTTTTATTATTTCATGAGTACCGAGCGACTGAGCGATATCCTGACGAGTGGTATCAGGCAAAGATATCTTCGCTATGGAAACGCGAATGGATTCTGGCGATGCCACACACTCTTTATGATTGCCGTCTTTAGCTATCGCAATAGCAGTGAGTAACCCCCTCCCCATTTCATTATCGGAAATAAACCAATAATTTGTACCGTCTTTTGAATGCAGGCAGAGCCAGCGAGCAGAGCTGTCTGTCTGAATGGGTATATCAGCAATATCCGTCAGGTAAGTCGTCTCCATCTGAATAGCTTTGTTGCCGATAGTAATGGTGGGAGAGATAGGCTGTTGTGATACAACTTCTTGGGAAGAGAGGTCATCCCGGTAATATTGCTCCGCAAAGCCTGTCATTTTGGCCGCGAAAGCGTGATGGCAGGCTGAAAGTAATATAAGAGTCAGGAACGATAAGCATTTAATTTTGACATTAGCTATTGTTTTCATGTCTGGCACTCATTCTGATTTGTATCGTCGTGAGTATACCGTGCTATTTACTGGCCGCTTGCCAGTCTTTTTTTGTAAAATTCTGATTTTTGCATGGTGATGAGTGTGAGATGAGGGTTACGGGCCGCGGCAGTTGTTCGGTTTTGCTGAACAACTGCATATCTGCTTTGGTTTCGAGTCTGCCGAACCTGTAAGCCTGACTTACAGGTTAAGTAATAATCAGGTGATCAGCCTGTGATTACACCATGGACAGCGCTCCTTCAATCCCTTTTAGCTTCTGCTGCGCCTGCTTTAACTCAGCGAGCAGTGCCTTTTCATGCGGGTTGTGCGCCATCACTACGATGCAGCCATCCATGACTTTTAACGTGACTTTATCCCCGGTATCAAATCCCGCCGCACGCAGCCATTTGCCGGAAAGGATGAGATTGGGCGTACTGCGATCGAGACCTTGCGGGCGATATCCCACAATTAATGTACGCTCAGTTCCGGTTGCGGTGGTGTCTGGGGTAGAATGCGAATCAGCCATAATCAACTCCTTGATAGTTGGTGAGGTTAGACGCTCCGGTGTGTTCGAGCACACTGGAGCGTTGATAAAGCTGGAGGTTTAGGTGGCCTCCTATATGGTTCAGATTAGATGGATAGGTGGCCCCATGTCAATCATAGCGCGCGAAAAAAAACCAAAAGGCGGCGGGCAGTCCCCGCAGTTTAAAATGCGTATTGATCCGGCATTGAAGGAACAGTTGGATGCTGTGGCGGCGGAGGAAGGGGTGAGCCTCGCCAGCTGGCTGAAGGAACTGGCGAGGGAAGCGTTAAGGATGAAAGGTATTGAACCTGAGGGTTAATTGTCACGGTAACTCAATGTCTTGATTGGCTTCTTGAGTATCTTCACTTCTATTATTCGAGTTACCTAGAGGAATATTAGTTATAGTCATAGGTAAAGAGCTGTTTCCCTTAAATATATCTTCAAGACCTTTAAGAATATTGGCTTGTGTGGTTTCTAAATCTCCATGCGCAATTGGGCGATAACAGTCTCTTTGTAATTGTACTTTATAAAAATCATAATTCATTGACTGCGCAATGCTATATAACAAATCGGTAAACAAATCATCAGATTTTGATATCCATATATTTATATCTGGAAAATCTTTCCCTTTATTTAAGTGATTGTTATAGCTTTTCCAAGCGTGAGTTACCGCTTGTTCTTTATTTGTTTGATATCTAGTCTTGATAACAGGTATTTTCCGCCCATAAAATTCAATATCAATCATATTTAAAGCTTGGACATGATCTCGGTGTAATCTTTGTGATCGTGTTGACATTAATGTTCTAAATATATGTAAGCGGTTTTGTTTTTTTCGCGGAACTGCTCTAGAATTTTTTGTATTTGAACTGCCAGTATAGGGCCAATAAGAACTGCGGCAGTCATTATTATATCTTTACTTTCCATTCCAAAGAAACTATTCATTACTTCACCTTATAAAAGTATCATAGCTAAAGGTATTGAAGAAATATAAAATAAATAGAAAGGCATAAATATAAAGAAGGAATATAATAGATTTTGGCGGAAGATCACAGGAGTCGAACCTGCCCAGGACCGCTGGCGGCCCCAACTGGATTTGAAGTCCAGCCACCTCACCGGAGATGACGATCTTCCGCGCCTCGATTGCTACATGGAGGCGGGCGCATTATATCTACTTTCAATCATTTACCCCATCCTTTCGCACACATTTTTTGTCCCTCTTTTGACCTGGATTCCCCCTTTTAAGCTAATTCTTAAGAAAATCCTCAGGTTACATTTTCCCCGTCAGCACTTTTACCGCGATCACAAAAAACAAGAAACGTAAAAACGTAACCAGAAAACGCAATACCTGCCCGTGGGTGAATGGTTTACAAAAAATGTAACCGGTCTCAGCGCCCTACGCGTGAAGGAATAACAATGAAAAGCGAAGTCTTATCCGTCAAAGAGAAAATTGGTTACGGCATGGGTGACGCCGCAAGTCACATTATCTTCGACAACGTCATGCTCTACATGATGTTCTTCTACACCGATATCTTCGGCATCCCCGCCGGGTTTGTCGGCACCATGTTCCTGCTGGCGCGTGCGCTGGACGCCATCTCCGACCCCTGCATGGGGCTGATTGCCGACCGCACCCGCAGCCGCTGGGGTAAGTTCCGGCCGTGGATACTGTTCGGCGCCATCCCGTTTGGTCTGGTCTGCGTGCTGGCCTACACCACGCCGGATCTCAGCCTGAACGGCAAAATGATCTATGCCGCCGTCACCTACACCCTGTTGACCCTGCTCTATACCGTGGTCAACATCCCGTACTGCGCCCTGGGCGGGGTGATCACCAACGACCCGACGCAGCGTATCTCCCTGCAATCCTGGCGCTTTGTGCTGGCGACGGCGGGCGGCATGCTCTCTACGGTGCTGATGATGCCTCTGGTGAATATGATTGGCGGCGAGGATAAAGCGCTCGGCTTCCAGGGCGGCATCGCCGTGCTGTCGGTGGTGGCGTTCCTCATGCTGGCGTTCTGCTTCTTCACCACCAAAGAGCGCATCCAGGTGCCGCCAAGCACCACCTCCATGCGCGAAGATCTGCGCGACATCTGGAAGAACGACCAGTGGCGCATCGTCGGGCTGCTTACCATCCTCAACATACTGGCGGTCTGCGTGCGCGGCGGGGCGATGATGTACTACGTCACCTGGATCATGGGCTCGCCGGAGCTGTTCGTCGCCTTCCTCACCACTTACTGTGTCGGCAACCTGATTGGCTCCGCGCTGGCAAAACCGCTCACCGACTGGAAGTGCAAAGTCAGCGTCTTCTGGTGGACCAATGCCCTGCTGGCGGTGGCGAGCGTGGCGATGTTCTTCGTGCCGATGCAGGCCAGCATCACCATGTTCGGCTTTATCTTCGTGATTGGCGTGCTGCACCAGCTGGTGACGCCGATCCAGTGGGTGATGATGTCCGATACCGTCGATTACGGCGAGTGGACCAACGGCAAACGCCTCACCGGCATCAGCTTTGCGGGCACGCTGTTCGTGCTCAAGCTGGGGCTGGCGCTGGGCGGGGCGCTCATCGGCTGGATGCTGGCAGGTGGCGGCTACGATGCCGCAGCCAAAACCCAGAACAGCGCCACCATCAGCATCATCATTGCCCTGTTTACCCTGGTGCCCGCCGCGTGCTACCTGCTGAGCGCGGTGATCGCCAAACGCTACTACAGCCTGAAAACGCCGTTCCTGGTGAAAATCATGGACGATCTGGCGCAGGGCGCACGACGTAATGAGCAGGAATTTAATACCCTGCCGGTCAGCAAAGAATTACAGAACTAAGAGGACGAAAGCATGAAAATCAGTGACGGAAACTGGCTAATTCAACCGGGTCTGAACGTGACCTACCCGGTGCAGGTGTTCGAGGTGGAGCAGCAGGGCAACGACCTGGTGGCCTATGTCGCCCCGCGCGACGTGCGCGAGCGCACCTGGCAGCTGGATACGCTTATGTTCACGGTGCGCCTGTTCGCGCCGCAGGAGGGGATTGTCGGGGTGCGCATCGAGCACTTCCAGGGGGCGCTGAATAACGGCCCGCACTATCCGCTCAACGTCCTGAAAGACGTTAACGTGCAGATTGAAAACAACGCGGAGTTTGCCGAACTGAAAAGCGGCAACCTTAGCGTGCGCGTTACCAAAGGCGAGTTCTGGTCGCTGGATTTCTTCCGCGACGGGCAGCGCATCACCGGCAGCCAGCTGAAAAACAACGGCTACGTGCAGGACGGCAATACCGATCGCAACTACATGTTTGAGCGCCTGGATCTGGGCGTGGGCGAAACCGTCTACGGCCTCGGCGAGCGCTTTACCGCTCTGGTGCGCAACGGCCAGACGGTTGAAACCTGGAACCGCGACGGCGGCACCAGCACCGAACAATCCTACAAAAACATTCCGTTCTACCTCACCAACCGCGGCTACGGCGTGCTGGTGAACCACCCGGAGAACGTCTCCTTTGAGATTGGCTCTGAGAAGGTGTCGAAGGTGCAGTTCAGCGTTGAAGGCGAGTATCTGGAATACTTCGTTATCGACGGCCCGACGCCGAAAGCGGTGCTCAACCGCTATACGCAATTCACCGGTCGTCCGGCGCTGCCGCCAGCATGGTCGTTCGGCCTGTGGCTCACCACCTCGTTCACCACCAACTACGACGAAGCGACGGTAAACAGCTTTATCGACGGTATGGCCGAGCGCGACCTGCCGCTGCACGTCTTCCACTTCGACTGCTTCTGGATGAAGGCCTTCCAGTGGTGCGACTTTGAGTGGGACCCGGTCACCTTCCCGGATCCGGAAGGGATGATCCGCCGCCTGAAGGAGAAAGGGCTGAAGGTCTGCGTCTGGATCAACCCGTACATCGGGCAAAAATCCCCGGTATTTAAGGAGCTGAAAGAGAAGGGTTATCTGCTGAAGCGCCCGGATGGCTCCCTGTGGCAGTGGGATAAATGGCAGCCGGGGCTGGCAATCTACGACTTCACCAACCCGGAAGCCTGTGCATGGTACGCCGACAAGCTGAAAGGCCTGGTGGATATCGGCGTCGACTGCTTCAAAACCGACTTTGGCGAGCGTATCCCGACCGACGTGCAGTGGTTCGACGGTTCCGATCCGCAGAAGATGCACAACCACTACGCCTATATCTATAACGAGCTGGTGTGGAACGTGCTGAAAGAGACGGTGGGCGAGGAGGAGGCGGTGCTGTTTGCCCGTTCGGCCTCCGTGGGCGCACAACAGTTCCCGGTGCACTGGGGCGGCGACTGCTACGCCAACTACGAATCGATGGCTGAAAGCCTGCGCGGTGGGCTGTCCATTGGCCTGTCGGGCTTTGGCTTCTGGAGCCACGATATCGGCGGGTTCGAGAATACCGCTCCGGCGCACGTCTATAAACGCTGGTGCGCGTTCGGGCTGCTCTCCAGCCACAGCCGCCTGCATGGCAGCAAATCCTACCGGGTGCCGTGGGCGTATGATGACGAGTCCTGCGACGTGGTGCGCCACTTCACGCAGCTGAAGTGCCGGATGATGCCGTACCTCTATCGCCAGGCGGCGCTGGCCCGCGAGTGCGGTACGCCGATGCTGCGCGCCATGATGATCGAGTTCCCGGACGATCCGGCCTGCGACTACCTCGACCGTCAGTACATGCTGGGTGATGCGGTGATGGTTGCGCCGGTGTTCAGCGAGGCGGGCGACGTGCAGTTTTATCTGCCAGAAGGGCGCTGGACGCACCTGTGGCACAACGACGAAATCCAGGGCAGCCGCTGGCACAAACAGCAGCATGATTTCCGGAGCCTGCCGGTCTACGTGCGGGACAACACCCTGCTGGCGCTGGGCAACAACGACCAGAAGCCGGATTACGCCTGGAATGAAGGTACCGCCTTCCAGCTGTTTAGCCTGAACGATGGCGCGACGGCGGTGAGTGAAGTGCCTGCGGCTAACGGTGTCGTCGCCTTTACCCTGACCGCGACGCGCCACGGCGATACCATCACGTTAGAAGGAAGCGGCGAAGCGCGGGGCTGGTCGGTCTGTTTGCGCAATGTGCATCGTGTGAGCGGCGTGAAAGGCGCATCACATGCGGGAAGCGAGTGGGGCGTGGTGGTGAAAGCGGAGGGGAACGAGGTGGTGATTCACCTCTGAGCCCCTCTCCCTCTAAGAGTTAGTGCCCATCTTTAAGCAGATGAGGACGGGTTTGCTCCCTCTCCCTTTCAGGGAGAGGGCTGGGGTGAGGGTTGTTGCTCAACCGTACTCACCGCCCCACCCGTCATCGTCTGTGTCACCTGCTGCTTATCCATATTCACCGCGTTTAACCTGCCGTTGACCGTCGGCTTTAACGGCGAATCTTTCTGCACGTTGCCGCTGGCGGTGAGCTTAAGGTTGCCATCGCCGCTCACCGGCAGCGCGGGCCAGCCCCACTGCTGGATGATGTTCAACGGCACGCCGCGCCCGGTCAGGTTAACGGTGGTCTGGCGCCCTGGCGTCTGCGAGACGCTGGCCTTCGCTTCCAGGATCCCTTTCTCGGTAAAGGCGCTCAGCTCGTTGATGGCAATCGTCGAGGCGTTGGCCGAGAGCGACAGCGACGGACGGCGCACGTCCACCCGGTTAAAGGTGGCGGCCGCGCCGTTCAGCGTAGCGGTGCCAGCCCATACGCCCCACTCGCGATCTTTTGCCAGCTGCAGGTTGGTGCCGTAGCCGTCAAGGGCGGTGATCTGCCACGGGAAGGCGGTGTCGACGTCGATCACCAGATTACGGCTCAGGCCAAACTTGCGCAGCGTGACGCTGTGCAGCCACTCCGGCAGGGTCTCCATCCACTGGGTTTTCCAGTTTTCCGGCAGGGTGTATTCCAGCCCGGCGACGGCGACATCATCCAGCACCAGCGCTTTACCGCTGCGTAACCAGTTGCCGGAGGTACGCACCATCCCGCCTTCCCAGCGTGAGGTGAACTGGCGCAGGGCGATCCCTTGTGGGGAGAATTCGGCGTTGAGGATCGGGTCGAACAGGTGCAGGGAGCCGTAGATATACTCACTGGCGTTCATCGACAGACGACCGTCCTCGCTCTGCCAGTCGCCCTGGCTCAGGGTCAGGTTGCGCAGGCTTAAATCGAGATCGGTCACCGCCCAGTCCGGCCCCTGCAGGCGGGCGTCGGTCACATCGAGGCGGCCAATCTGTAACGACGGCAGGGTGGTGAT
The DNA here is from genome assembly GCF_035787115.1 of Leclercia adecarboxylata. Classification (GTDB taxonomy): domain Bacteria; phylum Pseudomonadota; class Gammaproteobacteria; order Enterobacterales; family Enterobacteriaceae; genus Enterobacter; species Enterobacter adecarboxylatus_E. Next base: position 124,919 of record NZ_JALKTL010000007.1, on the reverse strand, counting down.
GGGGGCGAAGAAGTCGGACAGGGATTTATCGCTCTGCAGGCGGATATCGTTCAGGCGCATATTGTCCACCTTCCAGCCGCCGTTGGCGTCGCGACGCGCGTTACCGGTGAGCGAGCCCCGGGCCATATCTGCGCCGATGGTGGTCAGAATGACCTCTTTATCGCTCAGCTCACCCTCGATCAGCACGTTGCTGGCCGGCACGCCGTTCAGCGTCAGCGAGCCGGCGCTGATCTGAATCTGCGCTTTCTTACCCAGCACGTTGCCTGCTTCGGGGTCCCAGGGGCGTACGCCGCCGGTCACTTTTTGTGCGCTCAGATCCCACGCGGTATTGGGGCTGTTAAACGCCATGTTGTTCAGCAGCAGACGGTCGGCCTGAAAAGGAAGGGGGGCTGTCTGCGGCGAGAGATTCAATGTGCCATCAAACAGGGTGATGGTATCCATATGCAGCGGATCGGTAAGCTGGCGGCTGCTCACGCCGATATCCACCATTTTTGCGACAAGGGTGGCAGGCTGGCCGTCGCGCCCGAAGGTGACGTTTTTCAGCACCAGATGCGTGGGCGACGAGAAGCGGTGATCCATCAGGTCAAAATTGAGTTCGTAATCGGTGTTTACCGTGATCCAGCTGCTGACCTGCGCCGCGCCCCAGCGGGTCTGAACAAGGATATAGAGCGCGAGGATCGCAATAAGCAGAACGGCCAGAATACCGACGAGAAGCTTTCCAATAAATTTCATGGTCTTCCATCACGTAAAACGCACATAAAGGAGTTATGCACGATTTATGCGCAATGCTCAAGGCGGGAATAGTGTAATTCCGGATTACGGCAGCAGTTGCCTGCTGCCGTAAAAAGCGATTACTGCTTTTCTGGCGGGAAGATCAGGTTCAGAACGATAGCGGTGATACCGCCGGCAGCGATGCCGGAAGAGAGCAGGTTCTTCACCCAGTCTGGCGCAAACTGCAGGATCAGCGGCTGCTGAGAAACACCCAGACCCACGGCCAGCGACAGCGCAATAATCATGATGGCGCGACGGTTCAGCGGCTCGCGAGAGACGATACGCACGCCCGATGCCGCGATGGTACCGAACATCACCAGCGTTGCGCCGCCCAGAACCGGCTCAGGAATATGCTGCACAAAGCCGCTTACCGCCGGGAACAGGCCCAGTAAAACCAGCATCAGTGCGACGACAAAGCCCACATAGCGGCTGGCGACGCCGGTGAGCTGGATCACGCCATTGTTCTGACCGAAGCAGGAGTTCGGGAAGGTATTAAACACGGCGGACACAAAGGAGTTCAGGCCGTTTGCCAGCACGCCGCCCTTCAGGCGCTTCATGTACAGCGGGCCAGAGACCGGCTGCTCAGAGACGTCGGACGTGGCGGTGATGTCGCCGATGGTTTCCAGGGAGGTGATCATAAACACCAGCATCAGCGGCAGGAGCAAGCTCCAGTCAATGCCCAGACCGTAGTACAGCGGCGTCGGGACCATGATCAGTGGGCTGTCGGTCGGGGCGCTGGATTGCGGCAGCATGTCCATCGCCCAGGCGGCCAGATAGCCTGCCGCCATGGCAATCACCAGCGAAGCGACGCGCAGGTAAGGGTTACGCTGACGGTTGAGCAGAATAATGATCGCCAGCACGATGCCCGCCAGCAGCAGGTTTTTCGGTGCGCCGAAGGTGTGGTCGTTCATCGCCGCGTAGCCTCCGCCGATGGAGGTGAGGCCCACCTGAATCAGCGACAGCCCGATAATCATCACCACCACGCCGGAGACCAGCGGGGTAATAATGCGGCGCGCCAGGTGCAGAACGCGGGAAATCACCATCTCGGTGCAGCTGGCCAGCATCAGGGTGCCGAACAGCGCCGCCATCATCGTTGGCACATCCGCGCCGCCGGTTTTCAGCGCCGTACCGCCCATGATAAGCGGTGCCACAAAGTTAAAGCTGGTGCCCTGAATCGACAGCAGGCCGGAGCCCACCGGACCCCAGGCCTTAATCTGAATGATGGACGCCACGCCTGAGGCAAACAGCGACATACTAATAATGTGTTGGGTGTCCTGGGCCGGTAAACCGAGCGCCTGGCAGATCAGCAGCGCAGGGGTAATGACGGCCACAAACATGGCCAGCAGATGCTGACAGGCGGCGAACAAGGTCTGCGCCAGCGGCGGACGATCTTCAAGACGGTAAATCAGTTCACTGTTGTGCGGCTGCGCAATCGGTTGCGCATCCTGCTGTTCAATGGCGTTAACGGACATCTGCTGCGAACCCCTGGAGGAAAAGCGGGCATTTTAGCCGAGTCGGTGAGAAAAGCAAACGATTGCTTACAAAAAACGTTGATAAATTCACCCGTCCGGCACGGCTTTTTCTGTCGCGAAGCGGCAAAGTTCATTACACTCCTGCTCCCGATTGCGCTAATAACGCGCAAACGTTTCAGGAAAACGCACTTGTTGATGGAGTACGTGCCTTAAAAGGAGCCCACTATGATTCATCTCGATACGTTGTCGACCCTCGTTGCGGCAACACTGGTTCTACTGCTTGGCCGTAAACTGGTTCATAGCGTCCCCTTTCTCAGAAAATACACCATCCCGGAGCCCGTCGCGGGCGGATTGCTGGCCGCCATTGCGCTGCTGGTGCTGAAAAAAAGCATGGGTTGGGAAATCGACTTTGATATGACCTTAAAAGACCCGCTGATGCTGGCCTTTTTCGCCACTATCGGTCTGAACGCCAACCTGTCCAGCCTGCGGGCAGGCGGCAAAGTGCTGGGGGTGTTCTTAATTGTGGTGGTCGGGCTGCTGGTAATGCAGAACGCCATTGGCATCGGTATGGCCTCGCTGTTGGGGCTGGATCCGCTGATGGGCCTGCTGGCCGGCTCGATCACGCTGTCGGGCGGACACGGTACCGGCGCGGCGTGGAGCAAGCTGTTTGTTGAGCGTTACGGCTTTCAGAATGCCACCGAAGTGGCGATGGCTTGCGCCACCTTTGGCCTGGTGCTGGGTGGCCTGATTGGCGGGCCGGTGGCGCGCTATCTGGTAAAGCACTCCACTACCCCGAACGGTTGCCCTGACGATGAGATCACGCCATCGGCGTTTGAGAAGCCGGACGTCGGGCGCATGATCACCTCTCTGGTGCTGATCGAAACCATCGCCCTGATTGCCATCTGCCTGACGGTGGGCAAAGTGATTGCGCAACTACTGGCGGGCTCCGCGCTGGAGCTGCCGACCTTTGTCTGCGTGCTCTTTGTGGGGGTTATCCTCAGCAACGGTCTCTCACTGATGGGCTTTTATCGCGTCTTTGAGCGGGCGGTATCGGTGCTGGGCAACGTCTGCCTGTCGCTGTTCCTGGCGATGGCGCTGATGAGCCTTAAGCTGTGGGAACTGGCGTCGCTGGCTCTGCCAATGCTGGTGATTCTGGGAGTACAGACCCTGTTTATGGCGCTGTACGCCATGTTCATTACCTGGCGGTTGATGGGCAAAAACTACGATGCGGCGGTGCTGGCGGCCGGACACTGCGGTTTTGGTATGGGGGCAACGCCGACGGCGATCGCCAACATGCAGGCCATTACCGAACGTTTCGGTCCGTCACATATGGCGTTTCTGGTGGTACCGATGGTGGGGGCGTTCTTTATTGATATCGTCAATGCGATCGTGATTAAGCTTTACCTGCTGTTGCCTATCTTTGGCTGATCAGGCGTTCGAGTAACGCCCGGTCTCTGGCATCCAGCGGTCGATTAACGCTGCCGCCTGTTCGGGGTAGCGTTCATGGATATGGCGTGCCAGACGCTGAACTTCGGGGATCATGCCCTGATCGCGCAGCAAATCCGCCACCTTAAACTCGGCATTACCCGTCTGACGCGTCCCCAGTAATTCACCGGGCCCGCGGATCTCCAGATCCTGTTGCGCAATCACAAAGCCGTCATTGCTGTCGCGTAACACCTGCAGGCGCTTCTGCGCGGTTTTCGACAGCGGGGCTTTGTAAAGCAACACGCAGTGCGAGGCCACCGCGCCACGTCCGACGCGGCCACGCAGCTGGTGGAGCTGTGCCAGGCCCAGACGCTCCGGGTTTTCGATGATCATCAGGCTGGCGTTAGGCACATCCACCCCCACTTCAATCACCGTGGTGGCGATCAGCAGATGCAGATCGCCCTGCTTGAAGGCCTGCATCACCGCCTGTTTTTCCGCAGGCTTCATGCGGCCATGCACCAGCCCGACGTTCAGCGCCGGTAGCGCCAGCTTCAACTCTTCCCAGGTGGCTTCCGCCGCCTGCGCTTCCAGCAGATCGGACTCTTCAATCAGGGTGCAAACCCAGTAGGCCTGACGACCCTCCTGCAGGCAGGCGTTACGCACGCGGTCGATAATATCGCTGCGGCGGGTATCCGGAATGGCGACGGTGGTCACCGGCGTGCGACCCGGGGGCAGCTCGTCGATAATCGAGGTATCGAGATCGGCGTAGGCGGTCATCGCAAGGGTGCGCGGGATCGGCGTGGCGGTCATGATCAGCTGGTGCGGATGGTACCCCTGCTGGAGACCTTTCTCCCACAGCGCCAGACGTTGATGCACGCCGAAACGGTGTTGTTCATCGATAATGACCAGCGCCAGACCGTGAAACTGCACCTGCTCCTGGAAGATGGCGTGGGTGCCGACAATCATCTGCACCTGACCGCTGGCAATGGCCTCCTGCTGCGCCTGGCGCGCTTTGCCTTTTTGCTTACCGGCCAGCCAGCCCACTTCGACGCCGAGCGGGGCAAACCAGCTGCGGAAGTTATTGGCATGCTGTTCGGCCAGCAGTTCAGTCGGCGCCATCAGGGCAACCTGCCTGCCGTGGGCGATGGCGCGAAGCGCGGCCAGCGCAGCCACCAGCGTTTTGCCTGAGCCGACATCGCCCTGGACCAGGCGCATCATCGGCACGTCCAGCGCCATATCGTGCTCGATCTCGGCGGTCACGCGGGCCTGCGCCCCGGTGGGCTTAAACGGCAGCGAGGCCAGAAGTCGGTCTTTTAAATCGTTAAGGGGCGGGAGCGGCAGGGCATGAAAACGCTGGGCGCCGGCGCGCAGCGCCAGCATGCTCAGGTTATGCGCCAGCAGCTCTTCCAGGATGAGCCGTCGCTGTGCCGGATGCTGCCCGCTCTCTAAATCGCTGAGTTGCAGGGTCGGCGGCGGACGGTGCAGGGTACGCAACGCCTCCGGCAGGCTCATCATCCCCTGTGCCAGCTCGGGCGGCAGCAGTTCGGCGATAGCACAGGTATCGAGCAGCTCCAGCGCCTGGTCGGTCAGCTTGCGCAGCGTCGCCTGCTTAACGCCTTCGGTGGTCGGGTAGACCGGGGTCAGCGTCTCCTGCATCTCAGGGGTGCTGAGATCGCCCTGTACGCGGTACTCCGGGTGGATCATCTCCGCGCCGTATTTCCCGCGTTTGGCTTCGCCGTAGGCCAGCACCCGGCGACCAGCGGCGAGGCTGTTTTTCATGGCGGCGCTGAAGTTAAAGAAACGCATCGTCAGGATGCCGGAGCCGTCGCTGATCTGGCAGGTCATCATCCGGCGACCGCCGAAGGTGATGTTGCAGTTCAGCACTTCGCCTTCCACGGTGGCATAGATCCCGGGCAGCAGGTCGCCAATCTGATAGAGCTGGGTGCGGTCTTCGTAACGCAGGGGGAGATGCAGAAGGAGATCCTGCACGGTATGCAGGCCAATTTTTGCCAGCTTGCTGCTTTGGGCCGCACCCACGCCCGTCAGGGAGTTGAGCGGCACAGCATCCAACAGGCGGCCTTGCATGATTTACTTCGCCGCCTGCATCGTGGCCCACCACGTCGCATCGGCTTCAATTTCGCCCTGCAGATTGACGTGGGGGTAGGGTAATTTTTTCTGCTTTGCCACTCTGGCCAGCACCGGGTAACCGCCTTCAAACAGCAGGCGCTGCTGCTCGCCTTCCGGCAGCATGCTGTTCTCGCGTTTGTACATCCCGGCATTTTGTCGCTGACGTTGCGCTTCATACAGAATGAGCGCCGACGCCACGGAGACGTTCAGCGACTGCACCATGCCGATCATCGGGATGATGATGTCCTGATCCGCCAGATCTAAAGCCTGCCGGGTGATCCCTGTTTTCTCCTGACCCATGAGAATGCAGGTCGGGCGGGTGTAATCAATTTCACGGAAATCGACGGCGTTGTCGGAAAGGTGGGTCGCCAGCACCTGCATGCCGCGCCCTTTCAGGTGCGAAATGGCTTCGCCAATGGTGTCGTGGGCTTTGACCTGTACCCAGCTGTTGCTGCCTGCGGCAGCTGAGGCCATGGGACGCATCCGCGTCCCCTTCCAGACGGCGTGCACTTCATGCACGCCGACGGCGTCTGCAGTACGGACGATAGCAGCAACGTTATGGGGCTTATGCACCTCTTCCATGCAGACCGTCAGATCGGGCTGACGCCTGGCGAGCATCTCACAGATACGTGCATAACGCGTTGCATTCATAAAACTAGTTTCGGTTACGGGTGACTTTAATGACGTCAGCCATCACGCGGATTTTGCGCATGATATTCGCCAGATGCACGCGATCCCGCGCGGTCAGACGAATAAAGGCGCTATAGACACGACCATCCTTCTCTTCGGTATTCAGGCTATGAATATTGGAAGAGGCAGTGTTGATTGCCGCCGTCAGGTTCGCCAGTGCGCCCTGGTGGTTGAACATATCCACCTTGATCTCGGTGATAAATTCCTGCTCGGTCTCTTTATCCCACTCAACCGCCATGAACTTCTCCGGCTCTTTCTGGTAGCCGCGGATGTTACGACAGGATTCGTGATGGATAACCAGGCCTTTGCCCGGGCTGACGTGGGCAATAATCGGGTCGCCAGGAATAGGGCGGCAGCACTTGGCAAAGGTGATCAGTACGCCGTCGGCGCCTTTGATCGGCAGATGCCCGTGGCTGGTGGATGACGACTGCGGTACAGAGGTTTCGCCCTGCTGCAGGTTCTTCGCTACCACCACACTCATCGCGTTGCCAAGGCCGATCTCCGCCAGCAGATCGTCCAGCGTGGCGAGCTTCATACGCTCGAGTTCACGCTGTACGTTCTCTTTCGGGATCTCCGCCAGCTTGCGGCTACCGCCTAACGCATGGTTGAGCAGACGACGACCCAGGCTGACGGAGTCGTCGCGTTTGAGGTTTTTCAGCAGCTGTCGGATCTTGGCGCGGGCCTTCGAACTCACGACAAAGTTGAGCCACGCCGCGTTTGGACGTGCGCCAGGTGCAGTAATGATTTCTACCGTCTGGCCGCTGGTCAACGGCTGTGACAGCGGATACGGTTGCCTGTCGACACGTGCGCCCACGCAGGCATGACCGATATCGGTATGCACGGCGTAGGCAAAGTCGACCGGCGTGGCACCAGCAGGCAGTTCGACAATACGCCCTTCTGGTGTGAAAACGTAAATCTCATCCGGGAAGAGATCGGATTTAACGCTCTCGATAAATTCAAACGAGCTACCGGCGCTCTGTTGCAGCTCCAGCAGGCTCTGCATCCAGCGCTGGGCGCGGATCTGCGCGGTGGTGCTGGTTTCGCCATGCTCTTTGTAGGCCCAGTGCGCGGCAACACCCATCTCCGCCATCTGATCCATATCCTCGGTACGAATTTGCACTTCAACCGGTACGCCGTGCGGACCAATCATCGAGGTGTGCAGAGACTGATAGCCGTTCGCTTTTGGAATGGCGATGTAGTCTTTCATCCTTCCCGGACGCGGTTTGTACAGGCTGTGCATCTGACCGAGCACGCGATAGCAGGTATCGGAATCGTGGACGATCACGCGGAACGCGTAGATATCCATGATCGAGTGAAAACGCTGCTCTTTGAGCACCATTTTGCAGTAGATAGAGTACAAATGCTTTTCGCGACCGCTGACGCGACAGGGGATACCCGCTTCCTGCAAACGTCCTTCGATTTCTGAGAGGATCTTCTGAATCATCTCTTTACGGTTGCCACGTGCGGCTTTCACCACCTCTTTAATCACGCGGAAGCGGTTCGGGTACAGCGCTTCAAAACCCAGCTCTTCCAGCTCGGTTTTAATGTGATGAATACCTAAACGGTGCGCCAGCGGACTGTAGATTTCGAGGGTTTCACGGGCAATGCGACGTCGTTTGTCCGGGCGAAGCGAACCCAGCGTGCGCATATTGTGAGTACGGTCGGCGAGCTTGATCAGAATGACGCGGATATCCTGTACCATCGCCATGATCATCTTGCGAAAGTTTTCGGCCTGCGCCTCTTTCTTGTCGCGGAAATTTAGCTTATCGAGCTTAGAGACCCCTTCCACCAGCTCGGCAACGCTTTTGCCAAATAGCTGTTCCATATCCTGGTAGGTGGCGGGGGTATCTTCAATCACATCATGCAGCAGGGCGGCCATCAGCGTTTCATAGTCGAGTTTCATCTCGGCCAGAATACAGGCCACCGCTACCGGGTGCGTGATATAGGGTTCACCGCTTGAACGTGTCTGGCCCTCGTGAGCGTCACGTGCAACGAGATACGCCTGCTGGAGACGCTTAATCTGGTCTACCGGCAGGTAGGTTTGAATCAGTTGATTCAGGCTTTCAAACAGATACAAGGGCGACCTGCAGGTTTAATTAACGACGACCTTCAGCAATGGCGGTGACGGCCTGCAGTTCTGCGGCTTCCTGCTCTTGCTGCTCCTGGCGCTCACGAACATCGAGGATCTGGCTGTTGATCAGGCCTTCTTCGATTTCGCGCAGTGCGATAACGGTAGTTTTATCGTTTTCTTCCGGTACCAGCGGATCTTTACCGCCTGACTGCATCTGACGAGCGCGACGCGCGGCGACCAGCACCAGGTCAAAACGGTTACCAATTTTCTCTACAGCGTCCTGAACAGTTACGCGTGCCATACTTAAAATGCTCCACAGATGAAGAAATGACTGGGCATGATACTGAATGTGGGTTCAGTCTGCCAACAGTTTGGTGATTAATGCGTCATGTCGCTGCTTCTGGCGGCTCATGCGCAGACGTTCGGCGCGAAGAATAGTTTTGAGATCGCTCAGGGCGGCGTCAAAATCATCATTCACAATCAGGTAATCATATTCGGCGTAATGGCTCATTTCCGCAACTGCCTGGGCCATACGTTTTGCGATAACTTCTTCGCTATCCTGGCCGCGGCCACGCAGGCGGCGATCCAGCTCATCTTTCGACGGCGGTAAAATAAAGATACTGCGCGAATCAGGCATTTTATTGCGAATCTGCTGCGCGCCCTGCCAGTCGATATCAAGGAACACGTTCACGCCGGTCGACAGCACCTGCTCAATGGTTTCACGCGAGGTGCCGTAATAGTTACCGAAGACCTCGGCGTGTTCAAGGAATGCGTCTCTGCCAATCATCGTTCTGAATTCGTCGTGATCCACAAAGAAATAGTGTTCACCGTGCACTTCACCCGGGCGCGGTGCGCGCGTGGTGTGAGAAACAGAAACCTGCGTATCGTACAACGGTTGGGTTTTTAACAGCGCCTGAATCAGGCTGGATTTACCCGCGCCACTTGGGGCAGAAACAATATAAAGCGTGCCTTGAGCCATGAGAGTCTTTGTATGTTGATAGCGTTGAAGTCCTACATACGGGCTTATTATACACGTCGCCGCTGCGTGACGTAGCCTTTGTCACACTTTTTCCTGGTCTTCCTTGAATTTTGCGTACCGTTTTCCGGTTTTATCTCCTTTTTGCTGCAACAGAAATAATGTTCTGACGCGGCCTCGTAAAGTCGGTTTATGCGTATCGCCTGCAGCTGCGCATCACGTTATACCCCTTGTAAAACAGGGAGGGGTAACAATGTGGCGATATATTGGCTTGCTGTTGTGGCTCTGGAGCAGTGCTGGACAGGCGGTATGCCCGGTCTGGTCGCCCACTCAGGCAGAGCAGGAGATAGTCAGGCTCAGCGCGCAAATAGCACGCTGGGATAAGGCGTACTGGCAACAGGGCGTCAGCGATGTGAACGACGAAGTTTATGACCAGCTGGCGGCAAGGCTCAAACAGTGGCGGAACTGCTTTGGCGATGAACAGGCTGCGGACGCGCTGGTCCCTGCGAAGGGTTCAATCAGGCACCCGGTCAGCCACACCGGGGTGCCGAAGATAGCCGATAAAGCGGCACTCCGGCAGTGGATGCAAGCGCGTCGCGACCTGTGGATCCAACCGAAAGTGGATGGCGTGGCGGTAACGCTGGTCTACCGTCAGGGGCAACTGGTGCAGGCCACCAGCCGGGGCGACGGGTTGAAAGGCGAAGACTGGACGGCGAAAGTTAAGCACATTCCCTCCGTGCCCACGCGGGTAACGGGCCCGCTCGCCAACAGCGTGTTGCAGGGCGAACTCTTTTTAAGCCGCGATAACCATATTCAGCAGCAGATGGGTGGCATGAATGCGCGGGCAAAAGTTGCCGGGACGATGATGCGGCAAGAGACTGGCCCAGAGCTGTATCGTATCGGTATCTTCATCTGGGCGTGGCCAGATGGCCCCGCTTCGATGCCCGAGCGTCTGCAGAGGTTATCCCGGGCAGGCTTCACCCTTACGGAAGCATGGACACACCGGGTCAGCTCGCTGGAGGAGGTAAAAAAAATACGCGATCGCTGGTTCAGATCGCCGCTGCCCTTTGTCACCGATGGTGTCGTGATCCGCTCGGCACAGGAGCCCGCAGGCAACCGCTGGCTGCCTGGAGAGGGCAGTTGGGTCGTGGCATGGAAATACGAGCCGGTTGCACGGGTTGCTGAGGTGCGGGCCATCAATTTTACCGTCGGGCGTACCGGCAGAATTGCGGTGGTCGCCACGTTAGAACCCGTACAGCTTGATGATAAACGGGTGCAGCGCGTAAATCTGGGGACGGTGGGGCGATGGCAGGCACTGGATATTGCGCCGGGAGATCAGATTCAGGTCAGCCTGGCCGGGCAGGGGATCCCGCGCGTGGATAAAGTCGTCTGGCGGGCAAGCGACCGACGTAAACCCGTGCCGCCGGCACCCCGATTCACACCGCTCACCTGTTTTTATGCCACACCGGAATGTCATGAACAGTTTATGGCCCGGCTGGCGTGGCTGAGTTCGTCATCGGTGTTAAATATCGCAGGATTGGGTGAGGCAGGCTGGCAGTCTCTGCATCAGGCGCACCATTTTGCGCATCTCTTTTCATGGCTGGCGCTCACTCAGGAACAGTTACAGCGCACCCCTGGAATAACGGCGCAGCGCGGACTCAGGCTCTGGCATCAATTCAATATGGCTCGTCGTCAACCCTTTACCCGCTGGCTGGATGCGCTGGGCGTTCCTCTGCCGCGCATGGCCATGCGCGCGCTCAGCGATCGGCAGTGGCAGCAGTTGCTGAACAGAGACGCGTTACGCTGGCGTCAGGTGCCGGGCATCGGCCCGGAAAGGGCGCGCAGGCTGGTTGAGTTTGTGCACCAGCCCACCGTTAACGCCCTGACCGCCTGGCTGGGTAAGCAGGACGTGCAGGGTTTTTAGTGGCTGCTGTGGTTATAGTAAAAAACAGGGAGCCCCAGTTTTAAACGTAGCGCCAGCATGCGGGCGGTAAAGCCAAATAACAGGGTGGAAATAATCACCACATCCTGATTGCTCACGTAGTGCTGCAGCGCGACATACAGCACGGCGGACGCGAAGGAGACCCCGGCATAAAGCTCTTTCTGAAACACCAGCGGAATGCGTTTACAGAACATATCGCGCAGTACGCCGCCAAACACGCCGGTGATCACCGCCGCGATAGTGGCGATAACCGGGCCCTGCCCCATATCCAGCGCAACCTGAGCGCCAATAATAGAAAATACGATCAGGCCGAGGGCATCCAGCACCAGGAACAGACGGCGCAGATGGGGCATAACCGGGGCGGCAATGGTCGTCAGGACGGCGGCGACGGCGACAATAATCACATATTCAGGATGTTGGACCCAGCCGAGCGGATAATGACCCAGCAGAATATCCCGCACGGATCCTCCGCCCAACGCCGTGGCGGTGGCAATAATGATAACGCCGAAGGTGTCCATACGACGACGTCCGGCGGCCAGGGCGCCGGTCATGGCTTCAGCGGTGATACCGATCAGATACAGGATATGCAGCAGCATGTTACCCCCCAGAATTAAGGCCATCAGGGTAACGTTTTGTGCTGTGGCTCACGATTTAGATTTTCTTGTGTGAGGTGTTTTGCCTTAGGTTTTCTAATGGCTAATAGGCTATTTAGTGAGATGTAAGGGGCTAATGGATACAATTTTCACATTAGATTTATTCAGGATGGCGTGGCCTTAGCGCCACGCCAGATAATGCATTACTCGATATTCTGAATTTGCTCGCGCATCTGCTCGATCAACACCTTCAATTCAATCGCAGAGTTGGTCACTTCGGCATTGATTGACTTAGATGCCAGGGTGTTCGACTCGCGGTTGAACTCCTGCATCATAAAGTCGAGACGGCGGCCCACGGCTTCTTTCTTCTTCAGAATGTTATAGGTTTCTTTGACGTGCGCTTCCAGACGGTCCAGCTCTTCCGCCACATCAATACGCTGGGCCATCAGCACCAGTTCCTGCTCGAGGCGGTTATTTTCCAGCTGAACTTCGGCATCTTCCAGTTTGGCGACCAGACGCTCACGCTGCCACTGCAGGATCTCCGGCATATGGGAACGGACTTTAACCACTTCGCCGCTCACGCCTTCCAGACGTTGCTCAATAAGCGCTTTCAACGCCTGGCCTTCGGTTTCTCGGGCTACGATAAAATCATCCAGCGTGCTATCCAGAGCGGTAAGAAGTTCCGCTGCAATCGCGTCCAGATCCTGTTCGCCAGCGGCCATCACGCCAGGCCAGCGCAGGATATCCACCGGGTTGATTTCGCCTTCGTCGCTCTGCATTTTGACCCAGTTAGCGGCGTTCACCAGCTGTTTAGCCAGTTTCTCATTAAGGATCAGCTCCCCTTGCGCGCTCGCATCGGGCTCAAAACGCAGGTTGCATTCAATCTTTCCGCGGGTCAGGCGAGCGCGGATACGCTCACGTACCACAGGCTCAAGGCTGCGGAACTGTTCTGGCATACGGAAATAGGTTTCAAGATAGCGTTGGTTAACCGAGCGCATTTCCCACGTGGCGCTACCCCATGCACCTTTGATTTCACGGCGGGCGTAGGCGGTCATACTGCGGATCATAGATGTTCCTGTTTTCGTAATAATGAATGCAAAGGATTATAGCTATGCGGACGGGGACTTAACAGGAATAGTGGTGAAATAGTTGAATGCAAATTCTTTCCTGTCGACCTGCCACAATGTATTTAATAATCTGATACTTATTGTTTTAAGCGATGCCTTTCAACGGTTGTTAATTTTTTAAATGTAATAATTGATCTGTATAAACATCCCAGATACTTCCAGGTAAAATATTTTACTATTTGAAGACGTAATTAATATTTTCACCCTGAGAGGAGATATAATCTTGGGAAATGTTATAGAGATTTATCTTTAAGCAACTTGTATATATTCGAGTAAGACAGCAATATAAAACCATTAATTTTTCATTAGTTTCATTTCTATTATGAATACTATCATTTCAATTATATGTGATTATTTTGCATTGGTTTTTTTAAAGTTTGGCGGTATTGCTCGCCGGAAGGATACCGAGTATAGTCCTGTTAGAGAAAGTTCTATAAAAAGGATTTTAATATGGACGTTATCTTTGACAAAGTCATCAGAGAATTCTTTCCTGATACAAAACTCTCTTTTTGGAAAAATTGGTTGTTCAGAAACGCATTTGGAAATAAAATATTTACCCGATTGATGTATGATGATCAATTATTTAATAAAAAGGGTATTGCGTGGGTTAGTTCAGTTATTGAGTTTTTCAAACTAAAATGTGAAACGGATAATTGCGATTTCAATAATATACCGCGACATGGTGCTGCGGTTGTTGTTTCAAATCATCCTACTGTTATGGATGGGTTGTCCTTAATACATACTGTCTCAAGGGTTCGGAAAGATATAAAGATAGTTGCAAACCACATTTTACCTATTATATTTCCTCAGGTATCAGAGCTTACGATTGGTATTGAGAATATGGCCGGCAAGATGAGCCATAAAAAATTCAGGGAGATGAACGATCATCTAAAAAATGGTGGTGTATTAATTATCTGCCCTGCCGGTAAGCTGGCCAACTGGTCACTCTCTGGATTACAGGAGCATGCATGGAATCCCGGTTTTTTACAGCTGGCTATCCGTAATAATGCGGCGCTAGTGCCTGTTCATATTACTGGGGCGAACAGTAAAACCTACTATTTTACCGCAACGATCTGGCGGCAGCTATCCAACCTTATGATTATCCGGGAGTCGCTGCGTCATCGTGGTAAAACCATGAAGATTAAAGTAGGGCAACAAATCTCCTTAATGTCTTTTAAGAAATATAATAAAGATCTCTCTGCAGCAGCAAGCGTGTGCTTAATGCATCTTCAGAGTACAGGTAACAATGGGCCTGTGCTTCTGGATACTGTCTCTCCACAAGAAGATATCGAAAGCAAATGTGGTTTGATAAGTGCGATAGAAGCGTGCGAAGTACTAAGACAGTTTAGTGATGGTAAAAAGCTAGTGATGTATCGCCGCGACACTGCTGGTGACTCACCCATTATTGATGAGTTAGGGCGCCTGCGCGAACGTTGCTATCGTGATATAGGATCGGGGTCCGGTAAAGAGAAGGATAATGATATTTTTGATGATAGCTATTACCATATCATTTTATGGGACCCTTCTGAGACAGAAATTCTCGGCGCGTATCGAGTTATGCCCATTGGTGAGCAATTAGCCCGCCAGGGGATCTCGGGTCTTTACAGTAATAGCTTATTTAACTACCACGAAAGTGCGTATCCCTGTTTAGAAAAATCTGTGGAAATTGGCCGTGGATTTATTCAGAAACCCTATCAAAAAAGTAATGCGCTTGATTATTTATGGCGAGGCATATTCGATTTTGTAAAAAGGTATCCTGGCTATAAATACTTATTGGGGGTTTTGACTATCCCGGGATCTTTCCCTGAAGACGTACAGAAACTGATCGTAAGTTTTTATAATATGTATTTTTCCATCGAAAATAAGTTTTGCACTCCTGTAAAATTATTTACTGCAGAGGATTCACAGTACTTAACTCATTTTTCCGGGAAAGATTTCAGACATGACTGGATCGTGCTCAACCAACTTCTGCGAGACAAAGGTTATGAATTACCATGGCCGTTTAAGCAGTGTGCTAAATGGTTTTCTCCCGGTGGATCGTCTATCATTTCTTTTACAAAAGATGTCTCTTTTAACTCAATAGCAGGGTTAAATCTGAGTACTGTTGAAAAATTAAATGAAATGTACTTCAAACATTATTTAAAGGATTAGCTTTTACATCGCTATCTGGCCCTGGAGTGAGAATTATTCATTCCAGGAATCAGCGATGTATAAGTATTGTATGCATATGGATGCGTGTTGATGCAAAAACCAAAAACGACATTTTTAGCTCTGATAGCGGTGCTGGTAATAACAGGCTGTGATAACAAACCAGACAACATCTTATCCGGCTATTCACATGGGGAATTTGTATATCTCTCATATTCTGGTAATGCCAAAATAGATCGGCTGTTAGTAAATAAGGGGGATGAAGTTAAAGATGGTCAGGAGTTGGTCAAGATTGAATCCTTTGAGGCCAAAAATATTCTCTTGCAGGCCGAGGAAAAGCTTTCTGCTGAAAACGCTCTGCTGCGAAATTTAACCTCAGGTGAACGGCCAGAAGAGTTAGATGTTATACGTGCTCAGATTAAAAAAGCACGATCGTCAGAATTGCAGGTAAAGCGCCAGCTTGAACGCTACCGTAATCTTTATGCCAGACAAGCAATATCACTAGCGGAATGGGAAGATATCAGTGATGAATTAACGCAAAAAGGTGCGCAGGTCGAAGAGCTCATTAATCAATTAAAAGCCCGTCAACTGCCTGCCCGTCAGGATGAAATTAATAAACAGCTCGCGCAGGTAGAAGCCACCAGGCTTGAACGAGATAAAGCTCGCTGGGATGTTCAGCAGACTACGATTGTTTCTCCGGTTAACGCAAAGGTCTTTGATATCATTTATCGAGCCGGGGAGCGTCCTTCTGCGGGCAGCCCAATAATCAGTCTGCTACCTCCCGATAACATTAAGGTACGCTTCTTTATACCCGAAGCATTGCTCGGTAAATTCAAAATCGGAACTAAAGTAAGGTTATCATGCGACGGCTGTGCAGAGGCAATCCCTGGCATGATTAATTATATAAATCCTGAAGCAGAATTTACGCCTCCCGTTATTTACAGTACGAAACGCCGGGAGAAGCTAATTTTTATGGCGGAGGCTATTCCTGCCCGGGAGCAGGCTGCGTATATGAAAATCGGCCAACCGTTTGATGTGGAAATCATTCCGGATGAATAATCTTTGTATTGATGTAAAAAACCTTAATAAGTATTTTGGCGAGCATCACGCCGTAAAGGATTTTTCTCTTCAGGTGGCGAAAGGCGAAATTTATGGATTTCTCGGCCCGAACGGCAGTGGAAAAACGACTTCTATCCGGATGATGTGCGGTTTGATCACCCCAGATTCAGGAGAAGGCTCATGTCTGGGGATGGACATTTTTACGCAGCGGGAACAAATAAAAAGAAATATAGGTTACATGACCCAGTATTTCTCTATGTGGGGGAATTTGACCATCCGGGAAAACTTACTTTTTATCTCCCGGCTCTATAGCCTCGACCAACGTAAAGCACGGGTAGAACGCGCACTTTCAGAGTTAGGCCTCACCTCCCGGCAGCATCAAATGGCGAAGGTACTTTCTGGCGGCTGGAAGCAGAGGATGGCCCTGGCGGCATGTATGCTGCATGAACCTGTTTTACTGTTTCTGGATGAACCTACCGCTGGCGTGGATCCCAAGGCGCGACGTGAATTCTGGCAAATGCTGCATCAGTTATCTGACAGAGGAATATCAATACTGGTCAGCACGCATTATATGGATGAGGCTGAGCGCTGCCATAAAGTTGCCTATCTCTCTTATGGTCGGCTACTGGCGAATGGGACGATTGCATCGATTATCGCGGCGCAGAATCTTATTACAGTAAGAACCAGCGGTGCCGGATTGACGGCACTTGAAAGTCAGCTACAGCGTTTACCGGAGATTGAGCAAACCGTTATTTTTGGTAATCAGCTTTATATAACCTCCCGAGATGAGGCGAAGTTAAAAGCCACGCTTTTTGCATTTACCCAAAAGGGTTATGAGTTCTGCCAGGTTGATACCAATCTGGAAGATGCCTTTACCTATTTAATGAAAAGTGATTGTGAAAAAAATTAATATAAACTTCTCCTTAATCCGCTGGATTGGCGTGGTTATCAAGGAAATTCACGAGTTACGTCGTGATAAAGTCAGTATCGGCATGGTGATCCTTACGCCTATATTTCAGCTTATCATTCTTGGCTATGCAATAAATATGGATCCCCATAATTTGCCTACTGCATTATTAAATTACGATACCGAACGCATGAGCCAGATTTTTGTGACGAGCGCGCAAAATACCGGCTACTTTTCGATGATACCTGTCGATTCTGAAGAGGCTGCTCAAAAAGCATTTGTCAGGGGCGACGTCACGTTTATTGTGACTATTCCAGAGGGGTTTACCCGCAAAATGCTACGTGGCGATAAGCCTCAACTGTTAATTCAGGGAGACGCCATCGATCCGATGACCACAGGAAATGCGCTTAGCGCGCTGGTGCAGGTTGCGAAATCGGCGTTCAGGCAAGATTTGCCGGGGGGAATGCGCGTCGCGCAACAGGAGGATGATTTCGACCTGGTGATACATCGCATGTTTAACCCGGAAGGGATCACCCAGTTTAATACCATTCCCGGCATTATGGGGTCGATACTCAGCACGACATTGATCCTGATGACCGCTCTGTCTATCACTCGTGAACGGGAAAACGGCGCGTTAGAAAATTTACTGGTCTCTCCTTTGTCCGGGCTGGAGGTGATTGTTGGGAAAATAACGCCGTTTGTTATCATTGGCCTCTTTCAGGCGACGTTAATACTGATCGCCGCCGTTCTGTTGTTCAATATTCCCCTGCACGGCAGCGTTTTTCTGCTGTTTCTGGTTCTGCTGATTTATGTTTTTCTTTGCCTTTCAATTGGCATTGGTATCTCTGGCCTGGCGCAAAACCAGTTGCAGGCGCTGCAGATGTCGTCATTTTACTTTATCCCTTCGATCATGCTTTCCGGCTTTATCAGCCCCTTTATTAGCATGCCAGATTGGGCGAAAGCTATTGGCTCCTGTTTACCACTGACCTATTTCATCAGGCTGATTAAGGGCATCATGCTGAAAGGATATTCTGCGGCGGCATTACTACCCGATCTTTTGCCGCTGCTCGGCCTGGCGGTGGTTGTGATTGCCGTGGGCTTGAAATCCTACCGTAAAACGCTGGACTGACATTATGTGTGAGCCCGGCAGGGGTTGGCATAGGCTTTTAGCCATGAAATTCGTATAATGCGCCCTCACATTCGTTTTAAGCCGGAGATCTTACTATGCGTCCAGCAGGCCGTAGCGCTAATCAGGTGCGCCCCGTCACCCTGACCCGTAACTATACAAAACACGCTGAAGGCTCCGTGCTGGTTGAATTTGGTGACACCAAAGTGCTGTGCACCGCCTCTATCGAAGAGGGCGTGCCGCGCTTCCTGAAAGGCCAGGGTCAGGGCTGGATCACTGCCGAATACGGCATGCTGCCACGCGCCACTCATACCCGTAACGCCCGCGAAGCGGCGAAGGGTAAGCAGGGTGGGCGTACCATGGAGATCCAGCGTTTAATTGCCCGTGCGCTGCGCGCTGCTGTTGATCTGAAAACGCTGGGTGAATTCACCATAACGCTGGACTGCGACGTAATTCAGGCCGATGGCGGCACCCGTACCGCTTCTATCACTGGCGCCTGCGTGGCGTTGGCCGATGCGCTGAATAAACTGGTGGCTGCCGGTAAACTGAAAACCAACCCGCTGAAAGGAATGGTTGCGGCGGTATCTGTGGGCATCGTGGCTGGCGAAGCGTTGTGCGATCTGGAGTACGTTGAAGACTCCGCGGCAGAAACCGACATGAACGTGGTGATGACCGAAGATGGTCGTATCATCGAGGTTCAGGGTACTGCAGAAGGCGAGCCATTCACCCATGAAGAGTTGCTCTCTCTGTTGGCATTAGCCCGAGAGGGAATCGAATCTATCGTAACGACGCAGAAGGCGGCGTTAGAAAATTGATTTTTAAGGCGACTGATGAGTCGCCTTTTTTTTGTCTGTAGAAAAGTAAAAGTAAGATGAGGAGCGAATCCATGAAACCATATCAGCGCCAGTTTATTGAGTTTGCGCTTAGCAAGCAGGTACTTAAGTTTGGCGAATTTACGCTGAAATCCGGGCGCAAGAGTCCCTATTTCTTTAACGCCGGGCTGTTTAATACCGGGCGCGATCTGGCACTGTTAGGCCGTTTCTATGCCGAAGCGCTGGTGGATTCCAACATTGAGTTCGACCTGCTGTTTGGCCCGGCGTATAAGGGTATCCCGATTGCGACCACCACCGCCGTGGCGCTGGCGGAACATCACGACCGCGACGTACCGTACTGCTTTAACCGTAAAGAGGCTAAAACCCACGGTGAAGGCGGTAATCTGGTAGGCAGCGCGCTGCAGGGCCGTGTAATGTTGGTGGATGATGTCATCACCGCAGGCACCGCTATCCGTGAATCCATGGAGATCATCCAGGCGAACAAGGCGACGCTTGCGGGCGTGCTGATCTCGCTGGATCGCCAGGAGCGCGGACGTGGTGACATCTCCGCTATCCAGGAAGTGGAGCGCGACTACAGCTGCAAAGTGACGTCAATCATCACCCTGAAAGATCTAATCGCCTATCTGGAAGAGAAACCTGAAATGGCAGACAGCCTGGCGGCAGTTCGCGCATACCGGGAAGAATTTGGCGTGTAAAACAACTTGCCCGGTGGCGTTGCGCTTACCGGGCCTGTAACGCTGTTTTGCTATTGCAATTGCGCAGCGACTAACGGCCAGCGGGCGTCGAAATCATCCGTCGGACGATATTTGAATTCACTGCGCACAAAGCGAGAAAGCATCCCTTCACAAAAGGCGAGCACTTGCCCGGCAAGCAGAGTTTCATCGGTACTGTAACCCTCGCCTTCACGCATTTTCTTTTCACGTAATACCTGGCGCAGTTGCGCTTCAATACGTTCGAAAAGCTGATTAATACGCCCCTGTAATCTGTCCTGTTCAAACATCAGCGCGTGGCCGGTCAGAATACGAGTCAAGCCCGGATTGCGCTCGCCAAAACCGAGGATCAACAGGACAATCAGACGCAGCCGTGCGGTAGTGTCTTTTTCATCCTTCAGAATCAGGTTGATACGCGTGATCAGGCTATCTTCGATAAACTCGATCAGGCTGTCGAACATCCGCGTTT
The DNA here is from genome assembly GCF_035787115.1 of Leclercia adecarboxylata. Lineage (GTDB taxonomy): Bacteria > Pseudomonadota > Gammaproteobacteria > Enterobacterales > Enterobacteriaceae > Enterobacter > Enterobacter adecarboxylatus_E. The sequence goes on along the minus strand of NZ_JALKTL010000007.1, from coordinate 104,473 downwards.
TGCTGGGAAAATGACGGTACAGTGCCGCTTCTGACACGCCGACAGAGGCAGCCAGTTTTGCGGTGGTGATGCGTTGACTGCCATCGCTGGATTCAAGCATCAGAGCCAGAGATTGAAGTATTTCTTCGCGACGATTCCTTTTCGCTGTTTGTTTTTCTGCCATGTTGCAAAATACCCCTGAAAATAATCAATTGTCAGGCTGACATCCACACAACGACCGCAAACAGAGGTTTGCGGTTTGTTATTACGTTATGCGTTGTGGGATGCGTATAGCCGGGTTTATTTACGCCCGGAATGGCCGAAGCCGCCTTCACCGCGATCGGTCGCGTCGAAGTCTTCTACCAGATTAAATTCAGCCTGTACCACCGGGACGAACACCATCTGAGCGACACGCTCGCCGGGCTGAATGGTGAAGTTGTCCTGACCACGGTTCCAGACGGAGACCATCAGTTGACCCTGATAGTCGGAATCGATGAGCCCCACCAGATTGCCCAGCACGATACCATGCTTATGGCCCAGGCCGGAACGCGGCAGGATCACCGCTGCCAGAGAAGCATCGGCAATATGGATAGCCAGGCCGGTCGGCAGCAGCGTGGTGGCGCCGGGTGCCAGCTCTACGGCGTCGTCGAGGCAGGCACGCAGGTCAAGACCGGCAGAGCCGGAAGTGGCATAGGTCGGCAGCGGGAATTGCTGACCAACACGCGGGTCCAGAATCTTAACGTCGATTTTTTTCATCATAACGGGTAACGATCTCGTCCAGTAATTGTTGGCCCAGGAGTTCCTTGCGCTCAAGCGGTAAGACTTTATCTCCATCCTGCCAGAATAGGTGCAATGCGTTGCTGTCGCTGTTGAATCCTTGTGAGGCCAGCGATACGTCGTTCGCGCAAATCAAATCGAGGTTTTTGCGGGTACGTTTTTGCCGGGCATATTCTTCCACATTATTCGTTTCAGCGGCAAACCCAACGACGTAAGGTCGACGATCTTTTAGTGCGGCGACGCCAGCAACGACATCGGGGTTTTTTACCATTTTTATTGTGATTTCATCGCCTTGCTTCTTAATTTTCTCGTCTGCTACGGCCGCCGCGCGGTAGTCCGCCACGGCAGCACAGCCGATAAAAATCTGCTGCTGCTGTGCATGGGCCTGGACTGCGGCTTCCATTTCCAGCGCGGTCGTAACGTCGATACGCCGTACACCCGGCGGCGTCGGCAGCGAAACAGGGCCGCTCACCAGCGTGACCTTCGCCCCGCGCAGTGCGGCAGCGGCGGCAATCGAAAAGCCCATCTTGCCGGAGCTCTGGTTAGTGATATAGCGCACCGGATCCAGCGGTTCACGCGTCGGACCCGCGGTAATCATGATGCTCAGATGTTGCAGATCGTTGACAGGTGAAAAATGGTTGGCGGCCAGATCCACAATCGCGAGCGGATCCAGCATACGGCCCGGGCCGATATCGCCACAGGCCTGGCTGCCGCTGTCCGGCCCCCAAATCAGCAGCCCGCGAGAGGCGAGGGTCGCCAGATTATGCTGCGTTGCCGCGTTGCGGTACATCTGCTGGTTCATGGCAGGCACCACGGCAACCGGTGCCGGTGTGGCGAGGCAGATAGTTGACACCAGGTCGTTAGCCATACCAGCGGCAACGCGGGCGATGAGATCGGCAGTGGCCGGGGCGAGGATGACTAAATCGGCCCATTTACCCAGCTCGATATGGCCCATTGCGGCCTCAGCCGCCGGATCGAGCAGGCTGTCCGACACCGGATAGCCTGAAACAGCCTGCAGGCTCATCGGCGTAATGAACGCTTTGCCCCCTTCGGTTATTGCTACCCGAACGTCCGCCCCACGCTCGCGTAAACGGCGCACCAGTTCCGGCGTTTTATAGGCTGCAATGCCGCCGCTTACGCCAAGAACGATTTTTTTACCGGCCAGGCTCATCATGATTCTTTCCTGTAGGGTTCACCTGAGAGGCGAACATTTTATCACAATCCGAAAAGCATCGTGACATTGTCCATCCGCCACTTTGCGAGGCGTTACGCAAGTCCAGCAATCCGTCATCGTGAGGCACCGGGGTCTGTGGCAGCATACTGCGGCCAGGGAAAAGGAGAGAGTATGGAGAGATCAGCCCCGTTGTTGCCGCGGGAAAAAATGCTACGCGATGGCGCGACGCTGCTGACGGACGAAGAGCTGCTGGCGCTGTTTCTGCGTACCGGGACGCGGAGTAAAAACGTGTTCGCGCTTGCCAGAGATCTATTACAGCATTTCGGTTCGCTACACGGTTTGTTATCCGCAGAGATGAAGGATTTCAGGCGGGTCGAGGGGATTGGTCTTGCGAAATTTGCCCAGTTGAAGGGGATAGCGGAGCTCGCCCGCCGCTACTACTGCTCGGGGATACGGGGCATCAACCCGCTAAAAGATCCGCAGATGACCCGGGAGTTTGTGCATAGCCAGCTGGCGGAAGAGGAGCGCGAGATCTTTATGGTTATCTTCCTTGATAACCAGAACCGGGTAGTGAGCCACAGCCGGTTATTTTCGGGGACCCTGAGTCATGTTGAGATACATCCACGAGAAATTGTGCGCGAAGCGATAAAAGTGAATGCTGCGGGCGTGATCCTCGCGCATAATCATCCCTCAGGGCGCGCCGAACCGAGCAAAGCCGACAGAGATGTGACTGCACGCATCATCAAATGCTGTCAATTCATGGACATTCGTGTTCTTGATCATCTGGTCATTGGCCGCGGAGAGTACGTTTCGTTTGCTGAACGTGGGTGGATTTAAGCCATTTCTCGCGATCCATCGGGATCTTTGTCTGTTCGGGACTTGAGCACATCCTCGAGTCAGCGTATACTACGCCACCTTTGAGAATCTCGGGTTTGGCAATTGGGCCTGGCAATCGATGGTTCACTAAGAACTACGCGATGACTGGGCTGTAAAGCCTGACGAGGCGCCGATACCCCATACGAAGCTCGAGCTAATTTGATTTTTGGAGAATAGACATGTCCCGAGTCTGCCAAGTTACTGGCAAGCGTCCGGTGACCGGTAACAACCGTTCCCACGCACTGAACGCGACTAAACGCCGTTTCCTGCCGAACCTGCACTCTCACCGTTTCTGGGTTGAGAGCGAGAAGCGTTTTGTCACCCTGCGTGTATCTGCTAAAGGTATGCGTGTTATTGATAAGAAAGGCATCGATACAGTTCTGTCCGAACTGCGTGCCCGTGGCGAAAAGTACTAAGTACTTAAAGAGGAAATAAATCATGGCTAAAGGTATTCGCGAGAAAATCAAGCTGGTTTCTTCTGCTGGTACAGGTCACTTCTACACCACCACGAAGAACAAACGTACTAAGCCGGAAAAACTGGAACTGAAAAAATTCGATCCAGTTGTACGCCAGCACGTAATGTACAAAGAAGCTAAAATCAAATAATTTTAGATTCCTTGTATTGAAAAACCCCGCCTCTGCGGGGTTTTTTGCATTTTGCATCTCAACGGAGGAAGCATGCCTGAATTACCTGAGGTAGAGACAAGCCGCCGTGGCATCGAGCCCCATCTGGTCGGTGCGACCATTCTTCATGCTGTTGTACGCAACGGTCGTCTCCGCTGGCCAGTCTCTGATGAGATCCACGCCCTTAGTGATAAACCCGTTCTCAGCGTACAGCGCCGTGCGAAGTATCTGCTGCTGGAGTTGCCCGACGGCTGGATTATCATCCACCTGGGGATGTCTGGCAGCCTGCGCATCCTCAGTGAAGAGCTGCCCGCTGAAAAGCACGACCATGTCGACCTAGTGATGAGCAACGGCAAAGTGCTGCGCTATACCGATCCGCGTCGTTTCGGTGCGTGGCTGTGGACCAGAGAGCTTGAAGGGCATAACGTGCTGGCGCACCTGGGGCCGGAGCCGCTCTCGGACGCGTTTAACGCGGAGTACCTGAAGGCGAAGTGCGCGAAGAAGAAAACGCCTGTTAAACCCTGGCTGATGGATAACAAGCTGGTGGTCGGCGTGGGCAATATCTACGCCAGCGAATCGCTGTTTGCCGCCGGGATCCATCCCGATCGGTTAGCCTCATCGCTTTCTGCCCAGGAGTGCGAAATACTGGTTCGGGTGATCAAAGCGGTGCTGCTGCGTTCGATTGAGCAGGGGGGAACCACTCTGAAGGACTTCCTGCAAAGCGACGGTAAGCCGGGCTACTTTGCCCAGGAGCTGCAGGTCTATGGCCGTAAAGACGAGCCGTGCCGGGTCTGTGGTACGCCAATTGTGGCCACGAAGCACGCCCAGCGCGCGACCTTCTATTGTCGTCAGTGCCAGAAGTAATACATAGGCCGGGCATGCGCAGCGCCGCCCGGTAAGAAGGCAGGAACTACTTTAGCTTGCCCATCAGCGCCTGATGAACGTTGGCAGGCAGGAAGTGGGTAACATCACCCGCGTGGCGCGCCACCTCTTTCACCAGTGAAGAGGAGATAAACGACCACTCTTTGGACGGCATCAGGAAGACGCTTTCCAGTTCAGGCATCAGATGGCGGTTCATGTGCGCCAGCTGCATCTCGTATTCAAAATCGGCCACCGCTCGCAGGCCACGAATTAAGATATTGGCCTGCTGGGTGCGGGCAAAATTCGCCATCAGATCGCTAAAGCCTACTACTTCCACATTGGGCAGGTGTGCTGTTGCGGCTTTTGCCAGTGCAACCCGCTCATCTAGGTCAAACAGAGGTTTTTTGCTGGGGCTGGCGGCAATCGCCAGAATCACCGTATCAAACATGCTTGCTGCACGCGTGACGATATCAATATGACCGTTGGTGACAGGATCAAAGGTACCCGGATAAATCGCTTTTGTGCTCATGGCTCACGCTTTCTCTGAGTAGCCGCGGTTCAGCGCCCACAGCTCGGTGTATTTATTAAAAGTATACTGGGCGTTAACCACCGCCAGTAACCAGCCCTGTTTACCATCCAGCACACCACCACGCAGCACCAGCGTCTTCAGGAACGCTCCAATGGTGTGGCTGAAAATACCGAACAGCGAGGTCTTTTTGCCGCGCTGATGACGTTCCCGGGCCCAGGCCGTGGCGTAATTAAGCTGTTTGCGCTGAAAGCTGGCGAAATCGCGGCAGGTCAGATGCAGGAGATCGCCGTCGAGGGCAATCACGGGCGCATTGTCGCAGGCCAGGGATTCATGAACCTGGTTATCGTTGTACTGATAGCGCGTACGCGGATAAAGGCGCATCACGCGATCGGGGTACCAGCCGCTGTGGCGCATAAAGCGGCCAAGGAAATAGTTCCGGCGGGCAATGCTGTAAACGGCATCGGGCTGTGGGGCAGCCAGTACGCGCTGGATGGCCTGTTGAAGCTCAGGGGTGACGCGCTCATCGGTATCAATCATCAGGACATAATCACCGGTGGCGAACTGCTGCGCCCGCTGGCGCTGGATGCCATAACCCTGCCAGTCGGTATCGATATGGACCTGTACACCGACCGCGCGGGCAACGATAACCGTGTCGTCGGTACTGCCGGAATCCAGCAGGATCAGCTCATCGGCCCATGCAACGGAAGCGAGACAATCCGGCAACAGGTCAGCGGCGTTTTTGGCAATCATGACCACCGACAGGCGCGCAGACATCAATGGCTCCGTACGGGCAGATAAGGTTGCAGAAGTTGCAGCAGGCGGGTCAGCGCCCCCTGATTCTGATGCAGCACTTCAACGGCGTGGCGGCCATACCACAGACGATAATCTTCGTCGGTCAGCAGGGTGGATACTTCCTTCACTATCGAGTTCGCATCGGTGACGGTAATCAGCCCTTCAGCCTGCTGCAGCTTGGCGCAAATATCCTTGAAGTTGAAAGTATGCGGCCCCATCAGCACAGGAATGGCGTGTGCGGCGGGCTCCAGCGGGTTATGTCCGCCACGCTCCACCAGGCTACCGCCAACGAAGGCCAGGTCGGCAATACCGTACAGCAGCATCAGCTCGCCCATGGTATCGCCAATTACCACCTGGGTACTGGCGGACGGGATTTCACCGCTGCTGCGCATCGTGAAGCTAAAACCGCCTTTTTGCACCATCTCGCGGGCGTCTTTAAAGCGTTCAGGATGACGTGGCACCAGGATCAGCAGCAGGTCCGGGAAGCTTTCAAGAAGCTGGCGGTGCGCCTGCAGAATAATCTCTTCTTCGCCGTCGTGGGTGCTGGTGGCGATCCAGACTTTGCGGCGCGGCGCCCACTGGCGACGCAGGGTCACTGCCCGGGCAGCCAGCTCCGGCGTAACAGAAATATCAAACTTCAGGCTGCCGGTGACCGCCAGCTGGTTACGCTTCAGGCCCAGCGACAGGAATCGCGCGCCATCTTCTTCATTTTGTGCCGCAATAAGGGTGATTTTACTCAGCAGGCGGCGCATAAAGTTACCCAGCTTGCCGTACCCCTTGGCGGAGCGTTCCGACAGACGGGCATTGGCAACCACCAGGGGGATTTTGCGGGCATGCAGGGCTGAAATCATGTTCGGCCACAGTTCGGTTTCCATCACAATCACCAGCTTAGGGCGCACGGTATTAAGGAAACGGTTCATGGCACAGGGTAAATCATACGGCAGATAGACGTGATGCACGTCTTTGCCAAAAGCGGACATGGCGCGTTCGGAACCGGTTGGCGTCATGGTAGTGACGGTAATCGGTAACGACGGATAACGGTGGCGCAGGGCGCGGACCAGCGGAATAGCGGCCAGCGTTTCACCCACCGAAACGGAGTGGAGCAGGATACCGTCCGGCGCAACTTTGTTGCGGCAATAACCATAGCGTTCAGCCCAGCGTTTGCGGTAGGCAGGCGCTTTACGGCTACGTAGCAGCAGTCGTAGCCACACCAGTGGCTGAATAATATAGAGCAGAGCGGTATACAACAATTCCAAGCGATTATCCGTTTTTTCAGTTTCGGCGGGCAAATTCTAAGCATTTAGACCGGTTAAAGCTATCCCTTTGGCGCTTTTGCTCAGCCATTTGCCTGCGTTACGTGCGTTCACAGATAAAAAAACGGGCATTAGCTGCCCGTTTAATTATTTCTGCTTAACGTTCCGCTTCCGGCAGTTCGTTCAGGTGGTACGTGACCCGCTGCGACAGACCCCGAATATCACCTCCGGTGATGAAGTAGCTGTCATCTTTCTGGTTCGGGTTACTGACCTCATACCCCAGCATCTTGTTGATGAGGGTCGCCATCTGGTAATGGTTGAGCGGCATCTGCGGGCTGATGGTGCTCATCGCGTACGCCGGATCGTTACTGAAGTAGAGGAACGGCACCTGAGCAATCGGCATCTCGACGATGGAGTGACCGAACAGACCGCCATCACCCACGCGCTCGCCGTGATCCGAGGTAATAAATACCAGGACCGGTAATTTTGATTTCGCCATGGCGGTACGGATCGCTGAAGCCAGCTCTTTGTCGTACAGGCGTACGGCATCATCGTACTCATTTTTCTTCTGCGCCACGTCATCGCTCAGGCGTGGAGTAGAGAATTTGGCAAAGCCCTGCGGAATGTTGCGCTCGTAAGGAATGTGCGGCGCACGGCTGTTCAGCACCATCAGGAAAGATTTGTTCCAGTCCAGCTTAGCCTGCTCAACCGAGGGGGTCAGTACCACATCGGCACCTACGTCCGGTGCCGGGCGGATCTGCGTATCTTCCCACAGGTCGATATCGTGGATGCCAATCCAGTTGCTTAGTCCTTCCAGGCCTTGGGCGGAGATAAACGCCGTCTGGTAGCCCTGCTTTTTCGCATTGGTGAAAATGTTGGTCGACTTCGTCTTATAGGCGCCGTAGTTGTCCGGCTCACGCAGGTTATTCACCAGCATTGGGATTGCCACGCGCGTGGAAACCGCGTTCGAGACGATCAGACGACCGGTACCCTGATACTGCTGCATCAGCGCTTTCAGCTCCGGGGTGGTGTCGCGTTCATAGCCCAGTGCGCTGACATGGTGCGGATTCAGGCTCTCACCAATCGCCAGAATGATGGAGTATTTTCCGGCCTGAGTTCCCTCAACTGGGGTGACTTTATATGGCTGATAGTGTGTGACGCTCTGGTTCTCGCCGGAAATGGCTTCCGGAATCAGGCGGATGGCGCTAAAGCTCATGGCCGACAGCCCGTTACGCAGTAAAGAGTGGCGCAGGTCCGGGTTGAATTTATACATCTGCCCGTCGATGGCTTTATAGAACTGGCCGACAAACATCACCATGATAGCCAACAGACACGGCATCGCTATCCACTTGTGCCATTGCGGTGCGAGGCGGCGAGTAAAGACCAGCGCAAAGAGCACCGCGACGGCCATAATCACAAAGTAGATCCCAAGCGATCCGAGGCTGTCCGTAATGCCGCTGGCGATATCTTTGGTTTCGACGAAGGCCAGCCACACTTCACTCGGCCCGTAAAACTGACCGTAGAACTGGTAATAGACCGCTTCCGATACCTGGACGATAAAGGTGACGGCCAGCAGCAGCCGGGTCAGGAAGTAACGGGCACTGACGGCCGCCAGCAGGGAGATAATCAGATACAGCGACATGTCGCTGGATTTCGGCTGGTAGACATGATCTTTCAGCAGGATGATGATTTCACTGAGTGAAAATAGCACCAGGAAAACCAGCGTTAACATCAGGGTACGCAGGATATTCCCGCGTGATGTGAATGACGATTGTGAGGATCTTTTAAACATGGACGGACTCAATGTAACTCAAAACTTTTTAGTCAGCGGACGTATGGCTTTACCGAAACCAAAGCGCAATGCACGAACCAGAGTAGGGCGTTTATGCAGTCCTTTACGCCAGATATCCTCAAACAGGCTGAACCAGCGCGCGGCGACCGCTTCGCGGGAGTAAACCTGCAAACGTTTATCACCCTGTTCACGCATCTGACGATACAGGTCAGGGGAATTTTTCAGCCGCATAATGGCATCGAAGGCTTCATCAGGCGTTTTTGCGATCAGATAATCGAGCTCGCTTTCACGGATCGCGCGGTAAGAGGGTTCGTCGTCGCAGATCATCACAGTTTTGCCGAGCCAGTTGTTAATCAGCTTGCTGGCAGGTTTGCGCGCCAGCTTGTGGTCGTGAGATTTACGGAAACTGATACAGACGTCGACGTCCTGATAGTTGGTCCAGTTATCGAAGGAGATACGCAGGTCAATGCCCTGTTCGGCAAGCCGCTGCTTAAACGCGTCGCTGCGAAACGCCTCCGGAAAGCTGTCAACGCGGCCAAAAAAGGCAACGGTTTTGACGGTTTCATCGGTACGTTCGCGTGGTTTGACCCCCGGCTGCGGCCAGTAGGGAACAAAGACGCCATTGCTGCGGTTGCCGGCTTCCGGGTTCTGATCCACCACCACGTCGGCGCCAATGACCGGTGGGCGATCGGCACGCGCAACAACGGTCACGCCACGCCAGGGTTTGACGCGCGATCCAAAATCATCGTTATGCATCAGGTTAATGGCATCAGGACGACACTCTGAGCCAAAAGAACACTCAATATCGTCGCCGTAATAGTGTTTCAGCGCCAGGGTGGTCTGGAAGGTCCAGCCGCCGCGCCCGCCACAGTAAAAACGCTCCGGAATGGTGTCCGGATTCACACGGTTATCCAGCAGCGTCTGGAAATCAGCATAGTTTTTAGCGATGAAATCAGCGCGGGAGACTGCGTGTAATTTAAGTTTGCTCATAATATTCGTTAGCCGATGATTTTTTTAAGGCGGAAGTAACGACGTCCCAGGCGCCAGCGTTGACGCAAACCGCGCGCATTTTGCCAGATCATCGACCAGATGCCGCGATCGAACAGTTCCTGGGTAATTTCGCGTTTTTTTGCGCTGTCTTCGATGTTGTTAATGCTGTGCAAAATACCCAGACCCTCTTTGGCAATTTGCCATTGACAGGCCGGGACACGCTTCACCTGCTCCGGATAGCGCTTATTGATGGCGTCCAGCATTTCAAGGATCTTCATATAGTGACGTGATGAACGCATACGCGTGTCGTCGGTGCCAGGCGTGTGGGATACCGATGCAGAGTGGATCAGATAGTCGTAATAGACTTCGTCAATGTATTGCACGCGTTTCGCGGTCAGCAGCACTTCTGTCGTCCAGGGAATATCCTGATGTCGCAGACCATGTTCGAAAGTGAAACCCTGTGCTTTGATAAAGGCGTGACGATAAATATTCAGCCAGGTGACATGCAGGAATTTGCGCGAGGTCAGCGCCATCTGCAGCCATTCGGGGCCATCGAGCACGCCAGTGGAGGCCAGTTTATCGGACGGAAAAATCTTTTTCGACGGGCGGCCGTCGTCATAAATATAGGTACCGTTGCAGGTTGCGACATCCAGCTGGCCCGCAAAGGCGATATCCAGCAGGCGCGGATACATGCCAGGGTAAATCACGTCATCAATATCCGGGAACGCAACGTACTCGCCGGTTGCCACAGCCAGACCGGTATTGCGTGCGGCGGATACGCCGCCGTTAGGCTGGTCGATAACCTGAAAATGCGTAAATTCGTCGGCATAGCGGGAAATAATTTCAGCTGAGCGATCCGTCGAGCCGTCATTAACAATAATGAGTTCCAGACTCGATAAATTCTGCTGTTTAATGCTGTCAAAAAAAGCGCTCAGGAATTTCTCGCCATTATAAACGGCAACGATGAGGCTTAATTGAGGCGTTTCAGACATGCTTTCTCCGTAAAAATACGCAGCAATTAAAGGGGTATAACCATAACATTCAACGGCATTTCGACAGCCGACAGGCTAAAGCGTTCCACGCCTGGGTGTTAAACACCACAGGCGTGGACGGGTTTGTCAGGATGTTAACTTTTCGACCGGCGCAGGGCGTAGCGCACACATGCCAATTAGCAGGCCGGTCAGAAACATATACTGCTCCAGATAGTGATCTTTAAGGTTATGATCGACCATGGTTCGGCAGAAGAAGCCGATAGTGAAGAGCAGCAGGAACATCCCTACCATCATGTTGCCGTGACGGAAATCCCGCCAGCCGATGTACCAGCAGCCCACCAGCAGAATCAGCCAGCCCGCGATACCAATCACACCGTTCTGAATACCAAATTCGATCAGGCCATAGTGGCTGTGGGGAATATTGATGCGGTTATCCAGGGCGTCACGACGCAGCACATAGCGAAAGGCCTCTTTTTTTGCCCCTACGCCTGCCGGGTGTTCAGCAATCAGCATCCAGCCCTGGTGGAAGAAGCTGGCCCGACAGCCATTAGAGTGGTTCATCGGCACGCCCAGACTGTTAATGGGCACCGCACCGTCTGTTTTGTTATAGCAAAAGCTGGTGAAAGGAGCATTCCAGCCCGCAATAGCGTCACTTTCAAGATTTTGCCAGCGAGGATCGGTTTTCCAGGAGGCGTAACCGAGCAGTGCTGAAGCAACAATAATACCGACAAGAATGCCGCCGGTAACGATGACCCGGCTGCGACGCATGTTATGCATGCTCAGAAGAACAAATGTTGAGAACAAACTGCCGACCAGGCCAATAGTGCCCCAACGGGTATCTACCAGCGCAGTACACAGCAGATTGGTTAATAGTATAATTGCCAGAACCGGCGTTTTCAGGCGCAGGAAGCGTTGTTTTAACAGACCACGCGCCAGTAACTCAGCAAGGATAAAGCCGGTGATCATATTAATCTGGAAACTCATACGGGTGCGGTTATAGACGATCCGTGTTTCGCCCCAGTGTATATAGCCGTCGCGCCAGTAAAGCCATATTGAATCCAGCAAATGGACGCAGACCACGCCCCAGAAAAAGAGGACCACCAGCGTAAAGAAGCGGGCGGCGGTTATGGAGGGGTATGTCCTTTGGATAGCCGGTAATAATATCAGGCCTGCACAGAACAGTAATACCGGGCGTAACCATTGACCGCTCCAGGCGGAAAACATCTCTTTTATGTCTGGCGCGACAAAAAGACCATTAATCACAATAAAGAAAGTTAACGCCCATACCGCAATAAGAACGAACTTAATTTTGCTTAAATCCAGCCTTTGTCTGATGGTGCTATTACTAAAAAACAGGCCAAGAGCGACAGCAACAATGGGATAAATCAAGCCATTACGGTGAAACGGCAGCTGATCGTTGGGAATAGGCCAGACAAAACATAAAGCCAGTACAGCAAGGACTAACAGACCTGTCAGAATGTTACGAGTATTTGTCATATATTTTGGGCTGGTTAAGGATTTTCGGTACTTGACCGGCTGGTTAACAATGCAGTGAGCGATTTCCACGGTTTTTCAGTGGGAAATAAAAAGCCAGAGAAAACTATCACAAATACCTGACCTACAGAAGGACAATGTTTGTAAGCAAGAATAATCCATAACGCGCTTTCCGGGGTCAGGACTTTATGTATTACCGGGTCGGTAACGTATATAATTTGTTGTTATGCCAGCTAATGCACATTAATCAGGAAAAGTATGCATATTGTTCACACTGAAGCAGATGGGGGTAAGGGCGGTCAGCCGTTACGCATCATTAATGAGTCCTTAGGGATGATTCAGCGCGGCCATCAGGTGACCATACTTTGTCCGGAGAGTGCGCCGCTGCACGGCCTGGCACGCGATGCCGGCTTAACGGTGGTGACCATGCCGTTAAGGCGCAAGAACCTTCAAAACCTGCAGCAGCTGCGCGGCTGGCTGAAAGAGCACCGCCAGTCTGTTGATGTCATAAACAGTCACAATTCTGCCGATACCTGGCTGGTGGCACTGGCCAATCTTACCCTCTCGCATCCGGTGCCGCTGGTGCGGACCCGCCATGCCTCCGGCGTGCCGCGCAATAACTGGACCACCCGCTGGCTGTTTCGTAAAGCCTGTTCGCACATTGTGACCACCGGGGAGGCGCTGCGCCAGCAGATGGCCGATATCGGCGTACCGATGGCTCAGAGCACCTCCGTACCCAGCGGCGTGGATACGCAGCGTTTCCATCCGGCGGACAAACAGCAGGCCCGCGCGCACTGCGGACTGTCGCAGGACGATTTCTGGCTGGGGGTGGTATCACACCTGCGGCCAAACAAAGGCCATAGCGTGCTTTTACGCGCCCTGGCTGCCATTGATAATTCGCATATCAAACTGGCGATAGTGGGAGAAGGGCCGCATAAGGCGACGCTGGAGCAGGAGATTGTCGCCCTGGGATTACAGGCGCGTGTAGTGATGGCGGGGCATCGCAGCGATCCTGAACGCTGGTTTCCGGCGTTTGATGTTGCGCTCAGCCCGTCGCACGATATGGAAGGTGTCCCGCAGGGGGTGCTGCAATCGCTGGCCTCGCGCGTTGCCACCATTGCCACCGACGCGGGTGGCACGGCCGATGCCATCATCAACGGCCAGACCGGGATTTTGATTGCGCAGCGCGACGAAATGGCGCTGCGCGAGGCGATAGTGCAACTGTATGACGATGCTTTGCTTCGCGAAACGCTGGCGCAGCATGGTTACGATTACCTCTGCAGCCATTTCACCCGGGAATGCATGCTTGAGTCGATGGAGAACGTCTTTTCCGTCGCGGCTCAGCGCAGCAGGTCGCGGTAGAGCGCCTGTAGCTCCTTCGCCATTCGCTCCAGGGTATAAGGCTCAGCAGTGGCGCGTGCCGCGGCTGAGTAATCAGTGCCCTGTCTGCGACCTTCAAGCCAGAGGCCGATCGCCTGCTGATAGCCATCGCTGTCGAGCGCGTCGCGAACCCAGCCGTTTACCCCCTCTTCAATCCACTCTGCCGCGCCGCAGCCATGACTGGTGAGCAGCGGCAGGCCACAGGCCAGCGCTTCAACGCAGACGTTGGGGAAGGGATCGTAGAGCGTCGGCAGGATCAGCGCATCGGCGGTGCCGTAGACCTGGCGCACGTCGGCAACCGGCCCGAGAAAACGCACCCGGGATGCCACGCCAAGCGTCTGCGCCAGTTTTTCAAATTTGCGGGCGTGCTTGTCGCGACCGGCAACCAGCAACCAGACTTCAGGATGCGGCACAATGGCCCGCAGCGCCGTCGCCACCCCTTTACGGCTAAAGCCGGAGCCCACATAGGCCAGAACCGGCGCGTTCTGCGGGATACCCAGCGCATCACGCTGGGATTGAGTGCGCACCGCCGGGCTGAAGTGGGACGTATCTACGCCGTTGTAGATTACCGTCAGCTTGTCATCCGCCAGGCCAAAGCGGCGGGCGATATCGTCCCGTACCATCCTGGAGTTGCAGATTACGTTGCGCAGCGCGGGATGGGTAAACATCTGCGCTTCCGCTCGCAAGATATAGCGGTGATAGCGGCTCAGAGACTGCGCCCAGCGCGCCAGCGGCGACTGGATGCGGTTGTACTGCTCAAGCCAGGTCGCGTGTACGCCGTCACCGGCGCGGAAGAGGGTTGCCCCCGGAATACGCTCATGACTTTGCACAATATCGAACTGCGCGAACTGCGCCGCTGCGGCAGCGGCAAACCCCGACTCCCGGTCAAGACGGTTACGGAAGGCGGGATTCACCGTCAACGTTTTCCAGCCTGCGGCGTCCTCCCACTGGCGGGCGATCAGCGTGACGTCCAGCGACGTATCCTGCGCCAGCACGTTCAACGCGCGGGAGACGAAGCGCTCCGCGCCGCCGTTGGGGTTATAGGTTTGTCGAACAATAGCCAGCTTCATACCGGGGTTTCCAGTAGCAGGGTATCAATGGCGCTCAGCACCATTTGCGGGGTGATCGCCGTAATACAGTCGGAGACGCCGCTGTCGCCGCAGCCCGCTTTACCACAGGGCTGGCAGGTAAATCCGGCGGTGATGACGCGGTAGTTCACGCCCCACGGCGCCCATTTGATCGCCCCGGTCGGGCCGAAGATGGCGACGGTCGGCGTACCGACAGCGCTGGCAAGGTGCATGGGCATCGAGTCGACGCCAAAATAGACGCGGGCATGCTTCATCAGCGCACCCAGCTCTTTCAGGTTTAACTGGCCGCTTAAGTCAAACACCGGCTGGGTGAGCGCAGCGCGCAGCGCATCCATATAGTCGGACTCTTCTTTTGACGGCGCGGCGGAGAGGATGATCGGCAGGCCGCGGGCCGCCAGATTATCAATGGTCGTCGCCAGCTTTTTGATATCCCAGGCCTTAAACATCCAGCGCGACGTGGGGTGTACCAGAATGTAAGAGCCACTGCTTAGCCCGAAACCGGCCAGTTTCTCTGCAATCGACGCTTCTGCCGCGTCACCCGGCACAAACAGGGTGTGCTTGTCGGCATCCGTCTGCGGGTGGATACCGATCCGCCGCAGCGCATCCAGATTCACCTCCACCATATGGCGGCTGTTATCCTGGATCGCCGGGTAGAGAGTGGTGAAGGATTTTACCCAGCGGCGACGCGCCAGCCCGCCCCGTTTATCAGGCTTAAAGCCGACGGAGACGCGCGGCTTCAGGCGACGTGCCAGACGCGCGCCGTGCCAGTGTTCGGTCAGGTTGATCAGCACGTCATACTGCCGCGCCTTCAGGGTGTTCAGTAACGCACGATACAGACGGAACTGCGCGAACCAACCCTTTTTACGCCAGTTACGCCCGATGGTATGCACCTGGTCGATAAAAGGATGGCTGGTGAGCATCGCCTGAGTATCGTCGTACACCAGGGCATCCACTTCGACGTTGGGATAGTTGGTTTTCAACACCGTAAAGACCGGTGAGGTCAGCAGAACGTCACCGTGGTGGCGCAGCTTCACGATCAGCACGCGCTTCGGTGGGCGCTCCGCTGAGAAAAAATCAGACATAGGCTCTCTCTGCTGCCAGCAAAGGCTCTAATTGCGCAAAAACCGCAGTGGCGGAAAGGTCGTTCAGCTGCGATGAATGTTCCGGGCGGCAGATATATTGATTTTTGCCGTAGCCGCCAATCAGACCCGGGTCCGTCGGGCCGTAAAGCGTAATATTAGGACGATCCAGCGCCGCCGTCAGGTGGCTGAGTCCCGTGTCTACTGACACCACTGCCGTTGCTCCTGCCAGCTCCTGCGCCACGCCATCCAGCTTCATACGGGGCAGTACGTCCACGTAGGTAAAACCTTCCGCCAGACGCTTCGCCCGCGCCTCTTCGTGCGGAGCGCCCCACGGCAGCCTGATGCGCAGGCCCGTATCGCTCAGCAGGCCGATCAGCTCGCGCCAGTGCGCTTCGGGCCAGTGCTTGTCATCGCGGGTCGTGGCGTGCAGGAAGATAAGATAAGGCGCGTGTGGCTTTGCACCGTGCAGGAAATGCTGCGAAATGGCGTAATCTCCCTGCACTTGCGGTTTCGCATAGCCCAGGCTTTTGGCGAACAGTTCGCGGGTACGCTCCACCGCGTGCTGCTGTTTAGCGATAGCGTGACGACGATTGTAGAACAGGCTGGCCAGCGGTTCGCGGGCGCTCTGCCAGTCCATACCGTGCTTCACACCCTGAGCCAGCCGGGTGACCAGCGCTGCGCTTTTTACCAGCCCCTGGGCATCGATAATGGCGTCGTAACGCTGAGCCTGTAACGCGTCGCGAAAGGCCTTACGCTCGGCCTTAATCGGCGCCGAGAACCAGGCTTTACGCCAGCGACGGATCGCCACCGGGATTACGCGGTCTACAGCCTCATGCCAGGTAGGGATCTGCGCGAAGCCTTCTTCCACTACCCAGTCAAAACGGATACCCGGAATAGCCTGCATGGCGTCGGTGAGCGCGGGCAGGGTGTGCAGTACATCACCCATGGAAGAGGTTTTAACGATCAGTACCCGCATCCGTTATCCTTCTTCGCTCAGCAACAGCTCGTTGAGCTCGTCGAGGACACGCTGCGGAGTAATGTCGATCAGGCTCTGGTGATAGCCTTCGGCGGCATCACCTTTACGAATTTTATGATAGCCGGTGATCAGACGGATCACGCGCGCTTTATGCGACAGCGGCGGCGTGAAGTCCGGGCTGCTCGGGCCATACAACGCCACCAGCGGGCGGTTCAGCGCCGCAGCAACGTGCATCAGGCCGGAGTCATTGGTGACTACCGCCTTACAGGCCGCCAGCAGAATGACCGCCTGCTCCAGCTGGGTTTCCCCGGCCAGGTTACGGCACCAGGCCTGCTGCTCGATGCTCAGCGCGGCGAGAATCTCATTGCCCGCCTCATGATCTTTCGCCGAGCCGAACAGCACAATCTGATAGCCTTCGTCGATCAGCTGCTTCGCCAGCTCCGCATAGTGATAGTGCGGCCAGCGTTTCGCCGGACCGAACTCCGCACCAGGGCAGAAACCAATCATCGGACGATCGGCTGACAGACCGAAGGCGTTACAGGTGTGGGATTTTTCACCCTCGTTAACCTGTAGCTGGGGCCACAGCAGCGGCTGCGGCAGATCCTTCGCGCTGCGCATCACGCCTTTGTCGTAGGCCAGCGCCACATAGCGCTCCACCATCAGCGGCCAGGCCTCTTTATCCAGGATCCGCGCGTCGTTCAGCAGGCCGTAGCGCATCTCGCCGCGCCAGCCGGTGCGGTGCGGCACGCCTGCAAAGAAGGGAACCAGCGCAGATTTGAAGGAGTTAGGCAGCACATACGCGCGGTCGTAGCGCTTATCGCGCAGGCCGTGACCGAGCTTGCGGCGTTCGCCAATTTCCAGCGCCCCGTGGCCGAGCGGCATCGGGATCGCTTCGTTCACTTCCGGCATCCGCGATAATAGCGGACGACACCACGCGGGTGCCATCACGTCAATTATCGCCTGGGGATAGCGCGCCTTGAGCGTGCGATAGAGACTTTGCGACATCATCATGTCGCCCACCCAGGACGGGCCGATCACCAGTATTTTCATTCACTTCATCCTTCAAGCTGTCTCTGCGTTGGCTGCCTGCGTTCACTCCGGTCACTTACTTTTGTAAGCTCCCGGAGATTCACTTAGTTGCCGCCTTGATACCGCTCGAATGATTTTGTGAATTTGTATCGTTGTCGCGGTTCAGCCAGGCCATATACTCCGTCACCCCTTCGGCAACGGTCTTGAACGGCTTGTCATAGCCCGCGGCGCGCAGGTTGGTCAGATCCGCCTGGGTAAACGCCTGGTAGCGGCCTTTCAGTTTTTCCGGGAACGGGATGTACTCGAGGCTGCCTTTCTGGTGGTACGCCAGCGCTGCGTCAGCCACCGCCTGGAAGGATTCTGCGCGACCGGTACCCAGGTTGAAGATGCCGGAGACGCCGTTTTCCCAGAACCACAGGTTAACCGCTGCGACGTCGCCCACGTAGACGAAGTCACGCTTGAAGCCGTCGCTGCCTTCGAACAGTTTCGGGCTTTCGCCGTTGTTCAACTGCGTATTGAGGTGGAAGGCCACGCTCGCCATGCTGCCTTTGTGGCCTTCGCGCGGACCGTAGACGTTGAAGTAGCGGAAGCCGACAATCTGGGAGTTAGCTTCTGGCAACACCTGACGCACATATTCGTCAAACAGGAACTTGGAATAGCCGTAGACATTCAGCGGCTGCTCATATTCACGGGATTCAATAAAGTCTGACGTGCGACCGCCGTAGGTTGCCGCGGAAGAGGCATACAGGAACGGGATTTCGCGCTCCAGGCAGTAGTGCAGCAGCTCTTTGGAGTACTGATAGTTGTTGTCCATCATGTACTTGCCGTCCCACTCGGTGGTGGAGGAGCAAGCACCTTCATGGAAGATTGCGTCGATATCGCCGAACTCTTCGCCCGCCATAATCTGGATCAGAAAGTCTTCTTTATCCATGTAGTCGGCAATGTTCAGATCCACCAGGTTAACGAACTTGGTGCCGTCTTTCAGGTTGTCCACCACCAGAATGTCGGTGATGCCTTTGTCATTGAGGGCCTTAATAATATTGCTGCCGATAAAGCCCGCGCCGCCGGTAACGATGATCATAACTGTAACCTTTGAAGTGTGGAGCCCGGGGACAATCCCGGGCACTAATATTCATATCATATCATTAGTATGACCACCCTTCAGCCATTCACCGACTTAGCGCAGGGGTACACGTGATTTATGCTGCAAAAACGATAACTCTTAAAGCGTCATCTCGTATCGGGGTATAGCTTTGGGTAATATGTGCCGAAATTTGCCGAGTCTGGAGAATTGCAATGCGTGGTGATTTTTACAAACAGTTAAACAGTGACCTGGAAACCGCGCGGGCGGAAGGGTTGTTCAAAGAAGAGCGAATCATTACCTCCGCTCAGCAGGCGGATATCACCGTTGCCGACGGCAGCCATGTGATCAACTTCTGCGCCAACAACTATCTGGGTCTTGCGAATCACCCTGAGCTGATTGCCGCGGCGAAAGCGGGCATGGACACCCACGGTTTTGGCATGGCTTCCGTGCGTTTCATCTGCGGCACCCAGGACAGCCATAAGGCGCTGGAGAGCAAGCTGGCCGCGTTCCTCGGTATGGAAGACGCTATTCTGTACTCTTCCTGTTTTGACGCCAACGGCGGTCTGTTTGAGACCCTGCTCGGCGCGGAAGACGCCATTATTTCCGATGCCCTGAACCACGCGTCGATCATCGACGGCGTGCGTCTGTGTAAAGCGAAGCGCTTCCGCTACGCCAACAACGATATGGTTGAGCTGGAGGCCCGTCTGAAAGAGGCTCGTGAAGCCGGCGCGCGTCACGTGCTGATCGCCACCGACGGCGTGTTCTCTATGGACGGCGTGATCGCCAACCTGAAGGGCGTCTGCGACCTGGCGGACAAATACGATGCGCTGGTGATGGTCGATGACTCACACGCGGTCGGCTTTGTTGGCGAAAACGGTCGTGGCTCCCACGAATATTGCGACGTGATGGGCCGCGTGGACATCATCACCGGTACGCTGGGTAAAGCGCTCGGCGGCGCGTCTGGCGGCTACACCGCCGCGCGTAAAGAGGTGGTGGAGTGGCTGCGTCAGCGTTCCCGTCCGTACCTGTTCTCTAACTCGCTGGCCCCGGCCATTGTTTCCGCCTCCATTAAAGTGCTGGAGATGGTGGAATCCGGTGCCGATCTGCGCGACAAGCTGTGGGCCAACGCCCGTCTGTTCCGCGAAAAAATGACCGCTGCAGGCTTTACGCTGGCCGGTGCCGATCACGCCATTATCCCGGTGATGCTGGGCGATGCCGTCGTGGCGCAGAACTTCGCCCGCGAGCTGCAGAAAGAGGGGATTTACGTCACCGGTTTCTTCTTCCCGGTGGTGCCAAAAGGTCAGGCGCGTATCCGCACCCAGATGTCCGCGGCGCATTCCCCTGAACAAATTGAGCGTGCGGTGGAAGCCTTTACCCGCATCGGCAAACAACTGGGCGTGATTGCCTGAGGACGAATGATGAAAGCGTTATCCAAACTGAAAGCGGAAGAAGGCATCTGGATGACCGACGTACCGGAGCCGGAAGTCGGTCATAACGATCTGCTGATTAAAATCCGTAAAACTGCCATCTGCGGCACTGACGTGCATATCTACAACTGGGACCAGTGGTCGCAAAAAACCATTCCGGTACCGATGGTTGTGGGCCACGAATATGTCGGCGAAGTGGTTGGCATTGGCCAGGAAGTGAAGGGCTTTAAAATTGGCGATCGCGTCTCCGGTGAAGGCCATATCACCTGCGGACACTGCCGTAACTGCCGCGGCGGGCGCACGCATCTGTGCCGCAACACCGTCGGTGTGGGCGTAAACCGTCCGGGCTGCTTCGCAGAATACCTGGTGATCCCGGCGTTCAACGCCTTCAAAATCCCCGATAACATCTCAGACGATCTGGCCTCCATCTTTGACCCGTTCGGTAATGCGGTGCATACCGCGCTGTCGTTCGACCTGGTGGGCGAAGACGTGCTGGTTTCCGGTGCGGGCCCAATCGGCATCATGGCGGCGGCCGTAGCGAAGCACGTCGGCGCCCGTAACGTGGTGATCACCGATGTGAACGAATACCGTCTGTCCCTGGCACGCAAAATGGGTGTGACCCGTGCGGTGGATGTCTCGAAAGAGAGCCTGAGCGACGTTATGGAAGAGCTGGGCATGACCGAGGGCTTTGACGTGGGTCTGGAGATGTCCGGCGCACCACCGGCGTTCCGTACCATGCTCGACACCATGAACCACGGCGGACGTATTGCGATGCTGGGTATTCCGCCATCGGATATGTCCATCGACTGGAACAAAGTCATCTTTAAGGGGCTGTTCATCAAGGGCATTTATGGCCGTGAGATGTTCGAGACCTGGTACAAAATGGCGGCGCTGATCCAGTCCGGTCTGGATCTCTCACCGCTCATCACCCATCGCTTCTCCATCGATGAGTTCCAGCAGGGCTTTGACGCGATGCGTTCAGGCCAGTCCGGGAAAGTGATCCTGAGCTGGGAATAAATAAAAAGCGCCTGCGGGCGCTTTTTTTCGCTGGCCTCACGTTTTTAAGTCCACAAACGGATTGCCACCAACTTTTCTTCGCTTTTTTCACCCTGCGCTTATAGAGTTTGCTGAGTTTTACTTAACTTTACAGCGCCTATGTTCAAGCTCACCGTTTGTTTATTGACCTGTAACTCAGCGCGGCTGCTGCGTGAAGTGCTGCATCCTTTAACCATTGTCGCCGATGAGCTCATCGTTCTCGACTCTGGCAGTCACGACGCCACGTTAGCCATTTGCCAGGAGTACGGTATTACCACCCACCACCACCCTTATGCCATGCATGGCGTGCAGATGAATCACGCCATCGATCTGGCGAGCAATGACTGGGTGTTATGCATGGACAGTGATGAAATTCTGGATGCGGAAACTGTGGATTTTATCCTGCGCCTGAAGGCGGGTGATGAACCTCACCCACAGCTGGCATGGCGCATCTCCCGGTACTGGCATGTACTGGGGGAAGAGGTGCGTACCCTTTATCCCGTCTCTTCGCCTGATTTCCCGGTGCGGCTGTTTAACCGGACCCAGGCGCGCTTTAATCAGCGCCCGGTGGATGACAAAGTGGAAGGGACGATCCAGTCGGTGAAAATCCCGGGCCGTGTGCGGCATGACACCTTCTATTCGCTGCATGAGGTATTCAACAAGCTCAACAGCTACACCAGCCGCCTGGTGAAATATCAGCCCGTCAGGCCGTCGATTGGACGTGGTGTGATCAGCGCTATCGGCGCGTTCTTCAAATGGTATCTGTTTAGCGGCGCGTGGCGGCAGGGGAGAGTGGGCGTGGTGACCGGTCTTTACGCCACCTTTTACAGCTTTCTGAAATACTTCAAAGCCTGGTATCAGCATAAGGAGCAAAAAGCGTCCGCGGGCAAAAACAAACACACGGACTCTCACGTCATTGAGTAAGCCATCTCGCTTCAGGGCGGGATTTAGCTTTTCCTGCCCCAGCCCTGCCACTGCAGCTGAACATACTTCACCAGCGTACTCTGGCTGATGCTTTCGCCAATGACCGAGAAATAGCGGGTGACATAGACCGGCTCTGGCGGCTGCTTAGGCGCGCAAAGCGTCACGCCACGGAAGGGATTACGCGGTTTTGTGCCTGGCGCAGTACCGCCGGGCGGTGTGCTGACCGGCCGGGATGTATCCACCTGCGGCTCATTGAGCAGGCTGCTCGCGGGCACGAGGGTGATATCTGCAGGCAGGTTGGGCAGCATCTGCTGTAACACGCGAACGGTGGAAGGATGAGGGTGACCAATGGCGATCGCAGAACCTGAGCGACGGGCCACCTGTAC
This sequence comes from Leclercia adecarboxylata, assembly GCF_035787115.1. Classification (GTDB taxonomy): domain Bacteria; phylum Pseudomonadota; class Gammaproteobacteria; order Enterobacterales; family Enterobacteriaceae; genus Enterobacter; species Enterobacter adecarboxylatus_E. The sequence continues at coordinate 81,929 of NZ_JALKTL010000007.1, read as the reverse complement.
GGCGCGATTAAACTGGAAGCGGATATCGGCTTCGTTTTGCGTGTCGTCGAGGAACACTTTGCGCTTAATCACCTTCACGCCCGTTCCCTGTGCGGCGCGCATCGCCTGGCTGTTGCCGATGGTCATGCTGTCCAGGAAGTAGAGGTTATAGCGCGCCAGGGACTGCATCACCTTCTGCATGCCAAACAGGCTGGAGGTCATGGCGCTGCCCATGTGGTTATTCAGCCCTACGGCGTAAGGCACTTTGTTGTAAGCCTCGCGGATGATGCGCTCGATCTCGTCGCTGGTCATCTCCGGGCGCAGCGTGTCCTTTTCCAGGGGCTGTTTGCTGAGCGGCGCCATCGGCAGATGGATCAACACTTCGTGCCCGCTGTTATGGGCTTTAGTGGCCATTTCATGCGCATGAGGCGCGTTCGGCAGAACGGCGACGGAGATGGCGGATGGCATCGCCAGGACCTGATTTTCTGTGTGTGGACGATAACCGAAGTCATCGATAACGATAGCGAGTTTACCTGCGTAAACCGGCATCGCCAGCGCCAGTGCGCTGACGAGGGGGAGAACCATACGACGAAATTGAAGCAAAACTTATCTTCCCAACCACGGCTGTGGATTGACCGCCTGACCCTGGCGACGAATTTCGAAATAGAGTGACGGGCGGCCCTGACCGCCACTGCTGCCCACAAGGGCGATTGCCTGACCGGCTCGCACCTGGGTGCCCACGCTGACCAGCGCGCTCTGATTGTAGCCGTAGAGGCTCATATCGCCTTTACCGTGCTCAACCACCACCACCAGCCCGTAGCCCTGCAGCCAGTCGGCGAGGATCACCCGGCCATCGGCGATCGCTTTGACTTCGCTGCCTTCCGATGCGCCGATCACAATCCCCTTCCAACGTAGCTCACCCTGCAGCTGTTCGCCATAGCGATGCAGAATTGAGCCGCGAACGGGCCAGTAGGCCTGGCCACGCGGTGAGCCGAGACCGCCGGTGCGGGACATCAGCGAGCGCTCGTTTTCGGTCGGTTTATAGGTGGTGCCTTTGCGGGACGCTTCCTGCTGTTTGTTACGTACGGCCTGCGCTTCGCGGGCCTCTTTTTCGGCACGTGCTTTCGCGGCCGCTGCCGCGCGGGCGATGCTGTTGCGCAGTTTCGATTCGTTAGCGCGCATTTCACTTAGCTGGCTCTGGCCTTCCTGAATGGAAGATTCGAGACCGGCAAGGGTTTTCTTACGCTCGTTGCGCGCCTGCTCCAGTTTGGCCTGTTGCGCCTGCTGATCGTAGAGCAGGGTCTGCTGCTGGCTCTGTTTCTCTTCCAGCTCCGCTTTTTGCGTGGTGACCTCTTCGCGCGTCTGCTTCAGCTGGGCGATGGTCTCCTGGCGGGACTGGTTGAGATAACCGAAATAGGCCTGAAGGCGCTGGCCGCGCTGGCTCTCTTCGCCGCTGAGGATCAGCTGAACGCCGGTGTGTTCCCCCTGGCGAAAGGCCGCGTCTAACTGCGCCGCAAGGTTGCGCTCCTGAGCGGCACGCTGGCGCTCAAGTTTAGCGATAGACGCATTCATCTCGTCTATCTGTTTATTCAACTGGGCGAGGGTGTTCTGGGTTTCACGTAGCTGACGCGCAGCGGCGGAGATGGCCTCTTCCTGCTTTTTGAGTTGAGCGAGCAGCGAGGCGCGCTGCTGCTGTTGCTGGCGAACTGCCCGCTCTTTGGCCGCGATATCGGCCTGAATGGTTTTAAGCTGATCGCGCTCGTCCGCCTGTGCGGATGCGGCGCACAACAATACGCCAGCGCTGAGTGCGCTGGCGTACAGTAAAGGCCTGACTGATAACCGTAACGGCTTCACGACCCATGTGATTGAAACAATCGCCTTTCCCCTCATGGGGAGGGATTATTCCACGATGAACAGCGGCTTGCCAGTCATCTCTTGCGGGATTTCCATGCCCATCAGGGACAGCATGGTCGGTGCGATGTCCGAAAGCTTACCGCCATCGACGGATTTAACCGATTTATCGCCGATATAAATCAGCGGAACCGGCAGGTTCGTATGCGCGGTGTGCGCCTGGCCGGTGGCCGGATCGCGCATCTGCTCGGCGTTACCGTGGTCGGCAGTGATCAGCATCTGGCCACCCGCCGCTTCCACCGCTTTTGTCACCTGCTCGATGCACACATCCAGCGCCTCAATGGCTTTGATCGCCGCTTCCATCACCCCGGTATGGCCAACCATGTCGCCGTTCGGGTAGTTACAGATGATGGTGTCGTATTTGCCGCTTTCGATAGCGGCGATCAGCTTCTCGGTCAGCTCGGCAGAGCTCATCTCTGGTTGCAGATCGTAGGTCGCCACTTTCGGGGAGTTAATCAGAATGCGATCTTCCCCTTTGAAGGACTCTTCAACGCCGCCGTTAAAGAAGAAGGTGACGTGGGCGTATTTCTCGGTTTCGGAGATGCGCAGCTGGGTCTTGTCGTGCTTCGCCATCCACTCGCCGAAGGTGTTCGCCAGGGAAGACGGCGGATAGGCGCACGGCGCTTTGATGTCGGCAGCGTATTCGGTCAGCATCACGAAGTCGCCCAGCTTCACTTCTTTCCTGCGGGCGAAGCCGTCAAAGTCAGCATTAACGAAGGCGCGGGTAATTTCGCGGGCACGGTCAGCGCGGAAGTTCATGAAAATCAGCGCATCGCCATCTTCCATTGCGGCATCGGCCTGGTCCTCGGCGCGGATCACGGTCGCTTTCACGAATTCGTCGTTTTCATCACGGGCGTAAGCGGCTGCCAGTGCGGCAACAGCGGTGTCGGCCTGGAATTCGCCTTTGGCTTCGACCAGCAGGTTGTAAGCGTGTTCGACGCGATCCCAGCGGTTGTCGCGGTCCATGGCGTAGTAGCGACCAATAATAGACGCCACGCGGCCTTTGCCCAGGGCGGCAAACTTGTCTTCAAAGGCTTTCAGGGAGGATTCGGCGCTGCGTGGTGGGGTGTCGCGGCCATCCAGGAAGGCATGCAGATAGATTTTGTCTGCGCCTTTTTCGGCTGCCAGCTCTACCATCGCCATGATGTGATCTTCGTGGCTGTGCACGCCGCCCGCAGAGAGCAGTCCCATAATATGCACGGCTTTGCCCGCTGCTGCCGCTTTTTCAACCGCGCCAGTCAGTATCGGGTTAGCAAAGAAGGTGCGTTCTTTAATTTCAACATCCAGACGGGTCAGATCCTGATAAACAATACGTCCCGCACCCAGGTTGACGTGTCCAACTTCGGAGTTGCCCATCTGACGGTCTGGCAGACCCACTTCCAGGCCGGACGCATCAATCAGCGTGTGCGGGCGTTTTGCCCACAGCGCGTCCATGACCGGGGTTTTAGCGTTGAAAATGGCGTTATCCTGCTGATCTTCGCGATAGCCATAGCCGTCCAGAATCATCAGTACCATAGGTTTTTTAGAAACCGACATTGCGACAACCTCTTTGCTCAAAAGACAAAAAATTTGCGTAATTTTACTACAGCTGAATCGATCAAATAGCCGCAGAAGATCAAAGAAACCGCGGGGGTAAGGCTAAGGTTAGGTCAATTTTGGTCTTTTTTTTCGTGGCAGCACGCAGAAAATGGATTAGCTTATGGTCGCTGGCTGTATTTGCCACAACGCACAGGTATACTCCTGTCCTGGTTTTTTATTCACTCAGTCGGGAGTCGTTACCCCCCATGCAAGAAATTATGCAATTTGTCAGCCGCCACCCCATACTTTGTATCGCGTGGATTGGTCTACTGGCAGCAGTACTTTTCACCACTTTCAAAGGCCTCACTTCTAAAGTGAAGGTAATTAACCGCGGCGAAGCAACGCGTCTCATCAATAAAGAAGAGGCGGTGGTTGTCGATCTGCGCCAGCGTGATGATTTCCGTAAAGGCCATATTGCAGGGGCAATTAACCTGCTGCCGACCGAAATCAAAGCCAATAACCTTGGCGAACTGGAAAAGCATAAAGACAAACCCGTTATTGTCGTTGACGGCACCGGGATGCAGGCTAACGAGCCCGCTAATGCGCTCGTCAAAGCTGGCTTTGAGAAAGTCACTGTCCTGAAGGACGGTATCTCTGGCTGGAGCGGCGAGAATCTGCCTCTGGTTCGCGGTAAGTAAACAGGAGTCTGAACATGGCCAATATCGAGATCTACACCAAAGCGACCTGTCCGTTCTGCCATCGTGCGAAAGCGCTGCTGGACAGCAAAGGCGTTACCTTTCAGGAACTGCCTATCGATGGCGACGCTGCAAAGCGTGAAGAGATGATTAAACGTAGTGGCCGTACGACGGTTCCGCAGATTTTTATCGATGCGCAGCACATTGGTGGCTGTGATGACTTGTATGCGCTCGATGCGCGTGGTGGACTTGATCCCCTGCTGCGCTAAGGCGTTTTAGGACAATTAAAAAGGGTTTTTCCATGTCAGAACAAAACAATACCGAAATGACTTTCCAGATCCAGCGCATCTACACCAAAGATGTCTCCTACGAAGCACCTAATGCGCCGCACGTTTTCCAGAAAGACTGGCAGCCAGAGGTTAAACTTGATCTGGATACCGCTTCCACCCAGCTGGCGGAAGATGTGTATGAAGTCGTGCTGCGTGTTACCGTCACCGCCTCTCTGGGCGAAGAAACTGCATTCCTGTGCGAAGTACAGCAGGGCGGTATCTTCTCCATCGGCGGCATCGAAGGTAACCAGATGGCGCATTGCCTGGGCGCATACTGCCCGAACATCCTGTTCCCGTATGCCCGTGAATGCATCACCAGCCTGGTTTCCCGTGGTACGTTCCCGCAACTGAACCTTGCGCCGGTGAACTTCGATGCGCTGTTTATGAACTATCTGCAGCAGCAAGCTGGCGAAGGTACTGACCAACATCAGGATGCCTGATGAGTACTGTCAATGCGTCAATGACTGTGATCGGTGCCGGCTCTTACGGCACCGCTCTTGCCATCACCCTGGCAAGAAATGGTCACGAAGTGATTCTCTGGGGCCACAATCCCGAACATATCGCAACGTTAGAAGCCGATCGCTGTAACGTCGCGTTTCTCCCCGATGTCCCTTTCCCTGACTCACTGCATCCTGAAAGCGACCTTGCGACTGCGCTTGCTGCCAGCCGCAATATTCTGATCGTGGTGCCCAGCCATGTTTTTGGTGAAGTACTGCGTCAGATTAAACCGCTGATGCGTGAAGATGCGCGCGTGGTATGGGCGACAAAAGGACTGGAAGCCGAAACCGGACGCCTGTTGCAGGATGTCGCCCGCGAAGCGCTGGGAGATGACATTCCGCTGGCGGTGATCTCCGGCCCGACCTTTGCGAAAGAGCTGGCGGCAGGGCTGCCAACGGCCATCTCGCTGGCCTCGACCGATGAGACCTTCGCTGACGATCTCCAGCAGCTGCTGCACTGCGGTAAAAGCTTCCGCGTTTACAGCAACCCCGATTTTATCGGCGTCCAGCTGGGCGGCGCGGTGAAGAACGTGATCGCTATTGGCGCGGGCATGTCCGACGGCATCGGCTTTGGGGCGAACGCGCGTACCGCCCTGATCACCCGCGGGTTAACGGAAATGTCCCGCCTTGGCGCAGCGCTCGGCGCCGATCCGGCCACCTTTATGGGGATGGCAGGATTAGGCGATCTGGTGCTCACCTGTACCGACAACCAGTCCCGTAACCGTCGTTTCGGCATGATGCTCGGCCAGGGCATGGATGTGATCGGCGCACAGGAGAAGATCGGCCAGGTGGTGGAAGGCTACCGCAATACCAAAGAAGTCCGCGAGCTGGCACACCGTTTTGGTGTCGAAATGCCAATAACCGAGGAAATTTATCAGGTATTGTATTGCGGAAAAAATGCGCGCGAGGCAGCATTGACCCTGTTAGGTCGTGCACGCAAGGACGAGCGTAGCAGCAGTTAACCGCAGGAAAGCGTTGTCACCTGAATGACCCGGCTGGCAAAGACTGGCCGGTCATTATCATTACGTCTGGAGTAAGCAATGCCGTGTGAAGAACTGGATATCGTCTGGAACAATATTAAAGCCGAAGCCCGGGCTCTGGCTGACTGTGAGCCAATGCTCGCCAGCTTCTACCACGCGACGCTACTCAAGCACGAAAATCTCGGCAGCGCCCTGAGCTATATGCTCGCTAACAAGCTGGCTTCGCCGATCATGCCGGCTATCGCCATTCGCGAAGTGGTGGAAGAGGCCTATGCGGCCGACCCGGAGATGATCGCCTCCGCCGCCTGCGATATTCAGGCGGTACGTAATCGCGACCCGGCGGTGGATAAATACTCCACGCCGCTGCTCTATCTGAAAGGTTTCCACGCTCTGCAGTCTTACCGTATCGGCCACTGGCTGTGGAACGAAGGCCGCCGCGCGCTGGCGATCTTCCTGCAGAACCAGGTCTCTGTGACCTTCCAGGTCGATATTCACCCGGCGGCGAAGATTGGCCGTGGCATCATGCTCGACCACGCGACCGGTATTGTCGTGGGTGAAACGGCGGTAATTGAAAACGATGTCTCTATCCTGCAGTCCGTTACCCTGGGCGGGACCGGGAAAACCAGCGGCGACCGTCACCCGAAAATCCGTGAAGGGGTGATGATTGGCGCAGGAGCAAAAATCCTCGGCAATATCGAGGTGGGACGCGGCGCGAAGATTGGCGCTGGTTCAGTGGTGCTGCAACCCGTTCCCCCGCATACCACCGCGGCTGGCGTACCGGCGCGTATCGTCGGCAAACCGGACAGCGATAAGCCCGCGATGGATATGGATCAGTTCTTCAACGGCATCCACCATACCTTTGAGTATGGCGACGGGATTTAACTTCTGAGAACGGCGCCTGCATACCCCAGCTGGCGCCAGGCTTCATACACCACTACCGACACCGCGTTCGACAGGTTCATGCTGCGGCTGTCCGGCATCATGGGAATACGGATTTTTTGTTCAGCGGGCAGGGCATCGAGAATAGTGGCCGGCAGGCCGCGCGTTTCCGGGCCAAACAGCAGATAATCCCCCGCCTGATAGCTCACCGCGCTGTGGGCAGGCGTGCCTTTCGTGGTGAGGGCAAAGATCCGTTCCGGCTTTTCCGTTTCCATAAATGCGGCCTGATCTTTATGGCGAACCACGGCAGTAAATTCATGGTAATCAAGCCCGGCGCGGCGCAGGCGCTTGTCATCCCACGTAAAACCCATCGGCTCGATGATGTGCAGGCGAAAACCGGTGTTAGCGCAAAGACGGATGATGTTGCCGGTGTTAGGCGGAATTTCTGGTTCGAATAAAACGATGTTAAGCATGCTGCCCCCTTGATTGCGGGGCAGAATATCATTCCCTCTCCCCTTTGGGGAGAGGGTCAGGGTAAGGGGATCAGACCGCACCCATCTAAGCCGCATTCCCCTGCGCCAGCGGTGCCAGCCCGGCAGGGAGCTTACTCAACTCCTGTACCAGCATCTCCTTGCTGATGTCCGGGATAGTTTTCGCGCCGGTCAGCGTCATCGCCACCTTCATCTCTTTCTCGATCAGGTTAAGCAGATTTGCCACCCCCGCCTGGCCGTGGGTCGCCAGCGCGTACAGATACGCCCGGCCCAGCAGCACGCTGTCGGCGCCGAGGGCAATCATGCGCACCACATCCAGTCCGTTGCGGATCCCCGAGTCTGCCAGAATGGCGATATCGCCTTTTACCGCATCGGCAATGGCGGGCAGGGCGCGGGCGGAGGAGAGCACGCCGTCGAGCTGACGACCACCGTGGTTCGACACCACGATTCCGTCTGCGCCAAAGCGCACCGCATCGCGGGCATCTTCCGGATCGAGGATCCCCTTGATCACCATCGGGCCATCCCAGAATTCACGGATCCACTCCAGGTCTTTCCACGAGATTGACGGGTCAAAGTTATTCGCCAGCCAGCCGATGTAATCTTCCAGCCCCGTCGGTTTACCCAGATAGGTGGAGATATTACCCAGATCGTGCGGGCGACCATTGATTCCCACATCCCATGCCCACTGCGGATGGGTTACCGCCTGCCAGTAGCGGCGCATCGCGGCATTCGCGCCGCTCATTCCGGAATGGGCATCGCGATAGCGCGCGCCGGGGGTCGGCATATCGACGGTAAAGACCAGCGTGGAGCAGCCTGCCGCCTTCGCCCGCTCCAGTGCATTGCGCATAAAGCCGCGGTCGCGCAGGACATACAGCTGGAACCACATCGGGCGCTTGATGGTGGGCGCCACCTCTTCAATCGGACAGACCGAGACGGTAGAGAGGGTAAAAGGAATGCCTTTTGCATCCGCTGCCGCCGCGGCCTGCACTTCACCCCGGCGGGCATACATGCCGCACAGCCCGACCGGCGCGAGAGCGACCGGCATAGAGAGAGTTTCGTTGAACAGTTTTGTCTCAAGGCTCAGGTCAGACATATTCTTCAGCACGCGCTGACGCAGGGCCACTTCCGACAGATCTTCCACGTTGCGGCGCAGGGTATATTCGGAATAGGCGCCGCCATCAATATAGTGAAACAGGAACGGCGGCAGAATGCGCTGGGCGGCGGCGCGATAATCACTGGCTGCGGAAATGATCATGAGTTGTTCTCCCTGGAAATAGCGTTGTCGCCAGGCAGACGGGTAATACGCGCCTGTCGGGCCTGATCTTCATCGAATTGTTTAATGGTGGTGTGGACGAAGCCCAGATGCGCCATCATCGCGGCGCGTGCGGCTTCAGCATCACCGGCAAGAATGGCGTTGAGAACCGCCTCGTGCTGCTCGGTCAGCCGGACAAAAACGGGAGGGACCAGATACATACGCTGGCGACTCTGCTTAACGGAGGATTGCAGCAGGTCGAAGAAGCCGCGCATGGTCTGGAGTAGCACGACGTTGTGCGAGGCCTCGGCGATGGCCAGATGAAAACGCACGTCTGCCTGCGAGGCGATATCCGGGTCACTGCTTTGCGTCGCCTCGAAGCAGGCTTTGAGCTTCTCTTTATCCGCTTCGGTTGCCCGCATCGCCGCATGCCAGGCGGTGCTGGTCTCGATGGCGTGGCGGGCTTCGAGGATATCAAAGCTGTAGTCCGGGTCGTTCTCCATCAGGGTTTTCAACGGCTGAACAATGTTCTGCCCGGACCAGTCATCGTGCTGCCAGCGCACAAAGGTGCCGCCGCCGCGACGGCTTACCAGCACCCCTTCGCTGACCAGGGTCGCCAGGGCTTCGCGCAGCGAGTTGCGCGACACGCCAAGCCGGGCGGCCAGCTGACGCTCGGCGGGCAACTTCATGCCCGCTTCCAGCTGCATCTCTTCAATCAGCGCCCGTACGCGAGTAGCAATCTCGTCGGACAGGCGTCTGGGCATCACTATCATGGGATCATCCAGGTTAAGACATAGGCCTGCAGGGTGGTGATGACCCCGACCATGCAGGTAAATATCAGGCTGTGTTTCACGGTAAAGCGGAACAGATCGGACTCTTTACCCACCAGCCCCACCGCTGCACAGGCAATGGCGATGGACTGCGGCGAGATCATCTTCCCGGTCACACCGCCGGTAGTGTTGGCTGCCACCAGCAGCACATCCGACACGCCAATCTGCTGCGCGGCCGTTGCCTGCAGGGCAGCGAACAGGGCGTTAGACGACGTATCTGACCCGGTCAGGAATACCCCCAGCCAGCCGAGGAACGGCGAGAAGAAGGTGAATGCGGAACCGGTATGGGCCAGCGCCAGCGCCAGCGTTGATGACAGGCCGGAGTAGTTCGAGATAAACGCGAACGCCAGCACCATGCCGATGGAGTAGATCGGCAGCATCAGCTCTTTAAGGGTAGCCGCAAAGGTCTGCACTGCGGCAGCTGGCTTCATGCGCAGCCACACCACGGAAAGGATCGCGGCAAACAGGATGGCCGTGCCGGTGGCGGAGAACCAGTCGAATTTGAACACTGCCGCATACGGCGTGGCGTCGTGCACCACCGGCGGCATACGGGCGACCATCTTGTCGAGGAACGGCACGGAGATATTCACCACCATGTCGTACAGCGCGCCGTTCGGGGCAAACAGGGCTTTAAACGGCGGGATACTCCACAGCGTCACGGTCGCGGTCAGGAACAGGAACGGAGACCAGGCGCGGACAATCTGCCCGGGCGTATAGCCGGTGCGGGCCAGGGTCTGATCGACCTGCGAGGCACCCATATCGGCAAAGCGGAAGATGCGTACCGGCTTCCAGCGTTTCAGGAACAGCGTCAGGCAGACCAGCGACACCAGCGACGAGATGATGTCCGGCAGTTCCGGCCCGAGGAAGTTGGAGCTGAGATACTGGGCAATGGCGAACGAGCCACCTGCGACCATCACCGCAGGCCAGGTCTCTTTAATGCCGCGCCAGCCGTCCATAATCGCCATGATCCAGAACAGCACGATAATGGTCAGGAACGGCAGCTGACGGCCCACCATCTGACCAATCTCAAAGCTGTCCAGCCCGGTCACCTGCCCGGCTACCAGAATCGGGATCCCCATCGCGCCAAAGGCCACCGGCGCGGTGTTGACGATCAAACACAGACCGGCAGCGTACAGCGGGTTAAAGCCCAGCCCCACCAGCAGGGCGGCGGTGATCGCCACCGGCGCACCAAACCCGGCCGCACCTTCAAGGAACGCGCCGAAGGAGAAGCCGACGATCAGCATCTGCAGGCGCTGGTCCGGAGTAATGGAGAGGATGGACGAGCGGATAATGTCGAACTGTCCGGTTTTCACCGAGATTTTATAGACAAAGACCGCCGCAATGATGATCCAGGCTATCGGCCACAGACCGTAGAAGAAGCCATACACCACCGAGGCCAGCGCGCGATCGACCGGCATTTTGTAGAAGAACAGCGCCACCAGCAGGGCGATGGCAACGGTGTAGGTTGCCGCAAGATACCCTTTCAGCTTGAGCTTAATTAGCGCGAAGAAGAAAAACAGAATAGGTAGCGAAGCTATCAGGCTCGACAGCCAGATGTTTCCAGCCGGATCGTAGTTTTGTTGCCAGAGGCTCATTGCAGGTCTCCCGAGGACCACACCTGCTGCGAGGCGGTGAGTCTGTGCTCATCTCTGCGTCACAGTATGTGTAAAAGTGGTCCTGCCAATAGTGTGATGTAGGGTTAATGACAACAAATGGTTAACCAAATGTTATTGGTCGGCAATGATTTTGTAAGTGAAGATTATGGAAGTGTGAACCAGAGAAGGGTTGGTTGGGGAATTGGTAGGGCCAATCTGGACGCTCCTGAAAGCATAGCTTTAAATGCGGCACTTAGAAAAATAGTGAATTTCGTCTCCTGTTACATACAGATTAATGCTCAAAAGGATCTTAAGAAGATCCTTTTGCTTTTACCGATCGTTATAACTACCAGTTACCATATGGATATTTTTTCCCTTTAATGAACTCAGGTGTCTTTCCGTAATAAACATACCCGTTAGGATGTTTCGTCACCCCTTTGCATATCAGCATATCATCCCCTGTCAGGGTGAACTGCCGGGCAGGATGCTGGAGTACAACAGGATCGCCGTTATCTTCAAGCCAGACTCGCACGGTTCCACCCGGAGCCAGCCCGATAATCATATTATCCCGGTAATACGTCTTTCCCGGCTTATAGGTATCAGGATAGGCAGCGAGCATCTGCTGCCACGTCTCCCGGCTGAACCAGATCTCCGTTTCATACGCCTTTTTATCGATAACTGAGTCCCAGCATACGGTCATCCTGACTGGTAGCGCCTTGCCGATATTAAAATTTGCCGAGAATCCGCCCACGCGCTGGCTCCATGTTCCTACACTGCCCTGGCTGGGTTCGGTCGGGTCCAGTCGCCGGAAGATACTTTCGCGGATATCCCCGTCCTCCAGATACACCATCGTTACCAGCGCGGGCAGGTTGACGGGATAGAAAAAATTAAACTGCCAGCGATCATAAGGCAGTTTCTGCCCCCACTGTTCCACGCCGTCTCCCAGCAGCGACTTTACGCCTGCCCGGCGGTCGTGGCAGCCGGAAATAATTATGAAACCCAGCACGGTCACCATCAGCGGTAATCGTCTCATCCCTGCCTCCTCAGAAAAGTCCGTCCAGCGCGTCGGCAGTCGCCCGCGCCCGCTCTTCCCACTGCTGCTGGTCGTTTATCCACCATATGAAGGAGCGTTCATCCGTCGGCGCATAGTTGTTAGATTTAATGAAGCTCTCTGGCTCCGTGGTCCGCCGGACGTCGTAACCCCTACCAGTTACCATATGGATAGTGCTTCCCCTCAATAAAATTTCGGATGAAGGGATCGTAACCATTAACCTCGATGTAATTGAAATCAATCCGGTTGGGAACATTTTTGCATATCAGCATATCATCCCCTGTCAGGGTGAACTGCCGGGCAGGATGCTGGAGTACAACAGGATCGCCGTTATCTTCAAGCCAGACTCGCACGGTTCCACCCGGAGCCAGCCCGATAATCATATTATCCCGGTAATACGTCTTTCCCGGCTTATAGGTATCAGGATAGGCAGCGAGCATCTGCTGCCACGTCTCCCGGCTGAACCAGATCTCCGTCTCATAGGCCTTTTTATCAATAATCGAATCCCAGCAAACGGTCATACGTACCGGTAGCGCCTTACCGATATTAAAATTTGCCGAGAATCCGCCCACGCGCGGGCTCCATGTTCCTACGCTGCTCTGGCTGGGTTCGGTCGGGTCCAGTCGCCGGAAGATACTTTCGCGGATATCCCCGTCCTCCAGATACACCATCGTCACCAGCGCGGGCAGGTTGACGGGATAGAAAAAATTAAACTGCCAGCGATCGTAAGGCAGTTTCTGGCCCCATTGCTCCACGCCGTCTCCCAGCAGCGACTTCACGCCTGCCCGGCGGTCGTGGCAGCCGGAAATAATTATGAAACCCAGCACGGTCACCATCAGCGGTAATCGTCTCATCCCTGCCTCCTCAGAAAAGTCCGTCCAGCGCGTCCGCAGTCGCCCGCACCCGGCCTTCCCAAATAAAGCCCTCTGGCTCCGCTGCCCGCCGGACGGCGTTCCTCTACCAGCTACCATATGGATAGTTTTTCCCTTTAATGAACTCAGGTGTCTTTCCGTAATAAACATACCCGTTAGGATGTTTCGTCACCCCTTTACATATCAGCATATCATCCCCTGTCAGGGTAAATTGCCGGGCGGGATGCTGAAGCACAGCAGGATTCCGGTTGTCCTTCAGCCATACTCTGACTTTTCCTTCCGGGGCCAGACCTATTATCATTTTGTTTCGGTAATACGTTTTTCCCGGGCGGTAGGTATCAGGATAGGTCGCGAGCATCTGCTGCCAGGTCTCCCGGCTGAACCAGATCTCCGTTTCATACGCCTTTTTATCGATAACTGAGTCCCAGCATACGGTCATCCTGACTGGTAGCGCCTTGCCGATATTAAAATTTGCCGAGAATCCGCCCACGCGCTGGCTCCATGTTCCTACACTGCCCTGGCTGGGTTCGGTCGGGTCCAGTCGCCGGAAGATACTTTCGCGGATATCCCCGTCCTCCAGATACACCATCGTTACCAGCGCGGGCAGGTTGACGGGATAGAAAAAATTAAACTGCCAGCGATCGTAAGGCAGTTTCTGCCCCCACTGCTCCATGCCGTCTCCCAGCAGCGACTTCACGCCTGCCCGGCGGTCGTGGCAGCCGGAAATAATTATGAAACCCAGCACGGTCACCATCAGCGGTAATCGTCTCATCCCTGCCTCCTCAGAAAAGTCCGTCCAGCGCGTCCGCAGTCGCCCGCGCCCGGCCTTCCCAAATAAAGCCCTCTGGCTCCGCTGCCCGCCGGACGACGTTCCCCTACCAGCTACCATATGGATAGTTTTTCCCTTTAATGAACTCAGGTGTCTTTCCGTAATAAACATACCCGTTAGGATGTTTCGTTACCCCTTTGCATATCAGCATATCATCCCCCGTCAGGGTGAGTTGCCGGGCGGGATGCTGGAGTACGGATGGATTTCCGTTATCCTCAAGCCAGACCCTTACAGTACCGCCAGGAGCCAGACCAACCGCCATTCGGTTCCGGTAGTAAGGTTTACCCGGATGATAGGGATCAGGATATGCCGTAGTCATCTGCTGCCACGTCGCCTGACTGAACCAGATCTCCGTTTCATACGCTTTTTTGTCGATAACCGAGTCCCAGCATACTGTCATCCTGACCGGCAGCGCTTTCCCCCGGTTAAAGTACCCGCCATATCCCCCCATCAAATCATGCCAACTCCCGACACTCAGATCACTGATGTCCATAGGATCTAACCGGCGGAAAATACTCTCCCGGATATCCCCGTCTTCCAGGTACACCATCGTCACGAGTGCTGGCAGATTTTTCGGGTATATAAAACTGAAATTCCAGTTATCGTAAGGCAGCTTCTTCCCCCACTGCTCCACGCCGTCTCCCTGCAGCGTCTTCACGCCTGCCCTGTGATCATGGCAGCCTGCAAGAAGCATGACGCCCAGCACAGCCACCATTAGCGGTAATCGTCTCATCCCTGCCTCCTCAGAAAAGTCCGTCCAGCGCGTCAGCGTTCGCCCGCGCCTGGTCTTCCCACTGCTGCTGGTCGTCCATCCGCCACACCGTCCGCACCCATCCTTTGCCCGGTGCCATCGGCCACACGAAGGAGCGTTCATCCGTCGGCGCATAGTGGTTTCGCAGGAAAACCTCACCTGATGACGGACTCACCCACAGGCTCAGGTCAGAGTCGATGTTCCAGTTCGCCGAACAGTGCAGATAACGCCCGATAGTCCGCATCTCCTCCGCCGTAAAGCCCTCCGGCTTGGCGCCGTGCCGGACCGCGCGTCCCTGCGCTATCGCTTTAGCACACAAGGGAAGCAGTTCTGATGGCAGCGTCAACTCTTTGTTACTGCTGAGTATCGGGGCAAAGATAACCCCGGCGTCTTGTGCCGCATCGAGCATCACCCGCATGCACACCTTTTCCCAGTCGTTCGGCACCGCTTTACGCGTCATGAACACCGCCGCGCCGACTTTCTTCTCAAAAATAAACGCCCGCGCTTTGTTCCGGTTAACTAACGGCCACGAAATCATTTTCGTCTCCACCACACCGTGCGGCATCAGGTACTTCAGCGCCGGCAGCGAATACAACGCCTGACGCATCTTCTCCGTCTGACGGTACACCGCAGTCTGCGTCTCGTCCGCGCCCTCCGGTATCACTTCAAAGTCCGGCATCGTCAGCAGGGATATTTCATCCTCCCCCGCGTTGTAGCCCCCGCCAATGTCCGAGTGCGCTCCCGGCAGCGCCAGCTCCGGCCACATCCCTGCGATGCTGTTCAGGCTGAAGTTATACCGGCACTCGTGCATCGCGCTTATCTGAAACACCTTTTGCGCCACTGAGGGACGCAGCTCAAGGTTCACCCCTGGGTTGCTGCGCCCGTTAATGCCGTAGAAGTTCAGCAGACTCCCGATGGCTGCCACCGTGTCAAACAGCCCCAGAAAACGCACCTCACCCGCAGGTTTTCCATGATGCCCCGCCATATCCAGTCCGTTCTCTATCGCTGCCGCTATCGCCGCGTCCTGGTCCATTATCCGGTTGGCAAAGTGCCGCTCCGCCGCCGCCCCGCGGCTGAATCCGAATACGTCAAACTGCACTTTCGCGATCGCCATTTTGTCACGGTTAAGTTTGATAAAGCGGGTAAGCTCTGCGCTGATCTTGTCCAGCGCCTCATCGGTCTTCGTCACCACTCCTTGAAACTGCCGGATAAGGCTACTACCCAGCGCTTGACCCAACATAGAATCACTCTCTCCGTCCGCCGTCCCGATGCCGCTGACGTAGGCTTTCACCTGCGCCTCTGTCTCGTTGTCGTTGAGTTCATCACTTGGCTGATAAAGATCAAACAGCCGCGAAATATTAGTTATCCCGCCCTGCCAACTGGCGTTACCCAGCCCCGCTCTGGCATGCTCTTCATACTTCGCGCACGCCCTGGCTCGCTCCTCGCCGACCAGACCGGCGCAATGGGCATATGCCAGCCGCAAATCGTCTGAATTTGTCCGGTTATTACCCGTGCCGTCAAAGAACACCCCCACGGTCAGTGTGATTCCCCTGACTGGCACCCGCCGGCACTGGACGGTTTTAAAGCTGCAATGAATGCTGGTCTTATGGGTGGTATCTCCGATAATTTCATATCGGTAATATCCCTTATCTTCCGGTGGATCCGTTTTACCTGAAACCATAATAAGTCCATTTATTCTGTGTGGTTATTTGGTTTTTCATCATACCTTAACCAAAATTAATGCTCTATCTCGGTTGTAAAATGTCGTCTCTGGTGTTCAGAAAGTAAGGGCGCTGCATCAGTCTTCTTCAGCAGATCCAGGGAAGGGCTGTAAGTACTGTCGGACATGGCGGTTATATCTCGACCGCTTACAGACGGCCAGGGAATTTAATTCGGCTTTTGGATGTGGTGGCAAACTCCGTAGCACCTGTCTTTGTATACTCTCGCTGTGCCCAAATCTTCGGCCAATAGTAAATGGGTGATGGCAATATCACTGTCAAATGAAAGCCGGATAAATAGGGTGTTTTATGATTTTTTTGGAACAGATGTACGACTAAGCGTAAAAGGAAAGCACCGCATTATGAGATTTCACTCTCACCATGCCAATGAGGATGGAGATGTTTTAGAAAGAAGGCATGCCGGGTAAGCATCGCGCCACCCGGCAAAAGATCAGAACTCAGTCTTGCTGAAACCGGTCATCTCTTTCAGACCCATTTCACGGCCCAGCTCGGTCATCGGATGGACAACTACCAGGCCGCGCACGCTCTTCTTGAGCTTGCCCATGTCGGCCTGCTCTTTTTTGGTAATGGCGCGACGGAACGGCAGTTTTGCCAGCTTCTGCGCCTCTTTACTCAGCTTCTGGCCGTGCACGCTGCGCAGGCGCTCGATCTCGGTTTCCAGCGTCGCTTTCTCTTTTTCCAGTTCGGCGTACTTCTCCGCGGCATCAACCAGAGAGAGGCTGGCCTGCTGGTGGCGGATCAGGTCCAGACGATCGCTCAGACGTTTAATTTCACTCTTTTCGACTTCTTTCATAACAAATGGCTCTAAAAACAGGGGGAATTACGACAAAGGATACACGAATGTGCGCAGGCTTACTTCTGAAACGCTTTTTTTAAGCTGATTCGGGAAATCAGCTCGGTCAGGGAGAGTACCATAGTGGAGCGAACAATTTGCTGGTAACGCTGTTTCTGCATGGCGTACAGCTCAGGATCGCTGGTATCAAAATGCGGCGCCGGGGGCAGGGCGGTGACGCAGTGCAGCTCGCCCAGCGGGCCGAGGATCTCGTCGTCGGTAAACGAATATTCGTTGCCGTCGTGATTGAGCTCCTCGCGCAACGCCATCAGCAGCTCGGCATCTTCATACTCGTGACGGCTGATGACGCCCAGGCCATAGATCAGTTTCAGACGCACGGATAAATCGCCCAACGGGCCGTCACCGTCGAGTAACGGTTCAACTGCGTATTTCACCGCGTAGTCGTCTTTGCGAAACACCTGAAGCACCAGGATATTCACCGCCTCGGTTAACAACTCGACGGCGGATATCAGGAAACTTCGAACGGTTTTGCCAGCATTCAGACGCTCCAGCACACGGTTTTCAAAGGCCTGGGTTTGTTCCATTATTGCCTGCATATCTGACAATCTATATTCCGGGCGCAGGATGACCTGCGCCAGTTCCTGCATCATTTGGTTGCGTTATAGTCGGAAACCGCCTCCACAACCACGTCGCTGTTGGCATCCAGACCGGATACCTGCGCCAGCGCGGCCTGTGGACCTTTCTCGTCAATCAGCTGCGCCAGCTCCTGCGCCTGCGGATCTTCGTCGCTGCGGTAGTGCATCGCGGCGGCAATACCTTTGACCAGACTGGTGTGCGGCAGGCCATATTCCAGGGTGCCGAGCAGCGGCTTGATCAGGCGATCGCCCGCACTCAGTTTGCGCAGCGGCTGACGGCCGACGCGCTCAACGTCATCTTTCAGATACGGGTTTTCAAAACGACCGAGGATTTTCTGAATATATGCCGCATGCTTCCCGGCATCAAAACCGTAGCGTTTAATCAGTACCGCGCCGCTCTCGTCCATTGCACCTTTTACCACGGCGCGGACGTTCTCATCGAGGATCGCGTCACGAATGGTCTGATGACCCGCTAGTTTACCGAGGTAGGCGGTTATAGCATGCCCGGTGTTCAGCGTGAAGAGCTTACGCTCGACAAATGCCATCAGGTTATCCGTTAATTCCATTCCCGCAATGTCAGGCAGTGGGCCTTTGAACTGGGTTTTGTCGACGATCCATTCACTGAAGGTCTCTACGGTCACTTCCAGCGGATCGTGAGTGGCGGACGCTGATGGTGGCACGATACGATCCACGGCGGAATCGACAAAGCCTACGTGCTCTTCAACCCAGGCTTTATCTTCATCGGCTACCGCAGCCATAACATGGCCTTTCAGCTGGGTGGTGCCACGCACCATGTTTTCACAGGCGATGATATTAAGCGGGGCATTGTTGCCCTGGGCCTTACGTTTCGCCAGACCTTTCGCCACTGCCGGTGCGATACGCTCCAGCACCACCGGACCCACGGCGGTCGTTACCAGGTCAACGCTGGCAATCAGATCGATAACCTCATCGCCAATGCTGCTGACCGCGTTTACGCCGGTCACGGTGTCAACCTGCTCGTTTTCACCCACCACATGCACCTGATAGCTATGACGTGCATTCAGGGCATCAAGTACCGTCTGATTTACATCGGCGAATGTCAGCGTAATGCCCGCGTCAGCCAGCAGTTTGCCGATAAAGCCACGACCGATGTTACCTGCGCCAAAATGTAATGCTTTCATAGTATTAACCTTCATCAATGTTTTTACCCGAGAGGGCTGGGGTGAGGAACCTCGCAAACTTCCCCTCACCCTAGCCCTCTCCCCGTTGGGGAGAGGGAAGAGAACTTACTTGTTCAGCAGCGCCAGGACTTCTTCGACACTGGTGGTGTTAGCCAGACGTTCAATAACCGTCTCATCGTCCAGAGCATTGGTCAGGCTGGTAATCACCTGAATATGCTCGTTGTTACGGGCCGCGATACCAATCACCAGACGGGCGATGTCATCTTCTTCTTCGCCGAAACGTACGCCTGCCGGGTACTGACAGAACACCACGCCGGTTTTCAGGACGCGATCTTTCGCTTCAACCGTACCGTGCGGCACCGCAATGGATTCGCCCAGGTAGGTTGGGGTCAGTTTTTCGCGTTCCAGCATCGCATCAACGTATTCCGGCTGAACGTAGCCGCCTTTCACCAGCTGCTCACCGGCAAAGCGAATCGCTTCTTCTTTATTGCTCGCGGTACGGCCGAGGAAGATGTTCTCCGCGCCCAGTTTAAACAGGTGGCTGTTGCTCTCGTCAAAGCTGTCCTGCAGGCTGGAACGCACTTTAACTTCGTTATCTTCGTGACGTTGCGCCGCCACCAGACGTTCGGTCAGGCTGGTGTACAGGCCGCTGTCGAGGAAGTTAGTCAGCGAAATATGCTGCGCCTGCGGTACCTGGCGCATCGCACGCTCGGTCAGGTCGCGGTGGGTGATGACCAGGTCAACATCCGGCGGCAGGCTGTTAATCGCGCTGTTGGTAACGGAGATCTGAGACAGACCGGCATCCGCCACTTTCTTACGCAGAACCCCTGCACCCATGGCGCTGGAACCCATACCGGCGTCGCAGGCAACGATGATTTTACGCACGTGGCTCAGATCGTTGGAGACATCGCCCGCAGCCAGCGGAGTTGCGCCTTTAGACTGGGCTTTCATGTCCTGCATACGACGGGTTGCCGCTTCGATATCGTCTTCTTCTTTCACTTTGCTGGTTTTCAGCAGGATAGCGGAGACTACGAAGGAGACCGCCATTGCCGCGAAGATTGCCGCGAGGTTGGCGAAGTAAGCGCCTTTCGGGGTCATCGCCAGTACCGCCAGGATAGAACCCGGAGAGGCAGGAGAGACCAGACCACCGTTCAGCACGCTCAGGGTGAATACGCCAGTCATACCGCCGAGGATAACGGCGAGGATCAGACGTGGGTTCATCAGCACGTACGGGAAGTAAATTTCGTGGATACCGCCCAGGAAGTGGATGATTGCCGCACCGCCCGCAGACTGTTTCGCGCTACCGCGACCGAAGAAAATGTATGCCAGCAGGACGCCCATACCCGGACCCGGGTTCGCTTCAATCAGGAAGAAGATAGACTTGCCGAGGTCGTGAGACTGCTGAATGCCCAGCGGTGAGAAGATACCGTGGTTGATGGCGTTGTTCAGGAACAGGATTTTCGCCGGTTCAACAAAGATAGACGCCAGCGGCAGCATGTCGTGGGCAACCATGAAGTTCACGCCCGCTGCCAGCAGTTTGGAGAGCACTTCAACTGCCGGGCCAATGCCGAGGAACGCCAGAATCGCCAGGATCATACCGATGATGCCGGCGGAGAAGTTGTTCACCAGCATTTCGAAGCCGGATTTGATTTTACCATCAACCCAGACGTCAAAACGCTTGATCGCCCAGCCGCCCAGTGGACCTGCAATCATCGCGCCGAGGAACATCGGCATATCCGCACCCACGATAACGCCCATGGTGGTGATCGCACCGACCACGCCGCCACGGTCACCGCCCACCAGACGACCACCGGTATAACCGATGAGCAGCGGCAGCAGATAGGTAATCATTGGGCCAACAAGTTTCGCCAGCGTTTCGTTAGGCAACCACCCTGTCGGAATAAATAACGCAGTGATGATACCCCACGCGATAAACGCGCCGATATTTGGCATCACCATGTTACTCAGGAAACGACCAAAGCTTTGTACTTTGATCTTGAAATCGGATGACATAAAACACCCCTTCTTCTGTTTACGCAGGCCTTCGGCCCGAGGTTTGTTGTGAATGCGGCGGCAGAGGTAGCCAGGCACTGTTCTGATGACGTGAAATTTGGCACTTAATGATTTAACTGTCCAGACAGGCAAAATTTATGTGATCTGAATCACGTAAATGTAGGGGGTGTGGTAAGAAATGAGGTGATCAAGGTCACAAAATTGACGTGTAAAAAAAGTACAATGCGCGCAAAAGCGACAGTGCAGGCACATAAATGTGAAATAAATCACATTTTATGGTCGCGGGTTTGTTTCTGGAGTGTGATCAAATCCACAAAATATTTTTATGCGGAATTCTCTGGATGTGATCGAATGCAACATCTGCTGTGCCATTCGACGCCAGGATGTAAGTCAACAACACTTATAGCTAAAAAAACGGTTCAGGAATGTGGTAGGGCGAAAAGTTCTAAGCTAGAGTTAGCTGATACTGTAAACTTAAGTCTATTATTATTCAGGATATATTTTGTCACGCTTCTAAACTTGCACGGAGATATATTAAAAAATCATACTCCCCAACTCTTAATAATAAGTACAGCCCATGTACTTAACAAAGAATTAATTTGGTTGCTTACCATTTAATTGTTTTAATGAGTTTACGTTTTTAATGAGGCAAATATGTTTCTTAACTATTTTGCACTGGGTGTGTTGATTTTTGTCTTCCTGGTTCTTTTTTATGGAATCATCGCCATCCATGACATTCCTTATAATATAGCCAAAAAGCGCAACCATCCTCATGCCGATGCGATCCATACGGCGGGGTGGATTAGCCTGTTTACGCTTCATGCCATCTGGCCGTTTCTGTGGATTTGGGCAACGCTTTATCAGCCAGAGCGTGGCTGGGGGATGCAGAACCACATTCAGCCGTCAGAATGCAATCCCGACGTGGATGCGCTGGCGAAGCGCGTAGCCGAGCTGGAACAAAAACTGGCCGCAGTGCCGCCCACTGCTGATAAGAATACGCCGGAGCACTAATTATGGATCTGTTGATCATCTTGACCTATGTTGCGTTTGCATGGGCCATTTTTAAAATATTCCGTATCCCGGTAAATCAGTGGACGCTGGCGACCGCGACCCTGGGTGGCGTGTTTATTGTTGCCGGACTCATTTTATTAATGAACTACAACCACCCTTATACGTTTACGGCGCAGAAAGCGGTTATCTCTATTCCGATTACGCCCCAGGTAACGGGCGTGGTAACGGAAGTCACGGATAAAAATAACCAGCTCATTAAAAAAGGCGAAGTGTTATTTAAAATCGATCCGGGCAGGTATAAAGCGCGCGTCGATCGTCTGCAGGCAGACCTGGTAACGGCAACACACAATATTGAAGTACTGAAAGCCCAGCTTTCGGAAGCCGAATCAAATACCACCCGCGTCTCCGCCGAACGCGATCGTCTGTTGAAAGACTATCAGCGGTATGTGAAAGGCAGCCGGGCGAAGGTGAATCCGTTCTCTGAAAGCGATATCGACAACGCGCGGCAAAACTACCTGGCGCAGGACGCCATGGTGAAAGCGTCGGTGGCGGAACAAGTGCAGATCCAGAGCCAGTTAGAGAGCATGTCTAACGGCGAACAGTCGCAGATTGCCTCCCTGCGTGCCCAGCTGGCCGAAGCCACCTACAACCTGGACCAGACCATAATCCGGGCGCCGAGCAACGGTTACATCACCCAGGTGCTGATTCGTCCAGGTACTTATGCCGCATCTCTGCCGCTGCGTCCGGTGATGGTGTTTATCCCTGAGCAGAAACGGCAGATTGTGGCGCAGTTTCGCCAGAACTCGTTACTGCGCCTGAAGCCAGGCGACGAAGCCGAAGTGGTGTTCAATGCCCTGCCGGGGCAGGTCTTCTCCGGCAAGCTCACCAGCATTCTGCCGGTGGTGCCGGGCGGCTCTTACCAGGCGCAGGGGGTGCTGCAGGCACTGACGGTGGTTCCCGGTACCGATGGCGTGATTGGCACCATCGAACTGGAGCCGAACGCTGATGTGGACGCCCTGCCTGACGGCATCTACGCCCAGGTGGCGGTGTACTCCGATCACTTCTCGCACGTCTCCGTGATGCGTAAGGTCCTGCTGCGGATGACCAGCTGGATGCACTATCTCTATCTCGACCATTAATCCCTTTAAAGGCAGGTATGCGATCCGCGTATCTGCCTTTTTTTCTTTGCCTGAGCCATACTTATCCTTTTGTTGGCGGAAAAGGAGCAGGCAATGAAACTCATCGGCAGTTATACCAGTCCCTTCGTGCGTAAAATCTCCATTCTCCTGCTGGAGAAAGGCATCACTTTTGAATTTATTAATGAACAGCCCTATCAGGCCGAAAGCGGTGTCGCGCAGTACAACCCCCTGGGTAAAGTCCCGGCGCTGGTAACCGATGACGGTGAGCACTGGTTCGACTCCCCTGTCATTGCCAGCTATATCGAACTGCTGGATATTGCCCCGGCGATGCTCCCCCGTGACCCCAAAGCCGCGCTGGCTATCCGGCAAATCGAGGCGCTGGCAGACGGGATCATGGATGCGGCGCTGGCCTCCGTGCGTGAACAGGCCCGCCCGGCGGCGCAGCAGTCTGAGACGGAGCTGCTGCGCCAGCGCGAGAAAATCGTTCGCAGTCTCGATCATTGTGAGCAGATGATCCGCGAGGGAAAAATCGCCACCGACAGCGTCAACCTGGCGACCATCGCCATTGCCTGCGCCATCGGCTACCTCAATTTCCGCCGCGTATCGCCGGGCTGGTGTGTCGATCGCCCGCTGCTGGTTAAGCTGGCGGAAACCCTCTTTCAGCGTGAAAGTTTTGCCCGTACCGAACCGCCAAAGGCTTGATGCAGCCCGGTAACACTTCCTTGCCGGACGCGGTACAATCGCGCCTGACATTGACTCCCTCTCCCGTCGGGAGGGGGGAAGATACCTAACCGTCAGGCGCATTCATGACTACTCAGCACGCTCTCTACAGCCAACTTCCCGCGACCGATCGTCTGCTTCGCGATGCCCGTCTTACCCCCGTTATTGCCCGGTTTGGTCACAGCCGAACCGTGGATACCTTACGCCTGTTACAGGACGAAGCCCGCGCCGGGATCCGCGCCGACAATCGCCTGCCGGCGTGGTGTGACGACTGGGCGCAGGAGACTGAAAAGCGGCTGGCGCAGGATGAAGCTCAGGGGCTGCGGCAGGTACTGAACCTGACGGGCACGGTGCTGCATACTAATCTGGGGCGCGCGCTGCTGGCCGAGGAGGCGGTTGCCGCCGTCACCCAGGCGATGCAGGTGCCGGTGACTCTGGAGTACGATCTCGACGGCGCCGGACGTGGTCATCGCGACCGGGCGCTGGCGGCATTGCTCTGCCAGCTTACCGGGGCGGAAGACGCCTGTATTGTAAATAACAACGCCGCGGCGGTGCTGCTGATGCTGGCCGCAACGGCGAGCGGCAAAGAGGTGGTGGTTTCGCGCGGCGAACTGGTGGAGATTGGCGGCGCGTTTCGCATACCCGACGTGATGACCCAGGCCGGGTGCCAGCTTCACGAAGTGGGCACCACCAACCGCACCCATGACCGGGACTATGCCGCCGCCATCAGTGAAAACACCGCCCTGCTGATGAAGGTTCATACCAGTAATTATCAGATCGAAGGCTTCACCAGTGCCGTTGATGAGGCGGAGCTGGTGCGCATCGGGCAAGAGAAAGGGGTAGCGGTGGTTGTCGATCTGGGCAGCGGTTCGCTGGTGGATCTCAGCCGCTACGGCCTGCCGAAAGAGCCGATGCCGCAGGCGCTGATCGCCGCTGGCGTCAGCCTGGTGAGCTTCTCCGGGGACAAGTTACTCGGCGGTCCTCAGGCCGGGATTATCGTCGGTAAGCGCGATCTGATTGCCAGATTGCAACGCCACCCGCTGAAACGCGCTCTGCGGGCGGATAAAATGACCCTGGCCGCGCTGGAGGCGACCTTGCGTCTCTATCTTCACCCGGAGACGCTGGCTGAGCGGCTACCAACGCTGCGCCTGTTAAGCCGCGATGCCGCCGCCATTCACCGTCAGGGGGAGCGGCTGCTGACTCAGGTCGCCGCCCATTACCCTGACTTTGAGGTGCGCGTGGAAGCGTGCCTGTCCCAGCCGGGGAGCGGATCGCTGCCGGTAGATCGCCTGCCCGGCGCAGCCCTGACGTTCACCCCACGCGACGGACGCGGTAGCCAACTGGACGCGCTGGCGTTACGCTGGCGTTCGCTGCCCGTGCCGGTACTCGGACGAATAAAGGACGGGCGCCTGTGGCTGGATTTACGCTGTCTGGAAGATGACGCCCTGTTTCTGGAGATGTTGTTGAAATGATTATTGCCACTGCCGGTCACGTTGACCATGGCAAAACGACGCTGCTGCAGGCGATCACCGGCGTCAACGCCGACCGTCTGCCGGAAGAAAAAAAGCGCGGCATGACCATCGATCTGGGTTATGCCTACTGGCCGCAGCCGGATGGCCGGGTGCTGGGGTTTATCGACGTGCCGGGGCACGAAAAGTTTTTATCAAACATGCTGGCGGGCGTAGGCGGCATCGACCACGCCCTGCTGGTGGTGGCCTGCGATGACGGGGTGATGGCCCAGACGCGTGAGCACCTGCAGATCCTCACGCTGACCGGTCGTCCACAGCTGACGGTGGCGTTGACCAAAGCCGACCGCGTCGATGACGCCCGGGTGGAAGAGGTGCGCGAAGAGGTGCTGGCCACCCTGCGCGACGCTGGTTTCGCGGATGCCACGCTGTTTGTCACCGTCGCCACCGAAGGGCGGGGAATTGATGCCCTGCGCGCCCATCTGCAACAGCTGCCTGACCGCGCTCATGCTGACCATCACCGTTTTCGTCTGGCAATCGACCGCGCCTTTACCGTAAAAGGGGCGGGGCTGGTGGTGACCGGCACGGCGCTGTCAGGAGAAGTGCGCGTGGGTGACAGTCTGTGGCTGACCGGAGTCAATAAGCCGGTGCGTATTCGTGGCTTGCATGCGCAAAATCAGCCCGTCAAACAGGCTCACGCCGGGCAGCGCATTGCCCTTAATCTGGTGGGCGATACGGAAAAAGCCAGCCTTAACCGCGGCGACTGGCTGCTGGCTGAGGCACCGCCGGAGCCGGCCACGCGCGTTATCGTCACTCTGCAGGGCGACGTACCGCTCACGCAGTGGCAGCCGCTGCATATTCACCATGCTGCCAGCCACGTGACCGGTCGCGTCTCGCTGCTGGAGGGGGCGCTGGCGGAGCTGGTTTTTGATAACCCGCTATGGCTTGCTGACAACGATCGTCTGGTGCTGCGCGATATTTCTGCCCGCGCCACACTGGCCGGCGCGCGGGTGGTGACGCTTAATCCCCCGCGTCGCGGAAAGCGTAAGCCGGAGTACCTGCACTGGCTGGCGACGCTGGTAACCGCGCAGGATGACCACAGCGCGCTGCTGGCGCATCTGGAACGTGGCGCAGTTAATCTGGATGAGTTTGGCTGGGTGCGCCAGCTCAGCGAGGAAGGGCTGCGCCAGCTGACGCAACAGTCGACGTTCATCCAGGCCGGTACCAGCCTGCTAAACACCGCTGTCGCGGCCCGCTGGCAGCGTAAAATTCTGGACGTGCTGGCAACCTATCATCAACAGCATCAGGATGAACCTGGCCCCGGGCGTGAACGCCTGCGGCGTATGGCGCTGCCGATGGAAGACGAAGCTCTGGTGCTGCTGTTAATCGAGCGGATGCGCGCGAGCGGGGATCTGCACAGCTATCACGGCTGGCTGCATCTGCCGGATCATAAAGCGGGCTTTACCCCGGAGCAGCAGGCTGTCTGGCAAAAAGCGCAGGCGCTGTTTGGCGACGAGTCCTGGTGGGTGCGCGATCTGGCGCGTGAAACCGCCACCGACGAGCAGGCCATGCGTCAGGTGCTGAAGCATGCGGCGCAGCAGGGGCTGATCACCGCGATCGTTAAAGATCGCTACTACCGTCACGATCGTATCGTCACCTTTGCGAATCTGATCCGGACGCTGGATAGCGAGCGCGGCTCAACCTGCGCGGCGGATTTCCGCGATCGGCTGAACGTCGGACGTAAGCTGGCGATCCAGATCCTGGAGTATTTCAACCGCATTGGCTTCACCCGCCGCCGCGGTAACGATCACCTCCTGCGTGACGCCCTGCTCTTTACCGGGGAAGCGCAGCAGCCTTAAACCTCGCTTCTGGCAAGCTTCTGTTTTGCCAGCCATACGGCCCCCAGCCTGCCCGCCTGGTTACCTAACTGGCAGGGCAGGATGGGCACCTGCAACGCCTCCCACTCTTCAAAGGTCTGCAGGTGTCTGTCGAGCAGTTTATAAATTTTCTCCTGCTCGCTGATCCCGCCGCCAATCAGCACCACCTGCGGATCGTACATCGAGATCACGCTGTAGACGCCGCGGGCCAGAAACAGCGCCCACTCTTCTACGGCTTCGCGCAGATGCAGGTCGTTTTCCATACGCTCAAACAGCTCTTCGCCTTTCGGCATATCATCCCCGGAAACCCCCAGCGCCCGGCGGCAGGTCTCCATCAGCCCTTTGGCCGAGGCCACCTCATGCATCCCTTCACCGTTCTTACCTACCGGGATCACCCCAAACTCCCCGGCGCGGTAGTGCGAGCCACGCCAGAGATCGCCCTCCACCACAATGCCGCCGCCGATCCCGGTGCCGAGCGTCATGCAGACAAAATTCTCATATTCCCGTCCGGCACCGCGCCAGCGCTCACCCAGGGCGGCGCAGCTGGCATCATTGTCGGCTACCAGCGGCAGATCGGTCAGCTCCGCGAAAAATTCATACAGGTTGACGTTATCCAGGTACTCCAGCGCGCCCGCTTTTGCGGCCTCGCCGGTATGGGTGTTGATATGCCCCGGGATACTCACCCCGATCGCCGCGATCTCATGTTCTTTCTGGTACGCCTCGACCACCTCGCGCCACTGTTGCTTAAAACTCTCTTCGTCCTCTGGCGTATCAAACTGATCGGTGGCGAGTTCGTTGCCCTCCTCGTCGATCACGCCGTGTTTAATGTGGGTTCCGCCCACGTCAAAGCCGATAAAAAGCCGCATTTATCCTTACCTCCACCCGGTTTATGCGCTTTAAGTATGGCTCAGCGCCAGAAACCAAACGTAAAGTAAGGTAATGCGTGAAGGGGCTCGCAAAGCAGGCGACGACTGGCGATGTTTTCACCGCCGCGGTCTACCTTTGAATGACACTACACACAAGGAGACAGTCATGACGAACAACCCTCCATCAGCACGTATCCTGCCTGGCGAATATGGTTTTCCTCTCAAGCTTAAAGCCCGTTATGACAACTTTATCGGCGGCGACTGGGTTCCCCCGGCTGACGGCGAGTATTATCAGAACCTCACCCCGGTGACCGGCCAGCCGCTGTGCGAGATCGCCAGCTCCGGCAAGCGCGATATCGATCTGGCGCTGGATGCCGCCCATAAAGCGAAAGAGAAGTGGGCCCACACCTCGGTACAGGATCGCGCCGCGATTTTGTTCAAAATCGCCGATCGCATGGAGCAGAACCTGGAGCTGTTAGCCACCGCAGAAACCTGGGACAACGGTAAACCGATCCGCGAAACCATGGCCGCCGACGTGCCGCTGGCCATCGATCATTTCCGCTATTTCGCCTCCTGTATTCGTGCGCAGGAAGGGGGGATCAGCGAGGTGGACAAAGACACCGTGGCGTATCATTTCCATGAGCCGCTGGGCGTGGTCGGGCAGATCATTCCGTGGAACTTTCCGCTGCTGATGGCCGCCTGGAAAATGGCGCCCGCGCTGGCGGCAGGCAACTGCGTGGTGCTGAAGCCGGCGCGCTTAACCCCGCTGTCGATACTGCTGCTGATGGACGTGGTGGGCGACCTGCTCCCGCCGGGCGTGGTGAACGTGGTGAACGGTGCTGGTGGGGAAATCGGCGAATATCTGGCGACGTCCAAACGGATCGCCAAGGTGGCCTTTACCGGCTCGACCGAAGTGGGCCAGCAGATCATGCAGTATGCCACCCAGAACATTATTCCGGTGACGCTGGAGCTGGGCGGGAAATCCCCGAACATTTTCTTTGCCGACGTGATGGATGAAGAGGACGCCTTCTTTGATAAGGCGCTGGAAGGGTTTGCGCTCTTTGCCTTCAACCAGGGTGAAGTCTGTACCTGTCCAAGCCGGGCGCTGGTGCAGGAGTCCATTTACGAACGCTTTATGGAGCGCGCCATTCGTCGCGTGGAGTCGATCCGCAGCGGTAACCCGCTGGATAACGTCACCCAGATGGGGGCCCAGGTCTCCCACGGGCAGCTGGAAACCATCCTTAACTACATTGATATCGGCAAGAAAGAGGGGGCGGACGTTTTAACCGGCGGACGGCGTAAGATGCTGGACGGTGAGCTGAAAGAGGGTTACTACCTTGAGCCGACCATCTTGTCCGGCAAAAACAACATGCGCGTTTTCCAGGAGGAGATCTTTGGCCCGGTCCTGGCGGTAACCACCTTCAAAACCATGGAGGAGGCGCTGGAGCTGGCCAATGATACGCAGTATGGCCTGGGGGCCGGGGTCTGGAGCCGTAACGGCAATCTGGCCTATCAGATGGGGCGCGGGATCCAGGCCGGTCGCGTGTGGACCAACTGCTATCACGCCTATCCGGCCCATGCCGCCTTTGGCGGCTATAAGCAGTCGGGTATTGGCCGCGAAACGCACAAGATGATGCTGGAACATTACCAGCAGACCAAGTGCCTGCTGGTGAGCTACTCCGACAAACCGCTCGGGCTGTTCTGATCCTTCAGCGCAGGCCGCCCCTGGGCGGCCTGCGCAATCTGCTTGCGCAGGGTATTCAGCACGCCGTCGAGCACAAACTGTACCCGCCAGGGTTGATAGTCACGTTTACGGAAGATCGCCACCAGATCCAGCCACCACTCCTCCTGATGCGTGAAGCAGGGCACCAGGACGCCCAGTTCGATCTCTTTCTGCAGGCTCTCTTTGGGCGCAAATACGATCCCCAGATGATTACGCGCCAGTTCCAGCGCCGTCTGGGTGTTATCGCAAATATAGTTTCCGGTGACTTTGTAGTCATGCACCTGATTGCTGTTATTCGAACGAAAACGCCAGATATTCGCATCATCGATGATCATCGAATCAATAAGAATACAGGAGTGGTTAATTAAATTTTCGGGGTGGCTAATAGGGTGCTTTTTAATATATTCCGGGGTGGCAAAAGCCGTAACCGAATATTTGGTTAAGGTGCTGGCGACCAGGCTTTCATCTTTGGGTTGGGCATAGGTTATTAAAATATCACAATCATCGGGGAACACCACGCCTTCTAGAAACTCGCTGCCATTCAGGTTATAGGTTTTCAGACTAATGCGAATATCGCCAATATTTTCGATCTGATGAACCACGTGGCGGGCCAGATAAGTTACGATCCCCGTCGGACCATAGATAGTGACCTTGCCGCGTTTTTCATGTTTATAATCGGCAATAAAATTAACCAGTTGGTCGTTCTTTTCCAGCGATGCGTTGATGAAAGGCAGCAGGGCTTCACCAAACTGGGTCAACGCCAGATGGCGGGTAGTGCGCTCAAAAATCTTCAGGCCGACGCGGGTTTCGAAATCTGAAAGATATTTGCTGACGTTGGCCTGGGCCATCCCCAACAGCGCGGCAGCATCTCCGATGCTGTGAGTGGCGGCAATGACGGAAATAATTTTTAATTCACGCGGCTTGATTTGCAGCTTATTCATTGCCTGATGCTCATCTATATGAATTTATATATAATATTATACAAATAACGAAATTGCATTGCGATTTTTGTAACCATTATTATGCGCCGGCTCGCTGGAAAATTAATGGATTACAAACAATGAAGTTTAAAAAGAGTTTACTTATTGCCACTGTTTTATTTGCGGCCGCCCCCGTGATGGCCGAAGGTTTTTCAATTGGCGCTGGCGCTGTTTTTAATGAATCGCCGTATAAAGGTTATAACGAGAATGTTTCTGCTGTCCCGTTAATAAGCTACGAAGGGGAACACTTCTACGTGCGTCAGGCGACCGGCGGCTGGATCGTCTGGAAAGATGCTAAAAACGAACTCAGCCTGACGACTTCCTGGATGCCGCTGCACTTCGACCCGGAAGACAACGACGATCCTGCGATGAAGCAGCTGGATGAGCGCAAAGCCTCGGCGATGCTGGGGGGAGCGTACTACCACCACGAAAGCTGGGGGAGCCTGAAGTTGGCGATTGCCGCCGATGCAATGGACGAGAGCGGCGGCATGATGGGTGAAATGTCCTGGTTTCGGCCGTTCCGCATAGAGCGCCTGACCCTGACGCCGTCGCTGGGGGTATTCTTCCACGACGATAGTTTTAACGACTACTACTATGGCGTATCGGAGAAAGAGTCGCGTCGCAGTGATCTGCAGCAGTACACCGCCGGCGAAACCGTGACCCCTTACGTGGGTGTGGCAGCCAAATACCCGCTGACGCAGAACCTCTATCTCAACGCCAGCGCCGTGTATACCGTGCTGCCTGACGAGGTGAAAAACAGCCCGATGATCGATCGTGACGACAGCGTTGCGCTGATGACCGGCCTCACCTGGACGTTCTGAGTTTCCAAAAATCAGCCCTCAGGGACGAGGGCTGCCTCAATCGTTTGCTGCTTACGCCTCATCCACCCAGATCCGCATCTCCCCTTCGCCCCGGTTGGCCCAGCTAAACCACGGAATAAAAGTCAGCGTCTGCGCCTGTTGGGAGGTAGGCGCGCGATCGTACTGCCACAGCGGCTGTTGTTCAGCATCCGCGGCGTGACGGGTCAACCCCTGGGTCTGGATCAGCATCTTGTGAGCAAAAATCCCTTTTCCTTCAAACAGCTTAAATTCACTGTCCGCAGGAAGCGCCAGGTTGTGCAGCCCCGCGCCGTTATCCGCCTCTTCAAGACAGTAGACCAGCGGCCCGCGCTGAAGGGCCACTTTTCCGGCCTGTTGGCGCACCTGGGGATTACCGTAAACCCGGCGGACCGGCATCGGCAGGGTTAACAGCAGCGTATCGCCCTCCTGCCAGCGGCGGGTCAGGTAAAGATAGCCCTGACGCACCTCACCCATAACAGTTTCGCTATTCAGCGTGAGCTGTGGTGAGTCGCACCAGTCCGGCAGGCGTAAGGCCAGGGTATGGTCGATGGCGACAGGCGAGACGATCTCGATTTTGACCTGCTCCTGCCACGGGTAGTTGCCGCTGATCCGCAGCTGCAGTTCCTGCTCCCCCACCGGGAAAGTCATGCTGTTGCCGATGTAGAGGTTGATAAACAGGGCATCGTCGCGAAGGGTATAGATGTAGTGACCAATCGAGGTCAGGACGCGGGCGATATTAGGCGGACAGCAGGCGCAGCCGAACCAGCGCTGGCGAACCGGCTTCACGTGGTCGTAGATATGGTTAAATTTCAGCGTCTTCGGATGCACTTCCAGCGGGTTAACGTAGAAGAAATGTTTGCCGTCCAGCGCCATACCGCCAAGAACGGTATTGTATAACGCCCGCTCCATGACGTCGGCGTACTGGCTGTTGGCCTCCATCTCCAGCATGCGGCGGGCAAACATCATCAGGCCGATTGAGGCGCAGCTTTCGGCGTACACGGTGTCGTTCGGCAGATCGTAATCGCTGCTGAAGGCCTCGCCGCTGCTCTGGGAACCAATCCCGCCGGTAATGTACAGCTGGCGCCGGGCCATGTTGTTCCACAGGCGCAGGCAGTCCTGGCGCTTGCCCTCATCCTGACTCAGACGGGCCAGATGCGCGACGCCGGTCATCAGATAGACGAAGCGCACCGCATGACCGATTGCGGTTTGCTGTTCCGCCAGCGGCTGATGCGCCTGGCTGTAGGCTTTATCCTGCACCATCCACGCCGGGCCGTAGGTGTTCCAGTAAGAGGTTTTGCCGCGCTTTTCATATTCGATGTCGTAGAAGTGCGGCTGAGTGCCGCGCTCCTCGACGAAATACTTCACCAGCGCCAGATAGCGCGGCTCCTGGGTAACATCAAACAGGCGCATCAGCGCCAGCTCGATCTCCGGGTGGCCGGGATAGCCGTGCAGCTGCTGCTCGCCCGGGCCAAAAACGCTGTCGATATGGTCAGCCAGCTTACAGACCACCTCCAGCAGACGGCGTTTGCCGGTACCCTGGAAGTACGCCACCCCCGCTTCAATCATGTGCCCGGCGCAGTACAGCTCATGGCACTCCGCCAGGTTGGTCCAGCGTTCCTCAGGCGCTTTTACCGTGAAGTACGTGTTCAGATAACCATCGTCGCACTGCGCGGCGGCTACCAGCTCGATCACCTCATCGGCGGTCTTTTCCAGTTCCGCGTCAGGCTTCTGGCACAGCGACCAGGCGACCGCCTCCAGCCATTTCGCTACGTCGCTGTCCTGAAAGACCATCCCGTAAAATTCACCGCTCTGCTGGCCCGCCGCGATGCGGAAGTTGCTGATGGCATGGCTGGGTTCGGCCTCATCAATGCGATCGTTCAGGGCATCCCACTGATAGGGGATGACCACATCGCGCACCAGCTGTTGATACTGGCCCAGAAACGGGTCGCTGATTTTCAGGTTATGCAGGTCGGGTTCCATTATGGACATCATGTTCTCCTCAGGATTGAGCGTGACGCTGGCGCAGGTCGGTGGCAATGCGCGCCATCATCGGGTTATTGAGTCGGCACTTGCGGATCGCCAGCGCCAGCAGCAGATGGAAGAGGGCAGGCAGCAGGGTCTCCATCGCGGTGATGCCCTGCAGCGATGCGGGCGTCTGGTTGCCCGCCCCCGGCTGGTAGGCGACAAAAATAAATACCAGGCTGATGATCCCGGCGCTGGAGGCCCATGCCAGCTTGATGAAAAACAGGTTAAAGGCGAAGTTCATGCCGGAGGAGCGCACGCGGGTTTTCCACTCGCCGTAGTCATCGGCAAAGGCCATCAACGCGAAGTGCAGCGGCAGGGTAAAGCCAAGGATCACGCCGTTCGCCAGAATAACTACCAGCCACAGGGTCTGGTACGCCGGTCCGCCGGGCAGGAACCACATCCCTACCGCCAGTACTGCCAGTACCAGATTGGTGTAGTAGTAGAGTTTGACGGTATCGCTGCGGCGCGACAGCAGGTTAACGATCACCGCGCCCAGGATGGCGGCAAAGGTAACCATAGTGAAGAACAGCGAGGTGTAGGCGGTGCTGCCTTCCAGCACGTAAGTGATGAAATACATGTAGCCGCCGCCGCGAATGTTGAAGACGTTAATCAGCAGGAAAGACATCACCAGCATCAGCAGCAGCTGGTCGTTCTGGCGCAGACCGGCGAGGTGCTCCTTTAGCGTAAATTTCCCCATCATCGCCAGCGGTACGCGCTCGCGAACCCAGAAGAAGCAGCACAGGAACATCACCACCGCAATGGCGCACAACACCCCCACGCCCAGCTGATAACCCTGCGCCACGTTGCCCTGGCCAAGCAGCTCAACCAGCCACGGCAGGCCCACGGAGACCAGAAAACCGGCCACCCCACACAGCACAAAGCGCCAGGACTGGCAGGAGAGCACTTCGCTGTGGCGGGTGGTCATGGTGTTGATCAGCGCGCAGTAGGGGACGTTGATGGCGGTATAACCCACCGAGAGCAGCAGATAGGTGCCGAAGGCCCAGGCGATTTTGACCCCCATGCCCGCGTCCGGCACGGTGAAGGTCAGCACGCCGATAACGCCTATCGGCAGGGCGACCCAGAGCTGCCACGGGCGAAAGCGTCCCCAGCGGCTTTGGGTACGGTCGGCGATGATCCCCATCACCGGGTCGGAGATCGCGTCGAAAATACGCAGGGCGATAAACAGGGTGCCGACCAGCGCCGGGGTTAAGCCAAAGACATCGGTATAGAAAAAGGTCAAAAAGTTCATGATCAGACAGGTGATCACCGTCCCGCCAGCATCACCCAGGCCGTAGCCTATTTTTTCTCGTATCGTCAGGCGATCGTTGACGGCCTGTTGGGCAATCTCTGTCTGTGTAATCGGAGTGGAAGTCATGAGGTAACTCCTCGGGTTGGATTTTTTATGTTGTTTTGCAGAGTACCCGACTAATTGTGCACTGTTCCCCGGGGGCAACAAGGGAAGGGAAAAGTATAAAAAGGTGAGGATTCCGACCTTATTCGTAAAATGTGATTTTGATCGGGAAGAACAGAAAATAGCTGTTAATAATCAGTGATGAAGAGAAAGAGTTTGTTCATTAATAGCGAGAAAGTGAATAACCATGCTCGAATTATCCATAACGCTTCCGATCAGGGTTCAGAATGGCGGGTACTTTATCTCCCGGGGGGTAGGGCGACATCCGGCGCGCAGGCTCGACTCGTGGGAGGTTATCTTTGTCGAAAAGGGGACATTAACGATCCAGGAAGATTCGACGGTATTTGAAGTCCATGCCGGAGAGAGTTTGCTCCTCTGGCCCCACCGCCGACACAAGGGAATCGAGGATTTTCCTGCCGATTTACGCTTTTACTGGCTGCATTTTGAGATTCAGGATGAAACCTCAGCGTCATCCCTGAGCACGACGCTGTCGATGCAGCAGCACGCAAAAATCGGCGATCCGCAGGCGATGGTTGCCCTGTTCCGGCAATTTCTGACGGAGCAGGAGAAACTACAGCGCAGCCCGGCGCTGGAATTTATTCTGCTGCTGATCCTGCAACAGCTCTCCGTGACGCCCGGGCAGGAGCGGGCCCCGGATGAAGCGGGGGTCAATCTGGCGTGGAAGGCGCGGCAGGCGATCAGCACCCAGTTTCACCTGCCGCTCTCGACATCGCAGCTCGCCCGGGAGCTACACTGCAACGCGGATTATCTCGGGCGGGTGTTTCGTCGGGTCTTTCATCTGACGCTCACCGAGGCTATCCATCGTCAGCGCGTCAGGGCCGCCGAAAAGTTACTGCTCAACGATGCCGTATCGCTAAAAGAGGTGGCGGTGCGCTGCGGATTTAACGACACAGGCTATTTCCGGCAAATCTTCCGTAAGCATACGGGGTTAACGCCCGGCGTCTGGAAGCGTCGCTACTGCAAGGAGCATATCAATTCCGCCTGAGCGTTATGGCAGATGGCCAGTTTTCACGGCAGGGCGCACAAAAGTGGCATTTTGCCCTGTTTGATCAAAGCGCGCGGCCTGGACACTCTGGCAACCTGACTTTTTCAACAAGGATGGAGCAGGCGATGAACCCCTTTATCATTGCGGACCCGACGAAATGTATTGGCTGTCGCACCTGCGAAGTGGCCTGCGTGGTGTCGCATCAGGAGAGTCAGAATTGTGCGGCGGTGACGGCAAAGGCATTTATCTCCCGCATTCGGGTAGTGAAAGGCGGATGCTTTACCACGGCGGTCACCTGTCACCAGTGTGAAGATGCCCCCTGTGCCAACGTCTGTCCAACACAGGCTATTCAGCGAGAAAAAGGCGTCTGGCTGGTAGATCAGCGGCGCTGTATCGGCTGTAAAAGCTGCATGGTTGCCTGCCCGTTCGGGGCGATGCAGGTGACGGGAGAGGCTGGAAAGGTGCAGGCGCTGAAGTGCGATCGCTGCTCGCATCGCGAAGGCGGGCCTGCCTGCGTGGAGGCCTGCCCAACCCGCGCATTAAGCTGCGTGGATCCTGCCAGATTACGCGGCGAACGGCTGCGTTATCTGGCATAAATCGTTACTGACCGTTTTCCCGCCAGGCGAGGTCGATCTCTTCTGCGAGGATCTTCACGCCAGCTTCGATTTTCTCCGGGTCTGGCACATAGTTCATGCGCATGCACTGGTGGGTGTGCGGCCAGGGTTTATCCAGCCCCGGGAAGAAGTAATCCCCTGGCACCATCAGTACCCCGCGCTTTTTCAGACGCTGATACAGCAGCTCGGTGGTGATCGGCAGATCCTTAAACCACAGCCAGAGGAAAATCGCCCCTTCGGGTTTATGGATAAGGCAGCGATCTTCCGGTAAATAGCGGCGAATCGTGGCGATAGTCTCTTGTACGCGCTGATAGTAGAAAGGCTTAATTACCTCATTGGACAGGCGCAGCAGATCGTTGCGCTTAATCATCTCGCACATCATCGCCGGGCCAATTCCGCCCGGTGACAGGCTGATAATGCCGTTCATATTGGTAATGGCGGTGATGATTTTCTCATTGGCGATGATGATCCCGCAGCGGCTGCCCGGCAGGCCCAGCTTGGAGAGGCTCATGCACAGGACTATGTTCGGGTTCCACAGCGGGCGCGCTTCGCTGAAGATAATGCCCGGGAAGGGGACGCCGTAGGCGTTATCAATCACCAGCGGAATATCATGCTGGTTGGCCAGCGCATCCAGCTTCATCAGCTCTTCATCGGTGATGACGTTGCCGGTGGGGTTGGTTGGCCGCGAGACGCAGATCATCCCGGTCTCTTCACCGATATGCAGATGCTCAAAATCGACGTGATACTTGAACTGGCCTTCCGGCAGCAGCTCAATGTTCGGGCGTGCAGAGACGAAAAGATCGTCCTCCAGGCCAGCGTCGGCATAACCAATGTACTCCGGCGTCAGCGGAAAAAGCACCTTTTTAGTGGTGCCGTCGGCACGTCGGCCGGCGAAGAGGTTAAATAAGTAGAAAAACGCGCTCTGGCTGCCGTTTGTCAGTGCAATGTTCTGTGGGTCTATCTCCCAGCCGAGCGTGTCGCGCAGCATCTCCGCCAGGGTGGCGAGCAGCTCGGTTTTACCTTGTGGACCGTCGTAATTGCACAGCGCATCAGTGGCTTTGCCATTTTCCAGCATGTCCGCGAGGAGCGTCTGAAAATAGGCGTTCATCTCGGGGATTTGTGCCGGGTTACCTCCGCCAAGCATGATGGCGCCCGGTGTGCGCAGCCCGTCGTTGAGATCCTCCATCAGGCGGGTAATGCCTGAATGGCGGGTGAATTTGTCGCCGAAAAGTGAAAAAGTCATAGCAGGTGATCTGTCGAGCGTATTCTGAGTGTGGCTCACCATAACGCTACAACTGCGCGGGTGCAAATCAGCGTCGAAATGAATAATGGCTGTTTTGTATTATCAGTTTGACCTCTGGCAGCGAATTATCCTGCTCCCCCTCTCCCGACGGGAGAGGGGATCTGTCGAGCACGATCAGCGATTGCCCGCCCACACCACCATCACTTTGTCGCCCTGATGCTCGCGGACAAAACCGTAGCCCTGAGGCATCGTCAGCGTGGTCTGTGTGCCTTCACCGACCGCCGGATGGCGGGCGCGGAACTGCCCGATCCGCTGCCAGTGGGCGACGGTTTCTGCCTGTGAACCGTTGATATCCTGCCAGTTCATGTCCGAGCGTGTTCCCTGTAAGGGGTCAGAGCCCGTTGGACCAAAGGGGCGTGCAGATTCATCGCCATAAAAAATTTGTACGCTACCCGGCGCCAGTAACAGCAGCTCTGCCGCACGCCGATCGCCTTCGCGGAACAGGCGGGTATCGTGGGAGGAGAGGTAACTCAGGACGTTAAAGCTCTGCAGCTTTTCCGCCATCTGCTGCCAGGTCAGGTCGATATCAGCCAGACAGTCCACCGCTTTGGCCGCCTGTTCCTGATAATCAAAATTGATCATCGCATCGAAGCCGTGACGGTAGTAGTCGCTCTGCATCACCCCGTGGCCCCAGGCTTCGCCGGTCATCCAGAACGGCGCATCGTCGAGTTTTTTCTCCGGGTTGGCCTGCTTCCAGGCTTTTAACGCGTCGCTGGCCTGGTCTTTCAGCTGCTGCCAGCCCGCCAGCTCAACGTGCTTAGCAGTATCGACCCGAAAACCATCGATACCGTACTCACGCACCCACTGACTCAGCCAGTGGGTGAGGTAGTCCCGGGGGGTATAACCGTCGATGGCCTGCGCCCGGGTATCGGGTTTGTGGCGATAAAAATTCGGCAAGCCCGATGGGGTGGTCGATTCTGTTTTCAGGTCCGGCAGGAACGCCAGGGACATGGTCAGATCGTCAAAACCGGGGTTGTCATAATCACCGATATCGGTGCGCACCCACTGTTTGCCCCACCAGTTTTCCCAGCCCGCTTTATCGCTGAAGTTAATGTAATCGTTAAAGCTGTGCCAGCTCTGGCCGGCGCCCGGCTTCCAGTCGGTCCAGCGATCGCCCAGGATTTTTTTCAGCTCTGTACCCTGCAGATAGAGGGCGCCGAACTGATACTCCTGCATGTCCGCCAGCGTCGCGTAGCCGGTGTGGTTCATCACCACGTCAAACAGGATGCGGATCCCCCGACGATGGGCTTCATCCACCAGCTGGCGTAAATCGTCTTCTGTCCCCATGTTGGCGTCAAGCCGGGTCCAGTCCTGGGTGTAATAGCCGTGATAGGCGTAATGGGGGAAATCCCCTTTCGTGCCGCCGCCGACCCAGCCGTGGATCTGCTCCAGTGGGGAGCTGATCCACAGGGCGTTAACGCCAAGCTGCTGCAGATAGTCCAGTTTACTGGTGAGCCCTTTCAGATCGCCGCCGTGGAAGGTGCCAATCTCCTGCATACCGTCTTTATGGCGCCCATAGCTGTTGTCGTTGCGCGGATCGCCATTTTCAAACCGGTCGGTAAGTACAAAATAGACGGTGGCGTTTTGCCAGGTGAAAGGCGCGGGCTTGTCAGTTTCTGCCCGCTCCAGTAACAGCAGGCCGTTACTGCCCGGTGCGGGTTGCAGGGTAATTTTGCCCTGCTGCACGGTCGCGGTCTGTTTGCTGTAAAAGTCACGCACCACGCTCCCTTCCGGGAAGGTGCTGCCGACGTCGAGCGTTAACGGTTTGCCGTCCCATTTGGGGCACTGGCGCACCACGCTGGCCACCGCCTTTTCGCTCTCGCTGGCGACGGTTAACATCAGTGTGGGCGTGCCGGAACGGGTATCAATCCGTGCCTGATAATCGCCATCGCGGAAGATGCGCCACTGCGCCGGATCGCCTTCGCACGGCTTAAGTGACATCATCTCGTTGAGTTTTATCGTGTTTGTGGGCTGCCAGCACGCCTTGTCAAAACTCAGCGTCAACGGGCGGGTACCCTTCGTCAGCTTTGCCTGGGCCGTGAATACCCCTGAACCTTCAGCGGTAAAGGCCGGAAAACCCGGGGCTGACCAGTCGGCGCTGGCCATGGCAGGCAAGAACAAAAGAGCGAGAGCAGAACGTTTCATACCATTTTCCTGTCACAGCATTTTGCTCAGTTTGCCACCTATTTTAGCGGGCAAACTCATCCCCTGGCGCTATCGCGCAGGGAGGAGCAACGAGGGTGAGTGATCTCACGCTAAGTACGCTACTTAACTGCGATATTGAGCACATTTTGATGAAAATGATGCTTAAGCGAGCAAATTTCAGGTGACAGGGTTTCGGATTTGGACTATTTCTTTGGGTGCTCTTCTCGTCTATTTTTGCTAGGATTTGAGATTCGCCTCTCATTTTTCGAAAAAAATAAGGTGTTGGAATGTTTCTATCCGACCAGGAGACCTAATGATATCGACTCCCATTCGACGATATGGGGCTACGATACTCATGTTACTCACCATGGCATTTTCTGGTGGGGTGCTTGCAAAGACGCACACGGATACAACGAGTAAGAAAGCCCACGTCATAAAGACGACAAGTAGTAAGGTTAGCAGTAAACAAGAGTATTCTCGCAATAGTGCAAAGAGTAGTTCACTTCCTGATTTGCGAAAATACCCTTCCGGAACACCAAGGAAAAAAGCGTTTCTCCGGACGGTAATGCCTTACATTACAAGTCAAAATGCCGCGATTACGGCGGATCGTAACTGGCTTATTTCTAAGCAGTACGACAGCCGCTGGTCGCCGTCCGAGCGTGCGCGCCTGAAAGAGATTGCCAAAAGCTATAAAGTAAGCTGGAACGGGAACACGCGTCGTGTGCCGTGGAACACCTTGCTTGAGCGTGTGGATATCATCCCGGGCAGCATGGTCGCAACGATGGCAGCAGCCGAAAGCGGCTGGGGGACCTCGAAGCTGGCCCGTAGCAACAACAACCTGTTCGGCATGAAATGTGCGAAAGGTCGTTGTACCAATGCGCCGGGTAAAGTGAAAGGCTACTCACAGTTTGAATCGGTAAAAGATTCCGTGAATGCTTATGTTGTGAATCTGAACACGCATCCGGCATATAAATCTTTCCGTAAGTCTCGTGCGCAGCTGCGTAAAGCTGACCAGGAAGTGACGGCGAGCAACATGATCCATAAGCTGAAAGGTTACTCAACTCAGGGCCAACGCTATAACAACTATCTGTTTGCGATGTACCAGGATAACCAGCGCTTAATTGCCGCACATATGTAACAGTAAAAAAAAGGCCTTCCACCCGGAAGGCCTTTTTTATTTAAATCAGTACCTCACTGTAGCGATCGCGATACTCTTTCGGCGTGGTGTCATACTCTTTTTTAAATACCGAATAGAAATATTGCAGCGACGGATACCCACACATCTGCGAAATCTCGTTAATAGAAAGCGACGTCGAAATCAGCAGGCTACGGGCTTTTTCCAGTTTTTCCGCATGAATAACCGCATGGATCGTCTCTCCCACCTCTTCTTTAAAACGCTTCTCAAGGTTTGAACGAGAAATACCTACCGCATCCAGCACCTGATCCACTTTGATACCTTTGCAGGCGTGGTTACGAATGTAGTGCATCGCCTGAATGACGGCCGGATCGTTCAGGGAACGGTAATCCGTTGAACGGCGCTCCACGACGCGGACCGGCGGCACCAGCAGGCGCTGCAAAGGCAGGCTTTCGTTATCCAGCAGCCGGTGCAGCAGCTTGGCCGCCTGATAGCCCATCTGACGTGTTCCTTGCGCCACGGATGACAACGCCACCCGTGAGAGGTAGCGGGTGAGTTCTTCGTTGTCGATGCCAATAACGCACAGTTTTTCCGGCACCGGGATATGCAGATGTTCGCACACCTGCAGCACGTGCCGGGCCCTGGCATCGGTCACGGCGATAATCCCGGTCTGCGGCGGCAGGGTTTGCAGCCAGTCGGCGAGGCGGTTCTGGGCGTGCTGCCAGTTTTCCGGGGCTGTTTCCAGCCCCTGATAGACGACGCCGCGATACTTCTCTTTTGCCACCAGCTGACAGAACGCATACTCCCGTTCCGCCGCCCAGCCTTTTCCGCTGGAAGCGGGCAGGCCATAAAAGGCGAAGCGGTGAACCCCTTTTTCTTTGAGATGAAGAAACGCGCTCTCAACCAGTGCGTGGTTGTCGGTCGCGATATAGTGCACGGCAGGGTAGTTTTCCGGTTTGTGGTAAGAGCCACCGACGCCGACGATGGGCACATCGACATCGACCAGCAGTTGCTGGATAACGGCGTCGTCAAAATCCGCGATAACGCCGTCGCCCAGCCACTCTTTGATATTATCGGTTCGCGTGCGGAAATCTTCTTCGATGAAAATATCCCACTCGGATTGCGACGCCTGCAAATATTCTCCAACGCCTTCGACAACCTGTCGGTCGTAAGCTTTGTTGGCATTGAATAACAACGTAATGCGGTGACGCTTCTCAAACATGGCGCTATTTTTCCAGAATCAGTGACAGGTGATAAGGCATCCTCAGGCGCGCCGTTTGGTTGCGGAATCCATCCATACCGCCAGCAACAAAATGGCCCCCTTAACGATATACTGCCAGAATGTCGGGACGTCCATCATACTCATTCCGTTATCCAGCGACGCCATAATAAATGCGCCCATCACCGCCCCTGCGACGCTGCCGACACCGCCAGCAAGACTGGTTCCGCCGATAACGCAGGCGGCGATGGCGTCGAGTTCCGCGATATTCCCCGCAGACGGAGAACCCGCTCCCAGACGCGAGCTTAAGATCAGGCCCGCCACGGCGACCATCAGGCCATTAATGGCAAAGACGGCAAGCTTGGTGCGTTCAACGTTGATACCGGACAGCCGTGCGGCTTCGAGGTTACCGCCAATGGCATAAATGCGACGGCCAAAGGCGGTACGGGTGGCCATAAACATTCCAGCCAGCAGCAGCAGAACCAGCAGTAACACCGGCGTTGGCACGCCGCGATAGTCGTTAAGCAGCCAGATGGCGCCCAGCACAATCATCGCCGTCAGCGCCTGACGGCCGACAACGGAGGTTGAAGGCGTCGTGGCTAACCCTAACGTCTGGCGGCGCATTCTGCCGCGCCACTGCCAGGCGACAAACGCCATCAGGCCAATCGCACCCAGGGTAAACCCGATCCCGTCGGAGAGATAACTCTGCCCAATCTGCGACATGGACGCGCTGGTAGGAGAAACGGTGGTGCCGTTGGTGATGCCAATCAGGATGCCGCGGAAGGCCAGCATTCCCGCCAGCGTGACGATAAACGACGGCACTTTGCGGTAGGCCACCCACCAGCCGTTCCAGGTACCGAGCACTAAACCAAGCAGCAAGGTGACGGCTACGGTGAGCGGTAGCGGCCAGCCCAGCCAGACGTCAAAAATCGCCGCCACGCCGCCCAGCAGGCCCATCATCGAGCCCACGGAGAGGTCGATTTCCGCGGAGATAATCACAAATACCATCCCCACCGCCAGAATGCCGGTAATGGCGGTCTGGCGCAGCAGGTTGGAGACGTTACGCGCGCTGAGATAAGAGCCGTCGGTCATCCAGGTAAAGAACAGCATAATCACCACGATGGCGGCAATCATGACAAACACCTGCAGATTGAGCGCCTTCAGCCCGGAAAACAGACCCGGTGCGGGTGCCGTGACTTTCAACTCAGATGGATTGCTTTTCGACATGGCGTTCGCTCCTTAGTGCGGCTTCCATTACCTGTTCCTGCGTCAGGTTCTGGTTTATCAGGTTGGCTTTCAGTTTTCCTTCGTGCATTACCAGTACCCGGTCGCTCAGACCCAGCACTTCGGGCAGCTCCGAGGAGATCACAATCACGGCGATACCCTGCTGGACCAGCTGGTTGATCAGCTTGTAGATTTCGTACTTCGCTCCGATATCAATCCCGCGGGTAGGTTCATCGAGGATCAAAATGCGCGGATTGAGCAGCAGGCAGCGGGCAAGGATCGCTTTCTGCTGATTACCGCCGCTCAGGCGGCCAATCGCCAGCTCCGGGGAGGAGGTTTTGACTTTTAGCCGCTGTAAGGACTGAAGAATGCAGTTCTGTTCTGCAGCATCATCCAGGCTGCTCAGCGTGCCGCTGAACTGATCCAGCGCGGCCAGGGTGATATTTTTGCCCACCGCCATCACCGGCACGATGCCGTCTTTTTTGCGATCTTCCGGCACCATCGCAATCCCTCGGGCAATGGCCTGCTGACAGTTTTTAATCTCAACCTGCTGTCCATCGATAAAGATGCTGCCTTCCCAGCGGCCGGGCCAGACGCCGAAAAGACACTGTACGGCTTCGGTGCGCCCGGCGCCGACCAGCCCCGCCACGCCCAGAATCTCACCGCGGTGCAGCGAAAAAGAGACGTCATTTACCCTTTTGATGTGGCGATTCACCGGATGCCAGGCGGTAAGGTGCTCGACGCGCAGCACCTCTTCACCCAGGGTATGGGGTTCATTTGGGTAGAGCGCGGTCAGCTCACGGCCAACCATCATGGTGATGATGTCGTCCTCACTCATCCCCTGCGCTTCACGGGTGCCGATATGCTGCCCGTCGCGAATGACACAGACC
The DNA here is from genome assembly GCF_035787115.1 of Leclercia adecarboxylata. Lineage (GTDB taxonomy): Bacteria > Pseudomonadota > Gammaproteobacteria > Enterobacterales > Enterobacteriaceae > Enterobacter > Enterobacter adecarboxylatus_E. The sequence continues at coordinate 37,537 of NZ_JALKTL010000007.1, read as the reverse complement.
GTGTCAGATATGGCTTTCACTTCGTTGAGCTTGTGAGAGATATAAATGCAGGCAATACCGTGGTTTTGCAGGTCACGAATGATGTCCAGCAATACCGCGGTTTCCTGTTCCGTCAGCGACGCCGTCGGCTCATCGAGGATCAGCAGACGCACCTGCTTATTCAGCGCCTTGGCGATCTCCACCAGCTGCTGCTGCCCCAGCCCTAAGTCACCCACCCGGGTATCGGGGGAGATGGCGAGGCTCACCTGCGCCAGCAATTTTTCACAGCGCAGGGTCATGGTGTCGTAATCCAGCAGACCGTGACGGGTTATCTCGGCGCCGAGAAAGATATTCTCCAGCACCGTCAGATGCTTCACCAGCGCCAGCTCCTGGTGAATGATGGCGATCCCTTTGCGCTCGGTGTCACGTATGTGCGTGGCCTGCAGCGTTTCGCCGGAAAACACAATCTCACCCTCATAGCTGCCGTGGGGATAAATTCCGCACAGCACCTTCATTAAGGTGGATTTGCCGGAGCCATTTTCGCCGCACAACGACATGATCTCGCCGGGCTTTAAGCGCAGGCTGACATTATCGACAGCCTTCACCACGCCAAAGGTTTTGGTGATACTTTTCATTTCAAGTAAATAAGACATAACTGCCCCACATGACCCGAAGGAAAACAGTACAAGTCGATGCGCCCCCGCACGGCAGGGGCGATGATGGATTACAGTTCGCTCTTTTTGTGGAAACCGTCTTTCACAACCGTGGCGTCAATGTTCTCTTTATTGACTTCGATAGGGGTCAGCAGTCGGGAAGGGACATCTTTCAGGCCATTGTTTAAGCTGGCGTCCGCTTTAGGCTGTTGGTCATTGCCCAGCTCAACGGCAATTTCTGCGGCCGTGGTGGCAAGCTCGGTGATAGGTTTATAGACCGTCATGGTCTGGGTACCCGCCACAATACGTTTCACCCCGGCGAGATCCGCATCCTGCCCGGAGATCGCCACTTTTCCGGCCAGCCCCTGGGCGCTGAGTGCCTGGATGGCGCCGCCTGCGGTTGCGTCGTTGGAGGCGACAACGGCATCGATTTTGTTATTGTTGGCGGTTAAGGCGTTTTCCATAATCTTCAACGCGTTTTCGGGTAACCAGCCGTCCGCCCACTGGTCGCCAACGATCTTGATTTTGCCGTCATCAATATAAGGCTTCAGCACCTTCATCTGCCCGGCGCGGAACAGTTTGGCGTTGTTGTCTACCGGCGAGCCGCCCATCAGGAAATAATTGCCCTGAGGCACTTTGGCAACCAGGCTTTGCGCCTGTAATTCACCGACCTTTTCATTGTCGAAAGAAATATAATAATCGATGTCGGCATTATTAATCATGCGGTCATAGGCCAGCACTTTAATGCCTTCTTGTTTGGCTTCTTTTACCACGTTACTTAAAACCTGGCCGTTATACGGAATAATAACCAGCACATCGACGCCGCGGTTTATCATATTTTCGATTTGCGACATCTGGGTTTCTTCATTGCCATTGGCGGATTGCACAAAAACCTTTGCACCTAATGCTTCTGCCTTATTGACAAAAATATCGCGATCTTTTTGCCAGCGTTCCAGGCGAAGGTCATCAATCGCCATGCCGATTTTGACTTCTTTTGCATGACTCGCCGTACTCGCCAGCAGCAGCGATGCACAAAGAGTGAGGCACAGGTTCTTTATCTTCATAATTGTATTGCCTTTTGTAGGGTTAGGTTGCTGAGATAAAAGAAACAATCATTGCAAGAGACGTAGCAAATTCTTAACGGGGAACAGCAGACTGGCAATTACAGATTTTTATCTTCTCGTTATGATATTTGGTTTATTTTCGAATTTATGACCGCGATCGGATTTTAAATTACATAAGCGCTTAATTACACATGATTATGGAATTTGCGTGGTGAAATTCGTTTGGCTGCAAATTGATTTTGCGAGCCAGCGCACGTTTGTGCATTCTCTCAATAGCAGTGTGAAATAACGTAATTGAGCAACCTGCGATCGCTATTCACTATTACTCCAGTATCAACTCTTTGCCGCATCCCTGATTATGGAGCTCACTATGCAAGCTTATTTCGATCAACTCGATCGCGTTCGTTACGAAGGCCCGAAATCCTCTAATCCTTTAGCGTTTCGTCATTACAACCCGGACGAGCTGGTGCTGGGTAAGCGCATGGAAGATCACCTGCGATTCGCGGCCTGCTACTGGCACACCTTCTGCTGGAACGGTGCCGATATGTTTGGCGTGGGTTCCTTCGATCGTCCGTGGCAGCAGCCAGGGGACGCGCTGGCGCTGGCGAAGCGTAAAGCAGATGTCGCCTTTGAGTTCTTCCACAAGCTGAACGTGCCTTATTACTGCTTCCATGATGTTGACGTTTCACCGGAAGGCGCATCGTTGAAAGAGTATCTGAATAACTTTGCGCAGATGGTCGACGTGCTGGGCGAAAAACAACAGCAGAGCGGGGTGAAGCTGCTGTGGGGTACCGCTAACTGCTTTACCCATCCGCGCTATGGCGCAGGTGCCGCTACCAACCCGGATCCGGAAGTGTTCAGCTGGGCGGCGACCCAGGTGGTAACGGCAATGAACGCGACCCATAAGCTGGGCGGTGAAAACTACGTGCTGTGGGGCGGGCGTGAAGGCTACGAAACGCTGTTGAACACTGATTTACGTCAGGAGCGCGAGCAGATTGGCCGCTTCATGCAGATGGTGGTGGAGCATAAACACAAAATCGGTTTCCAGGGCACGCTGCTGATCGAGCCGAAGCCGCAGGAGCCGACCAAGCATCAGTACGATTACGATGTGGCTACGGTGTACGGTTTCCTGAAGCAGTTCGGGCTGGAAAAAGAGATCAAAGTGAATATCGAAGCCAACCACGCGACCCTCGCTGGCCACTCGTTCCATCACGAGATCGCCTCCGCTATCGCATTGGGTATTTTCGGCTCCGTGGATGCTAACCGCGGCGACCCGCAGCTGGGCTGGGATACCGATCAGTTCCCGGTCAGCGTGGAAGAGAATGCGCTGGTGATGTACGAAATTATCAAAGCGGGCGGGTTTACCACCGGCGGACTGAACTTTGATGCCAAAGTGCGCCGTCAGAGTACCGACAAATACGATCTCTTCTATGGTCATATTGGCGCTATGGACACGATGGCGCTGTCGCTGAAAGTGGCTGCCCGCATGATTGAAGATGGCGAGCTGGATAAGCGCGTGGCGAAACGCTACGGCGGCTGGAACAGTGAGCTGGGCCAGCAAATTTTGAAAGGTCAGTTATCGCTGACGGATATCGCGAAGTACGCTGAACAGCATAATCTGGCGCCACAGCATCAGAGTGGTCATCAGGAGTTGCTGGAAAACCTGGTTAATCATTATCTGTTTGATAAGTAACCGGGTATCGCCGGGCGGCGCGACGCTTGCCTGGCCTACGGTTAGCCCTGGCCCGGAACCGCTGCGTGCGTCCGGGCATTTCTGTTAAAGGAGTCACCGCAATGTATATCGGGATCGATCTTGGCACATCGGGTATTAAAGCCATTCTGTTAAATGAACAGGGTGACGTGCTGGCAACGCAAACCGAAAAATTGCACGTATCACGACCGCACCCGCTCTGGTCTGAACAGGATCCTGAAAGCTGGTGGCTGGCAACGGATCGCGCCCTGAAAGCACTGGGCCAACAGCACTCGCTGCGGGACGTTAAAGCGCTGGGGATTGCCGGGCAGATGCACGGCGCCACCCTGCTGGATAAGGACAACCGCGTGTTGCGCCCGGCAATTTTATGGAACGATGGCCGCTGCGGTGAAGAGTGCGCCCTGCTGGAAGCGCGCGTACCGACCTCAAGGGAGATCACCGGTAACCTGATGATGCCGGGCTTTACCGCGCCGAAGCTGCTGTGGGTAGAGCGCCATGAACCCGAGATTTTCAACCAGGTGGCGAAGGTGCTGCTGCCAAAAGATTATTTGCGTCTGCGGATGACCGGCGACTACGCCAGCGATATGTCCGATGCCGCAGGCACCATGTGGCTCGACGTGGCAAAACGCGACTGGAGCGAGACGATGCTCGAAGCCTGCCATCTCACCCGCGACCATATGCCTGCACTGTTCGAAGGTTGTGAACAGACGGGCACGCTGCTGCCGTCGGTAGCTGAGCAGTGGAACATGCCACCGGTGCCCGTGGTGGCGGGCGGGGGCGATAACGCCGCGGGCGCGGTTGGCGTGGGGATGGCCGATGCCGGACAGGCGATGCTGTCGCTGGGCACCTCCGGCGTTTATTTCGCCGTGAGCGACGGCTATCGCAGTAATCCGGACAGCGCGGTACACAGCTTCTGCCATGCGCTGCCCGGCAAATGGCACCTGATGTCGGTGATGCTCAGCGCGGCATCCTGTCTGGACTGGGCGGCGAAACTGACCGGGCTAGAGAACGTACCGGCTCTGCTCGACGCTGCACAGCAGGCCGATGAAAACGCGGGCACGGTCTGGTTCCTGCCCTATCTTTCCGGTGAGCGCACGCCGCATAACAACCCCCAGGCGAAAGGGGTCTTTTTTGGCTTATCCCATCAACATGGCCCGGCGGAACTGGCGCGCGCGGTGCTGGAAGGGGTGGGCTATGCCCTGGCAGATGGGATGGATGTGGTACATGAGTGCGGTTTACAACCGTCCAGCATTACGCTGATTGGCGGTGGGGCACGCAGCCCTTACTGGCGGCAAATGCTGGCGGATATTAGCGGGCAGCGGCTCGATTACCGTACCGGTGGGGATGTCGGGCCTGCACTGGGTGCCGCGCGTCTGGCGCAAATTGCACTGAATCCGGGCAAGCCGCTGTCGGCGCTGTTGCCGCAGCTTACGCTGGAACAGCAGCACATCCCGGACCCCGCACGTCATGCCCGCTATGCCGAGCGCCGCGAAGTGTTCCGCAAGATCTATCAGCAGCTTCTGCCGTTGATGTCGTGAAACAGCGCCGGGTGGTGGCTTCGCCTTACCCGGCCTGGGATCGTTGTAGGCCCGGTAAGCGAAGCGCCGCCGGGCGAGCAAGCCGCGCCTAGCTCACAAACCTGCGCGTATCAATGCGCTGCAACAGCATCGACAGCAGCAGGCTGACAGCCACCGTTATCGTGAAGATCCAGACGATATCCAGCAGCGGCCAGCTTTTTAACTCCACGCCGCGGGTGCGCAGGGCGTGGATCACCAGCGCGTGAAAACCGTAGATCCCAAGCGAGTGACGAGAAATTAACCCCAGCACCGGCAGGGGGCGCGCATTCAGCGTATTTTTCACCAGGGTAAATAATGAAACCGCGCAGATAAAGACCATCGGGCCGCAGTAGAGATACCAGGTATCGGCGAAGGTGCCGCGCCACTGCAGTTCATGCAGCGTACCGCGAGAGATCACCGCCACCGCGGCGATAAACAGGGCGGCACAAATCCCATTCAGCCAGCGCCTGCGGGTGTCCATCATGCCCAGGGCACGGCCCAACATGCCATAGAGCACGTAATAAAAGGTGTCGCCGTTGATATACAGATTGATTGGCAGCCATTCAAATCCATCAATTTTTTGCGAAACCGTGTTGGGATTGGCCAGGATGCCGATAACGATCATCAGCGCCAGCAGCATTTTACCGCTCGCGCTTTTCACCTGTAGCAGCGGGGAGAGCAGGTAAATCACGATAATGGCGAAGAAAAACCACAGGTGATAGAACACCGGTTTTTGCAGCAGGTAGCGCAGCGACAGTTCGCTGTTAATCGACGTAAACAGCACGATGTAGAGGAACGCCACGGTGCTGTAAAACAGCAGGCACAGCCCGATACGTAAAAAGTGGCGCGGTTGCGCACTGCGCTCGCCAAAAAAGAGATAGCCGGAGATCATGAAAAACAGCGGCACGCTCACCCGCGAGGCGGAGTTGAGTACGTTGGCGATATCCCAGTTAACGAGGCTGATGCTCGGGGCATTAGTGATATACCAGGTCGTGGTATGGATCATCACCACCATCAAACAGGCAATTCCCCGCAGATTATCAATCCAGTTAATTTTTTCCTGCATTCATCCCTCTGTTTACGCATTAAAAAGAGTCTGACTCTGATATTGCTTCAGACGCTCGTTGGAAAATTCTGAGTTTGCATCGTCCTGCTTGTGCCTGGGCGGTGAGATTCGCAGAATGCCGGGCCATACTCTATAAAGTTTAGATATTAAAAATAACAGCCACAGCACAGGGCGATAATATAAATGATGATGCGCGCGATATTGATTTTGCTTCCCGCGTTACTGGCCGGTTGCGCAGCGCAGGAGCCGCCGCCGGCGCAAAAAGCGCAAACCAAAAAAGTGAGTCCGGTACGTTCGCTGGATATGGAACAGCTGTGTAAGGATCGGGCGGCTCAGCGCTACAATACCGGTGCGCAAAAAATCGACGTCACCGGGTTCGAACAGTTTCAGGGTAGCTACGAGATGCAGGGGTTTACTGCCCGCAATGAGAGTTTCATCTGTTCTTTTGACGCTGACGGCCATTTTTTGCACCTTTCAATGCGCTAAGACCGCTTTATGACGAGCGGGCTGCGTCCTGAGACGCTGCCCGCTACGCTTATTTCCCAATTTTCCCTAAACAACCCCGTTTCGTACTGTATATCTTGCATCCGACGGGTATACTGATCCCTTCCATTTAAAACCACACGTATCCAGCACGAAATACTATGCAAAAGTTTGATACTAAGACCTTCCAGGGCCTGATCCTGACCTTACAGGATTACTGGGCTCGCCAGGGCTGCACCATTGTTCAACCTTTGGACATGGAAGTGGGCGCCGGCACCTCACACCCGATGACCAGCCTGCGCGCGCTGGGGCCAGAGCCGATGGCGACTGCCTATGTTCAGCCATCACGCCGCCCGACCGATGGTCGCTACGGTGAAAACCCGAACCGTTTACAGCATTACTATCAGTTCCAGGTGGTGATTAAGCCATCGCCAGACAACATTCAGGAGCTGTACCTCGGGTCGCTGAAAGAGCTGGGTATGGATCCGACCATTCACGACATTCGTTTCGTGGAAGATAACTGGGAAAACCCGACGCTGGGTGCCTGGGGTCTGGGTTGGGAAGTGTGGCTGAACGGTATGGAAGTGACGCAGTTCACCTACTTCCAGCAGGTTGGCGGTCTGGAATGTAAACCGATCACCGGTGAAATTACCTACGGTCTGGAACGTCTGGCCATGTACATTCAGGGCGTAGACAGCGTTTACGACCTGGTCTGGAGCGACGGCCCGCTGGGTAAAACCACCTACGGCGACGTGTTCCATCAGAACGAAGTGGAACAATCCACCTATAACTTCGAATACGCGGACGTGGACTTCCTGTTCACCTGCTTCGAGCAGTACGAGAAAGAGGCCCAGCAGCTGCTGGCGCTGGAAACTCCGCTGCCGCTGCCAGCCTACGAACGTATTCTGAAGGCCGCCCACAGCTTCAACCTGCTGGACGCCCGTAAAGCGATCTCCGTGACTGAACGTCAGCGCTACATTCTGCGTATTCGTACCCTGACTAAAGCCGTTGCAGAAGCTTATTACGCGTCCCGTGAAGCCCTTGGCTTCCCGATGTGCAACCGAAACAAATAAGAGGCGGCCATGTCTGAGAAAACTTTCCTGGTGGAAATCGGCACCGAAGAGCTACCACCAAAAGCCCTGCGCAGCCTGGCGGAATCTTTTGCTGCGAACGTGACTGCGGAGCTGGATAACGCTGGCCTCGCACACGGCAAGATTGAATGGTTTGCTGCTCCGCGTCGCCTGGCGCTGAAAGTGGCAAATCTGGCCGCTTCCCAGCCCGATCGTGAAGTAGAAAAGCGCGGCCCGGCAATTGCCCAGGCGTTCGACGCCGAAGGCAAACCAAGCAAAGCGGCAGAAGGCTGGGCGCGTGGCTGCGGGATCACCGTTGACCAGGCCGAGCGTCTGACCACCGACAAGGGTGAATGGCTGCTCTATCGCGCCCATGTTAAAGGCGAGAGCGCAGAAGCGTTGCTGCCAAACATGATCGCCACCTCGCTGGCGAAGCTGCCAATCCCTAAACTGATGCGCTGGGGCGCAAGCGACGTGCACTTTGTGCGTCCGGTTCACACCGTGACCCTGCTGCTGGGCGAGACCGTTATTCCAGCCACCATTCTGGGCGTTGCATCCGATCGCGTGATCCGCGGTCACCGCTTTATGGGCGAGCCGGAGTTCACCATCGATAACGCCGATCAGTACCCTGAAATTCTGCTGGAACGCGGTAAAGTCATTGCTGACTACGAGCAGCGTAAAGCCAAAATTAAAGCCGATGCGGAAGAGGCGGCGCGCAAGATTGGCGGTAACGCTGACCTGAGCGACAGCCTGCTGGAAGAAGTGACCTCGCTGGTGGAATGGCCAGTGGTGCTGACCGCGAAGTTCGAAGAGAAATTCCTCGCGGTTCCGGCAGAAGCGCTGGTTCACACCATGAAGGGCGACCAGAAATATTTCCCGGTCTATGCCAACGACGGCAAGCTGCTGCCGAACTTCATCTTCGTGGCGAACATCGAATCGAAAGATCCGGTGCAGATTATCTCCGGTAACGAGAAGGTGGTTCGCCCGCGTCTGGCGGATGCCGAGTTCTTCTTTAATACCGACCGTAAAAAGCGCCTGGAAGATCACCTCCCACGCCTGCAGACCGTGCTGTTCCAGCAGCAGCTGGGTACGCTGCGTGACAAGACCGATCGTATTGCGGAGCTGTCCGGCTGGATCGCCCGTGAAATCGGTGCCGACGTCAACCACGCCACCCGTGCAGGTCTGCTCTCCAAGTGCGACCTGATGACCAACATGGTGTTTGAATTCACCGACACCCAGGGCGTCATGGGCATGCACTACGCCCGTCACGATGGTGAAGCAGAAGACGTAGCCGTGGCCCTGAACGAGCAGTATCAGCCGCGCTTTGCCGGTGACGATCTGCCGTCTAACCCGGTGGCCTGTGCGGTCGCGATTGCCGATAAGATGGACACCCTGGCGGGTATCTTCGGTATCGGTCAGCATCCGAAAGGCGATAAAGACCCGTTTGCGCTGCGTCGTGCCGCGCTGGGCGTGCTGCGCATCATCGTTGAGAAGAACCTGAACCTGGATCTGCAGACCCTGACCGAAGAGGCGGTGCGTCTGTACGGTGATAAGCTGACCAACGCTAACGTGGTGGATGAGGTCATCGACTTTATGCTGGGCCGCTTCCGCGCCTGGTATCAGGACGAAGGTTATGCCGTCGACACTATTCAGGCGGTGCTGGCGCGTCGTCCGACCCGTCCGGCAGATTTCGATGCGCGTATGAAGGCGGTGTCCCACTTCCGTACCCTGGAAGCGGCATCGGCGCTGGCTGCGGCCAACAAGCGTGTCTCCAACATCCTGGCGAAGTCTGACGAAAAGCTGAACGAGCGCGTAAACGCCGCGACGCTGAAAGAGCCAGAAGAGATCGCTCTGGCGATGCAGGTTGTGGTGCTGCGCGACAAGCTGGAGCCGGTCTTCGCGGAAGGTCGCTACCAGGAAGCGCTGGTGGAGCTGGCCGAACTGCGTGATGTTATCGACGCCTTCTTTGAGAAAGTGATGGTTAACGTAGAGGATAAAGATCTGCGTATTAACCGTCTCTCCATGCTCGAGAAACTGCGCGAGCTGTTCCTGCGCGTGGCGGATATTTCGCTGCTGCAGTAAGGTGCCTTTGCCCTGCGGCGCTACGCTTGCACGGGCCTGTGAGTACTAAAAACCCGCTTCGGCGGGTTTTTTATCGGCTGAATTTGCCTTTATCCCACCCTTCACCGCGGGCGGTAAGATCTACTGTGGGTATAACCGCTATTCCTTCTGCATCATAGAAAAAAGCGGAGGTTGAAAAATCATACACCGTCCCGTAAACCGTAAATGATACGTTATTACCTATACCATCGACTCTCGCGCCGGGCGTATTTGCCGTAAGCGTTGGGGCTATTCCTTGCTTCTCAAAGGCCGCCAAAGGATTGCCCAAAAATTTGCTCGCTAGATAATAGCGGTACACATTCCCTGTGGTCATGTTCGCGCCTTTGTACTCAGTAACATATAACCATGTTCGGGGAGTGAGTTGACGCATCTCGTATAACCTATCTCGTACCGTTATTCGCTTCTGGTGCTCGAAATAAAAATGGCCCGCGATCATCATGGCCATAATGATTGAGAGTATCCAGTGCAGCGCCCTAAAGGTGGTGCTGTTTAACATAGTCTATTCTTTGTCTTATCCAAAATTGGTCCACTGGGTCATCCCCGAACGGCGGGCGGTCAGAATAGAAATGCCCCCATTTTTCAGAATCAGACGTACCGGCAACCTCCTGAGTTGCACCGCCAGCAATATGTAATATTTTTTCGGGTATACCAGCGGCGTAACCAATCGCGCCATAGTGAAAATTTCCAAAATCAGCTCAGAGCCGGTTCTTCTGCTTGTAATCCCATTCCCCGTTATTTCGTACTCGTTGATAAAACCAGAGATAGGTCAAGGGTGTTGCCATTCCCTGCACTTCCCGCCGTGCCCGGGCGAGCCTGATATGCTCTCTTAATATTTCGAGTCCCTTTGGAGGATAAAGCGGGATACAAGCCATCGTAATGATTCCTTTAATTAGTCAAAACAGGAAATAAACATATTGCGATAATATATTAACGAAGGAAATTAAACCACCTTTCAAATTAACAATATAAATCTTGAATGAGTGAGCGTATTTTATTGTTGACGTTTATAACTCAATTCATTATTGAATCTTTTTTTATTTTTTTTATTTAATGTGGCTTCATGTCTAATAGAGGAATTAAATCATGGCAATCCCTGCTTATCTTTGGATTAAAGATGATGGTGGCGCAGATATTAAAGGGTCTGTTGATGCACAAGATCGTGAGGGTAGCATAGAAATTCTATCATTCAGTCATGGAGTGCTAGTGCCCACAGATAGTAATACAGGAAAGATTACTGGAACTCGCTTACATTCACCTCTCACATTCGAAAAGGAATTTGATTCATCCAGTCCCTATTTTTACAAAGCAGCAGTAACTGGTCAGACGCTTAAAAGTGCAGAGTTTAAATGGTATAAAATAAATGACGCAGGACAAGAGGTTGAATATTTCAATATGCTTCTTGAGAATGTCAGAGTGGTGAGTGTTAATCCGGTAATGCATAACTGCAAAGAACCTGCATTGCAAATTCATAACCATAATGAAGGCATACAGTTGCGATATGAGAAAATCACCTGGAAGTATTGCGACGGGAATGTTCAATATTCCGATGCATAGAATGAACGCCAGACAGCTTAAAGTGGCGATATACGCTCTCTTATAATTAAACAGGCCAGATTCAGCTAATTGATGTGCCAAACTGGTCGATCCACAAGCAGTATCGGTGTGGCCTCTTCCCTTACCCTCACCCTGGCGCTCTCCCAAAGGGAGAGGGGAAAAATCAGTGTCGCTTTGAATGTGAGAGGATGCTCGGTGTGCATAATTTAACCTTGAAACGGACAACAAATTACCGCTATCCTTACCCCCGTTAACTTTCTTCCCCTGGAGCGCCCCCCAAAAATGAACAACCACGCCTGATGAACGTCGATCCTTGCTAAACGCCACCGCGTCGGCAGGGGAGGTTATGATTTCATTCAGGAGTGCTTATGGCTCATTTTGCGCAATCCCCTTCTTTTATTTTGCATCAGGTCACCTGCCAGTTTTCGACAGGCGATACCCTTTTTGGTCCGCTGAATGTCTCGCTGGAGCCTGCGCTGTGCGCGCTGGTTGGCCGCAACGGTAGCGGCAAGACCTGTCTTCTGCGCCTGCTGGCCGGTCTGGACGCGCCCGCCAGCGGCCATATCGAACGTTTCGGCACGCACCACTATGTGGCGCAACAGCACGATATCTCCCCGCACACCACGCTGGCTCAGCTGCTTGGCTATGATGACCTTTTCGCTGCCCGCAGGCGTATCGACAGCGGTACTTATCTGCCTGAGGATCTGGAGCGTCTCGACGGTTTCTGGGATCTGGCCGAACGTCTGAGCGAGGCGTTTATCAGCGCCGGACTTCCGCCGTTTGATCCCGACAGGCTGGCCTGCGAACTCAGCGGCGGCGAGCGGGTTCGCGCTCTGCTGTGCGGCGCGTTTACGGCGAATGCGGACTTTTTGCTGCTGGACGAACCCACCAACCACCTCGACCGTCAGGGGCGGGTGTGGTTTTACCAGCAACTTGCCCGACATAGCGGGGGCGTGCTGATCGCGTCCCACGATCGCGAGCTGCTGGCACGGGTGCCGCGCATTCTGGAACTCAGCACGTCAGGGTTACACCGCTACGGTGGCAACTACGCGGATTATCAACGCCAGCGGAATGCGGAGCAGCGGGCCGCCCGCGCGGCGCTGGAGCATGCAACCACCGAGCGTAAACGCACCCGCGCGCGTCAGCAAAAGGAGCATGACGACAGCCTGCGCCGTTCGGCGAAAACCCTGCGCACCGTCGACTCGCTCAATATCGCCTCGTTTGAACGGGTTAAATATAAAGGCGCGGCAAAGGCGCGCCCGGGTGCGTGGCGTAAACAACATCATGACCAACAGGAGGCGCTGAACGCGGCGGTCAATCAGGCGCGAGAGCGGGTGGAAGAGGATAACCCGGTGATGCTTACCCTGCCGGGCAGCCAGATAGCGGAGGGGAAGCAGGTGCTGGTGCTGGAGGATCTGATGCTGCCGTATATCAACATGGCGCCGCTCAACTGGCGTATGGATGGGCCGATGCGGGTGGCGTTGCGCGGGCCGAATGGCTGCGGGAAATCCACCTTGCTGAAAGCAATTGTTGGCGAATGCGAGCCCGTTGCCGGTCGCTGCCGCGTATCGGTTAATGTGGCGTATCTCGATCAGCATTTATCGCAGCTGGATCTGACGCAATCAGTGATCTCCCATCTCAATCTGCACAACACGCCGCTGGAGGAGGGGACACTGCGCAGCCGTCTGGCCCAGCTACAGCTTGATGCCGATCGGGTTACGCTTCCGCTGGCAGCGCTCAGCGGCGGCGAGCGTTTGAAAGCGGCGCTGGCCTGCGTGCTGTGGCGTGAAGAGGCGGCTCAACTGTTGCTGCTTGATGAACCGACTAACCATCTGGACCTGGCCTCAACGCGTGCTATCGAGGCGGCGCTGGCGGACTTTGCAGGCGCACTGCTGGTGGCCTCTCATGACGAGGCTTTTCTGGATGGGCTGAAACTGAATCATGAACTGGCGTGGCTGGACGGGGAGTGGCGCGGTGAAAGGCGGTAATAAAAACACAAACCCCCGCAAAGGCGGGGGCAAAAATTTACTCTTCAGTCATTACTATTCAGTCAACTGCTTGCGGAGTGCCGGGTTAGCCTGAATCAGACTCATCAGCTTCAGCTCGGTCATGGAGGGCTTCACTCTTTTCGATTCCCACTCCTGAACCATCGCTACGCTGACACCCATCGCTCGTGCAAAATCATCAGTTTTCATCCCTGTCCCTTTGCGTAAGCGCTCAAATTCCGTAAAGGGGTTAGACTTTTGCGAACGGGTAACCGTCTGCGGTACATCTTTAAAAACAATCTGTTCCAGACTGCTTAGCAGATCAAACATAGGATCTTTTAATTCCATTGAGAACTCCTCATAAATCACACTGCGGGATCGTGAACATTAGAGAGCAATTTAAGAATAGTCGGTAAAACTGACAGGAGATCGTAACGTGCGTGATTAATTTTGGGCGATACGTTTCGCCCGCTTGTTTTCAGGTTGATGACCTGTGCTAAAAACCTGATAAATCAGTAGCGCCATAGCAGCAGGTATTTTTTTGTAAATGGTAAGAATTTATATGGCTAAAGGCGTTTTATATGAAAAGGGTATCTTGCGGGCCTGACCTGGACTATTCTTGTCACCGTTGGGCACGCGTGTGCCGGTGTGCGCTTTTATGGGTGAAAGGAGTAATAACAATGGCGACAGGAAAGCCCTGCTCTCGCTGGTTTGCGCCGCTTGCGGCGTTATTAATGGTCATTAGCCTGAGTGGGTGTTTCGATAAGGAAGGCGATCAGCGCAAAGCGTTTATCGATTTCCTGCAAAATACTGCGATGCGCAGTGGCGAGCGTTTACCAACGCTGACTGCGGATCAGAAAAAACAGTTTGGTCCCTTCGTTTCCGACTATGCCATTTTGTATGGCTATTCACAGCAGGTGAATCAGGCGATGGACGCGGGTCTGCGTCCGGTGGTGGATAGCGTAAATGCGATCCGCGTGCCGCAGGATTATGTGACCCAGCGCGAACCGCTGAGCCAGTCAAACGGCGCACTGGGTGTGTTGGGCCAGCAGCTGCAGAACGCCAAAATGCAGGCCGATGGCGCGCGCTCCGCGCTCAAACAGGGCGACGATCTGAAACCTGTGTTCGATAAAGTGTATGACAAGGTAGTGACCAAACCTGCCGATGCTCTGCAGCCGCTCATTCCGGCCGCCCAGATCTTCACTCAGCAGCTGGTGCAGGTGGCGGATTATATTTCCCAGCAGGGCACTCAGGTGAGCTTTGTCTCTAACGGCATTCAGTTCCCGACTTCGCAGCAGGCCAGCCAGTATAACGCGCTGATTGGGCCGCTGGCAGCGCAGCACCAGGCTTTTAGCCAGGCGTGGGGTGCGGCGATGGCCGCAACGGAATAAAAACGAAAACCCCGCTAACACGCGGGGTTTTTTCTTCTGGCAGAAAATAAAGCTTGTCTTTGATCCGCTAACTATGTCTTAATACACCCCGTCGGTTTGTTACACAGACCTAAAGCAGTTTAGTAAAGCAGTCCAGATGCGTTATCTTAGATACCCTTCGTAGTGACCCTTCCTTCATCGCTTAAAAATCTGTAACACATTCCATCATCGCGCCGGAAGGCAAAACAAATTTTTAAAAGGTAATATCTATGTCTGGTAAAATGACTGGTCTGGTAAAATGGTTCAACGCTGATAAAGGTTTCGGCTTCATCACTCCTGACGATGGCTCTAAAGACGTGTTCGTACACTTCTCTGCTATCCAGAACGATGGCTACAAATCTCTGGACGAAGGTCAGAAAGTTTCCTTCACCATCGAAAGCGGCGCTAAAGGCCCAGCAGCTGGTAACGTTGTAAGCCTGTAAGCTTCCAGCTCAGCAATAAGAATTCAAAAACCCGCCTCTGGCGGGTTTTTTTCGTTTAAGGTTTGGCCTGCGGATTGACGCAGTTTTTATCCACCTTGCCCTGTAGTGCGTCGATCAGGTTGTCCACCGCACAGGCCGCCATGTTGTAGCGCGTTTCGTGCGTGGCAGAGCCAATGTGCGGCAGCGCCACCACGTTGGGCATCGTCAGCAGTTCTGAACTGGTCGGCAGCGGCTCCTGCTCGAACACGTCCAGCCCCGCCGCGTGGATCTCGCCGTTTTTTAACGCCGCAATCAGCGCCTGCTCATCCACCACCGGACCGCGTCCGGCATTAATAAAGATGGCGGATTTCTTCATCTTCTCAAACTGCGCCTTACCGATCATGTGATGCGTTTCATCGGTCAGGGGCAGGATCAGGCAGACAAAGTCCGCTTCCTGCAATAGCGTATCCAGGTCACAGTGGCGGGCATTAAAGCGATCCTCGGCTTCTTTATGCTGGCGGCGCGCGTTATACAGGATCGGCATGTTGAAACCGAAATGGGCGCGCTGGGCCAGTGCCAGGCCGATGCGGCCCATCCCGACAATGCCCAGCGTTTTGCCATGTACGTCAACGCCAAACCAGTCCGGGCCGATACTTTTGGTCCATTCCCCGGCTTTGACGCGTTCGGCCACTTCCACCACGCGACGCGCGCTGCTGAGCACCAGTGCCATCAGCGTATCCGCGACGGTTTCGGTGAGCACGGTTGGAGTGTGCATTAGCAGAACGTTGCGGGCATTCAGCGCATCGACGTCGAAGTTGTCATAGCCCACCGAAATGGTCGAGGTTGCACGCAGCGCGGGCATTTTCTCCAGCAGCGCGGCATCCACTTTTTCGCTGGAGCCCAGCAGCCCGACGGCGCCGGCAAACGCCTCAGCATGCTGCTGTACCGTCTCCGGGCTCAGGTTGTTAACCCGGGTAACGGTAAAATGATCTTCAAGGCGCTGCTGCAGGGCATCAGGCAGGGCTTTATACAAAATGACGGACGGCTTCATGCTAATCTCCGTTGATTTTAAAAGGGTTCAGGCGTGGCGTGCGCCGACGGGAATGTTTTGATTATTAGCAGGCTTAACAATTAAAGTAAGCCACACTGAGGCAAAAAGCGCCACCCCCATAAAGATGTACGAAGCCGACGGGCCGCCGGTCACCCCGTTCAGATAGCCCACGAACCATGAACCAAAGAATGAGCCCAGCGCACCCATGCTGTTGATCAGTGCCATCGCGCCACCCGCCACGTTACGCGGCAGCATTTCCGGGATGATGGCAAAGAATGGGCCATAAGGGGCGTACATGGCAGCACCGGCGATCACCAGCAAGGTGTAAGAAACCCAGAAGTGGTTTGCGCCCACCGCCCACGAACCAATAAAGGCGCAGGCAGCAATCAGCAACAGCGGCCAGACGAACAGCTTGCGGTTTTGCAGTTTATCCGACGCCCAGGAGACCACGATCATGGCGATGGTAGCCGCCAGGTAAGGTACGGAAGACAGCCAGCCAACCTCGACCATGCCGAGGTTATCGCCCGCGCTACGGATGATGGACGGCAGCCACAGAACGAAACCGTAAACCCCGATGCTCCAGGTGAAGTACTGCATGCACAGCAGCACTACATTGCGGGAACGGAAGGCTTCGCCATAGTTACGCACCGCTTTCAGCCCCTGCTGCTCTTTATCCAGCTGCGCCTGCAGAGCGGCTTTTTCATCTTCCGACAGCCATTTGGCCTGCGCCGGTTTGTCTTTTACCAGCACCCACCAGCAGAAGGCCCAGATAATGGCCGGTACACCTTCAATAATGAACATCTCCCGCCAGCCGAAAGACTGGATCAGATATCCGGAGACCACCGACATCCACAGCACGGTGACCGGGTTGCCGAGAATAAGGAAGGTATTGGCGCGCGAGCGTTCGGATTTGGTGAACCAGTTGCTGATGTAGATCAGCATTGCGGGCATGACTGCCGCTTCCACCACGCCAAGGATAAAGCGAATGGCCGCCAGCGCCGGGATGTTATTCACCACGCCGGTCAGGGAGGCACAGGCACCCCAGAGGATCAGGCAGATGAAGATCAGCTTGCGGACGCTGCGGCGTTCGGCATAGATGGCGCCAGGGATCTGGAAAAAGAAGTAACCAAGGAAGAAGAGGGCGCCCAGCAGCGAGGAGACGCCTTTGGTGATCCCCAGATCTTCCGTAATGCCTGCGGCAGACGCGAAGCTAAAGTTGGCACGATCAAGGTACGCCAGGCTGTAGGTGATAAACACGACCGGCATGATGTACCACCAGCGTTTTACTGCGTTTGTTGCATTGTTCATAGGCTTGCCTCTGTGGTTGAGGAAATGACCGCCGCTGTCTGTAGGGTACAGGGTGGCTTAATCGTTAGCCCACTCTCCCCGTGGGGAGAGGGAATTTATGCGTCCAGCTGCGCCCGGGTGGGTAATCCTTCGCTGTCGCCCTGAACCTGGATCGCCAGCGAACCAATAACATTGCCGCGCGTGACGGCCTGATGCAGCGTTTTGCCTTCCAGCAGGGCGCTGACCACACCCACGGCAAAGCCGTCTCCCGCGCCGACGGTATCGACGACGTTCTCAACCTTCACCGCCGCCACGGCACCCTGCTCGCCGTCGGCGGTTTTATACCAGGCACCGTCACTGCCCGTTTTCAGGATCACGGCTTTCACCCCCTTGTTCAGGTAAAAATCGGCGATCCCCTCCGGGGTGTTTTCTCCGGTCAGGATGACGCCCTCTTTCAGCCCGGGTAACACCCAGTCGGCCTGGAAGGCGAGGTGGTTCAGCTTCTCTACCATCTCTGCTTCGCTCTTCCACAGCACCGGGCGCAGGTTGGGATCGAACGAGATGGTTTTACCCGCGGCTTTCATTGCCCCTGCGGCGTGATCGAGCAGCGCGTAAGAGCTGGCAGACAATGCCGCCGCCACGCCGCTCAGGTGCAGATGTCGTGCCGCGGTAAACCAGACCGGATTGAAATCTTCTACGGAGAGATGGCTGGCCGCCGAGCCTTTACGGAAATACTCCACAATGGGATCGGTTCCATCGGTAACTTTCGATTTCAGCTGAAAACCGGTGGGATAACGCCCGTCCAGGGTTACGCCTGCGGTGTCGATCCCCTCTTTTTTCAGGGTGTCGAGCACAAACTGGCCAAAGCTGTCATTGCCTACGCGGCTCACCCAGCCCACCTTCAGGCCAAGGCGCGCCAGCCCGGTGGCAACGTTCAGTTCCGCACCCGCAACGCGCTTCATAAATTGATCGACTTCGCTTAAGTCGCCAGGGTTCGTGGCCACAAACATGGCCATGGCTTCACCAATGGTGATGACATCCAGAGCGTCCGGCATCGCGTTACTCCTCGCGCAGTAAATTGACGTAGTGACGGGTGACAGCCGTCAGGTCTGGCCCTTCAAGCGGAAATTCGATCCCGCGAGGGACGTCCGCAGGCAGCTGCTCCAGCAGCGCCTGCCAGCGGATGCTGTCGGTGTCCGGCGGCACAGCGCGATAGTGCTGTTTATGGGGGATAGCGGCTTTGACGTGGATATAGCTCACCGCAGGGGCCAGATGCTTTGCCGCTTCCTCCGGTGATTCGCCTACCCACAGCCAGTTGCCCATATCAAACGTCAGCGTGACCGGCAGACTCATCACCCGGCAGGCCGCTTTAAAACGCTGCATCGGCGCCAGCTGACCGCACTGTGTCTGGTCGTTTTCCACCACCAGCGTCATGCCCGTTTCATCGAGCAGGGCACGCAGCGCATCGAGCTGCTGCTTATCGTTGAAGTGGCCGAGGGAGACCTTCAGCCACAGGGCGTTAAGCGTCGCGGCTTCGGCAAAATAGCGGGGCAGCATCGGGTTGAGAACGCCATCCGGGGTAAAGAGAGCATCGGGCGCGGAATAGCAAGCCAGCAGGCCGAGCAGTTCAATGGACTCGGCAAGCATGGGTAAGGTTGCCAGTTCGGCATCGCTGAATAACTCACGACGGATCTCGACGCCATCGGCGCCTGCACCGGCTATCACCGGCAGTAAGGCGCGCTGACCACCGGCTTCCCGTACCTTGTCAGCGCCGTACGCGGCGGTGACGACAATAATTTTTCTGCCCATCGGCGGACTCCATCACGTAGCTGATACTCTTTACGCTAGATGGAACCGGTTCCAAAGAAAAGGTCATGATGCCGGATTTATGATCGCCATCACGAAGGGGAGTTAACGTGCCGTGGAGCCGCGGACGATCAGCTCGCCGGAGAAAACCTGCTCGCGCACGGCCTCATCGGCGCCGTTGATACGGCGGACAACCTGCTCGACAGCGGCGAAGCCAATCTGCCAGGTGGGCTGTTTGAGGGTGGTAATACCGACGCCGGCCAGCTCCGCCCACTCCAGCTCGTCAAAGCCCAGCAGGCCGATATCGCTGCCCCAGTGCAGGCCAATGCGCTTGAGCGATCGGGCGACCTGCAGCGTTAACGCGCCGTTAGCGGAGATGACCGCCTTGCGCATGCCGCGATGCCGGGTATGGAACTGGCGCAGGGCATTATCCAGCTGTTCGGCTTCGTGCAGGGGAATTTCGATATTTTCAGCAACCACGCCAGCATAGCGGGAGAGGGTGGCGCGAAACGCGTTCAGGCGCTCGCGGCGGGTATTGACCATGCCCAGCGGTTCGCTCAGAAAGAGGATCGCTTCAAAGCCCTGGTCTATCAGGTGTTCGGTGGCGGTGGTGGCGGCCTGGGTATTATCCAGCCCCACCACGTCGCAGGCGAAATCCGGGATTTTGCGGTCAATCAGCACCATGGGCAGGGCCGACTGTTGCAGGCGGTTTAGCCCCTCTTCGCGCATGCCCACGGCGTTAACAACGATGCCCTCCACCTGATAGCTGCGCAGCAGATCGAGGTAGTGCAGCTCCTGGTCGACTTCGTTGTTGGTGTTACACACCAGCGGGGTGAATCCTTTTTCCCGGCAGGCGGCTTCGATGCCGCTGAGGACGTTAACGGAGTAGGGGTTGGTGATATCAGCGATAATGAGCCCGATCAGGCGGGTCCGGCCACGTTTAAGGCCCCGGGCCATCAGGCTCGGACGATAGTCGAGTTCGGCGACGGCCTGTTCAATGCGGGCCAGCAGCGCGTCGGACAGCAGGTGTTTCTCGCCATTGAGATAACGGGAAATGCTGGTTTTACCGGTTTTTGCGGCTTTTGCCACATCGCTGATGGTGGGCCGTGTAGATTTGCTCATCGCTGATTTCCTTACCTTGGGTGAGAACACCTTAGCGTGAAAATCAACGATGGCAAGCGCTTGATGCCGGATGGCGCTTCGCTCATCCGGCCTGCGCTGGAGGGGGGGCGGCCTGATGCCCTCACTCCGGCCCTCTCTCACAGGGAGAGGGGGCAAACACTAAAAACGGCAACCGGGTTGCCGTTTTGCTTTTACCTACTGAATTGGGCTTAAGGTGATCTCAACGCGGCGGTTCTGCGCTTTGCCTTCTGCCGTGCTGTTGCTGGCGATTGGATTTGCCGGACCCATGCCGCTGGTGCGAATGCGGTTCACCGCCACGCCCTGGGTGATCAGCGCGCTGGCCACCGCGTCAGCACGCTGCTGGGAGAGACGCATGTTCAGATCCTGGCTGCCGGTGCTGTCGGTATAGCCCAGCACGTTTACCGCGGTTTTTTCATACTCTTTCAGCACCATAGCCACCCCGGTCAGGGTGTTGGCGCCCGCCGGTTTCAGCGTTGAGCTGTTGCTGTCGAAGGTGACATTGTTTGGCATGTTCAGGATGATGTTATCGCCGCTGCGGGTCACGCTCACGCCGGTACCCTGCATTTTGTCGCGCAGCTTGGCTTCCTGCACGTCCATGTAATAACCGACGCCGCCGCCCAGTGCTGCGCCTGCCGCTGCACCGATGAGTGCCCCTTTACCGCGATCTTTTTTCGAGGAGGAGAGTGCGCCAACACCGGCGCCTACCAGTGAGCCGATGCCCGCGCCAATACCTGATTTACCCGCTTCGCGTTCGCCGGTGTAGGGGTTCGTTGTACAGCCTGAAACAACCAGTGCGCCGCTAACCACGGCGGCAATCATAAGTGCGCTTTTTTTCATCTTCTTTCCTTAAGCTTTTTTATTCTTTGCCACGACGGGCGTGGCGGTTGATTATGACGTGCAGTTACGGAGAAAATTCCGGGGATAACTCTTAAATTTGTGTCTAATCATAAACAGCCTCAATGAAGGCTGAGAAAACCTGCAACCGGCAATCCAGGAGCACATGCTGTGACCACATCAACAAAAACCATTCTGACTGCAGCCCACTGGGGGCCCATGCTGGTAGAGACCGACGGCGATAGCGTGCTGTCATCCCGCGGCGCTTTGCCTACACAGCACCCCAACTCCCTGCAGACCGTTGTACGCGATCAGGTGCACAGCAAAACGCGCGTGCGCTGGCCGATGGTGCGTAAGGGATTTCTCGCCTCGCCGGACAACCCACAGGGGGTACGCGGGCAGGATGAGTTTGTGCGCGTCAGCTGGGATGAAGCGTTAACGCTTATCGATGCGCAGCATAAACGTATTCGTCAGAGTTATGGTCCATCGTCCATTTTCGCCGGTTCGTACGGCTGGCGTTCCAATGGCGTGCTGCATAAAGCCGCCACTCTGCTTCAGCGTTATATGAGCCTGGCGGGCGGCTACACCGGCCATCTGGGGGATTACTCAACCGGCGCGGCGCAGGCCATCATGCCCTATGTGGTGGGCGGCAACGAAGTGTATCAGCAGCAGACCAGCTGGCCGCTGGTGCTGGAGCACAGCGAGGTAGTGGTGCTGTGGAGCGCTAACCCGCTCAACACCCTTAAGATTGCGTGGAATGCCAGCGACGAGCAGGGCATTTCCTATTTCGACGCGCTGCGTAAAAGCGGCAAGCGCCTGATCTGCATCGATCCGATGCGCTCCGAAACCATGGATTTCTTTGGCGACAGCGCCGAGTGGATCGCTCCGCACATGGGTACCGATGTGGCGATGATGCTTGGCATCGCGCATACGCTGGTGGAAAACGGCTGGCAGGATGAAGCATTTCTGGCGCGCTGTACCTCCGGTTATGAGGCGTTCGCCGACTATCTTCTGGGGATAACAGACGGTATCGTCAAAACCGCGGAATGGGCCGCCGACATTTGCGGCGTTTCGGCGGCTAAAATTCGTGAACTGGCGGCATTATTCCACCATAACACCACCATGTTGATGTCCGGCTGGGGCATGCAGCGCCAGCAGTTTGGCGAGCAAAAACACTGGATGCTGGTCACGCTCGCGGCGATGCTCGGCCAGATCGGTACTCCGGGCGGCGGTTTTGGGCTGTCGTATCACTTTGCCAACGGTGGTAACCCGACGCGTCGTGCTGCAGTGCTGGCCTCGATGCAGGGCTCGGTCAAGGGCGGTACCGACGCGGTGGATAAAATCCCGGTCGCCCGTATTGTGGAAGCGCTGGAAAATCCCGGCGGTTTTTATCAGCACAACGGTCTGGATCGCCACTTCCCGGATATTCGCTTTGTCTGGTGGGCAGGCGGCGCCAACTTCACCCATCATCAGGACACCAACCGCCTGATCCGCGCCTGGCAAAAGCCGGAGCTGGTGGTGATTTCGGAGTGTTTCTGGACGGCGGCGGCGAAGCACGCCGATATTGTGCTGCCGGCCACCACCTCATTTGAACGTAACGACATGACCATGACCGGCGACTACAGCAACCAGCATATGGTGCCGATGAAGCGGGTGGTGGCGCCGCGCGATGAGGCGCGTGACGATCTGGATGTGTTCGCGGAGCTGAGCGAGCGCTGGGAACAGGGGGGCGGCGAGCGCTTTACCGAAGGCAAAACCGATCTGGAGTGGCTGGAGACGTTTTATGAGATTGCCGGGCAGCGCGGCGCGGCACAGGGGGTGACCTTAGCACCCTTTGCTGAGTTCTGGGAGGCCAATGCCATCGTCGAAATGCCGGAATCCGAAGACAACGCCAGGTTCGTGCGCTTCGCCGATTTCCGTCGCGATCCCGAGAACCATCCGCTCAAAACCGAGAGCGGCAAAATTGTGATCTACTCAGAGCGCATTGCCAGCTTCCAGTATGCCGACTGTCCGCCTCACCCGATGTGGCTGGAGCCGGATGAGTGGCATGGCAATGCCGAACCGGGGCAGTTACAAATCCTCTCCGCTCACCCGGCGCACCGTCTGCACAGCCAGCTGAACTACTCCTCCCTGCGCGAGCAGTACGCGGTGGCCGGACGCGAGCCGGTGACGCTGCACCCGGATGACGCAAAAGCGCGCGGCATTGTCGATGGCGACGTGGTACGCGTCTGGAACCCTCGCGGTCAGGTGCTGGCAGGCGCGGTGGTCAGCGAAGGCATTAAGCCGGGAGTGATCTGCATTCATCAGGGGGCATGGCCGGATCTGGATGCTGATAACGACGGGATTTGTAAGAACGGGGCGGTCAACGTGCTGACCAAAGATCTCCCCAGCTCGAAGCTGGGGAATGGCTGCGCGGGGAATACCGCGCTGGCGTGGCTGGAAAAGTATCAGGGACCGACGCTTACG
Source organism: Leclercia adecarboxylata (assembly GCF_035787115.1). Taxonomy (GTDB): domain Bacteria; phylum Pseudomonadota; class Gammaproteobacteria; order Enterobacterales; family Enterobacteriaceae; genus Enterobacter; species Enterobacter adecarboxylatus_E. Next base: position 13,877 of record NZ_JALKTL010000007.1, on the reverse strand, counting down.
CTGACGGCATTTGATCCGCCTGCCAGCTCATAAGCCAGGTCGGGTGTTGGGTATCTTCCTGCCAGGCGCTGTCTTCAATGCGAAAGCCCTGCGCATGGTAGAAATTCACCGCCCGATTGTTTTTCTGGTAAACCTCGAGGCTTAAAGCGGGGTAGCGCTGTTGAACGTGGTTTATCAGCGCGTGCCCGATCCCCTGTCCGGCCCAGGCCGGATCGACAAACAGCGCGCCGATGAACCTGGACTCCATCACGCTGATAAACCCGCGAAGCGCGCCTTCCTCTTCCCAAACCCATGTCTCGGCCGCAGGCAGGTAAACCTCGCGCACCACCGCTTCGCTCTCCACCCAGTATTGCGCATCGATAAACGGATGGGCGACGGTGGTGCTCTCCAGCCAGAGTGCCAGCAGCGGCTCGAGGTCATCGCTGAGCCATTTGCGGATCATGTTGACCTCCGGGGTGACAGTGGCAGGTGGTGACGTGATCGTTGACCAGCCCACAGGCCTGCATAAAGGCGTAACAGATAGTGGTGCCGACAAATTTAAAGCCGCGTTTTTTTAACGCCTTCGACAGGGCGTCGGATATGGGCGTTGAGGCGGGGATCTCCGCCAGCGTCGCCGCCCGGGTCACCTGCGGGGTGTTATCGACAAAGGACCAGATAAAATCGGAAAACCGCTCGCCGTTCTCTTCCATCGCCAGATAAGCCCGGGCGTTACCGATAATGGCTTCGATTTTGCCGCGATGACGAATGATGCCCGCGTCCAGCACTAGCCTGTCGACGTCGGCAGAGGTCATCCCGGCGACAAGAACCGGATCAAACCGGTGAAAGGCCTGACGATAGTTTTCCCGTTTTTTAAGCACCGTGATCCAGGATAAACCGGCCTGCTGACCCTCAAGACAGATCATCTCGAATAAATATTTTCCGTCAGTTTCTGGCACGCCCCACTCTTCATCGTGATAGGCGATATAAAGCGGATCCTGACTAACCCAGCCACAACGTTGCATCGGTTCTCTCCCTTTTGCTCCTGAAATTACAAAAATTTCAACCGACCCGGCTTGACGTGTCACCTAAAGAGACAATAGTTAATACAGGCTGATACGCAACATCCCTCATGTCGCAACTGGCCTCTCTTAAACAATCACAAAAATCGCCGAATTCGGCTCTTCTCTGGAGTCGCTTTGATGATGATAAAAAAAATCAGTGGCCGCCATACCGTGACAGGTCTGGTGAGCTTGTTGGCCTGTCTGCTTTCAGGCAACACAGCAAATGCCTGGCAACAGGAATATATCGTTTCGGATACAAAAAGTAATACCACGGAGCGTTATACCTGGGACGACGATCACCAACCGCGTTATGAGGACATTCTTAAAGAGCGGATCCTCTCTTCGCAGAATATGCCCGGTTTAGCGCTGAATTTACCTGACTCTTCGCCGGTAGAGGCGACCAGCTCAATGAGCGTTGGCTGGAGTATTCCCGTGGCCCGCCGTTTTACCACCGGGCCGGTTGCTGCCTGGCACTATGATGGCTCCACGCCCAACATGTATAACGAGTTTGGCGACAGCATCAATACCCAGTCGCTGACGGATCCGCTCTGGCATGCAAGCGTGAGCACGCTCGGCTGGCGCGTCGATACGCGAATGGGCGATCTGCGACCCTGGGCGCAAATCAGCTATAACCAGCAGTTTGGTGATAATCAGTGGAAAATGCAGTCCGGCCTGGGTCGCCTTGCACCGTCCACGCAATACGGTAACTGGATGGATGTCACCGTCGGGGCCGATATGCTGATCAATCCATATATGGCAGCGTACGCCTCAATGTCGCAGGCCGAAAACATGACTACCGGAGAAGATTATCTTTATACCCTTGGCGTCAGCGCGAGGTTCTGAAAAGAGCAGATGAGCGGCCTGAGCAGCTGCACCGGAAGTGAGCCTTCTCCGGTGCGGTTCGCGTGTCGGTCCAGGTCATTCATTCCTGATTTTCGGCATTTCATTCCACGCCCCCTGCATTTCATGCCGTTTTACCCCTGGTAAGGTAAGGTTTTGGATATCGTTGTCAGCAGTGAATTTCCCTTTTTTCTGCTGCAGGACAACTGCCATGAACACATCATCTTACAACCGCACCCGGTGGCTGACCCTTATCGGTACCATCGTGACCCAGTTTGCTCTGGGCTCAGTCTATACCTGGAGCCTGTTTAATAGCGCCCTTTCCGATAAGCTCGATGCACCGGTGAGCCAGGTGGCTTTCTCCTTTGGCTTGCTGAGCCTGGGCCTGGCGCTTTCATCGTCCGTCGCCGGTAAATTACAGGAACGTTTCGGCGTTAAACGCGTCACTATGGCTTCCGGTATATTGCTGGGGCTCGGCTTCTTCCTGACTGCGCATTCTAACAATCTGATGATGCTGTGGCTGAGTGCCGGGGTGCTGGTTGGGCTGGCAGATGGCGCGGGCTATCTGTTAACCCTGTCGAACTGCGTGAAATGGTTCCCGGAACGCAAAGGGCTGATCTCCGCCTTTGCGATCGGGTCTTATGGCCTGGGCAGCCTGGGCTTCAAATTTATCGACAGCCACTTACTGGCCACTGTCGGCCTTGAAAAGACCTTTATGATCTGGGGCGCAATCGTACTGGTGATGATTCTGTTCGGCGCCACGCTGATGAAAGATGCACCGCAGCAGGAAGTAAAAGCCGTTAACGGCGTGATAGAGAACGATTTTACGCTGGCGCAGTCGATGCGTAAGCCACAGTACTGGATGCTGGCGGTGATGTTCCTGACCGCATGCATGAGTGGACTGTATGTGATTGGCGTGGCGAAAGATATCGCCCAGGGCATGGTAAAACTGGATGCTGCTACGGCGGCTAATGCGGTAACCATTATCTCTATCGCCAACCTCTCTGGTCGTCTGGTGCTGGGGATCCTGTCTGATAAAATTGCCCGTATCCGCGTTATTACCCTGGGCCAGGTGGTTTCGCTGGTGGGGATGGCTGCACTGCTTTTCGCCCCGCTCAATGAAGTGACCTTCTTCGCTGCCATTGCCTGCGTCGCGTTTAACTTCGGCGGCACCATTACCGTCTTCCCGTCGCTGGTGAGTGAGTTCTTCGGGCTAAATAACCTGGCGAAAAACTACGGCGTGATTTATTTAGGGTTTGGGATTGGCAGTATTTGCGGTTCGCTGATTGCTTCGCTGTTTGGCGGTTTTTATGTGACCTTCTGCGTAATATTCGCTTTATTGATACTTTCCCTGGCGCTGTCCACCACCATTCGCCAGCCGCAACGTGAAATATTCAAACAAGCGCATGCTTGATTAGCACTCTCCCTAAGGGCCGGATATTCCGGCCTTTTTTGTCTCTGGAAAGGGTAAAGAACAGGTTGCCGGTATGTCATCGGACTTGTTTTTTTGTAAATATTTGCAGGGATCACATTCTCTGCTGCCACTTTTTCTTTTCCCTGTGGTCTACTTACCGCGCTTACAGACGTTTCCTATAACGTACTCCCAGGCAATGAATCATCCTGTTCACTTTTCAATCAACAGTGAAGCGGCTCTACTTTATCTTTTTCCAGGTTACATTAATGAAATATATCAAAGCGATGACGCAACAAAAGCTCAGTTTTTTGCTCGCGTTGTACATCGGCCTGTTTATGAATGGCGCGGTTTTTTTCCGTCGGTTTGATGGTTATGCGCAAGATTTTACCGCCTGGAAAGGAGTCGCTGCGGTCGTTGAACTGGTTGCCACTGTGCTGGTTACCTTCTTTTTACTGCGTTTGCTGTCGCTATTTGGCCGCCGTATCTGGCGCGTACTCGCCACGCTGGTGGTGCTGTGCTCGGCAGGTGCCAGCTATTATATGACCTTTATGAACGTGGTGATCGGCTACGGCATTATTGCCTCGGTGATGACCACGGACATCGACCTCTCGAAAGAGGTGGTCGGTTTACACTTTATGATCTGGCTGGTGTGCGTCAGCATTCTGCCGCTGCTCCTTATCTGGAACAATCGTTGCCGCTATACGCTGTTGCGCCAGCTGCGTACCCCCGGGCAGCGCATCAGAAGCGCAGCGGTGGTCGTACTGGCGGGATTAATGGTCTGGGGGCCTATCCGACTGCTGGATTTACAGCAGAAGAACGTTGAGCGTACTTCCGGCGTGGATATGCCGAGCTACGGCGGTGTGGTGGCGAACTCTTATCTGCCTTCCAACTGGATCTCCGCGCTGGGTTTATATGCCTGGGCGCAGGTGGATGAATCTTCCGACAATAAATCACTGATGAACCCGGCGAAGAAATTCACCTATCAGGCGCCTGCTGATATTGATGATACCTATATGATCTTCATTATTGGTGAAACCACGCGCTGGGATCATATGGGTCTCCTGGGTTATGAGCGGGATACCACACCGAAGCTGGCGCAGGAGAAAAACCTCGTCGCCTTCCGCGGTTACTCGTGCGATACCGCGACCAAGCTTTCGTTGCGCTGTATGTTCGTGCGTGAGGGCGGGGCAAGCGATAACCCGCAGCGAACCCTGAAAGAGCAGAATGTCTTCGCGGTACTGCACCAGCTGGGCTTTAGCTCCGACCTCTACGCCATGCAGAGCGAGATGTGGTTCTACAGCAACACCATGGCTAACAACATTGCCTATCGTGAGCAGATTGGCGCCGAGCCGCGTAACCGCGGCAAGAGCGTAGACGATATGCTGCTGATCGATGAGATGAAACGTTCGCTGCAGGGCAACCAGGACGGTAAGCATATGATCATTCTGCATACCAAAGGGTCGCACTTTAACTACACCCAGCGTTATCCGCGCAGCTTTGCGAAATGGACGCCGGAGTGTAAGGGCGTGGATAAAGACTGCTCTAAACAGCAGCTGATCAACTCCTATGACAACTCGGTGACCTATGTGGATCACTTTATTGACAGCGTGATTGACCAGGTACGTGATAAGAAAGCGATTGTCTTCTACGCCGCCGATCATGGTGAGTCGATTAACGAGAAAGAGCATCTGCACGGTACGCCACGTAAGATGGCGCCGCCGGAGCAGTTCCGCGTACCGATGATGGTATGGATGTCTGACAAGTATCTGGAGAACCCGGAGAAAGCCAAAATGTTTGCTCATCTCAAGGAGCAGGCGGATATGAAGGTGGCGCGTCGTCATGTGGAGCTGTACGACACCATTCTTGGTTGCCTCGGTTATACCTCGCCAGACGGCGGGATTAACGAGAATAACAACTGGTGTAAAGTCCCGGACAGTGCCGCGAAAGCCGCGAATTAACTGGCCTGGCGACTTTATAGCCGATCGAATGGCTTTTTCAGAATAAGGGATTGACGGGGGCGTAGCGTAGCAGTAAGATGCGCTCCGCATTCGGCGAGTAGCGCAGCTTGGTAGCGCAACTGGTTTGGGACCAGTGGGTCGGAGGTTCGAATCCTCTCTCGCCGACCACATTCGAAAACCCCGCTCTCAGAGCGGGGTTTTTTGCATTTATCACCTGCAGAAATTAACTCCCCGAATGGCTTATCTGACTTAACTGACCAAAATACGCCTTACCTCTGTTTCACTCTGCCTGTTAACGATTATGTGACATATTCCATTGTATTTTTTTATATATGGAATGATCTTTTTTCGCGTTGCTTATACATAACCTCAGCATTTTCCCCTGTGCGTTTTAACGTTCACGGCATTTAGTGCGCAGATAATCGCCATTCCGTAAGAAAATTTATCCTGATTGAATAAATGTTAATCACTGGTTGTAGCAGAATGTGCAGAGCGTTGTGCTGCATCATGGCGGGTAGCATAAATTTCCCTGCTGAAAATAGGCCCCGGTAGTTTTTTTAATCTTTGTTTGCGAATTCTCACACTTAGCGCAAATCCCCGTCACCTGTATTGACGTTTTCACATTCTGTTGACAGATTGTAGGGCACGAGGGGCACTTCAGGGAGGATCTGCGCTGCAACTCAGTCGCTCTTCTGAAAGGAATCTCCATCCCTTATAACGCCTCAGGGCAGCACCGACCGGACCGGGTAAAAAATAAATTAAAGGTCAGGCGGAGTAACACAACAAAAAACATCACATTGGAGCAGAATAACAATGAGAATTTCCTTGAAGAAGTCAGGGATGCTGAAGCTTGGCCTGAGCCTGGTAGCCATGACTGTCGCAGCAAGCGTACAGGCAAAAACCCTGGTCTACTGTTCTGAAGGCTCACCGGAAGGCTTTAACCCACAGCTCTTTACCTCTGGTACAACGTACGACGCAAGCTCTGTACCTATCTATAACCGCCTGGTTGAATTCAAAACCGGTACTACGGAAGTCATTCCGGGTCTGGCAGAGAAGTGGGAAGTCAGCGAAGACGGCAAAACCTACACCTTCCACCTGCGTCAGGGCGTGAAGTGGCAGGACAGCAAAGAATTCAAACCTACACGCGATCTGAATGCAGACGACGTGGTGTTCTCCTTCGATCGTCAGAAAAATGCCCAGAACCCGTACCACAAAGTCTCCGGCGGCAGCTATGAGTACTTCGAAGGCATGGGTCTGCCGGATCTGATCAGCGAAATCAAAAAAGTGGACGACAACACCGTTCAGTTCGTGCTGACGCGTCCGGAAGCGCCATTCCTGGCTGACCTGGCTATGGACTTCGCCTCTATTCTGTCAAAAGAGTATGCGGACAACATGCTGAAAGCTGGCACCCCGGAGAAAGTTGACCTGAACCCAATCGGTACCGGTCCGTTCCAGATGCTGCAGTACCAGAAAGACTCCCGCATCCTGTATAAAGCCTTCGAAGGTTACTGGGGCACCAAGCCGCAGATCGACCGTCTGGTCTTCTCCATCACGCCTGACGCTTCTGTGCGTTACGCCAAGCTGCAGAAGAACGAATGCCAGGTGATGCCGTACCCGAACCCGGCTGACATCGCGCGTATGAAGCAGGACAAAAACATCAACCTGCTGGAGCAGGCGGGTCTGAACGTCGGCTACCTCTCCTTCAACACCGAGAAAAAACCGTTTGATGACGTGAAAGTGCGTCAGGCGCTGACCTATGCGGTGAACAAAGAAGCGATCATCAAAGCCGTTTACCAGGGCGCTGGCGTTGCTGCCAAGAACCTGATCCCACCAACAATGTGGGGCTATAACGACGACGTTAAAGACTACACCTACGATCCTGAGAAAGCGAAAGCGCTGCTGAAAGAAGCAGGCCAGGATAAAGGCTTTACCGTTGAGCTGTGGGCGATGCCAGTTCAGCGTCCATACAACCCGAACGCACGCCGTATGGCGGAAATGGTTCAGGCTGACTGGGCTAAGATTGGCGTTCAGGCCAAGATCGTGACCTACGAGTGGGGCGAGTACCTGAAGCGTGCGAAAGCAGGCGAACACCAGGCTGTGATGATGGGCTGGACCGGTGACAACGGGGATCCGGATAACTTCTTCGCAACCCTGTTCAGCTGCGCAGCGGCGAAGGATGGTTCTAACTACTCTCGCTGGTGCTACAAGCCGTTTGAAGATCTGATTCAGCCAGCGCGTGCTGCGGAAGATCACAACAAGCGTATCGAACTGTACAAACAGGCTCAGGTTGTAATGCATGAGCAGGCTCCGGCGCTGATCGTGGCTCACTCAACCGTATACGAACCAGTGCGTAAAGAAGTTAAAGGCTATGTGGTTGATCCACTGGGCAAACACCACTTCGAAAACGTCTCTGTTGAATAATAAGTAGGGTGTTCTCCCTCTCCTTTTAAGAGAGGGCAGGGGTGAGGGCTGTGCATGCATCTCCTCACCCTAACCCTCTCCCAAAGGGAGAGGGAATTTACATTTGTGAGCAATACAGACGTTACGCCATCAGGCGAGCGTCATTAGAGAGAATCCGGGTTATGTTGCAGTTCATCCTCCGACGTCTGGGACTTGTTATCCCCACGTTTATCGGTATCACCCTTCTCACCTTCGCTTTCGTCCATATGATCCCCGGTGATCCGGTCATGATTATGGCGGGCGAGCGTGGCATTTCTCCTGAACGTCATGCACAACTGTTGGCTGAACTGGGGCTGGATAAGCCGATGTGGCAGCAGTATCTCCATTATATCTGGGGTGTAATGCATGGTGATTTGGGTATTTCGCTGAAAAGCCGTCTTCCGGTATGGGAAGAGTTCGTACCACGTTTTCAGGCGACGCTGGAGCTCGGTGTCTGCGCTATGATTTTTGCCGTCGCCGTTGGTATTCCGGTGGGCGTGCTGGCTGCGGTGAAACGCGGCTCAATCTTTGATCACACTGCGGTTGGCCTGGCGCTGACCGGCTACTCCATGCCTATCTTCTGGTGGGGCATGATGCTGATTATGCTGGTTTCGGTGCAGCTAAACCTGACCCCTGTTTCAGGACGCGTCAGCGATATGGTCTTCCTCGATGACACTAATCCGCTGACCGGCTTTATGCTGATCGACACGGCTATCTGGGGTGAAGAGGGCAACTTTATTGATGCGCTGGCGCACATGATCCTGCCTGCAATGGTGCTCGGAACGATCCCGCTGGCGGTTATCGTGCGTATGACCCGCTCGTCGATGCTGGAAGTGCTGGGCGAGGATTATATCCGTACTGCTCGCGCCAAAGGGCTGACCCGCATGCGCGTGATCATCGTCCATGCCCTGCGTAACGCCATGCTGCCGGTGGTCACGGTTATCGGTCTGCAGGTGGGTACGCTACTGGCAGGTGCAATCCTGACCGAAACCATCTTCTCCTGGCCGGGCCTGGGTCGCTGGCTGATTGACGCACTGCAGCGCCGTGACTATCCGGTTGTGCAGGGCGGTGTGCTGCTGGTGGCGACGATGATTATCCTCGTCAACCTGCTGGTCGATTTGCTGTACGGCGTGGTGAACCCGCGTATTCGTCATAAGAAGTAAGGGGCCATCATGTCACAAGTTTCTGCAAATAAAGCTGCACCGGTGCCAATGACGCCGCTGCAGGAGTTCTGGCACTACTTCAAGCGCAACAAAGGCGCGGTCGTCGGGCTGGTGTACGTTTCCATCATGATCCTGATTGCCGTGTTTGCGAACGTGCTTGCGCCGCATAACCCGGCGGAGCAGTTCCGCGACGTGCTGCTGGCACCGCCGGCCTGGCAGGAAGGGGGATCATTAGCGCACCTTCTGGGTACCGACGATGTGGGTCGCGATGTGCTGTCCCGCCTGATGTACGGTGCGCGCTTGTCACTGCTGGTCGGCTGTCTGGTGGTGGTGCTTTCGCTGATCCTCGGCGTGGTGCTGGGCCTGATCGCCGGTTATTTCGGCGGTCTGGTGGATAACGTGATTATGCGTATCGTCGACATAATGCTGGCCCTGCCAAGCCTGCTGCTGGCGCTGGTGCTGGTGGCGATCTTCGGCCCGTCAATCGGCAACGCCGCGCTGGCCCTGACGTTTGTTGCGCTTCCTCACTATGTGCGATTAACCCGCGCGGCGGTGCTGGTGGAAGTGAACCGTGACTACGTTACCGCGTCTCGCGTGGCGGGTGCCGGTGCGATGCGCCAGATGTTCATCAACATTCTTCCGAACTGCCTTGCGCCGCTGATTGTTCAGGCGTCGCTCGGTTTCTCTAACGCCATTCTCGATATGGCCGCTCTTGGCTTCCTTGGCATGGGTGCGCAGCCGCCAACACCGGAGTGGGGCACCATGCTCTCCGACGTGTTGCAGTTCGCGCAAAGCGCCTGGTGGGTCGTGACCTTCCCGGGTCTGGCGATCCTGCTGACGGTGCTGGCATTTAACCTGATGGGTGATGGTCTGCGTGATGCACTTGATCCCAAACTGAAGCAGTAAGAGGCACGAGATGGCGTTATTAAATGTAGATAAATTATCGGTGCACTTCGGTGACGTAGGCTCCGAGTTTCGCGCCGTAGACCGTGTTAGCTACAGCGTAAATCAGGGTGAAGTGGTCGGCATTGTTGGTGAATCCGGTTCCGGTAAGTCGGTAAGTTCACTGGCGATCATGGGGCTGATTGATTTCCCTGGCCGCGTGATGGCGGAGAACCTGGAATTTAACGGTCAGGATCTGAAGCGTATTTCTGAAAAAGAGCGCCGCAATCTGGTCGGTGCTGAAGTGGCGATGATCTTCCAGGATCCGATGACCAGCCTCAACCCATGCTACACCGTGGGCTTCCAGATTATGGAAGCCATCAAGGTGCATCAAGGTGGTAATAAGAAAACCCGTCGCCAGCGCGCGATCGACCTGCTGACGCAGGTGGGTATTCCTGATCCGGCGTCGCGTCTGGATGTCTATCCGCACCAGCTCTCCGGCGGGATGAGCCAGCGCGTGATGATCGCCATGGCGATTGCCTGTCGTCCAAAACTGCTGATTGCCGATGAACCGACAACCGCGCTGGACGTGACCATTCAGGCGCAGATCATCGAGCTGCTGCTGGAGTTGCAGCAGAAAGAGAACATGGCGCTGATCCTGATCACCCATGACCTGGCGTTAGTGGCCGAGGCGGCGCATAAAATCATCGTAATGTATGCCGGGCAGGTAGTGGAAACCGGCAGCTCGCACGATATTTTCCGCGCGCCGCGTCACCCTTATACCCAGGCACTGCTGCGTGCGTTGCCGGAGTTCGCCCAGGATAAAGCGCGTCTGGCGTCACTGCCGGGCGTGGTACCGGGTAAATATGACCGCCCGACAGGCTGTCTGTTGAACCCGCGTTGCCCGTATGCCACGGACAAATGCCGCGTTGATGAACCGGATCTCTATACGCTCAGTGACGGTCGTCAGTCTAAATGCCACTACCCACTCGATGATGCCGGGAGGCCCACACTATGAGTACGCAAGAGGCCACCATGCAACAGCCGCTGTTGCAGGCTATCGATCTGAAAAAACACTACCCGGTGAAGAAAGGGTTGTTTACCCCGGAACGCCTGGTAAAAGCGCTGGATGGCGTCTCCTTTACCCTGGAGCGCGGTAAAACGCTGGCGGTGGTGGGGGAATCCGGATGCGGGAAATCCACGCTGGGACGTCTGTTGACGATGATTGAAACGCCGACCGGGGGCGAGCTTTATTACCAGGGGCAGGATCTGCTCAAGCACGACCCTGACGCCCAGAAGCTGCGGCGGCAGAAAATCCAGATTGTGTTCCAGAACCCCTATGGTTCGCTGAACCCGCGTAAAAAAGTGGGACAAATTCTGGAGGAGCCGCTGCAAATTAACTCCGCATTGAGCAAGGAGCAGCGGCGCGAGAAGGCGCTGGCGATGATGGCGAAAGTGGGGCTTAAGACCGAACACTACGATCGCTATCCGCATATGTTCTCGGGCGGTCAGCGCCAGCGTATCGCCATCGCCCGTGGCCTGATGCTCGACCCGGACGTGGTGATCGCCGATGAACCGGTCTCTGCGCTGGACGTTTCTGTGCGGGCGCAGGTGCTGAACCTGATGATGGATTTGCAGCAGGATTTAGGTCTTTCGTACGTTTTCATCTCGCACGACCTGTCGGTGGTGGAGCACATCGCTGATGAAGTCATGGTGATGTATCTGGGCCGCTGCGTGGAGAAGGGGACGAAGGATCAGATCTTTAATAACCCGCGCCATCCTTATACGCAGGCGTTGCTCTCTGCGACACCGCGCCTGAACCCGGATGAACGTCGGGAGCGTATTAAGCTGACCGGTGAGCTGCCAAGCCCGCTCAATCCGCCGCCGGGTTGTGCGTTCAACGCCCGCTGCCGCCGTCGTTTTGGGCCCTGCACCCAGCTACAACCGCAGTTAAAAGACTACAGTGGACAGCTGGTGGCCTGCTTTGCGGTGGACCAGGACGAAAACGGCGAAAAGCCTCAGACGTAAGTGATAAAAAAACCGGCGATAAGCCGGTTTTTTTATTGGGTTGCGCGACGCTATTTTCGTAAACGGATTTGGTCGACAGCGTGCTTTTCGCTCTTGGTGAGGATCAGGCTGGCGCGTTCGCGTGTCGGCAGAATGTTCTCTTTCAGGTTTACGTAGTTAATCTCATTCCACAGCGAGGTCGCCACGTTGACCGCTTCTTCTTTTGAGAGCTGAGCGTAGTTGTGGAAATAGGAGTCCGGGTCAGTGAATGCCCCTTCGCGGAACTTCAGGAAGCGGTTGATATACCAGTTTTGCAGCAAATCTTCCGGTGCATCAACATAAATAGAGAAGTCGACAAAGTCGGAGACAAAGACATGATGTGGGTCATGGGGATAGTCCATCCCGCTTTGCAGGACATTTAACCCCTCCAGGATCAGAATGTCCGGCTGCACCACCGTTTTGTCCCCGTCGGGGATGCGGTCATAGATCAGGTGCGAATAGACCGGAGCCGTGACGTTCGGCACGCCTGATTTCAGATCCGACACGAATTTCACCAGGCGATGCATATCATATGAGAGCGGGAAGCCCTTCTTCTTCATCAGGCCGCGTTCTTTTAACACCTCGTTGGGGTGCAGGAAGCCGTCGGTGGTGATCAGCTCAACGCTACGGTGTTCCGGCCAGCGGCTCAGCAGCGCCTGCAGTACGCGTGCGGTAGTGCTTTTCCCCACGGCCACGCTGCCGGCAATACTGATGATATAAGGAATGCGCTGTCCGTTAGTCCCGAGGAACTGCTCCAGTACCGCCTGTCGACGCAGGTTAGAACTGATATAGAAATTCAGCAAACGTGACAGAGGCAAATAAATTTCGGCCACTTCTTCAAGCGACAGGTCTTCGTTTATCCCTTTTAGCCGTGCGATTTCGCCTTCCGTTAAGGTCATCGGGACGGAAGCACGCAGAGCAGCCCACTGGCTGCGGCTAAAGTGGAGATATGGCGATATTAACGTTTGCTCTTTTTTGCTCATAAGCATGCTTGTGTGAGCCATTGCACCCCACAACGGAGACTTACCCTATGGGGGAAGGCACATCACGTATTAGTTAATTTTGGACAATGGGCAGGAGGTTAACACCAGATGAGCCGAATAATAAGAAAAAATGTGGCCCCGTGTTGCGTTAAGCGTGAATCGTCACAGACCGGGTTTGCACCCATTTCAGAGCGGTATAAGGTGAATATTTGCGCGTGTTTGCCTGGAAATACAGCGTTATTCTCTCTTCTCGCACAAAATGTGAGCGAAAGAACGATTTATGCAAATTTTTAGTTGCATGACTGCGCAGGTCTCCATAGAATGCGCGCTACTTGATGCCGACTTAGCTCAGTAGGTAGAGCAACTGACTTGTAATCAGTAGGTCACCAGTTCGATTCCGGTAGTCGGCACCATCAAGTCCGGTGGGGTTCCCGAGCGGCCAAAGGGAGCAGACTGTAAATCTGCCGTCACAGACTTCGAAGGTTCGAATCCTTCCCCCACCACCACTTTCTGGCAGCGTTAACGCAGCCGGAGTTGGTTGAAAAAATTAACCAGCTCGAACTTAAAAAGAGAGAAATCTCTTTTTTTGTTACAGAAAGAACTGGGTAGCCGAGTTTCAGGATGCGGGCATCGTATAATGGCTATTACCTCAGCCTTCCAAGCTGATGATGCGGGTTCGATTCCCGCTGCCCGCTCCAATACGTGCTGATATGGCTCAGTTGGTAGAGCGCACCCTTGGTAAGGGTGAGGTCCCCAGTTCGACTCTGGGTATCAGCACCACTTCACTTCTCCCTCCCCTTTCTCTCTGTTTCAATTTAAATGTATTCAACAGTTCAGGCATTTCGCCTGGTTGATGTGGTGATATCACCGATTTATCCGTGTCTTAGAGGGACAATCGATGTCTAAAGAAAAGTTTGAACGTACAAAACCGCACGTTAACGTCGGTACTATCGGCCACGTTGACCATGGTAAAACAACGCTGACCGCTGCAATCACTACCGTACTGGCTAAAACCTACGGCGGTGCTGCTCGTGCTTTCGACCAGATCGATAACGCACCAGAAGAAAAAGCTCGTGGTATCACCATCAACACTTCTCACGTTGAATATGACA
>NZ_JALKTL010000006.1:0-315024 GCF_035787115.1 Leclercia adecarboxylata | reverse complement strand
AGGCCTGCCGCCAGCGTTCAATCTGAGCCATGATCAAACTCTTCAATTTAAGTTTGATGCTCGTAGAATTAAACTTCGTAATGAATTACGTGTTCACTCTTTGAGACTTGGTATTCATTTTTCGTCCGAAGACGTTAAGAATCCATGCCACTTTGAGTGCCCACACAGATTGTCTGATAAATTGTTAAAGAGCAGTGCAACGCGGCTTTCGCTCACCGTTGCGAGGTGGCGTATATTACGCTTTCCTCTTTCAGAGTCAAGCGATTATTTTCGCTTTTCTCTTCAACCGGCCCGGCTGTTTGTGTGAAGTGATTCACATCCGCCGTGTCGTTGGAGGCGCATTATAGGGAGTTCTCCGGAGCCCGCAACCCTTAAATGACAGAAAAATGACTGACTGCTGCATTCCCCAGCAAAACCCCGCCTTATACCTGATTACACACAGACTTATCCACAATCATAGTGATATTTGCCGTTGCGCGCCCGATAAGCGGGGGGGTGATTCAGTCAGAGGCTTGCTCTTTGCCTACCAGAAGAGTGGTCAGCGTAAAGGATAACACCAGTGATATCGCGACGCCTGCCAGGGCAAAGACAAAGTACGGGCCTATATAAGCAGGCAAGCTGAAGATACTCGACAGAATGTAGCCATAAAGACGCACGCCAAAGAAGGCGATAAAGGCCGATGCCAAAGAGCTTGCCGCCGTCGCCACAATGAACGCTTTTTTATAGCGCGTCAGTACTCCAAATAGTGCCGGTTCGGTAATACCCAGCAGCGCAGAGATAGCCGCCGACAGCGTGACGCTCTTCTCCTGGCGATTACGGCTCAGACGCCAGATAGCAAACGTCGCCCCGGCTATCGCCATATTGGCCATAAACATCATCGGCATCAGCATGTCGTAGCCACGATCGCTGAAGTTCTGCAGGGCGATTGGCGTCATCGCATGATGCATACCGGTCAGGATCGCCACCGGGCGGATGGCTCCGACAATCAGCCCGGCAAAGCTGGCCGACACGCCAAACAGCCCTTCTATAAAGAAGGCGAGTCCTTTACCCAGCCAGATACCGATGGGGCCGATCACCACCAGCGCCGCCAGCGCACCTATAAAGAGGGTGAGCGTTGGCGTAAAGACGGTTTTGAGGACATCCGGCATGATGCTATCGACCCAGCGATGGATATAGCTCAACGCCAGCACCGAGAAGATCACCGGGATGACGCTTGAGGCGTAGTTAAAAACGGATACCGGGATCGCATTCATTAACCAGAGCGCGCTTACCGCCCCTTCCTGATGTGCCGCCAGCGCTTTCGCTGCTTCTATTAAGGAGGGATACATCAGACAGGCTGCTACCGCTGCGGCGAGATACTCATTCGTTTTGAAGATTTTCGCCGCCGAGACTGCAAGGAAGAACGGCAGGAAATAAAAGACGCCGCTGGCAATAAGGTCGATCACCATGACGGTATCGCTTTTCGCCGAAACCACCTTCAGTGCGATGAGCCCCGCCAACAGGCCTTTTATCATCCCGGCCCCGGCAATGGCCGGTACAATCGGACCAAATACGCCCGAGACGGTATCCATAAAGAGGGAGACCAGGCTTTTACGCCCCTTTGTTGCCGTCGGCGCACTGCCGCTATCCTGGCTGAGCACGCCGAGCATTTGCTCGTACCAGCTGTTCACCTTCGGGCCAATAATCACCTGGAACTGATCGCTCTGGAGCTGTGCCCCCAGTACGCCAGGCACATTTTTGATCGCGTTCTGATCCACTTTATTATCGTCGATTAAATCAAACCGCAGCCGCGTCATACAGTGCCAGACTTTATTAATATTTTCCTGGCCGCCAACCAGACGAATAATATTATTGATGGCTTCTTGCGTCCCCATAAAGACTCCTGCCGCTATTGTTGTCGTTTTATTGATGCACTGAGAATAAATAAACCACCACAACAAAACAAACCAATAAAACTTGAACCTGCTCACAATATGCCATTACAGGAGTCATAAAACCCTGAGCTGCTTAAAATTGGTCTGGTTTTTAATTAAAATAAAACCAAATAACTGACCAAAATAAATAATAAAAAAAACCATTTACCCGCCAACATTTTTAGGGTGATGATATTCCCATTCTCTATTTCCACAGCGCAGCAAAGGAGTTTCTCGTGACGCCTGTGATTATCAAAAATATTGAGTGCTTTATTACGCGCCCGGACAGACATAACCTGGTGACCGTCCGCGTCACCACGGAACAAGGGCCGGTTGGGCACGGTTGCGCCACTTTCCAGCAGCGCCCCCTGGCAGTCAAAACCCTGGTCGATGAGTACCTTAAACCGCTGCTGATCGGTCGGGATGCCAACAACATCGAAGATCTGTGGCAAATGATGAACGTCAACGCCTACTGGCGTAACGGCCCGGTGATGAATAACGCCATCTCAGGCGTGGATATGGCCCTGTGGGATATCAAGGCAAAACTGGCTGGCATGCCTCTGTATCAACTACTGGGCGGTAAATCCCGGGATGCGATTCCGGCTTACAGCCACGCCAGCGGCGAGACGCTGGAAGAACTTTTTGCCTCCGTCGATACCCTTGTCGCACAGGGCTATCGGCATATCCGCTGCCAGCTCGGTTTTTACGGCGGCACGCCGTCGGCACTGCATACCCCGGATAACCCATCCTCAGGCGCCTGGTTCGATCAGCAGGAATATATGAGCAATACCGTGGAGATGTTCCGCGCCCTGCGTGAGAAATATGGCTGGAAGCTGCAATTCTTACACGATGTTCACGAACGTCTGTTCCCCCAGCAGGCGGTACTGCTGGCAAAACAGCTGGAGCCATACCAGCCCTATTTCATCGAAGATATTTTACCGCCCCAGCAGAGCGCCTGGCTGGAACAGGTTCGCCAGCAAAGCTGCGTGCCGCTGGCAATGGGTGAACTGTTCAATAATCCGGCGGAGTGGCACGATCTGATTGTGAACCGCCGCATCGACTTTATTCGCTGCCATGTCTCGCAAATCGGCGGGATTACCCCCGCGCTGAAACTGGCGCATCTTTGCCAGGCTTTTGGAATACGCCTTGCCTGGCATGGGCCCGGCGATATGACCCCGATCGGCGTGGCGGTGAATACGCACCTGAACATTCATCTGCACAATGCCGCCATCCAGGAATTTATTCCCCGCTCAGCAACCACCGATAGCGTGTTCCCCGGCGCACCTGAGGTGAAGGACGGATTTATCTACCCGCCATCGGCACCCGGCATCGGTACGGACTTTAATGAAGAGCAGGCCCTGGCGCATCCGGTGGTCTACCGCCCGCACGAGTGGACGCAAAGCCGCCTCCCGGACGGCACCCTTCATACCCCCTGATTTTGCCGCCAGGCTAAATTATCGCGATTCCAGGGGCTGACGTAGGTGCAGGTGTAGTTGATATCAATGATGTCGCTCACCTCAAATACCCGGCCCCCCTCCAGGATCCCGCGGTTGTTGATATGCATTGCCGGCCCGCCTTTTTTGCAGCCCAGCAGCACCGCCTGTTCACGGCTGACGCTAACCGCCCGATAGGTGGTCAGCATATGGGAAATGACCAGCCCTTTGCTTAATACGTACTGCTGGATAGAACGCTCAATCGCCTGTTGATTGAGATCGGGAAAATCGGCGGCCGGCATGCTGGATATCTCCAGCTGTACAGGCTGGTCATCGACGTAGCGCAAGCGGCAAAAGTGCCAGATAAAACTCTCTTCATCGATACCGAAGATCTGCTGTGCCGCGCGATCCGGTCGCGTCTTATGCAGGCTAATCATCCGGTAGCGCATCTGATCGAATCGCTTTTCCGTGATCGAGTTGTAGATCAGCGGATTATTACGCGCGTGCTCGTTGATCCAGATCCCCGAGCCCTGCACTATCCGCACCACGCCTATGCTCACCAGCTTTTCCAGCGCCTGACGGATAGTGAAACGCGACACGCCGTACTCTTCGGCCAGTTGTCTTTCAGGGGGAAGTTTGCGTGGCCCCGTGGTGGTGTCCTGGTAGATTTTGCTCAGCAGATCCTGGGTCACAAACTCTTTCTTTTTCATAATTCGATCCTGAAATCATTCAACGTTGACCACACCTCAACACTCCGGCAAACCCTGGGCCAGCAAGCGCGGCCAGACTGCCGCCCAGTCCGAACCATGACTCAAGCCGCTGACTACCTCCGTCTGCACGCAGGTTCCCCCCACCGCCTGTTGAAAACGTCGGGCGACGGCGGGCGGCACGGTGGTATCGGCTTCCCCACTGTAGTGGATCTGAGGCAGGGCACGAAGTGCGGACGCACGATCGATAGCGCTTTCGGCCGCAGGCATCGGGGTAACATGATGCAGAGCGTTGACCCATGCGACGTCAAGGTTGCCCGCCACCGTGCGCAGGGAGCGCACGTCGCTCCGGCGTGCCGCCAGCAGCGCAGCAATATTGCCTCCCCCGGAGTAGCCAACCAGATCGATTTTCACTCCCGGATAACGCGCCACGGCCTGAGTCAGCGCCGCGTTCATTGCCTCAATAACCACAGGCGAGAAGCGATCCTGAGTCCAGATATTAACGCTGCAGCTGGCCGGCAGAGGCGGCCCGATAAACTGACAGGGCCGGGCAAGGTAGAGCACACTGGCGTGGTTATCCGCCGCCGCCAGCTTCAGCCCGGTCGGATTACGCGGCGTCGGGTTATCCGAAGGCGTGGTGCGCGTTTTCCAGGCAAAGCCATCCCCTTCGATGTACACATGCAGAACGTTAACCGGAGGCGTGATGCGATGCCAGCCGACAATCGGGAAGGGATCTACGTCAAATTTTTCACTGATCAGACCACTTTTGCTGGCTATTTTTTGCGCAGTGCTTTGCAGATCGGCTGAAATACACCCCATCAATAATAAAGATAAATTAATCAATACCGTTCCCTGCAAAAAATGAGGATATATCCTCATACCGCACCAACCTTAACTCAAATTATCAACATCACAAAAAACGGGGATTGAATTCAAGCTGAAATAATTAAGCAGCACTTATTGTTTTCGGCAACAAATTGTATATTCTGCGCCCGAAGATATCGGATTAATCCGAAGAAATCACGATTGCATTTTGCACAACATCGCAACTTTATGATGGTACACCATGGAAAAGAAACGTCTTAGCCAGCTGATCTCTCTGCTGGTTGCATCAACGGCTGCGCAGTCCTATGCCACCTCTCCAGAGTTAATTATCGACACGCCGACCAGCAATGTTCAGATCGCTGACCAAAAAGAATTCGTGCATATCACCCAACAGGGGAGTGTGACCGGCGCCCCGGGATCGGCGTTAACCGTTAATTCGGGCGTGACTGTAACAACGCTTACCAATGACGGCACCATCAGCGACGTTGCTAATGTGCCATTATTTTTAAGCAGTAATGTTGTGCAGATTGATGGAACCGTGGGTGAGCTTAACAATAACGGAACCATTACCAGCCTCAATCAGTACCAGAATGGCAAAGTCGTTGCCCTGGGGGCATCGGGGGTGATTAACACCTTCACCAACAGCGGCACCATTAAGGGCGTTCAGAACACTTATAACTATAACTACGACTCCAATTCTTATTACAACGGCACGATAGACAATGCCGGAACGATTAACACCTTAATCAATACTGCCGAGGGTAAAATCCTGGGCTCCCGCGCCATCAGTAACCAGGGGACCATTGATAGCTTAACCAATGCGGGTTTGATCTCTTACATCCCAGCCGAAAATAACGTTAATTATGGTCAAAACAGTGCCATTCTGAATAAGGGTACGATTGGCTCGTTGCAGAATACCGGTACGATTGACGGTGGTACGTCTGATAATTACAGCGGTTCCGGAATATATAACGAGAGCACCATTCATTCTATCGTTAATGATAATAAGATTAATGGCAGCTTCGCCGGAATTTATACCTATGGCACCATTGGCACCATTGAAAATAACGGCCAGATTAACAGCAATTATGCCGCTATCTACAGTGACGGCGACCTCAGCACGATCGTTAACAACGGTGAAATATCAGGCAACTGGAGCGGTATCTACATCTGGAACTACTACAACCAGAGCGCAGCAACGCAGATTATTAACAACGGTCTGTTAACCGGCGGCAATTTTGCTCTGCTGATCGGTAGCAATAACAGCGATGGTGTGACCCTGACTAACACGGGTGATATTGCCGGTGATATCTACGCCTTAAACGCGACACAATTAACCATTAATGGTGGCACCACCACTACGGGCACGCTGACCGGCATCGACGGAGCGACAGGTACCCTTATCGGCTCTGACGTTGTATTTGGCACCGGCTCGCTGCTGCTGAACGATAATATTGTTACCAGCATGCCGGAATACGGCCTGATGTCACTGCAGATGAGCGATGAAGTGGAAGTATCGACCGGCACCGTGGTGAACGAAGCTGCCTCTCTGCAGGTGAACAACAGCATCAACATCACCGGTGATTACCATCAGAAAGCGGCCGCAACGCTGATTTCCGGGGTCTCCGATCTGGCCGCAGCTAACGGCGATCTGCTTGCCGACGCGGGCTATGGCCGCCTGAACGTTAGCGGCAACGCCACTATCGACGCGGGATCCAGCATCAACCTGCTGCGCACCGGCAGCACCTATAAGTTCGCTGAAGGTCAGCGTTATGTGGTCATCAATGCCGCAGGCGCAGAGACCGATTACCATGCCGACCAGCTGAATTATAAAGCCCTCGGCTACCGTGGTATGGTCAACGGCTCCGTCTATGAAGATGCACAGAGCAAAGCGCTGGTATTAACCCTGGGGGCAGAACCGGTCATTCCTGACCCGGTAGAGCCGCTGCCGGAACCTCAGCCCGAGCCGACTCCAGAGGTGACACCGCCGGTAGTGACTGAGCCTGAAATCACTCCGCCGGTGGTCACGACGCCAGTGCCGCCTGCGCCAGAAGAGCCTGCCCAGCCGGGCAAACGGGGTTACGCCACCATCCCAAGCGCCACTGCGGCACTCGGCGGGCTGGCGAACTACTCCGGCATCGCTTCTCCGGAGTTGCTGAATCTGTACAACGCCTCGCTGGCAATCGAAGGCAAAAAAGAGGCGAACCGTGCAGGCGAACGTCTCTCTACCAGCCAGAATCTCAACACCAGCTCCGCGGCAACCGTTGCTACCTCTACCGCTCAGGCCGTAGTGGGTGCTCACATCGATGCCGTGCGTAATCCGCAAGCCTCCGGCACCAGCGGGGTGGCGACCGGCGATGACTACGCTAACAACTGGATCGTCTGGGGTCAGCCATTTGGCGGCTATGCCCGTCAGGACAGCAGCGACGACGTGAGCGGCTACACGGCGAAATTTGGCGGCCTGATCATCGGTGCCGACCGCGCGCTGGGCGATGACTGGCGCCTGGGTGCGGCGCTGAACTACAGCAATACCTCAGTGCACGGCAAAGACAACCTGAGCGGCAACAACTCTACCGCCGATAACTATGGGGTGATTGGTTACGCGGGCTATACCGGCAATCCCTGGTACCTGAACCTCTCTGCAGGCCTGAACCGTCAGAACTACAGCTCCGTACGCCGCGCCGATTTCACCGGCTTCTCCGGCGCAGCCCACGGCAAGTTCAACGGTCAGTCCGTCACCCTGCAGAGCGAGTTTGGCTACCCGATCACGCTGCCAGCCGACGTGGTGCTGACCCCGCTGGCAAGCCTGACTTACGGTTATCAGCATGTGGATGGTTACAGCGAAACCGGCGGCAATGGTATGGCGCTGGATGTGAGCAGCACCCATTCACAGTCGGTCGTGAGCGATATCGGTGCCCGTATCGAGAAGACCTTCTCCACCGGTCTGGGTAACCTGACGCCGTTCGCCCAGGTCTCCTGGATCCACCAGTACGATAACCGTCAGGTCAGCAGTCATGCGACCTATGCCGCAGACGCCATTGGTGAAACCAGCTTTATCACCAAAGGTGCCTCTCCGGTGGAAGATATGGCTGGCGTGGCCATCGGCAGCACGCTGTATGACGCCAACGATCTGAGCTTTGACGCGCGTTACGATCTGCAGGCAGGTGACCGTTACCAGGCGCATACCTTCAGCCTGCGTTTACGCAAGTCGTTCTGATTGTGATCAACGAATAACGGGGCCCATTGTGGCCCCGTTTTTTTATACCCGACGTAAACATTGTATTTTTCGCCAGGCAGGTCGATAGTGTCTGTTTTTCCAGACAATTAAATAACATGACACAATCTGCACTCTCCTCTGCGTTAAAGGTCGGCGCGCTGCTTCTGCTGCTGATCCTGATCTATACCGGTCTGTATACGCTGGACCGCATCACCTGGCTGATGGAAGTGACGCCGGTCATTATCATCGTGCCGCTGCTTCTCGCCACCCAACGGCGCTACCCGCTGACCCCCCTGCTCTACACGCTGATTTTCTGGCATGCCATCATCCTGATGGTGGGCGGAATGTACACCTACGCTAAAGTGCCCGTTGGCTTTGCTGTACAAGATATGTTGCACCTGAGCCGCAACCCGTACGACAAGCTGGGGCACTTTTTCCAGGGGCTGGTTCCGGCGCTGGCGGCGCGGGAGATCCTGGTGCGTGGCGGCTACGTTACGGGCCGCAAGATGACGGGCTTTCTGGTGTGCTGCGTTGCGCTGGCGATCAGCGCCACCTACGAGCTCATCGAGTGGTGGGCGGCGCTGGCGATGGGCCAGGGCGCGGATGATTTCCTTGGCACCCAGGGCGATCAGTGGGATACCCAGTCCGATATGTTCTGTGCCCTGCTCGGCGCGCTGACGTCGGTGCTGCTGCTTGGGCGATGGCATCAGCGCCAGATTACGCCTTCAGACTGATACCGCTTTCTGCCAGCACGCCCATCTGGCAATACATGACGCAGGCGGCACTGATAATCGACATCGCCAGTGCCGCCCCGCTCCCTTCGCCGAGGCGCAGATCGAGATACAGATAGGGGGTCAAGCCGAGATGTTCTAACGCCCGCTGCGTCCCCTTTTCCGCCGAGCAGTGCGACGGGATGCAGTAATTTTTCACTTCAGGCGCAAGCTGGCAGGCGGCTATCGCTGCGGCACAGGAGAGAAAACCGTCCAGCACCACCGGCAGCCCGCAGGCTCCCGCGCCGAGGATCGTCCCGGTCATCCCCACCAGATCGTAGCCACCCACTTTCGCCAGTACGTCGATGGCATCCATGGGGTCAGGCTGATTGACTGCGATGGCCTGCCGGACCATCGCCTCTTTATGCGCCATGCGATCTGCTGGCAGGTTCGCGCCGATGCCCACCACCTCGTGTGGATCGCAGCCGCACAGCACGCTGATAATAGCCGACGCGGGGGTAGTGTTGGCAATGCCGAGCTCGCCGGTACCAAACACCGAGATCCCCTCAGCCGCACGTTTTTGTACCAGCTGTGCACTGCGCAGCAGCAGACGTTCGGCATCATTACGACGCATCGCTGGCCCCCGGGCGATATTGCCACTCCCGCGCGCCACCTTCAGATTCAGCATTCCGTCAATCGCTTCACAGTCGATGCCGATATCCACCGGCAGCACCGAGGCGCCGTTACTTTTCGCCAGCACGCAGACCCCGGAGGTGCCTTTCAGCATGTTCAGCGCCTGCAGATGGGTCACCTGTTGCGGGCTGATGGCCACCCCTTCCTGATAGACGCCATGATCGGCGCACATCACGATAATCTCTTTTTGCAGGTTGTCGAGCAGGGTTAACCCCGGCATGCCTGCCAGCTGGATGGCCAGCGTCTCCAGACGGCCCAGGCTATTGAGCGGCTTTACCAGACCATCGATATGCCGCGCCGCCTGCGCCTGCTTGTTCTTATCCAGCGGCCGAATGGCAGCCACCAGTTCCTGAATTGTCTGCATGCGTGTTGTTCTCATTCTTCGGTCCGGAAAGGGCTCCGGTCATTAAAAGCGCGTAACATCATAAAACCGTCGCGATTTTCCACCATCGTGTACGCATCCTGCTTAAACGGGAAATGCCATAACGATTCCGTCGGCATCTGTAACCAGTGGGCCAGCAGCAGGCTGAGCACCCCCTGGTGCGCCACAATTAACATATCGCCCGGCGACTGACGCAGGGTTAACTCCTCCGCCACCGCCTTAACCCGTTCGGCAAAATGCGCAAACGGCTCACCGCCGCTGGGGGTGGCGTTTTGCCAGTCATCCATCCAGCGCTGCCAGGCTTCGGGCTCCTCTTCGGCGATGTTGCTGAAGTGGCGCATCTCCCAGCGGCCAAAATCGATCTCGTTAAGTCGCGGGTCTAACCCGGTGACCGGGACGATCAGCTGTGCGGTCTGCTGGGCTCGCTGCAGCTCGCTTGAAAGCGCATGGCTGAAGGAGACCTCCGCCAGCAGGCCGGCCACGCGCGTACTTTGCTCAATGCCCAGCGGCGTCAGGGGAACATCGGTGCTGCCGTAGAACAGGCCGCTGGCGTTGGCCGCAGTTTGCCCGTGGCGAACCAGAAAAAATCGCATGCGTTACACCCACAATAAGGCCAGCAGAAACACCATCTCGGCGGTCTCTGCCAGCGCACCCAGCGTATCCCCGGTCTGTCCGCCCAGACGACAGCGGATATAGTGCACCAGTCCGTAGCTCGCCATCGCGGTGACCAGCAGAGCCGCCAGCCCGTGGATGCCCGCGATCAGCCCCACCGCTATCGCCCCGCCCAGCAGCGTGAACACCGTTTTACGCAGGCTCACCTGGCCGATATAGAGACTGCCCATCCCCTCGCCCTCTCGGGCGTAGCGCTGACCGTACATCCCCAGCACCAGCACGGCGCGCCCGGCGATGGGGGCGCAGACCAGCAGCGAGAACCACTCCCTGACCGGAAGCTGCGCCAGGGTAAACACCGCGCAAACTTTAATCAGAATGGAGAACACCAGCGCCAGGCCACCAAAGGTGCCCAGCCGGCTGTCCTTCATGATCTCGAGCATCCGCTCCCGGGTGCGGGCAGAGAAGATGCCATCGCAGGTGTCGGCCAGCCCGTCAAGATGGAACCCACCGGTCAGCAGCACCAGCGCCAGCACATACGCCGCGGCAGCGAGGTAAATGCCGCCCCCGGTCTGGCTCACCACCAACGCTACCAGCGCGGCCAGCACGCCAATGATAGCGCCAAGCAGAACAAACCAGGGCACCCCGCGGGCAAGCTGGCGAAATTCTACGCCGTCGGTCCATTTTTCCGGCACCGGAATACGTGACATCAGGCGCAGCGTCGCCCATAACATCGCCAGGTTCATTTAATCTTTACTCCAATCCCTGAGACCACCAACCAGACCTCTTCCGCCGCCTGGGCCAGTTTTTGATTCGCCCGCCCGGCGATATCGACAAAGTGCCGAGCCAGTCGGTTTTCCGGGGTAATGCTCATTCCCAGCTCGTTGGTGACGATGTACACCGGGGCGCGGGTCTGCAGGCAGGCGACAATCAGCGCATCGATCTGCTGCTGCAACGCAACCTCCAGCGCCGTAAAATCCAGCGTATCAGGATCGCTCCCGCCCGAGGCGTCGTACAGCAAGTTCGCCAGCAGCGTGGTGATGCACTCGATCACCACCGCTTCACCAGGACGCACCTGCTGGCGGATAACCGCGCCCAGATCGCGATAACACTCCAGCGTACGCCAGTGATCAGGCCGCTGGGCGCGATGCCGGGCAATGCGCACCGCCATTTCATCATCGGTTACCGTGGAAGTGGCGATGTATAACACCTGTGAATACTGGCGGGCGACCAGCCCCTCGACGTGGGCACTTTTACCGCTGCGCGCCCCACCGGTCACAACAATCATTCCCTGTACTCCTGATGCTCACGCATGATCTGATAAATCTTCGCTATATCAATGTGCTGGCGCATAGCCTGCGCCAGACGGTCGAACTGCTGTGCTTTATAGCTGGCGTATTGTGGCGCGGATCCGAGAGGAAGTAACCCCTTTCGCGCCCGCAGACTATCGACCAGGGAGCGGGTAAAGGTGTCGTTGTCGAACAGACCGTGCAGATAAGTGCCCCATACCAGCCCGTCGTCGCTTACGGCACCGTCAGCCACCACCCGCTCTTTTTGCAGCCACAGCGCCGGTTGCGTCCCGTCGGCGCGCGAGGTTTGCCCCATATGGATCTCATAGCCGTGTAATGTCATCCCGGAGAGCGGCGCCAGCCAGCCCGGCAGCGCGGGGGCCATCTGAGCGCTGACCTGGGTAGTGGTTTTGTGCGGGGCAAACTGCGTGATGGTGTTCAGCAGCCCCAGCCCAGGCATGCGTCCGAGGCCGGACTCCACGTCATCAATCAGGGTTTCGCCCAGCATCTGATACCCGCCACAGATGCCAAGCAGCGGTACAGCCTCGCGGTGTCGCTTTAGCAGTGCCTGGGCCATGGCGCTTTCGCGCAGCCAGGTGAGATCGTTGAGGGTGCTTTTACTGCCCGGGAGGATCAGCAGATCGGCGCCCGCCAGCTCCTGTGGATAGCTGACGTAGCGCACCCGCACATCCGGCTGCGCCGACAGGGCGTTGAAATCGGTGAAGTTGGCGATATGCGGCAGATGCACCACCGCGATGTCAATCTCGCGAGTCTGACGGTGGCGCCCGCTTTCACGCTGGAGCGCTACGCCATCCTCCTCGTCCAGGTCGAGATCCAGCCACGGCATAACGCCGAGCACCGGCACGCCGGTTAATGACTCAATCTGCTGTAGCCCGGAAGAGAGTAGCGCCATGTCGCCGCGAAATTTGTTGATGATGATCCCTTTGACCCGCCACCGCTCATGTTCCTGCAGTAACGCCAGGGTGCCGTAAATGGCGGCAAACACCCCGCCACGATCGATATCCGCCACCAGAACCACCGGGCACCCGGCGATCTCCGCCATTCCCATATTGACGAGATCCCGATCGCGCAGGTTGATCTCCGCCGGGCTCCCGGCCCCTTCGAGCACCAGGATCTCAAATTCCCGGGCCAGGCTCTGATACACCCCGGCGACCTGCTCGCGCAGCTGCGGCTTGAAGTTGTGATAGCGGACGGCATCCATATTGCTTGCCACTTCCCCCATCAGCACGACCTGGGCCTGATTGCCTGCGGAGGGTTTGAGCAGGATGGGGTTCATCCGCACATCCGGCACGATACTGGCCGCTTCGGCCTGCATAATTTGCGCCCGGCCCATCTCTTTGCCGTCCGGGGTGATCCCGGAGTTCAGCGCCATGTTTTGCGCTTTAAAGGGGGCGGTGCGCCAGCCATCCTGATAAAAAATGCGGCACAGGCCCGCGGCCAGCACGCTTTTGCCCACGTCGGACGCGGTTCCCTGCAGCATTATTGCCTGGGTCATGCACTCTCCTGTTGATGAAACCCCGACAGCGCTATGAGTGCGAATCGGCATACTGCTTAACGGCCGCCATCGTTTTCTGAATGTGCGTCTCGGGGTTGCGGTCGGTGAAGCTCAGCAGAATTTTACCATCGGGGGCGATCACGAAAGAAGTGCGGCCGGAGAGAGTTTTACCGTTGAGTTGCATCAGCGTCTGGTATTTCGCTGCCACCTTCGCGCCGGGATCGGCCGCGACGGTAAATTTATCGCGGCACTCTTTTTTGGAAAATTCATCCACCTGTTCGACATTCCCGGCCGTCACGCCCACCACGCTGGCCCCCAGTTTGTTGAAGTCATCTGTCGCCTTTGCAAAGGCGTTCGCTTCGATGTTGCAACCCTTGCTGAACGCCGCAGGGAAAAAGTAGAGCACTAACGGCCCCTTTTGCAGCGCCTGCTGCAGGGAGAAGGTGAGGGGTTTGCCCGCCAGCGCCCCTTGCAGGGTGAAATTTGGTGCCTGGCTGCCCGCTTCAAGCGCGGCAAGGACAGGAGTAACGAAGACAGACAGCGACAGCACCACTGCCGCAGACAGGCTTGCGAAACGTTTCATGGTTAGCTCCGGGAGAATGAAAGGCTCACTGAAGAATAGCCCGAAACGCCTTGCCCGGCGGCGAGGGATGTGTGGCCTGATGCCCTCTCCTGGAGGGAGAGGCCATCAGCATCTCCTTTACGCCTTAAACAACCAGCAGGCTGCGAAATGGTCGGGGGCAATCTCCTGCATCGCGGGCGCCTCGCGTCGACATACCGGCATCACGTGCGGGCAGCGGCTGCAAAACTTACAGCCTGGCAGTACCGACGTCGGGCCGGGGATCTCCCCGCGCAACGTCGCCTGTTCCAGATTGCGGATCCGCGGATCGGGCTGCGGCACCGAGGCCAGCAGCGCCCGGGTGTAAGGATGCGCCGGATGCTGATACAGCGCGTTGGCTGGGGCTACCTCCACCAGCTTGCCGAGGTACATCACTCCGATACGCGTCGAGATGTGGCGCACCATCGACAGATCGTGAGCGATAAACAGATAGGTCAACCCCAGCTCCTGCTGCAGATCCTGCAAAATGTTCACTACCTGGGCCTGCACCGAAACATCCAGCGCCGACAGCGGCTCATCGCACAGCACAAACTCCGGGCGTACCGAGAGCGCGCGGGCAATGCTGATGCGCTGACGCTGGCCGCCGCTGAACTCATGCGGGAAGCGCTGCAAATGCTCCTGCCTCAGCCCCACTTTATAGAGCAGAGTTTCGGTTCGCTCCCGCTGCTCCTCCCGGCTGTAGCCGTGGATCTGCATCGGTTCCGCCACCAGCTGCTGCACGGTCATCCCCGGGTTCAGCGATGAGTATGGATCCTGAAAAATCGCCTGCATTCGCTTACGCAGCGGCTTAAGCTGTTTTTCACTGGCCTGTGCGATCGCCTGCCCGGCAAAGTGAATCTCACCGGACGTGATATCAAACAGCCGCAGAATGGCGCGCCCGAGAGTGGATTTGCCGCAGCCGGACTCCCCCACCAGGCCAAAGGTCTCGCCTGGCTGGATGTCAAAACTGACGCCGTCTACTGCTTTGATTGCCACCCCTTTACGCAGCAGGCCGCCATTAAGGGTGAAGTGTTTATGCAAATCCCGCACGCTCACCAGCGGGGCGCGTGGTTTGCTCATGGCTGAACCTCCTTATCGGCCAGTAGCCAGCACGCGGCGCGATGCTCTGTTCCCTGACGGTAGAATCGGGGCTGACGCGCGCACTGCGGCATCCGCTTCGGACAGCGTTCCGCAAACGGGCAGCCCGGCGGCGGATTCAGCAGGCCCGGCGGCGAGCCTTCGACAGGCGACAGGCGATGGCTGCTCTGCTCCGGGTGCGGCAGCGAGGCCAGCAGGCCCTGAGTGTAGGGGTGCGCCGGGCGATAAAAGATATCCTCCACGCTGCCCTCCTCCATTACCAGCCCGCCATACATCACCACAACGCGACTGCATACCTGCGCCACCACGCCCAGATCGTGGGTAATGAGCAGGATCGCGGTGTGGGTTTTCTGCTGCAGGCTTTTTAGCAGACGCAGGATCTGCGCCTGGATGGTGACATCCAGCGCGGTGGTGGGCTCGTCGGCAATCAGAAGTTTGGGATCGCAGGAGAGCGCAATGGCGATCATCACCCGCTGGCGCATACCGCCGCTGAATTCGTGGGGATACTGCCCGTAGCGACGCTCCGCCTCGGCGATCCCCACCTGCTCCAGCATGGCGATGCTCGCCGCTTTCGCCGCTTTTTTATTTAAGCCTTTATTACGCATCAGGATCTCAGACATCTGCCTGCCGATGGTGACCACCGGATTAAGGGCGGTCATCGGATCCTGAAAAATCATCGCGATCTGGTTGCCGCGGATCGCACGCATCTGTTCCGGGGTTTTCTGCGCCAGATCGTCATGGTTAAAGCGGATCTGCCCCCCGGTGATGCGCCCGTTGCTGCCCAAAAGCTGAATGATCGATTTGCAGGTGACGCTTTTGCCGCAGCCGGATTCCCCCACAATGCCAACCAGCTCTCCCGGCTTAACGTGGAAGCTTACTCCGCGCACCGCGTGGACATCGCCATCGCGGGTGCGGAAGGTGGTTTGCAGGTTGTCGAGTTCGAGTAAGTTACTCATCGCGGTTTGCTCCCGGCTCAAAGGCGGTACGGAACACGTCGCCCAACACGTTAAAGCTGAACACCGTCAGCAGGATCAGAATGCCAGGGAACATCGCCAGCCAGGAGGCCTCGCCGATATACGACTGAGCGTTATTGAGCATGCTGCCCCAGGACGCGGCAGGCGCCTGTACGCCCAGCCCGAGGAAGCTGAGGGTCGATTCCATCAGAATGGCCGAGGCGATATTCAGCGTGGCGGCGACGATAATCGTCGGCAGCACGCCCGGGATAATGTGGCGCAGGATAATCCGCAGCGGGTGTTCCCCCGAGGCGCGGGCGTAGAGCACATATTCGCGCTCTTTAACGGACAGCGTTTCGGCCCGCACCAGCCGGGACATGTTCATCCACGTCAGCAGGCTGATGATCGTGATGATGTTATCCACGCCGGGCTTCAGGTACGCGTTGAGCACCAGCAGCAGAAAAAAGGCCGGGATCGCCATCAGAATATCCACCGCGCGCATCATCAGGTTATCCAGCCAGCCGCCGAAATAGCCGCTCACCGTACCGACCAGAGTGCCGATCAGGGTGGAGAAGACCATCGCCAGACAGCCCACCATCAGCGAAATCTGCCCGCCGTACAGGGCGCGGGTGAAGTAGTCGCGTCCGTACTCATCGGTGCCAAACCAGTGGGCGGCGTCGGGCGGCAGGGTGCGCGCCCCCAGCGCCATCTGGTCCGGATCGTATGGACTTAAGCCCGCACAGAGTGCCGCGACGACAAAAATAAAGAGCACAAACAGAGAGAACTGCGCCGGACGATTGCGGCGCAGCTGGTGACGAACCTGTTGCCAGCGTCTGCTCATCCGGGTTACCTCAGGGTGCGAATACGGGGATCGGCGAAGCGATAAAGCACATCGGCGATCAGGTTACCGACGATCAGCATCAGCGACGACAGCATAATGATCGCCATGATCAGCGGGTAGTCGAGGGAGGTGATCGACTGGATCCCCAGCAGCCCCATCCCCGGCCACGAAAAGACGCTTTCGGTAACGTAGGCTCCCACCACCAGCTCGCCAAACGACAGGCCGAACAGGGTGATTACCGGTAGCAGCACGTTTTTCAGCACATGGCGGAACAGGATCCCGGAACGCGTGGCGCCATAGGCCAGCTGGGTCTGCACATAGTCGGCAGAGAGCTGGGAGAGGGTATTGGAGCGGATGTAGCGCACGTAGCTGGAGAGATTATAAAAGGTGAGCGCGATGCACGGCAGCACGCCGTGACGCACCACATCCAGCCAGTTATCCTCCATGCCGATGGTGCGCATCCCCATGCTGGGAAACCAGTTGAGCTGCACGGCAAAGACGGTGATCAGCAGAATGCCAAACCAGAAGATCGGCACCGAAATGCCGATATAGGCGAACAGGTTCAGCAGATGATCCAGCCAGCGGTGCTTAAACGCGCCGGCCAGCAGCCCCAGCGGAATGGCCAGCACAATCGCCATCAGCAGCGAGGCGCCCATCAGCCCAAGCGTAGCCGGAATGCGTTCGCCAATCATCACCAGCACCGGGCGATGGTAGATCAGCGAATAGCCCAGATCGCCCTGCAGAATGTTTTTCAGCCACAGAAAATATTGCGTTACCAGCGGCTTATCCAGCCCCAGACTCTGGCGAATACGCTCGATATCCTCTGGCGCCATACGCGGCGTGATATAGGCCGCCACTGGATCGCCAGGGGCGAGCTTGACCAGCAAAAACGCCACCAGCGAGATAAAGAACAGCATCGGTATGAGTTGCAGCAACCGACGCGTGAGTAATGTGTTCACGACATGCCCTTACAACGACTGATCCCACAAAAAGCCCCGGTCTTATGACCGGGGCAACAGCTTATTGTTGATAGATTTTTGACAGATCCTGGAACATATAAACCGGCTTCGGCTCCGCCTCTTTGGTGCCGCCGAAGCGTTTATCCACCGCGACGGTGGCGTTGGTATAAGCGATTGGGTAGTAGGTCATGTCGTTGGCCACGGTCTGCTGGATCTGCTTGTAGATTTCCGCACGTTTGCCGGTATCGGTTTCCACCGCGCCTTTATCCCACAGGGCATCAAACTGCGGGTTCTTATAGTGCGCGTAGTTATAGGCTTCGTTGCTCATAAACAGCGATTTGTAGCCATCCGGCTCGGCACCCATGATATAGCCGCCGAGGTTCAGCTCCCATGCGGTGTTGTTCATATCCAGGCTGCGCTGGGACATGGCGTTGGAATCCAGCGGCATCAGTTCCACGTTAACCCCAATCCCCTTCAGCGCCTGCTGAATATAGAGCGCCTGGCTCTCCTGGGTTTTGTTGGTGTTCACATAGGCCAGACGCAGCTTGAGGTTTTCCGGCGCGCCGGAGGTTTTCAGCAGATCTTTAGCTTTCTGCTGATTGAATGTGTACTGCTCAACGTCGTCAGTCTGGTAGAGCGTATCCGGCGTCAGGAACGAGGTGGCCGGTTTAGCGTAATCCAGAGAAGTGAACGCGGTCTGGGTCAGCTCATCTTTGTTGATGGCGTAAGCGATGGCCTGGCGCAGTGCTTTACTCTTCATCACCGGTACGTTCTGGTTGAAGGTCATATAGGCCAGGCGCCCTTCCGGATAGACCACAAAATCAAACTTGCCGGTGTTCTTCAGGCGTGACACATCCTGCGGATCGACCATCTTAAGGTTGATTTCACCGTTTTGCAGGGCCAGGTTGGCGGAGTTGCTGTCTTTGGCGAAACGGTAGGTCACGGCATCGAGCTTCGCTTTGCCGTTCCAGTAGTCGTCAAAGCGGGTCAGGGCGTAGTACTGCCCGGCGCGGTACTCTTTAAATCTGAACGGGCCGGAGCCGACCGGCGCATCGTTTTTGCTGCTCTTTTCCAGATCCGCTTCATCAGCAAAAACGTGCTGCGGGATAGGGTAGATCTGCACCAGGGTGCCGGTAAAGGCAGCGCTTACCTGCGGCAGGGTGAACTTCACGGTGCGATCGTCCACTTTGCTTACCGCCACCGGCTTGCCGCCAAAGGTGAACATGCTGCGGAAGAAGCTGTGCTGTTTCTCGTCCAGCAGCTTATTAAAAGTGAACACCACGTCGTCGGCAGTCAGCGGCTGGCCGTCCTGCCATTTCAGATTCGGTTTTAAGGTCAGGGTATAGCTGAGGTTATCGGCGGACGGCGTCAGGCTTTCGGCGAGACCCCATTCGATGTTGCCGTCGTTAAAGCTGTACAGCGGGGCATAGAGCGCCTGCATAATCGTCAGGGTAGTGCGATCGCTGGCATACAGCGGGTTCACCGCTAACGGGTCGCCGGAGGTGATGCCGATAATCAGGGAGCCGCCCTCTTTCGGCGCAGCCTTGTTAGCGGCTGGCGCTGACGCGGTCTCTTTATTTTTGGCATCATCACAGCCTGCGGCAACCAGCGCCAGGGCGACCAGAACAGCAGATACTAATGGCTTACGCATATCTCACTAACTCCTTGCCTTGAAAGTTTTTTTAACTGCTCATTTTTATTTTTTACCGATATCTGTTTGCGCATCATATTCAGCTTCCGCCGCTTTCGCATTAACAATGAAAATGCGATTTTCGCTTAAGCTTATAACGAAGTTGATATATATAAGCGCATTGCGGAATAGCACATAACCTTATGCGCTCAGTTCGTTAAACCGTTCACGGAACTCCTGCTAAACTGCCTCAACACATCCGCAAAAAGGCAGATCAACATGTCCGATAATCACTACCAGCCAGCGAAAGTCTGGGAATGGAAACAGAACAACAGCGGCGGCGCGTTCGCCAGCATCAACCGCCCGATCTCGGGTGCCACCCATGAGAAAACCCTGCCGGTCGGCTCACATCCGCTGCAGCTTTATTCTCTGGGCACGCCCAACGGCCAGAAGGTCACTATTCTGCTGGAAGAACTGCTGGCGCTGGGCGTCACCGGCGCGGAATATGACGCGTGGCTGATTCGCATCGGCGAGGGCGATCAGTTCTCCAGCGGTTTTGTTGATGTGAACCCCAACTCCAAAATTCCGGCCCTGCGCGACCACTCCACCACGCCACCGACCCGGGTGTTTGAGTCCGGCAATATCCTGCTTTATCTGGCGGAGAAATTCGGTCACTTCCTGCCAAAAGATCCCGCAGGCCGGGTTGAAACCCTGAACTGGCTGTTCTGGCTACAGGGCGCCGCGCCGTTCCTCGGCGGCGGTTTCGGTCACTTCTATCACTATGCGCCGGTGAAAATTGAGTACGCGATTGACCGCTTCACCATGGAAGCCAAACGCCTGTTCGACGTGCTGGATAAGCAGCTGGCGCGTGGTCGCTACGTGGCGGGCGAAGAGTACAGCATCGCCGATATCGCCATCTGGCCGTGGTTTGGCAGCGTGGCGCTGGGCCAGGTCTACGGCGCGGCCGAATTCCTCGATGCCGAAAGCTACAAGAACGTCCAGCGCTGGGCGAAGGATGTCGCCAGCCGTCCGGCGGTGAAGCGCGGGCGTATCGTCAACCGCACCAACGGTGAGCTGAACGAGCAGCTGCATGAGCGCCATGCGGCGAGCGATTTTGATACCAATACCGAAGACAAACGTCAGGCGTAATCTGTTTACGGCCTGATGCCCTCACCCCAGCCCCTCTCCCACAGGGAGAGGGTGCAAACACCCTAAACGGCAAAATTACGCGCCGAAACCCGCCTGTTGCAAAATTGTTTTTGACTTATCCGACTGTAAAAAATCCGCAAGCGCCTGCCCCTGGGACCTCATCACCGCACACGCATACGCCGCACAAGGGTTAAAGGGATCCGGGATGTCGATGACCGAGAGTCCTGCGATCTCCCGCAATCTTGCCGCATAGCTGGCATAGCCGATAAAGATCTCGGCCCGCCCTTCAAGGATAATCCACTCTGCCGCAAGCCGACCCGTCGGAACAGGCAAAGAGTCTCGCCCCCCCACCAGTGCCCTCGCCCGCTTTCTTACCGCCTCGCCATCGTCACCCATCCGGGTAAAGAGCGTCTGGGTGTAATCTCCGGACGGGTCGGCGCCCGCCGTTGAGGTGGCAATGCGCAGGGCATCCCGGGTCAGCACCGAGCGCCAGTCATCGCCATCGCGCAGTACATCGCTGCGCACGGTCAGACAGAGTTTATTGCTGGCGAACGCCGCCACGGATTGCGCCCGCCCGGCCGCCAGCAGCGCCTGCGGGTGGGCTATATTCGCCGAGGCGAAAAGATCGCACGCCTCTCCCGATTCAATACGTTCCCGTAACAACCCTGCCGGGCCGAACCGGGTCTCAACCGGTTCCGGGAAGTGCGCCATTAACTGCGGCCACACCCTCCGCAGGCTGCCCGCCGCCAGTACGCGCATCAGTCGATCCCCTGATAGGTGGTGCGGTAGAAGCGCTGATACCAGTCGTTGGCTACCTTGCGCATATCCACATCCGTGAATTTCTCCGGGTAGAGCTTTTTCGCCATCCACAGCTCGCCGAGGCCCATTGCTTCCGGCATCGGATAACCCCAGGCTTTGGCGTAGTCTGGCATCAGATAAACACGCTGATTTTTTACCGCATCGATGGTCCGCCACTGGGCACCGGTTTTTATCTCGTTAACCACAGAAGGGTATCGGTCCTGGACGAAGATCACCTGTGGGTTCCAGGCAATCACCTGCTCCATCGCCACGGTTTTGAAGCCCTTAATTGTTGCCGCCGCCACGTTAACCGCACCCGCATGCGCCATCATCAGCCCGGTGTATTTCCCGGAGCCGTAGGTGGTGAGTTCCGGGTTAGCCATATACGCGCGGACCCGTTGTTCCGCCGGAATATTTTTCAGTCGGTCGCTGACCATCCTGCGGCCTTTGTCAGTGGCGTCAATCAGCGCCTTCGCTTCTGGCTGTTTATTGACAATATCGCCGATCAGAGTGATCCCTTCACGCAGTCCCCGATCGTAGGCCTGCTCTTCATCGGCCATCGTAGGGTTCATCTTCGCTTTTTCACCCGCGGCATCGTGACGCAGGGAGATGGCGACCACCGGGATGCCGAGGCTGCTGATGTTGTCGATCATCTCCTGCGGCGCGTAGTTAGTGACAAACACCACGTCCGGCTTCAGGGCCACCAGCTTTTCCGGGTCGACGTGGGTGAGATCGCCAAGCGCCGCCTTCTGGTTCAGCTCAGGGGCCAGACGCGCATAGCCGTCGCCAAGCTGTTGTTTCCAGTTCGCCATCACTCCCACGATTTTATCGGTGGCGTTCATTTGTACCAGTAAGTTCAAAGTCTGATGCTGAAGCACCACCACGCGGTTGACCTCATCGGGGATGGTTACCTGACGACCTGTCTGGTCGGTGATCAGGCGGGAGGCCTGGGAAGAGAGAGGCAATAAAGCCACTACACACAGGGTTAAAGCTTGCCAGAATTGCTGTTTCATCATGTCCTCACATTCGTTATATAAAAAAGTATACAACGATGAGGTTATGCCGTCGCGTCTTCTTTAGGCCTAAAAGGCCTTAACGCAAATCCCCCTCTTTTTTCAACATCATATTTACTTCCTCCCGCTAAACTGGCATCAATAATTTCTTTCTTCAGATTATTCGCATGTCAGAAAAGGCGCTTAAGCAGCAGATCCAGAATCTCAAGAAGCACAATGCCCGGCTTGCCAGGCTGGCGCGCGACGCCCGAAACAAGCTCAGTGCTGCGCTCGACGGGACCGGTCTCTGTTTATGGCAGCTCGACGTGCCCACCGGGAAGCTGATTATCTATAACCGCCGCTGGGGCGCCATGCTGGGTTATCAGCCCAAGGAGCTGAACGCGCAGTTTGAGATCTGGCGTGAGCATCTGCACCCGGATGATAAGCAGAACGTGCTGGATGCCTTCTACGATCATCTGCACGGCAAAACCCCCTTCTACGAGGCGCTGCACCGCATGCAGCACAAAAACGGCACCGTTACCTGGGTGCTGGACCGGGGACGGGTGACGGACTGGGATGAGAACGGCAACCCCCTGAAGGTGACCGGCACCCATATCGACATGACCAAAGAGAAGCAGTACGAAGAGCAGCTGGCCCAGCTGGCGAATCACGATCCGCTCACCGGCCTTGCCAACCGCCACGCGCTAATTAAGCACTTCGCCCGGCTCAAAGCCCAGGGGCCGCTGTGCATCGCCTTTATCGATCTGGATGACTTTAAAACGGTTAACGACACCTTTGGGCACCGCAGCGGCGATGAGCTGCTGATCCAGCTCAGCCAGCGACTGCGCGACGCCTGCCCGCCGGAAACTATCGTTGGACGGCTGGGGGGCGACGAGTTCGTGCTGCTGCTCCCCTTCCCGCTCAGCAGCCTGCAGGTGAGCAACACCGCACATAGCTGTCTGAAAGCTGCGCTGACGCCGTTCGAGCTGGATAACGGCCAGGCGCAGGTGGGTGCGTCGGTAGGCATTGACGACGTGCTGGAGCAGGATGATTTCGTCAATGCCCTGCGCCGCGCCGATCGCTCAATGTATCAAATTAAGCACACCGGCAAGAACGGCGTGGCGATTGGCCAGACGCCGCTCTCCATCATCCGTACTGGAACAGAACCATGAAAAGCACCCGTCATCAGGATCTTATCCGCCTGCTGGCGGCCTCCGACTGGCTGTCGACTGAGGCGCTGGCCGCGACGCTTGGCGTGAGTAAAGAGACGATTCGCCGTGATTTGAAACAGCTGCAGCAGCAGGGAAAGATCGTGCGCCATCACGGGCGGGCACGGGCCATCCATCCGGATCACCGCGACGGCGGCGAGCCCTTCGGCGCGCGGCTGAAAAGCCATTACGCCGACAAAGCCGATATCGCCCGTCACGCGCTGGACTGGGTCAGCGAAGGGATGACGCTGGCCCTTGATGCCAGCTCAACCTGCTTTCACCTGGCGCGACAGCTGCCGGATATCGCCCTGACGGTGTTTACCAACAGTTTGCCGATCTGCCATGAAATGGCGAAGCGCGAACGCATCACGCTGATTTGCTCGGGTGGAACCCTGGAGCGTAAATACCGCTGCTATGTGAATCCGGCCCTGGTAACTCAGCTAAAATCGCTGGAGATCGACCTGTTTATCTTCTCGTGTGAAGGGGTAGATGAGCAGGGTGTGATGTGGGATCCCACCCCGCACAGTGCCGGGTTTAAGTCACAGCTGCTGGGCCGTGCCAGCCAGTCGTTATTGCTGATCGACAAAAGCAAGTTTCAGCGCTCAAGCGAGGTGAAAATCGGCCACCTGTCGCAGGTGACGCAGCTCATCAGCGACGCCCGGCTCGCCCGGCGTTAGCCCGCCAGACGGAACTTCTGCACCGAGCGCTGTAGCTCCTCGGTCTGACGCTCCAGCGCGGCGGCCGCCGCAGACACCTGCTCTACCAGCGAGGCATTCTGCTGGGTCACGCCGTCCATCTGGGTGATCGCCACCCCAACCTGCGAAATGCCTTTGCTCTGCTCTTCCGACGCGCCAGCAATCTGCTTCATGAGGGTAGTGACGCCGGTAATGTCGCGCAGCACCGCGTCCATCGTAGTGCCGGTATCGTTCACCAGTCTGGCTCCTTCCTCCACGCGGGAGACGGAGTCGGCGATCAGCCCTTCAATCTCTTTTGCCGCGTTCGCGCTGCGGCTGGCGAGATTACGTACCTCCCCCGCCACCACTGCAAAGCCTCGCCCCTGCTCACCCGCCCGCGCCGCTTCGACCGCCGCGTTAAGCGCCAGAATATTGGTCTGGAAGGCGATGCTGTTGATGACGCTGGTGATCTCCGCAATCTTCTTCGAGCTGACGGAGATGCCGGCCATGGTATTGACCACATTTTCGACCAGCGCGCCGCCGCGGCTGGCGCTGGCCGAGGCCACATCCGCCAGCTCGCTGGCCTGGCGGGCATTATCCGCATTGAGCTTCACCGTGGCGGTGAGCTGCTCCATGCTGGCGGCGGTCTCTTCCAGCGCTGCCGCCTGCTCTTCGGTACGGGATGAGAGATCGTTATTGCCGCTGGAGATCTCCGTCGCCCCGCGCCAGATATTCTCACTGCCATTGCGGATCGTGCTCACCGCGTCGCGCAGGCTGTCCTGCATCGCCGTCAGCAGCGGCACCAGCTGGCCAACGCAGTTACGGCCAAAGGGGACGACAGGCTGGCTGAGATCGCCCTGGGCGATCTGACGAAAATGGTGGCGGAGCTGCTCAAGGGGTTTTACCAGCATTGCGACCAGGTAGCGATCGGCGAACAGCAGGATCAGCAGGCCGATAATCGTCGCCGTGATAATGACCGTGCGGGTGGTGCTGGTAAAACCATCCACCGTCACCCGGGTGCGGTCGAGGATGGCGTCAGCGGCGTTATTAAACTGCCCGGCACTCTCGCCAAAGGCACGGCTCAGCGGTGGGGTGACGTTATTCGCCTGCTGGCGATAGCCCTCCAGGTTGCCCTCCCGGGCCAGCTGCATCTGGGGTTTTACGCCGTTATCCAGCAGCGCCTGCCAGCTGGCAAGCACCCGGGAAGAGACCTCTGTATCCATAGGCCCCGGCGACAGGGTTTTCATCTCGTCGAGCCTGTTGCTCATGCTCTCCAGCGCCTTCTGCACAGAGGTGAGATCGGCCTGGCCGCCTGCCGCCTGCGTCTCCATCGCGCGGCTCAGTCGGGTGACAAAACGGAAGTATTGATCGTTGCCCTGGCTGAGCACCGTCATCTGCCTGACAAGCTGGCGGTCGACCTCATTGCCATCCGCAACGCGCGACAGCGCCCATGAGCCATACAGCCCCACGCCCGCCCACATTAAACAGAAGATACCCAGAATCGTCAGCATGACGAATCGGATCGTGAAATTACGAAATATGCGCATAACGATTTCCTTGCCTGAGGGAGATGTCGCCCGGAGGCGAGTAATACCCTCGTTATCGGCAACAAAATGCGAAGCGATACCTTTTCTTGCGTAATTTTATAAAACTTTTCATTTCTGTTTAATTAGCGTGGAAATAAAAATAAGCGCAATGCTGAATATCCCTTAAAATAATCCGCCTTTATATTTCATAAAGTTGCAGATATAAAGTATCTTCAGCCCGCAATATCCGCATAATGATCAAGGGCGAAGCATCATTTATATTCGTAATAAAAACGTCATACCCGAATGATGAATACCAGAGAAACAACAAGGGATATTACGTGAATTTGTTAAATATATGCCCGGCCGTCAGAGGGAAGCCGGGCATTTGCGGTGGATTAACTCAAATACTTCTCAAACCACCCCAGAGTCCGTTTCCATGCCAGCTCCGCGGCTGGCTCGTCATAGCGCGGGGTGGAGTCATTGTGGAACCCGTGATTAACCCCAGGGTAGATCCAGGCCTCATACACCTTGCCGTTTGATTTAAGTGCGGCCTCATAGGCAGGCCAGCCTTCATTCACGTTTTTGTCGTGCTCAGCGTAGTGCAGCAGCAACGGTGCCTTTATTTTGGCGACATCCGCCGCAGGAGGCTGCCGGCCATAGAAGGGCACCGCGCAGGCCAGTTCAGGCCAGGCGACCGCTGCGGCATTCGACACACCGCCGCCATAGCAGAAGCCGGTGATCCCCACTTTGCCAGTGGCGTCCGGGTGTTTTTGCATAAACCCGACGGCAGCAAAGAAGTCATTCATCAGCTTCGTGGGATCGACCTTCTGCTGCAGGATTTTCCCCTCTTCATCATTGCCGGGGTAACCGCCTACCGAGCTTAAACCATCCGGCGCCAGCGCAATGTAGCCCGCTTTCGCCACCCGACGGGCGACGTCTTCAATGTAGGGATTGAGACCGCGGTTTTCATGCACCACCACCACCGCCGGGACTTTACCCGTGGCTTTCGCCGGTTTGACCAGGTAGCCGCGTACCTGACCATGTCCATCCGGCGAGGGATAGGTAATGTACTCCGGCAGAATATCGGGATCGGTGAATTTCACCTGCTCTGCGAGGGCGTAGTTGGGCTTGAGCATATTAAACAGCGCCAGCGCCGTGACGCCGCCAGCCGCATAGCGGGCAGCCAGATTGAGGAACTCACGTTTGTTGATTTTACCGTGAGCGTAATAGTCGTAGTAATCGAGCAATTCCTGAGGAAAGTCTTTGGCGGTCATACGCGTCATCGCATATCTCCATGAATTGTTAGCTGAGTAAGGTTAGAATAGAAACGCTGTTTCGAAAATTAATCATCAAGAAAGGAGACATCATGCCCTGGAACGCCTCCCCTGACCGTTACGAGACGAT
This sequence comes from Leclercia adecarboxylata, assembly GCF_035787115.1. Classification (GTDB taxonomy): domain Bacteria; phylum Pseudomonadota; class Gammaproteobacteria; order Enterobacterales; family Enterobacteriaceae; genus Enterobacter; species Enterobacter adecarboxylatus_E. The sequence goes on along the minus strand of NZ_JALKTL010000006.1, from coordinate 287,897 downwards.
GCAGTACCGTTACTGCGGTAAAAGCGGCCTGCGTTTACCCGCCCTGTCACTCGGCCTGTGGCACAGCTTCGGCCACGTCCACGCCCTCGACTCACAGCGCGCCCTGCTGCGTAAAGCCTTCGATTGCGGCATCACCCATTTTGATCTCGCCAATAACTATGGCCCACCGCCGGGCAGCGCGGAGGAAAATTTTGGCCGCCTGCTGCGGGATGACTTCGCGGCTTACCGCGACGAGCTGATTATTTCCACCAAAGCGGGTTACGACATGTGGCCTGGGCCTTATGGCGCGGGCGGCTCGCGCAAGTATCTGCTCGCAAGCCTCGATCAAAGCCTCAGGCGGATGGGGCTGGACTATGTGGATATTTTCTATTCGCACCGGGTAGATGAAAATACCCCGATGGAGGAGACCGCCTCAGCGCTGGCGCAGGCGGTACAGAGCGGAAAAGCGCTGTATGTTGGTATCTCATCCTATTCGCCGGAGCGGACGCAGAAAATGGCGGAGCTGCTGCGCGAGTGGAAGATCCCGCTGCTTATCCATCAGCCCTCTTACAACCTGCTCAACCGCTGGGTGGATAAGAGCGGTTTGCTGGACACTCTGGCCACCAACGGCACCGGCTGTATCGCCTTTACGCCGCTGGCGCAGGGGCTGCTGACCGGAAAATACCTGAACGGCATACCCGATGGCTCCCGCATGCAGCGCGAAGGCAAAAAGGTACGTGGCCTGACGGAAAACATGCTGACTGAAGCCAACCTGAACAGCCTTCGTTTGCTGAACGAGATGGCCCAGGCGCGCGGACAGACGATGGCGCAGATGGCCCTGAGCTGGCTGCTGAAAGATGAGCGCGTCACCTCAGTACTGATTGGTGCCAGCCGGACAGAACAGCTGGAGGAGAACGTGCAGGCGCTGAATAATCTGCACTTCAGCGAAGAGGAGCTGCAGCGGATCGACCAGCATGTGGCCGACGGGCAGCTGAATCTGTGGCAGGCGTCGTCAGATAAGTAGTGTTTGTTACTCCCTGCCGGGTGAGAGAGATCCCCGTAACAAGATGACTTGCAGAGTTCTTCCCCCTCTCCCTTGAGGGAGAGGGGGAAGATACCGCAACGGTGGTTGTTCCGTTCACTTCCAGAGTAGTGCTTCTCTTTCACCGCGGAACCGGTGAACGTGCCAGGGTGGCTCAATCGCCGCCACCCGGGCTCCCGGCAAGAAAATCGCTGCTACGCAGTGCCTTCGGCTTATTCCTTACGGCTTTCAGGAAACGCCTCAGCGATTTTCAGCCGGACAAGGGAGCCGCTGTAAGTTTTATATTCCCTTATGACAACTTAATTGCTTCAAGAGAAAACAGATTGCTGGATATCCCTTAATTCTAACGGGGAGAAGACGCCCGCCGCTTATCTACTTGCGGCTCAGCTTATCCAGATACCCCATCACAAACGCCGACAGCACAAACGTCAGGTGGATAATCACATACCACATCAGCTTGTTGTCCGGGATATTTTTAGCATCCATAAACACCCGTAACAGGTGAATGGACGAGATGGCGACGATCGATGCCGCCACTTTGTTTTTCAGCGACGAGGCATCCATTTTGCCCAGCCAGCTCAGCTTCTCTTTATCCGACGAGATATCCAGCTGCGAGACAAAGTTTTCGTAGCCTGAAAACATCACCATTACCAGCAGGCCGCCCACCAGCGTCATATCCACCAGCGACAGCAAAAGCAGGATCAGGTCAGATTCAGCGACGCTGAAAATATGCGGCAGGACGTGAAAAATTTCCTGAAAGAATTTAATACAGAGGGCCACCAGCGCCAGCGAAAGGCCAAAATAGACCGGGGCTAACAGCCAGCGGGAAGCATACATTGCGTTTTCAAAAAAGCGTTCCATAGAGTCCTGTCTGCAAATCAAACCAGCGCGCAGTATATCGCAAGGGTCCAAACTCTTTGCAACAACTAAACAAGGGAGACCCTATACCTGCTCGGGTTTCACCACCGGGCGCTGGTACTCCGGCCACACCAGCACCACCAGCGAAGGATAGGCTTCAAGGCTGAACTCGCGAAAACACTGGCGCAGGTTCATAACCTCCAGATCGGAATGCGACACCTTTTCACCGTTCAGGCAGCGTTTCTTGATATTGTCGTAATATTTGTACACCGCAGAGTTAAGATCGCTGCAACGCCGCTGCGCCTCAAACAGGTCAGGAATGCTATTTATTTCCACCATATTCATTCGCTTAATTGTGGCATGAAGGAAATCAATATATTCATGATTAACGCGCCAGTACCAGACCGGCGTAATCGCATTCATTAACACTGAAAAATGGTCTTCGCCCTCTTCTTTTGACATCCGCTCCGGCGGGGGCGTGACGTGCGCGCTCTCCGCATCGCTACTTTTATTGAACTCGCGCATCAATAAAAGAACCACGGCGGTAAGCAATAACAAAGTAATGACAGTATAAAAAATGCTGTTCATATAGGCAGGCTCCATTTTTTTTGATTTTAAATTTGCCTCATGTTATTGTCAACGAATCTCACACTCCAGACAACCCTACCCCGTTGAAATTAAAGGAAATATAAAATGTTGCCCGACAATCTGGTTCCGGCTAAGTTTCACATTTCTTCCGTGGAACCGAAACCGCCAGAAGCAGAAAGCAATGCCAATTTCACTAAGGGGAAAAGAACACTCGATGATTACGCGCCAGAAATATTAATTGGTGTTACCCGTACCGGTAACTCGCGCAATATGTTGCTCGAAGAACACGACCGGCATATTAAAGATCGGTTATTTCGGGTAGTTAAAATCGAGGTGTTCGCCCGGCTGCTGAATGATCTGCAGGCGGAAGGGGAAATAGACGCTCAGGCACTAAGTCAAATATTGGCGGAAAAAACCGATGAGATTAACGAAGCCGGTAATGAAATCTGGTTGAATCTTATTACCTGTGAAAAAAACTCGCCCATTTTTTATAAGCTAGAGGATGAATAACGTGAAGGATGTTGATAACAACAACGTTTATTTGACTTTAGATGACAAAAAGAGCGATGAATTTATCTTAGAGCAAAATCTTACCGCGCTTAAAGAGATTAAAAATACGGAAATACAACGCATTGCAAAAGATCTGCTCTCCATACCGGCCGGACTGGTGCGCCTGAAATGGCAGAACCGGCGTGAAATTTATCCGCTACAAGTTAAAGAAGAGATCTACGGCGCGGTAATAAACGCCATTATGCAACAGCGTCCCGACTTAAAAGAAAAAATACTCACGCGACTGGAAACCAATTATCAGTATTTGCTGGCGCGTGAAACCGCGACCCTGCGTGTTACCCGTAAGCTGGCCGATGAAGGCTATCGCACCGCCAGCGTGACCACCGTTGCGCTGAATGAAGAGGCGCTGGCTACGAAAGCGGACACCGCACCACATAAGCCGTAACCTCCCGCCCCGCCTGTTTCTGCCCGGCCCGTTTCATTTAAGGATTATCCCGAATAATCCTCACATCCTGGTTGATTCTCCTAAGCTTAAAGTCTGATTAACCACTCAAGGAGAACAATCATGGCAAATTCTCAGAGCAAAATTCAGGATCCGACAACCCAGTACTACACCGGTGAATATCCGCAACAAAAACAGCCTGTACCAGGGCTGCAATGTAAGATGGACCCGGTACCGGATTGCGGCGAAAAGACCTACAAAGGCAGCGGCAGACTACAGGATCGTAAGGCACTGGTGACAGGGGGCGATTCCGGGATTGGACGCGCTGCCGCCATCGCTTACGCGCGTGAAGGAGCAGACGTCGCCATTAACTATCTGCCTGCCGAAGAAGAGGACGCGCAGCAGGTTAAGCAGCTTATTGAAGAGGCCGGACGCAAAGCGGTGCTTATCCCCGGCGACCTGAGCGATGAACAATTTGCCCGCTCGCTGGTGCATACCGCCCATAAAGAGCTGGGTGGACTGGATGTACTGGCGCTGGTGGCCGGTAAACAGGTAGCGGTGGAGAAGATTGCCGATCTGACTACCGAGCAGTTTAAACAGACGTATGCCGTAAACGTGCTGGCTCTGTTCTGGATAACCCAGGAGGCGCTGCCGCTGCTGCCTGCCGGGTCGAGCATTATTACCACCTCCTCGATTCAGGCCTATCAGCCGAGCGCGCATCTGCTGGACTACGCCTCAACCAAAGCGGCTATCCTTAACTTCAGCCGCGGGCTGGCGAAACAGGTGGCAGAGAGCGGCGTGCGCGTCAACGTGGTGGCCCCTGGCCCTATCTGGACAGCGCTGCAAATCTCCGGCGGTCAGACCCAGGAGAAGATCCCGCAGTTTGGTCAGCAAACGCCAATGAAGCGTGCAGGACAGCCTGCGGAGCTGGCTCCGGTGTATGTTTACCTGGCGAGTCAGGAATCAAGCTACGTGACGGCTGAAGTGCACGGTGTGTGCGGTGGGGAACATCTGGGGTAAGAACTTCTGCGGCTGATGCCCTCCCCCTCTCCCGCAGTGAGAGGGGACAAACAAAAAAGGCAACTTACGTTGCCTTTTGCTTTTATTTTGCCGCCGCTTTCTCTTCGCCGACCAGGCCAATCTTCAGGTAACCCGCCTGATGCAGCGTGTCCATTACCTTCATCATGGTTTCGTAGTCGACCGTTTTATCGGCACGGAAGAAGACGGTGGTATCTTTCTTGCCTTCGGTCAGCGCGTTCAGCGCCGGGATCACCGACTCATCAGTCACCGGATCGTTACCCAGGAACATGGATTTATCGGCTTTTACGGACAGATAAATCGGTTTTTCCGGGCGCGGCTGCGGCTGGCTGGATGACGCGGGCAGATTGACCTTCACGTCCACGGTCGCCAGCGGCGCCGCAACCATGAAGATAATCAGCAGAACCAGCATGACGTCGATAAACGGCGTCACGTTGATTTCGTGCATTTCGCCGTTATCGTCCAGATTTTCATTAAGACGCATTGCCATGACGAATCAACCTACGTGAAATTTCTGAGCAGAACGAACGGGCTTCGCAGCGCTGGCGCTGAGGTCCAGATCGCGGCTTTGCAGGAGCAGAACCTGAGCGGCAACGTCGCCAAGGGTCGCTTTATAGCTGCCAATCATACGGGCGAAGATGTTATAGATCACCACCGCCGGGATTGCCGCGACCAGACCAATTGCCGTCGCCAGCAGCGCTTCGGCGATGCCGGGCGCCACAACCGCGAGGTTGGTGGTTTGCGTCTGGGCGATGCCGATGAAGCTGTTCATGATCCCCCAGACGGTACCGAACAGACCAACGAACGGCGAAATGGCGCCGATGGTCGCCAGGTAGCCGTTACCACGTCCCATGTGACGGCCAACGGCCGCAACGCGACGCTCCAGGCGGAAGCCGGTACGCTCTTTAATCCCTTCGTTGTCTTCGCTACCTGCGGAAAGTTCAAGCTCGTTCTGTGCTTCGTTAATTAACTGGGTGGTCAGACTCTTCGCCTGGAAGGAGGCAGCCATGTCGCTCGCCTGATTCAGGGTGCGGGCCTCGGCCAGCTGCTGCTGCTCGCGCTTAAGACGGCGCTTGTGAGAAAGTAGCTCCACGCTCTTACTAAAGAAAATAGCCCAGGTGACGACTGACGCCAGAATCAGGCCGATCATGACAATCTTCACCACGATGTCGGCATGATGATACATACCCCAGACGGAGAGATCCGTCTGCATCAAATTATTACCCACTCGGTATCTCCAGGACGCAAATCACAAAATCTGAGCATAATAATATCAAATCAACGTCGAATTGATAGTAGTTCTCATTAGTATTTACATAGTGCCGTAAATTCGTTTCATTTTCCTTGCGCTTACGCAGGAAAAATTTCCCGGAAACAAATTTTAAAAAATTTTCCCCTGAACCCACTACCCTTCGCGTGACCATTTTTACTTTCGTGATAGTGTGGACGTCCAGACGTATAAAAACAGGTTGCGCAGACATGAAAGAGAAGCATCTTGATACCACCCTCGTTCAGGCGGGACGCAGTAAGAAATATACCCTTGGTTCGGTAAACAGCGTGATCCAGCGCGCCTCGTCGCTGGTGTTTGATACCGTCGAAGCCAAGAAGCACGCCACCCGTAACCGGGCCAACGGTGAGCTGTTTTACGGGCGCCGCGGCACGCTGACCCACTTCTCTTTACAGGAAGCGATGTGCGAGCTGGAGGGCGGCGCGGGCTGCGCGCTGTTCCCGTGCGGCGCGGCCGCTGTTGCCAACACCATTCTGGCCTTTGTTGAACAGGGCGACCATATCCTGATGACCAACACCGCCTACGAGCCAAGCCAGGACTTCTGCACTAAAATCCTCAGCAAGCTCGGCGTCACCACAGACTGGTTCGATCCACAGATTGGCGCCGGTATCGCCGACCTGATCCAGCCCAACACCCGGATTGTGTTCCTGGAATCACCCGGCTCCATCACCATGGAAGTGCATGATGTGCCAGCCATTGTGCAGGCGGTACGCAGCAAAGCGCCGGACGCTATCATCATGATCGATAACACCTGGGCGGCAGGCGTGCTGTTTAAGGCGCTCGATTTTGGTATCGACATCTCAATTCAGGCGGCAACCAAATACCTGATTGGCCACTCTGACGGCATGATTGGCACCGCAGTCTCCAACGCCCGCTGCTGGGATCAGCTGCGTGAGAATGCCTATCTGATGGGACAAATGGTGGATGCCGACACCGCCTATATGACCAGCCGCGGCCTGCGCACCCTCGGCGTGCGTCTGCGTCAACACCATGAAAGCAGCGTGCAGGTTGCCCGTTGGCTGGCGCAGCATCCACAGGTGGCGCGCGTTAACCATCCGGCTCTGCCGGGCAGCGTGGGGCACGAATTCTGGCAGCGTGACTTTACGGGCAGCAGCGGTCTGTTCTCGTTTGTGCTGAATAAGCGCCTGAGCAACGACGAGCTTTCCGCCTATCTGGATAACTTTTCGCTGTTCAGCATGGCCTACTCCTGGGGCGGCTTTGAATCGCTGATCCTGCCGAACCAGCCAGAGCAGATTGCGGCCCTGCGTCCGGGCGGTGAAGTGGACTTTACCGGCACCCTGATCCGCTTGCATATCGGCCTGGAAGATGTTGAGGATCTGATCGCCGATCTGGAAGCCGGTTTCGCGCGTATTGAATAGCGAAGGGCTATAAAAACTCGCTGTGGACACTTTTCTCCCCATTAGGTGCAGAAAAGTCTGATTTGTTGCGCCTGCGATCAAAGCCCATCGGCGAAATAGGGAGTACAATAGCCTTATATATGCTGTTCCACAGGAAAGCCCATGGCTGTTATTCAAGATATTATCGCTGCACTCTGGCAACACGACTTCGCAGCGCTGGCTGACCCGCACGTGGTGGGGATTGTCTATTTCGTTATGTTCGCCACGCTGTTTCTGGAAAATGGGTTACTGCCCGCCTCCTTCTTACCGGGCGACAGCCTGCTGCTGCTGGCAGGAGCGTTAATCGGTAAAGGGGTCATGGACTTTGCCCCCACGATGGTGATCCTTACCTCGGCCGCCAGCCTGGGCTGCTGGCTCAGCTACCTGCAGGGCCGGTGGCTCGGCAATACACGGGTGGTTAAAAGCTGGCTGGCGCAGCTGCCCTATAAATATCATCAGCGGGCAACCTGCATGTTCGATCGCCACGGCCTGCTGGCGCTGCTGGCCGGGCGTTTTCTGGCGTTTGTGCGCACGCTGCTGCCGACCATGGCGGGCATCTCCGGGCTCTCTAACCGTCGCTTTCAGTTCTTTAACTGGCTGAGCGCGCTGCTGTGGGTTGGCGTGGTGACCACCTTTGGCTATGCGCTGAGCATGATCCCGTTCGTTAAGCGCCACGAAGATCAGGTGATGACCTTCCTGATGATCCTGCCGGTGTTCCTGCTGGTGGCAGGTCTGGTGGGAACGATTGTGGTGGTGATCCGCAAGAAATACTGCAACGCCTGATAACCTTCCTTCACCCTCTCCCCATTGGGGAGAGGGAATTTTAACATCCTCACTATCCCTGCATTGTTCTCATCCGCGCCGCATCTTCGCCCGGCGTCACGCCAAAGTAGCGCTTAAACTCCCGGCTGAACTGCGATGCGCTTTCATAGCCTACCCGCAGCGCGGCGGCGCTGGCTTTCATGCCGTCGTGGATCATCATCATCCTTGCCTTATGCAGGCGGTAGCTCTTGAGGTACTGCAGCGGCGAGGTGCTGGTGACCGATTTAAAGTTATGATGAAACGCCGAGACGCTCATGTTGGCCTCTGCCGCCAGCTGGTCCACGCTCAGGTTTTCGGTGTACTGGCTCTCGATGCGTTTTAGCACCCGGCTAATCAGGCTGAAGTGGGTCTGACGGCTGACCAGCGCCAGCAGTGCCCCACCGCCCGGCCCCAGCAGGATGTGGTAGAGGATCTCGCGCACAATCTGCCTGCCCAGAATCCGGGCATCCAGCGGCCGCGCCATCACGTCCAGCAGACGCTCAATGGCGCAGAGGATTTCATCCGTCAGCGTGGCGGAGTTGATACCGCTCGCCGCCATCGACGGGCGGAACAGCTCGTCCTCGCCAATGTCCATCAGCAGTTCCTGCAGTTGCAGAATATCGATATTTAAGCGAATTCCCGCCAGCGGCACCGCCTCTGTCGCGAAGGTTTCACATTCAAAGGGTAAAGGTACTGTCAGGAGCAGATATTCGTTGGTGTCGTAACGAAATACACGCTCGTTGATGTAACCAATTTTGTGCCCGGAAAAGAGAAAAATGATACCCGGCTGGTACATCACCGGGGTACGGGCGTAGGGCTGGGTGCCGTACAGCAGGCGAACGTCCGGCAGCAGCGCGTCAAGATAATTTGCATTATCTTTCAGGGTGTTAATTTGTTCTGTTAGCTGCAGGCAGATCGCTTCACGTTTCATCTTATCTCGCTCCGGGTACGTTTTCCGAGGTTTGCAGTGTGCGCATTTTTACCCATATTCTCCAGCACTGTGTAGAAATGGGCAAGACAACGGCAGAAATGTGCATTGAGAGCAGCGCCCTCGCTCGCCACAATGAGCACCATCAGGCAGCCCTCTGTGCCACCCCGTTTTTCCACCCACTAAAGGGAACGAACAATGAACAATTTCAATCTGCATACCCCAACCCGCATCCTGTTTGGTAAAGACGCCATCGCCGATCTGCGCGCGCAGATCCCGGCCGATGCTCGCGTCCTTATTACCTACGGCGGCGGTAGCGTGAAGAAAAATGGCGTTCTTGATCGGGTCTACACCGCGCTGGAAGGTCTGGACGTGCGTGAGTTCAGCGGTATCGAGCCGAACCCCTCTTACGAAACGCTGATGAACGCGGTGAAAATTGCCCGTGATGAGCAGATCACCTTCCTGCTGGCGGTGGGCGGCGGTTCGGTGCTGGATGGCACCAAGTTTATCGCCGCGGCGGCCCACTACGATGAAGGCATCGACCCGTGGCACATCCTGCAAACCGGCGGCAGCGATATCAAGAGCGCCATCCCGATGGGCTCCGTACTGACCCTGCCGGCTACCGGCTCCGAGTCCAACAAAGGCGCGGTGATTTCGCGTAAAACCACCGGCGACAAACAGGCCTTTATGAACGAGCACGTGCAGCCGGTGTTTGCGGTGCTGGATCCGGTTTACACCTACACCCTGCCGCCGCGTCAGGTGGCGAACGGCGTGGTGGATGCCTTTGTTCACACCGTTGAGCAGTACGTCACTTATCCGGTGAACGCAAAAATTCAGGATCGTTTCGCCGAGGGCATTCTGCTGACCCTGATCGAAGACGGCCCGCTGGCGCTGAAAGAGCCAGAAAACTACGAGGTACGCGCCAACGTGATGTGGGCCGCCACCCAGGCGCTGAACGGCCTGATTGGTGCCGGCGTCCCACAGGACTGGGCCACCCATATGCTGGGCCACGAACTGACGGCGATGCACGGTCTCGATCACGCCCAGACTCTGGCGGTGGTGCTGCCTGCGCTGTGGAATGAAAAACGCGACACCAAACGCGGCAAGCTGCTGCAGTACGCTGAGCGCGTATGGGGTATCACGGCCGGTTCTGAAGATGAGCGCATCGATGCCGCCATTCTCGCTACCCGCAACTTTTTCGAGCAGCTGGGTGTGCCAACCCGCCTCTCCGGCTACGGCCTGGATGGCAGCTCCATCCCTGCCCTGCTGGCTAAACTCGAAGAGCATGGCATGACGCAGATCGGCGAACATCATGACATTACCCTCGAGGTGAGCCGCCGTATTTACGAGGCTGCACGCTAAGGGATTTTACGCGATTGCCTTTCGTTTTTCGGCATTTAGGCCAGGCTTAATGCACATACGCCACCGGGGGATTACCCCTGGTGGATGTCCAATGAAGGAGGAAAAATGGCAAACCAAACCGTAATCAAGCTTCAGGACGGCAACGTAATGCCCCAGTTGGGGCTCGGCGTATGGAAAGCCGGTAACGAAGAGGTCGTCTCCGCCATTCATAAAGCACTGGAAGTCGGCTATCGCTCCATCGATACCGCTGCCGCCTACAAAAATGAAGACGGCGTCGGCAAAGCCCTTGCCAGCGCTGGCGTACCCCGCGATGAACTGTTCATCACCACCAAGCTTTGGAATGACGACCAGAAGCGTCCGGCAGAAGCGTTGCAGGAGAGCCTGGACAAGCTGCAGCTCGACTATGTCGACCTTTATCTGATGCACTGGCCGGTTCCGGCTATCGATCACTATGTCGAAGCCTGGCAAGGGATGCTCGATCTGCAAAAAGCCGGCCTGGTGAAGAGTGTCGGGGTCTGTAATTTCCAGATTCACCATCTGCAACGGCTGATCGATGAGACGGGCGTCGCTCCGGTAATCAACCAGATTGAGCTGCACCCTCTGATGCAGCAGCGTCAGCTCTATGTCTGGAACGCAAACCACAAGATCCAGACCGAGTCCTGGAGCCCGCTGGCGCAGGGCGGTGAAGGGGTCTTCGATCAGAAGATCATCCGCTCCCTTGCCGATAAGTACGGTAAAACCCCGGCGCAGATTGTCATTCGCTGGCATCTGGACTGCGGGCTGGTGGTGATCCCGAAATCCGTTACTCCGTCGCGCATCGCCGAAAACTTCGACGTGTGGGATTTCCGTCTGGATAAAGATGAGCTGAGTGAAATTGCGAAGCTGGATAAAGGCAAGCGTTTAGGGCCGGATCCGGACCAGTTTGGCGGGTAATCTCCTCACCCTGCCCTCTCCCCATAGAGAGAGGGTGTTCAAGTTCCCTCTCCCTATGGGGAGAGGGTCAGGGGGAGGGGCACAGCGTTATCCAATCTTACGTTTAGCCGCTTTTTTCGCACCTGTTGCCCCACCGTTCGAGCGCTGATGCACGATCGGCGTGTGCTTGGTCAGGGCCGGGCGCGTATTACGATTCTGACGACGCGCTTCGCGCATCTCTTCCACCGTTGGCGCAGGCACCAGGCAGTCGCGGCGTGAACCAATCAGGTGCTTTTTACCCATCTCTTCCAGCGCCTGGCGGATCAGCGGCCAGTTTTTCGGATCGTGATAACGCAGCAGGGCTTTATGCAGACGACGCTGCTTGTCACCCTTCGGCACCACCACGTCCTCACTCTTATAGCCAATCTTACTCAGCGGATTCTTGCCGGTGTAATACATGGTGGTGGAGTTCGCCAGCGGCGACGGGTAGAAGTTCTGCACCTGATCCAGACGGAAGCGACGCTGTTTCAGCCACAGGGCCAGGTTCACCATGTCTTCATCACGCGTTCCAGGGTGCGCGGAGATGAAGTACGGAATCAGATACTGCTCTTTCCCGGCCTGCTTCGAATAGGTGTCGAACAGCTCTTTAAAGCGGTCGTAACTGCCCATCCCCGGCTTCATCATCTTCGACAGCGGCCCCTCTTCGGTATGCTCCGGGGCAATCTTCAGGTAGCCGCCCACGTGATGGGTCGCCAGCTCTTTGATATAGCGCGGATCTTCCACAGCGATGTCATAACGCACGCCGGAGGCGATGAGGATCTTCTTGATGCCCTTCAGATCGCGGGCGCGACGGTACAGGTTGATGGTCGGCTCGTGGTTGGTGTCCATGTGCTCGCAAATGCTCGGATAAACGCACGACAGACGGCGGCAGGTCTGCTCCGCGCGCGGCGACTTACAGCGCAGCATATACATGTTGGCGGTTGGGCCACCCAGATCGGAGATCACGCCGGTAAAGCCCGGCACCGTGTCGCGAATGGCTTCGATCTCGTTGACGATAGACTCTTCAGAGCGGCTCTGAATAATACGTCCTTCATGCTCGGTGATCGAACAGAAGGAGCAGCCGCCAAAGCAGCCGCGCATAATGTTGACCGAGAAGCGGATCATCTCATACGCCGGAATGCGGCTGTTGCCGTATGACGGGTGCGGCACGCGCTTGTACGGCAGGGCAAAGACGCTGTCCATCTCTTCGGTAGAGAGCGGGATTGCCGGCGGGTTAACCCAGATGTAGCGCTCGCCGTGTTTTTGCATCAGCGCCCGCGCGCAGCCCGGGTTGGTTTCATGGTGCAGAATACGCGAGGCGTGCGCGTAGAGCACTTTGTCGCTTTTCACCTTCTCGAAGGAGGGCAGCAGCACGTAGGTCTTTTCCCACGGCTTGGGACGCGGCGGCTGCACCACAATGGCTTTCGCCTCGGCTTTTTTCGGCGCAACCGGCTTGTTATCAGCGCACGGCAGATCTTCGCCGTAAGGATGCGGGATCGGGTCGATTTTGCCCGGCATATCGATGATTCGGGAATCCACCCCTTTCCAGCCCGGCAGCGCCTCTTTCACCATAATGGCGGTGTTACGCACATCGCGGATGTCGCCCACCGGTTCGCCCTGCGCCAGACGGTGCGCCACTTCCACCAGCGGACGTTCGCCGTTGCCGAAGATCAGCATGTCGGCTTTGGAGTCAACCAACACCGAACGGCGCACGGTATCTGACCAGTAGTCGTAATGCGCGGTACGGCGCAGGCTCGCTTCGATACCGCCCAGGATGACCGGCACGTCTTTCCATGCTTCTTTGCATCGCTGGGTGTACACGAGGGTGGCGCGATCCGGACGCTTGCCCGCCACGTTATCCGCGGTGTAGGCATCGTCGTGACGCAGTTTGCGGTCGGCGGTATAGCGGTTGATCATCGAGTCCATGTTGCCTGCGGTGACGCCGAAGAAGAGATTCGGTTTACCGAGACGCATAAAGTCATCTTTGCTGTTCCAGTCAGGCTGGGCAATGATCCCGACGCGGAAGCCCTGGGCTTCAAGCATACGGCCGCAGATCGCCATACCAAAGCTCGGGTGATCGACGTAAGCATCCCCCGTCACCAGGATAATGTCGCAGCTGTCCCAGCCAAGTTGGTCCATCTCTTCACGAGACATCGGCAGGAAGGGCGCCGGTCCAAAGCAGGCCGCCCAGTACTGGGGCCATGAGAAGAGGTCACGATCCGGCTGGATCAGGGAAATTGCGCTCATAATGCTTCCGAAGAAAAAATAGCCAAAAGGAGCGGGATTATACGCTGGAACAATGTGGGAAATGAAGGGGTATTGTGCGGGTAGTCATCCCCTCACCCTAACCCTCTCCCCACAGGGGAGAGGGGACTGCACCCTGCGGTCTTTCTCCCTCTCCCCACAGGGGAAAGGGGAATGCACCATGCGGTCTTTCTCCCTCTCCCCACAGCGGAGAAGGGACTGCACCATGCGGTCTTTCTCCCTCTCCCCACAGCGGAGAAGGGACTGTACCATGCGGTCTTTCTCCCTCTCCCCACAGGGGAAAGGGGACTGCACTATGCGGTCTTTCTCCCTCTCCCCACAGGGGAAAGGGGAATGCACCTTGCGGTCTCTCTCCCGCTCCCCACAGGGGAGAGGGGAATGCACCCTGCGGTCTTTCTCCCTCTCCCCACAGGGGAAAGGGGAATGCACCCTGCGGTCTTTCTCCCTCTCCCCACAGGGGAGAGGGTCGGGGTGAGGGGTAAATTTACGGCGCAGGATTCACCAGCAGCTGCCCCACCGAGCCGCGATCCATCATCTCCAGGGTCTGGCTGTGGAACAGGAACGGGAAGTGCGGCCAGGAAGGCTGTCCATAATAGACCAGCAGCTCAACCTGCCCGTCGACCCAGACGGTATCTTTCCAGCCTCTGTCTTCCGGGAACGGCATGGCGCCGTTGACGTTGCGGATCAGGAAGTTCACCCCTTCGATGTGGAACGACTGTGGCATATCGGCGCGCACCGTCCAGCGCTCCCAGGAGCCCTGCTGAGCGGTAATATCAATGCGGTTTACGTCCCACAGCTGGCCGTTAATGCCCGGGTCATCACCAAGACTGATATCACGGCTACGCACCGGCGTACCGCTCAGGATCTCTTCCGACAGCAGGCGCATCGGCAGGGTATCGGTCACCAGCGGCAACAGGCCGGTTGGACGCAGGGTTAACACCAGCGTCGAGACCAGAATGCTCGACGGCTCAAAGAAGCCGCGCAGACGGTCAACGATGCCCGCCGCCTCGCCACAGGTGATCGAGACTTCTTCACCGTTGGTCATATCGACCAGGATTTCCCGCCGCTCGCCAGGCGCCAGCGCCAGCTGCTTAACCGATACCGGGGCCGGTAACAAGCCCTGGTCCCCGGCGATCACGTGCAGCGCTCGGCCATCGCTCATCTGCAACTGATAGCGACGAGAGTTGGAGGCATTCAGCAGGCGCAGGCGAACCCAGCCGCGTGATACTTCGACATAAGGGCTTTGCGCGCCGTTGACCAGCAGCGTGTCGCCGACAAAACCGCCGCTGCCCGGCTCGCTGTACTCCGGCGTACCAAAGTTATCCAGCCGTTTATCCTGAATAATGATCGGGAAATCATCGACCCCGTAATGGTTTGGGATCGGCAGCGATTTGCTGATCTCATCTTCCACCAGCCACATCCCCGCCAGGCCGTTGTAGACCTGCTGCGCGGTGTGGTTCGGGGTGTTGGCGCGATACCAGAGGGTGGCTGCGCGCTGGCGGACCGGCAGAACCGGCGCCCAGTCGGCGCTTGGGGACATCATACGCGGGGCTCCGCCCAGCAACGGGCCAGGCACCTGCATACCGCTGATGGTCATGGCGACGTTCTCGGCCAGGCGGTTGCTGTAGATCAGTTTGACGTCATCGCCGCTCCAGACGCGTACCGTCGGGCCAAGGTAGCGCCCGTTGATGCCCCAGACCGAAGCCCGCGTTCCCTGAGTGAAGGTCCAGTGGGTGCGCTGTAGCGTAAGGAACAGCGGCTGCCCGCGACGGGATTCAAGTAACGGCGGGATGGGCAGCGGCTGCTGCTGTCCGGCGGCGTTTGCCCTCAGCGGAACCGCGCCTGCACAAAGGGCGATCCCCGATGCCTGAATAAACTGACGGCGACTGAGTGACATAGTAGCTCCATGTATAATCACACTAACAATACGGGAATTCGTTTTCCCTTTAAGCCGGCTTAAACCTTGCCAGCGGCTTCTCGCTCGGCGACTTCTTTATCGAGCTCAGCGATTTTATTCAGCATTAGTTCGCGGCAATGCGCCGCCAGCTCGCGCACCTGGTCTTTACCA
Organism: Leclercia adecarboxylata; assembly: GCF_035787115.1. Classification (GTDB taxonomy): domain Bacteria; phylum Pseudomonadota; class Gammaproteobacteria; order Enterobacterales; family Enterobacteriaceae; genus Enterobacter; species Enterobacter adecarboxylatus_E. The sequence continues at coordinate 272,380 of NZ_JALKTL010000006.1, read as the reverse complement.
TATTTACTGACATCGACCGGCGGCAGCATCTCTACAATGACCAGACCGTTACGCAGACGGTTCAGGTTTATCTTATTCGATGTATTGGAAACACACACTGGAATAATAGGTACGCCTGCCGCAATTGCGGCATGAAACGCGCCAGTTTTAAACGGCAGCAGGCCGCGACCACGGCTGCGGGTGCCTTCCGGGAACATCCAGATAGAGATCTTGCGCTTTTTGAAGTGGTTCACCACCTCGGCGATGGTGCCGTGTGCTTTGGCGCGGTTGTTACGGTCAATCAGCAGGTTGCCGGTAAGCCAGTAAAGCTGGCCGAAGAACGGGATCCACAGCAGGCTTTTTTTGCCCACGGTAACGGTTGGCGGCTGGACGATTTTCGCCGCGGTCACCATATCGTAGTTATTCTGATGGTTGCCGATATAGATAGCGTTGCCAAATTTCTCTGCCCCTTCCGGCAGGCGGGTCTCAACTTTCAAACCAAACAGCGGCGCCATACGGGCAAACATGTGGCCAAAAGTGGCAACGTGCTTTGGATTGCGCGGACTGAACAAGCAGTAAACAGAGCCGAAGATACAGACCAGAATGCAATAGATTACGGCAAGAATGGTACGAACAATTAATAGCATAGCGACCTCAAAAACCCCTGACAGCTGACAATTATACTGCAACTATAAGCGGGTAACTTCTTTGTTTTTATAAAGGATGTTTTCCGCGATACCCCCTCCTGAACGGAGGGGGCGAGGCGCTGTTACTCTGCGTTGTCGCCCGCATTACCGCGGGTTGGAGAGTCTATCTCCACGCGATCAATGCGCTGCAGGCCACGCATCAGCGATCCTTTGCGTCCACGTTCGCCCACCACTTTCTGCAGCTCTTCCGGGCGCAGCTTGATTTTGCGTTTACCTACATGGATGGTCAACGTGCTCTGCGGTGGCAGAATAAAGAGGTGCGCCAGGCTATCCGTCCCTGACGCCGCATCCGCCGCGGAGATGTTGATGATCTTATTGCCTTTGCCTTTTGACAGCTGCGGCAGATCGCTGAGCGGGAACATCAGCATGCGGCCCGCGGTGGAGATCGCCAGCAGCATGTCGCTCTCGTCTTCAACCACCAGCGGCGTCATCACCCGGGCATTATCCGGCAGGCTAATCAACGCCTTGCCCGCACGGTTGCGCGAGATCAGATCGTTGAAGGTACAGATAAAGCCGTAGCCGGCATCGGAGGCCAGCAGCAGCTTCTGCTCATCCCCTTCCATCAGCATATGCTCAATGGTCGCACCCGGCGGCAGCGTCAGCTTGCCGGTCAGCGGCTCGCCCTGCCCGCGCGCTGACGGCAGGGTAATAGGATCGATGGCGTAGCTGCGCCCGGTGGTGTCGATAAAGGCCACCGGCTGGTTGCTCTTGCCCTTCACGGCGGCTTTGAAGCTGTCGCCGGCTTTGTAGCTCAGCCCCGGCGCGTCAATGTCATGACCTTTGGCGCTGCGTACCCAGCCGCTTTGTGACAGTACAATGGTCACCGGCTCGGACGGCTGCATCTCATGCTCGCTCATCGCTTTCGCTTCTTCACGCTCATGCAGCGGAGAGCGGCGGTCGTCGCCGAAAGCGTCGGCGTCAGCCTGCAGCTCTTTCTTCAGCAGGGTGTTCATCTTGCGTTCGGAGGCAAGGATCGCCTGCAGCTGATCGCGCTCTTTCTCCAGCGCGTCCTGCTCACCGCGGATTTTCATCTCTTCAAGCTTCGCGAGATGGCGCAGCTTCAGCTCGAGGATCGCTTCTGCCTGAGTTTCGCTGATGCCAAAGCGCGACATCAGGGCTGGCTTCGGCTCATCCTCGGTACGAATGATCTCGATCACTTCATCGATGTTGAGAAACGCCACCAGCAAACCTTCGAGGATATGCAGGCGCTTAAGCACTTTCTCCAGACGATGGTTAAGGCGACGGCGCACCGTATCGCGGCGGAACGCCAGCCATTCGGTGAGGATTTCCAGCAGGTTTTTCACCGCCGGACGACCGTCCAGACCGATCATGTTCAGGTTGATACGGTAGCTTTTTTCCAGATCGGTGGTGGCGAACAGGTGGTTCATCACCGGCTCCATGTCCACGCGGTTGGAACGCGGCACGATCACCAGACGGGTCGGGTTTTCGTGGTCGGATTCGTCACGCAGATCATCGACCATTGGCAGCTTTTTATTGCGCATCTGGGTCGCGATCTGCTCCAGCACTTTGGCGCCCGAGACCTGGTGCGGCAGCGCGGTGATCACCACTGCGCCATCCTCTTTGGTCCACACCGCACGCATACGCACGGAGCCGCGACCGTTCTGGTAGATTTTGCGGATCTCCGCGCGGGAGGTAATGATCTCCGCTTCGGTGGGGAAGTCCGGCCCCTGCACGATATCCAACAGATCGTCCAGCGTGGTCTTCGGCTGTTCAATCAGGGTAATCGCCGCTTTCGCCACTTCACGCAGGTTATGCGGCGGGATATCCGTCGCCATCCCCACCGCGATGCCGGTAGTGCCGTTCAGCAGAATGTTCGGCAGACGCGCAGGCAGCATTTTCGGCTCCTGTAGCGTACCGTCGAAGTTCGGCACCCACTCTACGGTACCCTGACCCAGCTCGCTGAGCAGCAGTTCAGCATATTTCGAAAGACGGGATTCGGTGTAACGCATCGCCGCGAACGACTTCGGATCGTCCGGTGCCCCCCAGTTCCCCTGGCCGTCAACCAGCGGATAGCGGTAGGAGAACGGCTGGGCCATCAGCACCATCGCTTCATAACAGGCGCTGTCGCCGTGCGGATGGTATTTACCCAGGACATCACCCACGGTACGGGCGGATTTTTTGAACTTGGCGCTGGCATTCAGACCCAGCTCAGACATCGCATAAACGATGCGGCGCTGAACGGGTTTCAGGCCATCTCCAATAAACGGCAACGCCCTGTCCATGATGACGTACATGGAGTAGTTCAGGTAGGCGTTTTCCGTGAATTCATGTAGCGCGAGGCGCTCTGCCATATCGCTCATTAAATGGGATTCCTCAACTCAGAAACCGATTGGTTTCAGGCAATATTGCCGCAGATACTACCTCATCTGGCGAGTCGAGTCACAAAGAAAAAGGGCCGGAATACCGGCCCTTTCATGGGTTATTTATTCAGCTTGATAACCTGTTTCACGTCGATTTCGAAATCGTTCCACTCTTTATCGACTTTGCCCTGCAGCTCCACTTTATCCTGCGGGCTCACGGTGACGCCGTTCCAGCGCTTGTGGTCAATCTCTACCACCACCGTGCCGCTCTCATCGCGGAAGGTGTAACGATCGTCTGACAGGCGCTCGGTGATGTTCCCGCGCAGTTTCACCCAGCTGTCGTCCTTCATATCCTTCACCTTCTGCGCCGTGGTGAGGTTGGCGTCATTATCGACAAAACCGCCCTGCTGGGTCTGGGTTTGCGTCTGGGTCTGCGTTGCCGACGGGCCATTAAAACCGCCCTGAGCCGCAAACGCCGGGGCGGTGGTGATCATCATGATGGCAGCAACTGCCGCGAATTTTTTCATCTTAACTCTCCCTTTGATGTCGTTTCACAGTCCATTAAACAGGGTAAACCTTAACGACTTCTTAAGCGGAAAATTTAAATTTTTTTACTGTACAGCAGGCGCTTGCTGAGGGTTTACTGGCGGCAACAGGGAGGGAACATGCGCATTTTACTGGTAGAAGACGACAGGCTGATTGGCGACGGTATCAAGGCCGGGTTGACGAAAATGGGCTTCAGCCTGGACTGGTTCACCGACGGCGAAACCGGCCGCGCGGCGCTTTACAGCGCCCCCTATGACGCCGTGGTGCTCGACCTGACGCTGCCCGGCCTCGACGGATTGCAGATCCTGCGAGAATGGCGCGAAAAGGGGCGCGGCGAGCCGGTGCTGATATTAACGGCGCGGGATGCGCTCGACCAGCGCGTCGAAGGGCTGCGTCTGGGAGCCGATGATTACCTCTGCAAACCCTTTGCGCTTATCGAAGTGGCCGCCCGCCTTGAGGCGCTGGTGCGCCGCAGCCACGGGCAGGCGCACAGCGAACTGCGCCACGGCAGCGTGACGCTCGATCCCTCCCGTCTGGTGGCCACCCTCAAGGGCGAAACCCTGGTGCTCAAACCGAAAGAGTTCGCCCTGCTGGAGCTGCTGATGCGCAACGCCGGCCGCGTGCTGCCGCGCAAACTGATTGAAGAAAAACTCTATAACTGGGATGACGACGTCTCCAGTAATGCCGTGGAAGTCCACGTTCACCATCTGCGCCGCAAGCTCGGCAGCGATTTTATCCGCACCGTGCACGGCATCGGTTATACCCTGGGTGATGCATGAAACTGACCCAACGCCTGAGCCTGAAGCTGCGCCTGACGCTGCTGTTCCTGATCCTGTCCCTCACGGCATGGTTTGCCGCGAGTGTTGTCGCCTGGCAGCAGACCAGCGATAAGCTGGACAAGCTGTTCGACACCCAACAGATGCTGTTTGCCAAACGGCTGCTCACGATGGAGCTGGATGAACTCCGCGCCCCGGAACGGATGCGCGAGGTGCCGAAAAAAGCGAAACACGGGCATCTGGATGACGATGCGCTGGCGTTTGCCCTCTTCACCCCCGACGGCAAAATGGTGCTGAACGACGGCGAGAACGGACGCGATATCCCGTATCACTATCGCCGGGAAGGGTTTACTGACGGGCGGCTTAACGGTGACAACGATGAATGGCGCTTTTTATGGCTTACCGCACCTGATGGCAAATACCGGGTGGTGGTGGGCCAGGAGCGGGAATACCGCCAGGAGATGGCGCTGGAGGTGGTTCAGTCGCAGCTCACGCCGTGGCTGGTGGCGCTGCCGGTGATGCTGCTGTTGCTTATCGTACTTTTGAGCCGTGAACTCTGGCCGCTGAAAAAGCTGGCGCAGACCCTGCGCACCCGCTCACCGGATGCCACCGACCGGCTGGCGACGCAGGGTGTGCCCGTTGAAGTACGCCCGCTGCTCGACGCGCTGAACCATCTTTTCGTCCGTACCCAGGAGATGATGGCCCGGGAACGTCGCTTCACTTCGGATGCCGCCCACGAACTGCGCAGCCCGTTAACCGCCCTGAAGGTGCAAACCGAGGTGGCGCAGCTGTCGCAGGACGATCCTGAAAGCCAGAGAAGAGCGCTGGCCCAGCTGCACGCCGGTATCGACCGGGCATCACGGCTGGTTGAGCAGCTGCTGACGCTGTCGCGTCTGGATTCGCTGGAGAGCCCCGACGACGTTGAACCCCTGGCGCTGGCCGATTTACTGCAGTCGGCGGTGATGGACATTTATCCTCAGGCACAGCAGGCCGGAATCGACATCCGCCTGAACCTCAACGCCCCGCAGGTGACGCGCCCCGGGCAACAGCTGTTGCTGAGCCTGCTGGTACGAAACCTGCTGGATAACGCCGTGCGCTACAGTCCGCGCGGCAGCGTGGTGGACGTGACGCTGGACAGCCACAGCTTTACCGTCCGTGACAACGGCCCGGGCATCCCCCCCGACGCGCTGGCGCGGATCGGCGAGCGCTTTTATCGCCCTCCTGGCCAGGTGCAAACCGGTAGCGGGCTGGGGTTGTCCATTGTGAAACGAATAGCTGCGCTGCACGGGATGAGGGTCACGCTCAGTAATGCGCCGGACGGCGGCTGCGCCGTTACGATCGGCTGGTAAGGGATTATTGCTGTTACAGCAAAAGACTTTGCACATTTTGCTCATTTTACCGCGTCGCTGTCGCGCGTAGAATGGCCCCCAGACTCGCTACTCTGAGGACAACTTAATGAGCAATATCCTGATTATTAACGGCGCGAAAAAATTCGCCCACTCCAATGGCCAACTGAATGACACCCTGACCGAGGTCGCGGACGGTTTCCTGCGCGACGCCGGGCATGATGTTAAGGTCGTACGCACCGACGGCGAGTACGATATCCAGGCCGAAGTACAGAACTTCCTGTGGGCAGACGTGGTGATCTGGCAAATGCCTGGCTGGTGGATGGGTGCGCCCTGGACCGTGAAAAAGTATATGGACGATGTCTTTACCGAAGGCCACGGCTCACTGTATGCCAGCGATGGCCGCACCCGTTCAGATGCCTCGAAAAAATACGGCTCCGGTGGTCTGATTCAGGGGAAAAAGTACATGCTCTCCCTGACCTGGAACGCCCCAATGGAAGCCTTCACCGAAGCGGATCAGTTCTTCCACGGCGTGGGCGTTGACGGTGTTTATCTGCCGTTCCATAAAGCCAACCAGTTCCTGGGAATGGAGGCGCTGCCGACCTTCATCACCAACGACGTGATCAAAATGCCGGACGTGCCACGCTATATCGCAGAATATCGCAAGCATCTGGCTGAGATTTTTGCTTAACTGGTAGCATGTTATCAGGAGAAATGACCATGCTTACCGTTATTGCTGAAATTCGTACCCGTCCTGGACAACATCACCGTCAGGCGGTGCTGGATCAGTTCGCAAAAATTATCCCGACCGTTTTAGAGGAAGCAGGCTGCCACGGCTACGCGCCAATGGTAGACACCGCCGCTGGCGTCAGCTTCCAGACCACCGCCCCGGACTCCATCGTGATGGTTGAGCAGTGGGAAACCGTGGCGCACCTCGAAGCGCATCTGCAGACCCCCCACATGAAAGCCTGGAGCGAGGCGGTGAAGGGTGATGTTCTGGAAACCCACATCCGTATTCTGGAGAACGGGGTTTAACCCTTACCTCAGCCCTCCCCCAAAGGTTTCGTAGGCCCGGTAAGCATAGCGCCACCGGGCTTTTTTTATCACCTTAAAGCGCAGCTGCTATGCTTATTCCTGATTTCATTGTTATCTGGAGGAAGTAATGGGAATTTTTAACTTCGTTAAAGAAGCAGGTGAAAAGCTGTGGGACAACCTGACCGATCACAAAGGTCAAAGCGATAAAGTCTCGGAACACCTTAAAAAGCTCAACATCCCGGGCGCCGAAAAGGTGCAGGTCAATGTCAACGACGGCAAGGCCGTGGTAACAGGCGACGGTCTCACCCAGGAGCAGAAAGAGAAAATCCAGGTCGCGGTGGGTAACATCGCGGGGGTCAGCGAGGTGGAAAACACCATCACCGCTACCGACACCCAGCAGGAAGCCACCTACTACACGGTAAAATCGGGCGACACCCTGAGCGCTATCTCCAAAACCGTGTATGGCGATGCGTCGAAATACAACAAAATCTTTGAAGCCAACCGCCCTATGCTCTCCAGCCCGGATAAAATTTATCCCGGGCAGACGCTGCGTATTCCTGAAGCGTAACACGCAAAAACGTCGGTACAGGGTCGTAAAGAGGGGCGCTTATGAGGATAGCCTGTCTGGGCTGGGGGTCGTTGATATGGAAAAGCGGCCCACTCCTCGTCGCCGGGGAGTGGAAAACCGACGGCCCCTCGCTGCCCATTGAATTTTCCCGGGTCAGCGACGGCGGTGAACTTGCTACCGCCATCTGTATGAATGCCCCTGCCGTGCCGGTGCTCTGGGCGTGGCTCGATGCACAAACGCTGAACGTGGCCTGTCAGGCCCTGCGCCAACGCGAGGGGATCCCAGAAGGACGTTGTGACGGCATCGGCTCGCTGCTGATCGCCGGTCGCCACAGCGGCCTGCTTTCGGGATGGGCGGTGGAGCGTGGCATCGAGGCGGTGATCTGGACCGGGCTGCCGCCGCGAAGCGCCTCGCTGGAAGGTCGGGTGCCCAGCGTGGACGAGGCCATTGTTTATCTGGATAACCTGAGCGGCGAGTCCCGCCGGCACGCACGAGACTATATTAACCAGGTACCGGAGCAGATCGACACTCCCTACCGGCGAGCCATAAAAGATGTGCTGGGGTGGTGATACCCTCACCCCAGCTTTTTTTTACCAGTACAATTTCCAGCTCTGGGTAAAGCGCACCAGCGCCTCGACGTAGAAGTAATCTCCCCAGCTGGCGCACTCATCCACGCCTTTGTTGCTGGCGAGGTGATACACGGAGTGTTTCAGCACGCCGTTGCCCTTCTCCTCTTTCCCCATCAGATAGTGCTGCGTCAGCGACGACATAATGCCTTTCGCCCATGCCAGATAGCGCTCCCGGTCGGGGTCGGTCACCGGCAGGTGCTTCACCAGCTCCAGCAGGCCGCACACGGCAATCGCCGCCGAGGAGGCGTCGCGCAGCGCGTCGGTGCCTACCAGCGCCAGATCCCAGTGACAGACGTAATCTTCCGGCAGACGATTCAGGAAGTAGTTTGCCAGCCGTTTCGACAGGACAATCATCGTCTCGTCGCCGGTGTAGATGTAGCTCAGCAGGAAGCCGTAAATCCCCCACGCCTGGCCCCGCGACCAGCAGGAGTCGTCCGCATAGCCCTGCTGGGTGTTGCCGTAGCGCGGCGCGCCGGTGACCACATCCATATAGTAGGTATGGAAGGTGGAGGCATCTTCACGGATAAGATACGTCGCGGCCTGCATCACGTGGGCTCTGGCGGCATCGGCGAAGCGCGGATCGCCGGTCTGCTCGCTCGCCCAGTAGAGCAGCGGCAGGTTCATGTTGCAGTCGATGATCATCCGCCCGGCCTGTTCCGGGTCGGCGAGATCGCCCCACGCCTGGATAATCTTCGCCTTCTCATGGAAGCGCTCCAGCAGCGCTTCGGCGGCCAGCAGCGAGAAACCGCGCGCCTCGCGGTTACCGGTCAGCCGCCAGTCTGCCACGCAGGAGAGCGTGTACAGGAACCCTAAATCATGGGTATTGGTGTCGCTGCGCCCGGCAATGCGCAGGCCAAACGAGCGGGTATGCTTCCGGGCCATCGCGCGGAATTTCTCGTCACCGCTCATTTCCCACGCCAGCCATAGCTGCCCGGTCCAGAAGCTGGTGGTCCACTCGACGTTATCGGTCAGCGGGTAATACCCCTCCTTGCAGGTTTCTGCCGGGAATTTATCGCCGAACTCCGTTAAATGACGGCTGATCAGCTCGAGGATATGGCTGCGCGCCGAGCTTAACGCATCGCTAAACGCGTGTTCATCCACTGGCACAGGAATATCGGCCAGGCGCTCCTCAGTGATACGACTCAACATAATTCGGTTCCTTCTTTGACGGCGTAAATTAGTGGTGTTCTGCAACGCTCAGCGTTTTTGCACCGCGCCATTTGCTCTGGCAGGCGGATAACGTGAAGGCGGAAATCAGGGTAAAGGTCAGCGCCGTGGCGCCCATGATGATATAGGTCTGTTCAAAGCCGATGCGGTCATACATATAACCAGCAGGTGACGACACCACGACGTTGCCGACGTACAGCATCGCCTGATAACCCAGCAGATACATGGTGGCGTTCACGCGTTTATCGAAATGCTCAGCGATATATTTAAAGACCGACACCAGCAGGAGACAGATTTCCAGCCCGTACAGCGGCTTAAGGACAGAAATTAACAGATGCGAGTCGCACAGCCCGGAAATAATCAGCCGGGCGCCGACAATCAGGCCAACAATTAATAGACCGCGTTTGGCGCCAATAAAGTTAACGAATAGCGGGATCACCATATACATGACGAATTCCGTCCCCGACTGCACGGTGCCGAGATAGCCAAACACCGCGTTGCCCTGGTGAATATCATCAAAGAAGGTGACGAAATAGCGCGAGAACTGCTGTTCGGCGATAAACATCATCCAGGCCACGCCCGCTACGTACAGGCAGAAAGCCCAGAATTTGCGGCTGCGCAGTAAGGCACAGACATCCGCCGGAGCGATTTTCTCTTTGGTTAACACCTCACCGGCATGGGCCGAGTTGGTGTTTACCTTCAGGCGCAGCAGGACAATCAGCATAATGACCGATGCCACGCTGCCCATAATAAAGTTGTAGGCGGGTGAGAGATTAAACAGCAGGCCGGAGAACGACGACGCCACCGCCCAGCCAAGCGATCCCCACATGCGGATCTGACCGAACTCCATGCCGTTCAGACGGCTGAAACGGTCGGAATAGGATTCGCATGCCGCCACGCCCGCATACCAGGCGAAACTTAAATAGAGCGCGCCGATAATAATCCCCAACATCGTATTGGTCATTAACAGCGGCTGGTAAACGTAAATAAAGAACGGCGCCATCAGGGCGGACATCGCCACCACAAAATAGAGCAGATATTTGCTCATGCCGATCTTATCCAGAATATAGCCGTAGATCGGTTTCAGAATAACGGAGAAGACGCCGTTCACCGCAAATACGGTGCCGATCACCGAGCCGCTCAGATTCGCTTTTTGCCCGAGCCAGATTGCCAGCAGGCCAATACTGGCCGACCAGGTAAAGAAATAGAGAAATATAAAACTGCTGATTTTGTAATATTCAGTTTTGTTATTCATGTCATCCTCGCCAGTATCCAGGGTAAGGCTCTATAAAATGAACGACAGCTTACGTTCGCTTCCCGGCGCGCGAATTACGGCCCGGTTATCTTTTATTTCCAGTAGCGGCGTGTTTGCTTCTGCGATCGCTTTTTCGGCGGCAAGCACCGCGCTACACAGCCAGGTTTCCCCAGGCAAAAGGGGGGTTGTCAGGACCGGAATGGCGGCGCATTCGGCAAACATGATGCTGCTGTTCGGCGGCGTCACCACGCTGTCAGGCTGACGGCTGATCACCGGCGAGAGATCGACAATCACGCTGCTGCCGTTAGCGGCATGCAGGTAACTGCCGCGCCCGAGGCACTGATGGTCAGTTTTCTTCACCGCGAACCCGCCCTCTACCGTTTGCAAGGTGCGCGCGCTGTTTACGCGGTGCAGGCGCAGATGCCACGCGCCGAAGGGCACCAGCCAGCTGTCGATATGGACGTCATGCCACGGTGACCAGCGCGAATAGATAAAGTTTTCGTCAACGCACACCGCCTCGCACTCACGGCGTCCGCGGAAGTAACTATCGCCATCCGCCAGCAGCAGCATGGAGTCGCAGGCGGCGTGCTTGATGCCAAAACGTCCCCGCTCGATGGTGAAACCAAAGCGGCTGGAGTAGGCAAATTTGGTGTATTTCGCCTCGGTATTGACGTAGTTGTTCAGCTCCAGCTGTCCGGCCGTGAGCAGGGTGACGTCATCGGCGTGAATAAGGATCTGCTGGGCATGGGGTATCACGCGCTTTTCGGCAAGCGGTGGCAGCGGCTGCTCGTCGGCCTGCCAGAACGGATGTGATTCGGGCAGCGCCAGGATCAGGTAGGTTTTCAGCGCCCAGTAGGGCGAGCCAGGGGCATTGTAGTCCTCACACATCGCCAGGTTCGGACAGGCAAAGCCGAGGGTCAGGATCCCGTCGCGGTCGGCAATCGGCTGCTGCTGCCACCAGCGCAGATGGCGCAGGACAATGCCCTTCACAATGCCCGGGGTAAATACCTCCAGCCCGGAGAAAGCCACCGCGCTCCAGAAGGCGACCATCGCGAAGCGGTAGGTCAGGCTACGGCCAAAGGGCACCGAGGCGCCGTCGGTGGCGGACATATAGATAAAGTCCTCCGCGAACAGGCGTGAGCGCTGGCGCAGCATCTCAGAACGTGCCTCATCGCCGCTCAGGGTAGCGTAGATCAGCCCATAAAAGTGGAACGCCATTGAGATGTAGTAATCCTTTGGCCGACCCGGGCCATCGGAGTACCAGCCCTCCCCCAGGTAGTAGGCGTCCATCATTGCGAAGCGACGATCGATGGCCTGCTGGTCGTACGGCATTCCGGCGCGCTTAAAGCCCAGCTGCACCATAATGGCGAAGTAGTTCCAGTTGCTGTCCGGCATGGTCGCGTCTGTTATCTGGTTCAGCCAGGCGTGCAGGTTCATTACTTCGCGCTCGCTGAACAGATCGGTGAGCTTCTCCTGCAGCAACGCCAGGCCCAGGCCATACGCCGCCATCTCCACCAGACGTTGATCGTAAGGCGCGGTTTCGCCCCAGTAGCCTGCGCTCTGCGGGTCGGTACCCCGTTTAATGGCGGTGATGTACTTGTCGCTGAACGGCGTGCTGTCGCCAGCGGCCATCAGCGGAAACAGCCCCCAAAGTACCCGGGACAGCCCCTCCATCTGCGCAACGTCCGTGGCGTAGTGCGCGCTGGTCTCGCCCAGCGAAAAACGTGAACTCCCCGCAGGAAACTGTCTGTCCACAGCCGCAAGCCACGCGTTCATTGACGCCACCAGATCCTGGCGGGATGACAACGGATTTGATTTTTCTTTATTTGCCGCCAACATAGCCTCGTCCTCGCAATCAACTGCGGCAAAGCATAGTTAATCAGCAAGGTGCAGAAATGTTAGCCGGGTCACAGGAGTGAGAGATGAATAAACCTGCAGTTGAGGAAATTTAAAAAGGTGGTTTATAAAGAGGAAAGAAAAGGGAAAAGTTGAGTTTTATTGCACTATGCGCGAGACCCCTACCGCGGAACACCTTGAGCTGATTACGCTTAACGATACTATCGTGTCGTTCAGTCGCCTGTTCGCCAACACCGTGCGCTATCACCACTGGCACCAGTGCCTGGAAATTCTCTATGTCGAAGAGGGCTTTGGCGTGGCGATTGTCGATAACCGCCACTACACCATGCGTCCGGGGCGGCTGTTTTTCTTTCCGCCTTTTACCCTGCATAAGGTGATGGTGGATCCGCAGGCCGAGGCGACCTACCGCCGCACCATTATTCATCTCGATCAGCATGCGGTGCTGAAAGCCCTGCGCGACTTTCCCCAGACCCAACAGCGGCTACATAAGCTCTCCCGGCGCGGGGGCGAAGCCTGGGTAGCGGACGTTGCCCACTGCCATAGCCACATTGACCATCTCTTCAGCTGCTACCCGCCGCCGTTGAACAGCGAGCGCGTGGCCAGCCTGCTAATCGGTCTGTTCGCCATGCTGCCGCACGATGCCGAGGGCCAACCCGGGAACAGCCACGGCATCGCCAGCCAGGTGATGTTCTGGCTGGATGAGCACTACCGGCAAAAGTTCAGCCTTGATGCGCTGGCAGAGGAGCTGGGGAAATCGCGCAGCTACGTATCGCGGAAATTTCATGCCGAAACGGGCGAGAAAATTCACGATTACCTGAATACGCTACGATTACGCAAAGCCTGTGAGTGCCTGCTGCACTCGGATGCGAGCGTGCGGGAGATTGCCGCGCGGGTGGGATTTTCGGACGTGACGTACTTTATCAGCGCCTTTAAAAAGGGCATCGGGGAGACGCCCTTACAATACCGGAAGAATCATGCGGCCTGAGGGATTGCCGGGTGGCGGCGATGCCTTACCCGGCCTACAAAACCCCGTAAGCCCACGAAAGTCCCGTAGGCCCGTGCAAGCGAAGCGTCGCCGGGCAAATAGCCCGCACGAGTCCCGCCGACCGGCAATACATCAACCTTCGATATCCGCCAGGTCGCCCTTCTCCTGCAGCCAGTTACGGCGATCTTCCGAACGCTTCTTGGCCAGCAGCATGTCCATTACCGCGTTGGTCTGCTGCTCATCTTCATCGCTGATGGTGAGCTGCACCAGACGACGGGTATTGGGATCGAGGGTGGTTTCGCGCAGCTGCAGCGGGTTCATCTCGCCCAGCCCTTTAAAGCGCTGCACGTTCGGTTTGCCCTTCTTGCGCTTGAGCTGCTCCAGCACGCCCGCCTTCTCTTCTTCCGTCAGGGCGTAATAGACCTCTTTCCCGAGATCGATACGGTATAACGGCGGCAGCGCCACATAGACATGACCATTTTTCACCAGTGTGCGGAAGTGCTTCACAAACAGCGCGCACAGCAGCGTAGCGATATGCAGACCATCGGAGTCCGCATCCGCGAGGATACAGATCTTGCCGTAGCGCAGCTGGCTCAGATCTTCGCTGTCCGGATCGATACCGATCGCGACAGAGATGTCATGCACCTCCTGCGACGCCAGAACCTCATCGGAAGAGACTTCCCAGGTGTTCAGGATCTTACCCTTCAGCGGCATGATCGCCTGATATTCGCGATCGCGCGCCTGCTTGGCCGATCCGCCCGCGGAGTCACCTTCCACCAGGAACAGCTCGGTGCGGTTCAGGTCCTGCGCGGTACAGTCTGCCAGCTTGCCCGGCAGCGCAGGGCCGCTGGTGAGCTTTTTACGCACCACTTTCTTCGCCGCGCGCAGACGGCGCTGGGCGCTGGAGATCGCCATTTCGGCGAGCATCTCTGCAGCCTGCACGTTCTGGTTCAGCCACAGGCTGAAGGCATCTTTCACCACGCCGGAGACAAACGCCGCGCACTGGCGCGAGGAGAGGCGCTCTTTGGTCTGTCCGGCAAACTGCGGATCCTGCATTTTGACCGACAATACGTAAGCGCAGCGCTCCCAGATATCTTCCGCCGACAGCTTCACGCCGCGCGGCAAAATGTTGCGGTATTCGCAGAACTCCCGCATCGCGTCCAGCAGCCCCTGACGCAGGCCGTTAACGTGCGTGCCGCCCTGCATGGTCGGGATCAGGTTAACGTAGCTTTCGGTCAGCAGCTCGCCGCCTTCCGGCAGCCACAGCAACGCCCAGTCGACGGCTTCCGTATCACCGGCAAAATTACCGATAAACGGCTTTTCCGGCAGCGTGGGCAGGCCGTTCACCGCTTCGCCCAGGTAATCGTTCAGGCCATCCTGGTAGCACCAGCGCTGCTCGCTGTTGTTGACCTCATCCTTGAAGGTAATTTCAACCCCAGGGCAGAGCACCGCTTTCGCTTTCAGAATATGCGTTAAGCGTGAGACCGAAAAACGCGGACTGTCGAAGAAACTTTCGTCCGGCCAGAAGTGGACGCTGGTACCGGTGTTGCGTTTGCCGCAGGTGCCGATCACCTGCAAATCCTGCACCTTATCGCCGTTCTCGAAGGCAATATTGTAGACCTGGCCATCGCGGCGCACGGTCACTTCCACCCGTTTTGACAGGGCGTTCACCACGGAGATACCCACTCCGTGCAGGCCCCCCGAGAACTGGTAATTTTTGTTGGAGAATTTGCCGCCCGCGTGCAGGCGGCAGAGGATCAGCTCAACAGCCGGAACACCCTCTTCCGGGTGAATATCTACAGGCATGCCGCGACCGTCGTCGATGACTTCCAGCGACTGATCGGCATGCAGGATAACGTCAACGCGTTTGGCATGACCCGCCAGCGCTTCGTCAACACTGTTATCAATAACTTCCTGGCCCAGGTGGTTTGGGCGCGTGGTATCGGTATACATCCCCGGACGGCGGCGAACCGGCTCAAGCCCGGTGAGTACCTCAATGGCATCAGCGTTATAGGTTTGCGTCATGATTTAAACTAGCAATTCGCAGCGATTGTCAGAGGCTGTGCAGACCAAGAAAATCGACAATCTGGGTGAAATGATCCTCAAAGCCCGTGAAGGCATGATTACCGCCCTCTTCTACAGTCTGGCGGCAGGAGGCGTAATAGGCCACTGCCTGGCGGTAATCCAGCACTTCATCACCCGTCTGTTGCAGCAGCCAGATAAGATCTGGCGCTTCCAGCGGATCAATCTGCATCACTTTGAGGTCGTAAATATGGCGAGACTCTAGCACATATTGCTGTCCGGTGTAGGGGTTCTCGTTGTGACCAAGATAGCCCACCAGCAGCTCAAAAGGCCGCACCGCCGGGTTCACCACCACGGCAGGCACCATAAAGCACTGCGACAACCAGGTAGCGTAGTAGCCGCCAAGGGATGACCCTACCACGCCAAAGGGCTCACCGCCGTGCGCCATGACGATCGTCTCCAGCATTTCGGCGGCGTCTGCCGGGTACGGCGGCAGCTGCGGAACGATCATCTCGATCTGCGGATGGTGGACTTCCAGCCATTGGCGAAACAGCGTCGCTTTTGCGGAGCGCGGGGAGCTGTTGAACCCGTGCAGGTAAAGGAGCGCTGACATCAGTAGCCTTCTGAAGCAGTATCCGGGCGGAACCGGTTGCTTTGCAGGCGGCACACTTCTGTCGTTAACGCGCCGTCAGCATGCAGTTCCAGCCAGCGCCAGCCCGGCGCAATGGTATCTAAAGTGAAGTTCGAGCAATGCGGTTTAAACTGCACGCAGGTGGAAGGCGTAGCCAGCAGGCGACGACCGTTCCAGTCGAGATCCTGCTCCTGATGAATATGACCGCAGAGTAAATGCTTCACCCGCGGATAGGTCATCAACACCTGATCCAGCGCGGCAGAGTTGCGCAGGCTGTGCTGATCGAGCCAGCTACAACCTGCTGGCAGCGGATGATGATGCAGTAAAAGCAGGGTGTTACGCTCCGGCTCATCCGCCAGTTTCGCTTCGAGCCACTCCAGTTGAAACTCGCTCAGCTCACCGTGCGGCACGCCAAAGACCTGGCTGTCGAGCAGCAAAATCTGCCAGTTATCGCCGCAAAAAACGCGTTTGGCAGGGGAGATCCCCGACTCCTGGAGGGCGCTGTACATTGCGGGTTGAAAATCGTGGTTTCCCGGTAACCATACGCAGGGCGCGTTAAAGCTCGCGATACCTTCAGCGAAATGCTGATACGCCGCGGCGGTTTGGTCCTGCGCCAAATCGCCCGTTGCGACAATCAGATCGCATTCGCGCTTCTGGGCATGAATGGCTTCCAGAACAGCCTGATAACTCTCCCAGGTATTTACACCTAACAGGGTTTCATGCTTATTGGCAAACAGGTGAGTATCGGTGATTTGTAATACCCTGACTGGCGCCCCACCAGCAACAGTCAGGTTCAACAGGCTTTCCAAATGGTGTCCTTAGGTAGGTTTCACGACGCTAACAAACCGGAATCGCCATCGCTCCATGTGCTAAACAATATCTTAGCCAATCGGCCAAAAACTGATTAATTTGATGCTTTTCGTCACGTTGATGCAACTTTTTATTTGGGTAATCATAACGCGCTTTGAAACGGAAGATCTGCTGGCTTGAACACACTTCAGCGACCATCGCGTCATGATAGAGACGCACCGTCATCGACGGCAGGCTCCAGTAGCTGATGGACGGCGCAGTTTGTTCAATTTCCACCAGCGTAGTGTAACGGGTTGATTCCGTAATCGTTAATCGATACTGCGCGTTGCTCACCTGATAGCTCACTGTTTCGCCGGGCGCGTCATTACGCGGCAGCAATCGGCGCAGCTGGGCGAAGTTGGTCTCGCACAGGCGCATCATTTCAGGAAAGTCAGGTGTATAACGCTTCATTTTTTCCACTCGTTTCGTAAGTCCTGATAGTGCAGCTGCAGCCATTGCAAAGCGATGACAGAAGCCGCGTTGTCGATTTTCCCCTCTTCTACCCATTGATAAGCCTGCTCCCGACTTACCACATGAACACGAATATCTTCGTTTTCATCAACCAGACCGTGAATACCTTGCGCGGTCGTGGCGTCCACTTCGCCTACCAGAACCGATAAACGCTCGCTGGTGCCGCCAGGGCTTGCCAGATAATTCGAAATCGGTTTTGTCCGCCCGACATTAAGTCCGGCCTCTTCCATCGCCTCGCGCCGGGCGACCTCATCCGGGGTTTCACCCGCTTCCACCATCCCGGCCACCATCTCCAGCAGCCACGGGCTTTCGCTGGTATCCAGCGCGGCAATGCGAATCTGCTCTACCAGTACCACTTCATCACGCACTGGGTCAAAGGGTAGCAAGACTGCGGCATGCCCGCGCTCAAATATTTCACGCTTCACTTCCCCGCTCATTTCGCCGTTAAACAGACGGTGGCGAAAACGGTACAATTCCAGTGAAAAAAAACCGCTGTAGAGCGTTTCTCGTGCAATAATTTCTACATCGTTTTTTGTGAAAGTCACTGGCATCTTTTCTGGTTTACGCATGTTTGCATCCTGGTATAAATGGTGACGTTAACGTGAAATTCAATTTTGCTAAACTGCGGTTTCAACTACAGTATGGTAAATTGGTGCAAGTTACCGCCGGATGGCACGGAACGCCAACCTTTTGCAGTGGCGAAGTCTGCTAGAATCGGTAGATAAATTTTAATTAGATCAGCGCTAACTAAGCTTCACAACAAGGAAAGCAAATGAAGAAATTGCTCCCCATCCTCATCGGCCTGAGCCTGACGGGCTTCAGCGCGTTGAGCCAGGCAGAAGACCTGATACAGGTTTATAAGCAGGCACGTCTGAGCAACCCGGAACTGCGTAAGTCCGCCGCCGATCGTGATGCTGCCTTTGAAAAAATTAATGAAGCACGCAGCCCATTATTACCACAGCTGGGTTTAGGTGCAGACTACACCTATAACAACGGTTACCGTGACGCTAACGGCATCGACTCCAACGTCACCAGCGGCTCACTTCAGTTAACCCAGACGCTGTTTGATATGTCTAAATGGCGTAACCTGAGCCTGCAGGAAAAATCGGCCGGTATTCAGGATGTTACCTATCAGACCGACCAGCAGACGCTGATTCTCAATACCGCAACCGCCTACTTCAAAGTGCTGAGCTCCATCGACACGCTCTCCTACATTGAAGCGCAGAAACAGGCTATCTATCGTCAGCTCGATCAGACTACCCAGCGTTTCAACGTGGGTCTGGTTGCCATCACTGACGTGCAGAACGCCCGTTCACAGTACGACAGCGTACTGGCGAATGAAGTGACGGCGCGTAACGATCTGGATAACGCTGTTGAAGAGCTGCGTCAGGTTACCGGTAATTACTATCCGCAGCTGGCATCGCTGAACGTTGAACGCTTCAAAGCCGAAAAGCCGCAGGCGGTGAATGCCCTGCTTAAAGAAGCTGAAAACCGTAACCTCAGCCTGTTGCAGGCCCGTCTGAATCAGGATCTGGCTCGCGAGCAAATCCGCCTGGCGCAGGATGGTCATCTGCCAACCCTGAGCCTGAACGCTTCGAGCGGGATCTCTAATACCAGCTACAGCGGTTCCAGAACCAGCGGCGCCCAGTACAACGATAGCGATGTTGGCCAGAATAAAATTGGCCTGAGCTTCTCCCTGCCAATCTATCAGGGTGGTCAGGTCAATTCGCAGGTTAAACAGGCACAGTACAATTTTGTCGGTGCCAGCGAACAGCTTGAAAGCGCGCACCGCAGCGTGGTTCAGACCGTGCGTTCCTCATTCAATAACGTGAACGCCTCTGTCAGCAGCATCAACGCCTACAAACAGGCCGTTGTCTCTGCTCAGAGCTCTCTGGATGCGTCGGAAGCCGGTTACGCGGTGGGTACGCGTACCATTGTTGACGTACTGGACGCCACTACCACGCTGTACAACGCCAAACAACAGCTCTCTAACGCACGTTACAACTACCTGATTAACCAGCTGAACATCAAATCGGCGCTGGGTACGTTGAACGAGCAGGATCTGCTGGCGCTGAACGGCTCCCTGGGTAAACCTATCTCCACCACCCCAGAAGTCGTGGCCCCGGAAAACCCGCAGCAGGTTGCCTCTGCCGACGGCTTAACCGCAGCCGCTGCTCGCACCACCAGCAACTGATATTTATACCCGGCCAGGGCTCTCCAGGCCGGGTATCATCGCGCTGTCCGACAAAAAAACGTAAGCCAACGTAAAGATCTCCCAGTTTCGCCCCCATCGCTTCAATTTCCACCACTCATCCTCTATTCTGAGCGTAATTTTCTGTGTATTACCACTGGGTCCTGGAAGACAATCATGAAACGGACAAAATCCATTAATCACGCTACGTTCCGCAAAAGCTGGAACGCGCGTCACCTCACTCCTGTCGCCCTGGCGCTGGGCGCCGTGTTTATGCTGGCAGGCTGTGAGAAAAGCGACGAAACGGTTTCGCTCTATCAGAATGCCGATGACTGTGCTGCTGCCACCGGCAAAAGTGCGGAGTGTACCACCTCATACAACAATGCCCTGAAGGAAGCGGAACGTACCGCGCCGAAGTACGCCAGCCGTGAAGACTGCGTGGCAGAATTTGGCGAAGGTCAGTGCCAGCAGGCACCTGCTCCGGCGCAGGCGGGTACGGCGCCAGAAAACCAGGCGCAGGCGCAATCCAGCGGTAGCTTCTGGATGCCGCTGATGGCAGGTTACATGATGGGCCGTCTGATGAGCGGCGGTGCGGGCTACCAACAGCAGCCGCTGTTCAGCTCGAAAAACCCGGCCAGCCCGGCTTACGGCCAGTACACCGATGCCAGCGGCAAAGGTTATGGCGCCGCCCAGCCAGGGCGCACCATGACCGTCCCGAAAACCGCTATGGCGCCAAAACCGGCCACCACCAGCACCGTGACTCGCGGCGGCTTTGGTGAATCTGTTGCCAAACAGAACACCATGCAGCGCAGCGCGACAGGTACCTCAACACGCTCAATGGGCGGCTGATAATGGAACGAGTCAGTATTGTTGAGCGCCCGGACTGGCGCGAAAAAGCCACCGAATACGGTTTCAACTTTCACACCATGTACGGCGAGCCGTACTGGTGTGAAGATGCTTATTACAAGCTAACACTCGCTCAGGTTGAAAAGCTGGAAGCGGTGACGGCGGAACTGCATCAGATGTGCCTGAAGGTGGTAGAGAAGGTCATCGCCAGTGACGATCTGCTGACCAAATTCCGCATTCCTAAGCACACCTGGGGTTTTGTACGTCAGTCGTGGCTAACGCATCAGCCCTCGCTCTACTCTCGCCTCGATCTGGCGTGGGATGGCACCGGCGAGCCGAAGCTGCTCGAGAATAACGCCGATACCCCCACTTCCCTGTATGAAGCGGCCTTCTTCCAGTGGATCTGGCTGGAAGATCAGCAGAACGCGGGCCATCTGCCGGAGGGCAGCGATCAGTTCAACAGCCTGCAGGAAAAGCTGATTGAGCGCTTCGCTGAACTGCGCGAGCAGCACGGCTTCAACCTGCTGCACTTTGCCTGCTGTCGTGACACGGTCGAAGATCGCGGTACGGTACAGTATCTGCAGGACTGCGCCGCCGAAGCGGAAGTTGCCAGCGAGTTTCTCTACATGGAAGATATCGGGCTGGGCGAAAAAGGCCAGTTTACCGATCTGCAGGATCAGGTGATCAGCAACCTGTTCAAGCTCTACCCGTGGGAATACATGCTGCGCGAAGTCTTCTCAACCAA
This sequence comes from Leclercia adecarboxylata, assembly GCF_035787115.1. Classification (GTDB taxonomy): domain Bacteria; phylum Pseudomonadota; class Gammaproteobacteria; order Enterobacterales; family Enterobacteriaceae; genus Enterobacter; species Enterobacter adecarboxylatus_E. Next base: position 251,454 of record NZ_JALKTL010000006.1, on the reverse strand, counting down.
GCTGGAAGATGCAGGCGTTCGCTGGCTGGAACCGGCATGGAAGAGCATCATCTCCAACAAAGCCCTGTTGCCGCTGCTGTGGGAGATGTTCCCGAACCACCCGAATCTGCTGCCTGCGTACTTCGCAGAAGATGACTATCCGCAGATGGATAAGTATGTCAAAAAGCCGATTTTCTCCCGCGAGGGGGCCAACGTGTCGATTATCGAAAACGGTAACACCGTGGAAGCGGTAGAAGGCCCGTATGGTGAAGAAGGGATGATCGTCCAGCAGTTCTGCCAGCTACCTAAGTATGGTGACAGCTACATGCTGATTGGCAGCTGGCTGATCAACGATCAGCCTGCCGGCATTGGCATTCGCGAAGATCGCGCACTGATCACCCAGGATCTGTCGCGCTTCTATCCACATATTTTTGTGGAGTAGTTGATTTGCCGGGTTTGTGCGGCCTGATGCCCTCACCCCGGCCCTCTCCCACAGGGAGAGGGTGCAAACACTAAAAACGGTAACAAAAGTTACCGTTTTGCATTTATTCCCCCACCTGTACCGACAGCATACTCAGGCTACCCATCTCGATTCCCTCGACCGGGATCGTAACCGCCTCATGACCATCCCACGCGCCTAAGATATAGAGCAGCGGCAGGAAGTGTTCCGCCGTCGGGTTCGAGAGCGAGCCGCCTTCATGCGCCAGATAATTCACCAGCGGATGCTCTTCAGCCGGCCCCTGCCAGGTCAGGTTTTCTTTTACGTAATCGTTGAACGACGTCGCCCACGGATATGGCGTATTTTCTCCGTGCCAACGGGCGGTGCGCAGGTTGTGTACCACGTTGCCGCTGGCTACCAGCATGATGCCCTCGTCACGCAGGGCAGCAAGTTTTTTGCCTGTCTCCAGGTGCCAGGCCGCCGGTCTGGTACTGTCGATACTGAGCTGCACCATCGGGATATCGGCATCCGGGTACATTTTGATCAGCACGCCCCAGGAGCCGTGGTCAAAGCCCCACGCCTCTTTATCGAGGGTCACCGGAACAGGTGCCAACAGCTCCACCAGCTGTTGTGCCAGGGCCGGTGAACCCGGTGCCGGATAGTGCGTGTCGTACAGCGCCTGCGGGAAGCCACCGAAATCATGGAGAGTTTTTGGTGCCTCCATCGCGGTGACGCCGGTCCCACGGGTAAACCAGTGTGCAGAAATCACCACAATAGCTTTCGGACGCGGCAACGTCTCTCCCAGATGCCGCCAGGCGCGGGTATAGACGTTATCCTCCAGCACGTTCATAGGGCTACCGTGCCCCAAAAACAGCGCTGGCATTCGAGAAGATGTCATGGTGATATCCTTACACAAGATGTCGATTTGATAGCTTTACCTTACCCGGTATCAGGATAAGATGAACTCTGATAACCATGATGAAGATCATCAGGAAATTTGAATGTAAGGGATCTGTAAAGGCGACTATACCCGCTCGCTTTGCGCGCGATTAGCCTTTAATATGAATGAGAATCATTATCATAAGGAGAGGTGAATGTCAGTTCCCCTGATTCTGACTATTCTTGCAGGCGCCGCCACCTTTATCGGCGCCATGCTCGGCGTGTTGGGCCAGAAGCCCTCAAACCGCGTGCTGGCATTTTCCCTCGGCTTTGCCGCCGGGATTATGCTGCTCATCTCCCTGATGGAGATGTTACCCGCCGCCCTGGGCACCGAGGGCATGTCGCCGGTGCTCGGCTACGGAATGTTCGTCTTTGGCCTGCTGGGCTATTTTGCGCTGGACCGAATGCTGCCCCACGCACATCCGCAGGATCTGATGCAAAAAGGAAGTCAGCCGCTGCCCCGCAACCTGCGACGCACCGCGCTATTGCTGACGCTGGGTATCAGCCTGCATAACTTCCCTGAAGGCGTTGCCACTTACGTGACCGCCAGCAACAATCTGGAGTTAGGTTTTGGTATTGCGCTGGCGGTGGCCTTGCACAATATTCCCGAGGGGCTGGCGGTTGCCGGGCCGGTCTATGCGGCCACGGGGTCAAAGCGTAAAGCGGTATTCTGGGCCGGCATTTCCGGTATGGCGGAGATCGCAGGTGGTGTACTGGCGTGGTTGATTCTCGGTAGCCTGATCTCGCCAATCGTGATGGCAGCCATTATGGCGGCAGTGGCGGGTATTATGGTGGCGCTGTCGGTGGACGAGCTGATGCCGCTCGCCAAAGAGATCGACCCTAATAACAATCCCAGCTACGGCGTGCTGTGCGGGATGTCGGTGATGGGGTTGAGTCTGGTACTGCTCCAGACGGCAGGAATAGGATAAAAAAAACGCCGGGTTAACCCGGCGTTTTTTATGCTGCGTTATCAGCTGGCTTTGCGCTCGTGCGCCTGGCGATACGCCACCAGATCTTCGATAGTCACAACAGCCATGTTGTGTTTAACCGCAAAGTCGATGCATTCCGGCGCGCGGGCCATAGAACCATCATCGTTGGTCAGTTCACACAGGACACCGGCGGGTTTGAAACCGGCCAGCGTAACCAGATCGATAGTCGCTTCGGTGTGGCCGCCGCGAGTCAGTACGCCGCCCGGCTGCGCGCGCAGCGGGAAGACGTGGCCCGGACGGTTCAGGTCAGAAGGTTTCGCCCCATCAGCAATGGCGGCACGCACGGTGGTAACGCGATCCGCGGCAGAAACACCGGTGGTCACGCCGCTGGCAGCTTCGATGGTGACGGTAAAACCTGTACCGAAGGCGCTGGTGTTGTTCTCTACCATCATCGGCAGTTCCAGCTGTTTACGACGATCTTCGGTGATACACAGGCAAACAATACCGCTACCGTGACGAATGGTCAGCGCCATCTGTTCTACGGTCATGGTTTCGGCGGCGAAAATCATATCGCCTTCGTTTTCACGATCTTCATCGTCAAGTACCATCACGCCGCGGCCTTCGCGAAGCGCAGCAAGCGCATGCTCAACACGGTCAGTAGAGGTACCGAAAGAGGAAAGGAGCGTCTGATTCATGGTAAATAAACCTCATTAATATTATGGTTACCAGAATCAGGGCAGTCTTAGGAGCGCCGTACTACGGCAAAAAAATAACGTGAGCGGGCCTCGCCCGGCTGGTTCGTTACTCTCTCCCATCCGGACTTTAACCGTCGGCCCCGGAATTACACCGGATCTGCTGACCTTTGAATTTGCACCCAAAGCGCTCGCGGGCTTTCAACATGGTGTTGATTTACCGCCGGTGGGGAATTTCGCCCCGCCCTGAGAATAAGCGGGATAACTATAACGCTAATGATTATGTTCGGCAACGCATAAGCTTCACACAATTCTGGTTTAAGGATCCCTGTAACGCGCTACAATGGTTCTAAAGACCATTTATTCAAGGGAACTATGATGATCGACCCAAAAAAAATTGAACAACTTGCCCGCCAGGTTCATGAATCCATGCCGAAAGGTGTGCGTGAGTTTGGTGATGACGTTGAGAAGAAAATCCGTCAGGTGCTGCAGGCGCAGCTGATGCGTCTGGATTTGGTCAGTCGTGAAGAGTTTGACGTGCAGACGCAGGTTCTGCTGCGCACCCGCGAGAAGATTGCCCTGCTGGAGCAGCGCCTGACCGAGCTGGAAAACCGCAACGTCACCGAAGAGGTGAAACCGGCCCCGGCGATCCCACCGGTTAACGACGTGGAATAATGCCCGGCGGCGCTTCGCTTGCCCGGGCCTGGGTTATCAGGTAGGCCGGGTAAGGCGAAGCTGCCACCCGGCAAAAAAACGGGCCTTGCGGCCCGTTTTTTATTTCTCACTGTCTTTCTGGATCTTTTTGATGATGTTGGTGGTTGAACACCCGTCTTCAAAGTTGAGCACCATCACTTCCCCGCCGTTGGCCCACACCTCTTCGCTGCCCGCGATTTGTTCCGGCTTGTAGTCACCGCCTTTAACCAGCAGGTCCGGCAGGATCCCGGCAATCAGACGCTGCGGGGTGTCCTCTTCGAAGGAGACCACCCAGTCCACCGCTTCCAGCGCGCCCAGCACGATCATACGTTGCTCAAGCGGATTCACCGGTCGGGTCTCCCCCTTCAGGCGCCTGGTGGAGGCATCGCTGTTCACCGCCACAATCAGGCGGTCGCCCAGCTTGCGCGCATTTGCCAGATAAGAGACGTGGCCGGCGTGCAGAATATCGAACACGCCGTTGGTCATCACCACTTTCTCACCACGCTTACGCGCGGCGGCCACGGCCACCTTCAGCTCGTCTTCGTTCATGACGCCAAAACCGGTTTCGGCACGGCCACGCACCGCGTTTTCCAGTTCGATTGGGGAAACGGTTGAGGTACCCAGCTTGCCGACGACCACGCCCGCCGCGGCATTGGCAAAGTAGCAGGCCTCTTCCAGGGTATTACCGGCAGCCAGCGTTGCCGCCAGCACGCCAATCACCGTATCGCCCGCCCCGGTGACGTCATACACTTCCTGCGCCTGGGTGGGCATATGCAGCGGCGCTTTACCCGGCTGCAGCAGGGTCATCCCCTGCTCAGAACGGGTCACCAGCAGGGCGGAGAAGTCAAAATCGGCGATGATCTTCATGCCGCGTTCGACGATCTCATCCTCGGTTTTGCATTTACCCGCCACCGCTTCGAATTCAGAGAGGTTAGGCGTCAGCAGCGTGGCACCGCGATAGCGTTCGAAATCGGTTCCTTTCGGGTCGATCAGCACCGGCACACCGGAAGCACGCGCCAGTTTAATCATCTGCTGGACGCTCGCCAGCGCCCCTTTCGCGTAGTCGGAGAGCACCAGCGCGCCGATGTTGCCCAGCGCCTGGTTGATGCGCTCGTGCAGCGGCTCAGGATCCACGCCTTCAAAGCCCTCTTCAAAGTCGAGGCGGATCAGCTGCTGGTTGCGTGACAGCACGCGCAGCTTGGTGATGGTCGGGTGCGTCGGGACAGAAACGAAATCACATTTAACGTTCACATCCGCCAGCGTCTTGCTCAACGCCCGTGCCGCATCGTCGATGCCGGTCAGCCCGACCAGACGTGAATGCGCCCCGAGAGAAGCAATGTTCATCGCCACGTTTGCCGCGCCGCCAGGACGCTCTTCAATGGTATCCACCTTCACCACCGGGACCGGGGCTTCCGGGGAAATGCGGCTGGTTGGCCCATACCAGTAGCGATCCAGCATCACATCGCCAACCACCATAACTCCAGCACGTTCAAACTCTGGCAGTGTTACTTTCATTCCTGACTCCAGAAAGATTCACAATTTGCGCGCGATAATATCACACTTGTTTTGTTACGCACGGTTCCACCAGCCACTTCTGCCAGCAGGCGCGCACCAGCTCTCGCTCGGCGTTAAAACAGTCGAGCGGCAGATGACCGGGCTGCTCCTGCAGCGCCAGATGGTGCAGTTCATCGCGCAGCGTGGTGTAAGCGCGGGTCAACGCCAGCGCTTCGTGCTCGTCCATAATGTCGTTCTGCGCCAGCAGCTCCAGAATGCGCACGTTATCCGACCAGCGGGTCAGCTTCGGTTTGGCGTGGGCGTCGCGGAGCACCAGGTACTGGGTAATAAATTCGATGTCGGTAATGCCTCCCTCATCGGCTTTAATATCAAAGCGATCCCGGTGCTTATTCCCCAGATGGGCGCGCATTTTCTCACGCATCTCGCGCACTTCGGTTTGTAGCGTCTGGCCTTCGCGCGTGGCGGTCAACACATCACGACGAATGGCGTCAAACTGCCCTTTAAGCATAGGGTCGCCATACACCACGCGGGCGCGCACCAGCGCCTGATGCTCCCAGGTCCAGGCTTCATTCTTCTGATACTCGGCAAAGGATTCGGTGGAGGTGACCAGCATGCCCGCCGCCCCGGACGGACGCAGACGGGCGTCCACCTCATACAGAATGCCCGACGAGGTGCGGGTGCTGAACAGGTGCATAATGCGCTGGGCCAGGCGCAGGTAGAACTGACGCCCGTCGATTTCACGCTCGCCGTCGGTCATCACATCCACCGGGCAGTCGTGCAGGAAAATCAGATCCAGATCGGAGCTGTAGCCCAGCTCCCAGCCGCCCAGCTTGCCATATCCCACCACCGCAAAGCCGCGCCCTTCCCGATCGGCCAGGTGCTTCGGCTGGCCGTAACGCGCCACCATTTGTACCCACGCCTGATGGACAACGGCATCGATAATTGCTTCCGCCAGCCAGGTTAAGTGATCGCTCACTTTCATCACCGGCAGCGTTCCGGCGATATCGGCGGCAGCCACGCGCAGCAGCTGCGCCTGCTTAAACTGGCGCAGCGCCTCCAGCTGTTGCTCTTCGTCCTCTTCCGGCACCCGCAGCAGATACTGGCGCAGCTCGTCGCGATAGGCGTCGGTCGCCGTCGGCTGATACAGGGTATTAGGATCGAGCAGTTCATCCAGCAGCAGCGGATAGCGCGCCAGCTTAGTCGCCACCATCGGCGAGGCGGCACAAAGAGAGATCAGGTGCTTGAGCGCGCCCGGGAACTCGCTGAGCAGCTCCAGATAGGTGGTGCGGGTGATGATCCCGCTGAGCAGCGGTGTCAGACGCGACAGTGGCACCGGCGCATCGGCGCGGGAGCAGACGTCGCTAAGCAGGTACGGCATCAGATGATCGAGCACCTGGCGTCCGCGCGGGCCAATGGCGCGCTTGTTCAGTTCAAGGCGGAAATCGGCAATCAGCGCCACCACCCGATGGCGATCGTCATTGCTGAGATGCGCCAGCACCGGGGTGGTGTCATCTTCCTGCAGCGCATCCTGCCACAGCTCGCGCCAGTGCTCAGACAGCTCGTCATCCTGCGACTCGCTCTCATCGTCGCCAATCAGGTCGTTAAAAATACGGCGCACCGCGGCCATATGCGCATCCAGCGCGTCGGTCAGCGCCCGCCAGTCGTCCACGCGCATCCCCCAGGCGAGGCGGGCGCGATTCAGTTCATCCCCCGGCAGGGTCTGGGTTTGTTCGTCATTAATGCTCTGCAGCAGGTTCTCCAGACGACGCAAAAAGAGATAAGCGTCGCGCAGGATTTGCGCATCGCCTTCCGCCAAAAGGTTCAGCTGCGCAATAGCCGCAAGCGTTGGCAGCAGGGAGCGGGATTGCAACGATGGCTCACGCCCACCGCGGATCAGCTGGAACACCTGGACGATAAACTCGATTTCGCGGATGCCGCCCGCCCCGAGCTTGATGTTGTCTTTCAGGCCGCGGCGCCGCACTTCGCGGGCAATCATCCCTTTCATGTTGCGCAGCGACTGAATAACGCTGAAATCGATATAGCGACGGAACACGAACGGGCGCAGCATGGCGCGCAGCTCGCTGGCATACACGCCGTCGTTATCGCCCATGATCCGCGCCTTAACCATCGCGTAGCGCTCCCAGTCGCGCCCCTGCTCCTGGTAGTAGTCTTCCAGCGCGGCAAAGCTCAGCACCAGCGGCCCGCTGTCGCCAAACGGGCGCAGGCGCATATCCACGCGATAGACAAAGCCATCCTGCGTGGGTTGATCCAGGGCCTTAATCAGCCGTTGCCCGAGGCGGGTAAAGAACTGGGCGTTATCCAGCTCACGCCGTCCGCCACGGGTGGCGCCCTTCTCCGGCCAGGCGAAAATCAGGTCGATGTCCGACGAGAAATTGAGTTCGCCGCCCCCCAGTTTGCCCATCCCTAAAATCAGCAGCGGCTGCGGCGTGCCCTGCTCACTGCACGGCGTGCCCCACTCGCGGCAGCAGGCGTCGTAGAGCCAGTCGCGCGCGGCGACGATCAGCGTCTCCGCCAGCACGCTTAGCTGCTGCAGGGTGCTCTCTTCACTTACCAGCATCAGCGCCTGCGCCCAGGCGATGCGCACCATCACCCGTCGGCGGAAATGGCGCAGCTCGCGCATCAGCGCAGCCTCATCGCTGATATCCACCAGCGCGTCGCGTAACCATCTGGCGTAGTGCTGCCACTCCTCCGCCTGTGGTGGCGCGGCCTCCAGTTCGCTCAGCCAGTCAGGATGGGCCGTAACGCTCTCCTGCACAAAGTCGCTGAACGCCAGCACCTGCCGGGCCTTCTCGCTTAATGACGAGGCGGGTAATGCTTCCGGCAGACGCTCACACACCGTCTGCCACTGCTGCTGTAATTGTGAAGAAAGCGGCATCATTAGGGTTCCTTGCCTGCGTTAACGTTTTCCGCTGTGCAGCCAGAATGGCTCCTGCGAAATGGCTTCGTTACGGAAATGCTCAATTTCAATGTGCTGGCGCGTCTTAATGGCATGCAGCAACCCTTGCCAGTTTTCCAGCCAGGCGCGGGCCAGAGGGCCGTCATACGCCCCAGCCAGCAGCAGGATGCTGTCGATATTACGCGCCAGACGAATCAGCTGATCGCCATACTGATCCCCCAGCGGATGCGCGAACGTGGTTCTCAGTTCGGCGGCGTGACGGGAGAGGTGGATATCGGCGAAGCGCTTAAAGTTTTCCGCTATTTTGGCCTGCGCTTTTGCATCAAGGAAGGTGCGCCAGCCGCGCGTCACCAGAAACTCGGTCAGCGCCAGTTTCGCGGTGGCGGTTTGCGGGCTGTAAACTACCGTCTCGGCAGAGACATCCGACGCCATCAGGGTTTCGGTCTGGGTCAGCAGATCGCGTAAGTGAGTGCTCGCTTTACGTGGCACAATACCGCCGAACAGCGTCAGGCTATGGCGCACCAGGGCAATCGCCTCCAGCACCCCGGCTTTCGCGCCTTTCACGCCGCGAACCCACAGCTCTTCGTGATGTTGCCACTGGCTCAGCGCCAGCTCCAGCGACGCTTCAAACCCCTGCTCAATGGAAGATTTCGGCGCGACGCGCATAATCTCAAGCGGTTTCAGGGTGCGCGGCGCATTGCCCTGCGCCAGATGATAGCCGCGAGCCGCCTTGCTCAGGCTCCCCTGACGCAGCCCGCTCTGGGTCACCAGCTTGCGCGCCAGCTTCAGCACGTCATCGGCATGGCCTTCCAGCAGCTCCAGTTCCAGCTCGCAAATGGGTTCCTGGAACTCGCCCGCTTTCACCTCGCCCCGGTCGAGGGCGATTTCAATGCGGCTTTTCCCTTCGTTCACCAGCCACTTTTCGCGCCAGAAATCGGTGCTGAACAGCGGGTTCACGCTCTCTGCCAGACCTTCAGGCAGCTGGCCTTCCGGCCACACTTCCGTCGGGAAACGCGACAGATCCAGCGCAGGCTGGTCAATCTCAATGTTGTATTCCGGGCGCTGATGCAGGCCACCGACCACGCGTCCGGCGATTTTCATGGTCATCTCATAGCGACCATCAACCCCGCGAATGCGCAGCCCCATATCATGGCGACGCAGCCACAGGTCCTGGGTTTCGTAATAGATGTTGAGCAGTTGCACCGGCTCGTGATGTTCGCCTGTCAGCTGATGCAGATGGTTTCGCAGCGCCTCGACGCTGTCATTTTCAATGATAAACTTTAATTCGATTTCCTGAGCCATGGCCTTGTTCTTTTGATTGCAGCACTGCGGGGTAAATTTCGGCGAACTTACTCGCCACTTTTTTGTCAGTAGATAGTATTTTGCGCCAGATTGCCACGCAATGAGCAATTTGTCGGGCGTAAAGTTTATTAAAATGGCAAACCGTACACAGAGGATTCCGAATGCTGACGAATCCTTTGCGTGGAGAAGCCGTTACCACTACTATCGTTCCACTTTTTATGAAAATAACGACTGCCTGATGCTTAAATTACGCCTAATCGGACTGACATTACTTGCTTTTAGCGCCGCAACAGCGGTTCACGCTGAAGAGAAACGCTACGTTTCTGACGAACTGAACACCTGGGTACGCAGTGGACCGGGTGACAATTATCGCCTCGTGGGTACGATTAATGCCGGCGAGGAAGTGGTGCTGTTACAGAGCAACGCAGACTCCAGCTATGGCCAGGTGCGCGACAGCAGCGGCCGTACCGCCTGGATCCCATTGAAAGAGCTTAGCACCAGCCCAAGCCTGCGCACCCGCGTGCCGGATCTGGAAAATCAGGTCAAAACCCTGACCGATAAACTGACCAATATCGACGCCACCTGGAACCAGCGCACGGCTGAAATGCAGCAGAAAGTGGCGCAGAGTGACGGGGTGATCAACGGTCTCAAAGACGAAAACCAGAAGCTGAAAAACGAGCTTATCGTCGCCCAGAAAAAGGTGAGCGCAGCCAACCTGCAGCTGGATGACAAACAGCGCACCATCATCATGCAGTGGTTTATGTATGGCGGCGGGGTGCTGGGTATGGGTCTGCTGCTGGGTCTGGTGCTACCGCATCTGGTGCCGAGCCGTAAGCGTAAAGATCGCTGGATGAACTAAATCGCTATCTCTGCCACACTTACGTATTATTGCCATTTTTAATACGGGAGAGTGTGGCGTGAAGATTTATCTGGTCGGTGGTGCGGTTCGTGATGCGTTGTTAGGTCTGCCGGTCAAAGATAAAGACTGGGTGGTGGTAGGCGCCACCCCTCAGGAGATGCTCGATGCGGGCTACCAGCAGGTAGGTCGCGATTTTCCTGTCTTTCTGCACCCACAAAGCCGCCAGGAGTACGCGCTGGCGCGTACCGAGCGCAAATCCGGCGTCGGCTATACCGGCTTCACCTGTCATGCCGCTCCGGACGTCACCCTCGAAGAAGATTTGCAGCGCCGCGATCTGACCATTAATGCCCTTGCCCAGGATGAACATGGCCATATCGTCGATGCGTATGGCGGTAAAACGGATCTGCAAAACCGCATCCTGCGCCATGTCTCCCCCGCTTTTTCTGAAGATCCGCTGCGCGTGCTGCGCGTGGCGCGTTTTGCGGCCCGCTATGCCCATCTGAGCTTTCGCATCGCCGATGAAACGATGGCGCTGATGACCGCGATGACTGACGCAGGAGAGCTGGAACATCTCACCCCCGAACGCGTGTGGAAAGAGACCGAGAACGCGCTGAGCACGCGCAACCCGCAGGTTTACTTTCAGGTGCTGCGCGACTGCGGGGCGCTGAAGGTGCTGTTTCCGGAAGTGGACGCGCTGTTTGGCGTGCCGGCTCCGGCGAAGTGGCACCCGGAAATCGATACCGGCATCCACACCCTGATGACCCTGAGTATGGCGGCGATGCTGAGCCCGGAGGTGGACGTCCGCTTTGCCACGCTGTGCCACGACCTCGGCAAGGGATTAACCCCACCCGAGCTCTGGCCACGCCATCACGGTCATGGCCCGGCGGGCGTCCGGCTGGTTGAAAGGATCTGCCAGCGGATGCGGGTGCCCAACGAGATCCGCGATCTGGCGAAGCTGGTCGCGGAGTTCCATGACCTGATCCACACCTTCCCGATCCTCAAACCCGCCACCATCATCAAACTGTTCGACAGCATTGACGCCTGGCGCAAGCCGCAGCGCGTGGAGCAGATCGCCTTAACCAGCGAAGCCGACGTGCGCGGACGCACCGGATTCGAAGCCAGCGATTACCCACAGGGGCGGTTGCTGCGTGAAGCCTGGGAGGTGGCGAAAGCCGTGCCGACGAAAGCGGTAGTGGAGGCCGGATTTAAAGGCCCGGAGATTCGTGAAGAGTTAACAAAACGGCGGATTAAGGCGGTTGCGGCCTGGAAGGAACAGCGTTGCCCTCAGCCTGAAAGCTGAGGGCGGGCAAATCAGAAGAAGACCACGTACACCGCGGCCGCCACGATAAAGCGATAGATGGCGAACGGAATAAACGAGATGCGCTTGATCAGCTGCAGGAAGGTTTTGATGGCGATCAGCGCCACGATAAAGGCGGTGATAAAGCCCACGGCAAACATCGGGATGTCGCTTGCGGTCAGGAAGTGGTAGCTCTTGTAGAGATCGAGCGCGGTGGCGCCCATCATCATCGGCACTGCCAGCAGGAATGAGAACTCAGAGGCCGCATAGCGACTCACGCCCATCAGCATCCCACCCGAAATCGTTGCCCCGGAGCGGGAGAAGCCCGGCCACAGCGCCAGACACTGGAAGCAGCCAATCATAAACGCCTGACGGTAGGTCATGTCGTCCAGACCCGGCGCGCGAGGCTCTTTTGGCTTCAGCAGTTCGGCGGCAATCAGCAGGACGCCGCCGACCACCAGGGCATACATCACGTTAATCGGGTTAAACAGCGATTTGATGGTGTCATGAAGCACCAGACCCAGCACCACTGCCGGAATCATCCCGAGCAGAATATGCAGCAGCGTCAAACGCCCCTTGCCGGTGCCTTCATGCGGTGGATGACCAAAGTGGATGCCAATCAGGCCGAACAGGCGCCGCCAGAACATCACCACCACCGCCAGAATGGATCCTAACTGGATCACCACCTCAAAGGTTTTCGCCGTTTCGCCCTCAAATCCCAGCAGGTGGCCAACAATGATCATGTGGCCTGTACTGGAAACCGGTAAAAACTCTGTCAATCCTTCGACCACACCCAGTATTGCTGCCACCAGCAGGGAGTGCATATCGCTCATCAATTAACCCCTAAAAGACAGAAAAAACGGGCTACCGCAGGGGTAACCGTAAAAGGAACAGCTGTAAGACTGATTTAACAGGAATTGGTTTAACTATTATACCGTTAAATATTTCCTTTCAGATTTTGGCTACGCTCAATAATAACGCCGACGTTGGCCGCCCGCGCCACCGCGCCAGGCTTGCTGACTTTGATGCGCACCCACGGGGAGTTAAAGCGGCTGAGCAGCAGCTCCGCCACCTCTTCCGCCACGCGCTCCACCAGTGCAAAACGCTGGCCTTCCACGTGGCTGATGACCGCTTCACTCACGTCGGCATAGCTCAGACAGTCGTTCACATCATCGCTTTTTGCCGCGGCAACGTTATCCCAGCCCATTTCGATATCGAACACGAGTTTCTGTTCGATGGTCTGCTCCCAGTCATACACCCCGATAGTGGTGATTACCGAAAGTTGCTCTATAAATACTATATCCATCACGACCTGCCTGGTTTTTGGCTAAACCGGATACCACTCCCGGCGAATTATGCGTATTATCCACAGATGCTAAGTACAAAACGACATTTTCAAAACGGAACAGCGTTATGAGTGCAATCGCGCCTGGAATGATCCTCCTCGCCTACCTTTGCGGCTCAATTTCCAGCGCCATTCTGGTCTGCCGTATCGCCGGGTTACCTGACCCACGCGAGAGCGGGTCCGGGAATCCGGGGGCGACCAATGTACTACGAATTGGCGGCAAAGGAGCAGCCGTAGCGGTTTTGATTTTTGACGTGTTGAAAGGAATGCTTCCGGTCTGGGGCGCGTATGCTCTGGGCGTCACCCCCTTCTGGCTGGGGCTGATTGCCATTGCCGCCTGTCTGGGCCACATCTGGCCGGTTTTCTTTGGTTTTAAAGGCGGAAAAGGCGTGGCCACCGCGTTCGGTGCTATTGCCCCTATTGGCTGGGATCTCACCGGCGTGATGGCGGGTACCTGGCTGCTGAGCGTGTTGCTGAGCGGTTACTCTTCTCTTGGCGCCATCGTCAGCGCGCTGATTGCGCCGTTTTATGTCTGGTGGTTTAAGCCGCAGTTTACCTTCCCGGTGTCGATGCTCTCTTGTCTGATCCTGTTGCGTCACCATGACAATATTCAGCGGTTGTGGCGGCACCAGGAGACGAAGATCTGGGCGCGGTTGAAGCGGAAGAAGAAAGAGACGCGGTAGGGTTTTATTTACTTTTAGTGGAATCGTTCCGTTCACTCCTGGTCCTCTGCTGTCTGACTGCCTCTCTGCGGTGAACGTGTTAAGGGGGCTATCGCCGCCCCCTTAACAATCCCGGCTCCCGGCAAAGAAAATCGCCGCTTCGCGGTCCCCTCAGCTTATTCCCTTCGGCTTTCGGGTCGGGCGTGATCCTACATCCATGTAGGTCACGCCCTCTCGGCGCATCCCTGCGCCTCGCCCCGGCCTGCGGTCAACGCTTCGGCGATTTTCAGCCGGACCAGGCAACTCCTCAACCTCCTCAGCCGCCTGAATGTGGCACGGGTGTTGAGTCCCCGCCGAAATCGGCGAACCGGAGACCGGATGACAAGGGCTGGACGCCAGGGATGGCGGCCAGAGGCGAATCGAGACAGACAAAATTGCTGGGAGCAATTTTGAACAACGCTTGCGTTGGCCCCGAAGGGGCGAGTCCCAGGGACAGGACGAGTAATCACGAGTTGAGCCGACCGCAGGCAGCAGGTCGTAAGGTGAGCGTAGTGCGAAGCACCAATTTCATTGCGGGGGAGCCGGGATTGCAAAGGGGGCGGCAGCAGCCCCCTTTGCACGTTCACCGCAGCGGGATACCCATAAAGCAGAGGACCAGGAGTGAACGGAACCCTTCCACCGCTGCCTCATAATATTTCCCCCCACCGCCCCCCCATCCATAAGCGACTCATATGACAGCCTTCATTTCCGCCAGGGCATACTAAAAACCCCCGACAGCGAGCAGATGGATAAAGCATGTCAGCAACTCAGGCGAATGAAAAAACAGTGCAAGGCTGGCAGGCATCGCTTGCGCTGCGCTTTTCCCACACGCCTGAAAAAACCCTCCTTCGCTCAGCCCGCCACGTCGGGCCGCTCACCGTGCAACGCCCGTTTTACCCCGAAGGCGAGACCTGTCACCTGTATCTTCTGCATCCTCCTGGCGGGATTGTCGGCGGAGATGAACTGGCGATTACTGTCCACCTTGAGCCCGAAAGCCATGCGCTGATCACCATGCCCGGCGCCAGCAAGTTCTACCGCAGCAACGGCGCGCTGGCGCGACTGGCGCAGCACTTCACCCTGGATGAGCAGGCGACGCTGGAGTGGCTGCCGCAGGACACGATTTTCTTCCCCGGTAGTCACGCCGCCCTGCGCTCGGTGTTTCATCTGCAGCGCAGCAGCACGCTGCTGGCCTGGGAGCTGTTTTGCCTCGGCCGCCCGGTCATCAACGAAACCTTCAGCCACGGGCAGATCGAAAGCCGCCTTGAAGTCTGGCTTGAGGGCGAACCCCTGTTAATCGAACGCCAGCACCTGGCGGACGGCGATCTGACTCCCGTGGCGGGACGCCCGTGGATTGGCACCCTGCTGTTTTATCCGGCAACCGAAACGCAGCTGGAGGAGGCCCGCGAAGCTCTGGCGCCGCTGGAACACTATGCCGGGGCCACCCTCACCGACGGCCTGCTGTCGGTGCGCTTTCTCGCGCATGACAACCTGATTTGCCAGCAGGCGATGCGTGAGATCTGGCAGCGCCTGCGTCCGCAGCTCATCGCCAAAGCCCCCTGTTCGCCCCGCATCTGGCACACCTGAGAGAAGCACGATGGAACTGACCCCCAGAGAAAAAGACAAGCTGTTGCTGTTTACCGCCGCACTGGTGGCCGAGCGTCGTCTCGCCCGTGGCGTAAAGCTCAATTACCCGGAATCGGTAGCCCTGATCAGCGCCTTCATTATGGAAGGGGCGCGCGACGGGCAGACGGTTGCGGAATTAATGGAAGCGGGCCGCCATGTGCTGACCCGCGCCCAGGTGATGGAGGGCGTGCCGGAGATGATCCCGGACATTCAGGTAGAAGCCACCTTTCCGGACGGCTCCAAGCTCGTCACCGTTCACAACCCGATCCTGTAAGGAGGCAGCATGATCCCAGGTGAATATCAGATACAACCCGGTCTGATCCGGATTAATGCGGATCGCGATACCCGGACGACGATCGTCGAGAACCACGGCGACCGCCCAATCCAGGTGGGATCCCACTACCACTTTTTTGAGGTGAACCCGGCGCTGAAGTTCGATCGTGAGGCCACCCGAGGCTACCGGCTTAACATTGCGGCGGGCACCGCCGTGCGCTTTGAGCCAGGACAAAAGCGTGCCGTCACCCTGGTAGCGGTCGCAGGCGCACAGCGTATTGTGGGATTTCGTGGCGAGGTAATGGGCGAGGTCAACCATGACTGAGATTTCACGTCAGGCATATGCCGATATGTTTGGCCCCACCACCGGGGATAAAGTTCGTCTGGCCGACACCGAACTGTGGATCGAAGTGGAAGACGATCGGACGATCTACGGTGAAGAGGTCAAATTCGGCGGCGGAAAAGTGATCCGCGACGGCATGGGCCAGGGGCAGATGCTGGCGCAGGCGTGCGTGGATCTGGTGCTGACCAACGCGCTGATCGTCGATCACTGGGGGATCGTCAAAGCGGATATCGGCGTGAAGGACGGCAGGATCTTCGCCGTCGGTAAAGCGGGCAACCCGGACATTCAGCCCGGCGTGACGATCCCGATTGGCGCGGCCACCGAAATTATTGCCGCCGAAGGGAAGATCGTCACCGCGGGCGGAGTCGATACCCACATCCACTGGATCTGCCCTCAGCAGGCGGAAGAGGCGCTGGTCTCCGGCGTCACCACCATGATCGGCGGCGGTACCGGCCCTGCCGCAGGCACCAACGCCACCACCTGCACGCCGGGCCCCTGGTATATCGCGCGCATGTTGCAGGCCGCCGACACGCTGCCGGTCAATATCGGCCTGCTGGGTAAAGGCAACGGCTCAAACCCCGACGCCCTGCGCGAGCAGGTTGCGGCCGGTGCTATCGGGCTGAAAATCCATGAGGACTGGGGCGCCACGCCTGCGGCCATTAACTGTTCCCTGACGGTCGCGGATGAGATGGATATCCAGGTGGCGCTGCACAGCGATACCCTTAATGAGTCCGGGTTTGTCGAGGATACCCTGGCAGCCATCGCCGGGCGTACCATCCACACCTTCCATACCGAAGGGGCGGGCGGCGGTCATGCACCGGATATCATCACCGCCTGCGCGCACCCGAATATTCTGCCCTCCTCCACCAACCCGACCCTGCCCTACACGGTCAATACCATCGACGAACATCTGGACATGCTGATGGTCTGTCACCATCTCGATCCCGATATCGCCGAGGACGTCGCTTTTGCCGAATCGCGTATTCGCCGGGAGACTATTGCCGCCGAAGACGTGCTGCACGACCTGGGCGCCTTCTCGCTCACCTCGTCAGACTCGCAGGCGATGGGCCGCGTAGGGGAAGTGATTATCCGCACCTGGCAGGTGGCACACCGCATGAAGGTACAGCGCGGCCCGCTGGCGGAGGAATCAGGCAATAACGATAACCTGCGGGTGAAACGCTATATCGCCAAGTACACCATTAACCCGGCGCTGACCCACGGCATCGCCCATGAGGTGGGATCGATTGAAGCCGGAAAACTGGCGGACCTGGTGGTCTGGTCCCCGGCCTTCTTTGGCGTGAAGCCCGCCACCATTATCAAAGGCGGGATGATCGCCTGCGCGCCGATGGGCGACATTAACGCCTCGATCCCCACCCCGCAGCCGGTGCACTACCGGCCGATGTTTGGCGCGCTGGGTGCCGCCCGCCACGCCACTCGCCTGACGTTTCTCTCGCAGGCTGCCGCCGATAACAGCATTGCGCAGCAGCTGAACCTGCAGAGCGCTACCGCGGTAGTCAAAGGCTGCCGGACGGTGAAGAAGGCCGACATGATCCACAACGGCCTGCAGCCAGACATTACCGTGGATGCGCAAACCTATGAGGTGCGCATTAACGGGGAGCTGATTACCAGCGCGCCGGCAGAGGTTCTGCCGATGGCGCAACGTTATTTCCTGTTCTGAGGAGCCTCTATGATCGCCTTAACCCAACGCCTTGATCATCCCCATCCCGTTACCGCCCACGTCACGCTGCCCATTGATGTGCGGGTAAAGAGCCGCGCCCGCGTGGTGCTGGACGACGGGCGCGATGCCGGACTGATGCTGCCGCGCGGCCTGCTGCTGCGGGGCGGCGACCTGCTTGCCAGTGACGATGGGCATGAAGTCGTGGAAGTCATCGCCGCGCCTGAGCCGCTGTCGGTGGTGCGCTGTAGCGATCCGTTTTTGCTGGCGCGCGCCTGTTATCACCTGGGCAACCGCCACGTCCCGCTGCAGGTCATGCGCGGCGAGCTGCGCTATCACCACGATCATGTGCTCGACGAAATGCTGCACCTGCTTGGTCTGGACGTCGCCTTCGCCACCCTGCCCTTTGAACCGGAAGCGGGCGCCTACGCCAGCGAAGGTCATACGCATTCGCACTCTCACGCTCATTCACATTAAGGACTCACCATGCGTAAGTTGTTCCCCCTGCTCCTGCTGGCCTTCTCCCTGCCCGCGCTGGCCCATCCGGGACACGGCGCCGACAGCTTTCAGGCGGGCTTTCTCCATCCCCTGACCGGCCTTGATCATCTGCTGATGTTGACCGGCGCGGGGGTGCTTGCCGCCCTGAGCGGCCGCAAGCTGCTGATGCCCTTTGCCACCCTCGGCATGATGCTCACCGGCGCGATAGCGGGCAGCCTGTTGGGCGGCTTTAGCGGTATGGAGATGCTGATTATCGCCTCGCTGGCGGTGTGTGGGGCCATGATGTTCAGAACCGAAAACCGCCTGCTGCTGGCCGTGCCGGCGCTGGCGATGTTCCACGGCTGGGCGCACGGGGTGGAGATGGCGGGCCACAGCTTCTGGCTGTTCACCAGCGGCTTTATGCTCGCCAGCGCCGCGGTGCTGTGCGCCAGCTTTGCCGCCGGTATGCTGCTGCGCCGTCACGACGGGCTGCGTAAAACCCTCGGCGGCGGGCTTATCGCCTCTGCCCTGCTGGCGCTGATGAGCTGATGGAGCCTTCCCGCCAGTGGTTGCGCCTGATGCAGCTCTCCAGCAGCAGCCTGCCGGTGGGCTCGTTTACCTGGTCTCAGGGGCTGGAGTGGGCAGTGGAAGCAGGCTGGGTGACCACCGCGGAGGCCTTCAAACGCTGGCAGTGCCCGCAGATGGAGCAGGGCTTTTTCTGCGTCGATCTGCCGCTGTTCTACCGCCTGTACGACGCCTGTGAGCAGCAGGATATCGCTGCCGCCGCGCGCTGGACCGCCTGGCTGCTTGCCTGCCGCGAGACCCGCGAGCTGCGGGAAGAGGAGCGCAACCGCGGCGCGGCGTTCGCCCGGCTGATTAAACACTGGGTGCCGGACTGCCCGCCCGACTGGCTGTCGCTCTTTGCCCGTAGCCAGCTGTGCGGGATGGCGTGGCTCGGGGTGCGCTGGGGCATCGGCATGCGCGAGATGGCGCTGAGCCTGGGCTACAGCTGGATTGAAAGCGCGGTCATGGCGGGCGTCAAGCTGGTGCCTTTTGGACAACAGGCGGCGCAGCAGCTGATTATTGAACTCTGCAACCGCTATGCCGACGGTATGGAGCAGGCACGCCTGCTCCGCGATGACGAACTGGGTGCCGCCACACCGCTCGCCGCCATCGCCTCGGCGCGACACGAAACACAATATTCACGGTTATTCCGTTCCTGAGGAGTCTCTATGTCTGAGTACAAACACCCCCTGCGCGTGGGCGTCGGCGGCCCGGTGGGTTCGGGTAAAACCGCTCTGCTGGAAGCGCTGTGTAAAGCGATGCGCGACACGTACCACCTGGCGGTGGTCACTAACGATATCTACACCAAAGAGGATCAGCGTATCCTCACCGAAGCGGGCGCACTGGAGCCGGAGCGCATCGTGGGGGTCGAGACCGGCGGCTGTCCGCATACCGCGATCCGCGAAGATGCTTCGATGAACCTGGCGGCGGTGGAAGCGCTGAGCGAGAAGTTCGGCAATCTGGATCTGATCTTTGTCGAGAGCGGCGGCGACAACCTGAGTGCCACCTTCAGCCCGGAGCTGGCGGATCTGACGATCTATGTGATCGACGTGGCGGAAGGCGAAAAGATCCCGCGCAAAGGCGGGCCCGGGATCACCAAATCCGATTTTCTGGTGATCAACAAAACCGATCTCGCCCCCTACGTGGGTGCCTCGCTGGAGGTGATGGAGCGTGACACCAACCGCATGCGCGGCGAGCGTCCGTGGACCTTTACCAACCTGAAAGCGGGTGACGGGCTGGCGACAATCGTTGGCTTTCTGGAAGAGAAAGGCATGCTGAAGGTATAAAAAAAGCCTGGCGTTACGCCAGGCTTGCCGCTCATTTGCAGCTGTTATTCGATGCGCCCTGCTCGCGCCAGACGCCCCAGGTGCTGAAGCCTTTGCCCGGCTCTTCCTGGCCCGGGTTGACGTACCACTGGTTGAGCCAAATTTTGCCGTTATGGGAGACTTTGGTGCACTTCACCGGATAGGCAATTTTTGGATTGTAAGCCGGCACGGTGTCTTTCGCTGGCGTCGTATCCTGGGGTGGCGTCGTATCCTGGGCTGGCGACTGGTCCTGGGATGGCGTTTCGTCCTGCGCCGGGGTTGGATCCTGCGCCGGAGCAGCCGGTTTGCTGACCTTAATCGTCATGCTGTCCTGGGCTGTACGGCCATCTTCGCCAGTAGTGGTCAGCGTGAAGGTAGCCTCTCCTTCCGTATTGGCCGGGATCACCGCGTAAGCGTGAGCGCTGTTAACGCTATTGCTCAGGGTACCGTTCAGTTTTTCCTGAACAAAGAAGGTGCCAGAACCTTTGGTCACGCTCCAGTTATATGACTTCGCATTCAGGCTCTTGCTGCCGTCCAGCGGCCAGGTGCTGATGCCCGTGGCAGAGGAAGTCATTGAGTAATCCGCTCCTGCCGCCGCAGTCGGGGCGGGCAGGGTGTCACCGCCGTTTTTCAGGGCCAGAATCCTGGCGACGGCACGCGCCATATCGGGTTGCGTACCGATGATCCCAGCGGTACCGCTCGCGGCAGGCGTCCCGGTCTCCTGGAGGATCTGTCGCATCTGAAGTGGCGTCACCGTAATGCCGTGGGCTTTTGCGATTCCCGACAGGCTGGCAACAACCCCCGCGACAATCGGCGTCGCCGATGAGGTACCACCGTAGTTATGGGTGTAGTTAGCGTTGAGGGTGTTATTAAACGTGCCATAACCGGTGCTGAAGACATCATCGCAGCCCCAGGATGAACTGGTCACGCGCTTGCCATAGGTGCTGTACCAGGCTTTCATACCGGTTTTGGCACAGAATGCACCGACGATGATCGCCCCGGAATCACGGACGTGGGTGTCCCACATGCCGTTGAAGCCCGGCGCATCAAGGTTAATACCACCGTTGCCTGCGGA
The DNA here is from genome assembly GCF_035787115.1 of Leclercia adecarboxylata. GTDB lineage: Bacteria > Pseudomonadota > Gammaproteobacteria > Enterobacterales > Enterobacteriaceae > Enterobacter > Enterobacter adecarboxylatus_E. The sequence goes on along the minus strand of NZ_JALKTL010000006.1, from coordinate 230,513 downwards.
GCTCACCACAAACACGCCTTTGTCGGTGAGCGCTTTGATCACGTTGTAGTAGGCCTGATCGAATTCAATGGGGACATAACAATCTTTTTTGCAGGTGCTGACCGCCGTTTCAGCGCCGTACATCTGCATATTCAGCGAAACCACATCCCCCGCTTTTAACTGTGGGATCAGGTTAAAAAGGTGAACCGACGGCCAGGTGGCATAGCCCACTTTACTTTTCCAGCTCAGCCCGCGTATACCGGCGCCGATATCCCGCGCAGCCAGAATGCCGACAGAAGCCGTATTATGTTCCCGGCTTTTGCAGGTCTCACTGGTGCTTCCATTGCTAAAAGCCACCGGCGGTAAATTGACGTGATTGGCATTCCAGACACAGTTTTCGGAAGAGACGAGGGTGATATTTTCCCCTTCGTTGCCTTGATACTGATTTACACTGTCGCGGTTAACTCCCCCCATATAATAACCCGTGCGCTTTTCGACAGGTGATTTTAAATAATCCTGAAGATGGCGATAATCCGGGACAGCCGCCGCAGTGAGATTATTTGCCGACGACTTTAACTTTGGTTTAGCTGGCGTGGTTCCCTCTGGCGTCTCTTCTAACGAAACAGGCAGCGACTCAGGATAAACGGACTCAATATTCTGATGATGTTCCAGCTCAGTAATAATGCTGTTAATGTAGCGTTTGTCCTGGCTTTTATTAACCGGTAAGTTAATCCGTAAATAACGATCGAAGCCATAACGTTTATTCAGCGCCAGCAATTCGGCAGCGCCCGCCGCGCTTTTATCGACAGGGTACATGACGGTGGCAGCGAGTGAAGGATCGCTCAGGGTTAAGACTGGGTGTGCTTTAGAATCGGGTGAGGATTTAAGTTTAACGACAATAGCATCATAGGTAATCCCTTCCTGAGCCAGCATCGCTTGCGGTGCGCTTTCGGCGCAGGCCGAGCCGGTGACTATCGCACAGATTAACAGCGATAAAATTCTCTTTTTCATTTTGCCAACGTTCCTTAATGACATTAATAAACATGCGTCCTGTATTCAGCATGAAGTAAAAATGTTCGCTGGCCTATAAGATCTCTCTTTTAAAGCAGTAAGAATGCTCTAAACATAAAAAGCGAAAAAATGTTTTCACCATTACTCATTATGTCAATAAGGATTGAGAATAAAAATAACCAAAACAACCTAATAAAGGAAAAGAAAATAACTAACGCAAGCACACTTTACTATAAAAGTGTTTTTACGACAGCGATCGCGAACTTTCACCTTAATATAGAATAGCGCCAGCCTGCACCAATAAAATTAACATTACGCGACACGCCTGAGGAAAAATGATGCCACTCAAGATTGCCATTGCGGATGAACACGCCATTATTCGCCGGGGGATTAATGCCATGCTCATGGACAGCTATCCTGCCGTTGCGGACATCGCAGCCTCCCTGACGCTGGCTTTCACCGGCGAAGCGGCCACCACTGCCGATTTACTGGCCCTGCTTACGCAACACACGCCCGACATTCTGTTTTTGGGCCGTACGCTTACCGCCCCGCAGAGCCAGAACCCACTTAACAATATGGATGGTCTGGCGCTGGTTAAGTGGTTGAATCATCACTACCCGACGCTAAAAGTGATGGTGCTGTCGTCCGATAAAAATCCGCTGCTGATCCGCCTGACGCTGGAGGCGGGTGCCAGCGCCTGGCTCAGCCGTCACGCCGATGAGAAGACCCTCAATCAGGCGCTTAAGGCCGTTGTTCAGGACGAAATTTATGTTGAACACTCGCTGATGAGCGCCCTTTTCCACGGCGGGAAAATGCCCCGTGAAACGCTGTCCCTGCGCGAGCATGAAGTGCTGCGCTACATCTGCCGGGGGCTAAGCCTGACAGATATCGCCCGGCGCATGCACCTGAGCATTAAAACCGTCAGCGCACATAAATTGCGGGCGATGGAAAAACTGGGGGTGAACAACACGTGCCAGCTTTACAGCCTGCTGGTGAGCACCCGGATGTTCGATATCGCTATCTGACATCCGGGCGAGGGGGAGTATCAGACGGCGGGTAATTCCGCCAGCGGCCAGCGTGGGCGCACGGAGACGCTGAGATCCGCCGTGGCGTTCGATTTCAGACGCACCATGCCGGCATAGGCGATCATCGCCCCGTTATCGGTGCAAAATTCCGGGCGGGCGTAGAACACTTCACCGCGGCGTTTTTGCATCATCTCCGCGAGCTTCGCGCGCAACGTACGGTTAGCGCTCACGCCCCCCGCCATCACCAGACGCTTAAAGCCGGTCTGATCCAGCGCGCGCTTGCACTTGATCATCAGCGTATCCACCACCGCATCTTCAAACGCACGGGCGATGTCGGCGCGAGTCTGGTCGTCGTCTTCATTATTACGGATGGTATTCGCCGCGAAGGTTTTCAGCCCCGAGAAGCTGAAATCCAGGCCAGGTCTGTCGGTCATCGGACGCGGGAAGACAAAGCGCCCTTCCGTGCCCTGGGCCGCCATCTTCGACAGCATCGGGCCGCCAGGATAATCGAGCCCCAGCAGCTTGGCAGTTTTGTCGAAGGCTTCTCCCGCCGCATCGTCAATGGATTCGCCCAGCAGTTCGTACTGACCAATACCGGTGACGCTGATCAATTGCGTATGACCGCCGGAAACCAGCAGCGCCACAAACGGAAATTCAGGGGGATTCTCTTCCAGCATCGGCGCCAGCAGATGCCCTTCCATATGGTGAACCGGGATGGCAGGAACATCCCACGCGAACGCCAGCGATCGTCCGATGGTGGCGCCAACCAGCAGGGCACCGACCAGACCGGGGCCGGCGGTGTAGGCTACGGCGTCAATATCTTTTGCCGTAAAGCCTGCTTCTTTCAGCGCCGCCTGGATCAGGGGCACGGTTTTACGCACATGGTCGCGGGAGGCCAGCTCCGGCACCACACCGCCGTAGTCAGCATGTAATTTTACCTGACTATACAGTTGGTTGGCGACCAGCCCTTTTTCATCGTCGTAGATCGCGATGCCGGTTTCATCGCAGGATGTTTCAATACCCAGTACACGCATGACTTGTTTTACCTCACTCAGATACCGCGCAGTGTAGAGCCTGGGCGGGTTGATGTAAAACTTTCCTCACCCCTGGAGTTCACTTCGTGTATACTCCTCACCCTTATAAAAGTCCCCTTTCAAAAACGGCCGCGGTGCTTTACAAAGCAGCAGCAATTGCAGTAAAATTCCGCACCATTTTGAAATAAGCTGGCGTTGATGCCAGCGGCAAACCGAATTTATAAAGGTGAGAGTTACATGCCGGTAATTAAAGTACGTGAAAACGAGCCGTTCGACGTAGCACTGCGTCGCTTCAAGCGTTCATGCGAGAAAGCAGGTGTTCTGGCTGAAGTTCGTCGTCGTGAGTTCTATGAAAAACCAACGACTGAACGTAAGCGCGCTAAAGCTTCTGCTGTGAAACGTCACGCGAAGAAACTGGCTCGCGAAAACGCACGCCGTACTCGTCTGTACTAATCTATTGAGGACGCACGTCCTCAATTGTCAGACAGAGTAGTAGTCGTAAGGCCGTGCTTCCGGAAGGAATGCGCGGCTTGTTTTCGTTTGAGCATTTGAAAATACACAAAATCATTCACACTGTATCAAGGCGGCAAGTGAGTGAATCCCCGGAGCTTACTGAAGTAAGTGACAGGGGTGAACCAGCGCAGCCAACGCTGAGACAGTTTGAAGGATGAAGTGTAATTACGGGGCCTATGGCTGGACGAATCCCACGCGTATTCATCAACGATCTGCTGGCAAGAACCGACATTGTCGATCTCATCGACGCGCGGGTAAAGCTGAAAAAGCAGGGCAAGAACTATCACGCGTGCTGTCCATTCCATAACGAAAAAACCCCCTCTTTCACCGTGAACGGTGAAAAGCAGTTCTACCACTGCTTCGGCTGTGGCGCGCACGGCAACGCCGTCGACTTTTTGATGAACTACGACAAGCTCGAGTTCGTTGAAACCGTCGAAGAGCTGGCTGCCATGCACAACCTTGAAGTGCCTTATGAAGCAGGCAGCGGCCCCAGCCAGATAGAGCGTCATCAACGTCAAACGCTGTATCAACTGATGGACGGCCTGAATTCGTTTTACCAACAGTCTCTTAAGCAACCTGCCGCTGAGCCTGCGCGTCAGTACCTGAACAAGCGCGGACTGAGCGACGATGTTATTGCGCGTTTCGCTATTGGTTACGCCCCTCCCGGCTGGGATAACGTGTTAAAGCGTTTTGGCGGCAATAGCGAAGATCGTAAATCACTCATCGACGCGGGCATGCTGGTCACCAACGACCAGGGACGTAGCTATGACCGCTTCCGCGAACGGGTGATGTTCCCCATTCGCGACAAGCGTGGCCGGGTAATTGGTTTTGGTGGCCGCGTGCTGGGTGATGCCCTGCCGAAATACCTTAACTCCCCGGAAACCGATATTTTCCATAAAGGCCGCCAGCTGTATGGCCTGTATGAAGCCCAGCAGAATAACGCTGAACCGCAGCGGCTGTTGGTGGTCGAAGGCTATATGGATGTGGTGGCGCTGGCGCAGTTCGACATTAACTATGCCGTGGCGTCGCTGGGAACCTCCACCACGGCTGACCATATTCAACTGTTGTTCCGGGTGACCAATACTGTCGTCTGCTGTTACGACGGCGACCGGGCCGGACGCGAAGCCGCCTGGCGCGCGCTGGAAACGGCACTACCTTATATGACCGACGGGCGCCAGCTGCGCTTTATGTTCCTGCCCGACGGCGAAGACCCGGATACGCTGGTGCGTAAAGAGGGCAAAGCGGCATTTGAAGCGCGGATGGAGCAGGCTCAGCCGCTCTCCACGTTTCTGTTTAACAGCCTGATGCCGCAGGTGGATTTGAGCACCCCGGATGGGCGCGCGCAGCTCAGCACGCTGGCGCTGCCGTTAATCACCCAGGTGCCCGGCGAAACGTTACGCATCTACCTGCGCCAGGAGCTGGGTAAGAAACTCGGCATTCTGGATGACAGTCAGCTGGAACGTTTAATGCCAAAGCAGGCTGAAAGCGGAGCGGTTCGCCCCGCGCCTCAGCTAAAACGCACAACCATGCGTATACTGATAGGACTGCTGGTACAAAACCCGGAACTGGCACCAAAAGTGCCCTCTCTTGTGGGACTGGACCATGAAAAGCTGCCCGGACTTGGCTTATTTGCAGAACTGGTCAACACTTGTTTGTCACAGCCAGGTCTGACCACCGGGCAACTTTTAGAGCACTATCGCGGAACAAAAGCGTCTGCAACCCTTGAAAAACTGTCGATGTGGGACGATATAGCAGATAAAGACATCGCTGAAGAGACCTTCACCGACTCGCTGAACCACATGTTCGACTCAATGCTCGAGCTGCGGCTCTCTGAATTGATCGCGCGCTCGCGGACCCACGGGTTAACGCCAGCAGAACGCGAAGAGGTGCGTGTGATTACTGAAGCACGCGCCCGGAAATGAATTTAACGGCTTAAGTGCCGAATATCGCTCGGGAAGACCCCGACAGCCGCACTGAGAGGCAGCGGCAAAAATACAAGTACGCCCTCGCTTTAAAGGTTGGCAGCCGTATCGCCGACACCAATCAAACGAATAAGTGTGGATACCGTCTTATGGAGCAAAACCCGCAGTCACAGCTGAAACTTCTTGTCCAACGTGGTAAGGAGCAAGGCTATCTGACCTATGCCGAGGTCAATGACCATCTGCCGGAAGATATCGTCGACTCCGATCAGATCGAAGACATCATCCAAATGATCAACGACATGGGTATTCAGGTGATGGAAGAAGCCCCTGATGCCGATGATCTGTTGCTTGCTGAAAACTCAAACAACACCGACGAAGATGCAGAAGAAGCTGCTGCACAGGTTCTGTCGAGCGTTGAATCTGAAATCGGCCGCACCACCGACCCGGTTCGCATGTACATGCGTGAAATGGGCACCGTCGAACTCTTGACCCGCGAAGGCGAAATTGACATCGCAAAACGCATCGAGGACGGGATCAACCAGGTTCAGTGTTCCGTTGCCGAGTACCCGGAAGCGATCACCTATCTGCTTGAGCAGTACGATCGCGTTGAGGCCGAAGAAGCCCGCCTGTCCGATCTGATCACCGGTTTTGTCGATCCGAACGCGGAAGAAGACATGGCCCCAACGGCGACGCATGTCGGTTCTGAACTGTCTCAGGAAGAGATGGATGATGACGAAGACGAAGACGACGAAGATGGCGATGACGACAGCAGCGATGACGACAACAGCATCGACCCTGAACTGGCTCGCGAGAAGTTCGCTGAACTGCGCACGCAGTATGAAGTCACCCGCGACACCATCAAAGCGAAAGGCCGCAGCCACGCTGTCTCTCAGGAAGAGATCCTGAAGCTGTCTGAAGTGTTCAAACAGTTCCGTCTGGTGCCAAAACAGTTCGATTACCTGGTGAACAGCATGCGCGTGATGATGGATCGCGTACGTACCCAGGAACGCATCATCATGAAGATGTGCGTTGAACAGTGCAAAATGCCGAAGAAGAACTTTATCACTCTGTTCACCGGCAACGAGACCAGCGAAACCTGGTTCAACGCGGCTATCGCGATGAACAAGCCGTGGTCTGAAAAACTGCGCGACGTGGCTGACGACGTTCAGCGCGGCCTGCAGAAGCTGCAGCAGATTGAAGAAGAGACCGGCCTGACCATCGAGCAGGTTAAAGATATCAACCGTCGTATGTCCATCGGTGAAGCGAAAGCCCGCCGTGCGAAGAAAGAGATGGTTGAAGCGAACTTGCGTCTGGTTATCTCTATCGCCAAGAAGTACACCAACCGCGGTCTGCAGTTCCTGGATCTGATTCAGGAAGGTAACATCGGTCTGATGAAAGCGGTTGATAAGTTCGAATACCGTCGTGGTTACAAGTTCTCCACCTACGCAACCTGGTGGATCCGTCAGGCGATCACCCGCTCTATCGCGGATCAGGCGCGCACCATCCGTATTCCGGTGCATATGATTGAGACCATCAACAAGCTCAACCGTATCTCCCGCCAGATGCTGCAGGAGATGGGCCGCGAGCCGACGCCGGAAGAGCTGGCCGAGCGCATGCTGATGCCGGAAGACAAGATCCGTAAGGTGCTGAAGATCGCTAAAGAGCCAATCTCCATGGAAACGCCAATCGGCGACGATGAAGATTCGCATCTGGGTGATTTCATCGAGGATACCACCCTCGAGCTGCCGCTGGACTCTGCCACCACCGAGAGCCTGCGTGCCGCCACCCACGACGTGCTGGCTGGCCTGACCGCCCGTGAAGCGAAAGTCCTGCGTATGCGTTTCGGTATCGATATGAACACCGACCACACGCTGGAAGAGGTGGGTAAACAGTTCGACGTTACCCGCGAACGTATCCGTCAGATCGAAGCGAAGGCGCTGCGTAAACTGCGCCACCCGAGCCGCTCTGAAGTGCTGCGTAGCTTCCTGGACGACTAATCCAGGTAAACAGCAAAAAGCTCCCTACGGGGAGCTTTTTTTTTGTTTATTCCCTCTCCCTGTGGGAGAGGGCCAGGGTGAGGGCATCAGGCCGCCCCGGACTTAAAGCCCCCGCACCACCAGCGCCTCATCCAGTTCCCGGTACGCCTCCACCAGCTTATCCAGCGTCGCCCTGTTCAGCCCGCTCGGATTGGGCAGCACCCACACCTGGGTCGCGCCGATAGTAATGCTCTGCTTTCCCCACTGCACCCCACGCTGGCTGAATGCCTGCTCATACGCCTGCTTGCCGAGGATCGCCAGCGCCGCAGGCTGGTAGTCCTCCATCTTCTTAATCAACTCGCGCCCGCCGCTGCGCAGCTCGTGCAGATTCACCTCGCTCGCCTGCACCGTCGGGCGCTCCACCAGCATGGTGATACCGCAGCGCGTATCCAGTAGTTGCTGCTCCTCTTCCGGCTTGAGTAATTTATCGGTAAACCCTGCCTGGTAGATCACCTTCCAGAAGCGGTTACCGGGGTGCGCAAAGTGAAAACCGGTGTGGGCAGAGGACTTGCCCGGATTGATGCCGCAGAACACCACCCGCAGGCCTGGCGCAAGGATATCGCTGATCATTTTTACTCCCGATGAATAGAACACCCTGAAAGTATAAAAGATTGAAAATGCGTTGTTTATAAAAACAGCAGGCAGGTGTCTATGGCTGGATTGAAGCGCGGAGTTACTTTATAATCCTCCGCCACGGCCCCTTAGCTCAGTGGTTAGAGCAGGCGACTCATAATCGCTTGGTCGCTGGTTCAAGTCCAGCAGGGGCCACCAGATACAGCAAGGGCTGGAGAGAAATCTCCGGCCCTTTTGTTTTTTCTGGGGATATTCACAGGATATTTCACGCAGGCATTTACACTGCGTAACAGGTAACCAAACGGCTTGTTTGCTGACATCAGACAGCGTTAATCAATACTCACCTTGCAAGCCTGATCCAACGAAACTACAATCCAGCAAGATAAAGAGGGTCTTCAAATGAGTAAACAAACGACTTCACCTCGCGTGACTAAATCGCAAATCTATCGCTCAGTTGCCAGTTCTACTGCAATTGAAACAGGCGCACCTGTAGAAAAAATTGAACAACAGCTTAAACGCAGTTTGTCTGAGGCAAAAGCAATCAGGCTTGCACGTTAGTCCGGCAAGATATCGCTAACCAGTCGCATCATGGGGTTGAAATTCCCGGAAATTCCCGCCTGAATCGCTTTGAAATAATAGCCTTTATGCTTATCCCATAAGCTGTAATCCAACAATCCTTTTCCGGCACGCATCGAAAGTACATCAAAAAGCAAACGCGATAAGCGGCCATTTCCTTCCCGGAAAGGATGAATCAAAATAAATTCCACATGACTTTCAGCAAGATAACATACTAATTCTGGCCGTGATATTGACGGTAAAAGTGGGTATCGACTAAGAAATTGCTTCTCGAATTCAGTAATAAGCGTTGTGATACGTTCTGCTGATGCAAACTGAAAACCATCCTTTGCAATATTGGCATTTCGCAATTTGCCTGCCCATTCATACACATTTCCCAGCCATTGACGATGCCATTTACGGATAAGGTTAAATGTCAGTGTTACCGGCAGTTGATTATCGATAAATAACTTTTCATACAGCAGGATCATTAAGCCAGATTCAATTCTTTCCATCTGCTTTTCATCAGCGATCCCAAGCTTATTCATGAGCACCTTGCCGCCGGATCCGGGCTGATAATGTACCTCAGCTGAATTGAGGGTGTATTTCTGCATACGCTTTCCCTTTATCAAGGCCAGCGGTAACCGCCAGCCTCTCTACAAGCAATACTAGTGCGTCCGGTACGGCTCCCTCACATAATCCCGCAAGATATACACCAGATCGTGCAGCAGCCCGGTCAGATCCTGCGCCACTTCACCCGGCAACGTATTTCCCAGTAACGCCCGATTCAGCGACTGGAGATACTCAACCATCAGGTACGTTTCCTGCCAGCAGTGCGGCATGACGGAATCCGGCAGTTCATCAACGGTGAGCTGGGCGATAAGGTGCGGGGGTAAATCTTCATCACACAGTTGCGCCAGTCGGGTGAGCACGTGCGACAGCCGTCCGCATAACGCCAGACGTTCGGCAATTTCTTTAGTTTCAAGCAGAATCGTCACCAGGGCCGCGCAACGATCCGTGACCTCAAACAGGTCAGCAGAGACAGGCAGGGGCGAGGTGAGCAAGTGACGGATAACGCTTTCGTCAGATTCGGGGTAAGGCAGGGTTGGGATCGTAGCCATAAGGCATCCTCCTTGTACGAGAAATAAGATCACCACCAAAGTTCCTACGCTCAGGGGGTGACGCTGACGGAGGTAGGAATGCCGACGTACAAGGGGATCGGCCAGCCTTTCGGCTGCTCCGCCAGCGCCACCGTAATCATATCGGGATACGCGCTGGCAGGACACCAGATCGTGAATCTGGGTCACCTTGTACTAAAGCGGGTTCCTACGCCCGGTTGCAGGTTTCACCGCAACGAGGAGACTCTACGCCCTGCTCTCCCCCACACAAAGCAAAAAGCGCCACCGCAAGTCATTCTTGCGAGGCGCTTTCCATAATCCCGTTACTGGAGGGAAATACTTATCTCGCCAGCGACACCAGCATCTTCAGGCTCGCGGAGTAGTAATCCTCCTGAGCCGTGATCTGCGGCTCGCCCGCCGGGAGTTGCCCCATCGCTAAGTCACGCACCGCCAGCAGGCCGCCATCCATCATATAAGGCGCCGGATCGTTGGTGGTGATGTTCACCCACGCTGGCGTCTGGGTACGGGCAAAACGTCCCCAGTAAGCGGTATAGGGCGCCATCAGCGGGCTGGTTGGCTGATACCACTTCACGTACAGCGGCACGCGGATGGCATCGTAGCTGAAGCGCGCCGGCCACTCTTTGGCCGGGGTCACGCGCCCGTCAGCGTAGAGCGATACCCAGTCCGCCGGCAGCTGCGTGTTGCCGAAGCGCATCTTCACCAGCAGCTTCTGCCCGTCGTTGATCAGGTCACGCCACACCGTTAAATGGCTGCGCTTCGCGAAGTCCTCCCAGGCCGGGAAGATAAAATAGGACGGGTTAAGATTCACATGGCTGTTGAGATTAAAGCCTTTCGCGCCTGGCAGCATCACGCGATAACCGGCAAAGCTAATGACGTTGCGGGCCACCAGCGCTTTGGTGATGGCGTCCGACGCGTTCAGGTAGCTATTGTCGTTCCACTGCGTACCCGCCTTTAACAGCGCCCAGGCGATAAAGGTATCGCCGTCGGTGGCATTGTTTTTATCCATAACCGGATCAGCCGCAACCGGGTTAAAGCGCCAGTAGAACAGCCCTGTCCCGGGATTTTGCAGATTCTTTTTCGTCCAGGCCCAGATTTTGTCAAAACCCGCGCGATCGTTGTTGCGCACCGCCATCATCATGGCGAAGCCCTGCCCCTCGGTATGGCTCACGCTGTTGTTGCCGGTATCAATGATGCGGCCATCCGGCATCAGGAACCGCGCCTTGTAACTGTCCCAGGCCGTTCCGGCGAAAACCTGCTGGCTGACTATCAGCCCCAGCGCCAGAACCACGATTTTAGCTCGCTGCCACATGGCCGATCCTTATTAATTATTTTGATATCTGAAATGGATAACCGTAGCCGAGGGGGATGCCTCCCGCCACAGTGAAACGTGTGATTTGCCGCCCTGCTCGCGCAGCCAGCGGGCATAGAGTCCTTCCAGCACCGCGCTGAAGGCGTGGTTCCAGGCCATCTGCTTTGCCTCGTCAGGCGGCACCGGTAGCGCAGTGTGACAGATGCGCAGCGCGGTGTCGCTGGCATCAATATCAATATAGCCCCAGTTAAAGGCCGCGAGCCGGGCATTGATCTGCCCTTCGAGTTCGCCCACGGTGTGCGCCAGCTCCAGCGGAAAACGCTCGCCAAGCGAATCGCCCATCTGCACGAGGAAGGCGCGGCTCTGCGCCTCGCCGACGTTCGCCACCATCGTCTCAACCATCACGTGGATCAGTCCAAACCAGCCCGACTGCGACTGTTGATGCTGGTAATACTGCAAAAGCTGTTGGTCATTCATCACTTATTCCCCAGAAGGTAGCGGAAGTAGAGGCTTGCGGTGCTTTCGTTGTAATCACCGAAGGTGTCATACCCAATCTGCCCGCCGATGGTCATGTCTTTGTTCAGTTTGTAGTCCGTTGACGCGCGCAGGTTGTAGCCCAGGCCGTTCTCGCTCTTGCCGCTGTAAAACGCCTCTTTGGCAAAACCACGGGCGACGTAATCTTCCAGCTGGCGCTGCATTGCCGCGTCCGTCGGGAAATACGGGCTCTCATCCTGCGAGTAGGACTGATACCCAATGGAGGCCCCTAATCCCAGGTTCCAGTTATCATATTTCTGGGTGTAATCCACCGGGAAGGAGACGCTGATGTAGTCCTGTGGACTGAAATAGCCCCCCTGCCCGTAGCTGAAGTAGCTCAGGTTTTTGTCGAAGTTCATGTAGTTCATGTTGATGCCGGTTTTCAGCTCACGATCGTCGGCGTAGTAAGGGCGGAAATAGACCCCCGCTGAACCGGTGACGCTGGTGTTGCTCGGCACGTTCTCCCCGACATAGTCATACACGCCAAACCCGGCGTAGAAGCCCGCATCGGTATTGTCATAGCTCAGCTGGGCGCTGCCGCCGTTTTTGGTGACCTGACCCCACTTCTTGCCGCTGTATTTGTCCTCCACGCCGACATACGAGAGCAGGCTGTCCACCACCGCACGACGCTCGCCGGTGAGGATCAGCTTGAGGTAATCGGTCAGCTGTGGCGACCACTGGATCCCGCCGACAACGGTATTGAGATCCTGGCCCAACGGCGTAGAGCCGACATCAATTTTGTACTGATCCCCGGTAAGCGCCATCGCCACTTCCACGCCCTGGGCGCTTTGCGAGCCCTGGGACGGCACCTTAATCTGGTCGATATTCGGCAGTTCAGGCGGCGTGGTGGTGGAGGCGTTATACAGCTCCTGGGCCACCTGCCCCTGGATCAGCGCCCCGGTACCAAACCGGCGGCTGGATTCATCGGACGAGGTGCCCGCATCGAGGCTGATTGGCGTGACGTTAACGTCCAGACGGGAGTCGCCGAACGGCACGGTGGACCACTGCAGCGGCGCCTTGATCTCGGTCAGCTTGCTCAGCCCCTCTTCGCCGTCACGCGCGCGCAGGGCAGTTGATCCCCGCGCCCAGGTGGCGGTTTTATCCACCAGCATCTCCATCATGTTATCGACCTGGCGCAGCGTTCCGGCCTGGGCGCTCTCCACTGGCAGATCGTTGCGCACGGTACCCGGCGGCGCGGTCTGTGGATTACGCGCCAGCTGGGCCACCTGCCAGGGCATCGCCTGGCCGTAGAGCGACGGCGACGCCGCCACCCCAGCAGTACTGGAGGTGCCCACAAACGGGTTGTCGGCCAGCGCCAGGCCGCCCAGCATCGGGGCGGTTTCACCGCTGTTATCCTGCAGGCCGAGCAGCTTGCCGCGCGCGGTGCGCAGATAGCTCATCGCCTGTTGATGATTGCCTTCAGCCTCCGAGACTCGCGCCAGCAGCAGCAGGCGTTCCGGCGTGCCGTCGTTAGTCAGCCCGGCGCTCAGCTGCTTCGCTTTATCGACGTTTTTACTGGCCAGCGCCACGTCGATGGCTCCGGCGCGCGCATCCTGCTGCGGCGTGTCGCGGGTCATCAGATAGTCGTAGACCACCCCCGCCTCTTTGTTCATCTTGCCGGACTGATAGAGACGGGCCATGGCAAACATCAGATCGGTGTTCTGCGGATCGCTCTGCATGGCGCGGATCAGCTTGTCGTAAGCCGCGGCATAGTTGCCCTGGGTGCGCAGACGATCGGCCTCGTTGATCACGTAGCCGTTACGAATGCTCGCCAGCTGGGTTGGCGTACTGCGCGACTGCAGTTCCGGGTTCGCAAGCCAGGCCTGGGCTTCGCTGCCCAGCCCCGCCTGATTAAGCACCGCCACCTGATCGGCATAATCCCCGGCGTTGCCCTGCACGCCGCGACGCATGTTGTCATGCACCACGCTCACCGCGGTAGTGACATCCCCGCTCTGGGCCAGCATCCGCGCCAGCTTGCCCGCATCCGCCGGACTTTGCGGCGGACGCGCCGCCAGCGCTTTCAGGGTGTTGGCCGCCGCGGTGCGATCGCCCTGCGCCAGATAGCGCTCGGCGACGTTCATCTGCAAATTGTAATTAACCCGCTGCGACAGCTCGCGCATATCGCGGTTCTGGCTGGAGGCCGGTATGCGCGACAGCAAGGTTTGCGACTGCTGCCAGGCGTTGTTTTCGCTGGCGAACAGCGCGGCGGCATACAGCTCGCTGTTGCTGGCGTTCGGGCGGAAGGCCGGCGCCATGGCGTTGGCCGCCTCGGCGCTGCGCCCCTGCTTCTGCAGCAGACGGGCTAAATCGAGGCGCAGCCAGGGATCGGACGGATAGCGGGCCGTGCCCTGCTGCAACAGCGCGATGGCGCGCTGCGGATCGCCGCTGGCCGCCGCCTGCTGGGCCTGACGGCGCAGCGGATCGGTCGGGTTGCCGCCGGAGACGCGCGGCTGGAGCCTCGCCTGCAGGCTGGCGGGCAGGGTCTGCAACATCGCCTGCGCTTCGGCGGTTTTGTTCTGCTCGCGCAGGACGTAGTAGAGGTTTTCCCGGGCCGCGCCGTTGTTCGGCTGCTCGGTCAGCAGGCCGCGCAGGGTCTGCTCCGCGGAGGTGTAATCTTTGTTATGACGCTGGACGTCGGCGCGGAACAGCTTCGCGGCTGCCCCCTGCTCGCCGCTGCGCTGGGCCAGCGGCGCGCTCAGGGCCAGCGCCTGGCTGACGTTACCCTGTTTATACGCCGCCTGCGCCTGGGCCAGCTGGCCGTAGAATTCGGCATCCTGCGCCTGCTGTTTGCGCTCCTCAGAGGCCGCACCGCCGAGGTTTGCCGCACGATTCAGGTACTGCGCCCCTGCGGCATAGTCGCCCTTACGCAGGGCCACGTAACCCATCCCGGCGAGCGCGTCGGCGTCTTCCGGGTTGGCCTTCAGCACTTGTTCAAACTGGCTGCGGGCGGTATCGGTGTTGCCGCTGTTCAGCGCCACATAGCCTTCGCCTTTTGCCGCCCCGCCGATGCTCTTGCGATAATAATCCTGCACCGCGGTATCGGTCGGATGGCGTTGCAGATAGGTCTGGTAGTAGGCGTCGTCGCCCGCCTGCGGCCCCAGCCACAGCAGGGCCTGACGCAGGGATTTGTCGGCGTCCTGACTGCCGCTCGCCAGATCCTGCAGGATGTCCATCCCCTCACGGCGGGAGCCCTCCTGATAGGTCAGCACTTTGCCCAGCGCGATTTTGACGTTGTTATCCTGCGGATACTGAACGCGCAGCTGACGCAGCTCGCTCACCGCCTGCGGATAGAGGGATTTGTCCCCGGCCATGGTCAGATAGTATTCCGGGGCGAGGCTCGGCGGCGGCTGGCTGCCGGTAAACAGGCTCTGCCAGGTGGCGAGCGCGGCGGGAATGTTACCGCTGCGCGCCTGCTGACGGGCCAGCTCCAGCTGTCCGCGCGGCACCTGCTGCATCTGCTTCGCGTTATCCAGCGCCTGCAGGTTTGCATCCTGCGGCGAGACCGCCGTTAAGCGCTCGCGCCACTGCGCGGCCCCTTTCACGTCACCAGCCTGCTGTGACCACAGGGCCATCAGGTAGAGCGCCTGGGTGTTGTTTGGGTCCACCATCAGCACTTTTTTCAGCGATTCCATCGCCAGGTTATCGTGAGACTTTTCGTGCCAGTAGTTCGCCTGATCGAACAGCGCTTTCAGCGCCGGGTTATTGGCCGACTGGGCGACATCCGCCGCCTGGGCACCCTGGAGGCCCCCGAGCGCCAGCCCGCTGAACAGGCAAAGCACAGGCAGATGTCTGGCGGTTTTGTTTTTATTTTCCATAGTGTTACCACCCTTACTCACGATCTGAATCCTGTGGGTTAAGACGTTTATGCGCGCGTTTTTTCAGTAACGAGTAGAGGCTCAGGCCAATAATCGTCGCGAACAGCAGGCCAAAAATTGCCAGCATGGCGGAGTGCTGCGTGGCGTACCACACCACCATTATGTACCAGGGCATCTGGCCGCTCGGGAACTGCGGGCCGACGCGGAAGCTGCGCACGCCGTTTTCATCGGTGATGATCGCCGTATCGCCGCGGATCCCGGCGTTGATGCGGGCGGAGTTAAGATCGTTATGCAGGCGCGACAGCTGATCGTCGTTGCTGCCGATCGCCATCACCACCAGACGCTCCGGGTTCCACTGGGAGCGGAAGCTGACAAAGCCGCGCCAGGATTCGTTCGACGAGAAGTAGTGGTCGGCATCGACGGCGGTCGTATTCCAGTTCCCTTCCAGCAGGTTCTGCACTCTGTCCAGCAGCTTAGGCTCGCGCACGCCAAAGGTGTGCTCGTTGCTGACAAACGGCGACTGGGCCAGCAGCGCGCGGTTGAAGGCGGTTTGATCCAGCGAGGAGACCGCCAGTACGTCGCTTCCACTCAGGCGCAGCAGGTTCGCTCCGCCGGACGGCAGGCCGAACATTACCCGGTTGTTGTTCAGCGCGGTACCCGTAGCGTTACCGGAGCGGGCGGAGAGATCCAGCAGGGTGCCGATCTCGCTTTCACTCGGGTTTTCCGGCAGGAGTAACACCGTCTGGGAAAAGTCCGCCAGACGGGTGAACGGGAACGAGGCGCCGACGAAGTAAGAGAGATTCGGCAGCAGCGCAAAGTGGCGCGAATTGCTCAGATCGATGCTTGAGTCTTCGTCGATACGGCTCTTGATGTTGTTATTGAGCAGCACGCTGCACGGGGCGTTCTCTTTGGTCTGGATATTGAAATAGAGCTGCAGCTGGTTATCGCCATAAATCAGATACGGCTCCAGCGGCATGACAAAATTTTCCTGACGCGCATCGCCGCCGAGCTTGTGCCACAGCCCTTCCAGCAGTCCCTGCTTGTTGACCGGCAGGTTACGCAGGAAGGTGCCGTTGAAGGTCATCGACAGGTACGAGCGCTGCTCGTCGATCCAGCTTTCGGACGGGAAGCGATAGGCAATTTTCAGCGGAATGGTGTCGCCATCCCACATAAACAGATCCGGCGCGGCGCGGAACCCCAGGGTCAGCGGCTCGTGCCAGATGCCGGTCACGGTCAGGCTCTGATCTTTGCGCATCAGCTCGCTCAGCAGCACCGGGCGATCGGTGGGGATCCAGCGCGGGGCGTCGTAGGGTTTGCTGACCGGGATGTTCTGAGCTTCCACTGGCAGACTGGTGGTCTGGTCGCTGAACTGACCGCGGGTCAGACGCCATGCGGCGCCTTTCAGCTGCTGCTCGTTATTGCCCACCACCAGCAGCAGTTTGTAGATCGGGTTGGCGGGGTTATCCACCACCTGCAGCAGCGCCCCGTTTGAGGCGGGTAGCGTTAAGCCGCCAATCGACTCGCCCGGCTTGCCGACCAGGATGCCGTTTTTCTCCGGCAGCTGGTCGTGCAGGGCATCAAATGAGATCCCGCGGTAGTCCGCTTCGATCCCCAGCCACGAGGCAATCAACGCCGCCGCCCCCACCTGCTCCGGCAGCGTTCTGGCCGGAAAGGCGAAGGTCAGCGTGGTTGGCGTCATCTGCATTTCATCAAGGAACGGACGCGGGAAATGGCTGAGATCCGCGCCAATGTTCAGCTGCTGCGCCTCCAGATCGAGGCGCGTGTTCGGCATGATGGTGACCTGGTAGCTGTCCGACAGATCCCGTTGGCACAGCAGCGCGTCGCCGTCGTTAATTTTGAAGCTGATGTTATTGCGTGACACCACCATCGCCGCCGGAACATCCAGCTGATAGCTCGACACGTTGCTGTCGGCGGAGCCCAGCGGCACCGTCCCCAGCGGCTGGCCGTTGAGCATCAGCTGCAACGTGGTGTTACGGGCCGCCATCGCCGGAGAGACTTTCAGGTTCAGCTCCAGCTGGGCGTTGGTGATCACCTGGTCGGCAGAGAGGGTAAAATCGATCCCGCCCTGCAGCTGTCCACCGCTCAGCACCACGCCGTTCGGCTGGCCCATCTGGGCAACGGTGATGCTGCTGGTGGTGCCAGGGGCGATCCCCATCGGCACCGGGCTGGCAGGCATGGCGTCGGGCGCTGGCATTCCAGGCACGGCATCCGCTGCCGGGCTGGCAGCCGGTTCAGGCGCAGTCTCAGCCGCGGGCGGCGTCTGGAAGGCAGGCAGGGTGTCGGGTGCGGGCAGGTTAGCGGGCGCCGCATCCGCAGCGGGCTGCGCCGCGTCCGTTACCGGCGGCGGGAGATCCGCCGGCAGCAGCGATTCCACAGTGGTCGGCTCTTCCGCCGTCACCGGCTGCGCCAGTACGCCAAATACAAACAGCATCTGCAGCGCTTTACGGGTCATCCCTTTCATACAGCGGTATCCTCGGTGGCGTTATTCCTGCGCCCTGCATCCTCATGGCGTTGACGACGCTTATTACGACGGTCCTTCCAGGTCAGCCAGAACAGATCAAATACGCTGCGAATAATGATAAACAACGAGCGGAACGGGTTGTCCTGCGGTTTTGGCGGATTGATCCACGCATCGGCGCGGGCCAGTACCACGCGCACCAGCTCGCGGCGGCGGTCCAGCGGGATCTCGGCAAACATCAGGCGAATGAACTGCTCATCGTGCGCTATCACGCTAACCGGGATGCTGATCGCCCCGGACTGCAATTGCAGCTCAATCTCTTCGATCTCATCGGTCAGGTGACGGTCGTCCACCACCGCAATACGGCAGCCGCCCATGGATAAATCCAGCGTATGGCTGCGCGAAGAGATGCCGCTGGCGTAGTGGATCACCACCGGCACGTTGGCATCGATACGGATGGTTTTACGCGTCTGGCGGGTTTCCCGCGCCACGGCAATGGCGGCCAGCAGGAAGATCAGACTGTAGACACCCCAGCCGACGTTGAGGGCGATAACCATCGGGTCCACCCCGAAGTAGTCATGGGCGACGGCACGCGTAATCCCGGCAATCACGCCCGCCGCCAGCAGCACCGCGATGATCAGGTGCGGGCGGACAATGCTGAAGTCGAAATAGCCGACGTCCAGCAGCGCGCCTTTATCCGTCACGTTGAACTTGCCGAGTTTCGGGAACATCAGGGTGATGACCGTCGGCAGCACCAGATGGAAGGCCAGCACCAGGTCATAGATCTCCCCCCAGAAGCTGTAGCGGAAGCGCCCGTTGACCCGCGAGTTCACATAGATACAGAGGAACAGGTGCGGCAGCATATAGGCGAAAATCAGGCTCGCCGAGGAGTGGATAATGTTCAGGTTAAACAGCAGGTATGCCAGCGGCGCGGTGAGGAACGCCACGCGCGGTAAGGCAAACTGGAACGAGAGCATGGCGTTGAGGTAGCAAAGACGTTGCTGCCACTTCAGGCCCCGGCCCAGCAGCGGGTTATCGACCCGCAAAATCTGCGTCATGCCGCGCGCCCAGCGGGTACGCTGGATCACGTGCACCACCAGGCGTTCGGTCGCCAGGCCCGCCGCCAGCGGAATATCCAGATAGGCCGATTTCCACCCCAGACGCTGCATCTTCAGCGCGGTGTGGGCATCCTCAGTCACGGTTTCTACCGCAAAGCCGCCAATCTCTTCCAGGGCGCTGCGACGGATCACCGCGCAGGAGCCGCAGAAGAAGGTGGCGTTCCAGTTATCGTTTCCGCGCTGGATCTGCCCGTAGAACAGCTGGCCTTCGTTAGGGATATCGCGACCCGCAGACAGGTTACGCTCGAACGGATCCGGCGAGTAAAAGTAGTGTGGGGTCTGCATCAGCGCCAGCTTCGGATCCTGCAGGAAGGCCCCGACGGTCGCCTGCAGGAAGATACGCGTCGCCACGTGGTCGCAGTCAAAGACGCAGATCAGCTCGCCTTTGGTGAGCTTCATGGCGTGGTTGAGGTTGCCCGCTTTGGCGTGGGAATTGTCGTTACGCGTGATGTACCCTACCCCGACGTTGGCGGCAAACACCGCAAACTCGTTGCGTTTGCCGTCATCGAGCAGGTAGATCCTGAGCTTGTCCGCCGGATAATCCAGGCATTGCGCCGCCAGCACGGTATCGCGCACCACCTCCAGGCTCTCGTTATAGGACGGGATATAGATATCCACCGTCGGCCACTGGGCCATATCATCCGGTAGCGGCACAATCTTGCGCTGCAACGGAAAGAGGTTTTGCAGATAACTTAAAATAATGGTTATCCAGATATAGAGTTCGGCGAGAAATAACCCGATCCCCAGTATCGCCTCTATTTCGGAATTAAAGTGCAGCGTCTGCGTGGCGCGAAACCAGATATATCGTGTGGACATTAACACGGCCACAATCATCATGATTACCGATACGCGGTGATGTTTGCTGAAGCCGAGCAGCAGCAGCGCCCCAATGCTGATTAAGCCGAAGATATACTGCTTCTGGCTATCCATTGGGGTAATAATAATGAGCACGGCAATGGGTGCTAATACCAGTAGCAGTAAATAAAACAGCGCCTTTTTCATAGGACGTCCTGGAAATTGTCGTCAGAAACTGGAGGTTCTCAGATTGGCGTGCACGGCGCCGTCACCGACCTGAATACCCAAAATACCCGCGATACGCTTACTCACCAGCTCGATATCGAATGCCGCCGCCGAGGTGGCGCTGAAATCCAGTATCGATTGCTGTGAGGCATTGGCCTCAGGCACGCTTTCATCCCGGTTGATCACACCAAGCAGGCGATCGCCGAGGCGTTGTTGTAAGAAGGCGGTGACGTCCCGGCTGATATGGCGCCGGTTATCACTCTGGTTCACCAGGAAATGGTATCCGGCCTTGTTATTGGGCGGCTCGCCGCCGGTCAGCCGGTGATTTTCAATGTGGGGCAGCAGTGACAGCGATGCGGTGTCAGCCAGCAAGGTCACAAGGTGCATATCGGCAAGCGGCGAGATTGCCTTCAGCGCCGGGTTCGGCCCCGGCGGGAAGTCGGCCAGAATGACCAGCCCCGGATAATTCAGCAGGGAACTTAACCCGCGTGCCAGGAAATGGCTGTCGCTGGTCAGGTTATGCTCAAAGACCAGGCGCTGCTCCTCCGTCACTTCGCCATAGGGCAGGACAAACATGTTGCTACCCGCTGTCAGCACCGACTGGCTCCAGTCGGCGGATTCATTGGCGCGTGCTACGTAGCCGCGTCCGTCAGACAGCGGCACGCCAAAATGCAGACGCAGCGCGTTCTGTACATCGAAGTCAATGGCCAGAACTTTACTGCCGGAACGTGCCAGAGCATAAGCGAGGTTGGCCGTGACCGTGGTTTTCCCTACTCCGCCTTTTGGCGAGCAAATACACACTAACGGCATGAAGCGATTCTCTCCAGGAGCGGTTGTAACGGAAGATCTTTTACCGGATGGCTGGCGCGCGCGGACGTTTTGGTCGCGAACAGCTGCTCAAAGCGCACCGGCTCCGCCGGTTTTGGCGGGGGGGTGGCTTCAGCAATGGGCACCACGGGCGCAGGCGTTGCACGGAACTCAGGTTGTGGCGCAGGCGCCTCTTTCACCGGCGGCTGGCTTGTTGCCTCGGGCTTAAGCTGATCAAAGAGCGAGGGCGCAGGCTGAACCGGCTCCTCTTTTTCTGCGCTGTCGGCATTCATGCTCTGCATGATCGACGGCGAGGAAACGGCAGGCACCTTCGTCAGGCTGGCAAAGGCGGCATCAAGTTCACCGGGTTTTACCGCCTGCGGAACAGGTACGGCGACGCTGCCGGCTTTCGCCAGCGCGGAGTCATTATTTCCCCCCGCCAGCTGGTTGATGATCGCCCAGCCGCTGGCGGAAGCCTGCTTGTTCTGTGCAGACAGGTCCTTGAAGTTGATGTCACCGGTGCGCGTTTTATCCTTGAAACGCTGCAAATCATCATAATTTTTCATGGTATTACTCGTGATTCACAAGTCAGTATTTTTTGTTTCCTGCATGACTTTGCCAGGGACAACGTTTTTGTGGGATACGAACGTGTAAAGGGGATCTGTGATTAACAACCGCCATAAAGCATTCCCTTTACGGGTAGTCATATTTGCTTAGTAAATATTCTAATGCATATTACGTAGAGCTAATACTATGTACAAGCTTATCGACAGATCGCGTAATTTCTCCACTTTCTGCCAGCGGTAACCCCTAACATACAGATAAAATATCGATCTATGTCACCCGGACGAGAGATTAATCCAGCAAAAATATAGCACGCAAAGCTAAATATCGACAGGAAACTATAAGCGGGGTTTATGAAAAACAGGATACAGGGGTGAGTATGGCGGGTGCACGGCAGCCTGGCGGGTAACGGGAAAGTTGCAGATAAATAATCCCGGCGCAGAGGCCGGGATTGAGGGAGGGTTCCTGTCCGCCCCCGCCGTCGAGGCAATCACCCCGCCATCCAGCTGCGTGTGGTTGCCCACCGTCACGTCAAAGCCGCCCTTGCCGGCGAATATCCCGCTCTGCTCCTGGACCGAGTCGTCGTCGCTGCGCATTCTGTCCCGGCTGACGCTGATGCTGCCCGAGAAACCGCCCGCCCCGAAGGTGTAGCCCCGCCCCGCCGGAACCCACTCCCAGCCCGACGCCAAGGCTGCCGCCGCTGCTGCTGTTTTTACCCGTCGTCTGCTGCGTGTCCTGCGAGGCCAGCAGGTTCACGTCCCGGGCGGCATCCAGCGTCACATCCTGACCGGCCTTAATCTGGCTGCCCGCCACGGTGATGTCGCTCCCGGTGGCCTTTATCGTGACGTTGTTGCCCGCGCTCAGGCTGCTGCCCTTTGTCGTCTCACTCTGCGTATGCGAGGAGGATTTTGACGACTGCGACCCCAGCGACGCGCTGACGCCCACGGTGTTGGTATTGCCGCTGTCAGACGTTCCCTTCGCCTGGTCCAGCGCCAGCGCCAGCCCGGCCTGCACGCCGGAGAGCGCCGCTCGTGCCCATCAGGCCGGACTTTTTAGTCTCCTTAAAGCGCCACGAGATGTCGGTGTTGGTGGCCGCCACGATGTCGACGTTGTTGTCTGCCGACAGCGTTTTTGCTGCCTGTTTTCCATTTTCTCCAGTGTTGTTAAAGAGCCTGTACCTGCATGACCACCTGGTATTCCCGCAGCCCCAGCCTGCGCCTGAACGGCAACTGGCTGGGAAAGGCGGGATTTAGTACCGACACGCCGGTCATTGTCAGCGTTGAGCAGGGAAGACTGGTGATCGAGCCGGTTAAGGGCTGACGAGTAAAAGAAGATCCCGGCGCAGGGGCCGGGATTTGTTTTTTTAAGATGGGATCTTAGCCAATAATGCTTTAACTTTATCCGTATCTTCAGGATGTAGCTGAAGATATTTTTCACAAGCCAGGTAGATATATTTAAAGCCTACGGATTCAGGGACGATGATTTCACCATCCCAGACACCAAACATTATTCCATCAAAATGAAATTCAGGATCTATATCTTGTAAGTCTGGATAATGACAATATGTTTCATTAATTACAAAACCGTGTCTTTCTATGATGTTATCGATCCCATAGATGAACCTGTTCTGTAAGTGCAATGAGTTGAAAAAGGACTTTAAAACCCATTCATGATCGTGTTCATAATCTATTTTTTCAAAAAGATATTCGTTCATTTTGTCACCGGGAAAAAGTTAGTTACTGTACCGGTTTGTTGATCCAAGTATACTTGGAATTTAACACCGCCAGCTGTTGCTGTGTACTCTCTATTACCAGAAGAAATTGCATCTTTATAGCCACTGGCTGCCGCTTGCTGTCCTAATTGTAAGATTTTTTCGTCACTATATACTTTCGGATCATAAATCGTTTTTTCCAGAATTTCATTTTTATAACCAGTAATATTGCCAGCTCTATCCTTTGCAGGTATTTGATATTTAATATGTATAATACCATTCTCACTTGGCTCTTGAGATATGATCTTCACACCATTATCAGCAACAGCTTTGTTGAATGCATCAGCATTATGAGCACCGATAATTCCTTTCTTCTGTGAATATCAGTCAAGTTGAGCTAAATGTTCCGGTTGATTGATTTTAAAAGCAATACCCGAAGGATACATATTAGCTTCTTTAACCATCGCACTAAGTTTATTCGCCGCAGCTGTTCCCAGCATAGGCGATATAGAAGCAGCAACGATCTTAATCCCGTCATAGGTGGATACATATTGCTCCGCCGTCGCCTTATCGACACCAAGCTGTTGCATGGCATAGTTCACCATTGCATTCTTCACCTGCTGTTGATTCTGTGCATCAACACTGGTGATATTCAGCAGGTTTACTATCTGGCCGTAAGCATCGGCATACTGCTGGCTGGCTTTCGAGTTGTAGTTACCGGTGTTTTCGTATTCGCCTTTGGCCGCAATAACCTCCAGCCTTGCACCCGCACACGCCGCACTTCCGGCATTACCGTTACCACAGGCATCAATGACTTTCTGGTCACTGGCGATATCTTTTTCGCGCAGCTCATTAACTGTTCGCTGCGCTTTCTCATGTTCTGCCGGGTCTTTGCTGTTGAGTTTCAGCTTCGCTATCCCAAGCTCAGTCTTCTCCGATACGCTCAAAAAGTTATTCTCAACCGCATTCTTCCCTGCCTGCCCCCCGGCAACCGTAGACGCCGTGCTGTCCCCGGCAAGCCCTCCCGCCATCCCCGCCGAAATCGTTGCCAGGGCGCTAACCGTCTGCTTCTGCTCTTCGCTCAGCTTCGACAGGTCGGTCACGTCAGGATACAGCATCCCCGCTATCGCTTTCGCCGCCAGCTCGCCCGTGGCCGCGCCCGCGGCACCTGCCGCCGCGCTGTTACCCTGGAGTGCCGCCACGGCACCGCCCAGAATGGCATGGGCAATGGCCCTGCCCGCAACATCATCCTAATCAAGACCAGATTTATGTCCGGTGAAGTAAGCCAGCTCCGGAGCCGCCGCACCTGCCAGCGCACCGGCGATATTCCCGCCCGCCAGCCCCGACAGCGCCGCCGTGGCCGCCTGGATACCCCGCTGGAGGGTGCTGCCCGTGCCGTACTGCGCCATCGCGTTGTTATAGGCCCGTTTCGCCACGGCTTCATCCGTGGCTGGCGTCCCTTCCCGGGTCAGCTGCTGACGGGCCTCCTCCAGCGCCTGCGGATCTTTTGCCGCGACCCGTCCTACCAGTTCTCCCTGCGTCCTGGCAATATCCATCGCCTGGCTGCCAATCTCGCTGATTAAGCTCACGGCCTGCAGCCGCTTCTGCTCCTTCTCCTTGTCGAATATCGGGCTGATGCTGCCGTTCGCATTCGCCGTATCCCGGCTCAGGTCCGCCACGTCCTGCTGCTGGTTCGCTGTGTCACGCACGGTAATAGTGCCGTTTGCGACAGCCGCCCGGGGGGTGCCCTCTGCATGGCCGCGGCTGCCACCCGCGGAGACCATTCCGCCCGGCATATTGCCGGTGAACGTATCCTGGCCGAAGCTGCCGCCCCCGCTCATGCTGATACCACTGTGGCTGACCTTATAGTCAGCTTCGTTATAGATATCGCTGAAGCCCAGGATGCCCGTATCCAGCCGGTTTTTATCCGCCTGTGCCGTGGAGGCTATCACCGCCCCGTCCAGCTGCGTGTGGCGGCCCACCGTGATATCGAACCCACCGTCACCGGCGTACAGCCCGGTCTGCTCCTGCACCGAGTCAAAGGTGCTGTTCATTTTGTCCTGACTGGCGCTGACGTAGCCCGAACCGGTCATGCTGCCGAAGGTGACCCCACGCCCGATACGCGGTTTTATGCCCCGCGTTCCATTTTTCCCAAAGCTATTAAAGAGCCTGTATCTGCATGACCATCTGGTATTCATTCAGCCCCTGCCTGCGACTGAACGGTAACTGGCTGGCAGAAGCGGGATTCAGCACCGACACGCCGGTCATGGTCAGCGTTGATCAGGGAAGACCGGTGATCGAGCCGGTTAAGGGCTGACGGCTAAAGAAGATCCCGGCGCTGAGGCCGGGATAAATCATAGCTATCAAGAGGTTATTTCTCTGGATTTATATATGTATATCTACTATCTATTTCTAGGCCAAGATCATTAGCTATTTTAAGCACTTGCGTATATTCATTTTTGCTAATCACCACATCATAATCAGCGATGTGATCACATAGCGTTTCGAATGCTAATACACTCTCTGAGAACCCAATATAATCGAGAGCAAAGTCAACGAGCGAAGGATCCAACCGATCCTTTAACCCTTCACCTAATGATCTAATTTTTTCATTAATATCCATCGCGCCCACGCTATTTCTTAATCGGTTTTAAAGCTGGAGGAGTCGGATTACTATCCGGGAACGCTGTCACGATTTTCCCACTAGCTGGCTCGTATACCACACGAACTCTAACGCCTTCTCGCTCTTCCCAGGCAACCCATCTTGCTGGTCTTCCTGCATTTGTATACGCCCCACCCGTTCCGGTCTGGGCAAACCATTTGGTATCGGGTGAAGTAGCTATATCACCCACAGCATGAACAACCTTGTCTGCTGACCAGCTTTGAGGGAAAACTGTTTTTCCTGGATTTCCAGGATACAGATGTCCACCTTGCGTAGGGCTATCCCCATATAAAATGTGCTGTTTCGCTTCCGGTGAAAGGATATCCACATATTTCTGGTTTGCAGGTGATAATCCAAGATCGGAGCTTTTCGCAACAGATAAAAATGCCTTAGCAGCTACATACTGGATTAACTTCGCTTCACTGGTCGGCACACCACTCGCCAGGATTTCTGCAGCCCGTTGCGGCGTCATTTCACCATCAGCCGTCAACGCACTGACCGGCACTCCGAAGAACTCGCCCCAGGCGGTTAACAGACCTTTAACTGCATCCTGCCCTTCCGGTATCTGACCCTGTGAGTTTTTAATCAGCGCTTCTGTTAACTCATCTGGTGTAGCACCATTCTGGATCATACTGGCTGCAAGCGACTGCTGGGATAAACCAATATCATTCATCCCTTTCGGCAGACTCAGCGCATTATTCTCAGCCGCATTCTTCCCTGCCTGCCCCCCGGCTGCCGCACCCGCCGTGCTGTCCCCGGCCAGCCCGCCGGCCATTCCCGCCGAAATCGTTGCCAGGGCGCTGACCGTCTGCTTCTGCTCCTCGCTCAGCTTCGACGGGTCTTTCACCTCAGGATACAGCACACCCGCTATCGCTTTCGCCGCCAGCTCACCCGCTGCCGCGCCCGCAGCGCCTGCTGCCGCACTGTTCCCCTGCAGGGCTGCCACCGCCCCGCCCAGAATGGCGTGGGCAATGGCTTTACCCGCGACATCATCCTCACTGAGACCCGACCTGTGGCCGATGGCATACGCCAGCTCCGGCGCAGCCGCACCTGCCAGCGCACCGGCGATATCCCCGCCTGCCAGGCCCGACAGCGCCGCCGTCGCCGCCTGGATACCCCGCTGGATAGTGCTGCCCGTGCCGTACTTCTCCATGGCCGTTTTGTATTCGGACGTCTCACGCAGTGCTTTCTGATAGTCGGCTTTAGCCTTCTCCGTGGCATCCGGCCCCGGCTCATGTTTACCGTCTTTAGCCAGCTTATCCCGGGCCGCATTCAGGCCATTTATCTCCCCCTGGGTGCGGGCGATATCGGCTGCCTGCGAGCCAATCTCAGCTATCAGCTGCACTTCCTGCAGGCGACGCTGCTCCTTCTCCTTGTCAAATATCGGGCTGATGCTGCCGTTCGCATGCTCCGTATCCCGGCTCAGGGCCGTCACGTCCTGCTGCTGGCTCGCCGTATCCCGGACGGTCAGCGTCCCCCCGCTCACCGCCGCCCGGGTGGTGCCCTGTGCATCGCCGCTGTTCCCGCCTCCGGCCAGCAGGCCGTTCGCCATGTTCCCGGCAAACTGACCGCCGATACTGCCCCCGGAGCTGAAGCCCGCCCCCTGATGCTCAGTCTTAAAGTCCGCCCGGTTGTGGATATCGCTGAAGCCCAGCGTGCCGGTGTCGAGGCGGTTCCTGTCCGCCCCCGCCGTTGAGGCTATCACCCCGCCGTCCAGCTGCGTGTGGTTGCCCACCGTCACGTCAAAGCCGCCCTTGCCGGCAAATATCCCGCTCTGCTCCTGCACCGAGTCGTAGTCGCTGCGCATTTTGTCCCGGCTGGCGCTGATGCTGCCGGAGAAACCGCCCGCCCCGAAGGTGTAGCCCAGTCCGCCGCTGATGCTGTGCTGTTTGCTGTTGTAGTGGTCGCTGTCCTGCGTGCTGGCGATGGTCAGGTCGCGCCCGATATCTGCCACCACGGCGTCGCCGCTCACCTGGGCACCGGCCAGCGTCGCATCGCGTCCGGTGCTGATGGTCACCCGGTTACCCGCATCCACCGTGGTCTCGTTCTGCCAGACCCCGTTGCCCTTCTCGTGCCCTTTGCTGCTGCTGGCGTTCGCGGAGATGCTGATACCCGCCCCGCCAGAGCCCACTCCCAGCCCGACACCGATGCTGCCGCCGCTGCTGCTGTTTTTACCCGTCGTCTGCTGCGTGTCCTGCGAGGCCAGCAGGTTCACGTCCCGGGCGGCATCCAGCGTCACATCCTGACCGGCCTTAATCTGGCTGCCCGCCACGGTGATGTCGCTCCCGGTGGCGATGAGGGTGACGTTGCTGCCCGCGCTCAGGCTGCTGCCCTTTGTCGTCTCACTCTGCGTATGCGAGGAGGATTTTGACGACTGCGACCCCAGCGACGCGCTGACGCCCACGGTGTTGGTATTGCCGCTGTCAGACGTTCCCTTCGCCTGGTCCAGCGCCAGCGCCAGCCCGGCCTGCACGCCGGAGAGCGCCGCTCGTGCCCATCAGGCCGGACTTTTTAGTCTCCTTAAAGCGCCACGAGATGTCGGTGGTGGTGGCCGCCACGATGTCGACGTTGTTGTCTGCCGACAGCGTTTTTGCTGCCTGTTTTCCATTTTCTCCAGTGTTGTTAAAGAGCCTGTACCTGCATGACCACCTGGTATTCCCGCAGCCCCAGCCTGCGCCTGAACGGCAACTGGCTGGCAGAGGCGGAATTCAGCACCGACACGCCGGTCATTGTCAGCGTTGAGCAGGGAAGAAAAAAGATCCCGGCGCGATTTGGCCGGGATCTTCTTTCAGGATTTGGGATCTGATGACAGAGATTTTCAGGCTTTGCATCCATCCTTTTGCGCTGTTAAGCGTTCAAGGGATTATTGCCTTATAATATCGTTTGTTACAAAAATGGCGTCTTCGTACTTCTCAAGGTCATGGCTTAACCAGTTCTCGCCTTGCCGGATAACGTGAAATTTAATCACAGCACCAAATTCATCCATTGAAACTATCATATTTAACTTTTCACTATTTCCCTCTTGATGCCATTTATTAAAAATAGCATTACAAAAAAGACACGAATATTCTAAATATCGTTCTGCAACATAATCATCAATATGAAAAGAGTTAACAAAACATTCAACGCCAGTCTTATCAAACAAATATTCATCTTTTGGATAGGAATGGAAAAGCGCGGCAAGAAAAACACAATTTCTTTGCTTTACAAAACCTTTGTCGACCCATGAACTTAGTTCTTCAGGCAGCGCCAAATCATTCCATTGAGCATTCTGCAATATTTTTGACATCAGTGCGTTGCATTTCATTTTTTCTCTCCCAAATATTGAATCATCCCTTTATCTATAGACTTTTTGAAAGAAGGGTCATTCAATAAATTATTCACTGACTTTGGCGCGTCAGGGAAAGAATTGGTTTGAGGATCATAAATATACTTATTACCCTTATTATCTTGATAGTGTAATTGTCCTGGCCTTTGACCTGGATTAGGGTTTTCAACATCAATACGTTCTTTACCAGTTCCTTTCCATATGGTTTTGCTCGCTGTTTGAACATCATATTGACCCAGCATAGAGCCCTTGGTGCCTTTTGCAACCCCACCACCACCTTTCAGCGGATCGCCATCCCCATCAAGAACTTTGGCAGTACGATTGAACAATGGATTTATATCAATCGGTTCCATTGTCCGCAGACCAAGACGTTTTTTGTCTTCCTTGCTCAGCGCATTATTCTCAGCCGCATTCTTCCCTGCCCCCGCACCCGCTGCCGCAGCCCCCGTGCTGTCCCCGGCCAGCCCGCCGGCCATTCCCGCCGAAATCGTTGCCAGGGCGCTGACCGTCTGCTTCTGCTCCTCGCTCAGCTTCGACAGGTCTTTCACGTCCGGATACAGCACACCCGCTATCGCTTTCGCCGCCAGCTCGCCCGCTGCCGCGCCCGCAGCGCCTGCTGCCGCACTGTTCCCCTGCAGGGCGGCAACTGCCCCGCCCAGAATGGCGTGGGCAATGGCTTTACCCGCGACATCATCCTCACTGAGACCCGACCTGTGGCCGATGGCATACGCCAGCTCCGGCGCAGCCGCACCTGCCAGCGCACCGGCGATATCCCCGCCCGCCAGCCCCGACAGCGCCGCCGTCGCCGCCTGGATACCCCGCTGGATAGTGCTGCCCGTGCCGTACTTCGCCATGGCCGTTTTGTATTCGGACGTCTCACGCAGCGCTTTCTGATAGTCGGCTTGAGCCTTCTCCGTGGCATCCGGTCCCGGCTCAGGTCCGCCACGTCCTGCTGCTGGTTCGCTGTGTCACGCACGATGAGAGTGCCATTCGCGACAGCCGCCCGGGTGGTGCCCTCTGCATGGCCGCGGCTGCCACCCGCGGAGACCATTCCGCCCGGCATATTGCCGGTAAACGTATCCTGGCCGAAGCTGCCGCCCCCGCTCATGCTGATGCCACTGTGGCTGACCTTATAGTCAGCTTCGTTATGGATATCGCTGAAGCCCAGGATGCCCGTATCCAGACGGTTTTTATCCGCCTGTGCCGTGGAGGCTATCACCGCCCCGTCCAGCTGCGTGTGGCGGCCCACCGTGATATCGAACCCACCGTCACCGGCATACAGCCCGGTCTGCTCCTGCACCAAGTCAAAGGCACGCCCCTTTAACCATGATTCCAGAGCTGTTAAAGAGCATATACCCACACCACCATCTGGTATTCCGCAGCCCCAGCCTGCGCCTGAACGGTAACTGGCTGAGAGAGGCGGGATTCAGCACCGACACGCTGGTCATGGTCAGCGTTGAGCAGGAACGACTGGTGATCGAGCCGGTCAGGAGCTGACGGATAAAAAGATCCCGGCGCAGGGGCCGGGATCTTTTATTTATAACTCCGAATATGTAATTCCTTCATTTTGCTCAAATGATTTTGGTAAACATTCGAAGATATTTATCTCATCACCAATGTTCATAATAAATAAACTAAAATTATCTTCAAAATTTAGTCGCAAGCCTACATAGGCATCCTCTGCCGAGGAAAATATCAAAAATACTTTCGACAAAGTTTTTCCGATGAACTTAACAAACGGATTTATATGTGAAATATCAATAATGATTTCCTTGCCATACTCACCAAGATCTTTTTCTTGCATCGGATGGTCAGTTAATTCAAGTGTTGAACCATCCTTTCCACATTTCAAGCTATCAGCTATTCCTGTTTTTGAAAAAACAAGCTGCAACTGCTGTGGATGATCAAAGTCAGGATCTTCGAGTATATAAATCAAACCATTAATCCCTAAAAGCTTTTTACCCACAACTTCGAGAGTCCATTCCTCATAATTCTCTAAAGGATTAATCATTTCGGATCCCCCTTCAGTGCATTTTTTACAGAGGTATTATTAATGCCATCCTTAAGAATAGTAACGAAGCTACCATCAGGTTTAGTAACCACAACATCATTCCCCTTTATTCTGAAGAATACATCCCCACGACTGGCACCGCTTCCTGCACCTTGTCCTGCAAATTTACCAGCAACAACTTTATCTGGGTTCGAACCTATATCATTTATAATGTCTAACACACGTTGTCTATCTACTGCATTCGAAGCATTACCGCCAAAATCTTCGACGTGTTTTCCAAGTTTTTTACCTAATTGTGCATTGGTAACTGAAAATGCAGCATTAGATCCTACCCCAGAACTTGGCAAGGATATCTGTCCAGGACTCGGTAAATGTCCTGATATTTCATAGCTAGCCTTATTAATTAACCTCGACGCTTCAGACACATCACCTTTCTTCAGTACCGTTTCCGCCGCCTTGAGCGTCTTACCCGCCACATCGCCCGCACCCGGTATCAATCCGACTGCCGCAGCAAGATAATCCAGCGCCGTCTCAGCCTCGTGGAATCCTTTGATGTCTCCGACAACTGGCACAAAATCCAGCCCCAGGCTCGCAGCTGTATTCACCGCCTGGCGACATGCCTCTGGATCTTGCTGACACATCGCTTCTCTGGCGGCCTGGTATTTCGCTAACGTGCCAGGCTTTTCTTTCTCAGCAGCGGCCAGTACATGTGCCAGCGAGTTATTCTCAGCCGCATTCTTCCCTGCCTGCCCCCCGGCTGCCGCAGACGCCGTGCTGTCACCCGCCAGCCCCGACAGCGCCGCCGTGGCCGCCTGGATACCCCGCTGGATAGTGCTGCCCGTGCCGTACTTCGCCATGGCCGTTTTGTATTCGGACGTCTCACGCAGCGCTTTCTGATAGTCGGCTTTAGCCTTCTCCGTGGCATCCGGTCCCGGCTCAGGTCCGCCACGTCCTGCTGCTGGTTCGCTGTGTCACGCACGGTAATAGTGCCGTTTGCGACAGCCGCCCGGGTGGTGCCCTCTGCATGGCCGCGGCTGCCACCCGCGGAGACCATTCCGCCCGGCATATTGCCGGTAAACGTATCCTGGCCGAAGCTGCCGCCCCCGCTCATGCTGATACCACTGTGGCTGACCTTATAGTCAGCTTCGTTATGGATATCGCTGAAGCCCAGGATGCCCGTATCCAGCCGGTTTTTATCCGCCTGTGCCGTGGAGGCTATCACCGCCCCGTCCAGCTGCGTGTGGCGGCCCACCGTGATATCGAACCCACCGTCACCGGCGTACAGCCCGGTCTGCTCCTGCACCGTATCAAAGGTGCTGTTCATTTTGTCCTGGCTGGCGCTGACGTAGCCCGAGCCGGTCATGATGCCGAAGGTGAAGCTGCCTCCCGCCGCCACGCTGTTCTGCCTGGATTTATACTCGTTGCTGTCCTGCGTACTGGCGTTGATGGTACACAGTTCTGGCTTCCATTCTTCAATTTTCCGGTACTGTTAAAGAGCTTATAACCAGCTATAACGCGAAAGTTATAACTATTTCGTTATTTATTTTAAAGAGAGTCAGCATACTGTCTTACATTAATCATGATTTCATTTAAATCATGCTTTAATATGATGACATCTTGCAGTAATGGTTTCTTAATATATTCCCATACATTTTTATCTTCACTTTCATCTTTCACAAGATGTTGTATCATTCCACCAATAATCCTCAATGATGTATCGTTTGAAACGGCAAAAAAACATCCACCACGGCTACTGATATTTGAAGAAATAATACAATAGTCAAATATTTGTTCAGGATATTCATCTTGCTCAGAAGGTTGCGGATAAGCCAAGTCAAATAAACGCTTAAAAGCAGTTTCTGTAGATAAATAAAAAATCTCATCATTTTGAGGTTGTGATATCAAAGCACAATCGCTATCAGTGATTTCATAGAGATCACTGGATAGCGTTGATGTCCTGATATCATCTGGATAAAGTTTTCCATTTATAATTAAATGGAAAAGCCCATTCTTATATGATTCACTCCACTGAGGGACAAATTCTGTCCAAATAGCAAAATGATACGGATTACCGAATATCATGATTATCTCCACTTTCCAGGTAAACCAAACTCTTTTTTAACACTATTTGGAATATCATTTTTTTCAACGGAACTGTTTTATCTCCTGTGCTACCAGACCAATGCCATGTACCATCATTTGTATTGGTAAATTGATGAACATTTCCTTCACTATCAATTGAATATCTTTTTTTGCCGCTTGCAACTGACGCGCCAAATAGCTCGATTGAATTTTTAGGTTCCGTCCCAGCATTGAAGTTATAACCTTGCTGTCCAGGGGTATGTTTCGGGTTTGACTGATAGTTCAGACCATTCGCTGCCGGAGTGGTTGTGGGTGTAGGTAACGAACTACCTTTTCCCCCTTTCCCAATACCTGCTGCCACTCCAGCCGCACTTGTTCCTATTGTCTGGGCTAAAGAGTTGATCGCAAGCTGCTTCGCCTCCGGCGAATCACCCGACATCAGAGCATTATAGATGGCTGCTGTCCGGTCCGCTTCCAACTGAATCGATGTTGCCTGAAGGATAGATAATTCGTTCTGTTCTTCCGGGCTAAGGCTGCCATTCAGGCGACCTTCCTCCATCAATTCATTAGCGCGATTGGCATAATCAGCCTGCAATTTGCCGACTTCATTTGCTTTGTTAACACACTTCTGTGCACCTTTACATTCCACAACGCTCTGTTGTTGTTCTGCATTGATTTTCTTGTACTTATCAATAACGTCTTTTTCGCAGGCAGCACTACCCTGACAATGAAACATCTCCTGAGCACGGGATTTGTTTTCAGCAACACTCAGCGCATTATTCTCAGCTGCATTCTTCCCTGCCCCCGCACCCGCTGCCGCAGCCCCCGTGCTGTCCCCGCTAAGACGGATATCTTTCTGGGCGATAATGTCTGCCCCGCCAATGTGGGCCTGTTTACCCGCCGTGATGCTGACGTCTCCGCCCGTCGAGCCGACGGTGCTGAAGCTCCCGCTCTGGGTGGTGCCCCGCTCGCGAAGGCTCTGGGTGGACTTGCTGCTGCCGATGGTGAAACCAATCCCGCCCGTGCCCATCAGACCGGATTTTTTGGTCTCCGTTTTCCATTTTCCCAGAGCTGTTAAAGAGCATGCCCCCGCATGTCCACTTGGTATCCGTCAGCTCCGGCCTGCATCTTAACGGTAAGTGGCTTAAAGAAAAGGGATTCAGCCCCCAGAGACCGGTCACGGCCTGCGTGAAACAGGGAAAATGGTGATCGAGCCGGTTAAGGGATGATTGTTAACAGCACAATCCCAGCCATTTCAGCCGGGGCTATGCTAACCAACTGCTTCAAAAAAACTTTTAATTTCTTCTTGTGATAAATTATCCAAAAATAAGTTAGTAATATTTCCTTCATCATCTGCACCTATATAAAAGGCGTTACTACATTTTATCCAGTTGATTTTCTGAGGGTTTCTACCAATTATTAACAAAATAGTATTTGAAGATGTAAATGCCTGAATGCCGAGGTGAAAATCATCAATGAAGCGATAACCAAAATCCTCACTACCTGAGCTCTTCCATAATTTTGAGTTTACAACTGGAAGCCCAACTCTACTTCCAAATAACGTTACTGGAGAGTTTTCCATCTTATGGACAGAATCGGGATCCATTATCACCAATGTGATAGCAGATAAAAATCCATTTTCAGGCAAAAAAGCCATTTCGAGTAAGCTTTTTTTTCCGTCTCCAACTCGCCAATATAAAGGAGGAAGCCCTATTGGTTCAAGGAGTTTAATATCAATGGGGACGTAGCCATCAATACTGACGGCTACGTTCTTAGGTTCATAATCTACTCTATCGATAGTTAATTTCATTATTTATATAACGCATGTTTTAATACTGGATAAGGATCAGTAGGGCGTTGGCTAAATATTAATTCCCAACGACCAACCTGCATTTTTTCATTAAACTTCATGCCCTGTAAAGATGCATCTTTAACTGCATTCTGAAGACTAGTCAACATAGCCTGACTTCCCTCAGTAGTACTATGAGATAATCCATTTCGTGTTAGATATTCGCCCATATGTTTGGTTGCATTTGCATTCACCCAAACAGTTTGTCCATTAACATTTAACTCAAACGATTTAGGGACTGACGTTCCCGGTATTGCGGGTTGAGTTGCTTTAATTGAATCAAAAACAGTACCCGTTGGTAATTGTCTGTTTTTAACTGCATTAGCCGCTGAAGCTTCTACTTTCGCTGCCGTAGCTTCCGCTACCGACTTACCAATACCTACCGCGCCGCCAGCGCCAACACCGCCCGGCACGATAGCTTCCGATACCTGGATCCCGGCACTATTCAGACACAGCACGACATTTC
The DNA here is from genome assembly GCF_035787115.1 of Leclercia adecarboxylata. Classification (GTDB taxonomy): domain Bacteria; phylum Pseudomonadota; class Gammaproteobacteria; order Enterobacterales; family Enterobacteriaceae; genus Enterobacter; species Enterobacter adecarboxylatus_E. The sequence continues at coordinate 194,971 of NZ_JALKTL010000006.1, read as the reverse complement.
CAGTACAGGACCGTATTGCCACTTGCGCTGCCGCCGCGATTTCCGGAGTTGCTGCAGCCAGAACACCACCGCCAAGTCCTGCCGGGAGTGTAACCATCAGAGCGTCCTGCATTGCCAGTCCTTTCTGACAAGCCGCTCCGCCAGGATCGGTATTGCAGGACATGACATTTTTCGCATGTTCCTGCATGGCTTTTATCTGGCCTTCTTCAGTTCCGCCGCCAAGTAAATTATTCTCAGCCGCATTCTTCCCTGCCCCCGCACCCGCTGCCGCAGCCCCCGTGCTGTCCCCGGCCAGCCCGCCGGCCATTCCCGCCGAAATCGTTGCCAGGGCGCTGACCGTCTGCTTCTGCTCCTCGCTCAGCTTCGACAGGTCTTTCACGTCCGGATACAGCACACCCGCTATCGCTTTCGCCGCCAGCTCGCCCGCTGCCGCGCCCGCGGCACCTGCTGTCGCACTGTTCCCCTGCAGGGCGGCAACTGCCCCGCCCAGAATGGCGTGGGCAATGGCTTTACCCGCGACATCATCCTCACTGAGACCCGACCTGTGGCCGATGGCATACGCCAGCTCCGGCGCAGCCGCACCTGCCAGCGCACCGGCGATATCCCCGCCTGCCAGGCCCGACAGCGCCGCCGTCGCCGCCTGGATACCCCGCTGGATAGTGCTGCCCGTGCCGTACTTCTCCATGGCCGTTTTGTATTCGGACGTCTCACGCAGTGCTTTCTGATAGTCGGCTTTAACCTTCTCCGTGGCATCCGGCCCCGGCTCATGTATGCCTTCTTTTGCCAGCTTCGCCCGGGCCGCATTCAGGCCATTTATCTCCCCCTGGGTGCGGGCGATATCGGCTGCCTGCGAGCCAATCTCAGCTATCAGCTGCACTTCCTGCAGGCGACGCTGCTCCTTCTCCTTGTCAAATATCGGGCTGATGCTGCCGTTCGCATGCTCCGCAACCCGGCTCAGGTCCGCCACGTGCTGCTGCTGGTTCGCCGTATCCCGGACGGTCAGCGTCCCCCCGCTCACCGCCGCCCGGGTGGTGCCCTGTGCATCGCCGCTGTTCCCGCCTCCGGCCAGCAGGCCGTTCGCCATGTTCCCGGCAAACTGACCGCCGATACTGCCCCCGGAGCTGAAGCCCGCCCCCTGATGCTCAGTCTTAAAGTCCGCCCGGTTGTGGATATCGCTGAAGCCCAGCGTGCCGGTGTCGAGGCGGTTCCTGTCCGCCCCCGCCGTTGAGGCTATCACCCCGCCGTCCAGCTGCGTGTGGTTGCCCACCGTCACGTCAAAGCCGCCCTTGCCGGCAAATATCCCGCTCTGCTCCTGCACCGAGTCGTAGTCGCTGCGCATTTTGTCCCGGCTGGCGCTGATGCTGCCGGAGAAACCGCCCGCCCCGAAGGTGTAGCCCAGGCCGCCGCTGATGCTGTGCTGCTTGTTGTTGTAGTGGTCGCTGTCCTGCGTGCTGGCGATGGTCAGGTCGCGCCCGATATCTGCCACCACGGCGTCGCCGCTCACCTGGGCACCGGCCAGCGTCGCATCGCGTCCGGTGCTGATGGTCACCCGGTTACCCGCATCCACCGTGGTCTCGTTCTGCCAGACCCCGTTGCCCTTCTCGTGCCCTTTGCTGCTGCTGGCGTTCGCGGAGATGCTGATACCCGCCCCGCCAGAGCCCACTCCCAGCCCGACACCGATGCTGCCGCCGCTGCTGCTGTTTTTCCCCGTCGTCTGCTGCGTGTCCTGCGAGGCCAGCAGGTTCACGTCCCGGGCGGCATCCAGCGTCACATCCTGACCGGCCTTGATCTGGCTGCCCGCCACGGTGATGTCGCTCCCGGTGGCCTTTATCGTGACGTTGTTGCCCGCGCTCAGGCTGCTGCCCTTTGTCGTCTCGCTCTGCGTATGCGAGGAGGATTTTGACGACTGCGACCCCAGCGACGCGCTGACGCCCAGGGTGTTGTTGTTATCCCGGTCAGAGGTTCCCCTCGCCTGGTCCAGCGCCACCGCCTGCCCGGCCTGCACGCCGGAGAGCGCCGCCTGGGTACCCTTCAGGGCCGCCAGACGCGAATCGCTGCTCTGCTTCGCGCTCTGTGCCGTGGTGACCGCGCTGTTCACCGCGCTCCCCGCCGTGCCGGACAGCGCCACCGTCAGGCCGCTGCTCTTCTGCTCATATTTCTCATCGCGGGTGCGTCTGTCGTGGCCCGGCGCGATCACCACGCTGTCACCGGTAAGACGGATATCCTGCTGCGCGATGATATCCGCCCCGCCGATGTGGGCCTGTTTACCCGCCGTGATGCTGACGTCGCCGCCCGTCGACCCGACGGTGCTGAAGCTCCCGCTCTGGGTGGTGCCCTGCTCGCGAAGGCTCTGGGTGGACTTGCTGCTGCCGATGGTGAAGCCGATGCCGCCTGTGCCCATCAGACCGGACTTTTTGGTCTCCTTAAAGCGCCAGGAGGTGTCGGTGTTGGTGGCCGCCACGATGTCGACGTTGTTGCCTGCCGATAGCGCCACGTCACCGTCGCCTGCTACCGCCGAGCCCAACACCCGCAGGTTATTTCCCGCCGTCACCGTCACGTTATCGCCGCTCAGCAGGGAGCCTTTCTCCCGCGTCGCGCTGTCCTCCTGAATGGTGTGCGTGGTCTTTTTACTCAGGAACCCGCTGCTGGTTTTGGTTTTCTCGCGGTAGCGATAGTCGCTCTCGGTCGCGGTGGTAAGATTGACATCCCGACCCGCCGCCACACCGATATCGCCCTGCGCCGTCACCTCTGCGGCCTGCGCGTTCATGTCGCGCCCGGCGATGATAATCGCGTTGCCGCCGCTGGCGATCTCCGTCCCCTGCTGACGCACGGACTCATCGATGGCGGTTTTCTTCTTCGCTTTGCTGCTGGCGCTTTCAGAGGTGGCTTCTGCCAGCAGGTTCACGTCGCGTCCGGCCTGGATGCCAACATCCCCTTCGGCGGCAATGGCTGCGGCGCGGGCATTCAGATCGTTCCCGGCCAGCAGGGTGAGATCGTCCCCCGCCGACAGGGTGCTGCGCTGTTGGGTAACAGAAGCCGTCTCTGTTGCCGCGCTGTTGCGCGGCGAACGGGTCTCGCTCTGCGCAATCTCGTTGGCGGTGATAGTGATGTCGTTGCCTGCCGCCATGCCGAGGCTACCGCCCGCCGCCACGTTCGCCCCGGTGATGTTGATATCCTGCCCGGCGCGCATCACCAGCCCATCCGTTGCGGTGATGGACGAGGTGACGCCCACATCCGTACCACTTAAGCGCACGCGGCCCGCATCCACATCCCACGCCTGCGTTTGGGTGACGTTGTTAATGCTGCCCGTAACGCTTTCCAGCGCCACGGCTTTACCGCTGAGGCTGGAGCCGATATTGTTGATATCACCCAGCGCGCTCAGATTGAGTCCACCACCTGCGCTGAGCAGTCCGGCGTTCAGGTTGCTGATGCTGTTGCTGCTGTCGACAGACAGGCCTTTCTGCGCCAGCAGCGAACTTCCGCTGTTGATGACGTTACCGCCCACCAGCTGCACATTATTCCCGCTAATCACGCTGCCGTTCTGCACCGTGACGTCCTTCGGAGAGAGGTATACCTTAGGCACCATCACGGTCTGGCCGTTAACGGTGGCGGTCTCCCACCACAGGATACTGTGGTCGAGGGCGGCTATCTGGTCTGCCGTCAGCGCCACGCCGAACTTGAGCCCCAGCGAGGTTTGTGCGCCAGCGGCACTGTCCATCAGATAGCGCATCTGGTCGAGGTCGGAGCCCAGACCGCTGATATAGCGGGTTCCGGTCTGGTTCAGTACGTAATTACTGACGTACCGCGTATCAAATGCGGCATCGCCGAGGAAGCGATAATCGCGATCCGGCTTCAGCCCAATACGGTCAAGCATGTACGAGGAACCCAGGAACTGACTGGTGTCCGTGTATTGACTGGCCGTTTCACGTGGAGCTGCGCCAGGATTCACACCGAGCAGTTTCCATAGATCGCCAAACAGAGAGGGATCGAGCTGTCCCAGCCCGTCGAGTTTCGGGTTGACAGTGATGAGATACGGGCTGTCGGGGTCGGTAGATGACACGAAGTAGCCGTTGTTGCCGGATGGCAGGGGATAGTTGCCGTCCATGCCACCAGATGCCAGCCCCGTGCCGCCGCCGATAGTCTGGCTGACAGTGCTGTCTTTCCAGTCCGGACCGGTAATGGTCTGGGCTCCGGCGTCTGCAAGCGCCTGCTGGCTTACGCCGCCGCCGATGCTTTGCGCTGAAGGCGTGTTGAGGTTCGGCTTTGTGATGGTGTTGCTGATTTTGCCTGCGTTGGCGGTGGTGTTGGTATTGCTGATATCGTTGCTGAAGTTCGCAAAGACTTTACCGCCTGCCTGAATTACCGAGCGGTAGATTTCTCCAAATTCTGTACTTGAGTCATGCCCTTTAAGCGTAAAAGCAATGGACGTGTCCTTGGGCATGACATCCTGATAGTTGTTTCCATCTGTCGGATAACGACCACCCGGCTCGACTGCGTATCCATATCGACGTGAATCATACTGATAGACGAGCCAGTCAGTGACCGTACCGGACTGCCAGCTCTGGTTGTTGAGCGTGCTCCCTGCCAGGCTGACCTCACCATTTGCCATAATATTGCTGGCAAAATTCTCCAGTGAGCCGGCATTAATAGTGAGATTTTTGCCGGAGGCAATTCTTGATGCGCCTCCATTGCTGGTAACGTCAGTTCGCGTCTGGCTATTGATAAATTTCTGCTCTGCCGAAGCGGCATACATGGCGTAGTAAAACTGATTCCATTTGACATGGTTACAGGCACTGTGGGTTCCGCAGGGGCCCACATCCTTTTCAGCATATTTACTGGTCATGCCGTAAGTACCGTCAGCAAGCTGACTGATATCGACGTTAATCGTCACATCACCCATGCCCGGAATACTTTGTGCACCGTCGATCTGCGTTGTTTTCGTCGCCAGCCCATCCCGCGTATTCAACAAATGCCCGGTCTTAATGGTGATATCACCGTGGGTGGTTTCGATATTCCCGGAGGTATTGATCACCTCGCTGTTAGCCGCCCCGGAAGCATCCTTCTGCATCACCAGGTCATTGCCCGCCAGCATATCGCCGCGCTGGTTATGGATACGATCCGCAAACAGCGACAGGTTATTACCGGCATACAGTAGCGCGGTATTGATCACCGACCCGGCGGCGGTGAGCGCCATATTGCCCGCGGTGCCGGTAAAGCCATCGAGCGTAATATCCCCCAGGCTGGAGAGGCTGACATCACCCCCGGCCTGCAGCGAGCCGCTGTTATTCATGGCAATCTGGCTGCCGGAGAGCGAGGTTGTGCCGCCTCCTGCCGTAATTTGCCCGTTATTGATCACTTTGCCGGCGGCGTTCAGCGTGATGCCGTTGCCCTGCAGGATGCTCTGGTTGACGATATCGCCCTGGCTGGTCACGCTTAGCCGATCGTTTGCCGCTATCACGCCCTGTGCCGTCCAGCTATCCACCAGCTTCAGCGTCAGGTTGCCGAGGGCCACAATCTGGCCCGCACCGCTGAGGGACGCCGCGTCGGTCAGCAGGTCGCCGCCGCTGAACAGGTTGCCGTTGTCGTTGCTAATCCTGTCGCTGTTTAGCGTCAGGCTGTTGTTCCCGAGCAGGGTGCCGCTGTTGGTCAGCGTCTGCGCGTTTGCGGTGAGCTGTGCCGCCTGCAGGGTTCCGGCATTAGTCAGGCTGTTGCCGGTAAAGGTGGCCTGGCGGGTTGCCATCAGGGTGCCGCTGTTAGCGAGTTTCGCGACATTCATCACCAGGCTCGTTGCCTGCAACCAGCCTGCCCCGTGGTAATCCGCCGTGGTCAGGGTCAGGTCATCACCCGAGAGGATGTTGCCGTTATTTTGCACCTGCGTGGCGCTGTTTAGCGTGGAGGCGCCGTTACCCTGAATCGTCCCGTTATTGCTCAGCACCGGGGCGGTCACAGCGAGTGCGTTCTGGCTGAGAATGGTACCGTCCGTCTGGTTGGTCAGCGCATCCAGCAGCGTGAGCGTCAGGCCGCTGTCGCCCTGCAGATGTCCGTCGTTGGTTAGCGTGCGGGCATCAAGCTGGGTGTTATCTCCCTGCATCTGACCGCTGTTGCTGATGTCTCTCGCCCGGACGGTCAGCCCTGCCCCGCTCAGCATTTTCCCCAGCTGCCTCAGGTGGCCGGTCAGTTGCAGGTTAAGTCCGTTGACGCCGCTCATCTCCCCGCCGTTGCTGAGCGACTCCCCGTCGACAGTCAGGTTTTTCGCGCTCAGCAGCCCCTGGTTGTCGAGGGCTTTTCCGGCGATACGGGCACTGTTCAGGGCGGTAATTTTACTGCCGGTCACGGCGGCCATATCACCGCTTAACGTCAGCGCCAGGTCCAGCGCACTCTGGATGGCACCGCTGTTGGTAAGATTTGTACCTGCCAGGGCAATGTTCTGCCCCTGCAGCCGACCGCTGTTGGTGATGTCCCCGCCGTTCACCGTCAGGGCCTGCTGGCTCAGCAGGTCGCCCCGGTTATTCAGGGTGCCGATGGTGTCCAGCCGCAGTCCGTTCAGGCCAATGACCGTTCCCGCATTATCGAGGCTGTCATGGCTCAGGCCGACAGTATTCCCCTGCACCGTGGCGCTGTTAGTGAGCTGCGCGCCGGTCAGCAACATGTCGCCCGCGGCGAGCAGATTACCGTAGTTGGTGAGCTGCGGTACGCTGAATGTCAGATTGCCCTGACTCATCAGGTCGCCTTTGTTCAGCAGCGAGCCAGTCGCACGGGCATCAAAATCGCCTGTTGCAAGCGCGGAGCCAGTATGCCGCCAGTCGCCTGCATCAATGCTGAGATCCTGACCCTGCGCCAGGCCTGCGGTAGTGAGTTGCCCGGCGGTGATGTCCAGCGTGCCAGCGGTTAGCCAGCGCCCTGCGGCTCCCTGGGACAGATTTTCTCCACTAAGGGTCAACGCATCGGTGCCCTGCAATAGCCCCGCACCGGTGAGGGAGTTGGCTGTGACCGCCAGCGTGCCGTCACTGATAATCAGGCCGCTGTTGCTGATGGTCGGAATAGCCAGGGTCAGATTCGCTGCGCTGTACAGGGTGCCGTTTTGCAGATTGTCCAGTTCACGGGTATCCAGCCGCAGGGACGTATCGCCCTGCAACAGCCCGGCGTTGGTCAGCTTCTGCGCCTGCGCATTCAGTGCCGACGCGATCGCCACGCCGCTGTTGTCCAACTGCGGGGCAGTAAGGGTGATGGTGTCCGCGCTGCTTTTGCCGCTGTGCAACAGAGTGTCACTGGCGTTGACCGTCAGCGCATCTTTCGCGGCCTGCGTCCCTTGCAGATCCGCCTGTTTTGCGGTCATGCTCAGGTTACGGCCCTGGATCTGCGAGGCCCTGGTAGTGGTCACCTGTTGCCCGGCCACCTTGACATCACCGGTAGCATTAATCGCCCCGTCGAGCGTCTGGCGGTCGGCATTAAGAGAGAGAGTATTTCCCGCCACCAGCGCGCCGTTATGCGTCAGGGTATTGGCATTCACCGACAGGTTTTGCCCCGTCGTCATTCGCCCGCTGAGGCTGGCGCTGTCGCGGCTATTCACGCTGATATGCCGGGCGGCATCCGTTTCGCTGCGGGCATCCTGGTTGATGTGTTGCCCTGCGAGTGAAACATCCCGTCCGGCGGTCAATTTTGCATTGCTGTGCGATAGTGTGCCGCTGGCATTCAGGACCAGGTCACGGTCGCTGTTCAGCGAGCCATCATGCAGCGCCAGATCGCGCTGGCTGTTCAGGGTAATGTCGCCACCGGCCTTATGGTCCCCGCTCAGGGCCAGGCTTTCGCCCTTCGCGGTAATGGCACCGCTGGCAAGGCTGTTTTTCAGCGTCAGTTTTCCGCTGGCATCCAGCGAAATATCCCCCTCGCGGGCATTGAGATTACCCAGATTAACGCCCACCCCTTTCTCGCTGGAGACCAGGCGAATACGGTTGGCGTACATTCCACCCAGCGCCCCGGTATCTACCGCCACTTTCGGGGCGTCGCCTTCGCCGGGGATCGGGCTGATGCTGCCGTCGGCCGCCACCCGGTTGGCACCCGCCACCACCGACAGTGATTTGGCGTGCAGCTGGGCGTTAACATCGGTAGCCCGGGCGATAATCGATACCGCATCGCTCTGACTTCCGTCCAGGCCCTGGCCTTCAATCAGGATGCTGCCTTTGCTGACGTCCAGCGACTGCAACCTGCCGTTGGCGTCGAGCACCGGCTTGCCGGTGGTCAGCGTGGCGTTGGGGGTATTGATAAACCCGCAGCCGTTACAGGTGATACCGTAAGGGTTGGCGACAATGACGTTGGCGGCTTTGCCCGCCACTTCGGTATAGCCCTGCAGCTGCGAGCGGTTGGTGCCAGTGACTTCGTTGATAATGCCTGCCGCTTCCCTGCCCGCCGTCAGGTTGGGGTTGCCCTGAATAAGCCCGCCAAGCTGGGTCTGATTCGCCTTGCCGGTGGCGTTGTTGAGGATCAGTCCCTCTTTGCCGACGTTGTAATCCTGATATTTATTATGCGAAATGCCCGCGGCATTCGGCGGGGCGATATTGACCACCGGCACGCCGTTGGCGGCGTGATCCAGCTGCGTATTGCCGGTTGGCGTGATCGTGGCCGCCACGGCAGGAAGCAGCGGCTGCGTGGCGATTAACACGCTCAGTAAGGTGCTCAGTACGCGCTGCGATAAACTTGCCTGTTCCTTTTTCATCGTCCCTGTCCCTTAAAACGCCACCGACACGCGGTAATAGATATTCAGATTATCCGGCGCCAGCCAGTCCGGGTACTCCAGCGGCGTCCCGACGGTGAACTGGCTGGAGAAGAAGCGGTTAACGCTGGTCAGCCCGGCCGCCGCCCCCCACAGCGTGCCGGAGGCGTAACGGTCGAAACCGTCTTTTTTCAGCCAGCCGCCGTCCAGTGCCGCCAGGGCGCCGATCTGCCCGAGCCACGGCAGGGTGAAGAGCGAGGCGTTGATTTCGTTACGCCAGTAGCCGCCGTTATCGCCGGAGAGATACTGCTCTTTGAAGCCACGCACCGAGGTTTCGCCCCCCAGAGTTAAGCGTTCGCTGCCGTACAGCCGGTCGGGCGACCACTGAAAATAGACGCTGGAGAGCCACCACAACCTGTCGGTCAGCGGTTGCTGATAGCTACCGTTGACGCTCCACTTGCGAAACTCCGCTTTCGGTACATCGCCGTGCTTGTCGTTGTCATCCTCGGCCCCCAGCCACGGCACGCCCTGGGTGAAGGTCGGGTTGAACGTCGCCACGCCGCTTGCGATTTTTTGCGTGTGGTTAATGCCCAGCGAAAAGCTGGAGAGCTTGCGGCTGCTGGTGGCAAGCAGAACGTCGTCGAGGTAGTTATGGTTGATACGGTGGGTCAGGCCTACTGCGGCGCTGGTCTTGATATCGCCGTTGCGGAACAGCACCCAGGAGCCGTTCAGCCGGTGCGTTTCGGTGTCGCCTGTCGAACGCCAGCGATAGCCATTGTTATCAATGGTGCTGAGATAGTTGCTCCAGCTGTAGCTGTAATCGAGCAGGCCATAGCCATAGGGCACGCTGACCCCGGCGGCAAAATTCTGCGCATCCTTGCTGCTGGAAAAATCACTGCTGCGCCCGCCGCTGATAAACCATTTATCCGCAATCCCCAGCAGGTTGTTGCCGATGATAGCGCCGCTGAGCTGGCCGGTGCCGGTGCTCTTTTGCCCGCTGTTATCAAAGCTGAGCGAGCCGGTAAGCGGGAATTCGGGGGCAGCGGTCAGGTTAACGATCGAGTATCCCTGGCGGTCTCCGGGCAGGATCTCAATTTCAACCGGCGTCTGGCGAACCCGGTTCAGCTGCTCCATCCCCTGTTCGATATCACGCAGGTTAAGGATTTTGCCCAGGCTTCCGGGAAAAACCATCTTCAGCGTGCGCTCAGGCACACCCTCCAGCCGAATTTGCTGGAGCTTGCCTTCCAGCACCGCGATATGCAACGTGCCGTGGGTCAAATCCTGCTCGGTAAGAAAGGCGCGACTGGTGATATAACCCCGGCTGATATACCAGTCGGAGACCGCGTGCGTCAGTTCGTTGAGAGCCGCCATATCGAGGCACTGGTTGCGCCAGGGCGCGGTCAGGCGGTTCCTGGCGATCTGCGGTATGACGGTCGCGCCGTCGAGCACAATCCGGGAGATAACAAAACAGGGGCCATCAGAGGCAGGAAGCGGGGCAGAGGAAGACGTGCGGGGTAATACCGTGCTGCGTTCCAGCTCATCGCGCTGACGTTGGTTCTGATCCAGCAGAAGCTGTTGCTGCTGCTGAACGGCGCTACGGTCAGCTGGCGAGAGGAGCGCTGCGTGAGCATTACCGATCGGCCATAAAATAATGCCGGTGCAAAGCCCGATAAAACGGGTTATCCCTACCTTCACAACATCCTCCCTGCTTTTGTCCGCTTTCGGACCGTCGTACAAAAAAGGGGCTAATTATGTCAAAAAGTAACCGCTGTAAATATGCGTAAACAGTCGTGAGACTATTTTTCAGACTTTTCCGCTGTTTTCACTATTCCTCACTCCGAGGTCGTTAACACTGCGGGATCATAATTAACGCATTCCCCCGTCGCGCCATTCATCAGACATGTGTATTATTCCCTGTTGTTTTCCTGACAACTATCCTTAACTCAAATACTTAAGCGCAAAAGCGAAAAGCATCATGAGCACACCGATCAAACGGCTGGAAATCATTAAAAATGCTATCGAACTGGAAGATGACGACATCATCGAGAGTCAGCTGGCACGGTTAAAAAGCGAAGCCTTTGACGATGAGCTTCGGGCGATCGTCGTGGCGCTTGAGCAGAAAAACTATACCGGTGCGTTAACGGCTATCGCCAGCTGGTTACAGAGCCAGCGCGCCGTTGCCCCGTGGCACGATCCGCAGCTTGCCGCCAGCAAGCTGGAGCTGAAAGCGCTGGAGGAGCGCCTGCGCGATCTCATCGATCGCCGCAACGCCCGCGTCCAGCAGCTGGATGAATTTAACGATCTCTACCTCACCCGCCTCGGCCCGTTGATGAGCCAGATCCTCGCCCTGCGCAAAACCCTGGCGGAGCTCAATCTGCGCCGCCAGCAGGCGGAAGCACGCCGTCGGGAAGCGGACTATCGCCGCTGCCAGCAGTATGTTGCCCAGGCGGTGGAGGTGCTGACCACCCTCACCCAACACTGGCGCGATCTGCCCGCCGACTCGGTGCAGGCCGCCGCCGCCCGCAAGCATCTGCAGCAGCAAAGCAATCTCATCGCCAACCTGCTGGCCGAGGCTCAGGAGCTGGAAAGCGGGTTAACCCGGGAAGAGGAGCCCGCCCGTCAGGCGCGGGATGAAGCCAACGACGAATATGAAAAATACCGCGAGCAGCAGCACGAGGCGGAAATCCGCCTGCGCAAGGGCAAGGCGCTGTCCGAAGAGGATCAGAACGAGTTAAAACGGCTCTGGCGCCAGGCGAGCAAGCTCTGTCACCCGGATCTGGTGGCGGACGATCTGAAGGAAGAGGCGAATGCCATGATGGTACAGCTGAACCAGGCGAAGCAGCGTGGCGACGTGAAAGCGATCCGCTCGCTGGTGGCCCGTCTGCATCAGGGGCTGGAGCCGATGATGGCCAGCGACAGACTCAACGATCTGACGCGCATTCGCAAAAAGATGGCCCAGGTGCGCGAGCAAATCGACACGTTGTTGAGCGAGCTGGCGGAGCTGGAAAAAGAGGAGTCCTGGCTACTGGTCTCCTCGCTGAGCAATATGGAAGCGTACTTTGCCCGGCAGGAGAAAGCCCTGCACGAGGTACGCGCCTCGCTGGAACATCAGGTCAGCGAAGCGCAGCTCGACGACGTGGCCTGACTATTTGGCGTGCCAGTAAGCGCTGGCACGCACCAGCTTCTGATCGATGGCGTCGGTTTCAAACAGGCGACTCAGGTTTTTTACCACCTTCCCTTCCCCGGTCAGCCAGATGAAGTAATCCTCCGCCGGCACGCTGAGCACCGCCAGACGATCCGCCACCGCCTGCTCGTTATGCCCCACCACCCAGTGAATGTTGAATTCGCTTAAGTGCGCCAGATAGTCCTTGCAGGCGGCGTCATTCACGCTGACCACGGCATGCACCTCCGGGTGCACCGACAACGCGCGCAGCGCCTCCAGACGACGACGCAGCGCGGGCATACCGGACTCATCGCAGACGTACAGCTGCCAGGCGTAATCTTCCGGCACCACCAGCGAACCGCGCGGGCCGCCGATGGAGAGGGTATCCCCCGGCTTTGCTTCTACCGCCCACTGGCTTGCCACCCCACCGTCGTGGATAAAAAAATCGAGCGCCAGTTCGTGGCGGGCCGCATCATACAGCGGGGTGTAATCTCGCGCCTGCGGGCGCACGCCCTCACCCCAGTCAACGCCCTCGTCCGTTACCACCGGCGGCACAAAGGTCGTCCCTTTTTCCGGGAAAAATACCTTGGAATGGTCGTCAAAGCCGCGGGAGCTGAAGCCGTCCAGCGCCTCGCCGCCTAATACAATGCGCTGAAAACCGGCACTGACGCGCTCAACGCGGAGCACGTTCAGCTCGCGAAAACGCAGGTCGTTGCGGACACGTTGGGGATAGCGGGGTGTGGTCATAGTTTGCCTTCGTGATGTGAAATCGATATATCGAAAATAAAAGTTAAATGATAATGATTGCTAACAAAGCCGATTGCAAGATTTTTTTTGATATAGTCAGCGATCGCGAATACAAATTTAACCGGGAAAATTAAACCTTATAAATATCAGTAAATTATATAAAAAAATCATCATGATGTTGCTTGTTTTAAATTTTTAGATATAAATTAGATATATCAAAAAATACGGAGAAAGACGATGCGACATTCACACGGCGACGACAGTCGCGGACATCACCACCGCGGACGGGGCGGCGAACACCATCACGGCGGCGGTCGCCGTCAGCGTTTTTTTGGTCACGGCGAATTACGTCTGGTGATCCTGGATATCCTGACCCGCAACGCCAGCCACGGTTACGAGCTGATTAAGGCGATCGAGACCCTGACCCAGGGCAACTACACACCCAGCCCGGGCGTCATCTACCCGACGCTCGATTTTCTGCAGGATCAGCAGTTCATCACCCTCACCGAGGAGGAGAACGGGCGTAAAAAGATTGAGATTACCCTTGCCGGTCAGCAGTGGCTGGATGAAAACATTGACCACCTGGAGCACATCCAGGAGCGCGTGAAAGCGCGCTGCGTGAGCTTTCAGCTACGCAAAAATCCGCAGATGAAGCGGGCGCTGGATAACTTCAAAGCGGTGCTGGATCTGAAGGTAAACCAGGCAGAGACCAGCGACGCGCAGATCAAACAGATTATCGGCGTGATCGACCGCGCGGCGCTGGAGATATCCCAGATGGATTAAGCGGTGGCTTCTGCGCGAACGCGGAACACTTTCACCAGATCTTTCAGATTCATCGCCTGGTCGTTAAGGGATGACGCCGCCGCAACAGACTCTTCCACCAGGGCGGAGTTCTGTTGGGTGGTGGCGTCAATCAGGCCGATCGCGCTGTTAATCTGCGAGATACCTTCCGTCTGCTCATGGCTGGCCTGGCGAATTTCACGCAGGATCACGTCCATCTCCTGAACGTTACCCACCATGCCATTAATCAGCCCGCTGGCTTTTTCCACCAGCGCCATCCCGTCCTGCGTCTGGCTGGTTGAGCTTTCAATAAGCTGACGAATTTCGCTGGCAGAGGTGGCGCTTTTCTGCGCCAGCTGCCGCACCTCACCGGCTACCACCGCGAAGCCGCGCCCATGTTCACCGGCGCGCGCCGCCTCTACCGCCGCGTTCAGGGCCAGGATATTGGTCTGGAACGCAATGGAGTCGATCAGGTTGATGATGTCGGACATCCGGTTGGAGGTGTCATTAATCAGGCGCATTTTGCTGGTGACCTGCTGCATCATCTCGCCGTTATTTTTCACCACCCGGGCCGCATCGGCAGAGAGGTTCGTCGCCTCGCCGGTATGCGATGCGGTGTTTTTCACCGTCGCGGTGATCTGCTCCATTGACGCCGCCGTTTGTTCAACAGAGCTGGCCTGCTCTTCGGTACGCGCAGCCAGATCCTGGTTGCCCGCCACAATTTGCGCCGCGGCGCTGGAGATACTCTCCGAGCCGGTCTGCACCTGCTGCACAATCTCCAGCAGACGCTCCTTCATCTCCATCAGCGCAGCGAGCAGCTGGCCGGTTTCGTCTTTCCCGTGTGATGCAATGTTGCCGGTGAGATCGCCCTCGGCAATGGACTGGGCAAACGCCACCGCCTCGCCCAGCGGGCGGGTAATGGAGCGCACAATAAACCACCCTATCAGGCTGCCCACCACCACGCTGAACAGCGTAATCAGGATCAGCACCAGGCGGTTGCTTTTGAAATCGCCCTCCACCTCCTCACCTGCGTGCTGCATCCCGGTGTTCTGGATCGCAATCAGCTCCTGCACCTTCGCCTTATAGGCCTGTTGCAGACTGAGGGTGTTGGTCATCATCTCCTGAATCGCCCCCGCGCGATCGTTGCTCTGCACCGCCTGCAGGATACGGTAGCGGGAATCAAGATACTGCTGGCGTACCTCGCGGATATCACTCAGCACCTGCTGGGATTTTTTATCCTGCAGGGCCTTGCTCAGGTCGTCCAGGATCAGGGTAATCTGCTCGCTGAGCGCTTTCAGATGCTGCTCTGATTGCGCAGTGTACGTGCCCCGATCGTCAAGCAGCATCAACTGTTGGGTGCTAATAAATTCCTGGAAATTTTCGATTAACTGGTTGGCTTTTACGGTCGTGGGATAATTGCTGGTGATAATGGATTGCATCCCGTTATTTGCCCGGTTAAGGCTCAGCAGAGATAAACTCGCACTTATTGCCATCAGGACAATAAAGAATCCAAACGCCAGAAATAATTTCGTGCCGATTTTTACGTCATGTAAGAACATATTTACTCCATCGATGTGATTATTTCTCAGACGATCAGCGTTATCGGTAACTCTATCGCTAACTTTATGAGTTTGATCGCTTTTTTATTTCATAATCCCAACAATAGATAGGCGTAGACTATTAATTTTCCTTTATCGATCGTTACGTAACCACCGGAACAGCGATTTTTGCTACAGCACCGGGGAAAACAGACTCAGGCAGGGAGAATTAACGGAGGCGTTTTTTTTAGTTATTTAATATTTAATTAACAACAACCGATAAAAATAATGACAATTCACAAATAATAAAGCCGTTTACACCGTAAGGCGTAAACGGCTTTTTAGAACATAACTGGCTTAATGCAGGACGGTGACCGCATCCTCCAGACGTTTTGCGCGGTGTTTCACCATCGCCGACACCTGGGCGCTGGTTTCAACCAGCGCGGCGTTTTTCTGGGTAATTGCATCCAGTTCAGCCACCGCGCGGGTCAGCTCCGACAGCCCTGACGCCTGCTCAGAAGTGGACTGGCTGATCTCGGCGATTAGCCGGGTAACGTTCTGCACTTTCTCAACAATATCGTCCATCGTCCGTCCGGCGGCATGCACCTGCTCCGAGCCCGACAGCACCTTGCTGGCGCTGGCGTCGATCAGTTTACGAATATCGTTGGCGGCGTTGGCGCTGCGGCTGGCCAGATGGCGAACTTCCCCCGCCACTACCGCAAAGCCTTTGCCCTGCTCACCCGCCCTTGCCGCTTCCACCGCCGCGTTCAGGGCCAGGATATTGGTCTGGAAGGCGATGTCATTGATCAGCTTGGTGATAGAGCCGATACGCTGGGTGCTGTCGGCAATCTCGTCCATGGTTTTGACCACGGTTTGCATCGCGTGTCCGCCTTCGGTGGCGGCGTCGCTGGCGGCAATAGAGAGCTTATCGGCATCCACGGCGGTGCGGGTATTGCTTTGCACGGTCATCGCCAGCTGGTTCATGGTCTCCACGGTCTGCTTCACGTTCGAGACGGTCTGGTGCGTGCGGTCGTTGAGGTCGTCGTTGCCCCTCGCCAGCTCATCGCTGCCGTCACGCACGTTGACGACCTGGCTTGAGACGTCATTGATCAGCCAGCGGCACATCAGGCCGAGCTGGCCAACGGCCCGCAGGGTCAGCCCCAGCTCATCGCTGCGGTTAAGGTGCTCCACGCTGTTACGCTCGCCCGTCGCCACCTTCAGCGCCTGACGCGCCACGTTTTCAACCGGGCGCACAATCTGCTGCTCAAACAGCAGGGTTCCCAGCAGCATCACCAGCGCGCTCGCCACCGGCGCCGCCCAGCCTGCGCCCGTGGCGAGAAGGGTGGCCGCCAGCACGGCAAATAACGCGGCCATCACGCCGCGCACCCGCCAGCGCAGCGGCATCGCAGGGAGTTTGCCGCTCCAGCCCCGGGCAACCACCAGTCCTTTATGCAGGCGCTTTTTGCTGCGCCCTTCGTTCAGGGCTTGATAGAGCGGCTCCACGGCGGCAATCTCTTCCGGCGTGGCCTTCACGCGGATGGACATGTACCCGGTGGTCTGGCCGTTGCGCACCATCGGCACCGCATTGGCGCGCACCCAGTAGTGATCGCCATTTTTACGGCGGTTTTTCACGATACCGCTCCAGGGTTCACCCTGTTGCAGGGTGTACCACATGTCGGCAAAGGCCGCTTTTGGCATGTCCGGATGGCGAACGAGGTTGTGCGGCTGCCCCACCAGTTCCGCCAGCGTATACCCGCTTACCTGAACAAAAGTGTCGTTGGCCTGAGTAATGTAGCTGTGCAGATCGGTGGTGGACATGAGAGTGGTGTCATCTTGCAGTGGGTATCCACACTGAGTGACAAACGGTTGAGGCGACATAGGCATCCCTTGCAGGTTACTTGAATGTTATATTTGTGGCGTAAATATTTTACGGCGGTAACGAACATATCTTTAGTTGTTAAACATGCCTGAGATCGCAAAACGTAACTAAACCGCATTTTTTGTGTGTTTTTTAATTTATTGATATCTAATGGTTTCGCTCAGAAACTACCCCTGAAGGATAATCCCTTTCTACTCCCGACATACGTTAAACCCGCCCTAAAACAGGGCAAATGCACTGCCAATGGGCATCTCTGCGTCTGAAAACGCCAGACCCCGACGACCATTCTGCGGTTTTGCATGATTAAATATTGTGTAACATTATTTTAACCTGGCGTTTATCCCGATTTTTGTTAAGTCCACGGATGTGGCGTAAAGCCTGCAATACTTAATCCAGTATCATGTGATACGCCATACCCGGGAGCACATTTTGAACAGGTTACCTTCCAGCGCGTCGGCCCTGGCCTGTACCGCGCACGCATTGAATCTCATTGAGAAGCGAACGCTTGATCATGAGGAGATGAAACAACTTAACCGCGAGGTGATTGACTACTTCAAAGAGCATGTAAATCCCGGGTTTTTGGAATACAGAAAATCTGTGACTGCAGGCGGGGATTACGGAGCCGTAGAGTGGCAAGCAGGAAGTCTGAATACGCTTGT
The DNA here is from genome assembly GCF_035787115.1 of Leclercia adecarboxylata. Lineage (GTDB taxonomy): Bacteria > Pseudomonadota > Gammaproteobacteria > Enterobacterales > Enterobacteriaceae > Enterobacter > Enterobacter adecarboxylatus_E. The sequence goes on along the minus strand of NZ_JALKTL010000006.1, from coordinate 177,495 downwards.
CGACACCCAGGGACAGGAGTTTATAGATTGCCTGGGTGGATTTGGTATTTTCAACGTGGGGCACCGTAATCCAGTAGTGGTTTCCGCCGTACAAAATCAGCTCGCAAAACAACCCCTTCATAGCCAGGAACTGCTGGATCCCCTGCGGGCGATGCTGGCAAAAACGCTGGCGGCACTGACGCCGGGGAAACTGAAATACAGCTTCTTCTGTAATAGCGGCACCGAATCGGTCGAAGCGGCGCTCAAACTCGCCAAAGCGTACCAGTCGCCGCGCGGGAAGTTCACCTTTATCGCCACCAGCGGTGCCTTCCACGGCAAGTCCCTCGGGGCGCTCTCTGCCACGGCGAAAGCCACCTTCCGTAAGCCTTTTATGCCGCTGCTGCCGGGCTTCCGCCATGTGCCGTTCGGCGATATCAACGCCATGCGCACCATGCTCAGCGAATGCCGTAAAACCGGCGATGACGTGGCGGCGGTGATCCTCGAGCCTATTCAGGGCGAAGGTGGGGTGATCCTGCCTCCGCAGGGCTATCTGCCGGCGGTGCGCAAGCTGTGCGATGAGTTTGGCGCGCTGCTGATCCTGGATGAAGTACAGACCGGCATGGGGCGTACCGGCAAGATGTTCGCCTGCGAGCACGAGAACGTGCAGCCGGACATTCTGTGCCTGGCCAAAGCGCTGGGTGGCGGCGTGATGCCGATTGGCGCCACGGTTGCCACCGAAGAGGTGTTCTCGGTGTTGTTCGACAATCCTTTCCTGCACACCACCACCTTTGGCGGCAACCCGCTGGCCTGTGCGGCCGCGCTGGCGACCATCAACGTGCTGCTGGAGGAGAACCTACCCGCCCAGGCGGAGCAGAAAGGCGATACGCTGCTGGACGGCTTCCGTCAGCTGGGGCGTGAATACCCGGATCTGGTGCAGGAGGCACGCGGCAAAGGGATGCTGATGGCGATTGAGTTTGTCGACAACGAAACCGGCTACCGCTTCGCCAGTGAGATGTTCCGCCAGCGGGTGCTGGTTGCAGGCACGCTGAACAACTCAAAAACCATTCGCATCGAGCCGCCGCTGACGCTGACCATTGAGCAGTGTGAGCTGGTGCTGAAAGCGGCCCGCAAAGCGCTGGCAGCACTGCAGGTGAGCGTCACCGAAGCATAAAAAACGCCGGGCGGCGCTGCGCTTGCCCGGCCTGCAAATTTCTGCACAGTTGCAGGCCCGGTCAGGCGCAGCCGCCACCGGGCGTTTTTTTTACCGATGAAATTCCGCCACCGTCATGGTGAACCTCACCACGCTCTCCCCTTCATTTGCGTAGCTGTGCGCCGCATCGGTTCTGGCAACGGCTGATGCGCCGGTTCCAATCTGGTTGAGGCTCTCCTCCACCTTCAGCGTTAGTACCCCCGCCTCCACGTGAAGCAGTTCACACGTATCTGCCGGATGGCCTGGCGAGCTAAAACGTTCTCCCGGATACATCTCCCAGCGCCACAGCTCAATCATATCCGGACCGGCGGTTCCCGCCAGTAGCCGGGCGCTGCCGCCTTTTTCACCCTGCCAGAGCACCGGGATCGCCGCTTCTTCGATAATATGCACCTGCGGCTCGCTGGCGACATTGACGATGTCCGCTACCGAAATACCCAGCGCTGCCGCCAGCTTGCAGAGGATCGCGATGCTGGGATTGGCCGCCCCTTTTTCGATCTCCACCAGCATCCCCTTGCTGACGCTGGCCCGGCGCGACAGCTCATCCAAAGAGAGCTTTTTCTCTTTCCGCCAGGTGCGAATACGGTTAGCGACCGCCAGGCTTACCCGGGCGACATCGGCGCCCTGTGTAGTCATTATATTGACTTTATCAGTCATTGGTCATTACCATGGTATAAAACAGTCAATACAGGATTATTTATGTCTCTCGTCACGCCGTCAATAGACCCGCGTCTTGCCGGGATCGCACCGGGATTCCGCGCCCTGAGCATCGTGGTTGACGCTGCGCCGATTACCGCGCCGGAGGTTGCGCCCGCAGCGTTAGCGCAGGCATGCCTGCAGGTCTTAAATGATGACGTTCCCTGGGCAGAAGCCCATCTCGCCGCCTGGGATGAGGTGTTTAAAGCCTTTGGCGCCAGGCCGAAGCGCACCCCCTGCTCCGCCAGCGCCCTGCGCAAGCGGGTGCTAAAAGACGGTACGCTGCCGCCCCTCGATCCGGTGGAGGATATCTACAATGCCATCAGCATCCGCTACGCCATTCCGGTGGGTGGGGAAAATCTGGCCGCCTATACCGGCACACCGCGCCTGACGCTGGCCGACGGCAGCGAACCTTTTGATACCTTTAAAGAGGGATTGCCAGTGGTGGAGCATCCCGATGCGGGAGAGGTGGTGTGGCGCGATGACGTGGGTGTCACCTGCCGACGCTGGAACTGGCGACAGGGCGTTCGCACCCGACTGGATAGTGAGGCGCAAACCATGTGGTTTATTCTCGAAAGCCTGCCCGCCATGCCATTAACGGCGCTGGAAGCGGCGGGGGGTGAGCTGGTCAGCCACCTGCAAAAGCTGATGCCGGGGGCCACGGCGCAGGTTCAGCTGCTGGAGCTGGCCTGAAAAACGCCGGGCGGCGCTGCGCTTGCCCGGCCTGCAAGGGCCACGACGGCACGGATTTTGTAGGCCCGGTAAGCACAGCGCCACCGGGCAAAAGACCGCACAACCGCTACTCCGGCATCAACCCGACAAAGCAGCGCTTTTTCCGCGGCTCCGACATCAGATCCTCAAGCTTCTCCACGCACGCCAGGTAGTGCGGCGTTTGCTTATGCGCCTGCACCGCCTCGTCATCCTTATAGGCTTCGTAGATAAAGAACCGGGTTTTCACCCGCGGATCCTGCAACACGTCGAATCGCAGGTTGCCCGGCTCCTGGATCGCCCCTTCGTGGTTGGCGCGGAACACCTGCAAAAACTCGTCCACCCGGTCCGGCTTGATGTTGATCTCCACTAACGTCACGTTCATTGCGCTTCTCCCTGTTTTTCCTCCTGCCAGAACTGATACGCCTCGCGGGCGCTCATCTTCTCGTGTACCACCTTCTTCACCGCCTTCAGCATCGCCAGCGGCGCGCTGGACTGAAAAATATTGCGCCCCATATCAACGCCCGAGGCGCCCTGGTCGATGGCGCGGAAGCACATCTCCAGCGCCTCGTGCTCCGGCAGCTTTTTACCCCCGGCGATAACAATCGGCACCGGGCAGCTGGCGGTCACTTTTTCAAATCCTTCGTCGACGTAATAGGTTTTGACGAACTGGGCGCCCATCTCGGCGGCGATGCGGCTGGCGAGCGAGAAGTAACGCGCGTCACGGGCCATCTCCTTGCCTACCCCGGTCACCGCCAGGGTCGGCATACCGTAGCGATTGCCTGCATCCACCAGCTTAATGATGTTGTTGATCGACTGGTGCTCATACTCACTGCCGATATAGACCTGCGCCGCCACCGCGCAGACGTTGAGGCGCAGGGCGTCCTCCATCGCCACCGCCACGCACTCGTTGGAGAGCTCGCCCAGCATCGAGTTGCCCCCGGAGGCGCGCAGCACCACCGGCTTGTTGGTGGCGGGCGGCACCTGGCTCCTGAGAATGCCGCGGGTACACATCAGCACGTCGGTTTCACCGAACAGCGGCGCGATGGAGAGATCGATGCGCTCCAGCCCGGTGGTAGGCCCCTGGAAATAGCCGTGATCGAAGGCCAGCATCACCGTGCGGTTGCTGTTGGGGTTGAAGATGCGCGCCAGGCGGGACTGCATCCCCCAGTCCAGCGCCCCGCACCCTTTCAGGGTAAAGGGCACGTTCTGCTGCGGTCGGTCGGTGCCAAAGTTCTTACCCTCTTTGATGTCGTCTAAATCAGCCATGTTCTCTCCCGTCAGAAGTCGTAGTTGTTGATGTTCTCTTTGGTGAACACCACCCGCTCCGGCAGCAGCACAATGCCGTTGCCTTTCGCTTCATACTGATAGCCCTGCACGCTGTTCGGCTCGACCTTCAGGGCGCCGATATCTTTGATCTCCACGCTGTCGCCCACGTTAAGATCGCCTTTTTTCAACAAACGATCGGCGACATTGACCGCAATTTTGCCCTGTTGCACCACGTCCCACAGGCCAAAGGCTTTCACCGTGCCGCGCTCCACGTAGGGACGCATCACGTTTGGCGTGCTGAAGCCGACAATCGCCACCCCTTCCCGCTTCAGGTTTTCCGCCGCCTGGGCTGCCGCCGGCAGGGCGTTGGCATCCGGGGCGATGATCGCATCCAGATCCGGGTACGCTTTTAAGATCCCTTCGGCGGTCTGCAGAGATTTGGTGGCGTCGTTATAGCCAAACTGAGTGGTGACGATCTGCCACTGGGGATGATCTTTGGCGATTTTGGCCTTCGCCTCTTTCACCCACTGGTTCTGGTCGGTGACGGTGGGGCTGGAGTAGAAGAAGGCCACTTTGGCATCCGGTTTTGTCACCTGCTTAGAGGCCATATCCACCAGCAGGCCGCCGAGCTGCTCCGGGGTGCCCTGGTTGATGTAGATACTGCGGCACTCCGGTTTGGTGTCGGAGTCCCAGGTCAGGACTTTCACCCCGCGCTGCATGGCGCGCTTCAGCGCCGGACAGAGGCCATCAGGGGAGACCGCCGAGACGATAATGGCGTTATAGCCCTGGTTGACGAAGTTGTTGATCAGCTGCACCTGTCCGGAGACGCTCGGCTCGGTGGGGCCATCGTAGGTGACATCTGTCCCCAGCGCTTTACCCGCCTCTTTCGCCCCGTTGCCGCCGCTGGTAAAGAAGCCGACGCCCACCAGTTTTGGAATAAACGCGATGCGATCCGCCGCCTGCGCCGTCGCCACGCTTAACGCCACGGCCAGCACCATCAGTTTTATTTTCATCTTACGCTCCGGGTAGTTTTGTGAAGAGAGATCGCACCCACTCACGGTGCAGACTCAGTGAACGTCCCATCACCACCACAACCAACAGCGCCCCTGACAGCGCGCTCGACACCTGGTTGGGGATGCCGACCATCTGTAACCCCTGTTGCAGGTACCCCACCAGCAACGCCGCCAGCGCAGTACCCAGAACCGAACCTGAACCGCCATAGATATTCGCTCCGCCCAGCACCGCAGCGGTGAGCGCGGGCATCAGCAGGTCGCGTCCTAAATCGGAGCGCGCCGAGCCGAAGTAGGAGACCATTACCAGCGCGGCAATCGCCGACGCGACCCCCACCAGGCCATACAACGCGTAAGGCATGCCGTTGACCGACAGCGCCGCATAGCGCGCCGCACGCGGATTCTGCCCAATCAGAAACAGATGCCGGCCAAAGCGCCCGCGATGGGTGATAAGCCAGAAGAAGAAGGTGATAACCGCGAACAGCACCAGCGGGATCGGCAGGCCCAGCACGGTGAGGTTGGCAAACGCCGTGAAGCTCTCCGGAAAGCCGCCAATGCCTTCGTAGCCGGTGGCCCCGGCCATGCCCGAGAGCAGCAGCGCCCCGCCGCCGTACAGGTACAGCGTGCCGAGGGTGATAACCAATGGGCTGATGCCCGTGTAGTGGATAAGCAGGGCGTTAAACAGCCCACACAGCAGCCCCAGCAGCAGGGTCAGCGGGATCGCCGCCGCCATCGGCACGCCCGACTGCATCATTACCCCCAGCGCGATGGCGCACAGGCCGATAGTTGAGCCGAGCGAAATGTCGATCCCGCCGCTGATAATGACCAGCGTCAGCGGCAGCGCCACAATGCCGATGCAGATAAAATCGCTGGTGCTGAACAGCAGCATGTTGATGTCGAGCATTCGCGGGTTGAGGATGCCAAACAGCAGGATCTCCAGCACCAGTAACAGCAGCAGCGCCCACTCCCAGTTAAGCTTCATTTACGCCACCTCTTTTTTGCGTTTGGGAAACGGGGTGACGTGCTTCCCCCCTTTATTACCCGGCTGGAAACGGCTGTACTTCAGTGCCCGCTGATGCCGCGCCAGGGCCTGACGCAGCCGCCCGTCGAGCACCAGCACCCCCAGCAGCACCAGTCCGGCGATAAAGTCGTTCCACCAGGCCGGAAGGCGGAACAGCACCAGCACGGTGTCGATCTGGGTCAGGAAGAAGGCCCCCAGCAGCGCGCCGATTAAGGTGCCGGCGCCGCCCAGCAGCGAGATGCCTCCCAGCACGCAGGCGGCGATGGCTTTCATCTCCAGCCCGCTGCCGGTCTGGTTCGGCACGAAGCCGATCTGCGCGGCAAAGACGATCCCGGCGCAGGCCGCCAGTACGCCGTTAAGGGTAAAAGCCGCCATCCGGGTGCGGTTGACGGCCACACCCAGCTGGCGGGCGGCGGCAAGGTTATCCCCGACGGCGTAAAAATCACGGCCAAAAGCGGTGCGCGACAGCGTCCAGGCGCCAATGGCGGCGAAGGCCAGCACCACTATCCCCAGCGGCGATATCCCGAGTGCCACCGGCTCCGACAGCGCTTTCAGGCTCACCGGCAGGCCTTCGATCCACTTCCCGTCGGTCCAGAGCAGCATCGCCCCACGATAAAGTCCCAGCGTGCCGAGGGTGGCGACAATCGCCGGGATGCGCAGCCCCACCACCAGCAGACCGTTGAAAGCCCCCGCCAGCGCCCCGATGGCCAGCGCAAACAGGATCGCCACCGGCAGGCCGTAACCGTTGTTCAGCGCCACGCCCACGGCGATGGCGCACAGCCCGACAATCGAGCCAACCGAGACGTCAATATTGCGGGTCAGCATCACCAGCCCGGCCCCGAGGGCCAGCAGGATCAGAATTTGCGAGCTGGCAAAGATCATCCCCAGGGTTTGCAGGCTGAGATAAGCCGGGTTAAGCGCCACCAGCACCACAAACAGGGCGAGGATCGCCAGCAGCGCGCTGAGCTCGCGGTTTTTAAGCAGTGTTTTCATGCCTGTCCTCCGAAGGCCAGGGCCATCATGCGATCGAGGCTGACGGCGTGGCGCGACAGTTCCCCGCTGAGTACTCCCTGATGCATCACCAGCACCCGATCCGCCAGACCGGGAAACTCATCCATGTCGCTGGAGATCATCAGCACCGCCACGTTTTGCGCCGCCACGCTTTTAATCAGCTGGTAGATATCAGCGCGGGCCGAGACGTCCACCCCGCGGGTCGGTTCATCGACGATCAGCAGCAGCGGATTAGCCTCCAGACAGCGCGCCAGCAGCACCTTCTGCTGATTGCCCCCCGACAGGGTGCGCAGGGTCTGATCGGCATTATTGAGTTTGATCCCCAGCGCCCGGTGATAGCGCTCCACCACCGCCGCTTCGCGCTGGCGCTGCTGCCAGAGAGAGGGTTCGTTAAGGGCGACGGTGTTCCAGCGTACCGGCGCATCGAGGAACAGGCCGGAGACCTGCCGATCCTCCGGCAGATAGACCAGCCCCTTCTTCAGCCGGACGCTGACCGGATCGTCGTCGATCTGTTGGTTCTCCAGCCAGATCCGCCCCCCGCGCGACGGGCGCAACCCGTACAGGGTTTCGGCAAACTCGGTGCGTCCGGATCCGACTAACCCGGCCAGACCGACGATCTCTCCGGCATAGATCTCCAGACTGAGATCGATAAAGCCCTCCCCGGTAAGCGTCTCCACCCGCAGCACCGGGAAGTCCTGCGCCTGGGTGCGGCGGTTGCCCGGCAGCGCCAGCCACAGCTTTTGCGTGTCGCTCAACCGTTGGTCGCGGCTGACCGGGGTCATGGCGGCAATTAGCGCGTTATCATCAAACTGAGCAGTTTCACCGCTCAGTACCACCGCCCCGTCGCGCATCACCGAGACGTGGCTGGCGAGCTGGCGAATTTCCGGCAGCTTGTGGGAGATAAAGACAATCCCGACGCCCGTCCCCTGGAGCGCGCGGATCTGGCGGAACAGGCGTTCCGTCTCCCCCGGCGTCAGTGAGGCGGTGGGTTCATCGAGGATCAGGATCTTCGCCTCGCGCATCAGCCCGCGCAGGATCTCCACCATCTGCTGATCCGCCACCTCGAGGGTGCTGGCGGCGGCATCTAAATTGAGCTGGCACTGGAGCTGCTCCAGCTTTTCGTCCAGACGCCGGGCGGTGGCCTGCCCGCGCGGCAGGCGGAAGAGAATGTTTTCGCGCACGCTGAGGTTAGGGAACAGCATCGGCTCCTGCGGCACCAGGTAGATCCCCAACTGGTGCGCCTGGCCAGGTTTAAGGCGAGCAAAAGGACGGCCCTCAATAGAAAGTTCACCGCTATCTGGTGTCTCAACGCCGGCGACAATCTTCATCAGCGTGGATTTCCCGGCGCCGTTGCCGCCCATCAGGGCATGCACCTGACCCGCAAGCAGAGTGAAATCAATATTTTTCAATACTGGAACGCCGGAGAACTGCTTCTGGATCCCGCGCGCCTCGATAAGTGCTGTCATTATCGCTCCGCTATTGAACAAATGATTTTTGAAATTAATAATGTTCAGAAGCGTAGACGGTGAACTATATTTACAACCGTGCAGGGATCACAGTTTTATGGATATGATCCCGACAAAGCTGAAACATTCCGGAATATCCGTTTTGCCGTGTGGCTCACAGATTCAGCCTGCGGCGAAGCGAACATATGATCTAAATTTTGATAAGAGTTCAAATATGGCTGAGAAACGCGTTGCCGAAGAGGGACGATTTGCCGGACTGGCGCTGTCGGATGAAGAACTGGTGGCGCGCGTGGCCTGGTGCTACTACCACGACGGACTGACGCAGAACGATATTGGTGAGCGGCTGGGTTTACCGCGGCTCAAGATTTCGCGTCTGCTGGAGAAAGGCCGACAGTCCGGGGTGATCCGCGTGCAGATCAACTCCCGCTACGAAGGGTGTCTGGCGCTGGAAACCGAGCTTCAGCAGCGTTTCGGCCTGAAGCTGGCGCGGGTGTTGCCTGCGCTGAATACCCCGGCGATGAGCGTGCGCTTAGGTATTGGCGCCGCGCAGTCGTTGATGGGCGTGCTGGAACCCGGCCAGCTGCTGGCGGTGGGGTTTGGTGAAACCACCATGAGCTGTATTCAGCACTTAAGCGGCTTTATCAGCTCGCAGCGGGTGCGGCTGGTGACCCTTTCCGGCGGCGTCGGGCCCTATATGACCGGCATTGGCCAGCTGGATGCCGCATGCAGCGTCAGCATGATCCCCGCCCCGCTGCGGGTCTCATCTGCTGAAGTGGCCGGGATCCTGAAACGGGAAACCAGCGTGCGGGATGTGATCCTCGCCGCCACCGCCGCCGATGCGGCGGTAGTCGGGATCGGCGCCGTTAACCAGCGTCGGGATGCCACCATTTTGCGCTCCGGCTATATCAGCGAAGGGGAACAGCTGATGTTTGCCCGCAAAGGCGCGGTAGGCGACATCCTGGGCTATTTCCTCAATGCCGGGGGTGAACGGGTACCCGACCTGGAGATCCACCGTGAATTACTGGGCGTTACGCTCGATGAACTGGCACAGTTGCCTACCATCGTGGGCGTCGCCGGAGGCGAAGAGAAAGCCGATGCGATTTATGCCGCACTGAAGGGTCGCCGTATCAATGGCCTGGTGACGGAAGAGACGACAGCCCGCGCGGTGCTGGCTCTGGCAACCTAAGAGCCTGTTTTCGCCCTGCGCTTACGATGAGGCAAGCTCATGAGTTACCTTTTAGCGTTAGATGCAGGGACAGGCAGCGTTCGCGCCGTGATTTTCGATTTGCAGGGCAACCAGATAGCCGTCGGCCAGGCCGAGTGGAAGCACCTGAGCGTGGAGAATGTTCCCGGCTCGATGGAGTTCGATCTCGACACCAACTGGCGGCTGGCCTGCCAGTGTATCCATCAGGCGCTGGAGCGGGCGCACCTTGGCGCAGCGGATATCCAGTCCGTCGCCTGCTGCTCAATGCGCGAGGGGATTGTCCTTTACGATCGCAACGGCGAGGCGATCTGGGCCTGCGCCAACGTCGATGCCCGCGCCAGCCGCGAAGTGGCTGAACTCAAAGAGATCCACGACTACCGTTTTGAATCCGAAGTCTATGACGTCTCCGGCCAGACTCTGGCCCTGAGCGCCATGCCGCGCCTGCTGTGGCTGGCGCACCATCGCCCGGACATCTATCGCAAAGCCGCCACCATCACCATGATCAGCGACTGGCTGGCGGCGAAGCTCTCCGGCGAGCTGGCCGTTGACCCGTCCAATGCGGGCACCACCGGCATGTTAGATCTCTTTTCCCGCGACTGGCGGCCCGCGCTGCTGGATATGGCCGGGCTGCGCGCCGATATTCTCTCCCCGGTCAAAGAGACCGGCACCCTGCTGGGGGCTATCACCCGGGAAGCCGCCCAGCAGTCGGGGCTGCGGGAAGGTACCCCGGTGGTGATGGGCGGCGGCGACGTGCAGCTGGGCTGTCTGGGGCTGGGGGTGGTGCGCGCCGGGCAAACCGCAGTGCTGGGCGGCACCTTCTGGCAGCAGGTGGTCAACCTGCCGCAGGTGCGTACCGATCCGCAAATGAACATCCGCGTGAACCCGCACGTGATCCCGGGGATGGCCCAGGCGGAGTCGATCAGCTTCTTTACCGGGCTGACCATGCGCTGGTTCCGCGACGCCTTCTGCGCTGAAGAGAAGCTGATTGCCGAACGGATGGGGATGGATACCTACGCTCTGATGGAGGAGATGGCCAGCCGGGTGCCGGCGGGCTCCCACGGGGTGATGCCGATCTTCTCCGACGCCATGCACTTTAAGCAGTGGTATCACGCTGCGCCGTCGTTTATTAACCTCTCCATCGATCCGGAAAAATGTAATAAGGCCACCCTGTTCCGCGCTCTGGAGGAGAATGCGGCGATTGTTTCCGCCTGTAATCTGGCGCAGATTTCGCAATTCTCCGGCGTGGTCTTTGAGAGCCTGGTGTTTGCCGGCGGCGGCGCCAAAGGGGCGCTGTGGAGCCAGATTTTAAGCGACGTCACCGGCCTGCCGGTGCGGGTGCCGGAGGTGAAAGAGGCGACCGCGCTGGGGTGTGCCATCGCCGCCGGAGCCGGGGCCGGATTGTATGCGGATATGGCCGCCACGGGGGAGAGACTGGTGAAATGGAGCCGGGAGTTCACCCCGAACCCGGCGCACCGGGAACTGTACGACGGCATGATGCAGAAGTGGCAGGCGGTGTATGCCGATCAGCTCGGGCTGGTGGACAGCGGCCTGACCACGTCGATGTGGCAGGCGCCGGGATTAGTGCGTTCCCCCTCACCCCGGCCCTCTCCCCAAAGGGGCGAGGGAGAAATGCCGACCGAGCCCACTCTGTAAGACGGCACCCGATTGTTCCTTCTCCTCTGTAAGACCGCACCCTAACCCTCTCCCCTGTGGGGAGAGGGTTAGGGTGAGGGGTAATCTTTGAATCCCATCACAATCACCGCATTACCCTTTTCCCTTTTACTCCACGCTGGCTAAATTACTAACTCATCCGACCACATAACAATAATTTTACACTGGAAGAGACTATGAGCCGCTACCCGTCGCTGTTCGCCCCGCTCGATCTGGGGTTCACCACCCTTAAAAACCGCGTGTTAATGGGCTCAATGCATACCGGACTGGAGGAGCGCCCGGACGGCGCAGAACGGCTGGCCGCGTTTTATGCCGAGCGCGCCCGTCACGGGGTGGCGCTGATCGTTACTGGCGGCGTGGCGCCTGCCCCTTCCGGTGTCGGGATGGAGGGCGGCGCGGTGCTGAACGATGCCGGTCAGTTGCCCCATCACCGGATCGTCACCGACGCCGTCCACCAGGCGGGCGGCAAAATCGCCCTGCAAATTTTGCATACCGGGCGTTACAGCTATCAGCCCAATCCGGTGGCCCCCTCGGCGATCCAGGCGCCAATCAACCGCTTTAAGCCGCATGCTCTGACCCACGACGAGATCCTGACCCTGATTGACGACTTTGCCCGCTGCGCAGCGCTGGCGCGGGAAGCCGGCTATGACGGCGTGGAGGTGATGGGCTCGGAAGGTTATCTGATTAACGAATTTCTCGCCGCCCGCACCAACCAGCGCGAGGACGAATGGGGCGGCGACTATGCCCGCCGAATGCGCTTTGCCGTCGAGGTGGTGCGCGCCGTGCGTGCGCGTGCCGGGAGCGACTTTATTATCATCTTCCGCCTGTCGATGCTCGACCTGGTGGAGGGGGGCGGTACCTTCGACGAAACCGTTCGGCTGGCGCAGGCCATTGAAGCGGCAGGGGCGACCCTCATCAACACCGGGATTGGCTGGCACGAGGCGCGCATCCCGACCATTGCTACCCCGGTGCCGCGCGCGGCATTCAGCTGGGTGACCCGCAGGCTGAAAGGCAAGGTCTCGATCCCGCTGGTGACGACTAACCGCATTAACGATCCTCAGGTGGCGGACGATGTGCTGGCTAACGGCGATGCCGACATGGTGTCGATGGCGCGTCCTTTCCTCGCCGATGCCGAGCTGCTGTCGAAAGCGCAGAGCGGGCGGGCGGATGAGATCAACACCTGTATCGGCTGCAACCAGGCCTGCCTGGATCAGATCTTCGTCGGCAAAGTGACCTCCTGCCTGGTGAACCCCCGCGCCTGCCATGAAACCCGCATGCCCATCGTTCCGGCCGTGAATAAAAAGCGGCTGGCGGTGGTGGGCGCAGGCCCGGCGGGGCTGGCGTTTGCAGTGAATGCCGCCTCGCGCGGGCACAGCGTGACGCTGTTTGATGCCGCCGCTGAGATTGGCGGTCAGTTTAATATCGCCAAACAGATCCCCGGCAAAGAGGAGTTCTATGAGACGCTGCGTTACTACCGCCGGATGATCGACCTCACCGGCGTGGTTCTGCGTCTCAACCAGTGGGTGACCGCGGACGATCTGAGCGACTTTGACGAAACGATCCTTGCCAGCGGGATCGCCCCGCGCACGCCTGCGATCGAGGGTATCGATCATCCGAAGGTACTGAGCTATCTCGACGTGCTGCGCGATAAAGCCCCGGTGGGAGAGCGGGTGGCGATTATCGGCTGCGGCGGGATTGGCTTTGATACCGCCATGTACCTGAGCCAGTCGGGTGAGGCCAGCAGTCAGAATATCGCGGAGTTCTGCGCGGAATGGGGTATCGACACCAGCCTGAACCAGGTGGGCGGCCTGCGTCCGGAAGGGCCACAGCTGCCAAAAAGCCCGCGCCAGATCGTGATGCTGCAGCGCAAGGCCAGCAAACCGGGCGAAGGGCTGGGTAAAACCACCGGCTGGATCCACCGCGCCACCCTCCTCGCCCGCGGCGTAAAAATGATCCCGGCGGTGAGTTACCAGAAGATCGACGACGAAGGGCTGCATGTGCTGATCGGCGGTGAACCGCAGCTGCTGCAGGTAGATCATGTGATTTTATGCGCCGGACAGGAGCCAAAGCGCGATCTGGCGGAACCGCTGCGCGAGGCGGGTAAAAGGGTGCATCTGATTGGCGGGTGCGACGTGGCGATGGAGCTGGATGCCCGGCGGGCGATTGCCCAGGGGACGAAGCTGGCACTGGAGATCTAACGGCATTGCCGGGCGGCGAGGTAAAAGCAAAACGGCAACCCGGTTGCCGTTTTTGGTGTTTGCACCCTCTTCGCGTGGGAGAGGGCCGGTGTGAGGGCATCAGGCCGCACCGGTTTGAATCTTAACGACGGCGTCCCAGCTTCACCGCTTTCAGCACCACGAATTTGCTGTTGGTGGCAATGGTGGTGCAGTTGCCGAAGATCTTCTTCAGCTTGTGGAAGTAGTCCAGGTGGCGGTTGGCCACGATATACAGCTCGCCGTTGATTTTCAGGCAGCGGCGCGCATGGTGAAACATCTCCCAGGCGACGTTATCCGTCAGGGCATGCTTCTGGTGGAACGGCGGGTTGCAGAACACCGCGTTAAAGCGGAACGGCTCCACGCCCGACAGCGCGTTGTTGATCATAAATTCGCAGCGATCCAGCGCTTCCGGCATGTTGGTTTCTACGTTGAGACGGCTGGAGGCCACCGCCATCGGCGATTCATCGCTAAAGACCACGCTGGCTTCCGGGTTCTTTGCCAGCAGCGTCAGACCGATCACCCCGTTACCACAGCCGAGATCGACGATCTCCCCTTCCAGGTTTTCCGGCAGATGTTCGATAAAGAAGCGTGCGCCGATATCCAGCCCGGTACGGGAGAAGACGTTGGCGTGGTTATGGATAGTCCAGTCGGTGCCTTCCAGCTTCCAGCTCAGGGTCTCAGGCGCATCCGCCAGCGCCGGCGCGCTGAAGGTACAGTTAATAAGGCGCGCCTTTTTCCAGGCCAGCGTGGTGGTGGTTGGCCCCAGCACTTTCTCGAACAGCTCCAGCGTGGAGGTGTGAATATCACGCGCTTTGGCCCCGGCGATAATGCGCGTCTCTGGCGTCACCACCTTGCGCAGCGCACGCAGCTGCTGCTCCAGCAGCGCCATCGTTTTTGGCACTTTGATCAATACCACGCCCGGCGCCTGCGGATATTCCGCAGTGCTGTCGAGGAATTTCACGCTGCCTTCGTCGAGTTCGTTGTGACGCAGGTTTTCGCGCGTCGCCAGTTCGCTCAGGTATGAATCGCCGATGCTGTAAGGCGCGTGTTCGGCCAGCGCGCAAGCCAGGGCGCCGAAAGCATCATTCAGGATCAGAACCGGGCCGCTGATTTCGGTGTCATCCAACTGCTGCAGCAGATATTCATCCGCCGCTTCCCACGCCTGAAGCGGGTTAACGTCGTCCGTTTCCGGGAAACGTTTTAAGTCGAGTGAACGGAAACCGTTGTCTAAGTGGCTCATCGGCCCTCCTGAATGGTAAAATTTCGGCGTTATCCCTGAAAAGGGTGCGTGAGTATACCCGTTTTCACACTGATGTGGGCTTTTGATGAACCAACTTACTTATCTCCAGGGCTACCCCGAGCATCTGCTTTCCCAGGTCCGCACCTTAATTGCCGAGCAAAAACTGGGCGCCTTCCTGGAAAAACGCTATTCGGGCACCCATGATGTCGCCACCGATAAAGCCCTCTGGCAGTATACGCAGGATCTCAAAAGCCGTTACCTGAAGAGCGCCCCGCCGATCAATAAAGTGATGTACGACAATAAGATCCACGTGCTGAAGAATGCCCTGGGTCTGCATACCGCCATCTCCCGGGTGCAGGGCGGCAAGCTCAAGGCCAAAGCGGAGATCCGCGTGGCGACCGTGTTTCGCAACGCACCGGAAGCCTTCCTGCGTATGATTGTGGTGCACGAGCTGGCGCACCTGAAAGAGAAAGAGCACGACAAAGCATTCTACTCCCTCTGCTGTCATATGGAGCCGCAGTACCACCAGCTGGAGTTTGATACCAGGCTGTGGCTGACGCATTTATCGTTAAAGAGTAATGCGGATTAGCGCACGCGATTTGTCATGATGACGTGCTACAGTGGCATCAGGTTCCCTTAACGGAGTTCGTAAACGTTTATGATACGTTTCGCAGTCATTGGGACGAACTGGATCACTCGCCAGTTCGTCGATGCCGCTCATGAAACCGGCAAATATAAACTTACCGCAGTCTACTCCCGCAGCCTTGAACAGGCCCAGGCGTTTGCCAACGACTATCCTGTCGAGCATCTGTTTACCTCGCTGGAAGAGATGGCGCAAAGCGATGCCATTGACGCGGTCTATATCGCCAGCCCTAACTCGCTGCACTTCCCGCAAACGAAGCTGTTTCTCAGCCATCAAAAACACGTGATCTGCGAGAAGCCGCTGGCCTCCAATATTGACGAGGTTGAAGCGGCCATTGCGCTTGCGCGGGAAAACCAGGTAGTGCTGTTTGAAGCCTTTAAAACCGCCAGCCTGCCGAATTTTCTGCTGTTACAGCAGTCGCTGTCGAAAGTGGGTCGCATCCGTAAAGCCTTTATCAACTATTGCCAGTATTCGTCGCGCTACCAGCGCTATCTGGACGGTGAGAACCCGAACACCTTTAATCCACAGTTCTCTAACGGCTCGATTATGGATATCGGCTTCTACTGCCTGGCTTCGGCCGTAGCGCTGTGGGGAGAGCCGCACCGGGTTCAGGCTACCGCCAGCCTGCTGGAAAGCGGCGTGGATGCCCACGGCCTGGTGGTGCTGGATTACGGCGATTTCAGCGTGACGCTTCAGCACTCCAAAGTGAGTGACTCGGTGCTGCCAAGCGAGATCCAGGGTGAAAACGGCGCGCTGGTGATCGAGAAAATTTCCGAGTGCCAGAAACTGAGCTTCGTGCCGCGCGGCGGCAAGGCCCAGGAGCTGACGCAGCCTCAGCATATCAACACTATGCTGTATGAGGCAGAGGTGTTCGCGCGTCTGGTCGAAACCCAGGAAGTTAACCATCCGGGCCTTGCAGTGAGCCGTACCACGGCGAAGCTGCAGACCGAAATCCGTCGCCAGACGGGAGTGGTATTCCCGGCGGACGGCCTGAATGCAGAAGTTACCGCGTAAAGCTGTGTAATGAATTAGCGCAGGTCATTGACGAAACCAATGGCCTGACATATTTTGTTACCTGCAAAGGGGAGTAACTTCCTGGTCGGTGGATCGTCATTACGATGCGTGTTATCCCGCATCCGGTCGCCGGGCAACGAAAAAGGAATACGATGAGCGTATTCCTTTCTTGTTGTAAGTGAGACCTTGCCGGAAGGCGAGGTCTATGCACAAAAAACGCAACGGCTATCGTCTTCTGACGTTAGCCGTTTTTTTTGTGGAAGGAAAATTGTATGAATACTGTCGGTACTCCGCTGTTGTGGGGTGGATTCGCCATCGTCGTGGTCATTATGCTGGCGATCGATCTCTTTTTGCAGGGTCGACGCGGCGCTCATGGCATGACCATGAAGCAGGCAGCTGCCTGGTCGCTGGTGTGGGTCACGCTCTCCCTGCTCTTCTGTGCCGCCTTCTGGTGGTATCTCTCCGTCACGCAAGGCCGCGCGGTGGCCGATCCGCAGGCGCTGGCCTTCCTCACGGGCTATCTGATTGAAAAAGCCCTGGCCGTCGATAACGTCTTTGTCTGGCTGATGCTGTTCAGCTATTTTGCGGTGCCTGCAGCGCTGCAGCGTCGGGTGCTGGTGTATGGCGTGCTGGGCGCGATCGTGCTGCGTACCATCATGATCTTCGCCGGTAGCTGGCTGATTACCCAGTTCGAATGGCTGCTGTATGTCTTTGGCGCCTTCCTGCTCTTTACCGGCGTGAAAATGGCGCTGGCGAAGGAAGATGAAACCGGTATTGGCGAGAAGCCGCTGGTGCGCTGGCTGCGTGGCCATCTGCGCATGACCGACACCATTGAAAACGAGCATTTCTTCGTGCGTAAGAACGGCCTGCTGTTCGCCACACCGCTGCTGCTGGTGCTGATAATGGTTGAGCTGAGCGACGTGATTTTCGCGGTGGACAGTATTCCGGCGATATTCGCGGTCACCACCGATCCCTTCATTGTTCTGACCTCAAACCTGTTTGCGATCCTCGGCCTGCGTGCCATGTACTTCCTGCTGGCGGGCGTGGCGGAGCGCTTCTCAATGCTGAAGTACGGCCTGTCGGTGATCCTGGTGTTTATCGGTATCAAGATGATGATTGTCGATTTCTACCACATCCCGATCGCCATCTCGCTGGGCGTGGTGTTTGGCATTCTGGTCCTGACGTTGATTATCAATGCCTGGGTGAACCACCAGAACGATAAAAAGCAGCAGATCGGGTAATAATCGCCCGGCGGCGCTACGCTTGCCGGGCCTACGATTTGTAGGCCGGGTAAGCAAAGCGCCGCCGGGCAATACCCTTCGCAGAGGAGTTTAAGCGAGCCACTCAGCAAAAATGTAAACGCGCAGTTAAAAAATATGACGCAGTACGTAAATTCCAGCATTTTACTCTTCCCTGTCTTCGCGCATTCAATATACTCATCCTGACAAACACACACCTCTCACCGGAATATAAGTGCCTCAGAGCATCTCCGGGACGGAACGCAATTTCACTGAAGGAATTATTATGACCATGCAATCTCCTGGTCTGCTCGCGCGCCTGGCGCAGGGCAGTCTTGTTAAACAAATACTGGTAGGCCTTGTGCTGGGTGTTTTACTGGCGCTGGTGTCCAAACCAGCCGCTATAGCCACCGGCCTGCTCGGCACCCTGTTCGTTGGCGCGTTAAAAGCGGTGGCACCGGTACTGGTGCTGATGCTGGTAATGGCGTCTATTGCTAATCACCAGAAAGGACAAAAAACCAACATTCGTCCCATTCTGTTCCTGTATCTGCTGGGTACTTTCTCTGCCGCGCTGACCGCGGTCGTTTTCAGCTTCCTGTTCCCGTCCACGCTGCACCTCACCTCTGCAGCGGGTGATATCACCCCGCCATCCGGCATCGTGGAAGTGCTTCGCGGCCTGCTGTTGAGCATGGTTTCTAACCCGATTGACGCGCTGCTGAACGCTAACTACATCGGCATTCTGGTGTGGGCCGTCGGCCTGGGCTTCGCCCTGCGCCACGGTAACGAGACCACCAAAAATCTGGTTAACGATGTCTCCAACGCCGTGACCTTTATGGTGAAAGTGGTGATCCGCTTTGCGCCAATCGGTATCTTTGGCCTGGTCTCTTCCACCCTGGCAACTACTGGCTTCGAAACCCTGTGGGGCTATGCCCAGCTGCTGATCGTGCTGGTTGGCTGTATGTTGCTGGTCGCGCTGGTGATTAACCCGCTGCTGGTGTTCTGGCAGATCCGCCGTAACCCTTATCCGCTGGTACTGACCTGTCTGCGTGAGAGCGGCGTCTACGCCTTCTTCACCCGCAGCTCTGCGGCCAACATTCCGGTTAACATGGCGCTGGCCGAGAAGCTGAACCTGGATCGTGATACCTATTCCGTCTCCATCCCGCTGGGTGCGACGGTGAACATGGCGGGTGCGGCGATTACCATCACCGTGCTGACCTTAGCGGCCGTGCATACCCTGGGTGTGCCGGTGGATCTGCCGACCGCGCTGCTGCTGAGCGTTGTGGCGGCGCTGTGCGCCTGTGGTGCATCGGGCGTGGCGGGCGGTTCTCTGCTGCTGATCCCGCTGGCCTGTAATATGTTTGGTATCCCGAATGAAGTGGCAATGCAGGTTGTGGCGGTAGGCTTTATCATCGGCGTGCTGCAGGACTCCTGCGAAACCGCGCTGAACTCCTCCACCGACGTGCTGTTTACCGCCGCAGCCTGTCAGGCTGAAGATGCGCGTCTGGCAAAAAACGCGCTTCGAGGTTAACAGCAAAACGGCAACCCGAGGTTGCCGTTTTTAGTGTTTGTACCCTCTCCCGGAGGGAGAGGGTAAGCTTCAGGCCGCACGGTACTACAGCGTCACACCACTCTTGAAGATCGCCAGCTCGCGGAAGTCGTTTTTCTCGTTGCAGGCCTGCTTGCCGTTGGCGATATCCACAATCACATCCACGAATTCCGTTAACAGCTGCGGCATGGCTTTGCCGTGGATCAGCTGACCAGCATCGAAATCAATCCAGTGCTTTTTCTTCGCCGCCAGCTCGCTGTTGGTGGCAATTTTCACCGTTGGCACAAAACCGCCATACGGCGTGCCGCGACCGGTACTGAACAGCACCATATGGCACCCTGCCCCTGCCAGCGCGCTGGTGGCGACGGCATCGTTGCCCGGGGCGCTTAACAGGTTCAGACCCGGCGTGCTCAGCCGCTCGCCGTAACGCAGAACATCCACCACCTGGCTGGCACCCGCTTTCTGGGTACAGCCGAGGGATTTCTCTTCCAGGGTCGTGATGCCACCCGCTTTGTTACCTGGCGATGGGTTCTCGTAAATCGGCTGGTTATGAGCAATAAAGTACTGTTTGAAGTCGTTCACCATGGTGACGGTTTTTTCAAAGGTCGCTTCGTCGCGGCAGTGGCTCATCAGGATCCGCTCCGCGCCGAACATCTCCGGCACTTCGGTCAGCACGGTGGTGCCGCCGTTGCTGATGACGTAATCAGAGAACTGACCCAGCATCGGGTTGGCGGTAATGCCGGACAAGCCGTCCGAGCCGCCGCACTCCAGACCAAACTTCAGCTCGCTCAGCTTGCCTGGCTCACGCTTATCATGGCGCATCGCCTCATACAGCTGATGCAAGTGCTCCAGCCCGGCTTCCACCTCGTCGTCCTGGTGTTGGCAAACCATAAAGTGAACGCGGGAAGGGTCGAAATCCCCCAGCGTTTCGCGGAAAGCATCGACCTGGTTGTTTTCACAGCCGAGGCCAATCACCAGCACCGCTCCGGCGTTCGGGTGACGCACCATGTTTTGCAGCATGGTGCGGGTATTGATGTGGTCGTCACCCAGCTGGGAACAGCCGTAGGTGTGGCTGAACAGGAACACCCCGTCGGTGCCTTCTGCTTCGTTAGTCTCTTTCAGGAAGCGGCTCTGGATCTGACGGGCAATCCCGTTGACGCAGCCGACGGTAGGCAGGATCCACAGTTCATTGCGGATCCCCACCTCACCGCTGGCGCGGCGGTAGATCTGGACATCACGATCCGCCGCCTGGCGACTCTCAGCCTGTAACTCAGGTTGATAGCTGTACTCATCCAGATCGCTAAGATTGGTGCGCGTATTGTGGGAGTGAATGAATTCACCCGCCGCGATATCCGCCAGGGCATGGCCAATAGGCAGACCGTATTTGATCACGTTCTCCCCTTTGGCAATTGGCTGCAGGGCAAATTTGTGCCCGCGCGCCATGGCCTGGCGCAGCGTGACGGTCTGGTTATCAAACGTCACGTCCAGGCCTTCGCTCAGGTCGGCCAGCGCGACCGCTACGTTATCCAGCGAATGGATTTTGATGTATTGCATATCAACCTCAGAAGGCCTTAGTTCAGTTCAATAGCGAAGTAGTCGCGCGCATTGTTAAAGCAAATGTTTCTCACCATTTCGCCCAGCAGCTGGATATCGGCTGGCGCTTCTCCTGCGGTAACCCAGCGGCCAATCATCTGGCACAGAATGCGACGGAAATATTCATGGCGAGTATAGGAAAGGAAGCTGCGGCTGTCGGTCAGCATCCCGACAAAGCGGCTCAGCAGACCGAGCTGCGCCAGCTGCGTCATCTGACGCTCCATGCCGTCTTTCTGATCGTTGAACCACCAGCCGGAACCGAACTGCATCTTGCCCGGCATCCCTTCGCCCTGGAAGTTACCGATCATGGTGCCCAGCACTTCATTATCGCGTGGGTTCAGGCAGTAAAGAATGGTTTTTGGCAACAGATTCTCTTCATTCTGTTTGCTCAGCAGTTTAGACAGCTCTTCCGCCAGCGGACGGTCGTTGATGGAGTCGAAACCAACGTCTGCGCCCAGCAGTTTAAACTGACGCAGATTGTTGTTGCGCAGCGCGCCAATGTGATACTGCTGCACCCAGCCGCGACGGGCATATTCAGCCGCCAGCCAGACCAGTACCGCGGTTTTGAACTGCGCCACTTCGTGCTCGCTCAGGGTTTCACCGGCCAGGCGACGCGCCAGGATGCTGTCCAGTTCGCCTTCGTTCGCGTCGGCAAACAGCACCACGTCCAGCGCGTGGTCAGAGACTTTACAGCCGTGAGCCGCAAAGTGATCCAGACGCTTCGTGAGCGCCGTCTGCAGATCGCTGAAGCGGCGGATTTCGGTATCAGAAACGTCGGCGAGCTTCGCCATGTAGTCGCCAAAGGTCGCCTGTTCGATATTAAAGGCTTTATCCGGGCGCCAGCTTGGCAGCACTTTGACGTCAAAAGAGGTGTCTTTGGCAACGACGGCGTGATGCTCCAGGGAGTCAATCGGATCGTCGGTGGTGCCGACCATCTTCACGTTCATCTGCTTCATGATGCCGCGGGCAGAGAATTTGTCCTGCGCCAGCAGCTCATTGCATTCGTTCCAGATCTCATCCGCCGTGGACGGAGAGAGCAGCTTGCCGGTGATCCCGAACGGGCGGCGCAGCTCAAGGTGGGTCCAGTGGTAGAGCGGGTTACCAATAGTGTGCGGCACGGTTGCTGCCCAGGCGTCGAATTTTTCGCGATCGGACGCGTCGCCGGTACACAGGCGTTCCGCCACGCCGTTGGTGCGCATGGCGCGCCACTTGTAATGGTCGCCTTTCAGCCAGATGTCATACAGGTTTTTAAAACGGTAATTGTCGGCAACCTGCTGCGGCGGAAGGTGGCAATGGTAGTCGAAAATCGGCTGGTCTTTCGCGTAATCATGGTACAGGCGGCGGGCAAATTCAGTATCTAACAGAAAATCTTCAGTCATAAACGGTGTCATGTCGTCATCCTCTTAACGGGCACGTCAGAAAACAGCAATGTTCAGATGCTGCAAAGTTATCACACCAATTTCCAGAGGCCGATGATTTTTTCGTGAGTTAGATCAATAAACGTCGACAAAAAATCTACATCTAAAGGGTTAAATAGCGCTTAACGCCGCGCCAGCTCTGGCCTGACGCAGCCCTGACATTGCCCTTACAATCATTGACACTTTTGTGATGTCACTCACCTTTTAAAGTTGTATGACAAGTTATCGTTCTGCCGTCGCAAATTATAAGCCGACGGAATGCATTACCGGTGCCACAGGCATCGGACTCAGCGGTAAGGATACCGAATTATGCACGTTACTTATGGCAAGGTTCGGGCCGTGCCGGGAGAGTTCCCGGTCACGCCCTCCCGTTGAAAACATCTCACGCAGTACGTAGAGATGACCGTACTCCGGTGCGGCAATAACATAACGATGAGGTTTTACATGCGTAAAATTAAAGGGTTACGTTGGTACATGATTGCACTGGTGACGCTCGGCACCGTGCTGGGCTACCTGACGCGTAACACCATAGCGGCGGCTGCGCCTACGCTGATGGAAGAGCTGCACATCTCCACGCAACAATACTCTTATATTATCGCGGCCTATTCCGCGGCTTACACCATCATGCAGCCGGTAGCAGGCTACGTGCTGGATATTCTGGGCACCAAAGTGGGCTATGCGGTGTTCGCCGTCACCTGGGCGATCTTCTGCGGCGCAACCGCGCTGGCAGGCAGCTGGGGCGGTCTGGCACTGGCGCGTGGCGCGGTAGGTGCTGCGGAAGCCGCCATGATCCCGGCGGGTCTGAAAGCGGCGTCCGAGTGGTTCCCGGCGAAAGAGCGCTCCATCGCGGTGGGCTACTTCAACGTGGGCTCTTCCATCGGCGCGATGATTGCCCCCCCGCTGGTGGTTTGGGCTATCGTGATGCACAGCTGGCAGCTGGCGTTTATTCTCTCCGGCGTGCTGAGCTTCGCCTGGGCGATGTCCTGGCTCATCTTCTATAAACACCCGCGCGACCAGAAAAAACTTTCTACCGAAGAACGCGACTACATCATCAACGGCCAGGAATCCCAGCATCAGACCAATAACGGCAAGAAAATGTCTGTCCTGCAGATCCTGGGTACCCGTCAGTTCTGGGGTATCGCCCTGCCGCGCTTCCTGGCTGAGCCTGCATGGGGTACGTTCAACGCCTGGATCCCGCTGTTCATGTTTAAAGTTTACGGCTTTAACCTGAAAGAGATCGCCATGTTCGCCTGGATGCCAATGCTGTTTGCAGACCTGGGCTGTATCGTCGGGGGCTACCTGCCGCCGCTGTTCCAGCGCTGGTTCGGCGTGAACCTGATTGTCTCCCGTAAGATGGTCGTGACCATGGGCGCCCTGCTGATGATTGGCCCAGGGATGATCGGCCTGTTCACCAGCCCGTATGTTGCTATTGCGCTGTTGTGCGTCGGTGGTTTTGCTCACCAGTCTCTCTCCGGTGCGCTGATTACCCTCTCTTCTGACGTCTTCGGTCGTAATGAAGTGGCGACGGCTAATGGTCTGACCGGGATGGCCGCCTGGACCGCCAGCACCCTGTTCGCTCTGGTGGTCGGTGCGCTGGCTGACACCATCGGCTTTAGCCCGCTGTTCGCGGTACTGGCTATCTTCGACCTGCTGGGCGCAGTGCTTATCTGGACGGTGCTGAAGAGCAAGTCTGCAGAAGAGCTGCAGAAAGAGTCTGTCGGAAGGCCGGCAACGCAGAGTTAGCCTGTGATTTTTGCCCGGCGGCGCTAACGCTTGCACGGGCTTTAAAATCGCCCGGCCGCGCAAGCGAAGCGCCGCCGGACAATGCAAAAGCCGCTCCAGAGCGGCTTTTTTGATAGCGAAATCTGGAGGCAAAGGGGTAAAAGTGGTATAACAAATTAATTGCCGTACCCTGCCTGGAGCACAAATGGAAATCAACGAACCCCGCCGTCTTTATCAGCAACTTGCTGCCGAGCTAAAAACACGCATCGAGCAAGGCGTTTATCTGGTGGGTGATAAATTACCTGCCGAGCGTTTTATCGCTGATGAAAAGAGCGTAAGCCGCACCGTGGTTCGTGAAGCCATCATCATGCTGGAAGTGGAAGGCTATGTTGAAGTGCGCAAAGGTTCCGGCATTCATGTTATCGCCAGCCAGCCAAAACACTCCCCGGCCCCGGATGAAAATCAGGAATTTGCCAACTATGGTCCCTTTGAGCTGCTCCAGGCCCGTCAGCTTATCGAGAGCAATATTGCAGAGTTTGCGGCGACCCAGGTGACCAAGCAGGACATCATGAAGCTGATGGAGATCCAGGACAACGCGCGTAAAGAAAAATGTTTTCGTGACTCCGAGTGGGATCTGCAATTTCACGTTCAGGTGGCCATGGCGACGCAAAATACTGCGCTCGCGGCAATCGTCGAAAAAATGTGGACTCAGCGCGTTCATAACCCGTACTGGAAAAAATTGCACGATCACATCGATTCCCGCACCGTGGATAACTGGTGCGACGATCATGACCAAATTCTTAAGGCCCTGATTCGTAAAGATCCGCATGCGGCAAAACTGGCGATGTGGCAGCATCTCGAAAACACCAAACAGATGCTGTTCAATGAAACCAGTGACGACTTCGAATTTAACGCCGACCGCTATCTTTTTGCAGAAAATCCGGTTGTTCACCTTGATAGCGCGGTCAGTCACGCAAAATAGTTTTCTTCTTACTTCGGCAGGCGCTTCGCTGCGCCTTCCGGCCCCGGTGGGTAAGTAAACATCTATAGTGTCAGCCTTTGTAAATAGCCTCGCGTCCTCTCCCTGGGTTAATACAAAATCTATCTTCGGCATACGCAAATACTGTGACGGATACCATTGGCGTTTGTTACAATTAGATGCAATTTGCCGTTTAGCTTGTTAGTTAGTGCTTGCTTACTTTGCCATTTAACAGGGAACAGTTCTGGCCACACACTGTGTCCGCGAGCGACCATAATGAAATCATAAAAAAATGTCGCCGTGCTGTTTGCCCCGGTTGACAGGTGCGTCGTTAACCGATTTCCAGGAACACTGAATGGAACTTTTGACCCAACTACTTAATGCCTTATGGGCTCAGGATTTCGAAACGCTGGCCAATCCTTCCATGATTGGCATGCTCTATTTTGTCCTGTTTATGATTCTGTTTCTTGAAAACGGTCTGCTGCCTGCTGCTTTCCTGCCTGGCGATAGCCTGCTGGTGCTGGTTGGGGTGCTGTGTGCAAAAGGGGCAATGCAATTTCCGCAGACCGTGCTGCTGCTGACCATTGCCGCCAGCCTCGGCTGCTGGTTGAGCTATATCCAGGGGCGATGGCTTGGCAATACGCGCATCGTGCAAAACTGGCTGTCGCACTTACCGGCGCACTATCATCAACGGGCGCATCATCTGTTCCACAAGCATGGGCTCTCTGCGCTGTTGGTAGGCCGTTTTATCGCCTTTGTCCGTACGTTGCTGCCAACCATCGCCGGTCTTTCTGGCCTCAGCAGCGCGCGTTTTCAGTTCTTTAACTGGATGAGCGGTCTGCTCTGGGTGCTGATCCTCACGACGCTCGGTTATCTGCTCGGCAAGACGCCGGTGTTCCTGAAGTATGAAGATCAGCTGATGTCCTGCCTGATGCTGCTGCCGGTGGTACTGCTGGTGTTCGGGCTGATTGGTTCGCTGGTCGTTCTCTGGAAGAAAAAACATGGAAGTCAGGGCTAACGTAATGGCCAATCCAAACGCATCTCTGCGTCGTCTCTCTTACGTCATGGTCGCGCTGGTTATGTTCAGCGCCCTGCTACTGGCCTGGGCGGCGCTGCAAAAACAGGAATCGACGCTGGCGATCCGCGCCGTCAATCAGGGCGTCAGCATGCCGGATGGTTTCTCCATCTGGCACCATCTGGATGCCAACGGCATACAGTTTAAAAGCATTACCCCGCAGAAAGACGTGCTGCTGATTACCTTTGACTCCAGCGTGCAGAGCGCTGCCGCGAAGAAGGTACTCGACCGCAGCCTGCCGCATGGTTACATCATTGCCCAACAGGATGATGACAATAAAACGGCTGTCTGGCTGACGCGTTTGCGTGATACCTCGCGTCTGTTAGGCTAAATTTCCACTATTCTGAATCTTTTCACTCACTTTGGTGATATCACCGTTTACTTACTATGCTTAAGTACGCGGAGCACCTCTCACTCGTACTCCGCACGACTCTGGAAATCGACATTTCCGCAGGTTATGTCGAAAAACAATGGAAGGTTTCAACAATGAAATACCGCATCGCCCTGGGCCTCGCCCTTTTTTCTTTAAGCACAGCTTCGTTCGCTTTATCGCTTTGTCAGGAGAAGGAACAGGAGATCCAACGCGAGATAAGCTACGCTGAAAAGCATAACAATCAGAGCCGAATCAACGGATTGAATAAAGCCCTGAGCGAAGTCAAAGCTAACTGTTCCGACAGCAAGCTTCGCGCCGATCACCAGCGCGAGATTGCCGAACAGAAAGAAGAGATTGCGGAACGCCGTCGGGATCTGGCGGAGGCAAAGGAGAAAGGCGATGCAGATAAAATTGCTAAGCGTGAGCATAAACTGCAAGAGGCGCAGAACGAACTAAAAGCGCTGGAGTCTCGCGATTACTGATTTAACGGACGTCTCAACAGGAGAGAATCATGTCAAAAGATACCACGTCAGACCATTTACGCGCTGAACTGAAGTCCCTGGCGGATACCCTGGAAGAGGTGCTGAGCTCCTCGGGCAATAAGTCGAAAGATGAGCTGAGCAAACTGCGCCATAAAGCGGAGCAGGCCCTGCATGAGAGCCGCTACCGTCTGGGAGAAACCGGCGACGAGCTGGCGAAACAGACCCGCGAGGCCGCCGCGCGCGCCGATGAGTACGTGCGTGAGAATCCGTGGGCCGGCGTGGGTATCGGCGCTGCGGTTGGCGTTGTCATCGGCATGCTGCTTACGCGACGTTAATTATGGAAGATTCACGTCAACCACAAGGTCCCGCAAAAAACGTTCTCGGTATCGGACAGCGGATTTTGACCACACTGGTCGGCATCGCAGAGACGCGTATCCGGCTGGCGGTGGTTGAACTGGAAGAAGAGAAAGCGAACCTCTTCCAGCTGCTACTGATGCTCGGGTTGACTATGCTCTTCGCCGCCTTTGGCCTGATGAGCCTGATGGTATTGATTATCTGGGCAGTGGATCCGCAGTATCGTCTCAATGTGATGATTGGCACCACCGTGGTGCTGCTGCTTGCCGCCCTGATAGGGGGAATCTGGACGATGCGCAAAGTGCGCCACTCCACCCTGTTACATCATACCCGTAAGGAACTGGCCAACGACCGGTCGTTGCTGGAGGATGACAAAAAGTGAGCAGAAGCCGAGCGGAACGTGAGCGAGAAAAGGCGTTTTTGCTGAGCCAGATCCAGCAGCAACGGCTGGATCTGTCAGCTGGCAGCCGTGCGTGGCTGGAAGCGACGCATAGCTACGACCGCGGATGGAATATGTTCCTCAACCTGCGCGCCTGGGCGCTGGTGGGTAGCAGCATTCTGGCGGTGAAGGCTGTCCGGCATCCGAACAGGCTGATCCGCTGGGCGCGTCGTGGATTTGGTATCTGGAGCGCCTGGAAGCTGGTTAAAACCACCCTTACCCAGCAACAGCTTCGCAAATCCGAAACGCACTGATATTTAGCCTGCTACACCGGTAAAGCGCCTAAGGGCGCTTTACTTTTACCCCCTCTCCTGTCTCCTGTTACTCAATATCTTTGATGAAGATTGACAGTATTCCTTGCTAACAATCGACATTCGCCCCGTTTATGATTCTCTCCATCGACAGCGAGACCGCGGCATCCGCCCGATTTTGCACAATAAAGAGTATTTACAGCCCAAGTGGTTCCCTGGAGAGTAAGATGAAAAAATTAGAAGATGTTGGTGTACTGGTAGCGCGCATTCTGATGCCAATCCTGTTTATTACCGCAGGCTGGGGCAAAATCGGCGGTTACGCGGGTACGCAACAGTATATGGAAGCAATGGGCGTTCCTGGGTTCCTGCTGCCGCTGACCATTTTGCTTGAACTGGGTGGTGGCCTGGCGATTCTGTTCGGTTTCCTGACCCGTACTACCGCGCTGTTTACCGCAGGCTTCACGCTGCTGACCGCATTCCTGTTCCACAGCAACTTTGCGGAAGGGGTGAACTCACTGATGTTCATGAAGAACCTTACCATCGCAGGGGGTTACCTGCTGCTGGCCATCACCGGTCCGGGTGCATACAGCATTGACCGCGTCCTGAATAAGAAGTGGTAAGCACGCTATACTGAATCCAAAAGCGAGGAGATCTCTCCTCGCTTTTGCTATCTAAGGAGGAATAGATGGGACAACTCGTAGACGGCGTCTGGCAGGATACCTGGTATGACACCAAATCAACCGGGGGACGTTTCAAACGTTCTGTTTCGGCCTTCCGTAACTGGCTCACCGCCGACGGCGCGCCTGGCCCAAGCGGCGAAGGCGGCTTTGCGGCAGAGAAAGATCGTTACCACCTCTATGTTTCTCTGGCCTGCCCGTGGGCGCACCGCACGCTGATCGTCCGGGCGCTGAAGGGGCTGGAATCACTCATCCCCGTTTCAGTGGTGCATCCACTGATGCTGGAGAACGGCTGGACCTTCGGTGACGACTTCCCGGCAGCGACCGGCGACACGCTCTATCACCATGATTTTCTTTACCAGCTCTACCTGCGTGCCGATCCGCACTACACCGGCCGCGTCACCGTTCCGGTACTGTGGGACAAAAAAAATCAGACTATCGTCAGCAATGAATCGGCCGAGATCATCCGCATGTTCAACACCGCGTTTGATGCTCACGGCGCACGGGCTGGCGATTATTATCCGCCCGCGCTGCGCGATAAAATTGATGACCTGAATAGCTGGATCTACGACAACGTAAACAATGGCGTCTATAAGGCCGGATTTGCCACCAGCCAGGAAGCCTACGACGAAGCCGTGACCAACGTCTTTGCCTCACTGGAGCGGCTGGAGCAGATCCTCGGCCAGCACCGTTATCTGACCGGCGACCAGCTCACCGAAGCCGATATTCGTCTGTGGACCACGCTGGTGCGCTTTGACCCGGTTTATGTGACCCATTTCAAGTGCGACAAACACCGCATCAGCGATTACCTCAACCTGTACGGTTTCTTGCGCGATATTTATCAGATGCCGGGTATTGCGGAGACGGTCGACTTTGATCACATCCGCAACCACTACTATCGCAGCCATAAAACCATCAACCCGACGGGCATTATTTCCATTGGCCCGTGGCAGGATCTGAACGAACCGCACGGCCGGGACGTCCGCTTCGGCTAAGCCTCAGGGGCGCTTTTCTGGCGCCCTTTACCCTCCTTTTATTCCCGTCTATGCTTTATTTGATCGCTTAGAAAACAAGTGATTAATCGCTACTGAGGCTGCAAAACATGGACTGGTATCTAAAAGTTCTGAGAAATTATGTGGGTTTTAAAGGTCGCGCTCGCCGCAAAGAGTTCTGGATGTTCACCCTGGTGAACTTCATTCTGATTTGCGTGCTGGGGCTGATCGACAAGATGCTGGGCTGGGAGCGAGCTGGCGGCGAAGGCGTTCTCACCACTCTGTATGGCGTGCTGGTGCTTCTGCCGTCCTGGGCGGTGCTGTTTCGCCGGCTGCATGATACCGACCGGTCGGCGTGGTGGCTGCTGCTGGTGCTGATCCCGCTGGTCGGCTGGCTGGTGATATTAATCTTTAACTGCCAGCGCGGCACGGAAGGTGAAAACCGTTTTGGGCCGGATCCGTTGCCGAAAGGCTGAGAAATTGCCCGGCGGCGCTACGCCTGCCGGGCCTGTATTTTACTTCTGGGTGAACAGCTTCTGGATCTCACGCAGACACCAGGATTTGGCTTCGCCCATGCTGTCGCGACGCCACGCCATAATGATATCCACTTCACTGGTGTACTCCGGACTTACGACCCGCAGACGCCCTTCGGCAATATCTTTTTCGACAAACGGATACGGCATGGTGGCCACGCCCAGCCCGGCCAGCAGCGCCTGACGCTTGTCTTCCAGCGTACTGACGGTGAGGCGCGGCTGCTTATCAAGCAGCTGAACGGTTAATACCGGCCGCTCGCGAGCGGTATCGGCCACCGCCACGCCGCGATATTTGACGCGGGTCACTTCAGACAGCGGCTCGGGCTCCTGATGAATCGGGTGATCCGGTGCGGCGACATAAACATTCATCACGGTATAGAGTTTGCGGGAGTTGATCTCGGACGAGGAGCGGAAGTGCATATCCGGCGCGATCACTATATCCGCCCGGCCCTGCTCCAGACGCTCCCACGCCCCGGCGAGCACCTCGGTGATAATGGAAAGCTGGGTATTGGCTTTATCCGCCAGACGCTCCACCAGCGGGTAGAGCGCCGCGGTAGGCACCAGCGCTTCGGTCACCAGAGTCAGATGCGTTTCCCAGCCGCGGGCCAGGGCTTCGGCGTCAGTGGTCAGTTTATCCGCCGCTTCCAGCAACACGCGCCCGCGCTCCAGCAGCATACGCCCGACGTTGGTGAATTTTGTTCGATGACCGGAGCGGTCAAACAGTACCACATCCAGCTCTTCTTCCAGTTTCTGCATGGTGTAGCTCAGGGCAGATGGCACGCGCCCCAGTTCATCTGCTGCTGCCGCAAAGCTGCCGCGTCGATCGATGGCGTCCATTACTCGCAGCGCTTCAAGGGTCAATGCTCTCTCTTTAGCCATGGCGTTCTCATTCAGGAAATTTGAACATACCGGGCAGAATATCTGGCTAACAATGCAGCGTCCATACCTTTACCATTGTTTTAGTGTAAAGAGAGGTCAAGTTTTATGATTACGACAAGAACAGCTAAGCAGTGCGGACAAGCCGATTTCGGTTGGCTGCAGGCCCGCTACACCTTTTCCTTTGGACACTACTTTGACCCGAAACTGCTGGGCTATGCCTCGTTGCGCGTACTGAACCAGGAAGTACTCGCCCCGGGGGCCTCTTTCCAGCCGCGTACCTATCCAAAAGTGGATATCCTGAACCTGATCCTTGAAGGCGAAGCAGAGTACCGCGACAGCGAGGGTAACCATGTCCAGGCGAAAGCCGGTGAAGCATTGCTGATAGCCACTCAGCCTGGCACCAGCTATAGCGAACATAACCTCAGCAAAGATAAGACGCTCACGCGCCTGCAGCTGTGGCTGGATGCCTGCCCGGAGCGGGAAAATCCGCCGCTACAGAAGATCGATCTACTGGATGCTAAACAGCAGCTGCTGGCCTCGCCGGATGGCAGCGCAGGCAGCCTGCAGCTGCGCCAGCAGGTGTGGCTGCATCATATCGAGCTGGACAAAGGGGAGCGTCTGAGTTTTCAGCTGCACGGCCCGCGTGCCTACCTGCAATCTATCCACGGCACGGTACATGCGCAGACGCCAGCAGAAGAGCGCGAAGCATTGACCTGCGGGGATGGGGCGTTTATCCGCGACGAGGCGAATATCACCCTGGTGGCCGATACGCCGCTGCGCGCGCTGTTAATTGATTTACCTGTGTAACAGACGGCCTCTCCTCCAGGGAGAGGCCGTTATTTCAGGATGCCTTCTCTGCCATTATCTCAATGATTTGCCGATCGATCGCCTGCATCGAACGGCATGCGAGCGAGCACAGATTGGCAATGGACTGTTCAACATCGTGCGCCACAATCCCTTCGTCGCCAGTCACAGCACAATCATCAAGCGCCATCATTACGGACTTCCAGGCGCTTGCCACGCTGGTTGACACCTTCATAGCACAGCTGTTGGCTGCACCATCACAGATCATGCCGCTGACGTCGCCAATCATACTGCTTATTGCCATTGAGACGGACTTATAGCCCCCATCCAGCAGCCATGCCATACCTGCTGCCGCGCCCATGGCCGCGGTCGTCGCAGCGCACAACGCCGACAGGCGAGGAAGCTGGTAATGGATATAAATTGCCGACAGGTGCGAAAGCATCAGCGCCCGCGCCAGTCTTTCTTCATCAGCCTGGACATACTCCGCCACCACCAGAACAGGCATTGTTGCAGCGATCCCCTGATTACCCGAGCCGGAATTGCTCATGGCGGGCAGCGTCGCCCCGCCCATCCGGGCATCTGACGCGGCGCTGGTGCGGATGATAATTTCCGATCCTAACCCCTGGTCGATAAAGCCACGCGCCTGCTGTTTATGCAACGTCGCGCCAATATGAAGCCCCCATTTGCCCGTTAATCCCTCGCGGGATAGCGCGTCGTTCAAACGCCCGGCTTCCAGAATAAAACGAATGGCGGGAAACGGCACCTGCTCAACAAATGCCAGAATTTGCGACAGCGACGTGTCCGAAAGCATCTTCAGCGGATCGCTGTCAGAGCATTGCTGTTGCTCATCCAGCATGAAGCGTGTTTCGCCCTGATAGCCGATCTGCACGACCCGCGTATGCCCTCCGGCAATGGTAGCGTTTGCCGATTCCGCTCCGGCATAAACGGTGGCGCGGGAATAGAGGATTTCGTCGCAGGGTTGTTGCAGTTTTACCTGCACTTTTCCCGCCGCCAGTAACGCTTTAGCACGGGTAATCGCCTCGGGCGAAGCATCTTTTAAAACCTCCAGCCCGCCCCGGGGGTTACCCCCAATCGCACCCAGCGCAGCGGCAACAGGTAGCCCAACCATGCCGGTACCCGGCACCGTCACACCCAGTCCATTTTTCATTAAGTTCGGTGAAACCCACGCCTCAATTCGCGTAATTTCTCCGCTTAACTGTTCAGCCGCGATGGCACAGGCCAGCGCCAGCGACACAGGCTCCGTACATCCCAGGGCAGGTTTAACTTCTTCCTGCACCGCGTGAATAAACAGATTCCATAAAGGGTTCATTTGCTCAGACATCGTTACGACCTTTATTGTACTTCAGGAAAACGCGAGGAAAGGAGAAACACAAAGCAACAGGCCGGTGATAATAATAATCACCAGCGACACACCTTTGTATTTATTTAGCGCAGGCACCTTACAGACCAGCCACGCCGGAATTAAACAGCCCACCATGCCGAAAATAGGGCTGCAGATAGAGGTGAAACTGAGCACGGGCGCGTTTAATACAATGGCGCTCCATGCAAGCAGTATGGCAAATACCATAATGCCGCGCTGAACGGTGGATTCATTGATTTTATCCGCCGGCAGTTTACGGCGCAGGATATTCATCACTATGCCTTGCGTTGCTTCACGGAAGCCGAGATAGACGCCAAAGAAAGCCGTCATTACGGCGAAGATATTCAGAATAACGCTGACGATTTTTACCCAACCCGCGCCATCACCGCTAATAAACTGCGCGGCAATTGCCAGGGCGGAAATATTCTGTTCATAGGCTTTGACCGCTTCGTCATGCCCCATCGCCAGGGTAAAAGAGACCGCGTAAAAAAAGACCGTCACAAACAGAATGCCAAACGCGATGTTCATTGCCCGCAGAGCTTTGTATCTTGCCACTTCGATAGATTTTGCGCGGGAACGGTAGGAGATCACCATCGGGCTGAGCGTCTGGATAAACAAAATCGAGGTCAGGGTAAACGGCAGCGTAATAATAGCGTTTTTGATCAGTAAACCCATCGGCGGTAGCGTCCCAACGTTATAGAGGTGCCACATGCCAATCATCGAGATCCCCAGTGCCGCCACCACCAGCAGCTTGGTTAGCACCATCAGGCTTGATACTTTGAACAGCAGTTTTTCACCCCGGGACGAGATCGCCACCAGGATGCAGATCAGTAATAAGCCATAGAGAGGGTTTTCTGACAGCAAGCTGTCCGTTACGCCGAAAGTATGCAGATAAGAGGCACTGTCATTGGTTATTGCCGTGGAATAGACAAACATCCAGATAACCAGCATGACAAAATAGAGTGCGCCTAACAGGATGCCCCAGTTTTTACCCAGATAGCCGCTAATAACGCTCGGGTAATCTTTGCACTCCGGCGATTCCGCCAGCGTATTGATAAACAGACGCTGAAACAGGTACATCGCCGGATAACCAATAATGGAAGAAAGTAAAAAAACCCACAGGCCCATTAATCCAACCTGGACCGGCAAAAAAACGATGCCGGCACCGATGGCCATGCCGATACTCATGATTATCCAACCGGTATCATTACTGTCGAATTTAATCGCTTCTTGCCATTCACTCTCACTCATTCCTGCCCGTCTTGCGGCCGGTGAGTCGTTCACAATCACGCTATTATTTGTCGCCGTATCCATTAGGCACTCGCTTATTTTGTAGGGTAAACAGTTATTTTTTATGGATATCTGCTCATTAGCGATAATGAGCCAGAGAGGTGCAGGCGCTGGTTATTGGTATGGAAATATCATATCCGGGGAGGAAGAGAAAAAAATCACAACGTTAGTGTGGTATTTAGGTAAAAAAAGAAAAAAATACTCTATTTAAAAAATAAACGGAGAAAACCTTCTCATTGTGATGCACTTCAAAGAATAAAAAGCCCGCCACATGCGCGGGTTACTAATGACTGGAACGTCACTGACAGCTTATTCGCTCAGCGCCTGGGCGATTTGCGATCTGACTTCTGCACGCTGTTCCGCCGTCAGGATCTGGCTGACATCGAAGTAATATTTTACGCGGTAGTAACAGGACGTGGTTGTAATGCCAGTTGTTGCATGACAATTTTGCGGGCATCTTCGGGCATTTCAGCGGTTTGTTCAGGGGTGAAGTCTGGGTCTTTCAGGCTTGCCAGAATTTCTGGGATGAGATCATTGTTGTACTGTTTCATAAATCCCTCTACTTAGTATTGAAATAATCATGGCGGTCATTTTACAAGCAATAACCACATATAAAACAAGGATCTTACTTAAGGGAAATTTCAAGCGGTAACATTCGATAAACACCACTCAATCTGGAGTTTTACTCACTGTCGACGATGTTAAAGCTTTTGCTGTAGGACAATTTTTCGACCTGGTGACACAGGTAAAGCCATAAATGTGTGGTGTGAAATGAAGGTTGTAGCGGTTGCACATTTTTAAAATATCCGGAACAGAACAACCGTTGGTGTGCCTCGTCTGTATCACATATTCATCAATGAAGGTCTGAGACATAAAGCAAAAACCCCGCCGAAGCGGGGTTTTTGTTTAAAAGTAGTTGAAGCTGACCGATAAGCCGGGTTCTGTCGTTGGACAGTCATTCATCTAGGCCAGCAATCGCTCACTGGCTCAAGCAGCCTACCCGGGTTCAGTACGGGCCGTACCATGTGAACCCCTATTTGGCCTTGCTCCGGGTGGAGTTTACCGTGCCACGGACTGTTACCAGCCGCGCGGTGCGCTCTTACCGCACCCTTTCACCCTTACCTGATCCCACTTGCGTGGGCCATCGGCGGTTTGCTCTCTGTTGCACTGGTCGTGGGTTTCCCCCCCAGGCGTTACCTGGCACCCTGCCCTATGGAGCCCGGACTTTCCTCCCCTCCGCCCGTCTCCCCCAATGGAGGACGACGACGAAGCGGCGACTGTCTGGTCAGCTTCGGCGCGCAGTATAGAGGGTTTGCACGCCGCTGTCACCCTTCCGTGCGCATCCCTATCTGCAGGGTGGCGGCAATATTGCGCGAGGCGCGATAAATATTGTCAGACGCGCCGCGGAATGCCTGTTCCAGGGTGCTGATGCTGGTCAGGACGCTGAACACCGCGTCGATACCATACTGATGAACCACGCCGACATCGCTGGTCAGGCTGCCGGCGATACCAATCACCGGTTTATGATATTTACTGGCGACGCGCGCCACGCCCACCGGTACTTTGCCGTGAATACTTTGGCTGTCCAGGCGCCCTTCACCGGTCACTACCCAGGTG
This sequence comes from Leclercia adecarboxylata, assembly GCF_035787115.1. GTDB lineage: Bacteria > Pseudomonadota > Gammaproteobacteria > Enterobacterales > Enterobacteriaceae > Enterobacter > Enterobacter adecarboxylatus_E. Next base: position 141,497 of record NZ_JALKTL010000006.1, on the reverse strand, counting down.
CAGTCGTGGATATGCTCTTCGAGATTCAGCGCCTGGGTGACAATTTCGATGCCGCTTTTCAGCTCCGCACCGAGGAACGCCATCAGCGCGGCGCCCATTCCGCCTGCTGCACCCGCGCCGGGCACATTTTTGACATCAATACGCAGCGAGGCGTTAATCACATCGGCGTAGTGAGAAAGATTGTTGTCGAGCTCGAGGATGCAAGCTTCTGTCGCCCCTTTCTGCGGGCCGAAAATGCGGGATGCGCCCTGATCGCCAGTCAGTGGGTTACTGACATCGCAGGCCACCCGGATGGCGCAGGTTTTGAGACGCGGATCGAGGGACGAAATATCAATATTGTTCAGCGCCATCAGGCTGCCACCGCCGTGGCCGATTTCGGTGCCGTTGGCATCCGTCAGTTTTGCGCCGAGGGCCTGAACCATCCCTGCGCCGCCGTCGTTAGTCGCGCTGCCGCCAATACCAATAATGATATTGCGTGCGCCTTTATCGAGAGCCGCGAGGATCAGCTCGCCGGTGCCACGGGAGGTGGTGATTAACGGGTTACGCTGTGCCGGAGGAACCAGTGCCAGTCCGCTTGCCGCTGCCATCTCAATAAACGCCGTCACGCCATCGCCAGAGATACCCCAGCAGGCATTGACGCTTTCGCCCAGTGGCCCCGTCACCACGGCGTGCTGCATCGTGCCCTGGGTAGCGGCAATCATCGCTTCAACCGTTCCTTCCCCGCCATCCGCAACGGGAACCGAAACATACTCTGCATCGGGAAAAATCTCCCGAAAGCCTTTTTCTATTGCCTGCGCTACCTCGGTGGCAGACAGGCTTTCTTTATAAGAGTCAGGGGCGATTACGATTTTCATAGTTATAGCCTGTACCGCTTAAGGCAAAAATAGCGGGCGCGTTCCCGCGCCCGTCTTTGTTAGCGAGTGACTTCCACTTTCGCCAGTTTTTCGTAATAGCACGCGATGGCGCTGTGGTCTGCCGTTCCCAGCCCATCAGCACGCAGCGCCTGCATCATCTCCATCACCGCCGCGGTCAGCGGCAGCTGCGCGCCTACGCCGTGGGAGGTATCCAGCGCGTTCGCCAGATCCTTGATATGCAGATCGATACGGAAACCCGGCTTGAAGTTGCGATCCATCACCATCGGCGCTTTCGCATCCAGTACGGTGCTGCCCGCCAGGCCGCCGCGGATCGCCTGATACACCAGGTCCGGGTTAACGCCCGCTTTGGTGGCAAGGGTCAGCGCTTCTGACATCGCCGCGATGTTGAGGGCCACGATGACCTGGTTTGCCAGCTTGGTAACGTTACCCGCACCAATCTCACCGGTATGCACGACAGAGCCAGCCATCGCTTTCAGCAGGTCGTAGTATTTGTCGAAAATCGCCTTATCGCCGCCCACCATTACCGACAGGGTGCCGTCGATGGCCTTTGGCTCGCCGCCGCTCACCGGCGCATCCAGCATGTCGATGCCTTTGGCTTTCAGCGCGTCGCTGATTTCACGGCTCGCCAGCGGCGCGATAGAACTCATGTCGATCAGTACGGTGCCAGGTTTCGCCCCTTCAATGATGCCGCCTTCACCCAGCGCCACCTCTTTCACGTGTGGGGAGTTTGGCAGCATGGTGATGATTACATCACACTGCTCAGCAATGGCTTTTGCCGTGGTGGCCGTTTCCGCGCCTGCGGCAATCACTTCGGCAATAGCTTCCGGGTTACGGTCTGCAACCACCAGTGAGTAACCTGCTTTGATGAGGTTTTTACTCATTGGTTTACCCATGATACCCAGGCCAATAAAACCAACTTTCAGTGTCATAATTGCGTCTCTCTTTATTCAGTGGTGGTGGTTATTTCTTGAAAGAATCAGCTAATTTCTGGGTGGCGGAGCGGAACACGCCAAGATCGCTGCCAACGGCGACAAAGGTCGCGCCCCATTCCAGATAGCGGCGGGCATCGGCCTCAACCGGCGCCAGAATACCGCACGGCTTACCGTGCGCTTTGGCGCGGGTAAAGATGTGCTGAATCGCGCGCTGTACTTCCGGGTGACCGGCGTTACCCAGGTGACCAAAGGCCGCCGCCAGATCGCTTGGGCCGACGAAAATGCCGTCTACGCCGTCAGTGGCGGCAATGGCATCGACGTTATCCACGCCCTGCTGGCTCTCAATCTGTACCAGGATGGTGATATTTTTGTTCGACTGCGCGAGGTAGTCTGGCACGGTGCCAAACATATTGGCGCGATGGGAAACCGACACGCCGCGGATGCCTTCTGGCGGGTAGCGGGTGGAAGCCACCGCCTGCACTGCCTCTTCGACATTCTCCACAAACGGGATCAGGAAGTTGTAGAAACCAATATCCAGCAGACGCTTGATGATCACCGGCTCATTGGTCGGCACGCGCACTACCGGCGCGCTGTTGCTGCCTTTCAGCGCCATCAGCTGCGGGATGAACGTGGTGACGTCGTTCGGCGCATGTTCACCGTCCAGCACCAGCCAGTCAAAACCTGCCAGTCCCAGCACCTCGGTGCTGATTGGGCTCGCGAGGGCGGACCAGCAGCCGATCTGAATCTGATGTGCCGCGAGGGCCGCTTTAAATTTGTTTGGGAAAATATCGTTACTCATCGCTTATACCTTTGCTTATTTCTGCAATTCCATACGTTTGATGTCACCCACTACGAACAGGTAGCAGAACATCGCCATCAGCGCCGAACACCCTACGAACAGGAGCGCCGCGTTGAACGAATGCAGTTCACTGACCAGATAGCCAATCACCAACGGAGTGACGATTGACGCTACGTTGCCAAAGACGTTAAACACACCACCGCACAGGCCGACAATCTCTTTAGGCGCGGTATCGGAAATCACCGGCCAGCCCAGCGCACCAAACCCTTTACCGAAGAAGGCCAGCGCCATCAGCCCCACCACCAGCGCAGTATTATTGGTGTAGTTGCACAGAATGATTGTGGAGGCCAGCAGCATACCCAGCACGATTGGCAGTTTACGCGCTAGGGTGATCGATTTGCCTTTCTTAATCAGATGATCCGAGAATACGCCGCCCAGTACGCCGCCAGCAAAACCGCACAGCGCCGGAATGGAAGCCACCAGACCCACTTTCAGAATCGACATCCCCTTTTCCTGCACCAGATAAATCGGGAACCAGGTGAGGAAGAACCAGGTGATGGTGTTGATAAAGTATTGCCCGAAAAACACGCCCAGCATCATGCGGTTAGACAATAACTGTTTGATGTAATGCAGCTTCGGACCGCTGGCCGCTTTGTCGCCTGGCTTTTTGTGGTCCATATCGACCACCGCGCCGCCGTCCTTAATGAACTTCAGCTCATCGGCGCTCATGCGTGGATGGTCGGTTGGGTTGTGAATAAACTTCGCCCACAGGCCGGTCAGGACAAAACCAATCACCCCCATGACGGTAAAGACATGCTCCCAGCCCCAGGCAAAGGTCAGCCAACCAAGCAGCGGCGAGAAGAGCGCCAGCGAGAAGTATTGTGCGGAGTTAAAAATCGCCGATGCCGTACCGCGCTCTTTGGTCGGGAACCAGGCCGCCACGATGCGGGCGTTAGCCGGGAAGGATGGCGCCTCAGAGAAGCCGAGCATAAAGCGCATAAAGAACATCGAGACGCCCGCCCATGCCAGCGGGAAGAAATCGACAAACCCCTGCAGGAAGGTGAACAGCGACCAGAAGAAGAGGCTGTATGTGTAGACCTTTTTCGAACCGAACTTGTCCAGCAGCCAGCCGCCGGGGATCTGCATCAGCAGGTAGGCCCAGCCGAAGGCGGAGAAGATGTAGCCCATCGATACGGCGCTTAACTGCAGCTCTTTTGCCACTTCCGTTCCGGCAATAGAGAGCGTGGCACGGTCGGCGTAATTAACGGCGGTAACAATAAAGATGATGAGCAATATTAAATAACGGGTAGGGAAACCCTTTTTTGTTTCAACTGTAGTATCCAGCAACATATTTATTTCCTCTGGCACATCAATGAAAGTATTTTTATTATTTTAAGAAAGAGCATTCCTGATTATTTTGCTAATAACAGACAATCGCGGTTAATTAACCGGATCCATGAAATCGTTAATGAGTATAATCAAGCCCCCCTGACCGCGCATTGTGGTATTGCTCAATTATCGAGTGAGTAATGAATATTAGTTTGAGCATATGCCCAACACTCTGGGCGCTAATGCACAGATTTCACCATTACTCCCCCTGTACGCAGGCTAACGTCAAAAATGAGTGATCGCGATCACATTATTAACTGCTCACGCCTGACATTCTTTATTCCACTGAGCAGAGTCTTTATTTCCTATAACAAGAAAATATACGTACTCTTTTACGAATTAATTATCCCCCACTCGCTGGAGAATACTGGACAATGGCCGACATCGAAATTCGTCAAACGTCGCCGACCGCGTTTTATATTAAGGTGCACGACACTGATAACGTGGCGATTATTGTTAACGATCAGGGATTAAAAGCCGGAACGCGTTTCCCGGACGGGCTTGAGCTGATTGAGCATATTCCGCAAGGCCATAAAGTGGCGCTGGTCGATATCCCGGCGCAGGGCGAAATCGTGCGTTACGGCGAAGTCATTGGCTATGCCGTACGCGCGATCCCCCGTGGCAGCTGGATTGATGAATCTCTGGTCGCCCTGCCGGAAGCCCCGCCGCTGAACACTCTGCCGCTGGCAACCCGCGTGCCGGAGCCGCTGCCAGCGCTGGAAGGCTACACCTTTGAAGGCTACCGCAATGCGGACGGCAGTGTGGGCACCAAAAACCTGCTCGGCATCAGCACCAGCGTGCACTGCGTGGCAGGGGTGGTCGATTTCGTGGTGAAGATCATCGAGCGCGATCTGCTGCCTAAATACCCGAACGTCGACGGCGTGGTGGGTCTGAACCACCTCTACGGTTGCGGCGTGGCGATTAACGCCCCGGCGGCGATTGTTCCTATCCGCACCATCCACAATATCGCCCTCAACCCGAACTTTGGCGGCGAAGTGATGGTTGTCGGCCTCGGCTGCGAGAAGCTGCAGCCGGAAAAACTGCTGCAGGGCACCGAAGATGTGCAGGCAATCCCGGTGGACGACGCCAGCATCGTGCGTCTGCAGGACGAGCAGCACGTCGGCTTCCGTTCAATGGTGGATGACATTCTGCAGGTTGCGGATCGCCACCTGGCAAAACTGAACCAGCGCAAGCGTGAAACCTGCCCGGCCTCAGAGCTGGTGGTGGGGATGCAGTGCGGCGGCAGCGATGCCTTCTCGGGCGTCACGGCCAACCCGGCGGTGGGTTATGCCTCGGATCTGCTGGTGCGCTGTGGCGCCACGGTAATGTTTTCGGAAGTGACCGAAGTGCGCGATGCGATCCACCTGCTGACGCCGCGCGCCATCAACGAAGAGGTGGGCAAACGCCTGCTGGAAGAGATGGCCTGGTACGATAACTATCTCGATATGGGCAAAACCGACCGCAGCGCTAACCCGTCTCCGGGCAACAAAAAAGGCGGTCTGGCGAACGTGGTAGAAAAAGCGCTGGGCTCCATCGCTAAATCGGGCAAGAGCGCCATTGTTGAGGTGCTTTCCCCGGGCCAGCGTCCGACGAAACGTGGCCTGATCTATGCCGCCACCCCGGCCAGTGATTTCGTCTGCGGCACCCAGCAGGTGGCCTCCGGGATCACCGTGCAGGTGTTCACCACCGGTCGTGGCACCCCGTACGGCCTGATGGCGGTACCGGTGATTAAAATGGCGACCCGCACCGAGCTTGCCAACCGCTGGTTCGATCTGATGGACATCAACGCAGGCACCATCGCCACCGGAGAAGAGAGCATCGAGGATGTGGGCTGGAAGCTGTTCCACTTCATCCTTGACGTGGCAAGCGGCCGTAAAAAGACCTTCTCCGATCAGTGGGGATTGCACAACCAGCTGGCGGTATTTAACCCGGCACCGGTGACCTGAGTTTGCAGTAAACCTCTTTAGCATGGCTTCGGCCATGCTTTTTTTTGCCCTGAGGCAGAAGGAGATTAAATAAAGCGCCTCTCAGCACATGCGATGCCGACGTGGTTATCGTCTATTCCGACATTTCTTCCGACACTGCACAAGGTGCCGCGATAACTTCACGCAGCGCATCGGCGAGATTTTGCAGCATAAACGCTATAAATGCGGTGCAGTCGCTTGTCTTATCGCATTGACCAGGGATCTGCTGGAAGTGGATCACCTTTTCCACGGGTAGCCAGGCCAGTTCCGAACGCCATTGGCTTAAAATAGGGTAAAGGTGGTTGATAACGGCTCACTGGCTTACTCCCCCTGCTGCTCCAGGGCGTATTTATACAGCGCGTTCTTTTTCACGCCGTGGATCTCCGCCGCCAGCGCGGCCGCCTTCTTCAGCGGCAACTCGGCCTGCAGCAGCGCGAGGGTGCGCAGCGCATCCGCAGGCAGGGCGTCTTCTTCGGCTTTATGCCCTTCAACAATCAGCACCATTTCGCCCTTGCGGCGGTTTTCATCCTCTTTCACCCATGCCAGCAGTTCGCCAACCGGCAGGCCGTGGATGGTCTCCCAGGTTTTGGTTAACTCACGCGCCAGCACCACGTAACGCGCTTCACCCCAGACGGCAACCATGTCTTCCAGGCTATCCAGCAGACGGTGGGTGGACTCGTAGAAGATTAGGGTACGCGGTTCGGCCTCCAGCGCCTTCAGCACGTCGCGACGGCCTTTGGATTTAGCGGGCAGGAAGCCTTCGTAGCAGAAGCGGTCAGACGGCAGACCCGCCGCGCTCAGGGCGGCAATGGCGGCGCATGGCCCCGGTAAGGGCACAACCCGAATACCCGCCTCGCGACAGGTGCGTACCAGGTGATAGCCCGGGTCGTTAATCAGCGGCGTGCCGGCATCGGACACCAGAGCGATGTTCTGCCCCTCTTTCAGTTTCGCCACCAGCGTGTCGGCTTTTTGTTGCTCGTTATGATCGTGCAGAGCGAACAGACGGGCATTAATGGCGAAATGTTGCAGAAGCAGGCCGGTGTGGCGGGTATCTTCAGCTGCAATAAGATCAACGCCTTGCAATACGGTGAGCGCACGTTGGGTAATATCAGATAAATTCCCGATAGGAGTAGGTACAATATAAAGCTGACCCTGAGAATTATCTGCCGTTTCGTGTTGTTTCATTGTTTCATCCGTATTGCCGATTTAATATTGAGCATTGCGTAAAAAATATCACTGGATACAGTATGGTACCCTTAACGTTTCTTCATAATAAAGTCACGCGCAGCCTTCCGCTGGTGCTGGCAGCCCTGATCTTTGCTGGCTGTGGTACGCAGGCGCCCGATCAAAGTGCTGCCCACATGGAGGGTACAGCCCAGGCTGACTCCGGCTTCTATCTGCACCAGATGGAGCAGAGCTCGAATGATACCAGGATCAACTGGCAATTACTCGCCATTCGTGCACTGCTGAAAGAGGGTAAAACCCAGCACGCCGCCGATCTGTTTAACCAGCTGCCGCAGGATCTGACCGATACCCAGCGTCGCGAGCAATCCCTGCTGGCCGCAGAACTGAAAATTGCGCAAAAAGATGTTGCAGGGGCAAAGACAATCCTCGGCAATATCGACATCAGCGCGCTGGATAAAAACCAGCAGGCGCGTTTCTGGCAGGTCAGTATTGCCGCAGAGCAGGGGCGTCCTTCCCTGACGCTGCTGCGGGCCTTGATTGCCCAGGAGCCGCTGCTCTCCGCCGCTGAAAAGCAGAAAAACATCGACGCCACCTGGCAGACGCTCTCTGCCATGAATCCCGATCAGGCTAATGCGCTGGTGATCAACGCCGACGAAAATGTGCTTCAGGGCTGGCTGGATCTGCAGCGCGTCTGGTTCGATAACCGCAACGATCCGGATATGCTCAAAGCCGGGATCAAAGACTGGCAAACCCGCTACCCAAACAACCCAGGGGCAACCATGCTGCCAACGCAGCTGGTTAACGTGCAGAACTTCAAGCCTGCCTCCACCAGCAAAATTGCCCTTCTGCTGCCGCTGGGTGGCCAGGCCGCCGTCTTTGGTCGCACCATCCAGCAGGGGTTTGAAGCCGCGAGAAACGGCACCGTCGCCGTCGCCGGCAGCGCGGTTCCCGCCCAGGTCGCCCAGGCGGCCAACGCCGGTGATGTCGTGAGCCCGTCTGCAGCCGAAACCAACGATCTGACCGCCACCCAGCCTGTCGCAACCCAGGAAGGTACGCTTCAGAATCCGGTGCAGGCTCCTGACACTTCTCAGCCAGCTAACTCACAGCCTGCTGCCGTGCCGGAAGGCAGCGTACAGGATCCGGTCCAGGCGCCGGTTACGACGCAAGATCCGCAAACCGTCGCCCAGCCGCAGACCATGGCAAACCCCTCTGCCGAGATAAAAGTGTACGACACCAGCAACCAGCCGCTCGACCAGGTGCTGAATCAGGTGCAGCAGGATGGCGCCAGCATTGTGGTTGGCCCGCTGCTGAAAAACAACGTCGAAGAGCTGATGAGAAGCAGGACAGCGCTGAACGTGCTGGCCCTGAACCAGCCAGAACAGGTGCAAAACCTGCCTAACGTTTGCTACTTCGCCCTGTCGCCAGAAGACGAAGCCCGCGATGCGGCTCGCCATATCCATGAACAAGGCAAGCAGGCCCCTCTTCTGCTGACGCCGCGCAGCCAGCTGGGCGATCGCGTCGCGACCGCCTTCGCCCAGGAGTGGCAACTGCTCGGCGGCGGCATTGTCCTGCAGCAGAAATTTGGCTCAGCCTCAGAACTTCGCGCAGGCGTCAACGGCGGAGCGGGTATCGCCCTTAGCGGTAGCCCGGTCACTGCCAGCCTGCCGCAGCAGCAGAGCGTGACTATCGGTGGCCTGACTATCCCGGCGCCGCCAACGGATGCGCAGATTAGCGGCGGCGGCAACGTGGATGCAGCTTACATCGTCGCTACTCCGGAAGAGATCGCCTTTATCAAACCGATGATCGCCATGCGTAACGGCAGCCAGACAGGCGTGTCGCTGTATGCCAGCTCGCGCAGCGCGCAGGGCACCGCAGGCCCGGACTTCCGCCTGGAGATGGAGGGGCTGCAGTACAGCGAAATCCCGATGCTCGCAGGGGCTAATCCGGAGCTGATGCAGCAGGCGCTCAGCAGCGTACGTAACGACTATTCGCTGGCGCGTCTGTATGCCATGGGCGTGGATGCCTGGGCGCTGGCGAACCACTTCACCCAGATGCGCCAGGTGCCGGGCTTCACCCTTAACGGCAATACGGGCGATCTCACCGCTACTCAGGACTGCGTGATTAACAGGAAGTTATCATGGCTCAAATACCAGCAGGGACAGATCGTTCCGGCCAGCTAACCCGCAAACAGACCGGCGACGCGCGCGAACTACAGGCGCGGCGCTGGCTTGAGCGCAAGGGACTGCGTTTTATCGCCGCCAACGTTCGCGGACGCGGCGGTGAGATTGACCTTATCATGCAGGACGGCCCGACCATCGTGTTCATTGAGGTGCGCTACCGCCAGTCATCCCACTATGGCGGTGCCGCCGCCAGCGTGACCCGGGCCAAGCAACAAAAATTATTACACACTGCCCAGTTGTGGCTTGCCCGGCATAATGGCAGCTTTGACACTGTGGATTGCCGGTTCGATGTGGTAGCCTTCACCGGCAACGCCATCGAATGGTTCAAAAACGCCTTCGGCGAAGACGCGTAAATCAGATCGTTAAGGGATACCGTGCTCGAAAGAATTAAGGTTTGCTTCACGGAAAGCATTCAGACTCAGATTGCAGCAGCAGAAGCGCTGCCGGACGCCATCTCCCGCGCGGCGATGACGCTGGTTCAGTCCCTGCTTAACGGCAACAAAATCCTCTGTTGTGGCAATGGCACGTCGGCCGCCAACGCACAGCATTTTGCTGCCAGTATGATCAATCGTTTTGAGACAGAGCGTCCAAGTTTACCTGCCATCGCACTCAATACCGATAATGTGGTCTTAACGGCGATCGCCAACGATCGTCTCCATGATGAGATCTACGCCAAACAGGTGCGCGCGTTAGGGCATGCCGGTGATGTTCTGCTGGCGATCTCCACCCGCGGCAATAGCCGCGATATCGTTAAAGCCGTTGAAGCGGCCGTTACGCGCGATATGACTATCGTGGCGTTGACCGGTTACGATGGCGGCGAGCTGGCGGGGCTGTTAGGTCCGCATGATGTGGAGATCCGTATTCCTTCTCACCGCAGCGCGCGCATTCAGGAGATGCACATGCTGACGGTGAACTGTTTATGCGATCTGATCGATAACACGCTTTTCCCTCACCAGGATGATTAAGGAGTATACATGAAGGCACTTTCGCCCCTCGCAGTCCTTATTTCTGCGCTGCTGCTTCAGGGATGTGTGGCTGCAGCGGTAGTGGGTACTGCCGCAGTGAGCACTAAGGCCGCCACTGACCCGCGTACCGTGGGCACACAGGTGGATGACAGCACCCTGGAACTGCGCGTGAACAGCGCACTGTCCAAAGATCAACAGCTCAAGAAAGAAGCGCGTATTAACGTGACGGCCTATCAGGGCAAAGTCTTGCTGGCCGGCCAAGCACCGGGTACCGAACTTGCCTCCCGCGCGAAGCAAATTGCCATGGGCGTAGAAGGTACCACCGAAGTGTTTAACGAAATACGTCAGGGCCAGCCGATTGGCCTGGGTGCCGCCTCAAACGACACCTGGATCACCACCAAAGTCCGCTCCCAGTTGCTGGGCAGCGATCAGGTGAAATCCTCTAACGTGAAAGTGACCACCGAGAACGGCGAAGTATTCCTGCTCGGCCTGGTGACCGATCGCGAGGGCAAAGCGGCAGCGGATATCGCCAGCCGGGTGAGCGGCGTGAAACACGTGACCACCGCCTTTACCTACATCCAGTAATCTCCCTACCCCCTGATATGGTCAGGGGGTTATTCTCCTTCTCCCTGCGCCATCTCCCTGATCTTCGCTGACGGGATAATATTGACCCCGGATGTTGACGCGCCCAGCGCCTCCTGCAGCATAACCTGCGCCACGTCCCGCGCCTCGACAGACTTCAAGTTTCCGGGCAACAGGCTAAACAGCGGCGCAAAAAACGATTCGCTGAAACGGTGCTTTTCCCGCTCGCCCAGCAGCATTGAAGGGCGCACTATGGTCAGTCGCTCCCACTTCTGGGCGATCAGAGCCTCTTCCATTTTGCCTTTCACCTTGTTGTAGAAGAACGGCGAATGCGCGTTGGCCCCCATGGCGCTCACCACCAGCAGATGCTTCGCTCCGAGCCTTTTACCGGTCAGGGCCGTGTCTACCACCAGGGTGTAATCGGCATGGATAAAAGCCTCTTTGCTGCCCGCCTCACGCCGGGTGGTGCCCAGGCAGCAAAAGACGGTATCAACCGGATCATGGACCTGTGCCAGCGCATCGGTCAGCTGCGGATCGTGGGGGTTAAACACCCCTTCGATATCGCCCAGCGGGCGACGCGTCGGAGCGGCAATATAGGCGATCCCCCGCTCCTGGATGAGCATACGCAGCAGGTGTCCACCCACGAGGCCGGTCGCGCCGGTAATTAAAACCTGACTCATTTCTCCTCCTTTGCAGATTAGTCCGTATGCGATTTCACGCCGCTCAACCACACTTAGTGGTCTGAACGTTAAGTATTTACCACAAGCTGAGAAAAAGCTGTCTGAAGCCAAAACAACGGAGGAAGCATGAGCAAGAAAATTGCGGTCCTGATTACCGACGAGTTTGAAGATTCAGAATTCACCTCGCCTGCCGAGGCGTTTCGCAAAGCGGGACACGAGGTGATAACCATTGAAAAAGAAGCAGGCAAAACGGTAAAAGGCCATAAAGGCGAAGCCAGCGTCACCATCGATAAAACCATTGATGAAGTCAGCCCATCTGACTTTGACGCCCTGTTATTGCCGGGCGGACACTCCCCTGACTCACTGCGGGGCGACGAGCGTTTCGTCTCCTTTACCCGGGATTTTGTCGCCAGCGGTAAACCGGTCTTTGCCATCTGCCACGGTCCGCAGCTGCTGATCAGCGCTGAGGTTGTGCGCGGGCGTAAGCTTACCGCCGTGAAACCGATCGTGATCGATCTGAAAAACGCCGGTGCCGATTTTTACGATCAGGAAGTGGTGGTCGATAAAGATCAGCTGGTCACCAGTCGGACGCCTGACGATCTGCCCGCGTTTAATCGCGAGGCGCTGCGGTTACTCGGCGCGTAGCCAGTGAAGCTTTTTACCAAAGCCCAGCGTGTTGTCAGTGAACTTGAGTTCATCCAGACGGATTTCCCAGACCGGGGCTGACATCACGGCGGCAACCGGAAAGCGACGAGTGTAGTGCTTACGCATCGCGTCGCTTTCCTCCCCCTCCAGACGACGGATCGCCCCTTTAAACTGCAGGCCCCGGATCAGCGCCACGGTTTTGGGCTGCCCGTTGACCGTCCCGGCGACTTTCGCCTGCTGCCCTGTCATCTGCGCATGGCGGGTTTTATCTTCGCTTAAGACATAAAACGCAACGCGCTGCGGATCGTAATAGTAAAAGGCGTTTGCACACCACAGTTCATCATCATGATGCACACACCAGGTGACCACGTGCTGCTTCGCCAGCCAGCGATTGATGGCGGCCAGAGTTTCCATTTCGCTTCTCTCTCATGCTAAGGTGCATTCACCTTAACATACTGAATCTGTCGCCGTGTGCTGGTTTCTCTATCTTGTTCGAACCGCTGATAATGCGCTTTATACGGGCATCACTACGGATGTCGCGCGCCGTTTCCTGCAACATCAAAGCGGAAAAGGGGCGAAGGCGTTAAGGGGCAAAGGGGATCTGACGCTGGCGTTTTCTGCGGCCGTAGGGGATCGCTCGCTGGCGCTGAGGCTGGAGTATCGCATCAAGCAGCTGACGAAGCGCCAGAAAGAGCGCCTCGTCAGTGGAGACGGTACCTTTGAGGCGCTACGCGAGAGCCTGCAAAGGTCGCCGGTTAAAAGCTATTAAAGCGATCGTGGTATTCCACCAGACCGCTGACGCCGTTAAGCGCATCGTCAGCCAGAGGATGAAGCTGGAAAGCCGACTCGGTGCCCGGCCAGCGGCAGTGCAGATCGTAGTGTGCCGCTTTCTCAAAGCCTAAACGGCTATAGAAGTCCGGATCGCCCAACGTTACTACCGCGGCATAGCCAAACTCATTGAGTGAATCTAACCCTTCGTAAACCAGCTGGCGCGCCAGCCCTTGTCCACGATAGTTTTCATCTACCGCCAGCGGCGCCATGCCAACCCACTGCAGCTCTTCGCCCTGTACGGTGACCGGGCTAAAGGCCACATAGCCAATAACCTGACCTTCATCATCGGTGGCGACCAGGCCCAGCGTAATCAGGCCGTCTTCACGAAGATCGCGAACCAGTTGCGCTTCACCCTCACCTTCGAACGACCGGCGTAATAAGGCGTCAATACCCGGGGCATCGATCCCAATTTCTACTCGAATCAACATGGCTCACCTACAGAAATGTGTTTACTTTCTGGCGGAGTTTTCAGACCCGCCTCGACAAAATCGGCCAGTTGCAACAGCGCCACGCGCAGCGGCTTCGGCATCTGTTCCAGTTCAATCGCATCCATCAGGTTTTTGACATACAGACCTAACTCGGTATCGCCTTCAATCACCAGACGACGCTGGAAGAAGAGCGTATCGGGATCCTGCTTGCGTGCCGCAATCATCAACAGATCGCTGGCGTCAGCGCTGAAGCTAACGTCCGCCTCCGCGGATTGACGCACCACCAGCTGTTCATTTTCAACGGAGGTGTACCAGCGCAGACCAATATCCCGCACCTCGATACTTAACCAGCGCCCTTCAAGAAATTCCAGCTCGCCATCCGCCAGCGCCTGGCGGAACTGCCAGCTAAGCACCTGCTCCAGCACCTGGCGCTTCAGCGCAAAGGGCGCCAGCTTAACCGGCACGCTCAGCAGTGACGGGCCAAATTGTACGAGACGTGAACGCAGTTTATCCAGCACGAGCAATACTCCCTGATATCTATAGTCCTGATATTTTGCCATATCCAGTCGTCGGTATAGCGGGGTAAATCAACAAACTGATATCCGACGTAACCCATTATTGGTGTCATCAATACGCCATTAGCTGCCTTAAATCAAAAATTGTCGCCGGATGGTTAATTAAAATCCCTGTTCGATAACAATTTTGCATCCCTTTGGGGCTGCGAACGTCAGGATAAATTATGGAGCTGCTCTGCCCTGCCGGAAACTTACCGGCGCTTAAGGCGGCCATCGAAAACGGCGCCGATGCGGTTTATATCGGGCTGAAAGACGATACCAATGCCCGTCACTTCGCTGGTCTCAATTTTACCGAGAAAAAGCTGCAGGAAGCGGTGAGCTTCGTACATCTTCATCGCCGCAAGCTGCATATCGCAATTAATACCTTTGCCCACCCCGACGGCTATCAACGCTGGCAGCGGGCGGTGGATATGGCGGCACAGCTGGGCGCCGACGCCCTGATTCTGGCCGATCTTGCCATGCTGGAGTACGCCGCCGAACGCTATCCGCACATTGAGCGCCATGTCTCCGTGCAGGCGTCTGCCACCAATGAAGAGGCCATCCGCTTTTATCATCGTCATTTCGACGTGGCGCGCGTGGTGCTGCCGCGCGTGCTCTCTATTCATCAGGTTAAGCAACTCGCACGGGTCACGCCAGTTCCGCTGGAAGTTTTTGCTTTCGGCAGCCTGTGCATTATGGCCGAAGGGCGCTGCTACCTCTCCTCCTATCTCACCGGGGAATCCCCCAATACCGTGGGTGCCTGCTCCCCTGCCCGCTTTGTTCGCTGGCAGCAAACGCCGCAAGGGCTGGAGTCGCGTCTGAACGAGGTGCTGATCGACCGCTATCAGGAACATGAAAACGCTGGCTATCCGACGCTGTGCAAAGGCCGCTATCTGGTGGATGGCGAGCGCTATCATGCTCTTGAAGAGCCCACCAGCCTGAACACTCTGGCGCTGCTGCCGGAACTGCTGGCCGCCAATATCGCGTCGGTGAAAATAGAAGGTCGCCAGCGTAGCCCGGCGTACGTCAGCCAGGTAGCAAAAGTGTGGCGGCAGGCGATCGATCGCTGCATGGCAAATCCGCAAAGCTATGCCCCGCAGCCAGCATGGATGGAGACCCTCGGCGCTATGTCCGAAGGGACGCAGACCACGCTGGGTGCGTATCACCGTAAATGGCAGTGAGAGAAAGCATGAAATATTCATTAGGACCGGTGCTCTACTACTGGTCAAAAGAGACGCTGGAAGACTTTTATCAGCAGGCGGCAGCCAGCCAGGCCGACGTGATTTATCTTGGCGAGGCGGTGTGCAGCAAGCGGCGCGCCACGAAGGTGGGCGACTGGCTGGAGATGGCGAAAACCCTGGCCAACAGCGGGAAACAGGTGGTGCTGTCAACGCTGGCGCTGGTGCAGGCTTCATCCGAACTGAATGAGCTGAAGCGTTATGTGGAAAACGGCGAATTTCTGCTGGAAGCCAGCGATCTTGGCGTAGTGAACCTGTGCGCCGAGCGCAAGCTGCCGTTTGTCGCCGGGCACGCGCTGAACTGCTACAACGCCGTGACCCTGCGTCTGCTGCTAAAACAGGGCATGATGCGCTGGTGTATGCCGGTGGAGCTCTCCCGTGACTGGCTGGTAAACATCCTGGCGCAGTGCGACGAGCTGGGGATCCGCAATCAGTTCGAAGTGGAAGTGCTCAGCTACGGACATCTGCCTCTGGCCTACTCTGCTCGCTGCTTTACCGCACGTTCCGAAAACCTGCCGAAAGATGAGTGCGAAACCTGCTGCATCAAATATCCGAACGGACGCAGCGTGCTGTCGCAGGAGGATCAGCAGGTGTTTGTCCTCAACGGTATTCAGACCATGAGCGGTTACGTTTACAATCTCGGCAACGAACTGGCCTCGATGAAAGGGCTGGTGGATATGGTGCGTCTGTCGCCGCTGGGCACCGAAACCTTCGCCATGATCGACGCCTTCCGTGCCAATGAAAATGGCGCGGCCCCGCTGGCGCTGGCGGCGAACAGCGAGTGTAACGGCTACTGGCGGCGTCTGGCCGGTCTGGAGCTGCAGGATTAAAAAAGGCTCACTTTGTTAACAACGACTGTAAAATTTTAATGCACTATTAAAGATTCACCGTCGACAAAGTGAGCTGTTATGACTGATAAATCCATTCCGTTTTCGGTGCTGGACCTGGCGCCGATCCCTGAAGGCTCCTCGGCAAGGGAAGCCTTTACTCACTCACTGGATCTCGCCCGCCTGGCTGAACAGCGCGGCTATCATCGCTACTGGCTGGCGGAACACCATAACATGGTCGGGATTGCCAGCGCTGCCACCTCGGTGCTGCTCGGCTATCTCGCGGCAAATACCACCACGCTACATTTAGGCTCGGGTGGCGTGATGCTGCCTAACCACTCGCCGCTGGTGATTGCCGAGCAGTTTGGCACCCTTAATACCCTCTATCCGGGTCGGATCGATCTGGGTCTGGGCCGGGCGCCAGGCAGCGATCAGCCAACCATGCGCGCGCTGCGCCGCCATATGAGCGGTGATATTGATAATTTCCCACGCGATGTGGCAGAACTGGTGGACTGGTTCGACGCCCATGATCCGAATCCTCAGGTACGCCCGGTGCCGGGCTACGGCGAACAGATCCCGGTATGGTTGTTAGGCTCCAGCCTTTACAGCGCGCAACTGGCCGCGCAGCTTGGCCTGCCGTTTGCCTTCGCTTCACACTTTGCCCCGGATATGCTGCACCAGGCGCTGCATCTGTATCGCACTCACTTTAAGCCCTCCGCGCGGCTGGAGAAACCTTATGCGATGGTGTGTATCAACATCATTGCGGCTGACAGCAACCGCGATGCGGAATTCCTGTTTACCTCCATGCAGCAGGCATTTATGAAGCTGCGTCGTGGCGAAAGTGGGCAGCTACCGCCGCCGGTAGAGAATATGCATCAGCTGTGGTCGGCCTCAGAGCAGTATGGCGTGCAGCAGGCGCTGAGCATGTCGCTGGTGGGGGATAAGACGAAGGTGCGTCACGGGCTGGAAGCGGTACTGCGTGAAACCCAGGCGGATGAGATTATGGTCAATGGCCAGATTTTCGATCATCAGGCGCGGCTGCATTCGTTCGATCTGGCGATGCAGGTGAAAGAAGAGTTGGTGGGGTAGTTTATTGTTTAGCCCCCTCTCCCTTCGGGCTGAGGGATCCCCACAAAAAATATATGCACGGACGATCCCCTCTCCCCTTTGGGGAGAGGGTTAGGATGAGGGGAATGAGACCTATTGATACACCGGCAGCAGATTAAAACTCGACAGCACGTGCACCAGCGCGTTGCCGATACCAAACACCAGGATCAACGCAATCATCGGCTTGCCTCCCCAGACGCGGAATGTTGGGCTACCGAAGCGCTTACGTGATTTACGCGCCAGCAGTGCCGGGACAATCGCCGCCCAGATGGTTGCCGCCAGTCCGGCATAGCCAATGGCATACAGGAAACCGTTCGGCCACAGCAGACCACCTATCACAGGCGGCAGGAAGGTCAGCAGCGCGGTTTTCAGGCGGCCCGACGCAGAATCATCAAAGCCACAGAGATCGGCCAGGTAGTCAAACAGTCCCAGGGTCACCCCGAGGAAAGAGCTCGCCACGGCGAAGTTGGAGAAGATCACCAGCAGCAGGTCCAGACTACGGCTGTTCAGCACGCCGCTCAAGGCCTGCACCAGCACATCAATATTCCCGCCCTTCTGCGCAATGCCGATGAATTCCGGACGCGGAATGTTGCCCATCGTCCCCAGCAGCCAGATAACGTACAGCCCCAGCGCCAGCAGCGTACCGTAGACCAGGCAGCGGGTGATGGTACGCGGGTCTTTGCCGTAATACTTCATCAGGCTCGGAACGTTACCGTGATAGCCAAACGACGCCAGACAGAACGGCAGGGTCATCAGCAGATACGGGGAGTACGAGGTATTGCTTTCTGCCACATTAAACAGGGTGGCTGGCGTAACGTGACCCAGCAGGCTGCCGAAGGTGAGGAAAAAGGTGATGACCTTAGCGCCCAGCACGATGGCCGTCATCCGGCTGACCGCTTTGGTACTCATCCAGACGATAAACGCCACGCCAAGGGCAAAGGCAAAACCCGCCAGACGCGCCGGTACGTTCAGCGACATCTCTGCGAAGGTGTGATGCAGAATCGAGCCGCTGGCAGAGATATAGGCGTAGGTCAGGATATAGAGCACAAAGGCGATGGAGATACCGTTGACGATATTCCAGCGTTTGCCCAGCAGGTCGCGGGTGATGGTATCGAAGCTCGACCCAATGCGGTAGTTGAGATTAGCTTCGAGGATCATCAGGCCGGAGTGCAGCATACAGAACCAGGTGAAAACCAGCGCCGCCAGCGACCAGAAGAACCACGCCCCGGACATGACCACCGGCAGAGAGAACATCCCCGCGCCTATGATGGTGCCGCCGATGATCACCACACCGCCGAGCAGCGAAGGTGACGTTTGGGTGGTGGTTAGTGTCGCCATACAGCCTTTTCTCCAGTCAATAATTTGGGACCTGCATCTTAATGTGCTGCACTGTACCAGTACAATAGTACAAAGGGAATAAAAAAAGCCCCGATAAAAATATCGGGGCTGTATATTTTACTTTACGCTAAATGGCGTGAAGATTACGCGTCACGACGACGAACCGGGCCATCTTCACGACGTGGTGGACGGCTGCCTTCACGGCGTTCGCCGCTGAAACGACGACCTTCACCACGACCGCCTTCACGGCGCTCACCGCCGAAACCACGGCCACCTTCACGACGCTCGCCACCGAAGCTGCGGCCACCGCCACGACGTTCGCCGCCACGGTCCGGACGCGGCTGCGCATCGCCCAGCAGCTGCATGTTCATCGGCTTGTTCAGGATGCGGGTACGGGTAAAGTGTTGCAGAACCTCGCCCGGCATACCTTTTGGCAGCTCGATGGTAGAGTGGGTACCGAACAGCTTGATGTTACCGATGTAACGGCTGCTGATGTCGCCTTCGTTAGCGATCGCGCCAACGATATGACGAACTTCAACACCATCATCACGGCCCACTTCAATGCGGTACAGCTCCATTTCGCCAGCATCACGACGTTCGCGACGTGGACGATCTTCACCACCACGCTCTGAACGTGGACCACGATCGCCACGCGGAGCGCGGTCATCACGGTCACGGAACTCACGCTTAGGACGCATAGGTGCATCTGGCGGCACGATCAGAGAACGTTCGCCCTGCGCCATCTTCAGCAGTGCAGCGGCCAGCGTTTCGATATCCAGCTCTTCGCCTTCGGCGGTCGGCTGAATTTGCGTCAGCAGCGCACGGTACTGATCCAGATCGCTGCTTTCCAGCTGCTGCTGTACTTTCGCGGCGAATTTTTCCAGACGGCGTTTGCCCAGCAGCTCTGCGTTTGGCAGATCGGCTTCTGGAATCGTCAGCTTCATGGTGCGTTCGATGTTACGCAGCAGACGACGCTCGCGGTTCTCAACGAACAGCAGCGCACGGCCCGCACGACCTGCACGACCGGTACGGCCGATACGGTGAACGTAAGACTCGGAGTCCATCGGGATGTCGTAGTTAACAACCAGGCTGATACGTTCAACGTCCAGACCACGTGCTGCCACGTCGGTTGCAATCAGGATATCCAGACGACCATCTTTCAGACGCTCCAGGGTCTGCTCACGCAGCGCCTGGTTCATGTCGCCGTTCAGCGCTGCGCTGTTGTAGCCGCTACGCTCCAGGGCTTCTGCCACTTCCAGGGTCGCATTTTTGGTACGAACGAAGATGATCGCCGCATCAAAATCTTCTGCTTCCAGGAAACGCACCAGCGCTTCGTTTTTACGCATGCCGTAAACAGACCAGTAACTCTGGCTGATGTCCGGGCGAGTGGTCACGCTGGACTGGATGCGCACTTCCTGCGGCTCTTTCATGAAGCGACGGGTAATGCGACGGATCGCTTCCGGCATGGTTGCAGAGAACAGCGCGGTCTGATGACCTTCCGGGATCTGCGCCATAATGGTTTCTACGTCTTCGATGAAGCCCATGCGGAGCATTTCGTCAGCTTCATCCAGTACCAGACCGCTCAGTTTAGAGAGATCCAGCGTACCGCGTTTCAGGTGATCCAGCAGACGACCCGGGGTACCGACGACGATCTGTGGACCCTGACGCAGGGCGCGTAACTGCACGTCATAACGCTGGCCGCCGTACAGGGCTACCACGTTCACGCCGCGCATATGTTTAGAGAATTCAGTCATAGCTTCCGCCACCTGAACAGCCAGTTCACGGGTCGGAGCCAGTACAAGGATCTGCGGTGCACGCAGGTCCGGGTCAATGTTATTCAGCAGCGGCAGCGAGAATGCTGCAGTTTTACCGCTACCAGTCTGGGCCATGCCCAGCACGTCACGACCAGAGAGCAGATGTGGGATACATTCTGCCTGGATCGGAGATGGTTTTTCGTAACCCAGATCGTTAAGGGCTTCAAGGATAGGAGCCTTCAGGCCCAGATCTGCAAAAGTGGTTTCGAATTCAGCCATGTAGTACGAGTGCCTCAATGTCAATGGCGGCCAGTCTACATAACTCATCGTGAAAATTTTCGGTAATTTTCATTGAAAGTGTGAACCGGCTCAAAGTAGGTGTATTGACGAACAACAACGCCCTCACCAGTAAAGGTGATGGCAATCAAAAGATTACGGGCTGATGTTTATGTCGTCAGCTATTGCTGGTCCGATTCTGCCAGGTCGTCATGCTCCTGGCCCAAGAGCGATAATTCCAACAATGCATAACGGTGCTCAACGTAGTTATGTACGTTATTAGCAACCGCTAATTTGAACAGTGCCGTAGCGCTGTCCGTATCCCCCAGACTTAGGTAGTACTTACCTAAATAGAAGTTGGTTTCACTGAGATGCTCAGCGAGCGAGGTGTTATCCGTTGCGTCCGCCTTCAGGCGTTCCATCAGCGTTGCTTCGCTAATGTTGCCCAGGTAGAACTCGACAATATTCCATCCCCACTGTTCCTTGTCCGATTTGTCGAAGCGTTGCTTTAACGCGTCTTTAGCCTGCTTTTCGTCGAGCTTCTGCTCAACAATGAAAAGCCACAGGCTACGGAAAGGATCGTTAGGATCGTCTTGATAAAACGCCAGCAGATCATCTTGCGCTAACTTGTCACGACCGCCGTAATACAGGGCAATTCCGCGATTCAAGTGCGCGTAGTTGTAAGTTGGATCAAGCTCAAGTACAGAATCAAACGCTTCATAGGCAGCATCAAAATTGCCTGCCTGCGTTAAATAAATGCCTAAGTAATTGAATACTTCAGGCATATCCGGTCGGATCGCCAACGCTTGTGAAAAATCATTTCGCGCCAGTGCCCTCAGACCGAGACTATCATACAACACTCCGCGCTCATATAAAAGCTGTGCGCGTTCGTCATCGGTTAAAGCCCGACTGGCAAGTATTTGTTCCATGCGTGCCAGAATCACTTCCTGCTGCAGAGTCGGTTGCAGTGGCACTGCGAGGACTTCACTTTTACGCCAGGCAGAGTTGCTGCATCCTGCCAGCGTCAAAGC
Organism: Leclercia adecarboxylata; assembly: GCF_035787115.1. Taxonomy (GTDB): domain Bacteria; phylum Pseudomonadota; class Gammaproteobacteria; order Enterobacterales; family Enterobacteriaceae; genus Enterobacter; species Enterobacter adecarboxylatus_E. The sequence continues at coordinate 119,917 of NZ_JALKTL010000006.1, read as the reverse complement.
TGTCGCAACGAAACACCAGCGCAGAAAAGGCTTCATTTCCCACTCCCGAAGACAACAATTGGATGAACGTCCTGTCCCCCGGCGGCTTAACAAGGCGTCCTGCCTGATAACAAGCCCCCCGCTTGCGCGGAGGGCAAATGGCAACCTTATTCGCCCTGTTCGCCAGCCGGAGCTTCCGGCGCAGCAGCAGGCTGAGACTGCTCGGTCGCTTCTTTAATGCTCAGACGGATACGGCCCTGGCGGTCAACTTCCAGAACTTTAACCGGTACTTCCTGACCCATCTGCAGGTAATCGGTCACTTTCTCAACGCGCTTATCCGCGATCTGAGAGATGTGAACCAGACCTTCTTTACCGCCACCGATGGCAACGAATGCGCCAAAGTCAACGATACGGGTCACTTTACCGTTGTAGATACGGCCCACTTCGATCTCGGCAGTGATCTCTTCGATACGACGGATAGCGTATTTCGCTTTCTCGCCGTCGGTCGCTGCGATTTTCACAGTACCGTCATCTTCGATTTCGATGGTGGTGCCGGTCTCTTCGGTCAGAGCACGGATAACAGAACCGCCTTTACCGATAACGTCTTTGATCTTGTCCGGGCTGATCTTAATGGTGTGGATACGTGGAGCGAACTGAGAAATGTCGCCACGCGGCGCGTTGATCGCCTGTTCCATCACGCCCAGGATGTGCAGACGTGCACCTTTAGCCTGGTTCAGTGCAACCTGCATGATCTCTTTGGTGATGCCTTCAATTTTGATATCCATCTGCAGGGCAGAGATACCTTCGCGGGAACCCGCAACTTTGAAGTCCATATCACCCAGGTGATCTTCGTCGCCCAGGATGTCAGACAGAACAACGAAGTTGTCGCCTTCTTTCACCAGACCCATTGCGATACCCGCAACGGCTGCTTTCACCGGTACACCTGCATCCATCAGTGCCAGAGAAGCACCGCACACGGAAGCCATAGAAGATGAACCGTTAGATTCGGTGATTTCAGAAACCACACGTACGGTGTACGGGAATTTATCAGCATCTGGCATCACAGCCAGCACGCCGCGCTTCGCCAGACGACCGTGACCAATTTCACGACGCTTCGGCGAACCCACCATACCGGTCTCACCTACGGAGTACGGAGGGAAGTTGTAGTGGAACAGGAAGCTGTCAGTGCGCTCGCCCATCAGTTCGTCGATGTTCTGTGCGTCACGGGCAGTACCCAGGGTCGCGGTAACCAGCGCCTGCGTTTCACCACGGGTGAACAGCGCGGAACCGTGAGTACGTGGCAGAACGCCAGTGCGTACATCCAGACCACGAATCATGTCTTTTTCACGGCCATCGATACGCGGCTCGCCTGCCAGAACGCGGCTACGCACTACGTTCTTCTCGATAGCGTGCAGGATTTCGCCAAGCTCGTTAGCGTCCAGGGATTCATCTTCTGCCACCAGAGTTGCGATGGTTTCCGATTTGATGACGTCAACCTGACCATAACGCTCTTGCTTGTCGGTGATGCGGTATGCATCGCTCAGACGCGCTTCGGCCAGAGCTGCAACGCGTGCGTTCAGCGCGTCGTTTGCCGCTTCTGGCTGCCAGTCCCAACGTGGTTTACCGGCTTCTTTCACCAGGTCATTGATGTTCTGGATAACGATCTGCTGCTGGTCGTGGCCAAATACCACAGCACCCAGCATCTGGTCTTCGCTCAGCAGTTCTGCTTCGGATTCAACCATCAGTACCGCAGCTTCGGTACCGGCAACCACCAGGTCCAGCTTGCTTGCCTTCAGCTCGTCCTGAGTTGGGTTCAGAACGTACTGGTCATTGATATAACCGACGCGCGCCGCACCGATAGGACCATTGAATGGAATACCAGACAGGGACAGGGCTGCGGATGCGCCGATCATCGCAACGATGTCCGGGTTAACCTGTGGGTTAACGGAAACAACGGTCGCGATAACCTGAACTTCGTTAACGAAGCCTTCCGGGAACAGCGGACGAACCGGGCGGTCAATCAGACGCGCAATCAGGGTTTCGCCTTCGCTTGGACGGCCTTCACGACGGAAGAAACCACCCGGGATTTTACCGGCAGCGTAGGTACGCTCCTGGTAGTTTACGGTCAGTGGGAAGAAGTCCTGACCTGGTTTAGCTTTTTTCTGGCCAACCACGGTTACGAATACCGCGGTGTCATCCATGCTTACCATAACAGCAGCAGTAGCCTGACGTGCCATCATGCCGGTTTCCAGCGTAACGGTATGTTGACCGTACTGGAATTTACGAACGATCGGATTCAGCAAGATTCTGTCCTTTCTTAAATGAATGACAGCACACCAGAGGCGTGCTGACTTTTACCGGACCTTCTTCGCATCCTCGCGACTAATGACAACCGACACCCCCATGGGTGAAGCCTCTCATTAGCCGCGCGAACCTCTGCAATGAAGATCATTTATAGCAACAATACATTAGTTTCCAGTGAATTGCTGCGGTCTGGTTGAAAAAAGGGGCCATAAGGCCCCCTTTTCTGAAACTCGCAAGACTTAGCGACGCAGACCCAGACGCTCGATCAGCGCGGTGTAGCGTGCAACATCTTTACGTTTCAGGTAGTCGAGCAGTTTACGACGCTGAGAAACCATGCGCAGCAGACCACGACGGCTGTGGTGATCTTTTTTGTGCTCTGCAAAGTGACCCTGCAGGTGGTTAATCTGTGCAGTCAGCAGTGCAACCTGAACTTCGGTAGAACCGCTGTCGTTAGCATCACGACCAAACTCAGAAACGATTTTAGCTTTAGCTTCAACGCTTAGAGACATTTTAAAACTCCAGAATGTAAAGAATGAAAGGAAGCCGATCTCTAATTCAGCTTTCCCATGTATAACGTTTGCCGATTGTTAAACAATTCGCCAGACGTTAAGCCGCAATATTCTACCCGCCTCCCCTGCTTATCGCAAGGCAAGGCGTCAGCTTATGCCGGATATTCAACCACCAGACGGCGTGGGGCAACGCGACCTTCGTCGTCAATTTCACCCATACCGATGAATGTGTTGTCATCCCCTTCCGTGACGCGAACCAGCCCCTGCGCGGGCACATCCGTCGTGCGCACCGGGTTGCCGTTTTTAAAGTAAACGGAGGAGGCTAACGGAAGATTCACTACCGGATAGTCCGAAGCAGGACTGTCCATCGACATCAGTAAGGGGTCCAACAGCGCCGCGGCCTCTGTGCCCTGCTCCTGCGCCTGATCTACCAGCGCCTGCAGTTGCTCCAGGGTTACCATACGTTCAGCCGGATACTTGCTGACCGCCAGACGGCGCAGATAAATGACGTGCGCGCCACAGCCCAGCTTTTCACCCAGATCGTCGATGATAGTGCGAATGTACGTGCCTTTTGAGCAGTGGACTTCCAGCTCCAGCTCATCGCCTTCGTGACGAATAAATAACAGCTCATACACCGTAATCGGACGGGCCTCGCGTGGCACCTCAATCCCCTGACGCGCATACTCGTAGAGCTTTTTGCCCTGATACTTCAGCGCCGAGTACATAGACGGCACCTGTTGGGTGTCGCCACGGAAGCTCTCCAGCGCAGCCTCAAGCTGTTCGCTGCTAAACGTCACTGGACGCTCTTCGACGACCTGCCCATCCGCATCGGAAGTGTCCGTGCGCTGACCCAGTTTTGCAACCACCCGGTAGCGTTTGTCCGAATCCAGCAGATACTGGGAAAACTTCGTCGCTTCACCCAGACAAATCGGCAGCATACCGGTCGCCAGCGGATCCAGCGCGCCGGTGTGACCCGCACGGTTAGCATTGTAGAGACGCTTTACTTTTTGCAGCACGTCGTTGCTGGACGCCCCCTGAGGTTTATCCAGCAGCAGAACACCGTGCACGTCGCGACCGCGACGACGAGGACGACTCATCAGTCCTCCTTTTTATCGTCCGGGTTCACACGACGCTCATCATCCTGCTTCACCACGCTGGTGACCAGGTTGGACATGCGCATCCCTTCAACCAGCGAGTTGTCGTAGAAGAAGGTCAGTTCCGGCACGATACGCAGACGCATAGCTTTGCCCAGCAGGGAACGGATAAAACCGGACGCATCCTGCAGCGCTTTGATGCCAAGCTTAACCGCATCTTCATCCTGGTCGTTCAGGAAGGTGACAAACACTTTGGCATAGGCCAGATCGCGGGACACTTCAACACCGGATACGGTGGTCATCATGCCCAGACGCGGGTCTTTGATTTCGCGCTGCAGGATGATTGCGATCTCTTTTTGCATCTCCTGAGCAACGCGCTGCGGGCGACCAAATTCTTTCGCCATAATAAATTCTCCAGACAAAAAAGGGGCTAAAGCCCCTTTTGAAATTTAATGCCGGGTGGCGCGAGGCGATCCCGGCCTGCTCTCAGCAATTAAGCGATGGTACGCTGAATTTCGATGATCTCGAACACTTCGATCATATCGCCAACGCGAACGTCGTTGTAGTTCTTCACGCCGATACCACATTCCATGCCGTTACGGACTTCGTTAACGTCATCTTTGAAGCGGCGCAGGGATTCCAGCTCGCCTTCATAGATAACCACGTTGTCACGCAGGACGCGGATTGGGTTGTGACGCTTGATGTTGCCTTCGGTAACCATACAGCCCGCGATAGCACCGAATTTCGGTGATTTGAACACGTCACGAACTTCAGCCAGACCGATGATCTGCTGTTTCAGTTCCGGAGACAGCATACCGCTCATCGCCGCTTTCACTTCGTCGATCAGGTTATAGATGACGGAGTAGTAACGCAGATCCAGGCTTTCCGCTTCGATCACACGACGCGCAGAGGCATCGGCACGAACGTTGAAGCCAACCAGAATCGCGTTGGACGCTGCAGCCAGAGTTGCGTCGGTTTCGGTGATACCACCTACGCCGGAGCCGATGATCTTCACTTTCACTTCGTCGGTAGACAGTTTCAGTAAAGAGTCGGAGATCGCTTCCACAGAACCCTGTACGTCGGCCTTCAGAACCACGTTCACTTCGTGAACTTCGCCTTCAGTCATGTTGGCGAACATGTTCTCGAGTTTAGATTTCTGCTGACGAGCCAGTTTAACTTCACGGAATTTGCCCTGACGGTACAGCGCAACTTCACGCGCTTTCTTCTCGTCACGAACAACGGTAACTTCGTCACCGGCTGCCGGAACACCGGACAGACCCAGGATTTCCACCGGAATGGATGGACCCGCTTCCAGCACTTCACGACCCAGTTCGTCACGCATTGCACGAACACGGCCATATTCGAAGCCACACAGAACGATGTCGCCTTTATTCAGGGTACCTTCACGTACCAGAACGGTCGCAACCGGACCACGGCCTTTGTCCAGGAAGGACTCGATTACCGCACCGCTCGCCATACCATTGCGAACCGCTTTCAGCTCCAGAACTTCAGCCTGCAGCAGGATAGCGTTCAGCAGGTCATCAATACCGGTACCCACTTTTGCAGAAACCGGGATGAACTGAGACTCACCGCCCCACTCTTCCGGCATAACACCGTACTGGGACAGTTCGTTTTTAACGCGATCCATGTCCGCTTCTGGTTTATCGATTTTGTTGACTGCAACAACCAGAGGCACCTGCGCCGCTTTTGCGTGCTGGATAGCTTCGATGGTCTGCGGCATCACGCCGTCGTCTGCTGCAACCACCAGAACAACGATATCCGTTGCCTGAGCACCACGAGCACGCATAGAGGTAAACGCTGCGTGGCCCGGGGTATCCAGGAAGGTGATCATGCCGTTATCGGTTTCTACGTGGTAGGCACCGATATGCTGGGTAATGCCGCCTGCTTCGCCGGAGGCGACTTTAGTGGAACGAATGTAGTCCAGCAGAGAGGTTTTACCGTGGTCAACGTGACCCATGATGGTCACAACCGGAGCACGCGGTTCAGCTGCTGCGCCAGTATCACGGTCGCTCATTACCGCTTCTTCCAGCTCGTTTTCACGACGCAGGATAACCTTGTGGCCCATCTCTTCGGCAACCAGCTGTGCAGTTTCCTGGTCGATAACCTGGTTGATGGTCGCCATTGCGCCCAGCTTCATCATCGCTTTGATGACCTGAGAGCCTTTAACCGCCATCTTGTTAGCCAGATCGCCAACGGTGATGGTTTCGCCGATCACAACGTCACGGTTAACGGCCTGAGCTGGCTTCTGGAAGCCCTGCTGCAGAGCGGAACCTTTACGCTTGCCGCCTTTACCACCGCGAACGGCAGCACGTGCTTCTTCACGGTCAGCTTTGGATTCAGCGTGCTTGTTGCCTTTTTTCGCCGGACGCGCAGCTTTCGTGCTACGGGTACGACCACGGCCACCTTCAACTTCGCGGTCGTTGTCATCTTCTGCCTGACGCGCGTGCTGAGAGGTCGTTACGTGATAATCGCTGGTATCTTCCGACGGCTCAGCGGTATTCACACCGTTTTTCTCGTTCTCTTCTGCCATACGGCGCGCTTCTTCAGCGACACGACGGGCTTCTTCTTCGAGCTTACGGCGGGCTTCTTCTTCCGCTTTACGCTTCAGCTCAGCTGCTTCATTTTCACGACGGGCTTTTTCTGCCTGGGCGGTTTTGGTCATATCGTCAGTCTGTTGATTGCTCACTTTGTCTTTTTCCGCAGCGTCGCGCTTCGCTTTTTCAGCGGCGTCACGTTTCGCTTTTTCTGCGGCCTCACGTTCAGCTTTTAATACTGCCTCACGTTTGGCGTTTTCTTCTGCCTCACGCTGGGCTTGCTCTTCCGCTTCACGCTGTGCCTGCTCTTCCGCAGCGAGGCGTTCAGCCTCTTGCGGATCACGTTTTACAAAGGTGCGCGTCTTGCGGACTTCGATTTGTACCGATTTACTTTTTCCACCGGTACCTGGAATATTTAACGTGCTACGCGTTTTGCGTTGCAGCGTTAACTTGTCAGGCGTAGAACCGTGTTCGCGGTTCAGGTGCGTTAACAAGGTTTGTTTTTCTTGAGCGGTCACTGAGTCATCAGCGGACTTCGGGATCCCTGCATCAGCAAATTGCTGTACCAGGCGATCCACGGAGGTCTGAATCTCAGCAGCCAGCGTTTTTACAGTTACATCAGTCATGCTGTTCCTTCCTGCTACAGTTTATTACGCTTCGTCGCCGAACCAGCAGATATTACGTGCGGCCATGATGAGTTCGCCGGCTTTCTCGTCGGTTAAACCTTCGATATCGGCCAGGTCATCAACGCCTTGCTCAGCGAGATCTTCCAGCGTACAAACACCACGGGCAGCCAGCTTGAACGCGATCGCACGATCAAGACCTTCCAGATTCAGCAGGTCATCAGCCGGCTTGTTATCACCAAGGCTTTCTTCCTGAGCCAGTGCCAGGGTGGTCAGTGCGTTTTTAGCGCGTTCACGCAGGGCTTCAACGGTGGCTTCATCCAGACCGTCAATTTCCAGCAGTTCTTTCATTGGCACATAGGCCAGTTCTTCCAGCGTAGAGAAACCTTCTTCAACCAGAACGGTGGCGAACTCTTCGTCAATGTCCAGGTGCTTAGTGAAGGTATCAATAGCTGCATGGGCTTCAGCCTGGTGCTTAGCCTGCAGATCGTCAACGGTCATCACGTTGAGTTCCCAGCCGCTCAGCTGTGAAGCCAGACGGACGTTCTGCCCGTTACGGCCGATAGCCTGCGCCAGGTTGCCTGCTTCAACAGCGATATCCATGGTGTGCTTGTCTTCGTCTACAACGATAGACGCAACATCAGCCGGGGCCATCGCGTTAATCACGAACTGCGCCGGGTTGTCGTCCCACAGAACGATATCGATACGCTCGCCGCCGAGTTCAGTCGAAACAGCCTGAACGCGCGCGCCACGCATACCGACGCAAGCACCAACCGGATCGATACGCTTGTCGTTGGTTTTCACCGCGATTTTTGCACGGGAACCCGGATCGCGGGCTGCGGCTTTAATCTCGATAACTTCTTCGCCGATTTCCGGCACTTCGATGCGGAACAGTTCGACCAGCATCTCAGGCTTGGAACGGGTCACGAACAGCTGAGCACCGCGTGCTTCAGGACGCACGGAATAGAGTACGCCGCGAATACGGTCGCCCGGGCGGAAGTTTTCGCGTGGCAGCATATCTTCACGCAGGATAACCGCTTCAGCGTTGTTACCCAGATCCAGAGAAATGTTGTCGCGGTTAACTTTCTTCACCACGCCGGTAATGATCTCACCTTCGTGCTCGCGGAACTGATCAACAACCATCGCACGCTCAGCTTCACGTACTTTCTGTACGATAACCTGTTTAGCAGTCTGCGTGGTGATACGGTCGAAGGTCACGGATTCGATCTGATCTTCAACGTAATCATCAACGTTCAGGCTTTCATCTTCGAAACGCGCCGCTTCGAGAGTGATCTCTTTCGTTGGCTGGGTCACTTCTTCAACGATAACCCAACGACGGAAAGTATCGAAGTCGCCGCTTTTACGATCGATTTCAACGCGGACATCGATCTCTTGTTCGTATTTTTTCTTGGTTGCCGTAGCCAGTGCACTTTCCAGCGCTTCGAAAATTTTCTCACGCGGCAGGGCTTTTTCATTGGAAACGGCTTCAACAACAGCCAAAATTTCTTTGTTCATCGCGGGCTTTTCACCTCAATCCAGACTGTTAAAAGTGGGGAACCAGGTTCGCCTTCTGGATATTACTCAGCGCGAACACTTCATCTTTGCCTTCGACTGTAACCGTGATCATCTCACCATCAACGGCTTTGATAACGCCTTGCCATTTACGGCGGTTCTGTACGGCCATGCGCAGAACGAGAGCCACTTCTTCACCAGTAAAGCGCGTGTAGTGTTCAGCCGTGAACATAGGTCTGTCGAGACCAGGCGAGGAAACTTCCAGGTTGTAGGCAACAGTAATGGGATCTTCAACATCAAGAACCGCACTCACCTGGTGGCTGACATCAGCACAATCATCAACATTGATGCCATCTTCACTATCAATATAGATGCGCAGCGTGGATGTACGACCCCGAACGAATTCGATGCCGACCAGTTCATAGCCCAGTGCTTCGACCGGTGCTGTAATCATCTCTGTTAATTTTTGCTCTAATGTGGACAAGCCCACCCCCAAGACGTAAAAAAAGGGCATAAAGCCCAGTTATTCTGTAGTCAGATAACAAAAAACCCCGATAAATCGGGGCTTTAGATAACTGAACCCTATAGCCACAACTGTGGCCTGGAGCACTTTCAAAAAGAATTTTTTCAAATCCAGCTACGAAGGCGCTAAGTCTTCACAGTATATTTGAAAAAGGACTTTATAGGAAAGTGGTTGCGGGGGCCGGATTTGAACCGACGACCTTCGGGTTATGAGCCCGACGAGCTACCAGGCTGCTCCACCCCGCGCCTGAAACGTGGCAAATTCTACTCGCTGTGGGTAAAAAATGCAAATAATGCTGGGATTTGGTACCGAGGACGGGACGTAAAATCGGCATACAGTATATTGATAGCGTAGGCCCTCTGTCAACCCTGCCAAGTGCAGCGATTCAGGCGGGAAATTTTTACAAAAAATCCACGAATCTCTTTCGGTACTTGCCAAAAGATGATTAAATGAAAACTCACTTATTCTGCATAAAAATGCATTTTAGGGTGAAGCGATCACTCATCAGTCAATCAAGCAGGGTTTTATTTTATGACGACGATTCTCAAGCATCTTCCGCAAGGACAACGTATTGGCATCGCTTTTTCAGGCGGCCTGGATACCAGCGCTGCACTGCTGTGGATGCGCCAGAAGGGAGCGGTTCCGTATGCATATACTGCGAACCTGGGTCAGCCGGATGAGGACGATTATGACGCGATCCCTCGTCGTGCCATGGAGTACGGTGCAGAGAACGCACGCCTGATTGACTGCCGCAAGCAGCTGGTTGCCGAAGGTATCGCTGCCATTCAGTGCGGCGCTTTCCATAACACTACCGGCGGCCTGACCTATTTCAACACCACCCCGCTGGGCCGTGCTGTTACCGGCACCATGCTGGTTGCCGCCATGAAAGAAGATGGCGTAAACATCTGGGGCGATGGCAGCACCTATAAAGGCAACGACATTGAGCGTTTCTACCGTTACGGCCTGCTGACCAACGCCGAACTGCAGATCTACAAGCCGTGGCTGGATACCGATTTTATCGATGAGCTGGGCGGTCGTCATGAAATGTCTGAATTTATGATCGCCTGCGGCTTCGACTACAAAATGTCCGTCGAAAAAGCCTACTCCACTGACTCCAACATGCTGGGTGCCACGCACGAAGCAAAAGACCTCGAGTTCCTGAACTCCAGCGTGAAAATCGTCAACCCGATCATGGGTGTGAAGTTCTGGGACGAAAACGTCAAAATCCCGGCAGAAGAAGTGACCGTGCGTTTCGAGCGTGGTCATCCGGTAGCCCTGAACGGTCAGACCTTCTCTGACGACGTGGAACTGATGCTGGAAGCTAACCGCATCGGCGGCCGTCACGGTCTGGGCATGAGCGATCAGATCGAAAACCGTATCATTGAAGCGAAGAGCCGTGGCATCTACGAAGCCCCGGGGATGGCGCTGCTGCATATCGCTTATGAGCGTCTGCTGACCGGTATTCATAACGAAGACACCATCGAGCAGTATCACTCTCATGGTCGTCAGTTAGGTAAACTGCTGTACCAGGGCCGCTGGTTCGATCCGCAGGCGCTGATGCTGCGTGATGCCCTGCAGCGTTGGGTGGCGAGCGCGATTACCGGCGAAGTCACTCTGGAACTGCGTCGCGGCAATGATTACTCGATTCTGAATACCGTGTCTGACAACCTGACCTACCAGCCAGAGCGTCTGACCATGGAGAAAGGCGATTCCGTCTTCTCGCCTGACGACCGTATTGGCCAGTTGACGATGCGTAACCTGGATATTACCGATACGCGCGCCAAGCTGTTCACCTATACCGAGAACGGCCTGCTCTCCGTCTCAACCGGTAACGGTCTGCCGCAGGTTGAGAATCTGGAAAACAGCGATAAGCAGTAGTCGCGAACAAGACATAAAAAAGGCGCCTGAGGGCGCCTTTTTTATTGCCAAATTTCGTGACGCGCAGGGCGGGCAAGCGCAGCGCTCCCGCCCTCTTTTTGTCCGGCGGCGCAATACTTGCCGGGTCTACGAAAAATAAAAGTACAGACGAAAAAAAGACGTCTTTCGACGTCTTTCTTTCGGAATATTGGTACTGAGGATGGGACTCGAACCCACAAGCCCGTTAGGGCACTACCACCTCAAGGTAGCGTGTCTACCAATTCCACCACCTCAGCACAGATACTGCTATTACTGCGGGATATCGCTGGTCGGCTTAGCCGGTGCAGCTGGCTGAGTCTGCTCAGATTTCGCTGGCGCACTCAGGTTATCCCACTCGCTTCCTTTGTTGATTTTATTGCTATTGATATTGCCAAGCGCCAGACTGATAATGAAAAACAGCGTTGCCAGAATCGCCGTTGCGCGGGTCATGAAGTTACCAGAACCACTTGAACCGAACAGCGTACCAGAAGCGCCTGCTCCAAAGGAGGCCCCCATATCAGCGCCTTTACCTTGCTGCAGCATGATCAGCGCTACCAGAGCGATGGCTACAATAAGGAAAACTACCAAAAGAGCTTCGTACATAATCAACCTGTTCCTTGCGGATTTGCCGCATACCAATGCTTCAACCAATAAGCAGGAATTTTGCTTTCCCACTGAAGCGGGTGTGAATACTAACCAAAGCGAATGACCTTCGCAAGGGCAATTTCAGCTCATTGTATCAAGTGCGGAAAAAAACAGCAAAACCGCCTCACCCGTACAAAACAAAGGCGGCAAAAGCCGCCTTTTTAACCACTTAACGAGCTTTACGCCGCTTTTACCGCATCGGCGATGCGATGAGCAAACTCGGTAACCTGCGCTTCGTCTTCCCCTTCAACCATCACGCGGATCAGCGGTTCAGTACCCGACTTACGCAGCAGGACGCGGCCACGGGAGCCCAGCGCCGCTTCCACTTCAGCCATCACCGCTTTCACGTTCTCGTTTTCCAGCGGATCGCCCTTACCTGCCGTAAAGCGCACGTTTACCAGAATCTGCGGGAACATCTTCATCCCGCTGCACAGATCGTGCAGAGACATATGGTTACGCACCATCGCCGCCACAACCTGCAGGCTTGCCACAATCCCATCACCGGTAGTGGTTTTGTCGAGCAGGATCACATGGCCAGAGTTTTCGGCACCGATACGCCAGCCTTTCTCCTGCAATTTCTCCAGCACGTAACGGTCGCCGACCTTCGCACGTACAAACGGAATACCAAGCTGTTTGAGCGCCAGCTCCAGGCCCATATTGCTCATCAGCGTACCGACGGCACCGCCGCGCAGCTGCCCCTGACGCAGGCCTTCACGGGCGATGATGTAGAGGATCTGGTCGCCGTCGACTTTATTGCCTTCGTGATCGACCATGATGACGCGGTCGCCGTCACCGTCGTAGGCGATGCCCAGATCGGCTTTTTCTGCCAGCACGCGCGCCTGCAGAGCGCGGACATCCGTCGCGCCCACTTCAGCATTGATGTTCAGCCCGTTAGGCTCGCAGCCAATCGCCACCACCTGCGCGCCCAGTTCACGGAACACGTTAGGGGCAATATGATAAGTTGCACCGTTCGCACAATCGACCACGATTTTCAGATGGCCCAGGCTCAGCTCGTTGGGGAATGTGCCTTTACAGAATTCAATGTAGCGACCCGCGGCATCGACGATACGGCTGGCTTTACCCAGCTCAGCGGAGTCAACGCAGGTCAGCTCTTTTTCCATTTCCGCTTCAATAGCTTCTTCAACCTCATCCGGCAACTTCGTACCGTCAATGGAGAAGAATTTGATGCCGTTATCGTAGAACGGGTTATGTGACGCAGAGATAACAATGCCCGCTTCGGCACGGAAAGCTCGGGTCAGATAGGCTACAGCTGGGGTTGGCATAGGTCCCGTGAAAGAGGCAGAAAGCCCTGCGGCAGACAGGCCTGCTTCCAGCGCTGATTCAAGCATGTAGCCGGAAATACGGGTATCTTTACCGATAATGATTTTGCGTGAGCCGTGGCTTGCCAGCACTTTGCCAGCCGCCCAGCCTAGCTTCAGCACAAATTCAGGAGTGATTGGCGCATCGCCCACGCGTCCACGAATGCCGTCGGTACCAAAAAATTTACGATTACTCATAGCGGGAGTTTTCCTTAGCTGCCAGTGTGGCTTCCACCACTCGCATGGCTTCTGCTGTTTCTTTTACGTCATGGACGCGAATTATATGTGCTCCCTGCATCGCCGCAATTACCGCACAGGCCAGACTGCCACTCAGACGTTCTGATGGCCCAACATTAAGCAGTTGCCCTACCATGGATTTCCTCGACATTCCGACCAGCAGCGGCAGGCCAAAATGGTGAAATTCAGATAAGCGCGCAAGAAGTTCATAGTTATGAGAGAGATTTTTACCGAAACCGAAGCCCGGGTCGAGTAGCAATTTCTCTTTTGCGATACCGGCACGTTCGCAGCGCGCAATATGCTCTTCAAAATAGCGATTCACGTCCGCAAACACGTCCTGGTATTTCGGCGCATCCTGCATGGTTTTCGGCTGCCCCTGCATGTGCATAAGGCATACCGGCAAGCCCGTTTCGGCAGCCGCTTCAAGCGCGCCCGGCTCGCTGAGGGAGCGTATGTCATTAATGATGTGAGCCCCTACTCTCGCCGATTCACGAATCACTTCAGGTTTTGAAGTATCCACCGAGATCCAGACTTCGAAACGCTGAGCAATGGCCTCGACCACAGGAATAACACGCGACAACTCTTCGTCCACGCTGACTTCCGCCGCACCGGGTCGCGTTGACTCTCCGCCTACGTCTACGATCGTCGCCCCAGCGTTGATCATCAGATTCGCATGCCTGACCGCGTCAATAAGCGTGTTATGCGTGCCGCCATCGGAAAAAGAGTCTGGCGTGACGTTCAGGATCCCCATCACATGAGGATGAGAAAGATCGAGATAAGAATCCTGGGCGAAGAGTTTCATAGCAAGTCCTGATTTTTTGGTTAAGCAGACAAGAAAAACCCCGGGGCAAGCCCCAGGGTTTCAGGTTAAGAGAACATCATTTACAGCGGTGGCTTATTTGTCGCCCAACTGTTCTGACATAGTGTTGCCCGGGTTCGGCGTACGCGGTTCATCGACCGGACGCGGCGCACGTGGCGTACCGTTGTTGTCAGAGTTGTTGGAGGCGCCTGGATCTTCCCAGCCCGCTGGCGGACGAACATCACGGCGAGCCATCAGGTCGTCGATCTGCGGCGCATCGATGGTTTCATATTTCATGAGCGCATCTTTCATGGCGTGCAGGATATCCATATTGTCATTCAGGATCTGACGGGCGCGACCGTAGTTACGTTCGATCAGCGCTTTGACTTCCTGGTCGATGATACGTGCAGTTTCATCGGACATATGTTTTGCTTTCGCCACGCTGCGGCCGAGGAACACTTCGCCTTCTTCTTCCGCATACAGCAGCGGACCAAGTTTGTCGGAGAAGCCCCACTGGGTCACCATGTTACGGGCCAGGTTTGTCGCGACTTTAATGTCGTTAGACGCACCGGTCGAAACATGTTCAACACCGTAGATAATCTCTTCTGCCAGACGACCACCGTAAAGGGTTGAAATCTGGCTTTCCAGTTTCTGGCGGCTGGCGCTGATTGCGTCGCCTTCCGGCAGGAAGAACGTGACGCCAAGCGCACGACCACGTGGAATAATCGTCACTTTATGCACCGGATCGTGTTCCGGTACCAGGCGACCAATAATCGCATGACCTGCTTCGTGATAAGCCGTGGACTCTTTCTGCGCTTCCGTCATCACCATGGAGCGACGTTCCGCACCCATCATGATTTTGTCTTTCGCTTTCTCGAACTCGACCATCGAGACCACACGCTTGTTGCCGCGGGCAGCAAACAGTGCAGCTTCGTTCACCAGGTTAGCCAGATCGGCACCGGAGAAGCCCGGCGTACCACGCGCAATGATTGCCGCATCGATGTCCGGAGACAGCGGTACGCGACGCATATGGACTTTCAGGATCTGCTCACGACCACGAACGTCTGGCAGACCAACCACAACCTGACGGTCGAAACGGCCTGGACGCAGCAGCGCAGGGTCAAGAACGTCCGGACGGTTAGTTGCGGCGATAACGATGATCCCTTCGTTACCTTCGAAGCCATCCATTTCAACCAGCATCTGGTTCAGCGTCTGTTCACGTTCATCGTGACCACCACCCAGGCCCGCGCCACGCTGGCGGCCTACGGCGTCGATTTCATCGATGAAGATGATGCACGGTGCTGCTTTCTTGGCCTGTTCGAACATGTCACGCACACGGGATGCACCAACACCGACGAACATTTCAACGAAGTCAGAACCTGAAATGGTAAAGAATGGTACCTTCGCTTCGCCCGCAATGGCTTTCGCCAGCAGGGTTTTACCGGTACCAGGAGGACCTACCATCAGAACGCCTTTCGGGATCTTACCGCCCAGTTTCTGGAAACGGCTCGGCTCACGCAGGTATTCAACCAGTTCACCCACCTCTTCTTTTGCTTCGTCGCAGCCCGCAACGTCAGCAAAAGTGGTTTTGATCTGGTCTTCCGTCAACATACGCGCCTTGCTCTTGCCGAACGACATGGCACCTTTGCCACCGCCGCCCTGCATCTGACGCATAAAGAAGATCCAGACGCCGATAAGCAGCAGCATCGGGAACCAGGAAATGAAGATAGAAGCCAGCAGGCTTGGTTCTTCCGGCGGCTCGCCGACAACCTTGACGTTTTTAGTCAGCAGGTTATCAAGCAGCTTAGGATCGTTCACCGGAATGTAAGTCGTGTAACGGTTACTATCTTTCTTGGTAACGTTGATCTCACGTCCGTTGATACGCGCTTCGCGAACCTGATCCTGGTTGACCTCTTGCAGGAAGGTAGAGTAGTCCACCTTGCGGCCATTAGACTCGCTGGGCCCAAAGCTCTGGAATACTGACATCAGCACAACGGCAATGACCAGCCAGAGTATTAGGTTTTTCGCCATGTCACTCAAGGGATTAACCTCTTATTACAACTGTGTTAAAAACAGCGTCAGGATACTCTGTATCCGATTTATTTCAAACTTTCGCCTGAAATTCACCGGCTATCATTTTCGCCCGGTCGCTACAATATACACTTCACGTGAACGCGCACGCGAAGAGTCCGGCTTACGAACTTTGACCTTCGTAAACAGGGAGCGAATTTCCTTTAGATACTCCTCGAAACCTTCGCCCTGGAACACCTTCACTAAAAAACTACCACCCGGCGCTAATACATCACGACACATTTCTAACGCCAGTTCTACCAGATACATGGAGCGAGGGATATCCACCGCCGGTGTTCCGCACATATTTGGCGCCATATCGGACATGACAACCTGAACTTTACTGTCACCTACCCGTTCAAGTAACGCTTTCAGTACTAATTCATCACGAAAATCGCCCTGAAGGAAGTCCACACCAACGATGGGATCCATAGGTAAAAGATCGCAGGCGATAATTCGACCCGTTCCGCCGATTTGGGTGACCGCATATTGCGACCATCCACCGGGCGCTGCACCGAGGTCGACAACCGTCATCCCCGGCTTAAAGAGTTTGTCACTTTGCTGTATTTCATCAAGTTTAAACCAGGCACGGGAACGTAACCCCTTTTTCTGTGCCTGTTGAACATATTTATCGCTAAAGTGTTCCTGGAGCCAACGGCTCGAGCTAGCAGAACGCTTTTTACCTGTCATTTAACTTTCCGTCCTGGTTCATCGTAGCCTGTGGTGTAAATTTCCACTTAGCAATTTGGCGATATCAGGGAGATGGCGGTAGAATGAACCGTTTTCAATCCCAACGTAAGCAAAAATATACGATGAATCTGAGTACTAAACAAAAACAGCACCTTAAAGGTCTGGCACATCCGCTCAAGCCTGTAGTTATGCTTGGCAACAATGGTTTGACCGAAGGGGTACTGGCCGAGATTGAACAAGCGCTGGAGCACCACGAATTAATCAAGGTGAAAATCGCCTCTGAAGACAGAGACACCAAGACCTTGATTGTGGAAGCTATCGTGCGCGAGACCGGCGCCTGTAATGTACAGGTCATCGGTAAAACGCTGGTGCTCTACCGCCCATCTAAAGAGCGTAAAATCTCGCTGCCACGCTAAGATTATCCTGAATTGAACACATTTACTGTGTAAAACGAGGGGTTTTTCTTTAGCAGGTGAGCAAAATGCCATGCTCCTTGAGTTGATAAAAGGCCGCTATGCGGCCTTTTTCCTATCTTTACAATGTATCAACATCTGCCCGGAGATGCGAATTACAGGTAATCAACCTTGATAATTTCGAATTCCACTTCGCCGCCTGGCGTACGGATGGTGACCACATCGTCCTGCTCTTTGCCCACCAGACCGCGCGCGATTGGCGAGTTTACCGAGATCAGATTTTGCTTAAAGTCAGCCTCGTCATCACCGACGATGCGGTAAGAAACCTCTTCGTCGGTATCGAGATTGATGACGGTGACGGTTGAACCAAAGATGACGCGCCCGTTATTTGGCATTTTTGTGATATCAATCACCTGCGCGTTCGACAGTTTGGCTTCGATATCTTTAATACGCCCTTCGCAGAAACCCTGCTGCTCACGCGCGGCGTGATACTCAGCATTCTCTTTCAGATCGCCATGCTCACGCGCTTCCGCAATCGCGGCAATGATTTCAGGGCGGCGCACAGATTTCAGAAAATCCAGCTCTTCACGCAGTTTTTCAGCTCCACGTAAGGTCATCGGAATAGCTTGCATTTGTTATACCTCTTTGACATTCCTGTTAGGTACGGTTGACCGACCCGACTACTGGCCCCGCAGGCATCACAGCCTGGCACAGGTCAGAAGCAAAAGAAAACTGACCCGGAAGCAAAGTTCCAGGTCAGCAGCAATTTTTCAATTTGATACGTATTTTACCGCGAAGTTCAGTATGGGTCATCGTTTACTTTACAGGGCGTTGGGCCGTAGTATGACGGTTTGTTTCCGGGTTGTTAGCGCGAGATTATGCGATTTTCCAGATTTATCATCGGATTGACCACCACTATTGCGTTCACTGTCCAGGCAGCGAACGTCGACGAGTATATTAACCAACTGCCCGATGGCGCCAATCTTGCCCTGGTCGTGCAAAAGGTGGGGGCACAGGCGCCTGAGATTGACTATCACAGTCAGCAGATGGCGCTGCCCGCCAGTACCCAAAAGGTGATCACGGCGCTGGCAGCCCTGCTACAGCTGGGTCCTGATTTTCGTTTTACGACCACGCTTGAAAGCAAAGGCAACGTCGAGAACGGCGTCCTTAAAGGCGATCTTATTGCCCGCTTCGGCGGCGATCCAACGTTCAAGCGTCAGGATATCCGCAACATGGTCGCCGTGCTAAAGAAGTCTGGCGTTCAGCGCATTGAAGGCAACGTGCTTATTGATACGTCCATTTTCGCCAGCCACGATAAAGCCCCCGGCTGGCCGTGGAATGACATGACCCAATGCTTTAGCGCCCCGCCAGCGGCAGCGATCGTCGATCGCAACTGTTTCTCCATTTCGTTATACAGCGCACCAAAACCGAACGATTTAGCCTTTATTCGGGTGGCGTCTTACTATCCGGTCAATATGTTTAGCCAGGTGCGTACCCTGGCTAAAGGCTCTCCGGAAGCGCAGTACTGCGAACTGGATGTGGTTCCGGGCGATCTGAACCGCTTTACCCTGACCGGCTGTCTGACGCAACGCGCCGATCCGCTGCCTCTGGCCTTCGCCATTCAGGATGGCGCAAGCTATGCCGGGGCGATCCTGAAAAATGAGCTCAAGCAGGCCAACATTACTTACAGCGGCACGCTGTTGCGCCAGACGCAGAGCAACGAGCCGGGCACCGTGATTGCCAGCAAGCAATCGGCGCCGCTGCACGACCTGCTGAAAATCATGCTGAAAAAATCGGACAACATGATCGCCGACACCGTGTTCCGCATGATTGGTCACGCTCGCTTTGGCGTTCCGGGCACCTGGCGTGCCGGTTCAGATGCGGTCCGCCAGATCCTCCGTCAGCAGGCCAATATCGATCTGGGTAATACTATCGCGGTCGATGGCTCAGGCCTTTCGCGTCATAACCTGATCTCCCCTGCCACCATGATGCAGGTCCTTCAGTACATTGCTCAGCACGACACTGAACTAAACTTCATCTCAATGCTGCCGCTCGCCGGTTATGACGGCTCCTTGCAGTACCGTGCCGGCCTGCACGCTGCGGGCGTCGATGGCAAAGTTTCCGCCAAAACGGGCTCCCTGCAGGGCGTTTATAACCTTGCCGGGTTTATCACCACCGCCAGCGGGCAGCGAATGGCATTTGTGCAATATCTTTCTGGCTACGCGGTTGAACCTGCTGACCAACGTAACCGCCGTATTCCGCTGGTACGCTTCGAAAGCCGGCTTTACAAGGATATCTATCAGAATAACTAGCGATGAAATTACTCATTGTTGAAGACGATCTGCTACTGCAGGAAGGGCTGGCTCTGGCGCTCTCAGCTGAGGGTTATACGCTTGATTGCGCGGGTACCGCCGCCGAGGCTGATGCCCTTATCCAGAGCGGTGAATATAGCCTGGTTATTCTTGATTTGGGCCTGCCGGATAAAGACGGTGCCACTCTGCTGAGTCAGTGGCGCCGCCGTGGGGTCGATAACCCCGTGTTGATCCTGACCGCACGCGACGCGCTGGAAGACCGGATTAACGGCCTGGATTCCGGCGCCGATGACTATCTGGTCAAGCCTTTTGCGCTGGCGGAACTTCAGGCGCGCGCCAGAGCGTTGATACGACGCTATCAGGGACACAGTGACAACCTGCTCTGCGATGGCGATCTCACGCTGAATCTGCAAACCCAGCAGGTGTTGCAGCACTCCCAGCCGGTCGAAGTCACCCCTAAAGAGTTCGCCTTGTTAACAAGGCTGATCATGCGCACCGGACAGACCGTCCATCGTGAGACTTTACAGCAGGACATCTACTCCTGGCAGGACGATCCTGGCTCCAACACCCTGGAGGTCCATATCCATAATCTGCGGCGTAAACTGGGTAAAGATCGGATCAAAACGGTGCGCGGCGTGGGATATCGCCTTGAGAGTCAAAAATGAACAGCATGCGCCGTCGTCTGATGGTGCTGTTGGCCGTGATCCTGCTTTTCTTCCAACTGATCAGCGTCATCTGGCTCTGGCATGAGAGCCGGGAGCAGATCGGTTTTCTGGTAAACGAGACGCTTTCGGCAAAAACGCGCAACCAGCATGTAGAAAAAGAGATCCGGGAGGCAATTGCCTCGTTGCTGGTCCCTTCACTGGTGATGGTAGGGTTTACGCTGCTGTTCTCCTTCTGGGCCGTTAGCTGGATTACCCGTCCGCTTAATCAGCTACGCTCCAGCCTGGCAAACCGCTCTGCTGATAATCTCTCCCCGCTGCCGATGTACTCCGATATGGAGGAGATTGGCGCCGTCACCACCTCGCTCAATCAACTCCTTGCCCGGCTGGACCAAACCATTCAGCAGGAGCGTCTGTTCACCGCCGACGCCGCGCACGAACTGCGCACGCCGCTGGCGGGCATCCGTCTGCATCTGGAGCTGATGGCGCAGTCAGGCTCGCCTCAGGCGACAACGCTGATTGCCCGAATCGATCAGCTGATGCATACCGTGGAACAACTTCTGATGCTGGCGCGTGCGGGCCAGGCCATGGCCAGTGGTCACTACGATACGGTGAACTGGAGCGAAGCCATATTTGCGCCGCTGGCGCTGGAGAATGAGGCGAAAAGCCATACCCTGATCTGGCCGCAGGCGGGTCCGCAGAGCGTACAGGGTGATGCCGTCCTGCTTCGGCTGATGCTGCGTAATCTGCTGGAAAACGCGGTCCGTTATAGCCCGGTAGGAACCACTGTTGAAGTTGAGATGCAGGAGATCAATGGCGGTACGCGGGTAAGCGTCTGCGATCGGGGGCCAGGCATTGAGGAAGCCCATCGCCAGTCGATTACCGAGCCGTTTCGCCGTATCGATCAACGCTATGGCGGTAGCGGTCTTGGGTTGAGCATTGTACAGCGTATTGTGCAGTTGCATCGCGGCAAACTGACGCTGGAAAACCGCCCCGAAGGCGGGTTGATGGTCGCCTGCTGGCTGCCGGAAAAACTGAACTAAAAAAAGCCCCCTTGATAAGGGGGCTGATGATGGTCTTAACGCTTATAGATGAATTCGACGCCTTCTTCGTCATCTTCATCCCAGTCGTCATCCCAGTCTTCGTCGTCTTCTTCTTCAGCCTGCTCTTCGAGCTGCTGACGGTGGTAGTCATCCCACATGAATTCGACTTTTTCAGGCTGTTTCGCTTCTTCTGCCTGGGCGATCGGGTTCTCGATGATAAAGGTCATCACGTCCCAGCACAGCTCTTTCACGCCCATCTGGCTGGCGGCAGAGATAAGATAGTACTTATCTTCCCAGCCCATCGCTTCAGCAATGGCTTTCGCCTTCGCTTCGGCTTCCGCTTTATCCATCAAATCAATCTTGTTGAAGACCAGCCAGCGCGGCTTCGCAGCCAGTTTATCGCTGTATTTTTCCAGCTCGCCAATAATAATACGGGCGTTTTCCACCGGATCGGAACCGTCGATCGGATCGATGTCGATGAGGTGTAGAAGTACGCGGCAGCGCTCAAGGTGTTTCAGGAAGCGAATACCTAAACCGGCCCCTTCGGCAGCGCCTTCGATCAGGCCCGGGATGTCGGCCACCACGAAGCTCTTCTCGTTATCCATACGCACCACGCCGAGGCTTGGTACCAGGGTCGTAAACGGATAGTCAGCCACTTTTGGTTTGGCTGCAGAGACGGCGCGGATGAAGGTGGATTTACCGGCGTTCGGCATCCCCAGCATACCCACGTCTGCCAGCAGCATCAGCTCCAGCTGCAGATCGCGCTTATCACCCGGCGTGCCCATCGTTTTCTGACGAGGAGTACGGTTAACGGAGGATTTGAAACGGGTATTGCCCAGGCCATGCCAGCCGCCTTTTGCGACCATCAGGCGCTGACCGTGTTTGGTCATATCACCCATGGTTTCGCCCGTACCCTGATCGATAACACGCGTCCCGACAGGCACTTTGATCGTAACGTCTTTCCCACGTTTACCGGTACAGTCACGGCTCTGGCCGTTCTGGCCACGCTCAGCACGGAAAGATTTTTCAAAACGGTAGTCGATCAGGGTGTTGAGGTTCTCATCAGCTTCAAGCCATACGTCACCGCCATCACCGCCATCACCGCCGTCTGGGCCGCCTCTTGGGATATATTTTTCGCGGCGGAAGCTAACGCAACCATTACCGCCATCACCTGCCACGACCAGGATCGTTGCTTCATCAACAAACTTCATTTTACTCTCCGTAAATCATTCGCCTGAGCGGGGGACACTACAACCGCTTCACTTTTGCGCCAACGTCCCCAAAGACGATGACCAATGGCGGAATACATCGCGCCCGCAACCACGACAAACGCACCGATATAAGCCAACAGGTTTAGCATCGGTTTGACGAAGAAATCGGGCCAGGCCATTGATAATAAATCTGAAAATAACAGTGTAAACAGCGGTGTCAGCGTAATCAGCGCGCTCACCTGCGCTGCCTGCCAGCGCGCCATCGCTTCTGCCAGGGCACCATAGCCCACTAACGTGTTAAGACCACAAAAGATCAGACACGCCAGCTGCCAGTCGCTTAACTGAGTAATGACACCCGGTTTCGCCAGCGGCAACAGAGCAATTGTACATAAAGTGTACAGCAAAAACAGGATCTGCTGTGACGCCAGACGGCGCAATAACACCTTTTGCGCGACGCCATAACTCACCCACACCGCCGCCGCGCTCACGCCGAAAATCACACCCCAGGTGTAATCCGTCAGGCGGGTAAAAATCTCTATCAGGCTGGTATTGAAGAACAACACCAGGCCGCAGAGAAGCATCAGTGCCCCGATAATCTGCGTGCCGCGCATCTTTTCTTTAAGGATAAAGACACTGGCAACCATCATGCCGACCGGTGAGAGCTGACCAATAACCTGCGAGGCCGTGGGACTGAGGTATTGCAGGGAAGAACTGAACAGGATGAAGTTGCCGAACAAGCCCCCCGTCGCAATCGCAAGCAATACCAGCCAGCGCGGTTTGCGAAAGATGCGCAGTGGGGGAAGTTTACCTTTTATCGCAAGGATAATCCCCAACCCAATACCGGCCATCAGAAAGCGGTAGAACACCACCGTTGGCGGCTCCATCACTTCCAGTACCTGCTTCATTGCAATTGGCAACGCACCCCAGCACATCGCGGTCGTGAGCGCCAAAAGAATACCAATGCCGGCCTGCTGCTTCATGCCCGTTTTCCCTACAGAAAAAATTACCGGGTTTCCAATGTAAAAAGCCCCGCAACAGGTTGCGGGGCTTTAATCCGTTACCGGACCGAGAAAACCTTACTCAGCAACAATGCTGATGTATTTACGGTTGTTCGGGCCTTTAACTTCAAATTTCACTTTACCGTCTGCTTTAGCAAACAGAGTGTGGTCACGACCGCAACCTACGTTGTTACCAGCGTGGAATTTGGTGCCACGCTGACGAACGATGATGCTACCCGCCAGAACGGTTTCGCCACCGAAACGCTTAACGCCAAGGCGTTTAGCTTCTGAATCGCGACCGTTACGTGTGGAGCCGCCAGCCTTTTTATGTGCCATTTAAATCTCTCCTCAGGTCTTAGGCGCTGATGCCAGTAATTTTCACATCAGTGAACCACTGACGGTGGCCCTGCTGCTTACGGTAGTGTTTACGACGACGAAACTTAACGATTTTAACTTTCTCGCCACGACCGTGAGCAACAACTTCAGCTTTGATAACGCCGCCATCAACGAAAGGAACGCCGATTTTGACTTCTTCACCGTTTGCGATCATCAGAACTTCAGCGAATTCAATAGATTCGCCAGTTGCGATGTCCAGCTTTTCCAGGCGAACGGTCTGACCTTCGCTTACTCGGTGTTGTTTACCACCACTTTGGAAAACCGCGTACATATAAACTCCGCTTCCGCGCACATCCTCGTGTGATTCAGAGTGCGCTATAAATATTCACAATAGGGCGCGAATATTACGCAAAACGCGAGCCTTTGACAAGTGCTACAGTCAATACATGAAGAAAAAAAACACAACATGTACGGTAACGTTTATCTGCCGCGTTTTTTCAGTACAATCAGCGCTACTATTGATAAACCGAACCCTTCGTTAGCCCATTTGATATGTGGAAAACAGGACTATAAGCCCGGCTTTTGCGATGAATTTAGAAAAAATCAATGAGTTAACCGCGCAAGATATGGCGGGTGTGAATGCAGCGATCCTGGAACAGCTCGATTCTGACGTTCAACTAATCAATCAGTTGGGTTACTACATCGTCAGCGGTGGAGGAAAACGCATCCGTCCAATGATCGCTGTACTGGCCGCCCGTGCGGTCGGCTATCAGGAGAATGCGCACGTAACGATCGCGGCGCTGATTGAATTTATTCATACCGCCACGCTGCTGCACGATGACGTCGTCGATGAGTCAGATATGCGTCGTGGCAAAGCCACCGCTAATGCCGCGTTCGGCAATGCTGCCAGCGTGCTGGTAGGCGATTTCATCTATACGCGCGCCTTCCAGATGATGACCAGCCTGGGATCGTTGAAAATTCTGGAAGTGATGTCCAAAGCGGTCAACGTCATCGCGGAAGGCGAAGTTCTGCAGCTGATGAACGTCAACGATCCGGACATCACCGAAGAAAATTACATGCGGGTGATCTACAGCAAAACCGCGCGTCTTTTTGAGGCTGCTGCGCAGTGCTCCGGCATCCTTGCTGGTTGTACTGATGCGCAGGAACGTGGGCTGCAGGATTACGGACGCTACCTTGGCACCGCCTTCCAGCTGATTGACGATTTACTCGATTACAGCGCCGATGGCGAAACGCTCGGTAAGAACGTCGGCGATGACCTGAACGAAGGTAAACCGACGCTTCCGCTGCTGCATGCCATGCGCCATGGTACCCCGGAACAGGCAAAGCTTATCCGCGAAGCCATTGAGCAGGGAAATGGCCGACACCTTCTGGAACCAGTACTGGAAGCAATGGCAACCTGCGGCTCTCTGGAATGGACACGCCAGCGTGCCGAGGAAGAAGCCGATAAAGCCATTGCCGCACTTCAGGTCATCCCTGACAGCCCATGGCGAGATGCTCTGATCGGGCTCGCGCACATTGCCGTTCAGCGCGATCGATAACCCCCTGTGAACTCTCTTTTACGTGAAAAGAGAGTTCTAATAAGTTCCTGTTTCTTTCCATCTAATTGTTAAATAATTCGCTTACAGGCCGCATGATTAAAGCCCTGGCAAAATCCGAATATTGCTTCCTGTAATGCGAACTTTTTAGAACCGATGTTCGAAGAAGGTATAGTAACCTCGTCATTTAAGAGGAAATGACGTACATGTACCCGAACAGAGGGATAGCTGAATGGATAAGAAATTTACCGACTGGCACTCGGCCGATATCATCGCCGCGCTGCGTAAAAAAGGAACCTCACTGGCTGCAGAATCCCGCCGTAATGGACTGAGTTCCTCCACCCTGGCAAATGCGCTGACGCGCCCCTGGCCGAAGGGAGAACTGATCATTGCAACAGCATTAGGCACCGACCCCTGGATCATCTGGCCATCACGCTACCACGACCCGATTACCCACGAATTTGTCGACAGAACGCGCATGATGCGCCAGAAAAGACAAGAAAAAGAGCGCCAGGAATGACGCTCATTTGAACGGGAACAGCAACCCCCCGGTCGATATGGCAGGGGGCTGCCGGGATGATTACTCGCCTTTCACACGCTCAATATTTGCACCCAGGGCGCGCAGTTTATCTTCAATGCGTTCATAGCCGCGATCGATGTGATAAATACGATCCACCAGCGTAGTACCTTCCGCAATACAACCCGCCAGCACCAGGCTCGCAGAAGCACGCAGATCCGTTGCCATCACCTGGGCACCGGACAGTTTTTCAACGCCATGACAAATCACGGTGTTGCTTTCGATCTCAGCATGCGCGCCCATACGGATCAGTTCCGGTACGTGCATAAAGCGGTTTTCAAAGATCGTTTCGGTGATCACGCCTGTACCCTCTGCCACCAGATTCAGCAGGGTGAACTGCGCCTGCATATCGGTCGGGAATGCCGGATGTGGTGAAGTACGCACATTGACCGCCTTCGGACGCTTACCGTGCATATCCAGGCTGATCCAGTCTTCGCCGGTTTCAACGTCAGCGCCAGCTTCGCGCAGTTTAGCCAGTACCGCATCGAGCGTATCAGGCTGCGCGTTGCGGCAGACAATCTTGCCGCCGGAGATCGCCGCAGCGACCAGGAAAGTACCGGTTTCGATACGGTCAGGCAGGACGCGATAAACACCCCCGCCCAGGCGAGCCACGCCCTCGATGGTGATACGGTCTGTGCCCTGACCGGTGATCTTCGCCCCCAGCGCATTCAGGAAGTTCGCGGTATCCACGATCTCCGGCTCGCGCGCGGCGTTCTCGATGATGGTGGTGCCTTCAGCCAGCGTTGCCGCAGACATGATGGTGACGGTTGCGCCAACGCTCACCTTATCCATTACGATGTGCGCGCCTTTCAGACGGCCATTAACCGATGCCTTGACGTAGCCCTCTTCCAGCTTGATTTCCGCACCCAGCTTCTCGAGGCCGAAAATATGCAGATCGACCGGACGCGCGCCAATAGCACAGCCGCCCGGCAGAGAGACCTGACCCTGACCAAAACGGGCTACCAGCGGACCGAGCGCCCAGATAGAGGCACGCATGGTTTTCACCAGATCGTAAGGTGCGGAGAAGTTATTCACATTGCTGGCATCGATCCAAACGGAGCCGTTACGCTCAACCTTGGTACCCAGCTGGCCGAGCAGCTTCATTGTGGTATCAATATCTTTCAGCTTCGGTACGTTCTGGATCTCTACCGGCTCTTCTGCAAGCAGTGCCGCGAACAGGATCGGCAGCGCGGCGTTTTTGGCGCCGGAAATTGTGACTTCGCCCTGGAGACGCGTAGGCCCCTGAACACGAAATTTGTCCATGATTTACTCTCTGTATAAATTCAACCGTGCTGCGGGCAAACCACCCTCAGCTCAAAAACCGTTTAGTTTGCGATCGCGTGCCCATTCAGTTGGGGTGAACGCTTTGATCGACAGGGCATGGATACGATTGTCCGCGATATATTCCATCAGCGGCGCATAGACAGCCTGCTGCTTCTTCACGCGGCTCATGCCGTCAAAAATCTCACCCACAGCAATAACCTGAAAGTGGCTGCCGTCGCCGGAGACGTGGGCTTCCTGAAGGGCGAGTGCGTTCATCAGCACTGTCTGGATTTCATGATTTTCCATGGGTTCTATATCATCTGGTAGTGAAAACAAGCCCAACATCTTAGAGCAAAGTGACGCGGTCTTAAACAAGCAAAAAGCCCCGACGATGAAACTGTCAGGGCTTTTGATAGTAACGTACTGAAAAAATTAGCGAGGCAATACGTCTTCCGGCAGATTATAGAGCTGGGCCAGCGTGACGACATTGTCGCTGACGCCCGCAAGCGACACCTCTACGCCCTGCCGCTTGCCCGTTGAGACCAGGTGAACCAGAAGCGCCACACCCGCCGTATCAACGCGAGAGATACCGCTCAGGTCGATACAGGAAACGCCTTTCATGGCCTCGTCCTGCGCATCCCACAGAGGATTCAGATAATCCTGATCCAGCTCGCCTGAGAGTAATAACGTCTCACCCTCACGGGTCCAGCTCAACTGCGACATAATTAATTGGTCCCTTCCAGGGTAATTTTCTGACGCGAAATGCTGTTCAGCTGCGCGGTCAGTCCATCGATGCCTTTAGTGCGCAGCAGATCGCTCCATTCGTTCTGCTTGGTGGTAATCATGCTGACACCTTCCGCAATCATGTCGTAAGCCTGCCAGTTACCGGTCTGGCTGTTTTTACGCCACTGGAAATCCAGACGCACTGGCGGACGGCCATTCGGATCGACGATAGTCACGCGGATCGGCAGGATGGTCGCGGAACCCAGCGGCTGCTCCGGTGCAATCTGATACGTCTGACCGTGGTACATCGCGAGTGCCTGACCGTAGGCCTGCTTCAGGTATTCACGGAACGCAGCAAAATAGGCTTCGCGCTGCGCGGGCGTAGCGTCTTTGTAGTAACGGCCCAGCACCAGAGCGCCGGCATATTTCACCTGTACATACGGCAGCAGCTCCTGATCAACCACATCACGCAGATAATCAGGATTGGAGCGGATCTTCGGCTGCTCATTTTTAAGGCGATCGAAGGTTTTCTTTGCTGCCTCATTCATCTGTTGATAAGGATTGCTCTGATCGGCTGCGTTAGCTGCAGTCAAAGGGGCAATTATCAGCATGGCAACCATTAACAGTCGTTTAATCATGAATTACTTCTCCTGAGATGAATTCGTCGTGCCAACAGGCGGCGTAATGTCACTCTGCGCAGGTGTCTGAGCAGCTTGATTCTCGTCACCTCCTTTACTGTTACTGTTGTAAAGGAACTGACCAATCATATCTTCCAGCACCATAGCTGATTTCGTATCCTGAATCACACCACCGTCTTTCAGGATAGTCGTTCCCAGCTCGGGATCTTCAAAACCGATGTTCAGGGCCAGATATTGTTCACCTAACAGGCCAGATGTGCGAATAGAAAGGGAGCTGGTATCCGGAATATGGTTGTAGCGCTCTTCAATATCCAGCGCGACGCGCGGCAGGTAGGTTTTCTCATCAAGGGTGATATCGGCAACGCGCCCCACCACCACCCCGCCAATACGAACCGGAGAACGGCTTTTCAGGCCACCGATATTATCGAACGTGGCGTAAACGCGATATGTCGGCTCGGTGCGGATGGTGGTCACGTCCGCCACCTTAAAGCTTAAAAATAGTGCTGCCAGCAGTGCCAGCAAGACAAATACGCCAACCCAAATTTCTACTTTTTTCGTTTGCATGAACTCATTTCCCAAACATCAGTGCGGTGAGCACAAAATCCAGAGCCAGTATGGCCAGCGACGAATGAACAACGGTGCGTGTGGTTGCCCGGCTGATACCGGCAGACGTCGGGATTGCATCGTAACCATTGAACAGCGCAATCCAGGTGATCGTTACGGCAAATACTGCGCTTTTAATCAGGCAGTTAACCAGATCCAGACGCCAGTCAACGGCACTCTGCATCGCTGACCAGAAGAAACCGGCATCGATCCCTTTCCACTGCACGCCAACCATCGAGCCGCCCCAGATGCCGACCGCGACAAAAAGGATAGTCAACAGCGGCAGAGAGATCATACCGGCCCAAAAGCGCGGGGAGATCACCCGACGCAGCGGATCCACGGCCATCATTTCCATACTGGAGAGCTGCTCAGTGGCACGCATCAGGCCAATTTCCGCGGTCAGTGCCGAACCGGCACGCCCTGCGAACAGCAGCGCTGCGACCACCGGCCCCAGCTCGCGCAGCAGCGAGAGCGCCACCAGCATCCCGAGGCTGGTTTCTGCGCTATAGGTAGTGAGGACCAGATATCCCTGCAGCCCCAGCACCATCCCGATAAAGACCCCGGAAACAATGATAATGAGCATCGACAGTACGCCGACATTATACAGCTGGCGTACCAGCAAAGGGGCATGTTTGCGGAATTCCGGTTTCCCGACCAGCGCATTGAATAACATCAACCCGGCACGCCCGAACGTCCTGATGGTTTTTATGCCACGGTGTCCGAGAGCGGCCAACGCATTTAACAGCATGAGTGGCTTAACTCCCTATTCCCAATAAATCTTTATGATAATCACCCGCTGGATAACGGAACGGCACAGGGCCATCCGCAATCCCGTCGAGGAACTGACGGACTCGCGCATCGCTGTTGTTCTGTAATGATTGGGCGCTGCCGTGCGCCACAATTTTTTTATCCGCCACGATATAGGCGTAGTCGGCAATGCTCAGCACTTCGGGTACGTCGTGAGTGACCACAATACAGGTAACACCCAGCGCGCTGTTCAGCTCAGAGATCAATTTGACCAGCACGCCCATAGTGATGGGATCCTGCCCGACAAAAGGCTCATCGAACATGATCAAATCGGGTTCCAGCGCGATCGCGCGCGCCAGGGCCGCACGACGGGCCATCCCACCAGAGAGTTCAGAAGGCATCAGCTTCGCCGCGCCCCTCAGACCCACGGCCTCAAGCTTCATCATCACGGTGCTTTTCAGCAGCGCCGGCGGCAGATGCGTATGCTCACGCAGCGGGTAGGCGACATTATCGAAGACGTTCATGTCAGTAAATAGCGCGCCTGACTGAAACAGCATGCTCATGCGCTTACGCACGGTATACAGGCGCGAGCGTGACATCGCCGGGATATTTTCGCCATCAAAGAGGATCTCACCCTGGTCTGGCGGGATCTGGCCGCCAATCAGGCGTAATAGCGTCGTTTTACCAATGCCGGAAGGGCCCATAATGGCGGTAATTTTACCGCGTGGCACGGTGAGAGAGATGTTATCAAAAATGACCCGGCTGCTGCGCGTGAAGCTGACGCCACGGACATCGACTAAATTCGCCTCATTCAGGCTCATGTGCATTTCCTTTCTGTTGCCGGTTCAGGATCGGCTTGATGCCTGATTTCGCCGCAAACCCAACATTTTTACAGAATATTACCTCTGCCGGTAAGCGAAAGCTGGCATTTGTTTTACTTTTACAGCGCATAAAGTCAAAATTAAGGTTCGTTACGTCTAAAGACAGTATGCAGCGGCAGAGATTTTTTCTCGGTGGACCGGCGAGTATACCTGAAGAAAGGACTTTTGATGCTTCTTGCAACGGCACTGTTAATAATTGGTTTACTTTTGGTGGTCTACAGTGCCGACCGTCTGGTGTTCTCCGCATCAATCCTCTGTCGCTTATTGGGTGTTCCCCCCCTGATTATTGGGATGACGGTGGTCAGCGTTGGCACCTCTCTGCCGGAGATCATCGTCTCTGCTGCCGCCTCAATGCACGATCAGATTGATCTTGCGGTGGGAACGGCGATTGGATCCAATATCGTCAATATTTTACTCATTCTGGGCCTTGCTGCGCTCCTGCATCCATTTCGCGTGCATTCTGATGTTCTGCGGCGAGAATTGCCGCTAATGTTAATTGTCAGTCTGCTGGCTGGTTACGTGTTATATGACGGACAGTTAACCCTCAGCGATGGCATTTTCCTGCTGGCGCTGGCAGTCATCTGGCTGTTTTACATTGTAAAGCTTGCCCGGGCGGCAGAAAAGCAAGGCAGTGACACGTTAACCCGTGAGCAGGTGGCAGAGCTGCCGCGTGAGGGGAACTTACCCGTCGCGCTGCTCTGGCTGGGCGTGGCGTTAATCATTATGCCCATGGCGACGAAGATGATTGTCGATAACGCCACGGTTCTGGCCAACTACTTCGCCATAAGCGAATTAACCATCGGCCTGACGGTGATTGCCATTGGCACCAGCTTGCCTGAGCTCGCAACGGCTATCGCCGGGGCGCGTAAAGGTGAAGACGACATGGCGATCGGCAACATTATTGGCTCGAATATTTTTAATATTGCCATTGTGCTTGGCCTGCCCGCTCTGATTGCCCCTGGCGCGTTTAATCCGCTCGCGTTCAGCCGCGATTACGGGGTGATGGTATTAGTCAGCGTAATCTTCGCCCTGCTCTGCTGGCGGCGAAAAAGGCAGATTGGTCAGGGTGCTGGCGCGCTGCTGACGGTGGGATTTGTCGTATGGATGGCGATGCTGTACTGGCTCTCGCCGCTTCTCTCTGGGTAAACGGAAACGCATTATGTCGCAAATAGAATTGCAGCCGGGTTTTGACTTTCAGAAAGCAGGAAAAGAGGTTCTGGAGATTGAACGTGAAGGTCTGGCGCAGTTAGATCAATATATTAATCAGGACTTTAGTCTGGCGTGCGAAAAACTTTTCCACTGCTCTGGCAAAGTCGTGGTGATGGGGATGGGCAAATCCGGACATATTGGCCGTAAAATGGCGGCAACCTTCGCCAGTACCGGTACGACCGCCTTTTTTGTCCATCCCGGCGAAGCGGCGCATGGCGATCTGGGCATGGTTTCGTCGCAGGATATTGTCATTGCGTTATCCAACTCGGGTGAATCGAATGAGATCCTGGCGCTGATCCCGGTGCTAAAACGCCTGCAGGTTCCCCTCATCTGTATTACCAGTCGCCCTGAGAGCAGCATGGCGCGCGCTGCAGACATCCACCTGTGCGTCAAAGTGCCGAAAGAAGCCTGTCCCCTGGGGCTGGCGCCGACCTCAAGCACCACTGCCGCACTGGTCATGGGCGATGCGCTGGCCGTCGCTCTGCTCGAAGCACGCGGCTTTACCGCCGAAGATTTCGCCCTCTCCCACCCGGGCGGTGCGCTGGGGCGTAAATTGCTGCTGCGCGTGAATGATATTATGCATACGGGCGATGAAATTCCGCACGTCAGCAAAGAGGCCTCCCTGCGCGACGCGCTGCTGGAAATTACCCGTAAGAACCTGGGGATGACCGTCATCTGCAACGATCGGATGAAGATTGACGGCATCTTTACCGACGGGGATCTGCGTCGCGTGTTTGATATGGGGGTGGATGTCCGTAAGCTGGGTATCGCCGATGTGATGACCTCAGGCGGTATTCGGGTGCGTTCCGGTACGCTTGCCGTTGAGGTGCTGAACCTGATGCAGTCCCGTCATATCACCTCCGTTATGGTTGCCGATGGCGACCAGTTGCTGGGTGTGGTACATATGCATGATCTTTTGCGCGCAGGCGTAGTGTAATGAAGGATAAGACAATGATGAATACGGGTGCATCCCTTGCAACCTGTTATGGCCCGGTAAGCGCGCAGATGATGTCGCAGGCCGAAAAGATTCGCCTGCTGATCCTGGATGTGGATGGCGTGCTGTCAGACGGCCTGATTTATATGGGCAATAACGGTGAAGAGTTGAAGGCCTTCAACGTGCGCGATGGCTACGGCATTCGCTGCGCCCTCACCTCTGGCATTGAAGTTGCCATCATCACCGGGCGTAAGGCTAAACTGGTAGAAGATCGGTGCGAAACGCTGGGTATTACCCATCTCTATCAGGGGCAATCGGATAAGATGGTCGCTTTCAGGGACTTAATGGGTAAACTTGATATCGCCCCGGAAAACGTCGCCTATGTAGGGGACGATCTTATTGACTGGCCAGTGATGGCAGAAGTGGGACTCAGCATCGCCGTTGCCGATGCCCATCCGCTTTTGATCCCGCGCGCTGACTATGTCACGCGAATTAACGGTGGCCGTGGCGCAGTACGAGAAGTCTGCGACCTGTTACTGCTGGCGCAAGGTAAGCTTGATGAGGCCAAAGGGCAATCGATATGAGTAAAACCAGACGTTGGGTTATTATTCTGCTAACGCTTGTCGCACTGGTCCTGATTGGCGTAAATCTCGCTGACCAGGACGATGAACAAGCGCCGACGGTCAACACTAACGATCCAACGTATAAAAGCGATCACAGCGATACCGTCGTTTACAGCCCGGAAGGTGCGCTGAACTATCGCCTTATTGCTCAGCACGTTGAGTATTTTTCCGAACAGGGCGTCTCCTGGTTTACCCAGCCGGTGATGACCACCTTTGATACCGATAAAGTTCCGACATGGTCGATTAAATCAGACCGGGCAAAACTGACGAATGACCGTATGCTTTATCTGTATGGTCATGTTGAAGTGAATGCGCTAACCGCAGACTCGCAGCTGCGCAAAATCACGACCGATAACGCACAGATAAACCTTGTGACTCAGGATGTAACATCGCAGGATCTGGTCACGTTATACGGCACAACATTTAATTCCAGCGGTCTGAGAATGCGCGGGAACTTACGCAGCAAGAACGCAGAGCTGATTGAAAAGGTTAGAACCTCCTATGAAATTCAAAACAAACAAACTCAGCCTTAATTGTGTTATAGCCAGCGCGCTGCTGGCCCTTAGCCTGCCTGCGCTTGCTGTGACGGGTGATACCGAGCAACCGATTCATATCGAATCCGATACGCAATCACTCGATATGCAGGGCAATGTTGTTACCTTTACCGGCAATGTCGTCGTGACTCAGGGCACCATTAAAATCAACGCCGACAAGGTAGTGGTGACGCGTCCGGGCGGTGAGGACGGGAAAGAGATTATCGATGGCTACGGTAACCCGGCCACCTTCTATCAGATGCAGGATAACGGTAAGCCGGTCAAAGGCCGCGCCTCCCAGATGCACTACGAGCTGGCGAAAGATTTCGTTGTCCTTACCGGTAATGCGTTCCTGGAACAGCTCGACAGCAACATCAAGGGCGACAAGATCACCTACCTGGTTAAAGAGCAAAAAATGCAGGCCTTCAGTGAAAAAGGCAAACGCGTGACCACCGTACTGGTTCCGTCGCAGCTGCAGGACAAAAATAACAATCAGGCCCCGGCACAGAAAAAGAGTAACTAATTCGTTATGGCAACATTAACTGCAAAGAATCTCGCCAAAGCCTATAAAGGCCGTCGCGTAGTGGAAGATGTTAGTTTGACCGTGAACTCCGGCGAGATTGTCGGCCTGTTGGGTCCTAACGGTGCGGGTAAAACCACCACATTTTATATGGTGGTAGGCATTGTCCCTCGCGACGCGGGGAACATCATCATTGATGACGAAGATATCAGCCTGCTGCCCCTGCACGCGCGTGCGCGCCGCGGGATAGGTTATCTGCCGCAGGAAGCCTCGATTTTTCGCCGTCTGAGCGTTTTCGATAACCTGATGGCAGTGCTGCAGATCCGCGACGATTTGACCGCTGAACAGCGTCAGGATCGCGCCAACGAGCTGATGGAAGAGTTTCATATCGAACACCTGCGCGACAGCCTGGGTCAGGCGCTTTCAGGTGGTGAACGGCGACGTGTGGAGATTGCCCGCGCGCTGGCGGCAAATCCGAAATTTATTCTGCTCGATGAACCTTTTGCGGGCGTTGACCCCATTTCGGTTATTGATATTAAACGTATTATTGAGCATCTGCGTGACAGCGGTCTTGGCGTTCTCATCACCGACCATAACGTGCGCGAGACGCTGGCGGTGTGTGAGCGAGCTTATATCGTCAGCCAGGGCCATCTTATTGCCCACGGTACCCCGCAGCAGATCCTCGAAGACGATCATGTTAAACGCGTGTACCTTGGGGAAGACTTCAGACTCTGATAGGGTAGAAGTTCAGTCTCGCGTAAACGGAGAAAAATGCTCTGAACATGAAGCAAGGTTTGCAATTAAGGCTCAGCCAACAGCTGGCAATGACGCCGCAGTTACAACAGGCCATTCGTCTGTTGCAGCTGTCGACGCTGGAACTTCAGCAGGAGCTCCAGCAAGCGCTGGAAAGTAACCCCCTGCTCGAGCAAACCGATCTTCACGACGAGGTAGAAACGCAGCAAACCCAGGATAACGAGACCCTCGACACGGTTGATGCGCTTGAGCAAAAAGAGATGCCTGACGAGCTCCCCCTCGATGCCAGCTGGGATGAGATCTACACTGCAGGTACGCCATCCGGCACGCGCGCAGACTATCAGGACGACGAATTACCGGTTTATCAGGGTGAGACCACCCAGTCGCTGCAGGATTACCTGATGTGGCAGGTAGAGCTGACACCGTTTTCCGATACCGATCGCGCCATTGCCACCTCGATTGTGGATGCCGTCGATGAAACCGGCTACTTAACCGTATCGCTGGACGACATTCTGGAGAGCATCGGTGATGATGAAATTGAGCCAGAAGAGGTCGAAGCGGTTCTGAAACGCGTTCAGCGCTTTGATCCCATTGGCGTCGCGGCAAGAGATCTCCGGGACTGCCTGTTAATTCAGCTTTCGCAGTTTGTGAAAGAGACACCGTGGCTGGAAGAGGCCCGGCTTATCATCAGTGAACACCTGGATCTGCTGGCCAACCACGACTTCCGCTCATTGATGCGCGTCACGCGGTTGAAAGAAGAAATCCTGAAAGAAGCGGTTAACCTGATTCAGTCCCTGGATCCGCGCCCGGGGCAATCCATCCAGACCAGTGAGCCCGAGTATGTCATTCCCGATGTGCTGGTGCGCAAACATAACGGTCTGTGGACTGTAGAGCTGAATTCCGACAGCATCCCCCGCCTGCAAATTAATCAGCAATACGCCTCAATGTGCACCAGCTCCCGTAACGACTCGGATAACCAGTTCATCCGTAGCAATCTGCAGGAAGCCCGCTGGCTGATCAAAAGCCTTGAGAGCCGTAATGATACATTGCTGCGCGTCAGCCGCTGCATCGTCGAGCAGCAGCAGGCGTTTTTTGAACAAGGTGAAGAGTACATGAAACCGATGGTGCTGGCCGATATCGCCCAGGCCGTCGAGATGCACGAGTCGACAATTTCTCGCGTGACGACGCAGAAGTATCTGCACAGCCCGCGTGGTATTTTTGAGCTTAAGTATTTTTTCTCCAGCCATGTCAACACCGAAGGCGGCGGCGAAGCCTCGTCGACGGCGATCCGGGCGCTGGTGAAAAAGTTAATCGCCGCGGAAAACCCCGCGAAACCGCTAAGTGACAGTAAGTTGACCACCATGCTGTCCGAACAAGGTATTATGGTGGCACGCCGCACTGTTGCGAAGTATCGAGAGTCTTTATCCATTCCGCCGTCAAACCAGCGTAAACAACTGGTCTGACACAACCGATAAGGAAGACACTATGCAGCTCAACATCACAGGACACAATGTCGAAATCACTGAAGCCCTGCGCGATTTTGTTAACACAAAATTTGCTAAGCTCGAACAGTATTTCGAGAGGATCAACCAGGTCTATGTTGTGTTAAAAGTGGAAAAAGTGACTCATATCTCGGATGCTACCCTGCACGTCAACGGGGGCGAAATCCATGCCAGTGCGGAAGGGCAGGACATGTACGCGGCTATCGACGGCTTGATCGACAAGCTGGCACGACAGCTAAACAAACATAAAGATAAACTGAAACAACACTAATTGTCCGGGCAGTTAACGGGTGCAGGACGGCCTGTTGTGGAACACAACAGGCCCTTTGTACAGTTAGCGCTTAGGTGAAATTATGATGAATAACGATTCCACTCTACAACTGAGCAGTGTCCTTAATCAGGAATGTACCCGCAGTGCCGTTCACTGCCAGAGCAAAAAACGTGCGCTGGAGATCATCAGTGAACTGGCCGCAAAACAACTGAGCCTGCCGCCACAAGTGGTCTTTGAAGCGATCCTGACCCGCGAAAAAATGGGCAGTACCGGCATCGGCAATGGCATCGCCATTCCGCATGGCAAACTGGAAGAGGATACGCTGCGTGCTGTAGGGGTGTTTGTTCAGCTGGAAACACCTATCGCCTTTGATGCTATTGATAACCAGCCTGTCGATCTGCTGTTTGCCCTGCTGGTGCCAGCCGATCAGACTAAAACGCATCTGCACACGCTCTCACTGGTGGCCAAACGTCTGGCGGATAAAACCATCTGCCGCCGTTTGCGCGCGGCACAGAGCGACGAAGAACTCTATCAAATTATTACGGAAACGGAAGGCAATCAGGATGATGCGTAATCGGGTGATGGCGTTGACATCTGCAGTCCTGAGGAGAAACGGTACATGGTACTGATGATCGTCAGCGGGCGTTCGGGCTCCGGGAAGTCGGTCGCCCTGCGCGCGCTGGAAGATATGGGTTTTTACTGCGTGGATAACCTGCCGGTGGTGCTGCTGCCAGACCTGGCGCGTTCTCTGGCGGATCGGCAGATCTCTGCGGCGGTCAGCATCGACGTACGTAACATGCCGGAATCACCGGAGATCTTTGAGCAGGCGATGAGCAGCTTGCCGGACGCATTTTCGCCTCAGCTTCTGTTCCTTGACGCCGATCGCAACACGCTGATCCGTCGCTATAGCGATACCCGTCGTCTGCATCCACTCTCCAGTAAAAATCTGTCGCTGGAAAGCGCCATTGACCAGGAGAGCGATCTGCTGGAGCCGCTGCGCTCCCGCGCCGATCTGATCGTTGATACCTCTGAAATGTCTGTCCATGAACTGGCGGAGATGCTGCGTACCCGTCTGCTGGGCAAACGCGAGCGTGAGCTGACGATGGTCTTTGAATCGTTTGGCTTTAAGCACGGTATCCCTATCGATGCGGACTACGTGTTTGACGTGCGCTTCTTACCGAACCCGCACTGGGATCCTAAGCTGCGTCCGATGACCGGTCTGGATAAGCCCGTTGCCGCTTTCCTTGACAGACATACGGAAGTGCATAACTTTATCTATCAGACGCGCAGCTACCTTGAGCTCTGGTTGCCGATGCTGGAGACAAACAATCGCAGCTACCTGACGGTGGCGATTGGCTGTACCGGGGGCAAACACCGTTCGGTCTATATTGCTGAGCAGCTGGCTGACTATTTCCGCTCGCGCGGTAAAAACGTGCAGTCCCGTCATCGTACGCTGGAAAAACGTAAAACATGACCGTAAAGCAGACCGTTGAAATTACCAATAAGCTGGGCATGCACGCTCGCCCGGCGATGAAGTTATTTGAACTGATGCAGGGGTTTGACGCGGAAGTTCTGCTGCGTAATGACGAAGGCACCGAAGCCGAAGCCAACAGCGTAATCGCTCTGCTGATGCTGGATTCGGCGAAGGGCCGTCAGATCGAAATCGAAGCCACCGGCCCTCAGGAAGTTGAGGCGCTGGCGGCGGTCATTGCGCTGTTTAACGCCGGGTTTGATGAAGATTAATGCAGCTTATAGGCCTGCATAAATCCTTCCCCACCCAGCTGACGCATCTGGCGCAGGATCCACGCCTGGCGGTTGCGTACATAGCCTGAGGGCGCGCTGGCCTTAAAACGGATCGGATTCGGTAATACAGCCGCCAGCAGCGCGGCTTCTGATGGCGTCAGGCGGCTGGCTGGTTTGTGAAAATAGCGCTGCGCCGCGGCTTCAACACCAAACACACCCTCGCCAAACTCCGCGATATTCAGGTATACCGTCAGGATCCTTTTTTTACTCCACACCGTTTCGATGCCCAGCGTCAGCCCGGCTTCAAAGCCCTTTCTTACCCAGCTGCGACCATCCCATAAAAACAGGTTTTTCGCCGTCTGCTGAGAAAGCGTGGACGCGCCGCGAATGCGGCTCTCGTTGCGCTCGTTATGCGCTAACGCCTTCTCTATGGCCCCGATGTCAAAGCCCCAGTGTTCGGGGAATTTTTGATCTTCGGCAGCGATAACGGCCAGCCCCATCCAGGGCGAGATTTCATCCATACTCACCCAGTCAGAATGGGCGATGTAGCGAAAATTACCGCTCAGCCAGTTGCTCACCTGCCGCTCCACCATTACCGCTGAAAACGGCACCGGCAGGAAGCTGAACAGAGCGATTCCCCCGCCCCAGAAGACCGCCATTATCACCAGAATGCGAATGGCTATCCGTCTTACCCAGCCAGCTTTCGGACGCCTTAACCTCATGCAGCAAGCACCAGCACGCGGGTGACCAGCTTCTCAATGCCTGCCGCGGCTTCCGCGATAGTTTGCGCCAGCATATATGCGGGCGTGGTCACGATCCTGTTCTCCTCATCGACCACGATATCGTCCACAGGGCAAGGGATATGTTCACCGCCCATGTCCTCGATGATCTCTGCGGTATCAATATCTGTTCCGATGGTCAGGCGCAACGGCATATCAAAAATGGCCGGCAGCATCGCGGGGGCGATACAAATAAAGCCCAATGGTTTACCCGCCTCATGCATCTGCAGCGCCAGTGCTTTTAACTCGCTATCTACCCGGCAGGCATTTCCCTGCTGGGCAAAATCGCTCAGGTTTTTTGCCGCGCCAAAACCGCCCGGCACGATCAGCGCATCCAGTTCAGCGGCCCGGGCCTCGCTGAGCGGACGAACCTGTCCACGCGCGATCCGTGCTGCCTCAATCAGGACGTTACGGCTTTCGGTCATCGCTTCGCCGGTCAGGTGGTTGATCACATCTGACTGGGCTTTATCCGGTGCGAAACAGACCGCTTCGGCGCCATTACGCGCCAGGGCCAGCAGCGTCAGAACTGCCTCATGAATTTCGGAACCATCGTAAACACCACAACCGCTCAGTACCAGGCCAACCTTTTTCATCCTGCGATCCCTCTCGAAAAACGTTAAATGCACATTAAAGATTCTGATTAAAACGGTATGCTTCACACATTTAACTGATTCATGTAACAAAGTATTTAAGATTTGCTATCTTAACTGCGTGCGGCCTAAATTTTCCGGCTACGCCATCAACTTACAAAAACATATTCAGGCGCAGCCAAGATTTCCCTGGTGTTGGCGCAGTATTCGCGCACCCCGGCCTGGCCGGGGTCATTTTTTTCTGCTCTCCACCCAGGCTTTCAGCACGGCCACATCGTTCTGCCACTCCTGTTTCATCTCTTCAACCCATTCACCCACGTTATCTTCCCACGCGGGTAGATCCGGGGACTGGATCTGCTGGCCAAGCTGCTGCAGACGACGCAAACCCACCGACCCGGCCGCTCCTTTGATCTTATGCCCCTCTTCAACGATACCTTTCTGATCCCGCGCCGTCAGGTTAGACTCCAGCACGTTTAAATAGCCCGGCATCATCTTCTCGAAGATTGCCAGGCCATCGGTAATCAACTTCGGACCAACCAGATCGATGTACTGCTCAAGCATGTCGATATCCAGCAAAGACTGCGCTTTCTCTGTATTTACCGTCGTCATGGTGCTCTCCTCTTCGTCACAGGTGTCCCAGAACTTTTTAATCATGGCGGTTAAGGCAGGCACCGCCAGCGGTTTGCTAAGTACGTCGTCCATACCGGCATCCAGGTACTCTTTTTTATCTTTCAGCACGTTGGCGGTCAGCGCCACCAGCGGCGGTAGCTCATCGCTGGCGTAACGGCTCGTCAGCTCACGGGAGATATCCAGCCCGGTCATATCCGGCAGTTGAATATCGAGCAACACCAGGTCGTATTCCCCCGGCGTGAACATCTCCAGCGCAGCTTTACCGGTCATGGCGACATCCACGCTGCTGCCCAGTTTCTCCAGCACCGAGCGCGCCACAATGACGTTCAGTTCGATATCTTCCACCAGCAGCACGTGCAGGGCAGGCAGCGGCATATCATCACGTGCAAAGGTGTCTTCGACCTCTTCCGCCACTGCCGGAGCATGGACGCTCAGGGTAAACAGGGAGCCGTGTCCAGGGTTGCTGGTCACGATGATGTCACCGCCCATGCTCTTCGCCAGCCGGCGCGATACCGCCAGGCCGATGCCGGTTCCGGTGGCGGGTTTGCCCCCATGGCTGTCTTTCACCTGATAATACATGGCGAAGATTTTGTCCTGCTCCTCCTGCGGAATGCCGATCCCGGAATCCTCCACTTCGAAGTGCAGCATCTCTCCCTCGCCATAGCGCACGCGCACCGCAACCTGGCCGCGCTGGGTGAATTTGACCGCATTACTGATCAAATTCCACAGGATCTGACGCAAGCGCGTGCCGTCTGTCACCACCTTATGCGGTAGCGGCAGAGTCGGCTCCAGCACAAAGCGTAGCCCCTTCTGCTGCGCCTGCAGACCGGAGAGGTTTTCCAGATCGGCGAGGAAGCTGGTAAAGTCCACCGGCTGGTTATCCAGCTGGACTTTGCGTCGCTCCATCTTATCCATATCAATAATATCGTTGAAGATATTACCGAGCGTTACCGCCGAAACATGGATGGTTTTAAGATATTTCTCCTGCTCGGTGGTCAGTTCGGTATCGAGTAAAATGCGGCTTAACCCTACGATGCCGTTCAGCGGTGTACGCAGCTCATGGCTGATGGTGGAAATAAAGGTGGTTTTGTCCCGGCTGGCGCGCTCCAGCGCATCCTGGTAGCGCTTGCGCTCGGTAATATCGCGCCCGAAGCCCATCAGTCCGTGGCGCTTACCGACGCGGTCGTAGTACGGCACTTTACGGATTTCAAAGCAGGCTTTGCGCCCGTCCGGGTAGTCGAGCCACTGCTCATAGGTCAGGGAGACGTTATGACGGAACACCTTCTCGTCGGTTTCGATAACTTTGGCCGCCGCCTCCGGGGAGTAGACGTCCTGCGGCCGTAGATTAATTAGCTGTTTTTCGCTCTTACCGGTCAGGAGTTCCATTGCCCGGTTACAGCCTGAGAACTCTTTGTCTTCATTGCGGTAGAAAACCAGATCCGGGGAGGCGTCGAGGAACGAGCGCAGGAATGAGGATTGCTGCTCAAGCTGGATCTGCGTCTGTTCACGCTCTTTCATCTCGATTTTCAGCTGTTCCAGCGTGGTCTGGCGTTCGGCCTCCGCCTTCACACGATCTGAGATCTCCTGGTTCAGCTGGGCAATGTTATCTTTTAATTGCACGTTGAGCTTCAGGTCACGTTCGCGCATCTCCTCCAGCTTTTCCACCAGCCGGGTCAGCCGCTGGCGGGATTCCTCAAGCTGTTCAACCACTACCGAGAGGAAATAAACCGCCCACGGGGTAATAAGCAGGCCAAAGAAAATGGAACGTATCAGGTCGATACTCTCAACCTGGCCGTGCAGTACCATGGTAATGGCCATCTGCACCACAATCGCCAGCACCACAAGCGCCAGTGCCAGCAACAGGGAGAAGCGCACCAGGCCAAGCTTCATCATCAGATCGACATAGTATTGCGCCAGTAACCGAATTTGCTTCATAGGGGATCTCTTCACGACGTCATCGCACAATAATACTCAAATTCCAGGCAAGACGTTGAAGGTTGTGCAAAAAAGTGAGGGGTAAAACAGGCGAGACGCCTCACCTCCCGACAGAGGAAGTGAGGCGAGAAGGGTCAGGAGCGCTTCAGCAACAGCCAGAGGCTGATCAGGAAGAACGAGGCGCTCGGCAGCAGCGCGCCGATAACCGGCGGTATGCCGTACACCAGGGTCAGCGGCCCGAAAATTTGATCCAGGACGTAGAAGACAAAGCCGAAGCTGATGCCCGTCACGACCCGCACACCCATAGGAACGCTACGCAGCGGGCCGAAAATAAACGACAGCGCCATCAGCATCATCACCGCCACGGAGAGCGGCTGGAAGACCTTGCTCCACATATTGAGCTGATAACGCCCGGCATCCTGGCCGCTCGACTTCAGGTACTTCACATAGTTGTGCAGGCCGCTGATGGAGAGCGCATCGGGATCCAGCGCCACCACACCGAGTTTGTCCGGGGTCAGGTTGGTTTTCCATGCGCCGGAAACGGTTTGCGATCCGGTGATCTGTTTAGGATCCTGCAGGTTCGACTCATCCACCTGCGACAGACGCCAGACCTTCTTATCAGCATCAAAGGTGGCCGACGCGGCGTAGCGTACCGCCTGCAAACGACGTTTATCGTTAAAGCTGTAGATACTCACACCGCCGAGAGAGTTATCGCCGGTGACCCGTTCGATGTAGACAAAGTTATTCCCGTCTTTCGCCCACAGCCCCTGCTGAGTAGAGAGCAGCGAGCCGCCGTACATCATTTGCGCACGGTAGTTACGCGCCATCTGCTCGCCCTGCGGCGCAACCCACTCGCCCATCGCCATGGTCAGCAATACCAGGGGGATTGCGGTTTTCATAACGGACAGCGCAACCTGCATGCGGGTAAAGCCAGAGGCCTGCATAACCACCAGCTCACTGCGCTGCGCCAGCATCCCCAGCCCGAGCAGCGCGCCTAACAGCGCCGCCATTGGGAAGAAGATTTGCACATCTTTTGGAATGCTGAGCAGGGTATACATGCCCGCGCCCATTGCATCGTAGCTCCCCTGCCCGGCCTTTTTCAGCTGGTCGACAAACTTGATGATGCCGGAGAGCGACACCAGCATGAATAACGTCATCATGATGGTGGTAAAAATGGTTTTACCGATATAGCGGTCAAGAACGCCAAACGCCTGCATTACACCGCTCCTTTACGCATAAACCGGGCCCGCACACGGCGCATCGGCACGGTGTCCCACAGGTTGAGGGCGACGGCCAACAGCAGATAGAGTCCGTTAATCACCCAGGTCCAGATAACCGGGTCAATTTTTCCTTTACCCCCGTTCGATTTTATCGACGTCTGCAGCAGGAAGAACACCAGATAAAGCAGCATGGCAGGCAACATGGAGAGTACACGCCCCTGACGAGGATTCACCACGCTGAGCGGCACCACCATCAATGCCATCATAAAGACAGTGAACACCAACGTGATACGCCAG
Organism: Leclercia adecarboxylata; assembly: GCF_035787115.1. Lineage (GTDB taxonomy): Bacteria > Pseudomonadota > Gammaproteobacteria > Enterobacterales > Enterobacteriaceae > Enterobacter > Enterobacter adecarboxylatus_E. The sequence continues at coordinate 75,660 of NZ_JALKTL010000006.1, read as the reverse complement.
TGCAGCTCCGCGCGGGCGCGATTGGTATCGGTATTGATCAGGGTACGCATGTCCATCTGCTCGGTATCAGTCGGATCCAGCGCCACCGCCTGGTGACCAATAATTGCCTGATAATTCTGGAAGTCGGTGATGCGGAAATCACGCAGCATCGCCGTCCCTTCAAAGCGGGTGCCTTTATTCAGCGTAACGATCTGCGAACCGTCTTTATCCTGCGCAAGCTGACCAGAATCGGCCACCACGACAGAGGGACGGGCATTGCCTTTAGGTCGAATTTGCGCGAGGAACACGTCGTTAAAGCGGCTGCCATCCACGCTTTCAATAAACAGCACGGAGTTACCATCCGTTGCCTGCTGGAACTGCCCCTGGGCCAGCGCGGCCATGCCGGGGTTCGCTTTTGCTTCAGCCAGCACTTCATCCTGATGACGAGAGGAGACCGGACCGGCCCACATAACGTTCACGGCGGCCACGATGCCGGTGAACAGCGCCAGTAACATGGCGGCTTTAACCAGAACCGCTTTGCTCAGTCCACAGGCATGCATGACGGTGATTTCACTTTCGGTATAAAGTTTACCGAGCGTCATCAACAGTCCGAGGAAAAGGCTGAGTGGCAGGATAAGCTGCGCCATTTCAGGCACGCCCAGCCCAAGCAGAGAAAGCACCAGATTTGTGGGGATTTCGCCATCGACAGCCGCGCCGAGGATCCTTACCAGTTTCTGACAGAAAAAAATCAGAAGCAGGATGAAGAGTATCGCCAGCTGGCTTTTAAGCGTCTCCCGCACCAGATATCTTATGATTATCACATTAAATACGCCCGTAAAAACCCGTCTCTTTGCAGGAAAATCGCTTGTTTCATGGCTTAAACGTCATTTATTCTCTTGAGTCGTCGAAATCATCGCTAAGATTAGAACACCCGACGGATTCGCGCTTCAGAAGTTGTAATGACGTGCCGAAACCGTAATAACGTAAGATTAACACGAAGTCACCGCAACAGCGGGTACGAGTTACGAAAGGTTTCAATTCTATCCGTAGCTGCCGCTGTTGTCTTTAAGATTCAGGAGCGTAGTTCATGGAGTTCAGTGTAAAAAGCGGTAGCCCGGAGAAACAGCGGAGTGCCTGCATCGTTGTCGGCGTGTTTGAACCCCGCAGACTCTCTCCGATCGCCGAACAACTCGATAAGATCAGTGACGGCTACATCAGCGCTCTGCTGCGCCGCGGCGAGCTGGAAGGCAAACCGGGGCAGACATTGCTGCTGCATCATGTGCCTAACGTTCTGTCCGAGCGCATTCTGCTGATTGGCTGCGGCAAGGAGCGTGAGCTGGATGAGCGCCAGTACAAACAGGTTATTCAGAAAACAATCAATACGCTGAATGATACTGGCTCAATGGAAGCCGTGTGCTTCCTGACCGAACTGCACGTCAAGGGCCGCAATACCTACTGGAAGGTCCGCCAGGCGGTTGAGACAGCCAAAGAGACCCTGTACAGCTTCGATCAACTGAAAACCACCAAAAGCGAACCGCGCCGTCCGCTGCGTAAAATGGTCTTTAACGTGCCAACCCGCCGGGAGCTGACCAGCGGTGAACGCGCCATTCAGCATGGGCTGGCAATTGCCGCCGGCATCAAGGCCGCGAAAGACCTCGGTAATATGCCGCCAAACATCTGTAACGCGGGCTACCTCGCCTCGCAGGCGCGCCAGCTGGCCGACTCCTACAGCAAAAACGTCGTCACCCGCGTAATTGGCGAACAGCAGATGAAAGAGCTGGGGATGCACTCCTACCTGGCCGTCGGCAACGGTTCACAAAATGAATCTCTGATGTCGGTTATTGAGTACAAAGGCAACCCGGCTGAAGACGCACGTCCGATTGTGCTGGTGGGTAAAGGCCTGACCTTCGACTCCGGTGGGATCTCCATCAAGCCTGCCGAAGGCATGGACGAGATGAAGTACGACATGTGCGGCGCAGCGGCGGTTTACGGCGTGATGCGCATGGTGGCCGAGCTGCAGCTGCCGATCAACGTAACTGGCGTGCTGGCGGGCTGTGAAAACATGCCGGGTGGTCGCGCCTACCGTCCTGGCGACGTCCTCACTACCATGTCCGGGCAGACCGTTGAAGTGCTGAACACCGATGCCGAAGGCCGTCTGGTGCTGTGCGACGTGCTGACCTATGTTGAGCGCTTCGATCCGGAAGCGGTTATCGATGTGGCAACCCTGACCGGCGCCTGTGTGATTGCCCTCGGCCACCACATTACCGGTCTGATGTCGAACCACAACCCGCTGGCGCATGAGCTGATTGGCGCCTCTGAACAGGCGGGCGACCGCGCATGGCGTCTGCCGTTGGGCGATGAGTATCAGGAACAGCTCGAGTCTAATTTTGCGGATATGGCCAACATCGGCGGTCGTCCCGGCGGGGCTATTACCGCGGGTTGCTTCCTGTCGCGCTTTACCCGCAAGTACAACTGGGCGCACCTGGACATTGCGGGCACCGCATGGCGCTCCGGTAAAGCCAAAGGCGCGACCGGTCGTCCGGTTGCCCTGCTGTCGCAGTTCCTGCTGAACCGTGCAGGTTTCAACGGCGACGAGTAATTGCCGTCTGATGCCCGGTGGCGCTACGCTTACCGGGCCTACGGAAAAATACTCTTTGTAGGCCGGGTAAGGCGGAGCCGCCACCCGGCTTTGCATTTAAATCCCTGACAAGAAACCCCATATATGAAAAACGCAACGTTCTATCTTCTGGACAATGACACCCAACAGGATGGCTTAAGTGCCGTTGAACAGCTGGTGTGCGACATTGCCGCAGAACGTTGGCGCGCGGGTCTTCGCGTGCTGATCGCCTGCGAAGATGAACAGCAGGCCATCCGTCTGGATGAAGCGCTGTGGGCACGACCACCGGAAAGTTTTGTTCCGCATAATCTGGCGGGAGAAGGGCCGCGCGGCGGTGCCCCGGTGGAGATCGCCTGGCCGCAAAAGCGTAACAGCAGTCCACGCGATATTCTGATTAGCCTGCGTACCGGCTTTGCAGATTTTGCCACCGCTTTCACAGAAGTGGTAGACTTTGTCCCTCACGAAGACTCCCTGAAACAACTGGCGCGCGAACGCTATAAAGCGTACCGCATGGCTGGTTTTAACCTGAATACGGCAACCTGGAAATAATGGAAAAGACATACAACCCACGCGATATCGAACAGCCGCTTTACGAGCACTGGGAACAGCAGGGCTATTTCAAGCCTAACGGCGATGAAAGCAAAGAGTCCTTCTGCATCATGATCCCGCCGCCGAACGTCACCGGCAGTTTGCATATGGGGCATGCCTTCCAGCAGACCATCATGGACACCATGATCCGTTACCAGCGCATGCAGGGCAAAAACACCCTGTGGCAGGCCGGTACTGACCACGCGGGTATCGCTACCCAGATGGTGGTTGAGCGTAAGATTGCCGCTGAAGAAGGTAAAACCCGTCACGACTACGGTCGCGACGCCTTTATCGACAAAATCTGGCAGTGGAAAGCGGAATCGGGCGGCACCATTACCCGTCAGATGCGCCGTCTCGGCAACTCCGTGGACTGGGAGCGTGAGCGCTTCACCATGGACGAAGGCCTCTCCAACGCCGTTAAAGAAGTCTTCGTGCGCCTGTATAAAGAAGACCTGATTTACCGTGGCAAGCGCCTGGTAAACTGGGATCCAAAACTGCGTACCGCCATCTCTGACCTGGAAGTGGAAAACCGCGAGTCTAAAGGCTCCATGTGGCACATCCGCTATCCGCTGGCCGACGGCGCAAAAACCGCAGACGGTAAAGATTACCTGGTTGTCGCCACCACCCGTCCGGAAACCCTGCTGGGCGATACCGGCGTGGCCGTTAACCCGGAAGATCCACGTTACAAAGATCTGATTGGTAAATTTGTGGTTCTGCCGCTGGTTAACCGTCGTATTCCGATTGTTGGCGACGAACACGCCGACATGGAAAAAGGCACCGGCTGCGTCAAGATCACTCCGGCACACGACTTTAACGACTACGAAGTCGGTCGTCGCCACGCCCTGCCAATGATCAACATCCTGACCTTTGACGGCGATATCCGTGAAAGCGCAGAGGTATATGACACCAAAGGCGAAGAATCTGACGTCTACTCAAACGAGATTCCGGCAGAATTCCAGAAGATGGAGCGTTTCGCCGCGCGTAAAGCGATCGTTGCCGCTGTCGACGCGCTGGGCCTGCTGGACGAAATCAAACCGCACGACCTGACCGTCCCTTATGGCGACCGTGGCGGCGTGGTGATCGAGCCGATGCTGACCGACCAGTGGTACGTGCGTGCCGACGTGCTGGCAAAGCCGGCTGTTGAAGCAGTTGAAAACGGCAGCATCCAGTTTGTGCCTAAGCAGTACGAAAACATGTACTTCTCCTGGATGCGTGATATTCAGGACTGGTGTATCTCCCGTCAGCTGTGGTGGGGTCACCGTATCCCGGCATGGTATGACAACGAAGGTAACGTCTACGTTGGCCGTACTGAAGACGAAGTGCGTCAGGAAAACAACCTGAGCGCAGATGTCGCGCTGCGTCAGGACGAAGACGTGCTGGACACCTGGTTCTCCTCCGCGCTGTGGACCTTCTCTACCCTCGGCTGGCCAGAGAACACCGACGCACTGCGTCAGTTCCACCCAACCAGCGTGATGGTGTCCGGCTTCGATATCATCTTCTTCTGGATCGCCCGCATGATCATGATGACCATGCACTTCATTAAAGATGAAAACGGCAAGCCGCAGGTTCCGTTCCATACCGTCTACATGACCGGTCTGATTCGTGACGACGAAGGCCAGAAGATGTCCAAATCCAAAGGTAACGTTATCGATCCGCTGGATATGGTTGACGGTATCTCCCTGGAAGATCTGCTGGAAAAACGTACCGGCAACATGATGCAGCCGCAGCTGGCTGAGAAGATCCGCAAGCGCACCGAGAAGCAGTTCCCGGACGGCATTGAGCCGCACGGTACCGATGCCCTGCGTTTCACCCTGGCGGCACTGGCTTCGACCGGTCGCGATATCAACTGGGACATGAAGCGCCTGGAAGGTTATCGCAACTTCTGTAACAAGCTGTGGAACGCCAGCCGCTTCGTGCTGATGAACACCGAAGATCAGGATTGCGGTTTTAACGGCGGTGACATGACCCTGTCTCTGGCAGACCGCTGGATCCTGGCTGAATTCAACCAGACCACCAAAGCGTTCCGCGAGGCGCTGGATAACTATCGCTTCGATATCGCTGCAGGCATTCTGTACGAATTCACCTGGAACCAGTTCTGCGACTGGTACCTGGAGCTGACCAAGCCGGTCATGAACGGCGGCACTGAAGCGGAACTGCGCGGTACGCGTAATACGCTGATCACCGTTCTGGAAGGCCTGCTGCGCCTGGCGCACCCGATCATCCCGTTCATCACTGAAACCATCTGGCAGCGCGTGAAAGTCATTGCAGGTATCAACGCCGATACCATCATGCTGCAGCCGTTCCCGGCATTCGACGCCGCGCAGATTGACGAAGCCGCCGCATCCGATACCGAATGGCTGAAGCAGGCGATCGTTGCCGTGCGTAATATCCGCGCTGAAATGAACATCGCACCGGGTAAACCACTGGCACTGCTGCTGCGCGGTTGCAGCGAAGCGGCGCAGCGTCGCGTGAACGAAAACAGCACCTTCCTGCAGACCATGGCGCGTCTGGAGAGCATCACCGTGCTGCCTGCTGATGATAAAGGTCCGGTCTCCGTGACCAAAATCATCGACGGCGCCGAGCTGCTGATCCCAATGGCTGGCCTGATTGATAAAGATGCTGAGCTGGCGCGTCTGGCGAAAGAAGTGGCTAAAGTTGACGATGAAATTGGCCGTATCGAAAACAAACTGTCCAATGAAGGCTTTGTTGCCCGCGCCCCGGAAGCGGTGATCGCCAAAGAGCGTGAGAAGCTGAACGGTTACGCGGAAGCTAAAGCGAAGCTGATTGAGCAGCAGGCAATCATTAGTGCGTTGTAATGAGTGAAGCAATGCGTGTAAATGCTCCTGTAACGGCGCACCTGCGCCGTATCACCGCCACGGATAACCCGGCCATTGCCGGCGTTATCCGCCGGGTATCTGCCGAATACGGCCTGACGGCTGATAAAGGTTATACCGTTGCGGATCCCAATCTCGACGAACTGTACGCGGTGTACAGCCAGCCGGGGCATGCCTATTGGGTTGTCGAGCAGAACGGGCAGGTTGTGGGCGGCGGTGGCGTTGCGCCGCTCGCCTGCAGCGAACCGGACATCTGCGAACTGCAAAAAATGTATTTTCTCCCCGTCGTACGTGGTCAGGGTTTAGCGAAAAAACTGGCGTTACTGGCGCTGGATCATGCCCGCGCGCAAGGGTTTAAACGTTGCTACCTCGAAACCACCGCCTTCCTGACCGAAGCTATCAGGCTGTATGAGCACCTCGGCTTTGAGCATATCGACCAGCCGCTGGGCTGCACCGGCCATGTTGATTGCGAAGTGCGGATGCTGAAAACGCTGTAATCTCTCTTCCCGCCCCCTTCTGTTAAGCGCTTGTAAACTGAATGCTCTACACTCTCAGTTCAACACCATGAGGGGGAAAACTGATGTCAAAGATAAAAAGCTACGCCGCACCGCAGGCGGGTGCAGAACTCGAGCTGTACGAATACGATGCGGGCGAGCTGAAAGCAGAAGACGTCGAAGTGCAGGTGGATTACTGCGGCATTTGCCATTCTGACCTGTCGATGATCGATAACGAATGGGGTTTCTCACAATACCCGCTGATTGGCGGTCACGAAGTTATCGGTCGCGTCGTTGCCCTGGGCGATGCCGCACAGGATAAGGGCCTGAAAATCGGTCAGCGCGTGGGCATCGGCTGGACTGCACGCAGCTGTGGTCACTGCGACGCCTGTATCAGCGGCAACCAGATCAACTGTCTGGAAGGCGCAACACCTACCATTCTGAACAACGGCGGTTTCGCCGACAAACTGCGTGCCGACTGGCAGTGGGTTATTCCTCTGCCTGAGCAGATGGATATCGAATCTGCCGGTCCGCTGCTGTGCGGTGGGATCACGGTATTTAAACCGCTGCTGATGCACCATATCACCGCCACCAGCCGCGTGGGCGTGATTGGTATCGGTGGCCTGGGCCATATCGCCATCAAGCTACTGCATGCGATGGGCTGTGAAGTCACCGCGTTTAGCTCCAACCCGGCCAAAGAGCAGGAAGTGCTGGCGATGGGTGCCGACAAGGTAGTAAACAGCCGGGATCCAGAAGCGCTGACCACCCTGGCGGGGCAGTTCGATCTGATCATCAACACCGTGAACGTCGATCTCGACTGGCAGCCCTACTTTGAAGCGCTGGCCTATGGCGGTAATTTCCATACCGTTGGTGCCGTGATGAAGCCGCTGCCGGTTCCAGCCTTTACGCTGATTGGTGGCGACCGCAGCATCTCAGGTTCCGCCACGGGCACGCCGTACGAGCTGCGCAAACTGATGAAGTTTGCCGGGCGCACCGGTGTCGCGCCAACCATCGAAATGTACCCGATGTCGAAAATCAACGAAGCGATCCAGCATGTCCGTGACGGTAAGGCCCGTTACCGCGTGGTGTTAAAAGCGGATTTCTGAGGTGAATGTGCCGGGTGGCGGCTACGCCTGACCCGGCCTGCATGTGCTTTGTAGGCCCGGTAAGCGTAACGCCACCGGGCATTTGCCTACAACCGCACCAGTGCCGCAAACACCTCGGCCACCGCGACCGCACCCGGATCGGCCACCCCTTGCAGATTCTCTTTATTCACATACGATGAGCGCCCTGCCCCGGCTTTGCCCATATTCGTCGTGGCATCTGCCCCCTGCTTTGCCGCCCCGGCGGTAGCCTGAATCCCCTCTTTCTGCCACGCTTCCAGCGCGGGCTGCAGCGCATCGATCAAGGTGCGATCGCCCAGATCGGCGCCGCCATAGTGCTTCATTTGTGCAAGCCCGGTCAGCAAAGCATCAGGCAACGGCTTGCCGTTTCGTAGCGCCTGTCCGGCAGCGGTGAAGAAGATCGACATTAAGACTCCGCTTGACCCCCCCATTACTGTCGCCAGCCTTTCACCCACCACCAGCAATAGCTGCGGCAGATCGTTCAGCGGCAGGCGCTCGCTCTCCAGCCATTGCGCAATATCCCGCGCGCCTTGCGCAAAGGTCGAACCGGTATCGCCATCCCCTACTTTCGCATCCAGTGCGTTTAGACGGTTTTCCAGGGCGATTAACCGCTCCGTTATCGTGGCGACGTACTGTGCCACTTGCGCATTCATCGATGGGGTAAATTCCACGCTGTCATGTAGCGGCGTGTGCGCCAGCGTGCGCAGCGGCGCAAAGGCCACGGGCTTTTGCCAGCCCAGCGTCTCCACCGGTGCGTTAAGTGCCTGCTCGAGCGCCGTGTCCAGCTTCAGCAGCGATAACGAGAACCCTTTCATGTCCAACGAACTTACCAACGGCGCCGGACCAATCAAATACGCAATACGGTCCTTCAGGGCAGAGTGCGCCAGCTCTTTGGTCAACAGCGCCATCTCCAGGGCCGACACGCCGCCAAGGTTATTAATCAGGACCGCCAGTCGTCCCTCACCCGCCAGGGCCTGCAGCGGCTGCACCAGCGTATCGATAATCGCCTTGCTGTTTTGTGTCGCTACCACCGAGGCCCCGGGCTCGCCGTGGATCCCCAGCCCCAGCTCAACATGGCCGTTTTTGATACGCCCCTCTTCATCATCGCTGCCCGGCAGGTTGCAGGTTTGCATCGCCACGCCCAGACTCCAGAGGTTATCGCAGGCCTGGCGGGCCATGTCGCGCACCTCATCTAACGACTTGCCCTGTTCGGCGGCATACCCGGCGATCTTATGCACCAGCGCGGTTCCGGCGATACCACGCGGCTGCTTGTTATCCGGCAGGGCAATGTCGTCAGCCACGATCACCATCTCTACTTTGAGTCCGTAGCGTTTGGCTTTTTCTGCCGCGAGGCCAAAGTTGAGACGATCCCCGGTGTAATTTTTGACGATCAGCAGGCAGCCGCGATCGCCCGTGACAGCCACAATAGCGCTGAGCACCGCCTCGACGCTCGGCGACGCGAACAGATCGCCGCAAACGGCTGCGGTGAGCATGCCTTTTCCGACAAAACCCGCGTGCGCCGGTTCATGACCGGAGCCGCCACCGGATATGACAGCCACACGACTTTTATCCCAGTCGGCACGCGCCACCACACGAATAGCCGGATCGCTATCCAGCCTGACGAGATTGCCTTGCGGAGCAGAAATCAGCATACCTTCAATGGCATCATTAACCAGCTGTTTGCGGTCGTTGAAGAAGAATCTGGACATAGCTTTCCAATATGTTGTGAACCCTATGCAAAAGCATAGTCCGCGTTGCGTAATGCGCTGCAAACTAAGAAATTGACACATTCATTTTGCCGTCAGGTTGCCTATACTCCACGCAGGATTCCACGAGGATGCGCATCATGAGTACACCCCTGCTGATTGCCCGGACGCCGAATACCGAGCTGTTTTTACTGCCCACGATGGCAAACCGTCATGGCCTGATCACCGGGGCAACGGGCACGGGTAAAACGGTGACGTTGCAAAAGCTGGCCGAGTCGTTTTCTAACATCGGCGTGCCGGTCTTTATGGCTGATGTAAAAGGCGATCTCAGCGGTGTCGCCCGGGAGGGGGTCGCATCGGATAAGTTACTCGAACGTCTGAAGAATATCGGCGTGACCGACTGGCAGCCGCAAAGCAATCCGGTAGTGGCGTGGGATATTTTCGGCGAGAGGGGCCACCCGGTACGGGCGACCCTGTCCGATCTCGGCCCGCTGCTGCTGGCGCGTTTGCTCGATCTGAACGAGGTGCAGTCTGGCGTGCTGAACATTATCTTCCGCATTGCCGACGACCAGGGGCTGCTGCTGCTCGATTTTAAGGATCTGCGGGCCATTACGCAGTACATCGGCGATAACGCGAAAGCCTTCCAGACGCAGTACGGCAATATAAGCTCCGCCTCCATCGGCGCCATCCAGCGCGGATTACTTACCCTTGAGCAGCAGGGCGCAGAACACTTCTTCGGCGAGCCGATGCTGGATATCAAAGACTGGATGCGTACCGACAGTAGCGGTAAAGGCATTATCAACATCCTGAGCGCGGAAAAGCTCTATCAGATGCCGAAGCTGTACGCAGCCAGCCTGCTGTGGATGCTCTCTGAACTTTTTGAACAGCTGCCGGAAGCGGGCGATCTGGAAAAACCAAAGCTGGTCTTCTTCTTTGACGAAGCCCACCTGCTGTTCAGTGATGCGCCGCAGGTGTTACTGGATAAGATCGAACAGGTGATCCGCCTGATCCGTTCCAAAGGGGTGGGCGTGTGGTTTGTTTCGCAGAACCCGGCCGATATTCCCGACAACGTGCTGGGGCAGTTGGGTAATCGCGTCCAGCACGCCCTGCGCGCCTTTACGCCGAAAGATCAGAAAACCGTCAAAGCGGCGGCACAGACCATGCGCGCCAACCCGGCGTTTGATACCGAAGCGGCCATTCAGACGCTGGGTACCGGCGAGGCGCTGATCTCTTTCCTGGATGCCAAAGGCAGTCCATCCATGGTCGAGCGCGCTATGGTCATTGCTCCCAACTCCAGAATGGGGCCGATCGGCGACGACGAGCGTAACGGGTTGATCAACCACTCGCCGGTTTATGGCAAGTACGAAGATCAGGTGGACCGTGAGTCCGCATTTGAAATGCTGCAGAAAGGAGTGCAAGCCGCGACGGAGAAACAGCAGTCGCCTGCCGCAAAAGGTCAGGCTGTGGCGGTCGATGACGGTATTCTCGGCGGGCTAAAAGACATACTGTTTGGCAGCACCGGCCCGCGCGGCGGTAAGCGCGACGGGGTGGTGCAAACCATGGCGAAAAGCGCAGCGCGCCAGGTGACGAATCAGATTATACGCGGGGTGCTGGGCAGCTTATTAGGCGGACGTCGCAGGTAATGCAGGCATCCAGGGCATGCCCAGCGCCGAACCCTGCACCCCCTGCTCATTCAGATAGCGGTCGAGTTCCACCATCCCCGTCCAGCGGTTCTCGCACCACAGCGGTGCCAGCAGCGTTGGACGGCGGGCGCTGGCGGAAATACGGTGATACACCACCCCCGGCGGCGTGTGGCGAATCATCTCTCCGGCGGTGACGACATACTCATCCAGCTCGATTCCGTTCAGGCGCCCGGCCTCCCACGCTTTTGCCATAATACTGCCCCTGACGATATGCAGTGGATGCAGCTTGATGCCATCCACGCCGGTCTCTACCACCTTGTGCAGGGTTTCGAGCGCATGATGCTGCCCTTCTCCCGGCAGACCGACAATAAGATGGGTGCAGACCTTCAGCCCGCGCTCCCGCGCCAGCCGGGTGGTGCGCTGATAGCAGGCAAAATCATGTCCACGGTTGATGCGGTGCAGGGTTTTATCGTGTGCGGTCTGCAGTCCCAGTTCCAGCCAGATCTCGTATCCCTGTTCTTTATATTCACTGAGCAGATCGAGCACCGCCTCCGGTACGCAGTCGGGGCGTGTGCCGACGCATAGCCCGACAATATTCGCCTGGCTCACCGCCTGTTGATACATGGAGCGCAGCACCTGCACTTCAGCCCAGGTACTGGTATAGGCCTGGAAATAGGCCAGATACTGTTTCGCCCTGTTAACCCGCGTGGACTGATGGACGAGCTGGGCGGCGATGGACTGATACTGCTGCGCTTCGTCAGCAAAGGAGGCCACGTTACAGAAGGTACAGCCTCCGCGTCCGATAGTACCGTCGCGGTTCGGGCAGCTGAAGCCACCGTGCAGCGACAGCTTATGGACCTTTTGCCCGTATCGACGTGAAAGATCCCCACCAAACATATTGACTAATTTCTGTAACTGCATAATCTGTTAGACCGCCCCGTTGAAAGGGGACAAGCCTGCCATTTTTAACCGCCGTCGGCGATGACCTGGATCAATCGCCCCGGCGCGCTTTTACCCTTTGCATAATTAACCGGGATAATTGCAATTTCATTCATCGCCTGCTTAATTACTTTTCCTTATGTTCTACTGGTTTTTTTCATTTATATCGTCTCCGCTGAAAAACAGTGACATCATGCGGACTTTTCCTGCCTGACCAGATTAAATCCTGCTTAAATCGCACTATTCAGCATGCTACAGCGATAATACCGCTTTCATATAGTGAGTCAGATCACACTACCCCAAAGCCCACAGCAAGGTTACAGGGATGTGAAACTGGTTAATTATCTATAAAAATCAATTAATTAACCTTACTTTAGCACACTTTTGTATAAATAAGATTGCCATTTGACCTGTGTACAGATTCCCGATAAGTTGGAAATCCGCTGGAAGCTTTCTGGATGAGCAGCCTGCTCATCATATTTATGCAGTAATTGAGATTCCCTCTGAAGCAAGTCCTCAAACTTGTTTACCTGCGCGAAAAGGATATTAAGAGGGCGAATGCGAGGTAAGCGTATGAAACGCAAACCCCGTCGCCATCCTCTTTCTGTGCCTGTGCGCCACGGTTCAGTGGGAAGCCCGACGAGCCTGGGGAGGTTCACTGATATGTTGTACGATAAATCCCTTGAGAAGGATAACTGTGGTTTCGGCCTGATCGCCCACATAGAAGGCGAACCTAGCCACAAGGTAGTGCGTACCGCTATACACGCACTGGCCCGTATGCAGCACCGTGGCGCTATCCTTGCGGATGGTAAAACCGGCGACGGTTGCGGTCTGCTGCTGCAAAAACCGGATCGTTTCTTCCGCATCGTGGCGGAAGAGCGCGGCTGGCGTTTAGCTAAAAACTACGCTGTCGGCATGCTGTTCCTGAATCAGGACGCTGAAAAAGCAGCCGTATCACGCCGCATCGTCGAAGAAGAACTTCAACGCGAAACCCTGTCTATTGTCGGCTGGCGCGATGTGCCAACCAACGAAGGGGTGCTCGGTGAAATCGCCCTCTCCTCGCTGCCTCGTATCGAGCAAATTTTTGTCAACGCGCCCGCGGGCTGGCGTCCGCGTGATATGGAACGCCGCCTGTTTATCGCCCGTCGCCGCATTGAAAAACGCCTGCAGGACGATAAAGAGTTCTACGTTTGTAGCCTCTCAAACCTGGTGAACATCTATAAAGGTCTGTGTATGCCGGCTGACCTGCCGCGCTTCTACCTGGACCTGGCGGACCTGCGTCTGGAATCGGCCATCTGCCTGTTCCACCAGCGCTTCTCCACTAACACCGTACCACGCTGGCCGCTGGCTCAGCCGTTCCGCTACCTTGCGCACAATGGCGAAATCAATACCATCACCGGTAACCGCCAGTGGGCACGCGCGCGTACCTATAAATTCCAGACCCCACTGATTCCGGATCTGCACGATGCCGCGCCGTTCGTTAACGAAACCGGCTCTGACTCCAGCTCGATGGATAACATGCTGGAACTGCTGCTCGCTGGCGGGATGGATATCGTTCGCGCCATGCGCCTGCTCGTTCCGCCAGCCTGGCAGAACAACCCGGATATGGATCCGGAGCTGCGCGCCTTCTTCGACTTTAACTCCATGCACATGGAGCCATGGGATGGTCCGGCCGGTATCGTGATGTCCGACGGTCGCTTTGCCGCCTGTAACCTCGACCGTAACGGTCTGCGTCCCGCGCGCTACGTCATCACCAAAGACAAGCTGATTACCTGTGCCTCCGAAGTGGGCATCTGGGACTACCAGCCTGACGAAGTGGTCGAAAAAGGCCGCGTCGGACCTGGCGAGCTGATGGTTATCGACACCCGTGGCGGCCGCATTCTGCACTCCGCGGAAACCGATAACGATCTGAAAAGCCGCCATCCGTATAAAGAGTGGATGGAAAAGAACGTTCGCCGTCTGGTGCCGTTCGAAGATCTGTCGGATCAGGACGTGGGCAGCCGCGAGCTGGATGACGATACCCTGGCCAGCTACCAGAAACAGTTCAACTACAGCGCGGAAGAACTGGACTCCGTTATCCGCGTGTTGGGTGAAAACGGCCAGGAAGCGGTCGGCTCCATGGGTGACGATACCCCGTTCGCCGTACTCTCCAGCCAGCCGCGTATCATTTACGACTACTTCCGTCAGCAGTTTGCGCAGGTGACCAACCCGCCAATCGATCCGCTGCGTGAAGCACACGTGATGTCGCTGGCGACCAGCATCGGCCGAGAGATGAACGTCTTCTGCGAAGCCGAAGGCCAGGCGCACCGTCTGACCTTTAAGTCGCCGATCCTGCTCTACTCCGACTTTACCCAGCTCACCACCATGGAAGAGGAGCACTACCGCGCCGACACGCTCGATATTACCTTCGACGTGACTGAAGCGAGCCTCGAAGAGACGGTGAGCGCGCTGTGCGACAAAGCTGAACAGATGGTGCGTAACGGTACCGTTCTGCTGGTGCTGTCCGACCGTAACATCGCGAAGAACCGCCTGCCGGTTCCGGCACCAATGGCGGTGGGCGCGATTCAGACTCGCCTGGTTGAAAAAAGCCTGCGCTGTGATGCCAACATCATTGTTGAGACTGCAAGCGCCCGCGATCCGCACCACTTTGCCGTGCTGCTGGGCTTTGGTGCGACGGCGATTTATCCGTACCTTGCCTACGAAACGCTGGCGAAACTGGTTGACACCAACGCCATCGAAAAAGATTACCGTACCGTGATGCTGAACTACCGTAACGGCATCAACAAAGGTCTGTACAAGATCATGTCCAAAATGGGCATCTCGACCATCGCCTCTTACCGCTGCTCGAAGCTGTTCGAAGCCGTTGGTCTGCATGATGATGTCGCGGAGGTCTGTTTCCAGGGCGTGATTAGCCGCATCGGCGGAGCGAGCTTCAGCGACTTCCAGCAGGATCTGCTGAACCTGTCCAAACGCGCCTGGCTGGCACGTAAGCCACTCGATCAGGGCGGACAGCTGAAGTATGTGCACGGCGGCGAATACCACGCCTATAACCCTGATGTGGTGCGCACCCTGCAACAGGCCGTTCAGAGCGGTGAGTACAGCGATTATCAACAGTATGCTGAGCTGGTAAACAACCGCCCGGCGGCCACGCTGCGCGACCTGCTGGCGCTGAACCCGGGCGATACGGCGGTCAGCATCAATGACGTTGAACCGGCGACTGAACTGTTCAAACGCTTTGATACCGCCGCGATGTCTATCGGCGCGCTGAGTCCGGAAGCCCACGAGGCGCTGGCTGAGGCAATGAACAGCATCGGCGGTAACTCTAACTCCGGCGAAGGCGGTGAAGATCCGGCGCGCTATGGCACCAACAAAGTGTCGCGCATCAAGCAGGTCGCCTCTGGCCGCTTCGGTGTGACGCCAGCGTACCTGGTCAATGCCGATGTCATTCAGATTAAAGTCGCTCAGGGTGCAAAACCGGGCGAAGGTGGTCAGTTACCGGGTGACAAAGTCACCCCTTACATCGCTAAACTGCGCTACTCGGTACCGGGCGTGACGCTGATCTCCCCGCCGCCGCACCACGATATTTACTCTATCGAGGATCTGGCACAGCTGATTTTCGACCTGAAGCAGGTCAACCCGAAAGCGATGATCTCCGTGAAGCTGGTTTCCGAACCTGGCGTCGGCACCATCGCAACCGGTGTGGCGAAAGCCTATGCGGATCTCATCACCATCGCCGGTTATGACGGTGGTACGGGAGCAAGCCCGCTCTCTTCCGTGAAATATGCGGGTTGCCCGTGGGAGCTGGGTCTGGTTGAAACGCAGCAGGCGCTGGTAGCTAACGGCCTGCGTCACAAGATCCGTCTGCAGGTGGACGGCGGCCTGAAAACCGGCCTCGACATCATTAAAGCGGCGATTTTAGGTGCGGAAAGCTTTGGTTTCGGTACCGGTCCGATGGTGGCGCTGGGCTGTAAATACCTGCGTATTTGTCATCTGAACAACTGCGCAACCGGTGTTGCCACCCAGGACGACAAGCTGCGTAAAAACCACTACCACGGTTTGCCGTTCAAAGTGACGAATTACTTTGACTTCATCGCCCGCGAAACCCGCGAGCTGATGGCGCAGCTGGGCGTGACGCGTCTGGTGGATCTGATTGGCCGTACCGACCTGCTGAAAGAGCTGGATGGTTTTACCGCCAAACAGCAGAACCTGAAGCTGTCCCGCCTGCTGGAAACGGCTGAGCCGCATCCAGGCAAAGCGGTGTACTGCACCGAGAAAAACCCGCCGTTCGATAATGGCGTGCTGAATGCGCAACTGTTGCAGCAGGCGAAGCCGTTTGTGGATGAGAAGCAGAGCAAAACCTTCTGGTTTGATATTCGCAACACCGACCGCTCTGTGGGCGCGTCCCTCTCCGGTTACATCGCACAGACGCACGGTGACCAGGGGCTGGCAGCCGATCCGATCACCGCACACTTCAGCGGTACCGCGGGCCAGAGCTTCGGCGTGTGGAACGCCGGCGGCGTGGAACTGTATCTGACCGGCGATGCCAATGACTACGTCGGTAAAGGCATGGCGGGCGGTCTGCTGGCGGTACGTCCTCCGGTCGGCTCTGCCTTCCGCAGCTGTGATGCCAGCATCATCGGCAACACCTGTCTGTACGGCGCAACCGGTGGTCGTCTGTTTGCCGCAGGCCGTGCGGGTGAGCGTTTCGCGGTACGTAACTCCGGCGCCATCACCGTGGTGGAAGGTATCGGCGATAACGGCTGTGAATACATGACCGGTGGGATTGTCTGCGTGCTGGGCAAAACGGGCGTGAACTTCGGCGCAGGTATGACCGGTGGTTTCGCCTATGTACTGGATGAAAACGGTGAGTTCCGCAAACGCGTGAACCCGGAGCTGGTGGAAGTGCTGGACGTTGACAGCCTGGCGATCCACGAGGAGCACCTGCGCGGTCTGATTACCGAACACGTGCACCATACCGGTTCCGTGCGCGGCGAAGAGATTCTGGCGAACTGGCCAGCGTTCTCTGCGAAATTCGCGCTGGTTAAACCGAAATCCAGCGATGTTAAAGCCCTGTTGGGTCACCGTAGTCGTAGCGCAGCAGAGCTGCGTGTGCAGGCGCAGTAAGGAATTCAGATGAGCCAGAATGTTTACCAGTTTATCGACCTGCAGCGTGTGGATCCGCCGAAGAAGCCGCTGAAGATCCGTAAAATTGAATTTGTTGAAATTTATGAGCCGTTTTCAGAAGGCCAGGCCAAAGCACAGGCAGACCGCTGCCTGTCCTGCGGCAACCCATACTGCGAGTGGAAATGCCCGGTCCATAACTACATCCCGAACTGGCTGAAGCTGGCCAACGAAGGGCGTATTTTCGAAGCTGCCGAGCTGTCTCACCAGACCAACACCCTGCCGGAAGTGTGCGGACGTGTGTGTCCGCAGGACCGTCTGTGCGAAGGTTCCTGCACACTGAACGACGAGTTCGGTGCAGTGACCATCGGTAACATCGAGCGCTATATCAACGATAAAGCGTTCGAGATGGGCTGGCGCCCGGACATGACCGGCGTACGTCAGACCGACAAGCGTGTGGCGATCATCGGTGCGGGTCCGGCGGGCCTGGCCTGTGCGGACGTGCTGACCCGTAACGGCGTGAAGGCGGTAGTGTTTGACCGTCACCCGGAAATCGGCGGCCTGCTGACCTTCGGCATCCCGGCCTTTAAGCTGGAGAAAGAGGTGATGACCCGCCGCCGTGAAATCTTCACCGGCATGGGTATTGAGTTCAAACTCAATACCGAAGTGGGTCGCGACGTGCTGCTTGACGAGCTGCTGAAAGATTACGACGCCGTGTTCCTGGGCGTGGGCACCTATCAGTCAATGCGCGGTGGGCTGGACAACGAAGATGCGCCGGGCGTATACGACGCACTGCCGTTCCTGATTGCCAACACCAAACAGCTGATGGGCTACGGCGAAACCGCCGATGAGCCTTTCGTTAGCATGGAAGGCAAACGTGTGGTGGTACTGGGCGGGGGTGATACCGCGATGGACTGCGTGCGTACCTCTATTCGTCAGAATGCGGCGCACGTGATCTGTGCCTATCGTCGTGACGAAGAGAACATGCCCGGCTCAAAACGCGAAGTGAAAAACGCGCGTGAAGAGGGCGTTGAATTCCAGTTCAACATCCAGCCCCTGGGTATTGAAGTGAATGCTAACGGCAAGGTGAGCGGCGTGAAGATGGCGCGTACCGAAATGGGTGCGCCGGATGCGAAAGGCCGTCGTCGCGCGGAGATCGTCGCCGGTTCCGAGCACGTGATCCCGGCCGATGCCGTAGTGATGGCATTCGGTTTCCGCCCGCACAGCATGGAGTGGCTGGCGCAGCATAGCGTCGAGCTGGACTCCCAGGGCCGTATCATTGCTCCTGAAGGCAGCGACAACGCATTCCAGACCAGTAACCCGAAGATCTTCGCCGGTGGCGATATCGTTCGCGGCTCTGACCTGGTGGTCACCGCCATTGCCGAAGGCCGTAAAGCGGCAGACGGTATCATGAACTTCCTCGAAGTCTAAAAAACGGCCCGGTAAATATATGTTTACCGGGCCGCCTCTGTATCGCCTTTGCGCAATTACAAATAGACGATACTAATAACCGCCTCACCATCCAATGAGATCTGCTGACTGCTGCCGAGTTTATTTGCTACGGCAACGCTGACCTGTAACGGTACGCTCACGGAACTTACCGCCTGTGGCACCACCGTCCCTTTTTTTACAAAGGTATAAAAATAGCTCTCGGTTGCCGGGAGTAGATAGTGATCGAGCCTCGACCATGGGCCGCTTTTTGTTTCGGATCCGGCCATATCGACGTTTACGTTTTGACTACCGTCCAGCGCAACGATGCTGTCTGCTTTAATCAGAATCGCATAGCTACCGATACGCTTGTTTTCCGCCGTCACGCCCAGACCGAATAGCCTTGAGGCATACCCCACGTTCAGGCTGCCGTTGTGGTTAAAATGTGGACCCACAGCACGCTCTGCATCTTCCCCAATACTTACCGACGATCGTCGGGTATCCCGCGCTGTAACAGCCAGCGCCGTGGAGGATTCGCAGGCGATCGTTAAGGTTAAGTCTCGGGTGCCTAGTTGGGTATAGGCATTGGCAGATAAGCTGCCTGCATTGCGGGAACCAAAATCGGCAACACCGTTATTGCTTAGCGCCGGGGTGCAGGCCGCAGCATCCGCCGTCAGCTCAAAGTCAACGCCGACGCTATCATTCGCCGATACGGAGGCGGTCGTTAAGGCCGCCAGCAGCAGATAAACGTGTCGCATTATTGCACATCCATTTTGATTCTCAGATTGCCGCGCCAGGTCGTTCTTTCAGTGATAGCGCCGGGTTTTATCGTGGACATAACGGTGAGCGAGAGTGAGGCGGTTTTCCCGTGAGCCTCTTGTCCATTCATAAAGGCCAGCCCCTGATTAAGCCCGATATCCAGCGTCTCATTTCCTCCGGAAGTCAGGAGCGTATCAGACACCTTCACGGGAACCAGGCGTACAGGCTTATCATCGACATAGGCTCGGGAGGCGATAACACGCATTTCACCCTTGGGGCCCAGAGAAAAAGTGCCATTTTGTGGCCGCTCGCTACCTATAAAGAGGCGAATGCGTTGCGGCTCGCTGCAAACGACCTGAATCTGAATCTGCTTCTCCGGTAGCGTAATGGCTTGTCCATTGGCCTGTTGCCTTTCCGCCGCGCTGAGCCTGCTCCATGTCACTTTTTGCTGACTGGAAAAGATCTGGCACTCGGCCCAGCTGAGCGCCGGTGTGCCCAGCATGACAACCATCAGCAAGACGTGTTTCATTGGCAAACTCCTTTCGCCGTTTCATAAAAAACCCCTAACTCAGCCTTATCGGGCAATGCCAGCGTTATGCGGCAGCTATCGATTTCACCCTGAGCGACAAGCGTCTGCCGGGCGGTCGCGTTATTCAGAAACACCACCCCCTCATCCACCGACGTCGTGAGGTAATCCCCCTTATCATTGGTGATGGTCAGGTTTTTAGGTAATTTCTTACCGTTCGCCATCGTCACGTTCAGTAAAACCCGCCGCTGAGTAATGGCGTTAAACTGAACCTTACCAACCGACCCTCGTCCCTGGTTCAGCATGCGCGTGCCATTGCCGATATCCATATTCTTAGGCAGCGTTTCGGTGTTGACCTCGATACGCGATCTTTGCCAGGCATTCAGCGAAGGTAAAACGGCATAACCACGACTGTCCGTCCAGACAGGCCCCTGCGGCGTATCAATTTTTACGCCAGAAACGGGTTCAGCCAGGGATGCAATCCCGTATGTTTCACGCACCGGCAACGGCGAAAAAGTTATGCCATCCGCATGCGCTACCACTCCACCCTGTAATAAACCTGAATAGTTGCGTCGGTTTTCCCCCGCCACGCTGCCATTCAGCATCAGCTGCGTGTAGTGCAGATTGCTGCTCAGACCCGCACTAAAATTGCGATCGCCCTCTTCCCGGCCCAGTTCGGTACCCAGCATATAGGCGTTGTCGTCATTAATATTGCCGTTAATGGTAGAGCCATAGCGGGTTCTGCCGCTGTCACGCCGCGCATAAGCGCTTACGCTGCTTTGCCCAAAGGGAACGGTAACGTTCACATAAAAGAAATCTTCGTTTTTCTCATTGTCCTGGGTTCCGCTTAGTTGACGCTGCCAGTTCACTGAAATTGTTGCAGAACTCAAACTACCGCCCCAACCTGCGGTGATGTAACGTGTCCGACCCTCATTACCCCGGTTTTTCGTTTCGTAAAGGCTTGTGCTAAACGCGCCAAAATCCTTACTTTGCCACTGTAGCCCGAGCGAATACTCATGCTCCTTTGTCGCCGTATAATGCTTATCAATAAACTGCGAAAACTCGCGATAGCCCGCAGAGTAGTAGGTCGATGATGCCGTGATACTTACGCCCAACCTCGTCGCGATGCTGACATCTGCACGATAGCTCTGCCCCTGTAATGACTTCGTACGATCATATGACTGCTTCGCCTTAAGGCTGAGCAAGGTTGTCGACAATAGTGCGGTATCAATACCCACCCCCGCGGCTTGAAAATCCTTCGCCAGAATCATGCCGACGCTGGCATTGGCCTCCGGCAACACACGCCAGCCACCTGACGCGCTCATCACCACAGGCTTTTTATCGTAATCATCACTGACCTGCCCGAAGGATAAAAATAACCCGCCGGGATCTCCCATCTTCTGAAGATAGAGCGACGAAGGCATAACATAGCTATGCTGGCTGCCATCAGTTTCAACAACGGTGACATTAAGGTCGCTGTTGTAGTTTCGTAAAGGCACATCGGTGAGCATAAAGGGCCCAACCGGAACCAGTGTGGAATAGATCAAAATGCCCTGCTGACGTACTTCTACGCGAGCCTGGGATGTATTGGCAATGCCACTTATTTTTACCAACCCTTCCGGGGTTTTCAGCGCGTTTTCGGGTGCCAGGGTCACGCCATACAAACCCGTGCCTTCCAGCAGCGTATTATTCATATTGACTTCACCCATCCTGGCAGTGGTCTGTAAATCGACAAACGTACGCTGTAACCAGGTCTGACCGTTTTCGCTATTAAAACGCCCCTCGGTTTGGCTAAATAACTGCTGGCTACGCAATAACCATCCAGCGACATTTACGCCGCCTTCCAGTTGCGCCTGAGAATAGTCAGAACTGCCACCGCTATACTCGCTGCGGGAAGACATCGCCGTATAATTAATCATCGCCCCCGAACCACCCATATTAAAATGTGTGGGGTTCGAATATTGACGGCTTATTTCTTCAGGTGGAACGATTAATTCGATTAACTCCTGGCCGGGAACCGTATTTACCACCGCCTCGGGATGTTTTTCTAGATAGTTGTAACACCCTTCCTTATAATCACCGGGAATACGAATATTGGCCTGTTCCATTAACGGCCGATCAAAACAAAGCTCACCGCGCTGATCAAAACTGGCGACGAGATTGCCTTTATCGGTTCCATTAACTTTCAATGTGACCCGCGTATTTCCTGGCATAAAGCGAGCTTTGTTAGCAAAATACCCTGACACCGAGGGATCGATACCCAGAGATTTGAGTGTTTCACTATCAAACTCAACGGGGCCAGAATCAAAACCGGTAGCATTTCCTTGCCTTGAACACACTAAACTTATTGCGCACATAAGAAGCGTTCTTTTGAACATCCCTGTCCTCCCTGAACCGCTTATTGAAGCGATGCTGTGTAACGCTCCCCTTTATAGCCATAACGGCTGGCAGGATAAAATTCAACTTTCGTATCAGCCTTATCAGGCAACGTCACTGTCATACTGGTATGAGGCAGCAGATAGGTATTTTTTAACGATCCTTGCTGACCTGAAGGTAATGAGGTAAAGCCTGTTGTCATTCGTACCACATAATCCGATGGGTTCTTGACGACAATAGCATCTCCACTTTTGATCCACTGCAGATGTTTCCAGGGCGTTGCGTCCTCTTTAAGGCCGGCAGGGTGAATGATTACCGGTAAATCCTGGCGGATGGTTACAGCCAGCCTTTCTTTTCCTTTTATTTTGGGAGGAATACCTTCAAAGGTTACTCTTTTTAATTCCTGCTGGGTTAATGGCTTATCCATTTGCAACATAAAGCGTATACGCTGTACAGCTCCCGGCTCTACCCTGACGACTGGTTGTGAAACAATAAGACGGACATTTTTATTACTTTCAGGCAAATCGACAATATTTGTATAAAGCAGAGCAGGTGCCGAATCCGTATTGGTAATATTCATGCTGGCTTCGCCCTTCTCCGCATTAACAAGTAAAACAGAGGTTTCAGGCACCATTCCAGTGGCACAGGCTTGCATCGAAAGAAATAATAGTGAATAAATAACACTATGTTTCATAATAATCCCAACAACTTAATAACTATAAATAAGGGCGAATCCAGAAGGCATTGATAATTAAAAATAAGTATTTAAAAATTTTATTACAGACGATTTAAATATTTTAATGCTGTGCGACGTTTTTTTTAAAAGTTATAACATCGCACGCATTATTATATCTTAGAGATAAACAAGGCTCAGGGTTGCATTACCATCAAGGGTAATCTCATCACCACCCAGAACAGAAGTGGTCTGTACGCCTGCAGAGATTTTGAGAGGCATAGTCGCTTCTTTAAACATTTTTGGTTCAGCGGTACTGGACTTAGCAGCTACAGTCATAATACGCATATTGTCTTTAACCTGGCGGACATTTTCACCTGCAGTCCAGTTTTTGCCTGAATCATCAGACCACACCGTGGCAACCGATTCGCCATCAGCAACAACATTGGCAGAGTCAAGCATAACGGTGTACGCACCGATTTTTGCCCCATTAGATGCCAGGCCCAGACCAAAGCCGAGATAATCGTTAGTGGCTGGAGTTATTCCAGAAACGGATGGGTTAATAAATGCAGTTGAAGACAGGGCAACAGCGGAGCTGGCGCGGTTATCCATCATTTTAAAACCGACAGCCGCATTCGCTTCACAGGTGATGGTTAAGGTGACATCTTTTGTACCCAGCTGCACCAGAGAGTTACCTTCTGCCGCGTTGCGGATGGAGGCAGCTGCAATTGAACCAAATGATACTTCACCACCGTTGCTCAGGGAAGGAGAGCAAGCAGCAGGAACAATGGTACCGGTCACTTTCAGGGTGGTCTCGGTGGCAGCATTTACCTGAGCGGCCATCATCAGAGCAGCACATACACCTAAAGTGGATAACGTCTTTTTAAACTGAGTCATTTTCTTTCCTTAAATTAATTGACCAACAAGCGATCCAGCTGGTCATTTCCTTTGCTGAGTAATAGAGGGTACTATGTCAGACATAGACTATTTGTAATAAATAGTGAGGATAAGATTACAGGATATTCCTATTAATATCATTTAAGTTCACTAAAACCGCTATCAACAATATTTAATATGATAATTTACTGAAATGCGTCATCCGGATAATTGACGCCATATTTGGTGCATCCGCACCTGAATACAGTCATACTCATAGTGTAAACTTTATAAGTAATGCGGTAATTTTGATCCCAGTTATTATGTGACCGTTTAAAACCCCAACAGACCATTATTTGTAATTATGTCTCTCAGGCTTAAAATATTGACTCACCTTATGTGATGCTTTCGCAGAAATAAAAAAAGGGCCTGAGGCCCTTTTTTTATTTTACAACACGCAATGAGGGACGCCCACCGCGTGGCGGCGGGTCATTATCAGGCTCGTCATCGTGATCGGGTTTATCGCCGTCAATCACTGACATCACCGTCTCCCCTTCACTGGCGGAGGCTCCATCACCATCGTTCAGGCTGGCAACCTCTTCGTCATACGCCGCTTCCGGTTCAAACATTGTTCCGGCACCGTTTTCACGCGCATAGATAGCAAGTACGGCAGCCAGCGGCACAGAAACCTGGCGAGGCACGCCACCGAAGCGAGCGTTGAAGCGAACTTCATCGTTTGCCAGCTCCAGACCGCCTACCGCCCGTGGCGCGATGTTCAGCACAATTTGCCCGTCGCGTGCGTATTCCATCGGAACCTGCACGCCCGGTAACGTCACATCCACTACCAGGTGCGGCGTGAGCTGGTTATCCAGCAGCCATTCATAGAAGGCACGCAGCAGATACGGACGGCGCGGAGACAGCTGTGACATTTCCACAATGATTAACCCCGGCCGAGACGCATTTCACGTTCAGCTTCAGTCAGTGAAGCCAGGAATGAATCACGCTCAAATACGCGCGTCATGTAGCCTTTGAGCTCTTTTGCGCCCGGGCCACTAAACTCAACGCCCAGAATAGGCAAACGCCACAGCAGCGGAGCCAGGTAGCAATCGACCAGGCTGAACTCATCGCTCAGGAAGAAAGGTCTCTGACCGAACACCGGCGCAATGGCCAGCAGCTCTTCACGCAGCTGTTTACGTGCTGCATCGGCTTCTGACGAAGACCCGTTAGCAATAACGTTCATCAGCGTATACCAGTCTTTCTCGATACGCTGCATGTACAGACGGCTTTCCCCACGCGCAACCGGATAGACCGGCATCAGCGGCGGATGCGGGAAACGCTCATCCAGATATTCCATAATGATACGGGATTCCCACAGGGTCAGCTCACGATCCACCAGCGTTGGTACGCTCTGGCTTGGGTTGAGATCGATCAGATCCTGAGGCGGGTTATCCTTTTCCACATGCTCGATCTCAAAACTGACACCCTTCTCGGCCAGCACGATACGAACCTGATGGCTATAAATGTCAGTAGGACCAGAAAACAGCGTCATTACCGAACGTTTGTTGGCAGCGACAGCCATGAAAACCTCCAGGTATATTCAGAATTTTTACTGCTACCAGCCATACAGGCTAGCCAGATGTTTTATTGCCCATCCCAGGGAATTTCTACTCTTGTTCAAAAAGAGAACAAAAATCGAGCATTCACCGTTATTTGGACACAAAAGTGGATGATAGTTTACCAGATTTTGCGACCTTTGTGGTGAGGGGATTCTGGAAATGCGGAAAAAGAGGTCAGAAAGCAAGTCTGCATCCAGGGATGTTCTGCGTCAGGCATAAAAAAACCCGCCGAAGCGGGTTTTCGCAAATTGTTCTCTGCCGAAGCAGAAGCCAATTAACGCTTGGAGAACTGTGGACGACGACGTGCTTTACGCAGACCCACTTTCTTACGTTCAACCTGACGAGCGTCACGAGTAACGAAGCCAGCTTTACGCAGTTCAGAACGCAGGGATTCGTCGTACTCCATCAGAGCGCGGGTGATACCGTGACGGATCGCACCTGCCTGACCAGAGATACCACCACCTTTAACGGTGATGTACAGATCCAGTTTTTCTACCATATCAACCAGTTCCAGCGGCTGGCGAACTACCATGCGGGCAGTTTCACGACCGAAGTATTGTTCCAGAGAACGCTGGTTGATTACGATTTTACCACTGCCCGGTTTGATGAACACGCGAGCGGCGGAGCTTTTGCGGCGACCAGTGCCGTAGTATTGATTTTCAGCCATTGCCTATAATCCCGATTAGATGTCAAGAACTTGCGGTTGCTGTGCCGCGTGGTTGTGCTCGTTACCTGCGTAAACTTTCAGTTTACGGTACATAGCACGACCCAGCGGGCCTTTTGGCAGCATGCCTTTAACCGCGATTTCAATCACACGCTCAGGACGGCGGGCAATCATCTCTTCAAAGGTCGCTTGTTTGATACCGCCGATGTGGCCGGTGTGGTGATAGTACACTTTGTCAGTACGCTTGTTGCCGGTTACAGCAACTTTGTCAGCGTTCAGAACGATGATGTAATCACCGGTATCTACGTGCGGAGTGTATTCCGCTTTGTGCTTACCGCGCAGGCGACGAGCCAGTTCGGTAGCCAGACGGCCCAGAGTTTTACCGGTCGCGTCAACAACATACCAGTCGCGTTTTACGGTTTCTGGTTTAGCTGTAAAAGTTTTCATTAAAAGCTTACCCAAATAAATAAGTTACACGTTGGTGAACACCCAAACGTTTAGTAGTTGAGGTTCACACGACATTGTCCAGCAAACCTACCCCTTCGAATAGCCTATGCCGGCGCAGAGAAAGTTTTGGGAAAAAAACCTTCTTGTAACGTGGGGTCGCAAGATTATAGAGAAGTCAGGGGTAAAGATCGACCCTTAATTGTGATTTGACGCGGGTTTTTACGGGGCGGGGAAAGTGCGGTCTGATGCCCTTACCCCCAGCCCCTCTCCCACAGGGAGAGGGTAGCTTACTTAAGGCATGTGTTCGCGCTTCAGGTACTCTTCGCTCTGCATCTCCTGCAGACGTGACAGGCAGCGCTGGAACTCAAACTTCAGCCGTTCCCCCTGATAGATCTCATATAAAGGAACAGCAGCGCTCACCACCAGCTTGACGTGGCGCTCGTAAAACTCGTCGACCAGGGCGATAAAGCGTCGGGCTTCGCTCTCCATCAGCGTGGTCATCACCGGAACATCAAACAGCATCACCGTATGGAACAGGCGCGAGAGCGCTATATAGTCGTGCTGGCTGCGGGCATCGACACAGAGGGTAGCGAAGGATACAGCAAGGGTCTGATTAACAACGCCCAGCGTTTGCAGCGGACGATGGTTCACTTCCAGCACCGCGGCGTTATCACGTTCTGCCCCGGCGAGCGCCAGCCACAGTTTATCCATCTGCTGCCGGGTATCGTCATTCAACGGCGAAATCCACAGATGGGCCTGAGTCAACGTACGCAGGCGGTAATCAACGCCGGCATCGACATTCATAATGTCGCAATGCTCTTTAATTGCCTCGATAGCGGGTAAGAAACGGGCGCGTTGCAGACCGTTGCGATAGAGCTCATCCGGGGGAATGTTCGATGTCGCCACCAGGGTAATGCCTCGGGCAAACAGCGCTTTCATTAATCCGCCCAGCAGCATAGCGTCGGTAATATCAGAGACAAAAAACTCATCGAAGCACAGCACATCCGTTTCGGCTTTGAAACGCTCGGCGACAATATCCAGCGGATCGCTCTGCCCCTGCAGGGCCGTCAGCTCTTCATGCACCCGCAGCATAAAGCGGTGAAAATGCAGACGCTGCTTACGTGTTCCCGGCAGGCTCTGGTAAAACAGATCCATCAGCCAGGTTTTGCCACGCCCGACCCCTCCCCACATATATAAGCCGCGTACCGGCGTGACGTTCTGCGGCGCTTTCTTACCCAGCAACCGGCCAAACGCGGCCTTGAGCCCTCCCGCAGGCGCGGCCTCGGTCGGCTGGGTGGTCAGCGCCTGCCAGATGTTGTCAAGACGCCTTACCGCTTCACGCTGTACATCATCTGGCTGGTGGGAGCCCTCATCCAGGGCCTGTTGGTAACGCGATGTCGGGGAAAGGCTTTGCATAATCTTATTGTTATTCCTTCAATTATTACTCGTCAGACGGCTCAGTTGACGAAAAAAAGGCCGTTCTACAGTACGCGATGATGCGGTGGGATTCCACTTCTAAGGAAATAGCGGTTATAGTGGCATAATCAGGCACAGGCATGAAGCCGAGCCAACACCCTACGGAACCACAAGACAACGGGAGAAGTTCATGACCTGGGAATATGCGCTAATTGGTTTAGTCGTCGGCATCGCTATCGGCGCCGTGGCCATGCGTTTTGGAAATCGCAAATTGCGCCAGCAACAGGCGTTGCAGTACGAACTGGAAAAGAACAAAGCTGAACTGGATGAGTATCGCGAAGAGCTGGTCAACCATTTTGCCCAGAGCGCTGAGCTGCTGGACAACATGGCTCATGATTACCGCAAGCTTTATCAGCATATGGCGAAAAGCTCCAGTAACCTGCTGCCGGAGATGAGTGCGGAGAACAATCCGTTCCGCAACCGCCTGGCAGAATCCGAAGCCGGTAACGATCAGGCGCCAGTACAGATGCCACGTGACTACTCCGAAGGCGCATCCGGCCTGCTGCGCGGTGGCGCAAAACGCGATTAATCGCATAGCAAAAATAAATTTTACGGGCGCAGCCCTTGCGCCCGTCCTTTCTTCCCGACCCCAGCTATCATTTAGTAAAACACCTCATTGTTCAGCGTTTTAAAATTCAATAACATCAGTCTGTTTCAGGGCCGTTATTCCTCCATTCCAGGTTGCGAGAGCCAGCATAAATGAACAAAAAAAATCAGCTGTTGAGCGCGTTAGCATTGAGTATCGGATTATCGCTGTCGGCATCGTATCCGGCGGCGGCGGCAATCCCTTCACAGGTCCCGGGTCAGGCTGCGCTCCCGAGCCTTGCCCCGATGCTGGAAAAAGTCCTGCCCGCGGTGGTAAGCGTGCAGGTTGAAGGCACCGCGGTGCAGAGCCAGCGCATCCCGGAAGAGCTGAAAAAGTATTTTGGTGATGAAGCGCCCGATCAGGCACAACCTTTTGAAGGTCTGGGCTCCGGCGTGGTGATCGATGCCGCGAAAGGCTATGTCCTGACCAATAACCATGTCATCAGCCACGCGGATAAAATCAGCGTCCAGATGAACGATGGCCGGGAGTTCGATGCCAAACTGATTGGCGGCGACGATCAGAGCGATATCGCCCTGCTGCAATTGCAGAACCCAACCGGTCTGACGCAAATCGCCATCGCCGATTCCGACAAACTGCGCGTCGGCGATTTCGCGGTGGCGGTAGGTAACCCCTTCGGTCTGGGCCAGACGGCCACCTCCGGCATCGTCTCCGCTTTGGGTCGCAGTGGCCTGAACCTCGAAGGGCTGGAAAACTTTATCCAGACCGACGCCTCCATTAACCGCGGTAACTCCGGCGGCGCGCTGCTGAACCTGAACGGGGAGCTGATCGGCATTAACACCGCCATTCTGGCGCCTGGCGGCGGTAGCGTGGGGATTGGCTTTGCTATCCCCAGCAACATGGCCCGTACGCTGGCACAGCAACTGATTGATTTCGGCGAAGTGAAACGCGGCCTGCTGGGCATTAAAGGCACGGAAATGAGCGCGGATATTGCTAAAGCGTTCAACCTGAACGTGCAGCGCGGCGCCTTCGTCAGCGAAGTGTTGCCAAACTCCGGCTCGGCAAAAGCGGGCGTGAAATCCGGTGACGTCATCGTCAGCCTGAATGATAAACCGTTAAGCAGCTTTGCAGAGCTACGCTCGCGCATCGCCACCACGGAGCCTGGCGCCACGGTTAAGCTCGGCATTTTGCGTGACGGCAAACCACTGGATCTGCAGGTCACGCTGGATAAAAGCACCTCGTCATCGGCCAGTGCAGAGATGATTGCCCCGGCGCTGCAAGGAGCAACATTAAGTGACGGCCAGTTAAAAGACGGCACTAAAGGCATCACACTCGACAGCGTCGAGAAGAGCAGCCCTGCCGCGCAGGCCGGACTGCATCAGGATGATGTAATCATTGGGGTGAACCGCGTTCGCGTGCAGTCTATCGCCGAAATGCGCAAAGTGCTGGAGAAAAAACCCACCGTTATCGCCCTGCAGATCGTGCGCGGCAACGATACGCTCTATATTCTGCTGCGTTAAGCCTGTACACGTCCGGACATCACCCCGTGTGATGTCCGGATAAGTCATGTTATGCTGCTTGCGTTCTCCCTTTAACGACGCCCGTATCATGGTTTTTAAGCTAATTCGTTCGGTCGCCATCGGCCTGGTTGTAGGTGGCCTGTTACTGGCCGCGATGCCCTCTTTACGTCAGTTCAATCAACTGGCTGCGCCGCAATTTGACAGCGCAGATGAAACGCCTGCCAGCTACAATCAGGCAGTACGCCGTGCCGCTCCTGCGGTGGTTAACGTCTATAACCGTGGGCTGAACAGCACCAGCCATAATCAGCTTGAGATCAGAACCCTGGGCTCCGGGGTGATCATGGATGAACGCGGCTACATTATTACTAACAAACATGTAATCAACGATGCCGATCAGATCATCGTTGCACTGCAGGATGGCCGCGTCTTTGAAGCGCTGCTTGTTGGCTCCGACAGCCTGACGGATCTGGCGGTCCTCAAAATCAATGCTACGGGCGGCCTGCCCGTTATCCCTATCAACCGTAAACGTACACCGCATATCGGCGACGTGGTGCTGGCAATTGGTAATCCCTATAACCTCGGCCAGACCATTACCCAGGGGATCATCAGCGCCACCGGGCGTATCGGTCTGAACCCGTCCGGGCGGCAGAACTTCCTGCAAACGGATGCTTCCATTAACCACGGCAACTCCGGCGGCGCGCTGGTGAACTCGCTGGGTGAGCTGATGGGCATCAACACCCTGTCGTTTGATAAGAGCAACGACGGCGAAACGCCCGAAGGCATCGGCTTTGCGATCCCGTTCCAGCTGGCCAATAAGATTATGGATAAGCTGATTCGTGACGGCCGGGTGATCCGCGGCTACATTGGCATTGGCGGCCGTGAGATTGCTCCGCTGCACTCTCAGGGTGGCGGTATCGATCAGATCCAGGGGATTGTGGTGAACGAAGTCACCGCCGGTGGCCCGGCGGCGGAAGCGGGTATCCGGGTCAACGACGTGATCGTCTCGGTAAACGGGAAACCGGCCGTGTCAGCGCTGGAAACCATGGATCAGGTGGCGGAGATCAGGCCTGGCTCTATCATTCCGGTCGAAGTGATGCGTGATGATAAGAAACTGACCCTGCAGGTCACCATTCAGGAATACCCGGCCACCAACTGAGCCAGCAGGCATAAAAAAACCGGAGCATCAGCTCCGGTTTTTATTGCCCTGACGGGACGCAAGTTGCTTACTTGTTAACGAACTCTTCGCCCAGAACGATATCGTTCTTCAGGGTTTCAAGCATACCGGCCATCGCCTGCTGCTCAAACGCGCTCAGGGTGCCGATAGATTTACGCTCTTCGATACCGTTTTTACCCAGCAGCAGCGGCTGAGAGAAGAAGCGTGCGTGCTCGCCGTCACCTTCAACATAAGCGCATTCCACCACGCCCTGTTCGCCCTGCAGGGCGCGTACCAGAGACAGGCCGAAACGTGCCGCAGCCTGGCCCATAGACAGGGTTGCAGAGCCGCCACCCGCCTTCGCTTCCACCACTTCGGTGCCCGCGTTCTGGATGCGTTTGGTCAGGTCAGCCACTTCCTGCTCGGTGAAGCTCACGCCTGGGATCTGCGACAGCAGTGGCAGAATGGTCACGCCAGAGTGCCCGCCAATAACCGGCACTTCGAGTTCGGTTGGCTGCTTGCCTTTCAGTTCCGCAACAAAGGTGTTGGAGCGGATGATGTCCAGCGTGGTCACGCCAAACAGTTTGTTCTTGTCATACACGCCCGCTTTTTTCAGCACTTCTGCAGCGATGGCCACAGTGGTGTTAACCGGGTTAGTGATGATACCGATGCAGGCTTTCGGGCAGGTAGTAGCCACCTGCTGAATCAGGTTCTTAACGATACCCGCGTTCACGTTGAACAGGTCGGAACGATCCATGCCTGGCTTACGCGCTACGCCTGCGGAGATCAGCACAACGTCCGCGCCTTCCAGCGCCGGACGAGCATCTTCACCGGAGAAGCCTTTGATTTTGACAGCCGTCGGGATGTGGCTGAGGTCTACCGCCACACCAGGGGTTACCGGGGCGATATCGTAAAGAGAGAGTTCTGAGCCTGCAGGCAGCTGAGTTTTCAGTAGTAGGGCAAGCGCCTGGCCGATACCGCCAGCAGCGCCGAGGACTGCGACTTTCATCCTAAACTCCTTATTATGGTGAGCTAACTTTCTGTTACTCCGTCGCGGCGACCTTAATTCAGCAGATCAATAATTACAATCTTCGTAATGTCAGAATTAGTGGTCACGCACTTTTCGCATCTGCCTGAAGGCTATCGGGCGTTATGCGGTAACTAAGCAACGAATCAAGAGGTGGTTACAATACACCCTCGCAAGCCACCAAAACAACATCAATTTGATAACATTTAATTTACTTTTAAGCTTATTTGCGAGGCGTGACGCAGGCATGTTCCTCGATAACGAATTTTGATAAAATCACTCCCTTTCATAACATTATTTCAGCCTAAGATTGGGCAGATAATTTGCATAAAAATTCATCCATGTGCATAATAATGTTGTTTCTACCGCTATATTTCGGGTGATTTATGCGAATCTCTTCTAAACAAGAAGAATTGGTTAAAGCGTTTAAAGCGCTGCTTAAAGAAGAAAAATTTAGTTCTCAGGGGGAGATCGTCCAGGCCCTGCAGGATGAGGGTTTCGAAAACATCAACCAGTCGAAAGTCTCCCGCATGTTAACCAAATTTGGTGCGGTGCGTACCCGCAATGCCAAAATGGAGATGGTCTACTGTCTGCCAGCTGAATTGGGTGTTCCGACAACGTCGAGCCCGCTGAAGAATCTGGTGCTGGATATCGACTACAACGATGCCGTGGTGGTGATCCACACAAGTCCAGGCGCTGCGCAGTTGATTGCACGCCTGCTCGACTCGCTGGGTAAAGCGGAAGGCATCCTCGGCACCATCGCTGGCGACGATACTATCTTCACGACGCCAGCCAATGGTTTCTCGGTTAAAGATCTCTACGAAGCCATTCTGGTTCTGTTCGAACAGGAACTCTAATCTCTCTTCCCTGCTGCCTGCCGCAGCGGGGATCCTTCTGCGCCCGTCTCGTTTCCCCCTACAATCTGTTATCTGTAATTTAACAAATAGTGCGTTTTTCTGTCTCAATGCATTCACTTGGTGAATGATAAACCGCAAAATCGCACGAATAATCAAATTGGCATATCCCATTAATTTTATTGAAAATAATTCATTGGACCGTGCTTTCCGCTCGATTTTTTATGCTTTATGGTTATAAAAATGCAATTACTTAATACGTGATTACACAAGAAACAATTAGCATGGTATTAATTTTTGCCGTTATTAGTGTATACTTGATTTTGTGATGAGGGTCACGAAACAACGACCCCAGTAAAGAATATGACGAGGAAAAGAATCATGAAAATCAAAACAACGGTAGCCACCCTTAGCATTCTGTCTGTCCTGTCTTTCGGCGCCTTTGCCGCCGATGCGATCAACGCCGATCAGGCTCAGTCTCGTGAATCTATCGGTACAGTTTCTGTCGGTGCAGTCGGTACGTCTCCGATGGACATGAACCAGATGCTGAACAAAAAAGCGCAGGAACAGGGTGCCTCATCCTATCGCGTTATCGAAGCGCGTACTGGCGATCACTGGCATGCCACCGCTGAGCTGTATAAATAAGTCGTACCGAGCATTAACCGAAATACCCGATATCTCTGTTCAACGGCACCAGGCATAAAAATAGCAGCACAACCCTTCTTGCCGTTGAGCTTGCCCTGTAAGGAGTCAAGATTATGAACACTAAATTACTCATCGCCGCTGGTTTCGCTTCCGTTCTCTCATTTGGTGCCAGCGCAGCTGTACACCAGGTCAATGCGGACCAGGCACAAAACCTGCAATCTATGGGAAGTATCTCCGTAACTGAAGTTGCCGGTTCTCCGATGGATATCCGTCAGGCTCTGGCGGCAAAAGCTGAAAAAGCGGGCGCCAGCAGCTATCGCGTCACCGAACTGAACACCGGCGATCACTGGCATGCGACCGCTGAGCTGTACAAATAAACCCTCGTCGTATTGATTTACGACTTGCCCCTGCCTCGCAGGGGCTTTTTTATGTCCTTCATTGACGTACGTTAAAGCGAATCTGTCCTTCCAGCTCCTCTTCCGCCTCATCAAACAGCAGAATCAACGCGCCAAAGCGCCTGCGTAGCTTTTCCGGCAAATGGATAAACTCGATTTCGAGCGGTAGCGGTAACTGGCTGCTGGTCACAATTTCCCACAGGGAGTCCAGATCCGTCACACTCTCCTGACCCATGCCGAAGGTACGTGAAAACTCACGATAGAAGTCCTCCTGACTGTCGATTTCATCAAAATCAAACGTATAAATATTCATTGCCAGCCACCCCGTCCAGGCGAGCGGCTTATGCCGCCCTGTCGATTATAATCCCCCGATATGCAGGGTTTTCACTTCCAGGAACTCTTCCAGTCCCAGCACTGACCCTTCGCGACCCAGCCCCGACTCTTTCACCCCGCCAAAAGGCCCAAGCTCCGTGGAAACCGCGCATTCGTTAATGCCAATCATGCCGCTCTCTATGGCCTGAGATACGCGGAAGACTCGCTGCAAATTCTGCGTATAGAAATAGGCTGCCAGGCCAAACGGCGTATCGTTAGCACGCTGAATCACCTCCTCTTCTGAAGTGAAACGGAAGCAGGCCGCCACGGGTCCGAAGGTCTCTTCGCTGGCGAGCGCCATCCCTTCGTGGCACTCCCCCAATACCGTCGGTTGCCAGAAATTCCCGCCGAGAGCATGGGCTTTACCACCTGCCAGCACGCTGGCCCCTTTGGCAACCGCATCCTCAACGTGCTCGCGCACTTTGTTCACCGCGGCAGGTTCAATCAGCGGCCCGACAAGGGTGCCCTCTTCCAGGCCGTTACCCACTTTTAAGTCGTTCACCGCTGCGGCAAGTTTGGTGACGAACGCGTCGTACACCGACTCCTGAATATAGAAGCGATTGACGCTGACGCAGACCTGGCCGGCATTGCGGAATTTATTGGCGATAGCCCCTTCTACCGCGGCATCGATATCGGCATCGTCAAAGACGATATAAGGCGCATTTCCCCCCAGCTCCATCGAGACTTTTTTCATGGTTTCGGCGGCGTTGCGCATCAGCGTTTTGCCGACCGCCGTCGAGCCGGTAAAGGAGATTTTGCGCACTTCAGGACTGGCCATAATCGCGTCGCTTATCTCAGAGGTATTCCCCGCTACCGCGTTTAATACGCCATCCGGTACGCCCGCCTTTTTGGCCAGCGTAAGCAGCGCAAAGGCGCTGAGCGGCGTGTTGTTGGCTGGTTTTATTACCCCGGTACAACCAGCAGCCAGCGCCGGGCCCAGCTTACGTGTCAGCATCGCCATAGGGAAGTTCCACGGCGTGATGGCCGCCACAACGCCAATGGGTTCACGGGTGGCAAGAATGCGGGAGCCGGGTTTAACGGGTGGGATGATTTCGCCGTTAGCACGTTTGGCCTGCTCGGCAAACCACTGGATAAAACTGGCCGCGTACTCCACTTCCCCTTCCGCCTCTTTCAGCGGTTTGCCCTGCTCGGTGGTCATCAGCTGGCCAAGCCATTGTTTGTTTTCAATGATCAGTTCATACCAGCGATAAAGGATGGCCGAACGCTCTTTTGCAGTTCTGGCGCGCCAGGCCGGGAAGGCGCGGTTCGCGGCGGCGATGGCCTCTTCGGCCTCTTTTTTACCTGCTTTTGCGACCCGGGCGATCACCTCTCCGGTCGCCGGGTTAACTACATCGAATGTGGTATCGAGCGTTTTCCATACGCCATCGACTAAATATCCGGACTGAAATAGCGCACTATCCTGAAGAGCCTGGGTAGTCATGTATCCTCCCATTTTGGGTTTACGTACTTGCCAGGATAAGTATAGCCACAAAAAAACCGACGCTTATTGCGTCGGTTTTCAGGAGGATTAGCTGTCGGTCAGGGCGTTCTGGTAACGATGCAGCATGCCCACCAGCCGCTGTACCGGTTCGGTCACCTGTCGCGGCGCCTCCCAGATACGCAGCTTCTCCTGATAGATATCCAGCTCCGCCAGCAGCTGCGTAAAGTAACGTCGGCGCTTATCGTCGCTGGAGGCCGAAATCACATGATCGGCAGTACGGCGCAGCTGGCGGTGATACGCAGAGAGATCGTCATTCACCGGTATCGGCGCATTACGCAGACGCTGGTGGGCGATGATCAGCGTCAGGGCCAGCCGGAACTTCGCAATGTCGCCCGGGAATTTGGTCAGGAGTAAAAAAAGCTGCTGGTAGAGCGCGGGCAGGTGGTTCTCTTTACGTCGGGCGGTGTTGGTGGTCATCGCAGAGACGGCAGCAGAAACAAACTGGTTCAGCAGCACGCGTCCGGTTCTGGCCTGCGAGTTATCGCGCACCAGCAGGATCACCATCATCGCCAGGAAGCAGCCAACAATCTGCCCCAGCGCGCTGTCAAGAAACTGGCTGAAGTGAAAGGTCATCGGGTTATCCAGCACCAGGATATTGATAGTACTGGCCAGGGCCCCCAGCGACCCCAGGCGTCGCTTCTGCACCTCTATACCGATAAAGAAGGCCATAACGGCGAGACTCAGGCAGAGCAGCAACATGCTTTGCTGGGTCGACGGGAGGACCACAAGGAAGTAGAAAGCGCCAAGCGGCAGCGCCGCCAGGGTGCCATACAGAAAATCGAGCGCCACCATCCGGGGATTAGGCAGTCGCATCGCCAGCGAGGTGACCACGGCGATCATCACCATGGCGCCGCTGCCAGAGGTCCAGCCGGTCCACAGCCAGAACAGCGTTCCGAGCATACAGGCGAGCGTGGTGCGCCAGAAGTTAACCATCGCATGATGGCGTTCCGCCGACTCGGCTTTCACCACCACTTCACCCTGCAGCACCTCCTCTTCAGTGGCGCTGATTTTGGTATTGCCGATCACCCCACGCTTGAGCAGCAGGTAACGTGTCGCCGCTCCGACCCAGGTGTAGATCGTTACCGGCGTGTCGCGCTCGCCGGTCCAGGCGATGACCCGACGCATGCGTTTGAGCTGCTTATGTACGTCCTGAACGGTAGTAACGGGCGTGTCAAACTGCTCCCGGAAGGTCTCCGTGATAGCCTCGGGGCGGTTATTCTGGATCAGATAAGTTTCACAGGCCTGGGTGATTAACGTTAAGGAGACGGTGTTGAGCGCTTTCAGGCGGCGGTTGGCCCGCGACCAGCGTGAAGACTCCATATTGAGGTTGCTGCGCATCCCTTCCAGCGCGGTGGTACGACGTACCAGCGCACTCCAGGCGTTATCCACCTCCTCACTGTCGCCATGCTTGATGCACAGCTGCATGAGCTGATACTGGGCGACGATCAGCGCATCCAGCTCACGATCCACCTCCTGTTTGATCGAACGCGGGGAGAACAGCAAATCCGCCACGATCGCACAGACAATCCCCATCACAATCTCGCTGCAGCGCTCCACGGCAAACTGCGGCGCCAGCAGGGGATTGGTCTGGATAGTGATGATAATGATCAGCGCGGTATAACCGGAAAGCCCCCATGCATAGGAGTTCTCCACCCGAACCAGGGAGGAGATCCAGGTACAAAAACCGGCCCAGATACAGCACACCATCAGCATCAGCAGCGGGGTGCGGATCATCAGGATCACGATGGTCAGCGCGGCGATACAGCCAATAAAGGTGCCGACAATACGCAGCATGCCGCGATAGCGGATAGCGCCGGAGTAAGGTTCACCGCCTGCGGCAAACGCCGGGCCGGCGGCGACAATCGCTGCCGTCAGCACCGCCCAGCGGGGCGTTTCCAGCTGAAAGTGGAACCCGACAAACAGCGCCAGCACGATGGCGAAGGCCAGCTTAACCGCGAAGCGCAGGTGCTGGTTGGCGATGGAGAAGATACCCATGGCGATTAACCAAACTCACGCAGGCGGTGGGCAATTTTGCGGAACAGCGAGTCGTGGCGGGCATCCCGATCTGTTTCGCCGGTGATCACCACCGTCGCGGTGGTTCCCGCAGGCCACAGGTCGCCCTGCTGTTCATCCAGACGAATACGTACCGGTACGCGCTGCGCCAGGCGCACCCACTCCAGATTAGAATCCACCGTCGCCATCCCTTTGCTGTCGCGGGTGGCGCTGGAGTTGGTCACCCCGGCCGCCACGCTGTCGACAGTGCCTTTCAACACCCGGTTGCTGCCAAGCGGAGTGATCTCCACCCGATAACCCGGCCGGACGTTTTCCAGTTTGGTCTCTTCCATATAGGCGAGTACATAGAAGGAGTGTTGTTTAACCAGCGCCACGGCGGTGGAGCCGCGGGTAATAAATTCGCCGGTATAGACGTTAAGGTTGGTCACCCAGCCATCGGAGGGCGCGCGGATCACGGTGCGCTCGAGATCCAGCTTCGCCAGATCGCGGGTCGCTTCGGCCTTCGCCAGTTGATGCAGAACCGTTTGCAGCACGTTGTTGGACTGGTCGATCTCCTCCCGGGACATCGCCTGCACCCCCAGCTTATTACGCCGCCCTGCCTCGCGACGTTTTTCCGCCGCCAGCGCCTGGTAGTAGGAGACATCTGCTTCTGCCTGCTCCAGCGCTTTCTGGTAACGAGGCTGGTCAATAGTGAACAGCACCTGATCCTTTTTGACCAGCTGGTTGTCATGCACGTTGACGGCGGTGATCAGGCCCGCCACATCCGGCGCGATGGCCACGATGTCAGCGCTAAAGCGCGCATCACGCGTCCAGGGTGACTCGGTGTAATAAACCCACGCGCGAAAAATAGCGATGAACGCGAGGATGACCAGTACCAGCGTAATGGCGGTACGGGAGACTTTTCTTGTTAGTGTTTTCACATCTACCTCAAACAAACAGGCGCGATACCAGATAGAACAGGCAGCAATAGAGCGCGGAATTGAACAATGCAGGGTGCCAGACAAAATCATAGATCCCGGTTGGAACCAGCACCTTTCGCACCAGCCAAAAAATCGCTAATGATAAAAGAAGTTCAAAGAATATCGGTGGGAACGACAATCCGAACACCACGATAACGGGAAACAGACTCATGTTGACCTTGATTAGAGCGAGCAGGCGAAAGAATTATTCAGCGTACGGCACCGCAGAAGTGGCAAGAAAAGCCGGGCGAGAGTGGCGTAGCTATAATGTATTAATAATATATTAGCGTAACTGTTATGCTGTTATCTATCATATGTGATCTAAATCACTTTTAAGCCAGAGTGAATAATGGAACGTCTAAAACGGATGTCAGTTTTTGCCAAAGTCGTTGAGCTGGGCTCCTTTACTGCCGCGGCAAGGCAGTTACAGATGAGCGTCTCATCAATAAGCCAGACCGTCGCTAAACTGGAAGATGACCTCCAGGTTAAGCTTCTTAACCGCAGCACCCGCAGCCTTGGCCTGACGGAAGCCGGCAAAATTTATTATCAGGGCTGTCGGCGAATGTTGTATGAAGCCCAGGCGGTGCATGAACAACTCTACGCTTTCAATAACACTCCCATCGGCACGCTGCGCATCGGCTGTTCTTCAACTATGGCACAAAATGTCCTGGCGGGAATGACCGCCGATATGTTGCAGGAGTACCCGGGGTTAACGGTGAATCTGGTCACCGGAATTCCCGCCCCGGATCTGATTGCCGATGGCCTGGATGTGGTGATCCGCGTCGGCGCCTTGCAGGATTCCAGCCTCTTTTCGCGTCGTCTGGGGAGCATGCCGATGGTGGTGTGCGCGGCGAAGAAGTACCTCGCCAAAGCGGGTATCCCGGAAAAACCGGCGGATCTCAGCAACCACGCCTGGCTGGAATATAGCGTGCGCCCCGATAACGAATTTGAACTGATCGCGCCAGAGGGCCTCTCGACAAAACTACTGCCGCAGGGACGCTTTGTGACCAACGATCCGATGACTATCTCCCGCTGGCTGGTGGCAGGCGCCGGGATCGCCTACGTGCCGCTAATGTGGGTGATCAACGAGATCAACAGCGGTGAACTGGAGATCCTGTTCCCGCGCTATCAGTCGGATCCGCGTCCGGTGTATGCGGTGTATACCGAAAAGGACAAGCTGCCGCTGAAGGTGCAGGTATGTATTAACTATCTGACGGACTATTTTGTGCAGGTGGCGGCGCTGTTTCAGGAGATGCGGGGAAGGAAGGAATAATGCTAAGCCCTGCACCTGACTATCCCCTCTCCCTTTAAGGGAGAGGGTTAGGGTGAGGGTAAACTACGCAGTACCGCCGACGGTCAGGTTATCCACCTTCAGGGTCGGCTGACCGACGCCCACCGGCAGGCTCTGGCCCTCTTTGCCGCAGACACCAACGCCGTTATCCAGCTTCAGGTCGTTACCCACCATCGAAATCTGCTGCATCGCTTCGATACCGGAGCCAATCAGAGTGGCGCCTTTCACCGCTTTGGTCACCTTGCCCTTCTCGATCAGATAGGCTTCTGAGGTCGAGAAGACAAATTTACCGGAGGTAATATCCACCTGGCCACCACCAAAGTTCGGCGCATAGATGCCGTAATCAACCGATTCGATAATTTCCTGCGGCGTGGATTTACCCGCCAGCATATAGGTGTTGGTCATGCGCGGCATCGGCAGGTGTGCGTAGGATTCGCGACGGCCATTGCCGGTTGGCGAAACACCCATCAGGCGCGCATTCAGTTTGTCCTGCATATAGCCTTTCAGGATCCCGTTCTCGATCAGCACGTTGTACTGCCCCGGCGTCCCTTCATCGTCGATGGAGACCGATCCACGACGATCGGTCATGGTGCCGTCATCCACCACGGTACAGAGTTCAGAGGCCACCAGCTCGCCAATCTGACCGCTAAAGACGGAAGTACCGCGACGGTTGAAGTCACCTTCCAGACCGTGTCCTACCGCTTCGTGCAGCAGCACGCCAGGCCAGCCCGCACCCAGCACCACCGGCAGCGTACCCGCAGGCGCTGCCACGGCAGAGAGATTAACCAGCGCCATGCGTACCGCCTCTTTCGCCCACGCGTCGGCACGCACTTCACCGTTGATCGGGTTCAGGAACCACTCGTAGCCGAAACGACCGCCGCCGCCGCTTGAGCCGCGCTCGCGTTTGCCGTCCTCTTCCACCAGCACGCTCACCGAGAGACGCACCAGCGGACGCACGTCGGCGGCCAGAGTGCCATCGGTTGCCGCCACCAGAATCAGCTCATACACACCGCTCAGGCTGGCAGAGACTTCCTGCACGCGTTTATCTTCCGCACGGGCGACTTTGTCCACCCGGCGCAGGATATCCAGCTTCTCTTCGCGACTCATGCTTTGCAGCGGATCGACGCTGGTATAGAGCGCAGAGTGCTGCACTTCGCCCAGGGTCTTCACCCGGCCATCACCGCTGTCGCGCACAATGGTACGCGCTGCCTGCGCGCTCTGCTCAAGCGCGGTCAGGCTAATCTGATCCGCATAGGCAAAACCGGTTTTTTCACCACTGACGGCACGTACGCCGACGCCCTGGTCGATATTATAAGAGCCATCTTTGATGATGCTGTCTTCTAAAACCCAGGATTCGTGATAGCTCGACTGAAAGTAGAGATCGCCGTAGTCGAGACGGCGTTCGGTCAGTTGACCAAGAATGGAAAACAGGTCCTGATGGCTCAGGCCGTTCGCTGCCAGCAAATGTTCACTTACCAGGTTCAGACTCATCGTTTTGCTACTCGTTCGTTGCCGTCCACAGGACGTATCTAAGATCTTATCTATTGAGAGTGAGGCAATTAATTGCCCGCGTCAAATCATTGCTGTGCATCTTTGCGTGGCTGACGCAGCACTTCATTAATCTGTGGTTTATCCACCGGGCCGGTAATGTGATAGCGCAGAATGGAGACTTTGCTCCACAGCGGCCCCAGCACTTTACTGGCAGCAAACACCGCCGCGCCAACGATCGGGTTAACGGCAAAGGCCGCCGCCACGCCGACGGTCGCCGAGATCTCCGGGGCCACCACGGCTTCCATATCCAGTTCACGCCGCACCAGGTTGACGGAGCCTTTCATGGCGATATCCGCCTCCAGCCCGTCCACCAGCGTATCATCGGTATGCAGCACGCCCTCTTTGATCCACGCGGTACTGCGGATGGAGTCGAAGTAGAAGCCTTCATTAAAGGTATCGCTAAAGTCAAAACGCAGCTTGCGCAGCAGGGCATCGAAGCTGAGTAAACGTAGCAGCTGCCCGGCATGGCCCGTGCTTAAATCCGCAATTTCACCTCTCCCCAGCCGTGTCTTCAGAATACCGTTCAGCGAGGCTTCGTCAGGTTGCCAGGGCATGTCGCGCCAGTGCAGATCGTAATCCACGTCAAACGACGAACCGCGAACCGGGGTGGAGATACCGAAAAAGTTCGCTGCCGCATCCAGCTTGTTACCCTTAATTTGCCCCTTCAGGGAGGTACGCTGCTCGCGGGCGCCATTTACCCACTCGCCGTTGGCGGTCAGGCGCCCGAAGCCGGTATCGATCAGCCCGCCCGCCAGGGTCAGGGTATCGCCCTTGATAGTGAAGTCGCCATTAATACGGCCATACTTCTGTCCCCACAGCCAGCATTCGCCGCAGCGCAGCTGGAGATCGGGCCAGCCGCTAAAATTGATCCGCGTGGTGCTGGATAACGGCGAGACGTTATTGCCTTTCCCGGCGCTGACGGAGGCCGGGTTGTAATAGAGGTAACGGATATCCGCCTGCCACGGCGCGGTGTTACGCATCTGAAGGCTGGCGTTGATTTCCCGCCCCTGGGCCTCAACTTTAGAGCCGTTGATCGTAGGCTGCGAGACAATGCTCAGGTTATTCCACTGCT
This sequence comes from Leclercia adecarboxylata, assembly GCF_035787115.1. Lineage (GTDB taxonomy): Bacteria > Pseudomonadota > Gammaproteobacteria > Enterobacterales > Enterobacteriaceae > Enterobacter > Enterobacter adecarboxylatus_E. The sequence goes on along the minus strand of NZ_JALKTL010000006.1, from coordinate 32,877 downwards.
GGCCCCCCAGCGTCAGCGCGGGTGTACGCACCGTGATGTGCTGCGGTAACTGTGCCGCATCATCCACATTTTCCCCTACTCCGCGCTGGAAAAGCGCCAGCCATTCTGCTCCGTCCAGCGGCGGGAGATTCAGCTCAACGCCCGCCTGCTCCGGCAGCGGCGGCAGGGTGCGGCTGTCGGTGGTCCAGATAGCCCGATCCAGCGTCAGCTTGCGGTTCAGCAGCCAGCGGCTGTTAAAGTGATTTTTCCCGCCGGTATTGCCGGTCAGGGTAAAGCTGTTGAGATCCCCGTCGACGTTCAGCTTCACCGGCAGCGGCTCGCCCGCATTTTTGTTCAGCGGTGAAGGCAGATCGCTGCTGACGCTCTTCAGGTCGCTGCTAATATCCACCTTGTAATGCGGGCTGCCACGGTAAGGCAGATCGATCGCCACCTTGCCGTTCCAGGGTACGCGGCCTTCAAGCGACTGGCTGACCACTTTTGGCAGCACGTCCATCCGCGCGGGCTGCCAGCTGGCATCCATATTGACCGCCACCTGGTAGGCTTTTTCACCTTCAGTGGTGGAGAAATCGATATTCACCGGCTGGCTGAACCAGTTTGCGCTCAGCGGCCCGCTTTTCAGATCGCCATTCACGAAGCTGAACTGGCCGGTCAAATTGTTCAGCGTGCTGTTCAGCGGCTTGATAAACAGGCTGTTATTTTTCAGTCTGACGTCGCCTTCCGCAGTGGTCATGGAGCCATCCAGCGGAATATCCAGATGTAAGCGAGCATTCACATCGCCATCCAGCTGGAGCTGCTGGAGCGTGGCGCCCAGCGAATCGTCTAACGGCGTCTCTTCAAAATAGGGGCCGACGGCTTTTCCGGGCCCGTTAATATCGGCGTCGATCAGCAGCTTTTCTTTTGAATAGTCGGGGATCACCGCAGTCAGGTTGCTGGCCTTTACACCGCCCAACGCCACGCCGTCGGTTTTCATCCATAAGCCGTCGTTGATGAAATTGAGCTCAATATTAAGGTCTTTCAGCGCCGGCCATCCAGGCTGGAAGGCAAAGGTGGCGTTGCGTAACGGCACCAGCACCTGGAACTGACCTTCGTTGTGCTTATAGGGGAACAAATGCGGATTGCCGCCGTAGGCCAGGGTGGCGCTGTCCGCCTGCCCGCCCTGAATGGCGCCGCTCAGGTAGTCCACCAGGGCATTGCCCATCAGGTTTTCAGGAAAGTAGCGCCAGGCCTGGGCACCGTCGTCGGTACTGATGCCCGCCAGGATCCCCAGCCAGGGCTCGTCGCCCGCCGGCTGCAGATAGCGGAAATCGCCCCGGGCATGCACCGCTTTGGCTTTCACGTCGATGTCACGTCCGTCAAGCTGGAAGCCTTTCTCGTTCTTCAGCCAGTGGAGGGTGGCGGTCCCTTTTTCGATTTCCAGCGGCGCGCGGAAGACGGTTTCATAGGGCATTTTCGCATCGCGCATATGGGCCACAAGACGGCCATCTTCCATGCTGCCTTCCAGCGTGCCGCTAAAATGCTCGGCGCCCGGCAACATCTCCCACTGCTTCCAGGCGAGATCGGTCCAGGCTATGTTGAAGCGGGTTTTTTCCGTTGCCTGCAGCGGAATATCCAGCGCCAGGGCGTTGATTGCCCCAACTGGCTGGGTGGCCTGCCAGACTTCGCCCAGCGCCGGAGAGAGCTTCGCCGCAATGGTACGCAGTCCCTCAAGGCCCGACAGCTCCAGATTGCTGGCGCGAATACGCAGTTCATCGCTGCGTTTGCTGTTGGTGCCGCCCACGTCCTGCTCAGGGATCCAGGCCAGCGACAGCGCGCCGCGCGGCCACGCCTTGTCGTCCAGGGTAATGCGGGTATCGGGGATGGCGAATTGCCAGCCCTGTTTCTCGCGGGTCACATGGGCGGTGAGGTTATCAACCAATAGCTGATGCTGACGCGTTTTACCCGGCCAGGTGGCGCCGCCCTGCTTTAGCCAGATATCGCCGCTGGCGAACTGGCCGTTAGTGAGGGTCATCCAGCCTTCAATGCTAAAGCGTGCGGTTTCAAGCTGCATGTTCTGCTGCAGCCAGTCACCCAGCCAGGGTTTGACGTCCACATCATCGGCCTGCAGCCACACTTTGCCGTTATTCAACAGGCCATTGTCGTCACGCAGATCCATGCGCACCTGCATCACGCCGTGCTGTCCGTTCAGGCTGGAGAGGCTGACCTGGCCTTCAGCACGATGACGCTCTTTGCCGTTGAGCCAGGTTAGCTGGGGGATCGCCAGCTCGGCACGCTGCCCGGAAAGGGTGATAAAGCTAATCTCGCTGTCGCGCAGATCGAAATGATCGAACTGACGCAGGAACAGATCGCTGATGCGGTTGGCTTCAAAGCCTTCGCCCTGATCGTCACTGCGCAGCGGGGTATTAGTCAGAAATTGCAGCTGATAAAAGGTGAGATCGCGAAACTGCCAGCGCAGGTGCAGCAGGCTTTGCCAGACGTCCAGCGCCAGGGTGACACGCTTAATATTAAGGTGGCCGCCGTCTTTCAGCTGCGCGTTGATATTGCGCACCTCCAGGGTCGGGCCAAAATTTTGCCAGCTCGCATTGAGCTGGCTGGCCGCGACGGGCACGCCGGTCGCGGATTCGATCTTCGCCAGCAGCTGCGGGCGCCAGTTGTCCAGATGCGGCAATACCAGACGCAGCCCGCTTACGAGCAGCGCGACAATCACTATTAGCGTTGCCCCTGTAAGCAGTAAAATCCCCGGCAATCGCCTCACGCGTCTCTCCTTGTCAGCCGTTTTCTCGCAGCACGCTGCGTTTTACATCATCACCACGTCAAACTGCTCCGGGTTATAGAGCGGCTCGATCTGTACTTTCACCTGTTTGCCGACAAAGATTTCCACTTCCGCCAGGGCGTGTGACTCTTCCCCTTTCAGGGCTTCCGCCACCGAAGGTGAAGCATAGACCAGGAAACGGTCGGAGTCGTAGGCGTGATGCACGCGAACGATCTCACGCATGATCTCATAGCAGACCGTTTCGACTGTCTTCACCGTGCCGCGGCCATGGCAGGTCGGGCACTCGTTACACAGCACATGCTCCACGCTTTCACGGGTGCGCTTGCGGGTCATTTCCACCAGCCCAAGCTGGGAGAAGCCATTAATGCTGGTTTTCACGCGATCTTTACTTAGCGCCTGCTCCAGCGAATGCAGCACACGACGGCGGTGGTCTTCGTTACTCATATCGATAAAGTCGATGATGATGATGCCACCCAGATTGCGCAGACGAAGCTGACGCGCAATGGCCTGCGTCGCTTCAATGTTGGTGTTAAAAATGGTGTCGTCCAGATTGCGATGTCCGACAAACGCCCCGGTGTTGATATCCACGGTGGTCATCGCTTCGGTCTGGTCGATAATCAGATAGCCGCCGGACTTAAGCTCGACCTTGCGCTCCAGCGCGCGCTGAATTTCGTTTTCAACGTCATAGAGATCGAATATCGGCTGGCGACCGGTGTAGTGCTCCAGCAGGCCAGGCATTTCAGGAATGTATTCCGCGGTAAACTCGAGTAGCGCGTCATAGGTCAGACGGGAATCGACGCGGATGCGATCGAGCTGGGCATCGGCGAAGTCGCGCAGGACGCGCTGGGCCAGCGCCAGCTCGCCGTAAAGCTGATAGCGGGTCTGATTGCGTTTTTTACGCTCCATCACTTTGGTCCAGACGCGTTTCAGGTAGGCGGCGTCTGAAGCCAGATCTTCTTCACTGATCCCTTCGGCGGCGGTGCGAATAATAAAGCCGCCCTGCTCATCGCAGTAAGCACCCACCACCTTTTTCAGCCGCTCGCGTTCGCTTTCGCTCTCGATACGCTGGGACACGCCGACGTGCGAGGCGCCAGGCATAAAGACCAGATAACGGGAGGGTAAGGTGATGTCGGTGGTCAGGCGCGCGCCTTTGGTACCCAGCGGATCCTTCACCACCTGCACCATCAGATCCTGGCCCTGACGCACCAGCTCGGAGATATCACGAACGGTGAACTGCTTTTGCTCTTCTCCCGCCACACATTCGGTATGCGGCATGATATCCGAGGCGTGTAAAAATGCCGCTTTATCGAGACCAATATCTACAAATGCCGCCTGCATACCCGGTAGTACACGACTGACACGACCTTTGTAGATATTGCCTACTATTCCGCGCCGCGCTTCACGCTCAATATGAATTTCCTGAAGAATACCGCCATCGATATAGGCCACACGGGTTTCCGATGGCGTTACGTTTACCAACAATTCAGCCGTCATAATTATCCCTTCCCTCACGCAGTGAGTTAAAATTGCTCAGCAACTCATACGTTTCCACCAGCGGTAAGCCGACTACGGCGTGATAGCTGCCATTAATCTTCCTGACAAAACAGCCACCCAACCCTTGAATACCGTATGCACCTGCTTTATCCATAGGTTCACCGCTGGCGATATAACCGGCGATATCCTCATCTGTGAGTACTCTGAACGTGACATCGGTGACAACCAGACAGTCGAGCACATGCTGACTGTCTGCCAGCGCGACGGCGGTCATCACCTGATGCGTTTGCCCGGACAATTTGCGCAGCATCCGGAACGCATGCTCGCTGTCGTGCGGTTTCTCGAGGACTTCACCGTTAAGGATCACGATGGTATCTGCGCCCAGCACCGGTAAATCACGCGGTACTTGCGCCACGCCTGCCTGGGCCTTCTCCCGCGCCAGGCGAGAGACATACTGCTGAGCGCTTTCGCCCTCAGCCCGTTTTTCCTCAATGCCGGTAACGATACGTTCAAAAGAGACGCCCAACTGTGTGAGCAACTCCTGACGGCGCGGAGAACCGGAGGCAAGATATAGAGACGTCATAGAAACCTTTTACTGCACGGCAAATTGCTGGCGGACCTTACGCATCAGCAGGAATAACCATGGCCAGAGCACACCGTTTACTACACTACTCCAGAACACTTCCGGACGGAAAGAGACGTTGATCACTAAAAACTCTGCCCAGAAAACAATGATATCCGCGGCCATTGATAACAACATCACCACCAGCGCCTGTTGCCAGAGTGCCAGATTACGAAAGAGCTGGAATTTCAGTGCGACCAGGTATGCGATGATACTCATGGACAGCGCGCGTACGCCAAGCGTCGAGCCACTGATCAGATCCAGTATGGCACCCATCACAAAACCTGTGCCCACATTTACGCGGTGCGGCAGAGCGAGGATCCAGTAGAGCAAAATCAGTAGCACCCAGTTTGGCCGGAAAACGAGAATGTCATCCGGCCAGGGCATGACTTGCAGCAACAGCGCGATCAAAAACGAGAGCCAGATAACCCAGCGTCCCTGGCTACGGTAGCTTGCCACTATTGCCCTCCCGGGGAGAGTTGCGGTGGCGGCGGCGCATCAGGCGGTGGCTGGGTCAGCCCTGTTGCCGGCGCCGGGACTGGCGCTGGCGGCCCCATGGAGTCTGGCGAAGGCAAAACCTGCGGCATCATCTGCATCAGGCGTTCATTCGCCACGCGGTGCACCTCTTCCGGTGTCATAGGGTTGCTACCGTTACGATCGGCGCCCCACAACAACAACAGATAGCGCAAGCGCTGTAAACCGGCGGTAGGACGTGCCTGAATCACGGTGTAGGCGCGCTGGGTATCCAGCTTCACGGAGGAGACCACCCCAACCGGATACCCTTCGGGGAAGCGACCGCCCAGACCGGACGTGACCAGCACATCACCCACGCGAATATCGGTATTCGCCGGCAGATGTTCCAGCTGCAGATCGTCGGTACAGCCGTTACCGGCTGCGATCACGCGGATGTCGTTACGCAGAACCTGAATCGGCAGCGCATGGGTCGCATCACAAATCAGCAATACGCGGCTGGTGAGCTTAGCAACGGCCACCACCTGGCCGACAACGCCTTTATCGCTGATAACGGGCTGGCCTTCGTACACGCCATTAACGCTGCCTTTGTCGATGACCACCTGATCGCTGTAGGGATCGTTAACGGTGGAGATCACCTGGGTCACCATCTTCTGCTCATCCTGACGCAGCGGCGAGCCCAGCAGCTCGCGCAGACGCGCGTTTTCCTGCTTGTACTGGCCCAGCATCAGCAGTTCGCTGTTTTTTAGCAGCAGTTCCTGACGTAACGCGCGGTTTTCAAGTTCGAGTTGATCGCGTGAGGACAAGGTTTGCGAAACGCTGTCGAGTAATTCACGGGGACCATTTGATACAAAATAGAAAGGACTGACGGCGGTATCCATGTACGTTCTGATCTGGCTGAACGTACCGAGGCGGCTATCGGCAATAATGACACCAAGCGCTACTAACACCCCAAGGATCAGGCGAAACTGTAGCGACGGGCCACGGCTAAAAATTGGCTTCATAGGCTATGCGTACTCTCGCGTCAGAGAGAAAGGGTAGCCATCCGCTACCCTTTCACACCTGACTACTCTTCGCTGAACAAGTCGCCGCCGTGCATGTCGATCATTTCCAGCGCCTTGCCGCCGCCACGGGCTACGCAAGTCAGTGGATCTTCTGCAACTACGACAGGAATTCCTGTCTCTTCCATCAACAGGCGGTCGAGGTTACGCAGCAGCGCACCACCACCGGTCAGAACCATGCCGCGCTCGGAGATATCGGAAGCCAGTTCCGGCGGGCACTGCTCGAGGGCAACCATGACGGCGCTGACGATACCGGTTAACGGCTCCTGCAGCGCTTCGAGGATTTCGTTGGAATTCAGGGTAAAGCCACGTGGAACGCCTTCTGCCAGGTTACGGCCGCGAACTTCGATCTCGCGAACTTCGTCACCCGGGTAAGCAGAACCGATTTCGTGCTTGATACGCTCTGCGGTGGCTTCACCGATCAGAGAGCCGTAGTTACGGCGGACGTAGTTGATGATCGCTTCGTCGAAGCGGTCGCCACCGATACGGACGGAGGAGGAGTAAACCACACCGTTCAGGGAGATAACGGCCACTTCAGTAGTACCGCCACCGATATCCACCACCATGGAACCGGTTGCTTCGGAAACCGGCAGACCTGCACCGATTGCCGCAGCCATTGGCTCTTCAATCAGGAAAACTTCACGCGCACCAGCGCCCTGAGCGGATTCACGAATAGCACGACGTTCAACCTGGGTAGCGCCAACCGGCACACACACCAGAACACGTGGGCTCGGACGCATAAAGCTGTTGCTGTGCACTTGCTTGATAAAGTGCTGAAGCATTTTCTCGGTCACGAAGAAGTCAGCGATAACGCCGTCTTTCATCGGACGAATGGCAGCGATATTACCCGGCGTACGGCCAAGCATCTGCTTAGCGTCATGGCCTACAGCCGCTACGCTTTTCGGTGAACCAGCACGATCCTGACGAATGGCCACAACTGAAGGCTCATTCAGTACGATGCCTTGTCCTTTTACATAAATGAGGGTATTCGCGGTACCCAGGTCAATGGACAGGTCATTGGAAAACATGCCACGAAATTTTTTCAACATACTAAGGGATAATCCTGAAAGCTGGGGCGGAAAACAAAATCCGCTTACTTTACCAACCACACGCAGCAGCGACAAGGCGCAAAAATCGCCTGCTACGGTGAAAATTAGTGCAGCACGTTTCCTTTGTTACAAATCGTCGCCTGACTCCCTCAGGGCTGAGAAAACAGCAGCGTTCCTCACGTTCATTTGTAACCCGTTAAAGGTCGTTCACTGTCATTTTGCTCGTCATACATCACGCTACAGGCGCGATATTCTACGTGAAAACTTACCAAACGGCAGGTTAAACAGAGTATCTTTGCGAATATTTTTTCACATTGCTGTCAAGCGGCTGAGAGGCTGCGAAAAAATCCCCCTGGCCCCCTGTCACGCCTCGCTCTGTCAACGTCTGCCATTCCGTTCGCGACCGCACACCCGTAGCAAATACACGCGTTTGCGTTCCTTTGCACGCCTCCACCAGGCTCTGTACCAGCAGCTGGTTTTCCGTGCGTTTTTCAATATTCCTTACCAGCCCTGGATGCAGCTTCAACAGCTCCACCTCCAGCGCCTTAATCCAGCTGGTGCTGACCAGCGTCAGACCCGCCTGCGTCACCGCGACGCGTGCACCCAACGCGTTTATCAGCCGAACGACCGGCTGTAACCGACTGATGTGTTGACAAACATCCGCCTCTGCAAGTTCAAAAATAATCCGTCTACGCTGCGATTTTTCACATTGCATCAGCAGATCGCGCAGCCAGCGCTGGAAACGCGGACGGATCAGTGACTCCACCGTCACCTGCAGCGCCAGATGCTCTTCGGGCCAGAAGGATAAGAATGGCATTAATCGCGATATTTGCTGACGGTCGTACTCTTCAGACAGGCCAAACTGCAGCACCATCGGCAGATATTCCGCCGATATTACCTCTTCGTTACCGTCGAAGATCCGGCACAGCAGCTCCCGGTGATGGACATGGCCGCTGGTTAGCACCGCCGGCTTTTGATAAATCCGTGGCCCGCCGCGGGTGAGCATCTGCTCGATTAAGGTTCGCCAGCGCACGTTGCCGCGCCCTTTTTCAGGCAGAGAGTCATCGTATACCGCCCAGCCGTTTGCCCCCTGCAGCACCGCGTTACGGGTGGCGGCTTCGGCATGCTCCATCACCTGTTCGGTTGACTGGCCGCCGCGCCAGGCGCAAATGCCAATATGGACCATGTCATCGCGATCGAGCATTTTGCTGGGAGGCAACGCATCCACCGATTTCAACAGCAGGCTGGCAATACTTTCGGACTCTTTCAGGGTGCGGTGCGGCAGCAATACGGCGTAATCGCTGCGGTGATAGCGCGCAAGCAATGCGCCGGGATAGCGCATAATAAAGGTGGAGAGCATATTAATGAGCGTGAACAGATTCTCCTCCGCAACTGCTCGCCCCCAGTTATCTTTCAGCAGATCGAAATCCGGAAGGCGGACAATCATCACCACCCCGTGCGTGCCCACGTTTTCCTGGTCTTCCAGCAACGTCCCCAGCTGATTATCAAAGAACAGACGATTATTGAGGCCGGTTTTGTTGTCCTGGGCGGCATAGGAGCGGATCAGGGTGTCGATCCGGCTGCGCTGGTCGCTGGCAAACTGAATTTCAGAGAGCAGAACATCCAGCGCACTGCTGGTTCGCGAGGGCCATTCATAGACCGAGCCACGCACCTGAGCGCCCCGCTCACCGTTGAGGATCCGCGCGGAACGCGACTCCAGCAACTCCTGCCCGGAGAGCTGACGCCGCAGCCAGCGCACGGCCAGAAAGATCAGCACGACCACAAAGATCACCGCCAGCGTGAGCGGTGCGGTGGTCATTAATGAACGAAAATAACTGGTCATAGGGTCCTGATAGACCAGGCTTATCGTCATGCCGGGGTTTTTCAGGGAGTGGACAGTGAGTTCGAGGGTCTGGGGAGGTGAACCTGCCGGTCGGTAAGCGGTTTGTCCGGTGTGGCTTAAAAGAACGTGTTCGCCCTGTTTGATCTCCACCCGCGTGATATCCACCGGCGCCATCAGCTCATCCAGCTGACGGGAAAGTTCGGGAAAGGGTGTGCTGATAAGGCGAGTATCAATGACCGACGCAACGGACTGAACGCGGTTCGCCAGCTTCCCCTGAATCGCATTGTAAAAACTGAGCGAACAGCCGATAAAGGTGACAAAAATAGTCAACCCGGTAAGCAAGGAGATAAAAGCGGAGAACTTCGTCGATAATCGCATCCTTGAGATTACTCCGTGAGTTGATGAGGATAGCAAGTAAGTACTAACTCGCAATACGGCATCGGCATACTACCAAATCCGGTGTATCTGGCAATTTATTGCGTTAAATCGGCATTGCATGTCAATGAGCGAGTATAGTCTTCAAAAAATTTTTTCCAATCATCATGCTGAGTAAGGAATTCATATGCAGGCTTTGATCTTAGAACAGCAGGAAGGCAAAACTCTTGCATCAGTGCAATCTATCGAGGAGAGCCGCCTGCCAGAAGGTGCCGTGACCGTGGACATCGACTGGTCCAGCCTTAACTACAAAGACGCCCTCGCCATCACGGGTACCGGAAAAATCATCCGCAATTTCCCAATGGTTCCAGGTATCGACTTTGCGGGACGCGTGCATTCAAGCGAAGACCCGCGTTTTCATGCCGGCCAGCAGGTGCTGCTGACCGGCTGGGGCGTGGGTGAAAACAACTGGGGCGGGCTGGCGGCGCAGGCGCGCGTCAACGGCGACTGGCTGGTGCCAATGCCGAAAGGGCTGGATGGCCGTGAAGCGATGATCATTGGCACCGCCGGTTTTACCGCCATGCTGTGCGTGATGGCGCTGGAAGAGGCCGGGATACGTCCCGAATCCGGTGAAGTAGTCGTGACCGGCGCCAGCGGCGGCGTAGGCAGTACGGCGGTTGCTCTGCTGCATAAGCTGGGTTATCAGGTGGCGGCGGTGTCTGGCCGTGAAAGCACCCACGATTACCTGCGTACTCTCGGTGCCAGCCGTATTCTCAGCCGGGATGAGTTTGCCGAGACCCGTCCGCTGGAAAAACAGGTCTGGGCCGGAGCCGTCGATACCGTGGGCGACAAAGTGCTGGCGAAAGTGCTGGCGCAGATGAACTACGGCGGTTGCGTGGCGGCATGTGGTCTGGCCGGCGGTTTTGCCCTGCCAACCACGGTGATGCCGTTTATTCTGCGTAACGTCCGTCTGCAGGGCATCGATTCTGTGATGACCCCTGCTGAACGCCGCGCGCAGGCCTGGGAGCGACTCGTACGCGATCTGCCGGCCTCCTTCTATGACCAGAGCGCCACGCAGATTAGCCTCGAACAGGCGCCGGAGTATGCCACCAGGATTATCAACAACCAGATCCAGGGCCGTACGCTGGTGAAGCTCGCCTAATCTTCAAATTTTCGTGACATATTCGCTTTAACCCTGCTCCTCCGTCATGCTTAAAAAAATGCATGACGGAGGATGCCATGAAAGTGAAACCCCTGACGGAAGCCGATATCACCGCGGAATCCGTTTTTATGCTCAAGCGCCGCCAGATCCTGAAGATGCTGGGTATTGGCGCCGGCGCGCTGACGCTCTCCCCCCTCGCTCAGGCCGATCTGCTGGACTGGTTTAAAGGCAACGATCGCCCTAAAGCGCCCCCGGGCAAGCCGCTCACCTTTACCCAGCCAGCGCAGTGGCAAAGTCCGCTCGAGAAAACCCCCGAAGAGAAAGTGACGGGCTATAACAACTTCTATGAGTTCGGCCTGGATAAAGCCGATCCGGCGGCCAACGCCGGAAGCCTGAAGACCAACCCCTGGACGCTGAAAATTGACGGCGAAGTGGCAAAACCGCTGACCCTGGATTACGACGATTTAACCACCCGCTTCCCGCTGGAGGAGCGTATCTACCGCATGCGCTGCGTCGAGGCCTGGTCAATGGTGGTGCCGTGGATTGGTTTTCCGTTGCATAAGCTGCTGGCGCTGGTGGAGCCCACCAGCAACGCGAAGTATGTCGCCTTCCAGACCCTTTACGCCCCGGACATCATGCCGGGTCAGAAAGACCGGTTTATCGGCGGCGGGCTCGATTACCCGTATGTGGAAGGGTTGCGTATTGATGAAGCCATGCATCCTCTTACGTTACTCACCGTCGGCGTGTATGGCAAAGCCCTGCCGCCGCAAAACGGTGCCCCCATCCGCCTGACCGTACCCTGGAAGTACGGCTTCAAGGGAATTAAATCGATCGTCAGCATCAAGCTGACCCGCGAGCGCCCGCCCACCACCTGGAACCTTGCCGCACCGAATGAGTACGGTTTTTACGCCAACGTGAATCCGCACGTCGATCATCCGCGCTGGTCGCAGGCCACCGAGCGCGTTATTGGCGCAGGCGGTGCGCTGGATGTGAAGCGCCAGCCCACGCTGCTGTTTAACGGCTATGCTGACCAGGTGGCCTCGCTCTATCGCGGCCTCGACTTGAAGGAGTTTTTCTAAGTGCGTCTCACGGCAAAACAGATCACCTGGCTGAAAGTGGCCCTGCATCTGGCAGGGTTGCTTTCTTTTATATGGCTGTTCTGGGCCGCCAGCCACGGCGGCTTTAGCGCCGACCCGGCCAAAGATATCCAGCATTTTACCGGCCGAACCGCGCTAAAGTTTTTACTGGCGACCCTGCTGGTCTCGCCGCTGGCGCGCTATGCAAAACAGCCGCTGCTGATCCGAACCCGGCGTCTTCTGGGGTTGTGGTGCTTCGCCTGGGCGACATTACACCTTACCAGCTATGCGTTACTGGAGCTGGGCATAAATAATCTGGCCCTGCTGGGGCGTGAACTGGTGACCCGCCCTTATTTAACTCTGGGGATCATCAGCTGGGCGATTTTGCTGGCGTTAACCCTCACTTCCACGCAGTACGCGCAGCGAAAACTGGGAAGGCGTTGGCAACTTCTGCATAATTTCGTTTATCTTGTCGCGATTCTGGCCCCCATCCACTACCTTTGGTCAGTGAAAATCCTCTCGCCGCAGCCCATCATCTACGCGGTGCTGGCTTTGGGACTTCTGGCGTGGCGATATAAGAAGTTTCGCCAGTGGTGGCGATAGTGAACGAAAACGTGCGTATTCCCGCAGATCGTTTAACCTTCCCGGGTATTTATCTGAATGCTGTTGATAATCTTCCCTGATAAGACCAGTATTTAGCTGCCAAATGCTACGAAATCATTATAATGTGCCACTTTGGTTTCCCCGACGGGTTTTTCATAGCCTGAGAGGGTGACAATCGCGCATCGAAGGTATATTTTGTTTTTTACCGGAGAATCGCAGGAGATAGCGGCACAATGGCTGACAAGTTTCACATCTTAGTTTTGAACGGACCGAACCTGAACATGCTCGGCACCCGTGAACCCGAGAAGTACGGCACGCTAACGCTCACCGATATTGTTAATCGTTTGGGTAGCGAAGCAGCGGCGCTAAATGTGGAACTGGATCACTTTCAGTCGAACGCGGAGTACGCACTCATCGACCGAATTCATCAGGCTAAAGGCACCACGGACTATATCCTGATCAATCCGGCCGCGTTTACGCACACCAGTGTTGCTATTCGCGACGCGCTGCTGGCAGTGAGCATCCCATTTATTGAGATTCACCTCAGCAACGTGCATGCGCGGGAGCCGTTCCGCCACCACTCCTACCTGTCGGATATCGCCACTGGCGTCATCTGTGGACTGGGGGCAGACGGTTATTCATTCGCTTTACAGACAGCGGTAAACCGCCTGTCACAATCACACTAAACAAAGAGTACGGAACCCACTCATGGATATTCGTAAGATTAAAAAACTGATCGAGCTGGTTGAAGAATCAGGTATCTCCGAACTGGAAATTTCTGAAGGCGAAGAGTCTGTACGCATCAGCCGTGCTGCGCCAAACGCAGGCTTCCCGGTTATGCAACAAGCTTATGCTGCACCAATGATGCAGCAGCCAGCTCTGTCTAACGCTGTCGCGCCAGCTGCGACCCCAGCAATGGAAGCACCAGCAGCAGCGGAAATCAGTGGCCACATCGTACGTTCCCCAATGGTTGGTACTTTCTACCGCACCCCGAGCCCGGACGCTAAAGCGTTCATCGAAGTGGGCCAGAAAGTTAACGTGGGCGATACCCTGTGCATCGTTGAAGCCATGAAAATGATGAACCAGATCGAAGCAGACAAGTCAGGTACTGTGAAAGCGATTCTGGTCGAAAGTGGTCAGCCGGTTGAATTTGACGAGCCGCTGGTCGTCATCGAGTAACGAGGCGAACATGCTGGATAAAATTGTTATCGCTAACCGTGGCGAGATTGCCCTGCGAATCCTTCGTGCCTGTAAAGAACTGGGCATCAAGACCGTCGCTGTGCACTCAAGCGCGGACCGCGATCTGAAACACGTATTACTGGCGGATGAGACGGTCTGTATTGGCCCGGCGCCATCCGTAAAAAGCTATCTGAACATCCCGGCAATCATCAGCGCCGCTGAAATCACTGGCGCGGTGGCTATTCACCCGGGTTACGGCTTCCTCTCTGAGAACGCCAACTTTGCTGAACAGGTTGAACGTTCCGGCTTTATCTTCATCGGCCCGAAAGCTGACACCATCCGCCTGATGGGTGACAAAGTGTCTGCGATCACCGCCATGAAGAAAGCGGGCGTCCCTACCGTTCCAGGCTCCGATGGCCCACTGGGCGAGGATATGGATGCTAACCGTGCCCATGCAAAACGCATTGGCTACCCGGTTATCATCAAAGCGTCTGGCGGCGGCGGCGGTCGCGGTATGCGCGTTGTGCGCAGCGACGCCGAACTGGCCCAGTCTATCTCCATGACCAAAGCGGAAGCGAAAGCCGCGTTTAACAACGACATGGTCTACATGGAGAAATACCTGGAAAACCCACGCCACATCGAAATTCAGGTGCTGGCAGACGGTCAGGGCAACGCTATCTATCTGGCAGAACGCGACTGCTCCATGCAGCGCCGTCACCAGAAAGTGGTCGAAGAGGCACCGGCACCAGGTATCACCCCGGAACTGCGTCGCTACATCGGTGAGCGTTGCGCCAAAGCCTGTGTTGATATCGGCTATCGCGGCGCGGGCACCTTCGAGTTCCTGTTCGAAAACGGCGAGTTCTACTTCATTGAGATGAACACCCGTATTCAGGTTGAGCACCCGGTTACCGAAATGATCACCGGCGTTGATCTGATTAAAGAACAGCTGCGTATCGCTGCGGGTCAGCCGCTGTCCATCAAGCAAGAAGAAGTGATGGTTAAAGGCCATGCGGTGGAATGCCGTATCAACGCCGAAGACCCGAACACCTTCCTGCCAAGCCCGGGGAAAATCACGCGTTTCCACGCGCCGGGTGGTTTTGGTGTGCGCTGGGAGTCTCATATCTACGCTGGTTACACCGTACCGCCGTACTATGACTCAATGATCGGCAAACTGATCTGCTACGGCGAATCTCGTGACGTGGCGATTGCCCGCATGAAAAACGCCCTGCAGGAGCTGATCATCGACGGCATCAAAACCAACGTTGATCTGCAGATGCGTATTATGACTGACGAGAACTTCCAGCATGGTGGCACCAATATCCACTATCTCGAGAAGAAACTCGGCCTTCATGAAAAATAAGCACAGATAAGCAGCAAAAGGCCGGTTAATCCGGCCTTTTTTATTTCTGGGGGTTGCGAAGCCCCATAAGGTACAATCCCCGCTTTCTTTTTCCACAAGGGACAAAAAATGGACAAACGTTTTGTTCAGGCCCATAAAGAGGCGCGATGGGCGCTGTGGTTAACCCTTCTCTATCTCGCGGCTTGGTTAGTGGCCGCTTACTTACCTGGCTCTGCAATCGGGATTACCGGTCTGCCCCACTGGTTTGAGATGGCCTGTCTGCTCATCCCGCTGGTCTTTATTGTGCTCTGCTGGGCGATGGTGAAATTTATCTATCGCGATATTCCGCTGGAGGATGACGATAATGCAGCTTGAAGTGATCCTGCCGCTGGTCGCGTATCTGTTCATTGTTTTTGGCCTGTCCGTCTACGCCATGCGCAAACGGACAACGGGCACGTTTCTGAACGAGTACTTCCTTGGCAGCCGCTCAATGGGCGGCATTGTGCTGGCGATGACCCTGACCGCCACCTATATCAGCGCCAGCTCCTTTATTGGCGGCCCGGGCGCGGCCTATAAATATGGGCTGGGCTGGGTGCTGCTGGCGATGATCCAGCTGCCCGCTATCTGGCTGTCGCTGGGCATTCTCGGCAAAAAATTCGCTATCCTGGCGCGTCGCTACAATGCCGTGACCCTCAACGACATGCTCTTTGCCCGCTATCGGAGCCGCCTGCTGGTCTGGCTTGCCAGCCTGAGCCTGCTGGTGGCTTTCGTGGGCGCCATGACCGTGCAGTTCATCGGCGGTGCGCGCCTGCTTGAAACCGCAGCCGGTATTCCCTATGAAACAGGCCTGCTGATTTTTGGTATCAGCATTGCGCTCTATACTGCCTTTGGCGGCTTTCGCGCCAGCGTGCTCAACGACACCATGCAGGGCATGGTGATGCTGGTTGGCACTATTGTGCTGCTCGTAGGCGTAGTACATGCGGCGGGGGGGCTAAGTCACGCGGTGGAAACGCTGCAGGCCATCGATCCAAAACTGGTTTCGCCGCAGGGTGCGGATGACATTCTGTCGCCAACCTTTATGACCTCCTTCTGGGTGCTGGTCTGCTTCGGGGTGATTGGTTTGCCCCATACCGCTGTGCGTTGCATCTCCTATAAAGACAGCAAGGCGGTGCACCGGGGTATTATCATTGGCACCATAGTGGTGGCGATCCTGATGCTCGGGATGCACCTCGCAGGCGCGCTGGGCCGAGCGGTGATCCCGGACTTAACCGTGCCGGATCTGGTGATCCCCACTTTAATGGTGAAAGTGCTGCCGCCGTTTGCGGCCGGGATCTTCCTTGCTGCGCCAATGGCGGCGATTATGTCGACAATTAACGCTCAACTGCTGCAAAGTTCCGCTACGATCATTAAAGATCTCTACCTGAACATTCGCCCGGAGCAGATGAACAACGAGCGCCGCCTGAAGCGGATGTCCGCCGCAATCACCCTGATTTTAGGCGCGCTGCTGTTGCTGGCCGCGTGGAGGCCGCCAGAGATGATCATCTGGCTCAACCTGCTGGCGTTTGGCGGGCTGGAAGCGGTGTTCCTCTGGCCACTGGTACTTGGCCTGTACTGGGAGCGCGCCAATGCCGCAGGCGCGCTGAGCGCGATGATCGTCGGCGGCGTACTCTATGCCGTGCTCGCCTCCTTTAAAATTCAGTACCTGGGCTTCCATCCGATCGTGCCCTCGTTACTGCTAAGTTTGCTGGCGTTTGTGGTGGGAAACCGTTTCGGTCAATCCGCTCCGCAGGTTGCCGTGATTTCTACTGATAAATAAAGAGTTTTGCCATGCCGTGGATCCAACTAAAACTGAATACGACCGGCGCTAACGCCGAAGAGATGAGCGATGCGCTGATGGAGGCCGGTGCGGTCTCTATCACCTTCCAGGACACGCATGACACGCCGGTGTTTGAACCGCTGCCGGGTGAGACGCGCCTGTGGGGCGACACTGATGTCATCGGTCTGTTTGATGCCGAAACCGATATGGCTGACGTGGTGGCCATGCTGGAGAATCACCCGCTGCTGGGCGCAGGCTTTGCGCACAAGATTGAGCAGCTGGAAGACAAAGACTGGGAGCGTGAGTGGATGGATAACTTCCACCCGATGCAGTTCGGTAAGCGCCTGTGGATCTGCCCGAGCTGGCGCGACGTTCCCGATGAAAACGCGGTTAACGTGATGCTCGATCCCGGCCTGGCATTTGGTACCGGTACGCACCCGACCACCTCTCTGTGCCTGCAGTGGCTGGATGGTCTGGATCTGGACGGTAAAACGGTGATCGACTTTGGCTGCGGTTCCGGGATCCTCGCCATCGCCGCCCTGAAGCTCGGCGCAGCAAAAGCGATTGGGATTGATATCGACCCGCAGGCGATTCAGGCCAGCCGTGATAACGCCGAACGTAACGGGGTCTCCGATCGTCTTGAGCTCTATCTGCCGAATGACCAGCCACAAGCCATGAAAGCCGACGTGGTGGTCGCTAACATTCTGGCCGGCCCATTACGCGAACTCGCCCCGTTAATCAGCGTACTGCCTGTTGAGGGCGGTCTGCTGGGCCTTTCCGGTATTCTGGCCAGCCAGGCTGAAAGCGTCTGCGAAGCGTACGCCGATCTGTTCACTCTTGATCCGGTTGTTGAGAAAGAAGAATGGTGCCGCATAACGGGTCGTAAAAAATAGAGCATGATGGGTTTGCCGGTTTTTTTAAACCGCTTCTCTGGTTAAAGAGCAGGCAACCCATTGATAAAGATCATGTTCTAAAATGCGACGCAGATCGCAAAGAACCGCGAAAATCTGCTGTTAAAAACAGCAGATTATTCGGTTTCAGGTTTCATTATTTAAGAAAAACCGAGAAGTTTTAGGAAATTGTAAGCGGCCATAAAATCGCCACACTCATTTAAGTGAATGATTTATATCGCATATAATTTTCCCTGTTATGCTTTGTCCCTGATTCCATGATCTGTAACAGGGGATTGTTCAAAGTTTGGCCTTTCATCTCGTGCAAAAAATGCGTAAGATACGCCGCCTTGCAGTCACAGTATGGTCATTTCTTAACTCATGCGCATCGGAAACCACCAGCTCAGAAATCGCCTTATCGCAGCACCTATGGCAGGTATTACCGACCGACCCTTCAGGACGCTGTGCTATGAGATGGGAGCAGGTTTAACCGTTTCCGAGATGATGTCGTCTAACCCGCAGGTCTGGGAAAGCGACAAATCCCGTCTTCGGATGGTGCACATTGACGAACCAGGTATCCGCACCGTGCAAATCGCCGGGAGCATGCCTGAAGAGATGGCAGACGCCGCGCGTATCAACGTGGAAAGTGGCGCCCAGATTATTGATATCAATATGGGGTGCCCGGCCAAAAAAGTGAATCGCAAGCTTGCAGGTTCAGCCCTTCTGCAATATCCCGACCAGGTGAAGTCAATCCTGACGGCGGTTGTCAGCGCAGTGGACGTTCCTGTTACGTTAAAGATTCGCACGGGTTGGTCGCCGGATCACCGTAACTGTGTAGAGATTGCCCAACTGGCCGAAGACTGTGGCATTCAGGCCCTGACCATACATGGACGCACCCGCGCCTGTTTGTTCAACGGTGAAGCTGAATACGACAGCATTCGGGCAGTTAAGCAGAAAGTTTCCATTCCGATTATCGCGAATGGCGACATTACTGACCCGCTTAAAGCCAGAGCTGTGCTCGACTATACAGGGGCTGATGCTCTGATGATAGGACGTGCGGCTCAGGGAAGACCCTGGATCTTTCGGGAAATCCAGCATTATCTGGACACCGGGGAGCTGCTTGCCCCGCTGCCGCTGGCAGAGGTTAAGCACTTGCTATGCGCACACATTCGGGAACTGCACGACTTTTATGGTCAGGCTAAAGGGTACCGAATCGCGCGTAAACACGTATCCTGGTATCTCCAGGAACACGCTCCGGATGACCAGTTTCGGCGCACATTCAACGCCATAGAGGATGCCAGCGAACAGCTGGAGGCGTTGGAGGCATACTTCGAAAATCTTGCGTAATGAAATAAAGAGCTGACAGAACTATGTTCGAACAACGCGTAAATTCTGACGTACTGACCGTTTCCACCGTTAACTCTCAGGACCAGGTAACTCAAAAACCCCTGCGTGACTCGGTTAAACAGGCACTGAAGAACTATTTTGCTCAACTGAATGGTCAGGATGTTAACGACCTGTATGAGCTGGTACTGGCTGAAGTTGAACAGCCCCTGTTGGACATGGTGATGCAATACACCCGCGGTAACCAGACCCGTGCTGCTCTGATGATGGGCATCAACCGTGGTACGCTGCGTAAGAAACTGAAAAAGTACGGCATGAACTAATTTCGATTAGCTAAATGCTTGTTTAAAAAGGCGCGAACCGGCATGGGGAAGCGCCTTTTTTATGTCCCGTACTGCCCCGCTATTTACCTTCCCATTACGCCATTTTCCCCCGAAACGTAAACATCGGTACGCCCACTTCTCAGCCGCTATTTTTCGTGTATATTTCCTGCACTCTTGTCAATTGTTCCCGGAAATCCCGAATGATCCGTAAGTATTGGTGGTTAGTCGTCTTCGCGATTAGCGTTTTCCTTTTCGATGCGCTGTTAATGCAGTGGATTGAGTTGATGTCTACGGAAACGGACCAATGCCGCAACATGAATTCGGTTAACCCGCTCAAGCTGGTCAATTGTTCGGATCTGGATTAACCGCCTGGTATTCCTCGAAAATTGTACGGGCTTAAAAACCTTTGAGGCACCTCCATGGGATGATAATGTCTCAGCCCGTCTCACCCGGTATCACGTAATACCCCACTGCGTATGAGTTGATGAGATCATGCTGGTTAGCCAATACGACCAACTTCTTGTGGTTATCTCCTTTGTTGTCGCCATTCTTGCATCCTATACCGCGCTGAATATGGCAGGGCGCGTTGCCGGTAGCGCTGGCGTCGCAGCACGTATCTGGCTGACGGGCGGCGGTATCGCCATGGGTATCGGCATCTGGTCCATGCATTTTATCGGCATGCTGGCGATGGATGTTTCCATGCGGCTGAACTATGACCTGCTGAAAACGGCTCTCTCGATGCTTATCGCTATTGGCGCCTCGCTGTTCGCCCTTTGGCTGGTGAGCCGTGACCATTTACGCAGGCGTCGCTTGTTTACCGGTGCCGTGATTCTGGGTACGGGCATCGTGGCGATGCACTACACCGGCATGGCTGCATTACAGGTTGAGCCTGCTATCATCTGGCATATGCGCTGGGTGGCGCTGTCGGTGATTATCGCCCTCCTCGCCTCGCTGGCCGCCCTGTGGCTGACCTTCCGATTACGGCGCGACGCCGCCCAGGTCGCGCTGATGCGCGCGGGCGCTGCCGTGCTGATGGGCGTCGCCATCGCCGGCATGCACTACACCGGCATGAAGGCCGCCCAGTTCCCGGTTCAGGTGCATATGCATCATCAGGGAGTGAACGGCAGCTGGCTGGCGGTGCTGGTGAGCGTTGTGGCGCTCTCCATTCTGGGTATTACCCTGCTGGTCTCAATGTTTGACGCCCGCCTGCAGGCCCGCACTTCTCTTCTCGCCTCCTCGCTGGCCGAAGCCAACCGCGAACTGGCGCAGCTGGCGCTGCACGATACGCTGACCCGGTTGCCGAACCGCGTACTGCTGGAGGATCGTCTCGATCAGGCGATCAACAAAGCCGATCGCGAAGGGAAACTGTTTGCCCTGCTGTTTATGGATCTGGATGGCTTTAAAGCCGTCAACGACGCCTACGGACATGATACCGGCGATAAGCTGCTGGTCGCCGTAACCGAACGTCTGGAACAGCCGCTGAAGGGCCAGTACACCCTCGCCCGTATTGGTGGCGATGAGTTTGTACTGCTGGCCGAGATCGACGCCCCGAACGACGCCGCCACGCTCGCCAGCTCATTGGTACATGTTATCGACCAGCCCTTCAGCCTTGAGCTGTACGACCTGGTGGTGACCCTCAGCGTGGGGATTGCCATTTATCCCCATGATGGCAAAACCCAGCGCGAGCTGATGTTCAACGCCGATGCGGCGATGTATCACACCAAACATATGGGGCGTAATGGCTACCACTTCTTCCAGCCCTCGATGAATACCCTGGCGCAAAAGCAACTGCAGCTGATGAACGATCTGTGGCAAGCGCTGGAGCGTAAGGAACTGCATCTGGTTTATCAGCCCAAGTTCCAGGCTCCGGTTGGGCCCATTGTCGGTTTTGAAGCCCTGCTGCGCTGGCAACACCCTGCGCAAGGACTGTTACCCCCCGATCAGTTCCTGCCGCTGGCGGAAAAGAGCGGGCTGATTATTCCGATCGGCAACTGGGTGATTGACGAGGCCTGCCGTCAGCTGCGCGTATGGCATCTTGAAGGTCATACCGACTGGTCGATGGCGGTGAATCTCTCTACGCTCCAGTTTGAGCAACCCCAGCTGGTTGAAACCGTAATGAGCAGCCTGGCCCGGCACCACATTCCGCCGCATACCCTGATTCTGGAAGTGACCGAAACCACGGCCATGAATAACCCCGATGAGAGCGTTCGGGTGCTGACGGAGCTCACTCAGGCCGGAGTAAAAGCCTCGATCGATGACTTTGGCACGGGCTATTCCAGCCTGCTATACCTGAAAAAGTTGCCCGCCTGTGAGCTGAAAATCGATCGGGCATTTGTTAAAGATCTCAAAGGCGCGGGTGACGATGCGACGATCGTTTCCGCCATTGTTGCGCTGGCCAGGACGCTCAACCTGAAGGTGGTTGCCGAAGGGGTGGAAACCGAGGAGCAGCAGACCTTTTTGACCAACCTGGGATGTAATACGCTGCAAGGCTATCTGCTGGGTAAACCCGTCACGGCACAAACCATTAACGCCCTGAGCCACGATCCGCAGGCCATGCTGACACAGCAAATCTGACCCGGGCGATGCCGCTATGAAGCGGCGTTGTAGACTCTGTGGGCCACCGGTAACGTCGAGAGGATATTATCGACCAGCTCCGGCGCCTGCCGGTACAGATCCAGACGCTCGGGGCTCATTAACCAGTTTTTAATCAACCCGCAGAAAAAGCCATGAAAAACAATTAACGTGGTGTCGATATTAATCTGCGCCGAGACGCTGCCAAGCACAATACATTTCTGCAACATTTCACGAACGTTTTCATAGTTAAAGCCGATCCGTTCGCGAATATGATTTTCTGAAATCATGCCCTGATCAAATTCACATTTATGATAGAGGATCTGCAATAAGGTTCGCTGGCGACGATCCCGGGCAATATATTGCAAAGCGGTAACAAACTGCTCACGTAAAATTAATAATGGATCGCTCTCTTCTGCCTGCGTTAGCTGGCCGCGAATAATCTCACGCAGCGGGCGTTGTTCCTGCCAGATAGCGTTAAATATCTCGGCTTTACTGGTGAAGTGCCAGTAAACGGCACCGCGTGTCAGGCAGGCGGCATCGGCGATATCCGTCAGCGTTGTGTTGGCTACACCCCGTGCGGCAAATTGCTCTATCGCTGCCTCAATCAATAACTGGCGTGTCTTCTGTGCTTCGGCCTTAGTTTTACGCGCCATTGAAAATCACTCATTTAACGGGTTAGTTACTTTTATAAACTACGGCGATAACCGTCAGCGCGAGAATTATCCATCAGCCGGAAAAATAATTATGAACAAAAAAGGTCAAGCCGCTTAATTTATAAATCTTGCTGATATTTACGCGTCATTAATTCATAAGGCATATAAATATCTCTAAAGCAAAAAAGGCGAAAATACCAGGCCGAACGTGCTATAACGTTGTATTCGCTCGCGCTTCACCAGTTTTTTATATCCTCGCCTCATTCTCAGCACTTATAAATCAAAAACCCGCACGGCCATTCTTTATTATGGCGCCCGCCGTTTTCCGTTTACCTCTCCTTAACGCTTAACCCTGTCGGTTAATGCGGATTGATGATTTTAAAGGAATAGTCATGACGCCTAATTTCAGGTTTTTACCCTTATCCGGTTTTATCATCGGTGCCGCATTGCTCGTGGGTTGTGATGATCATGCAGGCCAGGCACAGCAGCCGCCGGCGCCGCAGGTCGTGGTGCATGTAGTAAAAAGTGCGCCGCTGGAGGTAACCACCGAACTGCCTGGCCGGACCGACGCATACCGTGTCGCCGAAGTGCGTCCCCAGGTCAGCGGCATTGTGCTGAAGCGCAACTTTACGGAAGGCAGCGATGTGAAAGCCGGCGAGTCGCTGTATCAGATCGACCCTGCCTCCTATCAGGCCGCATTTGACAATGCATCAGGCGAACTGGCCAAGGCCCAGGCGGCCGCCAGCATTGCTCACCTGACGGTAAAACGCTATTTACCCCTGGTCGGCACGCAATACGTCAGCAAGCAGGAGTACGATCAGTCAGTGGCTAACGCCCGTCAGGCTGATGCTTCGGTGATTGCGGCCCAGGCGGCCGTTGAGACCGCGCGCATCAATCTTGCTTATACCAAAGTGACGTCACCAATTAGCGGACGTATCGGTAAATCCAGCGTCACCGAAGGGGCCCTGGTTGCAAACGGACAGGCCTCGGCGCTGGCCACGGTGCAGCAGCTGGATCCTATCTATGTCGACGTCACACAGTCCAGCAACGATTTTATGCGCCTTAAACAGTCCAGTCTGCAAACGGGCGAAAGCACCAGCAGCGTACAGCTGCTGATGGAGAATGGTCAGCCGTACCCGCTGAAAGGCTCGCTGCAATTCTCGGATGTCACCGTGGATGAGAGCACCGGCTCCATTACCCTACGGGCTATCTTCCCCAATCCTCAACATATCCTGCTGCCGGGCATGTTTGTCCGCGCGCGCATTAACGAAGGCACCCAGCCGGACGCTATCCTGGTTCCGCAGCAGGGCGTCACTCGCACCCCACGCGGCGAAGCCAGCGTGATGGTGGTCAATGCTAAAAATCAGGTCGAAGCCCGTAACGTTGTCGCCCCGCAGGCGATTGGCGATCAATGGCTGATTACAGACGGCTTGCAGGAAGGGGATCGGGTGATTATCAGCGGTCTGCAAAAAGTTCGGCCTGGCGTCGCGGTGGTGGCGACCCCCGACACCGCCGCGCAGAAAGCGGGATAAGGAACAGAGCATGGCTAACTTCTTTATTCAGCGCCCGATCTTTGCGTGGGTGCTTGCCATTATCCTGATGATGGCAGGCGGGCTTGCGATTCTGCAGCTGCCGGTGGCGCAGTATCCCACCATTGCACCACCGGCCGTCGCTATCTCGGCAACCTATCCCGGTGCGGATGCCCAGACCGTACAGGATACGGTGACCCAGGTTGTCGAGCAGAACATGAACGGTATCGATAACCTGATGTACATGTCCTCCACCAGCGATTCAGCGGGTAGTGTGACCATCACCCTGACCTTCCAGTCGGGTACCGACCCGGACATTGCCCAGGTACAGGTGCAGAACAAACTGCAGCTGGCCATGCCGTTACTGCCGCAGGAAGTGCAGCAGCAAGGGATTAGCGTGGAGAAATCCAGCAGCAGCTTCCTGCTGGTCGCCGGTTTTGTCTCGGACAATAAAAACCTGAGCCAGGACGATATCTCTGACTATGTCGCCTCTAACGTCAAGGATGCTATCAGTCGTACCTCGGGTGTGGGCGACGTTCAGCTGTTTGGCGCCCAGTATGCGATGCGTATCTGGCTTGATGCGAACGCGCTGAATGCCTACCAGTTGACCCCGCTGGACGTGATTAACCAGTTAAAAACCCAGAATAACCAGATTGCCGCCGGTCAGCTTGGCGGTACGCCGTCGGTGCCGGGCCAGCAGCTCAACGCCTCAATCATCGCCCAGACGCGCCTGAAAACCGCAGAAGAGTTTGGCAACATCACCCTGAAGGTCAACCAGGACGGGTCGATGGTGCATCTGAAAGATGTGGCCCGGATTGCACCGGGCGGTGAAAACTACAATATGGTGACCAAAATCAATGGTCAGGCGGCGACCGGACTCGGTATCAAGCTCGCAACCGGCGCCAATGCGCTTGATACCGCTGCGGCAATCAAAAGCAAACTGGCGCAGCTGCAGACCTTCTTCCCGCAGGGTCTGAAGGTAGTCTATCCCTATGACACCACGCCGTTCGTGAAGATTTCCATTCATGAAGTGGTGAAGACGCTGTTTGAAGCCATCATCCTCGTCTTCCTGGTAATGTACCTGTTTCTGCAAAATTTGCGGGCCACGCTCATCCCGACCATTGCCGTGCCGGTGGTTCTGCTGGGCACCTTCGCGGTGCTGGCGGCGTTTGGCTTCTCGATTAATACCCTGACCATGTTTGGTATGGTGCTGGCGATAGGCTTGCTGGTGGATGACGCCATCGTGGTGGTGGAGAATGTCGAGCGCGTGATGGTGGAGGATAAACTCCCGCCAAAAGAGGCGACGCAAAAATCGATGTCGCAAATTCAGGGGGCGCTGGTCGGCATCGCCATGGTGTTGTCTGCAGTGTTTATCCCGATGGCCTTTTTCGGTGGTTCTACCGGGGCAATTTATCGTCAGTTCTCCCTGACCATTGTCTCGGCGATGGCGCTTTCAGTGCTGGTGGCGCTGATACTCACCCCCGCCCTTTGCGCCACCCTGCTGAAATCCCCCAGCGAGCATCATGAGAATAAAGGCGGCTTTTTCGGCTGGTTCAATGCCCTGTTCGATAAGAGTGTGGCCCATTACAGCAACAGCGTGAGCCACATTCTGCGTAAGACGGGCCGCTATCTGGTGGTGTACATCGTTATCGTCGGCGGCATGGCGGTGCTGTTCCTGCGCCTGCCCACCTCGTTCCTGCCGGAAGAGGATCAGGGCGTGTTTATGACGATGGTGCAGCTCCCGGCCGGCGCCACGCAAACCCGCACCCAGCAGGTGCTGGATCAGGTTGAGCACTATTACCTCAACAATGAAAAGGCCAACGTGGCCTCGGTGTTTACCGTTAACGGCTTTAGCTTCAGCGGCCAGGGGCAGAATGCCGGGGTGGCGTTTATCAGCCTTAAGCCCTGGGAGGAACGCCCCGGCGCTGAAAACAGCGTGGGCGCTATCGTCAGCCGGGCAACGCGGGCCTTCAGCCAGATCAAAGATGGGCTGGTCTTTCCGTTTAACCTGCCCGCGATTATTGAGCTGGGTACTGCGACAGGCTTCGATTTTGAACTGATCGACCAGGCCAACCTGGGACATAACCAGCTGACGCAGGCCCGAAACCAGCTGCTGGGCATGATTAAAGCCCATCCCGATATGCTGGTTCGCGTGCGACCCAACGGGCTGGAAGACACTCCCCAGTTCAAGCTGGATATCGATCAGGAAAAAGCGCAGGCGCTGGGCGTCAGCGTGTCGGATATTAATCAGACCATCTCCACCGCGCTGGGTGGGACCTACGTCAACGACTACATTGACCGTGGCCGGGTGAAGAAAGTGTATGTCCAGGCGGATGCCCGTTTCAGGATGCTGCCGGAAGATATTAATCGCCTGTATGTTCGTAGCGCCAACGGACAAATGGTGCCGCTCTCCGCGTTCAGTCAGTCGCACTGGATCTATGGTTCACCGCGCCTGGAACGCTATAACGGCACCCCTTCCATGGAGATCCTCGGGGAAGCGGCCCCCGGGAAGAGTACCGGCGAAGCCATGGTGTTAATGGAACAACTGGCGGCGAAACTGCCGACCGGAATCGGATACGAATGGACCGGCATGTCTTATCAGGAACGGCTGTCCGGCAACCAGGCACCTGCTCTGTATGCCATCTCGCTGGTGGTGGTGTTCCTTTGCCTGGCGGCGCTGTATGAGAGCTGGTCCATTCCATTCTCGGTGATGCTGGTGGTGCCATTGGGGGTGGTTGGGGCTCTGCTGGCTGCCTCCCTGCGTGGGCTGAACAATGATGTCTATTTCCAGGTCGGGCTGCTCACTACCATCGGTCTGTCGGCGAAAAACGCCATCCTGATTGTCGAATTTGCTAAAGATTTGATGGAGAAAGAGGGGAAAGGCATTATTGAGGCCACGCTGGAGGCGTCTCGTATGCGTCTTCGTCCTATCCTGATGACCTCGCTGGCATTTATCCTTGGCGTGTTGCCGCTGGTCATTAGCCACGGGGCGGGCAGTGGCGCGCAGAACGCCGTGGGTACTGGCGTGATGGGTGGCATGCTTTCAGCCACCCTGCTGGCGATATTCTTTGTGCCGGTCTTCTTTGTGGTGGTGCGCCGACGCTTTACGCGTCATCGTGAGCAATAGCAGATAAAGGCGCTTCGGCGCCTTTTCTTATGATAATAAACAAAAAATTAATCTATCTATTTATTTTTCTTATTAATTAGCGAACCAATCTATTGTCTGCTTAGGGGTTTTAACATTGCCCGTTTAAGCTATCCCTTCTCCCTGATTTCTCCATTATTGCCGTGCGATACTGAAGTTTTCTCCATATTTTTTACAATGCAAATAATTTGAGATTATTCACTCTTCATGGCGAATTTAAAGCGGTGGTAAAATAGCCATCAGCTTTGCAGAAGACATTCCTGACTATATCGCAAAGTTAGATTTCATTTTGAGGTAACACCATGAAAAGATTCATTTCGGTTGCACTCCTTGCCGCGTTGCTTGCAGGCTGCGCACATGACTCTCCGTGCGTACCGGTTTACGACGATCAGGGCAGACTGGTTCACACCAATACCTGTATGAAGGGTACCACGCAGGACAACTGGGAAACCGCAGGGGCGATCGCAGGTGGCGCAGCTGCCGTTGCTGGCCTGACACTGGGTATCATTGCCGTGTCTAAGTAATCCCGAAAGCGCGGATCCGTCCGCGCTTTTGCTTTTCCAGTTTTGTTAATAAACAAACCTGAATGGGCTCACATCTTTTTCTCTATTATTTTCATTTCATTTTTCCGTCGTGAGATTATTCACAACTTATTTCCTTCCGATATTCATACCTTAAATCATTTCTGCATTCATTCATTTTTAATCTGACTTTTGCTCTGAATTGTGGCGCAGGATGTAATTTCGCACCATTTCGGGGCGCTCGATTTAATTATCACTCTCTTCACTCTGCTTTACGCGTTGCCTAATCACTTATTACGTAAAATGCAAAAACTGGCATTACGTTTGCTTTATTAACGCTGGCCACAGCCACAGACAGGTAAAGCGTTTATAAAAGCCTCACTATAACGATAATTTTCGCCACACAGGATGCATTATGAAAAAGATGATGATGGCCAGCCTCGCCGCTGCGGGCGTACTTTTTGCGATTACCGGCCAGGCTCAGGCGGGCGCCACTCTGGATGCTGTAAAACAAAAAGGTTTTGTGCAATGCGGGATCAGTGACGGCCTCCCAGGTTTCTCTTACGCAGACGCTAACGGTAAGTTCTCCGGTATTGATGTCGACGTCTGCCGTGGCGTTGCCGCTGCGGTATTAGGCGACGACACGAAAGTGAAATATACCCCGCTGACGGCTAAAGAGCGCTTTACCGCCCTGCAGTCTGGCGAAGTGGATATGCTTTCGCGTAATACCACATGGACCTCATCGCGTGATGCCGGAATGGGAATGACTTTCACCGGTGTGACCTATTACGACGGCATTGGTTTCCTGACGCACAATAAAGCGGGCCTGAAGAGTGCGAAAGAACTGGATGGTGCGACGGTCTGCATTCAGGCGGGTACTGATACAGAACTGAACGTCGCCGATTATTTCAAAGCCAACAACATGAAATATACGCCAGTGACCTTCGATCGCTCTGATGAGTCCGCCAAAGCGCTGGAGTCTGGCCGCTGCGATACCCTGGCGTCGGATCAGTCCCAGCTGTATGCGCTGCGGATCAAACTGAGTAATCCGGCGGAATGGATTGTGCTGCCTGAAGTGATCTCCAAAGAGCCGCTGGGCCCGGTCGTCCGCCGCGGTGATGATGAATGGAACGCTGTCGTTCGCTGGACGCTGTTCGCCATGCTCAATGCAGAAGAGATGGGTGTTAACTCGAAGAACGTCGATGAAAAGGCCGCTAATCCAGCCACGCCTGATATGGCCCATCTGCTGGGTAAAGAAGGGGATTACGGCAAAGACCTGAAGCTGGATAACAAATGGGCGTACAACATCATTAAAAAGGTGGGTAACTACGCTGAAATCTTCGAGCGTAACGTCGGTTCCGAGAGCGCACTGAAGATCAGCCGTGGCCAGAATAACCTCTGGAACAATGGCGGTATCCAGTACGCTCCGCCAGTACGCTAAGCATCTTGCTGTAACGGGCACTGCCAGCGCGGTGCCCTGCCCAGAGTCACGGTTATCCGAGGTTTCTATGTTCCATCGCCGCTTAGCCCTGAAAGGCGCGCTCTCCTTTTCTAATCCTGTGGTTCGCGCCTGGCTGTTTCAGATCCTCGCTGTTGTCGCTGTACTGGCCGTCGCGATCTATCTGTTACATAACACTGTTATTAACCTGAGCTCACGCGGCATTACGTCGGGCTTTGCCTTCCTTGACCGTAGTGCAGGGTTTGGCATTGTTCAGCATTTAATAGAGTACAGTGAAGGCGATACCTACGGCCGCGTATTCCTGGTCGGCCTGATGAATACCCTGCTGGTTTCAGCTTTATGCATTTTGTTTGCCTCTCTGCTGGGTTTTTTCCTCGGACTTGCGCGTCTCTCAGATAACTGGCTGCTGCGTAAGCTCTCCACCCTTTATATTGAGACGTTCCGTAATATCCCGCCGCTGCTGCAAATCTTTTTCTGGTATTTTGCCGTATTACGCAACCTGCCAGGCCCCCGTCAGGCGGTGGATGCTTTTGATCTGGCCTTTTTAAGCAACCGCGGTCTGTATATACCTGCTCCGCAAATTGCCGAAGGGATGATGACGTTGCTGGCCGCGCTGGCGTGTGTGGTGGGGGTGTCGGTTGCGCTGTATCGCTACAACCGCATGCATCAGATTAAAACCGGGCAGCTCAGGCGCACCTGGCCCGTCTCGCTGGCTTTACTGGTGATCCTGCCGTGGCTGGCCCATGCGATCGCCGGTCCGGCAATTCACTGGGATATTCCGCAGCTGAAAGGGTTTAACTTCCGCGGCGGCATGGTATTGATCCCGGAACTGGCCGCCCTGACGCTGGCGCTTTCTGTCTATACCTCAGCCTTTATCGCAGAAATTATTCGTGCCGGTATTCAGGCGGTTCCTCATGGTCAGCATGAGGCCGCTCGCTCTCTTGGGCTCCCGAATCCGATCACCCTGCGCCAGGTCATCATCCCCCAGGCCCTGAGGGTTATCATTCCGCCGCTGACCAGCCAGTATCTCAATATCGTGAAAAACTCCTCCCTCGCGGCTGCGATCGGCTATCCCGATATGGTCTCGCTGTTTGCCGGGACCGTCCTGAACCAGACCGGGCAGGCCATAGAGACCATCGCCATTACGATGTCGGTCTACCTGATCATCAGCCTGACCATTTCACTGCTGATGAATATCTATAACCGTCGCATCGCTCTGGTTGAACGCTAAGGAACCATGATGACAAAAGCCGTCTTGTCTCACCCTGCGCGTCCGGCCACTACCGGCAACGGACGCGCCATTAACTGGGCGCATAAAAATCTGTTCTCCAGCTGGAGCAACACCTTACTTACTCTGCTGTGCTTGTGGCTGATGTGGGAGTTGATTCCTCCGCTAATCAACTGGGCATTTTTACAGGCTAACTGGGTCGGCACCACTCGTGCCGATTGTACGAAGGAGGGAGCCTGCTGGGTCTTTATTCACCAGCGTTTTGGGCAGTTTATGTATGGACTCTACCCTCACGATCAGCGCTGGCGGATCAACGTTGCGCTACTTATCGGGCTGTTCTCTATTATTCCCATGTTCTGGAAAGGATTACCGCAGCGAGGACGGTACATCGCCTGCTGGGCGGTGCTCTATCCCCTTATCGTCTGGGGGCTGTTATATGGCGGCCTGTTAGGTCTGGATCGCGTTGAAACTCGCCAGTGGGGCGGCCTGACGCTGACGCTGATCATCGCTTCTGTTGGGATTGCCGGCGCATTGCCGTCAGGGATCCTGCTGGCGCTGGGACGTCGTTCCACCATGCCGGTCATGCGAATCCTGTCGGTGATTTTCATCGAGTTCTGGCGCGGCGTTCCGCTTATCACCGTGCTGTTTATGTCTTCCGTGATGCTGCCGCTTTTTATGGCGGAAGGTACCACCATCGACAAGCTAATCCGCGCGCTGGTCGGCGTCATTCTGTTCCAGTCTGCCTATGTCGCAGAAGTCGTGCGTGGCGGGTTGCAGGCGCTACCCAAGGGTCAGTATGAGGCGGCCGAATCGCTGGCGTTGGGTTACTGGAAAACGCAGGGTCTGGTGATCCTGCCCCAGGCGCTGACGCTGGTGATCCCGGGCCTGGTTAACACCATTATTGCGCTGTTCAAAGACACCAGTCTGGTGATCATCATTGGATTATTCGATCTTTTCAGTAGCGTGCAGCAGGCTACCGTCGACCCGGCATGGCTGGGCATGTCGACAGAAGGCTATGTTTTTGCAGCTCTCGTTTACTGGATTTTTTGTTTTAGCATGTCGCGCTACAGCCAGCATCTGGAAAAGCGCTTTAACACCGGGCGTACACCGCACTGAGGAACCTATGAGCCAGATAACTATGACCCCCGCTGACGCGATGATTACGCTGGATAATGTGAATAAGTGGTACGGGCAGTTTCACGTGCTGAAAGACATTAACCTGAAGGTGAAACAGGGAGAGCGTATTGTCCTTTGTGGACCCTCCGGCTCGGGTAAATCAACGACGATCCGTTGTATTAATCATCTGGAAGAGCATCAGCAAGGCCGGATTGTGGTGGACGGTATTGAGTTGAACGACGATATCCGCAACGTTGAGCGTGTCCGCCAGGAAGTGGGCATGGTTTTCCAGCATTTCAATTTATTCCCCCATCTGACTGTTCTGCAAAACTGCACCCTGGCACCAATCTGGGTGCGGATGATGCCGAAAAAGGAGGCAGAGGCGCTTGCCATGCACTATCTGGAGCGGGTACGCATTGCAGAACATGCGCATAAGTTTCCGGGACAGATCTCAGGCGGACAGCAGCAGCGCGTGGCGATCGCCCGCTCTCTGTGCATGAAACCGAAAATTATGTTGTTTGATGAACCGACTTCAGCGCTCGATCCTGAGATGGTGAAGGAGGTTCTGGATACGATGATAGGGCTGGCGCAGTCGGGAATGACCATGCTCTGTGTTACGCATGAGATGGGCTTCGCCAGAACAGTAGCGGACCGGGTAATCTTTATGGATCGCGGAGAAATTGTCGAGCAGGCACCACCGGAGGAGTTTTTCTCTAACCCAAAATCAGAACGTACGCGCGCGTTTTTGTCGCAGGTTATTCACTAACGTTAACCGGCCCGGCGGCACTTTACGCGTCGGGCCCTGTTTTTTATGGCGCACAAACGCAAAAAGGCCATCCTGTCGGATGGCCTTTTCACTTAATTGATGTCTGGCAGTTCCCTACTCTCGCATGGGGAGACCCCACACTACCATCGGCGCTACGGCGTTTCACTTCTGAGTTCGGCATGGGGTCAGGTGGGACCACCGCGCTACAGCCGCCAGACAAATTCTTTTACTTCTTGCCGAACTTTAACCTAAGTATAAAGTGGTGCTGATACCCAGAGTCGAACTGGGGACCTCACCCTTACCAAGGGTGCGCTCTACCAACTGAGCCATATCAGCACGCTAAATTTGATGCCTGGCAGTTCCCTACTCTCGCATGGGGAGACCCCACACTACCATCGGCGCTACGGCGTTTCACTTCTGAGTTCGGCATGGGGTCAGGTGGGACCACCGCGCTACAGCCGCCAGGCAA
>NZ_JALKTL010000005.1:0-316729 GCF_035787115.1 Leclercia adecarboxylata | reverse complement strand
GGTCCTGAAGGAACGTTGAAGACGACGACGTTGATAGGCCGGGTGTGTAAGCGCAGCGATGCGTTGAGCTAACCGGTACTAATGAACCGTGAGGCTTAACCTTACAACGCCGAAGCTGTTTCGGTGGGTTTGAGACGATTTTCAGCTGATACAGATAACAGAATTTGCCTGGCGACTGTAGCGCGGTGGTCCCACCTGACCCCATGCCGAACTCAGAAGTGAAACGCCGTAGCGCCGATGGTAGTGTGGGGTCTCCCCATGCGAGAGTAGGGAACTGCCAGGCATCAAATTACGTAATAAACCGGAACAATATCTGGTGATTACAACAAATACGGTGGAGCGGTAGTTCAGTCGGTTAGAATACCTGCCTGTCACGCAGGGGGTCGCGGGTTCGAGTCCCGTCCGTTCCGCCACTTTTTAGAAGCCCTGAGCTAACGCTCAGGGCTTTTTTCTTGCCTGTTATCTGATTATTGCTTTAATCGCAAAAATCCTCTGCTTAATACGATCTTTTTTCACATACAGCCAGTAGCGATAATCCTCTTTATTAACAGACATGATGAATAAAAGAGGAATTACATGGCTATCCCTGCATTCGGTCTGGGCACCTTCCGCCTGAAAGACGACGTTGTTATCGCATCCGTTAAAACCGCGCTGGAACTGGGTTATCGCACGATCGATACTGCTCAAATTTACGACAATGAAGCCGCTGTCGGGCAGGCTCTCACAGAGAGCGGCGTACCGCGTAACGAACTTTTTATCACCACTAAGATCTGGATTGATAACCTTAGCAAAGAGAAATTAATCCCAAGCCTGAAAGAGAGCCTGAAAAAACTGCGTACGGATTATGTCGATCTGACCTTGATCCACTGGCCATCGCCGAATGATGCAGTATCCGTTGAAGAATTCATGCTGGCATTGCTGGAAGCTAAAGCCCAGGGACTGACGCGTAAAATTGGTATTTCTAACTTTACTATCCCATTGATGGAAAAGGCGATTGCCGCAGTTGGCGCAGACAATATTGCCACCAACCAGATCGAACTTTCTCCTTATCTGCAAAACCGACAGGTAGTGGAGTGGGCGCAGCAGCACAGCATCCACATTACCTCGTATATGACGCTGGCTTACGGCAAGGCGCTGAAAGACGAAACCATTCTGCGCATTGCTACCAAGCATAATGCAACCGCAGCGCAGGTTATTCTGGCATGGGCGATGGAGGAGGGGTATGCAGTGATCCCATCTTCAACCAAACGTGAAAATCTGGCGAGCAACCTGTTAGCACTGAATCTGAAACTGGATCAGGATGATAAAAAGGCGATCGCGGCGCTCGATTGCAACGATCGTCTGGTTAGCCCGGAAGGTCTGGCGCCGAAGTGGGATTAATCTAACCCTCCCTCTGTACCCTGAACCCTCTTACAGCTCCTTCGGGAGCTGTTTTACATGCTCGCTCAGAAAATCTATAAATGCCCGAATCCGGGTACTTACCGCTCTGTCACTGTAATAGACCGCGCTGAAAGGCATCTCAACCGGCAGGCGTTTATCCGCCATCAGCTCGACTAATTCACCCCGCACAATCTCTTTATCAATCATGTAATCCGACAGGCAAGCAATACCATTTCCTTCAAGACATAACTGCTTAAGCGTTTCGCCGCTGTTTGATGATAAACCGCAGACCACTTCATGTAGCTGGCCATCATGACAGGCGACGGGCCAGGTATTTAGCGATACCGGCTCAGTGAAGCCGAGGCACAGATGCTGTTTAAGCTCATCGATTGTCTCTGGCATGCCGAAACGGGCAATATAGGCCGGAGAGGCGATAATTTTGCGATAACTGGTAAACAGAGGACGAGCCCGCAGGCTGGAATCAGTCAACGTGCCGGCGCGGATCGCGACATCTACCTTGCGCTCGATCAGGTTAATAAAGGTTTCTGAGGAGACCAGAGAGAGCGTCATTTCTGGATAACGCTCGCGGAAAGGTTTAATTAAAGGCATCAGGAAATGCAGCACAACGGGCGTGGCAGCATCAATACGCAGCAGTCCGCGTGGCGTGCTGCGCGTTTCCATGATTTCTGTTTCTGCGGCGGCCATCTCCTGCAGGATGGACTGCACGCGACGGAAATAGCGCTCGCCTTCTTCGGTCAGGCTTAGCTGCCGGGTTGTCCGGTTGAGCAGGCTGACACCCAGCTTCATCTCCAGCTTTTTAACCGATCGGCTTACGGCAGAGTTAGCCTGTCCCAGCTGTTCGGCAGCGCGGCTAAAACTGCCGCTCTCTACGACGGCGACAAATATCGCCAGTTCCTCAGAGGTTGCTTTCATTGTTGCTTTATCCGCAAAATTATATTGATACTTTGAGCATTTTTGTTATTTAAACACTGGCGCATACTCCGTGTCATCTTAATCCTGATGACACGGAGTTTTTTATGCCTCTGGCGCTACTTGCCCTGACGATCAGTGCCTTTGCAATTGGCACTACTGAATTTGTTATTGTAGGTCTGGTCCCTACGATTGCTGGCCAACTTGCCATCTCACTGCCTTCCGCGGGTTTACTGGTATCCATCTATGCCCTCGGCGTGGCTATCGGCGCCCCGGTACTGACTGCAATTACAGGCCACCTGCCGCGTAAACAGCTGTTGATGGCGTTAATGGTGCTTTTCACCGCGGGCAATATTCTTGCCTGGCAAGCGCCTGATTACACGACGCTGGTCATTGCCCGCCTGTTGACGGGGCTGGCTCATGGCGTCTTCTTCTCCATCGGCTCGACCATTGCGACGAGTCTGGTGCCAAAAGAGAAAGCGGCCTCAGCCATTGCCATCATGTTTGGCGGCTTAACCGTCGCGCTGGTGACGGGTGTACCGCTGGGCACCTTTATCGGACAACATTTTGGCTGGCGTGAAACCTTCCTTGCAGTCTCTTTGCTGGGGGTAATCGCCTTAATTAGCAGTCTGGTGCTGATCCCGTCAAATATACCAGGACGCGCTGCAGCGACGTTGCGCGATCAACTGAAGGTGCTGACCCATCCCCGCCTGCTGATGATCTATGCCATTACCGCGCTGGGCTACGGCGGTGTGTTTACCGCATTTACCTTCCTGGCGTCTATGATGCAGGACCTGGCGGGATTCTCACCGAGCGCGGTAAGCTGGATCCTGCTGGGCTATGGCGTCTCGGTGGCGATCGGTAATATCTGGGGTGGCAAACTGGCCGATAAGCATGGCGCTGTGCCGGCACTGAAAATTATTTTTGCCGCCCTGGTTGTGCTGTTGCTGGTCTTCCAGTTCACCGCCTCCATGCAGTATGCCGCGCTGGCGACCGTGCTGGTGATGGGGATCTTTGCCTTTGGTAACGTACCGGGTCTGCAGGTCTACGTGGTTCAGAAAGCCGAACTCTATACACCCAACGCAGTGGATGTCGCTTCCGGTCTCAATATCGCCGCGTTTAATGTCGGTATCGCACTGGGATCGGTTATTGGTGGGCAGACGGTAGAACATTTCGGGCTGGCGCAAACGCCCTGGATAGGGGCTGTTATCGTTCTCGTGGCGTTTCTGCTGATCGGCCTGAGCGGGCGTCTGGATAAGCCTGCACGCGTTGCCCTGGGATAACATAATGTAAGTACTTACTGACAAAACAAGAGAGTAGTTTCTCAGTAATTGCGTTGAAAGTGTGAGCTGAAAACCCTATAACATTAGAACCCGCTCCTGTTTCTGGACGGGTTCTGTCTTATAGAGGTCGTTTCACACCGTGCGAAAAAATACCTATGCCATGCGTTATGTTGCCGGACAGCCAGCGGAGCGAATTTTACCTCCGGGGTCGTTTGCGAGCATTGGCCAGGCATTACCTGCGGGTGCGCCTTTAAGCAGTGACGAAAAAATCCGGGTGCTTGTATGGAATATTTTCAAACAGCAGCGCGCGGAATGGTTATCGGTCCTGCAGAATTTTGGTAAAGATGCTCACCTGGTGCTGTTGCAGGAGGCGCAAACCACGCCTGAGCTGGTAAGGTTTGCCACCACCAACTATCTCGCAGCCGATCAGGTCCCGGCGTTTGTCTTGCCCCAGCATCCGTCAGGGGTGATGACGCTCTCCGCCGCGCATCCCGTCTATTGCTGCCCGCTGCGTGAACGTGAACCGCTTCTGCGTCTGGCGAAATCCGCCCTGGTTACCGTCTACCCGCTGCCTGATACTCGTCTGTTGATGGTAGTGAATATTCACGCGGTCAACTTCAGTCTCGGCGTGGACGTCTACAGCAAACAGTTATTGCCGATCGGCGATCAGATTGCGCATCACAGCGGCCCGGTGGTGATGGCTGGCGATTTCAATGCCTGGAGCCGCCCGCGAATGAATGCGCTATATCGCTTTGCGCGTGAGATGTCGCTTCGCGAAGTACGTTTTACCGATGATCAGCGGCGCAAGGCTTTTGGTCGCCCCCTCGATTTTGTCTTCTACCGTGGTCTGAACGTGAGCGAAGCCTCTGTGCTGGTGACTCGCGCATCCGATCACAATCCGCTACTTGTTGAATTTAGTCCCGGCAAACCTGAGAGATAGAGGTGCGTCAGGTCTGCCGTAGGGCAGGCCTGCACGGGTGCTGCCCTTTATTTTCCATCAACCGAAGGACAGTAAAATGACTACACAGTCCCATCATGACAACGTAGAAAAACAGTTTGGTTCTCAGGCTAAGGCCTATCTGACGAGTGCGGTACACGCATCCGGGCGCGATCTGCAGCGTCTGGCTGAACGTCTGGCCGATTTTCCGGAGGCCAGCGTCCTTGATTTAGGCTGCGGGGCGGGGCACGCAAGCTTCGTGGCGGCGCAGCAGGTGGCTCATGTTACGGCATACGACTTATCGAGCCAGATGCTGGACGTCGTTGCCGCTGCCGCCAGCGAGAAGGGGCTGGATAATATCACCACTCGTCAGGGTTACGCAGAATCATTACCCTTTAATGATCAATCGTTTGATATTGTTATCAGCCGCTATTCGGCGCACCACTGGCATGATGTCGGCCAGGCGTTGCGCGAGGTTAAACGGGTATTGAAGCCGGGCGGTACGGTTATCATCATGGATATTATGTCGCCGGGCCACCCGGTACGTGATATCTGGTTACAAACGGTAGAAGCGTTGCGGGACACCTCGCATGTCCGCAATTATTCCAGCGGTGAGTGGTTATCCATGTTCACCGATGCCGGTTTGATTTCACGGTCGCTGCAGACTGACAGGTTAACGCTGGAGTTTTCTTCATGGATTGCCCGTATGCGCACGCCAGAGGCGTTGAGCCAGGCGATTCGGTTATATCAGGACAGTGCCTCCGCAGAGGTTAAAGCGTACTTTGAACTGCAGGAAGAAGGCTCTTTTACCAGTGATACCATCCTGGCTGAGGCGCAAAAGGCAGGCTAAACAAAAAAGGCACCGAGGGGAATCGGTGCCTTTTTTACATCAGGTTGCTGTAATCAGGAGTCCGGTGTGGCGTTGTTTTTTACAAACAGCGTTATCCGGTCGCCAGGCTGCAGATTGTCAGTATCGCTGTTCCAGCGCATCACATCTTTGATGTTCACGCCGTGACGCTTAGCAATACTGGAAAGCGAATCGCCTTTACGTACGCGATAGGTAATGCTATCGCTATTATTGGCGAGACGCTGCGCGCTGGTACCCGCGCCAATCGTCAGGTTCTGACCCACTTTCAGGGTAGAGCCGCGCAGTTTGTTCCACTGCTGCAGATCTTTGGTGCTCACGCCAAGACGTGATGCAATGCCTGAAAGCGTATCGCCTGAACGTACCCGGTAGCTACGGCTGTTAAGCGGTGAATTATCCGCGAGCAGCGTAGACTGAACCTCAGCGATTTCACCCGCAGCCAGAGACACCCGTAACTGTTCAGCGTGTTTCTGCGGCACCAGAACGTACTTCGGCCCGCTGGAACCCACCTTCGACCCCTTTATGCCGGCGTTAAAGGCTTTCAGTTTGGTAACTGAAATACCTGTCATATCAGCAACCTGCTTCAACTCAACAGGGTTGCTGATACGTACTTTCGCCAGCGCGCGACTTTCGTCCGAGGTCGGCAGCTTCACGCCGTACTGTTTGCTGTTTTTGAAAATTTCACTCAAAGCCAGCATTTTTGGTACGTATAGCTTGGTTTCCCGTGGCAGTGGAAGCG
The DNA here is from genome assembly GCF_035787115.1 of Leclercia adecarboxylata. Lineage (GTDB taxonomy): Bacteria > Pseudomonadota > Gammaproteobacteria > Enterobacterales > Enterobacteriaceae > Enterobacter > Enterobacter adecarboxylatus_E. The sequence goes on along the minus strand of NZ_JALKTL010000005.1, from coordinate 310,595 downwards.
ACCAAAAGTCGGTAGGTTTACCCCGTGCTTTATTCGCTTTCATTGCCTTCAGTACACGACCCTCACCGCTGTTATACGCAGCGACAGTCAGCAACCAGTCACCGTCAAACATCTTGTTCAGACGTTGCATCATGTCGAGAGCGGCAGTCGTCGAGGCGACCACATCACGACGCGCATCGTAGTTGCGGGTCTGTTTTAAACCATAATTGCGCCCTGTGCTCGGTATGATCTGCCAAAGACCTGCGGCCTTGGCGCCAGACGTTGCGTGTGGGTCAAAAGCGCTCTCCACTATGGGTAGTAGTACCAGTTCCATGGGCATGTTACGTTTCTTAACTTGCCCTGCTATCCAGTACATATACGGCTCTGCCCGTAAAGTTACATCGTGGAGATAGCTCTTATTGCTTAAATACTTCTGTTTCTGTTCGCGAATCCGGCTGTTTTCCGGAATCCCCATCTTTAGCTCGTCGCCAATAGAGACCCACAAGTCTTGATCCTGTGCGAAAGACGTCCCATCGTCTGCCCATCGCGATTGACTTGTAAACTTCCCTGCTTCCCCTTGACCAGCTGCAGAAAGGCTCTGTGCGTGCTGTTGTACGTTGCCAGTGTTCTGTGACGTCTGGCAACCCACAAGCAGGACAGAGGCGAGTAATATCGCTTTTGCCTTCATGTGTGTGTCAATAGTTGCTTAAAAGACGAGCGATGATAACGACGAATAATTAAAAAGGCAACACGCAATTGTCAGAAGTCATCTTTCTTTGCCCTTAACCATGCAAAACATTCTTCAGGTTGTAACATATTTGTTTCTTCTTTAATTTTATTAACTAAATCAAGATCCTCTGTCCTTAAAAATAAATTAATTTTACGTTCATTTTTCAGAGTTACGGGAAGTGTTTTTTGGTTTTTTGCACGTAACTCATTCACTTTGCGGTAATAATCCTTAATCGCGACATCCTCCGGTAGAATGTGCATCGCAAACTTCATATTCGCTAAAGTGTATTCATGTGCGCAGCAAATCAAAGTCTCTTCAGGAAGGGCGTTAATTTTCTGGAAGGACTGATACATCTGGGCTGGCGTGCCTTCGAAGAGTCTTCCGCAGCCGCCAGAGAACATCGTGTCGCCGCAAAAAAGATAAGGGAAACTAAAGTACGAAATATGTCCGGAAGTGTGACCCGGTGTGGCAATAACCGAAAACTCCAACGCAAGAATGAGGATCTTTTCTCCATCTTTTACTATGCGTGTAGCACCCTTATCTTGTGTCTCAGCGGGGCCGTATACCACAAGATGCGGAAATTTTGCGCAGAGCGCCGCCACGCCGCCTACATGGTCATGGTGGTGGTGCGTCAGCATAATCGCTTCTGGCTGCCACTGGTTTTGCTCAATGGCTTTCAACACTGGCTCAGCCTCGCCAGGGTCGACAATCACGCAACGGCCTTCATCATTGGTTAAAACCCAGATGTAATTGTCCTGAAAAGCAGAAATACTGTTAAGATTCATACATTACCTCTCATAGCGTGGCGGGTGTTTTGATGAAACCGGCAAGGATACCTCAGATTGTTACCGCACCGAAACACTGGGCGGAGTTGCCCTGGGGTGAATACTATCGTGAAGCGCTTGAGCAGCAGCTTAAGCCCTGGTTTGCGAAAATGTATGGTTTTCACCTGCTTAAGATTGGCAATCTGAGCGCGGAAATCAACTCTGAAAGCTGCGCGATTTCGCATCAGGTCAATGTTTCGCTGAGCGGAGAGCCTGTCCAGGTCAAGGCTAATCCGCTGCAGCTGCCGTTTGCCGAGAAGTCGGTTGATGCATGCCTGCTGGCGCATTCGCTGCCCTGGTGTGATGATCCGCACCGTCTGCTGCGCGAAGCTGACCGGGTGTTAATTGACGATGGTTGGCTGGTGATAAGCGGTTTCAACCCTATGAGTCTGATGGGGCTCAGGAAGCTGGTGCCGGTGTTGCGTCGCACCCCGCCGTATAACAGTCGTATGTTCACCCTGATGCGTCAGCTGGACTGGCTTTCGCTGCTCAATTTTGAGGTGATGTACCAGAGCGGTTTTCAGGTGATCCCCTGGACGCGACAGGGGGGGAAGATGCTCAGTACGCATTTTCCGGCGCTGGGCTGTATGCAGTTAATTGTGGCGCGTAAGAGGACCATTCCCCTTACGCTCAACCCCATGAAGCCAGGCAAAGCGAAAACTCAGTTGCGGCCTGCCGTGGGTGCCACGCGTCAGTACCGTAAACCCTGATCAGGCTTCTGCTTTATATCCCACATCTTCATGCTGCGGATTGAGTGCGGCAGCACGCGCCAGTTCGTCGCAGCGTTCGTTTTCAGGGTGTCCGGCGTGGCCTTTCACCCATTCCCACTGGATTTTATGCTGGCTGAGCGCCGCATCCAGGCGTTGCCAGAGATCGACATTCTTCACCGGTTTTTTGTCCGCGGTTTTCCAGCCGCGTTTTTTCCAGTTATGGATCCACTGCGTGATTCCCTGGCGCACATACTGGCTGTCGGTGCTTAGCACAATATCGCAATGCTCTTTTAATGCCTCGAGAGCCACAATCGCGGCCATCAACTCCATGCGGTTGTTGGTGGTCAGGCGAAAGCCTTCATTAAAGGTTTTTTCGTGCTGGCGATACCGCAAAATGGCGCCGTAACCTCCGGGGCCCGGATTGCCGAGGCACGAGCCGTCGGTGTAAATCTCTACCTGTTTACGCATCCTGGCAGACATCCTGTAATCAAAACGGTAAGTCTGACATAAATGGCAGCCATCAGCACTGCAAAATAAAGTCCATGTGAATTAGCCTTTGAACGCCTGGTCAGGTTGTTTACAATGTCGTCGTTAAAAAGAACAGGCCGACATAATGAGTATTGCAGACACACATAACACCGACAGGATCATCGTTCTCGATACCGAAACCACGGGTATGAACCAGATCGGTGCCCATTATGAAGGGCACAAGATCATTGAGATCGGTGCGGTCGAGGTGGTTAACCGCCGTCTTACCGGCAATAACTTTCACGTTTACCTGAAGCCAGACCGGCTGGTGGACCCGGAAGCCTTTGGCGTTCACGGGATTGCAGATGAATTCCTGCTGGATAAACCCACCTTTGCCGATGTCGCAGATGAATTCATCGACTACATCAAAGGCGCCGAGCTTGTCATTCATAACGCCTCGTTCGATATCGGCTTTATGGACTATGAATTCAGCAAGCTCAACCGCGGCCTGCCGAAAACAGACGCCTTCTGCAAGGTTACCGATAGTCTGGCAATGGCCAGGAAAATGTTTCCCGGTAAGCGGAACAGCCTTGATGCATTGTGCTCGCGCTATGAAATAGATAACAGCAAACGAACGCTGCACGGTGCTCTGCTCGATGCCCAGATCCTGGCCGATGTCTATCTGATCATGACGGGCGGCCAGACCGCTCTGGCCTTTAACTCTGATAACGATGCGCAGCAGCAGTCCGGCGAGAGCGAAATTCAGCGTATTATTCGTAAGTCCAGCGCACTGCGTGTCATACTTGCCAGCGATGAAGAGTTAATGGCGCATGAATCCCGTCTGGATCTGGTTCAAAAGAAAGGCGGAAGCTGCCTCTGGCGCGGCTAAGAGCGGCTGAAACGCTGGTAAAATAACCGTTCGGATCGTTTTTGCAGCAAACGATTCAAAAGCAGAGAAAAAGCATTGACGGGATCGAGTGCAAACCGTAATATCTGCCTCGTTCCCAAGGGAACACAGCGGAGCGGTAGTTCAGTCGGTTAGAATACCTGCCTGTCACGCAGGGGGTCGCGGGTTCGAGTCCCGTCCGTTCCGCCACTATTCAGAAGGCCTGAGTCAGCAATGACTCAGGCCTTTCTCATTTATCGCCGGGTAAAATCTGCCGGGCAAGCCTTTACGCCGCCCGGCACCCCGTTAACCGATATTAAACGGATCCGCATCCTGCCAGGCAGGAAACTTCTCCCGATACTCTCTTAACGCGGTCAGCGACAGCTCGGCATCAATTCGGGTTGCGTGATGTGGCTCGGCGGTGGCAATAATTTCACCCTGCGGGCTAATCACCCGACTGTCGCCCCGGTAGTGATGTCCGTTACCGTCAGTACCGACCCGGTTACACCCCGCGACATAAGCCTGGTTCTCAATGGCCCGGGCCGTCAGTAGCGCCTGCCAGTGCAGCGAACGTGGGGCAGGCCAGTTGGCAACATACAGCGCCAGGTCATAATCGTTACGGTTACGCGACCACACCGGGAAGCGCAGGTCATAACAAACTAACGGCAAAATGCGCCAGCCGCGCCATTCAAAGACAATGCGCTCGTTACCCGCTTCATAATGCTGATGCTCGTCCGCCATGCGGAACAGATGGCGTTTATCGTAAAAGTGCACTTTACCTTCAGGCTCAACCAGCAGAAAACGGTTAACCGGCCCGCGTTCGGTCTGCAGCGCCGCGCTACCGGCGATTAACGCCTGAGTCTGCTGCGCTCTGGCCTGCATCCAGGCAACCAGTTCATCCTGCGGCAGAGACTGTTTTGCCGCTTCCATGGCGAACCCGGTGGTAAACATTTCAGGCAGGATAATAATATCGCGTCCGGCGATCCCTTCGAGCTGACGATCAAAATGGCGCAGGTTGGCCGGACCATCCATCCACACCAGCGGTTGTTGCAAAAGCGTAATCTTCAAACCAGGCACAGTTAAGACTCCTCGAATAACCACATTTTGACACTGTAGCACGACAATCACAGAAACGGGTGGCAATAAAAAACCCCGCACGAGGCGGGGTTTCTGCATGCTGAAACCGCTTATGCAGCTTCAGGTTTACGCACGATCTCGTTCAGCTTTACCGGCTGTGTCGCCAGCTCTTCGGCGTCAAAATCATCAACGTTAATACTGCGCAGACGGCTCTCTTCGGCTTTAATCAGCAGATCTGCTTCATCCTTATTGATCATGCCGCCGGCCAGCGCCTCTTTAGCCAGCTCATCCAGGCGGGTGAACGGCAGGTTTTTACCCAGCTGTTTGCAGATCTTCTGATGTATCGGATCGGCAGCCATCACATCCAGCAGCGCCTCTTCCAGCAGACCGACCGGGTTATGCGCGCTTGGGGTCAGATACTGACCGCGGCCGATACGAGAGCGGGTTGCGCTCGGGATCTGCAAAATCTTCGCAACTTTATGATCCAGCTTATCGGACGGTGCCAGATAGTGACGGCCGGTAGGGAAGATCACCACGCGCAGGGCGCCTGCCACAAGCCGGTTCGGGAAGTTCGCCAGCAGATCATCGATAGCCTGTTCCGCCTGATATAGCGCATCCTGCACGCCCCAGTGCACCAGCGGGAGATCCGCTTCATGACGGCCTTCATCGTCGTAGCGTTTCAGTACCGCCGAGGCGAGGAAGATCTGGCTCAGCACATCACCCAGACGGGCGGAGATACGTTCCCGGCGTTTCAGGCTGCCGCCCAGCACCGCCATCGACACGTCAGAGAGCAGCGCAAGGTTGGCGCTCAGACGGTTCAGATGCTGGTAGTAACGACGGGTCGCATCACCTGTTGGGGTGGCACTGGTCAGGCCGCGGGTCAGGCCCAGCCACAGGCTGCGCATTTTGTTGCTGCCGACGTGGCCGATGTGTTTAAACAGCAGCTTATCGAAGGCATTCACGTCGTTGTTCTGCGCGGCCGCCATCTCTTCCAGCACGTATGGATGGCAACGGATCGCGCCCTGACCGAAGATCATCATGCTGCGGGTCAGGATATTTGCCCCTTCAACCGTGATGGCAATCGGTGCACCCTGATAGCCACGCGCCAGGAAGTTACCTTCACCCAGCATAATGCCTTTGCCGCCTGCAATATCCATCGCATCGATGATGGACTGCTGCGCACGATGGGTACAATGGTACTTGACGATGGCGGAGAGCACGGCCGGTTTTTCGCCCAACATGATGCCGTAAGTAATTAAGGAGGCGGCAGCATCCATTACATAGGCGTTGCCTGCGATACGTGCCAGCGGCTCCTCAATTCCTTCCATCTTACCGATAGAGATCCTGAACTGACGGCGGATGTGAGCGTAAGCGCCAATCCCCATCGCCACTGATTTCAGGCCGCCCGTAGAGTTTGAAGGCAGGGTAATGCCGCGGCCAACCGACAGACATTCCACCAGCATGCGCCAGCCCTGACCGGCCATTTTCGGGCCACCGATGATGTAATCAATCGGCACAAAGATATCCTGACCGCGGGTCGGACCGTTCTGGAAAGGCACGTTCAGCGGGAAGTGACGACGACCGATCTCAACGCCAGGGGTAGTGGTTGGGATCAGCGCGCAGGTAATGCCCAGATCCTCTTCACCGCCTAACAGTTTGTCCGGGTCAGAGAGTTTAAACGCCAGGCCCAGTACGGTAGCAATTGGCGCCAGCGTGATATAGCGTTTGTTCCAGGTCAGACGCATACCCAGAACCTGCTCGCCCTGCCACTCGCCCATGCACACCACGCCGGTATCCGGAATAGCGCCTGCATCGGAACCCGCTTCCGGGCTGGTGAGTGCAAAGCAAGGAATTTCCAGACCACGCGCCAGACGCGGCAGGTAGTGATTTTTTTGCTCTTCAGTACCGTAATGTTGCAGCAGTTCACCCGGGCCTAATGAGTTAGGCACGCCGACGGTGATCGCCAGGATCCCGGAGACGCCAGACAGTTTTTGCAGCACGCGAGCCTGAGCGTAAGCAGAAAACTCCAGCCCGCCGTACTCTTTCTTGATGATCATCGCGAAGAAGCGATGCTCTTTTAGAAATGCCCACAGTTCCGGCGGCAGATCGGCCATCTCATGGGTGATCTGGAAGTCGTTCGCCATCCGGCAGGCTTCTTCAACCGGGCCGTCAATAAACGCCTGCTCTTCAGCCGTGAGACGGGGCTGCGGATAGTTATGCAGTTTTTTCCAGTCAGGATTGCCCTGGAACAGCTCGCCTTCCCACCAGGTGGTGCCTGCGTCGATCGCCTCTTTCTCGGTACGCGACATTGGCGGCATTACTTTACGGAAACCACGAAATACAGGTGCAGAAATCAACGACTTACGCATAGAGGTCACGTTGAAAGGCACCAGTATAATCGCCAGCGGAACCAGCACCCAGGCGTTCCAGATACCGCCCGCGCCAAGCGCAGCGGTCCAGGCCAGTAAGATGAGGCTGCTCAGCATTAAACTGACCCGGTGGTAGAACAACACCCCGAGCAGAACAACGGTTAAGAGAATACTTAAAATCATCATAAAGAATTGCTCCCTGTCTTGTAGGAGGTCTGACCACTTGTGATGATATGGTTGTAGTGGATGTTATTTCTTTTAGCAATGCATTCACAAAATAATTACAACCTGGTTCACATTGTTCAGGTTTTGCCCGGCACAAAAAAGCAAAACGCCCGATGATTCGCGCGGCTTTAGCTTCTCGCTTTTAGCGCTATCCGGTAAACTTGCTCTGTTATTTCATCAATACTGAAGGATTATCCTCATGTACCAGGATCTTATTCGTAACGAACTGAACGAAGCGGCGGAAACGCTGGCCAACTTTCTGAAAGATGAAGCCAATATCCACGCTATTCAGCGCGCTGCGGTTCTGCTGGCCGACAGCTTCAAAGAGGGCGGTAAAGTGCTCTCCTGCGGCAATGGCGGTTCACATTGTGATGCCATGCACTTTGCCGAAGAGTTGACCGGTCGTTATCGTGAAAACCGTCCGGGCTACCCGGCAATTGCGATCTCTGACGTCAGCCATATCTCCTGCGTGAGCAACGACTTTGGTTACGATTATGTTTTCTCCCGCTATGTCGAAGCGGTAGGGCGTGAAGGGGATGTCCTGCTTGGGATCTCTACCTCCGGCAACTCCGGCAACGTCATTAAAGCCATTGAAGCGGCACGCGAGAAGGGAATGAAAGTGATCACCCTGACCGGCAAAGATGGCGGCAAAATGGCAGGTACCGCGGATATCGAAATTCGTGTGCCTCACTTTGGTTACGCTGACCGCATTCAGGAGATTCACATCAAAGTGATCCATATCCTGATTCAGCTGATCGAAAAAGAGATGGTCAAGTAAGACTTCGCGGGGGACAACATGCCCCCCGCTGTTGTGGAGGTGATGTATGTGCGAACTGCTCGGGATGAGCGCCAATGTGCCGACCGATATCTGCTTTAGTTTCACCGGGCTGGTGCAGCGCGGTGGAGGAACCGGGCCGCATAAAGACGGCTGGGGTATCACCTTTTATGAAGGGAAAGGCTGTCGCACGTTCAAAGATCCACAACCCAGCTTTAATTCACCCATTGCCAAACTGGTGCAGGACTATCCGATCAAATCCTGCTCGGTGGTGGCGCATATTCGCCAGGCTAACCGCGGTGAAGTGGCGCTGGAAAATACCCATCCGTTTACCCGCGAGCTGTGGGGACGCAACTGGACTTACGCTCATAACGGCCAGTTGAGCGGCTATAAGTCGCTGGAGACGGGCAACTTCCGTCCGGTGGGTGAAACCGACAGCGAAAAGGCCTTTTGCTGGCTGCTGCACAAGCTGACCGAACGCTATCCGCGCACGCCGGGCAACATGATAGCGGTCTTTAAATACATTGCCTCGCTGGCGATGGAGCTGCGAGAGAAAGGCGTCTTTAATATGCTGCTGTCGGACGGGCGTTATGTGATGGCGTTTTGCTCGACGAACCTGTTCTGGATCACCCGGCGGGCGCCGTTTGGCGTAGCAAAACTGCTGGATCAGGATGTGGAAATTGATTTTCAGACCGAAACCACACCCAACGATGTGGTTACGGTTATCGCTACTCAGCCGCTGACGGGCAATGAGGCCTGGCAAAGAATCATGCCAGGCGAGTGGATCTTATTTTGTCTGGGGGAGCGCGTAATTTGACGCCAGCTGTGGCTGGACGACTTCGTGGCTCAGCGGCTTGCTGACCACGTAACGTCCATCCACCACCGAAACGGTCGGCGGCTTACGCGTCTGCTGGAAGTAGTCATAACCTGGCTTCAGCTGTTTCCAGAAATCAGCGTAGTATGAACTCTTATGACGCTGCATATTGGCATCGGTCATACGAAACGGATAGATGCTCACCTGCACGGCTGACTGGCCAAAGACCAACGCGCCGGTCACAAACTGGAAGATCTCATCAATACCGCTGTCGGTCATGGCGTAGCAGCCCACTGACACACAGGCACCGTGAATCATCAGGTACTTACCGTCATAGCCATGCGCACGGTCAAAGGCATTCGGGAAACCGATGTTGATGGCTTTATAGAAGCGGCTGTCAGGTTTGAGCTGGTTACGCTGAACGCTGTAGAACCCCTCCGGGCTTTTGAAGTCGCCCTGACGCTGTTTCGGGCCGAGGCCGCCGGAGTAGTTGCAGATTTTATAGCTGTCGAGCAGCTGATACGTCTCGCCCATCTTCACGAACAGGTCTAACGTGCGCTCTTCCTTATAGATCTGGATATAGACCGGAGAGCCCATCAACTGCTGTTTGTATTCTTTGCTAACCGGCGTCGTTGAGCTGTTGCTGCTGAGCAGCCCGGCAAACGAAACGCACGGAATGAGAAGCATCGCAATGAACAATGCGATTTTACGCATACTACATGTTCCTTGATAAAACTTAACCAACTTGCCAGGACGGCAAAAGAGACCCGAAATCAGATTTATCTGTATTAGGAGCGCTCACATTAGCACCACTGCATTTTTTCGCAAGCGTCAGCGCGTCGGTTTACAAAATAGTTTTACCTTATACCCTGGATCAATACCGCTGGCATTGAGAACTTTGCGTAATCGGTCGCATTTTAGCACCCGCCGCTGCGTTATCGCTGCCGCATGATGGGTGAAAATGGTACACTCCACCCGTCTTATGACCGAAGGTCAAGAAAGGGAGCGTTTTCAGGATCATCCGCGATCCTGCTGGTCCCATGAGCGACTTCTTGCCGCCTTTCTTCTCCTGTGCAACGACTTCTGACTCGTCCGGCCACGTGGCCGGAACGGTTTTTCATGGATATCAATTAACACTATGATTAGAATCAGAAAAGGACTTGATTTGCCGATTTCCGGCATCCCCGAGCAGCAAATTTCGACCTGCCCAATGCCCCGTCATGTTGCAATTCTGGGGGACGATTACGTAGGTATGCGTCCCACCATGCTGGTGCAAGAAGGCGACAGCGTTATCAAGGGGCAGGCGCTGTTCGAGGATAAAAAAAATCCTGGAGTCCTCTTTACCGCACCTGCCAGCGGGACGGTGTTCGCTATTAATCGTGGCGAACGCCGTGTGCTGCAATCGGTGGTGATCCGGATCGAAGGTGAGGGTGAGCGCGAGTTTACCCGCCACGATACTCCGGCGCTCTCCACGCTCACTCGTGAGGCGGTGCAATCTCAACTGCTGGAATCAGGTCTGTGGACGGCATTTCGTACCCGTCCCTTCAGCAAAACCCCGGTGCCCGACACCGTGCCGGCGGCTATTTTTGTCACCGCGATGGATACCAACCCGCTCAGCGCCGACCCGCAGCCGCTCATTCTGGCGCAGCGTCAGGCATTTGATGCCGGGCTGACCCTGCTCACGCGTCTGACGGAGGGCAAGGTGCATGTCTGCCAGGCAAATGGCGGTAAACTGGGTGGGCATCCACAGGGGCAAGTCACCTTCAATACCTTTGCCGGGCCGCATCCGGCAGGGCTTGTGGGCACGCACATCCATTTTCTGGAGGCGGTCAGCCTGACCAAACAGGTCTGGCATCTGAACTACCAGGACGTTATTGCTATCGGCAAGCTGTTCATGACAGGCCAGCTTTGCACCGAGCGGGTTATCGCGCTGGGTGGCCCGCAGATGCGCAATCCGCGCCTGGTACGCACCTGCATGGGCGCAGATATCAACGAACTGCTGGTGGATGAAACCCTGGAGGGCGAAAACCGTCATATTTCGGGCTCTGTGCTGAGTGGCAGGCATGCGGTTGGCGCGCAGGCGTATCTTGGGCGCTTTCATTTACAGGTCAGCGTGGTGAAAGAGGGGCGCGAGAAAGAGCTGTTTGGCTGGGTGATGCCAGGCAGAGAGAAGTTCTCCGTTACCCGCACAACGCTTGGTCATTTCCTGCGTAACAAGCTGTTTAACTTCTCCACGGATACCAACGGTGGCGAGCGGGCAATGGTGCCCATCGGCAACTACGAGCGGGTGATGCCGCTCGATATCCTGCCGACCATGCTGCTGCGCGATCTGCTGGCGGGCGATACTGACAGTGCTCAGGCGCTGGGCTGCCTGGAGCTGGATGAAGAAGATCTGGCGCTGTGCACCTACGTTTGCCCCGGAAAATACGAATACGGACCGGTATTGCGCGAGGTGTTAACCCGCATTGAGCAGGAAGGATAACTGATGGGCCTGAAACATCTCATTGAAAAACTGGAGCCGCATTTTACGCAAGGCGGCAAGCTGGAAAAATACTACCCGCTGTTTGAAGCGACCACGACGGTCTTCTATACGCCAGGCCAGGTTACCAAAGGCGCCGCACACGTGCGCGACGCCATTGACCTCAAGCGTATGATGATCCTCGTCTGGTTCGCCGTGTTCCCGGCGATGTTCTGGGGCATGTACAACGTTGGTCTGCAAACCATCCCGGCGCTGAACCATCTTTATGATGCGCAGCAGCTTCAACAGGTTATCGCAGGGGACTGGCATTACCGGGTGGCGCAGATGCTGGGCGTGAGCTTTGCCGCGGATGCCGGTTGGCTCAGCATGATGACGCTCGGGGCGGTCTACTTCCTGCCCATCTACCTGACGGTATTTCTGGTCGGCGGTTTTTGGGAAGTGCTGTTTGCTATCGTGCGTAAGCACGAGATCAACGAAGGTTTCTTTGTCACCTCTATTCTGTTTGCCCTGATTGTGCCGCCTACCTTACCTCTGTGGCAGGCGGCGCTGGGGATCACATTTGGCGTGGTGATGGCGAAGGAGATATTCGGCGGTACCGGACGCAACTTCCTTAACCCGGCCCTCGCCGGACGCGCATTCCTCTTCTTTGCTTATCCGGCGCAAATCTCCGGCGATCTGGTCTGGACAGCCGCAGACGGTTTTTCTGGCGCGACGCCGCTGTCCCAGTGGGCCGCTCGCGGCGGTGAAGCGCTGGTCAACAACGCCACTGGCCAACCGGTCAGCTGGTTTGATGCCTTTATCGGCACCATTCCGGGGTCGGTAGGCGAAGTCTCCACGCTGATGATCCTGATTGGCGGGGCCATCATTCTGTTTGGCCGCGTCGCCTCCTGGCGCATTGTGGCGGGCGTTATGCTCGGGATGATCCTCACCGCAACGCTGTTTAACCTGATCGGCTCTGCAACTAACCCGATGTTCGCTATGCCGTGGTACTGGCATCTGGTGCTGGGTGGTTTCGCCTTCGGCATGATGTTTATGGCTACCGATCCGGTTTCGGCGTCCTTTACCAATAAAGGCAAATGGTATTACGGGGCGCTTATTGGTGCGATGTGTGTCCTTATCCGCGTCGTGAACCCGGCCTATCCGGAAGGGATGATGCTGGCGATCCTGTTCGCCAACCTGTTTGCGCCGCTGTTCGATTACCTGGTGGTGCGTGCCAACATCAAACGGAGGAAGGCGCGTGGCTGAGATAAAAAATAATGACAGCATCGGCAAGACGCTGATGGTGGTGGTGGTGCTTTGCCTGGTCTGCTCCATTGTGGTTGCAGGATCTGCGGTGGGTCTTAAATCCCGTCAGCAAGAGCAACGCGCCCTGGATAAGCAACGTAACATTCTGGCTGTGGCGGGGCTGATGCACGGCGAAATGAGCGCCGATGATGTGGCGCAGACTTTTGCCTCACGTATCACGCCACGTCTGGTGGACCTCAATACCGGCGAACTGCTGGATAGCGATCCCTCCACTTATAACCAGGCCCAGGCGCTGAAAGATCCGCAGCGCAGCACTGAACTTGACGCCAGCCAGGATCCCGCGGGCATTAAACGTCGCAGCAATACGGCGGAAATTTATTTGGTGCGGGATGAGCAACAACGTGTTCAGGAGCTGGTTCTGCCGGTCTATGGCAACGGTCTGTGGTCAATGATGTACGCCTTCGTGGCGCTTAACACCGATGGCCGCACCGTCAAAGGCATCACTTACTACGACCAGGGCGAAACGCCGGGGCTGGGCGGTGAAGTAGAAAACCCAGCCTGGCGGGCGCAGTTTGTCGGCAAAAAAGTGCTGGATGATAACGGCCTGCCGGCGCTGAAAGTGGTGAAAGGGGGCGCGCGTGCGGGCGATGAGTACGCTGTCGATGGCCTGTCGGGCGCTACGTTGACCTCAAACGGCGTGCAGCACAGCTTTGATTTCTGGATGGGTGAGATGGGTTTTGGTCCTTTTCTTAAAAAGGTACGTGAAGGAGAGCTGAACAATGGCTGATGTGGGCGAACTGAAAGAAGTTAAACGGGTTCTTATCGGGCCGCTCATCGCCAATAACCCGATTACCCTACAGGTGCTGGGGGTCTGTTCGGCGCTGGCGGTCACGACAAAACTGGAAACCGCCGTAGTAATGACCCTGGCGGTGACGCTGGTGACGGCGTTTTCCAGCATGTTCATCTCAATGATCCGCCATCACATCCCGAACAGCGTGCGCATTATCGTGCAGATGGCAATCATCGCCTCGCTGGTGATCGTGGTGGATCAGCTGCTGCGGGCGTTTGCCTACGAAACCTCAAAACAGCTGTCGGTCTTTGTCGGCCTGATCATCACCAACTGCATCGTAATGGGACGTGCTGAAGCCTATGCAATGAAAATGCCGCCGCTGGCCAGCTTTATGGATGGTATCGGCAACGGTCTTGGCTATGGCGTGATACTGCTGACAGTCGGTTTCCTGCGTGAGCTTCTTGGCAGCGGCAAACTGTTTGGCATCCCTGTCCTGGAGACGGTACAAAACGGTGGCTGGTATCTGCCAAACGGCTTATTCCTGCTGGCACCCAGCGCGTTCTTCATTATCGGTTTGCTGATCTGGGCGGTGAGAACCTGGCGTCCTGAACAGCAGGAAAAGGAGTAACCGACAATGGCTCATTATATTAGTTTGTTTGTGCGCGCGGTGTTTGTCGAAAACATGGCGCTCGCGTTCTTCCTCGGGATGTGTACCTTCCTCGCGGTATCAAAAAAGGTATCGACCGCCTTCGGGCTGGGCGTTGCCGTCACGGTGGTTCTGGGGCTGGCTGTTCCGATCAACAATCTGGTATTCAACCTGGTGCTGCGCGACAGTGCGCTGGTTGAGGGCGTTGACCTGAGCTTCCTCAACTTTATTACCTTCATTGGGGTAATTGCGGCGCTGGTGCAGATCCTCGAGATGATCCTCGATAAATACTTCCCGTCACTGTATACGGCGCTGGGGATCTTCCTGCCGCTGATTGCGGTGAACTGCGCCATTTTCGGTGGCGTGTCGTTTATGGTGCAGCGTGATTACAACTTTACCGAGTCGGTGGTGTACGGCTTCGGCTCTGGTATTGGCTGGATGCTGGCTATCGTGGCGATGGCGGGTCTGCGCGAAAAAATGAAGTATGCCAACGTGCCGGCCGGATTGCGCGGCTTAGGGATCACCTTTATCACCACCGGTTTGATGGCGCTGGGCTTTATGTCCTTCTCCGGTGTGCAGCTGTAAGGGCAAAATCTATGGAAATTATTCTTGGCGTGGTGATGTTCACGCTGATCGTGCTGGTGCTCTCGGGGTTGATTCTGGTGGCGCGGTCAAAGCTGGTGAATTCCGGCGATGTGGTCATTGAGATTAACGATGAGGCAGATAAGCAGATCCTGACGCCTGCCGGCGACAAGCTGCTGAATACGCTCTCTGGCAATGGCATTTTTATCTCCTCTGCCTGCGGCGGCGGTGGCTCCTGCGGACAATGCCGGGTCACTGTTAAAGAGGGGGGCGGTGATATTCTGCCGACCGAACTGTCGCACATCAGCAAACGTGAGGCGAAAGAGGGCTGTCGTCTGGCTTGCCAGGTGGCGGTGCGCCAGAACATGAAGATCGAACTGCCGGAGGAGATCTTCGGCGTGAAGAAGTGGGAGTGCGAGGTTATCTCCAACGATAACAAAGCCACCTTCATCAAGGAGCTAAAGCTGCGGGTTCCCGAGGGTGAAGACGTACCCTTCCGTGCGGGTGGCTACATTCAGATCGAGTGCCCGGAGCATACTGTCGCGTATAAAGATTTTGATGTGCCTGAGAAGTACCGCGGCGACTGGGATAGATTCAACCTGTTCCGCTTTGTTTCAGAGGCAAAAGAGCCGGCCTTGCGCGCTTACTCTATGGCTAACTACCCGGAAGAGAAGGGCATCATCATGCTCAACGTGCGTATTGCCACGCCGCCGCCAGGCGTGCCGGACGCACCGCCGGGGATCATGTCTTCCTACATCTGGTCGCTGAAAGCGGGGGATAAGGTCACTATCTCCGGCCCGTTTGGGGAGTTCTTTGCCAAAGAGACCGACGCCGAAATGGTCTTTATCGGCGGAGGGGCCGGAATGGCACCAATGCGTTCGCATATTTTCGACCAGCTTAAGCGTCTCGGTAGCCAGCGTAAAATCAGCTTCTGGTACGGTGCCCGCTCGCTGCGCGAAATGTTCTACCAGGAAGAGTTCGAGCAGCTGGCGCGGGATAACCCTAATTTTAGCTTCCACATTGCGCTGTCCGATCCGCAGCCGGAAGATAACTGGACCGGCTATACTGGTTTTATTCATAACGTCCTTTATGAAAACTATCTCAAGCACCATGCCGCACCGGAGGACTGTGAGTTCTACATGTGTGGTCCGCCAATGATGAACGCTGCGGTCATTAAAATGCTGCAGGATCTGGGCGTGGAAGATGAGAACATCATGCTGGATGATTTTGGAGGCTAATGATGATGACCTTCGTGCTGACTTTTGCCGTCTTTGTGCTGGTGATATTTGGCATGTCGCTCGGTTGGCTGATTAAGCGCAAAAGCATTCAGGGCAGCTGCGGCGGTATCTCCTCGCTGGGGATGGAGAAAGTTTGCGATTGCCCTGAGCCGTGCGATGCGCGTAAAAAGCGTATGGAACGTGAGGCGCAGCGCCAGCAGAACAGGATACTCTGAAATAATCAGGCCGCAAAAAGCGGCCTGTTTTTTTACTTAAGCCACTCACGGGCCTGGGCGGGAGAGTCCACCATCACACCGTCTGCCCCAAGGGCTTTGGCTTTCTGGTAATCCCCGGCGGAATTAACACCCAGCATAATTATGTGCCCCTTCCCCTGAGAGCGGAAACAGTCCATCGCCTCTTTATCCCACGTCAGGGTTGCCGGAGAAATACCCTCGCCAAGCGTGAATTTTTCCACCACTTCTACCTTGCGGTTCAGCTCCAGCCCGTACCAGTACGCATCCATTTTCTTTGCTGGTGCCTGGCATACATGGTTAAGCGAGATATTTGCCAGCCGGGTACGCGTTTCACTGCGGGTGACAAAACGTGGGATTTCGGCTGGCAGCGCCTCCAGATAGCGATCTTCTGTTGAGTACACACGCACGCGCTTCAGGCTGTTGGTCTCTTTCAGCACGGTAAGCAGCTGTTTGCCCATCTCTGCCGGATCTGCATCGGGAGATTTAATATCAATGTAGAACTCTGTGTCAGGCCAACGTTCAAGTACTGCTTTCAGCGTCGGAATAGTGGCATCGGGGACGTTCTCTTTCCATTTTGCACCCGCATTAAATGTCGCCAGTTCTGCCTGGGTGTACTGGGACACTTTTCCCTTAGCCCCGGTTAACGCACTCAAATCGCTGGGACGATACAGCACGGGAACACCGTCGCGACTGAGCTGCACCGTTATCCAGATAGCCTGAGCATGGTTTTCCAGCGCCAGAGTAATGGCCGGCAGCGTATTTTCAGGTGCATCGGCGGTTCCGCCACGGTGAGCGATAATTTGTGGAGTCGCCCAGGCGTTAGTGGCGATCAGCAGTGAGGCAATAAACATCTTTTTCATGAATAATTTCCCATTTTAAATGCAATAACTAAATGAATTTTAAGGATTTATTGGCTTGATTTTGTACCACGATTTAATGACAAAAGTGAGACAGTAAAACTGCTGACGCATTTTTTGTACTTTGTTATACTGGATGGAATTACAGGTGTGGTGAATACGATGCGCAAAATCATCCATGTCGATATGGACTGTTTTTTTGCTGCGGTGGAGATGCGGGATAATCCGGCGCTGCGGGATATCCCCATAGCCATCGGTGGCAGCCGTGTACAACGCGGAGTGATCAGTACCGCGAATTACCCGGCGCGTAAGTTTGGCGTGCGCAGCGCCATGCCAACCGCGATGGCGTTAAAACTCTGCCCGCATCTCACCCTATTACCGGGGCGTTTCGATGCCTACAAAGAAGCCTCCAGCCATATTCGCGAAATTTTTTCCCGCTACACCTCCCTGATTGAGCCCCTGTCGCTGGACGAAGCCTATCTTGATGTTACCGACAGCCTGCACTGCCACGGCTCCGCCACGCTGATGGCTCAGGCGATCCGCCAGACGATTTTCAATGAACTGCAGCTCACCGCCTCGGCAGGTGTCGCGCCGGTAAAATTTCTCGCCAAAATCGCCTCGGATCTCAATAAGCCCAACGGCCAGTATGTGATCACTCCTGAGGAGGTGCCGGGGTTTATCAAAACGCTGCCGCTCGGCAAGATCCCGGGCGTAGGTAAAGTCTCTGCGGCAAAGCTGGAGAAGATGGGGCTGCGCACCTGCGAAGATGTGCAGAACAGCGATCTGGGCATGTTACTTAAGCGCTTTGGTAAGTTTGGCCGGGTGCTGTGGGAGCGAAGCCAGGGCATTGATGAGCGCAACGTCAACAGTGAGCGGCTGCGTAAATCGGTAGGCGTGGAACGAACCCTGGCCGAAGATATTCATGAGTGGGCAGACTGCGAAGCCATCATTGTTGAACAGCTTTATCCTGAACTGGAACGGCGGCTGGCGAAGGTTAAACCCGATCTGCTGATTGCCCGCCAGGGGGTAAAACTGAAGTTTAACGATTTTCAGCAAACTACCCAGGAGCACGTCTGGCCGCGGCTGAACAAAGATGACTTGATTGCCACCGCGAAGAAAACCTGGGAAGAGCGTCGGGCAGGGCGCGGGGTTCGGCTGGTGGGGTTACACGTCACGCTGCTGGATCCGCAGCTGGAGCGGCAGCTGGTGCTGGGACTGTAAAAAAGCCCGGTAGCGCTTAGGCTACCGGGCCTTTCATCGGGGGCTATCCGTAGCCCGGCAAACAGAGTGCCGCCGGGCATCAGGCCGCACCTTACTTAGCCGGAATCGCTTTCAGCAGTTCCGTCAGCAGGGTCCAGTAATGGCCCACGCTTTCGATATGAACCTGCTCATCCGGGGAGTGCGGACCGGTAATGGTTGGCCCGATGGAAACCATGTCCATATCCGGGTACGGTTTTTTGAACAGACCGCACTCCAGACCGGCGTGGATCACCTGAATGTTCGGAGTGCTGTTGAACAGACGCTGATAGGTTTCACGCACCAGCGCCATCACCGGTGAGCTCGCATCTGGCTGCCAGCCCGGGTAGCTGCCCTTGGCGACGGTTTTCGCGCCAGACAATTTGCCCAGAGATTCCAGCATGCTCACCACGTAGTCTTTACCGCTGTCGATCAGGGAGCGGATCAGGCAGATGATCTCTGCGCTGTCATCACCCATGGTAACTACGCCAACGTTCAGCGAGGTTTCTACCACGCCTTTCGCTACGTCTGAGTTGCGGATCACGCCGTTTGGCGTGGCGTTCAGCAGCTGAACAAAACTGTCGCGGGACGCTTCAGTCAGTGCTGCTTTATCGCTGGCGACCGCTTCCAGAACCAGGGTCAGATTCTTCTCTTTGGCGTCCAGTTCGTTTTTCAGGATATCCAGATAAGCGGAGGAGAGCTTTTTCAGCGCATCGGCTTTATCTGCGGCAACCGCCACGGTAGCGAAGGCTTCACGCGGGATAGCATTACGCAGCGTACCACCGTTGAAATCCACCAGACGCAGATCCAGTTCGGCAGCATGACCGGCAAGGAAACGGGCCAGGAGCTTGTTGGCATTGCCTAAGCCTAAGTGAATATCGCCGCCGGAGTGGCCACCTTTCAGCCCTTTCAGCGTCAGCTTAAAGGTCTGGAATCCGGCCGGGATCGCTTCGCGGGTCAGTGGCAGGGTGGAGATAAAGTCGATACCGCCCGCGCAACCCATATAGATTTCGCCTTCCTCTTCGGAGTCGGTATTGATCAGAATATCTGCCTGCAGCCAGTTTGGTTGCAGACCAAATGCGCCATCCATACCGGCTTCTTCGGTCATGGTCAGCAGCACTTCCAGCGGGCCATGTTCAACGCGTTCATCGGCCAGCACCGCCAGCGCAGAGGCCATGCCAATGCCGTTATCCGCGCCCAGAGTGGTGCCGCGGGCTTTAACCCACTCGCCGTCGATGTACGGCTGAATCGGATCTTTGGTGAAATCGTGAACGGTGTCGTTGTTCTTCTGCGGAACCATGTCCAGGTGCGCCTGCAGCACAACCGGTTTACGGTTTTCCATGCCCGCAGTGGCAGCTTTACGGATCAGAATGTTGCCAACCTGGTCGCGTTCGGCATGCAGCCCTTTTTCCTTCGCCCAGCCCATGATGTGTTCGGCAAGCTGTTCTTCGTGATAAGACGGGTGAGGAATGGAGCAGATTTTGGCAAACATATCCCACAGCGGTTGCGGCGATAGTTGAGACAGTTCAGACACAGTAAGTCTCCTTGTCGATATCCTGCAGACAATCTTGCAGGTCACGGGGTTAGCAGGTTTAGAGTTACCACAAGTCAGACTTGCGAGGTGGGTTTGAGAATACCACTTTCTCTGTCGGCTGGTAGGGGTTAGCAAGTAAAAACTCCCGCTGTAACCGCTTAGCACTGGTTTTTAGTGCTTCAGATCTCTATAATCTCGCGCAACCATTTTCCCCCTCGAACACTTTTTAAGCCGTATAAACACAGGCTGGGACAATTCACATGAGCGAAAAATACATCGTCACCTGGGACATGTTGCAGATTCATGCACGTAAACTGGCTGCACGCCTGATGCCATCCGAACAGTGGAAAGGCATTATCGCTGTCAGCCGCGGCGGCCTGGTACCAGGGGCTCTGCTGGCACGTGAGCTGGGTATTCGTCATGTCGATACCGTGTGCATCTCCAGCTACGACCACGACAACCAGCGTGAGCTGAAAGTGCTGAAGCGCGCTGAAGGCGATGGTGAAGGTTTCATCGTGATTGACGATCTGGTTGATACCGGCGGTACGGCGGTTGCCATCCGCGAAATGTATCCAAAAGCGCATTTCGTCACTATCTTCGCTAAACCGGCTGGTAAGCCGCTGGTTGACGATTATGTGATTGATATTCCCCAGGATACCTGGATCGAACAGCCATGGGATATGGGTGTGGTATTCGTCCCACCGATTTCTGGCCGCTAATCCTGCTTTTTTAACGCCCGGTGATGCCGGGCGTTATTTTTTTCGCCGTTGGCGCGTTACAATGGCCTCCTCTGACGTATCTATAGAGGCAGCGCGCAATGTCCCAGGCGAATCTCAGCGAAATTCTCTTCAAGCCCAAATTCAAGCACCAGGAAACTTCGACGCTGGTCCGTCGTTTTAACAGCGGCGTACAACCGTCGGTGCAATCGGCGCTGGATGGCAAAAATATCCCGCACTGGTATCGCATGGTTAACCGCCTGATGTGGATCTGGCGCGGCATCGATCCCCGCGAAATTCTCGATGTACAGGCGCGTATCGTCATGAGCCAGGCCGAGCGTACCGACAGCGACCTGTACGATACTGTGGTGGGCTACCGCGGCGGCAACTGGATTTACGAATGGGCAACACAGGCGATGATTTGGCAGCAAAAGGCCAGCCAGGAGGAGGATCCCCTGTTAAGCGGCCAGCACTGGCTGCACGCCTCTAACCTTTACAGCATTGCAGCTTACCCGCACCTGAAAGGCGATGAGCTGGCGGAGCAGGCCCAGGCACTGGCGAACCGCGCCTATCAGGAGGCGGCGCAGCACCTGCCTGGCCGGATGCGTGAAATCAACTTCACCGTCCCTGGCGGCCCGGCGGTGACCGGCTTTCTGCATATGCCTGCGGGGGAGGGGCCTTTCCCGACGGTGATGATGTGTGGCGGCCTCGACTCCCTGCAAACCGATTATTACAGCATGTATGAGCGCTACCTTGCACCAAAAGGGCTGGCGATGCTGACCCTCGACATGCCCTCTATTGGCTTCTCGTCCAAATGGAAACTGACCCAGGATTCCAGCCTGCTTCATCAGCATGCGCTGAAAGCGCTGGAGCAAAATCCGTGGGTGGATCATACCCGCGTGGCGGCGTTTGGCTTCCGTTTTGGTGCCAATGTCGCTGTCCGTCTGGCCTATCTGGAATCTTCACGCCTGAAAGCGGTAGCCTGTCTGGGGCCGGTTGTTCATGCCCTGCTAAGCGAACCTGCCCGCCAGAGCAATGTGCCGGAAATGTATCTTGATGTGCTGGCCAGCCGGCTTGGCATGCACGATGCCTCGGACGAGGCGCTGCGCATAGAACTCAATCGATACTCTTTGAAAACGCAGGGGCTGCTGGGCCGCCGTTGCCCCACGCCAATGCTCTCTGGCTTCTGGAAAAACGATCCGTTCAGCCCGGAAGAGGAGTCCCGATTAATCACCTCGTCATCTGTGGATGGCAAACTGCTGGAGGTGCCGTTCAGCCCGGTGTACCAGAATTTTGACAAAGCATTGCAGCAGATCACGCGTTGGATCCATCAGAGATTGTGTTAAGAGATTGCTAATTTTTTAGGGTTTGGTAAAACAGTGGCTTCACAAAAGGAGATCGCAATGACGTTACCGAGTGGACATCCGAAAAGTAGGATGATCAAGAAGTTTATGGCTCTTGGCCCCTACATCCGCGAAGAGCAGTGCGAAGAGAATCGCTTTTTTTTCGATTGCCTGGCCGTATGCGTTAACGTAAAGCCAGCGCCGGAAAAGCGCGAATTCTGGGGATGGTGGATGGAAATGGAAGCAGAGGAGTCACGCTTCACCTACAACTATCAGTTTGGCCTGTTCAATAAAGAGGGTCACTGGCAGGCGATGGCCATTAAGGATCCAGAAGTGATCCAGCGCCTTGAGCACACCTTGCGTGAATTCCATGAAAAGGCCCGTACGCTGCTGGCAACGTTTGAACTTAAACTCGAACCTGCGGATGATTTCACCAATGAACCGGTGAAACTGACGGCTTAACGCCCGGCGCGAAAAACAGACAATAAAAAACCCGGCTATACAGCGCCGGGTTTTTTTTGGACTGAATCAGAACTGGTAGGTCACACCCAGCGCAACGATATCATCGCTGCTCACACCCAGTTGATTGTCGTCATCAATCTGGTTGATTTTATAATCAACAAACGCGGACATATTTTTGTTGAAATAGTAGGTCGCACCAACGTCGATATATTTCACGATATCTTCATCACCGATACCTTCAATATCCTTGCCTTTCGACTGGACATAACCCAGGGATGGACGCAGACCAAAGTCAAATTGATATTGCGCAACGGCTTCGAAGTTTTGCGCTTTATTGGCAAAGCCACCGGAGATTGGTGTCATATTACGCGTTTCAGTGTACATGGCTGCCAGGTAAATATTGTTAGCGTCATATTTCAGACCGGTACCCCAGGCTTCGGCTTTTTCACCTTCGCCGCGCGCCAGCAGGTTCTGGGCATTGGTGCGGTCAGAGTTGGTGTAGGCGCCGCTGATCGCAAAGTCGCTGCCGCCGAAATCATAGGTCAGAGCGGTACCAAAGCCGTCGCCGTTCTGTTTTTTGGCTTCACGACCTTCGTTTTTACCCTGATATTGCAGGGTCAGATCCAGGCCATCAATGGCGCCGAAGAAGTCGGTATTACGGTAGGTTGCCAGGCCGCTTGAGCGTTTGGTCATGAAGTTGTCGGTCTGTCCGGAAGAGTCGCCGCCGAACTCAGGGAACATATCGGTCCAGGCTTCAACGTCATACAGCGCGCCGAGGTTACGACCGTAATCGATTGAGCCAAAATCCTTCAGCTTAATACCGGCAAAGGCCAGACGGGTTTTTTGTGTAGCATCGCTTTCAGTTTTATTACCGGAGAATTCGGCTTCCCAGCGGCCATAACCGGTCAGCTGATCGTTAATCTGGGTTTCACCCTTAAAGCCGAAACGCACATAAGTCTGGTCACCATCTTTGGCATCATCATCGCTGATATAACGCATCGCTTTGACTTTTCCGTAAACGTCCAGTTTATTGCCGTTTTTATTAAACACTTCGGCTGCCTGAACAGATGCGGAAGCAACAACGCCCATTACCACTAATGCCAGAGTACTCTTTTTCATTTTCAATCCTGGTTTTATTTATACGCGCTAATATTCGCTGAACAGTAAGCTCATGCTTTTGTTCCGTGAAAAAACAGGAAGGGTTTTAACGTGATGAAATGAACGTTTTATGACAATTCCAGAATAAGTTTAAAATACTGTATTTTTTTATTTCAGTAATAAAACCGTCAAATTCTGCCGCTACGCTTCCTGATCCCGCGCAACAAAGTGGATGCCTCTGCGTAATGGCGGTTGGCAACGGGCCCCAGTCCTGATAAAACGTCTGATTGATATCATTTCCTATTGTTGAACGGCAGAGAATCATGAGTGACAGCCAGACGCTGGTGGTAAAACTCGGTACCAGTGTGTTAACAGGCGGATCGCGCCGCCTTAATCGCGCCCACATTGTTGAGCTGGTGCGCCAGTGCGCCCAGCTGCATGCCGCAGGGCACCGTATTGTGATCGTTACCTCCGGGGCGATTGCCGCCGGACGTGAGCACCTGGGTTACCCCGAACTTCCGGCCACCATCGCCTCTAAGCAGCTGCTGGCTGCGGTAGGGCAAAGCCGTCTGATTCAGCTCTGGGAACAGTTGTTCTCTATCTATGGCATTCATGTCGGGCAGATGTTGCTTACCCGCGCCGATATGGAAGACCGGGAGCGTTTTCTCAACGCCCGCGACACCCTGCGTGCGCTGCTGGATAACAACATTGTGCCGGTCATTAACGAAAACGATGCGGTCGCCACCGCGGAAATTAAGGTCGGCGACAACGACAACCTTTCGGCGCTGGCCGCGATTCTGGCGGGGGCCGATAAACTGCTGCTGCTGACCGATCAGCAGGGGCTGTTCACCGCCGACCCGCGTACCAACCCACAGGCCGAACTGATCACCGACGTAAAAGGTATTGACGACGCGCTGCGCGCCATTGCGGGGGACAGCGTCTCTGGCCTCGGTACTGGCGGTATGGGCACCAAGCTGCAGGCTGCCGAGGTTGCCTGCCGCGCCGGGATCGACACTATCATCGCAGCGGGCAGCCGTCCGGGTGTCATCGGCGATGTGATGGAAGGTATTTCGGTAGGCACCCGTTTCCATGCCGAAGCCACCCCGCTGGAAAACCGCAAACGCTGGATCTTCGGCGCGCCCCCTGCCGGCCAGCTTACCGTGGATGAAGGCGCCACCGCCGCTATTCTGGAAAGAGGCAGCTCATTGCTTCCAAAAGGAATTAAAAGCGTGACAGGTAACTTCTCCCGTGGTGAAGTGATCCGTATCTGCAACCTGGAAGGGCGCGATATTGCCCACGGCGTCTGCCGCTATAACAGCGACGCGCTGCGCCGCATTGCAGGCCACCATTCACAGCAGATCGATGCCATTCTCGGCTATGAGTACGGCCCGGTTGCTGTCCATCGCGACGATATGATCACCCGTTAAGGAGCTGGATATGCTGGAACAAATGGGCGCTGCTGCCAAAGCCGCCTCGTACAAACTGGCGCTCCTTTCCAGCCGCGAGAAAAACCGCGTGCTGGAAAAAATCGCAGAGTATCTGGAAGCGCAATCCCATGAGATTTTGCTCGCGAACGAGCAGGATCTTTTAGAAGCCCGCCGCAACGGCCTGAGCGAGGCGTTGCTCGATCGTCTGGCATTAAACCCCACGCGCCTGAAAGGCATTGCCGACGACGTGCGCCAGGTATGCAGTCTGGCCGACCCGGTCGGGCAGGTGATTGACGGTGGGCTGCTGGACAGCGGCCTGCGCATCGAACGTCGCCGCGTGCCGCTGGGGGTAATCGGCGTGATCTACGAAGCGCGGCCGAACGTGACCGTTGATGTCGCCTCGCTGTGCCTGAAAACCGGCAACGCCGCCATCCTGCGCGGTGGGAAAGAGACCTGGCGCACCAACGCCGCCACGGTAAAAGTGATCCAGCAGGCGCTGGAAGAGTGCGGTCTGCCGGCTGGTGCGATTCAGGCGATTGAAAATCCCGATCGCGCCCTGGTCAACGAAATGCTGCGCATGGACAAATACATCGACATGCTGATCCCGCGCGGTGGCGCAGGTCTGCACAAGCTGTGCCGCGAGCAGTCGACGATCCCGGTGATCACCGGCGGTATCGGCGTATGCCACATCTTTGTGGATGACACCGCCGAGTTCGAACCGGCCCTTAAGGTTATCGTTAACGCCAAAATCCAGCGTCCGAGTGCCTGTAACTCGGTGGAGACGCTGCTGGTACATCAGAGCATCGCCGCCACCTTCCTGCCTGCCCTGAGCAAGCAGATGGCGGAAAGCGGCGTGGCCCTGCACGCCGATGCGAATGCGCTGACACAGCTGCAGGGCGGCCCGGCGAAGGTTGAGCCTGTGAAAGCAGAGCAGTATGACGACGAGTTCCTGTCGCTGGATCTGAACGTGAAGGTGGTTACCGATCTTGACGACGCCATCGCGCACATTCGTGAACATGGTACCCAGCATTCAGATGCGATCCTTACCCGTACGCTCAGCAATGCGAATCGCTTTATCAACGAAGTGGATTCCTCTGCAGTTTACGTCAACGCCTCTACCCGCTTTACCGACGGCGGTCAGTTTGGTCTGGGCGCGGAGGTGGCGGTCAGCACTCAGAAGCTGCACGCCCGTGGTCCGATGGGCCTGGAAGCGCTCACCACCTATAAGTGGATCGGTTTTGGCGACGACACCATTCGCGCGTAATCGCCCGCGCGGGCAGCCAACGCTGTTGCCCGCGCTATCCCTGACTATTCTGGCCTGCCCGTTCCTGTGCCGCCGCATCCAGGGCGGTGATTTGTTCCTGTAGCGCCGCCAGGCTGAGCGGCCTGCTGATTAAATAGCCCTGGGTTTCATCGCACTCCATCGTCATCAGCTTTTGCAGCTGTTCTTCGGTTTCCACCCCTTCAGCCGTAATACTCAGCGAGAACGCTTTACCCAGACCGATAATATTTTCGACGATGGTATTGGCGCTGTCGCTCTCCGGCATGCCGTCGATAAATGATTTATCCAGCTTGATGCCATCGAACGGGAAGTTACGCAGGTAGCTCAGGGAGGAGTAACCGGTGCCGAAGTCATCCATCAGCAGCTTCACGCCCAGTTTTTTTAGCGCCAGCATGATTTCGAGGCTGTTTTCCGGGTTCCACAGGGTGGCATTTTCGGTAACTTCGATCTCCAGCCGGGCCGGATCTAACTGCGACATCCGGAGCGCATCTTTAATACGGTCCACCACCTGCCAGGACTGGAACTCGACGGCAGAGATATTCACCGACACGGAGAGACCGTCCAGCGACTGCTGCGTGTCCCGACATGCGGTTTTCAGCACCCAGTCGCTAAGAGGGATAATCAGCCCCGTCTCTTCCGCCAGGGAGATAAACTGATCCGGCATGATCAGGCCAAATTCAGGATGATCCCAGCGGACCAGCGCCTCAACGGCAATAATGCGTGAAGCGTTATGATCGTAGCGCGGCTGATAGACCAGACGGAACTGCTCTTTTTTAATCCCGTCGCGCAGGCTCTCTTCCATCTCGCGACGCTGCACCATCTGTTCGGCCATTTCCGGCGTGTAAAACACCCACTTGTTGCGCCCGGTGCTTTTGGCTTTGTATAGCGCGATGTCCGAGAAGCGCAGAAGTTCGCTCGCGTCGACGGCATCATGCGGTGCGATAGCAACGCCAATGCTGGCCCCGATCACAATCTCATTCCCGTTGATCAGGAAGGGGCGCGTCAGCTCGGCAATGATGCGTTCGCACAGGGTATCAATGTACTTCCGATCGTGAATGTCGGAAATAATCAGTATAAATTCGTCCCCGCCCTGGCGCGCCACCAGATCGTAATCGCGGATACAGCCCCGCAACCGGGCTGAGACCTCGTGCAGCACGCTATCGCCGGCGCCGTGACCGAACAGATCGTTAACCGGTTTAAACTTATCAAGATCGAGGCTAAGCATCGCCAGCGGATGCAGCAGCGTAGGCTGCGCCCGCAGTTTCCCCTCCAGAAACTCGCGCATGCGCACCCGGTTGGGTAGCCCGGTGAGATCGTCGTGCCGGGAGAGATATTCCACGCGTGCCTGGGCCTCAACTTCAAGGGTGACGTCCGTGGCAGTGCCGCGATAGCCGGTTATCCCCTCCGGCGCGATAACAGGTTTGATCGCAATGTGACAGTAGCGCTGGTGGCCCATCGCCGAAAGGTAGCGGCAGTGCAGCAGGCGACGATGTCCCGTCTGGCCGGGAAGAGTGATCCACTCCGCCAGCGACTGGTTTTCTGCTTCCATCAACTCGCTGAGCGGACGACCGATCCATGCCGATATACTGTGGCCGGTGATGCCGGGAAAACGCTCAGAAAGCCAGGTAAAACGCAGCCCGGTGTCCGTCTCCCAAAGCCAGTCGGTGGTAGCCTCGGCGACGTCACGAAAGCGTCGTTCACTGGCAGCGAGCGCAAGACGGTTCTGGGCCAGCAGATAGGTATTTTCGTCATACATACGCGCCTTTTTGAGCGCGTTGCGTCCCAGCATCACGCCGGGAATACCGGTACAGAGCGCCAGCAGGATCAGCAACGGCAGGATATAGCGCAGCAACTCCCGCCCCGGATTTTCGCTTTTCCACTCGAGGGTGATCAGCTGACCATCCACGGGAAGCGTCGCTACACCGCGTCGTCCTGCCAGCTTCGGGGCGTCTTTTTGCTGTACGCGGGTCTGGGCGATGCCGTACTCCTCACCCAGCGCGGTGAGCTTACGCTCGTCCAGCAGGTCCACAAATACCAGCACCGAGGCTGCGCCGGGGATAACGGGGATAGTGGTGTCTTCACCCGCAGTGATCCGCGCCGCCGCCACCAGCGCCGGATGGCTATCCTTCATCACCACCGTACTGGATAATGGCATAGTGTCCGGCCGGTTCATTTTCTGCATCAGTTCGGGGAGGGGATCGTCCCCCAGCCAGGATTGCACTGAGCGCGTTTCCAGCGTGCCGTTTATCACGCTGTACCGGGTTTGCCCGCTGCCATCCAGCACGAACAGCCCTTCGTACTCAAAATCGCGCCAGAGGGTGGCCCCCATATTCTGACGGGTATAGGCCCAGTCGATATCCACCCTCGGATGGAGATGCTGGTAGGCTTCTCCCCACCAGGCATAATCTTTGATATGGGTCGTGAGCGTATCTATGCGGTTATGGATCGCCTTTTCCAGCAGCATGGCGCTATGATTATCGCTGTCCTCGTTGATATTGCGCACGATGGTCAGCAACGCGATGATGGCGACGATAAACAGCATCGCCAGCAGAGATACCATCAGCAGCAGGGCACGTTTGATAAAGCTGGCCGTTCTTTTCGGCTCAAGATCCGCGTCGGCTATGTCGTCGGAGACAAAAAATTTATGCATCATTCACCCACTCTCTCAGGCTTTTCTCTGTTCCGGTCTCTGTTAGTATCGACCTGTTCTGGCGGGGCTTGATTTTAAGAAGTTAAAACTGAAGATAGACGATTCTGAGAAGAAGAGGGGAGATGAGCCGATCGGGTGGGCCAACAGGAGCCAACAGTGAGAGATAACCCTTCTTTTGGTAATTTTTTTGCTCATGGTGTTGTAAAAAACGCCAACTAAAAGTCAAGGGGTTGACGAGGTGGGCACTTTTTCTTACCCTTTTACACCGCAGTACCACTCCTGAAAGCCGATATAGCTCAGCTGGTAGAGCAGCGCATTCGTAATGCGAAGGTCGTAGGTTCGACTCCTATTATCGGCACCATTTCAACTTCCCCGAACGTCTGTAATCATCCATAAACATCCTGATTTATAAAGATTTTATTGTTTTTTAGATCATTATCGTCCGTAACCATCCAGTAGAATCTGATACAGAATGTGTATAGGATTGTGTATATGTTCCTGTCCGGTCCTGGATTCCTATACACTTGCCTTTAAACGATATGCAGATTCGCCGCGCTAAGCCTGAAGATAAACACTATACGCTTGGTATGGGCAAGGCTTGTCATTGCTTATAGAACCTAATGGAAGCAAGAGCTGGCGGTTCCGCTATCGCTATGCTGGTTAACCCAAAATGATCTCGCTTGGTGTTTACCCAACGATCACCCTTGCCGATGCTTGATCCCGTCGTGATGAAGCTCGAAAACTTGTGGCAGAAGGAAAGAACCCTATCTAAGTTCGAAAATAGCAAAAGCTGGCCCTATAAACAGAGTCAGGAAACGCTTTCGAAAGGATAGCCAGAGAGTGACATCAACTTAAATCTGCTAAATGGTCGGCAGAATATGCATCAGACATCATGGAAGCGTTTAAGAAGGACATTTTTACTTATGTCGGAACAAGGCCGGTGGGAGAGATTAAACCGTTAGCGCTGCTGAACGTTCTGCGTAAAATTGAGAAACGTGGTGCGTTGGAGAAAATGCGTAAAGTGCGGCAGCGTTGCTCCGAAGTGTTTCACTACGCAATTGCAACGGGCCGGGCGGAGTACAATCCTGCTGCTGATCTCTCAAGCGCTCTCGAAGTGCATCAATCAAATCATTTCCCGTTCCTAAAAGCTGATGAGATACCTGATTTCCTGCGTGCCTTAGAGGGTTACACTGGAAGTAAGCTTGTCCAGAAAGCCACGAAATGACTAATGATCACGGGCGTGAGGACAATCGAATTACGTGTGGCCTTGTGGTCAGAATTTGATCTAGATAACGCTATTTGGGAAATTCCTGCTGAAAGGATGAGAATGCGCAGGCCGCATCTTGTGCCATTGTCTACTCAGGCGTTAGATTTACTTAACGAACTCAAGCTCATGACAGGGAGCTACCGTTATGTTTTCCCGGGGCGGAACGATCCGAACAAGCCGATGAGTGAAGCAAGTATCAATCAAGTTATTAAGCATATCGGATATGCCGGACGTGTCACTGCTCATGGTTTTAGGCATACACTTTCCACAATTTTACACGAGCAAGGATTTGAGAGTTCATGGATTGAAATGCAATTGGCACATGTTGATAAAAACAGTATACGGGGCACATATAATCACGCCCAATATTTGGAGAAAAGACGTAGCATGCTTCAATTTTATAGTAAGGAAATATTAGATGGAATTGGTTAAAAGGCGTAAGGAAAATATTCTTGGTAGGATTTTGAAAACCAAAAAAAACAGTACGATTGTTGTATTAGGTCAAAATGGAGAGGGTAAGAGTCGTTTGCTCGTTAACTTGGTGAATCAAGCTAAGTATTACAACTATGACAATGTCATTGCTGTATCGACAAGCCCATTCGATAAATTCCCGATTAGAACGGTATTTAAAGAAATTGAATATAACTACGTTGGTGTCAAGGGAGGCGGTGCAGGAAACTCAATCTTGTCACTAATAAGTTCAGCTTCGCTAGGGTTACTTGATTATCATAATAAGAATGACGGTGATATAGAAAGAATATTGGAGTTTCTAGGCGCAAGCTCAGAGGTTGAATATATATTTAAACTTAACACCACACACTCAAAAGTGTACAAACAAAGAACCCTTTTTGGTAAGTATAGTTATTTTATAAAAAATTCCGGTTCAGAAGAAAAACAACTGGAATGCACTGATGAAGAGTTTGAAGATATTGAAAGCTATCTTCATTTATTAAGTGGTTCTGCTGATAGCAATAATAACTTCAGAGTACGCCTGATTATTGGTAAGTTAGCTTATATTAGAAACCAGTATGAGCGCAGTTACGATATTAACAGAATAATTAGCCTTCTTTTGAAGTTTAATTTAATTAAATTAATTGATTTCAAGATAGAAAAGATTAATTTTGGTTGGATGTCTCTCCGGTTTGCTAGTTCAGGTGAACAATGTATACTCCTCTCATTACTAGGTATAGCTGCAAATATTTCTAATAACACATTAATATTAATCGATGAGCCGGAAATAAGTTTGCATCCAGAGTGGCAGGAGCGATATATATCGTTGCTCATGAAAATCTTTGAAAGATATCACTCATGTTTGTTTGTTATAGCAACTCATTCTCCGCAAATGGTATCGAAATTAAACCCAGTCGGTTCTTATATATACACCATTCAGAATGATGAGCTTTTAGATGCTGTTGAATATATAAAGAGATCATCTGATTTTCAACTGGCAAATCTTTTCTCTGCTCCAGGGTATAAAAATGAATATCTTACACGGGTTCTTATAAGCTTTTTGACTAGCCCTGAGGAGTTTCTGAGTGATGATAAAATGTTGGAAATAAAAAATATAATCTCGCTGAGAAAGAGTTTGGACTCAACTGACCCTGTATATAAGCTCATTACAATTGCTAGTAAAGTCATTGCGAGACTAGGATAATGCCAATGAATCCCATTAATTATGTAGGTGATGATGCTGAAACGTATCGCAGTTTTAATGCCCTGCCTGAAGAACATAAAAATGGCCACGTTTGGGATAGCGATGAAGTTTCTATAATTAATATAAAAAAGGCAATAAAAGATCACTATATAGTCAGTCAGGATTACACCTGCCCATATTGTAAACAGCGACTGGAAGTAAACCATAATGCATCTTGGGATGCCGAACATATTATACCTAAAAGCAGTCATCCAAGATTTATTTTTGAGCCACTCAATTTGTGTGTTTCATGCAAAGACTGCAATAATGAAAAAAGAGATAAGACAGTGTTGAGGAATAATCGGAGGAGAACATTTCCGGTAAATAGTGAGGACTATAAATTCGTTCATCCGCATTTTGATGATTACAATGAGCATATAAGTGTTGTGGAAATAGCAGGCTACTACTTCCCATTGACAGAAAAAGGAAGAAAGACCATTGAAAAATGTGGTCTCCTAAGGTTTGCATATAAGTACACTAGTTATGGGAATACGTCGCAGGAGAACAAAGAAACTATTCAGGCGTTGACTAGTAAGCTTATGGAGGCAGGTTCTGCTGCTGAAGAGAATATTTTATTAAGCATAATTGCGGATGCGGTGCAAGCCGGTCAGAGAATATCTAAAGATGCTTTTCTTCAGCAAATTGGGGCTTGAGAATATCAAAACATAATAATTTATTTTTAAAGTGAGTCGTTTTAATCATTGGGTGTGAATTGAGTAACACCTAATGAATAGGAAGTATTATGCTTGCTTGGTATAAGGTTTTAATTTTATTTAATGAATTAATGATGATGTTTTTGATGAGAGGCAACGATTCTGGCTATCTTGGATAGCCATAGAATAAAAATAATAACTTTTACACGCGCGCAATGCTCTCCCCGCCACGCCTGCCCGCTTGATGTGTCGCTTTTAATGCAGGTGCATTAGTGGGCTCAGGCCGCAGCAGGGCTGGCGCGGGAGAGAGTTTTGAGGGGGTTAAAGCGCATGCAAAACCATGCACCTGATGCATGCATGGCTGTTTCTGTAAAAATGACGGGGTTTTCGGGTATTATTTTCTGGGCTACCGGGCGGTCAGTTCAGCGCGTTTGTTCACGTAATTCTGATTTTGTACAGGGGTGTATTTTTCTCGGTTATCTGCCCGCGAAGCCGCGTCAGGCCTGAATCCGGCAGCCGTTAATAATTCACTGTCCTGTGCTGAATAATTAATTTTTTCGCCTCTGTCCAGCCAGACCATGAGGGCTTCACGCAGATACTCAACGGAATGCTGCATGACGCGTTGTTTTACGGCGCTGTGCTGCCCGTTATAGCCCATGAGTTCAGGTGCCAGCGCGGCGGCCAGTTCAGCACCGTGCGACACCATAAAATCATCCAGCCGGTTACGGATGCTGATGCGCTGCATATCCTCATGCGAACGGATATAGCGCCCGGCACTCTGGTTCACCTCACATTTATTCACATCAATGATATCGCGCAGCATTTGCAGTGACGGGGAGCCGCTTTCATTCTCGGCAACAAATATTTCCTGATACTCCCGCTCAGCTTCCGCCAGTTCACTTTTACGGGTAAGCCAGGTGCTTTTATTTATCTGGCAGGTTTCAAAAACCTGCGCCAGTGTCATCTCACTCATCCTGTTCTCCTCAGTGACGCACGGATAGGCGCGCGGTCTGCAATCCGGGGGGGGCTGCGGGGTTTACCTGAGCCGGTGTCTCCTCCTCTTTCTCCGCTGGCGGGCTTATCACCCTGTCGAGGGATTCCAGCGTGCGGAAGGAAGCCGAACAGAAGACATTTACGCACTGGTGAAAGCTCTGCTTAACCGTATCTGACAGATAACGGCTGGTCCGCACGTGGGCGGCATTCTGGCAGAACGGACAGCGCATCATTACAGCAGCCCCCGCGCTTTCAGGTCTTCCTCTCGCTCGCGCATTTCCTGGTGGAATTTATAGCGGGCAGTCGGGGTGGATGCCCGGGTCGTATTCATGTGTGGGAGTGTCTCAGCCGACAGGCCGGTGCGGTAAAGGACGGGTTCATCGTTCAGACGGATGTGACACGCCTGAATGGCATCTTTCAGCCATGCGGCCACCTCGTTCATGATGGCTTTTTCTGGCGCCACATAACCAATCGCCGCCGCAGCCTCACTCTCAAGTACGCCACTGTGCGCCAGCATTTTCAGCTTCATCGCGCGGACAAGCGCCCCGCAGCTTAAGGACAAAATTGCACGGGAGCTGGCCGTCATCGTGCGCCAGCTTATGCAGCAGTTCGGCGACCCGATGACCGCGCGTACCTTGCTCCAGTCACAGCAGAACTCCGACGAGGCACTCAGCATCAAGCACGATGCTGACCCGACATTTGATTTTTGCGGCTATCTGGAAACGCTGCCGCAGTCAAACGGGATGTTTATGGGCAATGCCAATATCATCCCGCGACAGCCCCGTAACTATCTCTATCACGCTTATCTGGTCTATATGGAGGCCAACGGGTATAAGCACGTTCTGAGCCTGAAGATGTTCGGGCTGGGACTACCGATGATGCTGAAAGAGTACGGGATGAATTATGAGAAGCGGCACATTAAGCAGGGGACACAGACTAACCTGACGTTCAGGGAGGACAGCAACGGCGACTGGCTGCCGAAATGCGATGAATCCGCAGCGACATAACCCACCTCAGACCGGCAATCGTCGGTCTTTTTATATCTGTCCACCGCATAAGGCGAACAATCGACCGTTCACCATTCACCGTCGGATCACATCTTAACAATATGAAATTATTATAAAAAATAGAAAGGTGAACAGAGTGAACAGTCAAACCTAACAAAACTTTTATCCCCTTATCGCCTCACCGGGCGCATTCTGCATGAGCGTAAAATCTTAAAGGTGAAGAGTTGACTGTTCACTCTTCACCACTCATCACCACTTAATATTATGATTTAAAAAAAGAAAATAGTGAGGTGAACAGTGTGAACAGTTAAATGCAAAAAAGATTTTTACTTACAGTGTTTGAGTATAGAAAATGAACGCTAGCGCCAATGTGTATAGCGATGTGTATAATTTTATTCTTAGATATTAATTTTCCTTTTAAAATCATTGACATAACGTTGTTTATTGGTTCCTGTTATCGTCCCAGAAATATCAAATAGTTACCTCGAATTTATATAAACCACATTCTCCTCTTGTGCCGTATTTGTGACATTGAGACCTATAATTTCGTCAATTTTGCTCGCGTGTTCGGTCAGATGACCGGCAGATAAATGCGCGTATCGCTGAACCATTTCCAGAGTCTCCCATCCTCCCATTTCCTTCAAAGCCAGGGGTGAAACGCCGGACTGTACCGTGTCTTTACAGGAATGATCCGCGCAAGACAATAAGTAAAGCGATTAATCAGGTTCTTGAGTGGGATTGTTCAGGCTTTGCTTTGTTCCTTGCAAAGAAGGGTGTTGTTCAGAAGGGGGCAGAATGTAATAACCATTATTAACGGCACCATTCTAATTAATATATTTTATCAAATTTTATTCACTTTGCTTATTTTAACGTTGAGAATCAAACCCTGCTGTTATAGTTTACAGAAATAAGATTTATAAAGGCAGATGAAAAATGATAATGTTAGTATAGTAGTTCACATAATTCATATTAATATCTCCGAATTCCAGCGAGATCTTTAAGGAAAGAAAATGTCTCTATCAATTGAATCAGTCGTTGACTTAATACAAAAAACATTATATTCACTGGTGATCATTGCATTAATAGTTTCTGGTGGCTGGGGGTTAATTCTTCGGCTTGTGCTCAGTCCATTAAAGATAAAAGCATCAAGCAGAGCATTCAAAAAGCTGGATGATTATCTTTTAGACTTGCAATTATTGAAACTTCATCATGGTATTAATGTTACTAACAAAAACGATGCTGAACTAGTATTACAGGCAATATCACAAGGTATCCTTTCTCGTGGCGATTTTAAGTTACTGCGATTTGCCCCTCCCATTGGCTTAAAAAAGTTAAAGTTAATTGACGCGTTGTTAGCCGGTTTTATAGGGATTGTATGCATGCTTATATTCATTGCAATAATGTCTTCATTGAAAGAAAGTAAATACAATCATGCATTTTATTCACAAGAAAATGAAAAGGTTTTAATTTCACAATCTAATATTTACGATATTCAGGCAGGTCGTTATTTATTAAAAAAAGATTGCAAGAAGATTAACCGTGATAGCAAGTCGATATTAGCCAGTGCATGTGACTATCTTATGACAGAAGATAAAGATAAAAAAGAAGAGCTTTCGTGGGCAATCGACAGGAATAATAACGCAATGATCACACTAATGGTAATGGCGGTGGTTTTAGTTCTGGTCGGTGTGTTATCTATTGTTTTAACTGCGCAATATTATCAAGTTAACAATAAATTCCATGAGTTTAAACTTGGTAACCTCACGCAATAGCATTCTATCTAACTAAATATTGTGCCAATAGATATATATTGGCACTTAATAAGAGCCAAGCATAGATTCTTACCGTAATTTTATCTTCCATATCTTGACGAACTTCATTGTAAACTCCCGTTAGCCTTCTGAAGACTGGACATTTCTTCACAGTGTCTTCACAGAAGTGGGGGCGCATAAAACTAATCATATCTATCATTATCTGGCTCCCGATTAAACCCTGTAACCCATCACCCCATGTGACCTTTCCCCGCCCTTACCGCTGCCACGTCAGCCACCACCGACAGCGCCAGCGTGTTCGCATCCCGCGCCCGGGGAAAGATCCCGATCGGCGCCTTAATCCGCGCGATATCCCCATCCTCCCAGCCCAGTTCACGCAGTTTATCCACCCGCCGCTGGTGGGTGCGCTGGCTGCCAAGGGTGCCGATATAAAACGGCGCCGCCGCCAGCGCGGCCTGTAACACCGGCAGTTCCTTGTGCTGATCGTGCCAGAGCAAAATCACCGCCGTGTCCGCGTCCATCAGCTCAACCGTGGGGGGATTGCAGTGCACCTCATACCCCGCCGCCTGCGCCACATTTGCAGTGGCCTGCGCCTCCACTGAACCGCCGTAGATCAGTAGCCGGGGGCAGGGACGATAGCCCTGCGCGAACAGGTCATCCTGCCAGCCTGTCGCGGCTGTCCAGGGAGCGGACTGCAATGACTGTGACGAGGCGTGATAACGCAGTCCCACCGGTTTACGCTGCGCCAGGCTGTTCAGCACCGCCAGCAGCGGTTGAACCGAGCGCACTTTATGGATGTTCAGCGTGATACCGCCGCCGCAGGGCAGCACGATATCGAACCACGGCGAACCCTCGCCATACTTCACCTGGCGGTCTGCGCCGCAGGCGAGGGTCTCCAGCGCCTCATATGCAGCGGCGGCCTCCACGCAGCCGCCGGAGACAAAGCCGCAATAGAGGCCATCCTCGCGAACGGCCATCTGCGCCCCCAGCGGTCTCGCGGCACCGCCGCGGATCTCCACCAGCGTCACCAGCGCTACCGCTATGCCTGCCGTGAATGCCTCCGCCGCGAAGCGCAGCACCGCCACGCTGTCGTCGGTGATAAAGGCCTGCTCGGGGATAATCTGTTCAGTCAGCGCAGCGCGTTGCAGCATCCTTTCTCCTTACACCACATCGGGTAGCGTATCGATCAGCTTATCGAGGGTGATGGGATACTCCCGCACCCGCACGCCCGTTGCGTTATACACCGCATTGGCGATGGCAGCCCCGACGCCGCACAGCCCCAGCTCGCCCACTCCTTTGGCCTTCATCGGCGAGGAGATGGGATCGGTATCGTCGAGGAAAATCACCTTCTGCTCCGGGATATCGGCATGAACCGGCACTTCATACCCCGCCATATCGTGGTTGACGAAGTATCCCAGACGGGTATCCACCGCCAGCTCTTCCATCAGCGCCGCGCCGAGCCCCATGGTCATCGCGCCAATCACCTGGCTGCGGGCGGTTTTGGGGTTCAGGATCCGGCCTGCGGCGCACACCGCCAGCATGCGGCGGACCCGGACTTCACCCGTCGCCACATCTACCGCCACTTCGATAAAGTGGCCGGCAAAGGTCGACTGCTGATACTGCTTATCCAGATCGCCAAACTCGATACTGTCTTCGGCGGTCAGCGTGCCGTTGGCTGCGGCCTCGCGGATATCCGCGCTGCGCGAACCGCTGGTTACCTTCCCGTCGCTGAACTGCGCCTGGTCGGGATCAAAACCGAGATGCGTGGCGATGGTTTCGCGTAACTTCACGCAGGCGGCATAGACCCCCGAGGTGGAGGTATTGGCGCCCCACTGGCCGCCCGAACCGGCAGAGACCGGGAAGTTCGAATCACCCAGATGCACCGTTACCTTGTCCAGCGGCACGCCCATCATCTCTGCCGCCGTCTGGGCTATGATGGTATAGCTCCCGGTGCCGATGTCCGTCATGTCGGTTTCCACCGTCACGTTGCCGTCCGCGTCCAGATGCACCCGGGCGCCGGATTTTTCTAACAGATTATTGCGAAAGCCGGCCGCCATACCGATGCCCACCAGCCAGCGTCCGTCGCGAACCTGACCGGGCGTCGCGTTGCGCTGCTTCCAGCCAAACTCTTCGGCCCCGGTGCGCAGGCACTCGATAAGCTGACGACGGGAGAAGGGGCGACCCGGATCGGCCGGATCGACCTGGGTGTCATTGAGGATACGAAATTCAATGGGATCGACACCGGCTTTTTCCGCCATCTCATCAATGGCGATCTCAAGCGCCATCAGGCCCGGTGCCTCGCCGGGGGCGCGCATGGCGTTACCCTCGGGCAGATCCAGTTTTGCCAGCCGCAGGCCGGTGTGACGATTTTCACCCGCGTAGAGCAGTTCGGTCTGCTGCACCGCGGTCTCCGGCGTGCCGCCGGGCAGATTGCCGGACCAGCTGTCATGGGCAATAGCGGTAATTTTTCCCGCCTTGTCGGTCCCGATGCGGATATGCTGAATGGTCGCCGGACGGTGGGTGGTGTTGTTAGGGATAGTCGGTCGCGGCAGCATCACCTTTACCGGGCGCTTCAGGGCGCGGGCCGCCAGCGCAGCCAGCAGGGCATCGCTTCGCAGGAACAGCTTGCCGCCAAAGCCGCCGCCGATATAAGGGGAGATGACGCGCACGTTCTCCTCGGGGATTTTCAGCGTCGCCGCCAGGTCGGTGCGACACCAGCCGACCATCTGATTGGAGGTCCACAAGGTCACCTTATCGCCATCCCAGGCGGCCATAGAGGCATGAGGCTCCATCGCCATATGGCTCTGGTCAGGGGTAGTGTAGGTGACGTCCAGCTTCACGTCGGCGGCGGTAAAGGCGGCGTTAAAATCCCCGACGTTTTTATCAGGCGTCTTCTCTGGCGGCTGGTTAACGGCGGGTTTTTCATCTGCCAGCGACCAGGCGCCCTTTTCACGTCGGTACTGAACCTCCACCAGCGAGGCCGCCGCCCGGGCCTGCTCAAAGGTCTCGGCTACCACCAGCGCAACGGCCTGATGGTAGTGCTCTATCTTCGGGCCGCCCAGCAGCGTGGCCGCGTTTCTCTCGCCTTTACCAAGCGCGCCGGCGCTACTGGCCGTAATCACCGTCAACACGCCCGGCGCGTTTTTCGCAGCCTGGGTGTCAATGGCGGCAATATCACCTTTGGCGATGGCCGAACCGACCACATAGCCATAGGCCGCATTGGGCGCGGTGTCATGCCATTCATAGGCATAGTGCGCTTTGCCGGTGGTTTTTAATGGGCCGTCGATACGGTCGTGGGGCTGTCCGACCACCTTCAGCCGATCGATTGGGTTTTCCCCTGCCGGTTTCTCAAATTTCATACCTGAGCCCTCGCTTCTGTCAGCACGGAGGCAAGCGTTCGCTTCGCCAGGGTGAGTTTGAACCTGTTTTCAGGCGTCGGGTGAGCGTCGGCAAACAACGCGTCATAGACCGCCTGCGCGCCCTGCGAGAGTTGCGCATCGGCCTGCGCCACCCGCCAGGGTTTATGGGCAACACCACCCAGCGCGACGCGACCCGTGCCGTCTGGCTGCACAATCGCGGCCACCGAAACCAGCGCAAAAGCGTAAGAAGCGCGATCGCGGACTTTACGGTAAATGTGCTGTCCGCCCACGGGCGGCGGCAGGCTAACGGCCGTAATCAGCTCCCCTGGCGTCAGCACGGTCTCAATATGGGGCGTTTTCCCCGGCGCTCGATAGAAGTCGGCGAGGGGAATATTGCGCGTTTTTCCGTCCGCGGCGATGGTCTCTACCACCGCATCCAGCAGCCGCATCGCGACGGGCATATCGCCCGGATGGGTGGCGATACAAGCTTCGCTCCCGCCTACGACCGCATGCTGGCGACTAAAACCTTCCAGCGCCGCGCAGCCGCTGCCGGGAAGGCGCTTATTGCAGGGTTGGTTAGTGTCGTAGAAATAGGGGCATCGCGTGCGCTGCAGCAGATTGCCCGCCGTGGTGGCCTGGTTGCGCAACTGACCAGACGCCCCGGCCAGCAGGGCTCTGGAGAGGACGCCATAGTCACGACGCACGCGTTCATCGGCGGCCAGATCGGTATTACGTACCAGGGCGCCGATGCGCAGACCGCCCTCGTCGGTGGCTTCAATCTTATCCAGTCCCAGGCCGTTCACGTCGATCAGATGGGTAGGTGTCTCGATTTCCAGCTTCATCAGATCCAGCAGATTGGTGCCGCCGGCGATAAATTTCGCGCCAGGCGTGCGTTGGGCGCTGGCGGCAGCCTCGGTAGGAGTTTGTACCCGTTCATAGGTGAAGGCTTTCATGATTTCTGCCCTCCGGCGACGTCCTCAATGGCGGCGAGAATATTGGCGTACGCGCCGCAGCGGCAGATGTTGCCGCTCATGCGCTCGCGGATCTCTTGCGCGTTCATTTCGGGAGGGGAGACCAGATCGAGGGTGACATGGCTGGGAATACCGGCCTCAATCTCTTTCAGCACCGCCACCGAGGAGCAGATTTGCCCCGGCGTGCAGTAGCCGCACTGATAGCCATCGTGCCTGACAAACGCGGCCTGCATGGGGTGCAGATTGTCAGGCGTGCCCAGCCCCTCGATGGTGGTGATCTCGGCGTTCTGCTGCATCACAGCCAGGGTGAGGCAGGCGTTGATCCTGCGCCCGTCAACGATGACGGTACAGGCCCCGCACTGCCCGTGGTCACAGCCTTTTTTGGTGCCGGTCAGGTGCAGGTTCTCGCGCAACGCATCCAGCAGCGTGGTGCGGGTATCCACCTCCAGCTGCTGTTCCTCGCCGTTAACGCGAAACGTCACCGGCATCATCTCCGGCGCGGGCGTCACGGCGGGCTCGCCCTCCGCCAGCGCAGAACAGGGATACACCGCTGCGGTCGCCGCCGCTGCGGCACTTGCTTTTAACAGATCCCGACGGGAGAGGCTGAAATCGTGTTGCTCGTTCTTCCCGATCTCACCATCTTCAGGATATTCGCCTTGGTTGCTCATGCCAGGCCTCCGGTATGCAAAGGGAAAATAACAGTCAAAGAGGGCGCGACGTTGTCGTCTGTTTTTTAAACGTTAAGCATAGACGGCGATGTTGGTGGGATTATTCTTAAAACGTGAATGCAGTTATGAAGCGGCTTAATAGATGCTTATGTGAACCGATTTTTCCTGTTCCAGTCTGGCGCTATACCCTTACAATCTGTAAAGCTACCCGGCCACTTTCAAAATTTTTTTTAATTTCAAAACTGCTTTTTAATTTGATTTACGGAGCGTAATATCCACACCAGTTAAGTTGATTAGGATGATTCTCAAGGATGAGCCGTTCAAATACACTCTTTATCGACGGACACAAAGCCCGGGTAACCTACGATCCGGTGATTGATATGTTCCGTGGCGTGTTTGTGAATACCCGAAGCGAAGCCCGCTTTATGGCGAGCGATGTCAAAGCGTTAAAAGTTGCCGCCCGGGATGCGCTGGATAGCTATCTCAACGCCTGTAGCATTACCGGCGTAACACCATTCCAGCAGCGCATTCCGCTCCCCCTGGTGGCGCTACAGCGGCTTAAAGCCATATTGCATTGATTCTGCTTTTATCGCGGCCTGCCTGTTTTTCAGACAGACAGGCATAGCCATTACGGCTGCGTTGGCCAGTTATCCAGCACGCGCTGACGCACCTCTTGCGGATAGCCCTGCTCAAAGGACGCATGCAGATGGCGGGTGGACTGCAGCGTATCAAAC
Organism: Leclercia adecarboxylata; assembly: GCF_035787115.1. Classification (GTDB taxonomy): domain Bacteria; phylum Pseudomonadota; class Gammaproteobacteria; order Enterobacterales; family Enterobacteriaceae; genus Enterobacter; species Enterobacter adecarboxylatus_E. The sequence continues at coordinate 268,803 of NZ_JALKTL010000005.1, read as the reverse complement.
ACCACTTTCGCCCCACGGCCCGCCACATACTCCTCTTCCTCGTAGCACTGCGGCAGACGGATCACCCGCTGATCGTCAAATACCACGCGGCGGCCCACCGGGTGAACGCGGGTTGAGAGCACCCACACCACTTCGCGCAAATTGGTCGGGTCAAAATCATCATCCACCACGTAGACCTTCGGAATGAACACCATTGCGTCGGTTTTGAATAATACCTCGCCGATGCGTCGGGAAAAGTCTTCGCTGGAGACCCCCGGCAGCCGCTCGCGCCAGTTCTGCGGTACCACCACCAGCAGCCAGTGGACGGTGGAGTCCTCGGGGATCCAGGCGGTGGTAATCGGCAGCTCCGCTTCACGCAGGTACGTCAGGGCATCGGCGGCCAGTCCCATCGCCCACAGGGTGTGCGACTCGTCGGTCGGGCGACCCGTGATCGACATCGGCCAGATGGGGTCGTCCCGGTGGGTAATGGTCTCGACGTGGAAGGTTGGCTGGGCAGACGATCCTTCGCCGAGATAGCCGCCGTACTCGCCGTAAGGCCCTTCCTGGCAATCGCGATTGATGGAGACGTGCCCCTCAATGACAATTTCTGCCGTGGCGGGTACGTCCAGATCGATACTGACCGCTTTCACCACCGGCACCGGTTCGCCCGCCAGAGTACCAATGTAGTCCGCTTCGTCGGCGTGGGCCGGGATCGGAATGCCGGATACGCAGGAGATCGCCGGTGCCGGGCCCTGCACCAGCGCGTAAGGCATCGGCTGGCCGAGTTTGACCCATTCGGTCCAGATCTGGCCGATATGCTGGCTCGGCACAATCAGCCCCACCATCCGCTTGCCGTCCACCTTCATCACGCGGGCGATAGACCAGTTCACCCATTTGCCGTCCGGTGTCTTCACGATCAGCGTGCCCCAGGTGTTGGCGTAGCGACCGCCGTCCTTATCGTGGGCAAAGGGGATCGGAAAACGATCGAGATTTGCCTCGTCGCCGCGCAGGATGTTCTGATGGCACAGGGCGTCAGCAGAGGCCACCCGCACCGGAGGAATGCCCGGCTTTTGGCGTGCCGCCGACAGTGCTTCGACGATCTGTGGCCCGGTGGACTCAGGAGCCAGACCGAGCGACATCGCTACCCGGGCGTAGGGCATCTCCCGGCGGGAAGAGAGGCTGGCCGGAGCGCCAAATAAGCGGAAACCGGGCGCCACGCCTGCCACCGTGTGGAACAGCGGGGCAGGGGACTGGATCTCATAGCTGCGGCGGGTGATGGCGCTCGGCTCAAAATCACCGTCCACTTCGCGGGTTACATGCATGATGTCGCCCATGGCGTCGAGGGCATCAATATAACTGCGTAAATCACCGTAATAGTGCATCAGGCTCTCCTTAAGCCGTGGGGGCGGAGTGAGGTTCACCCCAGCGTTTCGTTAAAGCGTTATCCAGGCCAAACTGATCCAGAATGCGCGACACAAAGTGGTTGATGATGTCGTCCGTGCTGGCGGGGTTGTTGTAAAAGGCGGGCATCGGCGGCAGCATCATGGCGCCTGCGCGTGTCAGGGTGAGCATGTTTTCCAGGTGAATGGCGTTGAGCGGCGATTCCCGCGGCACCAGCACCAGCTTGCGCTGCTCTTTCAGCGTCACGTCGGCAGCGCGGGCAATCAGGCCATCGCCGTAGCCGCTGCGGATGGCGGCGAGGGTTTTCATACTGCACGGCACCACGATCATGCCGTCGACGCGAAAAGAGCCGCTGGAGATCGCCGCCGCCTGATCGTGCTCGCTGTAACTCTTCGAGGCGAGCGCGATAACCTCCTGTACACTGTAAGGCGTTTCCAGTTGAATGGTGGCGCGCGCCCATTTTGAAATGACCAGATGCGTTTCGACGTCCCGATCTTTCAGCGCAGCCAGTAAGCGAACACCAATTGCAGCGCCGGTAGCGCCAGTCATGCCGACAACAAGCTTCATGCGGGTTCTCTGTAGTAATACTTCCAGGTATAGTTCGAGTTCAAACTGTTTGTGCTCGAACTATATGTTTGTCGTTTTCAGGAGTCAAGAGAGTCGATGGCAGAAAATCGCGACTTAATCCCAGCCGCGCCCCTGTGGCCGCACGGCGATTGTTCACTAATGCACCTGATGCGCCGGGCAGGGCAGCACTCAACCACCTGCTGGTCGCAGTGCGTCGATACCGGGCTATCTGCCGTGCAGTACGCCATACTGGTGGTACTGGCGGAAGAAACCACCTGCGACCAGCAAACGCTGGGCAACCGCGCCGGGTTTGATAAAGCCACCGGCACCTATGTGATCGATCGCATGACCAAAAGCGGGCTGTTGAAGGTGCAGACCGATCCCGCCAACCGCCGCCGCAAGCTGGTTGCCATGACGGCTGAGGGCGAGGCGATGCTGGCGCAGATGATTGAACAGGCGAAAAGCGCCGAGAAGATGATTACCGCCGGTCTGAACGCCCAGGACATCGCCGACCTGAAACGTCTGCTGAGCAAGCTGGGGGGATTGCAGGAGCCTGATGACTATGCCTCCAACGACATTACCTGACAGCCAGATCGCGCCGAAGCCCGATCTGACGATCGGCTTTTTGCTGATGAAGCACTTTACGCTGGCCTCGGTGGCGGGGCTGGTGGAATCGCTGCGCTTTGCGGCGGATGAATCCTTCTCCAGCCGACAGATCTTCTGCCGCTGGGAGTGGATGACCTGCGATAACCAGCCGGTCATCGCCAGCTGCGGTCTGCCGGTATCGCCCACGGCAACGCTCGATTTTGCCCGTGACTGGGACTACTTCGTGGTGGCGGGTGGCCTGCTGGAGGAGACCCGTCAGTCGCCCGAATGGCTGCTGCAGGCTCTGCGGGATCTGCATGCCCGCAATATTCCCATCATCACCCTGTGCAGCGGAGCCTTTGTCGCCGGTAACGCCGGGCTGCTTGACGGGCGTCACTGCGCCATTCATTTCACTACCCGCGACGAGTTCCGGCTGCGTTTTCCGAAAGCCATTCCGGTGATCGATAAAACCTACATCAAAGACGGCGGCATTATCTCCTGCCCGGGCGGCACGGCCATTGACCTGGCGGCCGATCTTATTCGTCAGCACTGCGGGCTGGTGCGCTCCCAGAAGGTGCTGAAATACCTGCTGGTGGACGAGACCCCGGCACCGTCCGGCAAAGCGAAGCATAAAGCCTCGCTCAGGGAGCCCGATGGCTACGAGAATCCGCTGGTCAGCAAGGTGATTGAGTTCATGAAGCATCACCTCGATTCGCCGGTTCCACTGGCAGAGGTGGCGGCGTTTGCCGGGGTGACCTTCCGCCAGCTTAATCTGATTTTTACCCAGTGTACCGGTTACTCGGCGGCGGTGTACTGGCGGCGGATGCGCCTTGAGCAGGCGCGTAAGCTGATGGCCGACTCCAGCAACAGCATCAACGCCATTGCCACCGCCACCGGCTTTGCGGACGCCTCGCACCTGATCGCCTGGTTTCGTAAACAGTACGGTGAAACGCCCAGCTCATTCAGAAAGCGGCGGCGGGAAGTGGAAAAACTGGTGAAAGAGTAAAATTGCGCGGCGGCGCTGCGCTTGCACAGACCTACGGTTATGTAGGCCGGGTAAGCGCAGCGCCAACCGGCACAGCGGGCCGCTACAGCAGATGACGTTTCGCCATATGATTTGGCATATCAACTTTACGCTGCGGTGTATCGTCCAGCGAGGCCGCATCGGCCAGGCTGCGGGCGTTGGTCTCCGGTGCCAGCCACCAGGAGACGGCTAAGCCCACAAAGGTGATCGCCGCGGCGATGTACATGGTGGTGCCAATCCCCAGGCTCTGCAGCGAGGCGGGCACCAGCCAGGTCCCGACCGCGGCGCCAATGCGCGACAGCGACGTACCCACCCCCACCGCACCGGCGCGGATCTCCGTCGGGAAGATCTCGTTCGGGTAGACCAGCTGCAACACCTGAGCCCCGCCGATAAACAGCGCGTAGGCACCAAACATCAGCAGAATGACCATTGACGGACCGTCACGCAGCAGGCCCAGCAGCAGCAACGCCAGCCCCGACCAGAGGAAACTTTGCAGCAGCAGCTTGCGTCGCCCCAGGGTGTTCACCAGGCGGGTGGCGATAACACAGCCGATGACGAACAGCAGGGTAATGGCGACGGAGCCGTAAGAGGCCCATTTGCCGCTCAGATGCAGGGCATCCAGCACTTTCGGCGCAAAGGCATACACCGCAAAGACCGGGATCACCGAACAGGTCCAGAAGATGGTCACAAACGCCATGCGCTTGCCATAACCCGAGTGCAGCAGGTTGGAGAAGGAGAGGTTTTTGCTTTCCGCCTGCTCCGGCAGGTTGTCCAGGCCAAAGTCAGGGCCATACACCTTGCGAATAATCGCTTCGGCTTCGGCGTGACGGCCTTTGCTGATGAGCCAGCGCGGGGATTCCGGGGTGCCCATACGCACCAGGAACAGCAGCGCACCAATTACCGCGGTGCTCGCCAGCGTCAGACGCCACGCATCCGGGCCGCCAAAGTGCAGCAGCGCTTCACCGATCATATAGGCCGCAGCGGCACCGGCAAACCACAGGATGGTGAGGGTCGCCAGGCACGGCCCGCGGTTTTTCTTGGGCAGAAATTCCACCAGGAAGGCGGTCGCCACCGGGTACTCAATACCTACCGCCACGCCGTTTAAAAAGCGCAGGGCAAACAGCATCTCGCCGCTCTGCACCCAGTACTGCGCCACGGAGCAGACAATAAACAGCGTCGGGCCGACAAAATAGAGCAGCCGTCTGCCCAGCCGATCGGTGAGGGCACCGCCGATGAAGCCGCCAAAGAAGATGCCGATCAGCGCGGAGGCGGCAATCAGCCCCTCCCAGAAGGCGGAGAGCCCCAGCGCCGGGGAGACCTTCATCATGGCGATGCCGATAATGCTCAGCACATAGCCATCCACGAAGGAGCCGCCGCCGGAGCGCACGGTCAGCAGGCGATGAAAGCGGTTGAGTGGTACATCTTCAACAGAAACGGTATTTGACATGGTAACTCCTGTCTTTCCCCGATATCGTTGAACTAACGGGTTACCGCCAGGAATAAACAGTAATAGCGATGAATGTTTATTCAGGCCGAGCGAAGCCGCTCCCCTTTAATCAATCGATTACGGAATAAATATAGGTCTAAGAAGGTTCAAGCGTTAAATAAGAGCGTGCGTTATTTCGCGTAATTCATGGCAAATACTCCTCCGCTGCAGGATGGTCGGATAAGATGTTATTTATATTTATTATGTTGTTACTGTGTTTGTTATTTTTAAGACGCTTCGTCAGATAATCGTTTTACGGCAACCGTGCGTGTTGACCACCAGCAGATAAGCGATCCGAGGCTGACCATCGCCGTGCCCTGCCAGAAGGCGAGGGTCAGGTGCGAGTTCAGCATAAACGCCGCCAGCACCGCAGAGATGATGGGTATAAAATACGACGCCGCCGCCAGCACCGTAACGTTGCCGTGCAGGATCCCGACGTTCCAGGCGGCATAGCCAAAGCCCATTGCCATTGCCGCCAGCAGCAGACTGATCCACGCGTGCCACGACAGGATAAATTCCGGTTGCGGCGAGATGAGATATTTCACCCACAGCGTCAGTGCCGTTAATATAAAGAACAAGGTGATACCGTTATTTCCCTGAGCGATGCGCTGGGTAACCACGCAATATATTGCCCAGATGACTGCACCGCTGAATGCCAGACCGTAACTTAACGGATTATCCATCACGTTATTTTTCATATCCTCCAGCGAAAAACCACCGTCGCCGCCCAGCACCCGGCCAATTCCGACGATGGCTAAAATCACGCCGGGAATAATTAACGGGCTGGTTTTCTGCCGGTTAATCACCACCGCCAGTAAAATGGTCATACTCGGCCAGAGATAATTGACCATCCCAACCTCAATGGCCTGCCGCCCGTTGTGGGTAAAGCCCAGCGACAGCGACAGACACAGCTCATAGCAGACGAACAACACGCTGCCAATAAGGAGATAGCTCATCGGGAATTTCTGGATCTTCGGAAAGCCGAGGGTAAACAGCAGCAGCACCGCGCTACAGGTATAGATCAACGCCGCGCCCCCCACCGGGCCAAACCCTTCACTCACGTTTTTGATCAGGCCAACAATCGCGCTCCAGAGCAGGATGGCAATCAGGCCGATGAGTGTCGCTTTCTTATGGGGCATACCCGCTACCTCTGTTTACATTCTGGTCACAACCAGGCGTTCTGGCGTACCGCTTTGTTAAATTCTGGTTAACTACAGCCTTAAAACTATGCCCACCAACGAGCGCTGTAAATACGTCCCGGAGGGTGAGAATACGGGAATGTGATCGCTATCTGAAATCATGTAGAAAATTACTACGAAAAAATAAACTGTATATTTTATTGATATATATGAATTATTTTTTGCTTCCTGGTAAAAATCTCCTGCTATTTCGTATTTATGTTGTATTTTTTATGTATACAAAAAATATTCATTCATTGACCTTTTTCTTCACCCTGTGCAATTTTTTAACAAACGCAGTCCATCACGGTTGCGTAGCAGACTGTCACAGTCGTGAATTCCCCTGGAGGTTATCGTGTTGACATTTGAAGGTATCTACACCCCGGCAATTACCCCTTACGCAGCCGATGGCAGCATTGATTTCACGCGCTTTTCAGAGGTGCTGGAGTCGCTGATCGACGCCCGCGTTCACGGCATCATCATCGGTGGCTCTACCGGTGAGTACTATGCGCAGAGCCCCCAGGAGCGTAAGGCGCTGGTGGAGCACGCGCGCCAGGTCATTGGCACCCGCCTGCCGCTGATCGTCGGCACCGGCGCAACGCGCACCGAAGACGCGGTGGACTACGCCAGACATGCGCGTGAGACCAAAGCCGATGCGATCCTGGTGACCTCCCCGCCGTACGCTCTGCCAACCGAACTGGAAAACGCCCATCACGCCCTGACCGTCGATAAGGCCGCGCAGCTGCCGATCATGCTCTACAACTACCCGGGCCGCATGGGCATCACCATGGGCGAAACCTATTTCCGCGAAGTGAGCCGCTCGTCCAACGTGGTCGCTATCAAGGAGAGCTCTGGTGATTTCAATAACCTGCACCTGCTGGCCTGTAAGTTCCCTAACATCGCGCTCTCCTGCGGCTGGGACGATCAGGCGCTGGAGTTCTTCGCCTGGGGCGCGCAAAGCTGGGTTTGCGCCGGTTCAAACTTCATTCCGCGTGAACATGTGGCGCTGTACGAAGCCTGCGTGGTAGAGAAAGATTTCGCCAAAGGTCGCAAGATCATGGCGGCGATGATGCCGCTGATGAACTTCCTCGACGGCGGCAAGTTTGTGCAGTCCATCCGCTACGGCTGCGAGCTCAACGGCCTGACTTCCGGCACGGTGCGCGCGCCGCTGCAGGATCTGAATGAAGAAGAGAAAGCGCAGCTGAAGGCAGTGATTGCGGATGTGAAACGCAATGTCGCTGCGGCGCAATAAGGAGGCGATATGAGTCAGCTGCAAACGCTGGAGGCGGTAACGGCCATGGCCCGGGTACTTCCCCTGGCAGAAAACGCCTTTATCAACGGACGCTTCGTAGCCGCACGCTCAGGCAACACCCTTGCCACCACCAATCCGGCCACCGGAGAGACCATTGCCCACATCGCCGCCTGTGACGTTACCGACGTCAATGCGGCGGTGGAAGGGGCGCGCAGCGCGTTCGACGCCGGAAGCTGGAGCAAGCGCTCCCCGGGCGAACGCAAAGCGGTGCTGCTCAAACTGGCGGCGCTGATGGAGCTGGAGAGTGCCTCCCTGGCGGTGCTGGAGAGCCTCGACAGCGGCAAACCGGTCAGCGAATGTGAAGCGGTAGACGTGCCTGAAACCATTCACGTGCTGAAGTGGCACGCGGAAGCCATCGATAAACTCTATGATCACACCGCCCCCGTCGGCAACGGCGCGATGGCGCTGGTGGTGCGCGAACCCATCGGCGTGGTGGGCTGCGTGCTGCCGTGGAACTTCCCGCTGCTGATGCTCGCCTGGAAGATTGGCCCGGCGCTGGCGGCTGGCTGCTCGGTAGTGGTAAAACCGGCCGAGCAAACCTCACTGACCGCCCTGCGGGTAGCGGAGCTGGCGTTTGAAGCGGGCATACCGGCAGGCGTTCTCAATATCGTGACCGGCACCGGTAAAGCCGTCGGGGAGCCGATTGGCCTGCACCCGGATATCGACATGGTGAGCTTTACCGGCTCTACCGCTACCGGACGGCGTTTCCTGCACTATGCGGCAGAATCTAACCTGAAAAAGGTGGTGCTGGAGTGTGGCGGTAAAAACCCTGCGCTGGTCTTTGACGACGCCGGGGATCTGGCCGCCGTCGCCGGACATGTGCTTAACGGCGCATTCTGGAACATGGGCGAGAACTGCTCCGCCACCTCGCGCCTGCTGGTGCAGGAGGGCGTCAAAGAGGCGCTTCTGCAAGAGATAGCTCTGCAGATCGGCGACTGGCGCATGGGCAACCCGCTCGATCCGAATAACCGCCTCGGGGCGATGGTTTCACCGGAGCACTTCAGCAAGGTGAGCGGCTATCTCGATACCGCCCGTCAGGAAGGATTGCGGATTGTGCACGGCGGCGAGACCGAGCAGGGGGCGTATGTTCAGCCAACCATTATCGACGGCGTCACGCCAGAGAGCGCGTTGTTCCGGGAGGAGATTTTCGGCCCGGTGCTGTGCGTTACCCCCTTCAAAACCGAAGCGGAAGCCATCGCCCTGGCGAACGATACGCCGTACGGCCTGGCCGCATCGGTCTATACCGGCAGGCTGAATCGCGCGATCCGCGTCTCGCGCGCCATCCGCGCAGGCACGGTGACGGTGAACTGCTTTGGTGAAGGCGATGCCACTACGCCGTTTGGCGGCTACAAGCAGTCGGGGTTTGGCGGGCGCGATAAATCGGTCTTCGCCCTCGACCAGTACACAGAACTGAAGACCATCTGGATTGATGTCTCTGAAGACGACGCCTGATTTTCGCAGTTGTGCGCTGTTTGCCGGGAGAAAAACAGCGCCCTGTACGCGGTGAGAATTTTTTAATTATTTTTGCTGTATACGGCCTTTTTCGCTAGCTTAACCAGCATAACATTAAAGACCCACCGCAGTTTCAGGAGGCGACAATGAGAACCGGAAAAGTAGCGCTATATGAGGATCTTAAGCGACATATTTTGACCATGGAGCTCGATCCGGATGAGCTGCTGGATGAAGCCGCGCTGACCGCGCAGTACGGTCTCTCCCGTACGCCGGTGCGTGAAGTGTTCCAGCGCCTGGCGGGGGAAGGGTATCTCGAAATTGTGGAAAAACGCGGCGTCCGGGTGATCCCGATGAGCCACTCGACGCTGCGCAATTTTTTCCTGGTGGCGCCGATGATCTACGCCGCCACCGGACGTCTTGCGGTTCAGCATTTTAAACCGGCGCAGCTAAAAGCGCTGAAAGAGACTCAGAAGCGTTTCCGTAAGGCGGTGCAGACCCGGGATGCCGAAGCGCTGGCGCTGGAGAACAACCGTTTTCATGAGATCATGGGCGAGATGGCGGCCAACCCCTATCTGCAGCCGAGCCTGGGGCGCCTGCTGATCGACCATTGCCGGATCGGACACACTTTTTTCCGGCCGCAAAACCAGGATATGGAGCGCCGTCTGCAGCTGGCCGCCGATCATCATGATGCTTTTATCGCTGCCATTGAAGCGCGGGATGAGCAGGCGGTTGTGGATCTGGTCTTTGAGCACTGGGAACTGTCGCGGGAAAACATGGAGATCTTCATCGCGCCACAGGGGCTGAGAGCCGATAACTTCGCGCCATTCCCTGAGGGCGACAACCGCTAATCCTCTTTTCGTAATGCCTGCTGGCGCCCGCTGGCAGGCCTGTTTCTCCTATTCTTTTTTCCCTTCTGACGCCCCGTTGCGCCGGGCTTTTTACGTCTTTTTTATCATTCTCGTAACTATTTTTATACTTCATGTATACATGGGATATACATCACATATTCATTTACCCATGATGGCTAACATTGATCCCATGTTCGTTGCCGGATCCTGCGGTGACGTAGCGAGAACATAATCAGAGCTTACCGGAGTAACCAACGTGCAAAAGATCACCTCTCTGCCTGCTGACGACGCCCTGCCGGGTTGGTATCACACCAGTCAACCGCGTACCCCGCGTCCTGCCCATACCGGACAAAAGCACGCCCGCTGGGCCATTGTCGGCGCCGGGTTAACCGGGCTCGCAGCGGCCCGCCAGCTGGCGCTGAACTTCCCGGATGATGAAGTGGTGCTGATTGACGCGCAGGATGTGGGTTACGGCTCCTCCGGGCGCAACGCCGGGTTCGCCATTGATGTGCCGCACGATATCGGGGCGAAGGACTATATCGGTGATGTCACCACCGCCAGGCTGATCCTGCAGCTCAATACCCTTGGGCAGAACTACCTGCGTGAGATCGTCAAAGCGCACGGCATCGAATGCCAGATGACCGATTCGGGCAAATACCAGGCCGCGGTGGGGGAGAAGGGGATTGCCATTCTTGAGGCCTATCGCAGCGGGCTGGAGAAAATTGGCCGCCACGCCGAGATGATCCCGGGCAAAGATCTGCCGGACCATATCGGCACCTCCTACTACCAGCAGGCGCTCTATATTCCGGGCACCATTCTGCTTCAGCCATCGGCGCTGGTAAAAGGGCTGGCGGACAGCCTGCCGTCCAACGTCACCCTGTATGAAAATACGCCGGTCACCGCCATCGACTATGGCGAAAAAGTAACGCTGGCGCACGCGCAGGGCAGTATTACTGCCGATACGCTGATCCTCGCCAATAACGCCTTTGCAGTGCACTTTGGTTTCCTGCGCGGTCGTCTGCTGCCGACCTTCCTCTACGGCAGCCTGACCCGTCCGCTGACGGCAGAAGAGCAGGCGCAGCTGGGTGGCAAGCCGGTATGGGGCGTTATTCCAGCGCATCCGTTTGGTAGCACCGTGCGCCGCACCATGGATAACCGCATCCTGATGCGCAACAGCTTTAGCTTCCATCCTGACGGTCGTCCGCGGGAAAAACAGCTCAGGCAGAATATTGCCACCCACCGTAAATCGTTCGAGCGGCGCTTTCCGATGCTGAGCAACGTCGATTTCGAATACTCCTGGAGCGGGGCCATCTGCCTGTCGGATAACCACGAGGGCTTTTTTGGCAAGCTGGCGCCGAACGTCTATGGCGCGCTGTGCTGTAACGGCCTGGGGATCACCCGCGGCACTGCCACCGGCAAACTGCTGGCCGATATGATCGCCGGGGAGCGCAATGAGCTGATCGATTTCCTGACGGCATCGCCGGGCCCGAACCGCACCCCGCCGGAGCCGTTCCTGTCGATTGGCGTAAATTCGGTGCTGAAATGGGGCCAGTTCCGCGCGGGACTGGAGGTGTAAGGGGGTGAAGCCCGGCCAGCAATGTTGTGCTGGCCGGGCTTCACACTATTTAGCTTTCTTATGCTCGCTGATGGCCTGTGCTGCACAAATCAGCGCCAGATGGCTTAACCCCTGCGGCATATTGCCGACCCACTCGCCGGTGCGGGTATCGAACATCTCGTTGAAGGTTTCAACGTTGCCGCGATGGCACAGCGTTTTGAGAATTTCATCCATGCTCTCTTCAGCAAGCGCCGGTTCGTTCATTGAGGCCCAGGCCTCTGCCAGCCAGAAGGCGCAGGCGATAAAGGTGCTCTCCTCCTGTTCAACTCCGCTGTAGCGGTAGATCATTGCGCTGTTATGCCCCAGCTCCCGATGGATGGCGTGATAGGTCAGTTTCATGCGCTTTGGATTCACTTCCATACCGTAGCGCGACACCAGAGTAAGCGACGCATCCAGCAGTCCGCCGTCCCCGACGTAAAAGCAGTATGACTGATGAGTCTCAGACCAGCAGTGATCTTCAATCCAGTCGCGGATCCTGTCCCGCTCGCGCGCCCAGCGCGCCTTCCATGTCGGTTCGATATGGTTGCCCTCCGCCAGCACCACGGCGCAGTCCAGCGCCAGCCAGCAGGACATTTTTGAGTGGGTGTAATGCCGCTCTTCCGGCAGCTCCCAGATCCCGGAGTCCTTCATGCGCCAGCGGTCGGCGCACTGGTTGGCAAGGTGCCCCAGGAAACGCGACGTGCCCGTATCCAGGATATGGCCCGCCTCGACAAAGAGTTTTGCCACGCCAAGCATATCGCCATACATGCTCAGCTGACGCTGGTTGCGGGCGTTATTACCCAGCCGTACCGGCTGCGAATCCCGGTAGCCCTGGAGTTCGGCATACTTCTCTTCCGGCACCAGCTCACCGTCAAGGGTGTAGCAGGCCCGCATCTCCGGGCCGTGTTTAATGATGGTTTTCGACAGCCAGGAGAAGGCCGCCTTACACTCTTCAAGGGTGCCGAGATAGGTAAAGGCTTTGATGATCAGGCAGGCATCGCGCACCCAGGCAAAGCGATAATCATAGTTTTTGCTGCCACCTGGCCCCTCCGGCAGGGAGGTGGTGGCGGCCGCAGCCAGCGCGCCGGTGGGGGAGTACCAGAGAAACTTCAGCGCCAGCGCGGAGCGGATAACGTGATCTTTATAGAGACCGTCGTATTTCAGCCCGTTCACCCAGTCCTGCCAGGCGGTGTGGCTGGTCTCAATGCGATTATCAATCGACTGGATATCCGGCACCGCCAGCGGTTCGCCCTTCGTCACCAGCAGCGCGACGACCTCCCGGCTCCCTTTCTTCAGAACGATCTCCGCCTCGATCTCTTCGTCATCGGCGCGGGTAATGACCACGTTTTCGCTGGTGTGCAGCATCGCCATCAGGTCGCCGATATGATAGACGCTGCCCTTGAAGGTGTCGGAGCGCCAGGGCGAACGCGTTTCGATCATCGTTCCAAAACGCAGCTGGAGCCTGAACGTTACGGTGCCGCGTATGCCTTCCAGACGACGCGCCAGCTCGCTCCAGGGCAGGCGGCCCGCCAGAGTGCTGTTAATGGACTCGGTTAACAGCACCGTGCCTTCCTTCGTCTCATAGCGGGTTTCCAGGATGTTGCTGTCCTCGCGATAGGCGCGGGAGACGGTGTAATCATTCGTCGGCGTCAGGCTGAAAAAACCGCCAATGTTGGGGTCAAGCAACCTGTCAAAGAGGGCCGGGGAATCGAGATTAGGTGTGCTCCACCAGTCGATCGAGCCATCCGGGGCAATGAGCGCCACGGAGCGTCCTTCACCGATCGCAGCATAGTCCCCGAGGCCAACGAACCCGTTATCCCGTTGGGGCATGTCGTATATCGCATTTTTCAAATGAGTGATCCCTTTTCTTTGCTGAATATTAAGCCTGGCATAATGTGACGCTTATCGCGCTTTCAGCGGCATATCACTGGAGAAAATCCTGGCACGATCGGCTCCCTCTCCATTCAGGGAGAGGGCTGGGGTGAGGGGGAATATGCGACTGAGATGGTGGTTCCGTTCACCATACTTTTCTTGCTCCTCTGTAAACCACGTCACCCGTGAAGGTGTAAAGGGGGCGAGCGCCGCCCCCTTTACAATCCCGGCTCCCGGCAAGAAAATCGCCGCTTCGCGGATGGTTCGCCCCCTCCCTGGGGCTCACCCCTTCGGGGCCAGCGCAAGCGCTGTCCAAAATTGCTCCCGGCAATTTTGTCCTCAGCTTATTCCCTCCGGCTATCGGGTCGGGCGTGATCCTGGAGCCATCCAGGTCACGCCCTCTCGGCGCGTCCATGCGCCTCGCTCCCGCCTGAGGTCAACGCTTCGGCGATTTTCAGCCGGACCAGGGTGCTGCTGTGAGTTGCTTATCTTATTGTGATTAATTTATCGCTTTAGAGATAAGGCGGTTCTGGGGGCTGGTATGAAAGTACAGGTGCTTTTTTCTTACTCTCCGCACACACTCATTTAACAAAGCCAATCTGTCGAAATTACATATATCAATGGCGGTTCAATAGAACGCGTAAGTTTCCCGCTATGCCCGCTGGTCGGATATGTTGGACAGAGGGGCGGTCATAACATCCCGGACTGTTCCTCCCAAACCTAAGAAAATTATGAAAAAGTTAATGATGATAGCGTTTGTCGCCGCTGCCCTGTCCGGCTGCGCCCAACAAACTTTCAAGATCAACAATGGCATCGCTGAAAAGCCTGCTCAGGAGACGAGACAGTCCTTCTTTGTGAATGGTATTGGCCAGTCTAAAACCATTGATGCGGCGCAGGTCTGCGGCGGCGCGGATAAAGTGATTCGTACCGAAGTGCAGGAATCCGGCACGGATGTGTTATTACGTGTTGTGACGCTGGGTATTTATACGCCTCGCGAAGCGCGGGTTTATTGCGCTAAATAATATTCAGGCAGGCATGAAAGTGTGCCTGCCATTATTTATTACCGTCCGGAATTCGTTTATTTACGCGTAAACTGCTGCTCTGTTATCGTGCTGCCCCACTGATCGCCCTGCCACTCATTCGATAATGTAAAACCGAACGATTCATACAAGCGGCGCGCCGCCGTCAGCTTATTAAAAGTCCACAGCTGAACCGCAGCGAACTGCCTTTCATCGCAAAAGGCCATCGCCTGGGCAACCAGCTTTCTGCCCACGCCACCGCCGCGACACCCATCATCGAGGATAAACCAGCGTAAATGCGCCTCGTTGTTTCCCAAATCTTCGCCATCAATAGCGACAGAGCCGACAATGCGTCCGTTCTGCATAGCCAGCCAGATTTGGTTGCTCGCGTTGTCCAGACGGCCTGAAAATTCCGCTAAGCCAGCGGCGACCTTCGCCTCAAAAAAACTGCCGAAATTATGCTCTCTGGCATAATAGCTGCCGTGCATTTCCGTTATGCGACCAATCATTCCCGGATGATAGCCAGAAACGATGTGAACCCCGTTCTTCTCATTCAGATCGACATCATCACGGCAGGCTTTCAGGGCTCTGGCATAGACGCTCAGCCCCTGTGAGACGACGCGCTGCTGGCTGGCATCCATTTTTTGCAGAGCAGAGATAACGCGTTCGTTACCGTAGGCATTAATCTTACGCACCGTTTCCCGGCCTTGTGCGCTCAGGTGAAGCTGCTTGGATCTGGCATCTTCCTTGGAAGAACGCTCTTCCAGCTCTCCGGCCTTGATAAGTTTAGCTAGCATGCGGCTGACGCTGGATTTCTCCAGCCCCAGGATATGCACCAGTTGGGCGGCAGTCAGCGAGCCCCGGGCTTCCATCTCCAGCAGGGTGTGCACCACCGAAGGGGAGTAATCCGTTGCCGCCAGGGTGTGGTTCATAAAGCCGAGTTCACGCACCATCAGACGCGACGAGATACGTATTTGTTCAACAATCGACGAATCAGTCATTATTACGTTAGCCTGTGAAATATAGTTGTACTATACAACCATCTTTCACGCATTACTGTCAATCAGGAACCGAACCGCCAGGCGACAAGCATCAACACCACGACGTTGAGAACCACGCTAACCATAAAATACGTTTTGAAAGGCTGCTTCTGGGTTTTATGGCGAAACAGCTGCTGACCGAAGATCGCCCCCGGCCATCCCCCGACAAACCCGCAGACCAGCAGCGTGAATTCCGGCACCCTGCGCCAGGCTTTGCGGGCCGCCATTTTGTCGGCGCCGTAGATCATAAACGTCAGCGCGCTGGCGAGCAGAAACCACATCGCAAGAGGGTGAGGCAACAAAGCGCTGCCCACGGCGGCCAGAATCAGAAGAAAATAGCAGAGAAAATTGAGGTTCATGGGAGGCAATATCAGTCATTGTTAAAACGGCTTATCCTGCGGAAACGTTATGATGCCACAGCCCGGAGACGAAAGACGTACCCGCCTGTGACGGGTGCTTCTTTAAGCTATATCAGATATTCGCCCCCGGCGGCTGATCCCCCGCCTCCAGCATCCCAAAACTGACAATCCTTGAGCGCCCCAGCTCTTTCGCCCGGTACAGCGCCACGTCGGCGGCGCGCAGCAGGTTATCGCCCTGAGCGTGCTGCGGATAGCTGGCAATGCCGATCGACACGTCCACCGGGCCAATCTCCGACAATTCGTACCTCAGCGTCAGGTTATGCACGGCGGCATGGATGTCGCTGGCACAGTCATAGGCCGCCTCTTCTCCCGCGCCCGGCAGCAGGGCCAGAAACTCCTCGCCACCATAGCGGAACGCCATGCCTTTATCGCTGACCGCGCGCTGGACAATCGCCGCCACGCTTTTAATCACCAGATCGCCCGCGTCGTGACCCAGTCTGTCGTTAATGGCTTTAAAGTGATCGATGTCGATCATCAGGCAGCTTACCGGGTTGCCGCTGTGCAGCGCCTGGTTGATCTGGGTGCGCAGGGCATCTTCCAGATGATGGCGGTTGCGCAGCCCGGTCAGCGGATCGAACAGCGCTTTTTCCAGCAGGGCATCGCGCAGGCGCTGGTTAGCCAGCGCCAGACCGAGCGCTTCGGCCATCAGCTCCAGGTAGGCGCGGGATGGCGCCATCTCCGGGGTCAGGTGCTGGAAAGAGAGCAAACCGATGGCTTCGCCCTGGGCAATCAGCGGCACGCAAAGGGCGTGATGGGCGCAGCTGTCCGGCAGGTGATAGCAGGCGATATCCGGCTCGCCGTTGACCGGCGGATGGCTCTGGCCACGACGTAGCGCCCAGCACCGATCGGGATGAAACGGATCGGGCTCGCCCTGCGGGTCGAGCCACTCGGCGGCACAGCGCATCTGCCACGGATCCTGTTCGAGAAGATAAAGCCGCCCGGCGATCCCCGGCGCAATGCTGGGGGCGAACAGCCGCGCCACGTTGAGTACGTCCTCGACGGACTCGCAGCCCTGAAGGCGCTGCGTCATGCGCGCCAGCAGCTCGCGGATCGCCCAGTCGGCATCCCGCTGCCTCTCCAGCTGCTGTCGCACCAGGCCGTTCTCACGAAAGATACGGATCGCCTGGGCCATATCGCCAATCTCATCGATCTGACGGTAGTCCGGGGCTTCAACCGCGTAATCCTGCGACGCTAGCCGGTTGACCACATCGCTCAGACGCACCACCGGGCGCAGCACCCGGCGTTTGAGGATAAAACCCAGTACAAACAAAAACATCAGCGCGGTCAGGCCGACCATCACCTCGGAGAGGGTGCGCAGCGTGTGGGATTTTGCCGTGGCATCCTCAATCGCCACGTCGGTGCGTCGGTCCAGCATCTGGCGAAAATGGTCGATCTGATTTTGCACCTGCTCCAGTTCGCTCTCGTAACGCTCGCCATAAAGCTGTTCGATGGCCTGTGCCTGCTGCCCGCCACTGGCGCTGGCGATGGCGCGCTGCTGTTCATCCTGCAGGGCATCGGCCACGGTTAATCCTTCGTGCAGCAGGGCCAGCTCTCCATCACTGGCGCCTACGTCTTTCAGTTTCTGCAGGCGATGCTCGACCCGGGCCATCGATGCCGCTTTCTGACGATACTCATCTGCCACCGACGGCGCCTGTTTAACGACATACAGGCGTGCCAGATCGGAAAGTGCCCAGGCGTCCACCTCCACCTCTTCGGTTAGCTTGTCGAAGACGTAGCGCTGTTCTACTGCCTGTCGTTCCACCTTTTCGGCACTGGAGGCCATTAACATGGCTACCCCTGAAGCGATGGTCAGACACACTGTGGCGCCGTATGCCCAGTTAGTGATTGTGGCGATGCGCACAGCTCATTCCTTTTACATTGCGATATATTTCGTTGGCAGAGAATATATCTAATTCATAAATCGGGCGAATTTTTACCTTCTTCAATAATCGCATCGTCAATCTCTTCGGCATTGCCGGGGTGATCGCGGCCCGAGAGCAGATTCCAGCAGGCGATAAACAGCGCGGCGATTAAAGGACCAATCACAAAGCCGTTGATGCCGTAAATCTCCATCCCGCCGAGGGTGGTGATGAGGATGAGATAGTCGGGCATTTTGGTGTCTTTACCCACCAGCAGCGGACGCAGCAGGTTATCCACCAGCCCGACCACCAGTACAAAGAAGCCGACGATAAACAGCCCCTGCCACAGTTGATGGGTGGCGAAGAGGAAAATGGCCGCGGGAACCCAGATGATGGCCGATCCCACCGCCGGGATAAGCGACAGGAACGCCATCAGCGCGCCCCATAAAATGCTGCCCTTGATCCCAACCACCCAGAAGGCAATCCCGCCCAGCAGCCCCTGCAGCGCGGCGACTACCGCGGTACCTTTTACCGTTGCTCTGGCGACGCCCGCAAACTTGGAAAACAGATGATGCTTAACAAAATTCGACAGGGGCAGGCTGTCGAGGATCTGGCGCACCAGCCAGGGACCATCTTTCAGCAGGAAGAACAGCAGATAGACCATCACGCCAAAGCTGATAGCGAAGCCAAAGGTGCCTTTACCGATAAGGAAGGCGCTTCCGGCCAGATATTGTCCGCCTCTTAACGCTGCTTCAGAAAGCTTCTGCTGGATCTGCGCGGCGGTATCGAGATCGTGCTCGATCATCAGCGTGCGCAGCCAGTGGGGCAGATGAGAGAAGAGGCTCGCCACCACCTCGGAAAACTGGGTGTCGTTTTGCTGCAGGCGCGTATAAACGATATTGAGTTCGAAAGCCAATGAGGAAAAGATCACCATCAGCGGAATAAAGACGATCAGGCAGATCAGCAGCACGCTCAGCAGCGCCGCCAGCCCGTTGCGATCCCCCAGTTTGATACGCAGCGCGTTTTTAACCGGGTAAAAAATCACCGCCAGGATAGCGGCCCACAGGATCGCCGAGAAGTAGGGCGCCAGCACATCAAAAAACGCCCATGAGACCATCAGCAGTATCAGTATGAAGAAACCTTTGGTCAGTCCGTTAAATCGCATTAGCTCATCCTTTTTTAATGAAACACTACGACTATAGAGTGTTTTGCGTGATTTAACATATTGCGGTCTTTTGCCCGGTGGCGCTACGCTTGCACGAGCCTGTAAGTTCAGATGGCCCTGGCAGGCCGGTAAAGCATCGTCGCCACTCTGTCGTACTGATGAGCCACATTCATAACCACATCCCGTTTAACCTGGATTATTCATGATATCAATTCATGTAAGCTTACCGCCCAGTTAACCTGAAGCGATTGTTATGCCAAAAGCCAAAACCACCGGTCTGCCGTTTGTGCTCATCCTGAGCGCCCTGATGGCGTTCACCTCGTTATCAACCGACATCTATCTTCCTGCCATGCCGATGATGGCGGCAGAGCTGCACGGCAATGTCGAGCTCACCATCACCGGTTTCCTCATCGGTTTTGCCATTGCGCAGCTGATCTGGGGGCCGATCAGCGACCATTTCGGGCGCCGCGTTCCGCTGTTTATCGGCATGGTGCTGTTTATCATCGGTTCCGCAGGCTGCGCGCTGGCGACCGATATCAGTCATATTGTCTTCTGGCGCGTTTTTCAGGCACTGGGCGCCTGCACCGGGCCGATGCTGGCGCGGGCGATGATCCGCGATCTGTTTAGCCGCACCCGCGCCGCGCAGATGCTCTCGACACTGGTGATCGTCATGGCAATCGCCCCCATTGCCGGTCCCCTTATCGGTGGGCAGCTGATTAAGATCAGCACCTGGCACAGCATCTTCTGGTTGCTGGTGGTGATTGGCGCCCTGATGTTGCTGTCGCTCTGCTGGTTACCTGAAACACTGGCCCCGGAGAAGCGCGTCAAAGCCTCGGTAGCCGGTGCGTTCAGGAACTATGCCGCGCTGCTGCGCAACCGGAAGTTCATGCAGTTCACCCTCAGCCTGACCTGTTATTACGTGGCGGCGTATGCTTTTATCACCGGCTCACCGTTCGTCTACATTCGCTACTTTGGTGTCGATCCGGCGCACTACGGCTGGCTGTTTGCGCTCAATATCGTCGGGGTAATGGGCATGAGCGTGGTGAACCGCAGGCTGGTCAATCACCACGCGCTGGAGACGCTGCTCAAATATGCTTCCTGTGTGGCAGCGCTTGCGGCAGTCACGATGGCTGCCTGCGTCGGGCTTAACGTCGGCGGCATAGGGGCTATCGTGGCGCTGATCTTCATCTTCTTCTCAATGAACGGCATTATCGCCGCCACCTCAACCGCCGCTGCGCTGGATGCGGTGCCGGGCCATGCCGGAGCCGCCTCGGCGCTGATTGGCTCGCTGCAGTACGGCAGCGGGATCATCTCCTCCCTGTTGCTGGCCACCATGAGCGACGGCACGCCCTGGACGATGACGTGGATCATCGCGCTCTTTACCCTTGCCAGTATGTTTCTGGCGCTGCGTACTCCCTCTAAAGTTTAGTGGGGCAAAACAGATCCCACTTTCGCCTGACCGACGGAGCCTGTGAAGCCATACATGCTGTAAGTGACAGCTTGCAGGAGGTGGCAGATGGCCTGGCGACCCTTTCTTTACGTTATTTACACGGTAAACCCCCGGCTGAGCGCCCGTCGCGCTCAGCTGCGTCTGGTGCATGGCTAGCAATTTGTTAACAATCGCGGTATAAGAACACCTTCTTTTTGGATGTTTAGATGTCCATACGTATAGAAGGTGATATGCAAACACAACAAAATGGGCAGCTTCAGCGCACCATGAAGACGCGCCACCTGATCATGCTGTCCCTCGGCGGCGTGATCGGCACTGGGCTGTTTTTTAATACGGGATACATCATTTCAACCACCGGGGCGGCGGGCACGCTGCTGGCCTATCTGATCGGCGCGCTGGTGGTCTGGCTGGTAATGCAGTGCCTCGGCGAGCTCTCCGTGGCGATGCCCGAAACCGGCGCCTTTCATGTCTATGCCGCTCGCTATCTTGGCCCGGCGACCGGCTACACCGTGGCGTGGCTCTACTGGCTCACCTGGACCGTGGCCCTGGGATCTAGCTTCACCGCGGCGGGCTTCTGTATGCAGTACTGGTTTCCGCAGGTGCCGGTCTGGATATGGTGCGTGATCTTCTGCGCGGTGATATTTGCCCTTAACGTCATCTCGACCCGCTTCTTCGCCGAAGGGGAGTTCTGGTTCTCGCTGGTGAAAGTGATCACCATCATCGCCTTCATTGTACTGGGCGGGGCGGCGATCTTCGGCTTTATCCCGATGCAGGACGGTTCCCCCGCGCCGGGGCTTAGCAACATTACCGCCGAAGGCTGGTTCCCCCACGGCGGCCTGCCGATCCTGATGACCATGGTGGCGGTAAACTTTGCCTTCTCCGGCACCGAGCTTATCGGCATTGCGGCAGGTGAAACTGAAAACCCGCATAAGGTCATTCCGGTTGCCATTCGCACCACCATTGCGCGCCTGATTATCTTTTTTATCGGCACCGTGTTCGTGCTGGCGGCGCTGATCCCGATGCAGCAGGCAGGCGTAGAGAAAAGCCCGTTCGTGCTGGTGTTTGAGAAGGTGGGTATTCCCTATGCCGCGGATATCGTCAACTTTGTCATCCTGACGGCGATCCTCTCGGCGGCCAACTCCGGGCTGTACGCCTCCGGGCGAATGCTGTGGTCGCTGTCGAATGAAAAAACCCTGCCGCGCTGCTTTGCCAGCGTGAATAAAAACGGCGTGCCGCTGACGGCGCTGTCGGTGTCGATGCTCGGCGGCGTGCTGGCACTCTTCTCAAGCGTGGTGGCCCCGGACACGGTGTTTGTCGCCCTGTCGGCCATTTCTGGTTTTGCGGTGGTGGCGGTGTGGATCAGCATCTGCGCCTCCCACTTTGTCTTCCGTCGCCGTCACCTGCAGTCGGGTAAGCCCCTGAGCGATTTACAGTATCGCGCCCCCTGGTATCCGCTGGTGCCGGTGCTGGGCTTTATCCTCTGCCTGGTCGCCTGTATCGGCCTGGCCTTTGACCCGAGCCAGCGTATTGCCCTTTACTCCGGTCTGCCGTTTGTGGCGCTGTGCTATGGTGCGTACTACCTTACCCAAAATCTGAAAACCCAGGAGCCTGAACATGTCGCAGAATAATCCGCTTACCGCCCTCCTTGAAACCCGGCCGTTTGTGGTGCTGGACGGGGCGATGGCAACGGAACTGGAAGCGCGCGGCTGCAACCTGGCCGACAGCCTGTGGTCGGCGAAGGTATTGATGGAAAACCCGGAATTGATCCGCGACGTGCATCTCGACTACTTCCGCGCCGGCGCGCAGGTGGCGATCACCGCCAGCTATCAGGCCACGCCTGACGGGTTTGCCGCTCGCGGGCTGGACGAGGCGCAGTCCCGCGCGTTGATTAGCAAAAGCGTCGAGCTGGCGCGTAAGGCCCGGGAGGCATATCTGGCGGAAAACCCGCAGGCCGGCGCGCTGCTGGTCGCCGGTTCGGTCGGGCCCTACGGCGCGTACCTGGCGGACGGCTCGGAATACCGCGGTGACTACGTGCGCAGCGCGGAAGCATTTAGCGCCTTTCATCGCCCGCGGGTGGAGGCATTGCTGGATGCCGGGGCGGATCTGCTGGCCTGCGAAACCCTGCCGTCCTTCGCTGAAATTAAAGCCCTGACGGCGCTGCTGGCCGAATACCCCCGTGCCCGGGCGTGGTTCTCGTTTACGCTTCGCGACAGCGAGCACCTGAGCGACGGCACCCCGCTGCGCGAGGTGGTATCGGTGCTGGCGAACTATCCGCAGGTTGTCGCCCTGGGCATTAACTGTATCGCGCTGGAGAACACCACCGCCGCGCTGCAGCACCTGAACAGCCTGACCGCGCTGCCGCTGGTGGTCTACCCGAACTCGGGGGAGCATTACGATGCGGTCAGCAAAACCTGGCATCATCACGGTGAGGCGTGCGAAACGCTGGCGGGCTATCTGCCGCAGTGGTTAGCCGCAGGCGCAAAGCTGATTGGCGGGTGCTGTCGGACGACGCCGAAGGATATTGCTGAAGTTACGCGGTTACGTTAAGAGATTACAGACCGCACAGACCCTTCCCTCTCCCCTTTGGGGAGAGGGTCAGCCAGGGGGAGGCGGCGAGCCCCCTGGCACGTTCACGGGTGACGCAGCTGACAGAGAAGCACAGGACATGAAGTGAACGGAACCACCACCGGAGCTGCATGCTCCCCCTCACCCCAGCCCTCTCCCTGAATGGAGAGGGGGCCGTCCGTGCCACTCTTTTTTTGTGGGGCCTCCTCAACCCACAGGCACAGCTTATGCCGCATCAGCCAACACAAACATCCCGTACGGATGGATCTCCAGGAAATACGCCTCGCCAATATCCGGCTGCAGCCGGGTCGCGTTCACCTGCAGCAAAATCTCCTGGCCGTGCCATTCCACAATCACCTCGTACTGCGGCCCCATATAGGCGACGTGGCGGATGACGCAGCGCTGGCTGGGCTCGCCGTGCTGGCTTAAGGTGATCGCCTCCGGGCGCACGCCGACGGTGCCGCTGCCCAGAGCGGCAAAGTGGAGCGGGCGGGGCAGGCGATAGCCGTGGATCGCCACGTAATCCTGGGTGAAGCTGGCCGGGAACAGGTTGGCATCGCCCATAAAGCTCGCCATAAAGCGTGACGCGGGCTGGCGATAGAGATCCTGCGGCGAGCCAATCTGCATAATGTTGCCCTTGTTCATCACCAGCACCGTATCCGACACCGCAAAGGCCTCGCTCTGATCGTGGGTCACGTACAGAGAAGTAATGTTGAACTGCTTTTGCAGCTCGCGGATCTTATCCCGCATGCTGCGCCGGAGGTTGGCATCGAGGTTACTTAACGGCTCATCGAACAGCAGCACTTTGGGCTTGAGGATCAGCGCCCGGGCCAGCGCCACGCGCTGCTGCTGGCCGCCGGAGATCTGGTCCACGTAGCGGTCCTCAAAGCCGTCCAGATCCACCATCGCCAGCGCCTCTTTGACGCGGGTTTTGATCTCCGCGCGCGACACGCCGAGCATTTTCAGGCCATAGCCGACGTTCTCGCCCAGCGACATGTGCGGGAAGAGAGCATAAGACTGGAACACCATGCAGATATCACGCTGCTGAATGGATCTATGGGTTACGTCCTCGCCGTCGATCAGGATCTGGCCGTCGGTAGGCTTCTCCAGCCCGGCCACCAGACGCAGCACCGTGGTTTTACCGCAGCCGGAAGGGCCAAGCAGCGTCACCATCTGCCCCTGGGGGATCGCCAGGTTGATGTTTTCAATCACCGTGTTCGCGCCAAAGCGCTTGGTCACGTTACGCAGTTCAACGAAATGTTTCTGAGTCATAGTGTTACGCCTGGTTTTTGGCTTTTGAGCGGGAGATACGTGCCTCACCGATCAGCCAGTCAAAGAGGAAAATGATCGCCAGCATGACCACAATCAGGATCGAGCCGTAGGCGATCGCCACGCCGTATTCGCCGTCTTCCACGCGGTTCAGGATATAGGCCGTTGCGACACGGGTATCCGGCGTGACGAGGAACACAATGGCGCTGACGGTGGTAATGGCGCGCACAAAGCTGTAGATCAGCGCCGACAGAATCGCCGGGCGCAGCAGCGGCAGCAGAATGTGCGTAATGGTTCGTAGCGAACCGGCGCGCAGGCTCAGCGAGGCTTCGTCCAGCGATTTGTCGATCTGGCCCAGACCCGCGATCCCGGCGCGAATACCCACCGGCACGTTACGCATCACCATGGAGATAATCACTATCGCCGCGGTGCCGGTGAGGTACACCGGGGCGCTGTTAAAGGCCAGAATATAGGAGACGCCCGCCACGGTGCCCGGTACCGCAAAGCAGAGCATGGTGGTGAACTCGATGGTCTTTTTGCCCTTAAACTGCTGGCGCACCACCACCCAGGCGATCAGCAACCCGAAGGCGGCGGTGATCGGTGCGGCAATCCCGGCGTACAGCAGGGTATCCAGCAGCGAAGGCCACGCACCGTCGCTCATCCCCTGGCCGAACAGCTTGATAAAGTTATCCAGCGTCAGGGTGTAATCCACCCCCCAGTTAACGGTAAAGCTGCCGTAGAAAATGCTGCCGTAGAGCAGGGCGTTAAAGGCGATCCACACCGCCAGCAGGGCGATCACGCTCCACACCAGGGTGACCGGTAAGGGCTGCACGTCGCCGCGATAGGACTTGCCGGAGACGGTGACGTAGGAGCGCTTGCCGATCCACATGTACTGAATGCAGAACACCAGCAGCGAGAAGAGCAGCAGGAAGGCGCCGAGGGTGCTGGCCGCCTGGTAGTCGAGCTGCGAGCCGGTGATGTAGAAGTAGATCTGCGTCGCCAGCACGTCGAAGTTGCCCCCCAGCACCAGCGGGTTACTGAAGTCCGCCAGCGACTGGACGATGACGATCAAAAAGGCGTTCGCCAGCGCCGGTTTCAGCAGCGGCACAAAGACGCCGTTAAAGGTCTGCCAGCGGCTGGCGCGCAGGGTGTAAGACGCCTCCTCCAGCGACGGGTGAATGGTCTTGATGGCACCGTCGAGGATCATAAAGGCCATCGGCGTGAAGGCCAGCACCTGCGCCAGCCAGATGCCGGTGAAGCCATACAGCCAGTTGGTGTTGGTCAGCCCAAACCAGTCGACCATCAGCTCGGTGACGTAGCCGGAGCGCCCCATCATCAGCGTCACGCCCAGGCCCACCACGAACGGCGGGGTGACGATGGGCAGGATCGAGAAGATGCGCCCGATAATGGCGCTGCGTTTCGCGATACGCGTGGTGTAGATCGCCAGTACCAGCCCGAAGAAGGTGCAGCCGATGCCCACCGCAATGGAAAGCAGCACCGAGTTGACGATCACCTGGATGATGTGCGCCTGGGAGAGCACATTCATAAAGGCCAGCGGTGCAAACTCCCCGGCGTCGTTAGTGAACATCGGAATAAAAATGGCGATGCTCGGCCAGACGATAAAGATGCCGATCAGCGCGACGATGGTAATCAACGAGCCGATGACAAAGCGGTCGCCGCCCAGCCACTCCAGGCGGGTCAGGGCGAGGGTCATGATCGCCCCCAGCGTGACAAACAGCACAATGGTGGCGTAGCCTAAGCCGCGCCCTTCAAGGGTGGCGCTGATGACCACAAAGGCCATGCACAGCAGCGCCCAACCGGCATCAAGGTAATGACGGCTGCGCTGCTCGCGACGAGCTTCGCTGAACGGGCGCACCAGCAGCAGGGTGGGGAGCAGATACCACAGCCAGCTGATGTTAAAGTGCGACCAGCTGTAGGCGTCGAGGATCTCGTCGCGGGTGGACTCCAGCAGGCCGTAATCCAGGCTCCAGCTCGGCAGCAGGGCAAAGGCCAGCCAGCCAACGAAAACCCAAAGGAAGACCGCATCCCGTTTTTTCACGGGATGAAGAGCGAGTGTCTGTGACATAGATATTCCGGTGTTGTAGGCCGGGTAAGGCGTTTACGCCGTCACCCGGCAAAGGAGCAGTAGCGGGCTTATTTACCCATCTTCACGTCGCTGACCCACTTGTTGATCAGCGCTTTACGCACGTCCGTTGAACCATATTTGTCCATGTCGTAGCTGATCAGCTTCAGGTCATCCAGCTTCAGCGAGTTCGGGGAGGTTTCTGCGGTGGTGTTGGTCAGGATCTGATAGGACTTGCCCTGCTTCCACGCCAGCTCCTGCGCCTCTTTCGACAGCACCCAGTCTACGAACAGCTTCGCGTTCTCTTCGTTACGCGCGCCCTTCAGGATGCTGACGCCGCCAATCTCATACCCGGTGCCTTCGCAGGGGGAGATCAGCTCCAGCGGGGCGCCCTGCTCTTTTTCCAGCGAGTAGTCGTGCAGGAAGCCGATGCCGATGGCCGTTTCACCGCGGGCGGCGTTACGCGCCGGGGCGATGCCGGACTTGGTGTACTGAGAGACGTTGCCGTTCAGCTGTTTCAGGTAGTCGAAGGCCTGGTCTTCCCCCCACAGCTGGACGAAGGTCGCCAGCGCGGTGTAGGCGGTGCCGGAGCTTTGCGGATCGGCAATCTGGATCTCGCCCTTGTATTCCGGTTTGGTCAGATCTTTCCAGCACTGCGGCACCGGCAGGTTCTTCTCTTTCAGGCGCTGGGTGTTGACGCCAAAGCCCAGAATGCCCACGTAGACCGCGGAGGAGAGGTTGCCTTTAACCTTGGCCGGATCGCGGAATTTCTCCATGATCTGCTCCAGGTTCTTCGATTTATACGGCTGCAGCAGCCCCATTTCACCGGCCTGGGATTGCGGATCCAGGGTACCGCCGTACCAGACGTCCGCCTGCGGGTTTTTCTTCTCGGCATCGACTTTCGCCAGCGTACTGCCGGAGCCGTTGCGGATAAACGAGGTTTTGACGTCGTACTTGTCGCCAAAGGCTTTGGTTTCGGCCTCGCACATTTCGTTGGTGGCGCTACAGTAAACCACCAGGCGGCCTTTGGCCTGTGCGGCACCGGTTAAGGTGGCCAGCGCGATCCCGGAAGCAATGAGGGTAGAGAGAAGCGTTGTTTTCATTATTCAGCCCTTTTTAAGACGTTATGTGACTGCGAGAAGCGGTGATGCCCGCCATCAGCAGGGGCATCAGTAATAAACCCATCAGCACGGCGGCAATAGAGAGCAAACTGAACATCCCCGACCAGCCGTAGCCTTCGATAACCTGCGACAGCGGCCATCCGGCAAGCGCCGCTCCCAGATAAGCGAACACGCCAAGAAAACCGGTAATCGAGCCTGCTGCCTGTTTATGTCCGCACTCCACGGCGGCAAGGCCGATGAGCATCTGCGGACCAAAAATAAAAAATCCCACCGTAAAAAAGCACATTGCCAGCAGGGCATAGTGGTGAACCGGCGCCAGCCACAGGGCGGCGACCGACACCATCAGCCCCAGCGTGAACAGCAAAATCATCGGCGCCCGCTGGCCGCTGAACAGCAGATCCGATCCCCAGCCAGCGAACAGCGCCCCGAGCAGGCCGCCCACCTCAAACAGCATCACCGTGGCGTTGGCGCTCAGCAGGTTCACGCCGTGACTCTCGGCCAGCCAGATGTTGCCCCAGTCGTTGAGGGCAATGCGGATCAGATAGACCAGCACATACGACGCCCCGAGCAGCCAGATCATCGGGTTTTGCAGCATGGTGGTGCGTAACATCTGCCACAGCCCCATCGGCGGGCTTTGCTGCTCCTGGCGCAGTTCCAGCGGATCGTTGCGCCACTCCCCGACCGTCGGCAGACCCTCTTCCTGCGGTGTGCCCCGCAGTTGTGTGGTCAGCCACAGGCCGAGCACGATACTGATGATCCCCGGTGTCAGCATCGCCGCCTGCCAGCCCCAGCGATGGGCGGCAAAGGCGCAGATCAGCGGAATAATGGCGCCGCCGATGTTGATGGAGGTGTTCCAGCATCCCCACCAGAAGCCGCGCTCGTTGCGCGAATACCAGTGGGTGAGCAACCTGGCGCAGGGCGGCCATCCCCATCCCTGAAAGAAGCCGTTCAGCGTCCAGATAAACAGCAGCAGGGGCAGGGAGTCGCCAAAGGCGAACAACACATTCAGCACCCCGGTGGCCATCAGGCCGATACCCATAAACGCCCGCTGGCCCTTGCTGTCGTGCCACAGTCCGGCGGCAAATTTCGACAGGCCGTAGCTGAGGTAAAACAGCGATCCGATGAGGCCGATATCGCTTTTACTCAGCCCCAGATCCAGCTGCAAGGCGGGCAGCACGTAGTTGAGGCTTTTGCGCGTCAGGTAAAACGTGGCGTAGCCGATCGCCATGCAGAGCAGCAGTCGCGGACGAAGCTGGCGATAGCGTTGAGTAACCTGTTCTGCTGACGGTGCGGACATGGCGTTCTCCATTTGCAATGACTGTATGAAAGCGCGACGAAAAAGGGATGAGAGAAAGTCTGGCGTGACTAAGACTTTTTCCTGGTTAGCGGTGTGTTTGTTGCAAAACTGTGGGCAGGTTAACAATTACGCGCGTGCCGCCCTGCGACTCCAGGGTGAACTCCCCGCCCAGGGCATGCACCCGCTCGCGCATCCCCTGGATGCCAAAGCCGGGAAGCTGTCGGGGGCTGATGCCGCTGCCGTTATCTCTCACTTCCAGGCGCAGCTGGCTGCCCTGCTCACAGAGCAGAACGCTGACCTCGCTGGCGTTGGCGTGTTTGCTGACGTTATTCAGCAACTCCTGGAGTAAGCGATAGAGGGTGAACACCAGGGTTTCGCTCTGCGGCGGGGCGGTGAGCCGGTAGTCAAACCGACACTGAATGCCGCGCTCGGCAAAGGCGAACTCGTTCACCAGGTGGTGCAGCGCCTCGCGTAAGGAGAGTTCATCCAGCACCGGGGGGCGAAGCTGGCGCAGCAGCTGGCGGGTGGAGTGGTGGATGCGCCGCGCCAGCTCGTTGATCTGCCCGGCCGCCTCCAGCGCCTGCGGGGTATCCCCCGCCCGCTTCACCAGCTGGGACTGGATCTGAATGGCGGTGATGTTCTGGCCAATTTCGTCGTGCAGCTCCCGGGCCAGATGCTTACGGGTGTCCTCTTCGGTATGGATCAGCTTTTCCGCCAGTGCGCGCCGGGCCTGCAGCTCGGCCTCCAGTCGACGGCGATAGTGGTCGAGGTTGGTGGCCAGATGCTGCTGGCGGCTGATGGCGATCCCAAGCCCAATCCCCAGCAGCGACTGGGTGGCAAGGAAAATCTCCAGCTCCAGCAGATCGCTGAACCCTACGCCGACCTGACGGGCAATGGTGATCATCATGCTGCCCAGCAGCCCGGAGAGCACGCCCCCCTGCCAGCCGAACTTCCAGGCCATCACCACGTTCGGCAGAAACACCACGATCAGCAGCAGCCGCTCCAGGGTTGGGGTGAGCACCATCTGGGTGCCGATGCCGATGATAAAAAACAGGCTGCACCAGATAATCAGCGAGGTGCGCAGCGGGGGATTGCTGGTATCGAGCCCGAGCAGGTGGTAGCGATGCTGCTGGCGTAAAAACTCAAATATCAGGTAGACGAACGGGGTGAGCAGTACTCCGCCAGTAAAAGAGGCCAGCGCCAGCAGGGTGGCCGGGCTGTCGAGAAACGGCGCCAGAGTCAGAGTCTGAAGCAGGGCGTTGAGGGTCACCGCCGCGATCAGCAGCGACAGGCGCTGCCAGTAAAGGGGATAGCGGTGCCAGTAGTGCTGCGCCAGCCACGCGCAGACGGTGCCCACCAGCGGAACCGCCAGCATCAGGGGGCGGGTGAGCAGCTGTTCGCTGTACAGCCAGAGCATTGCCGCCAGCGTGGGCAGGATCAACGCCGGCCAGAAGCGGCGTGAGAGCAAAATCAGCAGCGCCAGATAGACGCCCTGGGGTAAAAACAGCGCCGCCTGCTGCCCGTTCCGGGTGAGGTAAACGCTCAGCGTCCACAGCATCAGCCAGCCGGTGCCCCAGGCCAGCATAATGAACAGCGAGAGAATGACGTGTCGCAGGGTGCGCCGCATCAGTGGCCGGGCAGCAGCTGGTGATCGAGGGCAAAATGCACCAGCTCAATGGTGCTGCTGCACTGCAGTTTTCCCAGCACGTTGGCGCGATGGACGTGAACGGTTTTGTGGCTGAGCTCGAGCTGGAAGGCAATCTCCTTCACGCTTTTGCCGTGCACCAGCAGCTCGAACACCTCTTTCTCGCGCGGGGTCAGTTCGGCCAGCGCCCGGGATACCGGTTCGCCGCCGCGCAGGGCTTTGACCGCATCGGCGCACAGATAATGGCCGCCCATGCCCACCGAGCGCACCGCCTGCACCAGCTCTTCCGGGCCGCAGCGTTTGGTGAGATAACCGCTGGCCCCGGCGTCCAGCGCGCTTTGCACAAAGGCGGGGGTGTCGTAGATGCTGAGGATAATGGCGCGAAACCCCGGGCGCTGCTGGCGCAGGCGTTTGAGCAGGCTCAGGCCGTTCTCGTCGGGCATGGCGACGTCGAGCACCGCCACGTCGATGGCCTCGCGGCTGAGCACGGGCCAGGCCTCCGCGGCGCTGCTGTACTGGCCTTCGACCAGCAGATCCTCTTCCAGATTTAACAGCTGGGCGAACCCGGAGCGTACCACTACGTGGTCGTCCACCAGTACCACTTTGATCATCTTGCATACCTTTGCTGAATAGTTTGCTTATGATGCCTGTCCGCGTCGGACTGGCAATGACATGCCTGTGGTTATGTAACGGATGTAACAAAATTGCAATAAAGGTTTGGGTAGTAACGTAGGCCGGGTAAGGCGTAGCCGCCACCCGGCAGTGAACATGTGGCAACGGTGGGGGTTACGTTCACTTTACGTTGAGTGCTGCTCTGTGTGCCGCATCACCCGTGAACGTGTCAGTGCAGGAATGTAGGCTGGGTAAGGCGTAGCCGCCACCCGGCGGTGAACATGTGGCAACGGTGGGGTTCCGTTCACTTTACGTTGAGTGCTGCTCGGTGTGCCGCGTCACCCGTGAACGTGTCAGGGGGGCTCGCCGCCGCCCCCCTGACCACCCCGGCTCCCGGCAAAGAAAATCGCCGCGTTGCGGTCCCCTCAGCTAATGACTTGCGGCTGTCGGGTCGGGGACGATCCTACATCCCTGTAGGTCGCCCCCTCTCGGCGCATCCCTGCGCCTCGACCCTGCCTTCAGTCAACGCCTCGGCGATTTTCAGCCGGACCAGGGTGCCGCTGTGAGTATGTTAATGACTCAAGCATTTTCATCGCTTTTCATGGGTTAATTTAAGGGGATTGTTCCCTCGTCTGTTCTGAGCCAGCGCGGCATTTTTAGCGTATCGGCATAGAAGCTGACCAGCTCATAAAGCAGATCCTTGATGACTCTTTCGGCTTCAGCTGGGAATGCCCCGCTCATCAGATGCTGAGTCAGTTCCTGGCAGTAACGGCCAAGTTGATCGGGTTCAGGGTCAAAGACGGGCAGACGTGTCGGTAAATCGTCTACGGTCAGGCTCGCTTTTAAGTTGTCCGGCACGGGCTCCAGCAGCGTGGGTTGCAACAGCGCCAGACAGGCGGAGAGTCGTCCATAAAGGGCGAGTTTTTCAGCGGGAAGATCGCAGTCTACCAGCGCATCCATAAAGCGCTCGCAGTTGTCCGCCAGTTCGGTAAAGGCCGTGCTGTGATTGAAGGGCAGGGTAAGTAATGCGTGAGTGTGGTTTAGGGTCGTAGCCATAAAGGCAGCCTCCGATGAATGGTTTAATTCACCGCTACCAGAGAGGTCAATCTCATGGGTGGCGGACTAAGCAGAGTTGACCTTACCGGCTTCATCGGATACCGGCGCACCTTGCGATGCCCCTGCTCAGCCCACCATTGAGGTGTAGCAGAGCGTACGACGCATCATTATACGTCGCCGATGAAGAAAGCAGGAGGTCAATCCCGACGCCTGATTTTGCAGGCGCGTAAAAAAGATACTGCTATATCCATTTTCTGTGAAGGGCTATTCCCGGAAGCAGCCTCGCAAAACAAGAAATTACCGCAATGAAAATGCTAATGCTGTTGCAGATATCCCAGCGGTGCCTGGTCCGGCTGAAAATCGCCGGGAGCAATTTTGGACAGCGCTTGCGCTGGCCCCGAAGGGGTGAGCCCCAGGGATGGGGCGAACAACCCGCGAAGCGACGATTTTCTTGCCGGTAGCCCGGGTCGCCAGGGTGGTGGCGATTGAGCCACCCTGGCACGTTCACCGGTTCGGGTATACCAGAGCAGCACGGACCGTGAAGTGAACGGAACAACCTCTACCGTTACATATTTCTTTGCCTACACGAGTCAAATAGCCCTCACCCCAATCCCTAAAATCCAACTATCTATTGCCGCTTTTTTTCTAAAAACGATTCGGCATTAACGATGCTTTTTAATTCCTTTATCAAAATCCCGCCGCCAGAAATACTCCCTCCATAACAACTACGGGAGCAGACACCATGGCAATTTCATCGCGGTTTACCTTACTCGGCGCCCTTGCACTGTGGGCATTTCAGGCGCAGGCGGTGGACGTCACCGTCGCGTATCAAACCTCCGCTGAGCCCGCCAAAGTGGCGCAGGCGGATAACACCTTCGAGAAAGCGAGCGGCGCCAACGTGGAGTGGCGTAAGTTCGACAGCGGGGCCAGCATCGTGCGGGCGCTGGCCTCCGGCGACGTGCAGATTGGCAACCTCGGCTCCAGCCCGCTGGCGGTGGCCGCCAGCCAGCAGGTGCCGATTGAAGTTTTTCTGCTGGCTTCGCAGCTCGGTAATTCCGAAGCGCTGGTGGTGAAGAAAAACATCACCAAACCCGCCGATCTGATCGGCAAACGCATCGCGGTGCCGTTCATCTCCACTACCCATTACAGCCTGCTCGCCGCCCTCAAACACTGGGGAATCAAACCGGGGCAGGTGGAGATTATCAACCTGCAACCGCCTGCAATCATCGCCGCCTGGCAGCGAGGGGATATTGACGGGGCCTATGTCTGGTCGCCTGCGGTAAACGAGCTGCAAAAGGACGGCAGCGTGCTGACCGACTCGGCGCAGGTCGGGCAGTGGGGCTCGCCAACCCTTGATGTCTGGGTGGTGCGTAAAGACTTTGCCGAAAAGCATCCTGAGGTGGTGAAAGCCTTCGCCAAAAGCGCTATCGATGCCCAGCAGCCCTACATTGCCAATCCGGATGAATGGCTGAAACAGCCCGCCAACCTGGAGAAACTGGCCCGTCTGAGCGGTGTGCCACAGGCCGACGTGCCGGGGCTGCTGAAAGGCAATACCTACCTGACGCCCGCCCAGCAGTTACAGCAGCTGTCAGGGCCGGTGAATAAAGCGATTGCCGATACCGCAGGTTTCCTGAAAGAGCAGGGCAAAGTGCCCGCGGTAGCGGCGGATTACAGCCAGTACGTGACCGATCGCTTTGTGAAGTAAGGAGAGCCGGATGCTGAATATTACAAATCTGTCTGCCGATTACGCCGGCAAACCTGCGCTGGAGGATATCAACCTGACGCTGGACAGCGGCGAGCTGCTGGTGGTGATCGGCCCGTCCGGCTGCGGTAAGACCACGCTGCTGAATCTGATCGCCGGGTTTGTACCTTATCAGCACGGCACCCTCCAGCTGGAAGGAAAAAAGATAGAGGGGCCCGGTGCCGGGCGCGGCGTGGTCTTCCAGAACGAAGGATTGCTGCCGTGGCGTAACGTGCAGGACAACGTCGCCTTTGGCCTGCAGCTGGCGGGTATGGCGCGGGAAGCGCGGCTGGCGATTGCCCGGGACATGCTGAAAAAAGTCGGGCTGGAGGGGGCGGAAAAACGCTTTATCTGGCAGCTCTCGGGCGGACAACGCCAGCGCGTCGGCATTGCCCGGGCGCTGGCAGCGAACCCGCAGCTATTGCTGCTGGATGAACCCTTCGGGGCACTGGATGCCTTTACCCGCGAACAGATGCAAACCCTGCTGCTGCGCCTGTGGCATGAGAGCGGCAAACAGGTGCTGCTCATCACCCACGATATAGAAGAAGCGGTGTTTATGGCCACCGGGCTGGTGCTGCTGTCGCCTGGGCCGGGGCGGGTGCTGGAGCGTCTGCCGCTCAACTTTTCTCGCCGCTTTGTGGCGGGGGAGCCGGTGCGCAGCATCAAGTCCGACCCCGATTTTATCGCCCGGCGCGAATACGTGCTGAGCCGCGTGTTTGAACAGCGGGAGGCCTTCTCATGAGCATTGTGGTGAATGACAAAACGACGCGCAAACGGTTGACCCTGCGCTGGCCCTTTTCCCGCCAGTTGACGCTCAGCGTCAGCACCCTGCTGGTACTGCTGGTGCTGTGGTGGACCGTGGCGGCGGCGCAGTGGATAAGCCCGCTGTTTCTGCCGCCGCCGGGCCAGGTGCTGGTGAAGTTGTTCACCATCGCCGGTGTAGAAGGCTTTATGGATGCCACGCTGTGGCAACATCTGGCGGCCAGCCTGGGACGCATACTGGTGGCTCTGCTGGCGGCGGTGATTGTCGGGATCCCGGTGGGCATTGCTATGGGGTTAAGCCCGACGGTGCGCGGCATTCTCGATCCCTTGATTGAGCTCTATCGTCCGGTGCCGCCGCTGGCGTATCTGCCGCTGATGGTGATCTGGTTTGGTATCGGCGAGACCTCGAAGATCCTGCTGATCTATCTGGCGATTTTCGCCCCGGTGGCGATGTCGGCGGTGGCGGGGGTCAAAAGCGCCCAACAGGTGCGGATCCGCGCGGCGCGGTCGCTGGGGGCCAGCCGCGTCCAGGTGCTGTGGTTTGTGATTTTGCCCGGCGCGCTGCCGGATATTCTTACCGGGCTGCGGATTGGGCTCGGGGTCGGCTGGTCAACGCTGGTGGCGGCAGAACTGATCGCCGCCACGCGCGGGTTAGGGTTTATGGTCCAGTCGGCGGGGGAATTCCTGGCGACGGACGTGGTACTGGCGGGGATCGCGGTGATCGCCGCGATCGCTTTCGGATTAGAACTGGGGCTGCGTGCGCTACAGCGCCGCCTGACGCCCTGGCATGGAGAGATACAATGAGTGAACGTCTGACCATTACCCCGCTGGGGCCGTACATTGGCGCGCAAATTTCCGGTCTGGATGTGACCCGCCCCTTAAGCGATAACCAGTTTGAGCAGCTCTACCATGCGGTGTTGCGCCATCAGGTGGTGTTCCTGCGCGAGCAGGCGGTGACGCCTCAGCAGCAGCGGGCGCTGGCGCTGCGGTTTGGCGATCTGCATATCCACCCGGTCTATCCGCATGCCGAGGGCGTGGAGGAGATCATCGTGCTGGATACCCATAACGATAATCCACCGGATAATGACAACTGGCACACCGATGTCACCTTTATCGAGACCCCGCCCGCCGGGGCGATCCTCGCGGCAAAACTGCTGCCCGAGAGCGGAGGGGATACACTGTGGGCCAGCGGGATGGCGGCGTTCGAGGCGTTATCCGCCCCCTTCCAGACGCTGCTGAGCGGCCTGCGGGCGGAGCACGATTTTAAAAAATCCTTCCAGGAATATAAGTACCGTAAAACCGAAGAGGAGCATCAGCGCTGGCAGGAGGCGGTAGCGAAACACCCGCCGCTGCTGCACCCGGTGGTGCGCACCCATCCGGTGAGCGGCAGGCAGGCGCTGTTCGTCAACGAAGGCTTCACCACGAGAATTGTTGATCTGAGCGAGAAAGAGAGCGAGGCGCTGCTGGGGTTCCTGTTTGCCCATATCACTAAGCCGGAGTTCCAGGTGCGCTGGCGCTGGCAGGAGAACGATCTGGCGATCTGGGATAACCGGGTAACGCAGCATTACGCCAATGCCGATTATTTACCCCAGCGGCGGATAATGCATCGGGCAACCATATTGGGGGATAAACCTTTTTTCCGTGCGGGCTGATCCCCTCACCCCGGCCCTCTCCCCAAAGGGGCGAGGGAGAAAGGCTGTACGTGCTCATCTTCACACACGGCACCTGACAGTCCCCTCTCCCTTTCAGGGAGAGGGTTAGGGGGAGGGTGTTAAATGCGCCTCGATATAGCGCTGATAGCGGTTGGCTTTCAGATAACACAAATCCACCAGCACCAGCCCGTCCACGCAGTTGTTGAACGCCGGGTCGCTGCCAAAATCGATAAACTGCACGCCACCGGGCTCACACAGCTCGGAATACTGCTTGTAGAGCGGCGGGATGCCGCATCCGAGATTGCCGAGCAGGGATTTCAGCCGGGTGAGGTCTTCCACGTAATCTTCCCCGCCAAACTGCGCCAGCACGTCGGGCAATGAGGCGGGATAAGGGCGGCGGGAGGTCGCCAGCGGATGGGTGGCCGGGAACCACAGCCGGTAAAAGGCCACCAGCAGATCCCGCGCGGCAGGCGGTAGGCCCCCGGAGATAGAGACCGGCCCGAACAGATAGCGATAGTGCGGGTAGCGCGCCAGATAGGCGCCAATCCCTGACCACAGGTAGTCCAGCCCGCGGCGTCCCCAGTAGCGTGGCTGAATAAAACTGCGCCCCAGTTCAATGCCATGTTCAAGGATATCCTGCATTCTGTCGTCGTAGTGGAACAGACTGTGGCTGTAGAGCGCGTCGCGTCCCTTTAAGGCGCCCGGCATAAAGCGGTAGGCACCGACAATCTCCAGATCCTCGTCGTCCCATAAAATCAGGTGCAGATAGTCATCGTCATAGCGATCGGTATCGCGCCGTCTGCCGCTGCCTTCACCCACGGCGCGAAAGGCGATCTCGCGCAGGCGGCCCAGCTCGCGCAGGATCGGCGCCTCTTCCTGGCCGTTGCGCTGCCACAACAAGATGCTTTTACCATCGGCGGTGGTACCCAGACACTCCGCCTGCGCCAGGGCGCGCTTCAGGGTGGCCCGGTCTTCCGGGCGGGCAATGGCGGACTCGGTTTTGAATACCCCTGTCAGTCCCTTACCAAGGCGCAGCACGTGCTGGCGGCACTGCTCAGCTATCTCCCGGGGGGAGAGCGTGGGGCTGTACCAGTGGCTCCAGCCGATCTGCTGACCGATTTTCACCGGCAGGCGGCTGTGGCGACGGCGAAACATCTGCTGCATCAGCAGCAGCATCGATACCTGCGGGGAGAGCAGGGTGCTGGCATAAAACAGCAGGCTGTTGCGGGCGTGGATATGCACCGGCAGCAGCGGCGCGCGGAATTTGCCTGCCAGCTTGATAAAGCCGGGGTGCCACTTTTTATCGCGGATCCCGGTGCGCGTCGGGCGGGACACTTCCCCTGCCGGGAAGAAGATCAGCACCCCGGCGTTTTGCAGATGCTGCTCCATCAGGGTGAAGGACGATTTCCCCGTCCGTCCGCCCATGTTGTCCACCGGGATGAACAGCGAGCTGAGCGGCTCAAGATGGCTCAGCATTCGGTTGGTCACTACTTTCACATCGCGGCGCACGCGGGAGACGGCATACAGCAGCGCCAGCCCGTCCAGCGTCCCGGTGGGGTGGTTAGCCATCACAATCAGCGGGCCGTGCGCGGGGATCTGTTCGAGGTCGTGAGCCGGGATGGTACAGAGGATATCAAGGTGGTCCAGAACCTGTTCCACCATATCGAGCCCTTTCAGGTGTCGGTGGTCAGCGGCGAACTGCTGAAACTCCTCTTCGTGCAGGAGCTTCTTTAACAGGCTTTTTTGCCAGGGTGCAGGTTTCGCCTGCGGCCAAAGGTCATCGAGAACGCTGTCGAGACTAAACATGGTGGCTCCTCCTCCTGTCTTGTGCAGACAGTAGAAGCGCCAGATGTCGGTTGTATTGCAGAGGAGTGAAGTTTTGTCGCGGGGCGTAAGGCCCGGTAAGCGTAGCGCCACCGGGCAATACGGATTAACGCAGAATTTTCTTCTCGGCCAGATCCAGCGCGAAGTAGCTGAAGATCAGATCCGCGCCCGCGCGCTTGATCGCCCCCAGGCTTTCGAGGATCACTTTCTCCTCGTCGATCGCGCCCGCCTGGGCGGCGAATTTGATCATCGCGTACTCACCGCTGACCTGATACGCGCCCAGCGGCAGTTCGGAGCGCTCACGAATGTCGCGCAGGATATCCAGATACGCGCCAGCCGGTTTGACCATCAGGCAGTCTGCGCCCTGGGCTTCGTCGAGCAGGGATTCACGGATCGCTTCACGGCGGTTAAGCGGGTTCATCTGATAGGTTTTGCGATCGCCCTTCAGCGCGGTGCCGGCCGCTTCACGGAACGGACCGTAGAAGGAGGAGGCGAACTTGGTGGAGTAGGACATGATGGCCGTGTCGGTGAAACCGGCGGCGTCCAGCGCCTGACGAATGGCCTGTACCTGGCCGTCCATTGCTGCGGATGGCGCGATAAAATCAGCGCCTGCTGCGGCGGCAACCACCGCCTGTTTGCCCAGATTAAGCAGGGTGGCGTCGTTATCCACGCCATGATCGCACAGCACGCCGCAGTGGCCGTGGGAGGTGTATTCGCAGAAACAGGTGTCGGACATGACGATCATCTCCGGCACTGTCTGTTTGGCGATCCGCGACATGCGCGCCACCAGACCGTCCTCTTTCCAGGCATCGCTGCCGGTGGCATCGGTATGGTGGGAGATGCCGAAGGTCATGATCGAACGAATGCCTGCGTTGGCGATGCGTTCAATTTCACGTGCCAGATACTTCTCTGGAATGCGCATCACGCCCGGCATGGCGTCGATGGCTTTGTAGTCGTCGATCTCTTCTTCAACAAAAATCGGCAACACCAGATCGTTTAAGGACAGGGTTGTCTCTTCAAATAATGCGCGCAACGCCGGGGTTTTGCGCAGGCGACGGGGACGAGCAATTAAATCGGTCATGATATGCCTGATGAGTGTGAATCAAGGAGGGATAGTGTACCCGAAACCCCCGCGGACTGTTTTACTAAAGTTGTCGTTTAGCCTGCACAGGTT
The DNA here is from genome assembly GCF_035787115.1 of Leclercia adecarboxylata. GTDB lineage: Bacteria > Pseudomonadota > Gammaproteobacteria > Enterobacterales > Enterobacteriaceae > Enterobacter > Enterobacter adecarboxylatus_E. The sequence continues at coordinate 229,752 of NZ_JALKTL010000005.1, read as the reverse complement.
ACGGGAAACGCGTCGGTTATTATTTTCACTTTTCCGTTTATGGCCTGAAATAAATTCACTGTTTTAACATTAATTATTTTTCTTATCCGCAATCATATCTCTCACTCTTAACGTTGAGGACTTGCTTAATAATATTATTCACGTATCAATTCTAATCATTTATTATATTTCTGGTTGGCTTTTGTTTTATCATTTTAAATGATCTTTTGTCAGGGTGTGCCTGGCTTTTAATTAAATTTAACTGACTGTAATTAATGGTAATTTTGATGTTTTTATACTTAAAAAAAAGGCCGTGTTTTATTCTGTCTGATTTCGGACTTAATTAGATGATTTATTGAACCATTTTGTTTGGACACTGCATAATTCTCCTCGCAATATATTTGCACTGTATTTACGGACAAACTTGCTTACGTCCCTGAGGAGGGATGACCCAATGCAAACATGGAAAAAGAAACTTGTTGTATCTCAACTTGCATTAGCCTGCACGCTGGCTATCGCTTCTCAGGCCAATGCAAAAGATATATCCGGTAGCCACTACAATACCTTTGGGTATGATAATACTGCGGCAGCGCCCTGGTACCACGGATATACCGACTGGGATGACGCGGGTACCGCCCTGGATAACGATATCTACCCTGTTATCAACAAATCAACGGTAAACGGCGTTATCTCAACATACTATCTGGATGATGGCGCGGGCGGACGTGCCAATGCCCTGAACATCTCTAACAGCACCATCAACGGGATGATCACCTCTAAGTGCATGACCAGCGAATGTGCCGGCGGCCTGAATGCAGACGGTACAACCCATCTGCAGTATGACCGTTTTGCGCTGACCGTGGACAACACCACCATCAACGATAACTATGAGCATTACGCTTACGACGTGGTGAACGGCAGCAATACCACTACCCGCTACTGGGATACCTACGCGCTGGGGAATGCCATTACCCTGGACGTAGAATCTGACATTGTTATCCAGAACAACTCCCGCGTGGCCGGGATTACCCTGACGCAGGGTTATCAGCAGTCGGATAACACGCCGTATGATGGGGTCAGCGGCATTGAAGACAATAGCCATGTCTTTACCAACACCCTACAAGTGAAAGATTCTGTTGTGACCTCCGGCGCCTTGAGCGATCTGGGAACCAACGGTTTCTATGGGCAGTCGTCCAAACCGAGCGATTACGGTGAAAATAACGCCACGTCGTCAGATGATGCGGCGCTGATCGTGACCGCCAGCAATGCGGATAACGCCATGCGCACCACGGCGAACTTCGATCACTCCACCCTGACAGGCGATGTGCTGTTCACCAGCACCTTCGACAAAAACTTCTACCCGAATGGCGATCCGGCCACCGACACCACCGCTGACGGGATCTACAACCCAACCACCAACGGCTGGGACGGCACCGACAAGCTGGATCTGACCCTCACCAACGGCAGCAAATGGGTCGGCGCAGCCGTCTCCAGCGTCCAGTCGATTGGGCCTTCGCAGATGTATGGTCTGGGCTATAGCAGCGTCGACTGGCGCAGCCTTCAGCCAAACAGCATCTGGCCTGAATCCACCTTCAACAGCAACGGTCATCTGGTGGGCAATCAGGTTTATCAGAGCGGCCTGTTCAACGTGACGCTGGATAACGGATCCGAATGGGATACCCGTAAGCGGTCCAACATTGATACCCTGACCGTCAACAACCGTTCACAGGTGAACGTGGAGAGCTCCAGCCTGCTGGCTGACAGCATCACGCTGACTAACGCTTCAACCATGAATATCGGTGATTCCGGTGGTGTGGCAACCGACAGCCTGTACCTCGACAGTTCAAGCCTGACTACCCTGACGCAGGAAACGGCAGAGCTGTACGCCAACACCATTACCGTGGACAACCGTGCGGAACTGGCGCTGGGTCTGGGCCAGGTTGATACCCACAAACTGGTACTGACCGACGGCGGTGTGCTGAATGTCGCCAGCCGTGACTATGTATTCAATTCCGATCTGAACAACGCCCGTTACGTTACGAACGATATTCATCAGGCTGAGTACGACTACGGGACAATTGCGCTGAACTCAGACGGCCACCTGGCGGTGAACGGTGAAGTGTCCGGTAACTACAAGGTTCGTCTGGATAACGCGACCGGCGCGGGTTCGGTTGCTGATTATAAAAATAAGGAAGTTATCCGCATTTACGATAACAACGCCGATACGCAGGCCCGCTTCACGGCGGCCAATAAAGCCGATCTCGGTGCTTATACCTACCAGGCACAGCAGCAGGGTGACACCGTGGTGCTGCATCAGGAGCGTTTGACCGACTACGCTAACATGGCGCTGAGCATTCCATCCGCCAACACCAACATCTGGCATCTGCAACAGGATGCGCTGGCTAACCGTCTGACCAACAGCCGTCATGGCCTGAAAGATAAGGGCGGCGCATGGGTGAACGTCTTCGGCGGTAACGTCGACGGCGATAACGGCACTATCCATTACGATCAGGACGTTAGCGGCATCATGGTGGGTCTCGACACCTGGATTGATGGCAACAACGCCGACTGGATCTTCGGTGCGGCAGCGGGCTTTGCCAAAGGCGATATGAACGATCGCAGTGGCCAGGTGGATCAGGACAGCCAGACCGCGATGCTTTACTCCGCGGCGCGCTTTGCTAACGATGTGTTCATCGACAGCTCCCTGAGCTACTCGCGCTTCAATAACGATCTCTCTGCCAACATGAGCAACGGTGAATATGTCGATGGCAACACCACGACGGATGCCTGGGGCTTTGGGCTGAAACTGGGTTACGACTGGAAACCGAACTCTGCCGGTTACCTCACGCCGTACGCGGCCATTTCCGGCCTGTTCCAGTCTGGCGATGACTACCGCCTGAGCAACGGCCTGCGCGTGGGCAGCCAGTCTTATGACAGCATGCGTTATGAGGCCGGTTTTGACGCGGGCTACACCATTGGTTATGGCGACGATCAGGCGCTGACGCCGTTCTTCAAACTGGCGTATGTCTATGACGATGCGGGTGAAGATGCACGCGTGAACGGCGATGACATCGATAACGGTGTGAAAGGTTCCGCGGTGCGCGTGGGCCTGGGTACCCAGTTCAGCTTTACCAAAAACTTCAGTGCTTACACGGATGCCACTTACCTTGGTGGTGGTGATGTCGATCAAAACTGGGGCGCTAACCTCGGTGTGAAATACACCTGGTAATACGCCTGATGCAGGGAGGCACGCCTCCCTGCTTTTAGCCTTAGTAAAGGATGATCTGAGGTCTGCATGAATCGTTATGCAAAGCCCATTCCTGAATTCTCCCGGCTCGAGAAGTGCCTGGTTGCGCATAGCACGCCGTTCAAACTTTCTGCCCATCTCCCGGTTTTTCCTGAGCGCAATGAAGAAGAGCACTGCGCGGTGGTGCTGCAGTCAGGCTCGCTCAGTATTCACCGGCAGCAGGATGATTTATTGGTGGAGATGGTTGCCGCGCCGTACATCTTTGGTATTAACGCCGGCATGATGGGGTGCAGCACCGAGTACCTGCTGGTGACGCAATCACCCTGTACCGGTTTTTACCTGCCGGCACCTTGCGCCCGCTATCTGATCCAGCAGGCTGGTTTATGGTCCGATGCCTTTTGTTGGCTCTCCTGGCATCACCGGGTGATGGAGATCCGCGACAAACAGCTGGTGGGCAATAACTCATACAGCCAAATCCGCTCCACGCTGCTGGATATGGCCCAGTGGGATGAGACGCTGCGTATGCGGGTGGGGGTGATGAACTACATTCAGCGCCGCACGCGCATTTCGCGCTCGGTGGTGGCAGAAGTGCTGGCGGCGCTGCGTCAGGGGAACTACATCACTATGGACAGGGGCAAACTGGTCAGCGTCAACCATTTGCCCGCTGAATATTAGCGTCAGGACGCCGGAATGACCCGTGGTTTATTCTCGCTCAGTTCAACCACCAGCTGGTTGACGCCGTCGCTCATGTTGACGAAACGCGTGAGCGGCGAGCGCGTCACCACCACAAACACCCCCACGTTCGATTGTGGGATCATCGCCATATAGGTGATGAATCCGCCGCCACCGCCGGTTTTCTGGATAATCCCGGGCCGCCCATTTTTAGGCGCCATATAGACCCAGCCAAGGCCCAGTGCGTCCGCCCGACCTGGCACATCCATACCGATCACCCGGGTTAACTGGCTGCGTTGATAGATCAGGGTCTGCATTCTGTCGGCCTGATTGCTACGGGCATAGAAATCCGAGGAGAGGAACTGCTGCATCCAGCGCATCATGTCGCCCGGGGTGGAGTAAACGCCGCCGCTGCCCACCGCTGCCAGGGTGTTGTTACATGGACTTGCCCCTTTTTCCGCCACCATCAGGCGCTTGCACTGATCGGGGGAGGGGGTAAAGGTAGTGTCTTTCATCCCCAGCGGACGGGTAATTTGCTCTTCGAACAGCCGGGCATAGGGTTTACCCGCCGCGTTGCCCAGCGCATCGGCCAGCAGATCGAACGCCAGGTTCGAGTAGGCGGCCTGCGAGCCCGGGGAGGATTTCAGGGTTGCCGTCGACAGCCAGTTCCAGCGCTGATCGCGGGTTGGCCAGATGAAGACCGGACGATGTGCGGCGCCGCCCGGCTGCTCTCGCGGCAGAGCGCTGGTATGGGTGGCCAGGTTGACGAGCGTAATCGGCGCGCCCTGATACGTCGGCACGCGCGCACCCGGCGGAGCATATTTACTTAACGGATCGTTGAGCTTGACCACGCCCTGATCGAGCAGTTTTACCAGCATCTCACTGGTCATTAACTTGGTCAGGGAGGCAATGCGCACCACCGAATCGAGCTGCGGGTGGACATTATTGCCCGGGCGCGTTTCACCGAAGCTGCGGAACACGCGCTGGTTGCCGTCAATCGCCACCAGAGCCATCCCCGTTGCGCCACTTCCGTAAAAAATGAGATTCGCGTAGCGATCAACCACATCGGAGGCAAAAGCCGGATCGGCGATCGGCTCGGCAGCCTGCACGCTGGTGAGGCTGGCCGCATACAGCGCGGCGGAGAGTAACAGACAACGTTTCAACGAAAGTATCCATGAAGTGAATGAAAAAGTATGCGTATTTATACTACTAAACGGCATATTGCAAAGGCCTGAACAGCATAACGATAGCGTGAAAAACGTAACCGTGGGTAAATACAAACATTTTCGTTATTACCGATCTCATGTTTTGTGACATTGCGCTTATGATACCAGTCAGGTTCATTGACTTTTCCGCTCGGGTGGCGGTTGACGGCGAACTAAAACAGGGCCGACAGGTCTGATAATCCGTCGTCCACAGCAGTAGCGATAACTACAAGAAGGAAGCGTTATGTTTAAGTCGTTTTTCCCAAAACCGGGACCCTTTTTTCTCTCGGCCTTTATTTGGGCTCTGATCGCGGTCATTTTCTGGCAGGCGGGTGGTGGAGCCTGGTTTGAGCGTATGGTTGGCGCCACGGGCGATGTCCCAATCAGCGCGGCGCGTTTCTGGTCACGCAGCTATCTGCTGTTTTACGCTTATTACGCGTTCTGCGTCGGGGCGTTTGCCCTGTTCTGGTTTACCTACTCACCGCACCGCTGGCAGTACTGGTCTATTCTCGGCACCGCGCTGATTATCTTTGTTACCTGGTTTCTGGTGGAGGTTGGGGTGGCGGTCAACGCCTGGTATGCCCCGTTCTATGACCTGATCCAGACCGCCCTCAGCGCGCCGCACAAAGTCTCAATCAATCAGTTTTATCACGAAGTTGGCGTGTTCCTTGGCATCGCGCTGATCGCCGTTGTTATTGGCGTGATGAATAATTTCTTTGTCAGTCACTACGTCTTCCGCTGGCGTACCGCGATGAACGAACACTATATGGCCCACTGGCAGCAGTTGCGCCATATCGAAGGTGCCGCTCAGCGTGTGCAGGAAGACACCATGCGCTTCGCCTCCACCCTTGAGGATATGGGGGTCAGCTTTATCAATGCGATCATGACCCTGATTGCTTTTCTGCCGGTACTGGTGACGCTCTCTGCGCACGTGCCGGATCTGCCGATTGTGGGCCATCTGCCGTATGGCCTGGTGATCGCTGCGATTGTCTGGTCGCTGATGGGCACCGGCTTACTGGCAGTGGTGGGGATCAAACTGCCGGGGCTGGAGTTCAAAAACCAGCGCGTCGAAGCGGCCTACCGTAAAGAGCTGGTCTATGGCGAAGACGATGCCAGCCGCGCCTCGCCGCCGACGGTGCGTGAGCTGTTTGGCGCGGTGCGCCGGAACTATTTCCGCCTCTATTTCCATTACATGTATTTTAATATTGCCCGCATTCTTTACCTGCAGGTGGATAACGTTTTCGGCTTGTTCCTGCTGTTTCCGTCGATTGTGGCCGGTACGGTTACCCTGGGTCTGATGACGCAAATTACTAACGTGTTCGGTCAGGTACGCGGATCGTTCCAGTATCTGATCAGTTCATGGACCACGCTGGTGGAGCTGATGTCCATCTATAAACGTTTACGCAGTTTCGAACGTGAGCTGGACGGCCAGGATCTTCAGGAAGTTACCCATACGTTGAGTTAATACAGGGAGCAGTTATGTCTTTTACCGTACCGCGCGCGTTACCCTTTTCGCTGCTTGCCGCCCTGGTGCTGGCCGGGTGTGCTGAGCAAGGGGCGGCGCCGTTGAAAAAGGGTGAAAAACCCGTCGATGTGGCAAGCGTGGTGCGGCAAAAAATGCCCGCCACGGTAAAAGACCGGGACCACTGGGCCTCGGCGCTGGCTAAAACCTTTGAGAGCCAGAAGATCGCTCCTACCGAGGAGAACATCTGTTCGGTACTGGCGGTGGCACAGCAGGAGTCGCTGTATCAGTCCGACCCGGCGGTGCCGGGGTTAAATAAAATCGCCTGGAAAGAGATCGATCGCCGCGCCGAAAAAATGCATATCCCGGTATTTCTCGTCCACACGGCGCTGAAAATCACCTCGCCAAACGGCAAGAGCTACAGCGAGCGGCTGGATGCGGTGAAAACCGAGAAGCAGCTGAGCGCCATTTTTGATGATTTTATCAATATGGTGCCGATGGGGCAGACCCTGTTTGGCTCCCTTAATCCGGTGCATACCGGCGGGCCAATGCAGGTGAGTATCGCCTTTGCCGAAAAGCATACCGACGGCTATCCGTGGAAAATCGAGAACAGGGTTCGCCAGGAGGTCTTCTCCCTGCGCGGCGGTCTCTGGTTTGGTACTTACCATCTGCTGAACTATCCCGCCAGCTACGAGGTGCCGCTCTACCGCTTTGCTGACTTTAACGCCGGCTGGTATGCCAGCCGCAATGCAGCCTTCCAGAATGCCGTCAGCCGCGCCAGCGGCGTGAAGCTGGCGCTGGATGGCGATCTGATTGCCTATGGCAGCAGCGAGGCAGGGAAGACGGAGCTGGCGGTGCGTAAGCTGTCAGGCAAGCTGGAGATGAGCGACAGTGAGATTCGCCAGCAGCTGGCAAAAGGCGACAGCTTCGCGTTTGAGAAAACCGAGCTTTATCAGCAGGTGTATAAACTGGCGGAGCAGAAGAGCGGAAAGGCACTGCCAAGAGCGATGCTGCCCGGGATCCAGCTTGAGAGTCCGAAAATCACCCGTAATCTGACCACAGCCTGGTTTGCCCAGCGCGTTGACGATCGCCGGGCGAAGTGTATGGCGCTCAACTAGCGGTAACGGCGCCAGCGCACGACAAGGGCAACGGCGCCCAGTACGACCAGCCCCACCAGGAACGGGATCAACCCGAAGACGGTGCCGACGCCCAGCCCAATCTCAACCCGCGGGCGGACGCTGTCCTCAACCTGCATCAGGTGTTCATAGACGCCGGGGGCATGCACGAGGATGTTAAGTAGCTGTGAGCCAGCCCAGAAGCAGAACAGCACAAACAGCGCGTAAGCAATATTTCCTGCCGTGGAGGTCTTTGGTTGCCTGGTGTTGAAGATGGGCTTTGACATTGTGAAATCTGCCATAAATACCTCCGGAGTGTTCTGACTGGCTATGTGCCTGTTGTACACGTCAAGTTTGACAGCTCAGAGCCATTGTCAATATCGGAATGATGGTAATTTGGCCTGGGGAATTCTCCTGGTTTATCGATTTCTGCCGCGCATCACAGATTTTTTACTTAAATGAAATTCACTCGCATTTCAGATTTTCCGCATCCGCCACAGACCTGAAGACAAATCTGTGCGAGGATAGATTTTTTCTTCTGGAGCGACCATGAAACTGCCTGCCAAAATTCGCCGTGACTGGCATTTCTACGCCTTTGCTATTGGGCTTATCTTTATTCTGAATGGGGTGGTGGGGCTGCTGGGCTTCGAAGCGAAGGGCTGGCAAACCTATGCGGTGGGGCTGGTAACCTGGGTTGTCAGCTTCTGGCTGGCGGGGTTTATCATTCGCCGTCGCCCGGAAGAGACGGCGGCGAACGACGCGGATTAAGCGGTTACCGATACCTGAAGGGCGCTGTCTGCGGCATGACGCTCCAGCGCCAGTTCGATCAGGCGGGTAATTAAATCCGGGTAGCTGAGGCCGCTGGCCTGCCACAGTTTCGGGTACATGCTGATGTTGGTGAAGCCGGGCAGGGTGTTGATTTCGTTGATCACTACGCTGTTGTCTGCGGTTAAGAAGACATCGACACGCGCCATACCCTGGCAGCCCAGCGCCTGATACGCCTCGATGGCAATTCCGCGGATTGCGTCATTAATTTCAGCTTCCAGTGCCGCGGGCACCACCACCTGTGCGCCTTTGTCGTCTATATATTTGGTGTCGTAAGAGTAAAACTCGCTGTTCAGCACCACTTCGCCGCAGGTGCTGGCCTGTGGGAAATCGTTACCCAGCACCGCGCACTCAATCTCACGCCCCTTGATACCCTGTTCAACCACCACTTTGTGATCGAAGGTGAACGCCAGACGTACCGCCTCGCTGTACTGCGCCTCGCTGTTCACCTTGCTGACGCCAACGGAGGAGCCCTGGTTAGCCGGTTTGACGAACAGCGGCAGGCCAAAGCGGGCGCTGAGATCGGCAAAGGTGTGTTGTTCGCGGTTGGCGCGGGTCAGGGTAACGAACGGCGCTACGTTCAGACCGGCATCGCGAAGCAGGCGTTTGGTGACGTCTTTATCCATACAGGCGGCGGAACCGAGCACATCGGAGCCGACGAACGGCAGGTTGGCCATCCGCAGCATCCCCTGCAGGGAGCCGTCTTCGCCCAGCGTGCCGTGGACAATCGGGAAAATAACGTCAATTTGTGAAAGCATCTGCCCGGTAGCCGCGTCGATCAGCTGGCCCTGCGCCACGCCTGGCACCGCGGCCACGCTTACCTCGGACGGGTTCAGCGCAATGTGTGCCGGATCGTCGGCATTGAGCAGATAGCCCTGCTCGTCGTTAACGTGCCACTGACCCTGTTTATCAATACCCAACAGCACGACCTCAAAGCGGCTTTTATCGATCGCGTTAACGATATTTTTGGCCGATTGCAGCGACACTTCGTGCTCTGCTGATTTTCCCCCAAAGACAATACCTACCCGCAACTTCGCCATCACGTACACTCATCCAGTCTGACTCAAAACTCCTACCATATCACGATGCCCGGCGGGATTCGCCGCCTTCTGCCATAATGTTTTGACACAGTGCGAAGGAGGGTGAGTGAAAGGGAAAAGCCTGATTATCTGTCTTGTTATCATTGCCGTGGCCGTTGCGGTCTACCGCTGGCTGCCGTCTTATTACAATCCGTTTGCGCCGCTCACCCTCGACGATCCCCCCGGCACCCTGACACAGTTTAAGCTCCGTCGCCTGACGCCTGAACATTGCGAAGTACTGTTAGCGCAGGCCAATGCGCGCCAGATAATCCGCACCCAGGCGGTGGCCGACAGCACGGGAGAGTGTCCGCTGAGTGATGTGGTGCGTGTGCGAAGTTTTGGGCGCGTCAGCCTTAGCAGCAGCTTCCTTGCCAGCTGCCCGCTGGCGCTCAGCTCGGCGCTGTTCATCGATCAGCAGGCCCGACCGCTTACCCAAAGCCTGATGGGGAGCGGCCTTGCGCGAATCGACCATTTCGGCAGTTTTGCCTGTCGCAATATTTACCACCGCGCCAACGCCCGGCGCAGCGAGCATGCCACCGCCGAGGCGCTGGACATCAGCGGCTTTACGCTGGAAAACGGTCAGCGGATTTCAGTCCTGCGCGGCTGGAAGAACGCTTCTACCGAACCCTGGCTGCGTGCGCTACTGAGCGCCAGCTGCGGCTATTTCGGCAATGCGCTCGGCCCGGACTACAATGCGGCTCATGCTAACCATTTTCACCTCGGGATGCGGGGGTTTGGCTACTGCCCGAAAAGCATAAATCACCAGACAAAAGGCGATAATATGTGACATATTTCACAAATATGATGACTGGGAAGATAAAACACCGAAGTCATCCGGGACGCATCTCTGACAACTTCTGATGCTGCCTGACTTGCTAATCTGTTGACGAATTTACGTAATATGAAGACAGTGCCCGCCTATGGAATCCTGGAAGGTTAACCTTATTTCGGTCTGGTTTGGTTGTTTTTTCACCGGCCTGGCCATCAGTCAGATTTTACCGTTTTTGCCGCTGTATGTGTCTCAGCTTGGCGTCTCGTCGCACGAGGCGTTGTCGATGTGGTCAGGGCTCACCTTCAGCGTCACCTTTCTGGTTTCGGCCATCGTCTCGCCCATGTGGGGGAGCCTTGCGGACCGAAAAGGGCGAAAGCTAATGCTGCTGCGCGCCTCGCTGGGCATGGCGATTGCGATCCTGCTACAGGCGTTTGCTACCAACGTCTGGCAGTTGTTCCTGCTGCGTGCGCTGATGGGGCTGACCTCAGGCTATATTCCCAACGCGATGGCGCTGGTGGCATCGCAGGTTCCCCGTGAGCGCAGCGGCTGGGCCATCAGCACGCTCTCCACGGCCCAGATAAGCGGCGTGATTGGCGGGCCGCTGATGGGCGGATTTCTGGCCGACCACGTAGGGCTGCGCGCGGTGTTCCTGATCACTGCCGTCCTGCTGGTGATTAGCTTTCTGGTGACGCTGTTTCTGATTAAAGAGGGGGCCCGTCCCACCGTCAGCAAGACGGAGCGGCTGAGCGGCAAGGCGGTGTTTGCCTCGCTCCCCTATCCAGGGCTAATGATCAGCCTGTTCATCACCACCATGGTTATCCAGCTCTGTAACGGCTCGGTAGGGCCGATCCTCGCGCTGTTTATTCAGTCGATGGCGCCTGAAAGCAACAACATCGCCTTCCTTAGCGGGATGATTGCCGCCGTGCCGGGAATCTCCGCGTTGATGTCTGCCCCCAGACTGGGCAAGCTGGGGGATCGCATCGGGACGGGCCGCATTCTGATGGCGACGCTCATCGTGGCGGTGGTGCTCTTTTTCGCCATGTCCTTTGTCACCACCCCATTGCAGCTTGGTGTTTTGCGCTTTCTGCTCGGCTTTGCCGATGGCGCCATGCTGCCTGCCGTGCAAACGCTGCTGATTAAGTATTCCAGCGATCGGGTCACCGGGCGGATCTTCGGGTATAACCAGTCTTTTATGTACCTGGGAAACGTCGCCGGCCCATTGATGGGCGCTGCGGTCTCGGCGATGGCTGGATTCCGCTGGGTATTTGCTGCCACGGCGGTGGTGGTGCTGGTGAATATCCTGCAGCTGGCATGGGCGATGCGCCAGCGCCGCCAGCAGGACGCAAGGCGCGCTTAACTTCGTTGTATAATATATTCAGACCTGACCGCCATTATCATTCTTATGAAATGGCGGTTCTTCGTTTTAATTCAGCCTGCGCGGATAAAACTAAATTTAATTTAAGTCGCATCTTTTCCCGACCGCAGTGAATCTATTTTATGAGGCGTGTGGGGTTTGCTTAAAAATAGTACTTTTACCCACTTTGCAAGACTCAGACATAATGATAACGTCGAAAAAAACTGATAAGGAAATAGCGCTGTGAAAAATCTCATTGCAGAGTTGTTAGTGAAGCTGGCAGAAAAGGAAGAAGAGTCAAAAGAGCTGGTGGCTCAGGTTGAAGCACTGGAAATTGTGGTCACCGCACTGTTACGACAGATGGCGCAAAGCGATCAACAGGCGCTGATCAAAAGCGTGGAAGGCGCGCTGGATGAGGCCCGACCAGATTCAGAGGTTCCGGCCCAGGACAGCGAGATGCTGCAGCAATACGTAAAAAAGCTGTTGCGGCACCCGCGCAGCTGACCGGTTATCTGACATAAGTTTTTGTCATAGAACCGTCACATCGGTTGCCTATAGTCGCTCTGTTTTATTTTTTTATGTATTTCTACATGGAGAAAATAAGTGAAACAGAGCGCACTTTATATTGCATTACTTCCTGTCCTGTTTACCCCCACGATTTATGCCGAAAATGTCGCCTCAACTGCGGTACTGGATAATCGTGCTGCCCAGGGGGATATCACCCAGCCTGGCGGAGCTCGCCGCCTGACGGAAGATCAGACCGCCGCAATACGCGCATCGTTAAATGACAAACCGGCCAAAAATATTATTCTGCTTATTGGCGACGGAATGGGTGACTCCGAAATAACCGCCGCGCGAAATTATGCCGAAGGCGCGGGCGGCTTTTTTAAAGGTATCGACGCTCTGCCGCTGACCGGACAATATACCCATTATGCGCTGGATAAAAAGAGCGGTAAGCCCGACTACGTGACCGACTCTGCGGCCTCTGCCACGGCGTGGTCCACCGGCGTGAAAACCTACAATGGTGCGCTGGGTGTAGATATCCGCGAACAGGATCATCAGACCATCCTTGAGATGGCGAAAGCGGCGGGTCTGGCGACCGGCAATGTGTCGACGGCAGAGCTGCAGGACGCCACTCCGGCGGCGCTGGTAGCCCATGTCACCTCGCGTAAATGCTATGGCCCCACCGTTACCCGCGAGAAGTGCGCCAGCAACGCGCTGGAAAAAGGCGGCAAAGGCTCCATTACCGAACAGCTGCTGAACGCCCGCGCCGACGTCACCCTCGGCGGCGGCGCGAAAACCTTCGCTGAAACGGCGACCGCAGGCGAATGGCAGGGCAAAACCCTGCGCGAGCAGGCCGAGACGCGTGGCTACCAGCTGGTAAGCGACGCCGCGTCACTGGCCGCTATTACCGACGCCGGTCAGGATAAACCTTTGCTGGGCCTGTTTGCTGAGGGCAATATGCCGGTGCGCTGGCAAGGGCCGAAAGCCAGCTATCATGGCAACCTCGATAAGCCACCCGTCACCTGTACGCTAAACCCGGCGCGCAATGAGAGCGTGCCTACCCTGGCGGCGATGACCGATAAAGCGATCTCTCTGTTGAGCAAAAACGAAAAAGGGTTTTTCCTGCAGGTTGAGGGTGCCTCTATCGATAAACAGGATCATGCCGCCAATCCGTGCGGACAGATTGGCGAAACCGTCGATCTGGATGAAGCCGTGCAGAAAGCGCTGGAGTTTGCGAAAAAAGACGGCAACACGCTGGTGATTGTGACCGCAGATCATGCCCACTCCAGCCAGATCGTCGCGCCTGACACCAAAGCCCCTGGGCTAACGCAGGCGCTGACCACCAAAGACGGTGCGGTGATGGCGATGAGCTACGGTAACTCGGAAGAGGAGTCGATGGAGCATACCGGCAGCCAGCTGCGGATCGCGGCCTATGGCCCGCATGCTGCCAATGTGGTCGGTCTGACCGATCAAACCGATCTGTTCTACACCATGAAAGCCGCATTAGGGCTGAAATAACCTTATCACCCGACAGGAAAACAATCCCGTCGGGTGGTTTTTTTATCAGTACGAACCAGACTTAAGGAGATCATTCACAGAAGGAAAGTGCTATGAAAATCACACTGCTGGCTACGCTGCTCCTTGGCCTGTTCTCGCTTGCTCCGGCAGGGGCGCAAGATAAATCGCTCACACCGCAGCAGCAACGTATGACGACCTGTAACCAACAGGCTACTGCTCAGGCCCTGAAGGGCGACTCCCGTAAGACCTACATGAGCGATTGCCTGAAAAACGCCTCCTCTAAACCCAACGAAAAAAGCCTGACGCCGCAACAACAAAGGATGCGTGAATGTAATTCCCAGGCGACCCAACAATCGCTCAAAGGCGACGACCGGAATAAGTTTATGAGCGGCTGTCTGAAGAAAACGGGCTAGTTCAAAAGGGTGAGCGCCCCGGTTGGCTCACCCGAAATATCATACTTAGCGCCTGATAAGCCTTTCTATAATTTGGGAAAATGCTTTTGAGTGTTCCCAATGACCATGAATGATGAAGACTTTTACAGCAAAGACTATGCCCGGGAAGGCGTAAAGCAGGCGAATTCGGAGGAGGAGTATCATCGTTCGGGTATCCGCCTTGCCCACCGGTTACGGTTACCGCGAGCGGCAGGTCTGGCTATGCTGTTTTTCCCGATTGCCAGCGTGCTGGTCGCGCAACCGGTTAACGGTGTCTGGTGGCTACTGCTGGTCGGCTGGGCCTTTGTCTGGCCGCATCTGGCCTGGCAATTAGCGGTGCGCGCCGCCGATCCCCTGCAAAATGAGATGTTTAACCTTAAAGTCGACGCCATTATGGTTGGGGTATGGAGCGGGCTGATGGGGGTTAACGCGATGCCCACCGCGGCGCTGGTCATGATGATGAGCATGAACCTGATGGGGGTGGGAGGGATCCGACTGTATACCACAGGGGCGATCATGAGCGCGCTGGCGGCGCTGGTTACCCTGCAACTGATGCACGTCCCGACAGGCTTCGTCAGCACCCCGCTTGAGGTCTGGCTTTCGCTGCCGGGCATTGTCGGTTACCCCATGCTCTTTGCCTGGGTGAGCTATCGTACAACCAGCCGTCTGGTGGAACACAAGCGTCGGCTTGAGCTAATGAGCACGCTTGACGGGATGACGGGGGTGTTTAACCGTCGTCACTGGGAAGTGCTGCTGCGTACAGAGTTTGAAAACTGTCGTCGCTATCACCGTAGCGCCACGATCCTGCTGATCGACATCGATCACTTCAAAGGAATTAACGACACCTGGGGCCATGATATTGGCGATCAGGCCATTATTGCCGTTACCCGCCAGCTGCAGCTGACGCTACGCGCCAGCGATCTGATTGGCCGCTTTGGCGGCGATGAGTTCGCGGTAATTATGAGCGGTACGCCAGCGGAAAACGCCATTGCGGCGATGTCACGGGTCCATGAACGGCTGGCGGAATTGCGCCTGCCGGGGGCACCGCAGGTAAAGGTGTGCATCAGTGTGGGTGTGGCGCCGCTTACGACCTCAATCGTGCATTATCAGGAATGGCTGAAAGCGGCGGATATCGCGCTCTATAAAGCGAAGAATGCCGGACGTAACCGCACCGAAGTGGCCGCATGACGCCCGGCTGTCGGTCAGGACTTGCTCAGCAACTCTGACTTTTCCATGCACTTATTCATGGCTTCAATGACTGCTGCCCTGAATCCGCGCTCTTCCAGCACCCGCACCGCTTCAATGGTGGTGCCGCCTGGTGAACAGACCATATCTTTGAGCTCGCCCGGATGTTTGCCGGTTTCCAGCACCATTTTGGCTGAGCCCATTACCGCCTGCGCCGCAAATTTATAGGCCTGCGCGCGCGGCATCCCGCCCAGCACCGCCGCATCGGCCATCGCTTCGATAAACATAAACACGTAGGCTGGCGCCGAACCGCTGACGCCCACAACCGGATGGATCATCGCCTCGGCAATCACTTCAGCTTCCCCGAAGCAGCGGAAAATATTGACGACATCGGCAACTTCTTCAGGGGTCACCAGCGCGTTAGGGGTGATGGAGGTCATGCCCGCTTTTACCAGCGACGGCGTGTTAGGCATAGCGCGGACAATTTTACGGTCGTGGCCCAGCGCGCGCGCCAGCTGATCGAGAGTGATGCCCGCTGCAATCGAGACCACCAGCGTCTCTTTATTAAGACTGGAGGTGATGTCGCTCAGGACTTTTATCATCATGTTTGGCTTCACTGCCCCGAAGACGATATCGGCCACCTGCGCCACTTCCTGGGCGCTTTGCGCGGCGTTGATCCCGTACTGGTCGTGCAAGGCAGCGACCTTGTCCGGCGACGGGGTGTAGACCCAAATCTGACCAGGCTGCACCTGACCGCTGGCAATCAGACCGCCGAGAATGGCTTTGCCCATGTTACCGCAGCCGATAAAACCGATTTTCTTCTCCATCACGTCTCCCTCTTAGGCTTTGTTATGATTGTGGAACTTTAGCCTATCGCGGTTTTTTACGCAGCATTAAAGCGTCGGCGCCATCCGCGGCTTTGCCTGGGACGAAAAGCAGGCGACAATAGCACCACACTTTATGGCGGAGAGAGAAGATGGCGATTTGGGTGGATGCCGATGCGTGTCCGAATGTAATTAAAGAGATCCTGTTTCGTGCCGCCGAGCGCGTGCAGATGCCGCTGACACTGGTGGCGAATCAGAACCTGCGCGTGCCGCCGTCCCGGTTTATACGTGCCCTGCGCGTACCGGCCGGTTTTGACGTGGCCGATAACGAAATTGTACGCCTGTGCAGCGCGGACGATCTGGTGATCACCGCAGACATCCCGCTGGCGGCGGAGGTGCTGGAGAAAGGGGCAGCAGCACTCAATCCGCGCGGCGAACGCTATTCGCCAGCTACTATCCGCGAAAAGCTGACGATGCGTGATTTTATGGATACCATGCGTGCCAGCGGCATTCAGACCGGCGGGCCGGATGGGTTATCCCAGCGTGACAGACAGCTGTTTGCCGCCGAGCTGGACAAATGGTTGCTGGAAGTGAAGCGTCGTCAGGGTTAATCATCACTGTGACATATGATTTGGCCACGATTAGCTCAATCAGGGTTGTCAACGGTGGGCGGGTTCAGGTAAGGTGAGCGCACCTGTTAGTGCAATAATTTCTTTACAGATACTTTCCCTGATATTTCTGGGGTTGAGTGAAATGTCAGTTTAATACCACGCTCACTGTAATAAAATTTTTACATTTAACTTATGTACTAGTTTAATGGTATCATTGCACTCTTTTCGACTTCACGCACCGCACGCCCGCGGCATCAAAGGGAACACCTGGTCATGACCCAGCCTATTTTTTTAATTGGCCCCCGCGGCTGTGGCAAAACCACCGTCGGTCTTGAACTGGCTCGTCTGTGCCAGAGCGAATTTGTCGATACCGATCACTGGTTACAGACCCATGCCGGTCAGAGCATCGCCGAGATTGTTGAGCAGGAAGGATGGGAGAGTTTCCGCGCTCGTGAAACGGCAACCCTCGAAGCGGTGACCGGGGGCTCTGGCATTATCGCTACCGGCGGCGGCATCATTTTGTCCGCTTATAATCGCCAGTTTATGCACGAAAAGGGCATGGTGATATATCTCTGCGCCCCCGTACCTGTGCTGGTTGAGCGCCTCGAAGCCTCCCCGGAAGAGGGGCAGCGTCCCACCCTGACCGGCAAACCCATCAGCGAAGAGGTGAGCGCTGTGCTGGCAGAGCGTGACGCGCTCTATCGCGAAGCGGCCCATCATGTGGTGGATGCATCGCTTCCTCCTGCCCTGGTGGTGCAAAATATCGTCGCTGCGCTTCATCTGGCATGCGCCAGCTAACTGATGTCTATACTGATAGTTCAGCCAACCAAAAAAAGGATGAACTATGCCAACCAGACCTCCCTATCCGCGTGAAGCCCGTATTGTTGCCGTTGAGAAAGGTGCAACGGGCCAGACCATTACCTGGTATCAACTGCGTGCCGACCATCCGAAGCCCGACTCGCTGATCAGCGAGCATGAAACGGAGCAGGAAGCGCAGGATGCAAAAGTGCGTTACGAAGATCCCGATAAAGCCTGAATCAAATCTGAAAGCGACCAGAACCGTACGGTAATCACACTTTTTAAAAAGCGTTAACGTTAACCGGAGGGTAAAGTTCAGGGTTTACAGACACATTGTGTCAGGCACGTGGATCTTTACACTCCGCGACCTCAATCTGCTGCTACGCTTTTCAGCACTTTTTCCTGAACAGCGAACTGTGCAGCGAAGTGAGCCTGCATCTGTGTCACGGTCACGGTAGTGGTTGTAAAGAAAGGCGAGAACGATGAAGGCGACATTGGCGATCCTCACGATTGGGGTAGTCCCGGTAAGCGAAGTACTACCGCTCTTAACGGAGCACATTTCTGTACAACAGATTACGCATCATAGTCTGCTCGGTACGCTGAGCCGGGAAGAGGTCATGGAAGACTACGCCCCTGAACCGGGCGATATCCTCCTGCCAACGTTATTAAGCGACGGCGATTTGGCGAACGTCTCGCTCCGTAAGATCGAGCGCGCGTTGCAAAGCATGGTCGAAGTGCTCGATAACCAGGACTATGAGGTGATCCTGCTAATGAGTACTGCGCCCATTACCGGCCTTATTGCCAGCAATGCGATCCTGCTGGAGCCGATGCGGATCATTCCGCCGCTGGTCGGATCGATTGTTGACGGCCATCAGGTGGGGGTGATCGTGCCGATCCCTGAGCTGCTGGAGACCCAGTCGCAGAAGTGGCAGGGACTGGTTAACACGCCGCTGCTCGCCGTGGCCAACCCCTTCTGGGACAGCGAAGCAAAACTGATCGACGCCGGGCGCGATCTGCTGGATCGTGGTGCGGATGTTCTGATGCTCGATTGTCTCGGTTTCCATCAACATCATCGCGATTTACTGCAAAAAAGCCTGGATGTGCCGGTACTGCTGTCAAATGTGCTGGTGGCCCGGCTGGCCTCGGAATTGCTCGTCTGATGATTTTGCGTGACAGGCAAGGAGTGTCACCCCTATATTGGACTGACAACCAACGACAATAAGGACCAGTCCATGCTTCAGAGTAATGAATACTTTTCCGGTAAAGTGAAGTCCATTGGTTTTACCAGCAGCATTACTGGCCGCGCCAGTGTCGGCGTAATGGAAGAAGGGGAGTATGCCTTCGGTACAGCGCAACCTGAAGAGATGACCGTGGTCAGCGGCTCGCTGAAAGTTTTACTGCCGGGTGAAACCGAGTGGAAAGTGTATAACCCAGGGGATGTTTTCAACGTACCCGGCCACAGCGAATTCCATCTGCAGGTCGCTGAGCCTTCGTCCTACCTGTGTCGTTATCTGTAAAAAATAGCCGGGCACGTTAAACGCTCCCGGCTCTGGTTCTTTCGCCCTCTCACATCGGGAGGGCAGAATCGCAGCATCAGCGCTGTGCTTCGCCGCCTAATCCTTCTACCACGCTCTTAATCAATGCCGCCAGTTCACCCGTCATCAGAATGAAGTCAGCATCAAAACGCTGGGCGTAGTCGTCCCGGTCGATATCATCGTTCTGATCGCGCAGCTCATCGGAAAACTTCAGGCGTTTAATCGAGCCATCATCACACATCATGAACTGAATGCGCTGCTGCCAGTCGAGGGCGAGCTTAGTCACCAGCTTGCCGGCTTCAATATGCACGGCGATTTCATCGCTGACCAGCTCCTGCTTCTTAGCGCGGATCACGCCGCCGTCTTCGAGGATCGCTTTCAGTTCGGCTTCGTCCAGCAGCTGGAACCCTTGCGGTACGTTGTTGCCGCGTACCCACTCGGTGAGGGTCAGCTCGATGGGATTTTCCATCGTCAGCGGCACCACCGGCAGCGAGCCGAGGCTTTTACGCAGCAGAGCCAGAGTATCTTCTGCTTTTTTAGCGCTGGCGCAGTCAACCATAATCAGGCCGTTTACCGTGTCGATCCACATCATCGTCTGGCTGAAGCGGCTAAAGGCGCGCGGCAGCAGGGAGTGCAGCACTTCATCTTTCAGCGAATCTTTTTCGGTTTTTTTCAGCTTACGGCCCTGTTCAGCTTCCAGCTTGAAAATTTTGGCTTCCAGCGCCTGCTTCACCACCGGCGTTGGCAGGATCTTCTCTTCCTTACGCGCGCAGATGATGATTTGACCATTGGTGGTGTGGGTCAGCGCATCGCTCTGTGATCCCATAGGCGGAACCCATCCGGTTTTGGCCATATCCTGGCTGCCACACGGGGTAAATGCGTAAAGGTCTAACTGTTTTTCCATCTCGTCTGCGCGCAGGTCGATGTCGCGGCTGAGACGGTAAACCATCAAATTTTTGAACCACAGCATGATAATTTCCACGGTCTTGTCGTTTAATTCAGCGGGCATGATAGCGAATTGTCGCATCGCTTGCATTGCTAATCGGGTAGCGGGCTTCTACTCTGTTGATAATCAAAAAAATGAGGAACGTCCTGTGCGAATTGGTATTGATCTCGGCGGCACGAAAACAGAAGTTATTGCCCTGGGTGAGCAGGGGGAACAGCTGTTCCGCCATCGCCTGCCCACCCCGCGTGACGACTATCGGCAGACCATTGAAACCATCGCTAACCTGGTGGAGATGGCCGAAAAGGCCACCGGTCAGACCGGAACGGTCGGTATGGGGATTCCGGGTTCCATTTCGCCCTATACCGGGGTGGTGAAAAACGCGAATTCGACCTGGCTTAACGGCCAGCCTTTTGACCGCGATTTAAGCCAGCGCCTGAACCGTGAGGTCCGACTGGCTAACGACGCCAACTGCCTGGCGGTGTCCGAGGCCATCGATGGCGCCGCGGCGGGCGCCCAGAGCGTCTTTGCGGTGATTATCGGTACCGGTTGCGGCGCAGGCGTGGCCTTAGGCGGTCGGGCCCATATCGGCGGCAACGGCACGGCAGGTGAATGGGGGCACAACCCGCTGCCGTGGATGGATGAAGACGAACTGAAATACCGCGCCGAAGTGCCGTGCTACTGCGGCAAACAGGGCTGTATTGAGACCTTTATCTCAGGCACCGGCTTCGCCACCGACTACCGGCGGCTGAGCGGGCATCCGCTAAAAGGCAATGAGATTATGCGGCTGGTGGAAGAGCAGAACGCCGTTGCGGAGCTGGCGCTCAGGCGCTACGAGATGCGGCTGGCAAAATCACTGGCGCACGTGGTGAACATTCTCGATCCGGATGTGATCGTGCTGGGAGGCGGCATGAGCAACGTCGACCGTCTCTATACCACCGTGCCTCAGCTGGTGAAGCAGTGGGTGTTTGGTGGCGAATGCGAAACCCCGATCCGTAAAGCGGTACACGGTGACTCCAGCGGCGTGCGCGGCGCGGCCTGGCTGTGGCCACACTGATGTAACTCGCGGTGCGGCTTGTTCCCCCTCACCCCGGCCCTCTCCCCACAGGGGAGAGGGTGTTCAAGTTCCCTCTCCCCTGTGGGGAGAGGGTTAGGGTGAGGGGCATCAGACCGCACCATCAAACAATTACTCTACCGCAAACACCTTATCCAGCCTGCTGTACCCCAGCCCGTTAATCTTCTTCACTTTGATTTGTACCGGGATGCGCTCTTTCATCGCCTCGACGTGGCTTATCACTCCGATGGTTTTGCCGCTGGCGTTAAGCGCATCCAGCGCGTCCAGCGCGGTATCCAGCGTTTCGCTGTCCAGCGTGCCGAAGCCTTCATCAAGGAACAGCGAGTCAATTTGCGTTTTATGGCTCACCAGATCGGAGAGCGCCAGCGCCAGCGCGAGACTTACCAGGAAACTTTCACCGCCGGAGAGGGTGCGGGTATCGCGAACGGCATCCGCCTGCCAGGTATCCATCACTTCCAGCTCCAGCGCATCGCTGGCTTTGCGTTGCAGCAGGTAGCGGCCATGCAGGCGGGTCAGCTGCTGGTTGGCGAGCCATACCAGGTTATCGAGGGTTAAGCCCTGGGCAAACTTACGGAAGCGATCCCCCTCTTTTGAGCCAATCAGCGCGTTGAGATAGCCCCAGTCATCCGCCTGGCGGGCCGCCTCTTCAATTTGCAGCATCAGCGCCTGCTGGTGCTGACGGTTATCGCTGTCCTGCTTGAGCTGCTGGCGGATCTCACCCTGGCGGGTGGTGTTTTCCCGTAGCTTCAGCGCGAGCTGCTGGAGCTGCTCCTGCAACACCCCGGCTTCGGCCGTCAGTCCTGCCGGGCGTTGTTCCAGGTGCACGTTCAGCCGTTGACCGGCCTGCTGGAGCAGGGCCGTGCTCTGTTGGATCTGATTCTCGAGCGTCTGTTTCAGCTGCTCCAGACGGCGAACCGTATCGGCATCCAGCAGGGCCGCCAGAAACGCCTCCCGATCGCTGAATACACTGGCGGCCAGTGCGGCGGCAAACTGTTCCCTGGACTGCTGCAAGCGTTCGCTTTCCAGTGTGTACTGCTGCTGGAGCGTGGCGAGCTGGCTTTGCAGGGATACGCACTCGGTGTGGATCTCGCGCCAGTTATCCGGAATCACGCTCTCCTCTTGCGTGGATCCCGTTGCCGGAAGGGTATCCAGCAGCGGCGTCAGGGCGGTTATGCGCTCCCGTAGAGCGCTATGCTGAGACTGCCGCTCCTGCCAGCCCATTGACTCTTTTTCCCGTTCGGCAAGCCAGGTCGACTCCGTCCCGTCCTCCGGCGCCGCCAGCGACAGCGCCTGAAGCGCCTGTTCCATGGTGGTGCGCGTGGTCAGCAACTGCTGCTGGTAGAGCTGTTCCTGCGCTTCCTCTTCGCCCAGCTGGCTTTGCAGCGTCAGTCGCTGGCTCAGCTGATAAAGCTGCTGCTCGTACTGCTCCTGTTTAGCCAGCCACGGAGCGATATCGTCCTCAATATTTAGCTGGACAGAGAGGGAAGCACATGCCGCGTCCCACTCTTTAGTGAGCGCTTGCTCTTCATGAGCCAGCTTCTGCGCCTCGCTTGTTTCTCGCTGAAGCTGACTGTTTAGCGCATTCACCTGCCCAAGCACCAGCAGCCCTTCCTCTTTAAGCCCGGCGACCTCTTTCTCCATCGCATCCCGGCGGCGCTGGTTCACGGTGAGCGCCAGGGCCTGGTATTGGGCGATCGCCGGGTGTTCAGTGGCGCCGCAGAGCAGGCAGGGTTTTCCGGCCTCCAGTTCCGCCCGATAGCTCTCCAGCTTTTTGATCTTCTCTTCCTGCTCACACAGGGTTTTAAGATCGAGATAGTGCTGGTTTTTCTCTTTGTACTGGTGACGGCGCAACGTCAGGGTTTCGTTCAGCGTTACCAGCTCAGCCTGGGCCTTTTGCACGCTTTCGCCATTCTGCCGCAATCGCTGCAGCAGAGGTTGATAGCGGGCATGCAGGGTAGTCATACGCTGGCGTGCCGCACGGGACTGGGTCTGCAGCGCCATTTCGGCGGCGGTCTGTTCCGCCGTGAGCGTCAGCGCGCTTTCCGGTAATGCCGCCAGCTTCTGGCGTAATTCCGCGATACGACGGGTCAGGGTCGCGATCTGTGTTTTATCGCGATGAAGCTGGGTGAAATGCGCCCGCCAGCCCGCGATCTCCTGGCTCCACTGGCGGAAACGGTCGTGCTCGGTGAGCCACCGGGTCAGCGCGGTCAGTTCGGTTTGCAGTCCATCGTGCGCGCGCTGGGCCCCGTTGCGGATACGCGAACGCAACGCCGAGCTGGACTGTAAGCGAGTGTTCACATCTTGTATCTGCTGTTCCGTTTGCGCCAGACGGGCGAGCTGCTCCTGCTGGCGCTCCCACTGCGGACGCAGCTGGGCCGCGGGCTGCGCCAGATGCAGTTTTTCCAGCTCGGGCGTGGCGTCCGCCAGGGCCTGCTGCGCCTGTTGCCGGGCAACCATTGCCCGCTGTTGTTCGCGCACCAGCTCATCGTGACGTGTAAGCCATTGAAAATCTTTCTGCTGCGCCTGCTGTTGAGCCAGCAGTTGCGCTTCTTCGTCAGTAAGTACCTGCAAACCTTGCTGAAGCTGCTGTTGCTGCTCTTCGCTGAGTAACACTACCCCGGCAGCCTGGGCTTCACGCCTCTCCAGCTCGCTGCGAGCCGCTTTATGTTTCTCAAACACCATGGCGGAAATCTGGCCGTAGATTTCCGTGCCGGTCAGCTCCTCCAGCAGCTCGGCACGCTCTTTCGGTTTGGCATTCAGGAAGGCGGCAAACTGTCCCTGGGATAACAGCATCGAGCGGGTAAAACGGTCATAGTCCAGCCCGGTAAGAGAGGCCACCAGTTCCAGCTTGTCCTTCACTTTATCGGCGAGGATCTTGCCGTCCTGGCACTGGGCCAGCTCCACGCGCGGCACCTGCAAGTTGCCGTCCGGCTGGTTGCGTGCCCGGTTCTGACTCCAGAATGCCCGGTAAGCCACCCCTTTAACTTCAAACTCTACCTCGGCGAGGCATTCGGCCGTGTCGCGGGTCATCAGATCGTTTTGCGATTGCGAAACCGTGTTCAGGCGCGGCGTCTCGTGATAGAGCGCCAGACAGATAGCATCCAGCAGGGTCGTTTTACCGGCGCCGGTGGGGCCGGTTATGGCAAACAGGCCATTGCTCAGGAAGGGTTCGGCGGTAAAGTCGATTTTCCATTCGCCCTTGAGCGAGTTGAGGTTTTTCAGGCGCAGGCTAAGAATTTTCATGCCTCATCCTCCTCATTGCTGAGGGCGTGTAGCGTGTGGCTGAACAGTTCGTTGAGCCGGGTTCGCTGTGCGTCATCAAGGGTTTCCTGCGCCAGACGGCGCTCAAAGACCTCCTCCACCCGCAACTCGCTGAGGGTCTCCCGCAGACTACCGGCAAGGCGCCTCTCGCGCTGCTCGCGACTGCGCCGCACCAGTAGCACCTCTACCGGCAGATCTTCCGTCAGGTGCTGGATCTTACGCTGCATATCGTGCAGATACTCATCGGTGGTAAGTTCGATATCCAGCCAGACGGGAGGCGTCTGCTCCACGCCGCGCCACTGCTCAAGCTGGGCGGTAATGGCCGCCAGATCGCCCTTCAGCACCGCCAGCGGCTGGGTAATGGGCACCTCAAGTGATTCGACGGCGCTGAGCTTGCCCTGGTCAAAGCTCACCAGATGCACGCATTTGCTTTTGCCGGTTTCATCAAAGCTGAGGGGAATAGGGGAGCCGCAGTAGCGAATATGGTCACAGCCGCCAATCATCTGCGCCCTGTGGATGTGGCCCAGCGCAATGTAGTCTGCCGCCGGAAAGTGCTGCGCGGGAAACGCATCCAGCGTACCGATATAAATGTCACGTACGGCGTCACTTTTACTGGCACCGACGGTCGTGAGGTGCCCGGTGGCGATAATCGGCAATACGCTGTCGCCGCGAAGCTGGCAGGCCTGGGAATATTGCTCTGCATAATAGTGGGTGATGGCCTGTAGCAGCTGCTGCTGTTTCTCCAGACCGGAGAGGCCCGCCTGGCTTTGTACCACATCACGTGGACGTAAAAACGGGATTGGGCACAGTACCGCCCCGGGCGTGCCGTCGCGTCGGGTCAGAATTTGCGGCGCATGGCCGGCGCTGGCGACCACGGTAGTGTTGAGAAAAGCAAGAATCTCACGGGATTCATTCAGGGTGGCGACGGAGTCATGATTGCCCGCCACAATCACCAGATGACATCCGGTTTTTTGCAGGTTAACCACGAAACGGTTATACAGCTCGCGCGCATAGCTGGGGGGCGAGCCGGTATCGAAAATATCACCGGCTACGAGGATGGCATCGACGTCATGTGATTGCGCAATCTCAAGCAACCAGTTGAGGAACGCTTCATGTTCGGCGGCGCGGCTTTTGCTGTAAAAATTTTGTCCCAGGTGCCAGTCCGAGGTGTGAAGTATGCGCATAACAGTTCCGTGGCAAAAAAAGGTTAGCGGGATTATAAACTTTAAGGATAAGGAAGATAACCGCTACAATCGTGGCTGCCTTAAAACAACAGCTTGCCTTTATTAGCGGGCATTTTTTTCATAAATCTGTCATAAAACTGACGCATAATGACGCCGTATTACAAACATGTAACCTCAATAAGACAGGGCTAAGTATGGCGAGACGTATTCTGGTCGTAGAAGATGAAGCACCCATTCGCGAAATGGTCTGTTTCGTGCTCGAGCAAAATGGCTTTCAACCGATAGAGGCCGAAGATTACGACAGCGCGGTGAATCAGCTCAACGAACCCTGGCCCGATCTGATCCTGCTCGACTGGATGTTGCCTGGCGGCTCTGGTCTGCAATTCATCAAACATATCAAACGTGAAGCGTTAACCCGCGATATCCCGGTGATGATGTTGACGGCCCGCGGCGAAGAGGAAGATCGCGTTCGTGGCCTTGAGACCGGCGCGGATGACTACATTACCAAACCCTTTTCCCCGAAAGAGCTGGTGGCGCGCATTAAAGCCGTGATGCGCCGTATTTCACCGATGGCGGTAGAAGAGGTGATCGAAATGCAGGGGCTGAGTCTGGACCCTACCTCGCATCGCGTGATGACCGGTGAAAATCCCCTCGATATGGGACCAACGGAATTCAAGCTGCTGCACTTTTTCATGACCCACCCGGAACGCGTCTATAGCCGCGAGCAGCTGCTCAACAATGTGTGGGGCACTAACGTTTATGTTGAAGACCGGACGGTGGATGTTCATATCCGTCGTTTGCGTAAGGCACTGGAAACCAGCGGTCACGATCGCATGGTACAGACCGTCCGCGGCACGGGTTATCGTTTCTCCACCCGTTTCTGAACAATGACAGGAGTGTGACGCGTGCTGGAACGTCTGTCATGGAAAAGGCTCTGTTTTGAACTGGTACTGTGCTGCATTCCGGCCCTGATCCTCGGGGCCGTTTTCGGTTATTTACCCTGGTTTTTACTGGTGGCAGTCACGGGACTGCTGGTCTGGCATTTCTGGAATTTACTCCGCCTCTCCTGGTGGCTGTGGGTTGACAGAAGCATGACGCCACCGCCTGGAAGCGGCAGCTGGGAACCCCTCCTGTATGGCCTGCACCAGATGCAGATGCGTAATAAAAAACGCCGACGCGAGCTGGGTAGCCTGATCAAACGCTTTCGCAGCGGTGCGGAATCGCTGCCGGATGCGGTGGTGATGACCACCGAAGAGGGGACGATGTTCTGGTGCAACGGACTGGCGCAGCAGCTACTGGGGCTGCGCTGGCCGGATGATAATGGACAAAACATTCTCAACCTTTTGCGTTATCCGGAGTTCGCGCAGTATCTGAAAAAACGCGACTTCACCCGCCCGCACAATCTGGTCATGAACAACGGACGCCATCTGGAGATCCGCGTGATGCCCTACAGCGACCAACAGTGGTTGATGGTGGCGCGGGACGTGACGCAAATGCACCAGCTTGAAGGGGCGCGACGCAATTTCTTCGCCAACGTCAGCCATGAGTTACGCACGCCGTTGACGGTGTTGCAGGGCTATCTGGAGATGATGCAGGAGCAGACGCTGGAAGGCGCCCCGCGGGAAAAAGCGCTGCACACCATGCGCGAGCAGACGCAGCGCATGGAAGGTCTGGTGAAGCAGTTGTTGACCCTGTCCCGCATTGAGGCGGCGCCAACGCTGGCGCTGAATGAAACTATCGACGTGCCAATGATGCTGCGGATGCTGGAGCGCGAAGCGCAGACCTTAAGCCAGCAGCAGCACCAGCTTACTTTCGAAGTGGATAACACCCTGAAAGTGCGCGGCAGTAGCGATGAGCTGCGCAGCGCGATTTCAAACCTGGTCTATAACGCGGTGAATCATACCCCGGCGGGAACGCACATCACCGTGCGCTGGCAGCATGCGCCAACGGGGGCGGAATTCAGCGTGGAGGATAATGGCCCGGGTATTGGCCCAGAACATATTCCTCGTCTTACCGAGCGCTTTTATCGGGTGGATAAAGCGCGATCCCGGCAGACGGGCGGCAGTGGCCTGGGGCTGGCGATTGTTAAACACGCCATCAATCATCACGACAGCCGCCTCGATATCGTCAGTACGCCGGGTAAAAGCACGCGTTTCAGCTTCGTGATCCCGGAACGTTTAATTGCCAGTAACAGCGCCTGACGGCGTCTCTGTAATCAGATATTGCCACAGGCCAGCGTAAGCTGGCCTGTTTGCTTTGCACGCCAGCGAAGCGCGAGTAAATTTTATACGCTTGTTGCTTTTTTGTTCGCATGATTAGCCATGAGTTTTTCTTATAAATGGTGTAATGTTCCATCTCTGTGTTTCAGGCTGGCATATTGTTCTGGTTTTGAGATCCCATATTGCCTTTAAACGTTATAAGCGTTTAAATTGCCCCCCTGATATCGTCGGACAGACTGTATTTGCGTGGTAAATCGAAAAACTATTCTTCTCCACGCCGGTTGGGAAGCATTTCCCGCTGAGATTGCACATTTTTTCCGCTGTTTTGTTCCGCATGGGATAGCGAAAAATTCAACGTTTTCAACACCACATCCACAGGCAGTAAGGTTTTATGACCCATCAATTGAAATCGCGCGATATCATCGCACTGGGCTTTATGACATTTGCGCTGTTCGTTGGCGCTGGCAACATTATCTTTCCTCCAATGGTTGGCTTGCAGGCGGGTGAACACGTCTGGACAGCCGCAATTGGCTTTCTGATTACCGCCGTAGGTCTGCCTGTACTGACCGTCGTTGCGCTGGCGAAAGTCGGCGGCGGCGTTGACAGCCTCAGCGTACCGATTGGCAAAGTAGCCGGGGTATTGCTGGCCGTGGTCTGCTACCTGGCGATTGGCCCGCTGTTTGCCACGCCGCGTACGGCGACCGTCTCCTTTGAAGTGGGGATCGCCCCGCTGACCGGTGATGGTCCGCTGCCGCTGTTTATCTACAGCCTGGTCTATTTCGGGATTGTCATTCTGGTGTCGCTCTATCCGGGCAAACTGCTGGATACCGTGGGTAACTTCCTGGCACCGTTGAAGATCCTGGCGCTGGTAGTGCTGGCGGTCGCGGCGATCGTCTGGCCTGCTGGCCCGCTGAGTACTGCGACCGAAGCCTACCAAAACGCGGCTTTCTCTAACGGTTTTGTGAACGGCTATCTGACCATGGATACGCTGGGGGCGATGGCATTTGGTATCGTGATCGTTAACGCAGCACGTTCCCGCGGCGTGACCGAAGCGCGTCTGCTGACCCGCTATACCGTGTGGGCTGGCCTGATGGCGGGCGCCGGGCTGGCGCTGCTCTATCTGGCGCTGTTCCGTCTGGGTTCCGACAGCAGCGTGCTGGTTGACCAGGGGGCGAACGGTGCGGCGATCCTGCACGCTTACGTTCAGCATACCTTCGGCGGCGCGGGCAGCATGATGCTGGCTATCCTGATCTTCCTGGCCTGTCTGGTAACGGCGGTTGGCCTGACCTGCGCCTGTGCGGAGTTCTTCGCCCAGTACGTTCCGCTCTCTTACCGTGCGCTGGTATTTATTCTTGGTGGCTTCTCCATGGCCGTATCGAACCTGGGCTTGAGCCACCTGATTCAGGTCTCTATTCCGGTTCTGACCACCATCTACCCGCCGTGTATCGTGCTGGTGGTGCTGAGCTTCACCCGCGGCTGGTGGCATAATTCCTCACGAATTATCGCCCCGGCAATGTTTATCAGTCTGCTTTTTGGTATGCTTGACGGTATTAAGGCATCCGCTATCAGCGCCATTCTGCCTGCCTGGACACAGCGTCTGCCGCTGTCTGAACAGGGTCTGGCGTGGCTGATGCCTACCGTTGTTGCACTGGTACTGGCAATTATCTGGGATCGTGCTGCAGGGCGTCAGGTTACATCGAACGTCCATTAATCAACGGCTGAATGTTTAACCACGGGGCGTAATGCCCCGTGGTTTTTTGTTTTTTTTAGTCTGAAATGGCATGACAACAAATGGAAAGCACTAACAAACTCAAGCGTGGATTAAGCGCCCGCCACATCCGCTTTATGGCGCTGGGTTCTGCAATCGGTACTGGTCTTTTTTATGGCTCGGCAGATGCCATCAAAATGGCCGG
Source organism: Leclercia adecarboxylata (assembly GCF_035787115.1). GTDB lineage: Bacteria > Pseudomonadota > Gammaproteobacteria > Enterobacterales > Enterobacteriaceae > Enterobacter > Enterobacter adecarboxylatus_E. The sequence continues at coordinate 200,041 of NZ_JALKTL010000005.1, read as the reverse complement.
TCCCAGCGTTCTGCTGGCGTATCTTATCGGCGGTGTCGCCGCTTACATCATCATGCGTGCGTTGGGGGAGATGTCCGTACATAACCCTTCAGCCAGCTCCTTCTCCCGCTATGCGCAAGACAACTTAGGCCCGCTTGCAGGGTATCTCACCGGCTGGACCTACTGTTTTGAAATCCTGATTGTCGCCATTGCCGACGTGACGGCATTTGGCATTTATATGGGCGTCTGGTTCCCGACGGTGCCGCACTGGATCTGGGTGCTCAGCGTGGTGCTGATTATCTGCGCCATCAACCTGATGAGCGTGAAGGTGTTTGGCGAACTGGAATTCTGGTTCTCCTTCTTTAAGGTCGCCACTATCATCGTCATGATTGCCGCCGGAATTGGCATCATCATCTGGGGTATCGGCAACGGCGGTGAGCCGACCGGCATCCACAACCTGTGGAGCAACGGCGGCTTCTTCAGTAACGGCTGGATTGGGATGGTGATGTCGCTGCAGATGGTGATGTTTGCCTACGGCGGAATAGAAATCATCGGTATTACCGCCGGTGAAGCGAAGGATCCTGAGAAATCCATCCCACGCGCCATCAACTCGGTGCCGATGCGTATCCTGGTTTTCTACGTGGGCACGCTGTTTGTCATCATGTCCATCTACCCGTGGAACCTGGTCGGCACCAACGGTAGCCCCTTCGTGCTCACGTTCCAGCACCTGGGGATCACTTTTGCCGCCAGTATTCTTAACTTTGTGGTGCTGACCGCCTCGCTCTCCGCCATTAACGCCGATGTTTTCGGCGTAGGGCGTATGTTGCACGGTATGGCCGAGCAGGGCAGTGCGCCGAAAGCATTTGCCAAAACCTCCCGCCGCGGTACGCCGTGGGTGACGGTGCTGGTGATGACCGTAGCGTTGCTGCTGTCGGTCTATCTCAACTACATCATGCCGGAGAACGTCTTCCTGGTGATTGCGTCGCTGGCAACCTTTGCCACCGTCTGGGTGTGGATCATGATTCTGATGTCGCAGATTGGCTTCCGTCGTCGTTTGTCCCCTGACGAAGTGAAAGCGCTGAAGTTTAAAGTGCCGGGCGGCGTGGCAAGTACCGTTGCTGGCCTGATCTTCCTCGTCTTTATTATCGGCCTGATTGGCTACCATCCGGAAACCCGCATCTCGCTGTATGTCGGCTTTGCCTGGATTGGACTGCTGCTGGTGGGATGGGTGTTCAAACGCCGCCGCGAGCGCCAGTTCGCAGAAGCACAGTAACCATAATGCCCGGCAAAAGCCGGGCATTTTTCTCCTCCCCCTTTCTCCTCCCCCAATAAACTTCTCCGTGAGGAGTGAACATCAACTACCCTGTGGCAAGGTGACCTCATTTCTGGGAAAGGGGATAAAAGATGTTGAATGCATGGCACCTGCCGGTTGCCCCATTTGTTAAGCAAAACAATGACAAGCTGGTCATCACGCTGTGGCTGACCGGGGAAAACCTGCCTGAGCGGGTGACGCTACGCGCTGAATTCGATAACGAAGAGACCTCGCTGCCGATGCACAAGCAGCGCAGCCAGCCGCACCCCGGCGTGACGGCCTGGCGGGCAACCATCGACGTGGAGAAAGGGCAGCCGCGTCGCCGCTACAGTTTCAAAATGCTCTGGCATAACCGCCAGTTGTGGTTCACTCCGCAAGGGTTCAGCCGCTTCCCGCCCGCACGGCTGGAGCAGTTCGCCGTCGATTACCCGGATGCCGGGCCGCAGTGGGTGGTCGAGCAGGTCTTCTATCAAATCTTCCCGGACCGCTTTGCCCGCAGCCAGCGGCGCAATCCGCAGCTGGATCAAACCTATCATCACCATGCCGCAGGTCATGAGACCCTCTTTCGCGAGTGGGATGAGCCAGTGACCGCCCAGGCAGGAGGATCGACCTTTTATGGCGGCGATCTCGACGGCATCAGCGAAAAGCTGCCGTATCTGAAAAAGCTCGGCATAACGGCGCTCTATCTCAACCCTGTATTTGTCGCCCCCAGCGTGCACAAGTACGACACGGAGGATTACCGCCATGTGGATGAGCGGTTTGGCGGCGACGTGGCCCTGTTGCGCCTGCGGGAGAATACCCACCGGGAGGGGATGCGTCTCATCCTCGATGGTGTGTTTAACCACAGCGGGGACTCCCACGGCTGGTTTGACCGCCACAATCGCGGCACGGGTGGCGCCTGTCACAACCCGGACTCGCCCCAGCGCGACTGGTACAGCTTTGACGATGAGGGCCGCGCTCTTGACTGGCTGGGATACGCCAGTCTACCGAAGCTGGATTACCAGTCTCCGGGCGTGGTAGAGGAGATCTACGGCGGCGAGGACAGTATCGTTCGCCACTGGCTGAAAGCGCCCTGGAGTATGGACGGCTGGCGGCTGGACGTGGTGCACATGCTCGGGGAAGGGGGCGGGGCACGGCATAATCTGCAGCACGTCACCGGGATCACTCGTTCGGCGAAACAGGCCAATCCGGATGCTTTCGTCTTTGGCGAACACTTCGGCGATGCCCGCCAGTGGCTGCAGGCCGACGCAGAAGATTCGGCCATGAACTATCGCGGTTTCACCTTCCCGCTGTGGGGCTTCCTCGCCAATACCGATATCTCCTACGATCCGCAGCAGATCGACGCCGAAACCTGCATGAAATGGATGGATAACTACCGCGCCAGCCTTTCGCATCAGCAGCAGTTACGCATGTTTAACCAGCTCGACAGCCACGACACTGCCCGCTTCAAATCCCTACTTGGTAAAGATGTCGCCCGCCTGCCGCTGGCGGTCACCTGGCTGTTTACCTGGCCTGGCGTGCCGTGCATTTACTACGGCGACGAGGTGGGGCTCGACGGGAATAATGACCCGTTCTGCCGGAAGACTTTCCCGTGGGAGGCTGAGAAGCAGGACGCGACGCTGCTGGCGTTGTATCAGCGAGTGATCAAGCTGCGCAAACAGAGCCAGGCGCTGCGCTACGGCGGTTGTCAGGTGGTGTACGCCCACGACAACGTGGTGGTGTTTATGCGCGTCTACAACCAGCAACGGGTGCTGGTGGCCATTAACCGGGGTGAGGCCTGTGAAGTGGTGATGGGCGACTCACCGCTGCTGAACGTAAAGCAGTGGCAGCTGAAGGAGGGAAAAGGGGTGGCACAGGATGGTGTGCTGTCGCTTCCTGCGATCTCGGCGTCCGTCTGGTTCGGTAATTAATCTTGCAGTGCGGCAGGGGCTGCGCGCCTGCCGCCTGTTCTTGCCTGCGCGTTCTGAACGTGAGAAAAGGCCAATCCGCAGGCCCGGCGGGTGGGAAGAATATCTGAAAACCGACTAGTTTTATTGTCAGGGATAGCGTAAATGCAACAATTTGTGTCAATCTGCTCTACCTGAATAGGGTGGAAGGTGGAAACATGGATGAGCTCCTGATCTTTGGCTGCATTATTTTAGTGTTCGTGGGAGTGGTGGTGCCCATCCTCGCGATAGTGGCGATTAACCGCAGCTCGGCGCTTCGCTTTGAGCTGGCGCTCCTGCGCCGTCGGGTTGAGGAGCTTGAACAGCGCGGCGTGGCGGAAAAGCCTTTGATGCCGCAGCCTGAAAGGATACAGACGACAGCGGAACGGATCGAGCCTGAGGCGACTGAGGCAACCGCTATGGCCGCGGAGCCAGTAGCCTCAGTGATGCCCGAGCCCGCCGATCCGTGGCTCGCCCGTGCGAAGCCTGTACCCGTAGCCAGTGAGCCAGCTTCAGATAACCTGGCCACCACTGCCAGAGAGTCTTCTGCAGTGGGAGGTATTATTACCTCGCTGGTACGCTGGTTTATGCAGGGCAACCCGCTGGCGAAGCTCGGTATTTTGCTCCTGTTCTTCGGCCTCTCTTTCCTGCTGCGCTATACGGTTGAACATGCACTGTTCCCCCTTGAATTACGTCTGGTGGCGGCAGCCCTGTTTGCCTTTGTTCTGCTGGCGGCAGGATGGCGACTGCGTCATAAACAGCGGGTTTATGCGCTGATTTTACAGGGAGGCGCGACAGGCGCGCTCTATCTCACCGTTTTTGGCGCGTTCCGCTTGTGGCAAATGCTGCCGATGACGCTGGCTTTTGCGTTGCTGGTGGTGATATGCGCCGCGAGCGTAGGGCTGGCTATCCTGCAAAAGGCGCTCAGCCTGGCGATGCTGGCAAGCCTCGGCGGTTATCTGGCGCCGTTGCTGCTCTCCAGCGGCGGCGGCAACCATGTGGCGCTGTTCTCGTTTTATCTTCTGCTTTCCGTGGGCATTCTCGCTATCAGCATCTGGCAGCACTGGCGGGAGCTGAACCTGCTCGGCCTGGTCTTTACCTTTGGCGTTGGGGGATTGTGGGGAGCGAATGCCTGGCAACCGGCGTACTACCTGAGCTGTCAGCTGTTCCTGATTGCAAATACGATCCTTTTTGGCGTACTGAGCGTGGCGCTGTCGCTACGTGCGCAGGAGAAAGGTAAGCAAATTATTGATGGCGTGCTGCTGTTTGCGCCGCCGCTGGTGGGCTTTGGCATGCAGTATGCCATTACCCGTCACTGGGAATATGGTCCGGCACTCAGCGCCCTGGGGTACGGCGGTTTCTATGTGGCGTTAGCCTGGCTGGCGTTGCGTCGTTACCCTTCTGCGGGAAGGCCGCTGGTACTGGCTGCGCTGGCGCTTGGCGGAGCCTTTATCACCCTCGCTGTTCCTCTGGCGCTATCGGCGCGCTGGACCGCGATGGCCTGGGCGCTGGAAGGGCTGGGGATCCTCTGGCTGGGCATGCAACAAAACCAGCGACGCATGGCTTACAGCGGTACGGCGCTGCTTGTACTGGCGCTATGCAGTGCGTTATGGGCGCAGGCTAACGGCACAGCACCGCTGTCTCTGATGCTGATCTTCGCGGTTCTCAGCCTGTGCTGGCTGGCGGGTTCATGGCTTTGGCACAGGGTTCAGCGTCAGGTCAGCCTGGGGCTTCTTGCAGGCGGAGTACTTTTCTGGATTGTCGCGCTGGCGGGCGCATCACAGTGGGTGCTGACCAACGACTCACGGGTGCTGGCGGGCGTACTGGGGCTGCTGGCGATATCGGTCTGGGGCTGGCGTAGTGTCGCGGGTCGGCTGGCATGGCAGGCGCTGGATCACAGTAAATGGCTGCTGTGGCCAGTGATGTTAGTGGTGCTGATATACCAGATATCCCAGCAGCAGATCTTCGCCGCTGGCTGGTCGAATCTGGCGTGGTGTTTTGCGTTACCTGCGGCGCTGGCGCTGCTCTGGCGCGACGGCGAGGCATTGCCGCCGCGCCTGTCTGTACTGGCGCATTTATCGCTTTTCTGGATAGTTCTGCTGGCGCTGGCGATCGAGCTTTTCTGGTTTGCACGCGATCTGCCGTGGGGCATGGCGGCCTGGGGAAGTGGCCTGATGATGGCGGCGGGCGGCCTGACCATCTTCCTGATTAACGAGGCGGTACGTCGAAAGGTCTGGCCTTTCCACGTCTGGCCTGCGCTGTATGGAGTACAGGCGATGCTGCCGGTAGCGGCGGCATTAACAGGCCTGTTAGTGCTGACCAATTTTCAGGATGGCGTGGTTTATCGTCAGAGCTACCTGCCGTTTATCAATCCGCTGGAGGAGGGGGCGGCGCTGGCGTTGCTGGGGCTGGTGATATTGTATCGCGCTGCGTTGCGCTATTTCCCGGTGTATATCTCCGTCTCTCGCCCCTGGCCTGTTAGCGCATTGATAGCTCTTATCTGCTGGTGGCTGAACGGCATGCTGCTGCGGGCGTTGGCCTGGTACGGAGAAATTGCCTGGGAGGCGGCTGCGCTGTGGGATTCGCGGCTGGTTCAGACCGCCTTTGCGCTGGTGTGGATGCTGGCGGCGCTGGTGATCATGCTTCATGCCACCCGGCGCCACTCCCGACGCCAGTGGCTGTGCGGCGCGGTGCTGCTGGGGATTGTGATTGTGAAACTGATGCTGGTGGACAGCGCAGGTGGCGGCGGGCTGGCGCGGGCAATCGCGTTTATCGGCGTGGCTATTCTGGTGTTAATCGTCGGGTATTTCTCTCCGTTACCGCCAAAAGCAGGAGAAGCAAAATGAAATGGATGAAAGCGGTGTTATGGGGCGTGCTGTTAGGTGCGGCCGGACCGGCATCGGCAAACGATAAGGCAGGGGAAACGCCGCAGGATTATGCCACGGGGATGATGCTGGAAACGTTCGACACATCGCCCTGGTATCGTGTTGCGCTGCCGCAGGCGGTATATCAGACCACGGCGTGGACGGACCTGCGTGATGTCCGGGTCTTCAACCATCGGGGTGACGCGGTGCCGTTTGCCCTCGACGTGCAAAAACAGCAGCCCGTGGCGCCAGAAACGGTGGATCTGCGGCTCTTCCCCCTTGATATGGCGCCGGTCTCGTCGGCGGAACAGGAGAGTAGTGGTTCGGCATCCGTTGTTTTACGCTCAAAGAGCGGCATAGAAATTCATCTGGAAAGCGATGAGGTTAAAACCTTTGGCCAGAGTTATTTACTGACGCTGCCCGAAGAGAGAAAAGATGCCTTTCATCTGGCGCAACTACGCCTGAACTGGAACACGCCGTCGGGCAGCTGGCAGGGTAAAGCGTCGGTATATGTCAGCCGGGATCTACGCTACTGGCGACAGGTGCAGCAAAATTCGCCTCTGATGGATCTGAGGCGCGATAACGATCGACTGAAGATGGATACCATCAGCGCCAGACTGACGCTGTCTGGCGAAGGTACACGATATGTGCTGGTGATCCTGGATTCGCAAAGCCCGGCGCTGGCATTGAACAGCGTCAGCGCCATTGCCGATAGCCGCGAGCCGGAACCCGAACGCGTTGTGATTGGCGCGCGGGCGGAAAAAGCGGGTGAGGACCAGATGGTCTGGCGCTGGACAAAGCCCCAGCCGCTGAGTTCGCTCAGGATCGCTCTGTCACATGAAGGCGTATTACCGGTAGAGCTGAGCTGGCGCAGTGGCGAAAAAGAGCCCTGGCAGCCGCTGAGCAAAACCGTGCTCTACCAGCTGGAGGGAAAACGTTCGGACGATATCCTCCTTTCCGGCCAGCCGGTTGAAGCGGTGCGGATGGAAACCATTAATACCCGCCTGCCGGAGCCGCTGCCTGAAATGAGCGGTGCCCGTGATAGCTATCAGCTGGTGTTCAACGCCCAGGGGAAAGGCCCTTATATGCTGGCGTGGGGAAACCGGGCGGCGCAAAAGGCGGATATTGGGCTGGATATGCTAATCCCGGCGTCGCTGCGTAGCACCCACCCGATAGACTCCCTGCCGTGGGCGTTGGCGCAACAGGACGTCACTCTGGGCGGGGAAGAACGACTGACGGCTACCTCGGCAGCCGAGCAAGAAGCACGCTGGAAAACGCTGCTGGTGTGGGGCGCGCTGCTGCTCGGGGTGGGTGCGCTGGCGCTGATGGCCTGGCGGATCTGGCGGGAAGTCAAAAAAGACGGCGCGGCGTAACGCCATAAAAAAGGCCCGCAGATGCGGGCCTTTTTCGTAAACCGTGCCGATTACAGGCTGGATACGTTCTCGGTCAGGTATTTAGCAACGCCTGCCGGAGAAGCGGCCATACCTTCTTTACCTTTTTCCCACTGAGCCGGGCACACTTCACCGTGCTCTTCGTGGAACTGCAGCGCGTCAACCATACGCAGCATTTCGTCGATGTTACGACCCAGTGGCAGATCGTTCACCACCTGGTGACGCACGATGCCGTTAGCGTCGATCAGGAAGGAGCCGCGCAGCGCAACGCCAGCGTCCGGATGCTCGATACCGTAAGCCTGCTGGATTTCGCGTTTGATGTCCGCAACCATTGCGTATTTCACTGGACCGATGCCGCCGTTGTCGACAGGGGTGTTACGCCATGCGTTGTGTACAAACTCAGAGTCGAAGGAGACGCCAACCACTTCCACGCCACGCTTCTGGAATTCTTCGTAACGTTTGTCGAACGCGATCAGCTCAGACGGGCAAACGAAGGTGAAGTCCATCGGCCAGAAGAACAGAACGGTCGCTTTACCGTTGGTGTGCTGTTTGAAGTTGAAGTTCTCAACGATTTCACCGCTGCCCAGAACGGCTGCTGCTGTAAAATCCGGAGCCGGACGAGTTACCAGAACCATATGATTCTCCTGTGATTACTAAGGTTATTTGGAACGCAACGCGGGCCATTATAGAGAGTGTTCATCTGAAAGACAAAGAGGCGCTGACAATCGTTAATCCAGCTTTTACCTATCAATCATATTTATATTAAAGCTGTTTACGCTTCGCCTGTTCCATCATGCGGGGATAGAACTGCCAGAAGCGCTTCTCGAGCGCGTCGTAATGGGCATCCAGATCCTGCCATGAGTCGCGCAGAGCATCGAGACGCGGGCGTCGGCTGGCCATGCCGTTAAGCACTCGCTGAATAAAATCCATTTCGCTATAGCGCTCAAGCCAGCGCTCTGACCACAGGTAGTTGTTCAGATTCACAAACCGCGGCGGGGAGTCGGGCAAAATGAGCGCCACCTGGGCATGGGCGTAGCGGACAAACGCCGGCAGCGGCATTTCGGGGGAGAGCTGCGCCCAGTGGCGGGAGACAAAATGATCCCACATCACATCCAGCGTAATGGGGGCCACGCGGCGGGTTTCCGGGCGGAACCACTCTTTGGCCTCTTTGACCTCGGGCAGGTTGTCGGTGAGAACATCAATCCGGCGGTGCATAAAAATGCCCTCCACGATGTCGGCAGGGTAATCCCCGGCAGGGTTGCCGCGCACAAAGTCGGCCAGCAGGTTGCCGGAAAGAGAGCTGTCAGCAAGATGGGCGAGATGCAGGTGAGCGAGAAAATTCATGCGATTCGTTATCCGAAGCGAGGCTAGTTGTTGCAGCAAAGAGGTGTGAGCACTAGACTAAGCCGCCTGTTTTTAAGTCACGAGTATATGCCATGCGCGTCGCCGATTTCTCCTTTGATTTACCCGAGTCCCTGATTGCCCACTATCCCATGCCTGAGCGCAGTAGCTGCCGCTTATTGTCGCTGGATGGGCCGACGGGTGCGCTGACGCACGGTACATTCACCGATCTGCTCGACAAGCTCAACCCGGGCGACCTGCTGGTGTTCAACAACACCCGCGTGATCCCGGCCCGTCTGTTCGGCCGCAAAGCCAGCGGCGGCAAGATTGAGGTGCTGGTCGAAAGAATGCTCGATGATAAACGTATTCTGGCACATATTCGCGCTTCCAAGGCACCGAAGCCGGGCGCAGAGCTGCTGCTGGGCGATGACGAGAGCATCAATGCCACCATGGTGGCGCGCCACGATGCGCTGTTCGAAGTGCAGTTCAATGATGAGCGTCCGGTGCTGGATATCCTTAACAGCATCGGCCATATGCCGCTGCCGCCGTATATCGATCGTCCGGATGAAGATGCCGATCGCGAGCTCTATCAGACCGTCTACAGCCAGAAGCCGGGTGCCGTTGCGGCGCCCACCGCGGGCCTGCACTTTGATGAACCGCTGCTGGAAAAACTGCGCGCAAAAGGCATTGAGATGGCGTTTGTAACGCTGCACGTTGGCGCAGGCACCTTCCAGCCGGTGCGGGTAGACAGCATTGAAGACCACATCATGCACTCCGAATATGCCGAAGTGCCGCAGGAGGTTGTGGACGCGGTGATGGCGGCAAAAGCGCGCGGCAACCGCGTCATTGCTGTCGGCACCACCTCAGTTCGTTCGCTGGAAAGCGCAGCCCAGGCTGCGAAAGATGCGCTGATCGCCCCTTTCTTCGACGATACACAAATCTTCATCTACCCGGGTTATCAATATCAGGTGATCGATGCGCTGGTGACCAACTTCCACCTGCCGGAATCGACCCTGATCATGCTGGTATCGGCATTTGCGGGTTATCAAAACACCATGAATGCCTACAAGACTGCGGTAGAACAAAAATATCGCTTTTTTAGTTACGGTGACGCGATGTTTATCACGTACAATCCGCAGGCTTTGAATGAACGTGTCGGGGAATAAGTCCGCGGCACCAGAATAATGTGTCGGACTGTTTTTCTGGCACAGAGGAATGAAAATGAAATTTGAACTTGATACCACCGATGGTCGCGCTCGTCGCGGCCGCCTGGTGTTCGATCGCGGCGTAGTAGAAACGCCTGCTTTCATGCCTGTGGGCACTTACGGCACCGTTAAAGGGATGACGCCGGAAGAAGTCGAAGCCACAGGCGCGCAAATTATCCTCGGTAACACCTTCCACCTGTGGCTGCGTCCTGGTCAGGAGATCATGAAGCTGCACGGCGATCTGCATGACTTTATGCAGTGGAAAGGGCCGATCCTGACCGACTCCGGTGGCTTCCAGGTCTTCAGCCTTGGTGACATCCGTAAGATCACCGAAAAGGGCGTGCATTTCCGCAACCCGATCAACGGCGACCCGATTTTCCTCGATCCTGAAAAATCGATGGAGATTCAGTACGATCTCGGCTCCGATATCGTGATGATTTTCGACGAATGTACGCCATACCCGGCGGACTGGGACTACGCTAAGCGCTCGATGGAGATGTCGCTGCGTTGGGCGAAGCGCAGCCGCGACCGTTTTGACGCTTTACAGAACAAAAATGCGCTGTTTGGCATTATTCAGGGCAGCGTTTACGAAGATTTACGCGATATCTCTGTTAAAGGTCTGGTAGAGATAGGTTTTGATGGCTACGCTGTCGGCGGTCTGGCTGTGGGGGAGCCGAAGGAAGATATGCACCGAATTCTGGAGCATGTTTGCCCGCAAATTCCAACAGATAAACCTCGATACCTGATGGGCGTCGGTAAGCCAGAAGATCTGGTTGAAGGCGTTCGTCGCGGCATTGATATGTTCGACTGCGTTATGCCGACCCGCAACGCCCGTAATGGTCACCTGTTCGTGACCGACGGCGTGGTAAAAATCCGTAATGCGAAGCATAAAAGCGACACCAGCCCGCTCGATGCTGAGTGCGATTGCTATACCTGTCGCAATTATTCTCGCGCCTATTTGCATCATCTTGATCGTTGTAATGAAATATTAGGCGCGCGTCTCAACACGATTCATAACCTTCGCTATTACCAGCGCTTAATGGCTGGTTTACGCAAGGCTATCGAAGAGGGTAAATTAGAGAGCTTCGTGACCGATTTTTACCAACGTCAGGGTCGGGATGTCCCACCTTTGAACGTTGATTAATTTATTTAATGAGGGAATTTTAATGAGCTTTTTTATTTCTGATGCGGTAGCGGCAACAGGTGCACCGGCGCAGGGCAGCCCGATGTCTCTGATTCTGATGCTGGTGGTGTTCGGTCTGATCTTCTATTTCATGATCCTGCGTCCACAGCAGAAGCGCACCAAAGAGCACAAAAAGCTGATGGACTCCATCGCGAAAGGCGATGAAGTGCTGACTAACGGTGGTCTGGTAGGTCGTGTAAGCAAAGTCGCTGATAATGGCTACATCGTTATCGCACTGAACGACACCACTGAAGTGGTTATCAAACGTGACTTCGTTGCTGCCGTTCTGCCGAAAGGCACCATGAAGGCGCTGTAATTAACTTTTCCCAAAGGGAACTGCCGTGTTAAACCGTTATCCTTTGTGGAAGTACGTCATGCTGGTCGTCGTTATTGTCGTCGGCCTGCTGTATGCGCTTCCCAACCTGTATGGTGAGGATCCGGCTGTTCAAATCACTGGCGCGCGCGGCGTCGCCGCCAGTGAGCAAACGCTGATCCAGGTCCAGAAAACTTTACAAGAAGAAAAAATTACCGCTAAGTCTGTGGCACTGGAAGAGGGCGCAATTCTTGCTCGCTTCGACTCCACCGACACGCAGCTCCGCGCTCGTGAAGCGCTGATGGGCGTGATGGGTGATAAATATGTCGTGGCGTTGAACCTTGCTCCTGCAACGCCGCGCTGGTTAGCTGCTATCAACGCTGAGCCGATGAAACTCGGCCTCGACCTGCGTGGCGGCGTTCACTTCCTGATGGAAGTGGATATGGAAACCGCACTCGGAAAACTTCAGGAACAAAACATTGATAGCCTGCGCAGCGATCTGCGCGATAAAGGCATCCCTTACACTACCGTGCGTAAGGAAGACAATTACGGGATGAGCATCGCGTTCCGCGACAGCAATGCCCGCGATCAGGCGATGGATTACCTGACCCAGCGTCACCGCGATCTGGTGATCTCTTCACAGGGTAGCAACCAGTTGCGCGCGGTCATGACCGATGAGCGTCTGAAAGAAGCGCGTGAATACGCGGTTCAGCAGAACATCAACATCCTGCGTAACCGTGTAAACCAGCTTGGCGTTGCTGAACCGCTGGTACAGCGTCAGGGCGCAGACCGCATTGTGGTTGAACTGCCGGGTATCCAGGATACTGCACGTGCGAAGGAGATTCTGGGCGCTACCGCGACCCTGGAATTCCGTCTGGTGAACACCAACGTCGATCAGTCCGCTGTCACCTCTGGCCGCGTACCGGGCGACTCTGAAGTGAAACAGACCCGTGAAGGTCAGCCGGTTGTGATGTACAAGCGGGTGATCCTGACCGGTGACCACATCACTGACTCGACCTCCAGCCAGGACGAATACAACCAGCCGCAGGTTAACATCTCGCTTGATAGCGCGGGTGGTAACATCATGTCTAACTTCACCAAGGACAACATCGGTAAACCGATGGCAACCCTGTTCGTGGAGTACAAAGACAGCGGTAAAAAAGATGCCAACGGCCGTTCGGTTCTGGTGAAAGAGGAAGAGGTGATTAACATCGCCAATATCCAGTCTCGCCTGGGCAATAGCTTCCGTATCACCGGTATCAACAACCCGAACGAAGCTCGTCAGCTCTCGCTGTTGCTGCGTGCCGGTGCGCTGATTGCGCCGATTCAGATTGTTGAAGAGCGTACCATCGGTCCAACGCTGGGTATGCAGAACATCACTCAGGGCCTGGAAGCCTGTCTGGCCGGTCTGGCGATCTCCATTATCTTCATGGTCTTCTTCTATAAGAAGTTTGGTCTGATTGCGACCTCTGCGCTGATTGCAAACCTGGTGTTGATTGTCGGCATCATGTCCCTGCTGCCGGGTGCTACGCTGACCATGCCAGGTATTGCGGGTATTGTTCTGACCCTTGCGGTGGCGGTTGATGCCAACGTACTGATTAATGAACGTATCAAAGAAGAGTTGAGCAACGGGCGTTCAGTACAACAGGCTATCGACGAAGGCTATAAGGGCGCGTTCAGCTCCATCTTCGATGCGAACGTAACAACACTGATTAAGGTTCTTATCCTGTATGCAGTGGGTACCGGCGCGATCAAGGGCTTTGCTATCACCACCGGTATCGGTGTGGCAACGTCAATGTTTACCGCTATTGTCGGCACCCGTGCCATCGTGAACCTGCTGTACGGCGGCAAGCGCGTTAAAAAGCTGTCTATCTGAGGAGTGCGTTGTGGCACAGGAATATACTGTTGAACAATTGAACTACGGCCGTAAAGTCTGGGACTTTATGCGCTGGGACTACTGGGCCTTCGGCATATCAGGTTTTCTGCTGATCCTGTCCATCGCCATTATGGGCGTAAAAGGCTTTAACTGGGGGCTCGATTTTACCGGCGGTACGGTCATTGAGATCACCCTGGAAAAACCGGTCGACATGGATCAGATGCGCCAGTCCCTTGAAAAGGCGGGCTTTGAAGAGCCGCTGCTGCAGAACTTCGGCAGCAGCCGCGACATCATGGTGCGCATGCCGCCAGTGAAGGATGCCAACGGCAGCCAGGAACTGGGCAGCAAGGTCGTTCAGGTCATTAACGAATCGACCAGCCAGAACGCGACGGTAAAACGTATTGAGTTTGTTGGCCCAAGCGTGGGTGCGGATCTGGCCCAGACCGGCGCGATGGCGCTGCTGGTGGCGCTGCTCTGTATCCTGGCGTACGTCGGTTTCCGCTTCGAGTGGCGTCTGGCAGCCGGGGTAGTTATCGCGCTGGCGCACGACGTGGTGATCACCATGGGGGTGCTGTCGCTCTTCCACATTGAGATCGACCTGACTATCGTGGCGTCCCTGATGTCCGTTATCGGTTACTCGCTGAACGACAGTATCGTGGTATCGGACCGTATCCGTGAAAACTTCCGTAAGATCCGTCGCGGTACGCCGTACGAAATCTTTAACGTGTCGTTGACCCAGACGCTGCACCGTACCTTGATCACTTCAGGGACCACCCTGATGGTGATCCTGATGTTGTATCTCTTTGGTGGCCCGATTCTGGAAGGCTTCTCGCTGACCATGCTGATCGGTGTTTCCATTGGTACGGCCTCATCCATCTACGTCGCGTCCGCGCTGGCGTTGAAACTGGGCATGAAGCGCGAGCACCTGCTCCAGCAGAAAGTGGAAAAAGAGGGGGCGGATCAGCCGTCCATTCTGCCGTAACATAACGTTTGTTCCGTCAGCAAAATCCCGGTCTTATGGCCGGGATTTTTTTTGCCTGCTCCTGGCTGTCGCGAGGGCGTTTTGCGTAATGTGGAGCAATAAAAAAGCCAGCTTTTACGCTGGCTTTTTTGCCCGGCGGCGCTGCGCTGCGCGGGTCTACGGGTTTTGTCGTGCTATAGGCCGGGTAAGGCGTAGCCGCTAGCCGGTAAAAACCGCATCGATTAGAAGTTGTAACCTACCACCAGGTAACCACCCCAGCCGGTAGAACGAACGCTGAAGTCACCGTCGCCGAAGTTCAGGCTTGCGTCGTCGTTCCACTGACCACCGTTGTGCCAGTAACGGGCAACAACAGAGTAGTGCCAGTGATCGTAGTTCAGCGCCAGGATGTGGCTGGAGGCGATAGAGTCGTTGGTGCGCGCTTTCTTGCCGTTCAGGTCACGGAAATCGTTATCGCCCAGATCTGAACCCCAGTCAAAGTTGGTGAAGCCGATATAGCTCAGGTTGCCGCCCCACAGCTGGGTGATTGGCACAAAGTATTTCACTTTGAAACGGTAGCCATCCCACTCGTTTTCGTTCGCTGCGCCGTAGTTCTGCCACTGGTATTTGGCATAGACGTTCATGGACAGGCTCATCGGCAGGCCAGTATCGATGTCAGTACCCAGACCCATGTACCAGGTGCTCTGACGACCGGACTTGTTGCGACCCATATCGTAAATGTAGTTGTTCGCGACGTACCACTCTTTGAACGGGCCAAATGCCAGGCTGGTACCGGTCAGCTTATCGATAGAGAAACGCGGTTCGATTTCCATAAACAGGGGAGAACCGTGGTTCCAGATACCTTTCGCGTCAGTGTTACCCCCGAAGAAGACAGGCGCATCCATATAGCCATAGAAATCAAACCAGTCTTTCTTGGCAAACGCTTCGTATTCCAGGTAAGTATCGTTGCGGATCTGCGGTCCAAAACGGGTGTGGTAACTGCCGACGACGTTAACGCTCTGGTGCCACCAGTCGGAAACATATTCCGGCTTGGTATCTTCTGCTGCCTGCACAGAGAAAGTCGAAGAAAGAGCCAGGGCTGCACCGGCTGCGAGTAATGTTTTTTTCATAATGATGCCACTGATTTGAAATCCCTTACGGGAGTGAAAAAGGCGCGAATTGCGTTTCTAAATATTTCGTATTTCCGGGAGCCTATTATAGGAATCCTTGCTCACAAAAATATGTGTTGTTTCACATATCTCTCATGCACGTAATCGATTGCGTTCACGTTTGCGTATTTTTGACGAAGCGGATTCTAATGGCAAACATTTTTGTTGCCAATGTTTACACTTCATAAGAGAGCGGAACGCGAAACACGTTCCGCGGGGGAATTATTGCGCGACGGGCTGAATATCGTGAATGCGGATAAAGCCGAGCTGCTCGGGCGTCATACCGTTTAGCTGTAGGGGGATGTCGACGTCGCTGGGTGCCAGCACGCTGGCCGGGGCATTAATGAGCTGGGTCTGTACGTTCAGCTCCTGGAAGCTGTCGGTCGTGCCCTGGATTTGGCCCCATTCCACGGTGGCGCTAAATGCCGGCAGCGGGTCGTTGGATTCTCCCTGAATGCGCAGCGTGGCACGGGTACCATCCGCATTTGGCGCCACATTGACCAGCGACATGCGCAGCGTGCCAATCTGGCTGTTCAGGCGGGCAGGAGTATTCGATCCCGGCAGCAAATACACGCCGCTGGTTGATTTCGCGTTCAGCGCATTCTGTTGGGTGATTTTGACGGTTTCCTGGTTGAGCTTGTTCATGGTCGTATTCAGTGAACTGATGCTCTGGTTCATCTGACGCACTTCGCTTTGCTGCGCGCAGGCGCTCAGGCTAAAGAGGCTTCCCACCAGCAGGATCCTCAGGTAACGTCTTGTCATGGCAGTTATTTCCCTGAAATATCGGATTCTGCTAAGGGTAGTCAACGAAGCAGGCGTTCGTATAGATCCTTTATCTCAAAAACGCTCTTTCTTTGTTGTGAGGCCAGTTCGGGGTAAAATAGAGTTCAGTCAACCCGATAGTCAGGACACCGTATGCATTGCCCATTCTGTCTCGCCGTGGATACCAAAGTAATCGACTCCCGACTCGTGGGAGAGGGCTCGTCCGTGCGCCGCCGTCGGCAGTGCCTGGTGTGTAACGAACGTTTCACGACCTTTGAAGTGGCGGAACTGGTGATGCCGCGCGTGGTGAAAAGTAACGACATCCGCGAACCATTCAATGAAGAAAAGCTGCGCAGCGGGATGCTCAAGGCACTGGAAAAACGGCCAGTGAGCGCAGATGACGTTGAAATGGCGCTTAACCACATCAAAACCCAGCTGCGCGCCACCGGGGAGCGCGAAGTGCCGAGTAAAATGATCGGCAACCTGGTGATGGAGCAGCTCAAAAAGCTCGATAAAGTTGCCTATATCCGCTTTGCCTCTGTATACCGCAGTTTCGAAGATATCAAAGAGTTCGGCGAAGAGATCGCCCGCCTACAGGATTAAGCGCATGCAGGATGAGATTTACATGGCGCGAGCGCTGAAGCTGGCGCAACGCGGTCGTTTTACTACCCATCCCAACCCCAACGTCGGCTGCGTCATTGTTAAAGATGGCGAGATCGTCGGAGAAGGTTTTCACTATCGTGCCGGCGAGCCGCATGCCGAAGTACACGCCCTGAGCATGGCCGGGGAGAAGGCGCGTGGCGCAACCGCCTACGTTACGCTTGAGCCCTGCAGCCACCATGGCCGCACTCCGCCCTGCTGCGATGCCCTTATCGCTGCGGGTGTTTCAAGGGTCGTGGCGGCGATGCAGGATCCTAACCCTCAGGTTGCCGGGCGTGGTCTGTACCGCCTGCAGCAGGCGGGTATTGAAGTCAGCCACGGGCTGATGATGAGTGAAGCCGAGCGCCTTAACAAAGGCTTCCTTAAACGGATGCGTACCGGTTTTCCTTATGTGCAGCTGAAACTTGGCGCATCGCTGGATGGTCGCACGGCCATGGCCAGCGGTGAAAGCCAGTGGATCACCTCCGCACAGGCAAGGCGCGATGTGCAACGTCTGCGTGCGCAAAGCCATGCTATTCTCACCAGTCATGCCACCGTGCTGGCCGACGATCCTGCCCTTACCGTGCGCTGGGATGAGCTGAACGCCGAGACTCAGGCGCTTTATCCCGAGGAAAATTTACGCCAGCCGCTGCGGATTGTGGTCGACCGACAGAACCTGGTCACCCCTGAGCACCGCCTCGTGCAACAGCCAGGCGAGACATGGTTTGCCCGCACACAGGAAGATGACCGCAGCTGGCCGGAAGCTGTGCGCAGCATTCTGGTGCCAGAGCACAATGGGCATCTTGATTTAGTGGTGCTGATGATGCTGCTGGGCAAACAGCAGATCAACAGCATCTGGGTTGAAGCGGGTCCGACGCTTGCCGGTGCGCTGTTGCAGGCCGGGCTGGTCGATGAGCTGATTGTCTACCTGGCGCCTAAACTGTTAGGCAGCGACGCACGCGGCTTATGCGCACTGCCAGGGCTGGAAAAACTGGCAGATGCACCGGCATTTAGCTTCAGCGAGATACGTCCGGTTGGGCCGGATGTGTGCCTTCACCTGACCACCGCGTAAGGCTTGCCTAAATAGGGAAGCAGTGCGCAAAATATTATGATAAAATCCGCCCCCCTGCGGGGCCACCAAATGAACCCGTTAAGGAAGAGTATGAACATTATTGAAGCAG
The DNA here is from genome assembly GCF_035787115.1 of Leclercia adecarboxylata. GTDB lineage: Bacteria > Pseudomonadota > Gammaproteobacteria > Enterobacterales > Enterobacteriaceae > Enterobacter > Enterobacter adecarboxylatus_E. The sequence goes on along the minus strand of NZ_JALKTL010000005.1, from coordinate 181,943 downwards.
CCGTTGCTACCCCGGACGCTCGCGTCGCCATCACCATTGCGCGTTTCAACAACTTCATCAACGATAGCCTGCTGGAGGGTGCGATCGACGCCCTGAAACGTATCGGCCAGGTGAAAGACGAAAATATTACCGTTGTCTGGGTTCCGGGTGCTTACGAACTGCCACTGGCAGCAGGCGCACTGGCGAAAACCGGCAAATATGATGCGGTAATCGCGCTGGGTACGGTGATTCGTGGCGGTACCGCGCACTTTGAATATGTTGCGGGTGGTGCAAGCAACGGTCTGGCGCACGTGGCGCAGGATGCAGAAATTCCTGTCGCTTTCGGCGTACTCACCACTGAAAGTATTGAACAAGCCATCGAACGTGCTGGCACCAAAGCCGGTAACAAAGGTGCAGAAGCTGCACTGACCGCGCTTGAAATGATCAACGTATTGAAAGCCATCAAGGCCTGATTTTTTTGTAAGGGGAATTCCGTGAAACCTGCTGCTCGTCGCCGCGCCCGTGAATGTGCCGTTCAGGCACTTTACTCCTGGCAGTTGTCCCAGAACGACATCGCTGATGTTGAATACCAGTTCCTGGCGGAACAAGACGTCAAAGACGTTGACGTCGTGTACTTCCGTGAACTGCTGTCGGGAGTGGCGACTAATAGCGCGTATCTCGATGGCCTGATGAAGCCGTACCTGTCCCGTCTGCTCGAAGAGCTGGGCCAGGTTGAAAAAGCGGTGCTGCGTATCGCACTGTTTGAGCTCTCTAAACGTGACGATGTGCCGTACAAAGTGGCCATCAACGAAGCGATCGAACTGGCGAAAACCTTCGGCGCTGAAGACAGCCACAAATTTGTGAATGGCGTACTGGATAAAGCTGCACCTGCGATCCGTCCCCGTAAAAAGTGATCCGTAAGCCGGAGTTTCGTACTGCCTCATGGCGGTGCGGGCTCCGGTTTTTTTATTTTCTTTGCTGAGGCATAACGTATGGCATGCGGCGAATTTTCCCTGATTGCCCGTTATTTTGACCGAGTCAGAAGCTCGCGTCGCGATGTGGAAACCGGCATCGGCGACGACTGTGCACTTCTTAATATCCCCGATAAACAGACGCTGGCGATCAGTACCGACACCCTGGTGTGTGGTAACCATTTTCTGCCGGATATCGATCCTGCCGATCTGGCGTTTAAAGCGCTGGCGGTGAACCTGAGCGATCTGGCGGCGATGGGGGCAGATCCGGCGTGGTTAACCCTGGCGCTGACCCTGCCGAAGGTCGATGAAAGCTGGCTTGAAACCTTCAGCGACGCGCTGTTTGAACAGCTTAATTATTACGATATGCAGCTGATCGGCGGCGATACCACCGCCGGGCCACTGTCGATGACGCTGGCGATCCACGGCTATGTGCCAACAGGCCGCGCGCTGAAACGCTCTGGTGCGAAGCCGGGTGACTGGATCTACGTCAGCGGCACGCCGGGTGACAGCGCGGCAGGGCTGGCTATTTTGCAGAAGCGCCTGGTGGTGGAAAATGCCGATGATGCGGCGTATTTCCTGCAACGTCATCTGCGCCCGACGCCACGTATTCTGCAGGGGCAAGCGCTGCGCGATCGCGCCAGTGCCGCCATCGATCTGTCGGATGGCCTGATCTCCGATCTTGGGCATATCCTCAAGGCCAGCGGCGTGGGTGCACGAATCGATCTGAACGAATTCCCGCTCTCAGAAGCGATGCGCAGGCATGTGGAGCCAGAGCAGGCTTTACGCTGGGCGCTCTCCGGCGGCGAAGATTATGAACTGTGCTTTACCGTTCCCGAGCTCAATCGCGGAACCCTGGATGTGGCGTTAGCCAATCTGGGGGCACGGTACACCTGCATCGGACAGATCATGCCGGAAAGCGAAGGGCTGCAGTTTGTACAGAACGGCGAGCCGGTAACGCTCGACTGGAAAGGGTACGATCACTTCGCATAAAAGCAAAACGGCAACCTCAGTTGCCGTTTTTAGTGTTTGCGCCCTTTCCCCGTGGAAGAGGAGCGGGGTGAGGGCATCAGGCCTCACGCTTTGTAGGCCGGGTAAGGCGAAGCCGCCGCCCGGCTTTTTTATTTGAACCCAACAACCGGATGCTGTTTGTACGGCGTCTCCAGCTCGGCAATCTGCTCCGGCGTCAGGGTGATATCCACGGCGTTTATTAGCTCGTCCAGCTGCTCTTCGCGCGAGGCACCGATAATGGGGGCGGCCACACCCCGTTTGCTCAGTACCCACGCCAGTGCCACCTGGGCGCGCGTCACTCCCAGATCTTCGGCAACCCCCGTTAAACGCTCGGCGATTTGCGCGTTATTGGCTTCGGTTTCGTCATACAGCGTTTTGCCAAACTCGTCCGACACCGAACGGGCGGTAGTTTCACCCCACGGACGGGTTAAACGCCCGCGCGCCAGCGGGCTCCAGGGGATCACCGCCACGCCGTGCTGGTAGCACAGAGGCAGCATCTCGCGCTCTTCTTCACGGTAAATAAGGTTGTAGTGATCCTGCATGGTGACAAACGGCGCCCAGCCGTGTTGTTCCTGTAATGCCAGCGCTTCGGCAAACTGTGCGGCATGCATCGACGAAGCGCCGATGTAGCGCGCTTTCCCCGCTTTAACCACGTCATTCAGCGCTTCCAGCGTCTCTTCAATGGGCGTGTTGTAGTCCCAGCGGTGGATTTGCAGCAGATCGACATAATCCATATTCAGGCGTTGCAGGCTGTCATCAATGGAGCGGAGGATCTGCCCCCGGGAAAGGCCTTCCGGCAGATTGCCTGTTTGATGGTACACCTTGGTGGCGACCACCACCTCGTCACGCCGGGCAAAGTCGCGCAGCGCCCGGCCAACAATCTCTTCGCTGCTGCCGTCGGAATAGCTGTTGGCGGTATCGAAGAAATTAATGCCGCCCTCAAGGGCGTGTTTGATGATGGGACGACTGCTCTCTTCCGGTAACGTCCAGGCGTGCTTGCCCCGGTCCGGCTCGCCAAAGGTCATACAGCCCAGGCAAAGACGGGAAACCTTAAGATCTGTTTTTCCTAATGTATTGTATTGCATGGTTCCACTCCTGCTGATTACTTAAAACGTACCGTTAAGCATAGCAGGAGCGGAAAGGGGAGGGATTATGCCAGCCAGGCGTTGATGCGTGCTTCGATGCCAGCAGCATCCAGACCGATTTCAGCGCGCGCTTCGTCCTGAGTACCTTGTGGGATAAAGTGATCCGGCAGGCCGAGATTCAGGACAGGCACAACGTTGCGCTTCGCCATCAGTACTTCATTGACGCCACTGCCTGCGCCACCCATGATCGCGTTCTCTTCCAGGGTGACCAGCGCCTCGTGTTGCGCAGCCATCTCAAGAATCAGCGCCTCATCGAGCGGCTTCACAAAGCGCATGTCTACCAGCGTTGCGTTGAGGGATTCTGCCACTTTGGCCGCTTCCGGCATCAGGGTACCAAAGTTGAGGATCGCCAGCTTTTCGCCGCGGCGTTTGACCACGCCTTTGCCAATCGGCATTTTTTCCAGCGGCTCCAGGGTTACGCCCACGGCATTACCGCGAGGGTAACGCACGGCGGAGGGCCCCTCCTGGTAGTGATAACCGGTGAACAGCATCTGGCGGCACTCGTTTTCGTCGCTCGGTGTCATCACCACCATGTCCGGAATACAGCGCAGATAGGAGAGGTCGAAAGCCCCCTGATGCGTCTGCCCGTCAGCACCGACAATACCTGCACGGTCAATGGCGAACAGAACCGGTAATTTCTGGATCGCGACGTCGTGGATCACCTGGTCATAGGCACGTTGCAGGAAGGTGGAGTAGATCGCCACTACCGGCTTGTAGCCGCCAATTGCCAGACCTGCGGCAAAGGTCACCGCGTGCTGCTCGGCGATGGCGACATCAAAATACTGGGTCGGGTATTTTCTGGAAAATTCGACCATGCCGGAGCCTTCGCGCATCGCCGGGGTCACGGCCATCAGCTTGCTGTCTTTGGCGGCGGTTTCACACAGCCAGTCACCGAAGATTTTTGAGTAGCTCGGCATCCCGCCGCTGCTTTTTGGCAGGCAGCCGCTGGTTGGGTCGAATTTCGGCACCGCGTGGAAGGTGATTGGATCTTTTTCTGCCGGTTCGTAACCCCGGCCTTTTTTGGTCATGATGTGCAGGAATTGCGGACCCTTCAGGTCGCGCATGTTCTTCAGCGTGCTGACCAGGCCCAGAACGTCATGACCATCTACCGGGCCAATGTAGTTAAAGCCCAGCTCTTCAAACAGCGTGCCGGGAACCACCATGCCTTTGATATGCTCTTCGGTGCGACGCAGCAGCTCTTTGATTGGCGGCACGCCTGATAAGACTTTTTTGCCCCCTTCACGCAGGGTGGAGTACAGCTTGCCGGAGAGCAAATTGGCCAGATGGTTGTTCAGCGCGCCGACGTTTTCGGAGATCGACATCTCGTTGTCATTAAGAACCACCAGCATATCCGGTTTGATATCGCCCGCGTGGTTCATCGCCTCAAAGGCCATTCCGGCGGTGATTGCGCCATCGCCAATCACACAGACGGTGCGGCGTTGTTTGCCCTCTTTGGCGGCCGCGACGGCTACCCCGATCCCGGCAGAGATAGAGGTGGAAGAGTGACCGACGCTCAGCACGTCATACTCGCTTTCACCACGCCAGGGGAACGGATGCAGGCCATCTTTCTGGCGAATGGTGCCAATTTTATCTCGACGGCCGGTAAGAATTTTGTGTGGATAAGCCTGATGACCCACGTCCCAGATCAGCTGATCGAACGGGGTGTTGTAGACATAATGCAGCGCCACGGTGAGTTCCACCGTGCCAAGTCCGGAGGCGAAATGACCGCTGGAGCGGCTTACGCTGTCGAGAAGATAGCGACGCAGCTCGTCGCACAGCTTCGGCAGGCTCTCTTTCGGCAACAGACGTAACTCCTGGGTGGAGTCAACCAACGCCAGTGTCGGGTATTTGGCAATATCAAAACTCATCAGAGACTCATCGTGGTGTTTTCGTTATTTATCACGCTGGATTATATAGTCCGCTAGCGCTTCCAGTGCCGAGGTGTCCAGTGACTGCGCGGCCAGTTGTTCAAGCGACTGGCGGGCATCGTCAATCAGGTCCCGGGCTTTTTGTCGGGCTTGCTCAAGGCCCAGAAGGGCGGGATAGGTACTTTTGCCAAGCTGCTGATCGGCACCCTGACGTTTACCCAATGTTGCAGTATCGCCCACGACATCCAGAATGTCATCCTGAACCTGGAAGGCTAAACCGATACTTTCGGCATAGCGATCCAGAACTGGCAGGGCTTCGCGTCCTCGCTCACCCGCGCTCAGCGCGCCCAGACGAACGGCTGCACGAATCAGGGCCCCGGTCTTGTGGCGGTGAATTCGCTCCAGCTGTTCCAGATTAACCTGATGACCTTCCGCCTCCAGATCCAGCGCCTGACCACCGCACATGCCGGCAACCCCGCTGGCCATTGCCAGCTCGGAGACCATCGCAACACGGTCGCGATCCGCCACTTCAACCATCGGCGCATCGCTCAGGATAGAGAATGCCAGCGTTTGCAGGGCATCGCCTGCCAGAATAGCGTTCGCTTCGCCAAACTTAATATGGCAGGTCGGCTGACCACGGCGCAGGTCGTCATCGTCCATGGCAGGCAGATCGTCATGGATCAGCGAGTAGGCATGGATACACTCGACCGCGGCAGCTGGCGCATCCAGCGTATCCGCGCTGATACCAAACATCCTGCCGGTGGCATACACCAGAAAAGGACGCAGGCGTTTACCGCCTAACAGTGCGCCATAATGCATGGCCTCAACCAGTGGAGTGTTCTGAAAAGGCTGCGGTTCTATAAAACGGCGCAGTGCGTCGTTGGCACGCTCGACGCACGCCTGAAGCTGATTCGAAAAATCCATCTACTCGGCATCCGGTGTGAAGGGGGTCGTGGCAGCGTCTTCGTTATCGGAGAGCAGGATCTGCACGCGCTGTTCCGCCTGTTGCAGCTTAACCTGGCCCTGGCGCGCCAGCTGCACGCCGCGTTCGAATTCATTAAGCGCCTCTTCTAACGGCAGGTCGCCGCTTTCCAGACGGGTAACGATTTGCTCCAGTTCACTCAGCGCAGTTTCGAAACTGGCAGGTGCATCGTTTTTCTTCGGCATAGTGAATGTCTGACTCTCAGTTTTTTATCCCTGATATGGTATCGGACTCAGGGTAATTATCAAATAACGCGCAATGTGCACAGGAGGCGCATGATGGTGGTATACTTGCGCGCCTGGATGCAGCCTTCGGTATAGGGGCCGCTGTACTTTTTCCATTACAAGCTTTAATGCTTGCCAAAGAAACATTGCCGCCATGAAGTTTATCATTAAATTGTTCCCGGAAATCACCATCAAAAGCCAATCTGTGCGTTTGCGCTTTATTAAAATTTTAACCGGGAACATTCGTAACGTTCTGAAGCACTACGACGAGAACCTTGCCGTCGTGCGTCACTGGGATCACGTTGAAGTCCGCGCTAAAGATGAAAACAAGCGTCAGGATATTCGTGATGCGTTAACCCGAATCCCTGGGATCCACCATATTCTGGAAGTGGAAGATGTGCCTTTCACTTCCCTTCACGACATTTTCGAGCAGGTGCTGACGCAGTATCGCGATCGGATCGAGGGGAAAACCTTCTGCGTGCGCGCCAAGCGTCGCGGCAAGCATGAGTTTAGCTCCATTGAAGTGGAACGCTACGTGGGCGGTGGTCTGAATCAGCACGTTGAGTCCGCGCGCGTGCGCCTGACCAACCCGGAAGTGACCGTTAACCTGGAGATCGAAAACGACCGTCTGCTGCTGGTTAAAGGTCGCTACGAAGGGATCGGCGGTTTCCCGATAGGTACTCAGGAAGATGTGCTGTCGCTTATCTCCGGCGGCTTCGACTCCGGTGTCTCCAGCTATATGCTGATGCGTCGCGGCTGCCGCGTACACTACTGCTTCTTTAACCTCGGCGGCGCCGCCCATGAAATTGGCGTGCGTCAGGTTGCACACTACCTCTGGAACCGCTTTGGTAGCTCCCACCGCGTGCGTTTTGTCGCCATTAACTTTGAACCCGTGGTCGGCGAAATTCTCGAAAAAGTGGACGACGGCCAGATGGGCGTGGTGCTGAAGCGCATGATGGTGCGTGCGGCCTCAAAAGTTGCTGAACGTTATGGCGTGCAGGCGCTGGTTACCGGCGAAGCGCTGGGCCAGGTCTCCAGCCAGACCCTGACCAACCTGCGTCTCATCGACAATGTGTCTGATACGCTGATCCTGCGTCCGCTTATCTCTCACGATAAAGAGCACATCATCGATCTGGCGCGTGAAATCGGTACCGAAGATTTTGCCCGCACCATGCCGGAATATTGCGGTGTGATCTCAAAGAGTCCGACGGTTAAAGCCGTGAAGGCGAAGATCGAAGCGGAAGAAGAGAACTTCGATTTCACTATTCTGGATAAAGTGGTCGCGGAAGCCTCTAACATCGATATTCGCGAAATTGCGCAGCAGACCGGGCAGGAGGTTGTGGAAGTTGAAACCGTCAACGGTTTCGGTCCTGACGACGTGCTGCTGGATATCCGTTCTGTGGATGAGCAGGATGCGAAGCCGTTTGAGCCGGAGGGGGTGGAAGTGGCCTCGCTGCCGTTCTACAAGCTGAGCACCAAATTTGGCGATCTCGACAAGAACAAAACCTATCTGCTGTGGTGTGAGCGCGGGGTGATGAGCCGTCTGCAGGCGCTCTATCTGCTTGAACAGGGCTTTACCAACGTGAAGGTATATCGCCCGTAGTTATAAGGTCGCGTGAGTGCGCGCTGCTACCCTCACCCCGGCCCTCTCCCACGGAAGAGGGCGTAAACATTAAAAACGGCAACCCTGGGTTGCCGTTTTGCTTTTACTTTCCGCCGCCGGGCAATTTCTACGCTTCGTAATAATTATAAATTCCCGCCGCCATCACCAGAGATGACGCGACTTCATAAGCTTTCTCACGCCCGACCAGCAGCTCAATAATCCTCAACGCAAAATCAATCGATGTACCTGGCCCCTGGCTGGTTAACAGGTTGACGCGAGGGTCCCAGACCATACGCTTGTCCACCCACTGCTCTTCAGGGATGCGGTCTTTTAGCGTCGGGAAGCCGGTCATATTCCCGATCGGGAAAAGATTATGCGGCACCAGCACCGTGGCCGCCGCCGCGCAAATGGCTGCCACAATTCGCCCGGAAAGATGAAACTGTCTTACCGTCTCGACCAGAAGAGGGCTGTCGCGGAAACACTCCGCACCCTTCAGGCCACCCGGCAGGACAATGACGTCGTAATCGCCATCGGCGACTTCGACCAGTGGCGCATCAGCCACGATCTTCACCCCGCGCGAGCAGGTGATGATCAGGTTGCCGTCGCTGGCAACGCTTGCCGTCGTGACGCTAATTCCGGCGCGTACCAGCAGATCGATGGTGGTGACCGCTTCGGTCTCTTCGCTACCAGGGGCGAGGCATACCAGTGCCGACGCGCTCATATTCACTCTCCTTACGTTTAACCTGTTCATAAAGACGGACATTTTCCGGCACGCTGATACCGTGCGCCCGGGCGCGTTTTAGCAGGTAGCCAGTGATGTAGTCAATTTCGGTATGGCGCAGGGCACGGATATCCTGCAGCATCGAGGAGATATTCAGCGCGGTGCTCTCAATGACCTCTTCGACGTAATAGCGAATATCCTCTTCAGAGGTGTGAATGCCTTCCCGCTCCACCACGGCAGCCACTTCGGCGCACAGTGTTGTTACCGTTTGTGGATGATTTTTTAGCTCGCCATTCGGACAATCCAGCAGGGCGGTGAGCGGGTTAATCACGCAGTTTACCGCCAGCTTGCGCCACATCTGTGGGCGAATGTTATCGTGCCAGGCGACATCCGGCAGCACCTGCTGGAAGCGATCCGCCAGATAACTGTAGTCGCCCTCCTGGGCTCTGGCAGGGCCGATATGGGTCATGCCGCTGGCGACATGGACAATGACATTGCCATCCCGGCGGGCAGCGTGAGTGGTGATCGCCATCAACAGGGGCTGGTGAATCTGTTTGAGCTCTTCAATGGTACCCATGCCGTTGTGCAGCAATACAATTGGTGAGGTGCGGGGTAGGGTGGTTGCCAGCGCCCGGACGGCATCGGACACCTGCCAGGCTTTCAGGGTGACCAGCAGCAGATCGCTTTGCGACAGAAAATCAGGATCGTTAGCGATAAGCGATTCGTTAAAGATACTCCCGTCTTCTTCAATCAGGTTTACACTGCAATAGGGTTGCGGCACGCGCAGCCAGCCCTGTACTTCATGCCCATGTTTGCAAAGTGCGGTAAGCCAAAGTTGTCCCAGTGCCCCGCATCCGAGCACGGTAATTTTCATCGTTCCTCCTCACCTGCAACTGCGCCAGGTGTTACAGCATTTAGTATAGCGTCGACAACTAAGCTTCTGTTGAGTTATGCCCCGTAGCGGGTATTATGCAACGCAACAAAAGTGAAGGGAGAAGAAAAGATGCCATCTTTCGATATTGTTTCCGAAGTTGATATTCAGGAAGTACGTAACGGCGTAGATAACGCCAGCCGCGAGGTTGAGTCTCGCTTTGATTTTCGTGGCGTTGAGGCTTCATTTGAGCTGAACGACGCAAATAAGACTATTAAGGTGCTGAGCGAGTCTGATTTCCAGGTCAATCAGCTGCTGGATATCCTGCGCGCCAAGCTGCTGAAACGCGGCATTGAAGGCACGTCCCTTGACGTGCCGGAAGACTTTGTCCACAGCGGTAAGACCTGGTTTGTTGAAGCCAAACTGAAGCAGGGCATTGAGAGCGCGGTTCAGAAGAAGATCGTGAAGCTCATTAAAGACAGCAAGCTGAAGGTTCAGGCGCAGATTCAGGGCGAGGAGATTCGTGTGACCGGGAAATCCCGTGACGATTTACAGAGCGTCATGGCGCTGGTGCGCGGCGGCGATCTTGGCCAGCCGTTCCAGTTCAAGAACTTCCGCGACTAAGAAAATGCCCGGCTTTGCCGGGCATTTTTTCAGGCTCTCAGCGCCTGCTCAACCTCGAAGCGGTTTGTTATTTTACTGTCAATTTTGACATATACACTGCGCTCTTCGGGCACCAGTAATACCTCACTGATGCCTTCTTTCGCTTCAAGCCGCTGTTTTAAGCCATTGCTAATGTCCACATCACGCGGAATTTCTACCCGCAGACTGCTGACGTACCTGGGTTCTTTCATGGTGCTGGCCACCAGCAGCCAGAGCGTCGCCAGTAACGCACCCGCCAGGAAAACGGTTTGTGAATCAAACAGACCATCAACCCAGCCACCCAGCGACCCGCCGATGGCCACGCCGATAAACTGGCTGGTGGAGTAGATCCCCATCGCCGTCCCTTTGTAGCCTGCCGGTGACTCTTTACTGATCAGCGACGGCAGCAGGGCTTCCATCAGATTGAAGGCGAGGAAAAACAGCTGTACACCTGCAACCAGCTCCCAGAAGTGCGGGCCCGAGCCCCACAATACGATTTCCGCAATCAACAGCAGGGCGACGCAGGCGATAAAGACGCGCTTCATGCGACGCTTCACTTCGGCATAGATAATAAACGGCACTACGGAGACAAACGAGATCAGCATGGTCGCCAGGTAAATTTTCCAGTGCTCGGCCGCAGGAAAACCGGCTGCGGCAAGCTGGCCGGGCAGGGCGACGAAGGTGGACATCAGCAGGATATGCAGACACATGATGCCAAAGTTGAGCTTCAGCAGACGCGGCTCAACCAGCACTTTGCTGAAGCAACCCTTTACCATGCCCGACTCGCGGTTCAGCACATGATTTTTGCTGTCCGGCACCACCCATATTGTCAGGGCGATACCGACAGTAGCCAGTACGGCGATCATCCAGAACAGCGCGTTTAATCCCAGCGCATGTGTGATAACTGGACCAAGAACCATTGCGATGGCAAAGGTTACGCCGAAGCTGACGCCAATAAAAGCCATCGCTTTAGTACGGTTCTGCTCGCGGGTCAGATCGGAGAGCAGTGCCATCACGGCGGCGGCAATAGCGCCGGAACCCTGCAATGCGCGTCCCAAAATAATGCCCCAGATGGAGTGGGAGAGGGCGGCGATCACGCTACCGAGGACGAACACCAGCAGGCCACCGACGATCAACGGCTTGCGGCCGACGCGATCGGATAGCAGGCCAAAGGGGATCTGGAAGACCGCCTGCGCCAGGCCGTAAATACCGATAGCGATGCCAATTAAGGCTTCGCTTGCCCCCTGCAATGCCATGCCGTACGTGGTCAGAACGGGCAAGACCATAAACATGCCGAGCATACGCAGTGAAAAAACCGTCCCCAGACCCCAGGTAGCGCGTAACTCCCCCGGCGTCATTTTATAATCGTTCATTACCACCTCTGTCTAAAAAGCGCGTTCAGTGTAGTGCGAGCGGGCGCCGGGGTAAACAGAACGATGGTGAATAAATATTAATTGCATGAATGTTTTGTGCGATTAAATCGGAGAAAATAGCGAGGGGATCGGGGGAATATATGGGTAGGATAAATACCCTACCCATAATGTAAGGCCTGTTTTACGCGTTAGCCTTGTTCAGGAATGTGTTCCAGTCGCTGGCGGCGTTATTAACAAAGTTTGACCAGCTATTTCCCGCTGTTTCAACAAAACCATTCCAGTTATTTGAACCTGTGGTAACAAAGGTCTGCCAGTTTGACCCGCCAAGTACGAAAGAGCCGAAAGCTAACGCGTTTTCTACTACCATCTCAGCGAAGGCTAAGCCTGATTTCACAACGAAGTTTCCAAAGCCCTGACCGGAGTTAGTGACGAAGTTCAGGAAACCTGTACCGGCGCCAAACAGACTGAAACCGCCAGAGACGTAATTAATTTCCGCTGGAGTAAGTTCTTTCATTTTTTATTTCCTTATTAAATGAATAATCAATATGAGCGCTGTGCTCACTGCGCAAGACTAACACTTTAAAATAAGGATTGAACGGTTTGGTTGTAATTCTCTGCTTTATATGCTGTTTTTTGCCACAAGCAATAAATTATATTAATTGCAAAATGAGTAATAATTAAATATTTATATAGGAAAGGGCAAAGAAGAGTGGCGGTGATAAAAAAACTATCCGAAATAAAAATCCCGCTACCTGGAAGGGAGCGGGATTTTGTACAACAGCGTCGTGCTTACCAGACGTAGGTCAGCAGATTTTGTGAATCTGGCACCATGAAATCGACGGACATCATCACCGAGAGGGAGGTGATAGCGACAATCGAGAACACAAACAGTTTGCGCGCCCAGACTTTGTCGTCTTCCACTTTATAACCTCGCAGTGCCATACCGAGCCACCAGACGCTTACCGCCGCAGCAACCACCAGGTATTTATACCCGGCGTAACCGCCCAGAGAGAGCATCAGCGTAGCAACAGCAAAAGCAATAATGTAGAGCGTGATATGGTTCTTGGCAACGGAAATGCCTTTCACTACCGGCAGAACCGGAATGTTCGCTGCCTGATAATCCTTGAAGCGGAAAATCGCAATGGCATAGGAGTGCGGCATCTGCCACAGGCTAAAGATAGCCAGCAGGATAAGCGCACCGCTGTCGAACTCGTTGGTGACCGCGCAGTAGCCAATCACCGGCGGCGCAGCGCCGGAGAGTGAACCAATCAGCGTACCGTAGACGGAGTGACGTTTCATATACAGACTATAGACGCCCACATAGACCACGAAACCCATCACCCCCAGCCAGCAGGCCAGAGGGTTGGCGCCGAACCACAGCAGCATAAAGCCAGCAATACCCAGCAAGGTGGCGTACACCAGCGAGACGGCAGGGGACATCAGGCCTTTTACCAGCACCCGATTTTTCGTCCTTTCCATCTTCCTGTCGATATCCATGTCGATGTAGTTGTTAAATACACAACCGGACGCAACAACCAGTGACACTCCAATCAGCGTGTAGATAAAGAGGGTGTAATCGATGCTGCCCTTAGAAGCCAGCAGGAACCCTCCGATCACCGAGATCAGGTTGCCAAAGATGATGCCTGGTTTTGTTACTTGCAGGTATTGCTTAAACATACTCGCCGCTCTTAGTGAACCATCATGTTGTAGTTGAGGTTCCACATAATCCAGATGGATCCGACTACCAGGATTGCGATGATAATCACGGTAAAGATAAATGCTGTCATATTCCAGCCTTCATCAGACTTGGTGTTCATGTGCAGGAAGCAAACCAGATGCACCAGAATCTGCACTACCGCGGTAACCAGGATGGTGCCCAGGATTGCCGCGTGAGAAGCCGTACCGCTCATCACCATCCAGAACGGAATGACCGTCAGGATGATCGACAGGATAAAACCTGTCATGTAGGTTTTTACGCTGCCGTGGGAAGCGCCATGATCGTTAGAATGACTCATTACATCGCCCCCATCAGATACACTACAGAGAACACACAGATCCAGACCACATCCAGGAAGTGCCAGAACAGGCTCAGGCACATAATACGGGTGCGGTTAGTGCTGGTCAGGCCGCGACGGGAAATCTGGAACATCAGTACTGCCATCCAGATAAGACCAGAGGTCACGTGCAGGCCGTGAGTCCCTACCAGCGCGAAGAACGCGGACAGGAAGCCACTGCGATCCGGGCCGTAGCCTTCCATAATCAGGTGATGGAATTCATAGATTTCCATCCCGATAAATCCAGCGCCAAACAACCAGGTCAACGCCAGCCAGGAGACTACCTGGCTCTTGTTGTTTTTGTACATGGCGATAGCCGCCATGCCGTAGGTGATGGAGCTGAATAACAGCAGGGCGGTTTCAACCAGAACGAACGGCAGTTCAAAAATGTCCTTGCCGGTCGGGCCGCCCGCTGTGCCGTTCACCAGAACGGCATAGGTCGCGAACAGACAGCAGAACAGAATGCAGTCGCTCATCAGGTAGATCCAGAAGCCGAAAACTTTCGTCGGCCCTGTATCGTGGTGCGCGTGGTCATGCGCATGGGCAGTTGAGTGCGTCAAAGTATCAGTTGCCATTTTTCAGCCCCGCTTTAGAAATCTCATCGAAATGCTGGTTTTCCAGTTTTTCGACTTCACGGACTGGTACGTAGTAGTCCACGTCCTCGTCAAAGCTCTTCACAATCCAGCTAATTACGATGCCGGCGAAGCCAACAATCGCAAGCCACCAGATGTGCCAGATCATTGCGAAACCAAATACCGTTGCGAAGGCGGCGATAACAATGCCCGCACCGCTGTTTTTCGGCATGTGGATCTCTTCGTAATGCGTAGGCTGTTTGTACGCTTCGCCTTTTTCTTTCATTTCCCAGAATGCGTCACGCTCATGAATGTGCGGCACAACGGCAAAGTTATAGAACGGCGGTGGAGAAGAGGTTGCCCACTCCAGCGTACGGCCACCCCACGGGTCACCGGTCAGGTCGCGGTTCAGGTTACGGTCACGGATAGAGACGTAGTACTGAATCAGCTGACATGCAATACCGCAAGCGATCAGCGCCGCGCCGCCCGCTGCAATCAGCAGCATTGGGTGGAACTGCGGATCGATCTGCTGGCTCAGACGACGGGTCATACCCATGAAGCCCAGCACGTACAGCGGCATAAACGCAACGAAGAAGCCGATGATCCAGAACCAGAACGCGCGTTTACCCCAGGTTTCGTTCAGCGTGAAGCCGAACGCTTTTGGCCACCAGTAGGTTACGCCAGCGAAGCAGCCGAAGACGACGCCGCCGATGATAACGTTGTGGAAGTGCGCAATCAGGAACAGGCTGTTGTGCAGAACAAAGTCAGCACCTGGAACAGCCAGCAGTACGCCGGTCATCCCGCCTACGGAGAAGGTCACGATGAAGCCGATAGTCCACAGCATTGCTGAGTGGAACACGATACGGCCCTGGTACATGGTGAACAGCCAGTTGAAGATCTTAACCCCGGTTGGGATTGCGATAATCATGGTGGTGATACCGAAGAAGGCGTTTACGTTCGCGCCCGCACCCATGGTGAAGAAGTGGTGCAGCCAAACGATGAACGACAGAACGGTAATACACACGGTTGCCCACACCAGCGAGGTGTAACCAAACAGACGTTTACGCGAGAAGGTCGCTGCGATTTCGGAGAACACGCCGAACACCGGCAGAACCAGGATGTACACTTCCGGGTGGCCCCAGGCCCAAATCAGGTTGATGTACATCATCATGTTGCCACCCATATCGTTGGTAAAGAAATGGGTGCCCAGATAACGATCCAGGGTCAGCAGCGCGATGGTGACGGTCAGAATTGGGAACGACGCGATAATCAGGACGTTGGCGCACAGAGATGCCCAGGTAAATACTGGCATCTTGAACATCGTCATACCTGGCGCACGCATCTTCAGGATGGTCACGAAGAAGTTAATACCGGTCAGGGTAGTACCGACACCGGAGAGCTGCAGCGCCCAAATCCAGTAATCAACACCTACGCCAGGACTGTATTCAATTCCCGATAGCGGCGGATAGGCCAGCCAACCGGTCTGCGCGAATTCACCGACGCCCAGAGAGAGGTTAACCAGGATCACACCAACAACCGTGAACCAGAAGCTCAGGTTGTTCAGGAACGGGTATGCAACGTCACGCGCGCCGATTTGCAGCGGCACGACCACGTTCATCAGACCGATAACCAGCGGCATCGCCACGAAGAAGATCATGATAACGCCGTGAGCGGTAAAGATCTGATCGTAGTGGTGCGGCGGCAGGAAGCCTGCTTCACCAGCTGAGGCAAGCGCCTGCTGGCTACGCATCATAATCGCATCCGCAAAGCCACGAATTAACATGACGATACCGACGATGCAGTACATGATGCCGAGTTTTTTGTGGTCGACCGAGGTCAGCCACTCATTCCACAGGTAGCTCCACTTACCAAAGTAAGTGATCAGGCCAACTAAGGCCGCGCCACCAATGATAATTGCAGCAATCGTGACCATGATAATGGGTTCATGGTACGGCACTGCATCCAGTGTCAATTTTCCGAACATTTTCTTCCTCGGCCCCTTAGTGAGCGGTTTCCGCGTGGCTCATGTCCATGCCTTCCATACCTTCATGCGCGCTATGCTCGCCTTCAGGCTGGGTCACGTCCATGCTCATGCCATGTCCCATAAATTTGCCAATGACATCTTTGAACAAATTCGGTTTCACGTTAGAGAAGTACTCCACTTTGTTGTATTCGCTAGGCGTTGCCACTTTGTTGAACGCAGCCATGTCAGACATGGTGTTCGGAGACTGTTTCGCTTTAGCAACCCACTGGTCGAAAGCGGCACGGTCAGGCGTGGCAATGGCTTTGAACTTCATACCAGAGAAGCCCGGGCCACTGTAGCTGGCGGAGATACCGTCATAGGTGCCTGCTTCATTGGCGATCAGGTGCAGGTTAGTCTGCATACCGGCCATCGCGTAAATCTGGCTGCCCAGACGCGGAATAAAGAAGGAGTTCATCACGGAGTTAGAGGTCACTTTGAACTCTACCGGAGTGTTCGCCGGGAAGGCGATTTCATTCACGGTAGCAATGCCCTGTTCCGGGTAGATGAAGAACCATTTCCAGTCCATGGAGACCACTTCGATGGTGATAGGTTTCTCATCGTGAACCAGCGGTTTGCTAGGCTCAAGCGAGTGAGTGGTTTTCCATGTCAGTACGGCAAGGAACAGGATGATCAGGATAGGAACCGTCCAGACCACAGCTTCCACTTTATTGGAGTGTGACCAGTTAGGGCTATACTTCGCATCTTTATTGCTCGCACGATACTTCCACGCAAAACCAATAGCCATCAAAATGGCAGGAATAACGACGATCATCATCAGGCCGAAAGCCGTCAGAATCAGGGAACGTTGCTCCAGTCCAATCTGTCCTTTGGGGTCCAGAAGCGCAGAATCACAGCCACTGAGTAATACAGTGCCTGCAATTAACGACAACCAGCCCAAACCTTTATTGTATTTCCTAAGTGTCATTTAACGACCTCAATTCCACGGGGACCTTGGTGGCGTTTAAAGTGTGGGGGCATTTTACGGGAAGGTTACATTACTGTAAACATGATTAGGCCTGTGTCAGGAACGTGTTACCGGGTTCTGCCGGATAAGTCACACATGTTGCAAAGTATGACCATTACCAGACGGGAGTCCCGCTGCACGGGGCTTATAACGGATCCAGCCCTGCCAGGAGCGGAAAGGGGGTAATTGGTATAACCATTGTGAAAAACACACAAATAATTAACAAATAATTATCAATAAGAAGACAATTAAAAAACGGAAAATTAATCTTTCGTTTGCTGAATCGGTTTAAGAAAAATAATGTTTATTCAGCTTCCAATAATTTCCGGAATTCTAAGACGCACGAAACAACAAATATTATTTTAAGCAGGACAGATTTATTCGCCGTTATAATTTCGAAGGGTGATTACAACGGCAAATAACGTTTTTTCCATTTTACGCCGTCTGGGTTTTACGCATGGCCAGATAATCGAGAAGCGCCCCGGTCACGATACCGATCAGCGCCAACAGCGCGCCAACGTCCAGCAACAGCAGGGCAAACGGCAGGGCAAGATCGGTTGTGGCATTCACGATCAGCACAACCAGCCACAGCGCCAGGGCCAGGCATCCCGCCAGTAATACTCTTAAGGCGAAGCGATAAGCGGACGGGTAAAGCGCCCTTTCCATAAAGTGTTCGGTTTGCTGGGTATATTCCAGCGAACGGCGACATATTAATAAAAGGAGTAGTCCTGGAATGGCTGCAAACACTGAGAAAAGATAGAACTCAGCCCAGCCGTGCGTTTCAACGAACCAGCCCGCAATAGGACCGACGTAAACCCGGCCCACCGCAGAGAGCGCGGAAAGCAGGGCGAACTGGGTGGCGGAGAAAGATTTATTGCACAGCGTCATCAGCAGCGCGACAAACGCAGCGGTACCCATCCCACCACACAGGTTTTCGAAGAATACTGCCGCCGCCATGCTGAGCATATGCTTATCCGTGATGGAGAGCAGCCAGTAACCGGCGTTCGAAATTCCCTGCAGGATGCCGAAGATCAGCAGGGCGCGGAACAGGCTTAAGCGTTGCATCAGCACGCCGCCATACAGCGCGCCGATAATGGTAGCAATGAGCCCAAGCGTTTTATTAACAACCCCCACTTCCCCGGCATCAAAGCCCACCCCGCGGATCAGAAAGGTGGTGGTCAGGCTCATCGCAAACGCGTCGCCAAGTTTGTACAACACGATCAGCAGCAGAATGAGCCAGGCATTGTTGCGGCCAAAGAAGTCGCGCAATGGTTCAGCAACCGCCTGTTCGAGCGATCGGGGAACGGGGATAACATCGCTCGGTTCCGGGGCGAGGAGCGTAGCGATCATGCAGGGAATAAGCAGGGCAGCCATCAGCCAGTACATGCCCTGCCAGCCGAGATATCTGTCCGCCAGCCATAAGGCCAGCCCCCCCGAGACCAGCATGCCCAGGCGGTAGCCCAGCACGCTGATGGCGGCTCCGGCACCGCGCTCTTCGGCTGACAGGACGTCCGTTTTCCAGGCATCAAACACGATATCCTGTGATGCAGAGCAGAAGGCAATCACTACCGCCAGCGCGGCCATCCAGCGAAGCTGCGAAGCAGGTTCAAGGAAGCCCATAGCCGCAATCGCCAGCAGCAGCATCGCCTGGGTCATCAAAAGCCAGCCACGACGCCTGCCGAGGAAAGGCGGCGTGTAACGGTCCATCATTGGCGACCATAAAAACTTAAAGACATAGGCCTGGCCGACCAGCGAGAAAAAGCCGATGGTTTTAAGATCGATATTTTCAACGGTCATCCACGCCTGTAGCGTGCCGGAGGTCAGCGCAAGGGGTAAACCGGAGGCGAAACCAAGGATCAGCAGGATAGCTGATTTAGGTTGCTGGAAAATGCGGAAGTATTGATTTGACATGCGTTAAAACTGACCCGACCGAGAGTCGGGTCAGCAGGCAGACTTAACGTGCGTTCTGCTTGATGAATTCGTGAATGCTGGTGTCCTGCGCCATGTCGGCGATGGTATCGGTCAGCACGCTGTTCACCGCGTTAGCAATGTTCTGGTTGGATGCCTGGAACGCACCTTCAACAGAGTAGCTTGCACGGTAGTTTTTGTTCATCTTATTGCCGTTCTTCGCGGTGGCGATGATGGCGATATCGGCTTTGGTGGCGATGTTATAGCGCACGTTGCCCTGAGAGACGTCGGCATACAGGTTATTGACGATGATCTGCAGATCGACCGCACCGCTTGGCCCAACCATATAACCACGAGAGGTCATCTGCTTCTCAAGCACTTCCTGCAGCAGGAAACGCAGATCGCGAGAGGCGGTCAGGGTAACGACCTGGTTGTCGCGGGTGACTTTCGCCAGCGCCTGGTCGCGACGCTGGTCAGCGCCGTTAATGCTCACGGTCACGCCCATCAGGCTTGGATCCTGCTGTGGCAGCGTGATCTTAGGTGAAACATCAATGGTGGTTGGCGGGGTCGCGCAACCAGCCAGCATAAACAGGGCTACTAAGGGGAAAAAGAGTTTTTTTAACATGTTCAGGCTCTCAGAGAATCGTAAGCATATATAGAAAAAAATTGCCGCCATCATAACATCGCCAACGGCAAGGGGAAGTGGTCAACGCATGTAAATTCATCGCCTTGTCTGAAAACTGACCACCTGAAACGCTTTTCCGTTATTCGGACGACAAAACGACTCTTCCCTTATATGACTTCATACGGTTGAATGAGAAAATCAGACGAAAGCTAAATTTTTGTTGTCTTGTTGTTATGCAAGCGGTAAAAGCGGCTAACATTTAAAGGGATGGGTGACATCTCAGCGTTGTCGGAGGAGTAATTTCATGATGATACGTGAACAGATTGAAGATAAGTTAAGGGCGGCGTTTGAACCTGTGTTCCTTGAAGTCGTCGACGAAAGCTATCGTCATAACGTACCGGCAGGCTCCGAGAGCCACTTTAAAGTGGTGCTGGTCAGCGATCGTTTTGCTGGCGAGCGTTTTCTCAATCGTCACCGTATGATTTACGGAACGCTGACGGAAGAGCTCTCAACCACGGTTCATGCGCTAGCACTGCACACTTATACGATTAAAGAGTGGAAGGGGTTACAGGATACGATTTTCGCTTCACCACCCTGCCGGGGAGCGGGGACGATCGCGTAAGAAATCCAGTTTGCAACAGCAGGAGCTTTTCCAGTATGTTGCATAAAGATTACGTCAAAGCGGCCTGCGGGCCGTTTTGTTTTGTCCGGGTTTTGAACCGCTGGCGCGATTTTGAGGCTAAAAATCGCCTTAAATTGTGAAAAAAGCCGCAGCAACATGCGCCAACCGTTCTCGACTCACCAAAGTGATGCCGCTATAATGCCGCGTCTTAATGAATGTCTTCGGGATGATTCTGGCGACAGGGAATGTGAATCTGCTACAAGAGAGCATCCCGGTATTGCGAGGCAAATTCAGAGTTGACCGAGCACTGTGATTTTTTTGAGGTAACAAGATGCAAGTTTCAGTTGAAACCACTCAAGGCCTTGGCCGCCGTGTAACGATTACAATCGCTGCTGACAGCATCGAAAACGCTGTAAAAAGCGAGCTGGTCAACGTAGCGAAGAAAGTCCGTATTGACGGCTTCCGTAAGGGCAAAGTACCAATGAATGTCGTTGCTCAGCGTTATGGCGCTTCTGTTCGCCAGGACGTGCTGGGTGACCTGATGAGCCGCAACTTTGTTGACGCGATCATCAAAGAAAAAATCAATCCAGCCGGTTCCCCGACCTATGTTCCGGGCGAGTACAAACTGGGTGAAGACTTCACCTACGCGGTCGAGTTCGAAGTTTACCCAGAAGTTGAGCTGAAAGGTCTGGACGCGATTGAAGTTGAAAAACCAATCGTTGAAGTGACTGAAGCTGACGTTGACGGCATGCTGGATACCCTGCGTAAGCAGCAGGCGACCTGGAAAGACAAAGACGGCGCTGCTGATGCAGAAGACCGTGTCACCATCGATTTCTCCGGCTCTGTAGACGGCGAAGAGTTCGAAGGCGGCAAAGCGTCTGACTTCGTACTGGCGATGGGCCAGGGTCGTATGATCCCAGGCTTCGAAGACGGTATTAAAGGCCACAGCGCTGGCGAAGAGTTCACTATCGACGTGACCTTCCCGGAAGAATACCACGCTGAAAACCTGAAAGGTAAAGCGGCTAAGTTCGCAATTACCCTGAAGAAAGTTGAAGACCGTGAACTGCCGGAACTGACTGCAGACTTCATCAAACGTTTCGGCGTTGAAGATGGTTCTGTTGAAGGCCTGCGCGCTGAAGTGCGTAAAAACATGGAACGCGAGCTGAAAGGCGCCGTGCGTAACCGCGTGAAGTCTCAGGCGATCGAAGGTCTGGTTAAAGCGAACGAAATCGAGATCCCATCCGCTCTGATCGACAGTGAAATCGACGTTCTGCGCCGTCAGGCTGCACAGCGCTTTGGTGGTAACGAGAAGCAAGCGCTGGAACTGCCACGCGAGCTGTTCGAAGAGCAGGCTAAACGCCGCGTTGTTGTTGGCCTGCTGCTGGGCGAAGTCATTCGTACCCATGAGCTGAAAGCTGACGAGGAGCGCGTTAAAGGTCTGATCGAAGAGATGGCTTCTGCCTATGAAGATCCGTCAGAAGTGGTTGCTTTCTACGGCAGCAACAAAGAACTGATGGAAAACATGCGCAACGTCGCGCTGGAAGAGCAGGCTGTTGAAGCCGTTCTGGCCAAAGCGAAAGTGTCCGAAAAAGCCACTTCTTTCAACGAACTGATGAACCAGCAGGCATAATTCTGCCCGCTTCGTTTAAAGTTTGACCAAAAAACCCGTTGCCTTTCGGCGGCGGGTTTTTTTTATCACAGTTATAAATCACGAAGCGTGATAAAACGCTTTTTCAGTGTTAGCGTTACAACAAAAGATTGTTATGCTTGAAATAGGGCTGAGGCGTCCCCATTAGTGGGAAAGCAGTATTAAAGAGACTGGCTGATAATCCGTCCGCAAGGTTACAATCAGTACAGCAGGTATTTTCATTTTTTATCCAGGAGACGGAAATGTCATACAGTGGCGAACGAGATAACTTTGCACCCCATATGGCGCTGGTGCCAATGGTTATTGAACAGACCTCTCGCGGTGAACGTTCTTTTGATATCTACTCCCGTCTGCTTAAAGAACGCGTTATCTTCATGACCGGCCAGGTGGAAGACCACATGGCGAACCTGATCGTAGCGCAGATGCTGTTTCTGGAAGCGGAAAACCCGGAAAAAGACATTTACCTGTATATCAACTCTCCGGGTGGCGTGATCACCGCCGGGATGTCCATTTACGATACCATGCAGTTCATCAAGCCTGATGTGAGCACCATTTGTATGGGCCAGGCGGCCTCAATGGGCGCATTCCTGCTGACCGCAGGGGCGAAAGGTAAGCGTTTCTGCCTGCCGAACTCCCGCGTAATGATTCACCAGCCGCTGGGCGGGTACCAGGGCCAGGCGACAGACATTGAGATTCATGCCCGTGAAATTTTGAAAGTAAAAGGGCGCATGAATGAACTTATGGCTCACCACACGGGTCAATCACTTGAGCAGATCGAGCGTGATACTGAGCGCGATCGCTTCCTGTCCGCACCAGAGGCAGTTGAGTACGGCTTAGTCGACTCCATTTTGACCCATCGTAATTGATGCCCACGACGCGGGTGTGCCGCTATACTATGGTAGGGCGGCACTTTGCTTACGAGCAGCTTGCGTCTGAGAATGGCATTTGCGTCGTCATGTGCGGCACAAAGAACTTAAAAAGAGGTTTTGACTCATGACAGATAAACGCAAAGATGGATCGGGCAAACTGCTTTACTGCTCTTTTTGCGGCAAAAGCCAGCATGAAGTGCGCAAACTGATTGCCGGGCCATCCGTGTATATCTGCGACGAATGTGTCGACTTATGTAACGACATCATCCGCGAAGAGATTAAAGAAGTCGCACCACACCGTGAGCGCAGCGCGTTACCGACCCCGCATGAGATTCGTCATCATCTCGATGACTATGTCATCGGTCAGGAACAGGCGAAAAAAGTGCTGGCAGTGGCGGTGTACAACCACTACAAACGTCTGCGTAACGGGGATAACAGCAACGGCGTTGAGCTGGGCAAAAGTAACATTTTGCTGATCGGCCCAACCGGTTCCGGTAAAACCCTGCTGGCAGAAACTCTGGCACGTTTGCTGGATGTTCCATTCACCATGGCTGATGCCACCACCCTGACCGAAGCCGGTTACGTGGGTGAAGATGTGGAAAACATCATTCAGAAACTGCTGCAGAAATGTGATTACGATGTGCAGAAAGCACAGCGCGGTATCGTCTATATCGATGAGATCGATAAAATCTCGCGTAAATCCGATAACCCGTCGATCACCCGTGACGTTTCCGGTGAAGGTGTGCAGCAGGCATTGCTGAAACTGATCGAAGGGACGGTGGCCGCTGTTCCACCGCAGGGTGGGCGTAAGCATCCTCAGCAGGAGTTCCTGCAGGTTGATACCTCCAAAATCCTGTTTATCTGTGGCGGCGCGTTTGCCGGTCTGGATAAAGTCATCGCTAACCGTGTTGAAACCGGCTCGGGTATTGGCTTTGGCGCTACGGTGAAAGCGAAGTCTGAAAAAGCGAAAGAGGGCGAACTACTGATGCAGGTTGAACCAGAAGATTTGATCAAATTTGGTCTGATCCCTGAGTTCATCGGTCGTCTTCCGGTTGTCGCTACTCTGACTGAACTGAGTGAAGACGCGCTGATTCAGATCCTGAAGGAGCCGAAAAACGCCCTGACCAAGCAGTACCAGGCGTTGTTCAATCTGGAAGGCGTTGAGCTGGAATTCCGCGATGAAGCACTGGATGCCATTGCTAAAAAAGCAATGGCGCGTAAAACCGGTGCGCGTGGCCTGCGTTCCATTGTGGAAGCCGCCTTGCTTGATACCATGTACGATCTTCCTTCAATGGAAGAGGTCGAGAAAGTGGTTATCGACGAGTCCGTCATTGCTGGTCAAAGTAAGCCGCTGCTGATTTACGGTACGCCGGAAGCGCAGCAGGCATCTGGCGAATAATTCACCAGAGCATACAAGCAGTTAATCAAAAAGGGGGGATTTAATCCCCCCTTTTATTTTTCCGTAAACATGGCGTTGAATGTGTGGGAATCATCCCCATATACTGGATTACATGTTAATGGTTGCATGAAGCACAGTCCTGCAACCTGCTTACCTGGCGGACACTAAACTAAGAGAGAGCTCTATGAATCCTGAGCGTTCTGAACGCATTGAAATCCCCGTATTGCCGTTGCGCGATGTGGTGGTTTATCCGCACATGGTCATACCCTTATTTGTAGGGCGGGAAAAATCTATCCGTTGCCTTGAAGCTGCCATGGATCATGATAAAAAAATCATGCTGGTTGCGCAGAAAGAAGCATCAACGGATGAGCCGGGTGTAAACGATCTTTTCACCGTCGGGACCGTGGCCTCTATTTTACAAATGCTGAAGCTGCCTGATGGCACCGTAAAGGTGCTGGTTGAAGGGCTGCAGCGTGCGCGTATCACCACGCTATCGGATGATGGCGAACACTTTGCGGCAAAAGCGGAATACCTCGACTCGCCTCAGCTTGATGAGCGTGAGCAGGAGGTGCTGGTTCGCACCGCAATCAGTCAGTTTGAAGGCTATATCAAACTGAACAAAAAAATCCCGCCAGAAGTGCTGACGTCGCTGAACAGCATCGACGATCCTGCGCGTCTGGCTGACACCATTGCGGCCCACATGCCGCTGAAGCTGGCCGACAAACAGTCCGTGCTGGAGATGTCCGACGTTAATGAGCGTCTGGAATATCTGATGGCGATGATGGAGTCGGAAATCGATCTGCTGCAGGTTGAGAAACGTATTCGCAACCGCGTTAAGAAGCAGATGGAAAAATCTCAGCGCGAGTACTATCTGAACGAGCAGATGAAGGCCATTCAGAAAGAGCTCGGTGAGATGGACGACGCGCCGGACGAAAACGAAGCGCTGAAGCGGAAAATCGACGCGGCGAAAATGCCGAAAGAGGCCAAAGAGAAAGCGGAAGCCGAGCTGCAGAAGCTAAAAATGATGTCTCCGATGTCTGCGGAAGCGACCGTCGTACGCGGCTACATCGAGTGGATGGTTCAGGTTCCCTGGAACGCCCGCAGCAAGGTCAAAAAGGACCTTCGCCAGGCGCAGGAAATCCTGGATACCGACCACTATGGTCTGGAACGTGTGAAAGACCGTATCCTTGAGTATCTCGCGGTTCAGAGCCGTGTTAACAAGCTCAAGGGCCCAATCTTGTGCCTGGTAGGGCCACCGGGGGTAGGTAAAACTTCTCTGGGGCAGTCCATTGCCAAAGCCACCGGCCGTAAATACATCCGTATGGCGCTTGGCGGCGTGCGTGACGAAGCGGAAATCCGTGGTCACCGCCGGACCTATATCGGCTCTATGCCGGGTAAACTGATCCAGAAAATGGCGAAAGTGGGCGTTAAAAACCCGCTGTTCCTGCTGGATGAGATCGACAAAATGTCGTCCGATATGCGCGGCGATCCGGCTTCTGCCCTACTTGAAGTGCTGGATCCGGAGCAGAACGTGGCGTTCAGCGATCACTACCTGGAAGTGGACTACGATCTGAGCGATGTGATGTTCGTGGCGACCTCTAACTCCATGAATATTCCGGCACCGCTGCTGGATCGTATGGAAGTGATCCGTCTTTCTGGCTACACCGAAGACGAAAAACTGAACATTGCCCGACGTCACCTGCTGTCGAAGCAAATTGAGCGTAACGCCCTCAAAGAGAGCGAACTGACCGTTGATGACAGTGCGATTATCGGCATCATTCGTTACTACACCCGTGAAGCGGGCGTGCGTAGCCTGGAGCGTGAAATTTCCAAGCTGTGCCGTAAAGCGGTGAAACAGCTGCTGCTCGACAAGTCGTTGAAGCATATTGAAATCAATGGCGACAACCTGCACGAATACCTCGGTGTTCAGCGCTACGACTATGGTCGTGCGGACAGCGAAAACCGCGTCGGCCAGGTGACCGGTCTGGCATGGACGGAAGTGGGCGGCGATCTGCTGACCATCGAAACCGCCTGCGTGCCGGGTAAAGGTAAGCTGACCTATACCGGCTCGCTGGGTGAGGTGATGCAGGAGTCCATTCAGGCTGCGTTGACCGTGGTGCGTGCGCGTGCGGAAAAACTGGGTATCAATCCGGACTTTTACGAAAAACGCGACATTCACGTTCACGTGCCGGAAGGGGCAACGCCGAAAGATGGTCCAAGCGCGGGTATCGCCATGTGTACCGCTCTGGTCTCTTGCCTGACCGGTAACCCGGTTCGTGCTGATGTGGCAATGACCGGCGAAATCACTCTGCGTGGTCAGGTATTACCGATTGGCGGTTTGAAAGAAAAACTACTGGCAGCACACCGTGGCGGTATTAAAACGGTCCTCATCCCGTATGAGAACAAGCGCGATCTGGAAGAGATTCCGGACAACGTTATCGCCGATCTGGAGATCCATCCGGTGAAACGTATTGAGGAAGTTCTGACACTTGCACTGCAGAACGAGCCTTACGGTATGCAGGTTGTAACCGCAAAATAGTGACCTCGCGCAAAGAGCGTCAATAAAAACAAGGCTGGTGAGCTATTTCGTGCTTGCCAGCCTTTTTTTGTATAGCTAATTTAGATTGCTGATTGGGCCAGCCATCAACAACGGGTGTTGTAAGGTCATGGCAGGCCTGATATAACTGCTGCGCGGTCGCGTTGTGAAGGATTCAGACGCGATATAAATTATAAAGAGAGGAAGAGAAGAGTGAATAAATCTCAACTGATTGACAAAATTGCTGCGGGTGCTGATATCTCCAAAGCTGCGGCTGGACGTGCGTTAGATGCTTTGATTGCTTCTGTTACCGAATCTCTGCAGGCTGGGGACGACGTAGCGCTGGTAGGTTTTGGTACTTTTGCTGTTAAAGAGCGTGCTGCCCGTACTGGCCGCAACCCTCAGACCGGTAAAGAGATCACCATCGCTGCTGCTAAAGTTCCGGGCTTCCGTGCCGGCAAAGCGCTGAAAGACGCGGTAAACTGATCGCTTTCTTACTTCAGGGAAGTTGAAAAGTACAAGGGCGCATCATTTGATGTGCCTTTTTTGTTTGTCCAGGCCTGATTTATGCGAGTTTATGCGAGTTGTGGGCTGACAATAGCCCCGGTTTCTTGTCACAATACGCCTTTATGCGCTGCGGTCAGGATTCCCGCCAGCGTCAGGTCTCCAGTCACCTACAGCGGAGTGTGGTTACACCATGATGGACAGCTTACGCACGGCTGCTAACAGTCTCGTGCTCAAGATTATTTTCGGTATCATTATCGTGTCGTTCATTTTGACCGGCGTGAGCGGATATCTGATTGGCGGTAGTGCAAACTACGCCGCAAAAGTGAACGACCAGGAAATCAGCCGTGGGCAGTTTGAGAATGCATTTGCTGGTGAACGTAACCGTATGCAGCAACAGCTGGGCGATCGGTTCTCTGAACTGGCGGCGAATGAAGGATACATGAAGAATCTGCGTCAACAGACGCTGAACCGCCTTATCGACGAAGCGCTGCTCGATCAGTACGCCCGCGATCTCGGTCTGAGCATCAGCGATGACCAGGTTAAGAAAGCGATTTTCGCCACCCCGGCTTTCCAGAATGATGGCAAATTCGATAACACCCGTTATACCGCCATCGTTAACCAGATGGGGATGACGCCGGATCAATATGCTCAGGCGCTGCGTAATCAGCTCACCACTCAGCAGCTTATTAACGCTGTCGTGGGCACCGACTTCATGCTCAAAGGCGAAGCAGATGAGCTGGCGACGCTGGTTTCTCAACAGCGCGTCGTGCGCGAAGCCACTTTCGACGTTAACGCTCTGGCTGCTAAACAGCAGGCGAGCGACGAAGAGGTGAAAAGCTACTACGAGCAGAACAAAAACAACTTTACCGCCCCGGAACAGTTCCGTGTGAGCTACATCAAGCTGGATGCAGCAGAGATGCAGGAAAACGCCTCCGAGGCGGAGATCCAGTCTTATTACGATCAGCATCAGGATCAGTTCACTCAGCCACAGCGTAACCGTTACAGCGTTATTCAGACCAAAACCGAAGCCGAGGCAAAAGCGGCGCTGGATGAGCTGAACAAAGGCACCGACTTTGCGACGGTCGCAAAAGAGAAGTCCACCGATATCATCTCTGCGAAAAATGGCGGTGATATGGGCTGGCTGGAAGAGGCTACCACGCCGGACGAGCTGAAAAATGCTGGCCTGAAAGAGAAAGGTCAACTTTCTGGCGTGATCAAATCTTCCGTCGGCTTCCTGGTTGCGCGTCTGGATGATGTTACGCCTGCGACCACCAAACCGCTGGCGGACGTCCATGATGAGATCGCAGCGAAAGTGAAGCAGGAGAAAGCGCTGGATGCCTTCTATGCGTTACAGCAGAAAGTGAGCGACGCGGCCAGCAATGATAACGAATCGCTGGCAGGCGCTGAGCAGGTTACGGGCGCGAAAGCGGTCACTACCGGTTGGTTTGGACAAGATAACCTGCCGGAAGAGCTGAACTTCAAGCCGGTTGCGGATGCCATCTTTAATGGCGGTCTGGTGGGCGAAAACGGTACCCCGGGCAGCAACTCTGACATCATCTCCGTTGACGGTGACCGCGCCTTTGTTCTGCGCGTCAGCGAGCATAAGCCGGAGGCTGTCAAGCCGCTGGACGAGGTGAAAGATCAGATTACTGCGCTGGTGAAACATAACAAGGCCGTGCAGCAGGCGAAGCTGGATGCTGAAAAACTGCTGGCCGATCTGAAAGCCGGTAAAGGTGATGAAGCACTGAAAGCGGCAGGCCTGAGTTTTGGCGAGGCGAAAACGCTGAGCCGTACCGGCCAGGATCCGATCGGTCAGGCGGCATTCACCCTGAGCCAGCCGGCGAAAGACAAACCGAGCTTCGGTATCGCCAACGATATGCAGGGCAACGTAGTGGTTCTGGCGCTGGACGAAGTGAAAGCGGGCACCATGCCGGAAGCGCAGAAGAAAGCGATGGTACAGGGTATCACCCAGAACAACGCCCAGATCGCTTTCGAAGCGCTGATGAGCAATCTGCGTAAAGAAGCCAAAATTAAGCTGGGCGATATCATGACTCAGCAGTAATTACGGCGCTGCTCGCAAATTTGAGCAACGTACTGCAACACCAAAAGGCCGCCTTCGCGGCCTTTTCCATTTCTGTAATCTGCTGTTTGTTCCTGAAAGTCGGCCCGACTAAGGTGAAGGGGCTGTCAACAAACAAGGAGAAAACAGCATGAAACATGGAATTAAAGCCCTTTTTGTCACCTTAGCCCTGGTAACGGCAGGGCTGAGCCACAGCGCGCTGGCGGCGACGCCGGCGGCCAAAACACAGGCCACCCAGAGTAAATCTGAGGCCTCGGTCTCAACCACATCGTCACAGCCGTCGAAAGCGGCGAGCAGTAAAAGCGCTGATGAGGAAGGGGTGCGGATCAGCATCAATTCTGCATCGGCGGAGGAGCTGGCAAAGGTGATGAATGGCGTGGGGATAAAGAAAGCTCAGGCGATCGTCAGCTACCGGGAGGAGTATGGCCCGTTTAAAACGCTGGACGATCTCAGACAGGTTCCCGGTATGGGCGGGGCGCTGGTGGAACGTAATCTTGCGCATCTGACGTTGTAATAACTTGCACAGTGGCAAAAATTTGCCAGGATAAAGAGGTCGTACCAGTTATGACCTCTGAATCTTATAATTAACTACCCTGAAGGCTATTGCGCTATGCAGACCCAAATTAAAGTTCGCGGCTATCACCTGGATGTTTATCAGCACGTTAATAACGCCCGCTATCTGGAGTTTCTCGAAGAGGCACGCTGGGATGGGCTGGAAAACAGCGACAGTTTTCAATGGATGACCGCACACCGTATCGCTTTTGTGGTGGCGAACATCAATATCAACTATCGCCGTCCCGCAGTGCTCAGCGATTTACTGACTGTGACCAGCCAGCTCCAGCAGTTGAACGGTAAAAGTGGGGTATTGAGTCAGGTAATCACCCTGGAGCCGGAAGGGCAGGTGGTGGCAGATGCGCTAATTACCTTTGTGTGCATCGATCTGAAAACGCAGAAAGCGCTGCCGCTGGAAGGCGAGCTGCGTGAGAAGCTGGAGTTATTAATTAAATAACGCAGCAGTGCGATGCCGGGCAGAGCGTACCTTTCACCCGGCATACTGAGTGTGCTTACTTAAGACCGGTTTTCTTCTTCAGGGCCGCCATCACCCCGGCTTTATCCGCCAGGTAGTGATTCAGGCCGTTGGCGCGCAGGTTACAGGCCGCGCACTGACCACAGCCATCGCCTTTAATACCGTTGTAGCAGGTCAGCGTCTCGTTACGCACCAGATCCAGCTTGCCCCAGTAGTCGGCCAGCGCCCAGGTTTCCGCTTTGTCCAGCCACATCAGCGGCGTTTCAAAACGAATATCTTTGGCCATGCCGAGGTTAACGGCGTGGTTAAGGGCTTTGACAAACTCATCGCGACAGTCCGGATAACCCGAGAAGTCAGTTTCACACACGCCGGTGATCACCGCTTCGGCTTTGACCTGATAAGCATAGATTGCCGTCAGGGTCAGGAACAGAATGTTACGTCCCGGCACGAAGGTATTGGGTATACCTTCTGCATCTGGCTCATAGTCCGGCACCGGAATGCTGTCGCGGGTGAGGCTGCTTACCGCCAGTTCATTTAGCAGGGTAACATCCAGCACTTTATGCGCTCGCGCGCCGAGTTCCACGGCCAGTTTCTGCGCGACCGCAATCTCCTCACTATGGCGCTGGCCATAGTCAAAGGTGACACAATGGACTTCATCATATTGCTGCAGAGCCTGTACCAGACAGGTAGTAGAATCCTGGCCTCCACTGAACACGACAACAGCACGTTTCATAAATCTTCCCAACGTTGAGGATTAAACAGATATGTTAACGTCTGCCCGTGATGGCGACCAGCTTCTTCACGTTTTCGGGGCGGGCAACCAGGCTTCGGTAAAATCAAACCAGCCGCGCGGATTCAGCCGGATTCCGTTTACACCCGGCGGGGCGCTGATTTGATATTGATAATTGAACAGCGGCGTCAGTACGGCACGCGCCATCAGGCGGGAGTAGACCGCCTTTAACCCCAGATGACGGGCCCGCGCGTCGGGCTGCGTCTGAACGGCATCCAGGGTCGCCATCAGGTGTGCAAACTGCGGTGCGCTCAGCAGGTGAGGCCACAGTGCGTCGCAGCGCAGCCACTGCTCCAGGGTATATTCTGGCGCCTCGCCAATCAACCTGTCGCCCATCATGATATCGGCGTCTGCCAGGGCAGTGCAGCCATCCCAGTTTTTGGCGTCATGAAAAATCACCGTCAGCTCACACCCTTCCTGCGCCAGAAAGCGCTTAAGCTGCTCCGCCATGGTGTGTAATTCCACCGGCAGATGGTAAAGCAGGGTGAGCCTCTCCGGCAGAACGGTCTCTTGTTCCTGTGGCCACCGGGGAATTGACCAGCCCGGCAGCAACTCCTGGGTCGGGGTGATGAGGTTTTCCTCCAGCGGCAGCGTATACAGCAGCGAGGTATGATGGATGATATCAATCACCCTGCGGGCCTGCGCTTCGCTTAGCCGTTCGCTCTGCTTCAGCGTGAGGTAGCAAAAACCGAGGCTGATGCTGTTGCTGACCAGCCGCAGACTGGCAAGCTCCTCCGGCTCGCCAATGGCGATCTGCACCGGATGACGACAGCTGGTGCCAAGATCCCGATCGAAGAGCTGGGGCGTGATCCAGTATTCAATCGCTTTTAGCAGCGGATGCCCCAGATGGTACTGCTCGTGACTTTCCAGCCGGACAAGGTCGGGGTCGAAGATCGCCAGGCGAAACGGTCCACTCCCGATCAGGGGTTGTTCAGGATGGGCAAGGTGGCTGCAATAGCTTGCCAGCCGGTGCGCCAGCCAGTAGTCGGCGTGATGTAAAACAAAGGTCAGGCACTGAGGGTGGGTTACCTCTATTTGCCTCACGCTGTTAAACAGTTTGCGCAGCGCGGGCAGGGTCAGCAGCTTTGTCAGCTGGCTCTGAAGCTGGGCCGCCTCGACTTTGTCACCGTTATGCCAGTGCAGCGTCGAACGAATATAGAAGTGCCAGCGTAACCCGTCGGGGGCAATCTCCCAGTGATGCGCCAGATCGCCCACGGGCTCGCTGCGGGTGTCGTTAAACCGGGTCAGACCGGAAAAGATCTGCCCCACCAGATGCTGTTCAGCGCGCCCCGGTAAAAAGCCCGGCTGGAGCGGATCGAGTGGACGGTAGTAAGGGATGCGCAGCGTCGGGGTATTGTTCTGCCACTGTCCGCCCAGAAAAGGATGCAGCAGGGCACGCAGCGCCTGGGGAGCCAGCTGTGCCAGCGCCAGGGCGTTGTGCTGCTGCCCGCTTTTCAGCGCCTCTTCCATCATCGCATTACGTAACGATTCCGGCGTGACGTGAAAGCGCAGCTCGCCGCGCTTTCCGCGCCCGGACTGTGCATGCCAGCTTAGCCAGCCCGCCTCCTGCGCCTGGCGCAGCAGCGTGCGGATATGCCGCTCACTGCAAAAACAGCGGCTGGCCAGTTCGGCCACGCTCACCTGCTGTGGGGCTCCGGCTGAGGGTTGCCACAGCCGCTGGTACTGATTAAGTCGATTAAGCTGGCGCATTCTAAACCCGGAACAATAATTTCCATCTATTCAGTATTACTTCCGTATATACCAGGTAATACTGATGCACAAGTTATCCTCTTCACACTTTCGGAGATCCTATGGCGCGGCTGGCTGCATTTGATATGGATGGCACCTTGTTAATGCCGGATCACCGTTTAGGTGAAAAGACGTTAAGCGTACTGAAGCGTTTGCATGAGCGTGATGTCACGCTGACCTTCGCCACGGGCCGGCATGTACTGGAGATGCGCCACTTAATGGGGACGTTCTCTCTCGATGCCTTTTTGATTACCGGCAACGGCACGCGTATTCACTCTCTGGAAGGGGAGGTGCTGTATCGCCAGGATCTCGCCCCGGATGTGGCGGAGCAGGTGCTTCACTCGACCTGGGATACCCGGGCCAGCATCCACGTTTTTAACGATACCGGCTGGCTGACAGGTAAAGAAATCCCGGCGATGCTGGAAGCGCACGTCTATAGCGGTTTTCAGTACCAGCTGACGGATCTGCGCCGGATCCCGGCCCACGCGGTAACCAAAATCTGTTTTTGCGGCGATCATGACGATCTGTGCCGCCTGCGCATTCAGCTCAATGAAGCGCTGGGCAGCCGCGCGCATCTCACCTTTTCGGCAATAGATTGTCTGGAGGTGCTGCCGGTCGGGTGCAACAAAGGTTCCGCTCTGGCGGTGCTGAGCGAGCATCTGGGACTGAGCCTGCAGGAGTGTATGGCGTTTGGCGATGCGATGAATGACTGCGAGATGCTGGGCAGCGTGGGGCGCGGCCTGATTATGGGCAATGCGATGCCGCAGCTGATCGCCGAGCTCTCGCATTTACCGGTTATTGGACACTGCCGCAACGAGGCGGTGTCCCATTTCTTAACTCATTGGCTGGATACACCCGATCTTCCTTATTCCCCCGAATAGTGAGACCCTTCCAGCAAGCCAGACGACAGTCTGGCTTTTTTTATTTTACCAGCCGGGCGATCTCAGCCAGCCAGGGCGCCACATCACCGATATTCGTTTTTACCCACTCGGCGTTGTAGTAGGTGTCCAGATAGCGCTCGCCGCTGTCGCACAGCAGGGTGACAATAGAGCCGGTTTGCCCCGCGTCACGCATCCGCGCGGCCAGCTGCAATGCTCCCCACATATTGGTGCCGGTCGAGGCGCCCACCTTGCGACCCAGCTGCGTTTCCAGCCAGTGGGCGGTGGCGACACTGGCGGCATCGGGCACGCGGAGCATCTCATCCACCACATCCGGGATAAAAGAGGGTTCGACACGCGGACGGCCAATGCCTTCGATTTTACTGCCCACCGGGCTACGCAGGGCAGGGTCGCGTTGCTGCCAGTAATCGAGGAATACCGAGTTCAGCGGATCCACAACCATCAGGCGGGTATCGTATCCCTGGCAACGAATATAGCGGCCAATTGTCGCTGAGGTCCCGCCGGTACCGGCGCTCATCACGATATGTGCGGGCACCGGGTGGGGCTCATTCTGCATCTGACGGAAAATGCTGTCGGCAATATTGTTGTTACCGCGCCAGTCGGTTGCCCGCTCCGCGAAGGTAAACTGGTCCATGTAGTGACCGTTGAGCTCCCGGGCCAGCATCTCAGAGGCGGCATAAATCTCGCAGGCGCTCTCCACAAAGTGGCAGCGTCCGCCGTAAAATTCGATCTGCTCGATTTTGCGTTTTGCCGTACATGAAGGCATGACGGCGATAAACGGCAGGCCGAGCAGGCGGGCAAAATAGGCCTCTGAGACGGCAGTCGAACCGGAAGAGGATTCAATAATGGTAGTGCCTTCATTGATCCAGCCGTTACACAGCCCGTACAGAAACAGCGAGCGCGCCAGACGGTGCTTAAGGCTGCCGGTCGGGTGGGTGCTTTCGTCTTTCAGATACAGCTGGATACCCGGAAAGCCGGGCAGGGTAAGGCGAATAAGGTGAGTATCCGCCGAGCGCTGATAATCGGCGTTAATTTCACTGATGGCGTTTTTAACCCAGGTGCTATTCATCGAAGTAATCCATTTGTCATTTTGTGCCCAGCATAGCGAAAAGCACAGAAAAAATTGTTGCTATCTGGCCTTTAAAATAGAATGACAAGAGAAAAATTTTCTCTGTGGGGTGGGTATGCTAGATAAAATTGACCGTAAGCTGCTGTCCTTACTGCAAAGCGACTGCACCCTCTCTTTGCAGGCGCTGGCGGATGCCGTTAATCTGACCACCACGCCCTGCTGGAAACGCCTGAAACGACTCGAAGACGAAGGCATATTGCTGGGGCGCGTGGCGCTGCTCGATCCCGAAAAACTGGGGCTTGGGCTCACCGCCTTTGTATTGATAAAAACGCAGCACCACAGCAGCGAGTGGTACTGCGGGTTCGTCAGCGTCGTCTCGGAAATGCCTGAAGTGCTGGGCTTCTGGCGCATGGCGGGCGAATACGACTACCTGATGCGCGTTCAGGTGGCGGACATGAAGCGCTATGATGATTTCTATAAACGGCTGGTCAACAGCGTGCCAGGTCTGTCGAATGTCACCTCCAGCTTTGCGATGGAACAGATAAAATACACCACCGCCTTACCCATTGAATAACTTCCCGGCGCTGCCGGAATACGATCCTCAGGAAAAGACCGCGTGCGATTATTTGCTCAGTTAAGCTGGTACTTTCGCCGGGAGTGGCAACGCTATCTCGGTGCAGTGGCCCTGCTTATTATCATTGCTGTTCTGCAGCTCATCCCGCCGAAAGTGGTGGGCTATGTCGTGGACGGCGTCACGGAACAGCATTACACCGCCGCACGGGTGATGATGTGGATAGGCACGCTGGTGCTGACGGCGGTGGTGGTCTACCTGCTGCGTTATGTCTGGCGCGTGCTGCTGTTCGGCGCGTCATACCAGCTTGCCGTCGAGCTGCGGGAGGATTTTTACCGCCAGCTCAGCCGCCAGCATCCGGAATTTTATCTGCGTCACCGCACCGGGGATCTGATCGCCCGCGCCACTAACGATGTCGATCGCGTGGTCTTTGCCGCCGGGGAAGGGGTGCTGACCCTGGTGGACTCGCTGGTGATGGGCTGCGCGGTGCTGATCGTGATGTCGACGCAAATCAGCTGGCAGCTGACGCTGCTGGCGCTCCTGCCGATGCCGCTGATGGCGCTGGCGATCAAGCGCTATGGCGACCAGCTTCACCAGCGCTTCAAGCTGGCGCAGGCGGCGTTTTCCTCCCTTAATGACCGTACCCAGGAGAGCCTGACCAGCATCCGGATGATCAAAGCCTTCGGCCTGGAAGATCGCCAGTCGGCCCTGTTCGCCGCCGATGCAGCGGACACCGGAGCCAAAAACCTGCGCGTCGCCCGAATCGACGCCCGTTTTGATCCCACCATCTACATTGCCATCGGCACCGCGAACCTGCTGGCCATTGGCGGGGGAAGCTGGATGGTGATTAACGGCTCGCTGACGCTCGGACAGCTGACCAGCTTTGCCATGTACCTGGGGCTGATGATCTGGCCAATGCTGGCCCTGGCCTGGATGTTTAACATCGTTGAGCGCGGCAGTGCGGCCTACAGCCGGATCCGCGCCATGCTTGCTGAAGCGCCGGTAGTCGATGACGGTAGCGAGACGGTGCCACAGGGACGCGGAGAATTGAACGTTGCCGTGCGGACTTTTAGCTATCCGCACACGGAACAGGTGACGCTCGAAAACGTCCATTTCATGCTGCAACCGGGGCAGATGCTGGGCATCTGCGGTCCAACGGGGGCGGGAAAGAGCACTATTCTGTCGCTGATCCAGCGTCACTTCGATATTACCCAGGGAGAGATCCGCTTCCACGATATTCCGCTGCCGCAGCTACAGCTGGACAGCTGGCGCAGCCGCCTGGCGGTCGTCAGCCAGACGCCGTTTCTGTTTTCCGATACCGTCGCCAACAATATTGCCCTGGGCTGTCCGCACGCCACCCAGGAAGAGATCGAGCATGTCGCCCGTCTCGCCAGCGTTCATGATGATATTCTGCGCCTGCCGCAGGGCTATGAAACCGAAGTAGGCGAACGCGGCGTAATGCTATCGGGCGGGCAGAAACAGCGTATTTCTATTGCCCGCGCGCTGCTGCTGAACGCCGAAATTCTGATCCTCGACGATGCGCTTTCCGCCGTTGACGGCCGCACCGAACATCAGATCCTTCATAATCTGCGTCAGTGGGGTGAGGGGCGTACGGTCATCATCAGTGCCCATCGCCTGTCGGCGCTGACGGAAGCAAGCGAAATTCTGGTGATGCAGCACGGGCACATTGCCCAGCGCGGGCAGCATGAACAGCTGGTGGAACAGCCGGGCTGGTATCGCGATATGTATCGTTATCAACAACTGGAAGCGGCACTGGATGACGTGCCGGAAACGGACGAGGAGGTCGCCGATGCGTAGTTTTTCCCAGCTGTGGCCCACCCTTAAGCGTCTGCTGGCCTATGGCTCGCCGTGGCGCAAACCGCTGTCGCTGGCGGTGGTTTTACTGTGGATTGCGGCAATAGCCGAAGTGACCGGGCCGCTGCTGATTAGCTATTTCATCGACAACATGGTGGCGAAAAACTATCTGCCGCTCGGCTTAGTCACCGGGCTGGCGGTGGCCTATGTCGGGCTGCAGCTGCTGGCGGCAGGTCTACATTACGTGCAGTCGCTGCTGTTTAACCAGGCCGCCGTTGGGGTAGTGCAGCAGTTGCGCACCGATGTGATGGACGCCGCGCTCCGCCAGCCGCTGAGCGCGTTCGATACACAGCCTGTCGGGCAGATCATCTCCCGCGTCACCAACGATACGGAGGTGATCCGCGATCTGTATGTCACGGTGGTGGCCACGGTACTGCGCAGCGCCGCCCTGGTGGGTGCCATGCTGGTGGCGATGTTCAGCTTGGAGTGGCGAATGGCGCTGGTGGCGATGGCAATCTTCCCGGCGGTAATGATTGTGATGATCATCTACCAGCGTTACAGCACCCCGATTGTGCGCCGCGTGCGAACCTATCTGGCAGATATCAACGATGGCTTTAATGAAGTCATCAACGGGATGAGCGTCATTCAGCAGTTCCGCCAGCAGGCACGCTTTGGCGAGCGGATGGGGGAGGCCAGTCGCTCCCACTATATGGCACGTATGCAGACCCTGCGGCTGGATGGTTTCTTGCTGCGCCCGTTGTTAAGCCTGTTCTCAGCGCTGGTGCTGTGTGGGCTGCTGATGCAGTTTGGTTTTGCCGCGCGCGGCACTATCGAAGTGGGAGTCCTGTACGCCTTTATCAGCTATCTGGGTCGCCTTAATGAGCCCCTGATCGAACTCACTACGCAGCAGTCGATGCTGCAACAGGCGGTTGTCGCCGGTGAGCGCGTCTTTGAGCTGATGGATCGCCCTCGCCAGGCCTACGGCGATGACGCGCGCGAACTGCAGAGCGGCGCGATTGATTTTGACAACGTCTCCTTTGCCTATCGCGACGATCGGCTGGTGTTGCAGGATATTAACCTGCGTGTGCCGTCCCGCAGCTTTGTTGCGCTGGTCGGGCATACCGGCAGCGGTAAAAGCACCCTCGCCAGCCTGCTGATGGGATATTACCCGCTGACCGAAGGGGAAATCCGTCTGGACGGGCGCCCGCTCGCCACCCTGAGTCATGCCGTGCTGCGTAAGGGGGTGGCGATGGTGCAGCAGGACCCGGTGGTGCTGGCCGACACCTTCTATGCCAACGTGACGCTGGGGCGACCGTTTAGCGAAGAGCAGGTGTGGGACGTGCTGGAAAAAGTGCAGCTGGCGGAGCTGGCGCGCGGCCTGCACGACGGCATCCATACCCGGCTGGGCGAGCAGGGTAACAACCTCTCAGTGGGGCAAAAGCAACTCCTGGCGCTGGCCCGGGTATTAATTGATACGCCACAGGTGCTGATACTGGATGAAGCGACGGCCAGCATCGATTCCGGCACCGAGCAGGCTATCCAGCAGGCGCTGGCGGCGGTGCGCGAACACACCACGCTGGTGGTGATTGCCCACCGTCTGTCGACCATTGTCGAGGCGGATACCATTCTGGTGCTTCACCGCGGCCAGGCGGTTGAGCGCGGCACCCACAAGCAACTGCTTGAGGCAAAAGGGCGTTACTGGCAAATGTATCAACTGCAGCTGGCCGGTGAAGAGCTGACCGCCAGCGCGCGGGAAGAGTCACTCAGCGCCTGATGCACTAAAAATAAGCAACCTGCCAGCCGCTGAATCGGTTGGTGCAAAAATGAAACGCACCCTGCACTGTCATGGTGCGTTTTTTTTCGCCACCCTTTCGCCATGCCTCGTATTCCCTCTCTTTTCAACTTTGGCACACCCCTTGCAATACCTGATTCGTTAGCTCGCCAAAACCGAATTTTGACCGGAGGGATATATGAAGCTGGTTACCGTGGTAATCAAACCATTCAAACTCGAAGATGTGCGCGAAGCACTCTCTTCAATGGGTATTCAGGGCCTGACCGTCACCGAGGTGAAAGGCTTTGGTCGACAGAAGGGTCATGCGGAGCTGTATCGGGGGGCGGAATACAGCGTCAACTTTCTGCCAAAGGTGAAGATTGACGTGGCGATTGCCGACGATCAGCTGGATGAAGTCATCGACGTAGTGAGCAAAGCAGCCTACACCGGCAAAATTGGCGACGGCAAAATTTTCGTTGCTGAGCTGCAACGCGTTATTCGCATTCGTACGGGCGAAGCCGACGAAGCGGCACTGTAAAACAGCAGGCACACAGTGATAGGGATCGAGAAAATGAACACAACAACACTTAAAGCAGGTCTGGGGTCTCTGGCGCTGTTGCCGGGGCTGGCAATGGCTGCACCGGCGGTAGCAGACAAAGCCGATAACGCCTTTATGATGATTTGCACCGCGCTGGTGCTGTTTATGACCATTCCCGGGATTGCGCTGTTCTACGGCGGCCTGATCCGCGGCAAAAACGTTCTCTCCATGCTCACCCAGGTCATGGTGACCTTTGCGCTGGTTTGCGTCCTGTGGGTAGTCTACGGCTATTCGCTCGCCTTCGGGGAAGGTAACGCCTTCTTCGGCAGCTTTAACTGGGCGATGCTGAAAAATATCGAGCTGACCGCGGTGATGGGCAGCTTCTATCAGTACATCCACGTGGCGTTCCAGGGCTCGTTCGCCTGTATCACCGTCGGGCTGATTGTCGGGGCGCTGGCGGAACGTATTCGCTTCTCCGCCGTGCTGATCTTCGTGGTGGTGTGGCTCACGCTCTCCTATGTGCCGGTGGCGCACATGGTGTGGGGCGGCGGTCTGCTGGCCTCGCATGGCGCGCTGGACTTTGCGGGCGGTACCGTTGTACACATCAACGCCGCGGTGGCGGGGCTGGTGGGTGCTTACCTGATTGGCAAACGTGTTGGTTTTGGCAAAGAAGCCTTCAAACCGCACAACCTGCCGATGGTATTTACCGGCACGGCTATCCTCTACTTCGGCTGGTTCGGCTTTAACGCCGGTTCAGCAAGTGCGGCAAACGAAATCGCGGCGCTGGCCTTCGTGAATACCGTGGTAGCGACAGCGGGTGCTATCCTCTCCTGGATCTTTGGCGAGTGGGCGGTACGCGGTAAGCCTTCGCTGCTGGGCGCCTGTTCCGGCGCGATTGCCGGCCTGGTAGGCATCACCCCGGCCTGTGGTTTTGTCGGTGTCGGCGGCGCGCTGATCATCGGTATCGTGGCGGGTCTGGCCGGTCTGTGGGGCGTGACGGCGCTGAAACGTGTTCTGCGTGTGGACGACCCTTGTGATGTCTTTGGCGTGCACGGCGTGTGCGGCATCATCGGCTGCATCATGACCGGCTTTTTCGCCTCAACGTCACTGGGCGGTGTGGGCTATGCAGAAGGCGTGACCATGGGACATCAGGTTCTGGTTCAGCTGGAAAGTATCGCTATTACGGTGGTCTGGTCGGGTGTGGTGGCCTTTATCGGCTATAAACTGGCGGACATGACGGTAGGACTGCGCGTACCGGAAGAGCAGGAGCGCGAAGGTCTGGACGTCA
Organism: Leclercia adecarboxylata; assembly: GCF_035787115.1. GTDB lineage: Bacteria > Pseudomonadota > Gammaproteobacteria > Enterobacterales > Enterobacteriaceae > Enterobacter > Enterobacter adecarboxylatus_E. The sequence goes on along the minus strand of NZ_JALKTL010000005.1, from coordinate 141,229 downwards.
ACAGCCACGGCGAGAACGCGTATAACGCGTGATAAACAGCAAAACGGCAACCTCGGTTGCCGTTTTTAGTGTTTGTTCCCTCTCCCCGTGGGAGAGGGGCAGGGTGGGGCATCAGGCCGCACATACCATCATCCCCGGTTGCGCATCACCCCTTCCTGCACGGTAGAGGCTACCAGCACACCATCCTGGGTATAGAACTCACCGCGCACAAACCCGCGAGCGCTGGACGCAGACGTACTCTCTACGCTGTACAGCAGCCACTCATTCATATTAAACGGACGGTGGAACCACATCGAATGGTCGATAGTGGCAACCTGCATCCCTTTCTCAAGGAAGCCTACGCCGTGGGGCTGCAGGGCAACCGGCAGGAAATTGAAGTCCGACGCATAACCCAGCAGATACTGATGCACGCGGAAATCTTCCGGCATGGTGCCATTCGCGCGGATCCAGACCTGACGGGCAGGCTCTGCGGTGTGGCCTTTCATCGGGTTATGAAACTCCACCGGGCGGATCTCCAGCGGCTTATCGCAAAGAAACTTCTCTTTAACCTGTGGCGGCAGCAGATGCGCCAGCGCGCGGGCAATGTCAGTTTCTGAACGTAGCTCGTCCGGTGCGGGAGCAGGCGGCATCGTTTTCTGATGTTCATAGCCCGGCTCCGGCGCCTGGAACGATGCCGTCATATAGAAAATCGGCTTGCCGTTCTGCACTGCCGCCACGCGGCGGGCGCTGAAGCTGTTACCGTCGCGCAGGACTTCGACGTCATACACGATGGGCTTCTGGCTGTCGCCAGGGCGCAAGAAGTAGCTGTGAAAAGAGTGCACAAAGCGTTCTGTAGGTACTGTCTCTTTGGCGGCGTAGAGGGCTTGTCCCACAACCTGGCCGCCGAAAACCTGGCGTAAACCCAGATCTTCGCTTTGTCCCCGAAAGAGTCCTTCTTCAATTTTTTCCAGGTTTAATAATGTCAGCAGATTGCTTAGTGCCTGACTCATAGTCGTCCTCAATTAAAACGCCGTGGCGAAAGATAGGCAGAGTATAACGCAGAATTGAAAGTGGTCCGATGGGTGCAATAATCTGAATAACCGGGGGATTCCAGGCATAAATAATTGACATGTGCCACACTTACTCACGTTATGTTTATGTTAGCCACTCATCTGGCGGTATCGATCCCGCTGGTGCATTGATGATAAGGAGAACTCAATGAAACTCGTGCACATGTTAAGTGGTGTAGCGTTAGCGGTTGCTCTTTCTGCCTGTGCGGATAAAAGCGCAGACATTCAGACGCCAGCGCCGAACCCTAACACTGCCGGCGTAGCGACGCAGCCGACCATTCAGCAGCCAAATGTTTCAGGTACGATCTGGATCCGCCAGAAAGTTGCTTTGCCGCCGGATGCGGTATTAACCGTGACCCTGTCTGATGCCTCACTGGCCGATTCACCATCGAAAGTGCTGGCGCAGAGGGCGACGCGTACCGAAGGTAAACAGGCCCCATTCAAATTTGAACTGCCGTTTAATCCAGCGGATGTTCAGCCTGACGCCCGGATTTTGCTGAGCGCGGCGATCACCATTAACGATCAGGTAGTCCTGATGACGGACATCGTGAAACCGGTGATCAACCAGGGCGGTACGAAAGCCGATCTGGTGCTGGTACCTGTGCAGCAGACTTCGCTGCCGCTGCAGCCCGGCGGCGGTGCGGCAACAACGTTGCCTTCAACATCGCCAACCCAGGTCAGCCCGTCTACGGCAACCCCGGCGCCAACCCAGCTTTAATGTTGCACGCCCTTCTCGTCTGAGAGGGGCGTTTTAATATCGCCAGCGGTAACGCTGCAAATCAATCTGCCCGCCCCCTGACACCTGTACCCCTTCGCTGAGCAGTGCCTGACGCTGACGCTGTAAATCCGGCCCTGTTAAGGAGATTGCGCCGTGGCGGTTGACGACCCGATGCCAGGGCAAGGTACTGCCTTCAGGCAGCCGCCTGAGCACGCCGCCCACCTGTCGCGCAGCGCGCGGAGAACCCGCCAGGGTCGCCACCTCACCATAGGTGGTTACGGTACCTTCGGGGATAGCGGCGACTATCTGCCATACCCGCTGGGGAAAAGCGTCGTGTTCGTCCATTTTGATCTCCTGTGTTAAAGGCATGATAAAGAGTAACGGACAAGACAGGAAGAAAACGTCCACTCAGTAAACGCTTTGCGCAATAAACCATCACCCGGTCGCGGTTAACTTGCAATTACTATCCTGTACAGTGATAATGCGCCAGCGCGTTGGTTAACAACGCTCTCAATGGGGGCTCTGTTGGTTCTCCCGCAACGCTACTCTGTTCACCAGGTCAGGTCCGGAAGGAAGCAGCCAGGGCAGACGACGTGTGTGCCGGGATGTAGCTGGCAGGGCCCCCACCCATTTCTGCCTTCCTCAAAATTCAATCCTATTTTCTCTGCGCCTTTTTCCCGCTAACCGTAAGCCCATTCTATTTTTTTAATTCGACCTGTATATTTCGCAAGTTGTCATCATACTGAAACGTAACTGTCATTATTCTGTCATAAATTTTCTGCAGGGTAAGTGTGACATTTTTATGATGTATAAGCAGAGAATATATATCTGGATAATAATGTTAACTTCGTGTATTAATTTAATAAAAAATTGCCAGGGATGTTAATACGATGACGACTGCTGTCCTGAATGTGAAGATTGACGAAGCGCTGAAAGAGAAGCTTCGTCACTATGCCGAAGTGAATAATGAGAATCTTAGCGTTACCACAGAGAAACTGCTGCAGATGGCGTTTTCTGTCGCAGATGAGGCGGGAGTAACGGAGGAGGATATCGACAATCAGCATACGGAAGAAGAGAGTGTAGCTCCATTTACTCCTAAAGAAATCAAAGCATTAAGAAAAATTCTGAAGAAGAAAAAATGAAACAACATCAACAATCAACCGCCAGCAGTTACTCAGAGGCTTGCTCGCTTCTGCGCTCTGGTTATGTCAAACATGTCCGCCTGGGCTGGGACGTTGGCAGTGATGAATTCTTTAGAATTGCGTCTGACTGGTGTGATACAGGCGCAAAAATAAAGAAAGAAGGCGATAGTTTTATTATTTCCCTGAAAGGTTTCCCAATCCCTGCTCAGCACTGATCGCCCCTATGCTGAAAATGTCTGACTGTAACCACTACAGTCAGACATTTTTAAATTGCCTGTTATTCGCCGCTATTTGTGCACCCGCTCACTTTTTCCCGCAATAAATATCAATGTTACAGTCGCTCACAGTACAAAAGCGATTACACCAGTGTGCGTTTTACGGTCTGTCCGCCGTTAATCAGCGCCAGCCACAGCGGCTTGATCCGCATCAGCGCGTTTTCCAGTTCTATCGGCTCCAGTGAAAAGGGCATGCGCAGGTAGCGGTCAAACGCCCCGGAAAGGCCAAAACGCGTCCCGGTCCCCAGATGAATGCCAGCCGCTTCGGCGCGGGTAGCCAGCTGGGTTGCCAGCATATCCGGCAGCTCCACCCAGAAGGAGAGACCCCCTTCCGGCATCCGGAAGCGCCAGTCCGGAAAATGTTCCCGCAGCAGCGCCGCACAGCCATCCCGTCGCTCACGCAGCATCTGCCGCCGGGCAGGTAAAAATGTTTCGCCATTCTCAATCAACCACAGGGTTGCCAGCTGTTCCAGCAGCGGTGAGCCGAGATCGAGCGTATCGCGCGTTTGAGCCAGCGTTGCGATGGTGCGAGCGGGGGCGCGAACCCAGCCCAGACGCAGGCCGCCCCAGAAACTTTTACCCGCCGAGCCGAGGGTAATGACATTGCCACTCTGGCAGAAGGAGGCCAGCGGCGGCGGGGGAGGTGCATCGAACCACAGATCAACCATGGTTTCATCGACCACCAGCGTCGTGCGGGCGCGGGCAGCTACGGCGGCGATGGCCGCCCGGCTCGTCGCCTCCATGCAGCGGCCAGTCGGATTATGAAAATCCGGCATCAGCCAGGCCAGACGCGGCGCGGTCTGGGCGAGGGTGGCGGCAAAGCCGTCGATATCCCAGCCGGAATGCGGCAGCGAGACGCCGACGGGCCGACAAGAGGCTCCCTGAATCGCCGCGATAGCCAGCGGGTAGGTGGGGTGATCCACCACCACCCGGTCCCCCGGACCGGTGAACATGCGCAGCACCAGCGCCAGCCCGCTCACCGCGCCGTTAACCACCATCACCTCCTCTGCCCGGGTAGGCAGTCCCCGTGCCGTGTAACGTGCGGCGATGGCTTCGCGCAGCGCCAGCAGGCCCAGCTGATCGTAGCCGGTTTGCGTCAGATGCTGGGTAATGGCGGTCAGGGCGTAGGTATAGGCCTGATGGATCTCCGGCCCGGCACCCAGCGCGGCGGTAGAGAGATCCAGCGCTGCGCTGGCATTGGCGCGGGTGGGGGGCGTGCGGCTGTCGGGCAGGATCACCCGCGATCCACTGCCGTGCCTGCTTTCGAGATAGCCTTCATCCCGCAGGTGCGCCAGGGCGCTGCTGACGGTGGTCCGGCTGATTTCCAGGGTTAATGCCAGCTCCCGCTCTCCCGGGAGGCGCGTATCCAGCGCCAGTCTGCCATCCAGAATCAGCAGGCGCAGGGCATCGGCCAGCTGGCGCCACAGCGGAGTGCGGGAAGCGCTCTCCTGCCAGTGACCCAACAGGCGAACTAATGACTGGCTTCCAAATCGACGTGATGACACAGGCAGTCCACTTTTTGAAAACTGGACATTAATCATAGGTCCATTTCAGGCAATGATGAAAGCACAAACTACCGGAGAGAGATCATGTTGCGTCGATTACTTCAGCTTTATGTCGGATTGTGCCTGTACGGCCTGTCAACGGCGATGTTTGTGCGGGCGGATCTGGGAGCCGATCCCTGGAATGTCTTTCATCTGGGCGTAGCGAAGCTTCTGGCAATGGATATGGGGACCGTCATCATCCTGACTGGCGTGCTGGTGCTACTGCTCTGGATCCCGCTGCGACAGCGTCCGGGGCTCGGCACCATCAGTAACGTGATTGCCATTGGCCTGGCAGCTGATGTCGCGCTGGCGTTTATTCCGGCTATTGATTCACTCCCGGCCCGCTGTGTGTTGCTGGTGAGTGCGGTGATCGTCAATGCGCTGGCCACCGGGATGTACATTGGTGCCGGATTTGGCGCCGGGCCCCGCGACGGTCTGATGACCGGGATTAACGCCCGCACCGGCTGGTCGGTTCGCACCGTGCGCACGGCGATTGAAATTTCTGTCCTGCTGACTGGCGTCGTGCTGGGAGGCACTTTTGGCGCGGGAACCATACTCTATGCGCTGAGCATTGGTCCGCTGATCCAGATCTGCCTGCCGTGGTTTCGCCAGAAGCCGCGCACGTTAGTCCCGCAGCCTGGCCGCATTGTCTGATTTTGCGAAGCGCTCACATGCTTTACCCCGGCTCTTATGCCAGAATATGCGCCTCTGTCAAAGCAACGTGAAGCGCATGAAAGCCATAACTCTCTATGATGTCGCCCGCCTGGCGGGCGTTTCTTATCAAACCGTCTCGCGAGTCATTAATGATGCGGCTCACGTCTCTGCCCGTACCCGGGAGAAAGTACTGCAGGCGATGGCCGAGCTGCACTATGTTCCCAACCGCGGCGCCCAGCAGCTGGCAGGCAAACGCACCCGCACGTTGGGGTTGATCACCACCGATCTGGCGCTGCATGCCCCCTCGCAAATTGCGTCGGCGGTAAAAACGCGTGCCGGCGAGCGCGGAGCCAGCGTGCTGATCTCGATGGTCGAAAATCCACAGCAGTGCCTGGCGGCGGTGCAGGAGTTGCTGGCGCAGCGCGTGGAAGGGTTACTGGTTAACGTCCCGCTGGAAGACGAGCTGGCAGAAAGCCTGCAGGCGCAGGCCGTTCCGGTACCGGTGTTGTTTCTTGATGTCACGCCCAACGCCCGGGTACATAGCCTGGTATTCGATGCCGGGCAGGGGGCAAATCTGGGGGCGCAACATCTGCTGGCGCTGGGCCATCAGCGGATCGCGCTGCTGGGCGGACCGCAAAGTTCAGTGTCTGCCCGGGCGCGTCTGGCGGGCTGGTTGTCTGCCTTAGACGAGGCGGGTCTGGCACCCTGCGCCATCGCTCAGGGCGACTGGAGCGCGGCGTCGGGTTACGAAAAAGGTCATCAGCTGTTGGCCGGGGGCCTCCTCCCGCAGGCGATCCTGGTGGCAAACGATCAGATGGCGCTTGGCGTAATGCGCGCCTGTGCCGAGAAGGGCATCAACGTGCCGGGTCAGATCTCGGTAGTGGGTTTTGACGATACCACGGACAGCGCATGGTTTACGCCGCCGCTAACCACGGTTCGTCAGGCGTTTCGTGAGGCGGGGCTGCGCAGCGTGGAGTGGCTGCTGGCACAGCAGGGCAATGCCGGAGAGAACCCAATGCAAACCCGCCTGCCGGTGACGCTGATCGAGCGTCATTCCACGGCCCGGGAAGGGATCCCGCAGGGCAGCGACGATCTGGCCCGGCAGCTAAAAAACCTGGCGCTGCTGGCCGAACAACTGGCGCGACGGTAGTGCTTTTGTGATCCTCATCGCTTCATGAAGCTCTCCTGCTTTACCCTGTCACCGCGACAGGGCATTGTGGTTGAAAATTGTGAGCGCTTCGCAAAAGAGGTAATGATGACCCATTCTGCTCCGCTGACCCTCAGCACACTTCTTGCCCGCCGTGACTGGGAAAATCCCGGCGTCACGCAATGGAATCGCCTTCCTGCCCACGTGCCCCTGAGTGGCTGGCGTGATGAATACGCGGCACGGGATGAGGATCTGTCTCCGGCCATCCGCTCGCTGAACGGTGACTGGCGGTTCAGCTTCTTCGCTGCGCCAGAGCAGGTCCCTGACAGCTGGACGCAGGAGGACTGCGCGGATGCGGTTGTTATGCCGGTTCCCTCTAACTGGCAGATGCAGGGCTTTGATACCCCTATCTATACCAACGTCACTTATCCCATTGCGGTGAACCCGCCGTTTGTGCCGACAGAGAACCCAACCGGTTGTTACTCGCTCACATTCGATATGGACGCCAGCTGGCTGGAGAGCGGACAGACGCGGCTGGTTTTTGAAGGCGTCAACTCAGCCTTTTACCTGTGGTGCAACGGGAAGTGGGTGGGTTACTCGCAGGACAGCCGCCTGCCGGCGGAGTTTGATGTTACCCCCTTCCTGCGCGCAGGCAGTAACCGCCTGGCGGTGATGGTGCTTCGCTGGTGCGATGGCAGCTATCTTGAAGATCAGGATATGTGGCGGATGAGCGGTATCTTCCGGGATGTCACCCTGCTGCATAAACCGGCTACCCATATTGCTGATTATCACGTAGTGACGGCGCTGAACGCCGATTATGACCGGGCACAGCTTCAGCTGGGGCTGACCCTTGGGGGCAACGACTACGCGGGCTGCGAGGTGAGCATTAAGCTGTGGCGTAATGGAGAGCCTGTCGCCAGCGCCACCGGCACACCGGGCTCGGCGGTTGTCGATGAGCGTGGTCACTGGCAGGAGAGGGTGAATGTTTCACTGAAGGTGGAACAACCGCATCTCTGGAGCGCGGAAATTCCCGCCCTTTACCGGCTGACGCTCACGCTGCGCGACGCTCAGGGCCAGGTCCTGGACGTTGAAGCCTGCGACGTCGGTTTTCGCCGGGTAGAAATCAGTAACGGGCTGCTGAAGCTCAACGGCAAGCCGCTGCTGATCCGCGGGGTGAACCGTCACGAACATCACCCCGAGCGCGGGCAGGTGATGGATGAAACCACCATGCGTCGCGACATTGAGCTGATGAAACAGCACAATTTTAATGCCGTGCGCTGCTCTCACTATCCTAACCATCCACTGTGGTACCGTCTGTGCGACCGCTACGGGCTCTATGTGGTGGATGAGGCTAACATCGAAACGCACGGCATGGTGCCGATGAGCCGGCTGGCGGACGATCCGCGCTGGCTGCCCGCCATGAGCGAACGCGTGACCCGGATGGTGCAGCGAGACAGGAATCACCCGTCGATCATTATCTGGTCGCTGGGCAATGAGTCCGGTCATGGCGCCAGCCACGACGCCCTGTATCGCTGGGTGAAGGCGACGGATCCCACCCGCCCGGTGCAGTATGAGGGCGGCGGGGCCAATACCGCGGCAACCGACGTTATCTGTCCGATGTACGCCCGCGTCGATCGGGATCAACCCTTCCCGGCGGTACCGAAGTGGTCCATTAAAAAGTGGATCGGCATGCCGGATGAGACGCGCCCGCTGATCCTCTGCGAATACGCCCATGCGATGGGCAACAGCTTTGGCGGTTTCGCTAAATACTGGGAAGCTTTCCGCAAACATCCTCGCCTGCAGGGTGGTTTCGTCTGGGACTGGGTGGACCAGGCGCTGACGAAGTATGACGAGCAGGGCAATGCCTTCTGGGCCTATGGCGGTGACTTTGGCGATAAGCCTAACGATCGGCAGTTTTGCCTGAACGGGCTGGTCTTCCCCGATCGTACACCGCATCCCGCCCTGTATGAAGCCCAGCGCGCCCAGCAGTTCTTCACTTTTACCCTGCAGAGCCACTCCCCGCTGGTGGTGGAAGTGCAGAGTGATTATCTCTTCCGCGCCACGGACAACGAGCAGCTGCGCTGGTCGGTGATGCGCGATGGCGAGGTGCTGGCCACTGACGTTGTGGCACTTAACGTCCCGGCGCTTGGCACGCAGCGGCTGGAGCTTGCTTTGCCGCAATGGGAGGCCGCCCCGGGCGATCTCTGGCTGAACGTGGAGGTTGTCCAGCCTGCGGCCACGCCGTGGTCCCCTGAAAACCACCTCTGCGCCTGGGATCAATGGCCGCTGCCCGCGCCGTTATGGGTCGCACCGCCAAAGGCCGCAGGGGAAGCCCCACAGCTATCTCATGAGAATGACGCGCTGGTGGTGACCCATCAGCAGCAGCGCTGGCATTTTGACCGCGCCAGCGGCAATCTGACCCAATGGTGGCGCGAGGGCGAGCCGACCCTGCTCTCACCGCTGACCGATAACTTTACCCGCGCCCCGCTGGATAACGATATCGGCGTCAGCGAAGCCACCCGCATCGATCCCAACGCCTGGGTTGAACGCTGGAAGGCGGCGGGAATGTACAGCCTCACGCCTCGTCTGCTGCAGTGCGACGCAGAACAACTACACCAGGCGGTGACTATCGTCACGCTCCATGCCTGGGAGCACGACAATCAGGTGCTTTTCCTGAGCCGTAAATGCTGGCGTATCGATAGCCAGGGTGTGCTGGAGGGCGACGTTGAGGTGCAGGTAGCGAGTGATATGCCAGAGCCTGCGCGTATCGGGCTCAGCTGTCAGCTGGCGCAGACGCCGCAGACCGTAAGCTGGCAGGGACTGGGGCCGTATGAGAACTACCCGGATCGCAAGCTCGCCGCCCGTCAGGGGCGCTGGACGCTGCCGCTTGCTGAGCTGCACACCCCCTATATTTTCCCGACCGACAACGGCCTGCGCTGCGATACGCGTCAGTTGAGCCTGGGGCAGCACCAGTTGCAGGGCGATTTCCACTTCTCCGTAAGCCGTTATAGCCAGACGCAGCTGCGCGAGACGTCACATCACCATCTGTTACGTGAGGAGCCCGGCTGCTGGCTGAATCTCGACGCGTTCCATATGGGCGTCGGCGGCGATGACTCGTGGAGCCCAAGCGTGTCGCCGGAGTTTATTCTGCAGGGCAAAAAGGTGCGTTACGCCTTTCGCTGGCAACAGAACTAAACTTAATCGCTGATGCGGTCACACCGCGTGGCCGCACATTCACTTCGGAGGTTTATCTGATGAAGTATGTCGATGGTTTTGTGGTTGCCGTTCCCGCGGATAATAAGGAGGCTTATCGCGAGATGGCGGCGAAAGCCGCGCCGCTGTTTAAAGAGTTTGGCGCGCTTCGCATCGTAGAGTGCTGGGCAGACGACGTACCTGACGGCAAATTAACGGACTTTCGCATGGCGGTGAAGGCGGAAGAGAACGAAGAAGTGGTTTTCAGCTGGATCGAATATCCTTCGAAGGCGGTTCGCGATGAGGCGAATCAGAAGATGATGAACGATCCCAGAATGAAAGAATTTGGTGAAGCCATGCCTTTTGATGGTAAGCGCATGATTTATGGCGGCTTCTCGCCTCTGCTGGACGAGTAAAAGTGCTGCCCGGCGGCGCTTCCCGCCGGGCGTCAGGTCTGTGTCTCGGGGTCGAGATTGTTTTCAGCCCACTGGATAAACGCCTCTTTCGGCAGTGCTTTGCTGTACAACCAGCCCTGGCCGTACTGCACCCCGTGGCAAAGAAGCCATGCCAGCTGACCTTCGGTTTCAATTCCTTCAGCCACCATATCCAGATGGAGCGATTTGGCCATCTCAATGATGTGCGAGGTGACATTTTTATATTCCAGCGCGTCCACAAATGACTTATCGATTTTCAGCGTATCGACATCCAGATCCTGCAGATAGCTGAGGCTGGAATAGCCCGTTCCGAAATCATCGATATAAACAGAGTGTCCTGCGCGTCTGAACGCGGCGATGGCAGGGGCGCTGACGGCAGGATCGGCGAACCCGCGTTCAGTAAGCTCCAGCGCAATCTGCGAGGGCTGTAGCTGCCACTGATTCAGCAGGCGGCTCAGCAGCGGGAGTACGTTACCTGAGATCAAATCCTCCGGCGCCAGATTAATCGAGATATGATGGCCCGGATGCTGGCGTAGCCACTCGCCCATCTCCTCAAAGACCTTTTCGATAATCAGCGTAGTCAATTGATTCGTCAGGCCCGTTTGCTCCGCCAGAGAGACGAAAATATCGGGTGATAGGTAGCTGCCGTCCGGCTGCGGCCAGCGGGCGAGGGCTTCCGCACCGGTCAGCCTGCCGCTGTTGAGTGCTACTATCGGCTGGAAATGAACCTGAAACTCCCTGGCATTGATGGCATCCAGTAAACGATAGCGGGGCGACTGCAGGCGGCGTAATAGACGCAATATAAACCAGGATGTCAGAAGACTGATCAGAATGCCAAAAGGCAGCCAGAATATAAGCTGATAGTGCCAGCTCTCATTTAAAGGGGTCAGGGAAGACCACGCCACAATGGTAAACCCTAAATCGGATACGTCGTGCCGGTTATACATCACCCCGTTATGCTGAAAATGCGTGCTGTCGCTGCGCTGCATTTCATTGAACACCTGCATATCCAGGCTGCTACTGCTGGCGAAAACAATATTGCGGCGAAGCCCTACCAGAGCTACGTCGATCGGCCATGAGCCAAAGGGGATCACATCGATCAGCGAGGCCGGGTCGATCATGACAACGTAATGTTCTGTGCCAATCGCGGCCATATAGCGATCGAGGCCCAGATCGTTATGCGTCGTGACCCAGGCCCGATAGCCGTCGGAGGTGATCCGCATTGCCGGAGGAAAAGGGGCGGCATGGCTCTCTTGTTCCAGCGACGAACAGCGCGGTTTCAGATCTTCGACGTAAAGGACCTCCTGAATATAACGCCAGGAAAATGAGGCGCGGCGCATGGCCATCGCATGTTCGTAACTGCACGGGATCCCTTTGAACGACTGCATCTCCTTCAGGGCCGATTCCGCCTGGTTAATCACTCTGTCGGTACGCACCTGCACGCGGGAAGAGTAGTTATCCAGATCGTCGACAAACTTATCTTCCGCATTGCGGTGCGCCAGCCAGACGCTCAGGCAGACAGGAGCAAGGACGGCAAAAATGAGTACACAGGTAATCACACTAACCAGGTGTCGGGTTGTCATGTTCCTGTTTCCTTTTATAACGCCGAACGTCGGGCGCCCAGGTCGATGGCGTCATAACAAAAGAGCCGCTGAAGTGTAGTGTTATAGCATGCGGCGAACAGACAATTCATTCAGCAATTGAGCCTTTGAATTAAATACTCTTTTAAGTAACTTTTTCGTATAGCGAAAACCGCACTTTGCTCGCTTTCGGCATGGGTTGTTTTTGTCGCTTTACTCAGATATGCTAATTGTTATGTTATAACAAATCACTTTCGAGGTAAGCATGCAGGTTCTGAATTCATTGCGCAGTGCCAAACAACGTCATCCAGATTGTCAGATTGTGAAGCGTAAAGGGCGGCTGTATGTGATTTGCAAATCCAATCCGCGCTTTAAGGCGGTACAGGGACGTAAGAAGAGAGGTTAAGCAGGGTATGGCACCTGCCGCCGACGGTAAGACTGTTGACGGCAGGTAAGAAGAGGTTTCAGGCTGCCACGCGGGAGAGCGTGAAGACGTCGTAGAAAGAGAGCTCACCTTTGGTGGCGATCATCTTCTGCAGTTTCTCTTTTTGCTGTGACTCAACGTTAGGAGAGTGCAGAATGTTCTCGATCAGCTGGCGGGGCACAAAGCGCGTGTTGTACCACTCACCGTTGTAACAGACGCGGAAATCAAGCACATCAATATCTTCATAACGATAGCGTGGATTGACGTCAAAAAAGAAGAAGGCGTTAAAAACGATGAACAAGCCAACCAGCAACCAGACGGAACCGATTAAAGTTTCGGATTGCAGCATTACCACCAGCGTAGCCAGCCACGCCGCGTACATGGCAACAAACAGACCAGGGTGTTTGCGAATAAAGCTGATGCTAAAGCGCGGTTTGTTGTCACGCTTTTCACGAACATTGAGATCGTCAATGGTTTCGGTAAGCAGGCGTTGTATCTCGGTCATGTTCTGCCCTTTCTGAATTCAACTCAATACGAAGGATCCGTATATTTTAAGTGACCACAATGTTTGTGGACAGTAACAGTTATGCTAAGAAAAATCATAACAGTTACCTGCGAAGGGCGGGTGAGATGAGGTGGACTGTCTGTTCACTACAACGCAATTTCTCCACGGGCGTTAGCGCAGGCCCAGGCGGAAGACGAACGGCCTGTCACATAAAAGAGGAACACATCTGAAAGTCGAGTCATTACCTTTGACATCTGTTGAACGCAATCAGCGTACAAACTTCCAGACCGCGGTAGGAATTTTATCGTACAGCTTATTCATCGTAAGTTCAGCCAGGCGATGATCGGCTGCTGAATAGAATACCGCAAGCTCATTATCAGAAAGCTCGTATTTATTTTTTTCAATTACGCGTTCAAGTGTGTCAATTGACTGACAGCGACGCAAACGCATCAAATAATCAGTCTTGGTTAATGGTTTATCAGACATAAATTCACCTAATTGTTTGTAATAATTTTAACAGGAGAAGCTAAAGGATTAGCTCTGCTTGCATTGACAAAACAACGAAAAAGCCGATTGCCCGATTTACGCCATTTTTGCAAATCCTGTGCGTTAATGCCGTAGCTACTGAATAACATAAAAGTGTCATCCAGGTATTCGTCAATTTGCTCAATCAATTTATTATCTTCGTTATACTTAATTTTATAATTAAGCGCGAAGGTCGCTATATGCTCAATCAACTCGTTTAACTGCAAATTAATGGCAGAAGTCGGGTCATTTACCCAGCCATGATTGCTTTCATCGAGATTGGTCAGGCAGTCATGGTACAGGGATTCACAAAGGAATTTCAACTGTGCAATATCTTGCCTTTTGGGCGAGTATTCGTCCATAGCGCATCCCCTTTTTGAGTGATTTTTTACTCACCGAACATCGTTGTCGGGAAGGGTACAACTGACTTAGCGTCAACGTCTACTGTTATGCCTCTTGCTTTAACTATAATCTACTCTAATCAGGATTTCACCGCGCTATTACGAAAAATTACAATTACGCCTCATCTTACAGGATTTAGCCTTCACTGTGTTATATATTGGTTTTATCCTGATACGGATCTCTTCTTATCCCCCGGCGAGATTTCTCATTTGAGACAAACATCGCTGGCAGGCGCGTTTAAAATCAAAAAACACCAGGAATATTCTTAATACCTAAGAAGCAACGCACGAATTTGAGAATCTTTGTAAGAAGTCCAGGCAAAATATGATAAGCCGTTTAAGCGTGACATAAAATATATAAACCCTCAATAAGCTAATTTTATGATTTTCAATTGTAAAAAAAGGCCGCATATGCGGCCTTTTTAAAGGTTAAACCCGTATCTTTGTCATCACACCGAATGATTGTGTTCGACGTCTTCGTTCTTACGGCTGAAACGGCGACGTACGACCACAAAGAACACCGGCACGAAGAAGATAGCCAGGACGGTCGCTGTTATCATCCCGCCCATTACGCCGGTACCTACGGCGTTCTGCGAACCGGAGCCAGCACCCGAGCTAATAACCAGCGGCATAACGCCGAGGATAAAGGCCAGAGAGGTCATCAGGATTGGACGCAGACGCATACGCACCGCTTCCAGCGTCGCTTCAATCAGGCCTTTCCCTTCTTTATCCATCAGATCTTTGGCGAATTCGACGATTAATATCGCGTTCTTCGCCGACAAGCCAATGGTTGTCAACAGGCCCACCTGGAAGTAGACGTCGTTGCCCAGCCCGCGGAAGGTCGCCGCCAGCAGCGCACCGATAACCCCGAGCGGAACCACCAGCATGACCGAGAACGGAATCGACCAGCTCTCGTACAGCGCCGCCAGACACAGGAATACCACAATCAGCGAGATGGCATACAGGGCAGGGGCCTGGTTACCGGACAGACGTTCCTGATAGGACATCCCCGTCCAGTCGTAGCCAATACCCGCCGGCAGTTTCTGCGCCAGTTCTTCCATCAGGTTCATGGCTTCACCGGTACTTCTGCCCGCCGCCGCCTGGCCCAGGATCTCCATGGATGGCAGACCGTTGTAACGTTCCAGACGCGGGGAACCATATTCCCAGCGAGAGGTAGAGAAGGCTGAGAATGGCACCATCTGGCCGTCGCTGCCGCGCACGTACCAGTTATTGATATCGTTCGGCAACATACGATACTGGGCTTCAGACATCACGTACACTTTCTTCACGCGACCACGGTCGATGAAGTCGTTGACGTAGCTGCCGCCCCAGGCCGCGCCCAGTGTAGTGTTGATATCACTGATTGATACGCCCAGCGCCTGTGCTTTTTCCTGATCGATATCCACTTTGAATTGCGGGGTATCTTCCAGGCCGTTCGGACGAACGCTGGTCAGCAGGTCAGGATGCTTGGCCACTTCGCCCAACAGCTGGTTACGCGCCTGGGTCAGTTTTTCATGGCCCAGACCACCCTGGTCGATAAGCTGGAAGTCAAAGCCGGTCGCTGTACCCAGTTCAACAATCGCCGGCAGGTTAAAGGCGAAGACCATCGCGTCTTTAATCTGCGAGAAGGTGCCCATGGCACGGCCCGTGATCGCCTCAACTTTGTTCTCATCACCCGGACGCTCGCTCCAGTCTTTCAGAGAAACGAAGGCAATACCGGTGTTCTGACCACGACCTGCAAAGCCAAAGCCGTTAACCGCAAACACCGATTCAACGTTGGCTTTCTCTTTAGTGAGGTAATAGTCGGTCACCTCATCCAGCACTTTCTGGGTACGTTCCTGTGTTGCACCCGCAGGCAGCTGGGCCATCGTCAGGAACACGCCCTGGTCTTCGTCCGGCAGGAAGGAGCTTGGCAGGCGAACGAACAGGTACGCCATGCCGACCACAATGATGATGTAGAGCAGCAGATAACGACCGGTGCTGCGCAGGATGTTGCCTATGCTGTCGGTGTAGTGGTGCGTGCTCTTATCGAACATGCGGTTAAACCAGCCGAAGAAGCCTTTTTTGTGCTCGCCGTGGTCGCCTTTGGCCACCGGTTTCAGCATGGTGGCGCACAGCGCCGGGGTCAGGATCAACGCAACCAGAACCGACAGGGCCATCGCAGAAACGATAGTGATCGAGAACTGACGGTAGATCGCACCGGTAGAGCCGCCAAAGAAAGCCATCGGGATAAATACCGCCGACAGAACCATCGCGATACCCACCAGTGCGCCCTGAATCTGGCCCATGGATTTACGGGTCGCCTCTTTCGGCGGCAGCCCCTCTTCGGACATCACACGCTCGACGTTTTCGACCACCACGATGGCGTCATCCACGAGCAGACCGATCGCCAACACCATCCCGAACATCGTCAGGGTGTTTATTGAGAAGCCGAAGGCCGCCAGGATAGCAAATGTCCCCAGCAGAACCACCGGTACGGCGATGGTCGGGATCAACGTCGCACGGAAGTTTTGCAGGAACAGATACATCACGATGAATACCAGGATGATCGCTTCTACCAGGGTTTTCACTACTTCGTGAATAGAGATTTTCACGAACGGCGTAGTGTCATACGGGTAAACGATTTTCAGGCCTGACGGGAAGAAAGGTTCCATTTTCTTCAGTTCGGCACGGATCGCGGTAGCGGTATCCAGGGCGTTAGCGCCTGTCGCCAGTTTAATCCCCAGACCGGACGCCGGCTGGCCGTTAAACTTGGCGATCACGTCGTAGTTCTCACCACCCAGCTCAACTTTTGCCACATCGCGCAGGCGAACCTGGGAACCGTCCGGGTTCACCTTCAGCAGAATTTTACTGAACTCGTCCACGGAGGTCAGACGGGTCTGGGCGATGATTGAGGCGTTCAGCTGCTGGCCTTTCACCGGCGGCGTGCCGCCTAACTGACCGGCTGCCACCTGGGCGTTCTGCGCCTTAATAGCGTTGATCACGTCTACCGGCGTCAGCTGGAAGTTGTTCAGTTTGTTCGGGTCCATCCAGATACGCATTGCGTACTGAGAACCGAAGAGCTGAACGTCACCGACACCCGAAGTACGGCTAATGGCGTCCTTCATGTTGGCACCCACGTAGTCGGAAATATCCTCCTGCGTCATGGTGCCGTTGGTGTTGATAACGCCGACAACCATCAGGAAGCTACTGGAGGATTTCTCCACGCTCACACCCTGCTGCTGTACTTCTTGCGGCAGCAACGGCATCGCCAGCTGCAGTTTGTTCTGCACCTGTACCTGGGCGATGTCCGCATCCGTACCGGATTCGAAGGTCAGCGTGATCTGCACCGTACCGGTGGAGTCACTGTTGGAGGACATGTACATCAGGTTATCGATACCGTTCATGTTCTGTTCGATAACCTGCGTGACGGTGTCCTGCACCGTTTTGGCATCAGCCCCTGGGTAGGTTGCGGCGATTGAAATTGCTGGCGGCGCAATAGTTGGATATTGCGCGACAGGCAGCTTCAGGATCGCAAGTCCCCCGGCTAGCATGATGATGATGGCGATCACCCACGCAAAAATGGGGCGATCGATAAAGAAATTAGGCATGTCTTAACGGCTCCTGTTTAAGTTAAGACTTAGGTTGTTCTGACTGACCGCCTGCTGAGGCTTGTTGTTGATTGTCAGACGTGACCTCTTGCGCTTTTACCTTGGCGCCTGGACGGACTTTTTGTAATCCGGTAATGATGACGCGATCGCCATCTTTCAGACCGTCGGTCACCAGCCATTTATCACCAATGGCCTGGGTTGCCTTGATCTGACGAACTTCAACTTTGTCTTCAGCGCCAATCACCATCGCACTGGCATCGCCGCGCGGGGTACGGGTCACGCCCTGCTGTGGCACCAGCAGTGCGGTTGGGTTGGTCCCTTCTTCCAGGCTGGCACGAACGAACATTCCCGGTAACAGCGTATGGTTCGGGTTCGGGAAGATAGCGCGCAGGGTAATCGAACCGGTGGTCTGATCGACCGTCACGTCAGAGAACTCCAGGCTGCCGGCTTCAGGGAACTTAATACCATCGCTGGTAATCAACTCAACTTTTGCTTTGCCATCTTCCTGCTTCAGGGTGCCGTTCTCCAGCTCCTGTTTCAGACGCAGGAAATCATTACTCGACTGGGTGACATCCACATAGATCGGATCAAGCTGCTGCACGGTCGCCAGCGCATTGGTCTGGCCATTCTGCACCAGCGCCCCTTCGGTTACAGAGGATTTACCAATGCGGCCGCTGATAGGGGAGGTGACTTTGGTATAGGCCAGGTTAATGCGTGCAGTTTCAACCGCCGCTTTTGCTGCAATGACGGCAGCGTTTGCCTGCTGGGCATCCGCCTGAGCACTGTCATATTCCTGCTGACTGATGTACTGAGTACCCAACAGTTTCTGATAACGGTTGACGGTCAGCTGGGCAATTTTTGCCGCAGCCTGCGCTTTCGCCAGATCGCCTTTCGCGCTTTCGTAATTAGCCTGGTAGGTCGCAGGATCAATCTGATACAGAGAATCACCCGCTTTAACATCACCACCCTCAGTAAAATTACGTTTCAGGATGATGCCACTCACCTGTGGACGCACTTCAGCAATGCGGTAAGCGCTGGTTCGGCCGGGTAATTCAGTTGTTATCTGGAGAGGTTCGGTTTTGAGCGTCACGACGCCAACTTCTGGCACCTGCTGAGCTCCTTGTTGAGCCTGTTCTTCGTCACATCCTGTAAGCGCTAAGCTGCCTGAGAGCATCAGAACGATCGCCAGAGGCGTTAACCCTCTGTTTTTGTTCATATGTAAACCTCGAGTTTCCGATTTCAAATTGATCAATGGATCAAGCGTCCACAAACCCATTGCTGCGTTTATATTATCGTCGTGCTATGGTACATACATTCATAAATGTATGTAAATCTGACTCCTGTAAATTCACCTGCGCATGGCACGAAAAACCAAACAACAAGCACTTGCAACACGCCAACACATCCTTGATGTCGCTTTACGCTTGTTTTCGCAACAGGGAGTTTCGTCCACCTCTCTGGCACAGATTGCTCAGGCGGCTGGGGTAACCCGGGGAGCGATTTACTGGCATTTCAAAAATAAGTCAGATTTATTCGGCGAAATTTGGGAGCTGTCAGAGTCCAGTATTGGGGATCTCGAGACTGAGTATCGGGCAAAATTCCCTGACGATCCACTCTCAGTTTTGAGAGAGATATTGGTCTATATCCTTGAGGCGACCGTTATTGAGGAACGACGCCGCCTGATGATGGAGATCATCTTCCATAAATGCGAATTTGTCGGGGAAATGGCGATTGTTCAGCAGGCGCAACGCAGCCTCTGTCTTGCTAGTTATGATCGCATTGAACAGACCCTGACGCACTGCATTAAAGCTAAAATGCTCCCCGCCAATCTTTTAACCCGTCGCGCCGCTATTCTGATGCGCAGCTATATATCCGGCATTATGGAAAACTGGCTGTTTGCCCCGCAGTCATTTGATCTTCAACGTGAAGCCCGGGATTATGTCGCGATCCTGCTGGAAATGTACCAGCTCTGCCCCACGTTACGTGCCCAGCCTGAACCCCTGCTGGCCTGACTCCCAGGAATTATCCAGGAGCCAACAGTTCGCGCTATTTTGCTTTCCATCGCCGTGATATTCTTCACGCCGATATATTTGCTCATTCATCACACAAATTACACACTACTATGCCGCACTACACACGCAAACAGCATCCTGTTTTTGCCTTTATTCTGGTTCTTATTTTCACGTTGCTGGCTTCGCCGGTTGTGTTTGCACGTGGTGATGCGACCAGTGACACGCCAACCCGGGCAGATATCCAGAGTCAGCTTGACGCGCTGAGCAAACAAAAAGAGCTGACTCCGCAGGACAAGCTGGTGCAGCGGGATCTCACGGAAACCCTGGAGACCATCGATAAGATTGAACGGGTCAAGTCCGAAACCACCCAATTGCGTCAGAAGGTGGCTCAGGCACCGGAGATGATGCGCAAGGCAACAGAGAGCCTGAATGCACTGGGTGATGTGGATAATGATGAGGAAACCCGCAAAACGCTGGCCACGCTCTCATTGCGCCAGCTGGAACTACGCGTGTCACAACTGCTGGACGATCTCCAGACCGCCCAGAGCGATCTCGCCACTTATAACAGCCAGCTGGTTTCCCTGCAAACCCAGCCGGAGCGCGTGCAGAATGCGATGTATACCGCCTCTCAGCAGCTGCAGCAGATCCGCAACCGCCTGAACGGCACCTCTGCGGGCGAGGCGGCATTGCGCCCCACGCAGCAAACCTTACTGCTGACGCAGCAGCTTCTTCTCAATGCGCAGATCGAACAGCAGCGTAAGAGCCTGGAAGGCAATACCGTGCTGCAGGATACCCTGCAAAAACAGCGCGACTATGTTACCGCCAACATCAACCGTCTGGAGCATCAGCTGCAGCTGTTGCAGGAGGCGGTGAACAGCAAGCGCCTTACCCTGACCGAGAAAACCGCACAGGAAGCCGTAAACCCGGACGAAACCGCCCGCATCCAGGAAAATCCGCTGGTGAAGCAGGAGCTGGATGTTAACCATCAGCTCAGCCAGCGATTGATTAACGCGACCGAAAACGGCAACTCGCTGGTTCAGCAGAATATCAAAGTCAAAAACTGGCTGGATCGCGCCCTGCAGTCGGAGCGCAATATTAAAGAGCAGATTGCCGTCCTGAAGGGTAGCCTGCTGCTGTCGCGTATCCTCTATCAGCAACAGCAGACCTTGCCTTCTGCCGATGAACTTGAGGATATGACCAACCGTATTGCCGATTTGCGTCTTGAGCAGTTTGAGGTCAACCAGCAGCGCGACGCTCTGTTCCAGAGCGATGCGTTTGTTGCCAGACTGGAAGAGGGGCACAGCAGCGACGTGAATGATGAAGTGCACGATGCGCTGTTGCAGGTGGTGGATATGCGCCGCGAGCTGCTGGACCAGATGAATAAACAGCTGGGTAACCAGCTGATGATGGCCATTAACCTGCAGATCAATCAGCAGCAGCTGGTGAGCGTCTCCAAAAGCCTGCAGGAAATCCTCACCCAGCAGATCTTCTGGGTAAACAGCAACAAACCGATGGACTGGGACTGGATTAAATCTTTCCCGGGTATGCTGAAGGACCAGATTAAGGGGATGAACATCACCGTTAACTGGGAAAAAGCAGGCCCTGCGGTGGCGTTTGCATTCCTGGCGGGGCTGCCGCTGTTGCTGATTGCCGGGTTAATTCGCTGGCGTCTTGGCTGGCTGAAAAAATACCAGGTGAAGCTGGCGCAGGAAGTCGGGCAGCTGCGCAATGACAGCCAGCTTCATACCCCGAAAGCGATTCTTATCGATCTGATCCGCGCCTTGCCGGTCTGCCTGCTGATTCTTGCCGCCGGTCTGATCCTGCTGACCATGCAGCTCAACATCAGCGATCTGCTGTGGGCCTTCAGTAAGAAACTGGCGCTGTTCTGGCTGGTTTTTGGACTGTGCTGGAAAGTGCTGGAGAAAGACGGCGTGGCGGTAAGCCACTTCAATATGCCAGCGCAGCTCACCAGCCACTGGCGACGCCAGATTGTGCGCATTAGCCTGGCGCTGCTGCCGCTGCACTTCTGGTCGGTGGTGGCGGAACTCTCTCCGCTGCATCTGATGGATGACGTGCTGGGTCAGTTCGTTATTCTGCTTAACCTGCTGCTGATCAGCGTGCTGATGTGGCCGATGTGCCGTGACAGCTGGCGCGACAAAGAGTCGCATACCATTCGTCTGGTAACGGTCACCGTACTTTCTGTCATTCCGGTGGCGCTGATGGTGCTGACGGCAACCGGCTACTTCTATACCACCCTGCGTCTGTCAGGGCGCTGGATTGAAACCGTCTATCTGGTGATCTTCTGGAACCTGCTGTATCAGACCGTTCTGCGCGGGCTGAGCGTTGCCGCCCGCCGGATTGCCTATCGTCGCGCGCTGGCGCGTCGGCAGAATATGGTGAAAGAGGGGGCCGAGGGCGCTGAGCCGCAGGAAGAACCGACCATCGCCCTCGAGCAGGTTAACCAGCAAACGCTGCGTATTACCATGCTGCTGATGGTGGCTCTGTTTGGCGTGATGTTCTGGGCAATCTGGTCTGATTTAATCACCGTATTTGCGTATCTCGACAGCATTACGCTGTGGCACTACAACGGTACCGAAGCGGGGGCAGCGGTGGTGAAAAACGTCACCATGGGCAGCCTGCTGTTTGCGCTGGTCTCGTCGGTGGTGGCCTGGGCGTTGATCCGAAACTTACCTGGTCTGCTGGAAGTGCTGGTGCTTTCGCGCCTGAATATGCGCCAGGGGGCCTCCTACGCCATCACCACTATCCTGAACTATGTGATTCTGGTCGCCGGTGCCATGACCGTTTTCGGATCGCTCGGGGTGTCGTGGGACAAGCTGCAATGGCTGGCGGCGGCACTGTCGGTAGGTCTTGGTTTTGGTTTACAGGAGATCTTCGGTAACTTCGTCTCCGGTCTTATCATTCTGTTCGAACGTCCGGTGCGTATTGGCGATACCGTCACCATCGGTACCTTCTCGGGGACGGTCAGCAAGATCCGCATCCGGGCGACCACCATCACCGATTTCGATCGCAAAGAGGTGATCATCCCGAACAAAGCGTTCGTGACCGAGCGGTTAATTAACTGGTCGCTTTCGGACACCATCACCCGCGTGGTGATCCGCCTTGGCGTGGCCTATGGATCCGATCTGGACGCGGTGAAGAACGTGCTGCTGAAAGCGGCGATGGATCATCCAAAAGTGATGCACGATCCGGAGCCGGCCGTCTTCTTTACCACCTTCGGGCCAAGCACGTTAGATCATGAGCTGCGCCTGTACGTGCGCGAACTGCGCGATCGCAGCTACACGGTGGATGAACTGAACCGCACCATCGAACGCCTGTGCCGCGAGAACAACATTAATATCGCGTTTAACCAGCTGGAAGTGCATCTGCGCAACGAGAAGGGCGACGAGCACACTGAAGTGAAACGTGAAATTAAGGGCGACGACCCGACTCCAGCGTAACTTTATCCCTCACCCTAACCTTCTCCCTTTCAGGGAGAGGGCAGGGGTGTAGGTCTTTTCCCTTCATAATCCCGCTTCACAATCTCCAGCGCCTTCAGCACCGTCTCGGTTGGGATCGCATGGTTTTCCAGCAACATGATCAGGTCGACGGCCAGCTTGACTTCATCGGGAGCGTTTTCCAGTGACACACACTTCTCCTGTTAACGGGTCAGACGCGCGATGGCGCGTTCAATATCATCCAGCGCTTTACGACAGCGTTCAAGCCGTCCTTCCAGCGCGGTAATTTCGCGCATTAGCATCTGTTGTTCTTCCAGGGTTTCCGTCTGATTCAGCCGCACCTCGCGTTCGCGCTTCATTCCACAGAGCCGGCGTTCAAACTCCTGGTGTTCAAGGCGCTTGCGCTGCCATTTAGTGGTGCCGGCAGAGGAACCATCCCAGACGCGTAGCGGCCAGGCGGCAATCTCCCGGTGCAGGGCGGCAATCTGTTCCGCCAGATGTCCGGCCAGCCAGGTCACCTGCTCAGACTGCGCTTGTTCCACCGCGTGGCGCAGCTCATCCAGGTTGTGCTGGGCTTCATCCAGATAATCTTTCATTACCGTGCTGCGGGTGCGAAACAGCTGCCGGTCAAAACGCGGCTTCAGGGTGGCGTGCTGCAACAGCGGGGAGGCCTGCGCGCGCAGGGCCGTCAGCTGATTTTGCAGCGTCTGTAAAAGCAAGGCTGTTTTCAATCCGCACTCCAGTGGTACAGTAGCCGTTCAGTTTGATAACAATTCGCATTATGCAGCGTACTATTCTAATCATCATTGGCTGGCTTGCGGTAGTGCTCGGCACGCTGGGTGTCGTTTTACCCCTTCTACCGACCACCCCCTTTATACTGCTGGCGGCATGGTGCTTTGCCCGCTCCTCGCCGCGTTTTCATCACTGGCTGCTGTACCGCTCATGGTTTGGCGGCTATCTGCGGCACTGGCAACAGTACCGTGCGATGCCGCCCGGGGCTAAGCCGCGGGCCATTGCGGTGATCCTGGTGACCTTCGCCATTTCATTATGGATGGTCAAAATTATATGGGTGCGGATCCTGCTGCTGACGATCCTTGCCTGCCTGCTGATTTTCATGTGGCGGATCCCCGTTGTTGATGAAAAGCAACAAAAGCAATAATCATGAGTATGGCTGTTGCAATTCTTGTGCGCAGCCAGTAAATTCGACCGTTTTCGAGCACGGGCGCGCCTGGTCAAAGGTTAAACAATTGTTACTTTGACAGGCCATTAATCCGCTCCGTGAGTAACACCGTTTTCATCAGGCATCCATTTATGACCGCAACTGCGCAGCAGCTTGAATTTCTTAAAAACAGCATCAAAAGCATCCAGGATTATCCGAAGCCTGGCATTCTTTTCCGTGATGTCACCAGCTTGCTGGAAGACCCGAAAGCGTACGCGCTCAGCATTGAACTGCTGGTTGAGCGTTATAAAAACGCTGGGATCACCAAAGTTGTAGGAACCGAAGCCCGTGGCTTCCTGTTTGGCGCTCCGGTAGCGCTGGCGATGGGCGTGGGCTTTGTACCAGTGCGCAAGCCGCGCAAGCTGCCACGCGAAACCATCGCTGAAAGCTATGAGCTGGAATACGGCACCGACCAGCTTGAGATCCATGTTGATGCGATCAAGCCTGGCGACAAAGTGCTGGTGGTTGACGATTTGCTGGCAACCGGCGGCACCATTGAAGCGACCGTGAAGCTGATCCGTCGCCTGGGTGGTGAAGTGACCGATGCGGCATTCATCATCAACCTGTTCGATCTGGGCGGTGAACAGCGCCTCGAAAAACAGGGCATCACCAGCTACAGCCTCGTGCCTTTCCCGGGACATTAATCCTCCCGCCCGCAACCTCGCCCAACGGGTGAGGTTGTGTTAGCATTACCCCCTGATTATCCACCTTCCAGCGTTGCAGAGCCTGCCCATGAGTTATCAGGTGTTAGCCCGTAAATGGCGACCCCAAACCTTTGCTGACGTTGTCGGCCAGGAACATGTGCTGACCGCCCTGGCGAACAGCTTATCGCTAGGACGCATCCATCACGCCTGGCTGTTTTCCGGCACCCGCGGCGTCGGTAAAACCTCTATTGCCCGTTTGCTGGCGAAAGGCCTTAACTGCGAAACCGGCATCACCGCCACGCCGTGCGGTGTCTGCGATAACTGCCGTGAAATCGAGCAGGGGCGCTTTGTCGATCTGATTGAGATCGATGCCGCATCACGTACCAAAGTTGAAGATACCCGCGATCTGCTGGATAACGTGCAGTACGCCCCGGCGCGTGGCCGCTTCAAGGTCTATCTGATCGATGAAGTGCATATGCTGTCGCGCCACAGTTTTAACGCCCTGCTGAAAACGCTGGAAGAACCGCCTGCACACGTTAAATTCCTGCTGGCGACCACCGATCCGCAAAAGTTGCCGGTCACCATCTTATCCCGCTGCCTGCAGTTCCACCTGAAGGCGCTGGACGTCACGCAGATCCGCGATCGGCTCGAATACATCCTGAATGAAGAGCAGGTGGCGCATGAGCCGCGTGCACTGCAGCTGCTGGCGCGTGCTGCCGATGGCAGCCTGCGCGATGCGCTCAGCCTCACCGATCAGGCGATTGCCAGCGGTGAAGGCAAGCTGACGACCCAGGCGGTGAGCACCATGCTCGGCACGCTGGACGACGATCAGGCGCTGTCGCTGATTGAGGCGGTCGTCGATGCCAACGGCGAACGGGTGATGGAGCTGGTGAATGCCTCGGGATCACGCGGCGTCGAGTGGGAAGCCCTGCTGGTGGAGATGCTCAGCCTGCTGCACCGGATTGCGATGGTGCAACTCTCTCCGGCGGCGCTGGGTCCGGATATGGCGGCCATTGAACAGCGGATGCGCGAGCTGGCCCGCACTATCCCGCCTACGGACGTGCAGCTTTACTATCAAACCCTTTTAATTGGCCGCAAGGAACTGCCGTTCGCGCCCGACAGACGTATGGGGGTTGAGATGACCCTGCTGCGCGCGCTGGCGTTCCATCCGCGTATGCCGCTACCTGAACCCGAAGTACAGCCGCAGTCGTTCGCGCCGTCCGCGCCGACGGCAGTGCTTACGCCGCCGCAGGTGCCCGCACAGCAGAGCGCACCGCGGCCTGATGTGCCGTTGTCGGACGCCACCAGTTCGGTGCTTGCTGCCCGCAGCCAGCTACAGCGCGCGCAGGGAGCACCCAGACCAAAAAAGAGTGAACCGGCAGCGCCTGCAAGAGCGCGGCCGGTAAATAACGCCGCGCTTGAACGTTTGGCTTCGGTCACGGATCGCGTTCAGTCGCGTTCGGCATCGACCACTTCAGAGCCGCAGGCTCCGGTAAAAAAAGAGGCCTATCGCTGGAAAGCCACTACCCCCACCGAAGAGGTGAAGGTAGAGATTGCCACGCCGAAGGCGCTGAAGAAGGCGCTGGAGCACGAGAAAACGCCGGAACTCTCCGCGAAGCTTGCCGAGGAGTCGCTTGCGCGTGACGGCTGGGCGGCAGAGGTCAGCAAACTGAAGCTGCCGAAGCTGGTGGAGCAGGTTGCGCTGAACGCCTGGCGTGAACAGGACGGCAACCGGATCTGCCTGCATCTGCGCCCGGGGCAGCGTCACCTGAACTCGGCGAGCGCGCAGCAGGTGCTGACTGAGGCGCTCTCCACATTACAGGGTACGCCTGTTGAATTGACCATCATTGAAGATGATAATCCGGCGGTCCTTACGCCGCTGGAGTGGCGTCAGGCCATTTACGAAGAGAAGCTCACGCAGGCGCGTGAGGCAATTATCGCGGATAATAACATTCAGACCCTGCAGCGTTACTTTGATGCAGAACTGGATGAAGAGAGTATTCGACCCATTTGATCGTGAGTCTGACTTACGGTTGTTATCTTTAACGTGAAAGAAGAGAGAAGCCTATGTTTGGTGGTAAAGGCGGTCTGGGTGGTCTGATGAAGCAGGCCCAGCAGATGCAGGAAAAAATGCAGAAAATGCAGGAAGAGATCGCGCAGATGGAAGTCACTGGCGAATCTGGCGCAGGTCTGGTCAAAGTGACCATTAACGGCGCACATAACTGCCGTCGCGTTGAGATCGACCCAAGCCTGCTCGAAGACGACAAAGAGATGCTGGAAGATCTGGTTGCCGCTGCATTTAACGATGCTGCGCGCCGTATCGACGAAACGCAGAAAGAAAAAATGGCCTCTGTATCCTCCGGAATGCAGCTGCCACCGGGCTTTAAGATGCCGTTCTGATGCAAACCAGTCCGCTGCTTACGCAGTTAATGGAAGCGCTACGCTGCCTGCCGGGCGTGGGCCCGAAGTCGGCGCAGCGCATGGCGTTTACCCTGCTGCAACGCGATCGCAGCGGCGGAATGCGCCTGGCGCAGGCCCTGACCCGCGCCATGTCAGAAATCGGCCACTGTGCCGACTGCCGCACCTTTACCGAGCAGGACGTGTGTAACATTTGCGCCAACCCGCGCCGTCAGGAAAATGGTCAGATCTGCGTGGTGGAGAGTCCGGCGGACATCTATGCCATCGAACAGACCGGGCAATTTTCTGGCCGCTACTTTGTGCTGATGGGCCACCTTTCACCGCTGGACGGTATTGGTCCGGATGATATCGGTCTGGATCGGCTGGAGCAGCGCCTGAAATCGGAAACGATCAACGAGGTGATCCTCGCCACCAACCCAACGGTGGAAGGGGAGGCGACAGCTAACTATATCGCTGAGCTGTGCGCCGAGTCGGGCGTGGAAGCCAGTCGTATCGCCCACGGTGTTCCGGTTGGCGGTGAGCTGGAGATGGTCGATGGCACCACGCTGTCACACTCTCTTGCTGGTCGTCACAAGATTATTTTCTGACCAAACGGAGGCTGCAGGCGTGGCCTCCGCTTGAAAAATTTCCCCCCTGGCCCCATCTCTCCCTCAACGCTTTTAAACCCCATTAAATGGCATTGTTGAGGTCGACTTAGTATGAAAGGACAAGAAACCCGTGGTTTCCAGTCAGAGGTAAAACAACTTCTGCACCTGATGATCCATTCTCTTTATTCCAATAAAGAAATTTTCCTGCGCGAGCTTATCTCTAACGCCTCTGATGCGGCAGACAAGCTGCGCTTTCGCGCGCTCTCGAAGCCAGAGCTGTATGAAGGTGACGGCGAGCTGCGCGTGCGCGTCTCGTTTGATAAAGAGAACCGCACCCTGACCATCGCGGACAACGGGATCGGTATGACCCGTGATGAAGCTATTGACCATCTCGGTACTATTGCTAAATCGGGTACTAAAGCCTTCCTGCAGTCGATGGGTTCCGATCAGGCCAAAGACAGCCAGCTGATTGGACAGTTCGGCGTCGGTTTCTACTCCGCCTTCATCGTGGCCGATAAAGTTACCGTCCGCACCCGTGCGGCAGGCGAAAGCGCCGAAAGCGGCGTGTTCTGGGAATCCCACGGCGAGGGTGAATACACCGTTGCCGACATCACCAAAGCCGATCGCGGCACCGAAATCACCCTGCACCTGCGCGAAGGGGAAGACGATTTCCTCAACGACTGGCGCGTACGCTCCATCATCAGCAAATATTCCGACCATATCGCCCTGCCGGTCGAGATCGAAAAACAGGAAGAGCAGGACGGCGAAACCGTTATCTCCTGGGAGAAGATCAACAAGGCGCAGGCGCTGTGGACGCGCAACAAGTCTGAAATCAAAGACGAAGAGTACAACGAGTTCTACAAACATATCGCCCACGACTTTACCGATCCACTGACCTGGAGCCACAACCGCGTGGAAGGGAAGCAGGAGTACACCAGCCTGCTGTACATCCCGGCGCAGGCGCCGTGGGATATGTGGAATCGCGATCACAAGCACGGCCTGAAGCTGTACGTGCAGCGCGTGTTCATCATGGATGAAGCCGAGCAGTTCATGCCGAACTACCTGCGCTTTGTGCGTGGCCTGATTGATTCTAACGATCTGCCGCTGAACGTCTCCCGTGAGATCCTGCAGGACAGCACTGTAACCCGCAATTTGCGTACCGCGCTGAGCAAGCGTGCGCTGCAGATGCTGGATAAGCTGGCGAAAGACGACGCGGAAAAATACCAGACCTTCTGGAAACAGTTCGGCCTGGTGCTGAAAGAGGGCCCGGCGGAAGATACCGCCAACGTCGAAGCCATTGCTAAACTGCTGCGCTTCGCCTCCACGCATACCGACTCTTCCGAGCAGAACGTGTCGCTGGAGGAGTACATCTCCCGCATGAAAGAAGGGCAGGAGAAAATCTACTACATCACCGCCGACAGCTATGCCGCGGCGAAGAGCAGCCCGCATCTGGAGCTGCTGCGTAAGAAAGGCATCGAAGTGCTGCTGCTTTCCGATCGCATCGATGAGTGGATGATGAACTACCTGACCGAGTTCAGCGGTAAAGCCTTCCAGTCCGTTGCCAAAGCCGATGAGTCCATCGACAAGCTGGCGGACGAGGTAGACGACACCGCGAAAGAGGCGGAAAAAGCGCTGGAGCCGTTTGTTGAGCGCGTGAAAACCCATCTGGGCGATCGCGTGAAAGAGGTGCGTTTCACTCACCGTCTCACCGATACCCCGGCTATCGTCACCACCGATGCCGATGAGATGAGTACCCAGATGGCGAAGCTGTTCGCCGCTGCGGGCCAGAGCGTACCGGACGTGAAATACATCTTTGAGCTGAACCCGGATCACGCCCTGGTGAAACGCGCAGCCGAGACTCAGGACGAAGCTCGCTTCGCCGAGTGGGTTGAACTGCTGCTGGATCAATCCCTGCTGGCCGAACGCGGCACGCTGGAAGATCCAAACCAGTTCATCAAGCGCGTGAATGCATTGCTGCTGGCGTAATAAAACTTTACCCCTCACCCTGACCCTCTCCCCAAAGGGGAGAGGGAATTATCCCCCCCTCTCCCTTTCAGGGGAAGGGCCGGGTGAGGGTCATCAAGCGCACCCTCTAATAAATTCCCCTCATTAACCGTTTCAGCCTTCCCGCCTTCCTTGAGCGATACCCTTTCTGGTGGTATTGTTTAGCGCTTTTTGAAAAATTGAATCGACATGTGAGGGGATTTTCGCAATGCGTATTATTCTGCTTGGCGCTCCGGGCGCGGGTAAAGGAACTCAGGCTCAGTTCATCATGGAGAAATACGGTATTCCGCAAATCTCTACCGGTGACATGCTGCGTGCCGCTGTTAAATCTGGCTCCGAGCTGGGTAAACAGGCGAAAGACATTATGGACGCCGGCAAGCTGGTGACCGACGAGCTGGTTATCGCTCTGGTTAAAGAACGCATTTCTCAGGAAGATTGCCGTAACGGTTTCCTGCTGGACGGTTTCCCACGTACCATTCCTCAGGCTGATGCCATGAAAGAAGCGGGCATCAACGTGGACTACGTGCTGGAGTTCGACGTACCGGACGAACTGATCGTTGATCGTATCATCGGTCGTCGTGTACACGCTGCTTCCGGCCGCGTTTACCACGTTAAGTTCAATCCACCGCAGGTGGAAGGCAAAGACGACGTGACCGGCGAAGAACTGACCACCCGTAAAGACGATCAGGAAGAGACCGTGCGTAAGCGCCTGGTGGAATACCATCAGATGACCGCGCCGCTGATCGGCTACTACTCTAAAGAAGCGCAGGCGGGTAACACCAAATACGCTAAAGTTGACGGCACCAAAGCCGTTGCTGACGTGCGTGCAGAGCTGGAAAACATCCTCGGCTAATCGCGCCACCACTAAATCATTCGGGTTGCATCGCGGCGGCAAGCACGCGAATCCCCAGGAACATAGATCACTATGTGACTGGGGTGAAAGTGCGCAGCCAACAAAGAGGCAGCCTGAAGAATGAAGTGGTTCTCACCCGGGCCTCCGGGTGAGAAATATTCTCACCTTTCACTGCAATTGGTTCCGTTTACGCGCTTTTCAGATACACTTATCAGCCAGTTAAATGGTTATGAGGCGTGAATGAGTCAGGCGAAAACCGGCATCCTGCTTGCCAATTTAGGTACCCCCGAAGCCCCAACACCCGCAGCGGTAAAGCGTTATCTGCGCCAGTTTCTGAGCGATACGCGCGTTGTGGATACCCCACGCCTGCTGTGGTGGCCGTTACTGCGCGGTGTAATTTTACCGATCCGTTCACCACGGGTGGCAAAGCTCTACCAGTCCGTCTGGATGGAAGAAGGCTCGCCGCTGATGGTCTACAGTCGTCGCCAGGAGAAGGCGCTGGCCGCCCGACTGCCGGATATGCCGGTAGCGCTGGGCATGAGCTACGGGAAACCTTCCCTGAAAAGTGCCGTCGATGACCTGCTGGCGCAGGGCGTTGACCACATTGTGGTGCTGACGCTCTATCCGCAATATTCCTGCTCCACCGTGGCCGCGGTCTGGGATGAGCTGGCGCGCATTCTGGCAACCCGCCGTCGCATTCCTGGCGTGACCTTTATTCGCGACTATGCAGATAACGACCTCTACATTCAAGCCCTTGCCAGCAGCGCCCGCGCGTCGTTTGAGAAACACGGCGAGCCGGATCTGCTGCTGCTCTCTTATCACGGTATTCCGCAGCGATTCGCCGATGAAGGGGACGACTATCCGCAGCGCTGTCGTGACACGACGCGTGAGCTGGTCTCCGCCCTCGGTCTGCCGCCGGAGAAAGTGATGATGACCTTCCAGTCGCGCTTTGGCCGCGAGCCCTGGCTGACCCCTTATACCGATGAAACCCTCAAAATGCTGGGCGAGAAGGGGATTAAGCATATTCAGGTGATGTCGCCAGGCTTTGCGTCGGACTGTCTGGAAACCCTGGAGGAGATCGCGGTGCAAAACCGGGAGTTTTTCCTCGAAGCGGGCGGAACGAAGTACGAGTATATTCCGGCGCTTAACGACAATCCTGAGCACATCGAGATGATGGCGTCGCTCGTCACCCACAGCCGCTGATCGCACTCTGCGCCGGGTTTGTGCTACCATTCCCGGCCCATCCGTCACTCGTAGCGCCAGAACATGAAATTTCCCGGTAAACGTAAATCCAAACACTACTTTCCCGTTAACGCCCGCGATCCGCTGCTCCAGCAAATTCAGCCGGAAAATGAGACCAACGCCGCCTGGGTGGTGGGTATCGATCAGACGCTGGTGGATATTGAAGCAAAAGTGGACGATGCGTTTGTCACCCGTTACGGCCTGAGCGCCGGGCACTCTCTGGTGATTGAGGACGATGTGGCGGAAGCGCTGTATCAGGAGCTGGTGCGTGACAACCTGATTACCCACCAGTTTGCCGGCGGCACCATCGGCAATACCATGCACAACTACTCCGTGCTGGCGGACGACCGCTCGGTGCTGCTGGGGGTGATGTGCAGCAACATCGAAATTGGCAGTTACGCCTACCGCTATCTCTGCAATACCTCCAGCCGTACCGATCTGAACTACCTTCAGGGCGTGGATGGGGCGATTGGCCGCTGCTTCACGTTGATCGGTGAATCCGGCGAGCGTACCTTCGCCATCAGCCCGGGGCACATGAACAAGCTGCGGGCAGAGAGCATCCCTGAAGCGGTGATTGCCGGGGCGTCAGCACTGGTACTGACCTCTTATCTGGTGCGCTGCAAGCCGGGCGAGCCGATGCCGGAAGCGACCATGAAGGCGGTGGAGTACGCGAAGAAATACAACGTGCCGGTAGTGCTGACCCTCGGCACCAAATTTGTTATCGCCGATAACCCCGAGTGGTGGCAGGCGTTCCTGAAAGAGCACGTTTCTATTCTGGCGATGAACGAAGAAGAGGCCGAAGCCCTGACCGGAGAGAGCGATCCGCTGCTGGCATCCGATAAGGCGCTGGACTGGGTCGATCTGGTGCTCTGCACCGCCGGGCCGGTAGGGTTGTATATGGCCGGCTTTACCGAAGAAGAGGCAAAACGCAAGACCCAGCATCCACTGTTGCCGGGGGCGATTGCCGAGTTCAACCAGTTTGAGTTTAGCCGCGCCATGCGGCATAAAGACTGCGTGAATCCGCTGCGTATCTTCTCCCATATCGCCCCGTACATGGGCGGCCCGGAGAAGATCATGAACACCAACGGTGCTGGCGACGGCGCGCTGGCGGCGCTGCTGCACGATATCACCGCCAACGCCTTCCACCGCACCAACGTGCCCAACTCCAGCAAACACAAGTTTAACTGGCTGACCTACTCGTCGCTGGCTCAGGTGTGTAAGTACGCGAACCGCGTGAGCTATCAGGTGCTGAACCAGCACTCACCGCGCTTAACGCGCGGCCTGCCGGAGCGGGAGGATAGCCTGGAAGAGTCCTACTGGGATCGGTAAAAGAAAACCCCTCACCCTAACCCTCTCCCCATAGGGGAGAGGGAACGTGACCCCCCTCTCCCCTGTGGGGAGAGGGCCGGGGTGAGGGGCTCAGACCGCACCAACTACCCCGGCACCGCCGCTTCAACCGGGGGTTTCTCCAGCAGCGAGAGCATGGTATTGGCAATTTCGCGCTCGCCCATCACTACCTGATTAGCGCCGCGCGCCAGAATGTATTCCACTTCGTCGTCGTAATGCGCCCGGGCAATAATCTCCAGGTGCGGGTATTTTTCGCGGGCGGAGATCACAATCTCCCCGGCCTCGTAACCGTTGGGAATGGTCAGCAGCAGCCAGCGCGCGCAGTCCAGATGCGCCAGCTGCATGATCTCTTCGTTAGCTGCATTCCCCAGTACCGCACGGATCCCGCGTTCACGCAGCTCATCCACGCGGGTACGGGAGGTTTCGATCACCACCAGCGGAATGCCCTGGGCCATCAGTTTTTCACCCAGCAGGCTGCCGACACGACCAAAGCCCACCAGCAGCGCGTGGTTGCAGATATCCACCGGAATCTGCTTCTCTTCTTCCGTCGCCTCTTCCAGGGTCTGTTCTTCGAGGGTTTCGGTTTTCTCGAGGTATTTTTCCAGCAGCGCAAACAGCACCGGGTTCAGCATAATGGAGAGGATCGCCCCCGCCAGCACCAGGTTTTGCCCGGCCTGCGGCAGCAGATCCAGCGCCATGCCCAGTCCGGCAAGGATAAACGCAAACTCACCAATCTGCGCGAGGCTGGCAGCGATGGTCAGCGCGGTACGCGGCGAATGGCCGAACATGCGCACCAGGAAGAACGCGGCGACCGACTTACCAAAGATAATGATTGCCAGGGTGCCAAGTACCGCCAGCGGTTGCTCAACCAGAATCATCGGGTTGAACAGCATCCCCACCGAGACGAAAAACAGGACGGCAAACGCGTCGCGCAGGGGAAGGGTATCGTGGGCCGCACGGTGGCTTAGCTCCGATTCGTTCAGCACCATCCCGGCAAAGAAAGCGCCCAGCGCGAAGGAGACATCGAACAGCTCCACGGCGCCAAAGGCAATGCCCAGCGCCAGAGCCAGCACCGAGAGGGTGAACAGCTCACGCGAGCCGGTAGACGCGCTGCGGGAGAGGATCCACGGCACCAGGCGGCGACCCACCAGCATCATAATGGCGATAAACGCCACCACTTTACCAATGGTGATACTCATATCCAGCGCCAGCGAGGCTAAACCGACGTTGTCTTTCTCGAGCATTCCGGCGACTGCTGGCAGCAACACCAGGGTTAAGACCATCACCAGATCTTCAACAATCAGCCAGCCGATGGCGATCTGCCCCCGCTGGCTGTCAATCAGCTGTCTCTCTTCAAGCGCGCGCAGCAGCACCACGGTACTGGCGGTGGAGAGACACAGACCAAACACAATGCCGGTCATCAGCGGCCAGCCCAGCATCGCTGAAAGCGCCATACCCAGCAACGTCGCCACGGCTATCTGGGCGATCGCGCCGGGAATGGCGATGGACTTTACCGCCATCAAATCCTTCAGCGAGAAATGCAGTCCCACACCGAACATCAGCAGGATCACGCCAAGCTCCGCCAGCTCCGGGGCAAGTTTAGTATCAGCAACAAAACCAGGGGTAAACGGACCGGCTAACACGCCCGCTAACAGATAGCCCACCAGGGGGGAAATGCGCAGTTTGTTGGCAATCATGCCGAGTATAAAAGCGAGTACAAGTCCACCAACAATGGTGGTAATAAGCGGTGTGGCGTGGTGCATTCCGTCTCCTTTCGTTGCTATGTGACTCCATTTTTGGTCCGGAAACCAAAAAGCCGTGTAATAGTTTATGACAAAATTAATGATTATGTTTATGAATAATTATTGAATTTTGATAAAAACAGCAATAAGGCTTAAACGAAAGCCCATCCGGACCATTTATCTGAGGTGATGCGAAGAAAGGCTGATGGGAGAAGGGAAGGAGGCGGCTAAACATGGAGTTTAGCCGCTAATAAATCAGGCTTTATGCCGGTTATCAGGCAGAAATATAGTCAACATCCCAAGAAGTGGCAGGAAAGCGCAGATTTTGTAGACCAGGAAGATGCTGGTATGGTCTGCAATCAGCCCTAATACCGCCGCGCCAAGGCCGCCCATCCCAAAGGCAAAACCAAAAAATAGCCCGGAAACCATGCCGATACGCCCCGGAAGCAGCTCCTGGGCATAAACCAGAATGGCAGAAAAAGCGGACGCAAGGATAAATCCAATGATCACGGTTAAAATACCGGTCCACCACAGCGTTGCATAGGGCAAAATAAGCGTGAAGGGCGCAACGCCAAGGATAGAGCCCCAAATCACATATTTACGCCCAATTTTGTCGCCCAGCGGCCCACCAATAAAGGTTCCGGCGGCAACGGCAAACAGGAAGGCGAACAGATGAAACTGGGCGTTTTGTACCGATAATCCGAATTTTTCCATCAGGTAAAAGGTGTAATAGCTACTGATGCTCGCCATATAAAAATATTTGGAGAAAATCAGCATCAGCAGGATGCCGACCGCCAGAATAACCTTGTTACGCGGCAGAGGGTTGATAACCGGCGCTTGTGGTTTGCCTTTATTGACCCGATGCTGAGCGGCGTACCAGCGGCTGATTTGCGCCAGCACCACAATGGCCAGCAGCGCAGCCAGTACAAACCAGGCCACGTTCCCTTTGCCATACGGGGCAATAATCACCGCCGCCAGCAGCGGGCCGAGGGAGCTGCCAAAGTTACCGCCCACCTGGAACAAGGATTGCGCCAGACCGTGACGGCCGCCGGACGCCATTCGCGCCACACGGGAAGATTCCGGGTGAAAGACCGACGAGCCCGTGCCCACCAGAGCGGCAGCCACCAGCACGCCCTCAAAGCTTCCCGCCATCGCCAGCAGAATCAGGCCGCTCAGGGTAAAGCACATGCCGATGGGAAGAGACCACGGCATTGGATATTTATCCGTCCAGTAGCCGACCACCGGTTGCAGCAGCGAGGACGCCAGCTGGAAGGTAAGCGTGATCATGCCGATCTGAACGAAGGTAAGAGAAAACTCGGACTGCAGTAACGGGTAGATCGCCAGAATAAGCGACTGGATCATATCGTTAAGCAGATGCGAAAGACTGATTGCACCGAGAATACCAAATGAGGTGCGGGCCTTAGCCGCCGACACCGGAGGAGTAGTTTCACTGATTGCCATAAATACCACGTCGATTGTTATTAGAAGTGCAGGGAGTAATTATTATCCGACTAACATACCTGCCTCTGACATTTGAGGAAAGTCGCAATTCTGAAAACATATTTGTCTATTCTGATTACTCATTGTAATTTTTGCGTTTGTCTATGCATCAGGGAGTGAAGAAATGAAGTTAATGAAGCGAGGCGTCGCGCTGGCAATAATAGCAGCGTGCGGACTGCTCAGCCTGCCAGCTCAGGCCTGGGAACAGGATAAAACCTATAACATCACCATCCTGCATACCAACGATCATCACGGCCACTTCTGGCGCAGCGAATACGGCGAATATGGTCTTTCGGCGCAAAAAACGCTGGTGGACGGGATCCGTAAAGAGGTGGCGGCAAAGGGCGGCAGCGTGCTGTTGCTCTCGGGCGGCGACATTAATACCGGCGTGCCGGAGTCTGATTTACAGGATGCAGAACCCGATTTTCGCGGCATGAACCTGATTGGCTACGATGCGATGGCCGTGGGCAACCATGAGTTTGATAATCCCATCGAAGTATTACGCCAGCAGGAGAAGTGGGCAAAATTTCCGTTCCTCTCCGCCAATATTTACCAGAAAAGTACCGGGGAGCGCTTATTTAAGCCCTGGGCCATTTTTAAACGCCAGGATATTAAAATTGCGGTGGTGGGGCTAACCACCGATGACACGGCAAAAATTGGCAACCCGGAATATTTTACCGATATCGAATTCCGTAAGCCGGCCGACGAAGCGAAGCTGGTGATCCAGGAGCTACAGCAGAACGAAAAACCGGACGTGATCATCGCCACCACCCATATGGGGCATTACGATAACGGCGAGCACGGCTCGAACGCGCCGGGGGATGTCGAGATGGCGCGCAGCCTGCCGGCAGGGTCGCTGGCGATGATTGTGGGCGGCCACTCTCAGGATCCGGTCTGCATGGCTGCTGAAAATAAAAAGCAGGTGGACTATGTGCCGGGCACGCCGTGCGCGCCCGACAAGCAGAACGGGATCTGGATTGTGCAGGCGCATGAGTGGGGCAAATACGTGGGCCGCGCCGATTTTGAATTCCGTAACGGCGAGATGAAGCTGGTGCACTATCAGCTGATCCCGGTCAACCTGAAGAAGAAGGTGACCTACGACAACGGCCAGAGCGAGCGCGTTCTCTATACGCCAGAGATTGCGGAAAACCCACAGATGCTCTCTCTGCTGACCCCTTTCCAGAATAAAGGTAAAGCGCAGCTGGAAGTGAAGATCGGCACGCTCAACGGCCGCCTGGAAGGCGATCGCAGCAAGGTACGCTTCGTGCAGACCAATATGGGCCACCTGGTGCTGGCCGCACAGATGGCGCGCACCAACGCCGATTTTGCGGTTATGAGCGGCGGCGGGATCCGCGACTCCATTGAAGGCGGGGATATCACCTATAAAGACGTGCTTAAAGTGCAGCCGTTCGGCAACGTGCTGGTGTATGTCGATATGAGCGGCAAAGAGGTGACCGACTACCTGACCGCGGTGGCGCAGATGAAACCGGATTCCGGGGCCTACCCGCAGTTTGCCAACGTGAGCTTTGTGGCGAAGGACGGGGTGCTCAACGACCTGAAGATCAAGGGCGAACCGGTTGATCCGGCGAAAACCTACCGTATGGCGACGTTGAGCTTCAACGCCACCGGGGGCGATGGCTATCCGCATATCGATAATAAACCGGGCTATGTAAATACCGGCTTTATCGATGCCGAGGTGCTGAAGCAGTATATCCAGCAGAACTCACCGCTGGATGTGAATGCCTATGAACCGCAGGGTGAGGTGAGCTGGCAGTAAGCGCCGTCAGTGCCGGAGGCGCTTCGAGGTAAAAGCAAAACGGTAACGTCCGTTACCGTTTTTAATGTTTGCGCCCTCTCCCGGTGGGAGAGGGACGGGGTGAGGGCACCAGGCCGCACAGCCGTCACCGGGCAATGTCTTAATCCCGACGCGCAATATCCGCAAACTGCGCATCCAGCATTTTCGCCAGATCGCCCGCCGCCAGTTCGATATCCAGCCCGCGCTTGCCGCCGGAAATATAGATTGTTTCAAACCCCTGCGAGGGCGCATCAATCAGCGTCGGCAGGCGTTTCTTTTGCCCCAGCGGGCTAATTCCGCCCACCAGGTACCCCGTCGTGCGTTGCGCCACCATCGGGTCCGCCATATCCACTTTTTTGGCGCCAAGCGCTTTTGCGACCTTCTTGAGATCCAACTGGCTGGCAACCGGCGTTACCGCCACGGCGAGGTGTTTCATATCGCCGTTGACCGCGACCAGCAGGGTTTTATAAACCTGATCCGCATTCAGACCCAGTTTGCGCACCACTTCATCGCCAAAATTGGTTTCACCCGGATCGTGGTCGTAGCTGTGGATCCGAAACGCAATTTTGTTTTTTTCGAGTAATTTAACGGCGGGAGTCATAGCAATCCTTCTTAGCCCGGACAATAAACGCCTTCAGAATACGCCTCAAAAGAGGCTAAAAAATAGCACCATCTTGCGCAATAGTGTTGGCAGTGATGGTCACTTTGAGCGACAATCCTCTGAACCGGAGGTCTCCTCCGGCATAATAACAATGATGAAATTCCTCTTTGACGGGCCAATAGAAATATTGGCCACTTTTTTATCTCAGCAGCGACGGCAGATTCCCCTCGCCGTACAGATGTAACGCCCCCACCGCCACCACATACCGCCCGGCAGGCAGCGCGTGCAGCTTTTCGCACCACGCCTGATTGCGCTCGTGCATCAGCACGTCATACAGCGATTCGCTGAAGGTGGCCGGCAGCGCCAGCTTATCCACCGCTGGGGGCGAGTCCAGCCACCAGCTCACCATGGTTTGCAGCAGGCGGGCATTGGTGTGCCAGTGGGTCAGGGTATCTTCCAGCAGCAGCAAACCGTCGTTCGGCATCTGATGCAGCAGCGCAATCTGGCTGGCGGCCCCCTCCAGTTCGATTACCGGCAACTGCTGCGCGCGCGCGGCGTTCAACAGCTGATAATCGATGCCGTAATCTCCGCGTAATCCCAGCCGCTGCGCCTGGGTCGCCTGCAACACCATCGCGATTTGCCATAGCGGCTGGCTCTCAAGCTGGGTAAGCGATAACCCAAGCTCATCGGCAACCCGTTGTAATTCAGCCAGCTGCGCCGGGGTGAGACGTGTCTCCAGCGGAGGCGGGAT
Source organism: Leclercia adecarboxylata (assembly GCF_035787115.1). Classification (GTDB taxonomy): domain Bacteria; phylum Pseudomonadota; class Gammaproteobacteria; order Enterobacterales; family Enterobacteriaceae; genus Enterobacter; species Enterobacter adecarboxylatus_E. The sequence continues at coordinate 101,879 of NZ_JALKTL010000005.1, read as the reverse complement.
CGCAAGCCCGGCGAAGGGCGACTCATCCCCGGAAATATCCGCTTCGACGATCAGCGCATCGGCGTGTTGCAACCGGGTTATCAGTCCTTCGGGCAGCGGAGACATATCCCGCGTGCCCATATGGATGCTGCCGACCAGATGCAGATGCTGTCCACCAGGAAGAGAAATATCAAGACCAGGCCAGCGATAGCGGCGGGGGAAAAGGGCGCGAAACGATGCTTTCAGACGTTGAAACAGACCCATACGCGCTCCCTGAATGAAAAATTCATGCTAGCGCGTGGGAAGGAGCGGCGCAAGACGTCCGTGTCCTGCGGCAAGCCTGGGCTTAGGGTTTAAAGCGCAACAGGCGGTTGGCGTTGCTGACCACGGTAATAGAAGAGAGGGCCATGGCGGCGCCCGCCACTACCGGGTTCAGCAGCGTGCCGGTCAGCGGCCATAAGATCCCGGCGGCGATGGGAATACCGATGGCGTTATAGATAAAGGCTCCCAGCAGGTTCTGCTTCATGTTGCGCAATGTTGCTTTCGAGATGGCAAGCGCGTCGGCCACACCGGTCAGGCTGTGGCGCATCAGGGTAATGGCCGCCGTTTCGATGGCGACATCGCTGCCGCCGCCCATCGCAATGCCTACATCCGCCTGGGCCAGCGCTGGCGCGTCGTTGATGCCGTCGCCAATCATCGCCACCTGACGCCCCTGACTTTGCAGTCTGATAATCGCGTCCGCTTTGCCATCCGGCAGCACGCCGGCAATCACCTCATCAATGCCGGCTTCCCGGGCGATAGCCTGCGCGGTGGTGGCGTTATCGCCGGTCAGCATCACCAGACGATAGCCCTCCCGGTGCAGGCGTTGCAGCGCGGCTACGCTGTCTGCGCGCAGCGGATCGCGAACGGCAAACAGCGCCGCGGCCTCTCCGTCTACCGCCAGCAATACCGGCGTTGCCCCCTGCGAGGCATACTTTTGCAGATGTTCATCCAGCGCCCCGGTATCAATGCCGTTTTCCGCCAGCAGCGCCTGGTTGCCCAGCAGCAGCGTCTGGCTATTGACTTCGCCGCTGACCCCCAGCCCACGCAGGGTGCGGAAGTTATTCACCTGCGGTAAAGCGCTGTCCGCTTTCTCCAGAATCGCCCGGGCCAGCGGATGGCTGGAGCCCTGCTCCAGTGCGCCCGCCAGACTCAGGGCGTCGGCTTCGCTCATCCCGCGCAGGGTATGGACGGCCACCACCTGCGGTTTACCTTCGGTGAGGGTCCCGGTTTTATCAAACACCAGGGTGTCTAAGGTGCTGGCGCGCTGCAGCGCATCGGCATCGCGCACCAGAACGCCCGATTCTGCGGCACGCCCGACGCCGGAGATAATCGACATCGGCGTGGCCAGCCCCAGGGCGCACGGGCAGGCAATGATCAGCACCGTGGTGGCGATCACCAGGGTATAGACAATCTGCGGTGCGGGGCCAAAGACGTACCAGATCGCGGCGCTGAACAGCGCGATACCTACCACCACCGGCACGAAAATGGCGGAAATTTTATCCGCCAGCTTGCCGATCTCCGGCTTGCTGCTCTGTGCCTGGCGCACCATGCGGATAATGCGCGCCAGCGTTGTCTGGCTGCCGACCGCGCTGGCGCGGAACAGCACGCTGCCATCCTGCACTACCGTACCGGCGTGAACGCTTTCCCCGGCACTTTTTTGCTGCGGCACCGGTTCGCCGGTAAGCATGGCTTCGTCAAACCAGGCGTCGCCCTGAGTAATTTCACCGTCCACCGGCACGCGATCCCCGGTAGTCAGGCGCAGGATCATGCCTGCTTCAACGTCCGCCAGCGGCACGCTCTGTTCGCCGCTGTCGGTTACCACCCGGGCGGTGGGCGGCGTCAGGTCGAGTAATCTTTCCAGCGCTTTTGAGGAGCGCTGACGTGCCCGCGCCTCCAGCATATGGCCCAGGTTGATCAGACCAATAATCATCGCGCTGGCTTCGTAATAGAGGTGGCGGGCTTCCATCGGGAACCACTGCGGCCAGACGTTGACGCTCATCGAGTAGAGCCACGCCGCGCCGGTACCCAGCGCCACCAGCGTGTCCATGGTGGCGGTGCGGTTTTTCAGGCTTTTCCAGGCGCTGGTGTAAAAATGGCCGCCCGCGAAAACCATCACCCCAAGGGTGAGGAAGCCTATTACCAGCCACAGTGTGCGGTTGTCGTCGGTGACCATCATGTTGTCGCCGAGCATTCCCCAGCCCATCACCGGGATCCCCACCAGCAGGGCGACGATTGCCTGCCAGCGAAAACGTTTCATGGTGGCGATGGCCGTCTCCTGCTGGCGCGCCCGGCGTTCGAGGTCATCCTCAATCGCCTCGGCACCGTAGCCGGCTTTTTCAACGGCCTGCACTAACTCAGCGGCGGAGGCGCTGCCCATGACCAGCGCAGTGCGTTCCGCCAGATTGACCCGTGCCTGTGCCACACCCGGAACCGCCTGCAGGGCATCCTGGACGCGGGTGACGCAGCTGGCGCAGCTCATGCCATTGATCAACAGCTGCTGGCTGTCATCGCTATCGTGAGCTGCCGGAAGCTCAGAGGGGGCCGCTGTCAGTGCTTCCGACGGAGTTGTTGACGCTGTCAGCGGATCAGCCTTTGGGTGGCTTAACGCCGCACCGTACCCGGCCTGTTTGATGGTGTCGATCAGGGCATCGGCGCTGGCGCTGCCGGTGACGGCCGCGTGGTCGATGGTCACCTCTGCATTTTCCACGTCCGGGCGTTGCTCCAGACTCTCTTTAACGCGTTTGACACAGTGGCCGCAGGAGAGGCCATCCAGTGTCAGCTCGATGGTATGAGACATAGGTAAACTCCTTATAAATCGCCAGCCAGATATTGACCGGAGAGACACTTTCATCTAACTGTTATGAAGGTTAAACCTTCCATCAAGGGGAAGGTCAAGGGGGAAACGTGAATATCAGTGATGTTGCCAAAAAAACCGGCTTAACCAGCAAAGCGATTCGTTTTTACGAAGAGAAAGGGCTGGTGACGCCGCCGCTGCGCAGTGAGAACGGCTACCGGAGCTATACGCAAAAGCACCTCGATGAGCTGACGCTGCTGCGCCAGGCGCGGCAGGTGGGGTTCAATCTGGAGGAGTGCGGCGACCTGGTTAACCTGTTTAACAATCCCGCGCGCCACAGTGCCGACGTTAAAAGCCGCACGCTGGAAAAGGTGGCAGAGATTGAACGTCATATCCTGGAGTTACAGGCGATGCGCGAACAGCTACTGGCGCTGGCCGAGAGTTGCCCGGGGGATGACAGCGCCGACTGTCCGATCATCGACAATCTTTCCGGCTGCTGTCATCGCAAGGTCAAGGCTTAGCTGGCTTTGACCCGAAGGGTGATCCCTTCCACCGCCACCACTTCTACTTTTGTCCCGGCGAGCAGATCGGCATCGGCCACCACCGGCCATGAGCTGTCGCCCACCCGCATATGGCCGCGCCCGTTTACCAGCGAGGTATCCAGCGTAAAGTGCATCCCCACCAGCTGTTTTCTGCGCTGGTTGAGCCGGGCATCGGCGGGCTTCTGGGCGCGTACCTGGCGTGACAGCCAGCGCCACCAGAGCCAGGCGGCAATCAGGGTCAGCACTGCAAACAGCGCCCCCTGCCAGGCCCAGTCAAACGGCAGGATCCACACCAGCAGCCCGGTAATAACGGCTGCCACGCCGCTCCACAGCAGATAGCCGTTGCCGCCAAGCATCTCTGCCGCCAGCAGCAGGCCGCCGAGGCTAAGCCAGAAGACGTGCGGGTGTGCAGCAATCATCTCAATCATAATTTGCGCTCGTTGCCGCTGTTTTTGATCAATTCCGCGATCCCGCCGATCGAGCCCATCAGGCTGCTGGCATCCAGCGGCATCATCACCACCTTGCTGTTATCCGCCGAGCCGATGGCCTGCAGCGCCTCGGTGTACTTCTGCGCCACAAAGTAGTTAACCGCCTGGATATCCCCGGCAGCGATAGCCTCCGAGACCATTTTCGTGGCGCGGGCTTCGGCTTCCGCCGAACGTTCGCGGGCTTCAGCCTGTAAAAAAGCGGACTGGCGTTCGCCTTCGGCTTTGAGGATCTGCGACTGTTTTTCCCCTTCCGCCTTGAGGATCTCCGCCTGACGGACCCCTTCGGCCTCCAGAATGTAGGCGCGCTTGGTTCGCTCGGCCTTCATCTGAGCGTTCATTGAGGTGATCAACTCTGCCGGTGGCCGCACGTCACGAATCTCAATACGCGTGACTTTAATGCCCCACGGGTTGGTGGCTTCATCCACGATGTGCAGCAGGCGGGTGTTGATACTGTCGCGCTGGGAGAGCATTTCGTCCAGCTCCATTGAACCCAGCACGGTTCGAATATTGGTCATGGTCAAATTAATGATGGCTAATTCAAGGTTGCTGACCTCGTAGGCCGCTTTCGGCGCGTCAATCACCTGAATAAAGCACACGGCGTCGATGGTGACATTGGCGTTATCCCGGGAGATGACCTCCTGAGACGGTATATCGAGCACCTGCTCCATCATATTTATCTTGCGGCCAATGCGATCCATAAAGGGCACGACCAGGCTCAGGCCCGGCTGCAGCGTAGTGGTGTAGCGACCAAAACGCTCAACCGTCCACTGGTAACCCTGCGGAACAATTTTGACGCCAGCGGCAACGATCACCAGCGCCACGAAGATAAGAACAGGGATGACGATGAACATGTAAAACCTCCTGTTTTGTATTCCATGTTGCGATAACAACTGTTCGTTTGTTGCCCATAAGTATACCGACAAACAGGGGGGAATTCGCGTCAAATCAACGAGACGGGCGGGATCCAGACATAAAAAAGCCCCGCTAAAAATAGCAGGGCAACGGGTATTCACGCGACGACAGAACCTCAGCTCCCGGTATGGGTATAAGAGAAATCGGCGATATACTGCTCGCCCGCGTCATTGATCGCCCGTGCCAGCCCGGCATAGTAGTTTTCCAGGCCAATCGCTTCAATCTGCTGCAGCTGCTCGCGCACCGGCGCGCAGAACAAGCCAGCGTTCCCGGCCTCTACGCGCTTGTTATTCGGCGGCAGATCGCCGGTAATCGCTTTAAACCAGGTGCGGATCCCCTGTTTGAGGCTATTCGGCGCTTTCGACAGATTCTCGATTCCCGTCAGCACCTGCAGGGTGGGGAACCGATCTTCCGCCACGGCGCTTTTCAGGCGGGCGAAGAACTGGCTGAACAGCTCAAAGGAGCCCAGCTCGATAATTTTAGGCTTGGTGGTTTTGCCGTTTTTATTGCCGATTTTACTCGCCGAAGGCACGCTGGACGGCACAATGCCTGCCTTTTGCAGGTCTAACCCGAACAGCAGATTGCAGTGGGCGCGACGCTCTTTCAGCGGGTAAGACATCAGTACGTCGATAAACTTCGTTGCCATTACATCCGATAGCTTATGGTTGATCAGCCATCGCGAGCGGGAAAAATCTGCCGGGGAGACAAACCACGCAGGCACCTCGTTATAACGCTTCGATTTACCTTTGCCGTCAAATTCAATGAAATGGGTGCCGTTGTCGAAGGCAAATCTGCAATTTTTAAAGCTGATAATAGTGGTGTTAACGATCAACGCTTTTTTGACAAAATCAACCACCTCAGGGCCAATAACAAAGCTGGTCTCTGCCGAAGAGTTGATGACTTGCATTAATGTTTCTACATCAGGAACACCCGGCTTCAGGGAGGTGAACTCATAAAAGATATGTGTCATACGGCATACTTCCTGTAGTTATTAGCCTGCCATTTTAATTACGAAAAATTTTAACACCTCCCATAAGATGAGGCTATTAGCACCGCGCGCGAGAATTTTGCGCCGATCACAAATGGAAGATAAACGTTACTACAGGCGGACTATCCGTTCAAAAGAGTGGACATGACGAAGGCTATATTTTACATCGTTAAAGTCTCATTAACCTTTTTTCAAAGTTAAACATTAGAAAGACTTAATAAACGCTATCAGCTGAGATAAAAAAGCCGCCATAACGGCGGCCATGATAAGTGATGACGTAACGCTGGGGTGATCAGTACAGCAGCGCGTAAAGCTTACGGCGATAGCTGGAGGCCAGCGAGTCACCCGTGCCGAGCGCCGCCAGAATTTCCTGGAACGTTTTACGCGCCTGGCCGTCACCCGCGGTCAGATCCTTTTTCAGATGGCTGAACAGCAGCTCCAGCGCTTCTTCGTTGCGACCCACCTGATGCAGCTGCAATGCCAGCTGGCTGGCCAGCGCAGCATCATCCGGATTATTGGCAACGTGCTGCTGCAGTTGCTGAATTTCCGGGGTGTCCGCCGCTTGCTTCAGCAGTTCAATTTGCGCCACCAGCCCCTGATAGCGGGTATCCTGATCCTGCAGTGGGATGGTTTTCAGCACCACTTCAGCATCTTCAGAACGCTTTAAGACAATCAGCGTTTCCGCCAGCAGCAGGCCAGTTTCGCTGTTCTGACCAGAGAGCTGCCACGCCTCTTTAAGCAGCGGCAGGGCTTCGTCATGTTTACCTTCGGCCATCAATGCCGCCGCCTGCTGCGCTTTAAGCTCCTCTTCACGCGGCAGCACTTTATCCAGCAGGGCGCGGATCGCCTCTTCCGGCTGCGGGCCCTGGAAGCCATCTACCGGCTGACCGTTCTGGAACAGATAAACCGTTGGAATGGCGCGCAGGCCAAACTGCGAGGCGATCATCTGCTCGGCATCGCAGTCCAGCTTCGCCAGAATGAACTGGCCGTTGTACTGGGCCGCAAGCTTCTCAAGCACCGGGGTCAGTTCCAGACAGTGCTGACTACGTTCAGACCAGAAGTAGAACAGCACCGGTTTGGTCATCGACTGTTCAAGGGTCTGGTGCAGGTTTGCTTCGGTAATGTTGACAATATTCTGTACGGACATGCGGCTATCCCAATTATGAGTTTCTGTTTACATGGGGGCGTGGCGCGTGGCTTCAACTCAGCCCTGTAAAATTTTGTCCATCATCCGGCCTGGCAGCAGGCGCTTCAGCAGACCGACGGCATGGGTCACCAGCGTGACCGGATAACGCATTTTGGGGTTTTTGCTCTCAAAAGCATGGCGCACTTTGGCGACCACCGCCTCCGGCCCCAGCGTAAAACGTGCGGCAATGCCGGGATTTTCTACCGGCTTGTCGGCCTGAGTTTGGTTGACATTGTCGGTAAAGCGGGTGCGGATGGGACCGGGTTCAATCAGGCTTACCTTGATGCCGCTGTGGCGCAGCTCCATGCGCAGTGCGTCTGACCAGGCTTCCAGCGCATATTTGCTGGCGGCGTAAGCCCCGCGACCCGGCGTGGAGATGAGCCCCATCACCGAGGAGGTCATCACAATCCGGCCTTCGCCGTGGGGCAGCATGGCGGGCAGCAGGCGCATGGTCAGCTGATGGACCCCGAAGAAATTGGCAGAAAACTGCTGCTCAAGCTGCTGGCGCGTCACGCTTTGCAGCGGGCCGTAAACGCCATAACCCGCGTTATTAAACAGGCCGTACAGGCGATTTCCGGTCAGGGCGATCACCTCCTCGGCGGCGCGCTCTATGCTTTCTGCACAATCCAGATCCAGCAGCACGCCGGTTAAGCCCATGCCGTTCATCCGTTCAACGTCTTCCGGCTTGCGGCAGGCAGCCAGCACCCAGAATCCCTGACGCTTCAGCTCAAGGGCGCTTTCAAGGCCAATTCCGCTGGAACATCCTGTTATTAAGACCGATTTTTGCATAACTTTACCTGTCAGGATCTCCGCTGAATTACGAGTCATGTTTAACTAAAGGAGCCAGCCGGGTCGCCATCCAGTCGGCGATAAACGGCTGGGCGTCCCGATTGGGGTGAATACCGTCGTCCTGCATCCACTGCGGTTTCAGGTAGACCTCTTCCATAAAAAAGGGCAGCAGCGGGACATCGAACTCTTTGGCAAGCTTCGGATATATCGCGCTGAAGGTTTCATTATACCGACGACCGTAGTTGGCGGGCAGGCGAATTTGCATCAGCAGCGGCTGGGCGTTCGCGTCGCGGATATCCTGCAAAATTTTGCGCAGGGTTTGCTCCGTCTGCTGTGGCTGGAAGCCGCGCAGACCGTCATTGCCGCCGAGCTCCACCAGCACCCAGCGGGGCTGGTGCTGTTTCAGCAGGGCTGGCAGGCGGGAAAGCCCTTGTTGGGAGGTATCCCCGCTGATGCTGCCGTTAATAACCGACGTTTTGCTCTGCCATTTATCATTCAGCAGCGCAGGCCAGGCGGCGCTGGCCGCCATACGGTAGCCAGCGCTCAGACTGTCACCCAGAATTAACAGCGTGTCCGCTGCCGCGGCGCGAAATGAGAACAGAATCAGAAACAGGAAGGGCAAATGCCAGCGGAAAACATTGTTGAAGTTCATCATCTTAAGAAGTCCGTGGGTCAGGGTGAGCACGAGCTTTCCATCCTCACCGGAGTTGAACTCATTGTCAAACGCGGGCAGAGCATCGCGCTGATTGGTGAATCGGGTTCGGGCAAATCCACGCTGCTGGCGATCCTCGCCGGTCTGGATGACGGCAGCAGCGGCGAGGTCAACCTTGTCGGGCAACCCCTGCATAAGCTGGATGAAGAGGCGCGCGCCGCGCTGCGGGCCAGGCATATCGGCTTTGTTTTCCAGTCGTTTATGTTGATTCCAACCCTTAACGCGCTGGAGAACGTCGAACTGCCGGGGCTACTGCGCGGCGAGAATAGCGCCCAGAGCCGGGATAGCGCCAGCGCCCTGCTGCAACAGCTGGGGCTGGGTAAACGCCTCGATCATCTTCCGGCGCAGCTCTCCGGCGGTGAGCAGCAGCGTGTGGCGCTGGCCCGGGCATTCAATGGCCGCCCGGAGATGCTGTTTGCTGATGAACCCACCGGCAACCTCGATCGCCAGACCGGGGACAAAATTGCCGATCTGCTCTTTTCCCTTAACCGTGAACACGGCACGACGCTGATCCTCGTTACCCACGATCCGCAGCTGGCGGCCCGCTGCGATCGCCGCCTGCGCCTGGTCAATGGCGAACTGCAGGAGGAAGCATGATTGCCCGCTGGTTCTGGCGCGAATGGCGCTCCCCCTCGCTGCTGATCGTCTGGCTGGCGCTAAGCCTGGCGGTGGCCTGCGTGCTGGCGCTCGGCAGCGTCAGCGATCGGATGGAAAAGGGGCTCAGCCAGCAAAGCCGTGAGTTTATGGCGGGGGACCGGACGCTGCGCAGCTCCCGCGAGGTGCCGCAGGTGTGGATCGAAGAGGCGAGAAAGCAGGGGCTGAAGGTCAGCGAGCAGATAAGCTTCCAGACCATGACCTTTGCCGCCGATACCCCGCAGCTGGCGAGCGTAAAGGCCGTCGATAACCTTTACCCGCTTTACGGAGAGCTCCAGACCAGCCCGCCCGGACTGAAGCCCGCCCCCGGCACGGTGCTGCTGGCCTCGCGTCTGATGGCGCTGCTGAATCTGAAAACCGGCGACAGCATTGATGTCGGCGATGCCACGCTTCATATCGCCGGGGAAGTGGTTCAGGAGCCGGACTCCGGGTTTAACCCATTCCAGATGGCGCCGCGCCTGCTGATGAATTCCGCTGATGTCGCCAAAACCGCGGCGGTACAACCCGGTAGCCGCGTCACCTGGCGCTTTAAGTTTGGCGGCACCCCTGCCCAGCTAAGTGCTTATGAAAAATGGCTGCTGCCGCAGCTGAAGCCGGAGCACCGCTGGTCCGGGATGGAGCAGGAGGAGGGCGCGCTCGGCAAGTCCCTTGAGCGCTCCCAGCAGTTCCTGCTGCTCTCTGCGCTGCTAACGCTGCTGCTGGCGGTAGCGGCGGTGGCGGTGGCGATGGGTCACTACTGCCGCAGTCGCTACGATCTGGTGGCGATCCTCAAAACGCTGGGGGCGGGCAGGGCGCAGCTGCGCAAGCTGATCGTCGGTCAGTGGCTGATGGTGCTTGTCCTCTCTGCCGTTACCGGCGGGGCGATGGGGCTGCTGTTTGAGAAGGTGCTGATGGTGCTGCTCAAGCCGGTGCTGCCCGCCGCGCTGCCGCCTGCCAGCCTGTGGCCATGGCTGTGGGCTGTCGGGGCGATGACGGTGATTTCGCTGCTGGTGGGGCTGCGCCCTTACCGCCTGCTGTTGGCGACACAGCCGCTGCGCGTTCTGCGCCGCGACGTAGTGGCCAGCGTCTGGCCGCTGAAATATTACATTACGGCGATTGTGGCGGTGGTGGTCGTGCTGCTCGCCTGGCTGATGGGCGGCAGTATGCTGCTGTGGGCCGTGCTGGCCGGGGCGGTGGTGCTGGCGCTGCTCTGCGGCGTACTGGGCTGGATGTTGCTCAGCGTGCTAAAAGGGCTCAGGGTAAAATCGCTGCCGGTGCGGCTGGCGGTGAATCGCCTGCTGCGCCAGCCGTGGTCCACCCTCAGCCAGCTCTCGGCGTTTTCGCTGTCGTTTATGCTGCTGGCGCTGCTGCTTGTGTTGCGCGGCGACCTACTGGATCGCTGGCAACAGCAGCTCCCGGCGGAAAGCCCGAACTACTTCCTGATCAACATTGCCCCGGAGCAGGTCACGCCGCTGAAAGCGTTTCTCGCCGAGCACCAGATTATCCCGGAGTCTTACTACCCCATCGTGCGGGCGCGCCTGACGCAGATTAACGGTCAGTCCACGGAGGGCAATAAAGATGAATCTCTCAACCGCGAGCTGAACCTGACCTGGCAGGATAAACGCCCGGATCATAACCCGATCACCGCCGGAAGCTGGCCGCCAAAAGCCGGTGAAGTGTCGATGGAGGAGGGGCTCGCGAAACGCCTGAACGTCGCCCTGGGCGATACGGTGACCTTTACCGGGGATACCCAGGACTTCAGCGCTAAAGTAACCAGCCTGCGCAAGGTGGACTGGGAGAGCCTGCGGCCTAACTTCTTCTTTATCTTCCCTTCCGGGGCGCTGGACGGGCAGCCCCAGAGCTGGCTGACCAGCTTCCGCTGGGAGAACGGCAACGGCATGCTCACCCAGCTTAACCGTGAGTTCCCGACCATCAGCCTGCTGGATATTGGGGCGATCCTGAAGCAGGTCGGGCAGGTGCTGGATCAGGTGAGCCGTGCGCTGGAAGTCATGGTAGTGCTGGTGACCCTTTGCGGCGTCCTGCTGCTGCTGGCCCAGGTGCAGGTCGGGATGCGTCAGCGTCATCAGGAGCTGGTGGTCTACCGTACCCTGGGCGCGGGTAAAAAGCTGCTGCGCACCACCCTGTGGAGCGAGTTTGCTCTGCTGGGGCTGGTGGCAGGTCTGGTGGCGGCCATCGGCGCAGAGACCGCGCTGGCGGTGCTGCAAACCCGGGTGTTTGACTTCCCCTGGGAGCCGGACTGGCGTCTGTGGGTGATCCTGCCGCTCAGTGGCGCGGTGCTGCTCTCACTGTGCGGCGGCTGGCTGGGTGCCCGACTGCTGAAAGGCAAAGCGCTGTTCCGCCAGTTTTCCGGTTAATGCCTTTCTGTCATCATGTGCCGGTTTTTATACCGGCACATTCGTTGTAAACAGCATAAAAAGATAAAACACTGCATTTTAGTGGCACAAATCATTAAAAACCGGGCAACACGGACAGATAAATCCTGGTTAATATTCACCAGCTAAATAAATAGCGGTGTGTGTATCAAGGAAAAATAATGACAATAAAAAAAGCGCTGGCAGTTGCCATCGGCGCAGCAGTGGCATTGACGTCTTTCGCATCCCAGGCTGAAATCACCATCCTGAAACAGGATCCCCAGGCGGGTAACCCCCTGAGCCGTCTGAACTTCACCGTAGGCGGCAGTATTCGTCCCCAGTTCCAGAACATGACCGGTGACGACGGCAAAAACAGCTACAAACGTAACGGCTTCGACGGCGGCACACGCTTCCGGTTCGCGGCGGATTACTACCTGTTTGATGACATCAGCTGGGTGAGCTACTACGAGCTCGGTGTGAACATTCCGGCCCAGTTCAACTGGGATAATCACCATGCAGACGGCGCGCACGACACCTCCCGCCGTATGCTCTATACCGGCCTGAAGAGCGACACCTGGGGCACCCTGACCTTTGGTCAGCAGAACAGCGTCTATTACGATGTGGTCGGTGCGAAAACCGATATCTGGGACTACGATATGATCGGCCAGGCGCCGGGTAACGGCATCAACGGCGACTATGACGGCTCTTACCGTTCACGCCAGATGCTGAAATATAAGAAAACCCTGGGCGATGCCGATATCTACGCCTCTTACCTCTTCGAAGACAGCGAATATCTGCCGGGCAACGGCCTGCGTTACAAGCGTAAAGGCGGCGGCTCTCTGGGCCTGGACTATCGTCTGACTACCGACCTGACCTGGGGCGCGGCGTGGAACTACACCCGTGCGGATATGCGTAACCCCGATAACGGCGACAGCAAGACCTGGGATCAGAACATCCTCGGCACCGCGCTGAGCTGGACTCCGGACAACTGGACCTTCTCCGCGGGCGGCGGCTGGTATCAGAACTTTATGACCAGTAAAAAAGTCTCGGTCAACGACTACTTCGCGGGCGACGCCTGGGGTATTGAGTACTTTGCAGGCTATAAATTCCCGGTGGGTCAGTATGCGGTGAAATCCATCCAGCCTTACTTCATGGGCGATCGTATTGAGACCATGAATGGCCGCAACTACCAGCGCATCGACAACGGCTTAGGCATCAGCGTCCAGCTGGATTACGGCTTCCGCGTCGATTACGAGCACGTGTTCACCTCCAGCACCGACGATCTGGGCGATATGAACCTGGTGCGTCTGCGCTACGACTTCTGAGTCGTCTGTTCCCCGGTGCGGTCTGATGCCCTCACCCCAACCCTCTCCCCCGGGGAGAGGGTGCAAATACCAAAAACGGCAACCTGAGGTTGCCGTTTTACTTTTATCTCGCCACCCGGCTTTTTTCAGCGGCTAAGCCACTCCGCAACTTCTGCATACGTCCCGCGATAAACAATCTTCTCCGCTTTTTTCTCCAGCTGATAGCTGTACATCGGGTCGTAATAGTCTTTCAGCAGGGGGGCAAGCCAGCTAAAGTGCGCCTCGGTGCTGCCGGAACGCTGCTGGTCGATAAGGGCAGAATCTAACAGGGCGGTAAATTCAGCATAGCGCTGTAACCCCAGCCGACGCCGAATGGCAAACAGCCCGTGATGCAGGTACTCGCCATATTCCAGCCAGCCCGCCTCTTCCCCCCGTGCCGCGCGAAAAGCCTGCCACATCTGGTCGAAATACTCGTCGCGCAGGCGCTCAAGACGCACCTCAAACGGATCTTCCACCACCACAATCGGCGACTGCGCCATGCGGTCACGCAGGCACTCCGGCAGGTGGTTAGAGCCAATCATCCTGCCTTCGTCTTCCAGCACCCAGCGCGTGGCGTCTTTCTTCAGTAGCGCGACCGCGAGATGATTTTCAAAGCTGGCCTGGGAAAGCTGCGGGGCCAGGGTACGGCCAAAGGAGGAGCCGCGATGATGGGCCAGCCCTTCGAGATCGATGCCTTCAGGATGCGCCTTCACCAGCAGCGTTTTGCCGCTCCCGGTGCAGCCGCCAATCAGCACGCTGGGTTTTTGCGCCTGCTCAAGGGTCGCCTGTATCGCCGCCTGACGCAGGGCCTTATAGCCGCCCTGGATCAGTGGGTAATCCACCCCGGTCTCTTTCAGCCACGCCTGCACGATATGCGAGCGCTGCCCACCCCGGGCGCAGCAGATATATCCCTGCGGTTGAGCATGGCAGGCGCTGCGCCAGGCCTCAAGCCGCTGTTCGCGCGTCTTGCCGCTCACCAGACGGTGGCCGAGCGCGAGCGCAGCTTCTGGCCCCTGGCGCTTGTAGCAGGTTCCCACGGCGGCGCGTTCGTCGTCGTTCATTAAAGGCAGGTTGATTGCCGCAGGCATAGCGCCCTGGGCAAATTCCACGGGCGCGCGCACGTCAATTAATGGCGTGTCGGCGGTAAGTATGGCGCGGTAGTCCGTCCCATCGTTCATAAGGATCCCTCAAAACAGCGATGGGCAGGATTTTACGCCGGGGAAGGGGAAGATCAACTCCCCGGCGGTATGACTTAGCTCAGCGTGGCCTGCGCCCAGGCAATACCGCTGGCGTATTCTTGCGGCAGCAGCGGCACAATAGCTTCGAGCGTGGCGGAGAGACGTGGGATATCGCTGTCGTTCAGGTTCAGGTGGCCGACCTTACGGCCCGGGCGGACCTCTTTGTCGTACCAGTGCAGATGCACCAGCGGCAGGTTCAGCCAGTCATAGTTCAGATCGGTGCCGATCAGGTTGATCATCACCGACGGGCTGTTAACCACCGGCTTTGGCAGCGGCAGACCGGTGATGGCGCGCAGATGCAGTTCGAACTGGCTGATGGACGCGCCGTTTTGCGTCCAGTGGCCGCTGTTGTGCACCCGCGGGGCCAGCTCGTTGATCAGCAGGCCTTCCGGCGTAACGAAGCACTCCATCGCCATGACGCCGACATAGCCCAGCGCCTGCATGATGGCAGAGAGCATACTCTCTGCCTGCGCCTGCTGGGCTGCATTGGCCTGCGGGAAGACCACGCTGGTACGCAGAATGCCGTCCTGATGCAGGTTGTGGGTCAGAGGATAAAAGACCGTGCTGCCGTCGTGGGCGCGGGCGCCGACCAGCGACACTTCGCCGCTGAAATTAATGCCCTGCTCAACGATGCACTCGCCGTAGCACTCGTCCGGCAGCTGGTCGGTCTCTCCGGCGCGCAGACGCCACTGGCCGCGTCCGTCGTAGCCGCCTACGCGGCGCTTGACGATCGCCAGTTCGCCCAGGCTGCCAAACACGCCTGGCCACTGGCCTTTCTCGGTTAACAGCTGCCACGGCGCGGTGGCAAGATGCAGATCGTCGAACAGCTGCTTTTGCGTCAGGCGATCGGCGATGATCGGGAACACGTCGCGGTTAACGAAGGCGTTGTGGCGAGCCAGCTCCCGGGTTAACGGGGTCTCCGGCCAACGTTCAATCTCGGCGGTGATAACGCTTTGCTGAAACGGCACGGCTTCGGGTTCATCGTCCAGCCCGACCGGCCAGACGGCGATCCCCAGCGGTTCCCCGGCCTGACGCAGCATACGGCCTAACTGACCGTTACCCAGGACGCAAACCTGCTTCATGCCGCACCTCGCGGATCGGGATTCTCCAGTACCTCGTTGGTCTGGGCGTTACGCCAGTCGACCAGGCGCTGGTGGAGGGCTTTATCATGCGTCGCCAGGATCTGTGCCGCCAGCAGGGCGGCGTTGGCGGCACCCGCTTTACCAATGGCCAGCGTTCCGACAGGAATGCCGCGCGGCATCTGCACGATGGAATAAAGGCTGTCGACGCCGCTCAGGGCAGCGCTCTGAACCGGAACGCCGAGTACCGGCACCAGGGTTTTGGCGGCAATCATGCCGGGCAAATGCGCGGCACCGCCGGCACCGGCAATAATCACCTGATAGCCGTTCTCTTCTGCGCCTTCGGCGAAGCTGAACAGTTTATCGGGGGTGCGGTGTGCGGAGACCACTTCAACATGGTGAGGAACGTTCAGGATGTCAAAGATTTCGGCGGCGAACTGCATGGTAGCCCAGTCGCTTTTGGACCCCATTACGATGGCGACACGCGCCGGATTATTGCTGGAAGACATGCGTCTTAAAACTCCTGTGGTGCACAACTCTCGGCTTTTGAGGTCACAGAGAATAGCACGATAGACAGGCAAGGAAAACGGTTGCGCGGCTAAAACTTCAGCCAAAGTCGGCTTCTTCCGGTAACAAAAAGACCGCCTTTCGGCGGCCTGGTAAGGAGTGCGGCGTGGGTTTTTTACAGAAGATTGCCTGCGGTCAGGTTCTCTTTGTCAAAGGCATGGTTCACATCAATATGATTGCTATGCACAGCCGTGTCGATATTGGAGCCTGCCTCCGGGGTGGAAACCTGTTTCTGTGCAGCCATCGCGCCAGATGACAGTGAAGCGGCCAGCAGCAGGGCGCTGACGATACTGATAGTTTTCATTCTCTTTTCCTTTTTCATCGTATTGTCGCTGTCGCTTGTCTCGTATCTGGCGGCACGGCGATCGGGCACATTATTTAGTCAGTTCAGCGGTCATGTGTACGCGGTTATCGAACTGGGCGCTGGTAATTTTGTAAGCGGCACCTTCTTTAGCGGCCTGAGCAGCGATTTTGGCTTCAGCGCGATCCAGCGTAGAGGCGGTGGCGCTGACGCTCTGGGCAAAAGAACCGAAAGAGATCAGAGACAGAGCGGCAACTGCAACGAAAGTTTTGATGGATTTCATGGTCGTATTCCTTAAGCTGTTTTGTTTGGAGTAGGGCGTTGTTGCCCTGATGTGAATAATCATAGGCCGACCAGAGTGTGATTAAAATCAAAACAATTTGCGGAGAGAGTTCAAAAAATTTGAATGATTTCTGGGCGGGAATTTCAGAACGGGAAGGCGATAAGCTCCACGCCCTGTGGCGTGACTTTGACCATCGAGCCTTCGGTGTGCCAGGCCCCTAATACCACGCGCCGGGCGGGCTCGCCGTTAATGGTAAGGTTGTGCACGTCCGGACGATGGGTATGACCGTGGATCAGCCACTGGACCTGATGTTTTTCCATCACGTTGACCACCGCCTGCGGGTTTACGTCCATGATGGTCATGGATTTACTGCTGTTGGCGGCCTTACTGCCGGCGCGCATTTTTGCGGCGATACGGCTGCGGATAAACAGCGGCAGGGCGAGAAACAGGGTCTGGATCCAGGGGGTATGCACTTTGGCGCGAAACGCCAGATAGCCGGTATCGTCGGTGCAGAGCGTGTCGCCATGCATGATCAGCAGCTTACGGCCATAGAGGTCGAGGACGGTCTCTTCCGCCAGCAGCGTCATGCCGCTTTCACGGGCGAAGCGTTTGCCCAGCAAAAAGTCGCGGTTGCCGTGAATAAAGAAGCAGGGAACGCCGGAGTCGGCCAGCGCTTTAAGCGCACTCGCTATTTCGCGGTGCAGCGGGTTCGGATCGTCGTCGCCTATCCAGGCTTCAAACAGATCGCCCAGGATGTAAAGCGCGTCGGCGTGACGGGCTTCACCCTGTAAAAAACGCAGAAAACCGGCGGTGATCGCCGGTTCTTCTGATTGCAGATGCAGATCTGCAATAAAGAGTGTCGCCACGAATTATTCGCTGACGGTCACGCTTGTGATCACAACGTCTTCTTTTGGAACGTCCTGGTGCATGCCGCTGCGGCCGGTAGAAACGCCTTTGATCTTGTCAACCACGTCCATACCTTCAACCACTTCTGCAAACACGCAGTAGCCCCAACCCTGCAGGCTTTCGCCGGAGAAGTTCAGGAAGTCGTTGTCCGCCACGTTGATGAAGAACTGCGCGGTGGCAGAGTGTGGCGCCTGAGTACGGGCCATTGCCAGCGTACCGCGGGTGTTTTTCAGACCGTTGTTCGCTTCGTTTTTGATCGCCGCTTTGGTCTCTTTCTGGTTCATACCAGGCTCAAAACCGCCGCCC
Organism: Leclercia adecarboxylata; assembly: GCF_035787115.1. Classification (GTDB taxonomy): domain Bacteria; phylum Pseudomonadota; class Gammaproteobacteria; order Enterobacterales; family Enterobacteriaceae; genus Enterobacter; species Enterobacter adecarboxylatus_E. The sequence goes on along the minus strand of NZ_JALKTL010000005.1, from coordinate 84,419 downwards.
TGGATCATAAAGCCGTTAATCACACGGTGGAAAATGGTGTTGTTGTAGAAACCTTCGCGGCAGTAGTCCAGGAAGTTTTTAACTGTTTCAGGCGCTTTGTCATCAAAGGTTTTGATTACGATATCGCCATGATTAGTGTGGAAAGTAACCATTTTTGCATCCTGTTCCGTTTATAGTGGTGCTTCGACCCCGCCAGGGGCCACAATAAGCGCCTGTTATAGCATAACCTCACGGCGCGATCACCTTGCATTACTTGCTGCTTCAGGTTTGAATTACCATTAGAATATGCCGTTTTCACCCACACACGTCTCACATGGAATCTTCGATGTTAAAAATCTTCAACACACTGACGCGCCAAAAAGAGGAATTCAAACCTATTCATGCCGGGGAAGTCGGCATGTACGTGTGTGGTATTACCGTTTACGATCTCTGTCATATCGGCCATGGGCGTACCTTTGTCGCCTTCGATGTGGTATCACGCTATCTGCGCTTCCTTGGGTACAACCTTAAGTATGTACGCAATATCACCGATATCGACGACAAAATTATCAAGCGCGCAAACGAAAACGGGGAAAACTTCGTTACGTTGGTCGATCGCATGATCGGCGAAATGCACAAGGATTTTGACGCGCTGAATATCAAGCGCCCGGATCTGGAGCCGCGGGCGACGCACCATATTCCGGAGATCATCGAGATCACCGAGCAGCTGATTGCCAAAGGCCACGCCTACGTGGCGGACAACGGCGACGTCATGTTCGACGTGCCGACCGACCCGCATTACGGCCAGCTTTCCCGTCAGGATCTGGAGCAGCTCCAGGCCGGGGCCCGAGTGGATGTGGTAGACGTGAAGCGCAACCCGATGGATTTCGTGCTGTGGAAGATGTCCAAAGAGGGTGAGCCGAGCTGGCCATCCCCGTGGGGGGCGGGCCGTCCTGGCTGGCACATCGAATGTTCAGCCATGAACTGCAAACAGCTGGGCAACCACTTTGATATTCACGGCGGCGGTTCAGACCTGATGTTCCCGCACCATGAAAACGAAATCGCTCAATCCACCTGCGCTCACGATGGCGAATATGTGAACTACTGGATGCACTCCGGGATGGTGATGATTGACCGCGAGAAGATGTCCAAATCGCTGGGCAACTTCTTCACCGTGCGTGACGTGCTGAAGTATTACGATGCCGAAACCATCCGTTACTTCCTGATGTCCGGCCACTATCGCAGCCAGCTGAACTACAGCGAAGAGAACCTCAAGCAGGCGCGTTCCGCTCTGGAGCGTCTGTACACCGCGCTGCGCGGGACCGACACCGCCGTGGCGGCTGCCGGCGGCGAGGCGTTTGAAGCGCGCTTTGTCGAGGCGATGAACGACGACTTCAACACCCCGGAAGCGTATTCCGTGCTGTTCGATATGGCGCGCGAAGTGAACCGCCTGAAGGGTGAAGATGCGCAGGCTGCTAACGCGCTGGCCTCCCATATGCGTAAGCTCTCGGGCGTGCTGGGGCTGCTGGAGCAGGAACCGGAAGCGTTCCTGCAGAGCGGTGCCCAGGCGGATGACGGCGAAGTGGCGGAGATTGAAGCCTTGATCAAGGCGCGTCTGGAAGCGCGTCAGGCGAAGGACTGGGCCGCGGCCGATGCCGCGCGAAACCGTCTGACCGAGATGGGTATCATTCTGGAAGATGGCCCGCAGGGTACGACCTGGCGCCGTAAGTAAGTCTGGTGCGTGCTGATGACCTCACCCCGCCCCTCTCCCACAGGGAGAGGGTGCAAACACTAAAAACGGCAACCTGGTTGCCGTTTTGCTTTTACCTCCGTTTCCACCACAACATCCCCATCACAATAACCCCCGGCAGCCACACCCACAGCAGCTCCGAGATAATCACCTGATGCCCGTAGGGCGTGGTGTAACGCGACAGCGCAAAAGGCGCGACCTTAATCACCTGCCACGGCGCAAAGAAGCGTTCATCCGACCACGGCCACAGCCAGCCGACCCCTTTCCCGCCCGTTGTCACCGAGTCCAGCAGGCTGTGCGACAGCAGCGACACGGTTAAAAACAGCCAGCAGCGCATGAGCCCGGCCCGGAACCATCGTCGGCCTATCAACACGCAGAGTATGGGTACCACAAAGGCAAACAGCAGCGAGTGGGTAAAACCGCGATGACCAAAAATATTGCCGTAGGCGACGCCAAACTTAAATGCCAGCACGTCGGCATCCGGCAGCATGGCGAGGACAATCCCGGCGAACAGCAGGCGAGGGGGAATAACCCGGGTGCCCAGCCCTAAGCCCAGGCAAATCGGCACGGCGGCGTGGGTAATGATGGTTGGCATAGTGATAATCCATGGCAAATCATGGAAATATAGCAGAGTGCGGCAGGGCGCAGGGCCGGGCGGAAATCTGAATTATGCCGATTCCCGCGCGACGAGCTGCCCGGAGAGGGTAATGCGCTGGGTTTGCAGCTCAGGCTCTTTCAGCTGGCGGATCATCAGCCCGGCTGCCTGACGCCCGGTCTCTTCGCTGGCGGAGGAGACATAGGTAAACGACGGAGAGGTGAGATTGACGTGCAGCATATCCTCAAATCCCACCAGCGCCACCTGCTGGGTAAGAAACACATCTTTCCCCACGGTGCGGCCCACATGATGGATGCCGGAGATAGAGCCGATCATCGCATCCGGCGAGTGGCAGAGCAGGGCGGTGATGGTGTTGTTTTTCTCCAGCAGTTGCCGGGTGGCGAAGCTCACCGCCTGGGTGTCGTCGCGGCAGGCGGGGGCGGATTCCTCGCGGAACACCAGCCCGTTTTGCGTCATCGCGCTGCGAAAACCCAGCAGGCGCTGCTCGCGGATCAGATCCCCTTCCGTGCCGCCGATATAGGCGATATTGCGATGGCCGCGCTCAATCAGATAGCGGGTAGCCAGATGCGCCGCCTGGCGGTTATCGCGCATCACCAGATTGCAGGTTTCATTGAGCAGCGACTGTGACACCGCCACCAGCGGCAGCGGACACTCACGAATCAACGCTGGCAGGGTGGCATGACGCGCGCTGGAGGAGAGATAGATCACCCCGGCGACCCCCTGCTGCTTAAAAGAGAGCAGGCAGCGTTCGAGGTGTTCGCCATCGTTCAGCGGCTGGCCCAGAAAGACCATGTAACCCTGTTTTTCCAATTCCTGGACGATGCTCGCCATCACTTTTATGGAAAAGCTGTCGCTGAAATCGCGCAGGATCAGGCCGATAAGATTGGAGGTGTTGGCGCGAAGATTGGCGGCGGCCACGTTATGCACGTAGCCCAGGGCAGTGATGGCGGCATGGACTTTTTCAATCGTCGCCTCTGAGATCTTTCCTTTCTGACGCAGAACCAGCGAGACGGTAGAGACTGAGACCCCCGCCTCTCTGGCGACATCAATGATGCTGACCTTCTTCACATCTTCTCCCTGAAATGCCTGATAAGACAACGCCTCCCGTAAGAGTACAGGAGACGTGTCGGTCAGGCAGCTTATTATTTACCGATCATGGTCGACATCGTCTGGGCGATAAACTGCGCCCGGGCGCCAAAGATAACCTGAATGCCGGAGTCGCCGACAAAGACCACGCCGCGCGCGCCAAGGCCGTTCAGACCGTCTTTATCCACCATGTCGCTCTTCGCCACTTCCAGACGCAGGCGGGTAATACAGGAGCCAACGGAGTCGATATTCTGCGCCCCGCCCAGCAGGCCGATAATTTCGGTGGCGATTTCGGTGTCGGTTTTATCATCCGCGTTGGCCGTCACGTCGGTGCGGCCCGGCGTTTTCACGTCGAAACGACGGATCACGAAGCGGAAGGTGAAGTAGTAAATCAGCGCCATCGGAATACCGATGATAATGGCGTTCAGGAAGTTGGTCTGATAGCCATTAAACGACGGCAGGATCCCGAACGACAGGTAGTCGATAAAGCCCGCAGAGAAGGACTTGGCGATATGCGCATGCATCAGGTACATGGTCATGTAGGCCAGGCCCGCCATAATGGCGTTAAAGACGTAGAGGATCGGCGCCACGAAGATAAAGGTGAACTCTACCGGCTCGGTGATCCCCGTCAGGAAGCAGGTGAGCGCCGCGGAGAACAGGATACCGGCGGCAATCTTTTTGTTTTTGGTATGCGCTTCGTGATACATCGCCAGACAGGCCGCAGGCAGCGCAAACAGCATCAGCGGGAACTCACCCTGCATGAATTTACCGGCGTTCTGATAGGTATCGCTGCTGAAGGATTTCACGCCTTCTTCCAGCATCTTGAACCAGATGGTCTGGTCGCCGTGGATCACCTGGCCCGCCTGGGTGGTGTAATCCCCGAACGAGTACCAGAACGACGGATACCAGATATGGTGCAGACCCAGCGGGATCAGCGCCCGTTCAACCAGACCAAAGATAAAGGTCGAGGCCGCCTGGTTATCGCCGTTCACGATCACCGACAGGGCGTCGATACCGGCCTGAATATGCTGCCAGACGTAGGGCAGCAGCAGACCCATCACAAACGACAGGAACGCCGTGGCAATCGCCACAAAACGCTTCCCGGAGAAGAAGCCGAGGAACTCCGGCAGCTGCATGGTATGGAAGCGGTTGTAACACCACGCGGCGAGGATGCCGCACAGCAGCCCGCCAAAAACGCCCATCTGCAGCGTCGGGATGCCGACCACCATCGCGTATTTACCGCCCTGAGAGGCCATCTCCGGCGTAATACCGAGCACGGTGCCAATGGTGATATTAGTGACAAACACCGCCACCGCCGCCGACAGCGCCGCGATCCCGGATTCAGACGCCAGCCCGACGGCAGAGCCGATGGCAAACAGCATCGGCAGATTATCAAAAATGACGCCGCCAGCGTTCATCATCAGCGGCAGATGGAACTTATCGCCGAAGGCCAACAGCAGGCCCGCAGCAGGAAGCAGCGAGATCGGCAGCATTAAGGCGCGACCAATCATCGACAGTTTTGACAACGATTTAACAAACCCTGATATCAGACTCATGCTGATTTCCCCCGAGTGCGCTCTGTGAGCGCTGTTATAGTGAGTATAACGTTTTAGTAGAACGTTCTACTTATCGTGAGGAAAGCCTGAAATTCGCGCAACTTAATTTTCACATTTCAACAGATGAAATAGTGATTATTTGAAGTTGATCGATAATTAACCGTGATGGGGATAGGGGATTGTTGAAAAGCGTTGCCGGGTGGCGGCTGATTGTTCCCTCCCCCCTATGGGGAGAGGGTTAGGGTGAGGGGACTCAGGCGGTAACCGTAATGCTCTGACCTTCAAAGCTCACGGTCTGACCGGCAACGATCTTGCAGCGCTTGCGGGTCTCTACCACACCGTCCACTTTAACCAGCCCGTCGGCAATGACGATCTTGGCCTGGGCACCGCTTTCGCTCCAGCCTTCCAGCTTGAGCAGATCGCACAGCTCAACGTGCGGATGTTTACCTAATGAAAATGTCGCCATCTTACGCTTCCTCTACGTCGTGATACTCCTCGCACGCCTGCAAGGTATTCTGAATCAATGTTGCTACAGTCATCGGGCCTACGCCGCCCGGAACCGGAGTGATATAAGAGGCGCGGGCGGCGGCATCTTCATACACCACATCGCCGACCACCTTGCCGCTCTCCAGACGGTTGATCCCCACGTCTACAACAATCGCCCCCTCTTTGATCCACTCGCCCGGAATAAAGCCCGGCTTACCTACCGCCACGATCAGCAGATCGGCGTTCTCGACGTGCTGGCGCAGGTTTTTGGTAAAGCGGTGGGTTACGGTAGTGGTGCAACCCGCCAGCAGCAGCTCCATGCTCATCGGGCGACCGACGATATTGGACGCGCCAATCACCACGGCGTTCAGGCCGTAGGTGTCGATATTATAACGCTCCAGCAGCGTAACGATCCCGCGCGGCGTACATGGACGCAGGCGAGGCGCACGCTGGCACAGACGACCCACGTTGTACGGGTGGAAACCGTCCACGTCTTTATCTGGCGCAATACGTTCCAGCACTTTCACATTGTCGATGCCCGCAGGGAGCGGCAGCTGTACCAGAATGCCGTCAATCTCGTTGTCGGCGTTCAGGGTGTCAATCAGCTCAAGCAGCTCTGCTTCCGAGGTGGTTTCAGGCAGATCGTAAGAGCGGGAGAGAAAGCCGACCTCTTCGCACGCTTTACGTTTGCTGCCGACATAAATTTGTGAAGCCGGGTTGCTGCCGACCAGCACAACCGCCAGGCCGGGGGCGCGTTTTCCTGCGGCCAGACGTGCTGCCACTTTTTCCGCAACCTCAGAGCGCACCTGCTGCGCAATCGTTTTACCGTCAATAATCTTTGCTGCCATCAGAGAGAAGATTCCGTCTGTAAGGAGTGAAAGGGGGGATGAACATATTTTGTCAGAAGCGCGCGCTGCTGTCAGTCACACTTTGCGGATTTTCCTGTTAAGCGGTGCTGTTGCGGGGCATGGGTATGAATGACAAGAGGATTGTACTAAAATGCATTGACTCAACCTGAGTTGACCGTATAATTCCACGCGCTTCATCACTGCGAAGTCTCTTCTTCTCCGTGCGCCCTTAGCTCAGTTGGATAGAGCAACGGCCTTCTAAGCCGTAGGTCAAAGGTTCGAATCCTTTAGGGCGTGCCATTCAAACACCGTTTTCTCCCGCTGATCTTTCACTTTTATTGATTCTGCGTCCCATACCTTTCGTTCCATTCTGCGATATAGTAGGGGCATTCTCGTCTCTCCTTCTGACAGGTAATACCGGCAATGGCTCTGATCCCAAAAAACTACGCGCGGCTGGAAAGCGGCTACCGTGAGAAAGCCCTTAAAATCTACCCCTGGGTCTGCGGACGTTGCTCGCGGGAGTTTGTCTATTCAAACCTGCGCGAGCTGACGGTTCATCATATCGATCACGACCATACCAATAACCCGGAAGATGGCAGTAACTGGGAGCTGTTGTGTCTGTTCTGCCATGACCACGAGCACTCGAAGTACACCGAAGCTGACATCTACGGAACAACCGTCGTGGCAGGTGAAGATGCGCAAAAAGATGTAGGTGCCGCAACCTACAACCCCTTTGCCGATCTGAAATCCATGTTAAACAAGAAGTAATTGATATAGCGCCGTAGGCCGGGCAAGCGAAGCACCCCCGGCAACGCCCGCGCTGATGGCGGGTGAGTGTTAAGAGGGAATGATGTCCGGTATTGCGCATTACTATGTACAGCAGCAGAGCGTGAACACGCAGCAAGTGGCAACGCTATCGGCTCAAACCTCGTCTTCAGGGGCGTCGCAGACCAGCGTCCCGGCCTCTTTTCAGCAGATCTCCACCGCGTCGCAGCCGATTATTACGCAGCCTGTCGGGCCGACGCTGCACGCCGCCGATACCCGCCAGGCAACCGCTGCAGCCACGCCTGCCTCGTTTGGCCAGCTGGAGCAGTACGCCCGCATGCAGGGCTGGAGTGAAAACCAGCTCGCGCTGATGAAGCGCCTGTCGCAGGTCAAAAACAGCCGCTTCGGCCCGACGTGGACGGCGCCGGGTGGCCGCGTTCGCGGTATTCGCAATAACAATCCCGGTAATCTGGAAGCCAGCTGGGCCTTTAGCTGGCAGGGGCAAAATGGCACTGACGGGCGTTTCGCCACCTTCGCCACGCCTGAACACGGGATACGTGCGCTGGGGGTAAACCTGCTCTCCTACCAGCGTCGTGGCCTGGATACCATCAGTAAAATTATTTCGCGCTGGGCGCCACCGCAGGATAACAACGATACCACGGCCTATATTCAGAACGTCAGCCAGGCGCTGGGCGTCTCGCCCACAACCCGGCTGGATGTGACCTCGCCGGCGGTATTGCGCGCCTTAAGTAAGGCGATTATTCGCCAGGAAAATGGGGGCGTGCCTTTTTCTGATGAGGTCATCAACAGCGGCGTCTTTTCGGCGCTGGGGATGGCGGAGCTTTCCCCCACTCAGGCGGTGGCCCTGCAAAGTGCGCCGATCCATGAACCTCACTCCCCGTTTGTACTGCAGGCCCGCAAAAATTAGCGAAGCGTTCAACGCGTCTTTCACCAGCCAGCGCTTTTTACTTTGTTTCGCCTGTTTACACTTGATTACACAAGGATAATGAGTATAGTTCTCATTCTCTTTAGTGTTTGCGGGTGCGCAGGGAATTTTCCGCAATAACAGTGAGCGCAGATCTCACACGGAACACTGAGTGTTAATGGTGACTCTGCACGGGGCTTTGGCCCTGATATCACAACCATAATCGCAACGCTAATGCGACGCAGACGTCCACCGCAAATTCGATTTGTACGGTAAAGGATGTTCCTGATGTCAAAAAAATTATCCGCCCTGGCACTGCTGGTTGCCGTCTCGCTTACCGGCTGCGCTGCACAACACACCGCAACAACCGCGCCCGCCGCTGAAGCCCCGAAACCTGCTGTTCCTGCGCAGACTAACGTCGTTAAACGCGATCTGGCTGACGGCCTGTATGAAATGGTGCTGAGCCCGAAAGGGGATGCGCTGTATGTTGCCAGCTCTGAAGGCTTTAAGGACGTGCAGGGCGGGGTAGTGTACAAGCTCGACCCGGCAACCCTGAAGACCACTGGCCGCAGCCATACCGATCTGAAAAACTTCGCTCTCGCTATCTCTCCGGATGGCAAAACGCTCTATACCACTAACTCGCTGGACGGCGGGATCAGCGCCATCGACACCGCCGACGGCAAAGTCAAAAAACGCCTGCTGTTTACCGAGCGCAACAAAGAGGGCTATCCCTACGGCGCGCGTCAGGTTCTGCTGCATAACGACGTTCTGTATATCGGCGGCGTAGCCGATCCGGCGGTGATCTGGGTGGTGGATGCCAAAACCCTGACGCTGAAAAAAACCATCAAAAACGCGGGGCAGTGGGTCACCGGCCTGATGTGGTCGGAACAAACCGGACGTCTCTACGTGGCCAACGGCGGCGGGGAAATCCTGATTGTTGACCCACGCAGCAACCGCATTGAAAAACGCTGGAAGCCGCTCGGCGATAAACCGGCGCTGCTGCTCAACCTGGCGGAAGATCCTGCCACCGGCCGCCTGTTTGTCACCGACAACTCAAAAGCCAAAACCACGCTGGTGCTGAATATCCACACCGGGGAGCTCATCAGACAGCTCGACGTGGGCGACTCGCTGGCGGTGAAATTTAACGCCAAACGCAACGAGCTCTACATCACCCAGCGTGAAAGCGGCAAGCTGCTGAGCCTCGATGCCACCACCTATGCGGTGAAGCAGAGCTGGGATCTGCCGCCGAACCCGAACAGCCTGCAGCTGTCGGCGGATGGCCAGACGCTGTACGTCACCGTGAAACAGGCGTTTAACAAAGATCACTCCACCAACGGGCCGGACAGCGTTGTCCGTATCGCCCTGAAATAAGCATTTTCATAACAATTGAGGCCCGGCGACGGGCCATTTTGCGCGCACTTTGAACGAGTTAATCATGAACAACACCAGAAAAATGAACAAAACGCTGCTGGCGCTCGCCATCGGTGCTATCGCTCATTCCGCCGTCGCGGCAGAGAGCAAAAAAGAAGAGACCATCGTGGTGCAGTCCGCTGCCAGCGACTTTAAACCCGGCGGCGACCAGCTGGTACCGGCCTTCCTGGACGGGCAGGTGGCGAACGGCGGACGCATGGGGATGCTCGGTCAGCAAAATGCCATGGACGTGCCCTTTAACATCATCAGCTACACCTCGAAGCTGGTGGAAGATCAGCAGGCCCGCACCATCGCGGACGTCGTGGCGAACGACGCGGGCGTCCAGTCCGTACAGGGCTACGGCAACAGCGCGGAGAGCTATCGCATTCGCGGCCTGAAGTTCGACGGCGACGACATGACCTTTGGCGGCCTTTCCGGCGTGCTGCCGCGTCAGGTGGTGGATGCCCAGATGGTGGAGCGTATTGAAATCTTCAAAGGCGCTAACGCCCTGATGAACGGTGCGGCCAGCTCCGGCGTGGGGGGGATGATCAACCTTGAGCCGAAACACGCGGGCGCAATTCCGCAGGCGAAAGTGGGCGTGGACTACACCTCCGATTCCCAGATTGGCACCACCCTGGACGCCGGTCGTCGCTTCGGCGACAGCGACCAGTTCGGCGCCCGCGTTAACCTGGTTCACCGGGAAGGTGAAGCCCCGGTGGCAAACGATCGCCGCCGCACCACGCTGCTCTCCACCGGCCTGGACTATGCGGGTGACAAGTTCCGCAGCTCCGTGGACCTGGGGTATCAGAAGAAAACCTTCCACGGCTCTGAAACCGGGGTCAACATCTCCGGGGTGGATTTTGTGCCAGAGCCGCCGAAAAACGATCGTAACTACTCGCAAAAATGGGCCTACAGCAACATCGAAAACGAATTCGGCATGTGGCGCAGCGAGTACGACATCACCGACAGCTGGACGGCCTATACCGGCCTGGGAGCTCAGCATGCCCACGAAGAGGGGCTCTACAGCGGTGCGAAGCTGGTCGACAAGAGCGGCAAAGCCACCGCATCCCGCCTGGATACTAACCGCATCAGCGACAGCGTGAGCGGCATGGCGGGCATTCGCGGTAACTTCGATACCGGCTTTGTGTCGCACAAGGTGAACGTTGGCTACTCGGCGATGACCAAAAACGAAAAAATCGCCTGGAAGATGTCAGCGGCAAAAGATAATCCGGTAACCAATATCTACCACAACACCGGCGTGGATGCGCCGCCGAGCACCAACCTGAATGGCTCGGGCGGTTACTACAGCGATCCGCTGACCAGCGGGCGCACCCGCACCCAGGGCTGGCTGCTGAGCGACACCCTCGGCGTGCTGGATGATACCCTGCTGTTTACCGTCGGCGCCCGTCATCAGAAGGTGGTGATCCGCGGCTATAACAAATCTACGGGAGCAGAAAATGCGGCGGACAGCTTCGACGGCAGCCGCTGGATGCCCACCTATGGCGTAGTCTATAAGCCGTGGGAGACGGTGTCGCTGTATGCCAACCACACCGAGGCGCTGCAGCCGGGTAAAACCGCACCTAATACCGCCACCAACTACGGCCAGAGCACCGGTATTGTTCACTCTAAGCAGAATGAAGTGGGCGTGAAGGCCGATTTCGGTCGCGTCGGCGGCTCGCTGGCGCTGTTTGAGATCAAAATGCCCTCCGCCATTCTCGACAGCCAGACCAAACACTACGGTCTGGATGCCGAACAGCGTAACCGCGGCGTGGAGCTGAACGTCTTTGGCGAGCCGATGCTGGGTCTGCGCCTGAACGCCAGCGCCACCTGGCTGCAGGCGGAGCTGACCAAAACCAACAACGGCGTCAACCAGGGCAACGACGCGATTGGCGTACCGAACTTCTACGGCGTACTGGGCGCCGAGTATGACATCAAGCCCGTCGAGGGGCTGACCGCCACCGCGCGCGTCAACCACTCCGGCTCGCAGTATGCGGATCTGGCTAACAGCAAAAAGCTCGACAGCTACACCACCCTGGATCTGGGCATGCGTTATCGCTTCGCGGTTAACAATAACCAGAACCAGATGACCGTTCGCGCCGGGATCGAAAACGTCACCGACGAGAACTACTGGGCAAGCGTGGACGACGGCGGCACCTACCTGTTCCAGGGGGAGGCGCGCACCTTTAAGGTCTCCGTCGGCTACGAGTTCTGAGTTCGACCCTCGTTATTCGGGGCAGGGATGCCCCACTTCCCCCGCTGTTATAAAAATGTAATCAATTGTTCTTATAGTGTTTCCACTTTGTCATTTCTTAGCCTAAAGAAAGGAAGCCATCGTGGGTAAACCTCTTAAGTCCGTATTCAAAAAAGAACATCGCGACGATGTCAGCAATCCCAGCGCTAACCCGGTATTCTCCAGCGTGGCGGAGATGTTTCTCTCCCGCCGCCGTTTCCTGCAGATGGGAGCGGTAGCCGGCGCCGCCGCCTCTTTCCCGTTCCTGCTTAAGCCTGAAAGCGCCTTCGCGGCGGTCTCACAGCCCTCCGCCCTCGCCAGAGCGGTTTCGCTCGGCTTTACCAGCATTCCGGTCTCGACTGACGATACGGTCCGCGTGCCCGAGGGCTATATCGCCCGTCCTTTCTACCGCTGGGGCGACGCTACCGGCATTAAGGGATCCCTGCCGGCATTCAAATTTGACGCCAGCAACACTACCGACGAGCAGGCGGCGCAGGCGGGGATGCACCACGACGGCATGGCGTGGTTCAGCCTGCCACAGGGGGAGGAGAACCCCGACCACGGCCTGCTGGCGATGAACCACGAGTATATCGACAACGGCATGCTCTTTACCGACGGCACCGCCAGCTGGAGCCTGGACAAAGCGCGTAAAGGCCAGAACGCGATGGGCGTGTCGGTTATCGAAGTGAAAAAGAGCGGCAGTGACTGGGAAGTGGTGCGCCCGTCCGGTTTTGCCCGCCGCATTACGGTGAATACCCCGATGCAGCTCAGCGGCCCGGCGCGACATCAGGAGGCGATGAAAACCGCCGCCGATCCGCAGGGCGAGCAGGTGCTTGGCACCATGCAGAACTGTGCCAACGGCTATACCCCCTGGGGCACCTATCTCACCTGTGAAGAGAACTGGTCGGATATTTTCGTCAAGAAAGGTGAGCGTAACGCGCTGGAGAAGCGCTACGGCATCAGCGACAGCGATGAGTCCTATCGCTGGAGCGAAGTGGACGACCGGTTTAACGTGGACAAAACGCCCAACGAGCCGAACCGCTTTGGCTGGGTGGTGGAGATCGATCCGTACAACCCGGACTCCACGCCGCGCAAGCACACCGCCCTGGGACGCTTCAAGCATGAAGGCGCTGCCGTCACCCTGGCCGCCGATAAGCGCGTGGTCACCTATATGGGCGACGACCAGAAGTTTGAGTACATCTACAAATTTGTCTCCGACAATAAATATAACCCGGCGGATCGCGACGCTAATATGCAGCTGCTGACGTCCGGCACGCTCTACGTGGCGCGCTTCAACGACGACGGCACCGGCGAGTGGCTGCCGCTGATCTTCGGCCAGAACGGGCTGGATAAGAGCAAAGGCTTCGAAAACCAGGGCGATCTGCTGATTAAAACCCGCCTCGCGGCCGATGCGGTGGGTGCCACCAAAATGGACAGGCCGGAATGGATCGCGGTCGATCCGCACAGCAGCGGCAGCGTTTACTGTACGCTGACCAACAACAGCGATCGCGGCAAAGAGGGCAAGGCGCCGGTGGATGCGGCCAACCCGCGGGCCAATAACGCGTTCGGCCACATCATGCACTGGCACGAAGAGGGCGGCGATCCGGCGGCATTACGTTTCAAATGGGATATCCTGGTGCTGGCCGGGCGCACGGATACCACAGATGAAAAGGCGAAGGGCAGCATGAAGGGGGCCGAGTTTGGCAGCCCGGACGGCCTGTCGTTCGACCATCAGGGGGTGCTCTGGATCCAGACCGACGTCTCCTCCAGCACCATTAACAAGAAAGCGTACGAGGGGATGGGCAATAACCAGATGGTAGCCACCATTCCGGGCACCAACGAGTATCGCCGCTTCCTGACGGGCCCTCGCGGCTGCGAGATCACCGGCATCGCCTTCACCCCGGACAACCGCACGCTGTTTATCAATATTCAGCATCCGGGCGAGGGCGGGGACGACATTACCGACCCGGCAAACCCGCGTGCCGTCTCCAACTGGCCGGATAACAATCCGAACGGGCGTCCCCGCGCCTCGACGGTGGTCATCACCAAAGCGGACGGTGGCCTTATCGGGTCGTGATCCCCTCCTGCCGGGCAGCGCCCGTTGCCCGGCGTTTAACTTGCTCCCGTCTGTCTGAAGTGTTAAAAGGTGCCCCTTCCATAAAAGAGACAGGGCCAGGCCGTGAGAAACGCCTCATCCGCTTCAGACAAAAGTGTTGCTGAAGCCGCGTCGGAACAGACACCGACGCTGCATCGTGGTTTACAAAACCGCCATATTCAACTTATCGCCCTCGGCGGCGCGATTGGTACCGGGCTGTTCCTCGGTATCGGGCCCGCTATTCAGATGGCCGGCCCTGCCGTGCTGCTGGGATATGCCATTGCGGGCATGATCGCGTTTCTGATCATGCGCCAGCTCGGCGAGATGGTGGTGGAAGAGCCAGTGTCCGGCTCCTTCGCCCATTTCGCCTACAAATACTGGGGGCCTTTCGCCGGCTTCCTGTCGGGCTGGAACTACTGGGTAATGTTCGTGCTGGTGGGGATGGCGGAGCTGACTGCCGCAGGCATCTACATGCAGTACTGGCTACCGGACGTGCCGACCTGGGTCTGGGCCGCGGCGTTCTTCGTTATCATTAACGCGGTCAACCTGGTGAACGTGCGCCTGTACGGAGAGACCGAGTTCTGGTTTGCCTTAATCAAGGTACTGGCGATCATCGGCATGATCGGCTTTGGCCTGTGGATGCTCTTCTCCGGACACGGCGGCGAGCGGGCGACTATCGACAACCTCTGGCAGCACGGCGGCTTCCTCGCCACCGGCTGGAAGGGGCTGGTGCTGTCGCTGGCGGTGATCATGTTCTCCTTTGGCGGGCTGGAGCTGATCGGCATTACCGCCGCCGAAGCGCAGGATCCGCATAAAAGCATCCCGAAAGCGGTTAACCAGGTGGTGTACCGTATTCTGCTGTTCTATATCGGTTCGCTGGTGGTGTTGCTGGCGCTCTATCCATGGGTGGAAGTGAAGTCCGACAGCAGCCCGTTTGTGATGATTTTCCACGATCTGAACAGCAACGTGGTGGCGTCGGCGCTGAACTTCGTGATTCTGGTGGCCTCGCTGTCGGTCTATAACAGCGGCGTCTACTCCAACAGCCGGATGCTGTTTGGCCTCTCCGTGCAGGGTAACGCGCCGAAGTTCTTAACCCGCGTCAGCCGTCGCGGCGTGCCGGTCAACTCGCTGCTGCTCTCCGGGGGCATTACCTCGCTGGTGGTGTTGATCAACTATCTGCTGCCGCACGAAGCCTTTGGCCTGCTGATGGCGCTGGTGGTGGCGACCCTGCTGCTGAACTGGATCATGATCTGCCTGGCGCACCTGCGGTTCCGCGCGGCGATGCGTCGCAAAGGGCGCGAGACGCAGTTTAAGGCGCTGCTCTACCCGGCGGGTAACTACCTCTGTATCGCCTTCCTGGCGATGATTCTGGTGCTGATGTGCACCATGGACGGCATGCGCACCTCGGCGATCCTGCTGCCGGTATGGGTAGTATTCCTGTTTGTGGCGTTTAAGCTCTCTCGTAGGTAAAAGCAAAAAGCAACGGCAGTTGCTTTTTTAGTGTTTGTTCCCTCTCCCCGTGGGAGAGGGGCAGGGTGAGGGCATCAGGCCGCACACACCGCTTTCGCCCGGTGGCGCTTCGCTTAGCGGGCCTACATGTTCGGGGCCGTTATTATTTTGTAGACCGGGTAAGCGCAGCGCCACCCGGCAGCTCTCTGCACCGATCCACATCTTTATCGTGACTCCCTTCGCACTTCTCAATCAACTCACAGGATCTTTATTTTGTAATCGATTACTTTTCATTTGATACGGTTTTGTAATCGATTACTTTTTAAGGGTGGGGCTGATCATGGTGTCAACAACTGAAAGTAGTGGAAAGGTGACGGGGCAGCACCGGCTGCTGGTGCCGCGCCTGTCGCTGATGATGTTCCTGCAGTTTTTTATCTGGGGTAGCTGGTCGGTCACCCTCGGTCTGGTGATGACCCAGCACAACATGTCCCTGCTGATTGGCGATGCCTTCTCCGCCGGGCCAATCGCTTCTATCTTATCGCCGTTCGTCCTCGGCATGCTGGTGGACCGCTTCTTCGCCTCGCAAAAGGTGATGGCGGTGATGCACCTGGCGGGGGCGGCGATCCTGTGGTTCGTGCCGGGCGCGCTGATCGCGGAAAACGGCGCGCTGCTTATCGGCCTGCTGTTTGGCTACACGCTGTGCTACATGCCGACCCTGGCGCTGACCAACAATATCGCCTTCCACAGCCTGGCGAACGTCGATAAAACCTTCCCGGTGGTGCGGGTGTTTGGCACCATCGGCTGGATTGTGGCCGGGATTTTTATTGGCGTCACCGGCGTGGCATCCAGCGTCACCATCTTCCAGGTGGCGGCGGCAAGCTCCGTTCTGCTGGCGCTCTATAGCCTGACGCTGCCGCACACCCCGGCCCCGGCCAAAGGGATGCCGGTGAAGATGCGCGACCTTTTCTGTGCCGACGCCTTTGCGCTGCTGAAAACCCGTCACTTCTTTATCTTCTGCCTGTGCGCGATGCTGATCTCCGTCCCGCTGGGCACCTACTACGCCTACACCGCCTCCTATCTGGCGGATGCCGGGATCGCGGATGTCAGTACCGCCATGTCCTTCGGCCAGATGTCCGAAATCTTCTTTATGCTGGTGATCCCGCTGCTGTTCCGCCGCCTGGGCGTGAAATACATGCTGCTGATCGGCATGCTGGCGTGGTTCGTTCGTTATGCGATGTTTGCGCTGGGCGTGAGTGAAGAGGGGCGCATTCTGCTCTATCTCGGCATTCTGCTGCACGGCGTCTGCTATGACTTCTTCTTTGTTGTGGGCTTTATCTATACCGACCGCGTGGCGGGCGAGAAGGTAAAAGGCCAGGCGCAGAGCATGATCGTGATGTTCACTTACGGTATCGGCATGCTGCTGGGCTCACAGATTTCCGGCGCGCTGTACAACCGCCTGGTGGCGGGGCAGACCGTACCGCAGGCGTGGGTCACCTTCTGGTGGATCCCGGCGGTAGCGGCTGCGGTCATCGCGCTCGTTTTCCTTGTCTCGTTCAAATATGACGAAGACAAGGCGCAATAACTGGAGGTGGTATGAGGACAATTAAAGGCCCGGGGATTTTTCTGTCGCAGTTTATCGGCGCGCAACCGCCGTTTAATAGCCTCGACGGGCTGGCAGGCTGGGCGGCGGAAAAGGGCTACAAGGCGCTGCAAATTCCCTGTAATCATAAAGCGATTTTTGACGTGGAGCAGGCGGCAGAAAGCCAGACCTACTGCGATGAGATAAGCGGCAGGCTGGCGGAGAAGGGGCTGGTTATCAGCGAGCTTTCCACCCACCTGGAGGGGCAGCTTATCGCCGTCAACCCGGCCTACGACGAGGCATTCGACAACTTTGCCCCGCCCGCGGTACGGGGCAACGCCATCGCTCGCCAGGCCTGGGCCACGGATATCGTCAAAAAGGCGGCGATGGCCTCGTCACGGCTCGGCTTAACGGCTCACGCCACCTTCTCAGGATCGCTGGCCTGGCCGTTTATGTACCCCTGGCCGCCGCATAACGAGGCGCGATTCGAGGAGGCGTTCAGCGAACTGGCCCGCCGCTGGCGGCCGATTCTGGATGTTTTCGATGAGCAGGGGGTAAACCTCTGCTACGAGATCCACCCCGGGGAAGATCTGCACGACGGCGTTACCTTCGAGCGTTTTCTGGCGCTTCTGGACAACCATCCGCGCTGCAACATCCTCTACGATCCGAGCCACCTGCTGCTGCAGCAGATCGATTATCTGAGCTATATCGATCACTACCACAGCCGCATCAAGGCGTTTCACGTAAAGGATGCCGAGTACCGCCCCAACGGGCGCAGCGGGGTGTACGGCGGCTATCAGAGCTGGATCAACCGCGCCGGACGCTTCCGCTCGCCGGGTGACGGGCAGATTGATTTTAAAGGCATCTTCAGCAAGCTGACCCAGTACGACTACGACGGCTGGGCGGTACTGGAGTGGGAGTGCTGCCTGAAGGATGGCGACACCGGGGCGCGGGAAGGGCGTGAGTTTATCTCCCGCCATATTATTCCGGTCTCCGATCGGGCGTTTGACGATTTCGCCGCAGGAGAGCTTCATGATTAACGTTGGCATTATCGGCAGCGGCTTTATCGGCCCGGCACATATCGAAGCCCTGCGCCGTCTCGGCTTTGTGCAGGTGGTCGCCCTGTGCGACGGCACGCTGGCCCAGGCCGAAGAGAAAGCCCGGGCGCTGAACATTCCCCACGCTTACGGCAGCGTGGAGGCGCTGCTGGCGCACCCGGATCTGCACGTGGTGCACAACTGCACGCCCAATCATCTGCATGCGGCGATCAACCGCCAGATCCTGCGGGCCGGCAAGCACGTCTTCTCCGAAAAACCGCTGTGCATGACGCCGGACGAGGCGCGGGAGCTGGTGGCGCTGGCGGAGCAGGCGGGCGTGGTGCACGGCGTCAGCTTTGTCTATCGTCAGTTTGCGATGGTGCGCCAGGCGGCGAGCATGATAGAGGAGGGCAGCCTCGGGCGGCTGTTCGCCGCTCACGGCAGCTATCTGCAGGACTGGATGCTGCTGGAGACAGACTACAACTGGCGGGTCGATGCCGCATTAGGGGGCGCCTCGCGGGCGGTGGCCGATATCGGTTCCCACTGGTGCGACACCGTTCAGTTTGTTACCGGGCGGCGCATTGTGGAGGTGATGGCCGATCTGTCGATCGTCTGGCCGACCCGTAAGGCGAATCTGGCCGGGAATCAGACCTTCAGCCAGGTGGGAGAGGCGATGTATGAAGATAGACCCGTTACCACTGAGGATTTCGGCTCGGTCCTGTTCCGCTTTGAGGATGGCAGTAAGGGCAGTTTTAACGTCTCGCAGGTCAGCGCCGGGCGTAAAAACCGCCTGAGCCTCGAGGTGAACGGCAGCGAGGCCTCCGTGGCCTGGGATCAGGAGGTGCCGCAGCAGCTGTGGGTGGGCCATCGCGCCCGGGCCAACCAGACGCTGACGGACGATCCGGGCCTGATGAACCGCGATGTGGCGAACAGCGCCCACTTCCCCGGGGGGCATATCGAAGGCTGGCCGGACGCCTTTAAAAACATGATGGCGCAGTTTTATCATGCGGTGCAGGCTGGCAGGATGCCGGAGAAGCCGGTATTCGCCACCTTCCATGACGGGGCGAACGTGATGTATATCATCGATGCCATCATGAAGAGTCATCAGCAGCAACGCTGGGTAAAAGTGGAACGCTAACGCGCAGCCCGGTTCGCCGGGCTGCGAATTTATGGTAGCCTGCCGGGAACCTTAACTGCAGGATCACTCGTCGCTATGTCCATTCAGAAAATCGCCCAGCTGGCGGGCGTGTCGGTGGCGACGGTATCGCGCGTACTGAATAACAGCGATACCGTTAAAGCCAAAAATCGCGATCGCGTCTTGCAGGCGATTAAAGATGCTAACTATCAGCCCAACCTTCTGGCCCGCCAGCTGCGCACCGCGCGCAGCTATATGGTGCTGGTGATGGTCTCCAACATTGCTAACCCGTTCTGTGCCGAAGTGGTCAAAGGAATTGAGGAGCAGGCGGAAAAAAACGGCTATCGCATTCTGCTGTGCAATTCCGGCTCGGATATTGAACGCTCCCGTTCTGGCTTAAGCCTGCTTAGCGGCAAAATCGTCGATGGCATTATCACCATGGACGCCTTCACCAGGCTGCCCGAACTCTCAGCCCTGATTGGCGCGGCGCCCTGGGTGCAGTGCGCGGAATACGCCGATGCGGGCGCGGTCTCCTGCGTGGGGATCAACGATGTGGATGCCTCCCAGCATGTGGTTAGCCAGCTTGCCGATCGCGGCTATAAACGCATTGCGCTGATCAACCATGATTTAAGCTACAAATACGCTCGTCTGCGCGAGCGCGGCTACAAGAGCGTATTGCATCTGCGCAGTCTTGAGTATCAGCGGGTCGAGTACGCCAGCGATCTCAGCGCCAGCGCCGGGATAGCGGCGATGAAAAAACTGCTGGCAGATAACCCGCCGGATGCGGTGTTTGCGGTGTCGGACACGCTCGCCGCCGGGGCGCTGCGCGCCATTCAGCAGGCGGGCTTACGCGTGCCGCAGGATATTGCAGTGGTCGGTTTTGACGGCACGGAGCTCTCGGAGATGGTCTCCCTGACCACCATCGAGCAGCCGTCGCGGGATATCGGGCGCAAGGCCGTCGATCTGCTGTTGAATAAAATCGACAATCCCGATGCGCCCACGGAACGGGTGATGATGGACTGGCGCTTTATTTCCCGCGCCAGCGCCTGAGTTATTTCGTCAGTGCCCCGGCCAGGGAGCGAATATCGTTCCCGGTGGGCGACTGATGAATACGCAGGCCAAATTCATCGACCACGGCAAAAATATGATCGAAGATATCAGCCTGAATCGCCTCATATTCCGCCCAGATTACCGTGTTGGTAAAGGCGTATATTTCAATCGGCAGGCCATTGGCGTCCGGCGCAAGCTGGCGCACCATTAAGGTCATATCCTTGCGGATATTCGGGTGGCTGCGCAGATATTCATTCAGGTAGGCGCGGAAGGTGCCGATATTGGTCATCTTGCGCAGATTCAACACCGAACCGCCGTCGCCATTTTGCTGATTCCACAGATTGATTTCCTCATGACGCGCGGCCAGATAGGGCTTGAGCAGCTTCGCCTGAATCAGCTGCTGCTGTTCCTGCTCGCCGAGAAAATGAATGCTGGTGGTATCAATATTCAGGCTACGCTTAATGCGTCGTCCGCCGGAGGCCGACATGCCGCTCCAGTTAATAAAGGCGTCCGACACCAGCGCCCAGGTGGGAATGGTGGTGATGGTATTGTCAAAATTACGCACCTTCACGGTGGTCAGGCCGATATCGGTCACCGTGCCGTTGGCGCCGTATTTCGGCATCTCCAGCCAGTCGCCGAGCTTGAGCATATCGTTTGCAGACAGCTGTATGCCGGCGACCAGCCCCAGAACCGGGTCTTTAAACACCAGCATTAATACCGCCGCCATCGCACCCAGGCCGCTAATCAGAATGGCGGGGGACTGACCAATCAGCAGGGAGATAATCAGGATCCCTACTAGAATGGCGCTCACCAGCTTAATGCCCTGGAAGATCCCTTTCAGCGGCAACTGCGAGGCCACGGCCATCTTTTGTGACAGATTAAAAACGACGTCCAGCAGCGAGAAAAAGGTGAGCAGGGCATACACCATCATCCACAGTTTCGCGCAGGTGGTTAATAATTCTGCCGCGTCGCTGCCGCTTTGCAGCCACAGCTTCGCCTGGATGTTGACGATTATCCCCTGCAGGGTGAAGGCCAGACGGTAAAATAATTTATTCTGGGTAATGATCTGTAGCCATAAATGGCTACTGGCCCGGGCGCGTTTTTCAAATGCCCGCAAAACGACTTTATGTAATATAAAATGAATAATGAGTGCAGTCAGAAAGATAAGCCCAAAAATAATCACCAGGCCAGTGGTGTGATTAATTTCGATGCCTGTCTCTTCGACCAGGGAAATAAACTCCTGCATAACGTCTCCTGTATAAAAGCAGCCGCCATAATGGCGGCTGAGGAACGGTTATGCAAATTTGTGAGGCTTATTTAGCGGCCTGACAGGCCTTGACCACGGGCAGGCACAGGCGATGACGCAGCCGCAGGGTGGCCAGCGCCAGCACGATCATCATCCCCGTTTCTACCGCCAGGAAAACGTTGATTGCAGCGGCGTAATCCCCGTGATGGCTTTGCAGGGCGTGGAGCAAAATCGCGCCGAATATCGCCGGGCCGAGACCGAGCGCCGCCTGTTGCAGGGTGCTCAGAATGGCGCTGGCGGCGCCGGCGTCGTCGGGCTGAATATCCCGCATGCCAATGCGGTAGAAACTGTTCACAATCAGGGCCTGGCCGTAGCCCACCAGCCCGGTGGCCGGGGCCAGGGTCAGCGCGGTGTTATCCATTCCCCAGAGACGGAAGGTGACGATCAGCGCCAGCAGGCCGGTTATCTGGATTGCCAGCCCGGTCAGCAGAATGGTGCTGGTGCTGTAGCGGGCAATCAGGCGCGGGGCAAACCACGCGGAGACAAAATAGGTCACCCCAAGGGCAATAAAGCTGTTGCCGGACTGCCACGGCGCCATCCCCAGACCGGTTTGCATGGTTAACGCCATGCAGAACATAAAGCCCGACCAGACGCTGAAAAAGAGCACCGCAATCAGCACGCCGAAGCGGATGCTGCCGAGCTGCAGCAGGCGTGGCGGGATCAGCGGGTGCGCATCCGCTCGCTCTTTTTTACGCGCATTCAGCGCCATTAAATATGCCAGAGGAATAACCGCGAGCAGCATGGCCTTCAGCGGCCACGACCAGTGCCACTGCGGCCCCAGCGCCATAGGGAACAGCAGACAGCAGAGAATAGCCGCAAGCAACGCGGTGCCCTGCCAGTCAATGCGCGACGGCGTGTCGCGACGGGTTTCCGGCACATAGCGGCGGCTCAGAGCCAGCACCACCAGACAGATCGGCACGTTGATAAAGAAAGCGTTGCGCCAGCCCAGCCCGGCGATATCCGCTGATACCAGCCAGCCGCCGCCCATCTGCCCGACGATAAAGGCGATCCCGCCGATGCCGCCAAACAGGCTAATGGCTTTGGCGTGGGCGGTCCCTTTCAGGGTAACGTGCAGGGTGGCCAGAATTTGCGGCATGATTAGCGCCGCTCCCGCTCCCTGAAGAACGCGCGCCGCAAGCAGCTGCTCCACGCTTCCCGCCATGCCGCACAGCAGCGAGGCCAGACCAAAGCTCGCGACCCCCCACATAAAAAGACGACGACGGCCAAGGTTATCCCCCAGCTTGCTGCCGAGCGCCAGGCAGACGGCGAAGGCCACGCCGTAAAGCGCGACAATCAGCTCCAGTTCGGTGGCGGTCGCGCGTAACGAGTGGGTGATGGCGTCCAGCGCCACGTTGGTGATCGAGGTATCAATCAGCGGCAGCATCTGGCCGGTTAACAGTAATATCAGGCCTGCGCGACCCGGTGAAACAACTGACGTATTCATGATGACTCCATTGCGTCAAACAGCGTTGCGTCGTAGCATCCTCTATCTGATAAACGGGTACCAGTTCTTGCTTATACTGGTACTGGTACTACCATGCAGGGGGCAATATGGCGTTAATGTCTGAACCCGTCACCTCACTTGAGGATGACACCCGCAAACAGCTGGGGGCTTTTTTACGCGCCCGACGCGAAAGCCTCGATCCGCAGCGTCTTGGCTTACCGCGTAGCGGTCGCCGCCGCACGCCGGGCCTGAGGCGTGAGGAGGTGGCTCTGCTGGCGGATGTCGGCGTCACCTGGTACACCTGGCTGGAGCAGGGCAGGGATGTGAACCCGTCCAGCGCGGTGATGGCCGCGGTGGCGAAAGCGCTGCAGTGTACCCCGACCGAATCCCGCCACCTGTTTTTGCTGGCCGGATTACCGCCGGGTGAAGCGCCTCAGGCGGTGTGCTGTGAGGGCATCAGTGAGGGCACGCGCCGTCTGCTCGATACCCTGATGCCAAAACCCGCCAGCATCCAGAAACCGAATTTCGATATCGTGGCGTGGAACGACAGCTTCGGCCATCTGATGGGGGTTGATTTCAACGCCATCCCGCCCGAAGACCGCAACTGCATCTATCTCTTCCTGACCCATCCCGCGTGGCGCGCCCGTCTCGGCAAGCGCGACGACGTGCTGCCGATTTTTGTCTCCTACTTCCGCGCGGCGATGGCGGAGCACCGGGGCGACCCGCAGTGGGAAGCCAAACTGGCGCGCTTTTTTGCGGTGTCGGAGGAATTTAAAACCCTGTGGCACCAGCGCAACGACGTGCGCGGTGTGGAAAATCAACTGAAGCTCTTTACCCATCCTGAGCTGGGCGATTTTAACCTCCAGCAGATGTACTGGTACTCCGCCCCGCGCAACGGCTCCCGGCTGCTGGTCTATCTGCCGGTGGATGAGGCGGGGGAGCGGGTGATGGAGTGGCTGGCTGCAGCAAAATAATTTCTGCGAGGGGCTTTCAGGGAATAGAAGTGACTCCGGTATCGCCTGGATAAAGGGTGTAAGGTCAATCACGAAAGGTAAAATTAGCCTTTAATGCAAATTGCCTTACATGCTAATCTCTTCAGGGATGAAAAAACAGGTTCAGACTTATCGTGCATCAGGCAGTCAGAGAAGAGATCCTCTCGTTGCCTGCAGGCGTACAGGCGAAGCTGATTCGTCAGATTGATAAATTGCGCACTCACCCAACAGCGCTGCGGGAGCCCGACAGCAAGCCATTACCTTATGGTTTGTTTGAAATAAGAACCGTCGGTCTGATCCATAGTCGTGGGATCTATGTTTATCAGCGGGAAAACACAATTTATCTGTTGCGTGTATTTATCAAGAAGCCGCAAAAAACGCCTTCTGCTGAAATTCGTCTGGCACTGAAACGACAACAGGAGATGTTGGATGAGCAAGAAGATTATTAACTGGGATGCGTTAAGAGCTGAGCTGCTAAGCGACTCAGACGTGCAGGCTGCCTTTGACGCCGAAGAGCGCAAGGAGCGCCTGCGCGAGATGCTGGCGCAATGGCGGAAACAGGCTGGACTGACGCGTGCGCAAGTGGCGGAGCGAATGGGAGTCAGTGCGCCAACCGTATCCCGAATGGAAGCCAATGTTACCCGGGCGAGTCTGGATACCTTAACGCGGTATGCGCTGGTGTGCGACGTTAAGCATCCGCAGATTACGCTTTATTGAAAACTGGCACGCCGGGGCCCGGCGCGCCAGCAGTCATTAGCACTCAGTCACAATGGTGTTCAGCGGCAGGCGTGATTTCGGCAGCGTGGCGTTGAAATCTTCCACGCTGTGATGCCCGACCGGCACCACCACCAGGCTGGTGAAGCCCTTCTCTTTCAGGCCAAACTCTTCGTCGAGGATCGCCGCGTCGAAGCCTTCAATCGGCACCGCGTCCAGACCCATCGCGCCCACGCCCAGCAGGAAATTCCCGACGTTCAGGTAAACCTGTTTCGCCATCCAGTGATGATCGTCTTTCAGATCGACCCGGTGCATATCGGCGAAGAAGGTGCGGCCCTTGTGGTTGGCGGCTTTGGCTTCCGGGGTGGCGAACCGGCCATCGGCCTCTTCCTGATCCACCACGCGATTCAGCCAGGCATCGTCCATCGCGGTTTTAGCGCAGAACACCACCACGTGAGAAGCATCCAGCATTTTGCGTTCGTTGAACACAAAGCCACCGGCTGCGGATTTCGCCACGCGGGCTTTACCTTCCTCGGTGCTGGCGACGATGAAGTGCCACGGCTGGGAGTTGGTGCTGGACGGGCTGTATTGCAGCAGGGTTTTAATCTGTTCTGCCTGGTCGGCGGTCAGTTTTTTGCTCGGATCAAAGGCCTTTGTTGAGTGACGTTTTAAGGCAACAGAGATGATATCCATAACGACTCCTGGGGTTAACATCGCCCATCGGGGCGAAAACGAAAAGATTACAAGAGGAAAGGGGCAAAGATAAGGGCATTCAGAGCTTATAGACCAGGACGCAGACGCTTTTGCTCTTTTTTCGGCAGCTTATCCACCACCAGATGCCATGAATCGTTAATCAGGTCGGCCACCAGTTCCGGGGTGATATCGTCCGCCGCGTAAACCGAGATCCAGTGCTTTTTATTCAGATGATAACCAGGCTCAATGCCCCGATAGATCTGCTGGTTGAGCAACGATTTCTGCGGATCGGATTTCAGGCTGACGTGCAGGCGCCCGTGGGCCACG
Source organism: Leclercia adecarboxylata (assembly GCF_035787115.1). GTDB lineage: Bacteria > Pseudomonadota > Gammaproteobacteria > Enterobacterales > Enterobacteriaceae > Enterobacter > Enterobacter adecarboxylatus_E. The sequence goes on along the minus strand of NZ_JALKTL010000005.1, from coordinate 58,947 downwards.
GCGATTAGCATAAAAATCTTGCCGCTAACCTTGAACACATCGTACTCCGGACCAAAGGGCCAGCAGTGCTCGGTAAAGGGCAGATCCAGCGCCACCTGCTTTGCACAGGCCGCAAGCGTTTTACTGTCCATCGGAATCCTCTTCGGCCAGCGCTCGCCACATCGCTTCAAAACCCAGCGCCTTGAATTCTACCGCGCGGGCCGGTTCGCGGGTGGCGAAGGACATGGTGGTCTCCGCCAGTGACAGAAACAGCGCGTCGCCAAACAGACGAAATTCTTCGGACATAAACACCGGGCGAATATGGCGACGACAGAGTTCGTGCAGCTCCGGGAACATCTCGTGCACCGCCTGTTCGGTTTCGGCATTGATCTTCTCGCTCACCCCGAGCTGGCGGATTGCGCCGTGGGCCACCGGGTTGCGGATCCCCCAGTCAACGTAGCTGTTCCAGATATTCCGGGTGTGCTCTTTCGGCTGGGTGAGGGCGCGGTCCATATTTGCCAGCATGGTCTGGCACAGATCCTGTTTCAGGTGCAGATAGAGGGCGTTAAGCAGATCGTCTTTAGTAGCGAAATAGCGAAACAGGGTGCCTTCAGCCACCCCTGCGCTGCGGGCGATGAGCGCGGTAGAGGCCGCAATGCCCGACTGGGCAAAAGCGGTGGTTGCCGCGTCCAGCAACGCCAGTTTTTTATCTTCACTCTTCGGACGAGCCACTGCATTTCCTCCAGGTAATTTGCAAAAACCCCGATTGAATCATGCTCTTTGTGGGGCTGCAACGCGGAATGTCAAAGATCTTAAAACGTCTTGACGACTTTCGCATCACTTCTATAATGAGTGCTTACTCACTCATAATCAAGTTTTGCCCGCGCACGCCAGCGGATGGGGCGCGAATTCGGGTCGGGATATGAAAAAGCGTTTCATTGTTAGCGTGGTGGTAATGATGATTATTGCATCCGCGGCGAGTTTGCCGTTTGTACTGAACGCCGGGTTCGGCCAGCCGCCACAGGGCGCGCAGCTGAGTGAGTTTGCCGCCTCGCCGCAGTATCGCGACGGGCAGTTTCACAACACCCTGCCGACCCCCGGCTTTACCGGCAATAAAAATATGCTGGCGGCATGGTGGGATTTTCTGGTGACGAAGCGTGAGAACGCGCGTCCGGCGCAGCCGCTGCCGCTGGTGAAAACCGATCTGGCACAGCTGCCGCGGGAAAAGGAGACGCTGGTCTGGCTCGGCCACTCCTCGTGGTATCTCCAGCTGGCGGGCAAACGCATCCTGATCGATCCGGTGTTCAGCAGTTATGCCGCACCTTTCTCCTTTCTCAACAAAGCCTTTGCCGGAGACTACCCCTGGCGTGCCGAGGAGATGCCCGATATCGATCTGCTGATCGTTTCGCACGATCACTACGATCATCTCGACTATGCCACCATCAAGGCGCTGAAGCCCAAAGTGAAACGCGTGGTCACCCCGCTCGGGGTGGGATCGCATCTGCGCTACTGGGGTATGGATCCGGCAATTATTGAGGAGCGGGACTGGGAGCAGTCGGTGCGTATCAGCGATGACCTGACCGTACATGTCCTGCCGGCGCGCCACTTCTCCGGCCGCGGGCTGAAGCGCAACCAGACCCTGTGGGGCAGCTTTATGTTTGTCACCCCGCAGAAAAAGGTGTTCTACAGCGGTGATTCCGGCTACGGCCCGCACTTTAGCGCCATCGGCCAGCGCTTCGGCAGCGTCGATCTGGCGATCATGGAGAACGGCCAGTACGACCAGGACTGGAAGTACATCCACATGCAGCCAGCCGAAACGGCGCAGGCGGCGGCGGATCTGAATGCCAGCGCGGTAGTACCGGGCCATTCCGGGCGCTTTGTGCTGGCAAAACACACCTGGAACGATCCACTGATCCAGCTTACGCAGGCCAGCAAAGATAAAAAGTATCGCCTGCTGACCCCGGAGATTGGTGAGCCGGTCAGGGTGGATGATGCCACGCAACAATTTCGCGCGTGGTGGGAATAATGTTAAATCGAAGAGCAGAGGGGGAGAGCAGCATGACAATTTCCGCTCAGGTTATCGACACTATCGTCGAGTGGATCGACGATAACCTTCATCAGCCGTTGCGTATTGATGAGATCGCCCGCCATGCGGGCTACTCAAAATGGCACTTACAGCGGCTGTTTATGCAGTATAAAGGTGAAAGTCTGGGACGTTATATACGTGAGCGTAAGCTGCTGCTGGCGGCGCGGGATCTGCGTGAATCGGATGAAAAGGTTTACGACATTTGCCTGCGTTATGGCTTTGACTCCCAGCAGACTTTCACCCGCGTGTTTACGCGCACCTTCAACCAGCCGCCTGGAGCCTATCGCAAAGAAAATCACAGTCGGGCACATTAAACACACTGCATGCAGGCCGGGTAAGGCGTAGCCGTCCCCGGCAATAACATTTTTCCCGTTATACCCACCGTCACCGTACGACCTCTCCCACAGAAGTACGCTGTATCGCTTGCCGTGCGGCAACGTACTGGATTTCCGCCGCAGCGAACTGCCAGGCCCGATCACAGATGATATTGCAAATTATTACCATTTGCATTAGCGTTGATGGCAAATTTCGTCGGGGAACACGCGGTAATGAAAAGGACATGGAGTGGATTGTTATTAGGAGTGGGAGCGCTGCCCGCCCTGGCGGCAACCTGTGAACAGTCGTCCCTGCAGGGAGAGGTACAGGGAAGGTTTGATGCCAGCGGTGAAGTCTGTTTTGTGCTGCCTTCACTCAGTGAAAACTATGTTTCTGCCACGCTGAACGGCGTGACCGATGCCCGCCTGCTGGACGAACAAAATCGCCGTATTCGCACCCTGATCGACAAGGGGCCCGCCGACGGTGAGCACCATCTTCTGTTTGCCCTGCCGGTGAGGCAGGGCAGCGCGCTGCTGCTGCACGGTGAAGCAGGTAAACCCTGGCGTTTTCAGTGGCGGATAAAAGAGACCTCTGCGTTACCGCGCGTGCAAATGCTGACGCCTGAAAGCCCGACGCTGCAGGCGCTGGCAAAATCGATTTCTGCCGGTGGGAGTACCGATGCGTTCTGGCAGGCGCAAATTCGGCAGGGAACGCCGATGGTGGAGCCGGTCGATGCGCGCCATAAGCGTGTCACCTTCCTGTGGCGCGGCGCGCGCGAAAACGTCTTTATCCTCGGTTCGCCGGCGGGCGATCACGATCCGCTGTTCCGTCTGGGCAAAAGCGACGTCTGGTTTCGCAGCTACGTCGTACCCGCCGATACGGTGATGCAGTACAAACTCGCGCCGGATGTGCCAGCGATCGACGGCTCTCCACGCGACAGGCGACGGGCGATCCTCGTCAGCGCCCAGGCCGATCCGCTCAATCCGGACACCTTTGGTAATCAGAAGGCGGATCGCTGGAACCGCTATTCGCTGCTTGATCTCAGCCCGGCTCGCTATTGCTCGATGCAGGCCACGACGCAGCCGCTGGTACAGGGCGCGCTGAGCCGCCAGAGGCTAAGCAGCAACATTCTGGGTAATACGCGTGAAGTGACGATCTACAGGCCGCGCAGTAGTCAGCCTGCACGCTGGACGTTAATCCTCTTCGACGGGCAGATCTATCAGGACGAGTACCATTTCGCCAACGTGCTGGATGGCCTGATTGCCCGCCATCATCTCCCGCCGGTTAACGTGGTATTTATCGACAGCCTCGATCATCCCCGACGCGGTAAAGAGCTGCCGCCGAACCCGGATTTTGCCGACTTTATGGCGCATGAACTGCTGCCCTGGTTGCGCGGGCAGGGGATAGCCATGCAGCGGCAGAAAACGGTGCTGGCGGGATCCAGCTACGGGGGGATTGCCTCTTCCTGGGTGGCGCTGCGCTATCCGCGTCTGTTTGGTAATGTGCTGAGCCTTTCCGGATCATACTGGTGGGCACCAGAAGGCGAAGCGCCCGGCTGGCTGACGCGTCAGTATCAGCAGTCTCCACAGTATCCGGTACGCTTCTGGCTCCAGGCCGGAAAATTCGAAACCACGGGGCCGGGCGGGGGGATCTACCGTACCACGCGGGATTTTGAACAGGTTCTGCAGCAGAAAGGCTATCGCGTCAGCTTTCATCCGTGGTCCAGCGGCCACGACTATGCGGCCTGGTGTGAAGCACTGATCCACGGCATGCGCGATTTCGCCGGCTTACGACGCCAGTGAAAACCAGCGGCGCCAGATGAAGCGCAGAACAAAGAATTCAATGGCGCCGAGCAGTAAAAACCACAGGCAGAAGATGATGGTATAAAGCTGATTGAGATCCATCAGATGGAAGGTGCTCATCAGCTTTTGCGCCACTACCAGCCCCAGCGACGGCGCAGGCAGCAGTAAAACGGAGATAAAGGCCATCAGCAAAATTCCGCCAGCCGTTAACAGCGATTCTAACGGGTGTTTCATGAGAATGTTAATCGTCAGTTAAAAATAACATTGTCATGGATAGGGCTTCGTAAAGCAATATCAACCGTCAACGGCGCACAGGATAAATAATCCTGCGTTAATACACTGAAATTTGCCTGCGAGAAAATAATTAATTCATTTAATCTGCACTAATGTAAATTACTGTCATCCTCCGGCAAATGCTTTTACAAAAGTATAGGTGCTCATTCCAATTAACGTCGCAATAACAATGGCAACGAAAATATATAACGCCAGGCGTCGTCCGCGATAAATTCCAAACATGGTTCCCTCTCGTTTAGTTTCGGTTTAGAAATAATTTGTAAAAATCGCCTTATTGAAATGAAACGTTATCTGTTGAATGCCGTCGACAGCAATAATAGTGCGATAAATTAATTTCCCTGACAACTTATTATTGTCGGCAGATTTATAAAAGCAGACATGGAATTCAGGCTTTTGCTCACCGCAATCTGAAGGAGCTGAAATATGACCAAAATGCATCACACCCAGACGCCACCACCCACCCAGGGCACTACGCCTGACCTCGCTTATCAGCAGACCGTAGAGCAGACGCTTGCCGCCCAGCAGAGCACGGCGGCGGGTCTGAGCCGCGCACAGGCGCAGGCGCGCCTGCAACAGCATGGCCCCAATGCCCTGCCGGAGAAAAAAGCCCGCCCGGCCTGGCTGCGTTTTCTGGCGCATTTTAACGATGTCTTAATTTATGTCCTGCTGGCCGCCGCGGTATTAACCGCAATAATGGGCCACTGGGTCGATACCCTGGTTATTCTGGGCGTGGCGGTTATTAATGCATTAATTGGTCATATTCAGGAAAGCAACGCCGAAAAATCACTGAACAGTATCCGAAATATGCTCGCCAGCGAGGCGCGCGTTATTCGTGACGGCGATCATGAAACAATACCCACAACTGAAATAGTCCCCGGGGATATTATTGTTTTACGGGCCGGGGATCGTATTCCGGCGGATATGCGTTTAATTGAGGCGCATAATTTACGCGTGGAAGAGGCGATTCTGACCGGTGAATCCACGGTAGTGGATAAACACACCCAGCCGCTGAGGGGTGAATTACCGTTGGGCGATCGCACCAATCTGGTGTTCTCCGGCACCACGGTGAGCGCAGGCGGCGGCATCGGGGTGGTGACCGCCACCGGTCAGGAGACCGAACTGGGCCACATTAACCAGATGATGGCCGGGATCGAAAAACACCGCACGCCGCTGCTGGTGCAGATGGACAAGCTCGGCAAGGCTATCTTCGGGCTGATCATGGCGATGATGGCCGCGCTGTTCGTCTTCAGCCTGCTGCTGCGCGACATGCCGCTCGGCGAGCTGCTGCTGTCGTTGATCAGCCTGGCGGTAGCGGCGGTACCGGAAGGGCTGCCTGCCATCATCTCAATTATCCTGTCGCTGGGCGTGCAGGCGATGGCCCGCAAGCGCGCCATTATCCGTAAACTGCCCACTGTCGAAACCCTGGGGGCGATGACCGTGGTCTGCTCGGATAAAACCGGCACCCTGACCATGAACGAGATGACCGTCAAGGCAATCATCACCGCCGACAGCTGCTACCGCGTTGAGGGTGACAGCTACGCCCCGCAAGGCAATATCTGCCTGGAGGGCAGCGATGAGCCGGTGAAAATCCAGCCGGGCACGGTACTGGAGCAGTACCTGCGCACTATCGACCTGTGTAACGACAGCCAGATGATTCAGGACGAGCGTGGCCTGTGGGGCATCACCGGCGGGCCGACCGAAGGCGCGCTGAAGGTGCTGGCCGCAAAAGCACGGCTGACCCCCGTTACCGCCACGCTTATCAACAAGATCCCGTTTGACTCGCAGTACAAATACATGAGCACCCACTACCGGATCGGTGGCGAGGAGCAGATCCTGATCACCGGCGCGCCGGACGTGATTTTCGCCCTCTGTGCGCAGCAGCAGTCCCGCAACGGCGCCGAAGCCTTTAACCGCACCTACTGGGAAGCCGAGATGGAGCGCTATGCCCGTCAGGGGCTGCGGATGGTGGCGGCGGCGTTCAAGCCAGCGAACGGGGAGCAGACGTTAACCCACGACGACCTCAGCCACGGCCTGATCTTCCTCGGCATCGCCGGGATGATGGATCCGCCGCGCCCGGAGGCGATCGACGCCATTCACGCCTGCCAGCAGGCAGGGATCCGCGTCAAGATGATCACTGGCGATCACCCGCAGACGGCGATGAGCATCGGCCAGATGCTGGGCATTGCCAACAGCGCCCAGGCGGTAACCGGCTATCAGCTTGAGCATATGGATGATGGCGAGCTGGCCAAAGCGGCGGTGGAGTACGATATCTTCGCCCGCACCAGCCCGGAGCATAAGCTGCGCCTGGTGAAAGCCCTGCAGGAGAAAGGCGAGATCGTCGGCATGACTGGCGACGGGGTAAACGATGCCCCGGCGCTGCGCCAGGCGGACGTCGGCATCGCGATGGGCATCAAGGGCACCGAAGTGACCAAAGAGGCGGCGGACATGGTCCTGACGGACGACAACTTCGCCACCATCGCCAGCGCGGTGAAAGAGGGGCGTCGCGTCTACGACAACCTGAAGAAGACCATTCTGTTCATCATGCCGACTAACCTCGCGCAGGGTCTGCTAATTGTGATTGCCCTGCTGGCGGGGAACATGATCCCGCTGACGCCGGTGCTGATTTTGTGGATGAACATGGCGACCTCCGCCACGCTCTCCTTCGGGCTGGCGTTTGAGGCCGCCGAGCGCAACATCATGAAGCGCCCGCCGCGTCAGACCGGGCAGCACGTGATGGATGCTTATGCCGTCTGGCGCGTGGCCTTTGTCGGCACCCTGATCGCCGTCGCCGCCTTTGCGCTGGAAGCCTGGCTGGCTCCGCGCGGCCACAGCGCCGAGTTCATCCGCACCGTACTGCTGCAGATGCTGGTCTGCGCCCAGTGGGTCTACATGATTAACTGCCGCAACACCGAAGGCTTCTCACTGAACCGCGGTCTGCTGGCGAACAAAGGGATCTGGCTGGTCACCGGCGTGCTGTTGCTGTTGCAGCTGGCGATTATCTACCTGCCGTTTATGCAGATGCTGTTCGGCACCGAAGCCCTGCCGCTGCGCTACTGGGGTGTGACTCTGGCGACTGCGGGCGCGATGTTCTTCATCGTCGAAATCGAGAAGCGACTGACTCGCCGGTTCCGTAAGGCTGTATAACAAAAACTAACCCCTCACCCTAACCCTCTCCCCATAGGGGAGAGGGAACCGCCCGGTTTTCTCCCTCGCTCCTGTGGAGAGGGAACCGCCCGGTTTTCTCCCTCGCTCCTGTGGAGAGGGAACCGCCCGGTTTTCTACCTCGCCCTATGGAGAGGGAAACGCCCGGTTTTCTACCTCACCCCTGTGGGGAGAGGGAAGCGCCCGGTTTTCTCCCTCGCTCCTGTGGGGAGAGGGAACCGCCCGGTTTTCTCCCTCGCCCCTTCGGGGAGAGGGAAGCGCCCGGTTTTCTCCCTCGCTCCTGTGGAGAGAGGGAACCGCCCGGTTTTCTCCCTCGCTCCTGTGGGGAGAGGGAAGCGCCCGGTTTTCTCCCTCGCTCCTGTGGGGAGAGGGAACCGCCCGGTTTTCTCCCTCGCCCCTTCGGGGAGAGGGCCGGGGTGAGGGGAAAAACACTGAGAGACTCCCATGAAATATCCACTCCTGTTCGCGCTACTCGTCTGCACCCTGAATTCCGCTTTCGCCGCCATTCCGGTGCGCGTCGCCACCGTTGAGCAAACCGCCCACGCCGCGGAGCGGCAAATCCCCGGCCGCGTGGAGGCCATTCACAGCGTTGAGCTACGGGCCCGCACCGAAGGTGTCATCACGCGGATCCACTTTCGTGACGGGCAGTACGTGAAAAAAGGCGACGTGCTGTTTGAACTGGACGATGCCGAGCCGCGTGCCGCCGTGCGTCTGGCGCAGGCGGAGGTAAAGAGCGCGGAAGCCACGCTGCGTCAGGCGCAGCAGCAGCTTTCACGCTTCGAGAGTCTGGGCAGCAATAACGCCATCAGCCGCCACGACGTGGACAACGCCCGGATGCAGCGCGACGTGGCCAGCGCCGCGCTGGAGCAGGCACGGGCCCGGCTTGAGGCCCGCAACCTGACCCTGACTTACACCCGCATCAGCTCGCCCATTGACGGGCGCGTGGGGCACAGCCCGTTCCACGCGGGCAGCCTGGTGAATCCCGCCAGCGGCGTGCTGGCCGACGTGGTGCAGCTTGATCCCATCCGCATCGCTTTTGCGCTGGAAGAGGGGGCGTTTGCCACCAAAGCCGGGCAACATGCGGATATCCACGCCATGAAGAGGGCCTGGCAGGCGCTGATCGACAGCAACGGCCAGCGCGTGCGCGGCGAACTCACCTCGGTGGACAACCGCATCGACCCGCGTACCGCCAGCGTGATGCTGCGCGCCGAATTTGCCAACCCGCGCCATCAGCTACTGCCCGGCGGCAACGTCAACCTGTATCTGCGCCCGGCAAGCCCCCAGCCTGTGCTGACGCTGCCTGCCGCGGCGGTTCAGCAGAACGGAGAGGGTTTTTTCGCCTGGGTGGTTAACGCCGACGGCAAAGCCGAAAAGCGTCAGCTCAGCATTGCCGGGCAGATCGGCCAGCTGATGCGCATTGCTTCCGGCGTCCAGGCCGGTGAGCGAGCCATCACTGACGGTGCGCAGCGCGTGCAGCCTGGCGCAGCCGTCCAGATACTCAATTAAGGAGCCCTCATGCTGACGTTTTTCATCAAGCGCCCGCGCTTCGCGATGGTGATTGCGCTGGTCATTACCCTGCTGGGTGCCATCGCGCTGAGAATGATTCCGGTGGAGCAGTACCCGCAGATCACGCCGCCGGTTGTCAATGTCAGTGCCTCATGGCCCGGCGCCAGCGCGGCTGACGTGGCACAGGCCATCGCCACGCCGCTGGAGACCCAGCTTAACGGCGTGGATCGTATGCTGTATATGGAATCCACCAGTTCCGACGAAGGCAGCTACAGCCTGAACATTACCTTTGCGGCGGGCACCGACCCGGATCTCGCCGCCATCGACGTGCAAAACCGCGTGGCGCAAGCCGTAGCGCAGCTGCCCACCGAGGCCCAGCAAAATGGCGTGCAGGTGCGCAAGCGTGCCACCAACCTGATGATGGGGGTAAGTCTTTACTCACCGAATAACACCCACACGCCGTTGTTTGTCAGCAACTACGCCAGCACCCAGGTGCGCGAGGCGCTGTCCCGCCTGCCGGGAGTCGGGCAGGTGCAAATGTTTGGCGCCCGGGACTACAGCATGCGCATCTGGCTGCGGCCGGATCGCATGAACGCCCTGAACGTCACCACCGACGACGTGGCTCAGGCGCTGCGCGAGCAGAACGTGCAGGGGGCGGCAGGCCAGGTCGGCACGCCGCCGGTGTTTAACGGCCAGCAGCAGACCCTGACCATCAACGGGCTGGGGCGCTTAAACCGGGCCGAAGACTTTGCCGGGATCATCATTCGCGCGGGGGAGATGGGCCAGCTGGTGCGCCTGAAGGATGTCGCCAGCATTGAGCTGGGCTCGCGCAGCTACAGCTCGGGCGCCCGGCTGAACGGGCATGATTCCGCCTATCTTGGCATTTATCCCACGCCGTCCGCCAACGCCCTGCGGGTGGCGGAATCGGTGCGTGCAGAGCTGGAGCGCCTTTCGACGCGCTTCCCGGACGATCTCACGTATGAGGTCAAATTCGATACCACCACTTTTGTCGCCGCCACTATTAAGGAGATCGGCGTCTCGCTGGCGCTGACCCTGCTGGCCGTCGTGGTGGTGGTCTCGCTGTTTCTGCAGAGCTGGCGCGCCACGCTGATTGTGACCCTCGCCATTCCGGTGTCGCTGGTGGGAACCTTTGCGGTGCTCTACGCGCTGGGCTATTCCGCCAACACGCTCAGCCTGTTCGCCATCATTCTGGCGCTGACCATGGTGGTGGATGACGCCATCGTCGTGGTGGAGAGCGTCGAGACGCTGATGGCGGAAGGGCTGAGCCGCACGGCGGCCACCGCGCTGGCGCTGCGCCAGATTGCCGGGCCGGTGATTGCCACTACCCTGGTGCTGCTGGCGGTGTTTGTGCCGGTGACGCTGCTGCCGGGGATTGTCGGGGAGCTGTACCGTCAGTTTGCGGTCACCCTCTCGACGGCTGTCACCCTCTCAAGCCTGGTGGCCCTGACCCTGACGCCCGCCCTGTGCGCCATGCTGTTGCGCCCGCGCCCTGAGCGTCCGGCAGCGTTCTTCCGCGGTTTCAACCGTGGTCTGAACGCCACGCGCAGTGTTTACACCCGTATCGTCAGCCTGGTTAACCTGCGCCCGTGGCTGGCGTTGCTGACGACCGCTGGCGCGGCTGCGGTGGTGGTATTCAGCTTTACCGCCATGCCCAAAGGCTTCCTGCCGCAGGAAGATCAGGGCTACTTCTTCGCCAGCGTCCAGCTGCCGGAAGCGGCCTCGCTGGCGCGTACCGAAGCGGTGATGGCGACGGCGCGGGGGCTGATCGCTAAAAATCCGGCGGTAGAGGATATCATTCAGGTTTCCGGGTTTAACCTTCTCAACGGCACCAGCGCCTCGAACGGCGGCTTTATCTCCGTGATGCTGAAAGACTGGCGCGAGCGACCGCCACTGGATGAAGTGATGGGGACGTTACAGCGTCAGCTGCTGGCCCTGCCGGAAGCGACCATCATGACCTTTGCGCCGCCGACGCTGCCAGGGTTGGGCAACGCCTCCGGCTTCGATCTGCGTATTCAGGCCCTGGCGGGGCAGAGTCCGGCGGAGCTGGAGCGCGTGACGCGTGAAGTCGTCATGAAAGCCAACCAGCATCCGCAGCTGAGCCGGGTGTTCACCACCTGGAGCAGCAACGTGCCGCAGCTGACGCTGACCGTGGATCGCGAGCGGGCCGCGCGGCTCGACGTGCCGGTTTCGCGCATCTTCAGCAGTCTGCAAACGGCCTTTGGCGGCACCCGCGGCGGGGATTTCAGCATCAACAACCGCGTGTATCACGTGGTCATGCAAAACGAGATGGCGTGGCGCGAGCGGGCGGAGCAGATCGGCGAGCTGTTCGTGCGCAGCAACAACGGTGAGCGGGTGCGCCTGAGCAACCTCGTCACCATCACCCCAACCGTCGGCGCGCCCTTTCTGCAGCAGTACAACCAGTTCCCGTCGGTGTCGGTAAGCGGTTCGGCGGCGGAAGGGGAGAGTAGCCGCACGGCGATGGCGGTGATGGAACAGCTTCTGGCGGAGCACCTGCCAGCCGGGTACGACTACGTCTGGAGCGGCATCTCGTATCAGGAGCAGCAGACCGGTAACCAGGCCGTCTGGATCGTACTGGCGGCGGTGGTTATGGCGTGGCTGTTCCTCGTCGCCCAGTATGAGAGCTGGACGCTTCCGGCAAGCGTGATGCTTTCGGTACTGTTTGCCCTCGGCGGAGCGCTGGTTTGGCTGTGGATAGCCGGATACGGCAACGATGTTTACGTGCAGATTGGCCTGGTCTTACTGATCGCCCTCGCCGCGAAAAATGCGATCCTGATCGTCGAGTTTGCCCGCGCGCGGCGCAATGAGGGGATGACGATTGTCGATGCGGCCCGCGACGGGGCCTCCCGCCGTTTCCGGGCGGTGATGATGACCGCCGTGTCGTTCATTATCGGCGTTTTACCGATGATGCTGGCGACCGGGGCGGGTGCCCAGAGCCGCCGAATCATTGGTACCACGGTGTTCAGCGGGATGCTGGTGGCCACCCTGGTAGGGGTTATCTTTATCCCGGCGCTGTTTGTCCTGTTCCAGCGCCTGCGGGAGTGGGGGCACCGGCTTACGGACCCGTCGCCCACACCTCGCAGTGTTTCTGCACCAGAGAAATAAGTGAGCCGCCGTCCGCGATAAAGTCTCGCATATGCTGTGCCTCGCTCTTGCCCTGCTTTAACCGCAGGGCAATTTCCTGGATTGCACTGGACGCCCCCAGCTTTTCGGCGGAGGGCGCCACGCGCTCCAGCAGCCAGGCGATATCTTCGGCGATAGTTTTCTGCTCCCCGGTATGGACGTCCGTCAGGATCCCCTCCAGCCCATAGCGGCAGGCCTGAAAGCGGTTAAAGCGATAGAGCAAAAAATCACGCTCCTGATGCTTATAAGGCCGGGTGGTCAGCAGCCAGTGGGCGGTGGCCTGAATCAGCCCGGTGATATTAATGGCATGGGCGAGGGTGAGCGGCGTATCCATTACCCGCACCTCCACGGTGCCAAAATGCGGGCTCGGGCGAATGTCCCAGTGCAGATCTTTAATGCTGTCGATCATGCTGGTGTGGCTCAGGCGGCGGAACAGTCCTTCAAACTCCTGCCAGCTGTTGACCCATGGCATCAGGCCGTTATCCGGGAAGCCGGAGAAAATATTGAGCCTTGATGAAGCGAACTTCGTATCGGTGCCCTGCATATAGGGTGAGGTGGCCGCCAGGGCGATAAAGTGCGGCACAAAGCGCGACAGCCCGTGCACCAGATAAATGGCGTCATCCCCGGTTCGACAGCCCACATGCACGTGCTGGCCGAACACCGTCGCCTGCAAAATCAGATAGCCAAAGCGCTCCAGCGTGGCGTTATAGCGTTCGTCCTCGCATACCTCCTGACGCTGCCACTTCTGAAACGGGTGCGTGCCGCCGCCGCAGATCTGGATATGGTGCTGCGCCGCCGCGCGCAGGATGCTCTGCTGCATGGCAGAAAACTGTGCTGCCGCCTGGTCGATGTTGTGACAGATGCCGGTGGCGATCTCCAGCATGCTTTCGGTGATATCGTGCTTTACTTCCCCGGCTTTGATGTCGTCTTTGACGGCGGTGATAAGCGCGGAAGAGTCCTGGCTCAGATCGTAGCCCGGCGGGTTAACCACCTGCAGTTCCAGTTCGATGCCGAGGGTGAAGGGGTCAGAGGAATGAAAGTCGGGTAAAGGCATGGCGCACTCCGTTGTCGTTGATGAGTTGAGTATAGACAACGGGTGAGGTTCCCCCTCAGCCTCAAGAGAAGGTTACTCCCGGGAAGGCAAAACCCTGTAAGAATGCTAAAATCCTGGCAATAACTGACACCCGGAGGACGCCCTATGAGCAACGACGTACCGATTAAATATTACGACATCGTGGATGAGTACACGACGGAAGCCGCCGAGCCGGTAGACGAGTCAGAGCGTGATTCGCTGGCGCTCTATTTCCAGCTGCTGATCGCTCGCCTGATGAACAACGAAGAGATCAGCGAAGCAGCGCAGACCGAGATGGCGGTGGAAGCGGGTATCAACGCCCAGCGCATTGATGATATCGCCAATTTTCTTAACCAGTGGGGCAATGAGTAGTTCTGCATTAAAGACGTGGTCTGCGCAGGCATTGTGCTTTACACTGCGCGCGGCAAAAATTGAGTGAGCAACGATTAATTAGGCGGTAACGGCGATGGCGATGAACGGAACAATCACAACCTGGTTTGCGGATAAGGGCTTTGGATTTATCAAAGATGAAAACGGCGATAACCGCTATTTTCATGTGATTAAGGTCGCCAACCCTGACCTGATTAAGAAAGATGCCGCGGTGACCTTTGAGCCCACCACCAACAACAAAGGCTTGTCAGCCTATGCGGTGAAGGTGATCCCGGAGAGCAAATACATCTATCTCGACGGCGAACGCCATAAAATCACCTCCATTAAGTCTTACCTGGTTTACAGCGAAGAAGAGCCCGCCGAAACCCGGATTGATAAAGAGAACGGTGTGCTGTCAGTAAAGAGCCTGATGGGCAATATTGCACCGAAATCAACGGCAAAAGCGGGCGAGATGCGCACGGTAAGAAAACTGGCTATCACCACCTTCCAGGGCAAAACCTTTATCTTCTCGGAAGATGAGATTGACCTGGACGCCACGGTGAAAATGCTTAAAAACCTGAAGTAATCTTCACCCTGCCGGGTGGCGCTAACGCTTACCCGGCTTCGAACCACAACGACGCCCCCCATCAGCGACCTTCTCTCCTCCGTCGCCATCCCTGAACAATCTAAAAAAATCAGCCTGCGCAACAGTAGTGTTATACAGATAATGCTGTATTGTGAAATAACAAACTGTTAACAAAAAAAGGGGTGTCAGCGTGCCGGAGATGAATATCTGGGGGCAGATGGTTAACGATCCTGTTCCCGGCTGGCAGGGAGCCAGCGTATTAGCGCCAGGAGTGCTGGAAGGGCGTTTTTGCCGCCTTGAACCGCTAGATGCGCAAAAGCATGCATGCGATCTGTTCGGGGCTTATGCGCTCGGCGACGACAGCGACTGGACCTGGCTTGCCAGCAATCAGCCGGCCAGCGTTGAAGAGACTGCCGGGTGGGTACAGGGCAAAGTGCAGGATAAAGGGCTGGTGCCTTTCGCGGTGATCGCGCGTCAGAGCGAGCGTGCTGTCGGGCTGGTCTGCTATATGGCCATTGAGCCGCAGCTGGGCTCGGTGGAGATAGGGCATGTCACCTGGTCGCGTAAAATGAAAAATAGCCCGCTGGGCACCGAAGCCGTCTGGCTGCTGCTGAAACATGGCTTTGAGCAGGGCTACCGTCGTATCGAATGGAAGTGCGATTCGATGAACATCGCCTCCCGCCGGGCCGCTGAACGGCTGGGGTTTACCTGGGAAGGGCGGCTGCGCCAGAAGCTGGTGCGTAAAGGCCGTAACCGCGACAGCGATATGCTTTCAATCATTGACGGCGAATGGCCGGACCGGGATGCGGCCCTGCGCGGCTGGCTGGCGGCGGACAATTTTGATGACCAGGGGCGACAAATCAGGCGCCTTGAGGCGTTTCACGCTCGCCCCGAAACGGCATGATAGTAAGCTTATCGCAGGCGCTTCTCTGAAGAGAGGTGCCTGCGGCGTGCCGTTTTCATTTGACTAATGTCAAACTTTTATAACTTATTTAATTGTCTTAACTATGCGATTTTGTCATTGTTTTTAAAAAGTTGTTACAGAAACATCTAATCATGCGGTAGTCTTAAAGATGTTAAATTTTACGATGGGTGCCGCAAGTCATTCTCGCTTCAGTTCATAACACACTTACCCTACGTTTCTTATCATGACCCCCTTCTCACTTTTGTAATGCTTTGGTACAGCATACAATTATGCTGATACAGGAAAGATTTCACACTGTCCAGACAATGAAGTCTTCATGATTAAGACTGGTTGTAAACATAAGTGTTTATAGTTATGCTTTTTATCATCAGACAGGATGATCACTTTCAACTGAAAAATACCTGTCATTAAGGTCTTGTTGATTTAACACTTATTCTACAAAAATCCTCTCCGATACAGAGTGTTGACTTGTTTTAGACAGACTTTCATATTTCAGGAAGTGAAATAACTGCATGCTTAAGACGGAGGGAGTGTGGACAAAATCAGAAGCTATCCATCAAAGCGCAGGCCGCGGGGAGAAAGTAAAAATGCCCGGTTAACCATGCTGAGCGCACGCATCGATGATGAACTTTGCGAATACGTTCAGGCTACGGCTTACGAAACGCGAAAAAGCAAACAGGACATTATCGCTGAGGCCTTGATGCTTCATCGGCAGCACCATCAGGTCAATCCCGGAGGCTGACGAATGCCCCAGTGTACAGGTTCGTCAAAAGAAAAAGATTTTACAGAATGACGGTTCTACGCGCCTGGCGTCTGCTGACCTGGGTTACGAGCCTCACGCTACTGTTAACCATGGCTGTCATGACAGGATCGATTTTGACGCTGGGACTGACGCAGGTTCTCTTTCCCGGTTCGCTGGAAACTCACATGACGTCACTGACGCACGCCGTACAGTTTGTGCTTCTGGCGTTTCTGCACTCTGCACCCGTGATGGTGTCGGTTTAACGTCTGAAAAGGCAAAATCTAAACGTTTTCTGAAAGAGAAACTTAACTGGCTAAATAACCAGTAAAAAGGCGGTTTTTTCACCCGCCCGAGCGTAGTATTGCGGCGGGTGCCTGATGCTTTCTGAGCTCAGGCTGGTGCGGAGATGCAGAAAGCAAAAGCCCCGGAGATGTTTCCATCAACCGGGGCTACCACTCCAAACCCAAACAATTTGGATGGTAGCCTCTTCTTAGCAAGGAGGCAATGACATGCTTAACAAGTACGCCTTTTGGGCGATCCTGGTGCTGGCTTTAACGGTGCTGGGCGTCACGTTTCTGGTTCGTGAGACGTTATGCGAACTGAGCGTTAAGGAGCGTGATGTGGAAGTGAAAGCTGTTCTCGCTTACGAAGTGAAGAGGTAGCGGTACGCGGGGAGCAATCCCCGCCTATCCGGTTGTCGGTTTGGTACAGGCACCCGTTTATTTGCCCCGTCTGGCTTACCCCCAGGCGGGGCATTTTTACATCCGTACCCGCTTAACCGTCGCCTGCCAGTCCTGCCAGCGGCTCTGCAACCGGGCGTGGCGCGCCATATCCGGTGTAAAGGTGACATGCTCCGGCAGATACTGGCGCAGCTGGGCGGTCGACAGGTTAAACAGCGCCTTACGGGCCAGCAGGGCGGCCCCCATCGCCGAGAGTTCCGCCACGTCGCTGCGCATTACCGGGCAGCCGAGAAGATCCGCCTGGTACTGCATCAGCCAGTCGTTTTTCGTCGGGCCGCCATCCACCATCAGCGCGTTCAGGGTGAAGCCCGGATGGGCGCGCATCGCCTGCACCACGTCGGCAATCTGATAGGCGATCGATTCCAGCGCCGCGCGGATCAGGTGCGCACGCTTCACGCCGCGGCTCAGGCCGTGGATCATCCCGCGGGCATTTTCGTCCCACCAGGGCGCGCCAAGGCCGGTCAGCGCCGGCACAAAATAGACCCCGAGGGTGGAGTCCACCGAGCGGGGGAGGGTGTTCAGCTCATGAGTCAGTTCCGCCTGCGACAGCTCGCTTAAGCCGGTGCTGTCCGCCATCCACGCCACCGCGTCGCCGGTATGGGGGATATTGCCCTCCAGCCCGTAGACCAGCGTCTCGCCGTCATGCCAGGCCACGGTGGTGGCCAGCGCGCTCACCTCGCTACGGGCGGAGGCCACCGGGGCCATCACCGACGAGCCGGTGCCGTAGGTTGCTTTCACGCAGCCTTCGGCGCCCAGACCGTGGGCAAAGAGCGCGGCGTGAGAATCACCGATCATCGCCATCATCGGCACTCCGTCAGGGATCGACGGGCAGCCGCGGGTATAACCAAACAGGCCGCTGGAGGGTTTAATCTGCGGCAGCGCCGCGCGCGGGATGCCAAACAGCGCCAGCATCTCCGGGTCCCAGTCGGCGCTGTGCAGGCTCATCAGCTGGGTGCGGGCGGCGTTGGCGTAGTCGCAGCTAAACGCCTGGCCCTGCGTCAGGTGCCACAGCAGCCAGCTGTCCACGGTACCAAGGCAGATCTCTCCCCGTGCCGCGCGCGCTGCGCCGTCGGGGGTGTTATCAAGCAGCCAGCGCATTTTAGAGGCAGAGAACAGCGGCGCGATGGGCAGGCCCGTTGCCGCTTTGATCTGCGGGCCGTGGCCCTGCTCACGCAGCTGGTGGCAAAAAGCCGCGGTGCGGGAACATTGCCAGCTCAGCGCCGGGGCAAGGGGGTTGCCGGTCGCCCGATCCCAGCCCACCAGGGTCTCACGCTGGTTGCTGATCGCCAGGGCAGCCACCCTCTGCGCCCCGACGGTGGCAATCGCCCGCGCCAGCACCTCAAGGGAGGCGTCCACCAGCAGATCAGCGGACTGCTCCACCCAGCCTTCGTACGGGGTCTGGATCGCCAGCGCCCGCGAGAAGCTCGCCACCACATGCCCGTTGGCATCCAGCGCCACCGCTTTGGCATTGGTGGTGCCCTCATCAAGGGCGATGATAATGTCCTTGTTCACCGACATAGCGGCCTCCAGCCTTAACGATGAAGGTAAGTTGAGACGCCGAGGTAGCGGGTAAAGGCCTCATGCAGGATCTCCGCGCTGGCGGAGTGGTTCATCGCCACGTGATGCTCAAAGCCGTTGCGGCAGATCCAGTTCAGCAGGTTCTCCAGATGCGGCACCTGGATCACGGCCCGGCAGCCCACCGTATCCAGCGGATCGTCCACCGACTGGCCCTGGCCGACGTAGGCTTTGATTTCCCCGGTCAGATCGTCGGTGCTCAGGCGGAAGTAGGTCAGCGGTCCGCTTTTCAGGCGACCGTGGACCGCGCCGCAGGTGTTCTCTTTCCCGACCGTGGTGCCGATGATATCGGCGGTGCCCATGTGCGGGGATTCAAGGCTGGATGCGGCGAAGTTACCGCAGTGGAACAGCACGCATTTGTCGCGATCGTCGCCGAAGTTGTTGTTCCAGTCGGCAATCGACGCCGGGTTCATATTGCTGCTCGCCAGAGCGTACATGGAGAGCGCCCCCATCACGTCCACTTCACAGGCGCTCGGCATCAGCTGGCCGGACATCACGCTCATGATCGAACAGACGTTAATGCCCAGGTTCTCCTGCAGCGAGGTCCAGCACTGGATGGCGGTGGTGTCGATGTCGTTGGCGACCACCCACTCGCTTATCACCACAAACAGCTTCGCCATGGTCACCAGCTTCTCTGGCGGAATGCGGCTGGCGTCGGCGTTGTCGATCAGGATCCGCCGTTTTTCATCCACGCGGATGTCGTCATCGCGCAGGGTTTTGATCCGGGTAAAGACTTCGGACAGGTCGAGGGTCTCCACGGCGATGCCGAGGCGCTCCAGCAGCTTCTCGCTGTAGCGCACGGTATTAAAGCCTGCCGGACGGGCGCCAATCGCTCCCACGCGCACGCCGCGCATGCTGCTCACCACACGGCACACCTGTTCGAAGCGCTGCAGATCCTGTGCAAAGACCTCACCGGAAAGGGCGCAAACGTGCTGGGTGGTAAGGGTAAAAGGAATACCGTACTGGCGCAGGTTGTTGCACAGGGAGATTTTGCCGCAGAAGCTGTCGCGCCGCGTCGCCAGCCCCATTTTATCGAGGTTGTCCTCCTCGGCCTGCACCAGCACCGGCACGTTCAGGCCGGAGAGACGCAGGGTTTCGGCGATGGCTTTTTCATCGCCAAAGTTAGGCAGCAGCACCACCACGCCGTGGATGCTGTCGCGGTGAGCGCGGAACAGTTCGGCACAGGCTTTGGCATCCTGACGCGTCTCCACCCCGCCGAGTTCGGTCTGGCTGGGATCGAGCATAATAGTGTTGATACCCAGACGGCCAAACAGGGCGATCGCCTGCTCGCGCGCTTCCGCCACCAGGTAGCTCGGGAAGAAACCCCGGTTGCCGATGATCACGCCCATCGTCAGTTGTTGAGGAATTCGGGACATTGCTTTTCTCTCCAGTAAGATGTTGTTGTTATTTTCAGCAAACCTGTCGCGTCAGCATCTCCCGGGCGTGTTTCACCACCCCGGCGACATCGATCTCATGGCGTGCCCGCGTTGACGCTCTGTCGGCGGCAATCGCGTACTCTCCGTCCGGGATCCCCAGGCGTTTCAGCGGTACGGCGCAGCCCGCTTCGGCAAGCACTTCAGCGACCAGGCTCCCGACACCGCCGTTGACGTTATGCTCCTCGACGCTCACCACCGCCCTGCAGGGGGCAATGGCGGCCAACAGCTGTTGGGTATCACAAGGACGAATAGATGGAACGCTGATAACAGTGGCGTCAATACCTTCTTCCGCGAGTTGTGCGGCGGCTTCCACAATTTCATGTACCGTTGAGCCCAGTGCCACCAGAGCCACGTCAGGGCCTACGCGCAGCACGTCAATTTTGCCCGGCGTAAAACGGTAGGTCTCGTCATGCAGTTCCGGCAGGTTTTTGCCATCGAGACGGATATAAACCGGGCCGACGTGATCGAGGGCGTAGTCGATGATCTGGCGGCACTCGTTCGGGCTCGACGGGGCATAAATTTCGATATTGCCGAAGCCGCGCATGATGGCGATATCGTCGATGCTGTGGTGGGTACTGGCGAGCGGGCCGTAGCTGGCTCCGGCGTTCAGGCCGAACAGCTTCACGTTAGTGTTGTTGTAGCAGATGTCGACCTTGATCTGCTCGTTAGCGCGGGAAATCAGGAACGGCGCCGCGTTGCAGGTAACGGCAATTTTGCCGCCAATCGCCAGTCCCGCCGCCGTGCCCACCAGCGTCTGCTCGGCGATACCGACGTTCACCAGCCGGCCCGGGAAACGCTGCATAAAGGGGGCGATTTTCGCCGTAGAGGTGGAGTCAGCCACTACCGGGACCAGGTCCACGCCGCGTTCAACGGCGTCAATAAAGGCATTCACCATCACCGTGGCGAGGTGTTCGCTATTACTCATCTTTCAGTTCCTCCAGCGCCAGTTCAATTTCTTCCCCTTTCGGCACCCGGTGGTGCCATTCAGGCCGTCCCTGAATAAAGGATATTCCCGCCCCCTTGGTGGTGTGGGCGATCACCACATGGGGTTTGCCGTTGGGCTTCAGCCCTTCGAGCGTCTCCACCACGTCCGCCATGTCGTTGCCGTTGCAGGCGGTCACCTCCAGGCCGAACGCTTTCCATTTCTCGTCCAGCGGATCGGTATTGAGGATCTCTTTAGTAGAGCCCGCCAGCTGCAAATTGTTTTTATCGTTGATAATAAAGAGGTTATCCAGCTGATAGTGGGCGGCCACCAGCGCGGCTTCCCAGTTGCTGCCTTCCGCCAGCTCCCCGTCGCCGGTCACCACAAACACCCGGCGCTTGCTGTTGTTGCGTTTCGCCGCCAGGGCGATCCCCACCGCCACCGGCAGGCCGTGGCCCAGCGCGCCGGTATTGAGCTCAATGCCCGGCGTTTTATGTTTCACCGGATGGCCGGGCAGGTGAGAGTCGGCGTGCTGATAGGTAGATAACCACTCGACGGGGATAAAACCGGCTTCGGCCAGCACGCAGTAGTAACCGCCCACCGCGTGGCCCTTCGACTGGATGTAGATATCGCGCTCATCGCTCTCCTGAAGCTGCGGGGAGCAGTTCAGAATGCGAAAGTAGAGGGCGGTGAGCAGTTCGACCTGCGAGAGATCGGCCCCGGTATGGCCGCCCGCCGGGCTTTCGGCATTCAGCACGATGATCCGACGGCGAATCGAGCGTGCCCGGGTTTCGAGCTCCGCGATGGAGAGCGAAAACGGATTCATAACATACCTCCTGAATTTATAATCTGTTGTGAATAATTATTCCAGCCGGATAAATGAACCCCCTGAGCAGAATGAACGGTATAAATTTCATTCTCGAAAACAGCGGGTTTATGACCTTCTTGAATATATATTCAATGCTGATTTATTATTCATGTAACTTAAGATATGCCCAGTCAGCGGGTTTGTCTACGGTTTGTCCGGGCAAATTTCGGAGAAAGGAGAAAAGGATCACATTTGCCCGGCGGATCGGGCAGGCCCTTGCTTGTTAAATATTCAGTGATGAATAAAAATAACGACAGCCGATTAAGGGGAACGTTATGTCGAAACAGGATGAACAGCGATTGCTGGTGAAGATCGCCACACTCTACTACAGCGAGAATAAAAAGCAGTCCGAGATTGCCTCCCTGCTGCACCTCTCACAATCCTTTGTGTCGCGGGCGCTGACGCGCTGCCAGAAAGAGGGGCTGGTCAAAATCACCGTCGTTCAGCCCACCAATATTTTCGTCTCGCTGGAAAAGGCGCTGGAGGAGCAGTACGGCATCCGTCAGGCCATCGTGGTGGACGTGGGCGAAGACCCGACCAGCGCCCAGGTTAAGCACGCCATCGGCAGCGCGGCGGCGCACTACGTTGAAACCCGTCTGCGTCCGGAAGACCTGGTAGGGATCTCCTCCTGGAGCAGCACCATCCGCTGCATGGTGGATGAGATGCACCCGCAGAATATCCGCGCCGCGGGGGTCATTCAGCTGCTGGGCGGCGTAGGCCCCAACGGCAACGTTCAGGCGACCATCCTTACCCAGCAGCTGGCGGCGCACCTCGGCTGCCCGGCGGGGTTACTGCCGTCCCAGAGCATTGAACACTCGGTGGAAGAGCGCGCCCGGCTGGTGAGCAGCCCGGACGTGGCGGCGGTGGTGGGCAAATTTGCCGAAGTGGACGTAGCCATTGTCGGCATCGGCGAGCTGGAGCCGTCCCAGCTGCTGAAAAACTCCGGTAACTACTACAACGAAGACATGCTCAAACTGCTGGCCGAGCGCGGGGCGGTGGGGGATATCTGCCTGCACTACTACGATGCCAACGGCGAGCCGGTGCTGAGCGCGGAAGAAGATCCGGTGATTGGCATGGAGCTGGCGCAAATTCGTGCCTGCCCGCAGGTGATCGCCCTGGCCGGCGGGGCGGAAAAACGCAACGCCATTCGCGGGGCGCTGGAAGGAAAATATATTGATGTATTAATCACCGATTACCCGACGGCACGGAGTTTGTTGAAAGGGGCGTAAATCTTTGAATATTGCCCGACGGCGCTTTGCTTGCCGGGCCTACGGGAGCGGTGTGGTGTAATGCCGAACACCGTAACCTTTATTTTCTGGTTGATAGACCGCCAACCCGCCTTATGACGAGATAAGCCAGGCGTGTAGAAACGGGACGTTGTCGCGATACATAATATGCTAAAAATACCGGGCGCTTTCAGCCGGAATGCATCAGTAAATATTTTACCCTCCGCTTAATTTATTTAACATGCGAATGGATTACTGCCGCCGAAATTATTTTTTTAATAATCAATGAGAGTGACTCTTTATTAACTTGATTAACTGTGATGCCATTTGCAAAAATACGCAGTAGCTTTGTTTAAATAGAAAACTCTTTGATATCAAAGATTATATGACCAAATAAAAGGAATTTTATGTTCACTCAATTCTCCAATGGAAAGACTCCGGAGATCCTGACCGGAATGAATATTTCATCTTTCTATGAAATACAGCGCGCATCCATGCGTCACGGTGTGCCGATGGGCGAATTCTTTCTTGCGGAAAGGGGCTGAAGCTGATGTGGGTCGACAGGGGCTGTACCGTTCACGGCAAAAACGTCGGGCTTGATGGGGATAAAACGTCCACGGGCTCTGTCTGCTATGCCTCCCGCTCTGGCATGTCGGTGATGGGTAAACTTCAACTCTACATCGGAGATAAAACGTCTCCCTGCCCAGAATGCGGCGAGGTCGGGGATATTGTCAGCGGCGATCATCGACAGACAAATGGGTTGGCGGTTGCGGTGGATGGCTCGGCGATCCGCTGCGGGTGCCCGCCAGGGACAAACTGGCTTATTGCGCCGGGTGTGGTGGAGGTGTCAGACCCGCTGAGGATGCCGGTTGCATCCGGGGTAGAGTCGGTGCAGTACGCGCAGACGGCGAAAGCTCGGCCAGCAATGGCTGTACCGGCAAAAGCACCACCCGAACCATTGCCGCTTCCGGCACGAATCTATACCACGCAGCGACTTATGGATGATTATGACGCGAAGGACATGCATTACGGCGATCTAAGCGAAGAGGAGCTAAAAGGGCGCTTTGGCCTGACGGACGTCTCGGCGAAAGTAAACCCGTATACGCTGACCCTTGTCCCGTCAGTTCCTGTCGGTCCGTATGGCGGATTTTATCCGGGCAGCCTGACGGAGGGCAAGCCGGTCGTGGTCAGCCTGGATGAAAGCGCCCGGCTGATGTTTGATGAGTTCAGGGCATTGGCCAGAGTGTTCTCGTTCCATGGGCCATATAAAAACCTCATCATGGAGATGATCAGCCATATGCAGGGCAACAGCGGCAGGCCATATAGCAGCCCATTGCTGGATGAGGCGCTAAAGGAGCAGATCCTGAATGATTATTCGAGTGATAGCTCGTTGTTGAGTCTCAAAAAGGCCCTAAAAACGGTTATTAACTATGAATATGGGGTTATCCCATTAACGGAAGGTATAACGCTTAAAAAAGCTATACAGGATACGATTTTACCAAAATTTACTCGTGCAAAGGATAACTCTAACGGGCTGGTCATCACCGTTCATGATACCTGGGCCACGCATATCACGCTTGAATCACTAGAGGTGGCAGGCGACACCTATCGGGCAAAGGTACACTACCGAGTACAGGATCACTTCGGACTTGATAATGCTGATATTCTGAATTCTGTTTTCCATCAGGGGAGAATTTTCCGGCTCTGGTTTGTTCTGCAGCGGTATGTGAAATATGGCTATAGGCCATTTATCACTGAGATAAATGCGACTGTGGAAATCAGCGGGAGGCAGGATGAATAAACAGCTTATAGCTGGTCTTATTATAATGGCTGCCGGTGGTTCTCTGCTTTGGCAGTACCTGACGCCGGTTGAAATTGTGGCCGTGCATGAGGGGGATACGATTCTGGTCAGGCATTTTCCGTACCTGAAAAGTCGTCAGATTGCCTGGTGGGAAGCCAACAAGAATATGATACAGGCGAAATATGGTATACCGAAGAAAGACAAAGATGGTGGTTTTCAGGTATTTATTTTGGACTTCGGGGATGGCTATCGCATAGATCAAGGGACTGATGAAGACTCTGATCTACGGTGTTTTGATGACATTGACGTGCCCGCCCGGTGTATCGAAAAAAAACGCCTCAGCTGGATTGGATGGAGTCAAAACACAGGTCAATTCTACTGGTGATACTTCAATAAACCACAGGCCATTTATCACCGAGATGAATGCGACTGAGGATATCAGCGGGAGGCGGGGTGAATAAGCAGCTGATAGCGGGCGTTATAGCATCGATAGATTGCGGATAACTGGTCTGGCAGTCCCTGATATCGGTCGAAACAGAATCGTATTCCACAGGGAAAGAAAGCAAACACTAAAAACGGCAACGTGCGTTGCCGTTTTGCTTTTACCTCCGCTATTTCCCCTCCATCACCGCCTTTTGCGCCACCACCGCCGCTTTCTGCTGCATCCGGTTTTGCATCTGGTCGATGATGACCGCCACGATAATCACAATCCCCTTAATCACCATCTGCCAGAACTCGCTCACCCCCATCATCACCAGGCCGTCGGCGAGGAAACCGATCACGAAAGCGCCAATCAGCGTGCCGAGGATGGTGCCGCGACCCCCGGCCAGCGAGGTGCCGCCCAGCACCACCGCGGCGATAGCGTTCATCTCAAAGGCGGTGCCGTTGGCCGGATGGCTGGCCAGCAGCTGCGCGGAGACCACAATCCCGGCGATGGCGGCGCAGAACCCCGACAGGGTATAGACCAGTACCTTCACTTGCTTAACCCGCACCCCGGAGAGCTCCGCCGCGCGCTCGTTATCGCCGATGGCGTAGACGTGGCGGCCAAAGGGCAGGCGGCGGGCGATATAGGCAATTACCAGCGCCAGCACGATCATCATCCAGATGGCCCACGGAATGCCGAGTAGCGTTCCGGCACCAATCTCATCGAAACCGGTATTCCCCAGCTGCGGGTTGCCGGAGAGCCCCGGGAAGGTCTGGCCGTCTGAGGTGAGCATCGACGCGCCGCGCAGCACGTACATGGTGCCCAGCGTGCAGATAAAGGGCGCCACGTTGTAGCGGGTGATGATCCAGCCGTTCATCGCCCCTATCAGCGCGCCAATCAGCAGCACCACCGGCACAATCACCCACACGCTCGGGAAGATGGCGATGCCAAACATCGGCAGCACGATGCCTTTGGTGATCATCCACCCGGCGATCATCCCGCACAGCCCGAGCGTGGCGCCAATGGACAGGTCGATACCGGCGGTGATGATCACGAAGGTGATCCCCAGCGCCAGGAAGGCGTTAATGGCGATGTGCTTAATCATGATCACCAGGCTACCGGTAGAGAGAAAGCCCGGCACGGTCATGGTGAAGAAGCCGACAATCAAAAACAGCGCAATAAAGGTGCGCATTTTCAGCAGCAGCAGGAGGAGTTTTTCCCGGGAAGGCGCGGCCCCTTTATGCGGCGCCAGCGCGACAGACTGTGTTGTTTTCATCTTAGAACCCCTGAGCACTTGCGGTTACCAGTGCCGACTCTTCGGCCCCATCGCGAACAATATCGGCGGTCAGTTTGCCGCCGGACATCACCAGAATGCGGTCAGATACCGCCATAATCTCTTTCAAATCCGAGGTGGAAAAGACCACCGCAATGCCCTCCTCAGAGAGCTGTACCATCATGCGGAACACGTCCGCTTTAGCCCCCACGTCGATGCCGCGCGTCGGCTCATCGAGGAACAGCACCTTCGGGTTGGTCAGCAGCGAGCGGCCAATCACCACCTTCTGCTGATTGCCGCCGCTGAGCGCCTGGATTTCGACCTCCGGCGTGGAGACCTTAATCGACAGGTTGCCGATGGTGCTGGCCACCACCTGCTGCTCGGCCTTTTGCGCGATGGCAAAGCCGCGCTGCAGGCGGCGCCACAGGCTGGCGATGGTCAGGTTGCTGGCCACCGACGAGCCGGGGAATATCCCGGTGCGTTTGCGGTCTTCCGGCACCAGGCTCATTCCCATGCGGATGCGCTCGGCGGTGGTTAAGCGCTGGGGCACCGGCTTACTGTCGAGCCACAGCTTGCCGAGATAGTTGCGCTCGGTGCCGAGCATGCACTCGAACAGCTCGGTACGTCCGGCCCCCATCAGGCCGTAAATGCCGACGATCTCCCCGGCTTTCACCTGGAAGCTGACGTCGTTGACCACGGTATTTCCGGCGGCGTTCACGCAGGTGATGTGCTCCGCCTCCAGCACCGGCGCGCCGAAGGTGCGGCCCGGCTCAAGGAAGTTGCTCACCGGATCGCTGCCGAGCATCTCGCGCACGATCCAGGGCACGTCGATATCCTGCACCTTCGCCTCGGCCTGGAATTTGCCGTCGCGCAGGATGGTGATCACGTCGCCTATCGCCATCAGCTCTTCCAGCCGGTGGGAGATATAGATGATGGAGACCCCCTGGCGGGTCAGCTCGCGGATCACCCGAAACAGGATCTCAACCTCGGTTTTACTGAGCGCCGAGGTGGGCTCGTCGAGGATCAGAATGTCCGCATCCTCGGCCAGCGCTTTGGCGATCTCAATCAGCTGCTGCTGCCCGACCTTCAGGTTGCCCACCAGCTCGCGCGGGGAGATGGGCTGATCGAGACGTTTCAGCAGCGCCGCGGTGCGCGCCTCCTGCTCCGCTTCGTCGATGGGCGTTACCCCTTTTTGCAGCTCGCGGCCGAGAAAAACGTTCTCCGCCACGTTGAGGTTTTCAAACAGGTTCAGCTCCTGGTGCACCATGCCAATGCCGTGGGCAGCGGCGTCACGGGTGCTGGAAAACGCCACCTGTTTTCCGTTGAGCCACATCTCGCCCAGGCTGGGCTGCTGCACGCCAGCGAGGATCTTCATCAGCGTCGATTTCCCGGCCCCGTTCTCGCCGATAATCACGTTCACTTTGCCGCGCCAGACGCGGTAATCGACCTTATCCAGCGCCACGGTGCCGGGAAATAGCATCGAAATGCCGTGGGTGCTGAGGATAATATCGTCTGCCGGGGTATCGCTCATCACGGCGTCTCCTGTTTCAGTTCCAGCGCCGTCGCCTCACTCGCTTTGCCTGCGTTCAGGGTGGCGGCGAACAGCACGGTGGCATTTTTGCCGCTCCAGCTGTCGTCGATTTTTGGCAGATGTTTCACCGCCTCGCGGTTCAGGGCGCGGGAAAGCTGGGCATACTGGACCTGGTTGGTAAATTCATCGAAGCGGAACCCGGCGGCGTCCCGGATGGCGTTGCCGCGCATTACCGGCCCGCTCTGGATCGCCAGCGGCTGGCCGTTCACCGTCATCACCAGCTTCTGCTCACGTTCGTTGCTGGCATCCACGCGCTCCACCTTGCCGGTGAGGCGCACAAAGACGCTCTGCGGTTTGGCGGCGGGGGCGTTCAGCTGGGTGGAGAGAGTGCTGGCGTCCAGCGCATGTTTTTTGGCGCTGTCGAGGACCCGCGGCTGCCAGGTTTGTTGCGCGATCTGCTGTGGGGTCTGGTTGTCAAAGCTCGCTTTGGCGTTGGGATCGGCAGGCATAATCGGCTTGCCGAACTCATCCAGATCCACCACGGTGCAGGCCGTCAGCAACAGGGCGGCTGCGCCTGTCAGCGCGGCGCCCCATTGTGTTAAACGCATACTGCCTCCGCTTATTTGCTGAGGTTAAACAGGTTCAGCTTGCTGGCGTTGGACTCATCGATCAGCACGCAATCCATTAGCTGCTTCTCGTCTTTTTGCGCTTTGCCGTTTTTCAGGTAGTAGTCGGCCTGCTCAACGGCCATCTGCGCCTGCTGCCAGCCCGGCTGCAGCACCGTGGCTTTGATGTTGCCGTTTTTCAGGATCGAGTCGCGGGTGTAGTCGCTGCCGTCAAAGCCGACCACAATCACGTTGTTCTTTCCGGCAGCCTTCAGCGCGGCTTCGGCGCCCAGCGCCATGGTGTCGTTACCGGAGATCACCCCGACGATATCCGGGTTGGTCTGCAGGATGGCTTCCATACGGGTGAAGGCTTCGGTCTGGCTCCAGTTGGCGGTCTGCTGGGCCACCATCTTCATGTCCGGGTAGTCGTCGATAACGTCGTGATAGCCCTGAGAGCGCACGTGGGCGTTGGTGTCCGACGGACGGCCCAGCAGCTCAACGTATTTACCTTTGCCGTCCAGCAGCTTGACGAACTTCTCCGCCCCCAGCTGCGCGCCCTGATAGTTGTTCGAGACAATCTGCGCCACCGCCACGCCGGTTTTGTTGATTTCACGATCGATCAGGAAGGCAGGGACGCCTGCCGCTTTGGCCTTCTCCAGCGGACCGACGGTGGCATCTGCTCCGGCGTTGTCCAGAATGATCGCTTTCGCCTTACGGGCGATGGCGGTCTCAATCAGCTGGTTTTGTTTGTTCACGTCATCGTCGTGGGAGGCGACAAGGGTGGTGTAACCCAGCTCCTTCGCCTTCGCCGCCGCGCCGTCGGCTTCAGCCTTGAAGAACGGGTTGTCGTGTGAGGGGGTAATAATCGCAATGAGTCCGTTATCGGCGGCAAACAGAGAACCGGAAGCGGCGATCATTGAAACCAGTAAAGCGGATTTGACAAAGGTCTTGTTCATTCTTTTTCTCCACATTGAATATTTATTCAATAATGATTTATTATTCAATGTAACGATAAGTCTGCCTGATAAAACTGTCTACGGTTCAGGCAGCTAATTTGTTTAAAAGGAGAAAAGGATCACGATCCTGAGCAATTAATCATCACAAATCAGCGTCACGACGCTGGCGTCCATACGCAGCCAGTGCGCGATAAATCCCTGATTTTGTGCGAAGGGAGGCAGCGGGCGGGTGAGGGTTAAGGCCAGGGTGCTGCCCGTCAACGCCGTGACCCGCGCACACTCAAACCCCATCCAGGCCTGCACATGGGGAAAGAGCGCTTTGAACAGGCTCTCTTTGGCGCTAAAGATCACGGTAAAGGCCAGCGCGAAGGGTAAGCCGCAGTCGGCCAGCACCCGGGCTTCCTGCGAATCAATCACCCCGCCCTGAATCTCACGGGCTTCGTTTTCGGCGATAATCGCTTCACAATCGATCCCAATAAGCCCCCTGTCGCGGCAAATCGCCACCGCCAGCGTGCCGCTGTGGGAGAGGCTGCCGCGCACCCCCGCGGGCCACAGCGGTTCGCCGCTGCTGCCGATGGCGGGAATGGCCTGCCGGTTCAGGGCATGAAAGGCGGCGATGCGCCCGGCCAGATGATCGGCTTTGCGCTTGCGCCCGGCGTCAGCGAGCTGGTGATGGTGCGGGAGCCAGAGCAGATCGGCGTCGCTGAAGGTTGCGGGATCAAAGGTGACGCGGTGCACGGTCTCTCCGGCGAGAAGAAAGGTGGAGTGGATGGTCTGCATGTTCTTCTCGCGCTGGACAAAAGGAGATCTATCGTAGCCTGTTTGCGGCCCGTTTTCTCAGGAAAGGACGTTTTTGTCGATCCCCAGGCGTTTCATGCGCGACAGCAGGGTCGTGCGTTTCAGCCCTAAACGCTGCGCCGCGCCTCTTGGCCCGGCGATCACCCCGTTGGTCTCTTTCAGCACCCGCAGGATGTGCTGGTACTCCTCTTCCCCTTCGCGGATGTCGCTCACTACCGTTTCCGGCGCGGCACCGCTGGCGCGGTGAAAGTCGATTTCCGGCATCGAGAGCTGAAGGACGTTGCCGCGCGTCAGCAGCACCGCCCGCTCAATCACGTTTTCCAGTTCACGCACGTTGCCCGGCCACTCCATCCTGCTGAGCTGGCGCAGGGTGTCCGCCGGAATGCTGTCGATGTTGCGTCCCAGCCGGTGGGCAATCTTGAAGGTGAAGGATTTCACCAGCAGGGGAATATCTTCCGGGCGCTCGCGCAGCGGCGGCAGGTAGATAGGGAAGACGTTCAGGCGGTAGTAGAGATCGCTGCGGAACTCGCGGTCGGCCACCATTTTCGTCAGGTCGCGGTTGGTGGCGGCAATCAGGCGCACGTCGGTGCGGATAATGCGGTTGCTGCCGAGCCGCTCAAACTCCTGCTCCTGAAGCACGCGCAGCAGCTTGGGCTGTAGCTCAATGGGCATATCGCCCACTTCGTCGAGGAACAGGGTGCTTTTGTCCGCCAGCTCAAAGCGGCCAATACGCTGGGCGCTGGCCCCGGTAAAGGCCCCGCGCTCGTGGCCAAACAGATCGCTCTCCAGCAGACCGGCAGGCATCGCGGCGCAGTTCATCTTCACCATCCGGCGTTCGCTGCGTCCGCTCAGGTTGTGGATGGCGCGGGCGATCAGCTCTTTGCCGGTGCCGGTCTCGCCGAGGATCAGCACGGTGCTGTTGCTCTGCGCGACCATCTCCACCTGCTTCATCACCGTCATCATGGCGCTGCTGCGGCCAATGATTTCGCCAAAATCGGTGGCAACGTTGTTGATCTGCTCGGTGAGGGCGAGGTTTTCGTCGATTAACCGCTCCTTGAGATGGCTGATCTCCCGGTAGGAGAGGGCGTTATCCACGGCAATGGCGATACGTTCGGCAATCTGGTTCAGCAGCTTCAAATTGGTGGGAGTGAACACCTGGGCCTGGCACTGCGCCAGCTTCAGGGTGCCGAGCACCCGGTCGCGGAACATCAGCGGGAACAGGCACAGGGTCTGGTCCTGATCGCCCCACATATCAAACAGCATTCTTTCGTAGGGGGCGTGCTGATCCCGGTGATGCAGATTAAGCATCAGCATCTGCTTGTTGCGCATCACTTTTTCCGACAGCGTTCCCTTTTCGTCCACTTCGCTCTGGTCGTGCAGGGGGGCCTCTTTATCCAGATAGTGGGTGGAGTAGACGAGGAGCTTCCCTTTGCGGTCGCTGCGCAGCACCATGCTGATGGAGTCAATGCCGAAGTTGCGCTGAATTTCACGCGACACCTCCATTACCAGTTCATCGAGATCGAGTTTCGACAGCACGGCGTTGGTGATAGCCACCAGCAGACGAAAATCGTTACGCTCCCGCCAGAGCAGGTCATAGTTATCGCTGTTGTGCAGGCGAGCCTGGATCTGCTCGACGGCAAGACCGGCCGCCTGGGTCAGGGTCTGCAGGCAGGAAAAATCACGGTCGGTCCAGGGCTCATCCCGGCTGCGCAGGAACTCGCAGCCGCCAAAGATGCGGCCGTCGGCGGCAATCGGGGTCAGGCAGTAGTGGGCAAACGACGGGTAGCGTTCGAGAGCGGCAAGCTGCGGCCAGGTCTCGTTAAATGTCGCTGCCGTGCAGTGCAGCACGTCCGGGCGCGAAAGCATGCGGCGGAAGGGGCCGTTCGCCAGCAGGGGCTCATCTTCATAGCGGATATCACAGCCCTGGTCGTCGGTGCTGTAGAGATAAACCCGTCGCGACTCCGACTGCCAGAGCAAAATATGGACGCTATCGGCCAGGTTTATCTGCCGGACATGCCGGGTCAGCGCCTGCGCCAGGGCGCAAAGATCGGTCTGTTGCAGCAGGGTGCGGGTAATGTCGAACAATCCGTGATCGACGGGATCGTTCGTGGGTGTATACGACATGCGTTATATCCAGAGTATCCAGAAAAATGAGCGGCTAATGCGTCGCCCGAATCAGCAAATTCGCGGTAAGGGTTCGCTGTGGGGTAAATTCTGCGACCGTTTTACGCCGTATAGTCCGGTAAGTCGTACCCCTTTGTGCTCAACCACCTCACCAATGATAGCGGCATTCATGCCTAAAGGATGATCCCGCAGCAGGGCCAGCACCCGTTCGGCGGCGCTGCGTTCCACCACGATAACCAGCTTGCCTTCGTTGGCGAAGTTGAGCGGGTCGAGACCCAGCAGTTCGCACGCGCCGCGCACGGCGGGCTTCACCGGCAGGCTGCCTTCCGCAATTTCAATGCCGCAGCCGCTGCTGGCGGCAAACTCGTGGGCCACGGCATTCACGCCGCCGCGGGTGGCGTCACGCAGGGCTCTGATGCCGGGCTCTGCGCGCAGCGCCTGGATAAGCGGCGTCAGCACCGCGCAGTCGCTGTGCAGATCCCCTTCCAGACCTAACCCTTCGCGCAGATTGAGGATAGTGGCGCCGTGATCGCCGAGGGTACCGCTCACCAGCAGCACGTCCCCGGCCTGGATCTGGCGCATTCCCCAGTTTAAACCCTCGGGAACAGAACCGATACCTGCGGTATTAATAAACACTTTGTCCGCCGCGCCGCGCGGCACCACTTTGGTATCGCCGGTGACGATGGTGATGCCTGCCGCCGCCGCGGTGGTGGCCATGCTGGTCACGATGCGCTCAAGAATCGCCATCTCCAGCCCCTCTTCGAGGATAAAGCCGCAGGAGAGCCAGCGCGGAATGGCGCCGCTCACGGCAACGTCGTTGGCGGTGCCGCAGACCGCCAGCTTGCCGATATCGCCCCCGGGGAAGAACAGCGGGTCGATCACGTAGCTGTCGGTGGAAAAGGCCAGCCGGTCGCCGTGCGCGGTAAGTTCATGCAGCGGGATACGGGCCTGATCCTCCTGTTCGTCAAGCAGCGGGTTGGCAAAGGCGCGCATGAAAAGCGCGCCGATCAGCTGCTGCATCGCCTGTCCGCCGCTCCCGTGGGCGAGGGTTATCTGTTTCAACTTTCACACTCCTGAGAACGGTACTGATACCAGGCGCTACACGCCCCTTCCGATGACACCATCAGCGCGCCAAAGGCGCTTTGCGGCGTACATTTCCCGCCAAACAGCGGGCACTGCGCCGGTTTGCAGCGCCCGGTCAGCACCTCGCCGCAGCGCGCTTCGGGATCGTCACACACCGCCTGCGCGCTGGGGCTGAAGTGACGCTCGGCGTCAAACTGGCTATAGGCGTCGGTGAGATGCACGCCAGAGTGGGAGATCACCCCCAGCCCGCGCCATTCGCTGTCGCCTTCGACGCCAAATACCTCGGCGATGGCCGCCTGGGCCACGGCGTTGCCCGCTTCCGGGACGATGCGGCGATACTGGTTTTCCACCTGGCTCACGCCGGCAATCTTCTGCTCCACCACCATCAATACCCCCTGCAGGAGATCGACCGGTTCAAAACCAGCCACCGCCAGCGGGCGCTGATGATCGGCGGCGATAAAATCGTAGGCGTGGGTGCCAATCACCATGCTGACGTGCCCCGGCGCCAGGAAGGCGTCGATGCCGTTTTCCGGCTGCGCCAGCAGGCTTTTCAGCACCGGGATCAGCGTAATGTGCTGGCAGAAAAAGAAGAAGTTCTGCACGTTTGCCGCTTTTGCCTGGCGCAGGGTCAGGGCGGTGGCGGGCATGGTGGTTTCAAACCCCAGCCCGAAGAACACCACTTTGCGATCCGGGTTCTGCCGGGCCAGCTTCAGCGCGTCGGCGGGGGAGTAGATGATCCGCACGTCCGCCCCGCGCATCCGGGCGTCCAGCAGCGAGCCGTTTTGCCCCGGCACCCGCATCGCATCGCCGAAGGTGCAGAAGATCACCTCCGGGTGGCTGGCGATTTCGATGCAGGTGTCGATCCGCCCCATCGGCAGGACGCAGACCGGACAGCCGGGGCCGTGAATAAACTCGATGTTGTCGGGTAACAGCTGATCCAGCCCGAACTTAAAGATGGCGTGGGTATGGCCGCCGCACACCTCCATAATGCGCAGCGGACGCGCGGCGGTGTAGTCCAGCAGCCCGGCCCGGGCCTTCAGGGCCGCGATCAGCTGCATCACCTTTTGCGGGTCGCGGTACTCATCAACAAAGCGCATCAGCGATACTCCTCGCCGAACAGCAGCGGGCCCACGTCCGGCTCGACCTCAAACATGTTTTGCAGGGCGGCGAGGGTATCCAGCGCCTCCTCTTCGTTAATTACGCTCATGGCAAAGCCAACGTGCACCAGCACCCACTGACCCAGACGGCTGTGGCCATTTTCGTCGCAGTCGCCAACGAGAGTCAGATCCACATCGCGCAGCACGCCGCAGACCTCGACGCTGGCCAGCATGCCGTCATGAATGGCGCTGATTTTTCCAGGAATGCCTATGCACATCGCTGCGCCTCCAGCCAGGCAAGCCAGGCGTCCATCCCGTCGCCGCGGGTGGCGGAGACCAGCAAAATTTCAATCTCCGGGTTCACTTCCCGGGCGGCGGCGAGGCATTTTTCCACGTCAAAGCTGAGATAAGGCAGCAGATCGACTTTGTTCAGCAGCATCAGGGAGGCGGCGGCGAACATATGCGGGTACTTCAGGGGCTTGTCCTCCCCCTCGGTAACGGAGAGCACAGCCACCTTGTGGCGTTCGCCGAGGTCAAAACTGGCCGGGCAGACCAGATTGCCGACGTTCTCAATAAACATAATGCCGCCCTCATCCAGCGGCAGGCGCTGCATGGCATCCGCGATCATCCGGGCGTCAAGGTGACAGCCCTTGCCGGTGTTCACCTGAATAGCGGGGGTGCCGGTGGCGCGGATCCGCTCGGCGTCGTTCACCGTCTGCTGATCGCCTTCAATCACCGCGCAGGGCACGCGCTGCTGCAGGCGTTTTAAGGTCTCGGTCAGCAGAGTGGTTTTACCCGAGCCGGGGCTGGAGACCAGATTGAGGGCCAGCTGCTTACGGGAGCTGAACAACGCGCGGTTGCGCCGGGCAAGGTCGTTGTTTTTGCCGAGCACGTCCATCTCGATTTCGACCATTTTGCGCTGGCTGAGGCCGGGGGCATGGGTGCCCGCTTCGCCGTGGCCGTAATCCAGTTGCCCCGCCAGCGGCTCTGCCGGGGCAAAATCCCGGGCGTCCACGCGGGTGATGCGCAGCGCCGGGCGAGTGGCCGGCGCAAAGGGGGCGCTGCGAAAAGCGGAGTGAGGATTATGCTCGTCGCCTTCAATATAGAGGTTGCCCTGATCGCAACCGCAGGTGGTACACATGGTTTACTCCTGTTCAATTTCCAGACGCGTGATATGCAGCCCGTCGTCGGCGACGATATTCAGGTTTGCTCCGCTGCACTGCGGGCAGCGCCGCACGCGGTGGGTCACCAGCTCGACATAGGCTTTGCAGTCCTGACACCAGCACTCCGCCTGCTGCTCTTCGAGATGCAGCGCGCAGCCTTCGGCGACCGTCTCCCGGCACACCAGCTCAAAACAAAACTGCAGGGCGCTGCTCTCCACGCAGGAGAAAGCGCCGACGCGTAGCCAGACCCCCGTCACGCGTTTCGCCTGATGCTGATGAGCCTGTTTTTCGATCAATTCCAGCGCCTGCTGGCAGAGGGTGATTTCGTGCATTGTGCTGTTCCCGGTGAAGTCTGGCCGGATTAAGCAATATTGATGCCATGTTTTGGCAACGAGTGGCGAAAGCGGGCAGGGCGCGCGGTCAAAGATGACGAAATGACATGTCATTTTTTGTGATCATGTCGGCTTTAAAATTTATTTTATTTAAAAATCAATGAAATAAAAAATGGCACGAAATGTGCTAAGGGTAGCCAACTCTTTACACATTACGTATCAGGTACGTCACATGACACTTTCCGAATTAAGTGAGAAAGCCAATATCATTGCCGGACAACAGCGGGTGTTGCGCACCCACTGGAACCACTACGGCAATTCGTTAATTCAGGCTATCACCCTCTCTAAAGCCAGCCTGCACCTTAACGTGGGTTGCAATACCGACAGCGGGCTTGGCTTCTGGCTGTTCGACCACTTCCTTATCCGCGTCACGCCGGAGCAGGCGTTCAACGGGCATATCTTCAATTACACCGTTGAGGAGCGCGATAACCCCGAGAGCGTGCTGATTGGCCGCGCCCGCCTGGGTGACGACGGCATGCTGGATGGCGAGATCAATATCGACCAGCGTGAGGCGGTGCTGACCCATTTCCTGAATAACATCAGCGGGGTATACGCCGCGCTATATCAGGCCACACAACGCGGCGAATCCCTGACCCTCGCCGTACTGGCGCAGCATCACGCTGCAGTGTGAAACCGGTGTCGACAGGTGTCGAAAATGACACTTCCGCCCGTTTTTCGTCAAAAATGACTATCACCAGAGGAAACCAGGTGAATCGTTTTGTAATTGCTGATCCCTCGCTCTGTATCGGCTGCCACACCTGTGAGGCCGCCTGTTCAGAAAACCATCGCCTGCATGGCCTGCAAAGCCAGCCGCGACTGAAAGTGATGCGTAACAGTAAAGACTCCGCGCCGCAGCTGTGTCATCACTGCGAAGACGCCCCCTGCGCTCAGGTCTGCCCGGTTAACGCCATTACCCGCGTTGACGGCGCCATCCAGCTTAATGAAAGCCTGTGCGTCAGCTGCAAGCTGTGCGGCATTGCCTGTCCGTTTGGCGCCATTGAGTTTGCCGGCAGCCGCCCGCTGGCGATCCCCGCCAACAGCAACACCAGCAAAGCGCCGATGGCCCCACCGGCGTCGGCCCGCGTCAGCCCGTTCCTCGACTGGGTGCCGGGCGTGCGCGCCATCGCGGTGAAGTGCGACCTGTGCCACTTCGACCCGGACGGCCCGGCGTGCGTGCGCACCTGTCCGACCAAATCCCTGCGTCTGGTCAATAACCAGGACATCGCCCGCGCCAGCAAGCGCAAACGCGAGCTCACCGTCTTCACGGATCTGGGCGATCTGTCGTTATTCCAGTCGCAACAAGGAGAGCGCTGATGAATGCCTTTTCGTTAATTAACCAGGCGCTGGGCT
The DNA here is from genome assembly GCF_035787115.1 of Leclercia adecarboxylata. Lineage (GTDB taxonomy): Bacteria > Pseudomonadota > Gammaproteobacteria > Enterobacterales > Enterobacteriaceae > Enterobacter > Enterobacter adecarboxylatus_E. The sequence continues at coordinate 21,583 of NZ_JALKTL010000005.1, read as the reverse complement.
GGTATGCCGCCAGCGCCGTGCTGGCGTTGATCTTCAGCGCCAGCCGCAGGCTCAGCGGGGCCATCACCGGCTTCGGCGGGGCGATTGCCAGCGCTATGGCGGTAACGGCAGGGGCGATGACCCTGCTGGCCGTGCCGCACATCGCGGTGCAGCAGGGGGAGATTGCCTGGCTGCACGTCGGCATTCAGATGAGCGGCATCCGCGCGGTATGGCTTATCGCCATCGGCCTGCCGGCGCTGCTCATCAGCCTGTTTACCGTCGCCTGGCACCGTCACCCGCAGGCTAAAAGCAACGGCCTGCTGACCAATCTGCTGATGGCCGCCGCCGTCGCCGCGATTATGGCCGATAACCTCGGCTGGCTGGTGGTGATGGCCGAAATCATGGCCCTGTGCGCCGCGTTCCTCACCGGCTGCGCCCGGTCCGGCAAGCTGTGGTTTGTGCTGGGGCGTCTGGGGACGCTGCTGCTGGCCTTCGCCTGCTGGCAGGCGTGGCGCTACTACGGCACCCTCGACTTTGCGGCGATGGGGGCGATGGCCTCAGCCCAGGCGCCGGGGGCCAGCATCTGGCTGCCGGGGCTGGCGGGCTTTGGCCTGCTGGCGGGGGTTATCCCGCTGCACGGCTGGGCGCCGCAGGCGCACGCTAACGCCAGCGCCCCGGCCGCGGCGCTGTTCTCCACGGTGGTGATGAAGGTGGGCCTGTACGGCATGCTGACCGTTACCCTCAGCGGGGTGCTGCCTCCGCTGTGGCTCGGCGTGCTGCTGCTGGTGATGGGGATGATCACCGCCTTTGTCGGCGGCCTGTATGCCCTGATGGAGCACAACATCCAGCGCCTGCTGGCGTACCACACTCTGGAAAACATCGGCATCATCCTGCTCGGCCTGGGCGCGGGGGTGACCGGCATTGCGCTGCGCAGCCCGCTGCTGGTGGCGCTGGGCTTTACCGGCGGGCTCTACCACCTGGTGAACCACGGCCTGTTTAAAACCACGCTGTTCCTCGGCGCGGGGGCGGTGTGGTATCGCACCGGCCATCGCGATATCGAGAAGCTGGGCGGCATCGGCAAAAAAATGCCGCTGATTTCCCTCTCCATGCTGGTGGGGCTGATGGCGATGGCTGCGCTGCCGCCGCTGAACGGCTTTGCCGGGGAGTGGGTGATCTACCAGTCCTTCTTCAACCTCGGCGGTCACGAGGCCTTCGTCGCCCGCCTGCTGGGGCCACTGCTGGCAACGGGCCTGGCGATCACTGGCGCGCTGGCGGTGATGTGTATGGCGAAAGTCTACGGCGTCACCTTTCTGGGCGCACCGCGCACCCCTGAGGCAGAAAACGCCTGTTGCGCCCCCTGGCTGATGACTGCCAGCACCGTGCTGGCGGCGCTCTGCTGCGTGGCGGGCGGGCTGGCCGCGCCCTGGTTGCTGCCGATGATTAGCCGCCTGTTCCCGGTCAACGGCGGGGCGGTGAACACCGTCTCCCAGCCGATGATTACCCTCTTGCTGCTGGCGGGGCTGCTGCTGCCGTTTATCGTGCTGGTGCTGTTCAAAGGCGATCGCCTGCCGAACCGCTCCCGCGGCTTCGCCTGGGTGTGCGGCTACGATCACGAGCAGTCGATGGTTATCACCGCCCACGGTTTTGCCATGCCGGTTAAGGAGTCCTTCGCGCCGGTGCTGAAGCTGCGCAAATGGCTGAACCCGGTTCGCTTTATCCCCGGCTGGCAGTGCGACTGCACCGCCGTGCTGTTCCACCGCATCGCGCTGCTTGAGCTGGCGGTGCTGGTGGTGGTTGTCGTCTCCCGAGGAGCCTGAACATGACTTTGATATACGCACTGATTCAGGCGCTGGTGCTGTTTGCCGCCGCGCCGCTGCTGGCTGGCATCACCCGCGTGGCGCGTGCCCGTCTGCATACCCGCCGCGGGCCGGACGTGTTCCAGGAGTATCGCGATCTGATCAAGCTGCTGGGCCGCCAGAGCGTGGCGCCCGCCGCCGCGGGCTGGGTGTTCCGCCTGATGCCGTTTGTGATGGTGGGCGTGATGTTCGCCATCGCCAGCGCGCTGCCGGTGATTACTCTGGCCTCGCCGCTACCGGCGCTGGGGGATCTCATTACCCTTATTTACCTCTTTGCCATCGCGCGCTTCTTCTTTGCCATCGCCGGGCTGGATACCGGCAGCCCGTTCACCGGGATCGGCGCCAGCCGTGAAGCGATGCTCGGGGTGCTGGTGGAGCCGATCCTGCTGCTCGGCCTGTGGGTTGCCGCCCAGGTGGCAGGCACCACCCACATCAGCGCCGTAACCGCGATGATCTACCACTGGCCCGCGGCGCACACCGTGACCCTTTTGCTGGCGATGTGCGCCTGCGCGTTTGCCACCTTTATCGAGATGGGCAAGCTGCCGTTTGACCTCGCCGAAGCGGAGCAGGAGCTGCAGGAAGGGCCGCTGTCGGAGTACAGCGGCGCGGGCTTCGCGCTGCTTAAGTGGGGCATCAGCCTGAAACAGCTGGTGGTGCTGCAGATGTTCGTCGGAGTGTTTATCCCCTGGGGGCAGATGACCCACTTCTCCGCAGGCGACCTGCTGCTGGCGGTGGTCATCGCTGTGGTCAAGCTGGTGGTGGGCGTGCTGGTGATTGCCCTGTTTGAGAACAGCATGGCGCGCCTGCGCTTCAACGCCACCTCACGTATTACCTGGGCCGGTTTTGGTCTGGCATTTTTAGCTTTCGTCTCCTTGCTGGCGGCGTGACTGTAGAGAATACCCATGTCTGAAGAAAAAGTTGGTCAACACTATCTCGCCGCACTGCATCAGGCCTTTCCTGGCGTGGTGCTGGATGAAGCCTGGCAGACCAAAGACCAGATCACCGTCACGGTGAAAATTAACTACCTGCCGGAAGTGGTGGAGTTCCTCTATTACAAACAGGGCGGCTGGCTGTCGGTGCTGTTCGGCAATGACGAACGTCAGCTCTGCGGCAGCTATGCCGTGTATTACGTGCTGTCGATGGAGCAGGGCACCCGCTGCTGGCTCACCGTGCGCGTGGAAGTGGACGCCGATAAGCCGGAGTTCCCGTCCGTCACCCCGCGCGTGCCTGCCGCCGTGTGGGGCGAGCGCGAAGTGCGCGACATGTACGGCCTGATCCCGGTCGGGCTGCCGGACGAGCGTCGCCTGGTGCTGCCGGATGACTGGCCGGATGAACTCTATCCGCTGCGTAAAGACAGCATGGATTACCGCCAGCGTCCGGCCCCGACCACCGACAAAGAGACCTATGAGTTCATCAACGAGCTCGGCGACAAGAAAAACAACGTGGTGCCCATTGGCCCGCTGCACGTGACCTCTGATGAGCCGGGCCACTTCCGCCTGTTCGTGGACGGCGAGAACATCATCGACGCCGACTATCGCCTGTTTTACGTCCATCGCGGCATGGAGAAGCTGGCCGAAACGCGGATGGGCTACAACGAAGTGACCTTCCTCTCCGACCGCGTCTGCGGCATCTGCGGCTTCGCCCACAGCACCGCCTACACCACCTCGGTGGAGAACGCGATGGGGATTGTGGTGCCGGAGCGCGCCCAGATGATCCGCGCCATCCTGCTGGAGGTGGAGCGTCTGCACTCGCACCTGCTCAACCTCGGCCTGGCCTGCCACTTCGTGGGCTTTGACTCCGGCTTTATGCAGTTCTTCCGCGTGCGCGAGACCTCCATGAAGATGGCGGAGATCCTCACCGGAGCGCGTAAAACCTACGGCCTGAACCTGATCGGCGGCATCCGTCGCGATCTGCTGAAAGAGGACATGATCGCCACCCGCCTGCTGGCGCAGCAGATGCGCCGCGAGGTGCAGGATCTGGTGGATATCCTGATGAGCACGCCGAACATCGAACAGCGCACCGTCGGCGTGGGGCGTCTCGACCCGCAGATCGCCCGCGACTTCAGCAACGTCGGGCCAATGGTGCGCGCCAGCGGCCACGCCCGCGACACCCGCGCCGATCACCCGTTTGTCGGCTATGGCCTGCTGCCGATGGAAGTGCACAGCGAGCAGGGCTGCGACGTGATTTCCCGCCTGAAGGTGCGTATCAACGAGGTCTTTACCGCCCTGAACATGATCGACTTTGGCCTCGACAACCTGCCGGGCGGCCCACTGATGGTGGAGGGCTTCACCTATATCCCGAACCGCTTTGCGCTGGGCTTTAGCGAAGCGCCGCGCGGGGATGATATCCACTGGAGCATGACCGGCGACAACCAGAAGCTCTGGCGCTGGCGCTGCCGGGCGGCCACCTACGCCAACTGGCCGACCCTGCGCTACATGCTGCGCGGCAACACCGTCTCCGACGCACCGCTGATTATCGGCAGCCTCGACCCGTGCTACTCCTGCACCGACCGCATGACGGTGGTGGACGTGCGCAAGAAGAAAAGCCAGGTGGTGCCGTACAAGGAGCTGGAACGCTACAGCATTGAACGCAAAAATTCGCCGCTGAAATAAGGACTTGCCATGTTTACCTTTATCAAAAAAGCGATCAAAACCGGCACGGTCACCGAGTCGTATCCCCTGCAGCCGATTGCGGTGGATAAAAATATGCGCGGCAAGCCGGAGCACGATCCACAGCAGTGTATCGGCTGCGCGGCCTGCGTGAACGCCTGCCCGTCCAACGCCCTGACGGTGGAGACGGATCTGCAGTTCGGCCAGCTGACCTGGCAGTTCAACCTCGGGCGCTGCATCTTCTGCGGACGTTGCGAAGAGGTCTGCCCGACCACCGCCATCAAGCTCTCTCAGGAGTACGAGCTGGCGGTATGGAGCAAAGCGGATTTCCTGCAGCAGTCGCGCTTTGATATCTGCCACTGCCGGGTGTGCAAACGCCCCTATGCGGTACAAAAAGAGATTGATTACGCGATCGCCCTGCTGCGCCACAACGGCGACAAGCGCGCCGAATCGCATCGCGAGAGTTTTGAAACCTGCCCGGACTGCAAGCGCCTGCAGGGGCTGACCCCGGCGGACAAAATCCAGCTGACCCGGGAAATGGAGGAAGCGACACGATGAGCGAACTGTTAGGGCCACGTAACGAGCAGGGGATGCCGGTGCCGGTGACGGTGGACGAGTCCATCGCCAGCATGAAGGCCTCGCTGCTGAAAAAAATTAAGCGCTCCGCCTACGTCTATCGCGTGGACTGCGGCGGCTGCAACGGCTGCGAGATTGAGATCTTCGCCACCCTGTCGCCCATCTTCGACACCGAGCGCTTTGGCATCAAGGTGGTGCCATCCCCGCGCCACGCCGATATTCTGCTGTTTACCGGGGCGGTGACCCGCGCCATGCGTTCCCCGGCGCTGCGGGCGTGGGAGTCGGCCCCCGATCCGAAGATCTGCATCTCCTACGGCGCCTGCGGCAACTCCGGCGGCATCTTCCACGACCTCTACTGCGTCTGGGGCGGCACCGACAAAATCGTCCCGGTGGATGTTTATATCCCTGGCTGCCCGCCGTCACCTGCCGCCACCCTGTACGGCTTTGCCATGGCCCTGGGGCTGCTGGAGCAAAAAATTCACGCCCGCGAGCCGGGCGCGCTGGACAACCAGCCTGCTGAACTGCTGCATCCTGAGATGGTGCAGCCTCTTAGAGTGCGCATCGACCGCGCTGCGCGCCGCCTGGCGGGCTACCGCTATGGCCGCCAGATCGCCGATGACTTTATGCGTCATCTGATCGAGGGCGACGAGAGCGTGGCCCGCTGGCTGGCAAACGAGAACGATCCGCGCCTGAACGAGATCGTCGCCAACCTCATTGAGGTGGTCGGGCAGGAGCGTGTGTGATGAGTGAGACGGTGGTATTCAGCCAGCTCAGCCGCAAGTTCATTGATGAAAATGACAACACACCTGCTGATGCCCAGCAGGTGATCTACTACGGGCTGGCCATCGGCCACCACCTGGGGGTGATCGACTGCCTGGAGGCGGCGCTCACCTGCCCGTGGGAGGCCTATCTGGCGTGGATCGCCACCCTGGAGGAGGGGAGCGAGGCGCGGCGCAAGATGGAGGGCGTGCCGCGCTACGGGGAGATTGTTATCGACAGTAACCATATTGTGATGCTGGCCAGCGCCTTCGACGCCGCGATGGCGCGGCAGACGGCGCAGCAGCAGGCGTGGAGCGAAGCCCTGCTCGTGATGCTCCACGCCATTCACCAGGAAAACGCCATCTACCTGATGGTGAGGAGGCAACGTGACTGATGTTTTACTCTGCGTCGGCAACAGCATGATGGGCGACGACGGCGCCGGTCCGCTGCTGGCCGGGATGTGCCGGGAAGCCCCGCGCGGCAACTGGGTGGTGTTCGACGGCGGCAGCGCCCCGGAAAACGACATCGTGGCGATCCGCGAGCAGCGCCCGGCGCGCCTGCTGATTGTGGATGCCACCGACATGGGGCTCAACCCCGGCGAGATTCGCCGCATCGACCCGGACGATATCGCCGAGATGTTTATGATGACGACCCACAATATGCCGCTGAACTACCTGGTGGATCAGCTGCGCGAAGATGTGGGGGAGGTGGTATTTTTGGGGATTCAACCGGATATTGTGGGGTTTTATTATCCGATGACGGAGAAGGTGAAGGGGGCGGTGGAAACCGTGTATCAAAGCCTGGCGGAGAGGGATGGGGTGCTGAGGTTTGGGGAGCTTTGAAGGGGTATTCTGTACGGATCTAAAAACTGAATAGCTGATATTTGCCGAAATCCACAGCGGAACACCAGCAGACCACCTTTAATCCCGAAGCCGCGTAAGCGGCTTTTTTATGCCTGCCGTATAAATCCAGCGCTACCTGACACAAAGATTATTCTGTCCAGTTCTGAGAATCTGGACACGTTCTGCCTTTCGGCATCAAATGGTGCTCTGTGTAATCCGCACTAAAGACCGTATTCAGTTCACATCTTTTTGACGCAAAAATATGACGATCGCTAATGAGGTACTTGAATTATTCAACAAAGAGATCTCGAAGGAACTCGACAATAACGGCAAAGAGGTAATGCTTGTACTGGATTCTGATTTATTTGACGTGCCAGGAGATGATCTACATTACGTTTTGATTAAGTATGAGCAGATATTCAACGTGGATCTGTCAAATGTGAAATGGCGTTACTATTTCCCCTGGCAGAATATTCCTCGGCTTAAACGATGGTTTGGTAACGTTAAACAGAAAGACGTTGAGGCAACCCGCTTATCACTTACTGTACGTATGTTCGCTGAATCTGCCGAAGCGGGTAAATGGTTATTTGATTAAGTTACGCCAGCAGGGTCTGGATATTGAGTTAATACCGTTCAGTTCTGCTGGCTGTTCGAAATATGAACAGTACAATCGGCGGCACCGGTCCGCAGTCTGGTAATGCGTAATGCCGAAAATAACGCGCCAGTAATGTTAAGGGGGCGCATGAGAGGAAGCGTTTACGACATGGGAGTACGCGAAATGCCAGGGAAGATGTTCTTAATTGCAGTGGTGGTCAGCCTGGCGGCAGGGTGTACGCCGTTACAGCCTTCGGGATGCCACAAAACCTCGGCAATAGGGAGTTGCAGTTCTGGCCGCTGGGACGATCAGGATGAGTGGGGCGCTCAGGCGCGAGGGATTAAAGCGGCGATAGAGGATGAAATCGCTGAGCCAGAACGCGGGAAGGGAAAGAAATGCAGGCTGCATATGGAATTTGCCCAAGATGGTAGGGCGTTAAAGGTATCTACAAGTGATGGCGACAAAGAGTATTGTGGGGCGGTGAAAGTGGCAGCCCAAAAAGCGACGTTCCCGGCGTTTACAAATCCGGAGGTATATCGGGATTTTCAGAAGATTGGGTTTGATATGCGGGGGTAGGTGGGTAATTAATTCTGGGATGTCCGCTTTGTGCCAACAGCGGACCTTAGCCTAGGAATATAGTTGTCTCTACATTAATAAATTAAGGAATGATGTTTGCTGGCTCTTCTGCTGGAATCACTTCTTCAGGTTGATCCACAACTTCTGCAATAGAGTTTAATTTGTCTCGAAGCCCTATTATTGTCTGGCGCAGAGGTTCTAACAATTCTGGTTCCCGATCTGCTTGTTGTACTATCCATTCAGCAAATGTATCTTTGCTTTCAGGAACTAGGGTGAGAATATGGTAATGTAAATGATCATCTCTTTCATTTATATAATCGACAATCTTCCCAAAATTATCGGGGAAAAATTCACTATGTGGTGTTTTTGTAACTGTCAAAAAACCTGCTGCTGATGCTCTATGCTTAACATCTGCCTTGAAAATATTCTCCAAACATCCCGGCCAAAAAGATTTTTCCACTCTACAATTGGCCATCAATTGTTGCAGTTCACTAATAAATGGCAATCGACACCAATAAACTTTATTTGAATTGTCTTGAATCCAAACTCCGCCATCACCTAATTTTTTATTTTTATAAAGCTCACGACCTTCTTTATCATTATCAACTAATGCAAAAACAGCTCGACCAGGCGCTAATGTTTGGATAATTTTACCATTACTTGCAAGAGCCTCCATTTTAGTTGTGCCTCCGCCAGATTCGAAAGTGAAAGGCATCTCACCTCCGACAAACAGCTCCCAAGCTTTTGCAAATACAGCTGCATCTGTGGCACCTTCAACAAAAACGATTGATGCGTTATGTTGTAATGATTTTTGTTCTAATGAAACTCTCAACTCTTTTGATTTTTCTATCTCTTCATGAGCCTGCTCTAGGTAACTGCTAATCACTGGAAGATGCGGAGTCTCACCCATTAACTCACTTGGAAGTTGTGTTGAATCTTTGGATAATTCTTTTACAACAGAGTTCAAACGCCCCATATGTTCATGCGTTTTAGAAACAAAATATTTGCTAACCCCATCATCTCTAAGTGAAAAAAAAGCGGGGCTGTGGCTAGTTAAGAATATTTGTTTGTTATTAGCTCTTCCTAGCTCTAGAAATGTTTTAGCTTCTTCAATAGCATTTGCCAGCTCTAAGGAATTTTCAGGTTCTTCAAAACCCCATATATGGTATTCCTTTGAACTATTGTCTGAGAGAAATGAAAGAATCTGAGGGATATGTCTAACCTGAATACCATCGCCGCGTTGCAAAGTCAAACTGTATGAATCACCTTCTTCTGAAGTAACTTCAAAATCCAAGGACTTAAATAAGTCAGTAAGATCTCTAGGTGTAGAAACAGAACTATTAATTTTAAGTGATGTTAAAAGCCCTTGAGTTAATTCTTGAGTTCTATTCCTTAGGGCTTCGGTGAAATTAATTAATGAGCCTGAAAATTCAGCGTGCTCAGAAATAACTTTGTAAATTTCCGCTTGAAGACCTTCAAATATCTTCCTGTCTTTTATTGCAGGAATGTAATGAAATTGTATTTTATTAAGAAACCTAGTTAAGTATTGCTGTAGATTAGGTTGAGTTATTGAGGAGTAAAATTTTGGCTCCTCTTGATTAGTAATGCTCCATTGTTTCTTAACCCAAAATGAGTCTCCTAACGATGCCCTCCAGTTTATTGGGGTTGTGAACCAAATCTTCACATAAACAAACTTTCTTATATCATTTTCCGGTGTTGCTTCTGAGCGGCGAGCATGTGAGAAATCACGTTCAAAACGAAAGGCTTGATTTGGATTTGTTTCATTTCTAAAAAATAAATTTAGAGCTCGCAAAACGTTGCTTTTCCCAGCGTCGTTTCTTCCAAAAATGACATTAGTCCCAGAACAATTATTTAAATCATCTTTATAAATAGAACGGAAATATGCAATCTCCACTTGCTTTATAAGTTTCATAAGTATCATCCTATTAAAAAAGACAGTTCATTTCGGCCTATACTACTTCCTCCCAAGGGAAGTTTATAGCAAAACCAACACAACCAAGCGATCTGATGAAGCAATCTTTAAGTGACTGATTGAACAGGACATGCTCTGAACTAACTATTCGATGTGTTGATGAATAAATCAACTTCCGCTCCTCGCTCTTAACAGACGTTGATTGTTCCTTATACACAACAATCGATGTTGTTGGTTGATAAAATTCCACCACCAGAGATCTAACGCCAGCCCCATCCTCAAACGCATTCAGGGGCTCGCCACAGCCCCCCTTTCACAGTCAGCCTTCACCGCAATTTCACCTGCACTCAATGCACGCTGATATACGGCTCCTTCACAAACTCATTCAGCAGCCAGACCAGATCATGCAGCAGTCCCGCCAGTTCCTTCTCTACGCTGGCGGGCAACGTTCCGCCCAAAATGGCCTGCACCAATGCCAGCGCATAATCCACCTGGGGAGCGGTATCCTGCCAGCAGTCGGGCATACAGGAGGTAAGTGTTTCCCCCTGAATCAAGTGCGCGAGAAGGTGTGGCGGGAGATCCGCATCGCAAAGTTCACGCAACTGGCGCAGGGCGTGCAGTAGACGTTCGCAGAGCGCAGTGCGAGATGATCTGTCGTCAGTTTCGATCAATACGCTCACCAGAGCGGCGCAACGATCGGCGGTCTCAAAGAGATCCGCAGCAGCAGAAAGCGGCGTAGTCAGGGAAGGGGGAATAACCTGTTCGTCAGATTGCGGGTAAGTCAGGGTTGGGATAGTAGTCATCATGACATCCTCTCTGTATTAATTGAATTAACCACCCTAAGAGTTCCTACGCTCGAAGGAGGTAGCACTGACGGAGGTAGGAATGCCGCCTACAGAGAAAACGGCCAGTCTCGCGACTGCTCCGCCAGTGCCACCGTGATTTTACGGGATATGCACTGTCGCGACATATAAATATCGCTCTGTAGAATACGGGTTCCTACGCCCGATTGCGGATGTGCCGCAACGCAGTCACTTTACGAGCCAAATTTCAGGATTAAAAGCCTTAACCTTGTATTCCATAGGGTTACTTTGAGGTTTGCGAGGCGCCTTCCAGAAAGGCCCTGCCGGGGCGCTTCGCTTGCCCGGCCTGGGATGCTAATACTACGGTTTATCATGAAAATGATATTCCTCCTTTTCAACGCCCGCAGCGGAAATATAAAACTATCATCTTTACTTATGTCGATGACCGCACCTATAAATTTTATAACAATTATCCAGAGCATTTAGATGTTCTCTTATAAGCATATTACTTACTAAATGTAATTTGCTTATTTACTCATCAACCATCACCTCTTATAATCGCCTTTGTGACTTAAGCTAAATTGCCAGGGCGGCTATGAACTATAACAATGACGTTATTAGCTATTTACAAGCAAATAATATTCTCGCGTTAAAGCTCGATCGTGCATTAACAGGCGTTAGAGAAGCGGTTTCCACGCAGGTTGAGACTATAGGCGCAGGTGCTAAACGTGCCCTTTATTACACATCCTGTTTTACTGATGATTATCAGGATGTTTGTAGAAACCAAAAGAATGAAGATGATCGTTTTGCAAATGGCGTTGTACAGGTCTTTCAGAACAATGATATTGCCTGTGAAATGCTTCGTATTTATTTCAATGATATATTTCAGTACAAAACGTCTGAGCAGTTAGAGAATATCAAGCGTAAGTTAATGGCGGTTAACGTTCATATTGCCGCAAATGCTCTCACCAGCGCAGGATTCGCGCTAGCGGTCGCTTACTGTGTCGCTATTGGTATGAACTTAAGTCTTGAAATGAGTGCGTCGGTTGGCGGTAAAGCCGGAGGGGTTGTTGCCGTTGTGGGTATGTATGGCGTCGTGCAGAAAGCGGCCGACAGTGCGCAACGTCTGAAATATATCTATCCAGCCTATTACGCAGCGTTGTACTCACGGGAGCTTGAAATGATGTATTTCCTGGTAGAACCATTATTTGAACGAGCCGGAGCATTCTCTCATTCAACATCGGATAGCGATATAGCTGATATCATCACTAAGATGATTAGTTAACCATGATTAATATAATATATAGAATATTCAGGCGGATATTTAAGTCTTTACTCTCTTACTATGGTCCGTCCATTTTAACAATTTTGTTCGCATTGGTGCTGATACATTTTTTTCCAAACGGTCCTTTATGGCCTATACCTGTGTTTTTTTTAGTTGTTCTAATTTTCATTAAGTGGTAAAGCTCAATTTAAATTTTTGAAATAATAAGGACGTTATATGTCGACACCCGCCCATTTATGGCTTGAAGATGAAAATGGCTCTCCAGTTGTAGGTGGCTGCATTATGCCGCTACGGTTAGGCTCAATTGAGCTTAAGTCGTTCTCCCACGGTGTCACCATTCCGGTGGATCCGAATCTGGGAAAGCTTACCGGGACGCGTGTCCATCGCCCCGTCACTATAGTAAAAGAGTTCGATCGGACCACGCCGCTTCTTTATCGTGCAGTATGTGAAGGAAGAACGATGAAGAAAGCCACAATTAAGATGTACCGAATCATTGATTCAGGTATTGAGGCTGAATATTTTAATATCATTCTGGAGAATGTGAAATTTACAACTGTTGCACCCTATCTGGCTCCGAATGGAATGAGTAGCACTCATCTTGAAACGCTGGAGTTACGTTACGAGGCGATCACCTGGAAATATACCGATGGGAATATTATCTACCGTGACTCATGGAATGATCGATGCTGTGCATGAGCGAGTTCATCATTCTAAGCGAAACGCCAAACTGTCATCGTCACTTCTGACGATGACATCAACACCTCACACTAAAATCCTTTTAATTCAAGCAGATAATTTTTGGCTCGATTTATGCATACCTCCGGCAAGATTACAATCATTCCCGGAGATTAAGGATGAATCGCTTTATCATTGCCGATGCCAGCAAATGCATCGGCTGTCGTACCTGTGAGGTGGCCTGCGTCGTTTCCCACCACGACACCCAGGACTGCGCCTCGCTGACCCCGCAGAACTTCCTGCCGCGCATTCACGTCATCAAAGGCGTGAACGTCTCCACCGCCACCATGTGCCGCCAGTGTGAAGATGCCCCCTGTGCCACCGTCTGCCCGAACGGGGCGATCACCCGCGATAACGATTTTGTGCACGTCCACCAGGAGCGCTGCATCGGTTGCAAAACCTGCGTGGTCGCCTGTCCTTACGGCGCGATGGAAGTGGTGCTGCGTCCGGTTGTGCGCAGCATTGGCGCGGGGCTGAACGTGATGTCGGAGAAGGCCGAAGCCAACAAGTGCGATCTCTGCTATCACCAGCCGGACGGCCCGGCCTGCGTTCAGGCGTGCCCGACCAACGCCATTGTCTGCATCGACAGACAAAAACTTGAGCAGCTGAGCCAGGAGAAACGCCGTCGGGCGGCTCTGGACAACGTTTCTTCCATGATGCTGTAACCATTTTCTCTTTTCACTTTTAGCAGGTCTGTTACTGATGAAAAAAATCACCAGCGTTTGCCCTTACTGCGGTGCGGGCTGCAAGTTAAAACTCGTCGTTGAGAACAACAAAATCGTCCGCGCCGAAGCGGCAGAGGGCGTCACCAACCAGAACCAGCTGTGCCTGAAGGGCTATTACGGCTGGGACTTTCTCAACGACACCCGCATCCTGACCCCGCGCCTCACGCAGCCGATGATCCGCTACCAGAAGGGCGGCAAATTTGTGCCGGTCTCCTGGGAGGAGGCCATTCGCTACACCGCGAAGCGGCTGGGAGAGATCAAAGCCAGGTACGGTTCGCGGGCCATCATGACCACCGGCTCGTCGCGCGGAACGGGGAACGAAACCAACTACGTGATGCAGAAGTTTGCCCGCGGGGTGCTCAACACCAACAACGTCGACTGCTGCGCCCGGGTGTGTCACGGCCCGAGCGTGGCCGGGTTGCAGGAGACGCTCGGCAACGGGGCGATGAGCAACTCCATCAGCGATATCGAGCACTCAAAGTGCCTGCTGATCTTCGGCTACAACTGTGCCGACTCGCACCCCATTGTCGCCCGGCGGGTGATCAAGGCGAAACAGCACGGCGCGAAGGTGATCGTCTGCGATCCGCGCAAAATCGAGACCGCACGCATCGCCGACCGCCATCTGCAGATCAACAACGGCTGCAATATGGCGCTGGTGAACGCCTTCATTTATACGCTACTGGAGGAGAACCTCTACAACAGCGACTACGTGGCGCGCTACACCGACGGGCTGGAAAGGCTGCGTGAAACGGTGCGCGACTACGCCCCGGAAAACGTCGAGAGCATAACCGGTGTTACCGCGACGCAGATCCGCCAGGCGATGCGCATTTACGCCGCCGCGCCGTCCGCCACCGTGATGTGGGGGATGGGCGTCACCCAGTTCGGGCAGGCGGTGGACGTGGTGAAAGGGCTCTCGACGCTGGCGCTGCTCACCGGCAACCTCGGGCGCGAACACTGCGGCGTCGGCCCGGTGCGCGGCCAGAACAACGTCCAGGGTGCCTGCGACATGGGCGTCATTCCCAACCAGTTCCCCGGCTATCAGGATGTGACCGATCCGCAGGTGCGGGAGAAATTCGCCCGGGCGTGGGGCGTCGATCCTGCGCGGATGGATGACCAGGTGGGGGTGCGCATCACCGAAGTGCCGCACCTCGCCCTGGAAGGGAAGGTGAAAGCCTATTACATCATGGGGGAAGATCCGCTCCAGACCGAGGCGGACCTGGGCCTGGTGCGCAAAGGCTTTGCGGCCCTCGACTTTGTGGTGGTGCAGGACATCTTCATGACCAAAACCGCCGAGGCGGCGGACGTGCTGCTGCCCGCCACCTCCTGGGGCGAACACGGCGGGGTCTTTACCTGCGCCGACCGCGGCTTCCAGCGCTTTGAAAAAGCCGTTGAGCCAAAAGGCAACGTCAAGCGCGACTGGGAGATCGTCAGCCTGATCGCCACAGAGATGGGCTACCCGATGCACTATCGTGACAACCAGCAGATCTGGGACGAGATGCGCGCGCTCTGCCCGCTGTTCTACGGCGTCACCTGGGAAAAAATGGGCGAGCTGGGGCACGTTCAGTGGCCATGCCCGACCCTCGACCATCCGGGCACGCCGTGGCTTTACGAAAATAACCGCTTCGATACGCCAAACGGCAAAGGTCAGCTGTTTGCCGCCCCGTGGCGCCAGCCTGCGGAGGTGCCTGACGCAGAGTACCCGCTGGTGCTCTGCACCGTGCGCGAGGTGGGGCACTACTCCTGTCGCTCCATGACCGGCAACTGCGCCGCGCTCCAGGCGCTGGCGGACGAGCCGGGCTTCGTGCAGATGAACCCGCAGGATGCCGCAAAACTGGGCGTTCAGGATCGCCAGCTGGTGTGGGTCAGCTCCCGTCGCGGGAAGGTGATCAGCCGGGCGGACGTCAACGAGCGCATCAATCAGGGGGCGGTGTATATGACTTATCAGTGGTGGATCGGTGCCTGTAACGAGCTGACCCAGGACAACCTCGACCCGGTCTCAAAAACGCCGGAAACCAAATACTGCGCCGTCAAAATCGACGCCATCGCCGATCAGCCCTGGGCGGAACGCTACGCCCAGACCACCTATCGCGACATGAAAACCCGCCTGCGAGAGGCGGTGGAGAGTTAAATGAGTACAAAGGGCACGCAGGTGCGCATTCGCGGCAAAGTTCAGGGGGTGGGGTTCCGCCCCTGGGTCTGGCAGGTGGCGCAGCGGCTGGGGCTTCAGGGCGACGTCTGCAACGACGGGGCAGGGGTGGAGGTGCGCCTCGTCGGTGAGGCGCAGGCGTTTATCCGCCAGCTTGCCGTCGGCTGCCCGCCGCTGGCGCGTATCGACGACATCCAGCAGCAGCCCTGGCAGTGGGCGCAGCCCCCGGTGGAGTTTACCATTCGTGCCAGCGCCCACAGCCAGATGACCACTCAGGTGGTGCCGGATGCCGCCACCTGTCCGGCGTGTCTGGCGGAGATGAACGACCCGCGCGAGCGCCGCTATCGCTACCCCTTTATCAACTGCACCCACTGCGGGCCGCGCTTCACCATTATCCGGGCGATGCCCTACGACCGCCCGGCCACCACCATGGCGGGGTTTACGCTCTGTCCGGCCTGCGGGGCGGAGTACCGCAACCCGGCGGACCGGCGCTTTCACGCCCAGCCGGTGGCCTGCCCGGAATGCGGGCCGCAGGTAAGCTGGGTATGCGGCGAGGAGCACGAGGAGCGGGAAGCCGCCCTGGCTGCTGCCGTGGCGCTGCTGAAACAGGGCGGGATCGTGGCGATAAAAGGGCTGGGTGGCTTTCACCTGGCCTGCGATGCGCAAAACGCCGCGGCGGTAAACCGGCTGCGGGAACGTAAGCGCCGCCCGACCAAACCGCTGGCGGTGATGATCCCCGCGCGTCTGGCGGCGTGGCTGCCTGACGGGGTGCAGGCGCTGCTGCGCTCCCCGGCCGCGCCGGTGGTGCTGGTGGCAAAACACACACTGTTCTGCGAGGCCATCGCCCCCGGGCTTAACGAGGTGGGGGTGATGCTGGCCGCCAACCCGCTCCAGCATCTGCTGATGCAGGATCTGGATCGCCCGCTGGTGATGACCTCCGGCAACCTCAACGGCTGCCCGCCTGCGCTCACCAACGAGCAGGCCCTGCGCGATCTCGACGGGATCGCCGACGGCTGGCTGCTGCATAACCGCGATATCGTCCAGCGGATGGACGACTCCGTAATGCGCGCCAGCGGCGAAATGCTGCGCCGCGCCAGAGGTTTTGTGCCGGACGCGCTGCCGCTGCCGCCCGGTTTTGAGAATGTGCCTTCGCTGCTCTGCCTCGGTGCGGATCGCAAAAATACCTTCTGCCTGGTGCGCGGCGACCAGGCGGTGCTGAGCCAGCATCTGGGGGATCTGCATGATGAGGATGCGCAGACGCAGTGGCAGCAGGCCCTGACGGCCATTCAGGCCATCTGGCAGTTTACCCCCGGGCGGGTGGTGACCGACGCCCATCCCGGCTATCGCTCCACGCAGCTCGGCCAGCAGATGCCGTACCCGCAGCATCAGGTGCTGCATCACCACGCGCACGCCGCGGCCTGCATGGCGGAACACCGCTGGCCGCGGGACGCGGGGGATGTGGTAGCCCTGGTGCTGGACGGCATTGGCCAGGGGGAAAACGGCGCGCTGTGGGGCGGGGAGTGCCTGCGGGTGAACTACCGCACCTGCGAAAAGCTGGGGGGACTGCCGGCGGTGGCGCTGCCCGGCGGCGATCTGGCGGCGCGCCAGCCCTGGCGCAACCTGCTGGCCCAGTGGCAGAAGTTTGTCCCGGAATGGCCGACGCTGCCGCAGGCCGCACTGCTCGAGAATAAACCCTGGCAACCCCTGGCCCGGGCCATCGAACGCGGGATCAATGCCCCGCTGGCGTCGTCCGCCGGGCGGCTGTTCGATGCCATAGCCGCGGCGCTCAACTGCGCCCCGGAACAGATTAGCTACGAAGGGGAGGCCGCCTGTCGGCTGGAGGCGCTGGCCCTGAGCGCCGTGCCGCAGAGCCATCCGGTCACGATGCCGGTGCGTGACGGCGAGCTGGATATGGCCACCTTCTGGCGGCAGTGGCTGGGCTGGCAGGCGCCGGACAACGCGCGGGCGTGGGCCTTTCACGACGCGCTGGCCAGAGGGCTGGCGACGCTTGTGGGCGAGCAGGCCCGGCGGCTGGAAATTTCAACCGTTGTGTGCAGCGGCGGGGTGATGCACAACCGCCTGCTGCGGGAACGCCTGCAGTGCTGGCTGAGCGATTTTACCGTGCTGTTTCCCGGGCGGCTTCCCGCCGGTGACGGGGCGGTGGCATTTGGGCAGGCAGTGATTGCCGCCGCGACTTTTCTTTAAATCTGGATCTGACTATGTACATGAAATATTTCAATAACCATCCTAAAGCTATTGCGCTGATGCTGGCGTTAATCGCCACCAATATCCTTGCCTGGGGGGTGGCGTTTTACCTCTTTCACGCCACGCCGTCGCTGCTGGCGGCCAGCCTGCTGGCCTGGTGCTACGGCCTGCGTCACGCGGTGGATGCCGACCACATTGCCGCCATTGATAACGTCACCCGTAAGATGATGCAGCAGGGTAAACGCCCCAGCGGCGTGGGGGCCTGGTTCTCGCTGGGGCACTCGACGATTGTGGTGCTGGCTTCCATTGCCATCGCCGCCACCGCCACGGCGTTCAGCCGCAATATGGAATGGTTCCACGAAACCGGCGGTACCATCGGCACGGCGGTCTCTGCCTTCTTCCTGCTGGCGATGGCGCTGGTGAACCTGGTTATTTTGCGCGACGTCTGGGGCAGCTTTAACAAAATGAAGCGCGGCGAAAGCGTGCCGGAAGAGGTGTCGTTTGCCCACGGCGGGGTGATGAACTGGCTGTTCCGCTCGGCGTTTCGCCTGGTGACCCGCAGCTGGCACATGTATCTGGTTGGCTTCCTGTTTGGCCTCGGGTTTGATACCGCGACCGAGATCGGGGTGCTGGGGATCTCCGCGGCGGGTGCCTCCAGCGGCATGTCGGTGTGGGCGATCATGGTATTCCCGCTGCTGTTCACCAGCGGCATGGCGCTGATCGACACTCTCGACAACCTGATTATGGTGGGCGCGTACGGCTGGGCCTTTAACAAGCCGCAGCGCAAGCTTTACTACAACATGACCATTACCGGCACCTCGGTGGTGGTGGCGCTGTTTATCGGCGGGCTGGAGGCGCTGGGCCTGCTGGCGGATAAGCTGGGCCTTGAGGGCGGCTTGTGGAATGGCGTTGCGGCGCTGAACGACAACCTGGGCAACGCCGGGTTTATCGTGGTCGGGCTGTTTGTCGCCTGCTGGATTATCTCGCTGATTAACTACCGCTTTAAAGGCTACGATGCCCTGGTGGTACGCTAACGTCATCCCTGTCCGTTCGTCATGACACTTTTGACGAACGGACGCCTTCCCGCCATTTATCCATCTGTTTTTCAATAGCTTAATTTTAATTTTCAGGCTGGCATAGTTAATGCATACCGCTGGGGACATATTACCAACGGAGTAACACCGATGAAGAAAGTCGTCACGGTTTGCCCCTATTGCGCATCGGGTTGCAAAATCAACCTGGTGGTCAATAACGGCAAAGTCGTCAAGGCTGAAGCAGCCCAGGGTAAAACCAACCAGGGCGATCTCTGCCTGAAGGGGTATTACGGCTGGGATTTTATCAACGACACCAAAATCCTCACCCCGCGCCTGAAGTCACCGATGATCCGTCGCGAGCGCGGCGGCAAGCTGGAGGCCGTCTCCTGGGACGAAGCGCTGGATTACGTCGCCACTAAACTCAACGCGATTAAAGCCGCACATGGCCCGGACGCGATCATGACCACCGGGTCATCCCGCGGTACCGGGAATGAAACCAACTACATCATGCAAAAATTTGCCCGCGCGGCAGTCGGCACCAATAACGTCGACTGCTGCGCGCGCGTCTGACACGGCCCATCGGTTGCAGGTCTGCACCAGTCGGTCGGTAACGGCGCTATGAGCAACTCCATTGTCGGCATTGAAAAAGCGGACATGGTCTTTATTTTTGGCTACAACCCGGCGGATTCCCACCCTATCGTGGCGAACCGCGTGATCAA
Source organism: Leclercia adecarboxylata (assembly GCF_035787115.1). GTDB lineage: Bacteria > Pseudomonadota > Gammaproteobacteria > Enterobacterales > Enterobacteriaceae > Enterobacter > Enterobacter adecarboxylatus_E. The sequence continues at coordinate 2,206 of NZ_JALKTL010000005.1, read as the reverse complement.
GGCCAAACGCAACGGGGCGAAGATTATCGTCTGCGATCCGCGCAAAATTGAAACCGCGCGCATTGCCGATATGCATCTGGCCCTGAAAAACGGCTCCAACATCGCGCTGCTTAACGCGATGGGGCACGTGATTATCGAAGAACAGCTGTACGACCGCGCGTTTGTGGCGGCACGTACCGAGGGCTTCGAAGAGTATCGCAAGATCGTCGAGGGCTATACGCCGGAATCGGTCGAGGAGATCACCGGCGTGAGCGCGGCGGAGATCCGCCAGGCGGCGCGGATGTACGCGGCGGCAGAAAACGCGGCGATCCTCTGGGGTATGGGCGTGACCCAGTTCTACCAGGGCGTTGAAACCGTGCGCTCCCTCACCAGCCTGGCGCTGCTCACCGGCAACCTCGGCAAGCCGTACGCGGGGGTAAACCCGGTGCGCGGGCAGAACAACGTGCAGGGTGCCTGTGATATGGGGGCGCTGCCGGACACCTATCCGGGCTATCAGTACATCAATGACCCGGAAAACCGGGCCAAGTTTGCCAAAGCCTGGGGCGTGGATTCACTGCCGGCCCATACCGGGTATCGCATCAGCGAGCTGCCTCACCGGGTGGGCCACGGGGAAGTGCGCGCGGCTTACATCATGGGGGAAGATCCGCTCCAGACGGATGCCGAACTCTCTGCGGTGCGTAAGGCGTTTGAGGGGCTGGAGCTGGTCATTGTGCAGGATATCTTTATGACCAAGACCGCCGCCGCTGCCGATGTGATCCTGCCGTCCACCTCCTGGGGTGAGCACGAAGGGGTTTACACCGCCGCCGACCGCGGTTTCCAGCGCTTCTTTAAGGCGGTGGAGCCGAAGTGGGATCTGAAAACCGACTGGCAGATCATCAGCGAAATTGCCACGCGGATGGGCTACCCGATGCACTATGACAACACGCAGCAGATCTGGGACGAGCTGCGTCATCTGTGCCCGGATTTCTATGGTGCCACCTACGAGAAGATGGGCGAGCTGGGCTATATCCAGTGGCCGTGCCGGGACGAGTCCGAAGCCGATCAGGGGACGGATTACCTGTTTGAGAAGGAGTTCTCCACCCCGAACGGGCTGGGGCAGCTCTACACCTGCGACTGGGTTGCGCCGATCGACAAGCTGACGGAGGAGTATCCGCTGGTGCTCTCGACCGTACGTGAAGTGGGCCATTACTCGTGCCGTTCGATGACCGGGAACTGTGCGGCGCTGGCGGCGCTGGCCGATGAGCCGGGTTATGCGCAGATCAACACCGCGGATGCGGCGCGTCTGGGCATTGAGGACGAAGCGCTGGTGTGGGTGACGTCGCGTAAAGGCAAAGTCATTACGCGTGCGCAGGTGAGCGATCGTCCGAACAAGGGTGCGGTCTATATGACCTACCAGTGGTGGATTGGGGCCTGTAATGAGCTGGTGACGGAGAACCTGAGCCCGATTACCAAAACGCCGGAGTATAAGTATTGCGCCGTGCGCGTGGAGCCGATTGCTGACCAGCAGGCTGCGGAACAGTATGTGATTGATGAGTATCATAAGCTGAAGAAGCATCTCAGGGAGATGGCGGTAGGGTGATGGGGGGATGGTGTAGGCCCGTGCAAGCGTAGTGCCGCCGGGCGGGGTTGATCCCCTCTCCCCTTTGGGTTGAGGGATCCCCACAAAAAATACTGGCACGGTCGGCTCCCTCTCCCCTTTGGGGAGAGGGTTGGGGTGAGGGGAACATGCGGCTGCGGTGGGGGTTCCGTTCACCTTACGTTCGCTGCTTCTCTGTAAACCACGTCACCGGTGAACGTGCCAGGGGGGCTCGCCGCCTCCCCCCTGGCAACCCCGGCTCCCGGCCAGGAAAATCGCCGCTTCGCGGTGGCCCTCAGCTTATTCCCTCCGGCTATCGGGTCGGGGGCGATCCTGGATCCCTGTAGGTCGCCCCCTCTCGGCGCATCCCTGCGCCTCGCCCCGGCCTGCGGTCAACGCTTCGGCGATTTTCAGCCGGACACGGGCGTCGCTGTAAGTCTCTTATTCTTATTGAGTTTCATTGTTGCTTTGATTTTTTGCGAGGCGGCTTCTGAGAAGGGATCCCCCACAAAAAATACTGGCACGGTCGGCTCCCTCTCCCCTTTGGGGAGAGGGTTGGGGTGAGGGGAACATGCGGCTGCGGTGGGGGTTCCGTTCACCTTACGTTCGCTGCTTCTCTGTAAACCACGT
>NZ_JALKTL010000004.1:0-408289 GCF_035787115.1 Leclercia adecarboxylata | reverse complement strand
GTAGCGCGGTGGTCCCACCTGACCCCATGCCGAACTCAGAAGTGAAACGCCGTAGCGCCGATGGTAGTGTGGGGTCTCCCCATGCGAGAGTAGGGAACTGCCAGGCATCAAACAAGCCGAAAGCCCGTCCGCAAGGACGGGCTTTTTGCGTTGGGGCAAATTCAATAATTTATGGCTAAAATAACTGGATATGCATCATTAGCGAGGTTATTTTGCCGAACCCCCCATTTAACTACCAACAAGATTTCGCCAACATAAACTTTCGTGACCATCCTGAACGCTATCAGGTGGGGCGGGGAGAGCAGGGGGTTTTGCTGGTTGAACCCTATAAGAGCGAAATTCTGCCCCACTGGCGCTATAAAAATGCTGAGGTTGCGAAAAAGTCTGCTCAGGAGATCTATGCGCTATTTGAGCAATACCGCCAGCAGGACGATTTCGTTGGCATGGATATGGCCAGAAAATTTATCCAGATGGGTTACACCCGCGCCAGACGCTATGCCAATCATAAAGGCGGGAAGAAGTACGATGATGATCGTAATGTTCGTCCTTTAGATCACGATCCCGTGAAAGCTGAAGCGGCAAAAGTTTTTAAAGGATGGTGGGATAAAATTCGTGCCGATGATGATTATTTACAAAGAAAACAAGCACATCAGAAAAAGTGGGGATAAGGGCTTTACCTGATATGACCTCGGCTTTTGATGTAAATGAGATTTATTATCAAATTTTCTTTACGGGCAAAAAATAAAGGTGTATTTAAATGCATGTTTAAAGCCGGAGATAATTATGAGCCATCACAGAATCCCTAAAAACTGGACAATCAAACGTTCAACGCCCTTTTTTACTAAAGATAACGTTCCAGCCGCCCTTCTGAGCCACCACAACACCGCTGCCGGTATTTTCGGTCAACTATGCGTGATGGAAGGAACGGTGACCTATTATGGCTTCGCAAATGCTGAGGCGACCGAGCCGGAAGTGAAAGTTGTGATTAACGCCGGTAGCTTCGCCACCAGCCCACCGCAGTACTGGCACCGTATTGAGATGACGGACGATGCACAGTTCAATATCAATTTCTGGGCCGAACCGACATTTTCCGGTGAGGAAGTGTATAGCGCTAAAAAAGCGTAATGCCGGCTTCTCACTAAAGAAGCCGTATGCGGTAAATAATCGAGCCACTGACACGGAATTTTCAAAACCCGTGTCAGTTTTGTAATGAGATGTGTTTCACCTGGCTGTTGATTCTGAATAAGGAAACTCAGAAGAAGCCTGTCCGTTTTCCTGTTGCTGTACATCCTTATATAAATTATTACACTTCATCACACCAGGGTTATTGTTTTGTTTATTCAACAGCGATACCTTGCATAGAATGTCAAAACCCATGCGTTTAGAACCTTCTTAGGTATATTACGCAAAATCTGTTGGTTACAATAAAATAAATTAAAGAGTTATATACAAAAATTCTCTTAAATGGACGTTGATTTCTATTTCTAAAGGACAAGAAAAATGGATGAACCACGCTTATCTAAGGATAGACCACTGGTTGTAGGAATGATTCGTGGGGGTGGGCGACCGGGTAATAATATTGTTGCCAATGCTCATGCTGCTGCAATGCTGAATGCTAAATTAATTTACTTTACGCCCGAAGACGTTGATGTAAAGAATAAAAAGGTAAAGGCATTACACTATGCCGAAGGTCAGTGGCACTCAGCTGTATGCGATTTTCCTGATGTCATTGAAAATGATGAGCGTTCTCTCAGGAAAAAAGAAGTGTTTGCGGCAATTACTGAGAATGCGCCATTTACGATGCATTCATTAGGAGGGAAATTAACGACCTTTAATCGCCTAAAAAAATCTGGACTCTATGGTAACTTATTGATTCCAGATTACTCAATTAACTCACTTTCCGATTTTACCGGCGCTGTTACTTCATTTGAAAAATTCGTTGTCAAACCTATGCGCGGCTCTCGCGGAAACCAGGTCAGTTACTTTGAGCGAACCAGTAAGGGATTCAATGTGAATCACTCTGGTACGACGAGTACGCTGAATATGGCTGATTTAGCTGGTTTTTATAATGAACACATAAGCAGTAAGCAATATTTACTACAAAATTATATTGAGAGTCGAAGTCGTCATGGGCTCCCTTTTGATATTAGAATTCATGTTCGACGTGGTTACGGAGCCCGGTGGCGGCTTGTGAAAATGTATGCCCGAATTGGCGCTGGAGATTCGATTGTCTCTAATATCTCTGCCGGCGGGAGCATAGCAGCAGCAAATACATTCTTGCGCACGCAATTTGGCGAGGTGAAAGGGCGTCAGATTTTGAGTGAGCTTAAAGAGCTTGCCAATACATTCCCTGACAAGTTCCAGTCGTTGTATCCAGAGTTTATGATTGATGCTTTAGGTATTGATATCGGGATAGATCGTGATGGCAAATTATGGATTTTTGAAATTAATAGCTTTCCGGGAGCAACATTTTTTGAACTGACAGCCGCGATTCCACGTATGGAATATGCTGTCTGGTTGGCTCGTGATTATATACAGTGTCGTCAAAATAAACCGGGATCAGTAGCCTTATGCGTTAACGGAGCGTAACGCTCTACCGGAACGCTGAAAAGCAAAAACCCAGCCATAGGCTGGGTTCTCTGAATAGTGGTGCCCGGACCCGGACTAACGCCGAAGGCGTTGAACAGCGCGTTTATCGCGCTGGCCCCGGAGGGGTGAGCCGCTGGCGGCGAATAATCGAACGTAGTTCGATGAAGAGTCCGGCTTTCCAGAAGCAAAAAACCAGCCCGTAGGCTGGTTTTTCTAAATAGTGGTGCCCGGACTCGGAATCGAACCAAGGACACGGGGATTTTCAATCCCCTGCTCTACCGACTGAGCTATCCGGGCAACGGGGCGCATTAAACCCGATCCGTCTCGTGCCGTCAACGAAATTTGTTGATTTCGTTACTGACCGCACACTCTGTCGCCATTTTGCTGCGATCTCAGGCAAAAAGGGCTGTCCACAGGGCAGAGAGCGGCATAGCGATCACCAGCGCAGGCAACATATTCACCACCGCAAACATCTTAATACCGCAGATCCGCAGACCCGTCGCCAGCAGCAACAGGCCGCCAACGGCGGTGAAGTCAGCCATCATTGCCGGAGTGGTCAGCGGCAATATTAGCGTGGCACAGGTTGCAAGAGCGAGCTGGATAAGCAGCATTGGCACGCAAATGGCGGCGACAGCGACACCCAATGTGGTGGCAAAGATAGTGGCGGTAAAGAAATCAAGAAAGGCTTTGGCAATAAGGATACTGGGGTCGCCGGTCATTCCCTCCTGCATAGAGCCAAAAATCCCCGTGCCGCTGGCGCAAAACAGAATAATGATGGCGACATAGTTCTGAATAAATGCGTCGTGCCCACCGCCTTTCTGTTTCCCCCGGGAAAGCAAATCTTTCGCTTTGCTGACGGCACCGTTAATGCCTTTTTCCAGATAGCAAAACTCGCCGATCAGCGCCCCGAGTAGCGTTGCCAGCACCATCACCGGCAGGTTGGCACACTTGATCACCAGCAGAATACCGATTCCCAGTGAGGCCAGACCGAAAATAGAGGGCATTGAGGAGCGAATACGCTCCGGTAATCGCTGGCTTACTACGGCACCCAGTACGCCGCCCAGCAGCACGGCACCTGCATTAATAAATGGTCCAATAACCACTGCGAGCTCCTGTTATTTACGCATTGATATTGCATTATTATTACTCTTTTCAGTGGGTAATCGCCAAATATAATGCTGTTTTTTGCATAATGATTCCTCCTTGCGCCCTCTGGCGAAAGGTGACATTATTGCGCGAATTTTCTCCTCTCAGATATGGGGCCGCCAATGAACAGAATTTCTCTCGCTGCGCGAATGGCTGGCCGTATCGACACGTCTTATTCTACGCTCACCATGCGGTGAGGGTAACGCAGGCTCACTGCAGGACAACAGTAAAACCAGACGCGTTCTGCTTTTACTGATGTCTGGCGGTCGGAGCTGAACTCCGGTCAGACACATTCGTTGGGCAGGGGGATTCCCTGTCCGGGGCTTTTTCTCGCCTTACACGGGTATTTGCGCTTATGAAATCAATGAAAATTGCCGTCAGCCGTGAGCTGGCGTCCGCTTTATCCACGCACCGGGAAGTGGTAACGCTGGATAACACAGATTTTACGGATGTGGCGGCAGTCGTCATTACCGTCGCTGAAAGTCACAGCGGCATCCTCGCGTTACTGAAACGCACCGGTTTCCATTTACCTGTTTATATGTTCTCAACCGAGCCGGTTGAAACGCCTGCGGGTGTCGATGCGGTGATCGATGGCAAAGCGCAGGAGTGGTTAGAGCTGGAAGCGGCTGCCTGTCGCTACGAAGAGAACCTGCTGCCGCCGTTTTTTGACACCCTCAGCCAGTACGTGGCGATGGACAACAGCACCTTTGCCTGTCCGGGTCACCAGCACGGCGCGTTCTTTAAGAAACACCCTGCAGGCCGTCAGTTCTTTGATTTCTTCGGTGAGAACGTCTTTCGTGCCGATATGTGCAACGCCGACGTGAAGCTCGGCGATCTGCTGATTCATGAAGGTTCTGCCAAGCATGCGCAAAAGTTCGCGGCGAAGGTGTTTAACGCCGATAAAACCTATTTCGTTCTCAATGGTACCTCGGCGGCCAACAAGGTGGTGACCAATGCGCTGCTGACCCGTGGCGATCTGGTGCTGTTTGACCGCAACAACCATAAGTCCAACCATCATGGCGCGCTGATTCAGGCCGGTGCGACGCCGGTCTATCTTGAAGCGGCACGCAATCCGTTTGGCTTTATTGGCGGCATCGACGATCGCTGTTTTGACGAGGCGTACCTGCGGGACCTAATCCGCGACGTCGCCCCGGAAAAGGCCGGTGAAGCGCGTCCATTCCGTCTGGCGGTGATCCAGCTCGGCACCTATGACGGCACCATCTATAACGCTCGTCAGGTGGTCGATAAGATTGGTTCGCTGTGCGACTACATCCTCTTCGACTCCGCGTGGGTAGGCTACGAGCAGTTTATCCCAATGATGGCCGACAGCTCTCCGTTGCTGCTGGAGCTGAATGCGAATGATCCTGGGATCTTCGTCACCCAGTCGGTACACAAGCAGCAGGCCGGGTTCTCGCAGACCTCGCAAATCCACAAAAAGGATAACCATATCCGCGGTCAGGCGCGTTTCTGCCCGCACAAGCGCCTTAACAACGCGTTCATGCTGCACGCTTCAACCAGTCCGTTCTATCCGCTGTTTGCGGCCCTCGATGTTAATGCCAAGATCCACGAAGGGGAGAGTGGACGTCGGCTGTGGGCAGAGTGCGTTGAGTTGGGCATTGAAGCGCGCAAGGCGATTATCGCCAACTGCAAGATGATTAAGCCGTTTATCCCGCCGGTTGTGGCGGGGCGTCCATGGCAGGATCACCCGACCCATGCGATTGCCAGCGAGCTGCGTTTCTTCAGCTTTGAGCCGGGCGCAAAATGGCACGGTTTTGAGGGCTATGCCGATCGGCAATATTTTGTCGACCCCTGCAAGCTGCTGCTGACCACGCCGGGCATCGACGCCGAAAGTGGGGAATATACCGGGTTTGGGATCCCTGCAACCATACTGGCGCACTACCTGCGTGAAAAAGGCATCGTCCCGGAGAAGTGCGATCTCAATTCCATTCTTTTCCTGCTGACACCGGCAGAGAGTGCCGAGAAGCTGGCCCAGCTCGTGGCGATGCTGGCGCAGTTCGAGCAGCACATTGAAGACGATACCCCGCTGGCGGACGTTCTGCCGACCATCTGGAACAAATATCCGGTGCGCTACCGGGACTACACGCTGCGTCAGCTCTGTCAGGAGATGCACGATCTGTATGTCAGCTTTGATGTGAAAGATCTACAGAAAGCGATGTTCCGTAAAGAGAGCCTGCCCACCGTAGCGTTGAACCCGCAGGATGCTAACCAGGCCTTTATTCGCGGTAACGTCGAGCTGGTGCGCATCAGCGAAGCCGAAGGGCGCATCGCCGCGGAAGGGGCGCTGCCATACCCACCAGGTGTGCTGTGCGTGGTGCCGGGTGAGCTGTGGGGTGGCGCGGTGCAGCGTTACTTCCTGGCGCTGGAAGAGGGCGTCAATCTGCTGCCAGGCTTTTCACCGGAACTGCAGGGCGTATACAGCGAGAAGGATGCGGATGGCATTAAACGTTTGTACGGTTATGTGCTGAAGTAAAAAAAATCCCCCTCCGCAAGGAGGGGGACGTAGCCGATTAATGTGCGACAGTCTGCGCACCCGTTGGCGTACGAACATGTTTGTACTTGAACAGCACCATGAACGCGAAGGCCAGCACCAGCGAGTAGCCTGCAAAGATCAGCCAAACAGGCTGCCAGTCGGTAATACCGTTGGTGGTATACATCTCCACCACCTTGCCGCTCACCACGCCGCCGAGAATACAGCCGAAGCCGTTGGTCATCATCAGGAACATACCCTGGGCGCTGGCACGGATTTCCGGACGTACCTCTTTTTCCACAAATACGGAACCGGAGATGTTGAAGAAGTCGAAGGCGCAGCCGTAGACAATCATCGACAGAACCAGCAGCACGGTACCGAAGGCAGACGGATCGCCGTAAGCGAACAGACCGAAGCGCAGCATCCACGCAAAAATACTGATCATCATGACGTTCTTAATGCCGTAGCGGCTCAGGAAGAACGGGATGGTCAGGATGAACAGCGTTTCGGAGATCTGGGAAATCGACATCATCACCGACGCGTGTTCAACGATAAAGCTGCCGGAGAACATCGGGTCGTTATCGAAGCTGTGCAGGAAGGTGTTGCCGAACATGTTAGTGATCTGTAGCTCCGCGCCCAGCAGCATGGAGAAGATGAAGAAGATCGCCATGCGTTTGTTTTTAAACAGCGCGAACGCGTCCAGGCCAAGCATTGAACTCCAGCTCTGGTTTTTCTGCTGGTTAGAGACCGGAATGTGCGGCAGGGTCAGGGTGAACAGCACCAGAACAATGGAGAGCGCCGCACCGATATAAAGCTGCATATGGCTAAGCTCGAAGCCGGAGAAGCTCACCGCCCACATCGCCATAATAAAGCCGATGGTGCCCCAGATACGGATCGGCGGGAAGTCGGTCACGATGTCCAGGCCCGCCGTTTTCAGGCGATAGTAGGAGATGGTGTTGACCAGCCCCAACGTTGGCATATAGGCCAGCGAGTTAAGCAGGATCACTATAAACATCGCTCCCGGCGTGGTGACTTCGGCCGCCATAAACAGCGTACCTGCCCCCACCAGATGACAAAGCGCATAGAGCCACTTCGCGCTGATCCATTTGTCCGCCACGATCCCGAGCAGAGTCGGCATAAATACCGCGGCAATACCCAGAGAGCTATAGACAGCGCCGATAGAGGCGCCATCGAATTTGAGCGTGACAAACATGTAGGAGCCGAGCGTGGTTAGCCAGCTCCCCCACAGACAGAACTGCAGAAACGACAAGATTTTAAGCTGCAGCTTAAGGTTCATGTTACTTTCCTCACAAGAGAGCGGGCTGTATGTTGGTGTAGAAACATTTGGGTTTTGTATTTGATGCAATTCTATCAGCGAGTGGCGTGATGTTTTGTTACCTCCCGCAAAAAAATGCAATCAACATTAATTTGCAGTTTGGATTGTGATGCAAATAACAATTTCCTATGGATGCCGGGGCAAGAAAGGGCTGAATCTTTACCCTCTCCGGAAAGGAGAGGGTAAAAATAGTCACACTACTTTCTGCGATAGCTCTTTTGAGCCGTATTGACCTTGTACAGGTAGCGGCGGGACTCTGCGGAGGGGTGACGGCTGGTGAGGGTCTGATAAACATCCCCTGGCGACATGCTGTTAATGATGTTTGCCGCCTGGACTTTATCACTGGAGAAGACGCGCAGCACGCTGCCTGCGCCGCCGTTATAGGCGATAATCACCGCGTAGCGGCGCGAGGTTGGGTTATCGATACCGCTCAGGTAAACGTTGTTCAGCATCGCCAGATAGGCCGTGCCGGTATCAATATTACTGGCGGGATCGAAAAGATAGCTACGACTCGGCGTGCCGGACCTCCCCTGCGAGCGGAACACATCTTTTCCGGCGCTGTGCTGCACAACCTGCATCAGGCCCAGCGCGTCGGAACGGCTCACTGCATACGGGTTGAAAGACGATTCGGTCTGCATGATCGCCAGAATCAGCGACTCATCGACGCCATATTTACGTGAGGCCTGGCGCACCATCCCGACATATTTATGTGCACGCTTATCGAGGTGGTTTGGCACCAGGTTGATGGTCACGCTGTAGATTACGCGCAGGCCGTTGCTACGGCTTTTAAGGCGCGTCTGCAGCAGATAATTGGCAAAGTTGTTGGCGCGGCCTTCCCAGCGAATGGACTGGCCGGTTTGATCCACCACCTGACCATAGAGGAAGGGTTCTCTCGAGATAGTGATGTCGTCAGCGTCGGAATAAAGATCGATAGAGCCCGGATCGTCGCCCATCAGCAGCGTTTTCACGATCGCCTCGCGCAAACGCGCCGCAGGATCGGTTCCGGCGATGGTCTCGACGGTGATCGTCCCCTCGTCAAAGTTAATGTGGCTGCGGGTCTGGTAGGCGTCGGTGTATTTAACGTAGTCCTTCGGTCCGGCAATCAGAACTTCGTTAAATCCCCATATGTTTTCGATGTTATGGGCGAACTGCCCCATCAGAATGTCAAAACCGTTGGTGTCCTTTACCCAGGCTTCGTTATAGCTATCGCCTTTTTTACTGGAGGAACACGAAACAAGTAACGGTGCAACAAGAGCAAGCGCTAAAAATTTTTTCATCATTCCTGGAGTGCATGTTGTGTTTGTTCCGGGGCGGATGCCGGGCATCCGCCCGCTGGGTATTATTTTTCTGGCGGCGTATAACCTTCGATATGAACGTCTTTACCTTCAAACAGGAAGTTCACCATCTCCTCTTCAAGCTGTTTACGGTGTTCAACGTTCATCATGTTGAGCTTACGCTCGTTAATCAGCATGGTTTGCTTGTGTTGCCACTGCGCCCACGCCTCTTTTGAGATTTCGTTATAGATGCGTTTACCCAGCTCGCCTGGATAGAGCTGGAAGTCCTGGCCTTCTGCGTCGCGTTGCAGGAAGGTACAAAAAATTGTTCTGGCCATACTGATTCCTCTTTGTCGCCCGGAGCTAAGCCGTTGCCCCGACACGTAATTGCTGTAACAGGCGCTCTACGGGAGCAGCCAGCCCCACTGACGGCGGTTGCGCTAAGTTATACCAGAGAGCGTTGCCTTCATCCATGCACGCCGTGAATGAGGACACGGGAAGCCACATCGGAACAATATCCAGATGGAAATGGCTGAAGGTATGGCGAAACGCGGTGAGCTGCACAAGAGTATCGGCGCTGATGCCGCGCTGCGCCAGCCAGACGCGCAGTCCGGCCTCATCGTCAAACTGCGGGAAGCAGAACAGGCCACCCCATAATCCACTTGGTGGACGCTGGGCGAGGTACACGGTTTCTTCGTGCTGCATCAGCAGAAAATAGCCGGTACGCTCCGGCAGCGTCTGCTTCGGTTTTTTACCGGGATACTGCGCCCAGGACTGGTTAGCATAGGCCACACACAGATTATTCAGCGGGCAGAGTTCGCATTTGGGCTTTGAGCGGGTGCAGACCATCGCCCCTAAATCCATCATCGCCTGGTTAAAACGTTCAACGCCGTTGGCGGGGGTTACTGTCTCGCTGATCTCCCACAGGCGTTTCTCCACCTCTTTTTTTCCCGGCCAGCCGCTGACAGCATAGCAGCGCGCCAGCACGCGTTTTACGTTGCCGTCGAGAATAGGGAAATGTTTGCCCAGTGAAAGGGAGAGGATCGCCCCGGCGGTGGAGCGCCCGACGCCCGGCAGGGCGGCCACTTCATCGAAGGTCTCCGGGAAGACGCCATTGTGCAGCGACACCACCTGCTGTGCGGCTTTGTGCAGATTGCGGGCGCGGGCGTAATAGCCGAGGCCGGTCCACAGATGCAACACTTCATCCAGCGGTGCATTTGCCAGATCGGTTACCGTCGGGAAACGCGCCATAAAGCGCTCAAAGTAAGGTATAACAGTCGCGACCTGCGTTTGTTGCAACATCACCTCTGAAAGCCATACTTTGTAGGGTGTTTTTTCAGTTTGCCAGGGCAGGGTTTTACGCCCGTATTTGTCGTACCAGTCCAGCACCTGGGCTGAAAATTGAGAGGCTTGCATGGTCTTCGCTTCGCGATATCAGGGACGCAGATTGCAGCACAGAGGCCTGCGGCTGTAAACCGGATCTTTCCCATGCTTGCATCCGGTCATTAACTTTGGATAATGCCCGTTTCCCGAACATTCTCACAAGCAGACTACTCTTTTATGAAAAACGACGTCATATCACCGGAATTTGATGAAAATGGCCGCCCGCTGCGCCGTATTCGCAGCTTTGTCCGCCGTCAGGGGCGCCTGACAAAAGGGCAGCAGCACGCGCTGGATAACTACTGGCCGGTGATGGGCGTTGAGTTCACCGAACAGCCGCTCGACTTTGTGAAACTGTTTGGCCGCGACGCGCCGATTACGCTGGAGATCGGTTTCGGCATGGGCGCTTCGCTGGTAACGATGGCAAAAGCGCGCCCGGAGCAGAACTTCCTCGGTATTGAAGTGCACTCCCCGGGTGTGGGTGCTTGCCTGGCGACCGCTCATGAAGAGGGTGTCGAGAATCTGCGCGTGATGTGTCATGACGCGGTAGAAGTGCTGCACAAGATGATCCCTGACAATTCTCTCTGCATGGTTCAGCTCTTTTTCCCTGACCCCTGGCACAAAGCACGTCATAATAAACGCCGTATCGTTCAGGCGCCGTTTGCTGAACTTCTCAGAAGCAAACTGAAGCTGGGTGGCGTTTTCCATATGGCGACCGACTGGGAACAGTATGCGGAACATATGCTGGAGGTGATGTCGGGGCTCGACGGGTATAAAAACCAGTCGCAGAGCAACGACTATGTACCGCGTCCGGAATCACGTCCGGTAACCAAATTTGAACAGCGTGGCCATCGTCTTGGTCACGGCGTATGGGACTTAATGTTCGAGAGGGTGAAATAATGGCAAAGAACCGTAGCCGTCGTCTGCGTAAGAAAATGCACATCGACGAGTTCCAGGAAATGGGTTTTTCGGTTGCATGGCGTTTCCCGGAAGGCACCAGCGTAGAAAAAATTGATGAAGACGTGGATGCTTTCATCAACGAAGTCATCGAGCCGAATAAGCTGGCGTTTGACGGCAGCGGCTACCTGGCGTGGGAAGGTTTGATCTGCAAACAAGAGATCGGCAAGTGCACCGAAGAACATCAGGCCATCGTACGTAAGTGGCTGGAAGACCACAAATTCGAAGAGGTGCGCATCAGCGAACTTTTCGACATTTGGTGGGACTAATAAAGCATCAGAGGGCCAGCAATTGCTGGCCCATTTTGTATGAGGGAGAATATATGATGCGCAAAACGCTGCTCGCTGCGGCTTTAATGACCACGGCTCTGACCGCACACGCAGAATACAAATGCGAGGTTACGCCGCGTGACGATGTGATCCTGAGTCCGCAAACCGTGCAGGTAAAAGGTGAGAACGGCAATCTGGTACTCACGCCTGACGGCAACGTCATGTTTAACGGCAAGCAGTATCAGCTGAGCGCCGCCCAACGCGAACAGGCAAAAGATTACCAGGCCGATCTGCGTAGCGCGCTGCCGTGGATCGATGACGGCGCCCGTACGCGGGTGGAACAAGGCCGTATCGCGCTGGATAAAATCATCGCAAAAGAGGTCGGGGAGAGCAGCAATATGCGCTCGCGCCTGACCAAACTGGACGCGCAGTTAAAAGAGCAGATGAACAAGATTATCGAACATCGTACCGATGGCCTGACGTTCCACTATCAGGCGATCGACCAGGTACGCGCCAACGGGCAGCAGCTGGTAAATCAGGCGATGGGCGGCATCCTGCAGGACAGCATTAATGAGATGGGCGCTAAAGCGGTGCTGAAGGGCGGCGGCAACCCGCTGCAGGGCGTGCTGGGTAGCCTGGGCGGCCTGCAAACCGCGATCCAGAATGAATGGAAAAACCAGGAAGCGGATTTCCAGAAATTCGGTAAAGACGTGTGCAAACGCGTGGTGTCGCTGGAAGAGAGCCGCAAGGCGCTGGTGGGGACGCTGAAGTAGGTTAGTGCGGCCCGGGCCCCTCACCCTAACCCTCTCCCCTGAGGGGAGAGGAAACAGTCTGCCACCGCTGGTGAGTTATAGCGTGGTTTGCCCCCTCTCCCCTGAGGGAGAGGGAACAGTCTGCCACCGCTGGTGAGTTATAGCGTGGTTTGCCCCTCTCCCCTGAGGGAGAGGGAACAGTCTGCCACCGCTGGTGAGTTATAGCGTGGTTTGCCCCTCTCCCCTGAGGGGAGAGGGAACAGTCTGCCACCGCTGGTGAGTTATAGCGTGGTTTGCCCCTCTCCCTTGAGGGAAGAGGGGGCAGTCTGCCACCGCTGGTGAGTTATAGCGTGGTTTACCCCTCTCCCCTGAGGGGAGAGGGAACAGTCTGCCACCGCTGGTGAGTTATAGCGTGGTTTGCCCCTCTCTTCGGAGGGAAGAGGGAACAGTCTGCCACCGCTGGTGAGTTATAGCGTGGTTTTCTCCCTCTCCCTTTCAGGGAGAGGGCCGGGGTGAGGGTAGAAGCGTTTGCAGATTCTCTAAAACTGTATTCAACACCCCTTCCTCGTTATTCCACAGTTCGTTGTTCCAGAACCGAATCACCGTCCAGCCTCTCTGATTCAACCAGGCGGTTCTGTCCCGGTCATATTCTTCTCTTTCATCGTGTTGTCCTCCATCCAGCTCAATCGCCAGGCGAGCCTCGCAACAAACGAAATCCAGAATGTAATTCCCGGCAGGATGCTGGCGACGAAATTTATAGTGAGCGAACCGGCGACTGCGTAACAGATACCAGAGTCGTCTCTCTTCTGTGGTCAGCTCACGGCGGAGCTGTTTTGCATAAGAACGAATAATTTCCATCCCTGCACTCTGCCAGCTTTTCCCTCAGCCAGCAGAACGGGATGCAAAATCCTGAATCAGGCTTCAGAATCTTCGGCGAGGAACAGCTCAAGAAGGGAGTTTAAGAACAGCTTGCCGTGCTCGGTTATTTTCCAGTAATCAGCACATTCAGTGAGATACCCCTGCGCCAGCGCTTCGTCAATCTGCGGGCGAATGACCGACTCCGGTAATCCGGTATACCGCGTAAACTCCACGCGGGGCGCGGCCTCCAGCAGGCGGAAGCGGTTCATAAAGAACTCAAACGGCTTATCTTCAGCTTCGACGTCGTGGCTGCGCTCCAGATAGCGTCCCTCCATAAAGCCACGCGGATGACGCGTTTTGGCCGTGCGCAGGATCCGTCCGTCCGGGAAGGTCACTTTGCCGTGCGCGCCACAGCCAATCCCTAAGTAATCACCAAAGCGCCAGTAGTTCAGGTTGTGCTGGCACTGGTAGCCCGGCTTAGCGTAGGCCGAGGTTTCATACTGTTGATACCCGGCAGCGGTCAGTAGCTGGTGGCCCTGCTCGAAAATATCCCACAGCGCATCGTCATCAGGTAGAACCGGCGGCCGCGAACCAAACAGCGTGTTGGGCTCAATCGTCAGCTGATACCAGGAGAGGTGCGGCGGGTTCAGCTCAATAGCCTGGCGCAGATCGTCCAGCGCTTCTTCCAGAGACTGATCCGGCAGGCCGTGCATCAGGTCGAGGTTAAAGCTGCGCAATCCCAGACCGGTTGCCAGGTGAGCGGCACGCTTTGCCTCATCCGGGCCATGAATTCGCCCCAGTCGTTTTAATTTCGGCTCGCTGAAACTCTGCACGCCAATGGAGATACGGTTCACCCCGGCGCGCTGATAGTCGACAAAACGGTCGGCCTCAACCGTGCCCGGATTGGCCTCCATGGTAATTTCTGCATCCGCTGCCAGAGTAAGGCGTGCACGCACGCCAGCCAGCAGCGTCTGCATCGCCGGGCCTGAAAGCAGGCTCGGCGTACCGCCACCGATAAAAATGGTCTTTACTTCACGTCCCTGCGCGTAAGGTACATCGGCGTCCAGATCGGCCAGCAGATGCTGAACATAATCGTCATGAGGCACTTCGCCTTTCAGCGCATGCGAGTTGAAATCGCAGTACGGGCACTTCTGCACGCACCACGGGATGTGAATATAAAGACTCAGGGGTGGCAAATTAGCCATTACGTAATGCTTCCAGTAACAGTTTCAGGGCGCGCCCACGATGGGAGATCGCGCTTTTTTCTTCGCGGGTCAGTTCCGCAGCGGTTTTGCCCTCGGTCGGGACAAAGAAAATCGGATCGTAGCCAAAGCCGCCACTGCCTGCCGCCTCGCGGGTAATCACACCCGGCCAGCTGCCGTGGCAGACGATAGGCGTAGGATCTTCTGCATGACGCATATAGACCAGTACGCAGTGGAACTGCGCCTGGCGCTGCTCGTCCGGCACATCCTTGAGCGTCTCCAGAAGTTTCTCAAGGTTCTGCTGGTCGCTGGCATCGACGCCGGAATAGCGAGCAGAGTAAATGCCCGGTGCGCCATCAAGGGCATCCACCGCCAGGCCAGAGTCATCGGCGATGGCCGGCAAGCCGGTTACCTGCGCCGCATGACGCGCCTTCAGAATGGCGTTTTCAATAAAGGTCAGGCCGGTCTCTTCTGCAGAGTCCACACCCAGCTCGGTCTGGGCTACCACATCCAGACCAAAATCGTTTAACAGCGAGGCCAGCTCGCGCACTTTACCGGCGTTACCGGTAGCGAGAACAACTTTTTGCATGTGTTAATCCTGTTGTATCAGTGCCGCGACTTCCGTCGGGATTTGTTGCGGATTAAGAATTTTGACCTGCTTGTGGCGCCCCAGTTCACCCTTCTCGATCAGTACCTGGCTTTTCGCGACGCGAAACTGCTTTGCCAGATACTTAACCAGATGGGCGTTCGCCTGGCCGTCCACAGGTGGGGCAGTGATGGCGACTTTTATTTCGTCGCCATGCAGTCCAGTAATGGTGTCACGGCTGGCTTTCGGCTGAATATACAGCCGCAAAACCAGCCCATCGGCGCAGGTGCTGACCGCACTCATAGCGCCATCCACAGCCCCGGCAGCAGGATGTTGCCTGTAGACTGCAGCAGTTCAGCGATGCCCATATTGATAACGTACAGCAGCAGTACGAGGATCATCGGGGAGAAGTCGATCCCGCCCATGGCTGGCAGCAGATTACGGATCGGGCGCAGCAGCGGGTCGGCGAGCTGAATAAGAGAATATTCCACCGGACTACGGCCCTGGCTCACCCAGCTCATGATCGCCATCAGCAGCAGGACCCAGAAAATCAGCAGGCCGATGGTTTTTATCAGGATCAGTACCGCCGCGATCCAGATGATCGGCTGGAAGGTGATGACCATAAACAGTACGATCGCTTTCACCACGCACAGGATCAGCGCTACCAGCAGGGAGGCACTGTCGATGGGCCCCATCGGGGGGATCACCCGACGCAGCGGCCCGACTATTGGCTGGGTCACTTTCACGACAAACTGTGAGAAGGGGTTGTAAAAATCACAACGGGCCCACTGCATCCAGACGCGTAACAAAAGCACCATCGTATACAGTTCAATGACCGTTGAGAGCAGGAAGGTCAACGTCTTCATGGCGTTCCTCAGGTTTCCTTATTATTGGGTGTAATCGCGCGCACCGAAAATTGCTGTACCGATGCGCACCATGGTGCTGCCAGCCGCAATTGCGGCGGCCATATCGTCCGTCATGCCCAGTGAAAGCGTGTCGACCGTTGGGTAGCGCGTTTTAAGCGCCTCAAATGCTACAGCCATTTGCCGGGCCACGGCAAACTGCCTGTCGTAATCCGCTTCAGGAGCAGGGATCGCCATTAACCCACGCAGGCAAATGCCGGGCAGCTCGGCCACCTGTTCCGCCAGCAGATCCAGCGCATCCAGCGGAATGCCGGATTTGCTGTTTTCATCACTAATGTTAATTTGAATCAGCACGTTAAGCGGCGGCATCCCGGCCGGGCGCTGCTCGCTCAGACGAGTGGCGATGCGTAGCCGATCGACGGTATGGCACCAGTCGAAATGCTCTGCCACCAGCCGGCTTTTGTTCGACTGCAAGGGCCCGATAAAGTGCCACTGCAGATCCGTGGCGCCTGTTTCGCGGAAGTGGCGAATTTTTTCCACACCTTCCTGCACGTAATTCTCACCGAACATGCGCTGGCCTGCGTCAATCGCTTCTGCGATAGCGCTCGCAGGTTTGGTTTTACTGACGGCAAGCAACGAAACTTCTTCTGAAGCACGGCCGCAACCTGTTGCTGCGGCTGAGATTTTGTCCCTGACCTGTGCCAGGTTATGCGCAATGTCGTTCATTTTCCGAGGATCATTAAATGGATATGGAAGAAATTGTGGCCCTTAGTGTAAAGCATAACGTGTCGGATCTACACCTGTGCAGTAACGCGCCGCCTCGCTGGCGCCGGCGAGGCAAAATGGAGTTTGCCCCCTTTCCGGGGCCGGATGTCGTAATGCTGCTGAAAAGCTGGCTCAGCGATGAGCAACAAGGGGCATGGTGCGCCCAGGGGCAGTTGGATTTTGCCGTCACGCTTGCGAGCAAGCAACGGCTGCGGGCCAGCGCCTTCGCGCATATGCAGGGCTGTTCTCTGGCGCTCCGCCTGCTTCCGGAGCGGTGCCCGCAGCTGCGTACCCTGGGGGTACCGCGGGCGATCCCGGAGTTGCTGGCGAACGACAACGGTCTGATTCTGGTGACCGGGGCGACAGGCAGCGGAAAATCCACGACCCTTGCGGCAATGGTCGACTTTCTGAATCACCACAGCGACGGGCATATCCTGACCCTCGAAGATCCGGTGGAGTTCATCCATCAGAGCAAGCGGTGCCTGGTGCAGCAGCGGGAGATTGGCCTGCATTGCCCCTCCTTTTCCGATGCGCTGCGGGCCGCGTTACGTGAAGATCCCGATGTGATCCTGCTTGGCGAACTGCGTGACAGCGAGACGATACGCCTTGCGCTCACCGCCGCAGAGACCGGGCATCTGGTGCTGGCGACCTTGCATACCCGGGGCGCCGCCCAGGCAATAGAGAGGCTGGTGGATGCTTTTCCGGCGCAGGAAAAAGAGCCGGTACGTAAACAGCTGGCAGGTAGCCTGCGTGCTGTGCTGGCGCAAAAACTCGAAAGAGATAACCAGCAGGGGCGCGTCGCGCTGTTCGAGTTACTGGTCAACACCCCTGCGGCAGCGAATTTAATTCGCGAAGGTAAAAGCTGGCAACTGCCTGGGGTGATCCAGACCGGGCAGCAGTCAGGCATGCAAAACTTCGATCAGAGCCTTGCTGAACGCAGGGCGCAGGGGCGGCTGTAATGCGTATGCGACAGCAGAGAATAACCCTGGCGGCCTTGTTTCCTGCTGCACGGGCGCTAAAATCGACTTTCTTATTGCAATGATTAAAAGCGGCTATGTCATCACAACCGAACCAAAGTCTTATCGACGGCATTCGCTGTCTGCAATATCTGGTTTCCAGCGGCCGTGCTATCGGTTGTCGTGAACTCGCGCGGCTGATGGGGATCAACACCACCCGTGTTAACCGCTTGCTAATGACCATGGCCTCCATTGGCCTGACCATGCAGGATGAGCATCGCCGCTATCTTCCCGGCCCCGGCATTCACGCCCTGGCGGCACAGTCCATCCGTGGCTCAGAGCTGTTTTCCCGCGCCTTACCCCGGCTGGAGCGCCATGCGCCACGAGATATCGTGGTGGCGCTGGGGGTGCTGTGGGAGGACCAGGTTATCTATATCTGGCACGCCGTTCCCGGCAGCCAGGCCAGCCAGGCGCTGGCCGGTTTCCACATGCTGCCTGCCTGGCAATCGGTGATTGGCATGTCGCTGCTGGCGAGCGAACCGGATGACGCGCTGATACCACGCTTTACCCCTGAACAGTGGCAAAACCTCGCGCCACATGTGGCCCAGCAGCGCGAGCTGGGGCGGGTCGTCTGGCATCACGACGATGGCGAAGTGTCGATGGCGCAGCCCGTAGGCGCGCATCATGCCGCGCTGGCGTTTGCCGGTATGTGGAATATTGACGATGAAAGCGTTCGCACACGCCTGGATGAGCTGACCGCGCTCAACGCCACGCTGCTGGCGGAATAAGGATGCATTGCCCGGAAAGCCGGGCAGAGGGAAGGGGATCAGTAGCCCTGTTCGAAGAAACTTTCGAGAATAATCACGGCCGAGGCGGAATCGACGCTGCCTTTGTTGAGCGCCCGAAAGCCACCATGCTCAAACAGACCGGCGCGGGCTTCTACCGTGCTTAAGCGTTCGTCGTGCAGCTTAATCGCCACCCCAAACCGGCCATGAATTTTATTGGCAAAATTGCGTGCCCGGGCAGTTAATGGCTGTTCTGTGCCATCCATATTCAGCGGTAACCCGACAATCACTTCATCCGGCTGCCACTCTTTCAGCAGTTTTTCAATCAGGTTCCAGTCCGGCGTGCCGTTTTGCGCTTTCAGCGCCGTCAGTGGACGAGCGGTGCCGGTGATACGCTGGCCGATCGCCACGCCGATGCTTTTGGTACCGAAATCAAACGCGAGAAGCGTGCCGCTCATCAGGCGTGCCCCGCAACGCCAGGCATGGTCTGGATATCAATACCAATCAGTTTTGCCGCATCCCGCCAGCGATCGGCGATCGGGGTTTTAAACAGAATGTTCAGATCTGCCGGGGCAGTGAGCCAGGCGTTGTCCAGGATCTCCTGCTCAAGCTGGCCTTTTTCCCATGAGGAGTAACCCAGTGCCACAAGGACATCGGCCGGCTGGCTGGTGGTGCCCAGCGTCTCCAGCACGTCGCGGGAGGTGGTGACAACGGTATTGTCAGAGATACGAATGCTGGAGGAAAAGCCTGGCGGCGTATGCAAAATAAAGCCGCGGTCTTCTGCCAGCGGGCCACCCAGCATCACCGGTTTATCGAGACGAATTTCAGGAACACGTTCGTCCTGGGAAATTTTCAATTTTTCCAGAATGCCTTCAACAGAAAGATTTTCCAGCGGTTTATTGATGATAATCCCCATCGCGCCATCTTCGCTGTACTCGCAGATATAAACTACGGAACGGCGGAAAATCGGATCCTGGAGAGCAGGCATGGCAATAAGAAAGTGATGCTGTAAATTCATTGTCAGAGGTTCAGTTTCCTGGTTTAAAAAGCGACAGCACCCAGTATGCGGACAAACCCGAATGCTGTCACTAACAGTATTGGCTGGGTGACTACTGCTTCAGCCGTTTTTCGATCGCATCCATCAGCATGCCGGTAATGGAGACCGGGAACTCAGCTTCGATTTCACGAATACAGGTCGGGCTGGTGACGTTCACTTCCGTCAGACGATCGCCGATGATGTCGAGGCCAACAAAAATCAGCCCTTTGGCTTTTAACAGCGGACCCACGCGGCGGGCAATTTCCCAGTCGCTTTCGGTCAGCGGACGCGGCTCGCCACGGCCACCGGCAGCCAGGTTACCCCGGGTTTCGCCGCCCTGAGGAATACGTGCCAGGCAGTAGGGAACCGGCTCGCCGTCCACCACCAGCACGCGCTTGTCGCCGTCAACAATCGCCGGAATATAGTTCTGCGCCATGCAGTAGCGGGAGCCATGCTCGGTCAGCGTTTCAGCGATCACGCCCAGGTTCGGGTCGCCCTCTTTAACGCGGAAGATAGAGGCGCCGCCCATGCCGTCCAGCGGTTTCAGAATGATATCGCCGTGTTTCTGCCAGAAGGCTTTCAGCTGCGCTTTGTTGCGCGTCACCAGCGTTTCCGGCGTCAGGTCGGAGAACCAGGCGGTGTAAAGCTTCTCGTTGCAGTCGCGCAGGCTCTGCGGTTTATTGACGATCAGCGTGCCTTTCTCTTCTGCGCGCTCAAGGATATAGGTGCAGTAGATGTATTCCGTGTCGAACGGCGGATCTTTACGCATCAGGATTACGTCGAGTTCGGCAAGCGGCAGATCCTGCTCGGAACCGAACTCGTACCATTTATCGTAATTCTGCTCGACGTTGACGATGCGGGTGCGCGCACGCGCTTCGCCGTTAATCAGGTACAGGTCGCTCATCTCCATATAGTGAAGCTGATAGCCGCGACGTTGCGCTTCCAGCAGCATAGCGAAGCTGGAATCTTTCTTGATATTGATGCTTGCGATGGGGTCCATCACGATGCCGAGCTTAATCATTGTCTTCTCCGTTAATGCTTCAACCTAAATCGCCAAAACGCACCTGCAGGGCAGTAATGGCGGTTAGCGCGGTGGTCTCAGTACGCAGAACGCGGGGTCCCAACAGAATATCAGTAAACTGGTAGCGAGCGGTCATGGCGATCTCCTCTGCCGACAGGCCGCCTTCGGGGCCAATCAACAAGCGCACGCGCTCAACCGGCAGCGGCAGGGTGTTAATACTGGCGCTGGCGCGAGGATGAAGGTTGAGCTTCAGCCCCTGCTCCTCTTCCGCACACCAGGCTTCAAGATCCATGGCCGGGCGGATCTCCGGAACGCGGTTACGGCCACACTGTTCGCAGGCGGCGATGGCGATTTTTTGCCACTGCTGGAGCTTCTTATTCAGACGTTCAGCATCCAGTTTAACCCCGCAGCGCTCAGAAAAAAGTGGCGTAATGAGGCTTACGCCCAGTTCGATCGATTTCTGGATGGTGAATTCCATTTTTTCGCCGCGCGACATCACCTGGCCTAAATGAATATGCAGCGGTGATTCACGATCGTCGATGTCGCCACGCAAAATACTCACCTGCACGCTTTTCTTATCCGCGCGGGTAATTTGTGCGTCAAAGACCTGGTTTGTACCATCAAACAGTTGAATCGCCTGGCCAGCCCCCATACGCAGCACGCGGCCAACGTGGTTGGCGGCCTCCTCAGACAGGGCAATTTCGCTGCCTGCGGCAATAGGTTCAGGGTGATAAATACGGGGAACGCGCATAGTCAAAGAATTCCATAAATAGCCAGGACCCGGCTCAGTCTGTCCCTTCTCCCCTGTGGGGAGAGGGATAGGGTGAGGGGTATACTTAAAGAAACAGTTGCCGCTAGTGTAGGTTAGCTCTTTTGCGCCTGGCAAGCGCGCTGCACGTAAGGGTTGTGATTCCCCTGAACTTTGGCAATGCGCACGTCGCGCTCGCACTCCCAGGCAGTCACCGGATAGAGTTTATCCCAGGCGTTGAAGAGCTGGGTCTGCTGGCGGGAGAGATTAAGGTTATACCTGTCGCGCATATAGAAGTAGGTGCGGGCGATGCTGCCGCGGGCGCGGGCCGGGGGCTCGGCAAGTTTCTCCTTGAAATCGACCTTCATCGCGCATTGACCGTACTGGCCTTCGCCGCCGTTCCACTGGCTGTACATAAAGTTGCCGCGATCGCCATTCACCTCGCCGACGGCGGGTTGCAGGTTATGCATGTCGCTCTCAATCTGGCGATAGACCGGATCTTTCGCACAGTTTTTACGCCCGCCATCCTGCCAGCACTGGCGCTGGTGGCCGAACTGCCATGCCGGGACCACATGTTCCCACTCAATGCGGCTGGCACGGTTTTCATTTTTACGTACTTGGTAGCCGCAGGACTTCAGGTCCACGACCCCTTTTTTGTCCTGCCAGTGAATTTTGCAGCCGCAATAAAAATCGCCCGGAACGTCGGCATTGATCTTCACGCCTGCGGTTTTTGCCTGAGAGAAACTGTGGATACCTTCGGCCAGTGCATGGCCTGAGAACGCCGTCGTCAGAAAAGCGACCGCGAGAGAGAAATTACGGGACATCGTGAACTCCGTGTCAAAACGAGCCCGCAACGTAACGAAAGTTGTTCATGTATGCAATCAGTCAGATCAGGAATGTTCCTGATAGTTCCGACGCTTACTCAGCCATCAGCGGTTCACCACACTTCACACAGCGATAGGTAGCTTCGCCGCGCACCACCCGGTTATGGCGGCGTATCGTAAGCTG
The DNA here is from genome assembly GCF_035787115.1 of Leclercia adecarboxylata. Lineage (GTDB taxonomy): Bacteria > Pseudomonadota > Gammaproteobacteria > Enterobacterales > Enterobacteriaceae > Enterobacter > Enterobacter adecarboxylatus_E. The sequence goes on along the minus strand of NZ_JALKTL010000004.1, from coordinate 386,270 downwards.
GTGTTGCTGACACGGGCAGCGGTAGGGGAACGTATTGCGCCGAACCGAATCAAGCTCGAACTGGTGCGTCCGCCGGGCCGGAACGCCCAGCACCGCTTCCATCATCCATTTCCACTCCTTGCCGTGTGGGGCCACGCGGCCAAAGTGCTTCCACACCAGCAGATGCGCCAGCTCATGCGGGACCACTTCGTCGATAAAGGCCTGCTGGTTTTCCAGCATTAAGACGGGATTAAGGCGGATCTCGTAGGCATCAAGCCAGGCGGTGCCTGCCGCGGTGCCGCGCTGCTGCCACACCAGTTTGGGTTCTGGATAGTTCCGGTCGAGTTTCAGGTTGGCCTGGGCCAGCTTGTCGCGCAGGCTGCGCATAGCGGCTTGCTGAAGCGCAATGGGGAGACGAGGTGTTTTCATAAACGCAGAGCATAGAGCGTGCGGCGGGGCGGTGCAAGCGGCTTCCTCCGCGAGGGAGGAAGCCGGAGGGATCAGTCGTGGGCGCCAATTTCGCGCAGCGGACGACCCTTCATCAGGTTGCGTTCGATATGTTCCAGCGAAACGTGTTTGGTTTCAGGAACCAGCCACAGGGTGAGCACGATAAACAGCAGGTTCAGGCCGCCGTACACCCAGAAGGTGTTGGCATTGCCCAGCGTATCGAGCATGGTCAGGAAGGTTGCGCCGACAATCATATTGGCGATCCAGTTAGTGGCTGTGGAGCAGGTAATACCGAAGTCGCGGCCTTTCAGCGGCTGGATCTCAGAGCAGAGTACCCAGATCAGCGGGCCCGCGCTCATCGCAAAGCCGACAATAAACATCAGCAGCATCGCAACGGCGACGTACTGCAGGGTCGCGGAGTTAATGCCCACATGCAGCATGGTACCCAGCACGCCCATACCCGCCGCCATTACCAGGAAGCCCAGCGTCAGCGTCGGTTTACGACCCCAGCGATCCACCAGGCCGATAGCGATAAAGGTTGCCAGCACGTTGGTCAGGCCGACGATAACGGTGCCCCACATCTGCTGGGTGGTGTTGCTGTAGCCCGCCAGCTCAAAGATTTTTGGCGCGTAGTACATGATGACGTTCATCCCGGTAAACTGCTGCATGATCTGCAGCAGCACGCCAAGGAATACCGCCCGACGGAAGTTGCTGTTCTCTTTAAACAGCGCCCAGCCGCTCTGTTTTACCTGCAGGCTTTCGCGGATCTCTTCCAGTTCATGCTTCGCTTCCGCGCTGGTGTCGCGCAGGCGCAGCAGCACGCGCTCTGCATCGTTAAAGCGCCGTTTGGCCGCAAACCAGCGCGGACTGTCGGGCAGGAAGAAAACGCCAATCAGCAACAGCACCGCCGGGATAATGATCACGCCCAGCATCCAGCGCCATGCGCCGCTGTAGCTGAACGCGGTGTCGGAAAGGTAGGCCCCGAGAATACCAATGGTGATCATCAGCTGATACATAGAGATCATGCTGCCGCGGATTTTCTCCGGCGCGATCTCCGACAGGTAAAGCGGCGCAGTGTAAGAGGCAACGCCCACCGCCAGACCCAGCAGCACGCGGGAGGCAATCAGTACCTCCACGTTAGGGGCCGCGGCAGAGAAGAGAGAGCCGGCGACAAACAGGATCGCGCCGATCATCAGGCTCTTTTTACGCCCGAGCTTAAAGGAGAGCCAGCCGCTGCCGACCGCCCCGACCGCAGCACCGAACATCATCGAGCTGACCACCCACTCCTGGGTGTGGGCATTGATCTGGAATTCATCAGTAATGAACGGCAGGGCACCGGCAATAACGCCGATATCCAGACCGAACAGTAATCCTGCCAGTGCTGCGAGGAAGCAGACGAAGAATGTCATCGTCTTATTGGACGTCCGCCCCTGTTTTTTATTATCAGGCATGAAGCCCTCCAGTTGGTTTTTGTTTTATGAATGTAAAGATTTGAATGAGCTAATGTAAAAGTATGTGAGAGGGGCGAGACAAACAAAGAGAGTATTCCGAAAGGGCTGCGTTTTTATCGCGATGTAAGCGATTTCAGGCGGGGCATTCAGGCGTATAAAAAGCAAAAAGCCAGCACGAGGCTGGCTTTTTCAGTAAGCGGTCAGTCGATTATTTCAGACCGGCAGCTTCACGCAGCTGAGCGGCTTTGTCGGTTTTTTCCCATGGGAAATGTTCGCGACCAAAGTGACCGTAAGCAGCGGTTTCTTTGTAGATCGGGTGCAGCAGATCCAGCATCTGAATCAGGCCATATGGACGCAGATCGAAGAACTCGCGTACCAGCAGGGTCAGTTGCTCAGTCGCCACTTTTTCGGTGCCGAAGGTTTCAACCATGATGGAAGTCGGTTCTGCCACGCCGATGGCGTAGGAGACCTGAATTTCACAGCGGTCGGCCAGACCCGCAGCAACGATGTTTTTGGCAACATAACGTGCCGCGTACGCTGCTGAACGGTCAACTTTTGACGGATCCTTACCGGAGAATGCGCCGCCACCGTGACGCGCCATGCCGCCGTAGGTATCAACGATGATTTTACGTCCGGTCAGACCGCAGTCGCCCATTGGTCCACCAATAACAAAGCGGCCCGTCGGGTTGATGAAGTATTTGGTAGAAGCATTCAGCCACTCGGTCGGCAGAACCGGCTTGATGATCTCTTCCATCACCGCTTCCTGCAGGGATTTCTGATCGATATCTTCTGCGTGCTGAGTGGACAGAACCACCGCGTCGATGCCGACAATTTTGCCCGCGTCGTACTGGAAGGTGACCTGGCTTTTCGCGTCCGGACGCAGCCACGGCAGGGTGCCGTTTTTACGCACTTCAGCCTGACGCTGCACCAGACGGTGAGCATAGGTGATTGGCGCTGGCATCAGCACGTCGGTTTCGTTGGTTGCGTAGCCAAACATCAGGCCCTGGTCGCCCGCGCCCTGTTCCAGCGGATCGGCACGGTCAACGCCCTGGTTGATGTCCGGGGACTGCTTACCAATAGCGCTCAGTACGGCGCAGGAGTTGGCATCAAAGCCCATATCAGAATGTACATAGCCGATTTCACGCACGGTGTTACGGGTGATCTCTTCGATATCAACCCAGGCACTGGTCGTGATTTCACCGCCAACCATCACCATGCCGGTTTTGACATAGGTTTCACAGGCTACGCGTGCCTTTGGATCCTGCTCGAGGATCGCATCCAGCACCGCATCGGAGATTTGGTCAGCAATTTTATCAGGATGTCCTTCTGATACGGACTCGGACGTAAACAGGTGTTTTGCCATGTTTTAATTTACCTAAGGAGAATTTGTTTAGCTCAAACTGTCGTGTGGGGTAGCCGTGGCAGTGTTTTCCACCAGGGCTTGCAAACGATGACACTGGCAGTCTGAGTGTTAATCAGTATGGATGGATTAACATCTGGATGGCTATTTTAGGTCACTTCTTCGCCCGATTTCCAGCTTTTTTTGAATGTGTACACACGCCCTTGAAAACCCAGCCGGAAATTTTTGCTGACAGTGCGGCAACGCTCGCATTTATATTTTGCATTTTCCCCATCTTGTCGGTATAAAACGCGGCGCGCGGCTCATACAAAAAAGCACACGACGTTTCTTCGTGTCGCCACTTCCAGCCGGGTAAAGCAGTGAACTTTAGCTTTAACTTGTCGCGAGTTTTAACGGGCTTGCGTGGAGGTGATACGAGATAATGAACCGTCGTTTTCCGCTAATTCAGTTCTGCCGTTCAGGCCGGAACATGTTCCCCGCCATTCGCATTTCTAATCTGCAAACCTGCCGATGTTATACCCATCTCGGCGCTTCTCAGGATTCCCGGGCAGGCACTACGCTTTGTGAAGACTGAACAAGGGCGCTCTTGTTAATACAAGAGTTTTCTCGTGGTTTCGCCGGACCTTGTCATACAGAGTTCGGATACGTGTTTTACAATGATATGAATAAGAAACCGGTCGCACGACCCGGCGTTCAGCATTCTGTGCTGGAAAACCGGTCGGATAATGGGTTGTTATCGCAGATTGACGCTGCGATAGTAGTCAACTGTTTTACACTGAATAGTAAGAGTTGAGGTTCGCTATGTCTGACGACATGTCTTCGGTTTCGCCTTCGTCAGCAGGCGAACAGGGTGTACTACGTTCTATGCAGGAGGTTGCGATGAGCTCCCAGGAAGCCAGCAAGATGCTGCGCACATACAATATTGCGTGGTGGGGTAATAACTACTACGACGTCAACGAACTGGGCCACATCAGCGTCTGCCCGGATCCTGACGTACCGGAAGCGCGCGTCGATCTCGCCAAACTGGTGAAAGCGCGTGAAGCGCAGGGGCAGCGTCTGCCTGCACTGTTCTGCTTCCCGCAGATCCTGCAACACCGTCTGCGTTCCATTAACGCCGCTTTTAAACGCGCGCGTGAATCGTACGGCTATAACGGCGACTACTTCCTGGTCTATCCGATTAAGGTGAACCAGCATCGTCGCGTTATCGAATCCTTAATTCATTCCGGCGAGCCGCTGGGTCTGGAAGCCGGTTCCAAAGCGGAACTGATGGCAGTGCTGGCGCATGCCGGCATGACCCGCTCGGTGATCGTTTGTAACGGCTATAAAGACCGTGAATACATTCGTCTGGCGCTGATCGGTGAGAAGATGGGCCATAAGGTCTATCTGGTCATCGAGAAGATGTCCGAAATTAACATCGTGCTGGAAGAGGCCGAGCGCCTGAACGTGGTGCCGCGTCTCGGCGTGCGAGCGCGTCTGGCCTCCCAGGGCTCCGGCAAGTGGCAGTCCTCGGGCGGTGAAAAATCGAAGTTCGGCCTCGCGGCGAACCAGGTTCTGCAGCTGGTGGAGATCATGCGCGAGCGCGGTCGCCTGGACAGCATTCAGCTGCTGCACTTCCACCTCGGCTCGCAGATGGCCAACATTCGCGACATTGCTACCGGCGTGCGTGAATCGGCGCGATTCTACGTCGAGCTGCACAAGCTGGGCGTGAACATCCAGTGCTTCGACGTGGGTGGCGGCCTGGGCGTGGACTACGAGGGCACCCGCTCTAAGTCCGACTGCTCCGTAAACTACGGCCTGAACGAATACGCGAACAATATTATCTGGGCCATCGGCGATGCCTGCGAAGAGCACGGCCTGCCGCACCCGACGGTGATCACCGAATCTGGCCGTGCCGTCACTGCCCACCACACGGTGCTGGTCTCTAACATCATCGGCGTTGAGCGCAACGAATATACCGAAGCTACGCCGCCAGCTGACGACGCGCCACGCGCGCTGCAGAGCATGTGGGAAACCTGGCAGGAGATGCATGAGCCAGGCACCCGCCGTTCACTGCGTGAATGGCTGCACGACAGCCAGATGGACCTGCACGATATTCATATCGGCTATTCATCCGGAGCTTTCAGCCTGCAGGAGCGTGCCTGGGCAGAGCAGCTGTATCTGAACATGTGCCACGAAGTACAGAAACAGCTCGACCCGAGCAACCGCGCGCATCGTCCAATCATTGACGAGCTGCAGGAGCGCATGGCGGACAAAATGTACGTCAACTTCTCGCTGTTCCAGTCGATGCCGGATGCCTGGGGTATCGATCAGCTGTTCCCGGTGTTGCCGCTGGAAGGGCTGGACCAGGTGCCGGAGCGCCGTGCGGTGCTGCTGGATATTACCTGTGACTCCGACGGGGCAATCGATCACTACATTGACGGCGACGGTATCGCCACCACCATGCCAATGCCGGAATACGATCCGGAGAACCCGCCAATGCTGGGCTTCTTTATGGTCGGGGCCTATCAGGAAATTCTGGGCAACATGCATAACCTGTTCGGGGATACCGAAGCGGTTGACGTGTTTGTCTTCCCTGACGGCAATGTGGAAGTGGAACTCTCTGACGAGGGTGACACAGTGGCGGACATGCTGCAGTACGTGCAGCTCGATCCGAACAAGCTGCTGACCCAGTTCCGCGATCAGGTGAAAAAGACCGATCTGGACGATACGTTGCAGAAACAGTTCCTGGAAGAGTTTGAGGCTGGTCTGTACGGTTATACGTATCTGGAAGACGAGTAAGTCATCCGCCTTTCCCCTCACCCCAGCCCTCTCCCCAAGGGGGAGAGGGTGTTCAAATTGGGGAGAGGGTCAGGGTGAGGGGCAAAGACCGCACGATGCCTTATACTCACTTGAACCCGTATGAAATAGCGGCGATAATCCGCCGCAACAGGCACTATTCGAATCAATCCCTTCCTCGTCGGGCTTAACGACGCGGAAGGGATTTTTTTTCATCTATTTTTAATGCACCGACGTAATAAAGAGGTCAGGACATGAGCACTTTAGGGCATCAGTACGATAACTCTCTGGTATCTAACGCTTTTGGTTTTTTACGCCTTCCGATGAACTTCCAGCCATACGACAGCGATGCGGACTGGGTGATCACCGGGGTGCCATTTGATATGGCGACTTCCGGCCGCGCCGGTGGCCGTCATGGTCCGGCGGCCATTCGTCAGGTCTCCACCAACCTGGCCTGGGAGCATAACCGCTTCCCGTGGAACTTCGACATGCGCGAGCGCCTGAACGTGGTTGACTGTGGCGACCTGGTGTATGCCTTTGGTGACGCGCGTGAAATGAGTGAAAAACTGCAGGCGCACGCGGAAAAACTGCTGGCCGCCGGCAAGCGCATGCTCTCTTTCGGTGGTGACCATTTCGTGACCCTGCCGCTGCTGCGCGCCCATGCGAAGCACTTCGGTAAGATGGCGCTGGTGCACTTCGATGCGCATACCGACACCTATGCGAACGGCTGCGAATTTGACCACGGCACCATGTTCTTCACCGCACCGAAAGAAGGTCTGATCGATCCGAACCACTCGGTACAGATCGGTATCCGTACCGAGTTCGATAAAGACAACGGCTTTACCGTGCTGGACGCGGGCCAGGTCAACGATCGCGGCGTAGATGACATCATCGCCCAGGTTAAGCAGATTGTCGGTGATATGCCGGTCTACCTGACCTTCGACATCGACTGCCTGGATCCGGCCTTTGCGCCAGGTACCGGTACGCCGGTGATCGGCGGCCTGACCTCGGACCGCGCCATTAAGCTGGTGCGCGGCCTGAAGGATCTGAACATTGTAGGTATGGACGTGGTGGAAGTGGCTCCGGCCTATGACCAGTCCGAGATCACCGCGCTGGCCGCAGCGACTCTGGCGCTGGAAATGCTTTACATCCAGGCAGCGAAAAAAGGCGAATAAGCCTCACGCGCTGATTGCTGCTGCGCGACGCATGCGCAGCAGCAACATCCCCCCGGCCAGCAGAGTGATAACCTGCGACGCCACCAGCACCGAAAAGCCGGAACTGACCGACCCCACCGATTTCATCACCATCCCCATCAGCAGCGGAATAAACGCCGCGCAGATATTGCCGATCCCGTTAATGATCCCATATGCGCTGCCCACGGCTTCCCGTGCGGCGTGATGCTGGATCACCGCCGGAATGGCCGCCCCCTGAAGCCCCCAGAAGACATTGGCGGAAAGCATAAACAGCGCCAGCCATACCGGCTGATGACTCAGCATCAGCGCGACCACCGACAGCGCGGTCAGCGCCCCGCCCACGACAAAGAGTACCGGCGCCTGTTCCGGGCGCATTTTATCGAGCAGCACGCCACCCAGAAACTTTGACCCCAGACTCAGCAGGAAGGGAACCGCCGCAAGTATTCCCGTCGCGTGAAGGGAGAAGTGGTGTTCATCCCGCAGCCACGCGGGTAACCAGGCACTGCTCCCCCAGAGATAACTCAGGGTGGCGATTTCAACCAGTAAGATCCAGCCCAGCAGCGGCGTTTGCCAGGCGAGGGTGAAGGTTTCTACCATTCCCGGTTTCTTCATCTTCACCGCAGCGCGCGGTGCGGGCAGGAAGCGCCAGATTAACCCGCCACCCAGCAGCAGATTGATTGCCGCCAGCGCATAGAACGAGCCCGCCCAGCCCAGGTGCGCCATCAGCCAGGTAACCAGCGGAAAGCCCACGGCCAGCCCGAGCGAGACGCCAAGCGCGGTCACGGCGTTGGGTTTACCTATCTCTTCCGGACTGAAGTTATCGCTGATAAAGCGCGTTTTCAGCGAAAAGAGAGGGCCTTCGGCAATCCCCAGAACCAGACGGGCGATGAGCATCCCCATCAGCGAGCCCAGCAACGGCGAAATAGCGCAGACCAGTGCCCAAATCGCAATGCTGCTTAATAATCCCTGCCGATAATGGAATTTGCTTTCAATAACCGGAGTTAATAATAAGGCGGAAAACCCATAACCCAGAAGAAAGCAGGTCATTAACATTCCCTGTAACATTCTGTTTTCATTCAACCGAAAATGTTCGGCAAATTCGGGGTTCAAAATCATCACCGAGATATTAACCCGGTCAATGTAGGAAATAATTATCAATAATAACAGTGCGATTGTGCCTTGCCACCTTGCCGTCATAATGCCCGCCTTATGCTTGCGTGTATGTCTGTTTTTATTTGCGTGATTGTCACGGATCTAAAATGGTTTACCTGTGAAACTCATTGTTTGTAAACGATAAAATTCAATTAAGTTTCACAGGTGAAACACTGTGCTCTGCCGTTCCTTTATTTTTAGAGAACAAAAAGAATAGAAGTCAATATTTCTTTATTTAAATTTAAAGCCATCGATAAATCGTATTTTTTCACGCCGTAAAAATGAAAATTTCATATCGCTGCATTTTTTCGTGATCCTTTGCACACTTAGTTAATTAATTGCCTCCCGGTTAACAAATTCGTCACATTGAAGCTTGACGAAACATTCATCGCTTTTATATTGACCGTATTAAATAAGAAACAGAGTTTCATATATGAAACAAAAGCCTGGAGGATCGCGATGAGCTGGATAGGCGTATGTGACGCAGAACAAGTACAGGAAGATTTCCCTTTTAGCGGCAACGTCGAAGGCAAAGAGATCGGCGTTTATTTGATTGATGGCGAATATTACGCGCTGGAAGACGTGTGCCCGCACGCGTATGCCTTGCTGAGCCAGGGCTTCGTGGAAGATGGCAAAGTGGAATGCCCGCTGCATGAGGCGGTGTTCGATGTCAAAACCGGCCAGTGTCTGCATGGCCCCGGTGGTCGCAACCTGAATCGCTACCCGGTGCGGGTCTTTGAAAACCAAATCCAGATTACCTTTGTCGAGGAGACCGTGGCATGAGCGACACCCTGAACTACAACCCGGCGCTGCCCGAGAGCCGCCAGTTTACCCCGCCTGCCGAGGGCGGTAACGGTGCCATTCATAAGCCGGGTGCTTACCAGAATCTGATCTGGCAGACCCGCAGCCGCGAGCCGGAAAGCTGGGAAGTGAACCTGATCGCCACGCTGGAAGATCTTTTCGAGCAGGGCGCGGAAACCTTGCCGGAGCTGGTCAACGGGCTGAACGCGGTGCGCATGCATGACCAGCAGGGCGAGCCGTGGAGCGAGGCCAGCTTCCGGGCATTCTTACAGGTTAACGGCTACTGAGGGCAACGCGATGACGACTACCGTACAAAACTATCTGGATAAAGGTCTGCGTGGCCTCTGGTATCCGGTTCTGGCGAGCTGGGAAGTGCAGTCTGCACCGGTGGGCATTACCCGCCTGGGCGAGCAGATTGTGGTCTGGCGCAATAAAGATGGTCAGGTACAGGCGCTGGAGGACCGTTGTCCGCACCGCGGCGCGCGCCTGTCGATGGGCTGGAACCTCGGCGACCGTATCGCCTGCTGGTATCACGGCGTGGAAGTGGCAGGCAACGGCGAAGTGAAAGACGTGCCTGCGGTGGACAAATGTCCGCTGGTCGGCCAGCAGTGCGTGCGCAGCTATAACGTACAGGAGGCGCACGGCGCCATCTTCCTGTGGTTTGGCGTCACCGCTGACCAGCAGCCGGACGAACTGAGCTTCCCGGATGAACTCGCCGACACGGAAAATTTCAGCAACTTCCTCTGCACCGCCGCGTGGAAATGCAACTACCAGTACGCGCTGGAAAACGTGATGGACCCGATGCACGGCACCTATCTGCATTCGTCATCGCACTCGATGGCGGAAGGGGATCGCAAGGCCGACATGGTGCTGCAGCCGACCAAAACCGGCTTCATTTTTGAGAAAAAAGGGCAGAGCGGCGTCAACTTCGACTGGGTGGAGCTGGGCAACAGCGGCACCTGCTGGATGCGCCTCTCCATTCCTTACCGGCAGCGTTTCGGACCAGGCGGCCACTTCTTTATTGTCGGTATGGTGGTGCCGGAAGATAACGACAACTGCCGGGTCTTCTTCTGGCGCATCCGCCGCGTGCAGGGCTGGCAGCGCGATATGTGGCGCTTTATGTACCGCAACCGTCTGGAAAAACTGCACTGGGAAGTGCTGGAGCAGGATCGCGTGGTGCTGGAGAGCATGGCGCCAGACGCCCGTGAACATGAATACCTTTATCAGCACGACGTTGGCCTTTCCCGCCTGCGCCGCATGATGCAAAAAGCCGCGAAAGAGCAGCTGGCGATGCGCGAAGCGCAGCAGGGAGCAGCCTGATGAACGGGCTGCTGAACGGCAAGCGCATCGTGGTGACCGGCGCCGCGCGCGGGCTGGGCTATCACTTTGCCAGCGCCTGCGCGGAGCAGGGTGCCGCGGTGGTAATGTGCGACATCCTGAAAGGCGAGCTGGCTGAAAGCGCCCACCGGCTGAGCGAGCAGGGTTATGCGATCGAATCCCACGTTATCGATCTGGCGGATCCGCGCTCCATTGAGCAGGTGTTCAGCGCCATTGGCGAACAGGGGCAGATTGACGGCCTGGTGAACAACGCGGCGATGGCGACCGGGGTCGGTGGCAAAAACATGCTCGATTACGATCCAGATCTCTGGGATCGGGTGATGAGCGTGAATGTCAAAGGCACCTGGCTGGTCACCCGCGCCGCCGTGCCGCTGCTGCGTGAAGGGGCGGGGATTGTGAACGTAGCCTCCGACACCGCGCTGTGGGGCGCGCCGCGCCTGATGGCCTACGTCGCCAGCAAGGGCGCGGTGATTGCCATGACCCGCTCGATGGCGCGGGAGCTGGGTGAAAAGCGTATTCGTATTAACGCCATCGCGCCGGGATTAACCCGCGTTGAGGCAACGGAATATGTGCCCGCCGAACGCCATCAGCTCTATGAAAATGGCCGCGCGTTAACGGGGGCGCAGCAGCCGGAAGATGTCACCGGCAGCGTCGTATGGCTGTTAAGCGATCTGTCGCGGTTTATCACCGGGCAGCTGATTCCGGTCAACGGCGGTTTTGTCTTTAACTAAGGGTTGGCGATTATGGCAAACGATCAGGAAGTGAAGTATCTGGTGCCGGGGCTGGAGCGCGGTTTGCAGCTGCTGTTGGCCTTCGGCGAGCAGCATCGCGAACTGACCTTTGCCGAGCTGCACCGGCTGGTGGATATGCCGAAGGCCACCGCCTACCGCGTGGTGCAGACGCTTGAGTACATGGGCTTTCTGGAGCGCAACACGCGCACCAATACCTTTTCGCTCGGCATGAATGTGCTGCGCCTCGGCTTTGAGTACATCGCTTCGCTGGATGTGGCGCAGGTGGGCCAGCCGGTGATCGAACAGCTGCGCGACGTGAGCCAGTGCAGCAGCCATCTGGCGATCCGCGACGGACGTGACATTATCTACATCGCCCGCGTCAGCGCCGCCGGGTCGCGCATCAATCAGGTCAGCATTGGCACCCGTTTGCCGGTGCACTGCACCTCGCTTGGCCGCATGTTATTGACGGATATTTCCCGCGCCGACTTTGAACAGCTGTTCCCGCACGAGCGCCTGCCGGGCAACACGCCGGGGCAGCTTCATGACCGCGAAGCCCTGTGGCAGATGGTGCAGCAGGACAAAGCCCGCGGGTACGTGATCGGCGAATCCTTCTTCCGCCACGGCATCTCTTCTATCGTCTACCCGGTGTATGACCGGAGCGGGCGCGTGGCGGCGGTGGTCAGTATTCTGGTGCCATCGGAGGAGATCCCGCAGACCGACCGCGAGCGTCTGCAAAACGATGTTCGCCTCGCGGCGGATAAAATTTCTGGCTTCTTAGGGTATTTGTCACAGGCCAGTTAAATCAGTGAGTTAACGTCAGGCGCTTCACTGCGTCGGGCATGTTTTACGCCCAATTTGGGCCAGATGAGGCAACGAACGATGAGTGTAACCGGAATTGAAAAGCTGGAGTTTGGCGTTGAAGACCTGACGCACTGCGCCAAATTTATGCGTGATTTTGGCCTGACCGGCGATGCCAGCGGCCAGCGTTTTACCACCCTGAGCGGCGCGCGCGTTGAGCTTAATCCCATCGACAGCCCCGATCTGCCGCCGGCGTTTGAAGCGGGTAATACCCTGCGCCGCATGACCTGGGCGGTTGCCACACAGTCAGATCTGGATGCGCTGCGCCCGAAGCTTGCCGGGCAGCCCGGCTTTCGTGAGGTGGGTGACGCGCTGGAGTGCCTCGACCCGAACGGTATGACGCTGCGCGTGCAGGTCAGCCAGCAGACCGACGTGGAGCTGAACGTCGAGCCGATTAACCAGTGGGGCGACGCTCGTCGGATTGACACCCCCAGTCCGGTTTACGATCGCGCCCAACCCATCAACGTAGGGCACGTGGTGTTCTTTGTGGAGGAGCTGGCGGCGGTGGAAAAATTCTACCGCGAGGTGCTCGGCTTCCATGTCTCTGACCGCTACATCAACCGCGCCGTATTCCTGCGCTGCGGTGCGCGCGGCGGCCACCACAACCTGTTCCTGCTGCAACTGCCGAACCGCAAGCGTGGCCTGAACCACGTGGCGTTCACCGTACGCGACATCCACGAGGTGATCGGCGGCGGTATTGCGATGAATAAAAATGAGTGGAGCACCTTTATCGGGCCGGGCCGCCATCCGGTGTCGTCGGCGTACTTCTGGTACGTCAACAGCCCGACCGGCGGGGCATTTGAGTATTACACCAACGACGATTACCTGACCGAAAACTGGCAGCCGCGCGAGCTGGAGCACTCCCTGGTCTCCTTTACCGAATGGGCGGTAGAAGGCGGCATCGACCACGATACGCGCCGTCAGCAGAAAAAACCGGAGGCGGTATGACGTCGCGCATTGTCATTATCGGTGGCGGTCAGGCGGGTGGCTGGGCGGCGAAAACCCTGCGTGACGAAGGCTTCGACGGCGAGATTTGCGTGGTAGCGGAAGAGGAGTGGGATTTCTACGAGCGACCGCCGCTGTCGAAGGCAACGTTGCTGGAGCCGGACGCGGCGCTACCGCGTCTGTTTACGGAAGAGGCGCAGCAGGCGCTGAACCTCACCTGGTACCGCCCGCTGCGTGCAGAGCAGATCGATCGCGCGGCGAAAAACGTACATTTGAGTAACGGCGAACATCTTAGTTACAACATGCTTTTAATCGCCACCGGCGGGCGGGCGCGCATGCCGGGTGAGGCGTGGGCTGCGCATCCGCAGGTGTATACCCTGCGCCACTGGCAGGACGCCCAGCGCCTGAAAGACCGACTGGCGGAAAGTAAAACGCTGGCGATTGTTGGCGGCGGCTGGATAGGCCTTGAGATTGCCGCCTCCGCGCGCAAAAGCGGCGTGGCGGTCACGCTGTTTGAGCAGCAGCCCGCGCTGTGCATGCGATCGGTAAGTAGCAAAGTCTCGCAACGGTTAGAGGCTATCCATCGTCAGCAGGGTGTGGATATCCGTACCGGCTGTGGCGCACTGGAGCTGGAGGACGAAAACGGTCTGCCGGTCATCCACTGCGACGGCAAGCGCGAAACCTTTGACGCGGCGGTAGTCGGGATCGGCGTCGATCTTAATCTGGAGCTGGCGCGCAACGCCGGGCTTAAAACTGAACGCGGGATCGTGGTGGATGCTCAGGGGCGCACCTCGGATCCGTTCATTTTTGCCGCTGGCGATGTGGCTCAGCACCATCATTACGGCCTGTGTATTCAGTCGTGGGCCTTTGCCCAGAATCAGGCGGTGGCGACGGCGAAAGCGATGCTCAACCCCGATGCGCCAGGTTACGACGACGCGCCGTGGCTCTGGTCGGATCAATATCAGCACAATATCCAGATCCTCGGCATTCCACAGTCGGGCAGCAGCACGATAGTGCGGGACGATTCGCTGTTTTTCTCGCTCGACGCGAACGGACGGCTGACGCAGCTGGTGGCGTTCAACGATGCGCGCACCGTCAAGCTGGCTAAACGCTGGATGGCGGCAGGACGGGATTTATCGGATGTACCGCTCACCGACCCGACCTTTTCACTGATGTCATTGCGATAGCTAACCCGCACCCACAGGGGGAGAGATGACCACATTAGAGACCAACACCGCAGCCGTTGAGGCGAGCGGTGAGGGAGCCCGCACGCCTGAAAAAGCGGTGCGCTGGGCCATCCCGCTGTCGCTGCTGGCCTGCGTGCTGCTGGCCTTTTTCGACAAAATCAGTATTGCGGCGCTGTTTTCCGACGGCCATTTCCAGCAGGCGATAGGCATTGATTTCGACACCACGCGTCTCGGCATTCTGATGAGCGCGTTTCTGCTGAGCTACGGTTTTTCGTCGGTCTTTTTAAGCGGGCTGGGGGACAAAATCGCGCCGCTGCGCCTGCTTACCGGGATGATGGTGGTCTGGTGCGTGCTGATGGTGGCGATGGGCTTTACCCATAACTACACGCTGATGATCGTTCTGCGTATTTTGCTGGGCGTGGCGGAAGGACCGCTCTTCCCGCTGGCCTTCGCCATTGTGCGGCACAATTTCCCGCAGCATCTGCAGGCGCGCGCCACCATGCTGTGGCTGCTGGGTACGCCGGTGGGCGCGGCGATTGGTTTTCCGCTCTCCCTCTGGCTGCTGAATACCTTCGGCTGGCAAAGCACCTTCTTCGTGATGGCGATGCTGACCGTGCCGGTGCTGATCTTCGTGCGCGTCGGTCTGCGCGGGATCCGTCTGGAGGCAAAACCCGGCACCTCACGGGCATCTCAGGATGAACGACGAGCGGCGCGGCGCGAACTGTTTGTCAGCCCGCACTTCTGGATCATCTGCATCTTTAACATCGCTTTCCTTACCTATCTGTGGGGCATCAACGGCTGGCTACCGGGCTATCTGATCAAGGGCAAAGGTATTCACCTTGAGCACGCGGGCTGGCTGTCGTCGATGCCGTTCATCGCCATGCTGGCAGGCGAGGTGATTGGCGCGTGGCTCTCGGACCGGGTCGATAAGCGCGCCGCGGCCTGCTTTATCTCTATGGCGGGTGCGGCTCTCGGGCTGGCTGCGGTGATGCAACTCGATACCCCGCTGGCCATCATCGCAGCAATGAGCTTCAGCACCTTTATGTGGGGGACCGGTGCGCCCAACATTTTCGCCCTGCTGGCGAAGGCCACCCATCCACGGGTGAGCGCCACGGCGGGCGGGATCTTCAACGGACTGGGAAACTTTGCAGGCGCGCTGTCGCCGGCGGTGATGGGTGCGTTAATCGCCTTCACCCACAGCATGGATTCCGGGCTGATTTTTCTGGCGGTGATGGCGGCGGTGGGCTGCGTCCTGTTACTGCCGCTGCTGAGACGTTACTGAGGAGAGTGTCATGACTGATTCAACCGTAACCAACACATCTGGCATCAAACCTGACCACCTGACTATGGAAGAGTGGGTCGAATCGCGTATCGCGCGCTTCGAAGGCCGCAAATACGACTGGAACGCGCTGAAGTTCCAGGCTGATTTTGACCCCAAATACCGTCGGGCGCAGATGCGTTATATCGGCACCGGGGCAACGGGCGTGGCGAACGACACCAACACCGTGCAGGCGGACCACTTTACTTTCTCCACCATGGTGCTGCCGTCGAAGTGCGAAGGGCCGCTGCACCTGCACGATGATGTGGAAGAGGTGTTCTTCATGCTCAAAGGGCAGATCACATTGATGATCCAGGACGGCGACAACTACACCGAAACCGTGTTGCGCGAGCGCGACCTGATCTCCGTCCCGCCGGGCATCTATCGCGGCCTGTTCAACCACGGGGAAGAAGAGGCGCTGATGTGCGTCATGCTGGGGACCAACAAGCCGGAGATCCCGACCTATCCATCCGATCATCCGCTCTCGAAAGTGAAGCGGAATTAGGAGGGCATGATGACGGGTTTTCGTGAACAGGGAAGCGGTATTCCGCTGATGCTGCTGCACGGGATCAGCTCCGGCGCGGCCTCCTGGCATAAGCAGATGGCGCTGAAGGGTTTTCGCGTGCTGGCCTGGGATATGCCCGGTTATGGCGAAAGCCCGACGCTGGCGGCTGAACGGGCAAACGCCGGGGATTACGCCGACGCGCTGGCGGCGATGCTTGACCGCGCGGGCGTCTGGCAGGCGGTGCTGGTGGGGCACTCCCTGGGAGCGCTGGTTGCCAGCGCCTTTGCGGCAAAATTCCCTGAACGCGTCATCTATATGGTACTGGCAGATGCCGCGCAGGGATACGGCCAGGCCGACCCGGCGCAGCGCGAGCAGGTCTGGCGCAACCGCGAGCAGCAGATGGCGCTGGGCGGGGAAATCCTTGCCCAGACCCGCGCCGCGAAGCTGCTTCGCCCCGGCGCGCGCGCGGAAGATATCGCCACCGTCGCGGCGGGCATGCGCAAGCTGCGCCCGGAGGGCTACCTCGCTGCAGCATGGATGCTGGCGAACGACGACATTCACGGCTGGCTGAAAGGCTATACCGGGACGTTTGAGGTCTGGTGCGGCGAGCAGGATGTCATAACGGAACCCGACCGGGTACAGGGGCTGGCGCTGCGCTACGGCATGCCGTTTACCGCTATTCCGCAAGCCGGGCACGCCAGCTATCTCGATAACGACGCGTTTTTTAACCAACAGCTTTTACGCATTAACCAAGAGGTGCGCAATGAATGCACAAATTGACGGGCGCGTAGCGGTGGTCACCGGCGGCTCTTCTGGCATTGGCTTTGAAACGCTGCGCCTGCTGCTGGGCGAGGGGGCAAAGGTGGCCTTCTGTGGCCGCGACCCTGACCGGCTCGCCAGCGCCCATGCCGCGCTGCAGAACGAGTACCCCGACGGGGACATATTCTCTTACCGCTGCGACGTGCTGAAAGCCGACGACGTGCAGGCCTTCGCGGATGCGGTAAATGCCCGCTTTGGCGCGGCGGACATGCTGATCAACAACGCCGGGCAGGGCTACGTGGCGCACTTCCACGACACCCCGCGCGAGGCATGGCTGCGCGAAGCCGAACTGAAACTGTTCGGGGTGATCAACCCGGTGCAGGCGTTTCAGCCCTGGCTGGAGCGGTCCGATATCGCCTCCATCACCTGTGTGAATTCCTTGCTGGCGCTCCAGCCGGAAGAGCACATGATCGCCACCTCTGCCGCCCGTGCGGCCCTGCTGAACATGACCCTGACGCTCTCGAAAGAGCTGGTGGGCAAAGGCATTCGCGTCAATTCAATCCTGCTCGGCATGGTGGAATCCGGGCAGTGGCAGCGCCGCTTTGAGAACCGGGCGGACCAAAATCAGAGCTGGCCGGAGTGGACGGCAGAGATCGCGCGCAAGCGAGGCATTCCAATGGCGCGCCTCGGCAAGCCGCAGGAGCCGGCGCAGGCGCTGCTGTTCCTTGCTTCGCCGCTGGCCTCGTTTACCACCGGCGCCGCGCTGGACGTTTCCGGCGGTTTCTGCCGCCATCTGTAAGGACGCATCATGAAAAAGATCATGTTGATTGGTTTTGGCGCCATGGCGCAGGCGGTAATTGAACGCCTGCCTGCCGGGGTCGCTATTGGCTGGGTCGTGGCGCGCGAGTCTCACCACCCGGCGATTCGCCAGCAGTTTGGTGATGCGGTGCTGGCGCTGACCTCCCCGATGGAGTGTGCTGAAGCGCCCGATCTGGTGCTGGAGTGCGCCAGCCAGCAGGCGGTGGCGCAGTACGGCGAAGATATTCTGCGTCGCGGCTGGCATCTGGCGGTGATCTCCACGGGCGCACTGGCGGACAGCGGCCTGGAACAGCGCCTGCTCAACGCGGGCGGCAAGCTGACGCTGCTCTCCGGGGCCGTGGCAGGTATCGACGGACTGGCGGCGGCGAAAGAGGGTGGGCTTGAGCGCGTCACCTATCAGTCACGCAAAAGCCCGGCCAGCTGGCGCGGCAGCTACGCCGAGCAGCTTATCGACCTCAGCGCAGTCAGAGAGGCGCAGGTGTTCTTTGAGGGCAGCGCCCGCGAGGCGGCACGACTGTTCCCGGCCAACGCCAACGTGGCCGCGACCGTGGCGCTCGGCGGCGTCGGGATGGATGACACCCGCGTACAGCTGATGGTCGACCCGGCTACTAAACGCAATACCCACACGCTGCATGTCGAGGGCGTGTTTGGTGAGTTCCATCTTGAGCTGAGCGGGCTACCGCTTGCCTCTAACCCAAAAACCTCCACCCTGGCGGCACTGAGCGCGGTACGCGCCTGCCGCGAGCTGGCCCTGAGCTGAGGAGTGACGATGGACGAACTGAAGATTTTTATCGGCGGCCAGTGGCGACACGGCAGCGGTAACCCGATGCAGAGTCACTTCCCGGCAGACGGGGCGCTCAACGCGACGCTGAACGCGGCAAGCCTCGACGATCTGCATGAGGCGATAGAGGCCGGAGAACGCGCCTGGCGCGAACCAGCCTGGCGTAACAGCCTGCCGCATCAGCGCGCGAAGATCCTGCATAAGGTGGCGGATCTGATTGAAGCCCGCGTGGATGATCTGGCGCAGAGGCAGAGCCGCGATAACGGTAAGCCGCTGGCGGAAGCGCGCGGGCTGGTAATGAGTGCGGCAGGAACGGCGCGCTATTTTGCCGCCGCCTGCGAGCTGCTGGAAGGTGAACTCCCGACGCCGCGCCAGCCTGACTTGCTGACGCTGAGCCGCTACGAGCCGCTCGGCGTGGTGGCCGCCATCACGCCGTGGAACTCGCCGATTGCCAGCGAAATGCAGAAGGTGGCTCCGGCGATTGCTGCCGGAAACGCGGTGATCCTCAAGCCTGCTGAAGCCACGCCGCTGATGGCACTGGAGCTGGCGCGCATCTTTGAACAGGCCGGGCTGCCTGCCGGGCTGCTGAGCGTGCTGCCGGGCAAGGGTTCAGTAATCGGCGATGCGCTGGCGCGTCACCCTAAGGTGCGGAAGATTTCCTTTACCGGTGGCACCACCACCGGCCGTCATCTGGCGCACGTGGCGGCGGAAAAGCTGATCCCGGCGTCGCTGGAGCTGGGCGGTAAATCGCCAACCATCGTGCTGGAAGATGCGGATATCGAGCAGGCCGCGCGCGGCATCTGCTATGGCATTTTCAGTTCGGCGGGTCAGGCGTGTATCGCCGGTTCGCGGCTGTTTATCCACCAGAGCATTTACGCTCCGCTGATGGCGCGTCTGCTGGAATTAACCCGCGGGCTGCGCGTCGGACATCCGTTTAAAGATGGTGTCCACGTTGGGCCGCTGATCAACGAGAAACACCGTCAGAGCGTGCAGGCGTATGTCGAGCTGGCGAAGCGCGAAGGGGGCCGGGTGCTGTGCGGCGGGGAGATCCCGGCCGATCCCAGTCTGGCAAACGGCAGCTTCTTCCTGCCAACGATTATTGAAGGGCTGAGCAACAGCGCCCGCGCCTGCCAGGAAGAGATCTTCGGCCCGGTGCTGGTGGCGATGCCGTTTGACGATGAGGCTGCGCTTCTCCGCGAGGCGAATGACTCGGTTTACGGCCTGGCGGCGGGGATCTGGACGCGTGATAGCGGACGCGCGCTGCGCTTAAGCGATCGGCTTGAAGCGGGCACGGTGTGGATCAACACCTACAAGGTCTTTGCAATTTCGACCCCGTTCGGGGGCTTTAAAGAGAGCGGTCTGGGCCGCGAAAAGGGCATTCAGGGGCTGAAAGCCTGGATGCAGCAAAAGAGTATTTATCTGGCGACGGGTAACAGCGTCAACCACTGGTGCGACTGAGAAAGGGTGAGCAATGAGCGAAATGATAACCGTCGGCGACGCCATCGCCAGAACGCTGGAGCAGTATCAGGTTGAGGCCATCTACGGCGTCATCTCCATTCACAACCTGCCCATCGCCGATGCGGTGGGGCAGCGCGGCAACATCCGCTTCGTGCCCGCGCGTGGTGAAGCAGGCTCGGTCACCATGGCCGATGCACATGGACGTTTTTCTGGCCTTGGCGTGGCGCTGACCAGCACCGGTGCCGGGGCGGGTAATGCGGTAGGCGCGCTGGTAGAGGCCATGAACGCCTGTACGCCGCTGCTGCATTTAACCGGACAGGTGGAAAAAGCCTGGCTGGATGCCGACACCGGTTTTATCCACGAAACCCGCGATCAACTGACCTTCCTGAAGGCCAGCTCAAAACGGGCGTACCGCATCAGCAATGCAAACCAGGCGATAGCGATTCTCCATAAAGCCATTCAGGACGCACAGACGCCGCCGTGCGGACCGGTCTCGGTGGAAATTCCGATTGATATTCAGGGGACGAAAATTCCGCTGTCGCTGGTAACGGCGCCGGTAAAAACCGCTGCGGGTTCAGCGGTAGATGCCGGGGTGGTCGACACACTGTGGGCGCAGCTTAAGCAGGCGAAACAGCCGCTGCTGTGGCTGGGGGGCGGCGCGCTGGGAAGCGTGGATGCGGTGCAAAAACTGGCGGATGCGGGCGTGACGGTGATCTCCAGCACCCACGCGCGCGGCGTGCTGCCGGACAGCCATCGCGCCAGCCTGCGGGCATTCCATAACTCGCCGTCGGTTGAGGCGCTGATAGCCGAGTGTGATTTTACGCTGGTGGCGGGGTCGCGCCTGCGCAGCAACGAAACTCGCTCATGGACGCTAGAGTTACCTTACCCGCGCGTGCAGATCGATATCGATCCGGCAGCGGCGAGTCGTAACTATTTGATGGATAACACCATCGTGGGCGACTGTTCCGCCCTGTTGAGCGCGCTGGCCGAAAAAGCGCAGGGGCGCGAATGGGGTAATGCGCAGTGGGATACGCAGGTGCAGCAGGCGGTTGCCAAAGCCGGGGAGGGGCTGCGCGAGCAGTGCGGCGCCTATGCAAAACTTAACGACGCGATTGAGAAAGCCTTACCGCAGGATGGCCTGCTGGTGCGCGATATCACCGTTTCCGGCAGCCTGTGGGGCAGCCGTCTGTTCCGCGCCAACGGCCCGCTGATGAATATTCACTCTCTGGCCGGGGCGATTGGCATGGGCCTGCCGATGGCGATTGGGACCGCGATTGCTAACCCACAGCGCAAGGTCGTAGGGCTGGTGGGCGACGGCGGCCTGAGCCTGAATTTAGGCGAGCTGGCGACGCTGGCGCAGGAGAAAGCCAACGTGACGCTGCTCATCATGAACGACGGCGGTTACGGCGTAATGCGCGGTATTCAGGATAAGTATTTTGGCGGGCGTCAGTATTATAACGCGCTGCATACGCCGGACTTTACCCTGCTGGCGCAGGCGATTGGCTTGCAGGCCTGGAGCGTTGAGCGGGCGGAGGACTTTGATGCGGTCATGACAGAGGCGCTGGCCATGCCGGGGCCATCGGTGGTGGAAGTGCGTATGGGGCAGATTGGCGCCCTGAAGTTTGCCGGGCCGCCGCAGAAAACGCTTTACTAGAGTACGCTGTTTCCCCTCACCCTGACCCTCTCCCCACAGAGGAGAGGGGACTGGCCAGTGCGGACCTTTAGCTCGTCCTGCTCCGGGAGGCAGGAGTACAAGGGGCTATCTTCTTCCCCTCACCCCTCGCCCCTTTGGGGAGAGGGGCGGGGTGAGGGGGAAATAATCAGAACAGGTTCAGCGGAAATGCGAAATAAAAAAGGAGGCGCGAACGCCTCCCTGGGTCTTATTTAATCCCGTCTGCCGCCATGCGATCGCGAATGTGCTGCGCACGCGCTGCGGAGGCAGGGTGGTCGTCAAACATGGAGCTTTGACGGCCTGCTTCCTGTTGAGCCAGTTTTTCAAAGCTGGTCGCTAAACCTGACGGATTAATTCCACGTTTGCGCAACAGATCGTAAGAGTAGTCGTCGGCTTCAGATTCCTGACGCTGGGAGAACTGCGAGTTGACCAGTTTTTCACCCAGATCGCCAAGCTGTGACTGAGACAGACTGCCGACAATACCGCCGGCAGAGGCCGCCGCCACGCGAACGGCGTTCGTGCCGAGGGCGACCTGCATGCCTTTCTTTACGTGGCCGAGAGCAACGTGACCCATTTCATGGCCGATTACCGCCTCGACTTCGTTGTCGTTCATCATGTCCATTAACCCGCTGTAGACGCGGATACAGCCGTTAGCCATGGCAAAGGCGTTAACGTCTTTGGCCATGTAAACTTTGTAGTTCACCGGCTGGCCATTGATGTTGTCGCCAAGGGCCGAAGCAATCTTGTTCAGACGCTGAGCGTAAGTGCTGTCTGCAGGTGCGATGGTCGCTTTACCGTCCATCTCCTTACAGGCCTCATCGCTTAATGTTTTCACCTGAGCATCGGTCAGGGAGTAGGCCTGAAACGCCTCTGCTCCGGAGCTCAACAGGCCACCAGAATTCATATTCTGACATCCGCTAAGCAGAAGTGTCGTTCCCAGAGCCAGCACTATTGCACGCATTTTCATTATGTTGCTTCCGTACTCGTTAACTTGAAAAATTCTGAAAGTTTTGCCGCCCCGGAGGAGGGTGCAAAACCAATTATAAAGAATATAAACGAAGGCGGGCGAGAAGATTGCGCAACGTGCGAGCCTGTTCCAGAGATTTCTTAAGCGGCAAAAGAATGGTCCATGTACATGCTTTGTCGCTTGGGTTACATTGTTGGCACTTTTTTCCGGCGTAGCCCAAAACGCGCTGTCGTCAAGCCGAAACGGGTATGGCCTTCAACATCCGATCTGGAGTCAAAATGTCCTCACGTAAAGAGCTTGCCAATGCTATTCGTGCGCTGAGCATGGATGCTGTACAAAAAGCTAAATCCGGTCACCCGGGTGCCCCTATGGGTATGGCTGACATTGCCGAAGTCCTGTGGCGTGATTTCCTGAACCACAACCCTCAGAACCCGGCCTGGGCCGATCGCGACCGCTTCGTGCTGTCCAACGGTCACGGCTCCATGCTGATCTACAGCCTGCTGCACCTCACCGGCTACGATCTGCCGATTGAAGAGCTGAAAAACTTCCGTCAGCTGCACTCTAAAACGCCAGGTCACCCGGAAGTGGGTTATACCGCGGGTGTCGAGACCACCACCGGTCCGCTGGGGCAGGGTATTGCTAACGCCGTGGGTATGGCGATCGCTGAGAAGACGCTGGCGGCGCAGTTTAACCGTCCGGGCCACGACATCGTTGATCACTTCACCTACGCGTTCATGGGCGACGGCTGCATGATGGAAGGCATTTCTCACGAAGTGTGCTCCCTGGCCGGTACCCTGAAGCTGGGCAAACTGGTGGCGTTCTACGACGACAACGGCATCTCAATCGACGGCCACGTTGAAGGCTGGTTCACCGACGACACCGCAGCCCGTTTCGAAGCCTACGGCTGGCACGTCGTGCGTGGCGTTGACGGCCACGACGCTGACGCGATTAAACGTGCAGTAGAAGAAGCGCGCGCAGTCACGGACAAACCGTCCCTGCTGATGTGCAAAACCATCATTGGTTTCGGCTCCCCGAACAAGGCCGGTACCCACGACTCTCACGGCGCACCGCTGGGTGACGCAGAGATCGCCCTGACCCGCGAAGCCCTGGGCTGGAAACACGCGGCGTTTGAGATCCCATCTGACATCTATGCCCAGTGGGATGCAAAAGAAGCCGGTCAGGCGAAAGAAGCGGCCTGGAACGAGAAATTCGCGGCCTACGCCAAAGCCTTCCCGCAGGAGGCGGCAGAGTTCACCCGTCGTATGAAAGGTGACATGCCGGCAGACTTCGACGCCAAAGCGAATGAGTTCATCGCGAAACTGCAGGCTAACCCGTCCAAAATCGCCAGCCGTAAAGCGTCCCAGAATGCGATCGAAGCCTTTGGCCCGCTGCTGCCTGAGTTCCTCGGCGGCTCCGCAGATCTGGCGCCATCTAACCTGACTATCTGGTCCGGTTCTAAAGCGATCAACGAAGATACTGCCGGTAACTACATCCATTACGGCGTGCGTGAGTTTGGTATGACCGCGATTGCCAACGGTATCTCCCTGCACGGTGGTTTCCTGCCGTACACCTCCACCTTCCTGATGTTCGTGGAATATGCCCGTAACGCGGTGCGTATGGCTGCGCTGATGAAACAGCGTCAGGTGATGGTTTACACCCACGACTCCATCGGTCTGGGCGAAGACGGCCCGACCCACCAGCCGGTAGAGCAGGTTGCCTCTCTGCGCGTGACCCCGAACATGTCCACCTGGCGTCCGTGTGACCAGGTTGAATCTGCGGTAGCGTGGAAATATGGCGTTGAGCGTCAGGACGGCCCGACCGCGCTGATCCTCTCCCGTCAGAACCTGGCCCAGCAGGATCGTACTGAAGCGCAGCTGGCGAACATCGCCCGCGGCGGTTACGTGCTGAAAGACTGCGACGGTCAGCCTGAGCTGATTTTCATTGCCACCGGCTCTGAAGTTGAACTGGCGATTGCTGCCTGGGATCAGCTGGCAGGCGAAGGCGTGAAAGCGCGCGTGGTCTCCATGCCGTCTACCGACGCCTTCGACAAGCAGGATGCGGCGTACCGTGAATCCGTGCTGCCGAAAGCCGTTTCCGCCCGTGTGGCAATCGAAGCGGGTATCGCTGACTACTGGTTCAAGTATGTGGGCCTGAACGGCGCCATCGTTGGTATGACCACCTTCGGTGAGTCTGCGCCAGCGGAGCAGCTGTTCGAAGAGTTCGGCTTCACCGTTGAAAACGTGGTCGCAAAAGCGAAAGAACTGCTGTAATCACGATTGCGCCCGGCGGCACGTTGCTTGCCGGGCCTGCAAAATATTCAGGCCGGGCTGACGTAAGCGTCACCCGGCTTTTTTGTGCATGTTATTCCTCAAAGATGTAATACCTCTGTAAATTATTCCATTCAAAATGTGACGCAAGTCATATAGCTGGCTTATTGGTCTGGACAGTCATTTCCTTTATTCCGTGTTTCGCTTATTCTGGCTGAAGCGTTTCAGTCGATTAAACGTTCGACAAATGACCAATCAGTTGGAGTTTGTGACAGGCAAGGATTCCCCTCAGAGCGTTGCTGCATTACTCTGTCAGCCACCTCGAGTCAGGGAAAGCTTTGCAGGAGACTTATGACCGTACGCGTAGCGATTAATGGTTTCGGTCGCATCGGACGTAACGTGGTTCGTGCTTTATATGAATCCGGGCGTCGGGCGGAAATTACCGTGGTGGCAATCAATGAACTGGCGGATGCCGCAGGCATGGCGCATTTGTTGAAATATGACACCAGCCATGGGCGCTTTGCCTGGGACGTTCGTCAGGAAAGAGAGCAGCTGCTTGTCGGTGATGACGTGATTCGTCTGCTTCACGAGCGGACGATCGAAGCATTACCCTGGCGCGAACTGGGTGTTGATGTGGTTCTTGATTGTACCGGCGTTTACGGCAATCGCGAACACGGCGAAGCCCATCTGGCGGCCGGCGCTAAGAAAGTGCTTTTCTCGCATCCAGGCAGTAACGATCTCGATGCCACGGTCGTTTACGGTGTCAACCATCATGAGTTGCACGCGGAACACCGGATTGTCTCCAATGCCTCCTGTACCACCAACTGTATTATTCCGGTCATCAAGCTGCTGGACGATGCCTACGGCATTGAGTCGGGTACGGTTACTACCATCCACTCCGCCATGCACGATCAGCAGGTCATTGACGCATACCACCCGGACCTGCGACGCACTCGCGCGGCGAGTCAGTCGATTATCCCGGTGGACACCAAACTGGCGGCCGGCATCACCCGAATTTTCCCGCAGTTTGAAGACCGTTTTGAAGCCATCGCCGTGCGTGTACCCACCATCAACGTGACGGCGATCGACCTCAGCGTTACCGTGAAAAAACCGGTAAAAGCCTGTGAGGTCAACCTGTTGCTGCAAAAAGCGGCACAGCAAGCATTTCATGGTATAGTTGACTATACGGAATTACCGTTGGTCTCAGTAGATTTTAACCACGATCCGCACAGCGCCATTGTTGATGGCACCCAAACGCGCGTGAGTGGGGCGCACCTGATCAAAACGCTGGTCTGGTGTGATAACGAATGGGGCTTTGCTAACAGGATGCTCGACACCACGTTAGCCATGGCCGCACAAGGTTTCAGGTAAGACGCGCATTGCGTCTGCAAAACTTTAAGAATCAACGAGAGGATTCACCATGTCTGTAATTAAGATGACCGATCTGGATCTGGCAGGTAAACGCGTTTTCATCCGTGCGGATCTGAACGTACCGGTTAAAGATGGTAAAGTGACCAGCGACGCGCGTATCCGTGCATCTCTGCCAACCATCGAACTGGCGCTGAAGCAGGGTGCGAAAGTGATGGTAACCTCCCACCTGGGTCGTCCGACCGAAGGCGAGTACAACGAAGAATTCTCTCTGCTGCCGGTTGTTAATTACCTGAAAGACAAACTGTCCAGCCCGGTACGTCTGGTTAAAGACTACCTGGACGGCGTTGAAGTTGCTGAAGGTGAGCTGGTTGTTCTGGAAAACGTTCGCTTTAACAAAGGCGAGAAGAAAGACGACGAAACCCTGTCCAAAAAATACGCTGCCCTGTGCGACGTATTTGTAATGGACGCGTTCGGTACCGCTCACCGCGCGCAGGCTTCCACTCACGGTATCGGCAAATTTGCTGACGTTGCCTGTGCAGGCCCGCTGCTGGCAGACGAACTGGAAGCCCTGGGTAAAGCGCTGAAAGAACCTGCACGTCCGATGGTTGCTATCGTTGGTGGTTCTAAAGTTTCTACCAAACTGACCGTTCTGGACTCTCTGTCCAAAATCGCTGACCAGCTGATCGTAGGCGGCGGTATCGCTAACACCTTCGTTGCAGCCCAGGGCCACAATGTTGGTAAATCTCTGTACGAAGCAGACCTGGTTGACGAAGCGAAACGCCTGCTGAGCACCTGCGATATCCCGGTTCCAACTGACGTTCGCGTCGCGACCGAGTTCTCTGAAACCGCAACCGCAGAGCTGAAATCTGTTTCTGACATCAAAAATGAAGAGCAGATTCTGGACCTGGGCGACGCCTCTGCAGAGAAACTGGCTGAAATTCTGAAGAATGCAAAAACCATTCTGTGGAACGGCCCGGTTGGCGTGTTCGAATTCCCGAACTTCCGTAAAGGTACTGAAATCGTGGCTAACGCGATTGCAGACAGCGAAGCGTTCTCCATTGCTGGCGGCGGTGATACTCTGGCAGCAATCGATCTGTTCGGTATTTCCGACAAGATCTCCTACATCTCCACTGGCGGCGGTGCATTCCTCGAATTCGTGGAAGGCAAAGTTCTGCCAGCAGTAGCCATGCTCGAAGAGCGCGCTAAGAAGTAAGCCATTTTAGGGCAGGGAAACCTGCCCAATTTTCAGCGCGCTTTTAAGAGCACGCCCCTTTCCAAGGCCGAAGATACAGGACTCGCAACATGTCTAAAATTTTTGATTTCGTAAAACCTGGCGTGATCACTGGTGATGACGTTCAGAAGGTGTTCCAGGTAGCTAAAGAAAACAACTTTGCTCTGCCAGCTGTTAACTGCGTCGGTACCGACTCAATCAACGCCGTACTGGAAGCCGCAGCAAAAGTTAAAGCGCCAGTAATCGTTCAGTTCTCTAACGGTGGTGCTGCGTTCATCGCAGGTAAAGGCGTGAAAACTGACGTTCCTCAGGGCGCGGCAATCCTGGGCGCAATCTCTGGCGCACATCACGTTCACCAGATGGCTGAACACTACGGTGTTCCGGTTATCCTGCACACTGACCACTGCGCGAAGAAACTGCTGCCGTGGATCGACGGTCTGCTGGATGCGGGCGAAAAACACTTCGCTGCAACCGGTAAACCACTGTTCTCTTCTCACATGATCGACCTGTCTGAAGAGTCTCTGGAAGAGAACATCGAAATCTGCTCCAAATACCTGGCGCGTATGGCCAAAATGGACATGACCCTGGAAATCGAACTGGGTTGCACCGGTGGCGAAGAAGACGGCGTGGACAACAGCCACATGGACGCTTCTGCGCTGTACACTCAGCCAGAAGACGTTGATTACGCTTACACCGAGCTGAGCAAAATCAGCCCACGCTTCACCATCGCTGCCTCCTTCGGTAACGTACACGGCGTGTACAAACCAGGTAACGTGGTACTGACCCCAACTATCCTGCGTGATTCTCAGGAATACGTTTCCAAGAAACACAACCTGCCGCACAACAGCCTGAACTTCGTCTTCCATGGCGGTTCCGGTTCTTCTGCGCAGGAAATCAAAGACTCCGTTAGCTACGGCGTAATCAAAATGAACATCGATACCGACACCCAATGGGCAACCTGGGACGGTATCCTGCAGTACTACAAAACTAACGAAGCTTACCTGCAGGGCCAGCTGGGTAACCCGAAAGGCGAAGACCAGCCGAACAAGAAATATTACGATCCACGCGTATGGCTGCGTTCAGCCCAGACCTCTATGGTGACGCGTCTGGAGCAGGCTTTCAAAGAGCTGAACGCGGTTGACGTTCTGTAATTTGAGCTGCTGACAGTATCAAAAGCCCGCGTTAATCGCGGGCTTTTTTTATGTTTTTTCAACGTCCTACTACCACTATTTATGTGATCTGTTTGGCAAAATCACTGCTTTTGTTTACCCTTTACTAACCTGCCTGCCTCGACGGGGGATGCATTTTTATGGTCTGGCTTAGATTAAGGAATATTGAATGGAAGATCTCGGTGTTGTAGATAGCATCAATAACGCTGGCTCCTGGCTGGTGCGCAACCAGGCATTATTACTGAGTTATGCAGTAAATATTGTCGCGGCCATTGCAATTATCATCGTGGGGATGATTGTGGCACGCGTAATCTCTAATGCGGTCAACCGCCTCATGCTGTCGCGCCACATTGATGCCACGGTAGCAGATTTTCTCTCGGCGCTGGTGCGCTACGGTATTATCGCCTTTACGCTAATTGCGGCACTTGGGCGCGTAGGGGTACAGACCGCGTCAGTGATCGCCGTACTCGGTGCCGCTGGTCTGGCTATCGGTCTGGCGTTGCAGGGATCGCTGTCGAACCTGGCCGCCGGGGTGCTGCTGGTCACCTTCCGTCCGTTCCGTTCTGGTGAGTATGTGGATCTGGGCGGTGTGGCCGGCACCGTGCTGCAGGTGCAGATTTTCTCTACCACCATGCGCACCGTTGATGGCCGTATCGTCGTGATCCCGAACGGTAAGATCATCGCCAACAATATCATCAACTTCTCTCGTGAACCGGTGCGTCGTAACGAGTTCATTATTGGTGTGGCGTATGACTCTGATATCGATAAAGTGAAGCAACTGCTTACCAACATTATCGAGTCAGACGATCGTATTCTGAAAGATCGTGACATGACTGTCCGTCTGAACGAGCTTGGCGCTTCATCGATCAACTTTGTGGTACGCGTCTGGAGCAACAGCGGTGATTTGCAGAACGTTTACTGGGATGTACTGGAGCGTGTGAAGCGTGATTTCGACGCCAACGGTATCAGCTTCCCGTATCCGCAAATGGACGTGAACTTTAAGCGCGTGAAAGAACCGGCGGAATAACTCCTTCTGTGACCCGGCAAGCGAAACGCTGCCGGGTCTTAATTAGTTTCACTAATTGCCAATTAATATTATCCATTTCCTCTTATTATTCTCCCGCAGTATAGTCAGCCCTCAAGACAGTTTTCTGAGATTAATCCTCATGTTATCCTTTTATATTCAAGGGCTTATGCTTGGCGCGGCGATGATCCTGCCTCTTGGCCCACAAAACGCTTTTGTCATGAACCAGGGTATTCGCCGCCAGTACCATCTGATGATTGCCAGTCTTTGTGCTCTGAGTGATATGCTCCTGATTTGTGCCGGTATTTTTGGCGGCAGCGCACTGCTGATGCAGTCGCCCTGGCTGCTGGCGCTGGTCACCTGGGGTGGCGTCGCGTTTCTTCTCTGGTATGGCTTTGGCGCACTGAAAACGGCGCTGGGCAGCAATATTGAGCTGGCAAGTGCCGAAGTGATGAAGCAGGGACGCTGGAAAATCATCGTGACTATGCTGGCGGTGACCTGGCTTAATCCGCACGTTTATCTTGATACCTTCGTGGTGCTGGGGAGCCTGGGCGGGCAGCTGGACGCAGAGCCGAAACGCTGGTTCGCGCTGGGTACCGTGAGCGCCTCTTTCCTGTGGTTCTTTGGCCTGGCGCTGCTCGCCGCCTGGTTGGCGCCCCGTCTGCGTACCGTCAAAGCACAGCGCATCATCAACGGCCTGGTCGGCGTGGTGATGTGGTTTATCGCCTTTCAGCTCGCGAAAGAGGGCGTTCATCACATAATTGAACTATTCATCTAAGCGTTGTCTTATGGACAATTGACCAGCAGCCGCTATGCTTGCTGGCATTCGCTCTGTTACATGGGCACTCTTCGCAACATGGAGGAATAAAAGTGAAGTTGAATGCAATCGCCCTGGCGGCATTAGTGGGTTTGGGCGCAGCGTCCGTTCAGGCCAGCGAACTGCCTGACAGCCCACACATTGTGACCTCCGGCACCGCAAGCGTGGATGCGGCACCGGATATCGCGACCTTAGCCATTGAAGTGAACGTGGCGGCAAAAGATGCAGCCACCGCCAAGAAGCAGGCAGACGATCGCGTTGCGCAATATCTCTCTTTCCTGGAGCAGAATGGCGTTGGTAAAAAAGATATCAACTCTGCCAACCTGCGTACCCAACCAGATTATGACTATAAGGATGGCAAAAGCATCCTGAAAGGTTATCGCGCGGTGCGCTCCGTAGAAGTTACGGTGCGTCAGCTGGATAAACTCAACGCCCTGCTGGATGGCGCGCTGAAAGCGGGCCTGAATGAGATCCGTTCCGTGTCACTGGGTGTTGCGCAACCTGAGAAATATAAAGACGAAGCGCGTAAAGCCGCGATTGATGATGCCGTGCGTCAGGCGCAGCAGCTCGCTTCTGGCTTTAACAGCAAGCTGGGCCCGGTTTACAGCGTGCGTTACCACGTCTCTAACTATCAGCCGAGCCCGATGGTACGCATGATGAAAGCTGAGGCGGCGCCTGTTTCCGCGCAGGATACCTACGAGCAGCCAACGATTCAGTTTGACGATCAGGTTGACGTGGTGTTCCAGCTGGAACCTGCGCAGGGCCAGCAGCAGAACCAGCCGGTTCAGCAGAATCAGCAGCAGGATACGGCGACCAAAGCACCGTAAAAACGGTTTTTCAGCACCCATAAAAAGCCGGGCCAGCATGAATGCGGCCCGGCTTTTTTATTAGTCCTGGCGCAGAACCTTATGTCCGTGGGCCAGCAGCGCATCGGTGACGTTGCGCATCATGCGACTTTCCGGTGCGAAGCGGTGCCAGTAGAGCATGCGGCGCTGATGTAAGCCCGGCGTCAGGTCGATCAGCTCACCGCTCTGCAGTTCTCTCTCGATCTGCAGATGCGGGATCATGCAGCAGGTTGTGCCCTGACGCGCAAGCTGCACAAAGGCTTCAGATGAGTTAACGATATGGCAGGGCACGCTGCCCGGCGGCAGATCGAAATTCTGCTGCAAGAATGCCTGATGCATATCATCAAGATGGTCAAACGCCACGGCGGGCGCTTTAAGCAGAGCCGCGCGGGTGACGCCATTCGGGAAATAGCGCTCAGCAAAAGCTTTTGAGGCGACGAAGAGATAATCCAGCGCGCCCAGTTGATCCACCAGGCAGCTTGGCAGCGCCTGGGGCTGGATACTGACCGCGCCCACCACTTCACCGCGGCGCAGACGCTCCTGGGTGCGGGTTTCATCTTCAACCTGAAGGTTCAGGCGGATAGGCGAATCGGCCAGCACCGGCGCCAGCGCGGGCAGCAGCCAGGTTGCCAGACTGTCGGCGTTGACCGCCAGCGACAGCAGAAGCGGCGTAGAGCCGGTTTGTTCATCACCCAGCCATTCATCTTCCAGCAGCTCAACCTGACGCAGCAGCGCCAGCAGTTTTTGACCCTGTTCGGTTGGACGCGGCGGCACGGTACGAACCAGCAGCGGCTGCCCGAACATGTTCTCAAGCTGTTTGATCCGTTGCGAAACGGCGGACTGGGTAATGCACAGCTTCTGGGCCGCGCGTTCGAACCCGCGTTCACGTATAACGGCATCAAGGGCCTGTAGTGTTCTGTAGTCCGGACGTTTCATTGCTCTGGCTGACTCCCAAATAATTCAATACTTCGCACTATGACATAAATTTATGTTTGATACAGACGAAATTGGTGACCTCGCAGATCACATGGCACAGGTGAATGCTCTATAATGCGCGTCACGCAAAAACACCACGGGCAAGAGATCATGACGCAGGATGAACTGAAAAAAGCAGTAGGATGGGCCGCTCTCCAGTATGTACAGCCGGGCACCATTGTCGGCGTGGGCACCGGGTCAACGGCCGCACACTTTATTGATGCGCTGGGTACGATGAAAGGCCAGATCGAGGGCGCGGTCTCCAGCTCCGATGCCTCCACGGAAAAGCTGAAAAGCCTGGGCATTACCGTATTCGATCTGAACGAAGTTGATCGCCTGGGGATTTACGTTGACGGCGCCGATGAGATCAACGGCCATATGCAGATGATTAAAGGCGGCGGCGCGGCGCTGACGCGCGAGAAGATTATCGCCTCCGTTGCGGATAAGTTTATCTGTATCGCCGATGCCTCCAAGCAGGTCGATATCCTTGGCACATTCCCGCTGCCGGTAGAAGTGATCCCTATGGCGCGTAGCGCGGTTGCCCGTGAGCTGGTTAAGCTGGGCGGACGCCCTGAATATCGCCAGGGTGTGGTGACGGACAACGGTAACGTGATTCTGGATGTGCATGGTCTGGAGATCCTCGACGCCGTGGCGCTGGAAAACGCCATCAATGGCCTGCCGGGCGTCGTGACGGTTGGCTTGTTTGCCAACCGTGGCGCGGATGTCGCGCTGATTGGCACCGCCGATGGCGTCAAAACCATCGTGAAATGATCTGACGGGGGGAGTCTCCCCCCGCTAACTTTTTTTGCAAAAGCGATATTCGGTGACTTGTGTCACATTTTTAAGTCTCTCCTGACGATCCTGCCGCTTTCTCATTCCTCTGCAGCATTTTTCACTGCCAATCGACGCTGTATGACATTTCTTCAGAGTCCCGACGCAAACGTTCATATTGCTGCAATAGTTTTTTTTGATATGTTGGCTGGAGTGGATTCACATCCAGCACAACAACAGTTCAGACAATCAGACAGGGTCGGGGAAATGGCAAAGGTATCACTGGAGAAAGACAAGATTAAATTTCTGCTGGTCGAAGGGGTGCATCAGAAAGCACTGGATAGCCTTCGTGCGGCGGGTTACACCAACATCGAATTTCACAAAGGTGCGCTGGATACCGAACAGCTGAAAGAGTCAATCCGTGATGCCCATTTCATCGGCCTGCGCTCCCGTACCCATCTGACAGAAGACGTTATTGCAGCGGCTGAAAAACTGGTAGCGATTGGCTGCTTCTGCATCGGCACCAACCAGGTAGACCTTAACGCGGCGGCGAAGCGCGGTATTCCGGTATTTAACGCGCCTTTCTCCAATACCCGCTCCGTGGCGGAGCTGGTGATCGGCGAATTGCTGTTGCTGCTGCGTGGTATCCCTGAAGCCAACGCCAAAGCACACCGCGGTATCTGGAATAAGCTGGCCTCCGGTTCTTTCGAGGCGCGTGGTAAAAAGCTGGGTATCATCGGTTACGGCCATATCGGTACGCAGCTGGGGATCCTTGCTGAATCTCTGGGGATGCACGTCTTCTTCTACGACATCGAAAGCAAACTGCCGCTGGGCAACGCCACCCAGGTTCAGCATCTCTCCGACCTGCTGAATATGAGCGACGTGGTGAGCCTGCACGTACCGGAAAACGCCTCAACCAAAAACATGATGGGTGCGGAAGAGCTGGCGCTGATGAAGCCAGGCTCGCTGCTGATCAACGCCGCGCGTGGTACGGTGGTGGACATCCCTGCACTGTGTGATGCCCTGAAACGCAAACATCTGGCAGGGGCGGCCATCGACGTCTTCCCGACCGAGCCTGCGACCAACAGCGATCCGTTCACCTCGCCGCTGTGTGAGTTTGACAACGTGATCCTGACGCCACACATCGGCGGCTCCACCCAGGAAGCACAGGAAAATATCGGTCTCGAAGTGGCCGGTAAGCTGAGTAAATACTCCGACAACGGTTCAACCCTGTCTGCGGTCAACTTCCCTGAAGTCTCGCTCCCGCTGCACGGTGGTCGTCGTCTGCTGCACATCCACGAAAACCGTCCGGGCGTACTGACGGCCATTAACCAGATCTTCGCCGAGCAGGGCGTTAACATCGCCGCACAGTACCTGCAAACGAACGCGCAGATGGGCTATGTGGTGATTGATATCGAAGCGGATGAAGAGGTTGCCGAGAAAGCGCTGCAGGGGATGAAAGCCATTCCGGGCACCATTCGCGCGCGTCTGCTTTACTAGGTCAGTGCGGCCTGATGCCCGGCGACGCTACGCTTGCCGGGCCTGCATAACCCTGGGCCGGGTAAGGCGAAGCCGCCACCCGGCTTTTTTCACCACTGCCAAATCGTTGATGGCGTCACCACCGCAGGCAGCGGGATGTCCCATTTCTCCACCGGTAGCTTTTCAACGCCCTGACAATCATGCGCATAGCCCACGGGCTGTAAGCCGTACTGCTGCCAGTTCTGCAGGGTGCGATCGTAAAAACCTCCGCCCATCCCCAGGCGCTGTCCGCTTTCATCAAACGCCACCAGCGGCGTCACCAGCACGTCCAGCTGGTCCAGCGGCAATACGTCGCGCACGTCCAGTTTCGGTTCGGTGATTTTGAGACGATTCATCACCAGCTCGCTATGGGGATGGTAGTGCAGAAACAGTAGATTGCCTGTGCTGAAAGGGTGGAGTACCGGCAGATAGACTTTTTTCCCGGTGCGCCAGAGTTCGTCTATCAGCGGCTGGGTATCCAGTTCGCCGTCAAAGGAGAGAAACAGTGCCACCGTGTGCGCCATCACCACGGGCGGATACGCCATCATGCGGGCCGCGGCTTGTTGCGCGAAATGGGCTTGTTGTTCAGGCGTTAAGGCTCTGCGCTGCTGACGGATAAACTGACGAATGTGTTGACGAGAAGCAGGGACTTCAGGAAGTTGCGTCATGGTAGTCGCTGGACAGAAAGGTGAGGGAATCTCCGAGATGCCGCCGCAGGCTGTAACCCTTGAACCCTTGGTTCAAGGTGAATGTGTCGTCATAGTTTTAAGGCTTCTCGGACGAACCGAGCATGCTCACCAACCATGGAGCGCCACATTCTTGTGGTATGAAATATCGGCTCAGGGGACTGGCCCACATGCGAACATCTCAGAGAAATTTTTCCTTCAGGGTCACTCTACCATAGTAGACCATGAAGTGTTATTCAAAGTTTTGCCCCGGTCTGTCTGTAATGCGACCCTGATCAAGCAATGCCTGTTCAATGGTCTGCTGGAGCATTTTAATGCGTTGTTCCATGCTCGCCGCGTACTCGCGGGTCTTCGCTTTTTCCTGAGTCAGTTCATAACTGATGTTCAACGCGGCGATGAAGACCAGCTGCTCAGTATTTGTGACTCTAGTGCGTTCTTTTAAATCTTGCAACCGCTGATTCAAATCATCCGCAGCCTGATTCAAAGCATCCCTTTGTTCAGGCGGACAATTCACTCGCAGCGAACGGCCAAAAATTTGGATATCGACGGGTTGTGCAGACATGCCACCTTCCTGCTGTTTGACTGCGCTGCCTTCACATCCGATTCCAGGGGCTGCGAAGGGGCGACACTATAGCTACCCTGGTGCGCAGATACAAGCCCTATTCTGGTTCACCAGGGTCCAAAGTGGTAGCATACCATGAATATTCCTCCCAATGATGACGAATGCGCATGTCTATACAGAACGAAATGCCTGGCTACAACGACGTTAGCCAGTTACTGAACCAGCAGGGCGTGGGTTTAACGCCTGCTGAAATGCACGGTCTGATCAGCGGGATGCTGTGTGGTGGAAACAGCGACAGCTCATGGCTGCCGCTGGTTCACGACCTGACGAACGAGGGGCTGGCGTTTGGTCACGATCTGGCTCAGGCGCTGCGCAGCATGCATGGCGCAATCAGCGATGCGCTGGAAGATGACGGGTTCCTTTTTCAGCTTTATCTGCCTGATGGCGACGACGTCAGCGTGTTCGATCGCGCCGATGCGCTGGCCGGCTGGGTCAACCACTATCTGTTGGGGTTGGGCGTAACGCAGCCTAAACTTGATAAGGTGACGGGCGAAGCCGGAGAAGCGATCGACGATCTGCGCAATATTGCACAGCTGGGCTACGACGAGGAGGAGGACCAGGAAGAGCTGGAGATGTCCCTCGAAGAGATCATTGAGTATGTGCGCGTTGCGTCGCTGCTCTGCCACGATACCTTTACGCGGGCCCAGCCCACAGCGCCGGAAGTGCGCAAACCAACCTTACACTAATAACAACTACTGGAGGGTGTCATGACTCAGCAAGAGTATCTTCGCCGCCGACAGGCGCTGCTGGCCGCTATGCAGCCGGGAAGCGCCGCGCTGATATTTGCCGCACCGGAGGCCACGCGCAGTAACGATAGCGAATACCCGTATCGCCAGAGCAGTGATTTCTGGTACTTCACCGGCTTCAACGAGCCGGAGTCGGTGCTGGTGCTGATTAAAAGTGATGACACCCACAACCACAGCGTGCTGTTTAACCGCGTCCGGGATCTCACCGCCGAAATCTGGTTTGGTCGCCGCCTGGGCCAGGATGCCGCCCCTGAAAAGCTGGGGGTGGATCGTGCGCTGGCGTTCAGCGAAATCAACGACCAGCTCTACCAGCTGCTTAATGGCCTTGATGTGGTTTACCACGCGCAGGGTGAATATGCGTATGCCGACGACATCGTTTTTGCCGCACTGGATAAGCTGCGCAAAGGCGCCCGGCAAAATCTGAAAGCCCCGGCAACGCTCACCGACTGGCGTCCTGTTGTACACGAGCTGCGCCTGTTTAAATCGGCGGAGGAGCTGGAGGTGATGCGCCGCGCGGGTGAAATCAGCGCATTGGCCCATACACGGGCGATGCAAAAATGCCGTCCGGGAATGTTCGAATATCAGCTCGAAGGCGAAATTCACCATGAATTTACTCGCCACGGCGCGCGCTATCCGGCTTACAACACCATTGTGGGCGGCGGCGAAAATGGCTGCATTCTGCACTATACCGAAAACGAATCTGAACTGCGGGATGGCGATCTGGTGCTGATCGACGCCGGGTGTGAATTTAAAGGCTATGCGGGGGATATTACCCGCACCTTCCCGGTGAACGGCAAATTTACGCCGGCCCAGCGCGCCATCTACGACATCGTCCTGCATTCACTGGATACCGCGCTGATGCTTTTCCGCCCCGGCACCTCCATTCAGGACGTTACCGGTGAAGTGGTGCGCATTATGCTCGGCGGGCTGGTGGATCTGGGGATCCTTCATGGTGATGTTGATCAGCTGGTTGCTGAAAACGCGCACCGCCCCTTCTTTATGCATGGTCTGAGCCACTGGCTGGGGCTGGATGTGCATGATGTGGGTGTGTATGGTCCGGAACGTTCGCGCGTGCTGGAGCCGGGCATGGTGCTGACCGTTGAACCGGGGCTCTATATCGCACCGGATGCCGATGTCCCTGCGGAGTATCGCGGGATTGGCATTCGTATCGAAGATGACATCGTCATCACTGAAACCGGCAACGAAAACCTGACCGCCTCCGTGGTGAAAAACGCCGACGAGATCGAGGCGCTGATGGCGGCGGCGCGCGCATGAGCATCATCATTGTTGGCGGAGGCATGACGGGCGCAACGCTGGCGCTGGCGATCTCCTCCCTGACCCAGGGCAAACTGCCGGTCCATCTGGTTGAGGCCGTTGCGCCGCAGTCGGCCGGCCATCCTGGATTTGACGGACGCGCCATCGCGCTGGCGCAGGGGACCTGCCATCAGCTGGCGCGCAGCGGCATCTGGCAGGCGATTGCCGATTGCGCTACTGCCATCGAAACCGTTCACGTCAGCGACCAGGGCCACGCCGGGTTTGTCACCCTTGAGGCACATGATTACCATATTGATGCGCTGGGACAGGTGGTCGAACTGCACGACGTGGGCCTGCGCCTGTTCCGTCTGCTGAAGGATGCCCCTGGCGTGACGCTGCATTGCCCGGCGCGCGTGGAGCACTTTACCCGCCGCGAAGAGGCGGTGAGCGTTACGCTGGATGACGGCACGACGCTGGAGGGTCAATTACTGGTAGCCGCCGACGGCTCCCGCTCGGCGCTCGGCCAGCAGTGTGGCATCCAGTGGCAGCAGCAGCCGTACCATCAGCTGGCGGTGATTGCTAACGTCGCCACCGCCGAGCCACACCGTGGCCGCGCGTTTGAACGTTTTACTCAACACGGCCCGCTGGCCATGTTGCCCATGTCAAAGGGGCGCAGCTCGCTGGTCTGGTGCCATCCGCTGGAAAGTGCGGATGCGGTGCAGCGCTGGTCTGATGAACGCTTCTGTACCGAACTGCAAAAAGCCTTTGGCTGGCGGCTCGGGCGTATCACCCAGGCCGGTAAGCGTTCGGTCTATCCCCTGGCCTTAACCACAGCGTCGCAGTCCGTCTCCCATCGCGTCGCGCTGGTGGGCAATGCCGCACAAACGCTTCACCCCATCGCCGGACAGGGCTTTAATCTGGGCATGCGCGATGTGATGACCCTTGCCGAAACCCTGGCACAGGCGTTTGCGCAACAGCAGGATTGCGGTGCTTATCCGGTATTATGTCATTACCAGAAGCGGCGGCTGGCCGATAAAGAGGCGACGATCGGCGTGACCGACGGGCTGGTGCATCTGTTTGCTAATCGCTGGGCGCCGCTGGTTGCAGGACGTAACGCCGGGTTAATGGCGATGGAACTATTCATTCCGGCACGTGATGTGCTGGCGCAGAGGACGCTTGGTTGGGTCGCTCGCTAAGGAGTAAACAAAGTGCAGAATGTTGATGTCGCCATTGTAGGCGGTGGAATGGTAGGACTGGCGCTGGCCTGTGGCCTGCAGGGCAGCGGTCTGCGCGTGGCGGTACTGGAACAAAAACAGCCGCAGCCTGTGGCTCCCGATGCACCGCCTGAGCTGCGCGTCTCGGCGATCAATGCCGCCAGTGAAAAGCTGCTGACCCGCATCGGCGTCTGGTCAGAGATTATTGCCCGGCGTGCCAGCTGCTATCACGGGATGGAAGTGTGGGACAAAGACAGCTTCGGACACATCGCGTTTGATGATGCAAGCATGGGCTACAGCCACCTCGGACATATCATTGAAAATGCGGTTATTCATCACGCCCTGTGGCAGAAGGCGCAGCAGTGTAGCGATGTTACGCTGATTGCGCCCGCACAACTGCAGCAGGTCGCCTGGGGTGAAAACGATGCCTTTATTACTCTGCAAAGCGGCGACATGCTCACCGCTCGCCTGGTGGTGGGGGCCGACGGCGCAAATTCCTGGCTGCGAAACAAAGCCGATATTCCGCTCACGTACTGGGACTATCGCCACCATGCGCTGGTGGCCACTATCCGTACCGCGGAGCCGCATCAGGCCGTGGCCCGGCAGATTTTCCATAATGATGGCATTCTGGCCTTCCTGCCGCTTGCCGATCCGCATCTCTGTTCGATCGTCTGGTCGCTGGCGCCTGAAAAGGCCCAGCAGATGCAGGAAGCCTCAGCAGATGAGTTTAATCAGGCGTTGTGCGTGGCGTTTGATAACCGACTGGGGCTCTGCTCCGTCGAAAGCGAGCGTCTGGTGTTCCCGTTAACTGGCCGCTATGCGCGCCAGTTCGCCGCGCATCGTCTGGCGCTGGTGGGCGACGCGGCGCACACCATTCATCCGCTGGCCGGGCAGGGCGTGAACCTGGGCTTTATGGATGCCGCCGAACTGGTGGACGAGCTGCGCCGACTGCATCGCGAAGGCAAGGATATTGGTCAGCACCTCTATCTGCGCCGGTACGAGCGCAGCCGCAAACACAGCGCGGCAATGATGCTGGCGGGTATGCAGGGCTTCCGCGAGCTGTTCGCGGGGGCTAACCCGGCGAAAAAACTGCTGCGCGATCTCGGCCTGAAACTGGCTGACACCCTCCCGGGCGTTAAACCACAACTCCTGCGTCAGGCGATGGGGCTTAACGATCTTCCTGACTGGCTCCAGTAAATTAGACTCCCGTCACACTTTATTTTCCCGGCCTCTGCGCCGGGGATTTTCCATCATTTGAAATAATCTAATTTCACCGACTTTTTCGCATTAGATTATCTAATCTGTCGATTTTTATGTTACGGAAATTTCGCGCATTTTTCCGTAGTAAATATCAGCCTGTGCTAAATGCCAACTCATTGACTTTGCTTTTGTGCGGATCAATTCGCATTTTTATAGTGAATAACTCTGTACGCTCTGCTGGCGTTTTTGACCATAAGCTAATGTGATGACCCGTTTTGCCTTATGGTTAACCACCGTTTTCGGTGGTAAGTTCAGAGGAAAGAGAACGTTTGCGTCGGCGTCCGGGAGCGATGTCGATGCCGGGTTTCGTGGTGAATTTTTCAGCATGAAACGCAAGACAGCCCAGCTCATTCAACGAGGATAAGATGGCTCAACAGACGCCTTTGTACGAACAACACACCTTATGCGGTGCTCGCATGGTCGATTTCCATGGCTGGATGATGCCGCTGCATTATGGTTCGCAGATTGATGAGCATCATGCGGTGCGCACCGATGCCGGTATGTTCGACGTCTCTCACATGACCATTGTCGATCTGCACGGCAGCCGCACCCGGGAGTTCTTACGCTATTTGCTGGCGAACGACGTCGCCAAACTGAAGACTCCGGGTAAAGCGCTCTATACCGGCATGCTGAATGCCTCCGGCGGCGTGATTGACGACCTGATTGTTTATTACCTCTCCGATGATTTCTTCCGCCTCGTTGTTAACTCCGCCACCCGCGAAAAAGACCTCTCCTGGATCACTCAACATGCTGAACCTTACGCCATCGAGATCACCGTGCGTGACGACCTGTCGCTGATTGCGGTGCAGGGGCCAAACGCCCAGGCGAAAGCCGCCTCACTGTTCAGCGATGAACAGCGCCAGGCCACCGAAGGCATGAAGCCGTTCTTTGGCGTGCAGACGGGCGATCTGTTTGTGGCCACCACCGGCTATACCGGTGAAGCGGGCTATGAAATTGCCATGCCGAACGAAAAGGCGGCTGATTTCTGGCGTGCACTGGTGGAAGCGGGCGTTAAGCCGGCGGGTCTGGGCGCGCGCGATACCCTGCGCCTGGAAGCCGGTATGAATTTATACGGCCAGGAGATGGACGAAGGCGTTTCACCGCTGGCGGCCAACATGGGCTGGACCATTGCCTGGGAACCTGCCGATCGCGAATTTATCGGCCGTGAAGCGCTGGAGATGCAGCGTGAGAAGGGCACCGAGCAGCTGGTTGGCCTGGTAATGACCGACAAAGGCGTCCTGCGTGGTGAACTGCCGGTGCGTTTCACCGATGCCAATGGCAACCACTGCGAAGGCATTATCACCAGCGGCACCTTCTCCCCGACGCTGGGTTACAGTATTGCTCTCGCGCGCGTCCCGGCGGGTATTGGCGAGACTGCCGTGGTGCAGATCCGCAACCGCGAAATGCCGGTCCGCGTGACCAAACCGATTTTTGTTCGCGCCGGTAAACCGGTCGCCTAATTATTTTTATCAGGAGAAATTCAATGAGCAATGTGCCAGCAGAACTGAAATACAGCAAAGAACACGAGTGGCTGCGCAAAGAAGCCGACGGCACTTACACCGTCGGGATCACCGAACATGCTCAGGAGCTGTTAGGTGACATGGTATTTGTGGATCTGCCAGAAGTGGGCGCGACCGTAACCGCGGGCGACGACTGTGCGGTGGCTGAATCTGTAAAAGCCGCTTCTGATATCTACGCTCCTGTGAGCGGCGAAATCGTGGCGGTTAACGACGCGCTGAGCGACTCGCCGGAGCTGGTCAACAGCGAGCCTTATGGCGAAGGCTGGATCTTCAAAATCAAAGCCAGCGACGAAGCACAGGTTGCCGCTCTGCTGGATGCCACCGCGTACGAAGCCTTACTGGAAGACGAATAATGCTGTGCCGGATGGCGCTGCGCTTATCCGGCTTACAGGACAACGTAGGCCCGGTAAGCATTAGCGCCACCGGGCAACAGAGTTACAGACAACTACGATTCACTGCACGTTTCAGGAACCATCGCTCATGACACAGACTTTAAGCCAGCTTGAAAACCGTGGCGCCTTTATTGAACGTCACATCGGGCCGGATGCTCAGCAACAGCAGGAGATGCTGAAGACGGTTGGCGCGGATTCGCTCAACGCCCTGATCGGCCAGATTGTGCCAAAAGATATTCAGCTCGACACGCCGCCGCAGGTGGGGGAATCGACCACTGAATTCGCCGCGCTGGCTGAGCTGAAGGGCATTGCCAGCCTGAA
Organism: Leclercia adecarboxylata; assembly: GCF_035787115.1. Taxonomy (GTDB): domain Bacteria; phylum Pseudomonadota; class Gammaproteobacteria; order Enterobacterales; family Enterobacteriaceae; genus Enterobacter; species Enterobacter adecarboxylatus_E. Next base: position 343,771 of record NZ_JALKTL010000004.1, on the reverse strand, counting down.
CAAGCGCTTTAAGTCTTACATTGGCATGGGCTACACTAACGTGCAGTTGCCGCCGGTGATCCTGCGCAACATGCTGGAAAATCCGGGCTGGTACACCGCGTACACCCCTTATCAGCCGGAAGTGTCTCAGGGGCGTCTGGAAGCGCTGCTCAATTTCCAGCAGGTCACGCTGGATTTGACCGGTCTGGACATCGCCTCCGCTTCGCTGCTGGATGAAGCCACCGCCGCCGCCGAAGCGATGGCAATGGCAAAACGTGTCAGCAAACTGAAGGGGGCAAACCGCTTCTTCGTTGCAGCAGACGTTCACCCGCAAACCCTGGATGTGGTGCGTACCCGTGCTGAGACATTTGGCTTTGAAGTGCTTGTTGATGATGCCGAGAAAGTGCTGGATCATCAGGATATCTTTGGGGTGCTGTTGCAGCAGGTTGGCACTACCGGTGAAGTGCATGACTACGGCAAACTGATTGCCGCGCTGAAAGCGCGCAAAGTTGTCGTCAGCGTGGCGGCCGATTTTATGGCGCTGGTGTTGTTAACCGCTCCGGGCAAACAGGGCGCGGATATCGTCTTTGGCTCCGCGCAGCGCTTCGGCGTGCCGATGGGCTACGGCGGCCCACACGCGGCCTTCTTCGCCGCAAAAGATGAATTCAAACGCTCCATGCCGGGCCGTATTATCGGCGTATCGAAAGATGCGGCGGGTAACACCGCGCTGCGCATGGCGATGCAGACTCGCGAGCAGCACATCCGCCGTGAGAAAGCGAACTCCAACATCTGTACTTCCCAGGTTTTACTGGCCAACATCGCCAGCCTGTACGCCGTCTACCACGGTCCGGCCGGCCTGAAGCGTATTGCCAGCCGTATTCATCGTCTGGCCGATATCCTGGCCTGCGGCCTGCAGCAGAAAGGACAGAAACTGCGCCACGCGCACTTCTTCGATACCCTGTGTGTCGACGTCGCTGACAAAGCCACCGTGCTGGCGCGCGCTGAGGCAGCAGAGATTAACCTGCGCAGCGACATCCTGAATGCGGTCAGCATTACCCTGGATGAGACCACCACCCGTGACGATGTGCAGGCGCTGTTTAACGTTCTGCTGGGCGAGGGCCACGGCCTGAACGTGGATGCTCTGGATAAAGAAGTGGCGCATGACAGCCGCTCCATTCAGGAGACGATGCTGCGCGACGATGCGATCCTGACCCATCCGGTGTTCAATCGTTACCACAGCGAAACCGAGATGATGCGCTATATGCACTCGCTGGAGCGTAAAGATCTGGCGCTGAATCAGGCGATGATCCCGCTGGGTTCCTGCACCATGAAGCTGAACGCCGCCGCCGAGATGATCCCTATCACCTGGCCGGAATTTGCTGAGCTGCACCCGTTCTGCCCGGCTGACCAGGCGGAAGGTTATCATCAGATGATCAACCAGCTCTCCGACTGGCTGGTGAAACTGACCGGTTACGACGCGCTCTGCATGCAGCCGAACTCCGGCGCACAGGGTGAATACGCGGGCCTGCTGGCAATCCGCCACTACCACGAGAGCCGCAACGAAGGCCATCGCGATATCTGCCTGATCCCAAGCTCCGCTCACGGCACTAACCCGGCATCGGCCCAGATGGCGGGGATGGAAGTGGTAGTGGTAGCCTGCGATAAGAACGGCAACATCGATCTGGCTGACCTGCGTGCTAAAGCGGAACAGACCGGCGATAAGCTCTCCTGCATCATGGTGACTTATCCGTCCACCCACGGCGTATACGAAGAGACCATCCGTGAAGTGTGCGAAATCGTGCACCAGTATGGTGGCCAGGTTTACCTCGATGGCGCCAACATGAACGCCCAGGTCGGGATCACCACTCCAGGCTTTATCGGCGCGGACGTATCTCACCTGAACCTGCACAAAACCTTCTGCATTCCGCACGGCGGTGGCGGCCCGGGCATGGGCCCGATTGGTGTGAAAGCGCACCTGGCGCCGTTCGTACCGGGTCACAGCGTGGTGCAGATTGAAGGCATGCTCACCCGCCAGGGCGCAGTCTCTGCAGCACCGTTCGGCAGTGCCTCCATTTTGCCAATCAGCTGGATGTATATCCGCATGATGGGCGCAGAAGGGCTGAAGCAGGCAAGCCAGGTGGCGATCCTGAATGCCAACTATATCGCAACGCGTCTGAAGTCTGCCTATCCGGTGCTCTATACCGGCCGTGATGGCCGTGTGGCGCACGAGTGTATTCTGGATATTCGTCCGCTGAAAGAACAGACCGGCATCAGCGAGCTGGATATCGCTAAACGCCTGATCGACTACGGCTTCCACGCGCCGACCATGTCGTTCCCGGTGGCGGGTACGCTGATGGTGGAACCAACCGAGTCCGAAAGCAAAGCCGAACTGGACCGCTTTATCGACGCGATGCTGGCGATCCGCATGGAGATCGATCGCGTTCAGGATGGTGAATGGACGCTGGAAGATAACCCGCTGGTGAACGCGCCGCACACCCAGCACGAACTGGTGGCAGAGTGGAATCACGGTTACTCCCGCGAGCTGGCTGTCTTCCCGGCGGGTGTCGCTAACAAGTACTGGCCGACCGTGAAGCGTCTTGATGACGTTTATGGCGACCGCAATCTGTTCTGCTCCTGCGTGCCGATGAGCGAATACCAGTAATCCTTCTGCCATACTGTAGGCCGGGTAAGCGCAAGCGTCACCCGGCTTTTTTTTATCCGGAGGTAGTTAATGGCAATAGCATTAGTGACCGGCGCCAGCCGTGGGATCGGCAAAGCGACCGCGCTGCAGCTGGCGCGTGATGGTTACACCGTGGCGGTGAATTATCACCACAACATTAAAGCCGCAACCGATGTGATCAATCAGATTGTAGAAGAGGGCGGCAGAGCCTTTGCTGTACGCGCTGACATCAGCGACGAAGCACAGGTCATGGCGATGTTCGACAGCCTCGATCGCGAAGGCGAGCCCCTTACCGCACTGGTTAACAATGCCGGGATCCTGTTTGAGCAGAGTACCATCGAGAATCTCTCTGCCGAACGTATCAACCGCGTCCTGGCCACTAACGTGACCGGGTATTTCCTCTGCTGCCGCGAAGCGGTGAAACGTATGGCGCTGAAGCATGGCGGAAAAGGCGGAGCGATTGTGAATGTTTCGTCAGCGGCTTCGCGACTCGGCGCGCCGGGGGAGTATGTAGATTACGCGGCATCGAAAGGGGCGGTGGACTCTCTCACCACCGGGCTATCGCTGGAAGTGGCGGCGCAGGGTATTCGGGTGAACTGCGTACGCCCGGGGCTGATTTATACCGAAATTCATGCCTCCGGCGGTGAACCAGGACGGGTGGAACGGGTGAAGTCGATGCTGCCGATGCAGCGCGGCGGTCAGCCGGAAGAGGTGGCGCAGGCGATTGTCTGGCTGCTGAGCGAGAAAGCCTCGTACGTGACGGGCAGTTTTATTGAGTTAGCGGGCGGGAAGTAAGGCCCCCTCACCCCAGCCCTCTCCCCATAGGGGAGAGGGTGAAAAGACCGCACCGTGCCATCCCCTCTCCCCACAGGGGAGAGGGTGAAAAGACCGCACCGTGCCATCTCCTCTCCCCACAGGGGAGAGGGTGAAAAGACCGCACCGTGCCATCTCCTCTCCCCACAGGGGAGAGGGTGAAAAGACCGCACCGTGCCATCCCCTCTCCCCTGTGGGGAGAGGGTTAGGGTGAGGGGAAAATTACAGCGTCTCGCCGTTGCTGGCGATCACCGCTTTGTACCACTCAAAGCTCTTCTTGCGTGAACGGGACATGTCGCCGGTGCCGTCGTCGTGCTTGTTCACGTAGATAAAGCCGTAGCGTTTGCTGTACTGACCGGTAGTGAACGACACGCAGTCGATGCAGCCCCACGGGGTATAGCCCATCAGATCCACGCCGTCGTAAGTGACCGCTTTCATCATCTCTTCCACGTGTGCACGCAGGTAGTCGATGCGGTAGTCATCGTTGATGCTGCCGTCCTCTTCCACTTTGTCGTAGGCACCAAAGCCGTTTTCTACTATAAACAGCGGTTTCTGGTAGCGCTCATACAGCTCGCACAGGGAGTAACGCAGGCCCACCGGGTCAATCTGCCAGCCCCAGTCCGAGGCTTTAACGTGTGGGTTTGGCACGCTGCCTTCAAAGCCGGAGATGGCATCGCCGGTGCCGCCTTCGGCTTTCACTGCGTTGGTCATGTAATAGCTGAAGCCCAGATAATCGCAGGTGCCTTCGCGCAGGATCTGCTCGTCGCCCGCTTCCATCTTGATGGTGAATCCGCGGCGCTCCCACTCGTTCAGCACGTAGGACGGGTAGTAGCCCCGCAGCTGTACGTCGGTAAACACATAACGCTCACGCATCGATTCCTGGGCAAACATCACGTCTTCTGGTTTGCAGGAGAAAGGATAGAGCGCCACCATCGCCAGCATGCAGCCGACTTTCATCTCCGGATTAATACGACGGGCGGCTTTCACCGCCAGCGCGCTGGCCACGAACTGGTGATGCAGCACCTGGTACATGGTCTCTTCCGGATTCTGATGCTCGGTATAGACTACGCCAGAGCAGCAGTAGCCGAACAGCGGCGCGCGCCAGTTACGCTGGTTGTTGATTTCGTTGAAGGTCATCCAGTATTTGACTTTGCTCTTGTAGCGCTCAAACACCACTTCGGCGAAGTTAACGAAGAAATCCACCACCTTGCGGTTGGTCCAGCCGCCGTACTCCTGCACCAGGTGCAGCGGCATTTCGAAGTGGGAGAGGGTAATCACCGGCTCGATGTTGTACTTCAGCAGCTCATCGAACATATCGTCGTAGAATTTCAGCCCCTCTTCGTTAGGCTGGGTTTCATCCCCTTTAGGGAAGATACGGGTCCAGGCGATGGAGGTGCGGAAGCATTTGAAGCCCATCTCGGCAAACAGCCTGATGTCTTCTTTATAGTGGCCGTGGAAGTCGATGGCCTCGTGGTTCGGGTAGTATTTGCCGTCAACCACTTCCTGGGTGATTTCACGCGGTACACCGTGTGCGCCGCCCGTCAGCACGTCACAAATGCTCGGGCCTTTGCCGCCTTTGTTCCAGCCGCCTTCAACCTGATGCGCCGCAACCGCGCCGCCCCATAAAAAATCTTTTGGTAAGGTGAGTTTTTTCATCTTTGCTAATCTCATTTATTGCTACTGTATTTGAGTCTAACAAAGGGCAATAAAAAGTCACGATATAACAATTCTTGATAATTGTAATATGTCACAGCGAAAAAACAGGGTGTTTTATTCCGTTAATTTCTTCGCCAGTTTACGCCCCAGAGATTCAAGAATATAAATAACCGGGATTTGAGTGGTAATATCGTAAACGCCGCCAATGCGCGTTTGCGGTACGTGCCAGGAGAGATTAAAGTCCGCTAATTTAGCCAGCCGCGAATGCTCGTGACTGGTGATAGAGAGTACCTTGCAGTGGTGCAGGCTGAACTGGCTGGCGAAGCGCAGGATCTCTTCGGTCTCCCCCGAGACGGATAGCACAATAGCCAGTGCGTTTTTCGCCATATCATTGGTAACCGGAAAATAAGGGTCGTCGATATGGTTGCTGAATTTGCCAATATTTGAAAAGAAACGCGCGCCGTATTTTGCCAGCGAACCTGAAGTGCCCGCGCCGACAAATATAATGCGCTCTGAGGATAATATAATTTCTACCGCGTTATTTAGCAGTGCGTCGAATTCGTCGTTATTTACACTTTTGAAAAAACTGATAATCTCACTGGCGCCAAAATTAGCCTGCTGGGGTTCGTTTTGCTCAAGATATAATTTAAAACGCACGCGGAACTCCGAATAGCCATCGCAGTTCAGCTTGCGGCAAAAGCGCAGCACGGTAGTGGTAGAAACTCCAGCCGCATCCGCCAGTTCGCGAATGGTCATGTACATCACCCGATCGCGGTTTTTAATGACGGTGTTGTAGACCATCATCTCCAGGTTATTGAGACTGGCAATGGCGGAATGGGAGAACATGCTCACAGTGGCTAAACTCACTCATCAGACTTCATCTTCAGGGAATAATAACATGCAGCCAAACGACATTACTTTTTTTCAGCGTTTTCAGGATGACATTCTGGCCGGACGTAAAACCATCACCATCCGCGATGCAAGCGAAGCCCATTTCAGCGCTGGCGACGTTCTGCGGGTAGGGCGCTATGAGGACGACGGCTATTTTTGCACTATTGAGGTGACAGGAACCTCGACGGTAACGCTCGACACGCTGACTGAACAGCACGCCTGTCAGGAAAACATGACTCTCGACGAACTGAAGCGGGTGATTACCGAAATTTACCCTGGCCAGCACGAGTTTTATGTGATTGATTTTAAATGTCTTTAATTTTAACCGTGTACATCCGTTAGCTGAAAATATCATTTAATTATATGATTGTATTAAATAAATATTTATATGATATTTATTTTGGCTAACATGTGTTCACTGGAATCATTCTCAGTTAGCATAGTCAGCGAGGCATTATTCACTTTTGTTTTCCCGGAGTTCTCTATGGTTAGCAAGCCATTAACCACACAGGGATATTCGCTGGCTGAGGAAATAGCCAACAGTATTAGTCACGGAGTCGGCCTGGTATTTGGCATCGTCGGGCTGGTGTTGCTGCTGGTGCAGGCCGTCGACACCAACGCCAGCGCGCTGGCGATCACCAGTTACAGCCTGTACGGCGGAAGCATGATTTTGCTGTTCCTGGCGTCCACCCTGTACCACGCCATTCCGCATCAGCGGGCCAAGATCTGGCTGAAGAAATTTGACCACTGCGCGATCTATCTGCTGATTGCCGGCACCTATACGCCATTTTTGCTGGTCGGGCTGGATTCGCCGCTGGCGCGGGGGTTGATGATTGTTATCTGGAGCCTGGCCCTGCTGGGGATCCTGTTTAAACTGACCATCGCACACCGTTTTAAGATGCTGTCGCTGGTTACCTATCTGACGATGGGCTGGCTGTCGCTGATTGTGGTCTATCAGCTGGCGGTAAAACTGGCGGCGGGTGGCGTCACATTGCTGGCGGTCGGAGGCGTGGTCTATTCGCTGGGTGTCATTTTTTACGTCTGCAAGCGCATCCCCTATAACCACGCAATCTGGCACGGGTTTGTGCTGGGCGGCAGCCTGTGCCATTTCCTGGCGATTTATTTGTACGTTGGGCAGGTTTGATTAAGACTGGCGGAGGGATGTGCGGCCTGATGCTCTCACCCCGATCCTCTCCCACCGGGAGAGGGCACAAACACTAAAAACGGTAACCCCAGGGTTACCGTTTTGCTTTTACCTCCGCCACCCGGCATCCGGCACTAACAGCATTACTCTTCCAGCGAATACGGCAGCGGCTCGATGCTTAAGGTATTCGCATCCTCGCGCACGCGGAAAACGCTGTCTGGCTCCATATCGTTATTCATAACGGCCTGAACCAGCAGGCGGCCATCATCAAGCTGAACGGCAGCCAGCACGGTGCCGGTACGGCGCCAGTTGTCACCCATTTTCAGCTCCAGATCTTCACCGGCTGCGGGGACGCGGCTGGCTTTACCCGCCAGATACCACAGGGCGCGTTTGTTGGCGCCGCGGAACTTCGCACGGGCCACCATCTCCTGGCCGGTGTAACAGCCTTTTTTAAAGCTGATGCCGCCGAGCGCCTGCAGGTTGGTCGCCTGCGGAATAAACTGCCCGCTGTTAGCGGCGTCGATAACCGGGATGCCTGCTTCAATGTTCAGGGACAGCCACTGCTGGCTGTTATTCAGCTGCGCTTCGCCACGCAGGGCCTGAGTCACGCGTTCTGCGGTAGCGGCATCGGTTACCAGTAAGAAACGTTCCGCCGGATGTTCAAACCACAACAGCGAGGTAGCCCCGTCGTTTGTCACCTGCTTTTCAGCATCAGGCAGTTCGCTGAACAGATTTTTCAGCGCGGCCCGCGCCTGGAAGCCCGCCACACCCAGCAGCACCAGGTTGTCATCGGCCGCGATGGTTACTTTAGAGAACACCGCATACTTTTTCAGTTCGGTAAGCTGTGCGTCACGCAGGCTGCGGCGTTCGATCAGGGCAAAACCGTCCTGACGACGGAAGAGGCGCAGGTTGCTCCACATCTTGCCTTTCGGATCGCAGTGCGCAGCCAGCAGGTGCTGATGTTCGGTCATCTGACTGACATCAGCGGTCACCTGACCTTGCAGGTATTTTTCGCTGTCCACGCCGACGAGAGTTGCCAGCGCCCAGTCATCAAGGGTCATAAGCGTCAGCGGCAGACGCGCAGAGGCGACAGGCTGGCGCGGAGAAAAGGGTGTAAATGCCATATTGATGTCCTGAATTGCTTAACGCTTTGTTAATGCCTAATGGTAAAAGAGACTGTAGCCAATGCAAGCGGTTTCAACAGGCTATTCGTGCCCTCAGGCTAATCTGCGTAACGCTACGCAAAACAGATGAACACGCTTATTTATTGTGGTTTTTTGTGGAAGCCTGCTCCGGGAACCTAATATTCCAGTAAGGAAACAGCAAAAAACACGTTACACTAAGAGCCGTTTCTTCCCGGTAGCGCACCTTTCCGTGCCGATACGAGAACACTGCCTGAACTCAACGTTATGCAGGAACCAGACATGGATATTAATAACAAAGCCCGCATTCACTGGGCATGCCGTCGCGGCATGCGCGAACTCGATATCTCCATCATGCCGTTTTTCGAATACGAATATGACAGCCTGAGCGATGAGGATAAACATCTCTTCGTTCGCCTGCTGGAGAACGACGATCCTGATCTATTTAACTGGTTGATGAATCACGGCAAACCTGCCGACGCCGAACTGCAACGGATGGTGCTTTTAATTCAGAAACGGAATCAGGAACGTGGTCCTGTGGCAATCTGATTTACGCGTCTCGTGGCGCTCCCAGTGGATGTCTCTTTTGCTCCACGGCCTGGTCGCGGCTTTTATTCTGCTAATGCCGTGGCCGCTGAGCTATACCCCGTTATGGCTGATGCTGCTGTCGCTGGTGGTGTTTGACAGCGTGCGCAGCCAGCGGCGCATTAACGCCCGCCAGGGTGAAATCAAACTGTTCATGGATTCCCGATTGCACTGGCAGAACAGCGAGTGGGAAATTGTCGGTACGCCGTGGATGTTAAATTCCGGCATGATGTTCCGTTTACGCAAAGGCGCAGGACAACGCTGCCATCATTTTTGGCTGGCGGCAGACAGCATGGAAGAAGGGGAGTGGCGGGAGCTGCGTCGGATGATTTCGCACCAGCCGACGCAGGAGCGGTAGCGGTTTAACTAAACTGCTCTGCCATTTCGCCGAGGATTTGCTCGCACCAGTTTTGCAGGCGCTCTTCGCTGAGGTCGTACTGGTTGGTTTCATCGAGGGCCAGTCCGACAAACAGCTGGCCGTCGGCAATAATCGGTTTCTTGCTGGTAAATTCATAGCCTTCTGTCGGCCAGTAACCGATGAACGTTACTCCTTTCGGGGCCAGCTTGTCATGCAGCATCCCCAGCGCGTCGAGGAACCACTCGCCGTAGCCCAGCTGGTCGCCCATGCCGTACAGCGCGATAATTTTGCCTTCAAGCTGAAGGGAATCCAGCTGCTCCCAGATGGCTTCCCAGTCTTCCTGCAGTTCGCCAAAATCCCAGGTCGGGATGCCCAGAATGAGCACGTCATACTGCTCCATCATCGATGGGGCATCGTCTTTCAGGTTATGCAGGGTGACCAGTTCCGGGCCGATAATGTCGCGAATTTTCTCTGCGGCCATCTCGGTGTAGCAGGTGCTGGAACCATAAAACAGACCAATATTCATCGCTAAAATGTCTCAATACTTGCTATGACTTTGCGAGTAGTGTACCAGAAACAGGACCCATTCAGGCATAATGCCCCATTGCAGAACGAAAGAGGCGGACGTGGAAAAGGATCTCTCACTCATCGAACAGTTTCTCGATGCGCTCTGGCTGGAGAAGAATCTTGCCGGGAACACCCTTAGCGCCTACCGACGCGATCTGGCGATGCTGGTGGCGTGGTTACACCATCATGGCCTCTCCCTTGCTACGGCGCAAAGCGACAACTTACAGGCGCTGCTTGCGGAGCGAATGGAGGGGGGCTATAAGGCCACCAGCTCTGCGCGGCTGCTGAGCGCCATGCGGCGTCTGTTTCAGCATCTGTATCGTGAGAAATTACGCCCCGACGATCCCAGCGCGGCGCTGGCATCGCCAAAACTGCCCCAGCGTCTGCCTAAAGATCTCAGCGAAGCGCAAGTGGAGAGATTATTACAGTCGCCGGTGGTTGACCAACCGCTGGAGTTACGCGATAAAGCGATGCTTGAAGTGCTGTACGCCACAGGCTTGCGCGTATCCGAACTGGTCGGGCTGACGATGAGCGATATCAGCCTGCGTCAGGGCGTGGTGCGGGTGATCGGTAAAGGAAATAAAGAGCGCCTGGTGCCGCTGGGTGAAGAGGCGGTGTACTGGCTGGAGAACTATCTTCAGCATGGTCGCCCGTGGCTGCTGAACGGCGTCTCCATTGATGTACTGTTCCCCAGCCAGCGCGCGCAGCAAATGACGCGTCAAACCTTCTGGCATCGGATCAAACATTACGCCACACTGGCGGGTATCGACAGTGAAAAACTTTCGCCGCACGTTCTGCGCCATGCGTTTGCGACTCATCTTCTGAACCATGGCGCCGATCTGCGCGTGGTCCAGATGCTGCTTGGGCACAGTGACCTTTCAACAACGCAAATCTATACGCATGTCGCGACGGAACGCCTGCGGCAGCTACACCAACAGCATCACCCACGTGCGTGATGACTCGTAACAGGAACCAATATGAAAAAGTCTTTAGTGCTGTTCTCTCTGCTGGCAGCCTCATTATCTGGCCTGGCGCATGCTGACGATGCGGCCATCAAACAGTCTCTGGCGAAGCTCGGCGTCACCAGCAGCGAAATTCAGCCTGCGCCCGTAGCCGGCTTGAAAACGGTGCTGACCAACAGCGGCGTGCTGTATGTGACCGAAGACGGTAAGCACTTTATTCAGGGGCCATTATATGACGTGAGCGGCGCGCAGCCGGTCAACGTCACTAACCAGATGCTGATGAAAAACCTGAACGTGCTGGAAAAAGAGATGATCGTCTACAAAGCGGCGCAGGAAAAACATGTCATTACCGTCTTTACCGATATTACCTGCGGCTACTGCCATAAACTGCATGAAGAGATGAAGGACTACAACGCGCTGGGGATCACCGTGCGTTATCTCGCCTTCCCGCGTGCGGGCGTGCAGAGCCAGCCAGAGCAGGATATGAAGGCCATCTGGTGCGCGAAAGATCGCAACAAAGCCTTTGATGACGCCATGAGCGGCAAAGGCATTCAGCCAGCCTCCTGCGATATCGACATCGCCAATCACTACGCGCTTGGGGTGCAGTTTGGCGTGACCGGTACGCCCGCTATCGTGCTGAGCAACGGCTACGTTGTGCCGGGCTACCAGGGGCCGAAAGAGATGAAAGCCTTCCTCGACGCGCACCAGAAACAGTTTGGCGGTAAATAATTCGCGTGAAATCTTTGACACAACTTCGTCGTCGTGAAGTGGACGAGAGCGCCGCGCTACCTGAGACGCTCTCGCCCCTGTTGCGTCGGCTGTACGCCAGCCGTGGCGTGCGAAACGCAGACGATCTTGAACGCGGCGTAAAGGGCATGCTCTCCTGGCAGCAGCTGAGCGGCGTCGAACGCGCCACGGAGCTGCTGTACAACGCCCTGCGGGAAGGGACACGCATCATCGTGGTGGGGGATTTTGACGCCGATGGCGCCACCAGTACCGCATTGAGCGTGCTCAGCCTGCGGGCGATGGGATGCGATAACGTTTCGTATCTGGTGCCGAATCGCTTTGAGGATGGCTACGGCCTGAGCCCGGAAGTGGTGGATCAGGCGCACGCCCGCGGCGCGCAAATGATCCTGACCGTGGATAACGGGATCTCATCCCATACCGGTGTCGATCGGGCGCATGAGCTGGGGATCCCGGTGCTGGTTACCGATCACCACCTGCCTGGCGACACGCTGCCGGCGGCAGAGGCCATCATTAACCCCAACCTGCACGACTGTGACTTCCCATCAAAATCGCTTGCGGGCGTAGGGGTGGCATTCTATCTGATGCTGGCGCTGCGTACGCGGCTGCGTGATGAAGGCTGGTTTGAGGCGAAAGGCATTGCGGCACCTAATCTGGCTGAATTCCTCGATCTGGTGGCGCTGGGCACCGTTGCGGACGTGGTGCCGCTGGATGCCAACAACCGCATTCTGACCTGGCAGGGCTTAAACCGCATTCGTGCGGGAAAATGCCGGCCGGGCATTAAGGCGCTGCTGGAAATTTCCAACCGGGACCAGCAGCGGCTGGCGGCCAGCGATCTGGGCTTTGCTCTCGGACCGCGGTTGAACGCCGCAGGGCGACTGGACGATATGTCGGTGGGGGTGGCGCTGCTGCTGTGCGACAACATCGGCGAGGCGCGGGTGCTGGCCAACGAGCTGGACGCGCTGAATCAGACCCGTAAAGAGATCGAGCAGGGGATGCAGGCCGAAGCCCTGGCCCTGTGCGAAAAGCTCGAGCGCAGCGGCGATACGCTGCCCGGCGGGCTGGCGATGTATCATCCCGAGTGGCATCAGGGCGTGGTCGGGATCCTGGCCTCGCGCATCAAAGAGCGTTTTCACCGTCCGGTGATCGCCTTCGCCCCAGCCGGAGATGGCACGCTGAAAGGATCGGGGCGATCCATTCAGGGGCTGCATATGCGCGATGCGCTGGAGCGTCTCGATACGCTGCATCCGGGGCTGATGATCAAATTTGGCGGCCACGCCATGGCGGCAGGGCTGTCGCTGGAAGAGGCAAAATTCGACCAGTTCCAGCGTCTGTTCAGCGAGCTGGTCACTGACTGGCTGGATCCGGCTCTGCTGCAGGGCGAAGTGGTCACCGATGGTCCGTTAACCCCGGCTGACATGACCATGGAGGTGGCGCAGATGCTGCGCGACGCCGGTCCGTGGGGGCAGATGTTCCCGGAGCCATTGTTTGACGGGCGTTTCCGCCTGCTGCAGCAGCGGCTGGTGGGGGAGCGACATCTGAAAGTAATGGTAGAACCGGTTGGTGGCGGTCCGCTGCTGGACGGCATCGCTTTTAACGTGGATACCGCCATCTGGCCGGACAACGGCGTGCGCGAAGTCGAACTGGCCTACAAACTGGATATTAACGAGTTTCGCGGCAACCGCTCCCTGCAAATCATCATCGACCATATCTGGCCACTTTAGCATCACTATTCCGCTATAAAACAGGGCGTGAATCCGGTACAATTCCGCCCTTACACCGCATTTTTACTCGTCCATAAAAGAAAACAGACCATGTTTGAAATTAATCCGGTAAAAAACCGCATTCAGGACCTCACAGAGCGCTCTGACGTTCTTAGGGGGTATCTTTGACTACGATGCCAAGAAAGAGCGTCTTGAAGAAGTAAACGCCGAGCTGGAACAGCCGGACGTCTGGAACGAACCTGAACGCGCACAGGCGCTGGGTAAAGAGCGTTCCTCTCTCGAAGCTATCGTAGATACGCTGGATCAAATGGCGCAGGGTCTGGATGACGTTTCCGGGCTGCTGGAGCTGGCCGTTGAAGCCGACGACGAAGAGACCTTCAACGAAGCCGTCGCCGAGCTTGACGGGCTGGAAGAGAAGCTGGCGCAGCTGGAATTCCGTCGTATGTTCTCCGGCGAATACGACAGCGCCGATTGCTACCTGGATATCCAGGCCGGTTCCGGCGGTACAGAAGCCCAGGACTGGGCCAGTATGCTGACCCGTATGTATCTGCGTTGGGCTGAAGCCCGCGGTTTCAAAACAGAGATCATCGAAGAGTCTGAAGGCGAAGTGGCAGGCCTGAAATCTGTCACCATCAAGATTATCGGCGACTACGCTTACGGCTGGCTGCGTACCGAAACCGGCGTGCACCGTCTGGTACGTAAGAGCCCGTTTGACTCCGGCGGTCGTCGTCATACCTCGTTCAGCTCTGCGTTTGTCTACCCGGAAGTCGACGAAGATATCGACATCGACATCAACCCGGCGGACCTGCGTATCGACGTTTACCGCGCCTCTGGTGCGGGTGGCCAGCACGTTAACCGTACGGAATCGGCGGTGCGTATTACCCACATTCCTACCGGGCTGGTGACACAGTGCCAGAACGACCGTTCGCAGCATAAAAACAAAGACCAGGCCATGAAGCAGATGAAAGCGAAGCTTTATGAGCTGGAGATGCAAAAGAAAAATGCTGAGAAGCAGGCGATGGAAGACAACAAATCTGACATCGGCTGGGGCAGCCAGATCCGTTCTTACGTCCTTGATGACTCCCGTATCAAAGACCTGCGTACCGGTGTCGAAACCCGTAACACGCAGGCGGTGCTGGACGGCAGCCTGGACCAATTTATCGAAGCAAGTTTGAAAGCAGGGTTATGAGGAACCAACATGTCTGAACAACAAGCACAGGGCGCTGACGCGGTAGCCGATCTTAATAATGAACTGAAAACCCGCCGCGAGAAGCTGGCTGCACTGCGCGAGCAGGGCGTGCCGTTCCCGAACGATTTTCGTCGCGATCGTACCTCAGACCAACTGCACGCTGACTTCGACGCTAAAGAGAACGAAGAGCTGGAAGCGCTGAACATCGAAGTGGCCGTTGCAGGCCGCATGATGACCCGTCGTATCATGGGTAAAGCCTCCTTCATTACGCTGCAGGATGTGGGTGGCCGCATTCAGCTGTATGTTTCTCGTGACGATCTGCCGGAAGGCATCTACAACGAGCAGTTCAAAAAGTGGGACCTCGGCGATATCCTTGGCGCGAAAGGCAAACTGTTCAAAACCAAGACCGGCGAGCTCTCTATCCACTGCACCGAGCTGCGTCTGCTGACTAAAGCCCTGCGCCCGCTGCCGGACAAGTTCCACGGCCTGCAGGATCAGGAAGCGCGCTACCGTCAGCGCTACCTGGATCTCATCTCTAACGATGAATCTCGCAACACCTTCAAAATTCGCTCCCAGATCATGGCCGGTATTCGTCAGTTCATGGTGGGCCGCGACTTTATGGAAGTGGAAACCCCGATGATGCAGGTGATCCCGGGCGGTGCGTCTGCGCGTCCATTTATTACCCATCACAACGCCCTGGACCTGGACATGTACCTGCGTATCGCGCCGGAACTCTACCTGAAGCGTCTGGTGGTGGGCGGTTTTGACCGCGTATTCGAGATCAACCGTAACTTCCGTAACGAAGGTATCTCCGTGCGCCATAACCCAGAGTTCACCATGATGGAACTCTATATGGCCTACGCAGATTACAAAGATCTGATCGAACTGACCGAATCCCTGTTCCGTACCCTGGCGCAGAATATCCTCGGCACCACCGAAGTACCATACGGTGACGAAGTGTTCGACTTCGGTAAGCCTTTCGTTAAGCTGACCATGCGCGAAGCGATTAAGAAATACCGTCCGGAAACCGAGATGGCGGATCTGGATAACTTCGACTCGGCAAAAGCGATTGCAGAGAGCATCGGTATCAAGGTTGAGAAGAGCTGGGGTCTGGGCCGTATCGTGACCGAGATCTTCGAAGAAGTGGCCGAAGCGCACCTGATTCAGCCAACCTTCATCACCGAATACCCGGCTGAAGTTTCTCCGCTGGCGCGTCGTAACGATGTGAACCCGGAAATCACTGACCGCTTTGAATTCTTCATCGGTGGCCGCGAAATCGGCAACGGCTTTAGCGAGCTGAACGATGCTGAAGACCAGGCGCAGCGCTTCCAGGATCAGGTTGATGCGAAGGCGGCGGGCGACGACGAAGCGATGTTCTTCGACGAAGACTACGTGACTGCGCTGGAACACGGCCTGCCGCCGACGGCGGGCCTGGGCATTGGTATTGACCGTATGGTAATGCTGTTCACCAACAGCCACACCATCCGCGACGTGATCCTGTTCCCGGCGATGCGTCCGGTGAAATAAGTTATTGTTAGTAAAAAGCCCCGGCGTTTAACGCGTCGGGGCTTTTTTATTGCCTGGCAATTGCTGCAAAACGAAGTAAGGCGTCTTTTGCCGCCTGCGCTTCCATTACCATCCACGGGCTAAACGCCCAGGGCGTGGACTCCAGCGCGCTGAGCAGCGCGTCCAGCTTCACCCACTGATAATCCATCACTTCGTCGCGATTGATAACCACGGCGTTGACGGCATGCGCCGCAAAGACCGGGCAGATCTCATTTTCAACAATCCCGGAAGGGTCGGTTTCGCAGTAGCGGAATGAGGGCGCAATCGGGTGGATCCCGGCGATCTCTGCGCCCACCTCGTAGCGGCAGCGACGGATGATTGCCTGCTCCGGCGTTTCACCCTGTTGTGGGTGGCCGCACACCGAGTTGGTCCAGACGCCGGGCCAGGCTTTTTTGCTCATGGCGCGACGGGTGACCAGACACTCTCCCTTATCGTTGAATAACCAACATGAGAAGGCCAGATGAAGAGGGGTGTGCGAGGTGTGCGCGGCGTACTTCTCCTCTGTGCCAATAACCGTTCCGTGGTCGTTAACCAAAATGACGTGTTCGTGTGTACTCATTGCAACTCCCGTGCTGAAATCGCCGGGCGAGACTGACCTTTTAGCATTCCAGTAAGTTCAGCACGGCCTGGCACGGGTGATTATATCGTAATCGCCGCTAAACTGTTTGTCGCTTAGGGTGCTCTTGGGCATCCGGAATGAGGCTGTTATGATAGCCCGGCCATTCACGTTGACCGAGGAACTGTTTTGTTTGCAGGAAGCCCGACGAAAAACCCTGTTTCCGCTCTGTTTTGCCTGATCCTGGCCCTGTTGCTGGCAGGATGCTCGGGCACATCAGATTCGGGTTCCGTGTATACCGTTAAGCGCGGTGATACGCTGTACCGTATATCGCGTGCGACCGGCACCAGCGTGAAGGAACTGGCGCGCCTGAATAATATTTCGCCGCCTTATACTATCGAAGTGGGACAAAAGCTGAAGGTGAACGGCGCCAGCATCACGGGCAAAAAATCCTCCTCAAAGCGCAGCGGTAAAACCGCCGCGGTTACCCCATCTTACACCGTACCTAAATCCTCCTGGCCGCCTGTCGGGCAGCGCTGCTGGGTCTGGCCTGCCAGCGGTAAAGTGGTGATCCCGTACTCCACCGCGGAAGGGGGAAATAAAGGTATTGATATCGCGGGCAGCCGCGGTGCGCCGGTGTACGCCTCCGACGCGGGCAAGGTGGTCTACGTTGGCAATCAGCTGCGGGGTTATGGCAACCTGATCATGATTAAGCATGGCGAGGACTACATCACTGCCTATGCCCATAACGATACGACGCTGGTCAATAACGGTCAAAACGTGAAGGCGGGACAGAAGATCGCCACCATGGGCAGCACCGGATCCAATACCGTGGCGCTGCATTTCCAGATCCGTTACCGGGCGACGGCTATCGATCCGGTACGCTATTTACCGGCACCGGGTGGCAAACCGAAGTGCTAAGTGTCTATTTAATCGCCACTTAGCAAGCGGGTCTCTTGTCAGAAGGGGCGTAAGGTCTATAATGCTTTACGCACCTCAAAGCGGGCGTAGTTCAATGGTAGAACGAGAGCTTCCCAAGCTCTATACGAGGGTTCGATTCCCTTCGCCCGCTCCAGCTTTTCTCTCCCCAGCAGCAGCACGCTGTAACGTACAAATTTAAAAATAAACAACTTAAATTTTACCCGCCGTTTATTCATTGCTATATCTGAACACTGAATATCGGGAAGCGCAGGCCCCCACCGCGCAAGTTACAGGTTTTATTCTGGCTGCTATTCATCGTTATCAGGTCACACTATGCATATTATTTCACCCGTTCGTCCCGAAGAGGCCATGCAGCGTTTGTTTGCGGCGCTTGAGCCGATCGCGGAAAAAATCCAGGTCATCCCCCGTAAGAGAATGACCTGGACATACAAAGGCCGTCCCCAGCTCTACTTTTTTGTGGAGGGGGAGTTATCAATCCTGCGCGCCTCTGATGGGCTGCTGATTGTGACGGTTTATGATGCGCATCTGTTTGGCATTGCTGAGATGATCCAGCCGACGAAGGGTCATATTCTGCGCACCGAATCTGAATCGACACTGTTACGGATTGATGCAGGGCAGGCGGCTGAAATTATCGGGCAACAAGGGTTATGGCAGGATGCGGCAGCGGTGCTCTCGTATCATACCGCTTATCTGTTTTATCGAGATGCGTTAGTCGTGCAACAACGCACCTATTCGGTGATACGTAACCACCTGCTGGAGATGATCACGCTGCCGGAAGAGACCCGCATGCGTATATCCATTCTGGATTATATTCAGGACAGAACGCTGCTTTCCCGCAGCAGTGTGTTAAATGTCATTTCCGCCCTGAAACGTGGGGGATATATCAACTTTAAACGTGGTGGTTATCTTCTGGAATTAAAGCAACTGCCAGAGTCGTTTTGACTGAAAATTTAAATTTAAACAGAATGATAATTAACCTTGCAGGGGTTTTTCTATATCGTTTGCCTACTGAAATTAATAAAGCAATTTACCTCCAGTAAGTGTGAACGGGATTGTTATGAAAAAGACTGTTGTCGCGTTAATTATCGCAAATGCTTTCACAGCTAGCGCAGCTTTTGCCGCGGGTGATGCCGGCACCTGGTACAGCGGTGGGAAATTTGGTTGGTCGCACTATTTCGATACCAACACCGGTAGCAAAGCGCTGGATAATAACAGTGGCTCAAACCATTTTGATTTAGACCAGGATAATGTCGGTGGCGGCATTTATACCGGTTACCAGATCAACTCCTGGCTTGCTGTCGAAGGTGGCTACGACTATTTAGGTAATATGCAGCTAAACGGCCATCATGGTGGCTCAGGCGCCAGAATGAAGAGCCAGGGGATTCAGATGTCCCTGAAAGGCAGCTATGCCGTAACGCCGAAATGGGACCTGTATGGCCGGGCCGGGGCAATGGGATACCGGGCCGAATCCGATGTAAGCGGCCACCATCGCTTTGAAACCGGTGTTCGTCCGCTGGCTGCTGTCGGCACCGAGTATGCCTTTAACAAAAACTGGGCAGGCCGCCTTGAGTATCAGTGGGTTAGTAACGTTGGTAACGCCAATCAGATAGGGGTAAGCAGTGACGTGAGTTCGGTTACGGCCGGGCTGAGCTACCGTTTTGGCCAGCATGATGACGCGCCTGTTGCCGCTACCCCGGCGGCTGCCGTTGAACCGGCCCCGGAACCGCAGCGTTTTAACCTTAAATCCGATGTAATGTTCGGTTATGACTCTGCAACTCTTACCAGCGAAGGCCACGCGGCGATTCGCCAGCTGTATAACAGCCCGGGTCTGCAGCCTGCTAACGACAAATCAACAGTGGTTATTGGCTATAGCGATCGCATCGGTGCGCCTGACTACAATCAGCAGCTCTCCGTACGCCGTGCGCAAGCCGTTGCCGATGAACTGGTCTCTCTGGGCATTCCGGCGCAAAACATCTCCACAGAAGGCCGCGGCGCGAGTGAGTCCGTTACGGGAGCAAAATGTAATGGTCAGAGCGGCAATGAGCTGATTGGGTGCTTGTCTCCGGATCGCCGGGTGGTGGTAGAGATCACCAGTAAATAAAACCCTCTAATGTGTAAAGCCCGGCATTAACCTGCCGGGTTTTTTTGTGTCAACAATTAGCCGGTGATAACAGGTTGGAGCGCAATATGTATTTGCTGCAGCCCCATCTCATTCTTATCTTTAAGGTATTGCTGATTCATCATGTCTAATGCTTCCAGTCTCGAAAGAGACGCGTAGACTGGCTGCACATCGCTATCCATTTCGAATATCTCTTTTGGGTTTACATCCTGTAAATATTGCTTTTTTAGCGTATCGGTAAGCGTCGCAATATCCTGTTTATTGGTATTGTACAGCGAGGCGATATGGGATGTCTGAGCCGGTGGCGTTTTGGCGCCAGGGAGAACTAAAGGAATATGTAATCGGTTAATCTGTTCTACTTTGTCCGGTTTTGGGGTGCTACAGCCGGTGATTGAAACCATACTTAACACCAGTATGAGTGGTGATATCTTTCTCATTATCTGACCTGCATTACTAAAAAACAGCGTTAATTATCCAGTCTGGATAGTCAGATTGCAGATTAATGTTGTTTATTTTTAAACGAGCAGGTTGAATGGAGATGTCGCGCTATGCTTGATCCCAACCATAATAATACTGAGGCAATGTCATGGATAACGAACTCCTGGACGCCGGCTACCGGGCCTATACCGGTGAAAAAATCGACGTCTACTTCAATACCGGCATCTGCCAGCATGCGGGAAACTGTGTGCGCGGCAGCGCTGAACTCTTCAACCTGAAACGTAAACCCTGGATTATCCCCGATCGGGTGGATGTCGATACGGTTGTACGTGTCATTGATACCTGCCCAAGCGGCGCACTTAAATACCGCCACAAATAAGCGAGAAACTATGGAAATTCAGGAAGGCCATAACAAGTTTTATGTGAACGATGCCGACGGTAATCAGGTCGCAGAGATTGTCTTTGTTCCTACCGGTGAGCACCTCAGCATTATCGAGCATACCGATGTTGATCCCAGCCTGAAAGGTCAGGGCGTGGGCAAACAGCTGGTGGCGAAGGTGGTGGAAAAGATGCGTGCAGAAAACCGCAAAATCATTCCTCTGTGCCCCTTCGCGAAACACGAATTTGACAACACTCGCGAGTATGACGATATCCGCGCCTGACGCTGCACAGCACGCTGTTGCAAACCAGCGTGCTGCCTTTTAGTCAGGCAATAAACATCACCGACACGCACAGCATTCCGACAATCAGCGTCAGCACGTTGCCCACGGAGCGGTAAGGCTTCAGCGCCGGGATTAGGAAGGTCGACAGGGTCGGCATGATAAACAGGATCATGGCGATAAGCGGCCCGCTAATGGCGTAGATCATCGAGATAGCATTAGGATTAATGCAGCACACCGCAAAGGTGATCAGGGAGACCCCCAGCACCGACACGGCCCGGTTAAAGGCCCGGCTTTTCTTTACGCCAACCTGGTTTAACCCTGATTTCACCATCGCTGTAGCCCCCTCAATCACGCCAAAATAGGTGCCAAGAAACGACTTCGACATGGCGATAATAGCGACCACAATCCCGGAAATCCCAAGCCAGGCAGGGGAGGAGGGCATCATGGAGAGTGCGGAAAGAATAGTGACCCCTTCCTCTTTCGCCGCGACGATGTAAGAAGGCGGGATCGACAGCAGACAGCTAAAGACGAAGAACAGCACGCTCAGGCAGATAATCAGGTAGGCCACCTTCATGATGCGGGTACATTTGCCCATTGCGGCGTCGCCATATTTTTCCTGCCTATCGACAGCAAAGGTTGAAATAATGGGGGTATGGCTGAAGGCGAACACCATTACCGGAATGGAGATCCACACCTGATGCAGGGTATGTTGATCGAAGGACATCTGGCTGGTGAGCAGTGAAGGCTGCCAGCTGTGGGTGAGGTACAGCGACACCAGCAGGAAGTACGCAATCAGCGGAAAGACCAGAAAACCCATCACCCGGATGGTGACATGCCGCCCCATCAGAAAGATCAGGTTCAATGCCAGCACCACGCCCAGGCTCACCAGTACGCGTACCGTGGTATCCACCGTCATGCGTTTCGCCAGCTGTTCGGTCAGCGAGTTGGTGATCGCCACGGCATAGATCTGCACCACCACGAAAAAGGCGACAAAGTAGAGCGTGGTGATCAGATTGCCGATGGTTTTCCCGTAGTAGTGCGTCACCGCGCCGGTGATCCCTTCGCTACCTTTGGTTTTTGCAGAGAGAATGAACTGGCATAACGCTTTGTGAGGCCAGTAGGTGAGTGGATACGCCACAAGGGCGGTGATAAGCAGGACGACAGCGCCCGCAGACCCTAACTGGATGGGCAGAAACAGGGTTCCTGCGCCCACGGCAGTGCCGTAGAGGGCAAAGCTCCAGAGGGTCTCTTCTTTAGACCAGATTTTCGACATGAGATAAACGTATTAACTATAAAACCACAAAAAAGGAGACTATTTTACCATGATTATGGGGATGGGTCGCAGTTGATGCTGTCAGGAAAAGGCCGGAAAGCATTTCCGGCAAGTTTGATCAAATTATTTAGCCAGACAATATCCGCACCTGAACGGATCCGGGCTTTGCCTTCAATGTACTGTTTGTTGATGTGCCGGCCTGAGCCTGCACCGCAAGCTGCGACTCAGGAGGTAGATTCGATAATGCCTTCCCGACAGCAAGACCTGCCTCCGGAAATGCAGCCGATCGGCATCGCCAATCGCTTCGATGCGCTTGAGCGGATCGAAAATATCCGTAACTGGTTTGAGACCCATGAACCCAGTAGTCCGGCTATACCGTTGCTGCGCCAGGCCGAACGCATGGTGGGCAAGCGTTTTTCAGAGGTGGTCGAGGCTATACCGCTGGAACTTTTGAAGCAGTGGGACAGTATGGAGGCATGATCGTATTAAGGGATGTTGAATATCATATAAGAGGAAATCAGAACCCTTGAGGATGGCCCTCTGGCTGAGTGGGGCTCGTTCAGCCAGAGGGTGAGTGCTGCGGCGCAGTTTAGCAAAATCAGCTGGTTAAGGCCTTTCGCTGCTGGCGTCGCTTCATAATGCGATCGCGCAAAGTATCGTACGCCCAGTTATAGACCATGGTGTACGGCAGGAAGAAAATAAAGAAGCCAATCTCTAAGGTGAAGGCCTGAAGCAGGCTTACGCCCAGCACCAGCGACACGATGCCGACGCCGATAAAAATAAAGCCGACCTCAAAGCCAAGCGCGTGCAGGACGCGAACTTTAGCGGTGCGGGGCACCTTATGCCGCGGCCATAGCCTGTCAAACACAGCGTTAAAGATGATGTTCCAGATCATCGCCGTGGTGGCGAGGATGATGGTTAAGCCGCCCATCTCCAGTACCGGGCGCTGCATCAGCCACGCGGTGGTGGGGGCAAGGATCGCCGTGGCAATCCCCTCAAAACAGACGGCGTGGAAAATTCTTTCCGGCAGTTTTCTGCGTTGAACATCGGTGTGCTGCATTACGTCTTACCTCATTAATATGCCAGGACGGGCAAATATTCCGGCTATTTTATCGTTAAAACTGATATATAAAAGTTAGATACCATCGATAAAGTAGATACATCATGCGCTACTCACCCGAAGCCTTAACAGCATTTGTCGAGACGGTGGCGGCGGGCTCTTTCTCCGCCGCGGCCCGGCGACTGCGTAAAAGCCAGTCCACCATCAGCACCGCCATTGCCCATCTGGAAGATGACCTGGGCTTTGCCCTGTTCGATCGCAGCGCCCGCCAGCCGGTGCTTACCGCCCAGGGCAAGCAGGTGCTGGGCTATGTTCAGTCGATTCTGGCGGCCAGCGCGCGTCTTGACGAACTGGCGGTCTCCCTTAGCGAAGAGACCGAAGCGCGGCTGACCTTTGTCCTCTCCGATACCCTGCATCCCGACGTGCTGGAGGATATGCTGTTCCGTTTTGATGAGCGCTTTCCCCATACCGAATTTGAGTGTCTGGTAGGCGAGGAGGAGGACGTGATCGACCTGCTGCAAAAAGCGCGAGCGCAGATTGGCCTTATCGAGGCGCGGGAAAGCTATCCCACCGACATTGCTGCCATTCGCCTGCCGATGCAGACCCATATGGCGATTTATACCTCAGCCAGTCATCCCCTGGCCGCGCAGACGCGAACGGAGCCCGATGAACTGCACGGTTGGCGGGAGCTGAGGCTAAACACCTATCTGGAACGTGAACCCGTGCTGGCGCAGGGGCCGGTGTGGTCGGCGCCCAACTACCTGATGCTCCTCAGCATGGCGGTCCAGGGCTTTGGCTGGTGCGCGCTGCCCTGTGCGCTGGTGGAAGAGTTTGCGCCGTCCAACGCGCTGATGCCGCTCAACGTGCCGGGCTGGCCGCGCTCGGTGGCGATCGATCTGGTGTGGAATAAGCGCTCCCCGCCGGGCACGGCGGGCAACTGGCTGCGCCACTACCTGCAGCACAAAGCGGATCCGTTGTGATGACTATCCTCGTCAGCGTTGAACGGTGCCGAAATCAAGACGCTCTATAATTAACGGAGTGTATTGATCGACTGAGAAGACTCATGGCCGCTAAAAATACGATGTCACCCCAGGCGCTGATGCTCTCCGCCAGGGACTGGGTGCCTAATAATCCCCATTTGCCGGTGCTGATTTATAAAGGGGTGATAACGGATGGCGATATTGCCAGCCAGTTTGAACAACGCTTTGCCGACAACGGCTGGCCGCCCCAGTGGCGCGACGGGATTTTCGATTATCACCATTACCACTCTAATGCGCACGAAGCCTTAGGCATCGCCCGGGGCGCTGCGCGCCTGATGATTGGCGGTCCGGGAGGAGAAGAGATTGCGGTAGAAGCAGGGGACGCGCTGCTGCTGCCTGCAGGCACCGGGCATTGCCGCCTGTCAGCAACCGACGATTTTCTGGTGGTGGGAGCCTATCCGCCGGAGACGGATTTCGATCTGTGCAAGCAAGCGGCGACGCCGGCGGTTCTGGCGCGCATCGTAGCGCTGCCGTTTCCCGAGCAGGACCCGTTAACTGGCCGCTCGCCCGCCTTAACCAAATACTGGAAAACTCCGCCCGACAGTCGCTGAAGGGCGGAAGGGCGTTACTTGCCGGTGTAAATATCGAAGCTGAAGTATTTTGCGGCGAGCTTTTTGTAGGTACCGTCGGCAAGGATCGCCGCGATGGCGCCGTTCAGATCCTGACGCAGCTGCTCATCCTCTTTACGCAGGCCGATCGCGGCCCCGGCGCCGAACAGGGCATCGTCCTGTAGCGCCCCGCCGACAAAGGCGAACCCGTTGCCCTGGGGCTGGCTGAGGAAGCTGTACTCCGCCATCACTCCGGAGAGCACCGCCCCGTCGATACGCCCGGACTCCAGGTCGCGAATCACCTGGTCCGCACCCTGGTAGGCCACCACGTTCACGCCTTCGCCGCGCCATTTCTCATTGGCGTAGGTCTCCTGGGCAGAGCCCTGCTCCACGCCGATGGTTTTCCCCTTCAGCTTATCCACGCTGTTGCCGGGAAGCGTGTTTTTACGCGCCACCAGGAACGCCGGGCCGCTGTAAATTTTATCGCTGAAGGCAATCTGCTCTTTGCGTTTGTCGGTGATGTACATTCCCGACAGGATGGCATCGAATTTACGCGCTTTCAGAGAGGGGATAATGCCGTCGAAGTTGCTTTCAACCCAGACGCATTTCGCCTGTAGCTGCTGACAGATGGCATTGCCCAGATCGATATCAAAACCGACCACTTCCCCTTGCGGGTTTTTGGATTCAAACGGAGCAAACGTCGGATCCACGCCAAAACGCAGCTCTTTAGTTTCAGCCGCGAAAGCGGATGACGCAGCCAGCAGTGCCACCAGCGGTAAAAGGTATTTTTTCATTATCTGTCCCTGTTTTAACGGCAATAGTTTTCAACCAGACGGGCAAAGAAGGAGGCTCCGGTGGTAATGATCTCGTCATTGAAGTCGTAGCCGGGGTTGTGCACCATGCAGCCCCCTTTTTCCCCTTTCTCACCGTTACCGAGCAGGAAATAGCTTCCCGGACGTTGCTGGAGCATAAAGGCAAAATCCTCGCTGCCGTTGGACGGGGAGACGCTGTCGAGTACCGTGTCCTCGCCAAAGAATTCCACGGCCAGCTGACGGGCAAAGGCGGTCTGTTGCGCATCGTTCACCAGCACCGGGTAGGAGTCATAGATCTCCACCTCGCTGGTAGCGCCATAGCTGCGGGCGGTGAAATCGGTGATCTCCTGAATACGGCGGATCAGCAGGTCGCGGATCTCCGGCTTCATTGAACGCACCGTCAGCTCCATCACCGCGCTGTCCGGGATCACGTTGGAGGCAATGCCCGCCTGGAAGGTGCCGACGGTGACGACCGCGGTTTCACCCGGCGGCACGTTCCGCGCCACGATGCTCTGCAGGGACATGATCAGGGCCGCCCCGGTCACAATCGGATCCACGGTACGTTCCGGATGTGCGCCATGGCCGCCATACCCGCGCAGGGTGATTTTCACGGTATCGGCAGAGGCCATAAAATTGCCCTCATAGAAGCCAAATTTACCGGTCGGCAGGTAAGGCATATTGTGCAGGGCAAAAATACGGTCGCAGGGGAAACGCTCGAACAGGCCGTCCTTGATCATCAGATCCGCGCCGCCAATGGCCTCTTCGGCTGGCTGGAAGATAAGATGCACGGTGCCGTTGAAGCGGCAGGCGTCCGAGGCGATATATTTCGCGGCAGCCAGTAAAATTGCCGTGTGCCCGTCATGACCGCAGGCGTGCATTTTGCCCGGCACGGTGCTGGCCCAGGGTAAACCGGTGGCTTCGAGGATAGGCAGGGCATCCATATCGGCGCGCAGGCCGATGGATTTCGTCCCCTGACCTTTGGTGATCGAGCCGACCACGCCGGTTTTGCCAATCTCCCGCGTCACCTTATAGCCCCAACCCTCCAGCTGGCGGGCGACCAGATTACTGGTATTAAACTCTTCCAGGCTCAGTTCAGGATTAGCATGTAAATGACGGCGGATAGCGATAATTTCGTCTTCTGATTCTTTTATTTCTGGAATGATACAGTCGGACATTTGTTACTCCAGTGTTACGCGTGTTTGCATTTCTAACTTATCCTCACGCCGTCATAATGCAAACGAGTTCTCTAATAATTACCGTGAAAATTATCAGTTACGTGAATGTATGCGCTGCGTTGTGCGCAGGCTTTCTAATCCTTTGTGATAAAACTCACTTTTTTTAAACAATTACATCATTAGTTGATAACAATCCTCTACTATGAGCGGTGTCATTTTGCGCAGAGGTAGAGATGAAAGACGTCGTGATAGTGGGTGCGTTGCGCACAGCAATCGGCTGTTTCCAGGGTGCGCTCTCACGCCACTCGGCGGTTGAGTTAGGCAGCGTGGTGGTTCGCGCGCTGGTGGAGCGCAGCGGCATTGAGGCTCACGAGATCGACGAAGTGATCCTCGGCCAGGTGCTGACCGCAGGCGCCGGACAAAACCCTGCCCGCCAGGCCGCGCTGAAGGGGGGGTTACCTAACACCGTCTCGGCCATTACTATCAACGACGTGTGTGGCTCCGGGCTCAAGGCGCTGCATCTGGCGACCCAGGCGATCCAGTGCGGTGAAGCCGACGTGGTGATTGCCGGTGGCCAGGAGAATATGAGCCGCGCGCCGCACGTGCTCACCGACAGCCGCACCGGGGCGCAGCTGGGCAACAGCCAGCTTATCGACAGCCTGGTGCACGACGGGTTGTGGGATGCCTTCAACGATTACCATATGGGCGTCACGGCAGAAAACCTGGCGCGTGAATATGGCATCACCCGTGAACTGCAGGACGCCTACGCGCTCAGCTCGCAGCATAAAGCCCGCGCGGCCATTGACGCTGGCCGCTTCCGGGATGAAATTGTGCCGGTCTTCACCCAAAAGCAGGGCGGAGAGAACCATCTGGTGGATACCGACGAGCAGCCGCGTACCGACGCCAGCGCAGAAGGGCTGGCCCTGCTCAATCCTGCTTTTGAACTCACCGGTTCGGTCACTGCCGGGAATGCTTCCTCTATTAACGACGGGGCTGCCGCGGTAATGATGATGAGCGAGAGTAAAGCCGAAGCGCTGAACCTGCCGGTGCTGGCGCGCATCAAAGCCTTTGCCAGCGTCGGCGTGGATCCTGCCTTAATGGGGATCGCCCCGGTGCACGCCACGCGCCGCTGCCTTGAACGGGCGGGCTGGCAGCTGGCGGATGTGGATTTGATCGAAGTGAACGAAGCCTTTGCGGCTCAGGCGCTGTCGGTGGGCAAAATGCTGGAATGGGATGAACGCCGGGTTAATGTCAACGGGGGGGCCATCGCGCTGGGGCACCCTATTGGCGCCTCGGGTTGCCGAATTCTGGTCTCGCTGGTGCATGAAATGGTGAAACGTGATGTGCGCAAAGGGCTGGCCACGCTGTGCATCGGCGGCGGGCAGGGCGTGGCATTAGCTATAGAAAGATAATTCGCGTTGATATATATCAACCAAAATAAGCCTCCGACCCCGGAGGCTTATTCGTTTGTGAGCCCCGTCATATTTTTAGCCTCTGTAAGTAAATTCTCAATCATCCACAAAATAAATAACGTGTTCACTGAATTATTAATAACGATTTAGTGTGATCGCGATCCGTTAAATTCCGCTTAAAAGCCCCCTTTTGTTGATATTGCTCACGGCTGGCTTTGCCAAAAAAAATGAAACAAATAATTACGATCATGATCACTAAAATTACGTATTTAAAAAAATAAAATGCAATTCCATAAAAACGAAACATCATTTTAAATGAGGGTTCATCCATGTTTAAGAAATCTCTGGTCCTTGCTTCACTTATTGGCGCTTCTTTCGCAGCTCAGGCTGTCACCGTAGATCTGCGTCACGAATATATTGATAGCGGCTCGAACGCCGACCGTGTCGCGGTTTCGCACCGTTTTGAAAATGGTTTTGGTTTTTCTGTTGAAGCAAAATGGAAATCAGGCGGCGATAAAGCTGACCAGCCATTTGCGGATGTAGTAGGTAATGGTCATGAAGATCAGATCAGCTGGCGCTGGAAAGCGAACCAGAACATTGCGTTAACACCAGGGTTTACGCTTGAAAGTAAAGACAGTTTCACCATTTATAAACCGTATTTGCACGCACAATATAGCTTTGATAATGGCTTCTATGTAGCCGCCCGTTATCGCTATGACTACACCCGCTATCCGTCAAACGCGAATAAAGACGACGATAAAGTAAACCGTGGTGATGCGTGGGTGGGTTGGGTAATGGGCGACTGGCGTACCGAGCTGAACTACGTATACGCGAAAAGTTCTGAAGGTACTATTCGTAATAACAACAAAGATTACTCCCAGGAATATAACGTCAAGCTGGCGTACAAAATCGATAAAAACTGGGCGCCGTATGGCGAAGTGGGTAACGTCGGGGTGAAAGAGACCGATGAGCGTCAGACCCGTCTGCGTGTCGGCGTAGCTTATTCGTTCTGATAACAAGCAGTACCTCCGGGATAAACCGGCTCTGATGAGCCGGTTTTTTTATGCCTGTATTTTATTTACGTTTAGCTTATTAGCGGATAAAAAAAGCCCTCCATAAAGGAGGGCAAGGCCAGTTACAGGAACACAAACACAAACATTTATTCTCGCAACAGTTCAGGTTGCTCAGGAAGTTTCGCAATATAGAGGGCCGGTTTGCCGTCTTTATCAGAACTAAACAGAACCGCTTTATCATCCGGAGTAAAGGATGGATGCGGGTGAGTGACCTGGCGGCTGTTCGCCACGGTTGCCCAGGATGTATCGTGACGCGCGATGCGGAAGTAAGCCTTTTTCGCCACGTCGAAAGCGTAGAGATACGGGTCGTTATCGATGGTGTAGCCGCTGGTATCTTTTACATCCACCGGCGTACCGGAACCGTCGCCCACCAGCAGCGTGCCGTCAAAGTTACTCATCAGGTGCGAACAGGCTGGCATCTTCATAATCGCGCTGTTCTCGCCGGTATCCGGGTTGAAGCTATATACGGTGCGCCCTTGCTCGCCTTTCAGGTAAGAGACATACACCAGCGCCGAGCCGTCTGGTACCCAGAACTCATGGGTGCAGCTCTCGCCTTCGGCGTGCTCTTTCACCTTACGCACGTTGCTGCCGTCTTCGTTGACCATCCACATACGGGCATCCACCAGATCGTGCGGACCTTCGTGGCAGAACGCGACAGTATTGTCATCGAACGGACGGTAAATCGGGTGGCCAAGCCAGTTCTTCTCTTCGTGGATCACGCTGCTTGCACCGGTCTGCAGATCGACACGCAGCAGGCGACAGTGTGGGCCTTTATGGAAGAAGTCGTGGAAGATTTTCCAGTCGTTCAGCGGGGTCCAGTCGCTTTTCGCGATTTCAATACCCACCAGTTTGGTGCAGTCGCTGTTGGCGACCCAGGTACCATAGCCGACCCAGTCGTCGCTGACGCGATACACTTCGCGCTCCTCAAGGGTGGTCAGATTGACTTCCCGCAGAGTGCGATCATTCTTAACGTAATAGAGGGATTTGTCATCCGGCGACAGGAAGCCGCCAAAAGTGTTATCGCCTTCGCCTTCGGTTAACTGCACCGCTTCGGCGTTTTTCAGATCCAGCAGATAGTAGTTCCAGTGGCCATCGAATTCACCGGCGAACAGCAGGTGGCTACCATCGTTAAAAAAGCACTTTTGGTAGAAGTAGTTACGATGACAGGTAACTTCAGGGGGGGTCAGGCGGGTCACTTCCACGCCTGTATCCGGATCGCGGCTGACCTCATAGTTCAGTTTGACCCGCATACCTTTTGCCATGATGCACTCCTTGAATTCGACGGCAGGATCGCGCCTGCGGTCCGATCGGTAAAATATGAGTTTAAAAACTGGGTGTTAAAATATCAAAACATCGTTTCACTATGTGTGACTGGTGGCGCACTTCTGAAGGAAAAGCAGGCAAACTTATCAATATCTTTAAATCTATTCAGTTTTTTCTCATGATGTCGTCAAATTTTTAAAATTTCATAACGTGTTGTTTATCATAAAAATTAACTTAGTTAATTTAAAAATAAGATTCAAGAAAGCGCTGTCAACTCCCTGACAATCGTGATCGGAACAGCAATTCTGAGATTAACTTACAGAAAAAGTGAAACATCGTTTTAAATGTAATTGAAAACCCATTTCACAGCAGATAATATGTGCCCATCATGAAAACGGAACACCGTTTTGTTAATTATCCAGGCCAATGCGGCCGATAAATTCTGGAGGTTAATGTGGAAGTCAGACAAAGCATCCACAGCGCGCATGCAAAAACGCTGGATACCCAGGGTCTGCGTGATGAATTTTTAGTCGAGAAAGTGTTTGTCGCTGATGAATACACCATGGTGTACAGCCACATTGACCGCATCATCGTCGGCGGGATCATGCCGGTTGCCAAAACGGTTTCTGTCGGGGGCGAAGTGGGCAAACAGCTGGGCGTCAGCTTCTTCCTGGAGCGCCGCGAGCTGGGTGTGATTAATATCGGCGGCCCGGGCACCATCACCGTTGACGGTCAGTGCTATGAAATCGGCCATCGCGATGCCCTGTACGTGGGTAAAGGCGCACAGGAAGTGGTGTTTGCCAGCGTTGATAGCGGCAAACCGGCGAAGTTCTACTATAACTGCGCCCCGGCACACACTACCTATCCAACCAAAAAAGTGACCCCTTCAGAGGTTGCGCCGGTCACGCTGGGTGACAACCTCACCAGCAACCGCCGCACCATCAACAAATACTTCGTTCCTGATGTGCTGGAAACCTGCCAGCTCAGCATGGGTCTGACCGAGCTTGAGCCGGGCAACCTGTGGAACACCATGCCGTGCCATACCCACGAGCGCCGCATGGAAGTGTACTTCTACTTCAATATGGAAGAAGACGCCTGTGTATTCCATATGATGGGTCAGCCGCAGGAGACGCGCCATATCGTTATGCATAACGAGCAGGCGGTCATCTCTCCAAGCTGGTCTATTCACTCCGGCGTAGGCACACGTGCCTATACCTTCATCTGGGGCATGGTGGGTGAAAACCAGGTCTTCGATGATATGGACCACGTTGCCGTTAAGGATCTGCGCTAGTCGCGGACAGTTAAGCATAAACTTGCCTGTTCGTTCAGGCGCTGAAAGATAAGGATTAAAAATGATTCTGGATGCATTTTCTCTGCAAGGTAAAGTGGCTGTTGTGACCGGTTGCGACACCGGCCTGGGCCAGGGTATGGCTGTAGGTCTGGCGGAAGCGGGCTGCGACATCGTCGGTATCAACATCGTTGAGCCAAAAGAGACCATCGAGCGTGTTACCGCGCTGGGCCGTCGTTTCCTGAGCCTGACCGCTGACCTGCGTAAAATTGACGCGATTCCTGAGCTGCTGGATCGTGCGGTTGCTGAATTCGGTAAAATCGACATTCTGGTGAACAACGCCGGTCTGATCCGTCGTGAAGACGCGATCAATTTCAGCGAGCAGGACTGGGACGACGTCATGAACCTGAACATTAAGAGCGTATTCTTTATGTCTCAGGCGGCGGCGAAGCACTTCATCGCACAGGGCAACGGCGGCAAAATCATCAACATCGCCTCCATGCTCTCCTTCCAGGGTGGCATCCGTGTTCCTTCCTACACCGCCTCTAAAAGCGGCGTAATGGGCGTAACCCGCCTGCTGGCGAACGAATGGGCGCAGCACAACATCAACGTGAATGCCATCGCGCCAGGCTACATGGCGACCAACAACACCCAGCAGCTGCGTGCAGACGAAGAGCGCAGCGCGGCAATCCTCGAGCGTATCCCTGCGGGTCGTTGGGGTCTGCCAAGCGATCTGATGGGTCCGGTTGTGTTCCTGGCCTCCAGCGCTTCTGACTACATCAACGGCTACACCGTCGCGGTTGATGGCGGCTGGCTGGCGCGTTAATTCTCGCCCCTGTCGAAAGACCTCTGCCCCAGGGCGGAGGTTTTTTTTGACCTGAATAAGTCATTGTCCATATTGGAAAAAGAGGAAAATCCATAATCATTTTACCAGGATGACATGCATCACATATTTATTTACTAAATATCAAATGATTAACAAAAAGTGGGAAATATTAACCCTTATTTTAAAGTGTAATGTCCATCACAGATTCAAACCTGCCAGCTGATAAATCCATATTTTCACGTTATACGACCTGACACTTTTTCAGGGTTTCTCGTAATTTCGATTAACGTCTTACGCTGTTCAGGCAGGAAAATATGACATCTATAAATGACTCTACCTATATGCCCCGCGCCCTTCGCGATTCCCGAAGGATGAACCTGTTTGTTTCTGTTTCCGCGGCGGTGGCCGGCTTACTGTTTGGGTTGGATATCGGCGTCATTGCCGGTGCGTTACCCTTTATCACCGATCACTTTACGCTCAGCAATCGCCTGCAGGAGTGGGTGGTGAGCAGTATGATGCTGGGCGCAGCCGTGGGAGCCTTGTTCAACGGCTGGCTCTCGTTCCGCCTGGGCCGAAAATACAGCCTGATGGTGGGCGCCATTCTGTTTGTGGCAGGCTCACTGGGCTCCGCATTTGCCACAGGCGTTGAGGCATTATTGCTTTCTCGCGTGCTGCTGGGCGTGGCCGTGGGGATCGCCTCCTATACCGCCCCCCTGTATCTTTCAGAGATGGCGAGTGAAGACGTGCGTGGCAAAATGATCAGCATGTACCAGCTGATGGTAACGCTCGGTATTGTGCTGGCCTTCCTTTCTGATACGTATTTCAGCTACAGCGGCAACTGGCGCGCAATGCTGGGTGTGCTGGCATTACCGGCGATATTGCTGATTGTGCTGGTGATATTTTTGCCCAACAGTCCACGCTGGCTGGCGCAAAAAGGGCGACACGTCGAGGCGGAAGAAGTGCTGCGGATGCTGCGCGATACCTCCGAGAAAGCGCGTGAAGAGCTGAACGAGATCCGCGAAAGCCTCAAGCTTAAACAGGGGGGCTGGTCGCTGTTCAAAGTAAACCGCAACGTGCGCCGTGCGGTATTTCTCGGCATGCTGCTGCAGGCGATGCAGCAGTTTACCGGCATGAATATCATCATGTATTACGCACCACGTATTTTCAAAATGGCCGGATTCACCACTACCGAACAGCAGATGATCGCCACGCTGGTGGTGGGGCTGACCTTCATGTTTGCCACCTTTATTGCGGTATTTACCGTCGATAAGGCGGGCCGTAAGCCTGCCCTTAAAATTGGTTTTAGCGTGATGGCGCTGGGGACGCTGATCCTGGGCTATTGCCTGATGCAGTTTGATAACGGTACCGCGTCCAGCAGCTTATCCTGGCTGTCCGTCGGTATGACGATGATGTGCATTGCGGGCTACGCGATGAGTGCCGCGCCTGTGGTGTGGATCCTGTGTTCTGAAATTCAGCCGTTAAAATGCCGCGACTTTGGCATCACCTGTTCCACGACCACTAACTGGGTGTCGAACATGATCATTGGCGCCACCTTCCTGACCCTGCTGGATGCTATCGGCGCGGCGGGAACCTTCTGGCTTTATACGGTACTGAACGTGGCATTTATTGGGATTACCTTCTGGCTGATCCCGGAAACCAAAGGCATAACCCTGGAGCATATCGAGCGCAAGCTGATGGCAGGGGAGAAGTTACGTAATATCGGTGTGTAAGGTTAATGCCCGGCGGCGCTTCGCTTGCCGGGCCTGCGGTTTTCTCCCTCTCCCTGTGGGAAAGGGGGGAAGGCATCAGACCGCACATAAGTACAGCGCGGGCATCCCTTCTTCATCGGAGGTATAGAGCACCCATTTGTTATCCGGTGAAAACGACGGATGCGGGTGGGTCACCTGACGGTCGCCGTCCAGCACTTTCCAGCTGGTGTTGTGCTGGCAAACGGCGGTTTGCGTGCCTTTATTAATATCGAACACCCAGATAAAGGGATCGTTCAGGCTGATGTCGCCGGTATTGTGCGGCGCACCGTCGCCGACAATCAGCGAGCCGTCATGGTTACTCATCAGATGAGAGCAGGGCGGGATCGCCATCAGCTGGTGATTTTCCAGGGTCACTGGGTCGGCGCTAAAGAGATAGCGCTGCGGATCGTTCTCTTTGTGCGCCACATAACAGAGCGCCGATCCGTCCGGCACCCAGAACTCATGGGTAAAGCTCTCTCCGGCGGCATGCTGGCGCACCTTGCGCAGATTGCTGCCATCTTCATTAATCAGCCACATGCGGGCATCGATCGCGTCGCGCGGCCCTTCGTGACAAAACGCAACGGTATTGTCGTCAAACGGACGGTAGATCGGGTGCCCGAGCCAGCGTTTCTCCTGCAAAATCACGCGCCGTTCGCCGGTTTGCAGATCGATGTTGATCAGGCGACATTCCGGACTGGTGAAGTAAAACGCACGGAATTTGCTCCAGTCGGTGAGCGGCTGCCAGTCGCTTTTTTTGATTTCGATGCCGACCAGTTTCGTGCAGTCACTGTTCGCCACCCAGGTACCGTAAGCCACCCAGTCGTTATCAACCTCATACACCACATACTCTTCCAGGGTGTCGAGATCGACGCGCCGTAGCTGGCTGCTGTTTTTCACATACCACAGGGCGCGATCGTCCTCAGAGAGGAAGCCGCCAAAGGTATTGTCCCCGGCGCCGTCGGTGAGTTGAGTCGCCTGCTGCTCTGCAATATCCAGCAGGTAGTAGTTCCAGTGACCTTCGAAGGCGCCGCCAAAAATGAGCTTGCTGCCGTCACGGGTAAAACATTTTTGATAGAAGTAGTTACGGTGACAAATAATGTGCGGGGGCGTAAGGCGGATCACCTCATGTCCGGTTTCACTGTCCTGACGGGTACGAAAACGCAGGGGAATGATTTTTCCTTTCATTGTATGTTCCTTCAGATAAAAAAATACCCCACCGCAGAAGCGGTAGGGTATTGATAACGTAAGGGAATTAGCGCATTGCGCGTTTCAGGATACGTTCAGCCTGACGCTGGAAGTCAGCGGCGGTCTCTTCGACGGTTTTCTGACCATAGTCGATGTACTGCAGAGAGGTACCGAACTGAGCCACGATCTGCGGGTCGTCAAAGTATGGCGATACCGAGAGTTTAGCTGGCAGAGACTGCGCGAGGCGCAGACCCGCTACCGCCGGATCGTCCTCTTTGATGGTGCCGTTTTCGGTCAGGTATTGCACCGCCACTTTGCTCAGCGGCACGCCACGCTCCAGACCCAGCGTCTCAACGCCTTCTTTGTTGTTCAGCAGGAAGTTGATGACTTTCGCTGCTGCTTCCGGATTTTTGGTGGATTTGCCGATAGAGAGCATCTGGGCCGGTTTAAAGAACAGGCCGGCATCGGTTGCACCCGGCAGCATTGGGTAGCTGCCCAGCTCCAGTTTTGCTGGCGGCTTCAGGTTGTCGGAATATTTTTTGATGGTGGAGTTCCACATATAGGTGCCGCCCCATTCACCTTCGATCCACGGCTTCATCTCATACATGTTGCTCTTACCGAACGACGCGTAGTACTTGGTGTCCGGCATCACGTGGCTGTCGATCAGCTTCTTATAGGTCTGGAAGAACTCAACCCATTGCTCTTTGGTGTAGGAGAATTTCTTCGCCTTCTCGTCCACCGCCGGGATGTTGTACTTCTGGATCATGTAGGAGTTCAGCAGCGCCAGGGTATCCTGGTGCTCCAGAATCACCGGGTAGTACTGTTTGCCCAGTTTGCTCTCAAAAGCTTTACCGGCCGCCATCAGCTCGTCCCAGGTTTTCGGGTACTCTACGCCCGCTTTTTTCCATGTCTCATCGTTGAAGTAGAAGACGCGGGCGGTAACGGAGATTGGGATCCCGTTCAGCTTGCCGTTCACCGTGGTTGACTGCAGCTCTTTTGGATCGAACTGAGACAGGTCGATCACGTCCTTCATTTTGTTCAGATCGTAGAAGCCGTCGCCGGTTTTAGAGAAGATTGGCAGCCAGTTCCAGTTGGTCTGCATCACGTCCGGCTCGGTGCCGCCCGCAATCTGGGTGGTCAGACGGGACAGGTGTCCATCCCAGCCGGTGTACTCTGATTTAACGTTAATATCCGGGTTCTGTTTGTGGAACTCTTCCAGCGCTTTCAACGTAACCTGGTGACGGCCATTGCCGCCCCACCAGGACATACGCAGATCGGTGCTGTCCGCAGCAAAAGTGGGTAGGGCACTCATTCCAAAGGTAGCGGAGATAACGGCGCTTAAAAGCACTTTTTTCATTTTTATAACTCCATTAAAGAGAGATGTTCTGTTCAGTTTTTGCGTCAAAAATATGACACTTATTCATATCAAACTTAAAGTACACCTTACGGTGAAGGCCCTTGTTGATCATAGGTTTAGCTTCATCGGAAGGAATTCGGGCTGTCAGTTCGTATTCGCCAACTTTCAGATACACAAAGAATTCATGTCCCATGTTTTCGGCGCGGACCATCTCCCCGGTGCAGCCACCTTCAGCGAACGGCTCGTCGGAGAGAGAGACGAAATCAGGGCGGATGCCGTAGAAAATGTCTTTATCAGCGTGGCTGGCGACTTTCTCTTTCAGCTCTGCGCTTAACGGCATGGTCTGGTTGCCAATGGTCAGGGCCAGTTGACCGTCCTGCTGTACCAGTCTGCTGGCGCGGATGTTCATCTCCGGTGAGCCGATAAAGCCCGCCACGAACATGTTTTTCGGTTTGTGGTACAGGTTGTCCGGAGTATCCACCTGCATGATGTGGCCGAGCTTCATCACGCAGATGCGGTCGCCCATGGTCATCGCTTCGGTCTGATCGTGGGTTACGTAAACCGTGGTCGCTGGTTTGCCGGAGGCCTTCAGCTGCTTGTGCAGGTCGGAGATACGGATACGCATCGAGGCACGCAGTTTGGCATCGAGGTTGGACAGCGGTTCGTCGAACAGGAACACGTCCGGCTTTTTCACGATCGCGCGGCCTACGGCCACACGCTGCGCCTGGCCACCGGAGAGCTGGCGCGGCAGGCGGTCCAGCAGCTCTTCCAGCTCCAGAATTTTGGCTGCTTCGTTAACCTGGGTTTCAATCTGCGCTTTGGGCAGCTTGCTCAGCTTCAGGCCAAAGGCCAGGTTTTCGCGCACGGTCATGTGCGGGTAGAGCGCATAGTTCTGGA
This sequence comes from Leclercia adecarboxylata, assembly GCF_035787115.1. Lineage (GTDB taxonomy): Bacteria > Pseudomonadota > Gammaproteobacteria > Enterobacterales > Enterobacteriaceae > Enterobacter > Enterobacter adecarboxylatus_E. The sequence continues at coordinate 306,097 of NZ_JALKTL010000004.1, read as the reverse complement.
ACACCATCGCAATCCCGCGCTCTTTTGGCGCGAGGTTGTTAACGATCTTATCGCCGATACGCACTTCGCCGCCGCTGATGGTCTCAAGACCGGCCAGCATACGCAGGGTGGTGGATTTCGCGCAGCCGGATGGCCCGACGATCACCATGAATTCACCTTCAGCGATTGAAAGGTCGATAGCATGTACCGCTTTGAAGCCGTTGGAGTAGACCTTTTCCAGTTTGTTGAAAATAACTTCAGCCATGATATTTCCCTCTTAACCTTTAATTCCGCTGCTGGTTACGCCCTGTACGAAGTAGCGCTGTGCCAGGAAGAAGACAATGATGGATGGCAGAATGGAGATGCTCGCCATTGCCAGAATTTCGTTCCACGGCGCACCTTCGGTGACGTCGATGGACATTTTCAGAGCCAGTGCAATCGGGTATTTATCCACGCTGTAGACATAAATCAGCGGCCCGATAAAGTCGTTCATTGACCACATGAACTGGAACAGTGCCACGGAGATAATGGCTGGCTTCAGGATTGGCACGACCACGTACCACAGCACCTGAATAGAGTTACAGCCATCAATCTGCGCTGCCTCTTCCATGTCACGCGGTACACCGCGCAGGAACTGGATCAGCATGAAGACGAAGAACCCTTGCGTGGCGAAGGCCAGCGGCAGGTACAGCGGCATATAGCTGTTCAGCATGCCCATTTCACGGAACATCAGGTACTGCGGGATCAGCAGTACGGTGCTTGGCAGCAACATGGTGGTAATCAGCGTCGCAAACCAGAACTTCTTCCACGGGATCTCGAAGCGGGCAAAGCCGTACGCCACGATGGTGGAGGAGATAATGGTCAGGATCACTTTCGGGATCACATACTTAAAGGTGTTCAGCATGTAATGACCGAAGTTGTACTCGGTACCGGTTTTCCAGCCGTTCACAAAGCCGTCCCAGGTGGCGTGTGCCGGCCACAGGCTGAGGGTGGTGAAGATCTCGTGGTTCGGTTTGAACGACGCCGAGAACATCCACACCAGCGGATAGAGCATCAGCAGGCCAACAAACAGCAGGATCACATAGCGAATGGTGGCGCTAATTTTTTCACGACGCTGGGTACGCGCCACTTCACGTTCTGCGATGCTTCTCGCCGTGGAGAGTTGTTGAATATCAGCCATTTTTGCCTCCCTTATCGGCGGAGTAGAAGACCCAGTATTTCGAAGACTTAAAGGCGATAGCGGCAAAGACAGCAACCACCAGGAACAGGATCCAGGCCAGTGCGGCGCCGTATCCCATGTCAAAGTACTTGAATGCGGTGTCGTAGATGTACAGTGAGAACAGGTAGGTAGAGTAGGTTGGTCCACCGCCGGTAATCACATACGGACCGGTAAATTCCTGGAACGCCTGCGTGGTCTGCATGATGAAGTTGAAGAAGATAACCGGCGTGATCAGCGGCACGGTGACTTTCATGAACATCTGCCATTTCGAGGCACCGTCAATCATCGCGGCTTCGTACTGCGACTGCGGCACGTTCTGCAGGGCGGCGAGGAAGATCACCATCGCAGAACCGAACTGCCAGACGCGCAGCAGGGTAACGGACATCAGCGCCAGAGAGGGTTCGCCCAGCCAGTTCACCGCGTCAAAACCAAAGACGCCAATAAAGCTGTTCAACAGGCCATCAATGGCGAACAGGGCGCGCCACAGAACGGCAATGGCGACGGAGCTGCCGAGGATCGACGGAATATAATAAGCGGTACGGAAGAAACCGATGCCGCGCAGTTTAAAGTTCAGAACAAACGCAATACCCAGCGCAAAGGCCAGCTTTAACGGGATGGTTAAAAATACATACGCAAAGGTCACGCCCATGGATTTCCAGAAGAGGGTATCTTCTGTAAACATGTAGCGATAGTTCTCTACGCCGTTAAAGACGGGCGGGCTCATCAAATCGTACTCAGTAAAACTGAGGAAGAAAGATGAAACAAAGGGGAAGGCGGTGAAGAGTATCAACCCAATTATGTAGGGTGATATCCAGGCCAGCCCCAGCATCTTGTTTTCATTCATACATACCTACCTGGTAATTAATGGTTTAAAACGGAATCTGCCCGGCTCTGCCCGCTTAACAGGAAGCGAACAGCGGAATGCGTCTGGTGCGAAAGTTCACTGTGGTATCTCCTTCTACCTGTTCGTGAGTGCCTGTAAATTCGGGCGCATCCTGCCCGGTTTCGCAATTTTTTAAAACTTATGAACCACTGTTTTCAATTTGTAAAACGTCGTTTTAATTTATTTTATTGTGATTTAAATCCACGTCATTCGATAAATAGTGGAAATGTGATCAAGGTCGAAACAGCGTTTCAATAAGGTGAGATGAGTGGCATTTTTATCGGTTTGCGCGGAAAAACGGAGGGATAGAACCGGCTAAACAGAGGACTTTGCTCACATATTTTGGGAATTATTGGCAGCGGATACAAACTACTAATATTTGTAGCAAAAATGTAACATTGGAATGAAAGTAGCGAGGATATAATTAACTTGTTGAATGATTATTTGCTGAAATAACGCGAAATTGCGCTTAAGCAAAAAAAAGCGATGCCCAAGCATCGCCTTTTTCTTTATTTGAGGAAATCTTCACGCACCGGGGTAAAGGTGTCCAGCAGAGTGCCCGGTTTCAGACAAACGCAGCCGTGCATAATATGCGGCTGCTTATAAAGGGTATCTCCGGCGGTCACTACGTGTTTCTCTTCGCCGATGGTAAATTCAAACTCGCCGGACAAAACATAGGTCAGCTGCTCATGAGGGTGGTTATGCATTGGGCCCACGGCGCCTTGCTCAAAATTCACCTCTACCGCCATCATTTTGCCGTCGTGCGCCAGAATACGACGCGTAACGCCATTACCCAGATCTTCAAGCTGCGTCTCTTTGTGGAAAATAAACATGCTCATGTCCTGTTATATAGTGAAACATCGTTTCATTTAATTTATCCCAGAGAGGGCTAAAAGGAAATGTCGAACCAGAGAACTGGAAACTCGATCACAAGTTTGCTTCACTGGATGAAACCGGAAAGGAGAGCAAGATGAAAACCATTGGCCTGTTGGGAGGAATGAGCTGGGAGTCCACCATTCCGTATTATCGTCTGATCAACGAAGGGGTAAAACAGCGTCTCGGAGGATTACACTCTGCGAGCCTGCTGCTGCACAGCGTCGATTTCCACGAGATCGAAGCCTGCCAGTCCAGCGGCGACTGGGAAAAGGCCGGGGAGATCCTCGCGACGGCGGCGCTGGGCCTGCAGGGGGCGGGGGCGCAGGCCATTCTGCTCTGCACCAACACCATGCACAAAGTCGCTGAGCAGATTGAAACGCGCTGTTCCCTGCCGTTCCTGCATATCGCCGATGCCACGGGCCGGGCGATTACCGCGGCGGGCATGAACCGGGTAGCGCTGCTTGGCACCCGCTACACTATGGAGCAGGATTTCTACCGCGGGCGGCTGACGGCGCAGTACGGCATCGAGAGCCTGATCCCGGACGAGACGGATCGGGCGCGCATTAATCAGATTATCTTCGACGAGCTCTGTCTCGGCACCTTTAGCGAGGCGTCACGCCGCTACTATCTTGAGGTGATCCAGAAACTTGCCGAACGAGGAGCACAGGGGGTGATCTTCGGCTGCACCGAGATTGGCCTGTTGGTCCCGGCAGATGCAAGCCCAATTCCGGTGTTTGATACCGCCGCGATCCACGCTGCCGATGCGGTGGAGTTTATGCTTTCGTAACGGGCGACGCTAACAGCCGCTCCAGCGGGCCGGTGAGGGTAGCCAGCCCCTGTTGCAGATGCGCGCTAAAGGCGTCCACCAGCGCCGAGGCCGGGCGGTGCAGGGGGCGGATCAGGCTCACCGTAAACGGCACTGGGATACTGAAGCGGCGAATAACAATCCCGCTGTCGGCATAGTCCAGCGCCGTCAGCGGATTCACCACTGAAATCCCCACGCCCGCCCGCACCATCGCACAGATTGAGGCAGCGCTGTGCGTCTCCACCACCATTCGTCGCTTCACCTGATGCTCGGCGAATAGCTGGTCCAGCAGCTGCCGGTAACTGTCGGTGCGCGACAGGCTGATGTAGTTCTCACCCTGAAAATCCGCCGGCGTCAGCACCGCTTTTTCCGCAAGCGGATGTCCGGCAGGCAACACACATACTTCATCTAATGAGAGCAGCTCGTGGCGCGTGGTGCCCGCCGGGGTGGCGAGGGTTTCGGTCAGGCCCAGATCGTGGCGCTGGGCCGAGAGCCACTCCTCCAGTAGGGGTGACTCCTGCGGCACGATGGTGAGATTGACGTCCGGGTAACGGGCGAGAAACGGCTGCAGCAGGGCAGGTAAAAACGACTGGGAAAAGACCGGCAGGCAGACGATGGAAAGCTCGCCCTGACGAAACTCGCGCAGGCTGTCGGCGGCGCTGACGATGCGGTCCAGCCCGTACCAGGATCGCTGCACTTCCTCGAACAGCCGCAGCCCCTGCACGGTAGGGTGCAGCCGCCCGCGGGTGCGTTCAAACAACGTCAGTCCGATCACTTTTTCAAAACGTGCCAGCTCGCGGCTCACCGTCGGTTGCGAGGTGTGAAGTAGCCGCGCGGCTTCGGTCAGATTCCCCGTCGTCATCACGGCGTGGAAAATCTCAATATGGCGTAAATTCACTGCGGGCATAGTGGCGACCTGGTTGCGCGTAATCCATATCATTTTTGCATAGACTGGCGATAAAACGATATTTTTTATTCTCTTCGCGCTGTGGCGTAATGGTAAAAAATTGAATTCCCGGAGATCACCATGCCACGCCCGCTGAACAACACCGATACCGATCTGAATGCCGACAATTTACTGCGCCTGCCCGCGGAGTTTGGCTGCCCCGTCTGGGTCTATGACGCGCAGATTATCCGCGACAAAATTGCGGCGCTGCATCAGTTTGACGTGGTGCGCTTTGCCCAGAAAGCCTGCTCTAACATTCACATTCTGCGCCTGATGCGCGAGCAGGGCGTCAAGGTTGACTCCGTGTCGCTGGGTGAAATCGAGCGTGCGCTGGCGGCGGGCTACGATCCAAAAGCCGACAGCGATGCGATTGTCTTTACCGCTGACCTGATCGACAGCGCGACGCTTGCCCGGGTGCGTGAGCTGCAGATCCCGGTCAACGCCGGTTCGGTGGATATGCTTGAGCAGCTGGGTCAGGTTTCGCCGGGCCACCGCGTCTGGCTGCGCGTCAACCCGGGGTTTGGTCACGGCCACAGCCAGAAGACCAACACCGGCGGCGAAAACAGCAAACACGGCATCTGGTACAGCGATCTGCCCGCGGCACTGGAAGTACTGCAGCGCTATAACCTGAAGCTGGTGGGCATTCATATGCACATCGGTTCCGGCGTGGACTACGGTCACCTTGAACAGGTGTGCGGCGCCATGGTGCGCCAGGTGATTGAGTTTGGTCAGGATCTGGAGGCGATCTCCGCCGGTGGCGGGCTGTCGATCCCGTATCGCGAAGGAGAAGAGGCGATCGATACCGATCACTACTACGGCCTGTGGAACGGCGCGCGGGATAAAATCGCCGCCCATCTGGGTCATGCAGTGAAACTGGAGATCGAGCCGGGCCGTTTCCTCGTCGCCGAGTCAGGCGTGCTGGTGTCTCAGGTGCGCAGCGTGAAGGCGATGGGGAGCCGTCATTTTGTGCTCATCGACGCGGGCTTCAACGATCTGATGCGCCCGGCAATGTACGGCAGCTATCACCACATCACGGCGCTGGCCGCCGACGGCCGCGATTTAACCCAGTCTGAATGGGTGGAAACGGTCGTCGCCGGGCCGCTGTGCGAATCCGGCGACGTGTTTACCCAGCAGGAGGGCGGGAAAGTAGAAACCCGCACCCTGCCAGCGGTTGTGCCGGGAGATTATCTGGTGTTGCACGATACCGGCGCGTATGGCGCCTCTATGTCATCCAACTACAATAGCCGTCCGCTGTTGCCGGAAGTGCTGTTCGATAACGGCGCGGCGCGTCTGATCCGCCGCCGTCAGACCATTCAGGAGTTGCTCGCGCTCGAACTGTTCTGATCGAACCAGGGTCCCGTCGCCACCGAATCGCGTAACACCAGCGTACCGGTAAAGGGCGGGATCGCTTCTATCGGCTCGTTCTTTACCAGCCGGATCGCCTGATCGATAGCGGTGGTAATCATGTTGTCGATGGGCAGATAGACGGTAGAGAGCGCGGGTTCCAGCCACTTCGCGCACGGCGCGTCATCGAAGCCGAACAGCGATACATCCTCTGGAATGCGCAGCCCGGCCTGATGCAGCGCTTTCGACGAGCCCAGCGCCATATCGTCATTGCAGGCAAACAGGGCGCTGAACGATACCTTCTCGTTCAGCAGCTCCTGGCACAGCTCATACCCGCGCGTCATCCCCGAATCGCCATACTTCACCCGGCTCTCATCCCAGGGAATGCCGTGCTTTTCCAGCGCGTTGCGATAGCCCGTCAGTCGCGCCTTGCCGGTAGGGGTGTGGATCGGCACGGTCATGCAGGCGATCTCCCGATGTCCCTGGCTTATCAGATACTCTACCGCGCTAAAGGCCGCCTCCTGCTGCTCGAAGAACACGCAGCGTTCCCGCGCCTGGCTGACGTCACGGTTGATCACGATAAGCGGCATCTTCACGCTGTTGATGAGCTTCATGATCGCTTTTTCGCTCATATAGCGGGTGTAAAGCACGATGGCATCGCACTGGCGATCGGCCAGCATCTGCACCGCTTCTTCTTCCCGCTCCGGGGTATCGTGACCGTCGGTGACAATCAGCTGTTTCCCGTGCGTTTCGGTCTGTCGGGAGGCCTGCTGCAACAGGCGACCAAAGTAAAAACCGTCAAAGGTGGAGACCACCAGACCAATGCTGTTGCTGGTCCGGTTCGCCAGCGATCGCGCCAGAAAATTGGGGCGATAGCCCAGCTCTTCCATCGCGTTAAAAACCTGCTGACGGGTGCTCTCTTTTACCTGACCTGTGCCGTTCAGCACGCGCGACACCGTGGCTTTCGACACGCCCGCGCGCAGTGAGACATCCAGCATTGTTGCCATTCGTTATTCCTGCTTCCACGTTATGCACGGAAGTTTATCACAGACGTTCAGGGGCATAAGCCGGGCGGGAGGAGGAAAACCCCCATCAGGATCACGCTTTCTGGCAACAGGTCAGAACGTCAGTAAAAGTGGCATACCAAAGTGGCGATAAATCGTACTCCGGAATACCTGTTGCGGCGTTGAGAGCTTAATCACAGAACAAATCTTCACCAGAAGCTATTTTTGGTATGCCAATAGAAGCCGGATGAACACCTTATCCCAATAAAGGCCCTTTTACTGAGGTATTACCCTATGGCATTACAGGAAAAACTGATCAATTCTCTGGGCAGTTTCGCCACAAAGTTCAACAGTTATCGCTATATCATGGCGATAAAATCCGCCTTCATCACCTTAATGCCGGTCATCATTGTTGGCGCATTTTCGGTGCTGATCTCCAACATGGTACTGGATCCGAAAAACGGCTTAGCCAGCTTTGAGTCGCTGTCTTTTCTCGCCACGCTGAAACCGATCACCAGTGCCCTGAACTACGCCACATTGAACTTCCTCAATATCGGGGCCGTGTTCCTGATCGGCATTGAGCTCGGGCGCATCAACGGCATTAAGTCGTTGTTCCCCGGACTGCTGGCGGTGATCTGCTTTATCTGCGTTACCCCAACCACTGTCGAGATGATGGTCGATGGCGAAATGCACATGGTAAAAGACGTGCTGCTGCGCCAGTTCTCGGATACCCGTAGCCTGTTCCTCGGTATGTTTATCGCTATTCTGTCGGTGGAGATCTACTGCTGGCTGGAAGGACGCCCGGGGCTGAAAATCAGGATGCCGGACACCGTGCCGCCAAACGTCTCGGCCTCGTTCTCGGCGCTGATCCCGGCGATCATCACCACTGCCACCATCGCCACCTTTGGCTTTGTGTTCCATCAGATCACCGGCATGTACCTCTACGATGCGGTATACCAGGTGGTGCAGCAGCCGCTGGAGCGCGTGGTGCAAAGCCTGCCGGGGATCCTGCTGCTGATGTTCGTGGCCCAGCTGTTCTGGGTTATTGGTATCCACGGCAACCAGATGATTAAACCGATCCGCGAGCCGCTGCTGCTGGGGGCGATCACCGTCAATATGAGCGCCTTTGAGCAGGGGAAAGAGATCCCGAACATCATCACCATGCCGTTCTGGGATGTCTACATGAGCATCGGCGGCTCGGGCTTGACCATCGGCCTGCTGATTGCCGTGATGATCGGCACCAAACGCAAAGAGATGAAAGAGATCGCCAAGCTCTCTATCGGCCCGGGGATTTTTAACATCAACGAGCCAGTGATCTTCGGTATGCCAATCATGCTCAACCCGATCCTGGCGATCCCGTTCATCATCACCCCATTGGTGACCGGCTCTATTGGCTACTTCGCCACCATCACCGGTTTTGCCGGAAAAGCCGTGGTAATGGTGCCCTGGACCACGCCGCCGCTGATCAACGCCTGGCTCTCTACCGCCGGTTCAATGGGGGCGGTGGTGACCCAGCTTGTCTGCATCATTACCGCCGTACTTATTTATCTGCCGTTTGTGAAGATCGCGTCCCGCCGCGCTGAGCAGGCCGCGCAGCAAGCGGCAAACCAGGAGGCGACGAATAACGCATGAGCATTAAACAGATGACTATCCCTGAGGGGTTTATCCTTGGGGCCGCGGCCTCCGCCTGGCAAACCGAGGGCTGGAGCGGGAAAAAAGCCGGGCAGGACTCCTGGATCGACCTGTGGTACAAAAACGATCGTCAGGTCTGGCATAACGGCTACGGCCCGGCGGTGGCGACCGATTTCATCAACCGTTTCCGTGAAGACGTGGCGCTGATGAAGCAGACCGGGCTGACCCATTACCGTACCTCCATCAACTGGTCGCGCTTTCTTACCGACTACGAAAACGCCACGGTGGACGAAGAGTACGCCGCATATTACGACGCCCTGTTCGCCGAGATGCGCCGTCAGGGCATTGAGCCGATGATCTGCCTTGAGCACTACGAGCTACCGGGCACGCTGCTGGAAACCTACGGCGGCTGGGCGTCGAAACACGTGGTGGAGCTGTTCACCCGCTACGCCGAACAGGTTTTTGCCCGCTATCATCAGGTGGTGACGCGCTGGTTTACCTTCAATGAGCCGATTGTGGTGCAGACCCGGGTTTATCTCGATGCCCTGCGCTGGCCCTATGAGCAAAACACCCACACCTGGATGCAGTGGAACCACCATAAGGTGCTGGCCACGGCGAAGGTGGTGAAGCTGTTCCGCGAGAAGGGCTACGCTGGCAGCGTGGGCTGTATCCTCAACCCGGAAGTCACTTATCCCCGTTCCCGGGCTGCGCACGACGTCAAGGCCGCGGAGATCTACGATCTGTTCTACAACCGGGTATTCCTCGACCCGCTGGTGCATGGGCGTTACCCCGAGGCGCTATTCACCCTGCTGGAAAAACACCAGGTGCGGTGGGAGTACAGCGCCGACGAGCTGGCCCTGATTGCGGAAAACACCGTCGACGAGCTGGGAATTAACCTCTATTACCCCCACCGGGTAAAGGCCCCGTCCCGGGCCTGGCACCCCGATACGCCGTTCCATCCGGCGTACTACTACGAGCCGTTTGAACTGCCGGGACGAAGGATGAACACTTCCCGCGGGTGGGAGATCGCCCCGCGCATCATCTACGACATGGCGATGCGGATCAAAAACGACTATCGCAATATCGACTGGTTTGTTGCCGAAAGCGGAATGGGCGTGGAAAACGAAGGCCAGTACCGCAATGGTGACGGGGAAATTGAGGACAACTATCGCATTAACTTTATCAGCGAGCACCTTTATTACACGCTGCTGGCACGGGAAGAGGGGGCAAACTGCCACGGCTATATGCTGTGGGCTTTCACCGATAACGTCTCGCCGATGAACGCCTTTAAAAACCGCTATGGGCTGATTGAGATCGACCTTGCGGACAACCGCGCCCGACGGGCGAAAAAGTCGGCCAGCTGGTTCCGACAACTGCGCGATGAGCGCGTTCTGACCCTGAACATCGACGATGAATGGAAGTAGGCGACGATCGCGACGGTTCTGGTAACATAGTGCACAAACTGGCCGGGAAGATGCCCGGCCCGCGCATTAACTCACAGTACAGGTGATAACGTGGATAAGGCTGTCGTCCCGGCGGAAAAGAAGCAGTACCAGGAGATTGGCGAGGATTTACGCGCCCAGATCGTCCAGGGGCACTATCCCGTAGGCTCACGCCTGCCGCCGGAGCGCAATATTGCGGAAACTTACGGCGTCAGCCGCACAATTGTGCGTGAGGCGCTGCTGATGCTGGAGCTGCAGGGCACCGTGGATATTCGTCAGGGTTCCGGCGTCTACGTGATGCGCATCCCCGAAGAGCATGAGCATGAAGAGGAGCGCTTCTTTCACAGCGACGTCGGCCCGTTCGAGATCCTGCAGGCGCGCCAGCTGCTCGAAAGCAACATTGCCGCCTTTGCCGCTAAAATGGCGACCCGGGCGGATATCGACAACCTGCGTCGCATCATCGAGCAGGAGCAGCGGGCGATCGCTGCTAACGACAACAGCCAGGACAACAACAAGATGTTTCATCTGGTGCTGGCGGGGGCGACGCAGAATCAGATGCTGCTGGCCACCGTGGAGAGCGTCTGGCACCACATGGACAGCAGCCCGCTCTGGCAGCAGTTCAACATCCACATCGCCAGCCGGGCGTATCGCCTGAAGTGGCTGGGCGACCGACAGACCATCCTCGCCGCCCTGCGCCGCCGCGACGTGATGGGAGCCTGGCAGGCCATGTTCCAGCATCTGGAAAATGTCAAAAAGAGCCTGCTTGAGCTTTCTGACGAGGACGCCCCGGACTTTGACGGCTATCTGTTTGAATCCGTGCCCATTTTTCAGGGAAAGCTGATGTGAATATTCAACCCTTGTACGCCGCCCCACAGCACGCAAAGCAGGTGATCGACTGGCTGTGGCAGGCCTTTGGCGACGGCGTGCCGCGCGCGTTTTTCGAAAGCGTGGTGACCCACAGCCAGACCCCCGACGCGCTGCCGCTGACCTTTATCGCCACCGAGGGTGAGCGCCTGCTCGGCACGGTAGGATTATGGCGCTGCGATCTGATTACCCGCCAGGATCTGTATCCCTGGCTGGCGGCGCTGTACGTTGATGATGCGGCGCGCGGGCAGGGGCTGGCGGGGAAATTACAGCAGCACGTTCAAAGTCATGCTGCAAAGATGGGCCATCGCGAACTGCATCTCTGGTCTGCCTGTCGCGATTTCTACGAGCGCTACGGCTGGCACTACATCGGTGACGGGCTGGAATATCCGGACAAAACCGTGCATCTCTACCGTTATTCGCTGGCGGACTCTGCCGGTGGCACAACGGAGTGACGTCGCACCAGCGTCGGGCTGAACAGGTGGGTGATCTCCGGCGGCTGGCGTTTATCCGCCAGTGACAGCGCCAGCTCTGCCGCCTGCGTCGCCATGGTGACGATAGGATAGCGCACCGTGGTGAGGCGCGGTCGCACGTAGCGCGAGATCAGGATGTCATCGAAGCCGATCAGCGAAATATCCCCCGGGACATCAATCCCGTTATCGTTCAGCACCCCCATCGCCCCGGCGGCCATCGAGTCGTTATAACAGGCGATCGCCGTAAAATTACGTCCGCGTCCCAGCAGCTCGGTCATCGCCTGCTCGCCGCCGCGCTCGTCGGGTTCACCGTAAGTGACCAGACGATCGTTGCAGGGCAGGTCGTTCTCGCGCAGCGCATCGTAGTAGCCCTGCAGCCGGTCTTCGGCGTCGGAAATGGAGTGGTTAGAGCAGAGGTAACCGATACGGGTATGCCCCTGCTGGATCAGGTGGCGGGTGGCAAGCCAGGCGCCGTAGCGATCGTCCAGCGCCACGCAGCGATGCGCGTAGCCGGGAATAATGCGGTTCACAATCACCATGCCGGGGATCTGCTTCATCAGATGCACCAGCTCCTCATCCTGCAGCTTTTTGGCGTGCACTACCAGCGCCGCGCAGCGATGGCGGATAAGCTGCTCGATCGCCTGTCGCTCTTTCTGCTCGTTGTGGTAGCCATTGCCGATCAGCAGGAAGTTGCCGGTCTGGTAGGCGACCTGCTCGACGGCTTTGACCATCGCGCCGAAAAAGGGATCGGAGACATCGCCCACCACCAGCCCGACGGTATCGGTGGATTGCTGAGCCAGCGCGCGGGCGTTAGCGTTGGGGTGATAGTTCAGGGATTCCATGGCGGCCAGCACGGCCTGGCGGGAAGTTTCACTGGCTTTGGGGGAGCTGTTTATTACGCGTGAAACCGTGGCGACGGAAACACCCGCCATTCGGGCCACATCCTTAATAGTCGCCATTCTCTACCTTCTTATTGGGGTAAGCGTTTACACACCAGATAGTGTTGCGGAAAAGTGAGGCGTATTCAAGCGCAGGGCGGTGAGGCAATTCACAAAGGTGAGAAACGTTAGCGGAAACGGTGTAATCGTTACACAGCGAAGCGTGACAAACGTGGGTGAATTTGAATCTTTGGTTACACTTTGCCTCAGGCTGTTGCGATTGTCTGCTGGCAGGCATTTGGGGCGCATTGCTACATTTGAGATCCCAGAGGTATTGATAGGTGAAGTTGACCCCCGGTTAACTGACACGCTTTACACCAGCCTGCGTTCTTACGCAGGTTTTTTTTGCTTGTTGTTCAATATGTAACAGTCATGGATAAAATTCACACCTGGTTGCACTTCGGCTCATTCCCTTGCTTTTTAACGCTGGTGAAGTTGCTGGCCCGGCGCCACAATCAAGATCCCAGAGGTATTGATTGGTGAGAATTCTTAGTACGTACTGCGTACTCATCTCTTGCACCAACCTGCGCAGATGCGCAGGTTTTTTTTTGTCTCTATCCGGCTGTCGCTCCCTCCGCACTTCTCGTGTAATCTGCCACAATTTACCGTAACCCGGCTAATTGAAAGGCAAAGGGAGTTGAGATGCTATTTGGGTTTTTCCGCACGCTGTTTCGTATCCTTTTTCGCGTCCGTCTGACTGGCGACACCCAGGCATTGCATGCTGAACGCGTTCTTATTACCCCTAACCACGTCTCTTTTATTGACGGCATTCTGCTGGCGCTGTTTTTACCCGTGCGCCCGGTGTTTGCGGTCTACACCTCCGTCAGCCAGCAGTGGTACATGCGCTGGCTGTCGAAGCTGATTGATTTTGTCCCGCTCGATCCCACCAAACCAATGATGATCAAACATCTGGTGCGTCTGATTGGGCAGGGGCGTCCGGTGGTGATCTTTCCGGAAGGACGTATCTCCATCACCGGCTCGCTGATGAAAATTTATGACGGCGCGGGCTTCGTGGCGGCGAAATCCGGGGCGACGGTGGTGCCTGTACGCATTGAAGGCGCTGAGCTCACCTTTTTCAGCCGCCTGAAAGGGCTGGTGAAACAGCGCCTGTTCCCGCGCATCATCCTGCATCTGCTGCCGCCAACCAGCCTGCCTATGCCCGACGCGCCGCGCGCCCGCGACCGGCGTAAAATTGCCGGGGAGATGCTGCATCAGATAATGATGGAAGCCCGCATGGCGGTGCGCCCGCGCGAAACGCTGTATGAATCGCTGCTGTCGGCCATGTACCGTTATGGCGCGAAGAAAAACTGCATCGACGACATTAATTTTGCCCCTGATACTTATCGCAAACTGCTGACCAAAACGCTGTTTGTCGGACGTATTCTGGAGAAATATAGCCAGCAGGGGGAGAAGATTGGCCTGATGCTGCCGAACGCCGGGATCAGCGCCGCGGTGATCTTTGGCGCCGTCTCCCGCGGACGTGTCCCGGCCATGCTCAACTACACCGCGGGGGTGAAAGGGCTGGGCAGCGCCTTCACCGCGGCACAAATCAACACCGTCTTCACCTCACGTACCTTCCTTGATAAAGGCAAACTGTGGCATCTGCCGGAGCAACTCACTCAGGTGCGCTGGGTCTTCCTGGAGGATCTTAAGGCGGAGGTGACAACCGGTGACAAGCTGTGGATTTTTGCTCACCTGCTGGCGCCGCACCTGGCGCAGGTGAAGCAGCAACCTGAAGACGCGGCCGTGATCCTGTTTACCTCCGGCTCGGAAGGGAACCCGAAAGGGGTGGTTCACAGCCATAAGAGCCTGCTGGCAAACGTCGAGCAGATTAAAACTATCGCCGATTTCACCGCCCGGGATCGCTTTATGTCGGCGCTGCCGCTGTTCCACTCCTTTGGTCTGACGGTGGGGCTGTTCACGCCGCTGCTGACCGGCGCCGAAGTATTTCTCTACCCCAGCCCGCTGCACTATCGGGTGGTGCCGGAGCTGACCTATGACCGAAACTGCACGGTGATCTTTGGTACCTCGACCTTCCTCGGCAATTACGCCCGCTTTGCCAATCCGTACGATTTTCATCGCGTGCGTTACGTGGTGGCCGGGGCGGAAAAACTGCAGGAGAGCACCCGCCAGCTGTGGCAGGACAAGTTTGGCCTGCGCATCCTGGAGGGCTACGGCGTAACCGAGTGTGCGCCGGTAGTCTCCATTAACGTGCCGATGGCGGCGAAACCCGGCACTGTCGGACGCATTTTACCGGGGATGGATGCGCGTCTGCTCGCCGTGCCAGGTATCGACGAGGGCGGGCGTCTGCAATTAAAAGGGCCGAACGTGATGAACGGCTATCTGCGGGTGGAAAATCCCGGCGTGCTGGAAGCGCCGACGGCGGAAAACGCCAACGGCGAGGTGGAAACCGGCTGGTACGACACCGGCGATATCGTGCGCTTTGATGACCAGGGCTACGTGCAAATCCAGGGCCGCGCAAAACGCTTCGCCAAAATCGCCGGTGAAATGGTGTCGCTGGAGATGGTCGAACAGCTGGCACTGAACGTATCGCCTGACAAAATGCACGCCACCGCGGTAAAAGCCGACGCCAGTAAAGGCGAAGCGCTGGTGCTCTTTACCACCGACAGCGAGCTGAAGCGCGAGCAACTGCTCCAGCATGCGCGTGAACATGGCATCCCTGAGCTGGCCGTGCCGCGTAATATTCGTTATCTCAAGCAACTTCCGGTGCTGGGCAGCGGCAAACCGGATTTTGTCACCCTCAAAGGTATGGTTGAACAGGCGGAGCCGCATAATGAGTGAGTCAGTACCCACTAACACTTCCGTCTGGTCGAAAGGGATGATGGCGGTGACCGCCGCCCAGTTCCTCTCTGCCTTCGGTGACAACGCGCTGCTGTTTGCCACCCTGGCGCTGCTCAAATCCCAGTTTTACCCCGACTGGAGCCAGCCGATCCTGCAGATGGTGTTTGTGGGCGCTTACATCATTTTTGCCCCTTTCGTCGGTCAGATAGCGGACAGCTTTGCCAAAGGGCGGGTAATGATGTTTGCCAACAGCCTGAAACTGCTGGGTGCCGCCAGCATCTGTTTTGGCGTGAATCCGTTTGTTGGCTATACGCTGGTGGGCATCGGGGCGGCATCTTACTCACCGGCCAAGTACGGCATTCTGGGTGAACTCACCACCGGCGATAAGCTGGTAAAAGCCAACGGGCTGATGGAGGCCTCGACCATTGCGGCAATTCTGCTGGGCTCCGTCGCAGGCGGCGTGCTGGCGGACTGGCACGTGCTGGCAGCGCTGGGCGTCTGTGCCGTGGTGTATGGCGGGGCGGTGATTGCCAACCTCTTTATCCCCAAACTGCCCGCGGCGCGCCCCGGGCAGTCCTGGCGCTTTACGCCGATGACGGCGAGCTTCTTTAACGCCTGTCGGGTGCTGTGGCGTAACGGCGAAACCCGTTTTTCGCTGATGGGAACCAGCATGTTCTGGGGGGCGGGGGTGACGCTGCGTTTCCTGCTGGTGCTGTGGGTGCCGACGGCGCTGGGCATCACCGATAACGCCACGCCAACCTACCTTAACGCCATGGTGGCGGTGGGGATCGTGCTGGGGGCGGGGGCAGCCGCAAAGCTTGTAACGCTGCAAACCGTTGCCCGCTGCATGCCTGCCGGGATCCTGATTGGCATAGTGGTGCTGATCTTTGCGCTGCAGCATGCGCTGTTACCTGCCTATGCGCTGCTGTTCCTGATGGGGATCTGCGGAGGCTTCTTCGTGGTGCCGCTGAATGCGCTGCTACAGGAGCGGGGGAAGCATACCGTCGGCGCAGGGAATGCCATTGCGGTGCAAAACCTCGGCGAAAACGCCGCCATGCTGCTGATGCTCGGGCTTTACTCGCTGGCAGTGAAGGTGGGGGTACCCGTGGTGGGCATTGGCGTCGGGTTTGGTGGCCTGTTTGCGCTGGCGATTGCGGCGCTGTGGGTATGGCAGCGTCGGCAGTGATACAGTGCCGGGGGGCGGCTACGTCTTACCCGACCTGCGAAATCAAAAAGGCAACTTACGTTGCCTTTTTGCTTTTATTACGGTGCCGGGTAGGTATACACCTGATGCACCGCTTCAATCTCCGCTAACACCTCTTCGCTCAACTCCAGATGGAAGCTTTCGACGTTGGTTTTCAGCTGCTCCATCGTGGTTGCGCCCAGCAAGGTGCTGGCAACAAACGGCTGACGGCGTACAAATGCCAGCGCCATCTGGGCCGGATCGAGCCCGTGACGTCTGGCGATATCCACATACGCCGCCACCGCTTTTTGCGTCTGCTCACCGCTGTAACGGGTAAAGCGACTGAAAAGGGTATTACGCGCGCCCGCCGGTTTTGCGCCGTTAAGGTACTTACCGGTCAGCGTGCCAAAGCCCAGGCAGGAGTAAGCCAGCAGCTCAACGCCTTCATATTGGCTCACCTCCGCCAGACCCACTTCGTAGCTGCGGTTAAGCAGGCTGTAAGGGTTCTGAATGGTGACGATACGTGGCAGGTCGTGCTTGTCTGCGAGATGCAGATAACGCATCACGCCAAAAGCCGTTTCGTTAGAAACGCCGATATAGCGAATTTTGCCCGCACGCTGGCATTCGGTTAAGGCTTCCAGAGTTTCCAGCAGCGTGACGACGGGCGCGCTGTCGCTCCAGCTGTAGCCCAGCTTGCCAAAGCAGTTTGTCGCGCGCTGCGGCCAGTGAACCTGATAAAGATCGAGGTAATCGGTCTGCAGGCGCGTCAGGCTGGCGTCCAGCGCCGTGCGAATGTTTTTACGATCGAGGCTCTGGTTCGGGCGGATGCCGCTGTCGTTATTGCGCGACGGGCCGCTGACTTTGGAGGCGACGACGAGCTTTTCGCGGTTGCTGCGCTTTGCCAGCCAGTTGCCGACATAGGTTTCAGTTAACCCCTGGGTTTCCGGACGCGGGGGAACCGGATACATTTCCGCCACATCAATCAGGTTGATGCCCTGGCTGACGGCGTAATCGAGTTGGGCATGGGCATCGGCTTCGCTATTTTGTTCACCAAATGTCATCGTGCCCAACCCCAGTTGGCTAATCTCAAGAGCGCTGTGGGGGATACGGTGATAATGCATAGCCGGCTTCCTTAGTTGACATGTTTTCTGCGTCAGGAAACTCCCGACAAAGGATTGTACCCTAAATAATTCGAGTTGCAGGAAGGCGGCAAAAGAGCGAACCCCAGGAGCATAGATAATTATGTAACCGGGGTGAGCGAGCGCAGCCAACGCACCTGCAACCTGAAGTATGACGGGTATATAAACATGGCAGAGGGAAAGCAAAAGAGGAAGAGAAAAATCAAAAGGCCAGCAAGCTGCTGACCTTTAATATTATCTTTCGATAATCTGTGAAACGTCGTCGCGGTTAATCTGCATATTGTTGCCCTGCTGATCGCGGTAGCTGACCAGACCGGTATCGTCGTCGACTTCGGGTTTGCCGTCGGTCAGAATCATTCGACCATCTTTGGTCGCCATGACGTAATCGCTGCTACAACCAGAAACGGCAAACGCTAAACCAACAGCCGAGATTATTACTGCCCATTTTTTCATCCTTATTACCTCCACCTGGCTCGGGTTACATCTTAGTGTAGTAATAACTCCGCAGTTAGTTTTCTGGAAGCGGTGAAATCTGAAAAAACAGGCAAATATGTGATAAAAGGCAAGATTCTGGTTAAAAAGTCAGGTATTCAAAAGAAAGTGACGTGCCAGCAATGCGCCCGTGAAGTTCTTTTTCAAATAAAAACCCCGGGGCAGCGTCAGGATCGGTTCACCGCGAGCGCCGATGGCCTCGGTAAGCGCTTTGCTGTTTGCCGCCTTAGGTCGCAGCTGGAGCACCTCGCCGTGGCGGGCGGTGATACGCTCAACCTGGCCCAGCACGATCATGTCCATCAGCTCTTCCCAGTCCAGCCGTAGCTGACGATCTTCCTCCTCATCCGGGCTCCAGATCAAGGGTGCCCCGACGCGACGGGCCGCCAGCGGAATCGCGCGATCGCCTTCAACCGGTATCCACAGCACGCGTTTCAGCTTATGTCGTACGTGGCTGCTCTCCCATGTGATCCCCGTATTGCCCGTTAACGGCGCCACGCAGACAAAGGTGGTTTCCAGCGGGCGACCCGCGCTGTCGATGGGAATGGTCTTCAGCTCCACCCCCAGCGCGGCAAAATCCTGTTCAGGTTTACTGCCCGCACTGGCACCCAGCCAGAGTTCCAGTAGTACGCCCGTCCAGCCTTTATCACGCTTAAGATCGGGCGGAATGGGCAAGCCTGCCAGGGCGGCGAGTTCTCCCAGCGAATAACCTGCCAGGCGCTGCGCCTGGTGCAGTAACACCGCTTCCGTGGCGGGGGGCGAAGTCAGGGGAGTGAGGGGAAGCATGATAATTGCCTTTTGGTTAAAAAATGAACAGCAGTTTTCCACCGCACTGAGAGAGTTTATCTTTTTCTTTTGGTATGTGCCAGGTTAATGATTTATATGTACTTTTATGCGATTTTTCCATTATGCCGCCAGGCGGTTATTCAGGTTGTTCAAATCTGGTCACTGACAATAAACAGGATCTTACACCCAGTTATCCACAGAAAAATGGGATAAGTGGGAATAACCCCTACTACTGTTTCCATTTACAGCCTTGACGCGCGACGAAAATCGAAAAATCAGACAAAATATGCCTAACTTATTGGCACAATCTGTGGATAAAACCAACGTTGTTCGATCTTTCATCAGCCCGAAGATCTTTCGGGTGACCTGCATCACACTATGCTGTGTAACCCACAATATTTATAATTTAACTGCATGAATTATAGAGAGTTGTAAAATACATCAATCTCTGCAATATTCAGAGTGGTCCGGGTTGTCCATCGGTAATTCCACACTTCTTCACAACTCTATCCACAGAAAAAGTGAATAAAATTGCCCTTTCGATCGGTTATCTGTTTATAACTCTGATGAAAATTGTGAGTTATTCAAATGTTATTCGGCTCCAGGTCAGAAAGAGAGTGGTTTACCGCCTCACTGGAGTGTGAAACAATCATTTATATATAAGGTTTAGTTTTGGGGTAGTCCGGTGATTGATGACGATGGCTACCGCCCGAATGTAGGTATCGTAATTTGTAATCGCCAGGGGCAGGTTATGTGGGCCCGGCGATATGGTCAGCACTCCTGGCAATTTCCCCAAGGGGGGATTAACCCCGGAGAGTCCGCAGAGCAAGCGATGTATCGGGAGCTGTTCGAAGAAGTTGGCTTAAGCCGCAAGGATGTTCGCATTCTGGCTTCGACCCGCAACTGGTTGCGTTACAAGTTACCGAAGCGTTTGGTGCGTTGGGACACAAAGCCGGTATGTATCGGCCAGAAACAGAAATGGTTTCTTCTGCAATTGGTGAGCAGCGATGCGGATATCAATATGCAAACCAGCAGCACGCCGGAGTTTGATGGCTGGCGCTGGGTCAGCTACTGGTATCCCGTTCGTCAGGTCGTGTCGTTTAAACGCGACGTTTACCGCAGGGTGATGAAAGAGTTTGCAAGTGCTGTAATGATGCTTCAGGAGACCCCTCCTAAGCCGCAGAGCGCACCTGCCTGGCGACGTAAAAGAGGTTAAGCTACGCACATTATGCTCACCCGCCTGCGCGAAATAGTCGAGAAGGTGGCCAGCGCCCCACGGCTCAACGAGGCGCTGGATATCCTGGTCACTGATATCTGCCTCGCGATGGAAACCGAGGTATGCTCGGTCTATCTGGCCGACCACGATCGCAGGTGTTACTACCTTATGGCCACGCGCGGATTGAAAAAACCGCGTGGTCGTACCGTTGCGCTGGCGTTTGATGAAGGCGTGGTAGGTCTGGTCGGGCGTCTGGCTGAACCTATCAACCTTGCTGACGCGCAAAAACACCCGAGCTTCAAATATATCCCCTCCGTAAAAGAGGAGCGCTTTCGCGCTTTCCTGGGCGTGCCGATCATCCAGCGTCGTCAGCTGCTGGGCGTGCTGGTTGTTCAGCAGCGTGAATTGCGTCAGTACGACGAAAGCGAAGAGTCTTTCCTCGTTACGCTGGCCACGCAAATGGCGGCAATTCTCTCTCAGTCCCAGCTCACGGCGCTGTTTGGTCAGTACCGGCAGACGCGCATTCGCGCCTTACCGGCTTCACCAGGCGTTGCGATAGCAGAAGGCTGGATGGACGCCACGCTGCCGTTGATGGAGCAGGTTTACGAAGCCTCGACGCTGGACACGGCCCTTGAGCGCGAACGTCTGACCGGTGCGCTGGAAGAGGCCGCCAACGAATTTCGCCGCTACAGCAAGCGCTTTGCCGCAGGGGCGCAAAAGGAGACGGCGGCGATCTTCGATCTTTACTCGCACCTGCTGTCAGATGCCCGGTTACGCCGGGAACTGTTTGACGAGGTCGACAGAGGTTCGGTAGCGGAGTGGGCGGTCAAAAAGATCGTCGAAAAATTTGCCGAACAGTTTGCCGCCCTGACCGATGGTTATCTGAAAGAGCGTGCCGGGGACCTGCGTACTCTGGGTCAGCGATTGCTGTTCCACCTCGATGATACTATCCAGGCTGCCAATACCTGGCCGCCGCGCTTTGTGCTGGTGGCAGATGAACTGTCTGCCACGACGCTTGCAGAATTACCGCAGGACAGGCTTGCCGGGATCGTGGTCCGCGACGGCGCCGCCAACTCCCATGCCGCCATTATGGTGCGCGCGCTGGGGATCCCGACGGTGATGGGTGCCGATATACAGCCCTCTGCGCTGCACCGGCGAACGCTGGTGGTTGACGGCTATCGCGGCGAGCTGCTGGTCGATCCTGAACCGGTGCTGTTGCAGGAATATCAACGCCTCATCAGCGAAGAGAACGAGCTGAGCCGTCTGGCGGAAGACGACGTTAACCAGCCTGCGGCGCTGAAAAGCGGTGAGCGGATCAAGGTGATGCTCAATGCCGGCTTAAGCCCGGAACATGAAGAGAAGCTGGGCAGCCGTATTGACGGCATCGGTCTCTACCGCACCGAAATCCCGTTCATGCTGCAAAGCGGCTTTCCCTCTGAGGAGGAGCAGGTCGCGCAGTATCAGGGGATGCTGCAGATGTTCAACGACAAACCCGTGACGTTACGTACGCTGGACGTTGGCGCGGATAAGCAGCTGCCCTATATGCCCATCAGCGAAGAGAACCCGTGCCTGGGCTGGCGCGGGATCCGCATTACCCTGGATCAGCCGGAGATCTTCCTGATCCAAGTGCGCGCCATGCTGCGTGCCAATGCGGCAACCGGCAACCTCAGCATTTTGCTGCCGATGGTCACCAGCATCGATGAGATCGACGAAGCCCGACGTTTGATCGAGCGTGCCGGGCGCGAAGTCGAAGAGATGATCGGCTACGAAATTCCGAAACCGCGGATCGGCGTGATGCTGGAAGTCCCGTCGATGGTCTTTATGCTCCCGCAGCTGGCCACTCGCGTCGATTTCATTTCGGTGGGCACGAACGACCTCACCCAGTACATGCTGGCGGTGGACCGCAACAACACCCGGGTGGCGAGTATTTACGACAGCCTGCATCCGGCGATGCTGCGCGCGCTGGCGATGATTGCCCGGGAGGCTGAAGCGAACGGTATTGACCTGCGTTTATGCGGCGAGATGGCTGGCGACTCAATGTGTGTGGCGATCCTGATTGGCCTTGGCTTCCGTCACTTATCCATGAACGGCCGCTCCGTTGCCCGCGTGAAGTACCTGCTACGTCATATCGACTTTGAAGAGGCACAGCAGCTGGCGAAACGCAGTCTTGAAGCACAGCTGGCAACGGAAGTGCGTCATCAGGTGGCGGCCTTTATGGAGCGTCGTGGTATGGGCGGGCTGATCCGCGGCGGGCGTTAGCACCATGTGTCCCTTAGCATCAGAGCTGAGGGATACAAACCCCTATACACATCTTTTACATCTCTGGCGCAACCTCCACGCTCGCATGTGCTATGATTCGCAACTTTGGAGCGCAGGGCAATGCTCTGCGCGCTTCTCTACCGCTGTCCACTTTCAGCGGAATAACAACATCTTGTGGTGACAGATGAACAGTGGCTATCTGCATTTTCCGGAGTTTGATCCGGTCATTTTCTCAGTAGGACCCGTTGCGCTTCACTGGTACGGATTGATGTACCTGGTCGGTTTCGTCTTTGCCATGTGGCTGGCTGGCCGTCGCGCCAAACGTCCCGGCAGCGGCTGGACTAAAGACGAAGTGGAAAACCTGCTGTATGCCGGTTTCCTCGGCGTTTTCCTCGGCGGGCGTATCGGCTATGTGCTGTTTTACAACTTCCCGGTCTTCCTGAACGATCCGCTCTATCTGTTCCGCGTCTGGGATGGCGGCATGTCCTTCCACGGTGGCCTGATTGGCGTCATCCTGGTAATGGTTATCTTCGCGAAACGCACTAAGCGCAGCTTCTTCCAGGTCTCTGACTTTATTGCGCCACTGATCCCGTTTGGTCTGGGTGCAGGTCGTCTCGGTAACTTTATCAACGGTGAGCTGTGGGGCCGTGTTGACCCAAGCGTGCCGTTTACGATGCTGTTCCCGCAGTCCCGTGCCGAAGACATGGCGCTCCTGCCGTCGCATCCGGAATGGCAGTCGATTTTCGACACTTACGGCGTCCTGCCGCGCCATATGTCACAGCTGTATGAAATGGCGCTGGAAGGCGTTGTGCTGTTTATCATTCTTAACCTGTTTATCCGCAAACCACGTCCGACGGGCTCCGTATCAGGTCTGTTCCTGATTGGTTACGGCGCGTTCCGCATCATCGTCGAATTCTTCCGCCAGCCGGATGCGCAGTTTACCGGGGCGTGGGTGCAGTACATCAGCATGGGGCAGATCCTCTCTGTGCCGATGATCGTCGCGGGTATTGCAATGATGGTCTGGGCGTATCGTCGTCCACAGCAACAGGTCTCCTGAGGAATCATGAAACAGTATCTTGAACTGATGCAAAAAGTGCTCGATGAGGGCACGCCAAAAAACGATCGTACCGGCACCGGTACCCTCTCCATTTTTGGTCACCAGATGCGCTTCAACCTGCAGGAAGGTTTTCCGCTGGTCACCACCAAGCGCTGCCATTTACGCTCAATCATTCATGAGCTGCTCTGGTTCCTGCAGGGTGATACCAATATCGCTTATCTGCGTGAGAACAATGTCTCTATCTGGGACGAATGGGCGGACGAAAACGGCGATCTGGGCCCGGTATACGGCAAACAATGGCGCGCCTGGCCTACGCCGGATGGCCGTCATATTGACCAGATCGCTGGCGTGATGAATCAGCTAAAAAACGATCCCGATTCACGCCGTATTATTGTCTCGGCCTGGAACGTGGGTGAACTGGATAAGATGGCCCTGGCCCCGTGCCATGCATTTTTCCAGTTCTATGTCGCGAACGGCAAGCTCTCCTGCCAGCTCTATCAGCGCTCCTGCGATGTCTTCCTCGGCCTGCCGTTCAACATCGCCAGCTATGCGCTGCTGGTGCATATGATGGCTCAGCAGTGCGACCTGGAAGTGGGTGATTTTGTCTGGACCGGCGGAGATACCCACCTGTACAGCAACCACATGGAGCAGACCCATCTGCAGCTGACCCGCGAACCGCGCGCGCTGCCGAAGCTGGTGATCAAACGTAAACCGGACTCCATTTTCGACTATCGCTTTGAAGATTTCGACATTGAAGGCTACGACCCGCATCCGGGTATCAAAGCCCCTGTAGCCATCTGAGGCTGCAATCCTGACACAACCGGCGCACCCTGCGCCGGTTTTTTTATGCCTGTTGTCGCGTTTTGCGAGCCTGCGTCCGCGAGGATTGCAACGTACTGCAATCCCTCACAAAGTGCGGAAAGCGTCTCGTAATTCATCAAACTAAGCCTCGAATTGTGTTTTCCCCCACGACACACTACCGCCATGAAAAAACAAACAGGGTTCACCCTCATGGAAATGCTGGTTGCCATCTCACTCATTATGACGCTGAGCGCCGCAGGGCTGTACGGCTGGCGGAGCTGGCAGCAACAGCAGCAGCTATGGCAGACAGCGCGCCAGGTGCGCGATTATCTGGTGGTGCTTCGCAACGATGCCTGGCGACATAACCGTGACCATGTCATTACGCTAAAACAGAACGGCAAGGGCTGGTGTCTGTTGAAAACGGGCCTCCCTGAGTGTCAGGCGGACAGCGCCTTTGTGCTGATACCGCAGTGGTCGAATATCAGCATCACCGAGTTAACGCCTGCGCTGGGGTTTTACGGTTTGCGGGATACCGCCTGGGCCGGAAGGATACGTCTGCAAAGTCAGGCTGGCGAATGGCTCATCATCATCTCCTCGTGGGGACGTATCCGCATGTGTAACGGTAAGGGAGAGTTCGCATGCCGGTAAAACAGCAGGGTTTTTCCCTGACGGAAGTGCTGATCGCCATGGCGATCGGCAGCGTGCTGCTGTTAAGCGCAGCGCGGTTTTTACCCGCGCTACAGCAGTCGATAGCGTTGCTTACGAAGCAGCAGGAATTGAAAGAGGAGCTCTGGCTGCGTATAGCCGGCATCGGTAAGCATCTGCAACGGGCGGGATATTGTGCGGGCAAGTGCGCAGGCGAGGCGCTAAAAATTGGGCAGGGTGGTGAATGTGTCATTGTCCAGTGGGATGAAAACAGCAACGGCCGCTGGGAAACCTCGCCGCCCGCCGCGGCGGAGCAGACCGGGTTTCGCCTGAATGACGGCGCGCTGGAAACATTACGCGGTGCGACACTGTGCGGCGGTAAGGGCTGGGAGAGAATAACCGATCCCGACCGGATCAGAGTCCTGCGTTTTCATGTACAGCGTGTTTCGCGGGCGGGCTTTGCACCGGAGCTGAGTCTGGCGCTAACGGCCTCCGTCAACGGGCTGCGTGACGGCGGCGTTGAAGCGCATCATATCGTTACCGGATTTAATTTATGAACCGTGAGCAGGGGATGTCATCGCTGGCGCTGGTGCTCCTGCTATTAATTCTGGGTAGCATGATGCTGGCCGGGCTTAATCAGCAGCTGGACGCGCTGGCGCGTATCCTCACTGCAGAGCGCAAGGCGATACAGCATCAGGCAGTTGCCCAGTCTGCACTGGAGTGGGGAAGGACGCTCGCCTGGCAAACGCAGGCAGACTACACATGTCAGCAGCATGCGCAACAGCCGTGGCGGGTCTGTTTGCGCCTTATGGACGGGCGTGCCCTTCTTATCGCCAGCAGCGACAGCATAACGTTATGGCGACAGGGTGAGGTAGCGGCAGACCGGGTGCTTTTTTCACCTCACGGCTGGAGCGATTTTTGTCCTTTGAAGGAGCGCGCGCTATGTCAGTAACTCAGGCCAGACAGAAGGGGTTCAGTATCGTGGAAGTCCTGCTGGCAATGATGCTGATGGTCATGGTCGTCACCGCGCTGGCGGGTTACCATCGGGTATTAGCCAGTCGGCTTGTCACGCTTGAGCAGTCTCGCCAGCTCTGGCGTCATGCACAAACACAGTCCCAGCTCAGCGCCGGGGATGTTCCCGCGGGCTGGCAGGTAAACAGGGTGCAGACAACACAGGCGGGATGTGTCAGCATCTCGGTCAAACTTATTTCTCCTCCGGGTCGGCAGAGTCAAATGACGCGCCTGCACTGCCCGGTTAGCCAGTAGTTGGGAGCAGCGATGTTAAGGGTCTACCACTCAAACCGTCTTGATGTGCTGGAAGCACTGATGGAGTTTATTGTCGAGCAGCAGCGGCTCGACGATCCCTTTGAACCGGAGATGATCCTGGTTCAGAGCACGGGTATGGCGCAGTGGCTACAGATGTCCCTTTCACAAAAATTTGGTATTGCTGCCAACATTGATTTCCCGCTACCGGCCAGCTTTATCTGGGATATGTTCGTCCGCGTGCTGCCGGAGATCCCAAAACAGAGCGCCTTCAACAAACAGAGCATGAGCTGGAAGCTGATGTCGCTGCTGCCTGAGATGCTGACCCATGACGAGTTTGTCATGCTGCGTCACTACCTGAATGACGATACCGATAAACGCAAACTCTTCCAGCTGGCGTCGCGTACGGCGGATCTCTATGACCAGTATCTGGTCTATCGGCCGGAGTGGTTAACGCGCTGGGAGGCGGGCGAGCTCGTCGACGGTCTTGACCAGGCGCAAATCTGGCAGGCGCCGCTGTGGAAAGCGCTGGTCGAGCATACCGAGGCGCTTGGCCAGCCGCAGTGGCATCGCGCGAATCTCTATGAACGTTTTATCGCGACCCTGGAATCCGCCTCTGAGACGCCTGCCGGATTACCGTCCCGGGTCTTTATCTGCGGGATCTCCGCACTGCCGCCGGTCTACCTGAAAGCGCTGGATGCGCTGGGCCGACACATCGACATTCATATTCTTTTTACCAACCCTTGCCGCCATTACTGGGGAGATATTCAGGATGCCCGCTGGCTGGCCCGCATGGTGACGCGCCAGCGCCGTCGCCTGTTTGACGAACGCACGGTGCCGCTTTTTAAAAACAGCGAGACGGCGTCCGAGCGCTTTGACGATGAGGGGATCCAGAACCTGCCGAACCCGCTGCTGGCCTCCTGGGGCAAGCTGGGCCGCGACTACATCTATATGCTCTCGGAGCTGACCGCCTCTGGCGAAGGGGATGTTGACGCCTTTGCGGATATCACTTCGGATAGCCTGCTGCATAACGTGCAGCAGGACATTCTGGAGCTGGATAACCGCGCGGTGACAGGCATCACTGCTGCGGAGTTTGCCCGCAGCGACAGCAAGCGCCTGCTCGATCCTGACGATCGCAGCGTGACCCTTCACCTGTGTCATAGCCCGCAGCGTGAAGTGGAGGTGCTCCACGACAATCTGCTGGCGATGCTGGAGAATGACCCTGCGCTGACGCCGCGCGATATCGTGGTGATGGTGGCGGATATTGACAGCTACAGCCCCTATATCCAGGCCGTTTTTGGGAGTGCGACAGGCGATCGCTACCTGCCGTTTGCCATATCAGACCGTCGTGCGCGCCAGTCACACCCGGCCCTGCAGGCATTTGTCAGCCTGCTTTCCCTGCCGGATAGCCGCTTTGTCCCGGAAGATGTGCTGGCCCTGCTTGATGTTCCGGTGCTGGCCGCCCGTTTTGATATCGATGAGGATGCGCTGCGCTACCTGCGCCAGTGGGTTAACGAGTCGGGCGTGCGCTGGGGAATAGACGATGACAACGTGCAGGAGTTTGAGCTGCCTGTCACTGGTCAGCACACCTGGCAGTTTGGCCTGACCCGCATGCTGCTCGGCTACGCCATGGAGAGCAGCCAGGGGGAGTGGAATGCTGTTCTGCCGTATGACGAATCCAGCGGCCTGATCGCCGAACTGGTCGGGCACCTGGCTTCGTTGCTGATGCAGCTTAACCGCTGGCGTCGGGAGCTGATGAAAGCCCGCCCGCTCGACGAGTGGATGCCAGTATGCCGGGAGATGCTCAATGATTTCTTCCTGCCGGATCAGGAAACAGAAGCGGCGATGGCGTTAATCGAGCAGCAGTGGCAGGCCATTATCGACGAGGGGATAACCTCGCACTATGGCGAAGCGATCCCCCTGTCGCTGTTGAGGGATGAATTAACCCAGCGTCTCGATCAGGAGCGTATCAGTCAGCGTTTTCTCGCCGGTCCTGTGAATATCTGCACCCTGATGCCGATGCGCTCGATTCCGTTTAAAGTTGTCTGTCTGTTGGGCATGAACGACGGCATTTACCCACGTGCGCTGGCGCCGCTGGGTTTTGATTTAATGAGTCAGAATGCGCAGCGCGGGGACCGCAGTCGTCGCGATGACGACCGCTATCTGTTCCTGGAGGCGCTGATCTCCGCGCAGCAGCAGCTCTATATCAGCTATATCGGCCGCTCCATTCAGGACAACAGCGAAAGGTTCCCCTCCGTGCTGGTGCAGGAGCTGGTGGATTACATCGGGCAAAGCCACTACCTGCCGGGCGATGAGGAACTCAATTGCGATGAAAGCGAAAAGCGCGTGAAAGCGCATATTACCTGTTGCCACAGCCGTATGCCGTTTGATGCGGTGAACTACGAGGAGAACGAGCAGCAGAGCTATGCCCGGGAATGGCTGCCGGCCGCGAAAAGAGAGGGCGTTGCCCATGGCGACTTTATCCAGACGCTGAAGCCGTTAGCGCTCGATACTGTCCCCTTTGAACAACTCCAGCGCTTCTGGGCCCACCCGGTGCGGGCATTTTTCCAGATGCGGTTGCAGGTGAACTTCCGCTCCGAAGAGAGTGAAATCCCGGACGCTGAGCCGTTTACGCTGGACGGGTTAAGCCGCTACCAGCTCAACCAGCAGTTGCTGAATGCCCTGGTGGAGCAGGAGGATGCACAGAAGCTGTTCCGGCACTATCGCGCGGCGGGTCAACTGCCCTATGGCGCCTTCGGTGAAATCGTCTGGGATGCGCTGTGTCAGGAGATGCAGGCCCTGGCTGCCCGGGTAATTGAGTGTCGCCAGCCCGGGACGAGCATGGAGATCGATCTTCAATGTAGTGGTGTCAATCTGACGGGGTGGCTGCAGCATGTGCAGCCCGACGGGCTGCTGCGCTGGCGCCCCTCGATGCTCAGCGTTTCACAAGGTTTGCAACTTTGGCTGGAACACCTTGTCTACTGTGCGAGCGGCGGTGAAGGTGAGAGTCGGTTATTTGTCCGCAAAGAGGGTGAATGGCGTTTCCCGGCAATGTCGGCCACGCAGGCAATGGACTATCTGACACAGCTGGTTGAGGGTTACCTGCAGGGGATGAACGAACCGCTGCTGCTGCTGCCAGAAAGTGGGGGGGCGTGGATTAAAACCTGTTACGACGCCACAAATGATGCCATGTTAACGGATGACGCGACCCTGCAAAAAGCACGCAGTAAATTTTTGCAGGCCTACGAAGGCAACATGATCGTTCGCGGGGAAGGTGACGACGTCTGGTATCAGCGCCTGTGGCGAACCCTTGAACCTGAGTACTTCGAGGCCATCACCGAAGAGGCCCGACGCTACCTGTTGCCGCTGTATAAATTTAATCAGTCCTGACGGTTGTATAAAAATTGCGCAGACCTTGGCGTTCATTTATGATGCGCATCTTGTCATGGACTGATGTACACAACAAAGAGATGCTGGCTTGTCCGGCACAAAGCATGTTAATGATGATGTCCGTGATGAAGAGGTAGTGAATGCCAGGCAGCACCTTATTGAAAACGTTGGTTTTGTTCGTCGCTCTTTGGGCCCCCCTCAGTCAGGCAAACACCGGTTGGCAACCCGTTCAGGAAACGATCCGCAAAAGTGATAAAGATACCCGTGAATATCAGGCGATCCGCCTTGATAACGGGATGGTCGTGCTGCTGGTTTCCGATCCCCAGGCCGTAAAGTCCCTGTCTGCGCTGGTGGTGCCGGTAGGTTCGCTGGAAGATCCTGAATCTCACCCGGGGCTCGCACACTATCTTGAGCATATGACGCTGATGGGCTCAAAGAAGTACCCGCAGCCTGACAGCCTGTCCGAATTTTTAAAAATGCACGGTGGTAGCCATAACGCCAGTACCGCGCCGTACCGTACCGCTTTTTATCTTGAAGTTGAAAACGATGCGCTGGAAGGCGCGGTCGATCGTCTTGCTGATGCCATTGCCGCTCCGCTGCTGGATAAAAAATACGCCGATCGTGAGCGCAACGCCGTCAACGCGGAGCTGACGCTGGCGCGTACCCGGGACGGTATGCGTATGGCGCAGGTCAGCGCTGAAACCATCAACCCCGCGCACCCTGGCTCTCGCTTCTCTGGCGGTAATCTGGAGACGCTGAGCGACAAACCGGGCAGCCCGGTGCTCGACGCACTGCATGCATTTCGCGACAAATATTACTCCGCTAACCTGATGAAGGCGGTGGTCTACAGCAATAAGCCGCTGCCGGAGCTGGCGCAGCTGGCTGCCGTGACCTATGGCCGGGTACCGAATAAAAATATCACCCGCCCGGAAATCACCGTTCCGGTGGTCACCGATGCGCAGAAAGGGCTCATCATTCATTATGTTCCTGCCCTGCCGCGTAAGGTGCTGCGCGTGGAATTCCGCATTGATAACAACACGGCGCAGTTTCGCAGCAAAACCGATGAACTGGTCAACTATCTGATCGGTAACCGTAGCCCGGATACGCTCTCCGACTGGCTGCAAAAGCAGGGGCTGGTGGAAGGCATTCGCGCGGATTCCGATCCTGTTGTCAACGGTAACAGCGGCGTGCTGGCGATTTCTGCCACCCTAACCGACAAAGGGCTGGCCCATCGCGATGAGGTTGTCGCCGCGATTTTCAGCTATCTCTCTTTGCTGCGTGAAAAAGGGGTGGATAAACGCTATTTCGACGAGCTGGCGCACGTACTGGATCTCGACTTCCGTTACCCTTCCATTACCCGCGATATGGACTACGTCGAGTGGCTGGCGGACACCATGATCCGCGTGCCGGTTGAACACACGCTGGATGCGGTCAATATCGCCGATAAGTACGACCCTGACGCCCTTAAAGCCCGTCTGGCGATGATGACGCCGCAGAACGCCCGTATCTGGTATATCAGCCCCAACGAGCCGCATAACAAAACGGCCTACTTTGTGAATGCCGAGTATCAGGTGGACAAAATTAGCGAGCAAACTTTTGCCGACTGGCAGAAAAGAGCCGCCGGGATCGCCCTCAGGCTGCCGGAGGTGAACCCCTATATCCCTGACGACTTCACCCTGATCAAGCCCACGAAAGAGTATCCACAGCCGCAGCTGATCCTGGATGAGCCTGACTTGCGCGTGGTCTATACCCCAAGCCGCTATTTCGCCAGCGAGCCAAAAGCTAACGTCAGCATGGTGCTGCGTAACCCGGCGGCGATGGACACTGCTAAAAACCAGGTGATGTTCGCGCTGAATGACTATCTGGCCGGCATCGCGCTGGATCAGCTCAGTAACCAGGCGGCCGTTGGCGGGATCGGTTTCTCGACTAACGCCAATAATGGCCTGATGCTGAACGCTAACGGTTATACCCAGCGACTGCCGCAGCTGTTCAAGGCGTTGCTCGACGGCTATTTCAGTTACACCGCCACCGGGGAACAGCTGGAACAGGCGAAATCCTGGTATGCGCAGATGATGGACTCCGCAGAGAAGGGCAAAGCCTTCGATCAAGCCATCATGCCGGTGCAGATGCTCTCCCAGATTCCCTACTTCCAGCGCGAAGATCGTCGGGCGTTGTTGCCCTCTATCACTCTGGACGAGGTAATGGCCTACCGCGCGGCGCTGAAAACCAACGCCCGCCCAGAGTTCCTGGTGGTGGGCAACATGAGCGAAGAACAGGCGAAAACGCTGGCGCAGGACGTGCGTGCGCAGCTGGGGGCAAAGGGAACCGAATGGTGTCGTAACCAGGATGTACTGGTAGAAAAACAGCAGAATGTGATCTTCGAAAAGGCAGGCAGCAGCACGGATTCTGCTCTGGCAGCGGTCTTTGTGCCGACCGGCTATGACGAATACGCCAGCTCGGCCTATAGCGCCGTGCTTGGCCAAATCGTGCAGCCCTGGTTCTACACCCAGTTACGTACTGAAGAGCAGCTGGGCTATGCCGTCTTCGCCTTCTCAATGAACGTTGGCCGCCAGTGGGGGATGGGCTTCCTGCTGCAAAGCAGTGACAAACAGCCGGATTATCTCTGGCAGCGTTTCCAGGCCTTCTTCCCGCAGGCAGAAGCGAAGCTGCGTGCCATGAAGCCGGAAGAGTTTGCTCAGATCCAGCAGGCGGTCATCACACAGATTATGCAGCCGCCGCAGACGCTGGCTGAAGAAGCATCAAAGATCAGCAAAGATTTTGATCGGGGTAATATGCGCTTCGATTCGCATGATAAAGTAGTGGCCGAGATAAAACAGCTCACGCCGCAGAAAGTGGCCGACTTCTTCCACCAGGCGGTGGTTGCCCCGCAGGGGATGGCTATCCTGTCGCAGGTTTCCGGTAGCCAGAGTAAAAAAGCCGACGCCACCCCGCCTGCAGGCTGGACAGTATGGAAGAGCGTGAGCGCATTGCAGCAATCTTTGCCCAGGAGTAAGAACGAATGACCGATACCGCTGAGTCCCTTAACCCCTTACGTTTACCGTTACAGGGGGAGCGACTGATAGAGGCCTCAGCGGGAACCGGAAAAACCTTCACCATCGCGGCACTCTATCTGCGCCTGCTGCTCGGCCTGGGCGGCAGCGCGGCCTTTAGCCGCCCGCTCAGCGTTGAAGAGCTGCTGGTGGTGACCTTCACCGAAGCCGCGACGGAAGAGCTGCGTGGACGTATCCGCAGCAACATTCATGAGTTGCGCATCGCCTGCCTGAGACAGAGCACAGACAACCCACTGTACGCCAGCCTGCTGGATGAGATTGATGATAAGCAGCAGGCGGCGCAGTGGCTGCTGCTGGCGGAACGGCAGATGGATGAAGCCGCCGTATTTACCATCCACGGCTTCTGCCAGCGCATGCTTAGCCTGAATGCTTTTGAATCCGGCATGCTCTTTGAGCAGCAACTCATCGAAGATGAATCCCAGCTGCGCTACCAGGCGTGCGCCGACTTCTGGCGTCGCCACTGTTACCCCTTGCCACGTGATATTGCCGAAGCGGTACACGGTTTGTGGAAAGGCCCGGACGAGCTGCTGCGGGCCATCGATCGCTATCTGCAAGGGGAAGCTCCGGTCATAAAATCTGCTCCGCCGGCAGACGAAACGCTGGCGTCCCGTCATGAAAAGATTGTTGGTCTGATCGCCGCCATGAAACAGCAGTGGTCTGCCAGCGTGGCGGAAATCGATGCAGTGATTGAACGATCCGGCATCGACCGACGTAAATTCAACCGTGGCAACCAGGCGAAGTATATTGAGCGCGTCACGGCCTGGGCCCAGGAAGAGAAGCACAGCTATCAGCTGCCTGACGCGCTGGAGAAATTCTCCCAGCGATTCCTTGCCGAGCGCACGAAAGCGGGCGGTGAGGTGCCGGAACACCCTCTCTTTTCCGCCATCGACAGCCTGCTGGCCGAGCCGCTGACCCTGAACGATCTGATGATCACCCGTGCGCTTGCTGAAATCCGTGAAACGGTGGCGCGCGAAAAGCGCCGTCGCGGCGAACTGGGCTTTGACGATATGCTCAGCCGTCTCGATGAAGCTCTGAACAGCGACAATGGCGACGCGCTGGCCGCCGCCATCCGGGGCCGTTTTCCGGTGGCGATGATCGATGAATTTCAGGATACCGACCCCCAGCAGTACCGGATTTTCCGCCGCATCTGGCGCCAGCAGCCCGATACCGCGCTGCTGCTGATTGGCGACCCGAAACAGGCGATCTACGCGTTCCGTGGAGCAGATATCTTCACCTATATGAAAGCGCGTGGCGAAGTGGCCGCGCACTACACGCTGGATACTAACTGGCGTTCGGCGCCCGGCATGGTGGAAAGCGTAAACCGGCTCTTTTCACAGGTGAACGACGCCTTCATGTTCCGTGAAATTCCCTTTTTACCCGTTAAATCCGCCCCGAGAAACGCGACGCTGCGTTTCGAATATAAGGGCGATTTTCAGCCAGCGATGCGCATCTGGCTGATGGAGGGTGAGGGGTGCGGCGTCGGGGATTACCAGGCCTTTATGGCCCAGCACTGCGCGGCGCAAATCCGCGACTGGCTGAGCGCAGGCGTGCGCGGTGAAGCCATTCTGCACCGGGGGGATGACGCCCAGCCGGTGAAAGCGTCGGACATTACGGTACTGGTCCGCAGTCGTCAGGAAGCTGCCCTGATCCGCGATGCGCTCACTCTGCTTAGCATCCCTTCGGTCTATCTCTCCAATCGCGACAGCGTGTTTGAAACGCTGGAGGCTCAGGAGATGCTCTGGCTGCTGCAGGCGGTGCTGGCGCCGGAGCGCGAAAGTACGCTGCGCAGCGCGCTGGCAAGCGCCATGCTCGGTCTGAACGCCCAGGATATTGATACGCTGAATAACAGTGAGATCCTCTGGGACGAGGCGGTAGAAGAGTTTACCCGCTATCGCGAACGCTGGCAGAAGCGGGGCGTGATGGCGATGCTGCGCGACATCATGACGCAGCGCAATATCGCTGAAAATATGCTGGCAACCGCCGGGGGCGAACGTCGTCTGACTGACATTCTGCACATCAGTGAACTGTTGCAGGAGGCAGGTGCTCAGCTTGAGAGCGAGTACGCGCTGGTGCGCTGGCTGGCGCAGCACATCGCCGAGCCGAACAGCAATGCCTCAAGCCAGCAAATGCGTCTCGAAAGCGACAAACATCTGGTCAAAATCGTCACCATTCACAAATCGAAAGGGCTGGAGTATCCGCTGGTCTGGCTGCCCTTTATTGCCAACTACCGGGTGCAGGATCAGGCTTTTTATCACGATCGTAAAACCTTTGAAGCGGTGCTCGACCTCAGCAAGGCCGACGACAGCGTGGAGCTGGCCGAGGCTGAACGTCTGGCAGAAGATTTACGTCTGCTGTATGTGGCGCTGACCCGTTCGGTGTGGCACTGCAGCTTAGGCGTGGCACCGCTGTTCCGTCGTCGTGGCGAAAAATCCGGTGACAGCGATTTCCACCTGAGCGCGCTTGGGCGTTTGATCCAGCACGGCGAGCCGAAAGATGCTGCCGGTCTGCGCCAGTGCCTGGAGGCGTTGTGCAATGAGCACATTGCGTTGCAGGTTGCCGGAGTGGCCGATACCGCTCGCTGGCATATGCCGGATCCGGCATTGCCAGACCTGCAGGCGCGACAGGTTGCCCGCAGGCTGTTTGACGACTGGCGGGTCACCAGCTACTCCGGGCTGCAGCAGCACGGGCACAGTATCGCTCAGGATCTGATGCCGCGCCTCGACGTTGATGCCGCAGGCACCGGCGAAGTGCCGCAGGAGCCCGAGCTTACGCCGCACCAGTTCCCGCGCGGCGCCTCGCCGGGCACTTTTTTACACAGCCTGTTTGAAGCGCTCGATTTTACGCAGCCCGTCTCACCTGAGTGGATGCTGGAGATGCTGCAAAAAGGGGGGTATGACGCCCGCTGGCAGCCGGTGCTGACCCGCTGGGTAGCGCAGGTGCTGGAGACGCCGCTTAACGAGGAGGGGATCACGCTGAGCCAGCTAACGCCCGCCGATAAACAGGTTGAGATGGAGTTTTATCTGCCCGTGGCCGGGCCGCTCACTGCAGATGCGCTGGATGACTTGATCCGCAAATACGATCCGCTGTCTCAGGGCTGCCCACCGCTCGATTTTCGCCAGGTGCGCGGCATGCTGAAGGGCTTTATCGACCTGGTCTTCCGGCATAAGGGGCGCTATTACCTGCTGGACTATAAATCCAACTGGCTGGGGGAAAACAGCGAGGCCTATACCCCTCAGGCTATGGCCAGCGCGATGCAATCCCATCGCTACGATCTGCAGTATCAGCTCTACACCCTGGCGCTGCACCGTTATTTACGCCACCGTATCGCCGACTATGACTATCAACGCCATTTCGGTGGGGTGATCTACCTGTTTTTACGGGGGGTGGATGGCACGCCGGGCGCCGGTTGCTTTGCTACCCGCCCGGATGAAGCCTTAATCGATCATATGGATAACCTGTTTTCAGCCAGCAATGAGGAGCTAACCCCATGACGATGCAGGAATACTTGCTGGAAGCCGTAGAGCAGCGCGTGCTGCGTCGTCTGGACGTGCAGTTTGCGATGATGGTGGCCGGGAACGACGAACCCGCGTTGATGCTGGCGGCGGCGATTTTAAGCCGTGATACGGGAGAAGGGCATGTCTGCCTGCCGCTGTCGCGGCTGCGGGCCGAGGCGAAAAGCGCCGCGTTGCAAGCCTGTTTTGCGCTGTTTGACC
Source organism: Leclercia adecarboxylata (assembly GCF_035787115.1). Taxonomy (GTDB): domain Bacteria; phylum Pseudomonadota; class Gammaproteobacteria; order Enterobacterales; family Enterobacteriaceae; genus Enterobacter; species Enterobacter adecarboxylatus_E. Next base: position 269,878 of record NZ_JALKTL010000004.1, on the reverse strand, counting down.
AGGAGCCAGACTGGATCGCCGTGCTGAAAGGCTCCCGGGCAGTGAGCGCGGGGGATGAGCCAACGCCGCTGGTACTCGCTGGCGAGCGGCTTTATCTCAACCGGATGTGGCGCTATGAGCGGGCGGTGGCCAGCTTCTTTAGCGAAGCCAATCAGCCTTTGCCCCATGACAGTAGCGAGGTTCAGCGCACGCTGAACGCGCTGTTCACCTCTGATGAAGCTGTCAACTGGCAAAAGGTGGCCGCGGCGGTGGCGTTAACGCGGCGTATTTCCGTCATCTCCGGCGGGCCGGGAACCGGTAAAACGACTACCGTCGCCCGCCTGCTGGCGGCGCTGATCCAGATGGCGGGAGAGGAGAAATGCCGGATCAGGCTGGCGGCGCCCACCGGTAAAGCCGCGGCACGCCTGACCGAATCGCTAGGCGGCGCGCTGCAAAAATTGCCCCTGACCGAGACCCAACGTACGCGATTCCCGACGGAAGCAAGCACGCTGCACCGTTTGCTTGGCGCGCAGCCGGGCAGCCAGCGTCTGCGTTACCATGCCAGGAATCCGCTGCATCTGGATGTGCTGGTAGTGGATGAGGCGTCGATGATCGATCTGACGATGATGTCTCGTCTGATCGAAGCCCTGCCACCCCATGCCCGGGTGATCTTCCTGGGCGATCGCGACCAGCTGGCCTCCGTCGAAGCGGGCGCAGTGCTGGGTGACATCTGTACCTGGGCCAGCGTCGGATTTACCGTCCACCGTGCGCAGGAGCTTGCTGGCATGACGGGATGCCAGATGGAGGGCAACGTCAGCCCGGTGGCGGGTGCGCTGCGCGACTGCCTGTGCCTGCTGCAAAAAAGCTACCGGTTTGGCAGCGACTCGGGTATCGGGCAACTGGCGGCTGCGGTCAACCGGGGCGATCGCCACGCTATTCGTTCGGTGTTCGACGGCAAATTTAGCGATATCGAGAAAAAGCAGCTCCAGAGCGGGGAAGAGTACCTGGTGATGCTCGAAGATGCCCTGAAGGGCTATCAACATTTTCTCGACAGCGTGCAGCAGCAGGCTTCCGAAGCGGAGATCCTGGCGGCCTTTGGCGGCTTTCAGCTGCTCTGTGCATTGCGGGATGGGCCGTTTGGTGTGGCCGGGCTCAACGAAAGGCTGGAGCAAGTGCTGGCGCAAAAACGCCGGATCGGCCGCCAGCCGCACTCGCGCTGGTATGAAGGGAGGCCGGTGATGATTTCACGCAACGACAGCGCGCTGGGTCTGTTTAACGGTGATATCGGCATTGCGCTGGATCGTGGCCAGGGGCTGCGCGTCTGGTTCCAGATGCCCGACGGCAGTGTGAAATCCGTACAGCCCAGCCGCCTGCCGGAACATGAAACCGCCTGGGCCATGACGGTGCATAAATCCCAGGGCTCTGAGTTCGATCATGCGGCGCTGATTTTACCTAACCAGATCTCCCCGGTCGTGACCCGCGAGCTGGTTTATACCGCCATTACCCGCGCCCGTCGGCGGTTGTCATTGTATGCGGATGAAGGCGTGCTGACGCAGGCCGTTACCACCCGTACCGAGCGGCGCAGCGGCCTGAGCGCGATATTTGAAGCCTTGTAATTTTTCCCTCACCCTTATGGGGTGAGGGGAATTAGCCCAGATCCGCCATCAGCACTTTTGAACGACGCTGATAGTTGTACATCTCTTTTTTGGTTTCCGGCAGCGAATCAATGTCCACCGGCGTGAAACCCCGCTCCTGGAACCAGTGAATGCTGCGGGTCGTCAGCACAAAGAGTTTGCTCAGCCCCAGCTGGCGCGCCTGTTGGGCGATCCGTTCCAGTAACACTTCACCCCGTGACGAGCTGCGGTAGTCCGGATGCACCGCCACGCAGGCCATTTCACCGATTTTCTCTTCCGGGAAGGGATAGAGCGCCGCACAGGCGATGGTGAGGTTATCGCGCTGAATAATAGTGAACTTGTCGATCTCCATCTCCAGCTGCTCGCGGGAGCGACGTACCAGGATCCCCTGCTGCTCCAGCGGGCGGATGAGCTCCAGAATGCCGCCGATGTCGTTGATGGTGGCGCGACGGATCTGCTCAGCGCTCTCCATCACAATCTGCGTGCCGATCCCGTCGCGGGAGAAGAGCTCCTGCAGCAGGGCGCCATCTTCCTGATAGCTGATCAGGTGGCTGCGACGCACGCCGCTGCGGCAGGCTTTGATTGCCCCCCGCAGGAAACGCACGGTGCCGGAGTAGTAATCGCCCTGTGCCTCAAGCGCCTCGACGCGCGCCTGGGCCTCGTTAGGGAACAGCTCAGAGACGATATTCCCAAGCTCGTTGGTGACCCCCTGGGAGGAGCAGAAGCCGATCATTTTTTCTGCCTTCAGTTTGATCGCCAGCTGGGTGGCAATCTCTTCCGAGGTAAGGTTAAAACTTTCGCCAGTGACAGAGACGGCAACCGGGCCGGTCAGCACAATCGCGCCGCCGTCAAGCTGGCGATGGATCGCCTCTTCATCAATACGACGGATGCGTCCGCTGTGGCAATAATCCACACCGTCATCCACGCCAAGCGGCTGGGCGATAATAAAGTTACCGCTGACCACGTTAATGTGTGCCCCCTGCAGTGGGGTGTTATTAAGGCTCATCGACAGACGCGCGGTAATATCCAGCTGTAGCTGACCGGCTGCCTGCTTAACCAGTTCCAGCGTTTTGGCGTCGGTCACGCGGGTATGCTTGTGATAGAGGGGCTCATGATGGTGCGCGGCCAGATTCGCTTCTATTTGCGGGCGGGCGCCATACACGACCACCAGGCGAATACCAAGGCTATGTAAAAGGCCAATGTCATTGACAATACTGGAGAAATTCTCATGCTCAATGGCTTCGCCACCCAGCATGACGACAAAGGTTTTTCCCCGATGGGCGTTGATATAGGGAACAGAATGACGGAATCCCTGGACCAGTTCGATTCTACGTTCCTTCACCACGGCACAACCCTCAATGAATGTTTATTCGTAATTTTTGTATTTTTATTCGAATTTAACTCTGCACGCAAGCCAAACTTTTCTGCGGAGCAAAGAAAACATTCAGTAAAGTAATCGTTAACGCATGATTGTTTACCCTTTTAGGGATGACAGCTTATGCATCATTCGCTAAAGTTTTCGGTCAATTTGGACGTTATGAGAAGTTATTCGATATCTTTGCTCGGGAGAAGCATGTCGGGATCCAGTAAAGCATTAAGTCGTCGTCGCCTGTTACAAGGGGCTGGGGCAATGTGGTTGCTTAGCGTAAGTCAGGTAGGGCTTGCTGCCGTCAGCCAGGTAGTGGCGGTGCGCGTCTGGCCATCGTCAACCTATACACGCGTGACGGTCGAGTCAAACCGGGTGCTGAAATATAAGCAATTCGCTCTGAGCAACCCGGAACGGGTCGTGGTGGATATCGAAGGTGTCAATCTTAACTCGGTGCTGAAAGGGATGGGCGCCCAGATCCGTGGTGACGATCCCTATATTAAATCGGCCCGGGTCGGGCAGTTTGATCCAAAAACCGTACGCATGGTGTTTGAGCTTAAGCAGAACGTCAAACCGCAGCTGTTTGCCCTGGCGCCGGTGGCCGGTTTTAAAGAGCGTCTGGTGATGGATCTCTATCCGGCGAACGCGACGGACATTCAGGATCCGCTGCTGGCCCTGCTGGAAGATTACAATAAAGGCGATCTTGAAAAGCAGGTTCCCCCTGCGCAAAGCGGCCCGCAGCCGGGCAAAGCCGGGCGCGATCGTCCGATTGTGATCATGCTCGATCCGGGACATGGCGGCGAAGACTCCGGCGCGGTGGGCAAATACCACACGCGGGAAAAAGACGTGGTGCTGCAGATTGCCCGTCGCCTGAAGGCGTTGATCGACCGAGAAGGCAACATGCGCGCCTATATGACGCGTAATGAAGATGTGTTTATTCCGCTGAAAGTGCGGGTGGCGAAAGCGCAAAAACAGCGCGCCGATCTGTTTGTCTCCATTCACGCGGATGCATTTACCAGCCGCCAGCCCAGCGGTTCATCGGTGTTTGCGCTCTCCACCAAAGGCGCCACCAGTACCGCGGCACGCTATCTCGCCGACACGCAAAACGCCTCCGACCTTATCGGGGGGGTAGGGAGGAGCGGCGATCGCTACGTCGATCATACGATGTTCGATATGGTGCAGTCGCTGACCATAACCGACAGCCTGAAATTTGGTAAAGCAGTGCTGGGCAAGCTCGGCCATGTAAATAAGCTGCATAAGAACAGCGTTGAGCAGGCCGGTTTTGCGGTGTTAAAAGCGCCGGACATCCCGTCGATTCTGGTCGAAACCGCGTTTATCAGTAACGTGGCGGAGGAGCGCAAGCTCAAGACGGCTAAGTTTCAGCAGGAGGTGGCGGAGTCGATACTGGCGGGGATTAAGGCTTACTTCTCGGATGGTGCGACGCTCGCAAGACGCGGATAATCATGGATGCCGGGTAGATGCCCGGTAAATTGACAAACTGCAGATACAAAAAAACACCCTTAAGGGTGTTTATTGTTTTAAGAAGTGTTGGTTGCGGGGGCCGGATTTGAACCGACGACCTTCGGGTTATGAGCCCGACGAGCTACCAGGCTGCTCCACCCCGCGTCCGTCTTTCTACTTCGTAGAATTTACTTCTTCAAATTTGATTGGTTGCGGGGGCCGGATTTGAACCGACGACCTTCGGGTTATGAGCCCGACGAGCTACCAGGCTGCTCCACCCCGCGTCCGTCTTTTTGCTTCGTATTTCAAACCACATCTGCGTTGGCTTTCCTCGTTCACCTCAGTCACTTACTGGAGTAAGCTCCTAAGGATTCACTGCGTCGCCGCCTTGCTGTGCTTTGAACTACTTTGCAAAAACGATACTTCATCAAATTTTAATTGGTTGCGGGGGCCGGATTTGAACCGACGACCTTCGGGTTATGAGCCCGACGAGCTACCAGGCTGCTCCACCCCGCGTCCGTGGATGCGCACTATACTCTGCTGACTTTTTGTTGCAACCCTTTTTCGTAAAAATCACCAAATTAGCCGTTGATCTGCCCGCTCTGTCATCGATTTGTCGGTTTTTTGCGCAAAATTTGCGTAAGGGAAGGTAATCGCATTTCAATACCTTTGCCGGTTTGTTATCTTCGATGCGCAAAATGGGGCAACTTGAAGATGGGATATATGAAAGGACGTTGGGCGAAGTATCTGATGACGGGCGCGATGGTAGCAATCCTCGCCGCCTGTACCTCCAAACCGACCGATCGCGGTCAGCAATATAAAGACGGGAAACTGACCCAGCCTTTCTCATTAGTGAACCAGCCGGACGCCGTGGGCGCGCCCATTAATGGCGGCGACTTTGCGGAGCAGGTGAGCCAGATCCGCACCGCATCGCCGCGACTGTATGGCTCGCAAAATGCCGTCTATAACGCCGTGCAGGACTGGCTACGTGCCGGGGGCGATACCCGCACCATGCGCCAGTTTGGTATCGATGCCTGGCAGATGGAAGGCACCGATAACTACGGTAACGTCCAGTTTACCGGCTACTACACCCCGGTGGTGCAGGCGCGTCATACCGCGCAGGGCGAGTTCAAATACCCTATTTACCGCATGCCGCCAAAACGTGGCCGCCTGCCATCCCGCGCCGCAATCTACTCGGGCGCGCTGAGCGACAACTATGTCCTCGCCTACAGCAACTCGCTGATGGATAACTTCATCATGGATGTACAGGGCAGCGGCTACATCGATTTTGGCGACGGCAGCCCGCTTAACTTCTTCAGCTATGCGGGCAAAAATGGCCATGCTTACCGCAGTATCGGTAAGGTGCTGATCGATCGTGGTGAAGTGAAACGCGAAGATATGTCGATGCAGGCGATCCGCGAGTGGGGCGAAAAGCACAGCGAATCTGAAGTGCGTGAGCTGCTGGAGCAGAACCCGTCGTTTGTCTTCTTTAAACCGCAAAACTTTGCGCCGGTGAAAGGGGCCAGCGCGGTGCCGTTGATTGGCCGCGCGTCGGTAGCCTCTGACAAGACCGTAATCCCGCCGGGTACCACGCTGCTGGCCGAAGTCCCGCTGCTGAATAACGAAGGCAAGTTCAGCGGCCAGTACGAGCTGCGTCTGATGGTCGCGCTGGATGTGGGTGGCGCGATTAAAGGCCAACACTTTGATATCTATCAGGGGATTGGCGCCGATGCCGGTCACCGCGCGGGCTGGTATAACCATTATGGACGCGTATGGGTGCTGAAAAGCGCAGCAAGTACGGGCAACGTCTTTAGCGGTTGAGTGTGGTAATATTGGCGCTATGTTTTCCGGGGTGAGGGGCAACTCTCACCCTTTTTACATCTGAGGTCTTATGTCTGTGGTAATGAGCGAAGCCTGGCGCCAGCGTTTTGGTGGCACCGCACGTTTATATGGTGAAAGAGCCCTGCAGCTGTTTGCCGAAGCGCACATCTGCGTGGTCGGCATTGGCGGCGTGGGCTCATGGGCGGCGGAAGCGCTGGCACGAACCGGGATCGGCGCCATTACGCTTATCGACATGGATGATGTCTGCGTCACCAACACCAATCGTCAGATCCACGCCCTGCGCGACAGCGTCGGGCTGGCGAAGTCAGAGGTCATGGCGGAGCGCATTCGCCAGATCAACCCGGAATGCCGCGTCACCGTGATTGATGATTTTGTGACGGCCGACAACGTGGCGCAGTACATGGGGGCCGGTTACAGCTACGTGATTGACGCCATTGACAGCGTGCGCCCGAAGGCCGCGCTGATCGCCTGGTGTCGTCGCAATAAGGTGCCGCTGGTGACCACCGGCGGGGCGGGCGGGCAGATCGACCCGACGCAGATCCAGGTGACGGACCTGGCGAAAACCATACAGGATCCGCTGGCGGCTAAACTGCGCGAGCGCCTGAAAAGCGATTTTGGGGTGGTGAAAAACAGCAAAGGCAAGCTGGGAATCGACTGCGTGTTTTCCACCGAAGCGCTGGTCTACCCGCAGGCTGACGGTTCGGTGTGTGCCATGAAGAGCACCGCGGAAGGGCCAAAACGGATGGACTGTGCATCCGGGTTTGGTGCGGCCACGATGGTGACCGCGAGCTTTGGTTTTATCGCCGTCTCTCATGCGCTGAAAAAGATGATGGCGAAGGCGGAACGTCAGGCCTGACGCGCCGCTTCCAGTACCGCTTCACTTAGCGCAGTAAGCCCCTGGCTGCGCGAGGCGCTAAGCTGACCGCGTAGCCCCAGCGTATCAAACAGCGCCAGCGGGTTTTGCGCCAGGATATGCGCGGCGCTTTTCCCCTCGATGGCCGTCAGCAGCACGGCCAGCAGACCGCGAACGATGCGTCCTTCGCTGTCGCCATAAAAGTGCAGATGATCTCCCACGCGTGTGACCCCAAGCCAGACGCGGTTTTCACAGCCGGGGATCTCTTGCGCCTGCGCTTTAAGCTCATCGGACAGCGCAGGCAGCTGTTTGCCCAGCAGGATCAGCTGGCGATACTTGTCTTCCCACTGGGTCAGCGGGGCGAAGGTCTGTTTTAACGTCTCTTCAGTGATGACGGTGCCGAACGGATGTCCGGCCAGGGTTGGGCTTGTCATTAATCCACCAGTAAGGCAAGGGCGCGATCGACGGCGGCAACCAGCGCGTCGACATCGCTTTGGGTATTATAGGGAGCAAACGAGGCGCGCAGCGTGCCGTTGACGCCCAGTGCCGCCAGCAGCGGCTGGGCGCAGTGCTGACCGGCACGCAGGGCAATGCCGTGCTCCGCCAGCAGTGTCACCATGTCGCTGTGATGTACCCCGGCAAAATCGAACGCCAGCAGGCTCGAATCCTGCACGCGGAAGGAGCGAAAACCGGGGCGTTTTTTCAGCGCCTCTTCCGCCAGCGTCGCCAGCCCGCGGCTCCAGCTCTCTGCCTGCTGCAGATCGATATCCGCCAGCCACTCCAGCGCCGCGCTCAGGCCAATGACGCCCGCGACGTTTGGCGTACCGGCTTCCAGACGATAGGGGACTGGCTGGGTTTTGAAGCCGTCGAAGGTCACTTCGGCGATCATCTTGCCGCCGCCGAGCCACGGGGTCATCTCCTCCAGCAGTTTCGCCTTGCCGTATAGCGCGCCAATCCCGGTCGGCCCGTACAGCTTATGCCCGGAAAAGGCATAGAAGTCGATATCCAGCTGCTGAACATCCGCCGGGAAATGCACGACGCCCTGGGCGCCATCCACCATCACCACCATCCCGCTGGCATGGGCGAGGCTGATGGCGCGGGCGAGATCCGGGCAGCCGCCGGTGACGTTCGACATCTGCCCCAGCGCGAGAATGCGGCTGCGGGGGGTGATAAATTCAGGCAGGCGAGCCACATCCGCCAGGCGGTCGGCGCCCAGCGGTAGCTTCACGACCTTTGCGCCGGTCTGTTCAGCGACCATCAGCCAGGGCACAAGGTTAGCGTGATGCTCCGCCTCGCTGACGATTATCTCATCGCCTGGCTGGAGTCGAGGGCGGGCGTAACACTGCGCCACCATGTTAATGGCTTCGGTTGTGCCCCGCGTCCAGACAATGTTTTTACCGCTTTCGGCATTGAGCAGGCGGGCAACCTGATCGCGCGCCGCTTCATAACGCGCGGTTAAGCGTTGCGCCTCGGCGAACTGGCTGCGATGCACATTGCCTGCGCTCAGGCTATAAAACTGATGGGTGGCCTCGATCACCGCCTGAGGCTTAAGCGCCGTCGCGGCGCTGTCAAGATAGACGCCGGCATCGGCCAGCGCCGGAAACTGCGCGCGAAAATGGGCAGGGCTGAATGCGTTCATGGAATTCCTCTTCGTGATACACAGATCGTCGCGCAAATTCTCCAGCAGGGCAAGGAGGTTGATCTCTATCGGAATTGTCTGTTTATCCTGGCGCAACAGACGAAGCAGGTTATGCTGAAATAGAGTCAGGAGAATGTCTTAGCCTGTTATTAAACACGCTTGAAATAGCATTAATTGCTGAAGGAGAAGAAGATGAAAAAGACGATCGCAATTGCCTCTGCCTGTATGCTTACCTTTGCCCTGAGCGCCTGTTCTGGTAACAACTATGTTATGCACACCAATGATGGCCGCTCAATCGTGTCAGACGGTAAGCCGCAAACCGATAATGATACCGGCATGATCTCGTATAAGGATGCCAACGGGAATCAACAGCAGATCAACCGTGGTGACGTGAGAGAGATGGTTGAGCTGGAGCACTAACGGAATTGCAGACAAAAAAAAGCACCGCAATTGGGCGGTGCTACATTAATCACTATGGACAGACAGGGTAAATGTACAGGAAGTGAAAAATTGGTAGCGTCGCTACCGGGGTCTGAATAGCAGACCAATTGCAAACACAACAACACAACATCACAACCGTAAGCCAAAAGCCCATCAGAACACGCATTCCAAAAAAAGCTTTTCGTTCCGGCTCAGGAAGTGCCGCCACTATAGGTATTTGCTGGTAGTTCCTCAACGGACAATTTATAATGGCTCAGATAAAAAAAACTAATAGGTTAAACGTTGTTTCCTGTTTGTTAAAAGCCGTTAACATCTAAGCCAGATAACCATGTCCAAGCGATTACCACCTCTTAATGCATTACGTGTATTTGATGCTGCTGCGCGTCATCTTAGCTTCACGCGCGCGGCCGATGAGCTTTTTGTCACTCAGGCCGCAGTCAGCCATCAAATCAAGTCCCTTGAGGATTTTCTGGGCCTCAAGCTGTTTCGCCGCCGCAACCGTTCCCTGCTTCTGACGGAAGAGGGGCAGAGCTATTTTCAGGATATCAAAGAGATATTTTCTCAGCTCACTGAGGCTACCCGTAAGTTACAGGCGCGGAGTGCGAAAGGGGCCCTGACGGTCAGTTTGTTGCCCAGTTTTGCCATTCAGTGGCTGGTGCCGAGACTCTCAAGCTTTAACTCAGCTTATCCGGGAATAGACGTTCGAATCCAGGCGGTCGACCGTCAGGAGGACAAGCTGGCAGACGATGTCGACGTAGCAATTTTTTATGGCCGGGGTAACTGGCCAGGCCTGCGCGTCGAAAAATTGTACGCAGAATATTTGCTGCCGGTCTGCTCGCCACTACTCTTAACAGGCGAAAAAGCGTTAAAAACGCCGGACAATCTGGCGCAACACACGCTTTTGCATGATGCTTCTCGCCGCGACTGGCAAACTTATACCCGCCAGCTCGGTCTTAACCATATAAATGTGCAGCAGGGCCCCATCTTCAGCCACAGTGCGATGGTGTTACAGGCTGCCATCCACGGACAGGGCGTGGCGTTGGCAAACAACGTTATGGCGCAGTCCGAAATTGAGGCAGGCCGTCTGGTTTGCCCCTTTAATGATGTTCTGGTCAGCAAGAACGCATTTTATCTGGTTTGTCATGACAGTCAGGCAGAACTGGGTAAAATAGCCGCGTTTCGCCAGTGGATTCTGGCAAAGGCGGCCAACGAGCAAGAAAAATTCCGCTTTCGGTACGAGTAACACTTTCTTTTGCGCGCGGGACGCGCATAACTTCAGGACAGAAACATGACCAGCCGTTTTATGCTGATTTTTGCCGCGGTAAGTGGCTTTATTTTTGTTGCGCTGGGCGCCTTTGGCGCACATGTATTACGCAAATCCCTGGGTGTGGTGGAGATGGGCTGGATCCACACCGGTCTGGAATATCAGGCGTTTCATACCCTGGCAATCTTCGGATTAGCCGTGGCGATGCAGCGTCGCATCAGTATCTGGTTTTACTGGAGCAGCGTATTTATGGCGCTGGGTACCGTGCTGTTCAGCGGTAGCCTCTACTGCCTTGCGCTGTCGCATTTACGCCTGTGGGCGTTTGTTACCCCGGTGGGCGGCGTCAGCTTCCTGGTCGGGTGGGTATTAATGTTAATCGGTTCGTTCCGTCTGAAACGCAAGGGCGTTGTTCATGAATAAAGTTGTCTTATATTGTCGCCCGGGCTTTGAAAAAGAGTGTGCCGCGGAAATTACTGATAAAGCCGCGAAACGCGAAGTCTTTGGTTTTGCTCGTGTTAAAGAAAATGCGGGCTATGTTGTTTTCGAATGTTATCAGCCAGAAGATGCGGACAAGCTGGTTCGCGAACTGCCTTTCAGCTCGCTGATTTTTGCCCGTCAGATGTTTGTGGCCGGCGAGCTGCTGCAGGATCTGCCGCCAGAGGATCGTATTACGCCTGTCGCCGGTATGCTGCAGGGCGTAGTGGAGAAGGGCGGTGAGCTGCGCGTTGAGGTGGCGGACACCAACGAAAGCAAAGAGCTGATGAAGTTCTGCCGTAAATTCACCGTGCCGCTGCGCGCCGCGCTGCGTGACTGTGGCGTGCTGACAAACTATGAGACGCCAAAGCGTCCGGTAGTGCATGTCTTCTTTATTGCCCCGGGCTGTTGCTATGCCGGGTACTCGTATACCACCAATAACTCGCCGTTTTATATGGGCATCCCGCGTCTGAAGTTCCCATCCGATGCGCCGAGCCGCTCCACCCTTAAGCTGGAAGAGGCGTTCCATGTCTTTATTCCGGCTGACGAGTGGGACGAGCGCCTGGCAAACGGCATGTATGCGGTGGATCTGGGCGCCTGTCCGGGAGGCTGGACCTATCAGCTGGTAAAACGCAACATGTGGGTCTACTCCATTGATAATGGTCCGATTGCGCAAAGCCTGATGGACACCGGCCAGGTAACATGGCTGCGCGAAGATGGTTTCCGCTACCGGCCAAACCGCAGTAACATCTCGTGGCTGGTGTGCGATATGGTAGAAAAACCGGCGAAGGTGGCCGCGCTGATGGCGACATGGCTGGTTAACGGCTGGTGCCGCGAGGCGATTTTCAACCTCAAGCTACCGATGAAAAAGCGCTACGAAGAAGTGTCCCAGAACCTGGCATACATTCAGGCCCAGCTTGCGGAACATGGCATCAATGCGGAAATCCAGGCGCGTCAGCTGTATCACGACCGTGAAGAAGTGACCGTACACGTGCGCCGCTGGTGGGCAGCCGTTGGTGGCCGTCGCGACGAACGATAATGTGTATAACGCCCGGTGGCGCTGCGCTTACCGGGCCTACAACCTAGCACTCTAACCTTAGCTGCTGCAAATTCCCGTCTAACTGTAAATCCGTCTGCAATCGCGCTACATCCCGGCAGATAAAGGCCATCTCTTTATGGGCCTCCAGTTTTTTACGCCACTTCTCTGGCACCTCGTCCAGATGTGCGTATATCCCCTCAAGATCCTGAAAATCTGTCAGCAGCTGGGCTGCGCTTTTTGGACCAATGCCCGCCACACCCGGTACCTTTGAGCTGCTTATCCCTGCCAGCCCCCAGTAATCCGGCAATTGCTGGGGGGATACGCCAAACTCGCCGGCGATAAAGGGCGCGTCGAGCCAGCGTTTCTGGAAATAGTCTCGGATGCGAATGGTGGGTGAAAGCAACTGACAATAGCCTTTGTCCGTCGACACAATGGTGGCCTGATGGCCGGCGCTGGCCACTTTGACGGCCAGGGTGGCAGCGAGATCGTCGGCTTCGTTACCCTGTGCGCCCCAGCAGGGCACGCCGCGCTGCTCAAAGGCGGAGCGGATGGCGGGCATTTCGGCATGCAGATCGTCCGGCATGGGGGCGCGACCGGCTTTGTAATCCGGCAGGCGCTGATGACGCCAGCCGCTGTTACGCGCTTCATCGTCAAAGACGGCGACCACATGGCTTGGCTGGCTGTGGCGAATAAGCTGCTCCAGGGCATGCAGGCAGGTATCCTTGCAGGGTGTGCCCTGTACCGCGTGGATGCGGCGGATAAGGTTCAGCGCGTCGACAATAAGCAAATGCACGGCCACAGATTTTCTCCCTTTTGTTCAGCCAGATAAGGGTAACACTGTCGGCGGAGGGAAACTACGAATGGCGGGGCGTTCGGGAAGATGCCTCGCAAAACGAGGCATCTTTTTGGCTTAGTCGCAGGTGACGATCTTCATCGCCAGGCCACCGCGGGAGGTTTCGCGGTATTTGGCGTTCATGTCTTTCCCGGTCTCGTACATGGTTTCGATCACTTTATCGAGGCAGACGCGCGGTTCGCTGGTACGGCGCAGCGCCATACGTGCGGCGTTGACCGCCTTCACGGAAGCAATCGCATTACGCTCGATGCACGGCACCTGCACCTGACCGGCAACCGGATCGCAGGTCAAACCGAGGTTATGCTCCATGCCGATCTCTGCCGCAATACAGACCTGCGCCGGGCTGGCGCCCAGCAGCTCTGCCAGACCCGCTGCCGCCATAGAACAGGCTACGCCCACTTCACCCTGACAGCCTACCTCTGCGCCTGAGATCGAGGCATTCATCTTATACAGCGAGCCAATAGCGCTGGTCACCAGCAGATAGCGGGCCAGTGAGTTAGCGTTCACTTCACGAATGAATTTATCGTAGTAGGCCAGCACCGCCGGAACGATACCGCAGGCACCGTTGGTCGGCGCGGTGACCACGCGACCCCCCGCGGCATTCTCTTCGTTTACCGCCAGCGCAAACATATTGATCCAGTCAACGACCGCCATCGGATCGCTGGTGGTTTTGTCGCTGCTCACCAGCATACGACGCAGCGCCGCAGCACGACGCGGGACGCGCAGTTTACCCGGCAGAACTCCCTCGGTGGTGATGCCGCGTTCAATACCGCCGCGCATCACCTCCCAGACGTTAGCAAAATGCTGTTCCAGGGCCGCTTTGCTGTGCAGCGCCAGCTCGTTTTGCATCATCAGGCCTGAGAGGGAGAGACCGCTCTCCTGGCAATGACGCTGAAGATCGGCAGCCGTTTTATACGGGTAAGGTACCGCGACAGGCGCGCTGTCTGGCTGGCCAAAATGATCTTCATCGACGATAAAACCGCCGCCGATAGAGTAATAAGTTTGGCTGTAAATGGCCTTGTCGCCTGCCAGCGCGGTGATCCGCATGCCGTTTTCGTGCAGCGACAGGTTGTCGGCATGGAAATTCATGCAGCGATCAACCGGGAATTCAACTTCATGTTCACCGTTGGCCAGCAGCAGTCGGCCATGGGTATTTACGTCCTGAATAAAGGCCGGGATGGCGTCAATATCGACGCTATCCGGCAGGTTGCCCGCCAGGCCCATAATGATGGCGATATCGGTATGGTGGCCTTTGCCGGTCAGCGACAGGGAGCCGTAAACGTCCACTACCACGCGGGTGGTGTCATGCAGCATTCCGCGCGCAATAAGATCGTCCGTGAACTGTTTACCCGCTTTCATTGGCCCGACGGTGTGCGAGCTGGAAGGACCAATACCAATTTTAAAAATATCGAAAACGCTAATCATGATGCGTCCGTTGATTTACGTCAGAGGAGTAGAGTGCGCCATCCGAAGATGGCGCGGGAGGCATTACGCGAACAGCGAGAAGAAGATAGCGGAGATAGCAATCAGACCCATAATCACAACGAAGACGTTGCTGATCTGGCCACTGTATTTACGCATCGCTGGCACTTTCTGAATCGCGTACATCGGCATCAGGAACAGGATCATCGCGATAACCGGACCGCCCAAAGTTTCGATCATTCCCAGGATGCTCGGGTTCAGGGTAGCGACCGCCCAGGTGGTCAGCAGCATGAACAGCGCAGTGATCTTGTTCAGCTTGTTGATTTCGATGCTCTTACCTTTGCCACGCAGGGATTTAATCACCATGCCGTTAAAGCCTTCACGTGCGCCCAGGTAGTGGCCGAGGAAGGATTTGGTAATAGCGATAATCGCGATGATTGGCGCCATCCAGGCAATAACTGGCGCGTTAAAGTGGTTCGCCAGATAGGAGAGGATCGAAATGTTCTGCTCTTTTGCTGCCGCCAGATCCGCCGGGGAAAGGCTCAGTACGCAGCTGAAGACGAAGAACATCACGGTCAGCACCATCATCACGTGAGCGCGAGCCAGGATGCTGGAGCATTTTTTCTCGGCGTCCTGACCGTACTCTTCACGTTTCGCTACAGCGAAGGAGGAGATGATCGGCGAGTGGTTGAAGGAGAAGACCATCACCGGAATGGCCAGCCACAGAGTCATCCACAGGCCATTACCGGTGGCAGACGCGCTGCTCAGAGAAAGCGTTTCCAGCGCCGCGCCGTTCCACTGTGGGATCAGGTAGCAGGCCAGCACCATCAGAGCGATAACGAACGGGAACACCAGCACGCTCATCGCCTTCACAATCATCTGCTCACCGAAGCGCACAATAGTCATCATGCCGACGATCAGGATCAGCGACAGAATAGCGCGCGGTGGCGGCGTCATGCCCAACTGGTGGGTCATAAAGCTCTCAACGGTGTTGGTGATCGCCACGCTATACACCAGCAGAATTGGGTAAATCGCAAAGAAGTAGAGCAGGGTAATCAGCTTACCTGCGCCAGTGCCGAAATGCT
Source organism: Leclercia adecarboxylata (assembly GCF_035787115.1). Lineage (GTDB taxonomy): Bacteria > Pseudomonadota > Gammaproteobacteria > Enterobacterales > Enterobacteriaceae > Enterobacter > Enterobacter adecarboxylatus_E. The sequence goes on along the minus strand of NZ_JALKTL010000004.1, from coordinate 254,526 downwards.
CTTCAACCACTTCAGTGATGTCTTCGCCCGGGTTTTTACCCGACAGCACAAAACGGGTCAGGCCGCGGTGTGCAAAGTAGGTCATCGGGAACGCAATGATTGCCATGATAATCAGCGGAATTAAGCCGCCAACACCCGCGTTAATAGGCAGGAAGAGAACACCAGCGCCGATTGCTGTGCCGTACAGGCCAAGCATCCACATGGTATCAGTTTTACGCCATCCGCTTCGGGTTTCAATCGAAGCAACGGTGCTGGTTTGAGTGGTTTCCATCTGTGTCTCCAGGAAGTAGCTAATGTCAGGTTTCTGGTCAAATTTGATGCAAAAAGGGCTAATCGTAATATGAAATTCGCTCGGTGACGGTTTTTATATAATTTTTCTCCGTAACTATCGGCGGGCGGAAAGATACATTTTAGTAATGGATCTATCAGTGATCCCGATCTCAAATGCAATAATCTACTTTTGAGATGGATATCTTTAGACCATTTATCTGCTAATAAAACATCACAACGAATTTCCGGGCGCGAAGGCTACCATTAACGATATGCAGCGTGATAGATAGCCCGGTAATATAGGTGTCATACGCTGTAAAAGTGATTTTTTAGAGGATTTTTTCGCGATTAATGTCGGTTGAGGCTAATAAATCACGCTTTAAAAACAGACGTAATCGTTTGCTTTTCGTTGCGAAATCGCAGAAATATAAATGACAGTTATATCTGAAGCGATATCATCTTGCTGAAGGCAATAAAAAAGCCGGGCGGCTGAGGCCATTCCCGGCTGGATTAGCATGATAAGGCGCCCGGCACGCTGCCGGACGCGGATGTTACGCGCAAATCTCGTAACAAGGGATGTAGGCACTACCGGGGAGTTTCATACGGTGCTGAGCGACAAAGCCCTGCAGCAGATCGTCCATGCGGCGCATCATTTCAGGGTCGCCATGAATTTTATAGGGGCCAAACTCTTCGATGGCCTGGATACCCACCTCTTTCACGTTACCGGCCACGATGCCCGAGAAGGCGCGACGCAGATCGGCGGCCAGGGTTTCAACTGGCTGATCGGGATAGAGCTTCAGGTTAGCCATATTTTCGTGCGACGGTTCAAACGGGATCTGAAGATCCGGCGAAATACGGATCGACCAGTTAAAGCTGTAGGCATCCCCCGTATCGCGGCGATTCTCTTTCACCAGCGGCATGGCCTTTTTCATCAGGCGCGCCACTTCTGCGGCATCGTCAATGATAATGCGATAGTGACGACGCGCCGTTTCGCCCAGCGTATGCACGATGAACTCATCCAGCACACGGAAGTAGTCAGCGCTCTCTTTCGGACCGGTCAGTATCAGCGGCAGCACCTGATCCTGGTTGGCCGGATGCATCAGAATGCCCAGCAGATAGAGCAGCTCTTCTGCCGTACCCACGCCGCCCGGGAAGATGATAATCCCGTGGGCGATGCGGACAAATGCCTCCAGACGTTTCTCGATGTCCGGCATGATGATCAGTTCGTTAACCAGGGGGTTTGGCGGTTCAGCGGCGATGATCGACGGCTCGGTCATGCCAATGAAGCGACCCTCTTTGTAGCGCTGCTGGGCATGTCCCACCGCCGCACCTTTCATCGGCGCTTCCATCGCGCCCGGGCCACAGCCTGTGCAGATGTTCAGCTCGCGCAGTCCCAGCTGGGTACCTACGCGACGGGCATAGAGGTATTCGGTTTCGTTGATGGAGTGACCACCCCAGCACACCACCATGCTAGGGGCTTCGCCCACGTGCAGGGCGCGGGCGTTACGCAGAATAGAGAACACCAGGTTGGTGATATGGACCGAGCTTTCCAGGTTCAGGTGCTGGAAACGCCCGGCATTACTGATCTGGCCGTTTACGAACAGGATATCGCGCAGGACCGCAAACAGGTTGGCCTGCAGCGCGCGGATGATGCGCCCGTCAACAAAGGCCTCTTCTGGCGGGTTGATCAGTTCCAGCTTCACGCCACGTTCGCGGCGCAGAACGTTAATATCAAAGCTTTCAAAGCGGGACAGCAGCTCTTTGCTGTTGTCGGTAAGGCTACCGGAGTTCAGAACGGCAAGTGAACAGTTGCGAAACAATTGATAAAGATCGCTGCTGGCCGTGCTCTTGAGCATGTCCACTTCCAGCTGCGACAACATATCCATTGAGCCAAGCGGGCTAATATGTGTAATCAAGTGAGCTCCTTACGGGACGTTTATCGTCTTTCCCTGTTGATTACAATAGCCCTGGCTTATGACCTTTCACAACCTAAAGCGCGGAACAGACCGCGCATATTGTGAATTTATTTATTTTACTGACGGACTAACCGACCCGTCGCCGGGACGAAATCAGTATTGCTACGCCACGGGTTGATATCCAGACCGCCGCGTCGGGTGTAGCGGGCATAGACACTCAGCGCCTCTGGCTGGCAGAAATGGAGGATGTCATTAAAAATGCGCTCCACGCACTGCTCGTGAAACTCATTATGGTTACGGAAGGAGACCAGGTAGCGCAGTAATTTCTCGCGATCGATTTTTGCCCCGCGATACTGGATCTGCACTGAGCCCCAGTCAGGCTGATGGGTAATCAGGCAGTTGGATTTCAGCAGATGGCTGACCAGCGTCTCTTCAACCACTTTACCGCTGGCAGCGTGTTCAAGCCAGGCTGTGTCAAACTGATAGTTGTCGATCCCGATATCCTGATCGTCAATGCAGGCGCCGTGGAGGTGGGCGATGGGCTGGCCCTCAAGCTCATCAATCCGGTAGAGCGCCACGGTGACCTTACCCTGAGCGCAGGCGCTTAAATCCCGTTCCAGCGTGTGCTGCACCGCTTCCCAGCTGTCAAAACGCGTCTGGTTAAAGCTGTTGAGATAGAGCTTAAAACTTTTGGATTCCACCAGATTCGCGCTGGTGTAATCCAGCTCAACGTGACCGACGGCCACCTGCGGCAACCCGCGGGCGTTAAGCCAGGAGAGTTCATACAGCGTCCAGATATCACCGCCGTGGAAGGGCAGTGCATCGGCTTTCAGCCCCAGCGGATCGCGGTTAAGGCTGCGCGGCACGCCCTGCAACAGGCTGGCATCGTAGATGTCGCGGTAGGCTGTGCTCTTGCCCAGCGTCAGGCCCGATAAGGCGTCATGATTTTCGTAAGACATGTTTCGTGGTCACTTTAAAGGTAAACTATGAGGATGAGTGTATCCTGGCTTATATGAAGAGAGAAACCGGTGGATAAAGAGACTGCTGCTGCCTTAAAGGCATTTACCGCGCGTTACTGTGACGCCTGGCATGAACAGAAAGCGTCATGGCCGCAAAGTGAAGAGCTGTACGGCGTGCCTTCGCCCTGTATTATTACCTCTTCCGGGGATACTGTTATCTGGCAGCCGCAGCCGTTTACCGCTGAGCAGAATGTAAAAGCGATTGAACGCGCCATGGACATTGTGATACAACCAGCGGTCCATATATTCTATACCACACAATTTGCCGGGGATATGTGCGCTCGCTTTGAGGCTATCTCATTGACGCTGCTGCAAACCTGGAGCGAAGACGACTTGCTGCGCGTGCAGGAGAACCTGATAGGGCATCTTGTTACCCAGAAGCGGCTGAAGTTATCGCCCACGTTATTTATCGCCACGCTCGACAGCGAGATGGATGTCATCTCTGTCTGCAACCTCACCGGCGAGGTGATCCAAGAGACGCTGGGCACGCAAAAACGCCAGGTTCTCGCTGAATCGCTTACGGATTTCCTCAATCATCTTCATCCCGTCGTGTAATCCTGAATACTACTGACCGTGTGAGAGATCTCTTACAGAGTTTGTGAGAGATCGCCCAGGCGACCAGTACGTGACGTTTGTCGAATTCTCTTTTAACGCTCTTATTATCAAGAGGTTGTAACGGATTTAACTATCAGAAAGACGCGTCGGCTCACTCATTCTGGCTTACAGGGTACCTTGTAAGACGAAGCGGAATAAGGGATTCTATGTCCGTCGACAGGACGCCGACAAAAGAAACGAACATCAGGATGATGACGTTTCTGATTCAGGACACGTCAGGAAGGCGTTACAGGGAAGGCTTCAGGAAGAAGCAAAAGGAGAACGCAGGACGCGTTGAAGGACACCTCCAGGACGGAGAACGAGAGCCGGTACGGATGTCCGGTGGGTCAGGAAGGCCAGGACGCTTCAGGATGAAGCCGTCACATCAGGACGATGTGCGCAGGATGCAGCGGTCAAGGGAAGACCAGACCTTCGGGTCAGAGGAAAAGTTGTCACGGATGAGCAGGGAGCACTTAAAGTAGCTGGATTGCTGCGAAACGAACCGGGAGCACTGTTTTTACAGTGCTCCCTTTTTTTTATTTCTGCGTAGTCTTTGCTATGCTGCGCGCCGTTCAGATTTTCAGTTGAGGTTTTCATGACCCATCACGACAACGTGCGCGCGCAACTGCACGCCATCGAAGCTTTACTGCGCGATCGTCAGCTGTGGCAGGAGACGGCGCCGCAGCCTGACGCGTTTGAAAGCACGCAACCTTTCTGCATGGATACCCTGGAGCCTTTTGAGTGGCTGCAATGGGTGCTCATTCCCCGCATGCACGCGCTGCTGGATAGCGGACATCCGCTGCCACAGAGCTTTGCCGTGGCGCCCTATTATGAAATGGCGCTGGATGCCGCCCATCCCTCACGCGACGCGGTGCTGGCGGCATTGCAGGCGCTGGATACGCTCTTCGGCGACGAAGCATGATCGAGATCCTCTATCAGGATGAGTGGCTGGTCGCCGTCAATAAGCCTTCGGGGTGGCTGGTGCACCGCAGCTGGCTGGATCGGGATGAAAAAGTGGTGGTGATGCAGACGGTGCGCGACCAGATCGGTCAGCATGTCTTTACCGCCCACCGTCTGGACAGACCCACCTCCGGGGTTCTGCTGATGGGGCTCTCCAGCGAGGCCGGGCGGCGTCTGGCGCAGCAGTTTGAGCAGCATCAGATCCAGAAACGTTATCATGCGATTGTCCGGGGATGGCTGACAGATGCCGCGACGCTTGATTATCCCCTGACGGAAGAGCTGGATAAAATTGCCGATAAGTTTGCCCGCGACGACAAAGGCCCGCAGCCCGCAGTGACCGTTTATCGCGGAATGGCGACGACCGAAATGCCGGTTGCGACCAGTAAGTTTCCCACCACGCGCTATAGTCTGATTGAGCTGGAGCCGAAAACCGGGCGTAAGCATCAGCTGCGACGCCATCTTGCGCACCTGCGCCATCCGATAATCGGTGACAGCAAGCACGGCGATTTGCGGCAAAACCGCAGCGCCGCAGAGCATTTCGGCTGCAACCGGCTGATGTTACACGCCAGCCAGCTGCAGCTTATCCATCCGTTTACCGGCGAGCCGCTGAAGATCCAGGCCGGGCTGGACGAGGTGTGGATGCAGGCGCTGTCACAGTTTGGCTGGCGCGGACAACTCCCCGAAAATGAAAGGGTTGAGTTTGACGTTGCCAACGTTCAGGATGATCGCAACGAGCGTTTAATCAGGGAGTAAAACATGGCGGTAATCGGAATTTTTGTCGGCACGATGTACGGCAATTCGCTGCTGGTGGCAGAAGAGGCCGAAGCAATTCTGGCGGGTATGGGTCATAAAGCCACAGTCTATGAAGATCCCGAGCTGGCTGACTGGGAAAAATATCAGGGCCAGTATGCGCTGGTGGTTACCTCGACAACCGGGCAGGGCGATCTGCCGGACAGCATTGTTCCGCTGTTCCAGGGGATCAAAGATAAGCTGGGTTATCAGCCGGAGATGCGCTACGGCATCATTGCGCTCGGTGACAGCACCTACGCGAATTTCTGCGGTGGTGGCAAGCAGTTCGATGCCCTGTTGCAGGAGCAAAGCGCTCAGCGCGTGGGCGAGATGCTGATGATTGATGCTTCTGAGCACCCTGAGCCGGAAGGCGAATCCAATCCCTGGGTTGAACACTGGGGCACACTGCTAAAATAAGTTCCTGCCCTCCGTAATAGGGAGGGCCAGAACCTGTTGCCAGTTAACAAAGCGACCTTGCATATAGCCTAAACGGACTGAATCGAGTAAGCATTGGGCAATCGCCTGTAAATCCGCATCTAAAACACGGTTATTAGCAGGCATTTTCACTGCGTCAAGCGACCTGTTTCACACTCCCGTCAAACCCTCTTGCCAGCCTGCCGTTTACCGGTAAGCAGTTTTCATTTCCGTGAAGTCTCTTCCATTGGCCTGGGCTTTTGCCATAAACAACCGCGCATAAGCGTTTCAATGTTGTGTCGTTGCACGGTGAGAGGGGCCTGGATCCTTTCTTATACTTTTTCCGCCAGTTAATAAAAATGCAGTCAGTAAGGCAAAACGACCTACACGTTCGAACTGCAAAAACACATACACGTCATTCTGATTACCCTACGGTTGAGCTGTTCAGAATGAACGTAGCGAAAACGCTATGATTCAGGAGTGCAAGAATGAGTTCATTAAGCCAAGCGGCGAGCAGCGCTGAAAAGCGCACCAATGCCCGCTACTGGATAGTGGTGATGCTGTTTATCGTCACATCCTTTAACTATGGCGACCGCGCCACGCTGTCGATTGCCGGTTCAGAAATGGCAAAAGATATCGGTCTGGATCCGGTCGGTATGGGGTATGTTTTCTCCGCATTTTCATGGGCCTATGTTATCGGCCAAATTCCTGGCGGTTGGCTGCTCGATCGCTTCGGTTCTAAACGTGTCTACTTCTGGTCTATTTTTATCTGGTCCATGTTCACCCTGCTGCAGGGCTTTGTCGATGTCTTTAACGGCTTTGGCATCATTGTTGCGCTCTTTACCCTGCGCTTCCTTGTCGGGCTGGCAGAAGCGCCCTCCTTCCCGGGTAACAGCCGGATAGTGGCGGCCTGGTTCCCGGCGCAGGAGAGGGGAACGGCGGTTTCTATTTTTAACTCCGCGCAGTACTTTGCCACCGTTATCTTCGCGCCAATCATGGGCTGGCTGACGCACGAGGTGGGCTGGTCACACGTGTTCTTCTTCATGGGTGGTCTGGGTATCGTAATCAGCTTTATCTGGCTGAAAGTCATCCACGAGCCGAACCAGCATCCGGGCGTAAACCAGAAAGAGCTGGACTACATTGCCGCAGGCGGTGCGCTGATTAACATGGATCAGGCGAGCTCGAAAGCCAAAGTCCCGTTCAGCCAGAAATGGGGTCAAATCAAACAGCTGGTGGGCTCCCGCATGATGGTGGGGATCTATCTCGGCCAGTACTGTATCAACGCTTTAACCTACTTCTTTATCACCTGGTTCCCGGTCTACCTGGTACAGGCGCGCGGCATGTCGATTCTGAAAGCCGGGTTTGTGGCCTCTGTTCCGGCGATCTGCGGCTTTGTCGGTGGCGTACTGGGCGGGGTAATTTCCGACTGGCTGATGCGTCGTACTGGCTCTTTGAATATCGCCCGTAAAACGCCAATCGTACTGGGTATGCTGCTCTCCATGACGATGGTGATGTGTAACTACGTGGATGCCGAGTGGATGATTATCGGCTTTATGGCGATGGCCTTCTTCGGGAAAGGTATCGGTGCGCTGGGCTGGGCGGTGATGGCAGATACCGCACCGAAAGAGATCAGCGGCCTGAGTGGCGGACTGTTCAACATGTTCGGCAACATCTCCGGCATCGTCACCCCGATTGCCATTGGTTATATCGTCGGCACCACCGGCTCGTTCAACGGGGCGCTGATTTACGTCGGTATTCATGCTCTGGTGGCGGTACTGAGCTACCTGGTGCTGGTGGGTGATATCAAACGTATCGAGCTGAAACCGGTCACGGAGCGTTCATAATGAGTATGCAATCCAGCCCCATCGTTACGGAAATGAAGGTTATCCCGGTTGCCGGTCAGGACAGCATGCTGCTGAACATTGGCGGCGCGCATAACGCCTGGTTTACCCGCAACATTGTGGTGCTGACCGATAACGCCGGGAATACCGGCGTAGGTGAAGCGCCCGGCGGTGAGGTGATCTACCAGACGCTGGTGGATGCCATTCCGCAGGTGGTCGGCCAGGAGGTGGCGCGACTGAACAAAGTGGTGCAGCGCGTACACAAGGGCAACCAGTCTGCCGATTTCGATACTTTTGGCAAAGGTGCCTGGACATTTGAACTGCGGGTCAACGCCGTGGCGGCGCTGGAAGCGGCGCTGCTGGATCTGCTGGGCAAAGCGCTGAACGTGCCGGTGTGCGAACTGCTCGGCCCCGGTAAACAGCGCGATGCGGTCACCGTGCTGGGATATCTCTTCTACCTGGGCGATCGCAACAAAACCGATCTGCCTTACCTGGCGCGCTCCCCGGGCAGCCACGACTGGTATAACCTGCGTCACCAGGAGGCGCTCTCCAGTGAGGCGGTGGTTCGTCTGGCGGAAGCGGCACAGGATCGCTACGGCTTTAAAGATTTCAAACTGAAAGGTGGCGTGTTGCCGGGCGAGCAGGAGATCGACAGCGCCCGCGCTCTGAAAAAACGCTTCCCGGATGCCCGCATTACCGTAGACCCCAACGGCGCATGGCTGCTGGATGAAGCCATCGCCCTGTGCAAAGGACTGGACGATGTGCTGACCTACGCCGAAGATCCGTGCGGCGCAGAGCAGGGCTACTCGGGCCGTGAGGTGATGGCGGAGTTCCGCCGCGCCACGGGCCTGCCGGTGGCGACCAACATGATTGCCACCAACTGGCGTGAGATGGGCCACGCCGTCATGCTCAACTCGGTAGACATTCCGCTGGCGGACCCGCACTTCTGGACGCTTTCCGGTGCGGTACGCGTGGCGCAACTTTGCGATGACTGGGGTTTAACCTGGGGTTGCCACTCCAATAACCACTTTGATATTTCGCTGGCGATGTTTACCCACGTTGGCGCCGCCGCGCCAGGCACGCCGACAGCTATCGACACCCACTGGATCTGGCAGGAGGGCGAAGCGCGCCTGACCAAAAATCCACTGGAAATCAAACACGGCAAAATTGCCGTACCTGACGCACCGGGGCTTGGCGTGGAACTTGACTGGGATCAGATCCACAAAGCGCATGAGGCGTATAAGAAACTGCCAGGCGGCGCGCGTAATGACGCAGGCCCGATGCAATACCTTATCCCCGGCTGGACCTTTGACCGTAAACGCCCGGCGTTCGGTCGCTACTGATTAAAGGATTGAATTATGAGCATTTTTTCTACTCCTGTTGTGACTTCCATGCAGGTCATCCCGGTTGCCGGCCATGACAGCATGCTGATGAACCTGAGCGGCGCCCATGCCCCGTTCTTCACCCGTAATATTGTGATTATCAAAGATAACTCCGGCCATACCGGCGTGGGTGAAATCCCGGGTGGCGAGAAAATCCGTAAAACGCTGGAAGACGCGATCCCGTTAGTGGTCGGCCAGACGCTGGGCGCCTACAAAAATGTGCTCAATGCCGTACGTAACGAATTTGCCGACCGTGATGCGGGCGGCCGCGGCCTGCAGACCTTTGACCTGCGCACCACCATTCACGTGGTTACCGGTATTGAAGCGGCGATGCTGGACCTGCTGGGCCAGCACCTGGGCGTTAACGTGGCGTCACTGCTGGGCGACGGACAGCAGCGCAGCGAAGTGGAAATGCTGGGTTATCTCTTCTTCGTGGGCAACCGCAAGCTGACTCCGCTGCCGTACCAGAGCCAGCCGGATGAGCAGTGCGACTGGTACCGTCTGCGCCATGAAGAGGCGATGACCCCGGATGGGGTGGTCCGTCTGGCGGAAGCGGCTTACGAGAAGTACGGCTTTAACGATTTCAAACTGAAGGGCGGCGTGCTGGCCGGTGAAGAGGAAGCCGAATCAATCATCGCCCTGGCGAAACGCTTCCCGCAGGCACGCGTTACCCTCGATCCTAACGGTGCCTGGTCGCTGGATGAGGCGATTCGCATCGGTAAGCGGCTGAAGGGCGTGCTGGCCTATGCGGAAGATCCGTGTGGCGCTGAACAGGGCTATTCCGGCCGTGAAGTGATGGCCGAGTTCCGTCGCGCCACCGGTCTGCCCACCGCCACCAACATGATCGCCACCGACTGGCGTCAGATGGGCCACACCCTGTCGCTGCAGTCCGTGGATATCCCGCTGGCGGATCCGCACTTCTGGACCCTGCAGGGTTCGGTGCGCGTGGCGCAGATGTGCCACGAGTTCGGCCTGACCTGGGGCTCGCACTCCAACAACCACTTTGATATCTCGCTGGCGATGTTCACCCACGTGGCCGCTGCCGCGCCGGGCAACATTACCGCCATCGACACCCACTGGATCTGGCAGGAGGGTAACCAGCGCCTGACCAAACAGCCGTTCGAAATCAAAGGCGGTATGGTGCAGGTGCCGACGACACCGGGCCTGGGCGTCGAGCTGGATATGGATCAGGTGATGAAGGCGCACGAGCTGTATCTGCAGCACGGTCTGGGCGCACGCGACGACGCGATGGCGATGCAGTACCTGATTCCGGAGTGGACCTTCAACAACAAACGCCCTTGCATGGTGCGTTAAGTCCGGTGCCGGTTCCTGCGGGAGTCGGCATTTTCTCTTGCGTGACGGGTGTATGCTTATGGTAGTCAACATGCGTAAGGACGGCTTATGAAAATAGTTATCGCACCGGATTCTTACAAAGAGAGCCTGAGTGCCCTGGCAGTGGCGACGGCGATAGAGCAAGGATTTTGCGAGATTTTCCCCACCGCGGAGTACGTGAAACTGCCGGTTGCTGATGGTGGCGAAGGCACTGTGGAAGCGATGGTCGCCGCCACTCAGGGTGAAATTATTCAGGTGCGCGTAACGGGGCCGCTCGGCGAGCATGTTGACGGTTTTTATGGCCGCTCCGGCGATGGCAAAAGCGCATTTATCGAGATGGCGGCGGCCAGCGGTCTGGAGCTGGTGGCCCCGGCGCAGCGTAATCCGCTGAAAACCACCTCATGGGGAACCGGCGAGTTGATCCGGCATGCGCTGGATGCAGGCGTAAAACATATCATCATTGGCATTGGCGGCAGCGCCACCAACGACGGCGGCGCGGGGATGGTGCAGGCGCTTGGCGCGAAATTGCTGGACGAACAGGGGCATGCCATCGGTGCGGGCGGCGGCGAACTGGAAAAGCTGGCGCGTATCGACATCAGCAGCCTGGACAAACGGCTGACGGCGTGCCGCATTGAGGTGGCGTGCGACGTCACCAATCCGTTGACCGGTGACAACGGCGCCACCGCCGTGTTTGGTCCGCAGAAGGGGGCGACCCCGGAGATGATCGTTCGTCTCGACAACGCGCTGACGCACTATGCCCGGATCATCGCCCGCGACCTTGATGTTGACGTGCTCGGGCTGGCAGGGGGCGGTGCTGCAGGCGGTATGGGAGCGGCGTTATACGCGTTTTGCGGCGCGCAGCTGCGCCAGGGGATCGAAATCGTCACCGACGCACTCAATCTCGACCGGCTGGTGGCGGATGCCGATCTGGTGATCACCGGTGAAGGGCGGATCGACAGCCAGACCATTCATGGCAAAGTCCCGGTGGGAGTGGCGAAGATTGCCAAACGCTACAATAAACCGGTGATTGGCCTGGCGGGTAGCCTGACGGCGGACGTCGGCGTGGTACACGATCACGGTATCGACGCGGTATTCAGCGTGATTTACACCGTCTGCTCACTGGAGGAGGCGCTGGAAGACGCCGAAGAAAACGTGCGGATGGCGGCCCGCAATATCGCCGCCGTATTAAAAGTAGGGAGAGGGATGTAACTCCTTTTTCCCCTCTTCCTGTCGGGAGAGGGGCCTTACGACCCCAGCACCTTCATCGCTTCCCGCGTGACGTTATCCATCTCATCCAGCAACTCCAGGAACTCCGGTTCCAGTTCGCTTTCCGGCGTGCCGGAACGTAAATGCTGCTCCAGCAGCTGACAGAGTTTCTTCAGGCGCGGCACCCCACTGTACCCGCAGCTGCCGTGCAGCTTATGGATCGCCTCAACCAGATCTGCCGGGTTTTCGCCTACCAGCTGCTCTTCCACCTTATTGCGGATCTCAGGCAGGAAGGCCACCAGCATCTGCAGCATCTCCCTCGCCAGGTCATTTTTGCCCGCCGCCTGACGCAGCGCCAGCTGCCAGTCGAGAGTTAAACTGTCGTTAACAACACTCTCTGCTGCCTCCGGTGGCGCTACCCAGCTTCCCGCCCCCGGACCGGGTTTATAGCGCAGCAGCAGGCTGTGCAGTTTTTCCTCTTCAATCGGCTTCGCCAGATAGTCGTTCATCCCGGCGCTAAGCAGCTTCTCTTTTTGGCCCGCCATCGCGTGCGCCGTGACGGCGATCACTGGGGTCTGCTGATGATAAGGAAGCTGGCGAATCAGCTCACAGGCGCGGATGCCGTCCATGCCGGGCATCTGGATATCCATCATAATCAGGTCAAATTGCGTCTGCTTCGCCCGCTCCACAGCCTGCGGGCCGCTCTCGCACAGTTCAACATGCTGAACCTGATCCTCCAGTAGAGCCCCGATCAGCTTCAGGTTGGCGGGATTGTCATCCACCGCCATGACGGTCATCGGCAGTTTGCGCTCATCGCTGACGATCGCCGCCGCGTGATGGTTCAGACGGCAGTACTCGGTCAGCGTCGGTAACAGGCGCGTGGCCGTCAGCGGTTTCAGCAGGCAGGCGGCCGCCCCGTCATGCTTAAGCTCCTCGGCGTTAATCTGCGCATGGCACGGCAGGGCCAGCAGCAGATAGTCGGTCATCGAGGCCGCTTTCGCCAGCCGCTCCTGCTGCATGGTCAACTCGCCGGTAAAGGTCACCGGGATCCCCATCAGCAGAATGTCGTAATGGTCATCCGCCAGCGCGGAGAGCGCGGGGCTGTAAACCACCTCCAGCGGCGTGGTGCTCAGCACATCGAGGGTGCTTTGCGCGGCGGCGGTATTCGATTCGACATACGCCAGCCGCTTGCCCTGCAGACAATCCACCGCCGGGCGATCGGTCAGAACATTGGGATTCAGGTCGAGGTTAATATGGAACCAGAAGGTGGATCCCCGGTTAGGCTGGCTGTGGAAGGAGATATCGCCCCCCATCTCGTTAACCAGTTTTTGGGTGATCACCAGCCCCAGCCCGGTGCCGCCATGACGACGGGAAATGCTGGCGTCGGCCTGACGGAAGGCCTGGAACAGCCGGGACTGATCGCGCTCAGGAATACCGATCCCCGTGTCGCGGATCTGCACCTCAATCTGCACCTTGGTATTGCTGATGGCGCGCTTTTCGACCAGCACATCGATATTCCCGCTTTCGGTGAACTTGATAGCATTACCGACCAGATTGGTGATCACCTGCTGCAGGCGCAGCGGATCGCCAATCACATTGTCGGGCACATCATTTTTAATGTTCAGCGTAAGCTCCAGCCCCTTGTCGTGAGACGAGTGCGCCAGCAGGGTGACCACCTCGTCCAGGGTGTTGCGCAGCGGGAACGGAATGCTCTCGAGGATCAGTTTGCCTGCCTCAAGTTTGGAGAAGTCCAGCACGTCATTGATGATCGCCAGCAGATTATTGGCGGAACGCTCAATGGTATGCAGGTGGTCGCGCTGGGTCGGATTAAGCTCGGTTTTCAGGGTCAGGCGGGTAAAGCCAATCACCCCGTTAAGCGGGGTGCGCAACTCGTGGGACATATTCGCCAGGAACTCTGACTTGATACGCGCCGCCTCCTGGGCGCGTTTTTTCGCCAGATCCAGCTCGACGTTCTGAATCTCCATCTGCTCCAGCGTTTCACGCAGATCGGAGGTGGCCTGATCGACGTTATGCTGCATCTCCTCATGGTACGCCGCCAGCGACATGGCCATTGAGTTAATGCCGTTTTTCAGCATATCCAGCTCACCGAGCATAAAACCTTCGACGCGGCTGTCGAGCTGGCCCCGGCGGATGCGGTCAACGGTATTCACCATGTTACGGATAGGGCTGGTTACATCACGCATCAGACGCCAGCCAAAAATCAGCGCAATGCCGATACAAAACAGCATCATCACCGTGGAAATGAAAATCTCCTGGTACTGCTGCAGCCGCACGGACTTGAGATCCAGCTCCAGCGCCACATATCCCAGCATGTTGTTATTCGGCTTGGCATCCGTCTCCGCAGATTCATCCGGCGAATAGCTTTCCGAAATAATGGGCGTACGCAGGATCATTTTTTCGCCCTGACGGATAACGCTCAACCGCTTTGGAAACGCCGTGCCGTCCGGCAGCTTCAGCGCGCCTGGCTCCAGCTGGATATTGGAAGTCACAAACAGATGATTATTTTGGTCATACACCGAGATACCCCGCACAATATCGGAATGTCGGCGGTGCAGAATGCTGATGAGCTGGCCGATGGGCTCGCGATTCTGCAGGTTCATGCCGTACTCGCTGGAGACTGCCAGTGGCTCAATTATGCTGGCACCGGCGTCTTCGAGCTGGCGTTGCAGATCGTTATAACGATGCACCACGAAGAAGGTACTCAGCAGCAAACCAATGAGTACGGTAGGGGCGAGGATCAAAATCATCATGCGCGCACGCAGGCTGTAGTTGGTCATGGAGTTCCGTTATGGGACAATTAGAGTCAATATGTTCATTTGAGAAAATTCCCGGCGATGGCGCAATTCTACTCTGCAAAGCGACGCGTGACGACGCGTCAGATCATAACTGTTGAAGTGACAGACCTCGATCCCTTCGGACAGGGGGTGGCGCGCCATGAAGGTAAGACCGTGTTTATTCCCGGCCTGCTGCCCCAGGAGCGCGCAGAAATTACCCTGACGGAAGAGAAACGCCAGTATGCACGCGGGCAGGTAAAGCGCCGGCTTAATGAAAGTCCGGAACGGGAAACGCCACGCTGCCCACACTTCGGCGTGTGCGGCGGCTGCCAGCAGCAGCACGCCAGCGTCGCGTTGCAGGAGCGCAGCAAAAGCAATGCCCTGGCGCGCTTGCTGAAGCATGACGTCGACGATGTCATTGCAGACAAACCCTGGGGCTACCGCCGCCGGGCGCGTCTGAGCCTGAACTGGCAGCCTAAAACAGCGCGTCTGGAGATGGGCTTTCGCAAGGCCAGCTCCAGCGACATCGTGGACGTCAAACAATGCCCCATTCTGGTGCCCCATCTTGAAGCATTGCTGCCAGAGGTGCGCAAATGTCTTTCCGGACTGCAAGGCGTGCGTCATCTTGGGCACGTTGAGCTGGTGCTGGCCAACAGCGGCCCGCTGATGGTGCTGCGTCATACGGCGCCGCTGTCGGCCAAAGATCGTGAAAAACTGGAACGCTTTTCGCATTCTCATGACCTTGCGCTTTATCTCGCCCCGCAAAGCGAGATACTTGAACAACTGAGCGGTGAGACGCCCTGGTATGACTCAGACGGGCTACGCTTAACGTTCAGTCCGCGCGATTTTATTCAGGTCAATGACGGTGTGAATCAGCAGATGGTGGCGACAGCGCTGGCGTGGCTGGATATTCAGCCGGAGGATCGGGTGCTCGATCTGTTCTGCGGGATGGGTAACTTTACCCTGCCGCTGGCAAAACGGGCGCACAGCGTGGTCGGCGTTGAGGGCGTGGCGGCGCTGGTGGAAAAGGGGCGAGACAATGCTGTTCACAATGCGCTGCAAAACGTGACATTTTTTCATGAGAATCTGGAAGAGGATGTCACGCAGCAGCCCTGGGCGGCACAGGGTTTCGATAAAATCCTGCTGGATCCCGCGCGCGCAGGTGCGCCAGGTGTGATGCAGCATATTATCAAGCTCGCCCCCAAACGTGTGGTCTATGTCTCCTGCAATCCGGCGACGCTTGCCCGGGATAGCGAGGCGTTATTAGCGGCGGGTTACCAGATTCAGCGTCTGGCAATGCTTGATATGTTCCCGCACACTGGACATCTGGAATCAATGGCGTTGTTTGAACACAATTGATGAGTTTCGGCTTGTCGAATTCGACAGGCGAAGGTCCCTAAAGGAGAGGACAATGGTTGCGGTAAGAAGTGCACATCTCAATAAAGCTGGTGAGTTTGACCCACAAAAATGGATCGCAAGTCTGGGGATTGCCAGCCAGCAGTCGTGTGAACGCTTATCCGAAACCTGGGCCTATTGTCTTCGCACCACGCAGGGGCACCCCGATGCCGAGCAGCTGCTGTGGCGCGGCGTGGAGATGGTAGAGATCCTCTCTATGCTGAGTATGGATATCGACACCCTGCGTGCGGCCATGCTCTTCCCGCTGGCCGACGCCGAGGTAGTCACTGAAGAGGTGCTGCGCGAAAGCGTCGGCAAATCGATAGTGGCGCTGATCCACGGCGTTCGCGACATGGCGGCCATCCGCCAGCTTAAAGCCACCCACACTGACTCAGTCTCCTCTGAACAGGTTGATAACGTCCGCCGTATGCTGCTGGCAATGGTAGATGACTTCCGCTGCGTGGTGATTAAGCTTGCCGAACGTGTTGCCCATCTGCGGGAAGTAAAAGACGCGCCCGAAGACGAACGCGTGCTGGCGGCGAAAGAGTGCACCAATATCTATGCGCCGCTGGCGAATCGTCTCGGGATCGGGCAGCTGAAATGGGAGCTGGAGGACTACTGTTTCCGCTACCTGCATCCGGCAGAATATAAGCGTATTGCAAAACTGCTGCACGAACGCCGTATCGACCGTGAACATTACATTGACGATTTTGTGGGTGGATTGCGTAAGTCGATGAAAGAAGAGGGCGTAAAGGCCGAAGTGTATGGCCGTCCAAAGCACATTTACAGCATCTGGCGCAAAATGCAGAAGAAGCATCTTGCCTTTGACGAGCTGTTTGACGTGCGCGCCGTGCGTATCGTCGCCGAACGCTTACAGGACTGCTACGCCGCGCTGGGGATTGTTCACACCCATTTCCGCCATATGCCGGATGAGTTTGACGACTACGTCGCGAACCCGAAACCGAACGGCTATCAGTCGATCCATACCGTGGTGCTGGGGCCGGGGGGGAAACCGGTTGAGATCCAGATCCGCACCAAACAGATGCATGAAGAGTCCGAGCTGGGCGTCGCCGCACACTGGAAGTACAAAGAAGGCACCTCAGGCGGGGCCCGCTCCGGGCATGAAGATCGCATCGCCTGGCTGCGCAAGCTGATTGCGTGGCAGGAAGAGATGGCCGACTCCGGCGAAATGCTCGACGAAGTGCGCAGCCAGGTCTTTGATGACCGGGTTTACGTCTTTACGCCGAAAGGCGATGTGGTTGACCTGCCCGCAGGTTCAACGCCGCTCGACTTCGCCTACCACATCCACAGTGACGTAGGGCATCGCTGCATTGGCGCCAAAATCGGCGGACGCATCGTACCCTTTACCTATCAACTCCAGATGGGCGATCAGATTGAAATCATTACCCAGAAGCAGCCGAACCCGAGCCGCGACTGGCTGAACCCGAACCTCGGCTACGTCACTACCAGCCGCGGGCGCTCAAAAATTCATGCCTGGTTCCGTAAGCAGGATCGTGACAAGAATATCCTTGCCGGGCGCCAGATCCTCGATGATGAACTGGAGCATTTGGGCATCCACCTGAAAGAGGCGGAAAAATGCCTGCTGCCGCGCTACAACTTCAACGAGCTGGATGAGCTGCTGGCCGCTATCGGTGGCGGGGATATTCGACTTAATCAGATGGTGAATTACCTGCAGGCGCAGTTCAACAAACCGAGCGCGGAAGAGCAGGATGCGGCGGCGCTGAAACAGTTGCAGCAGAAGAGCTACAACCCATCGCACCGCGGTAAAGAAAAAGACAATGGCAGGGTAGTGGTAGAAGGTGTCGGTAACCTGATGCACCACATTGCCCGCTGCTGCCAGCCAATCCCGGGTGACGAAATTGTCGGCTTTATCACCCAGGGGCGGGGGATCTCCATCCACCGTGCGGACTGTGACCAGCTGGACGATTTACAATCCCACGCGCCGGAACGTATCGTCGATGCGGTGTGGGGCGAAAGTTACTCTGCCGGCTATTCGCTGGTGGTGCGGGTGTCGGCCAACGATCGCAGCGGCCTGTTGCGCGACATCACCACCATTCTGGCGAATGAAAAAGTGAACGTACTGGGGGTCGCCAGCCGCAGCGATACCCGTCAACAGCTGGCCACCATCGATATGACCATCGAAATCTATAACCTGCAGGTGCTGGGCCGCGTGCTCGGCAAGCTGAACCAGGTGCCGGATGTGATTGACGCCCGTCGTCTGCACGGCGGATAAGCGACCTTCTTCTCAGGGCCGGGTAAGGCGCAGCCGCCACCCGGCTTCTTTATTTTTCAGGAAAAAACATGACCCAAATTGACCGCCTGCTCGGCATTATGAAACGTCTGCGCGACCCGGAAAACGGCTGTCCGTGGGATAAAGAGCAGACTTACGCCACCATCGCCCCCTACACTCTGGAAGAGACCTACGAAGTGCTGGACGCCATCTCCCGGGAAGATTTCGACGATCTGCGCGGCGAGCTGGGCGACCTGCTGTTCCAGGTGGTGTTTTACGCGCAAATGGCCCAGGAAGAGGGGCGATTTGATTTCAACGATATCTGCGCCGCCATCAGCGATAAGCTGGAGCGCCGCCACCCGCACATCTTTGGTGATGCCACGGCTGAAAACAGCACCGAAGTTCTGGCCCGCTGGGAGCAGATAAAAAGCGCGGAACGGGCGGAAAAAGCGCAACATTCGGCGCTGGATGATATTCCGTTAAGCCTGCCGGCGCTGATGCGGGCGCATAAGATCCAGAAACGCTGCTCGGCGGTGGGGTTTGACTGGACATCCTTAGGCCCGGTGCTCGACAAAGTGCATGAAGAGATCGACGAGGTGATGCACGAAGCGCAACAGGCGGTGGTGGATCAACAGAAGCTGGAAGAGGAGATGGGCGATCTGCTGTTTGCCACCGTTAATCTTTCGCGTCATTTAGGGGTTAAAGCTGAAGTGGCGTTGCAGAAAGCGAACCTGAAATTTGAGCGCCGCTTCCGGGAAGTGGAGCGCATTATCGCGGCTCGCGGGCTGGAAATGACCGGGGTTGACCTCGATGCGATGGAAGAAGTCTGGCAGGAAGTAAAACGCCAGGAAACTGATCTCTAACGGGTTTTTGAGATCAAGCGCAATTTGTGTGATTTTTTAAATGACAAGCGCTTGATTTGCGTCAAAAACATTTACCCAAAAGGGGCTATTTTCTCACTCCCAATATGAGTCAAAGCCTGAGACAGGAGACGGAGAATGAAAGTTTGTGGCGCTCGCCGTGTTCGGGTATACTACTTTCCCGTCCTGGTTATTCCATCGTTTCACCCTAACTTCTCAGGTTCAGCATGACAACGAACTATATTTTTGTGACCGGCGGGGTTGTATCCTCTCTGGGTAAAGGCATTGCCGCAGCCTCCCTCGCAGCCATTCTTGAAGCCCGTGGCCTCAATGTGACCATGATGAAGCTGGATCCGTACATTAACGTCGATCCAGGTACCATGAGCCCGATCCAGCACGGGGAAGTGTTCGTTACTGAAGACGGCGCTGAAACCGATCTGGACCTGGGTCACTACGAGCGCTTCATCCGCACCAAAATGACCCGTCGTAACAACTTCACGACTGGCCGTATTTACTCCGACGTCCTGCGCAAAGAGCGCCGCGGCGACTACCTGGGCGCAACCGTTCAGGTTATCCCACACATCACCAACGCCATTAAAGAGCGCATCATTGCCGGTGGCGAAGGTCACGATGTGGTGCTGGTAGAAATCGGCGGTACCGTAGGGGATATCGAATCTCTGCCGTTCCTTGAAGCGATTCGTCAGCTGGCGGTGGATATTGGTCGCGAACACGCGCTGTTCATGCACCTGACGCTGGTGCCTTACATGGCTGCCGCAGGTGAAGTGAAAACCAAACCGACTCAGCACTCTGTTAAAGAGCTGCTCTCCATCGGTATTCAGCCTGACATCCTGGTTTGCCGTTCCGATCGTGCGGTGCCGGCCAACGAACGTGCAAAAATTGCATTGTTCTGTAACGTGCCAGAAAAAGCCGTTATTTCAATGAAAGATGTCGATTCCATTTATAAAATCCCGGGCCTGTTGAAATCACAGGGCCTGGACGATTATATTTGTAAACGATTCAGCCTGAACTGTCCGGAAGCTAACCTGTCTGAATGGGAACAGGTTATTTACGAAGAAGCGAACCCGGCAGGCGAAGTGACTATTGGTATGGTCGGCAAGTACATTGAACTGCCGGACGCCTATAAGTCCGTTATCGAAGCGCTGAAACACGGTGGCCTGAAAAACCGCGTAACCGTCAACATCAAGCTGATCGATTCGCAGGATGTTGAAACCCGCGGTGTAGAAATTCTGAAAGATCTGGATGCTATTCTCATCCCTGGCGGCTTCGGCTACCGTGGCGTTGAAGGCAAGATCGCTACCGCACGCTACGCGCGTGAAAACAATATTCCTTACCTCGGCATTTGCCTGGGTATGCAGGTTGCGCTGATTGAATTTGCACGCAACGTGGTGGGGATGGAAAACGCGAACTCTACGGAATTTGTGCCAGACTGTAAGTACCCTGTTGTGGCGCTGATTACCGAATGGCGCGACGAAGAAGGCAACGTCGAAGTCCGTACCGAGAAAAGCGATCTGGGTGGCACAATGCGTCTGGGTGCTCAGGCTTGTCAGCTCTCAGACGATAGCCTGGTACGCCAGATGTACGGTGCGCCAGTCATCACTGAACGCCATCGTCACCGTTATGAAGTGAACAACCTGCTGTTGAAACAAATTGAAGCTGCGGGTCTGCGTGTTGCGGGCCGCTCCGGGGATGATCAGTTGGTCGAGATCATCGAAGTGCCGAACCACCCATGGTTCGTTGCCTGTCAGTTCCACCCGGAATTTACTTCTACGCCGCGTGATGGACATCCGCTGTTTGCTGGCTTTGTGAAAGCCGCCAGTGAGTTCCAGAAGCGCCAGGCGAAGTAAGAAAAGTTAGAACGGCAGCGCGTACCAGAGGTACGCGCTGTTTGTCTGGAGTTTTAGTTTAACTTGTACTGAGGAAAATCTAATGTCCAAAATCGTTAAAGTCATCGGTCGTGAAATCATCGACTCCCGTGGTAACCCGACTGTTGAAGCCGAAGTACACCTGGAAGGTGGTTTCGTAGGTATGGCTGCTGCGCCGTCAGGTGCTTCTACTGGTTCCCGCGAAGCGCTGGAACTGCGCGATGGCGACAAATCCCGCTTCCTGGGCAAAGGCGTAACCAAAGCGGTTGGCGCGGTAAACGGTCCTATTGCTCAGGCAATCCTTGGCAAAGATGCCAAAGATCAGGCTGGCATTGATAAGATCATGATCGATCTGGACGGTACTGAAAACAAATCTAACTTCGGTGCGAACGCAATCCTGGCGGTTTCCCTGGCGAACGCCAAAGCAGCAGCGGCTTCTAAAGGCCAGCCACTGTTCGAACACATTGCTGAACTGAACGGCACCCCAGGCAAATACTCCATGCCAGTTCCGATGATGAACATCATCAACGGTGGTGAGCACGCGGACAACAACGTCGACATCCAGGAATTCATGATTCAGCCGGTTGGCGCGAAAACTGTTAAAGAAGCCATCCGTATGGGTTCTGAAGTTTTCCATCACCTGGCAAAAGTTCTGAAAGCGAAAGGCATGAACACTGCTGTTGGTGACGAAGGTGGTTATGCACCTAACCTGGGTTCCAACGCCGAAGCGCTGGCCGTAATCGCTGAAGCGGTTAAAGCAGCAGGCTACGAGCTGGGCACCGACATCACCCTGGCGATGGACTGTGCAGCATCTGAATTCTACAAAGACGGTAAATACGTTCTGGCTGGCGAAGGCAACAAAGCCTTCACTTCCGAAGAGTTCACTCACTTCCTGGAAGAGCTGACCAAACAGTACCCAATCGTCTCCATCGAAGATGGCCTGGACGAATCTGACTGGGACGGTTTCGCATACCAGACCAAAGTACTGGGCGACAAAATCCAGCTGGTTGGTGACGACCTGTTCGTAACTAACACCAAGATCCTGAAAGAAGGTATCGAGAAAGGCATCGCTAACTCCATCCTGATCAAATTCAACCAGATCGGTTCCCTGACCGAAACTCTGGCTGCGATCAAAATGGCGAAAGACGCTGGCTACACTGCCGTTATCTCTCACCGTTCTGGCGAAACTGAAGACGCGACCATCGCTGACCTGGCTGTTGGTACCGCTGCTGGCCAGATCAAAACCGGTTCTATGAGCCGTTCTGACCGTGTTGCTAAATACAACCAGCTGATTCGTATCGAAGAAGCGCTGGGCGAAAAAGCACCATACAACGGCCGTAAAGAGATCAAAGGTCAGTAATTCACTCTGAACTTTCATCTTTAGAAAAACCCGCTTCGGCGGGTTTTTTTTTATCCTCACACCGTCGGTACGCTATGACGTGTGCATACCGCCTGTTCAATAATGTCGGCAGCCCGTGCTGCCCCTCCGGCGTTTATCAGCTGAGTCTGGAGAGCGGTGATGCGCTGCGTGTACTGCTTATTTTCCAGCAGGTCGAGAAGATGCTGGCTGAGCGTGCGGCTCGGCGAAAAACGGCAGGCCTTAAGACCAATGCCGCTGAAGACCACTCGGGCGGCGACGCCTGGCTGATCAAACGCCAGAGGTACGGCGAGGATCGGCGTGGCGGTGGCGATGGCATCCATCACCGTATTCAGCCCTGCGTGGGTGATCACGGCGCCGGCATCGCGCAATACCGCCAGCTGATCGGTAAATCCTACGGTTTGCGCCCCCGCATGCGCCAGCCGGGCGGTTTGACGTGCATTGAGTCTGTCACAGTGGGCAATAAGCAAAGGCACACCAGCCTGTCGGCAGGCGCGGGCAATCGTGCGGAACAGCCCATAGCGGTAGCCCTGTAGCGTGCCTAATGATGCAAAGACAAACGGCTTCTTATTGCCGGAAGAGACCGTTGGCGGATCGTAGCGTAGCGGGCCTACCGCATGGAAGCAGGCGGGCAAGGTGCGTGGAAAATCAAAGCCCGGGATGGTCTGGCTGATTTGCGCCAACGGCGACAGGCATTGATCCAGCCTGTTGCGCGCGGGCAGACCAAACGCCCGGGCATGACGGGCAATGACCTGCCCCTGTCCCGACATCAGCCAGTCATAAACATCCGCGCTGGAGGCGTATAATTTGCGGCTGCGCTCGCTGGTGCCATAGCGAAAAGGCATCACCGGCAAGGGGATGGTGTTATCCCGGTTTACCGGCAGAGCGCAGCAGATGGAGATAAAGGGCAGGTTGAGCGCTTGTGCAACCAGCCCTCCTGCCGGCTCCATCTGATCGACAATCACGGCGTCAATATTGTGCTGCCGGAAGGCGAGGGGCAGTTCACGACACAGCATATCGGTAACGCTTGCCATACCCGATATCAGGCGAAAAAACCCCGGCTCGCGCATCGCGGACGGCGTCGAGTGACCCACTGCGATGAAGTGCGCCTGCGGTTCCCTGAGCAGCGTGCGAGCCTCTTCCTGCTGAAAAAATGTGACCCGATGGCCGCGCACGATAAGGTGTTTTGCCAGTGCTTCCATAGCGCGCATATGGCTGTATAACGGTAGCGTTATTACCGCAAAATGGCTCATTCTGCTTGTCCAGTACTCAAATGGCTACTCAGTCAAGGGGGTTAACGTCGACGCGAGCCGGGTGGGCGATATCTTAAAAGCGTAGCGTAAGTTTTACTGTTTTTAACATTGCCTGCAGACAACGGCTTTCCACCCAAAGGGTGTTAGCCTGGCTATCCTTAAACTGACAGGAATAAAATCGTGGCCGGGGTTGTTTTGCCTGATTATGTGCGATCTGCAATAATGCCCACCCGTAATCTGACCAGAGATAATTATGCAGTACCCGATTAATGAGATGTTCCAGACCCTGCAAGGCGAGGGTTACTTCACCGGCGTTCCCGCTATTTTCATTCGTTTGCAGGGATGCCCGGTTGGCTGTGCCTGGTGTGATACTAAACATACCTGGGATATGCTTAGCGATCGGGAAGTGTCACTTTTCAGCATCCTGGCGAAAACCAAAGAGAGCGATAAATGGGGCGCGGCAAACCCGGACGACCTGCTGGCGATTATTGGTCGTCAGGGCTGGACGGCGCGCCATGTGGTGATCACCGGCGGTGAACCCTGCATTCACGATCTTATGCCGCTCACCATGCTGCTGGAGAAGAACGGCTTTAGCTGCCAGATTGAGACCAGCGGCACCCACGAAGTACGCTGCTCCCACACCACCTGGGTGACGGTATCGCCAAAAGTAAATATGCGTGGCGGTTACGACGTATTGTCTCAGGCGCTGGAGCGCGCGGACGAGATTAAGCATCCGGTCGGGCGCGTGCGCGATATCGAGGCGCTGGATGAACTGCTGGCGACCTTAACCGACGACAAGCAGCGGGTGATCGCCCTGCAACCCATTTCTCAGAAAGAGGACGCCACGCGCCTGTGCATTGAGACCTGTATTGCGCGTAACTGGCGTCTGTCGATGCAGACGCACAAATACCTGAATATCGCCTGATAATCCTGCGGCCTATGTCTCTAAGGGGCCCGCCGTCTGGGTAATAACGCCCAGGCTACCACCGCCGACCCAAGACAAATTGCGCTGTTAAACAGCAGCGCGTACTGGGCGGCGCTGGCCATGCCCAGCGGCAGCAGCAGGGCATACAGTGAAGCCGTCACGGCGATACCCATAGCTCCGCCCAGCGAACTGCCCATCTTATAGATCCCTGATGCCACACCGACTTTGCTCTCTGGCGCGTTCATCACCGCCGTGTCCGTTGACGGGGTGGCGTAACAGCCCAGCCCCAGTCCAAACAGGACGTTGCTGAAAAAGACGGTCACGATGTAGATCTCTTTGCTCAGGAAGGTGCAGGAGATAAAAGTGATGCCGATCGCGGTCAACACGGGGCCGGTCATCATCGGCAGGCGGGCGCCATAGCGTTGCAGCAGTTTCTCTCCCACGCGGATCATGGCGAGCACCGTCACCAGATACCCCAGCGTCATCATGCCGGTTTGCAAAGGCGTCAGATGATGGCCCTGCTGTAGCCAGATACTGGTGATCATCATGGTGCCGATGCAGCCGTTGAGCATGAAGTTGGAGAGCACCGCCGCGCTGTAGGCCCGGTTTTTAAACAGGGCGAAATCGATCAGCGCCGCATCGCCTTTGCGCAGGCCGGTCACGATAAAGCCCAGCGCCGCCAGGATCGCCGCCCCCAGCGCTGACAGGGATAAGCCGCTACTCCAGCCCCAGCTGTGCCCTTTGCTGATAAACAGGTTGAGCAATACCAGCATCAGGACAAAGCTCACCAGCCCGCCAATATCCAGCTTGTGCTGGCCAGCGCTGGCGCTTCGGCTTTCCGGCGTACCGCGAATTAACAGCAGGGCAGCCAAAGCCATCACCATCGAAAAAACAAAAATCCAGCGCCAGCCCAGGCTGGTGGCAATGGCGCCGCCAACAAACGAGCTCAGCCCGCTGCCGCCCCAGGAGCCAATGACCCAGAAGCTGATTGCCCGCTGACGTGCTTTGCCTTCGTACCAGGTTTTAATCAGCGCCAGCGTGGCAGGCATAATGCAGGCTGCCGACAGCCCCTGGATCGCCCGTCCCAGCAGAAAGAGTACCGGCTCGCGTGCCATAAACAGCAGGCCGCTGCCGATAATACTCAGCACCAGACCGATGACCGTCAGGCGCACGCGACCAAACTTATCGGCGAAGCCACCGCTGGCAACCACAAAGCATCCGCTGAATAACGCGCTGAGGCTGACCGCCAGCGTAAGCGTCTCCAGGGAAATATCGAGGCTATTTTTCATGGCCGGCACCACGTTGATCACCGACTGGGCAAATAACCAGAATGTCAGAACGCTCAGAACAATACCCGCCAGCAGTCGATCATTACCTGCGAAAGCCGGGGTGCCTGTCAGGGGAACGGTACTCATTGTGCAGCCCTCCTGGGCCAGGGAATTAACGCAGATAGTGTTCGGTCAGGGCGCTCCAGAGCGCGGCTCCGGTGATCAAAATCTTGTCGTTAAAGTCATAGCCCGGGTTATGCACCATGCAGCGATCCGGTTCATCGCCTGCGCCGATAGTGAAGTAACAGCCGTCAGGGTTCTTTTCGAGCATAAAGGCGAAATCTTCGCTGCCCATAAATGAACCGATGGAGGCCACCGCATCCTGTCCGAACAGATCCTGGGCGACGGTGCGCACCATCTCGTTAGCCGCAGGGTTATTGGTAAGGACCGGGCTGCCGTTGATGTGACGGATGGTGGCCGTGGCGTTGAAGCTCTCTGCCTGCGCAACAGCGATATCATGGATACGCTGCAGAACGGTCTGCCGCACCTTTTCGTTCAGCGTGCGCACGGTCAGCTTCATCAGCACTTTGTCGTTGATGATGTTGGGTGCATGACCGGCCTGAATGCTGCCGACAGTCACCACGGCGGGTTCAAACGGGGTGATATTTCGCGACACGATTGACTGCAGGGCGAGGGTGATGTGGCAGGCCACCAGCGTGGCATCAACGGTATGTTCCGGCAGGGCACCGTGTCCGCCTACGCCATTAACTTCTATATGGATCGTATCGGAGGAGGCCATCATGGCGCCATCGCGCAGGCCGATTTTGCCCAGCTTCTGCCCCGGCATATTGTGCAGACCAAAAATATGGTCGCAGGGGAAGGTATCAAACAGGCCATCTTCGACCATCACCCGCCCGCCATACAGCAACTCCTCCGCGGGCTGAAAAATCAGGTGCAGCGTGCCGTTAAAATTGCGGGTGCGGGCCAGATATTCGGCGGCATAGAGCAGGGTGGTGGTATGGCCGTCATGACCACAGCCGTGAAATTTATTCTCAACGGTGCTGCTCCACGCTTTGCCGCTCTCCTCCTGCATGGGTAACGCATCCATGTCGGCGCGCAGGCCAAGGCGTTTGCTGCCGTTGCCCACTTTCAGGGTGCCCACCACGCCGGTTTTCGCCATCCCGCGATGCACTTCGTAACCCCACTGCTGGAGCAGTTCCGCGACGCGCGCGCTGGTCTGCTGCTCCTCAAAACCGATCTCGGGATGCTGATGAAAATGACGGCGCAGTTCGATGAACTGCGCTTCGCGGCTCTGCAGTGCTTCAACAATCGGATGTGTCATTTTTGTTATCCTTTTTTTATCAAACAATGCTAATTTCGAGTTTATGCCGATCGCAGCGTCGGAAAATGCACTTTTTTGTTGTGAAGCGACGCATTATTTCTGATTGTTTTTCATACAAATCCGTTATGACAAAAAAGAGCAGGTTATTATTTGTCTTCCCTGGAGGGGTAAATGGAGCAACGGAGTAGCGAATTTTCGGTGAAGGTGCAGGACATCCGTCAGTTTCATCAGGAAGAGGACGATGCGCTGACGCTGCTGTGGCTGCTGGAAGGACGCGCCGAATTGCAAACCGACCAGCGGCAGACGATCCTGATGGCCGATAGCCTGACCATCATTAATCGTAATCAACGCTGGCAGCTCACCAGCGAGAGCGGGAATACGACGATGCGCGTCGTGCTTTCCGGGCGCTGGATCCAGCAGCTTTGCCGCGACTTTTTTGCCCATGATTATGCGATACCGTCCGGGGCCGGAGGCATCTGGCCACAGAGTGATGAGCTACGTCATCTCCTGCGCCAGCTGCTGGTGAGTACCCTGATTAACGATCAGCATCGCTACCGGCTGGAGGCGACCCGCTGGCTGAGCGAGATCCTGCTGCTGCTGACCAGCCGGTTTCAACAGCCGGCACGCCTGGGCCTGCGGGAAAACCATCCAGGCTTAAGCAAACGCATCGCCCGGGTGGTGGAGCGTATCAATGCCAGCTACACCCGACGCATTACGCTTGCCGAAATCGCCGGCAGTGAGTTTGTCTCGGAAGCCTGGCTCTCCCGCCTCTTTCGTAAAGAGATGGGGGTCAGTTTTATGCAGTACATCACCACCCTGCGGCTGGAGAAGGCGGCCGACGCGCTGCGCCTGACCAATCGACCGCTGCATCAGATTGCGCTGGAGCAGGGGTTCGCCAGTACGCGGATGATGAGCGATCTGTTCCGCCGTCATCATCAGATGGCGCCGGGTGCGTTTCGCAAGCAAAGACGACCTCACGCCGGGCTGCCCCGTTCACGGCACAGCAGCAGCGAGCAGCTCTACCCGGTGGCGGTGGATACGCTTTTCAGCCTGCTGAATGAACCTGAAACGCGCGGCTGGGAGCCGTCAGCATTAACGCCCCACCCGGTACAGGAGAGGGTGTTTGATCTGCGCCAGCTTAAACCCGACGCGCCCCTGCGACATACCCGAATGGTGGTGACGGTGCGCGAGCTGGACGATCTCCTGCGGGAGGACGTGCGTCGCGAGCTGGAAAAGCTGGAGGAGGCGATGCCCATTTTCGGGATTGATATCGCGGAGCCTTTTCTCAGCAGCCGCCTGTTTGCCAGCGGCTGGGACGATCCCCTGATGGCGGGGTATGCCTGCTGGTACAATCTGCATCAGGTCTTTACCTGGCTTGCGAAAAAACGGTGGACGGTGCTGCTGCACACCGGGCTGACCACCCGCACCGATCTGCTGGCGCGCTTTTTACAGCAGGCGGTTAATCACTTTTCACCCGACATCACCGGACGCTGGCAATTTGTCATGCACTGGTCAACCCAGGCAAGCGAGGCGGTGCGTCAGCAGGTCTGGCAGGCCCAGCGGGTGACGCTGCACAATTCTCTGCCGCAGGCGACGTTCGGCGTATGGCACCGCTTTTCACCGGGCCGTGCTGCGCAAAACGATGAGGCGCTGCTTAACTCCACTCTTCTCGCGCAGGCCGATTTTCTGGCCTGTCCGGCCGATGCCAACGAGCTTCTCGATCTGGCGCAGCTGGATCCGGCGCATCTCTCTTCATCGGAAAACTATCCGGTGCAGAAGGTCCGGCAGATCCTGGCGTCGCTTCGCCAGCGAAAGCTCTCTCTTCCGGTATGGCTGCTGTCGTGGAACACCCTCACCGGCAACACGCGGGCCACCAACGGCTGGTTTTTCCGCGGCGCCTTGCTGATGCAAAACCTGCTCGGGCTGTCGGAACAGGTCTGGCTGGCGGGATTCTGGCTCAATTCGGGCTTACAGGGCGAGGCGCGGGCCAACAATACCATCGACACTTCGAGCCTGGCGCTGCAGTACAACCATGGCCTGCCGCGCCCCATCTACTGGGTGATATGGCTGTGGCGACGCCTGCGCGGTGAGGTGCTGGTAAACGAAAAGAATCTTTTGCTGCTGCAACACCACAAGGGATATCAACTGCTGCTGCGCAATACGGTAGTGTTTAACCCGCTGCTCTCCAGCGAAGAGGCCTTCATTCAGCGCTTTCGCCAGCAGTACCATGTTCAGCTTAAAGGCCTGAACGGCAGGTGGCGGATCAAATGTTATCTTTTTGACCAGCACAACGGCGCGCTTTATCCCTTGATTGAAGGGGTGCGCAGTGAACGGGGGCCTGACGAAGAGATGTGGTGCTGGATGAAGCATAAAGCACGCCCAACGCTTTCAATGCGCGATGAACGGCTTTATGAAGGCTGGCAGATAACGGAGTCGCTGGAAAGCAACGCGCTGATGCTCTTTGAAATTGCGCCGTTGCTTTCTCATGAGGGGTGATTACTCGCCGCGATAGACACAGCCTGCGGTGCAGGTCTCTTTGATCATCACCGCGCTCAGCAGCGGCACCAGCGGCTTGATCTCATTCCAGATCCATTTCGCCAGCACTTCGCTGGTCGGGTTCTCAAGGCCTGGAATGTCATTCAGATAGTAGTGATCGAGGCGATTGTAGGTCGGCTTAAAGGCGGCTTTCAGCTCGGCAAAATCCATGATCCAACCGGTGTGCGGATCGACTTCACCCGTGATCTCCAGACGCACCATAAAGGAGTGTCCGTGCAGGCGACCACATTTATGCCCTTCCGGGACGTGAGGCAGATGGTGGGCGGCTTCGAAGATGAAATCTTTAAACAGTGTGGTGGACATCGTGGACTCTCAAAAATGCGGAAAAAACCGCCGTAGAGTACCGGAAAGTACATTTTTTATCATTAACTAAAACGGCCCTTATGGTAAGGGGCTACTGACAGCAAAGTAACTGTTGTTTTTTATTATATTTTTCAGGCGGATAGTTAATCACTTTTATTGTTAAGAACAATAGCTAAAAGAGGTTAGTCCATTTGGTTATTTATTATTTCCATCCCGTCTTTAATTGTTATGATCCGCGCCGTTAACCTTACACTCTGTTCTGTCTTTCAGATAAAAATTCAGATTTGCTACTGGAACATAACGACGCATGACAACACAGGCCCCACCTTCAAATTTGCTTCCCCTGAACCCGGAGCAACTGGCACGCCTGCAGGCGGCCACCACTGATTTTTCGCCCACCCAGCTTGCCTGGGTATCCGGTTATTTCTGGGGAATGCTCAATCAACAGCCGGGGGCTGTGGCGAGTGCACCGGCTGCGGCCGTTGAGATCCCGGCAATTACGCTTATCTCCGCCTCGCAAACCGGCAACGCCCGTCGCGTGGCAGAAGCCCTGCGCGACGATCTGCTCGCGGCCAAACTGAACGTGAACCTGGTGAACGCCGGGGATTATAAATTTAAGCAAATCGCGTCAGAGAAGCTGGTTATCGTTGTGACCTCTACCCAGGGCGAAGGTGAGCCGCCTGAAGAAGCGGTTGCGCTGCATAAGTTCCTGTTCTCGAAAAAAGCGCCAAAACTGTCGGGCACCGCCTTTGCGGTCTTCGGCCTGGGCGACTCCTCCTACGAATTCTTCTGCCAGTCGGGCAAAGATTTTGACAACAAGCTGGCCGAGCTGGGGGCAGAGCGCCTGCTGGATCGCGTCGATACCGACGTGGAATATCAGGCCGCGGCTGCCGAATGGCGCGCGCGCATTGTCGATGTGCTGAAAGCCCGCGTTCCGAAAGAGACGCCAGCCCAGGCGGCAGTCACCGCGGCTGGCGCAGTTAACGATATTCATACCAGCCCGTACACCAAAGAAGCTCCGCTGAGCGCGAGCCTTTCGGTTAACCAGAAAATCACCGGGCGTGATTCTGAAAAAGACGTCCGTCATATCGAAATCGATCTGGGCGACTCCGGTCTGCGCTACCAGCCGGGCGATGCCCTTGGCGTCTGGTACCAGAACGATCCGGCGCTGGTAAAAGAGCTGGTTGAACTGCTGTGGCTGAAGGGCGATGAACCGGTGACGGTTGAAGGCAAAACGCTTCCGCTCTCTGAAGCGCTGCAGTGGCATTTCGAACTGACCGTCAACACCGCGAACATCGTGGAGAACTATGCCACCCTGACCCGCAGCGAATCTCTGCTGCCGCTGGTGGGGGATAAAGCCAAACTGCAACACTACGCCACCACCACGCCAGTCGTCGATATGGTGCGTTTCGCGCCAGCCCAGCTGGATGCCGATGCGTTAATCGGCCTGCTGCGTCCGCTGACGCCGCGCCTGTACTCTATCGCCTCTGCGCAGGCCGAGGTGGAAAGTGAAGTCCACGTCACCGTGGGTGTGGTGCGTTACGATATCGAAGGACGCGCCCGTGCCGGCGGGGCATCAAGCTTCCTCGCGGATCGTGTGGAAGAAGAGGGCGAAGTGCGGGTCTTTATCGAGCACAACGACAACTTCCGCCTGCCTGCTAACCCGGAAACCCCGGTGATCATGATTGGCCCGGGCACCGGTATTGCGCCGTTCCGCGCCTTCATGCAGCAGCGAGCCGCCGACGAAGCGCCGGGCAAAAACTGGCTGTTCTTCGGTAACCCGCACTTCACCGAGGACTTCCTCTATCAGGTGGAGTGGCAGCGCTACGTCAAAGAGGGCGTGCTGAGCCGCATCGATCTGGCCTGGTCCCGCGATCAGAAAGAAAAAATCTACGTACAAGACAAACTGCGCGAACAGGGCGCAGAGCTGTGGCGCTGGATCAATGACGGTGCCCATATTTATGTCTGCGGCGACGCCAATCGCATGGCGAAAGACGTTGAGCAGGCTTTGCTGGAAGTGATTGCTGAATTCGGTGGCATGGATACTGAATCGGCGGATGAATATTTAAGTGAGCTGCGCGTCGAGCGCCGTTATCAGCGAGATGTCTACTAATGAGCGAAAAACATCCTGGCCCTCTGGTGGTCGAAGGCAAACTGTCTGATGCCGAGCGCATGAAGGTAGAAAGCAACTACCTGCGTGGCACCATTGCCGAAGATTTAAATGACGGTCTGACCGGCGGTTTCAAAGGCGACAACTTTCTGCTGATCCGTTTCCACGGCATGTACCAGCAGGACGATCGCGATATTCGTGCCGAGCGTGCTGAACAGAAGCTGGAGCCGCGTCACGCGATGCTGCTGCGCTGCCGTCTGCCGGGTGGGATCATTACCACCAAACAATGGCAGGCGATCGACAAGTTCGCCCATGACAACACCCTTTACGGCAGCATCCGTCTGACCAACCGTCAGACTTTCCAGTTCCACGGCATCCTGAAGAAGAACGTGAAACCGGTACACCAGATGCTGCACTCCGTTGGGCTGGACGCGCTGGCGACCGCCAACGACATGAACCGTAACGTGCTCTGCACGTCCAACCCGTACGAGTCAGAGCTGCACGCTGAAGCCTATGAATGGGCGAAGAAGATCTCCGAGCATCTGCTGCCGCGCACCCGCGCCTATGCCGAGATCTGGCTCGATCAGGAGAAGGTCGCGACCACTGACGAAGAGCCGATCCTTGGCCAGACCTATCTGCCGCGTAAGTTCAAAACCACGGTAGTGATCCCGCCGCAGAACGACATCGATCTGCACGCCAACGACATGAACTTCGTGGCGATTGCTGAGAACGGCAAGCTGGTGGGCTTTAACCTGCTGGTGGGAGGCGGTCTCTCGATTGAGCACGGTAATAAGAACACCTACGCCCGCACCGCGAGCGAGTTTGGCTATCTGCCGCTGGAGCACACCCTGGCGGTGGCGGAAGCGGTGGTCACTACCCAGCGCGACTGGGGTAACCGTACCGATCGTAAAAACGCCAAGACCAAATACACCCTGGAACGCGTGGGCGTTGAGACATTCAAAGCCGAAGTGGAGCGTCGCGCCGGCATCAAGTTTGAACCGATCCGCCCGTATGAATTCACTGGCCGCGGAGATCGTATTGGCTGGGTAAAAGGCATCGACGATAAATGGCACCTGACGCTGTTTATTGAAAACGGGCGTATCCTCGACTATCCGGGCCGTCCGCTAAAAACCGGCCTGCTGGAGATCGCGAAGATCCACCAGGGCGAGTTCCGTATCACCGCCAACCAGAACCTGATTATTGCCGGCGTGCCGGAAAGCCAGAAGGCGAAGATCGAGAAGCTGGCGCGGGATCATGCCCTGATGGATGCGGTGACGCCACAGCGTGAAAATTCAATGGCCTGCGTTGCTTTCCCGACCTGTCCGCTGGCGATGGCTGAAGCCGAACGCTTCCTGCCGTCGTTCACTGATAAAGTGGAAGCGGTGCTGGAAAAACACGGCATTCCTGATGAGCATATCGTAATGCGCGTAACCGGCTGCCCGAACGGCTGCGGCCGCGCGATGCTGGCGGAGCTGGGTCTGGTGGGTAAAGCGCCAGGCCGTTACAACCTGCATCTGGGGGGGAACCGCAGCGGAACGCGCATTCCGCGTATGTATCGCGAGAACATCACGGAACCAGAAATTCTCAGCTCGATTGATGAGTTAGTCGGGCGCTGGGCGAAAGAGCGTGAAGCGGGTGAAGGCTTCGGCGACTTTACGGTGCGTGCGGGCATCATTCGCCCGGTGCTCGATCCCGCACGGGATTTCTGGGAGTAATATCCCAGGGGTTTTGTAGGCCGGGCAAGCGCAGTGCCGCCCGGCAAATCAGGCAAACGAGGTTCTTATGTCCGTACTCGATTTAAACGCCCTTAATGACCTGCCAAAAGTTGAACGTATTCTGGCGCTGGCCGAAACCAACGCGGAGCTGGAGAAGCTGGACGCCGAAGGGCGTGTTGCCTGGGCGCTGGAAAATCTGCCGGGTGAATATGTTCTCTCATCAAGCTTTGGTATTCAGGCGGCGGTCAGCCTGCATCTGGTGAATAAACTTCGCCCGGACATTCCGGTGATCCTCACCGATACCGGTTATCTGTTTCCGGAAACCTACCAGTTTATTGATGAGCTGACGGACAAGCTTAAGCTGAACCTGAAGGTCTATCGCGCAGAGCAGAGCGCGGCCTGGCAGGAGGCGCGCTACGGCAAGCTGTGGGAGCAGGGCGTTGAGGGTATTGAGAAATATAATGCCATCAACAAAGTCGAGCCGATGAACCGGGCGCTGTCTGAACTCAACGCTAAAACCTGGTTTGCCGGTTTGCGCCGGGATCAGTCCGGTAGCCGGGCATCATTGCCGGTGCTGGCCATTCAGCGCGGGGTGTTCAAAGTGCTGCCCATCATCGACTGGGATAACCGTACCGTTTACCAGTACCTGCAGCAGCACGGCCTGAAGTATCACCCGCTGTGGGATCAAGGTTATCTGTCGGTGGGTGATACTCATACCACCCGTAAATGGGAGCCGGGTATGGCAGAAGAAGAGACCCGATTCTTTGGCCTCAAGCGCGAGTGCGGATTGCACGAAGGGTAAGGGTATAGGCCCCTCACCCCGGCCCTCTCCCCAAAGGGGCGAGGGGGAAAAGACGGCTCGGTGCGATCCCCTCTCCCCTGTGGGGAGAGGGGGAAAAGACGGCTCGGTGCGATCTCCTCTCCCCAAAGGGGCGAGGGGGAAAAGACGGCTCGGTGCGATCCCCTCTCCCCTGTGGGGCGAGGGGGAAAAGACGGCTCGGTGCGATCTCCTCTCCCCTGTGGGGCGAGGGGGAAAAGACGGCTCCGTGCGATCTCCTCTCCCCTGTGGGGCGAGGGGGAAAAGACGGCTCGGTGCGCTCCCCTCTCTCCTGTGGGGCGAGGGGGAAAAGACGGCTCGGTGCGATCCCCTCTCCCCTGTGGGGCGAGGGGGAAAAGACGGCTCGGTGCGATCTCCTCTCCCCAAAGGGGCGAGGGGGAAAAGACGGCTCCGTGCGATCCCCTCTCCCCTGTGGGGAGAGGGTTAGGGTGAGGGGCACTAACAACGCTACACTTTCCCTGCTTTCGCCAGCTCTTTCACCAGCGGCAGCATCACGCGGACAACATCCCGGCTGCGGTGTTCAATCCGCTGTGGCAGCGTCCCGTCGATATGCTGCAAATTATCCAGCCTGACGTCGTGCCAGCTTGTTCCCTTTGGATACGCCTTCGATTTTGCCCGCTGCTGATAACCGTCCTTTTTACCCAGTGACCAGTTAGTCGCTTCGACATACAGCACCGGGATCCCGGCTTTATCAAACACCTCGCCATCATTGCAGCATCCGGTTCCTTTTGGATACGCGGCGTTGCCCCCCGGGTTGGTGGCAGCCACGATGCCGTGGGCGCGGGCAATCGCCAGCGCGCGGTCGCGGGTTAATTTACGCACCGGAGCCGGGGTCGTTTTTCCGCTGTTAAAGTAGAGCTTATCGCCGACGATCAAGTTATCGAGATTGATCACCAGCAGGGTATTTTTCTTCTCCGCCGGGGTCATGCGTTTAAGCACATTTTCGGCGCCTAGCCGTCCCTCTTCTTCGCCGCTGGTGGCGATAAAGCGAATGCTGTACTGGGTGGGAATGTGTTTCAGCTGGTCGGCCAGCTCCAGCATCACCCCGACGCCGGCGGCATTATCATCAATGCCCTGCAACGTCAGACCACCCAGATTGTTATCGGCATCGCTGTCGCTCATGGGGGCATAGGTATCAAGATGCGCCAGAATAATAATCTGCTCGGCCGCTTTGCCTTCATGGGCGGCAATGACGGTGCTGCCCGTCACGTTGTGCCAGTTCTTGCTCTGATTACGCGAGGTATAGATGTAGCGGCTCTGAAAGGTGCGGATATCGCTCTGGTAACCCATCCCGGCAAACTGCTGGCGCACGTAATCAGCGGAGAGCATTTCGGCGGGGGTACCGGTCATCCGTCCCGGAAAAAAGGTGGCGATATGACGCGCCTGCGTCGCGGCCATCTCACCCAGAGGCGAGGTCTTAGCCTGAACCGTTCCGATCAAGCAAACGCCGAGCGCCAGGGCGGCGTATCGGTGGCGCATTGCGGAAAACATAAGGAGTCCTTAAAAAAATTGTGCAAAATTTTAACGCGCTTAGTATGAAACTGTGACCGCGCTTACACAATTTGATTTGCTCTTAAATGCCCGGAATTACGCGCGTTAAGCACTTTTTGATATGAGCTTTTCCAGAGCGTTATTCCATTGAGTAACTACTCATTCCAATTCGTAATTTCATTCGCTCGTAGCCGCCCCCTATAGTCCCACTATTCCTGATTGTTAGCGAGTTGTAGCATTGTGGATTACCTTCCCTTATTTGCTGCCGTAAAAGACCGTCCGGTGCTGGTGGTCGGCAGCGGCGAAATCGCCGAGCGCAAAATTGCTTTTTTACATCGGGCAGGCGCGCGCGTACAGGTGGTTGCCGAGGCGGACTTTGCTGAATCGCAAATCGACAATGTGGTGCTGGTTATTGCCGCCACCGAAAACCGGGCGCTCAACCAGCGCGTCTCGGATGCCGCCCAAGCCCGTCACCGCCTGGTGAACGTGGTGGACGACCAGCCGCTGTGCTCCTTTATCTTCCCGTCGATTGTCGATCGCTCGCCGCTGCTGGTGGCGATCTCCTCCGGCGGTACTGCCCCGGTGCTGGCCCGCGTGCTGCGGGAAAAAATCGAAGCGCTGCTGCCGACGAGCCTTGGTCGTATGGCCGAAAAGGCCAGCTACTGGCGCAACCATCTGAAAACCCGCCTGACCAGCGTGGCGGAACGCCGTCGCTTCTGGGAGCGCGTGTTTCGCGGGCGCTTTGCCAGCCTGATGCAGGCCGGTAATGAGACCGCCGCGCAACAGATCCTTGAAGATGAACTGGACAATCCGGGCAGCACGGGCGGGGAGATCGTCCTGGTGGGCGCAGGCCCGGGCGATGCCGGCCTGCTGACCTTGCGCGGTTTACAGGTGCTACAGGATGCCGACGTGGTGTTTTATGACCATCTGGTAAGCGACGGCGTGCGCGAGCTGATTCGTCGCGACGCTGAACAAATCTGCGTCGGCAAACGCGCGGGCGGCCACGCCGTACCGCAGCATGAAACCAATCAGATGCTGATCGCCGCCGCGAAAGAAGGCAAAACCGTGGTGCGTCTCAAAGGTGGCGATCCCTTTATCTTTGGCCGCGGCGGCGAAGAGCTGCAGGCGGCAGCCGAAGCTGGCGTGCCTTTCCAGGTGGTGCCGGGAATTACTGCGGCCTCGGCGGTAACGGCCTACGCCGGTATTCCGCTGACGCACCGCGATTACGCCCAGAGCGTCACCTTTGTCACCGGCCACTACAAGGCCGACAGCACCCCGTTTGACTGGACGCATCTGGCGCAAAGCCGTCAGACCCTTGCCATCTATATGGGCACCATGAAAGCGGCGGAAATCAGTGAACAGCTTATTCAACACGGGCGCGATGCGACTACGCCTGTAGCGGTGATATCCCGCGGCACGCGCGTCGATCAGAAAGTTAAGATCGGCACACTACAACAGCTTGCAACTCTGGCGAAAGATGCCCCGATGCCCGCCCTGATCGTGGTGGGGGAAGTGGTGCAGCTGCACAGCACGCTCGCCTGGTTCCAACATACAACCGACACAGAAGGCTTTGGTTCTTCTGTTGTAAATTTGGCTTAGTCCTGAAGCAACAGGCTATTTTATTTGCCATTTTGCCCCGGGCTGTGCTCGCAATCCTCGCGTACTTGAGTACGCTCCGGTTGCTGTGCGCAGGCCGTGACAAAACCGGCTGCAACAATAACGCCTGTTGCACCAGGCCTTATAAGGAACAGTTATGGACCAAAAACGACTGACGCACCTGCGGCAACTTGAAGCGGAAAGTATTCACATTATCCGCGAAGTGGCCGCTGAGTTTGCTAATCCGGTAATGATGTACTCCATCGGCAAAGACTCCAGCGTGATGCTGCATCTGGCGCGTAAAGCGTTTTACCCGGGCACGCTGCCGTTCCCGCTGCTGCACGTGGATACCGGCTGGAAATTCCGCGAGATGTATGAGTTCCGTGACCGTACCGCCAAAGCCTATGGCTGTGAACTGCTGGTGCATAAAAACCCGGAAGGGGTGGCGATGGGGATTAACCCGTTCGTGCACGGCAGCGCCAAGCACACCGATATCATGAAAACCGAAGGGCTGAAGCAGGCGCTGAACAAGTACGGCTTTGATGCCGCTTTCGGCGGCGCCCGCCGCGACGAGGAGAAATCCCGCGCCAAGGAGCGTATCTACTCCTTCCGCGATCGCTTCCATCGCTGGGATCCAAAAAATCAGCGTCCTGAGCTGTGGCACAACTACAACGGTCAGATTAACAAGGGCGAAAGCATTCGCGTCTTCCCGCTCTCCAACTGGACCGAGTTGGATATCTGGCAGTACATCTATCTGGAAAATATCGAGATCGTGCCTCTGTATCTGGCGGCTGAACGCCCGGTGCTGGAGCGCGACGGTATGCTGATGATGGTGGATGACGATCGTATCGATCTGCAGCCTGGCGAGGTGATCAAAAAGCGGATGGTGCGCTTCCGTACCCTCGGCTGCTGGCCGCTGACCGGCGCGGTGGAATCTGACGCGCAGACGCTGCCGGAGATCATTGAAGAGATGCTGGTCTCAACCACCAGCGAGCGACAGGGGCGCGTGATTGACCGCGACCAGGCAGGCTCGATGGAGCTGAAGAAACGTCAGGGTTATTTCTAAGGAGCCGCCATGAACACCACTATTGCTCAACAGATCGCCAATGAAGGCGGCGTCGAAGCCTACCTGCACGCCCAGCAGCACAAAAGTTTGCTGCGTTTCCTGACCTGCGGCAGCGTGGACGACGGTAAAAGCACCCTGATCGGTCGTCTGCTGCACGATACCCGTCAGATCTATGAAGATCAGCTTTCATCGCTGCACAACGACAGCAAGCGTCACGGCACCCAGGGCGAAAAACTCGATCTGGCCCTGCTGGTGGACGGCCTGCAGGCGGAGCGCGAACAGGGCATCACCATCGACGTGGCCTACCGCTATTTCTCTACCGAAAAGCGCAAATTTATCATCGCCGACACCCCGGGGCATGAGCAGTATACCCGCAACATGGCGACCGGTGCGTCAACCTGTGACCTGGCGATCCTGCTGATCGACGCCCGCAAAGGGGTGCTGGATCAGACCCGTCGTCACAGCTTCATCTCCACGCTACTGGGGATCAAACACCTGGTGGTGGCGGTAAACAAGATGGATCTGGTCAACTTCAGCGAAGAGACGTTTAACGAGATCCGTGAAAGCTACCTGACCTTTGCCGAACAGCTGCCGGGCAACCTCGATATCCGCTTTGTGCCACTGTCGGCGCTGGAAGGGGATAATGTGGCTTCTCAGAGTGTGAGCATGCCATGGTACAGCGGCTCGACGCTGCTGGAAGTGTTAGAAACCGTTGAGATCCAGCGTGAAGTGGATACGCAGCCAATGCGCTTCCCGGTGCAGTACGTTAACCGCCCGAATCTCGATTTCCGCGGCTTCTCCGGCACGATTGCCTCCGGCAGCGTGCGCGTGGGCCAGCGCGTGAAGGCGTTGCCATCCGGCGTGGAGACGGCTATCACCCGCATCGTAACCTTTGATGGCGATCTGCAGGAGGCGGGTGCAGGTGAAGCGGTTACCCTGGTGCTGAAAGATGAAATTGATATCAGCCGCGGCGACCTGCTGGTGGATGCGCAGGAAACGCTGCCTGCGGTGCAAAGCGCTTCGGTGGATGTGGTGTGGATGGCCGAGCAGCCGCTGAGCCCGGGCCAGAGCTACGACATTAAGATTGCCGGAAAGAAAACCCGTGCCCGGGTGGATGGCATTCAGTACCAGGTGGACATCAACAACCTGGCGCAGCATCAGGTAGCTGAGCTGCCGCTGAACGGCATCGGTCTGGTAGATTTCACCTTCGATGAACCGCTGGTGCTGGATCAGTATCAGCAGAACCCGGTGACCGGGGGCTTAATCATTATCGACCGTCTGTCCAACGTTACCGTTGGGGCAGGGATGGTGCGCGAGCCGCACGAACAGTCGAGCGCGGCGCCGTCTGAATTCAGCGCCTTTGAGCTGGAGCTTAACGCGCTGGTACGCAAACACTTCCCGCACTGGGGCGCGCGCGATCTGCTGGGAGGCAAGTAATGGCACAGCACGATGAGAACGTCGTCTGGCATCCTCATCCGGTGACGGTGGCCGAACGTGAACAGCTCCACGGTCACCGTGGGGTTGTGCTGTGGTTTACCGGGCTATCGGGGTCCGGTAAGTCCACCGTGGCGGGCGCGCTGGAAGAGGCGCTGCACAAGCTTGGCGTCAGCACCTATCTGCTCGATGGCGATAACGTGCGCCACGGTCTGTGCAGCGATTTGGGCTTTAGCGACGCGGACCGCAAAGAGAACATCCGTCGGGTGGGCGAAGTGGCCAGCCTGATGGCCGATGCCGGGCTGGTGGTGTTAACCGCCTTTATTTCGCCGCACCGCGCCGAGCGGCAGCTGGTGCGCGAACGGGTGGGCAATAGCCGCTTCATTGAGGTGTTTGTTGATACCCCGCTGGAAATATGTGAACAGCGCGATCCTAAGGGGCTGTACAAAAAGGCCCGCGCCGGTGAGCTGAAAAATTTCACCGGCATTGATGCGGTCTACGAAGCGCCGGAAACCCCGGATATCCACCTTGAAGGCCAACAATTGGTAACAAATTTAGTGGGCCAATTATTAGACCTGCTCCGGCAGGGCGATATTATCAGATCCTGAGATGGTATTGATGGGGATGCTTAATCTCCATCAATATGTCACGGTCACAGGATCAGCTATGCGGAACAGTGAGAACTACATCATCACCGGGTCGGACACAGTATCGGCAAATGACGAGACGACCTGGTCTTTTCCTGGGGCGATTGTCGGCTTCGCGTCATGGCTGATGGCGCTGGGCATCCCTTTCCTGTTTTATGGCAGCAATACGCTGTTTTTCTTCCTTTATACCTGGCCTTTCTTCCTGGCGCTGATGCCCGTTGCCGTCGTGGTAGGGATCGCGTTGCACTCTCTGCTTAACGGCAAGCTGCTCTACAGTTCGCTCACTACCGTGTTGACGGTGGTCGCCATGGTCGGACTGTTATTTTTGTGGCTCATGGGATAAGTTCATCCATAATTCAAACCGTAACCAACTATGAGACATTGTTGGCTTGCGCGAATCTGCTAAAAAAATGTGGTACATTTGCCCGCAATGTTGCGGCATCTCTGTAGCCCCGATGTAGAGTCATGGGGAAAGTTATGGGATGATGATGCCGTTTTTCAGGGGGCAGGATGGGTAAACTTACGCTGCTGTTGCTGGCACTGCTGGTCTGGCTTCAGTATTCGCTGTGGTTCGGTAAGAACGGCCTTCACGATTACAGTCGCGTCAGCGATGACGTGACGGCGCAGCAGGCAACAAACAGCAAACTAAAAGCGCGAAACGATCAGCTGTTTGCGGAAATTGACGATCTCAATGGTGGACAGGAAGCCATTGAAGAGCGTGCACGCAACGAACTCAGCATGACTAAGCCGGGCGAAACCTTCTATCGTCTGGTGCCGGATGCGTCTAAACGCAACCAGGGCTCAGTACAAAACACTCGATAATCAGGCCCAGGATTACGCCATGGCAGTCACTATTTCAAACGTATGCGCCGTTGTGCCAGCCGCCGGGTTTGGCCGGCGCATGCAGACAGAATGTCCTAAGCAGTACCTTTCAATTGGTGATAAAACGATCCTTGAGCACACCGTGGCGGCGCTGCTGGCGAACCCACGCGTGACGCGGGTCGTTATCGCCATCAGCCCGGGCGATGCCCGTTTTGCCGCGCTGCCGCTTGCCCGCCACCCGCAGGTAATCGTGGTTGACGGCGGTGCAGAGCGTGCCGATTCGGTGCTGGCGGGGCTTCAGGCTGCTGGCGAAGCGCAGTGGGTGCTGGTGCATGATGCGGCGCGTCCGTGCCTGCATCAGGATGACCTGGCGCGACTGCTGGCCATCAGCGAAACCAGTCGCGTTGGCGGGATTCTGGCTACGCCGGTACGCGATACCATGAAACGCGGTGAGCCCGGCCTGCCGGCCATTGCCCATACGGTGGAGCGCGTTGACCTCTGGCATGCGCTCACGCCGCAATTTTTCCCCCGCGAGCTGTTGCACCACTGTTTAACCCGTGCGCTGAACGAAGGGGCAACCATCACCGACGAAGCCTCGGCGCTGGAGTACTGCGGTTTTCACCCGGAACTGATTGAAGGGCGCGCAGATAACATAAAAGTGACGCGACCCGAAGATTTACAGCTGGCAGAATTTTATCTTACCCGTTCGACCCATCAGGAGAAGGCATAATGCGAATTGGACATGGTTTTGACGTACACGCCTTTGGCGGCGAGGGCCCAATTATCATTGGCGGCGTACGCATCCCGTATGAAAAAGGACTGCTCGCCCATTCTGATGGCGATGTTGCACTGCATGCGTTAACCGACGCGCTGCTCGGTGCAGCGGCGCTTGGCGACATCGGCAAACTGTTTCCGGACACCGATCCGGCCTTTAAAGGGGCCGACAGCCGCGAGTTGCTGCGCGAAGCCTGGCGTCGAATTCAGGCCAAAGGCTACACCCTGGGCAATGTGGATGTAACCATCATTGCCCAGGCGCCGAAAATGCTGCCGCATATCCCGCAGATGCGCGTCTTTATCGCCGAAGATCTTGGCTGCCATATGGACGATGTCAACGTTAAAGCCACCACTACCGAGAAACTGGGTTTTACCGGACGGGGTGAAGGCATTGCCTGCGAGGCCGTGGCGCTGCTGGTGAAGGCGGCCAAATGACGGATTTCGATAACCTGACGTACCTGCACGGTAAACCGCAGGGCACGGGCCTGCTGAAAGCCAATCCGGAAGATTTCGTGGTAATCGAAGACCTGGGTTTTGAGCCGGACGGCGAGGGCGAGCATATTCTGGTGCGGATCCTGAAAAACGGCTGCAATACCCGTTTTGTGGCTGAAGCGCTGGCAAAGTTCCTGAAAATTCACGCCCGTGAAGTGAGCTTCGCCGGACAAAAAGACAAGCACGCCGTGACGGAGCAGTGGCTCTGCGCCCGGGTACCCGGAAATACGATGCCCGATTTAAGCCAGTTCCAGCTTGAAGGCTGCCAGGTACTGGAATATGCCCGCCACAAGCGCAAGTTGCGCCTCGGCGCATTAAAGGGCAACGCCTTTACCCTGGTGCTGCGTGAGGTGAGTAACCGCGACGAGGTTGAACAACGACTGGCCGCTATCCGCGATCAAGGCGTACCGAACTACTTCGGCGCGCAACGTTTTGGTATTGGCGGCAGCAACTTACAGGGCGCGCTGCGCTGGGCGCAAAGCAACGCTCCGGTGCGTGACCGCAATAAACGCAGTTTTTGGTTGTCGGCAGCACGCAGTGCGTTGTTTAATCAAATCGTCAGCGAACGTCTGAAAAAAACAGACGCGAATCAAGTTGTTGTCGGCGATGCGCTACAATTAGCGGGACGCGGCAGCTGGTTTGTCGCCACTGATGAAGAAATGAGCGATTTGCAGGCGCGCGTCAATGCAAAAACGCTAATGATCACTGCGGCCCTGCCGGGTACCGGCGACTGGGGTCCGCAGGGTGATGCGCTGCGCGTTGAGCAG
Organism: Leclercia adecarboxylata; assembly: GCF_035787115.1. GTDB lineage: Bacteria > Pseudomonadota > Gammaproteobacteria > Enterobacterales > Enterobacteriaceae > Enterobacter > Enterobacter adecarboxylatus_E. The sequence goes on along the minus strand of NZ_JALKTL010000004.1, from coordinate 210,842 downwards.
TCTGCCATCGCCGATGAAACAGCGTTATGTTCACTGTTGGTGCGGGAAAAAGTCGAAGCGGCACGCCGGGCGATGCTGCTCTATCCGCAACAGTTGAGCTGGAACTGGTGGGATGACGTAACCGTCGAGTTACGTTTCTGGCTGCCGGCTGGCAGCTTTGCCACCAGTGTTGTCAGGGAACTTATCAACACTTCGGGTGACTATGCGAATATTGCTGAGTAACGATGACGGGATCCATGCGCCAGGCATTCAGACGCTGGCTAAAGCGCTACGTGAGTTCGCCGAGGTGCAGGTGGTGGCTCCCGATCGTAACCGCAGCGGTGCCTCTAACTCGTTAACCCTCGAGTCGTCTCTTCGTACCTTTACTTTCGACAACGGTGATATCGCCGTTCAGATGGGCACGCCTACGGACTGTGTCTTTCTGGGTGTCAACGCGCTGATGCGTCCCCGCCCCGACGTGGTAGTCTCCGGCATTAATGCCGGGCCTAACCTGGGCGATGACGTGATCTACTCCGGCACGGTGGCCGCGGCAATGGAAGGGCGCCATCTCGGTTTTCCTGCCCTGGCGGTCTCGCTCAATGGCCATCAGCATTATGACACCGCCGCCGCCGTCACCTGTTCTATTCTGCGCGCCCTGAGCCGTGAGCCGCTGCGCACCGGGCGGATCCTGAACATTAACGTGCCGGACCTGCCGCTGGATCAAATCAAAGGCATCCGCGTGACGCGCTGTGGCAGCAGACATCCGGCAGATAAAGTGATCCCGCAGGAAGATCCGCGCGGTAACACCCTCTACTGGATTGGCCCGCCGGGCGAAAAACACGATGCCGGGCCGGATACCGATTTTGCCGCCGTAGATGAAGGCTACGTTTCCGTCACCCCGTTGCATGTAGATTTGACTGCGCATAACGCGCAGGATGTGGTTTCAGGCTGGCTGGATCGTGCCGGAGTGAGCTCGCAATGGTAAGCAATCGTGTACAAACACTTCTGAATCAATTACGTAGTCAGGGCATTGCCGACGAGCGGGTGCTAACCGCCATCTCGCGGGTGCCGCGTGAAAAGTTTGTGGATGAGGCGTTTGAGCACAAGGCGTGGGAAAACGTCGCGTTGCCAATAGGGCAAGGGCAAACCATCTCCCAGCCTTATATGGTGGCGCGCATGACCGAGCTGCTGGAACTGACGCCTGAATCACGGGTGCTGGAGATCGGCACGGGTTCGGGATACCAGACGGCCATTCTGGCGCACCTGGTGCATCATGTTTGCTCAGTCGAACGCATAAAAGGGTTGCAATGGCAGGCGCGCCGGCGCCTGAAGCAGCTCGATTTACATAATGTTTCTACCCGTCATGGGGATGGCTGGCAGGGCTGGACGGCGCGCGGCCCGTTTGATGCCATTATCGTGACGGCAGCACCGCCTGAAATCCCGGCCGCGCTGCTGGCGCAGCTGGACGATGGCGGGATACTCGTTTTACCGGTGGGCGATGAACATCAGCTGTTGAAGCGTGTTCGTCGACGGGGAAACGAGTTCATCATCGATACCGTAGAAGCCGTACGCTTCGTGCCTCTGGTTAAAGGAGAGCTGGCCTGAGACTCGGATTTTTCCAGGGTTTTTCAGGCAAATTGAGCGTATGGTGTGGCGCAAAAGCGTCGTGACGTTACGGTAATTTTAAGTCACTGGTAATTAAAAATAATCCTGGGGGATAAATGAGCGCGGGAAGCCCAAAGTTCACCATCAGCCGTGTTGCGGCATTGTCACTGGTTTCAATCTGGCTGGCAGGTTGTACAACATCGAATAATGCCCCTGCGCCAGTGAGTTCAGTTGGCGGCAGCAACGGTTCCAGCACCGGGAATCCATCCGGTGGCATGCTGATCACCCCTCCGTCTAAGATGGGCACTTCAACGGCACAGCAAACTCCGCAAATTCAGCCTGTTCAGCGTCCGGTTACCCAGCCAACACAGATTCAGCCAGTGGAACAACCTGTGCAGACCGAAAATGGCCGCATTGTGTATAACCGTAAGTATGGGAACATTCCGAAAGGAAGCTATACCGGTGGCAGCACATACACCGTGAAACGCGGCGATACCCTCTTCTATATTGCCTGGATTACCGGGAACGATTTCCGCGATCTGGCAGAGCGAAACAACGTTCCGGCCCCGTATGGCCTGAATGTCGGCCAGACGCTGCAGGTGGGCAATGCAACCGGCGCGCCGTTAACGCCAGGTAATACTGTTTCTGTGGCCGACGTCACAGCGCAAAATAACAGTGTGACGCCTGCGCAAAAATCAAGCACAGTGGTTGCGTCGCAACCGACAATTACGTATTCTGAGGATTCAGGTGAACAGAGTGCTAACAAGATGTTGCCGAATAATAAGGGGACCACGACGGTTGTCACGGCTCCCGTTACGGCACCTGTAGTTAGCTCTACCGCACCCGTTGCCAGCAGTCAGACGTCCAGCTCACCTATTTCTTCGTGGCGCTGGCCGACTGAAGGCAAGGTTATCGAGAACTTTTCTTCCTCCGAGGGGGGAAATAAAGGGATCGATATCGCAGGGAGTAAGGGACAGGCTATTATCGCGACCTCTGACGGCCGCGTTGTATATGCCGGTAACGCTCTGCGCGGTTACGGTAATCTTATTATCATCAAACACAACGATGATTACCTGAGTGCCTACGCCCATAACGATACGATGCTGGTCCGGGAACAACAAGAAGTTAAGGCGGGGCAAAAAATAGCTACTATGGGTAGCACCGGAACCAGTTCTACACGCTTGCATTTTGAAATTCGTTACAAGGGGAAATCCGTAAACCCGCTGCAGTATTTACCGCAGCGATAATTTGGCGGGACATACCTTTTGGTATGTTGCGCCCAGGGATCACGGGTAGGAGCCACCTTTATGAGTCAGAATACGCTGAAAGTTCATGATTTAAATGAAGACGCGGAGTTTGATGAGAACGGAGCAGAGGCTTTTGACGAAAAAGCCTTAGTAGAAGAGGAACCCAGTGATAACGATTTAGCTGAAGAAGAGCTGTTATCGCAGGGTGCCACACAACGTGTGCTGGACGCGACTCAGCTTTACCTTGGGGAGATCGGTTACTCCCCACTGTTAACAGCAGAAGAAGAAGTTTACTTCGCGCGCCGGGCATTACGTGGGGATGTGGCTTCACGCCGTCGTATGATTGAAAGTAACCTGCGTCTGGTGGTCAAGATTGCCCGTCGTTACAGCAATCGTGGTCTGGCTCTGCTGGATCTGATTGAAGAGGGCAATCTGGGGCTGATCCGCGCAGTAGAGAAATTTGACCCTGAACGCGGGTTCCGTTTCTCAACCTATGCGACGTGGTGGATCCGACAGACCATCGAACGGGCAATCATGAACCAGACCCGTACGATTCGACTGCCTATTCACATCGTTAAAGAGTTGAACGTCTATCTGCGTACCGCGCGTGAGTTGTCCCATAAGCTGGACCACGAGCCAAGTGCGGAAGAGATTGCCGAACAGCTTGATAAACCGGTTGATGACGTTAGCCGTATGCTGCGTCTCAATGAGCGTATTACCTCTGTCGACACCCCGCTGGGTGGCGATTCCGAGAAGGCGCTGCTGGATATCCTGGCCGATGAAAAAGACAACGGCCCGGAAGACACCACGCAGGACGATGATATGAAACAGAGCATCGTCAAATGGCTGTTCGAACTGAACGCCAAACAGCGTGAAGTGCTGGCACGTCGTTTCGGTCTGCTGGGGTATGAAGCTGCGACACTGGAAGATGTCGGTCGTGAAATCGGCCTGACCCGTGAACGTGTTCGTCAGATTCAGGTAGAAGGTCTGCGTCGCCTGCGTGAAATCCTGCAGGGGCAAGGGCTGAATATCGAAGCGTTGTTCCGCGAGTAAGCACCTTTTCGTCAAAAAAGGCCAGTCGAGAGACTGGCCTTTTTATTTGCCTCAGGGCTGTGCGGTTTCGTGCAGCAGACGCCAGGCGAGGGTGTTACCGTCCTGATTCACAACGGCGCTGGACCAGCGTACGTTTACCGGCTGATCCGGGCGGGTTTGCGTTTCGCGGTAATGAAGCAGTGCGCCATTGTCCCAGGTCTGCAGCGTCGTTAATTCATCAATGACGATTTTCAGTCCCGGACGGTTACCGCGCTGCTCCTCCAGGAAACGCGCCAGCGCGGGATGATCCAGATGTGCGCCGCTGGGGGCGATCATCATAAAATCCTGGCGAAAACGGGCGAGCAGGGCGGCGAAATCGCCTTCTCCTGAGCCTAACCATTGTTCTAAGGCGATATGCGCATCGATAATTTCTTGTTCGTAGCGGGTCACTCTCTCTCCTTTGACATCATTTTCCGGACCAGATCCGTAAACTGACGGCGCTCTTCAGCGGTTAAACGCCCCAGAAAAGCGTTATCGACGTTATTTCCTACCGGTTTACAGCCCCTGAGCAGCGCTTCCCCTTCAGGCGTTAAGAAGATAAAGCGCCGACGCTTATCTGCAGGATCGGCTTCACGCTTAACCAGCCCGCGTGATTCCATACGGCTCAGCATTTCCGCAAGGGTGGCTTTGCTGCTTACCGCCGCCTCTGTCAGCGCCACCTGTTCAATGCCAGGATGCTCGTCGATAGAACGAAGTACCGCATACTGCGGCTTGGTTAGCTCGGGTAAAGCCTGCTGCCAGTGCGCAGTATGTTGCTGAAAAAGCTGACGTAACAGGTGGAACGCTTCTTGTCTCAGTTCCATGAATTCTCCGGCGTAAAAATCACCTCTCTATGATAGCCCTTATCGCTGGCAAATTTAACGCGGCCCTTTTTATCATTTCGTGTGATCGTGTGCGAACGATCTTGTCAGCGTACCTGTCCGGGCGTAGGGTAATTGAAATGTTCGTATACGAACAAAATAGAGAGGTTCTGAATGAGAGTGATTGTTGGGATGACCGGCGCGACCGGCGCACCGCTCGGCGTAGCGCTGCTGCAGGCGCTGCGCGACATGCCGGAAGTGGAAACCCATCTGGTGATGTCGAAGTGGGCCAAAACAACGATAGAACTGGAAACGTCCTGTACCGTTCAGGACGTTGCGGCTCTGGCCGATGTGGTTCACAGCCCGGCCGATCAGGCAGCAACCATCTCATCCGGATCGTTTCGCACCGACGGCATGATCGTCATCCCCTGCAGTATGAAAACGCTCGCGGGTATCCGCGCAGGCTATGCCGAAGGGCTGGTGGGGCGTGCCGCTGACGTGGTGTTAAAAGAGGGGCGCAAGCTGGTGCTGGTCCCACGAGAAATGCCGCTCAGCACTATCCACCTGGAGAACATGCTGGCCCTCTCCCGCATGGGCGTGGCGATGGTGCCGCCCATGCCCGCTTATTACAACCACCCACAAACCGCCGATGATATTACGCAGCATATTGTGACCCGGGTGCTCGACCAGTTTGGTCTGGAGCATAACAAAGCCCGTCGCTGGAACGGTTTGCAGGCGGCCAGAAATTTATCTCAGGAGAATAAACATGGCATTTGATGATTTGAGAAGCTTCCTGCAGGCGCTCGAAGAGCAAGGGCAACTGCTGAAAATTACGGAACAGGTCGACGCGGAGCCGGATCTGGCGGCGGCAGCCAACGCCACCGGACGTATAGGCGATGGCGCGCCTGCGCTGTGGTTTGACAACATTCGCGGCTTTAGCGACGCCCGCGTGACCATGAACACCATTGGCTCCTGGCAAAACCATGCCATCTCGATGGGATTACCGCCGAATACACCGGTCAAAAAGCAAATCGACGAGTTTATTCGCCGCTGGGATCAATTCCCGGTTGCGCCGGAACGCCGCGCCAACCCGGCATGGGCAGAGAACACGGTGGATGGCGATGCGATCAACCTGTTCGATATTCTGCCGCTGTTCCGTCTGAACGACGGCGACGGCGGATTCTATCTGGATAAAGCCTGCGTGGTCTCCCGCGACCCGCTCGATCCGGACCATTTTGGCAAGCAGAACGTTGGCATCTACCGCATGGAGGTGAAGGGCAAACGCAAACTGGGCCTGCAGCCGGTGCCAATGCACGATATCGCTCTGCACCTGCATAAAGCGGAAGAGCGCGGCCAGGATCTGCCGATTGCGATCACGCTTGGGAACGATCCGATCATCACCCTGATGGGGGCGACGCCGCTGAAATATGATCAGTCGGAATATGAAATGGCGGGTGCGCTGCGCGAAAGCCCGTATCCGATCGCCACCGCGCCGCTGACCGGCTTTGATGTCCCCTGGGGTTCGGAAGTGATCCTCGAAGGGGTGATTGAGGGCCGTAAACGCGAAATCGAAGGGCCATTCGGGGAGTTCACCGGGCACTACTCCGGCGGTCGTAATATGACCGTGGTGCGTATCGACAAAGTCTCTTACCGCACTAAACCAATTTTTGAGTCGCTCTATCTCGGTATGCCGTGGACTGAAATCGACTACCTGATGGGCCCGGCAACCTGCGTGCCGCTCTATCAGCAGCTGAAGGCTGAATTCCCGGAAGTACAGGCGGTGAACGCGATGTACACACACGGCCTGCTGGCGATAATCTCCACCAAAAAACGTTACGGCGGATTTGCCCGTGCCGTAGGTCTGCGGGCGATGACCACGCCGCATGGCCTCGGCTACGTGAAGATGGTGATCATGGTGGATGAGGATGTCGATCCGTTCAACCTGCCGCAGGTGATGTGGGCGCTGTCGTCGAAAGTGAACGCCGCGGGGGATCTGGTGCAGCTGCCGAATATGTCAGTGCTGGAGCTGGATCCGGGTTCAAGCCCGGCGGGGATCACCGACAAACTGATTATCGACGCCACCACGCCGGTGGCCCCGGATATGCGTGGTCATTACAGCCAGCCGGTACAGGATCTGCCTGAAACCAAGGCCTGGGCTGAAAAACTAACCGCGATGCTGGCCGCACGTAAATAAGGAGGGAAGAATGATTTGTCCACGTTGTGCCGATGAACATATTGAGGTGATGGCGACGTCGCCGGTTAAAGATGTCTGGACGGTGTATCAGTGCCAGCACTGTCTGTATACCTGGCGTAATACCGAGCCGCTGCGCCGCACCAGCCGCGATCACTATCCAGAAGCGTTTCGCATGACGCAAAAGGATATCGACGATGCCCCGCAGGTGCCGAGCATTCCGCCGCTGTTGGCAGACGATAAGCGCTGATAAAAAAAGCCGGGTGACGGCTACGCCTTACCCGGCCTACGATCCAGCGTCTTTTGTTGGCCCGTTAAGCGATAGCGCCACCGGGCGTAAAGCCCGCACGAAATCCCCGTAGGCCCGGTAAGCGATAGCGCCACCGGGCAAGACAGACCGCAGAGCTCTACACCAGATTTTTCAACCGATAAATCCACTCCAGCGCCTGACGCGGCGACAGGGAATCCGGGTCGAGGTTCTCCAGCGCTTCCAGGGCCGGGGAGGTCTCTTCGGCGGGGACCAGCAGCGACATCTGGGTACCATCTACCTGCGTGGCCGCCGCGTTCGGCGCCAGGCTCTCCAGCTCGCGCAGTTTCTGGCGCGCCCGCTTAATTACCTCTTTCGGTACACCCGCCAGCGCCGCCACGGCCAGACCGTAACTTTTGCTCGCCGCGCCATCCTGCACGGTGTGCATAAAGGCGATGGTATCGCCGTGCTCCAGCGCATCCAGATGGACGTTCGCCACGCCTTCCATTTTCTCCGGCAGCTGCGTCAGCTCGAAGTAGTGGGTGGCAAACAGGGTCAGAGCCTTGATCTTATTCGCCAGGCTCTCGGCACAGGCCCACGCCAGGGAAAGCCCGTCGTAGGTGGAGGTGCCGCGACCAATTTCGTCCATCAACACCAGGCTGTATTCTGTGGCGTTGTGCAGAATATTCGCGGTTTCGGTCATCTCCACCATAAAGGTGGAACGACCGCTCGCCAGATCGTCCGCGGCGCCTACGCGGGTAAAAATGCGATCGACAGGGCCGATCTCTACCTTTTGTGCCGGAACGTAGCTGCCGATGTAGGCCAGCAGCGCAATCAGCGCGGTCTGGCGCATATAGGTACTTTTACCGCCCATGTTTGGCCCGGTAATGATCAGCATCCGACGCTGCGGCGACAGGTTCAGCGGATTGGCGATAAAGGGTTCGTTCAGCACCTGTTCCACCACCGGATGACGCCCCTCGGTGATGCGTACGCCGGGCTTATCGGTAAAGGTTGGGCAGCAGTAGTTCAGCGTCTCGGCACGTTCCGCCAGGTTGACCAGCACATCCAGCTCGGCCAGCGCGGCGGCGCTCTGCTGTAGCTCGGCAAGGTGCGGCATCAGTATGTCGAACAGGGCGTCATACAGCTGTTTTTCCAGCGCCAGCGCTTTACCCTTAGAGGTGAGCACTTTGTCTTCATACTCTTTCAGTTCAGGAATAATGTAGCGCTCAGCGTTTTTCAGCGTCTGGCGGCGCACATAGTGGATAGGCGCCAGGTGGCTTTGCCCCCGGCTGATCTGAATAAAGTAGCCGTGCACGGCGTTGTAGCCGACTTTCAGGGTATCCAGCCCGAGCCGCTCGCGCTCGCGGATCTCCAGTTTATCCAGATAATCCGTCGCGCCATCGGCCAGCGAGCGCCACTCGTCCAGCTCTTCGTTGTAGCCTGGGGCGATAACACCGCCGTCACGCACCAGTACCGGCGGAGCGTCGATAATGGCGCGCTCCAGCAGGTCGCGCAGTTCGCTGAATTCACCCATCGCGTCGCGCAGCTTCTGAACCGGCGCGCAGTCGATCTCTGCCAGCTGGCTGCGCAGTTCCGGTAGTTGCTGGAAGGCGTGACGCATCCGGGCTAAATCGCGTGGCCGCGCCGTGCGCAGCGCCAGTCGCGCCAGAATTCGCTCCAGATCGCCCACCTGACGTAACACCGGCTGCAGGTCACTGTACCGATCCTGCATAGCGCCAATGGTTTGCTGGCGCGCGGTGAGCGTGGCGGTATCGCGAACCGGCATATGCAGCCAGCGTTTCAGCATACGGCTGCCCATCGGGGTGACGGTGCTGTCGAGTACCGAGGCGAGGGTATTCTCCACGCCCCCGGCCAGGTTCTGGGTGATCTCCAGATTGCGACGGGTGGCGGCATCCATAATGATGCTGTCCTGCTGGCGCTCAATCGTAATAGAGCGGATATGCGGCAGGGCGGTACGCTGGGTATCTTTCACGTACTGCAGCAGGCAGCCGGCTGCACACAGGCCGCGCGGCGCATTTTCAACGCCAAAGCCGGTCAGATCGCGGGTGCCAAACTGCAGATTGAGTTGCTGACGCGCTGTATCGATTTCGAATTCCCACAGCGGGCGGCGACGCAGGCCGCGACGACCTTCAAGCAGCGCCATTTCGGCAAAATCTTCGGCATATAACAGTTCCGCAGGGTTCGTGCGTTGCAGCTCGGCGGCCATGGTTTCGCGGTCGGCCGGTTCACTCAGGCGAAAACGCCCGGAGCTGATATCCAGCGTGGCGTAGCCGAAACCTTTGCTGTCCTGCCAGATGGCGGCGAGCAGATTATCCTGGCGCTCTTGTAACAGCGCTTCATCGCTGATGGTGCCCGGGGTGACGATACGCACCACTTTGCGCTCTACCGGGCCTTTCGAGGTGGCCGGATCGCCAATCTGTTCGCAGATGGCGACCGATTCACCCTGATTGACCAGCTTCGCCAGGTAGTTCTCAACCGCATGATGCGGAATACCGGCCATCGGGATAGGTTCACCGGCCGAAGCGCCGCGTTTGGTCAGGGAGATGTCGAGCAGTTGCGAGGCGCGTTTCGCATCGTCATAAAACAGCTCGTAAAAGTCGCCCATCCGGTAAAAGAGCAGGATTTCAGGATGCTGAGCTTTCAGCTTCAGGTACTGCTGCATCATGGGGGTATGGGCGTCAAAATTATCAGTAGTGGTCATGGAGTGATGATGTCCATTTCTTTGAAAATAGTGCTGTTCAGGCGACGTTAGCGTCGTGTATTACCGCTATTGTCGCATGAAAAAATGGCCCGGCGCAGCAAAATGTCACCGTCTTAACCCGCCTCTTCGTCAACCAGCTCAATCACCAGTTTTCCCTGTTCCACCAGCACTCGTACCCGTGAATGGGTTTTAAAACCGGCTTCTTCCAGCCAGTCGCCCTTTAAACTCAGCGCGGCATGTACGCTGTAGCGTGTCGGGATCTTGGTCTTGCGATCCTCATGACGCTTTCTGAAGTAACCCACGGTGAGCTGACGGCTGGGTCTGGAAATGCTGATATCTGACATAGAAACTCCTTTTTCTCAGGTAAGGATCAGGTGCGACAAACACCTGTATAAAATGCCAGTAAAATGCGGCGGCGACAAATGTATAACTGAGAAGCGCCTTCAGAAAATGGAATGCAAAAGATGAAATCGGGCTGAACATCACAACTGAAAGGGGTATTATTTATGCAACTTATAAACAGGTACCAGGCTATGTCAGGAAAACGCATCACGCGCGAAAAAGAGACCATCCGTAAGATGATCGCGCTATATGAAAAGCAGTGCCCACAGGCGTCGAAAGAGGCGGGGCACTACGCAGCGCTGAACGAGTACGCCGACAAGCGGCTGGATAAATGCGTGTTTGGCGAAGAGAAACCGGCCTGCAAGCAGTGCCCGGTTCACTGCTACCAGCCAGCTAAGCGTGAAGAGATGAAGCAGGTAATGCGCTGGGCGGGGCCGCGCATGCTGTGGCGTCACCCGATTTTAACCGTGCGTCATCTGATTGACGACCGCCGTCCGGTGCCTGAACTGCCGGAAAAGTACCGCCCGAAACAGTAATCTCTCAGGTGCGCGGCCTGCGCATCGGGCGACAGATCGCGACCATAGCGATGGCGCTGCACAGCGGAAACACCGCCAGTACCAGCCACGGAACGCTCGCCCCGACGGACGGCGTCAGCGCCTGGTCGAGCAGATCGCCGAGCAATAGATTGCCCGCCAGCACCGCGCAGCCGCCTGCGGTGGCCAGTGCGCCATAGTGCGCGCCTAAGGTCGATTCGCTGGCAAACCACGGCACCACGTCTTTTCCCGCCGGTACCAGCAGCATCTGCCCGGTGGTCAGCAGCGTAACAAAACAGGCCGCTGGCAGCAGGCGCAGCAGTCCGGTGCCCGGCTGCGAGGCGGCGAACAGCGCGACGCTCAGAAACGCGGCGGCGATAAGCCCAAACCCCACCGGCAGGATCCGCACCGCGCCCACCCGACGGGCAAAGCGCGCCAGCGGTAGCTGAAAGAGGATCACCAGTCCCGACGCCAGCATAAACAGCGGGCCGAGATCTTTTTCGCTGCCCCCGACGCGCTGGATCTCAACCGGCAGCGCCAGATAAAGCTGGTTATAGCTCAGCAGCCAGCTACTCCAGGCGATAATAAATGCCACGAACCGCGGCTGACGAAAGGTGGTCCACCACGGCGTGATGTGCAGCGGCTGGTTTTTTGCTGAACCTGAAGGTAAACAGAAGAACAGTACGATTAACGCCACAACAAAGACTACAGCCCCTGCCAGCGCCACCTGACGAAAGCCCAGACCGGTGAGCAGCGCGCCCGCGACCGGGCCAAGGACCGCGCCCAGCTCGCCGCACACCGCAAACAGGGCAAACCACTCGGCACGGCTGCGTTTGCCCTGCGCCTCGCTACGGGTTCCGGCTTTTGCCAGTAATGCTTCGATGGAGGGGGAAAACAGCGCGCCGCCAATCCCGGTGAGGCATGCTCCGGCGATAATAACGGGCAGGCTGTAACCGAAGGCCAGCAGCAGATAGCCCACTACCCGCACGACGCAGCCGCAAAGAATAATGATGCGCGCGCCGTAGCGGTCGGACAGGGCGCCGCCGACGATAAACATCCCCTGTTGCGAGAAGGTACGCAGCCCAAGCACCAGCCCGATCATCCCGCCGGAAAGCAGCATATCGTCGCGTAAAAAAATTGCCAGAAAGGGGACAACGGCATAAAAACCGATGTTGAAAACAAACTGGCTGCCCAGTAAGACGGGGGGCCAGAGCTGCCTGGCGGGGCGAATCAGTGTCACGGTTTACCCTGCCTCAGACGAGGAAGTGAATGTGCTTTTTGCCATGATCGGGGGAGAGCTCAATGCGGGTTTTGACCCGGAATATCTCCCACAGCAGTTCCTCGGTCAGGATCGCCTGCGGCGTACCGGTGGCGACCACCCGCCCGCCCTGCATAACGATCAGCGCATCACAAAACATAGAGGCGTGGTTAAGATCGTGAATGGCGACAATGCTGGTAACCGGCAGCTGGCTGATCAACTGCATCAGCTGCATCTGATGGTGAATATCCAGGTGGTTGGTGGGCTCATCCAGCAGAATTTCTGTCGGCATTTGCGCCAGCGCCCGGGCAATGTGCACCCGCTGACGTTCACCGCCGGAGAGGCTCAGCCAGCCCTGCTCGCTGTGATGCAACATATCGACCGTCTTCAGCGCCTGGGTCACCGTTTCGTCATCCTGCGCCGTCCAGCCGGAAAAAGGAGAGTGGTGCGGAATACGCCCCAGCTTCACCACGTCACGCACCCGCATGTTGGCATCGGTCATGCCGTGCTGTTCCACAAAGGCCACCCGGCGGGCAAGCTGCTTTTTCGGGATCCCGCTGATGCTTTTACCATCCAGCGCGACGGTGCCGCTATGGGGGCGACGCAAACCCGCCAGGATCCGCAGCAACGACGATTTGCCGGAGCCGTTCGGCCCCAGCAGGCCGACGGTCTGCCCTTGTGATACCGTCAACGAGACGTTATCGACGATGACCTTTTTGCCCACCTTCCAGGTGATATTTTCAGCAGTGATGCTCATCACTTATTCCTTGAACGATAGATAATCACGGCAAAGAACGGGACGCCCACCAGTGCGGTGACGACGCCGACCGGCAGGCTTTGCGGGGCAATCAGCAGACGGGAGGCGATATCCGCCAGCACCATCAGGATAGCGCCCGCCAGCGCGCTGGCGATAAGCAAGGTGCGATGCAACGGACCAAAGAAGAAGCGCATCATATGCGGCACGACCAGGCCAACAAAGCCAATCGAACCCGCCATGCTGACGATGGTGGCGGTCATCAATGCGGTGACGATAAACAGCACCAGTCGCACCCAGGGGACCGCAATTCCCAGCGAGGCGGCGGCATCGTCGCCAAAGGTGAAGGCGTCGAGCGCCCGGGCGTAATACAGGCAGATCGCCAGGCCCACCAGCATGACGATCAGCACCAGCTGGAACTCCGGCCACCTTACCCCGCTAAAGCTGCCCAGCAGCCAGAACATCACGTCACGCGCCTGCTGCGCGCTGGCCGAGGTGCTGACGGTCCAGGCGGTGATGGCGTTAAACAGCTGCGAGGCGGCAACCCCGGCAAGAATGGTACGCTCACTGCCGCCGCGGGCGCCGTTGGTCAGCAGAGCCACAAACGCGAAGGCGGCAAACGCCCCGGCGAAGGCGCCTGCCGAAAGGGTCACGGTGCCGCTGCCAATGCCCAGCACCACCACGGAGACCGCGCCGGTTGACGCCCCGGCGGACACGCCCAGCACGTAAGGTTCGGCGAGGGCGTTTTTCAGCAGGCTCTGCAGCACAGCCCCGCAGATAGCAAGACCCGCGCCGCAACAGGCCGCCACCAGCGCCCGGCTCAGGCGAAAGTCCCAGATCACGCTCTCGTAAATACGATTGAGCGGCGCCTCGGTTAAGCCCATTTTATTGGTAATGGCATAGAACACGCTCTGCAGGGGAATCGACAGCTCCCCCACGCTGACGCCAAAGGCGATAACCAGCAGCAATGCCACCACCGCCAGGCAGCCCGAAGCTGGCAGCAGCCAGCTCTGTCGGGTCTGTTGAATCACTGCGGTCATTCATTCAGTCCCATTTTTCTGAGCTGCTCGCCGATCTGTTCCGCGCCGTAGATGGTGCGGATAGTCGGGTTCATGGCCTGACCGTCCATAATTACAATGTGGCCTTTTTTCACCGCATCCAGCTGGCTGACGGCCGGATCGCTTTTCAGGAATTTGATTTTTTCTTCGGCGCTATCCAGCGCCCAGCGGTTACGGTCGAGGCTGGAGACCACGATCACGTCGGGGTTAGCGGCGATGATGCTCTCCCAGCCGACGGTCGGCCATTCGGTTTCTGAGGTAATGGCATTGTGGCCGCCCAGCACGCTGGCAATGAAGCCGGAGGCGCTGTTTTTACCGCCGACGTAGGCGTCAGAAGAGGGGGATGAGCTGGAGAACCAGAAGACGAACGACAGGTCTTTTTTGTTCTTGCTGAACTCAGACCGCAGGTCGGCTTCGCGCTTTTTGAAATCGGCGATCAGCGCCTGGCCGCGATCTTCAACGTTAAAGATCCGGGCGAAATCTTCGATCTCCTTATAAAGGAAGGTCATATCCCACAGCTTCTGGCGGCTGCCGTACATATCGCCAATGTCTTTTTTGGTGGCGCACATGCCCGGCGACATGTAGCTGTTTACGCCCACGGTGGCCAGATCTTCGCGTTTGGCGACTTTACTCTCTGGTCCCAGCAGCAGCGGCAGCTGGGCCGGAACGAAGTCCGGATTCTGCGCCAGGATGGATTCCAGGGTGGGGATCTCAACGGTCAGCGTTTTAACTTTTTTGTTCTGTTCAGCCAGCTGCGGCAGCACTTTGGTGGGCCAGAAGGCGCTGGCGGCAACCTTATCTTCAAGGCCCAGCAGCAAGAGAATTTCTACGGTGTTCTGACCCAGCGCGACCACGCGTTCCGGCGCTTTAGTGAAGGTCTCTTTGTATCCGCAATTCTCAATCGTCAGAGGGTAGGTAGTTGCAAATGCGGAACCGGCTGTCGCGATCAGCAAGCCTAATGCGCCGATGACCTTTTTCATAAAACGCTATCCTTCATTAACTTATTTATGACAGCCCGGGTTTCTGGCTGAGAATGAATATCATTTATTACGGCGCAGTTTTATACAATGATATATTCATGGTGTCAATGAATGATAATAACGCTATGAAACTATTAGGGTTGCTCTGGAGAGGAGGCCGGGCACGCGCAGCGCCACCCGGCAGAAAGGCAGGTTAATCTAAATCAGCCCCGTTGCTGGCAATCACTTTCTTATACCACCAGAACGATTTTTTGCGTTTGCGATCGAGGGTGCCATTGCCGGCATCATCGCGATCGACATAGATAAAGCCGTAGCGCTTGCTCATCTCACCCGTGGAGGCAGCCACCAGATCGATACACCCCCAGTTGGTATAGCCGATAAGCGGAATACCGTCTTCAATGGCATCGCTCATCGCGCGAATATGCTCGCGCAGGTAGCTGATGCGATAGTCATCGTTGATCTCGCCGTTGGCGTCAATTTCATCTTTCGCACCGAGGCCATTCTCCACAAGAAACAGCGGCTTCTGGTAGCGGTCGTACATCATGTTCATGGTGATGCGCAGGCCCAGCGGATCGATGCCCCAGCCCCATTCGCTCACTTCGATGTGTGGGTTGCGCAGGGATTTAACGATATTGGCCGCGCTGGTGTTGTTGGCGTTCATGTCGGCCGAGGCGCAGCGCGAGGCGTAATAGCTGAACGAGACAAAATCGACGGTGTTTTTCAGCAGTTCGTCATCGCCCGGGTCTTTTACAATCACCACCCCTTTTTCACGGAACACGCGGGCAGAGTAGGCCGGGTAGCGGCCGCGGGCCTGGACGTCGATAAAGAACAGGTTCTCACGATCTTTTTCCAGCGCCGTCCACACGTCTTCCGGCTTGCAGGAGTATGGGTAGAAATTACCGCCCGCCAGCATGCAGCCGACCTGGTTTTGCGGATTGACCTCGTGGGCAATTTTGGTTGCCAGGGCGCTGGCCACCAGCTCATGGTGTGCCGCCTGATACTTCACCTGATCTTCGTTTTCACCTTCTTCAAACACCAGCCCGGCACCCGAGAAGGGGCTGTGCAGCATGATGTTGATCTCGTTAAAGGTGAGCCAGTATTTCACCAGCCCGTTGAACGCCTCGAAGCAGGTGCGCGCATAGCGGGCAAAGAAATCGACCATCTTACGGTTACGCCAGGAGCCGTATTCGGTAACCAGGTGCATCGGCACATCGAAGTGGCACAGGGTCACCAGCGGCTCGATGTTGTACTTCTTGCACTCCTCAAACACCGCGCGGTAAAAGGCAATCCCTTCTTTATTGGGCAGCGGCTCGTCGCCGTTCGGGTAGAGGCGGCTCCAGGCAATCGAGGTGCGGAATACCGTGAAGCCCATCTCGGCCATTAAGGCGATGTCTTCTTTATAGCGATGGTAAAAATCGATCGCCTCGTGGCTGGGATAGAACTCGTCGTCACGTAGCGAAAAGCGTTTTTCCTTGCCGACTTTCACCGCCAGGCGATTTGCGCCGTGGGGGATCATATCGACGGTGGTCAGGCCCTTGCCGCCTTCACGGTACGCGCCTTCGCTCTGGTTAGCGGCCAGTGCGCCGCCCCATAAAAATCCTTGTGGAAAAACAGACATTCTTACCTCGCTATAAATTTATGCTTGTGCTGCTTTGGCCTGAACCGGTGCGGATTGCAGCGCGCGCGCTTTTTCTGCTTCATCTTCTACCGGGATATCTTCAAAGCCCAGAATAAGGGTCAGCATGAAAGAGAGCACCACGGCCAGCGCCATCACCCCGAATACCCAGACGATGGACATCGGGTTGGCCGGGTCGAAGAACTGGACGCTGGTAAACAGGCCCGGTGCCGCCATCGAGTGGCTGGCCAGCCCGGCGATCCCGGCGACGGCTCCGCAGATAAAGCCGCTGATCAGGCTTGCAATAAGCGGCCGTTTCAGGCGAACGGCGACGCCGTACAGCGCCGGTTCAGAGATCCCGGCCATGATGGCGGAAGCCGCCGCCGCCAGCGCCGTCTGGCGCAGTTCCGGGTTTTTGGTTTTCCAGGCCACCGCCAGCGACGAACCGCCAAGAGAGAGGTTAGCGCCAATTTCAGACGGCATCACCATTCCCTCTTTGCCGGTCTCGGCAATGGTCTGAATGATGGTTGGCGTAAAGACGCGGTGCATCCCGGTCATCACCAGCAGCGGCCACAGCGCGCCCATGATGGCGACGGACAGCCAGCCCAGATAGCCGTGAATGGTGTAAACCAGCGCGGAGATAGCGCTACCGATCCAGATCCCCAGCGGCCCAATCAGGACGATGGCGAGCGGGGCGGCAATCAGCACGATCAGCATTGGCTTGAGGAAGTTTTTGGTCACGGCCGGGGTAATTTTGTCCACCCAGCGCTCGATATACGACAGGCACCAGGTCATCACCAGCGCCGGGATCACCGTGTAGGTGTACTTCACCGCGGTGACCGGCACAAACGCGAACTCAACGTGCTCGCCCTGCGCCGCTTTCGCCATCAGCTCGATAAAGCTCGGGTGCACCAGCACGCCGGCAATGGCGATGGCCAGCGACATGTTGGTTTTGAATTTCACGGCGGCAGAGGCGGCCACCATCAGCGGCAGGAAGAAGAACGCGCCATCGCCGATCACGGTCAGAATGGTCAGCGTCGGTTCGCCTTTGGTCAGCACGCCGGTCATCTCGAGGATCATCGCCAGCAGTTTGACCATCGATCCCCCGATGATCGCCGGGATCAGGGGGGACATGGTGCCGATCAGTGCATCAAGGATCCCGGCCCCAACGCGCCTGAGCGTAAGTTTTTGCGGCCCCTGCGGCGCGGCAGGCTGCAGGTCGGCGGGCAGCAGATTCACTACCTCGCGATAGGCCTGGGAAACGGTATTGCCGATGATGACCTGGCACTGGTTGTCGTTGCGCACGACGCCCAGCACGCCGCTGATGCTTTTTAGCGTCGCGCTGTCGATCAGGCTCTCGTCTTTCGCCACGAAGCGCAGTCGGGTCATGCAGTGGGTGACGGCGACGATGTTGTCTTTGCCACCGAGCGCGCTGACAACGGCGTTTGCCAGCGCAGCATAGTTTTTGGCCATCGGGTTGTATCCTGTTTTATCAGTAAGGTACGTCTTCATCGGAGTGAGCGATGAAACTTATATAGGAAACCGGTTCCACAAAATCATGAAGAGTTTCATTGGATCAAACAAGATGGATTTTTGGTCATTTTTTCGTTTCGTGATGGCGATCACCTGACGTATTAAAAAGCGTGCGCCAGACGCTGCGACAATTTTCCCGCAGTGCAGTACACTGCCGCTCACTGGATTAAGACGGAACAGATGCATGACCACGATGCTGGAAGTGGCGAAGCGGGCAGGGGTTTCGAAGGCGACGGTTTCCCGGGTGCTTTCGGGCAATGGCTACGTGAGCCAGGAGACAAAAGACCGGGTTTTTCAGGCGATTGAAGAGAGCGGTTACCGGCCCAATTTGCTGGCGCGTAACCTGGCGACCAGGCGCACGCAAACCCTTGGGCTGGTGGTGACCAACACCCTCTACCACGGAGTCTATTTCAGCGAGCTGCTGTTTCATGCGGCCAGAATGACCGAGGAGAAAGGGCGCCAGCTGATCCTTGCTGACGGTAAGCACAGCGCCGATGAAGAGCGCGAGGCAATTCAGTATCTGCTCGATATGCGCTGCGATGCGATTATCATCTACCCGCGTTTTCTCAGCGTCGATGAAATGGACGAGATCATCCAGAAGCACGAGCAGCCGGTAATCGTCCTCAACCGCCGTCTGCGTAAAAACAGCAGCCACTGCGTCTGGTCAGATCATAAAGCCTCCAGCCAGGCGGCAGTCTCGACCCTCATCGAACAGGGCCATCGCGACATCGCGTTTATTACCGGATCGCTGGACTCTCCCACCGGGATTGAACGTCTTTCCGGCTATAAAGACGCCCTTACTGCGCACCGCATTCCATTGCGTGAATCGCTGATTGTCGAGGGCAAATGGCATCCTGCCAGCGGCGCGGCAGGGGTGGCGACGCTGCTGGCACGCGACGCAACCTTTACCGCGCTGGTGGCGAGTAACGACGATATGGCGATTGGCGCCATCAAGCAGCTCCACGACAGCGGGGTCGCCGTGCCGCAGTCGGTTTCGGTGGTAGGTTTCGATGACATTGCAATGGCGCCGTACGTAGTGCCATCGCTCTCCAGCGTACGTGTGCCGGTGACGGAGATGGTGAAAGAGACCATCAGCCGCCTGATCTTTATGCTTGATGGCGGGGACTTCACCTTCCGTCAGACTTTTGCCGGGGAGCTAATTCTGCGCGACTCGGTGATCCCCGGGCCGCACCGCTGATTTATACGTCTGCCGGGGGCAGCCAGGCGCGGGTAAAATCGAGCCAGCCGCCCGCGGTCAGCACCATATCCTGCACATTTTCCAGAGCGTTGATCCGGTAGCGATAGTGGAATAGCGGCGTGCAGCGCCCCTCCGTCAGCAGACGTTGAAAAAAGGGCATCAGGTGCGCGTCAAAATGCGCTTCGCTGTCGCTGTTTTGCATCAGCTGCTGTTTCCCGGCTTCCCAGCCCGCCTCGCCCAGCGCCGTGGCCCAGGCGGGTTCATAGATAAACCACTCCGCCAGCGCAAACCCGGCCATGCCGGTCGCCAGATGATCCCCCAGCAGCAGATCGGCATCCGCCAGCGTATCGGGCGCATACCAGCCGTCGCGATCTTTCCAGTCGGTGTGCAGCTCGCAGCCACGCTGTTGCAGATGAACCCGCCATATCTCCGCCAGTTCGCGCAGTTCCGGCGTGTTGTAGCACACCAGCGTCAGCTGCGAGGGCAGCGCGATATCAGGCGGGGCGGGCAGGTCGGGCACCTGTAATCCCGGCAGAATTTCGGTGTGTGTTTGCAGATCTTCACGCCAGTCAAAGCACTGTTGGTTGAGGGTTAACAGGCTCTGGCGCAGATAAGCGGCAAGCGCGGCGGGCAGCTTCGCATTCACCATCAGCCATGCGAATCCACCGCTTGTGGAGGTGACCGCTTCCTGCGGCACGTTGCCTTTTCCCACCGTTATCCAGGCCGCTTTATCAGTTGCCATGCCGGTGCGCCAGAATTCAATGGCATGCAGCAGGGGATGGGCGGCAAAGTACCACGGCTGGCGCTCAAGGCGCAGAAAATGCGAGTGGTGACGGGCAATAGTAAAAGGCCCGGCGCCCACGTCAGCTTGCCGGGGATGCGGCAAACGACAGACAGGATGCGCGAGGCGATGCGCCAGCATGGCATCCGGTGCATGCAGGTAAACCGCCAGACACCAGGGGGCGACGAGCCTGACGGCGTCGATATGCATCAACCCGCTGTTGCGGGCCGGATCGCCCAGCAGCAGCTGCACCGCACTCAGAATATCGTCATCGCTTACCGGCTGGCCGTTATGCCAGTGTGCGCCGCTGCGCAGGTAAAAATGCCAGCGCAGGCCGTCGTCTGAGCAGGCCCAGTGGTGCGCCAGGTCGGCTACCGGCTGTGCCTGGCCCGGTTCATAACGGGTTAAACCGGCGTGTACCGCGCAGATAATATGCTGTTCGGCGCGCCGCCGGTGGCGGGCCGGATGCAGCGAGGTGAGCGGGCGGTACCAGGGAATGCGCAGCGTCGGCTGGTACTTGAGCCATTTGCCGCCGAGAAACGGCGTGATGATGTGATGCAGACTGGCCGGATCGCCGTCCGCCAGCTGTAACGCGCTCTGATAATCCCCTTTCTCCAGACAGGCATGCATCAGCGGGGCGCTGAGTTCGCTGGTGGTCACCAGACAGTGCAGGGTGGCGCGGTGCCCGCGTCCCGGCTGCGCACGCCAGCTTAACCAGCCGCTTTCAGCCAGCTGGCGGAGCAGCGTGCGCGCATGGCGCTCGCTGCACAGCGCCACTTCGGCGACCTCGGTGATGGTTGTGAGCTGTGGCGTAGAGCCGTAATGGGCTGAAAGGCGTTGATACTGGCGGATTTTCTGAAGCTGGCGCATAAGTTTGCCCGGGAAAATTAACTGCTCAGAGTGTAGGATTTTTTACGGAAGAAATAAGGGAGCGATATCGCAACTGTTCCGCTTTTATTCGCGAAATGGTGACCCTCTCTCCATCGACAGGAGAGAGGGAGGAGGGCTATGCCTCGAGTCGGGCCCGGATTTTAAGCGCGATGCTTTCAGCCTGCGGTCCCAGGATTACCTGGGCGTTCTGAGTGCCCATTTTCAGGATGCCTTTCGCGCCCAGCGCCTTCAGAGCTGGCTCATCGAGCACGCTGTTGTCGGCCAGGGTTAAACGCAGACGGGTGATACAGGCATCAACCAGCTTCAGGTTCTCTTTGCCCCCCAGCGCGCTGATGTACTGTGTAATGGCTTCACTCTGGTCGTCAGATTCACCCGCGACGCTGACATCATCTTCACGACCCGGTGTTTTCAGCCTGAAGAAGCGGATAGCGAAGCTGAAGACCACAAAATAGATCGCAAAGAACAGGGCAATCAGGGGGATCAAAATCCAGGGCTTAGTGGCAAGACCCCAGTTCAGGACGAAGTCGATCAGACCCGCTGAGAAGCCAAAGCCGTGCAGCACGCCGAGGCTGTTGACGATCACCATGCTCACGCCTGCGAGCACGGCATGCAGGGCATACAGCGCGGGGGCAAGGAACAGGAAAGAGAACTCAATCGGCTCGGTAATACCGGTAAGGAATGCGGTCAGGGCTACGGAAAGCAGCATCCCGCCCACCGCCGCGCGACGTGCTTTCGGTGCCGCAAAGTACATTGCCAGCGCCGCACCGGGCAGGCCGCCCATAAAGATTGGGTAAGCCCACGCCATGTATACCCCGGCATGCGGGTCGCCCGCAAAGAAGCGATTCAGGTCGCCGCGGGTGAGGTCGGCAGCAATCTGGGTAATGCTCGAGCCCTCTATACCCGGGACCGCGCCGCCCACCACCAGGCCTTTCACTACATCCGGTGCGAGGCAGATGTTATGCACGCTGCTGGCCGCATCATAGGTGACTTTCAGGCAGTCCCCGAGGCTGAACCAGAATACCGAATGCAGAATATAGTGCAGGCCGAAGGGGATTAACGCGCGGTTAAGGATGCCGTAAATAAACCAGCCTGGCTCACCGCTGCGGGAAACCATCAGGCTGAAGGTATCAATACCGTGCTGAACGGACGGCCAGACATAGCCGCAGATCCAGGCCAGCAGCAGGCAGATTAGCCCGGTCATGATCGGCACCAGACGCTTACCGGCAAAGAAGGCGAGGAAGTCGGGGAGTTTCGTATCGGAGAAGCGGTTATAGCAGTGACCCGCGACGATACCGGCGATGATCCCCGCGAAGAAGGACATATTAATCGATGAGTTGATGACCGCTGTGGCTTTAGTCAGTACCAGAAAACCGACGGCACCGGCCAGGGCGGCGGCCCCTGCGTTATCCTTCGCCAGGCCAATAGCAATACCGAGGGCAAACAGCAGGGGCAGGCTGTCAAATATTCCGCCACCCGCGCTGGCGATGAAGGGAATATTAAATACATCGGGTTGCCCCAGACGTAATAAAATAGCCGCCACGGGCAGGGTGGCGATAGGTAACATCAGGGCCTTGCCCAGTCTTTGCAAATAGCTAAATGCGTTCATGAGATAAATTCCGAAGAAGAGGCTTAATTCACGGCGAAAAATAACAGCTTTCCTCCCTCCTGAAAATAGAGGTGAATGAAAATGTGATGGAGGCTAAATTAAAATTTGGCGTTTATATTTGTTTTGTTAATATTTTTCTAAACAAGGATATCTTCAATGAATTGTTCCGGGTTTAAGGCATAAAAAAACGGCGTGCATGCCGTTTTTTTATTACTTTTTTTTATTGCTGAGGGGCATCATTAGCTCCTGAAGCCTTTGCGTGCGCTCCTGCGGGCTCAGGTAAAGCCAGCGAAATAAAATGCGCTCGCTACTCTGCACCTTTTTAAAGTAGTCAGAGAGGATGTTAATTTCTTTTCTGAAGTTTGCCATTTTCGTCTCCAGCTTAAGGATTCCTCAGTAGCGTAGAGCGAAATCAGGAAATAAAACAGGTTGCGGTTTTTAGTCTGTTCCCCATTTATTTTATTGCGGCTGAATAAGGGCCGATAAAATTACCGTATTTAAGTGTTGAATATTTACCTGATGAATGAACTGTATAAAAAAAGCCCCGGGGCACCGGGGCTGCGAAAGGCAAAATCGGACAGAAATACAACGAACAGATCAAGAGTTTGAGGGTTAAACGGGTAATGCTTTCAGCAGGGCGAAGGCCTCCTTCATCCGATCTTCACTGACCACGAAGGCGCGCAGGTTGCCGTCGCTGTCGGCCCCTTTCGCCACCATTCCCTGCGGGTCGATGGCGATCTGCCAGTTCAGATCCTGGCGCTGGGTTTCGCCTGCCAGATGCAGCGGCAGTTCCGGCGTTTTGACCTTCACCAGCATGGCGGGCAGTTTTAGCGGGGTATTGGCCCCGAGCAGATTTTTCGCCAGATACATGGCGCTTAACTGGATTGGTTGCAGGAACGGCAGTACCTGACCGTTAATTTCGGCGCAGTCGCCCAGAGCATAGATATCCGGCTGCGTGGTTTGCAGATAGCTGTCGACCTTCACGCCGCGATTCACTTCCGCCCCGGCCCGCTGGGCCAGCGCCGTTTCCGGGCGCAGGCCGGTGGCGGCAATCACCACATCCACCTCAACGCAGCGATCGCTGCTCAGCTGGGCGCGGATACCCTTGTCGGTTTGCGTCAGGCTTTGCAGCTGGGATTTCAGCTGCAGGTGCACGCCCATATCCGTCAGTCGATGTTGTAAGCGACTACTTACTTCGGCTGGCATCAGCGCCGACAGGATGCTGGCGGAGTGGTCAACCAGGGTGACCGCTTTCCCGGCGCGGCAAAAATCCATCGCCAGTTCGCTGCCGATAAGCCCCGCACCCACAATCATTACCCGTCTGGCATCACGCAGCGTGGATTCGCAGGCGCGGTACTCCATCTGGCTGTTCAGGGTCAGCATCAGCTCGCGCCCCGGCACCGGCGGTACAAAGGCCGAGGCGCCGGTAGCCAGCACCAGCTTGTCATAGGACCACTGTTGATCTTTGCCTTTTACCACGCGGGCGGCGGCATCGATGTCGGTGACCCAGGTATAAGGAAACAGGCGCAGATTAAACTGTTCGGCAAACTCCCCCGCCGTCTGGCGGGTGAGGTCGTCGGCATGCTGACTCTGGCTGATAACATGGCTTAAGTCTGGCTTGTTGTACTCATCCATGCTGTCCGCCGCGATCAGCGTCAGCGGAATGTTCGCATCCTGTTTACGGATGTTTTTCACCAGTTGGCGGGCGGCGAAGCCCGAGCCGATAATCACGATACCCTGGCTCATTTTGCCTCCGATGCCAGTTCGTCAAAGACGTCTTTACCGAGGGAACATTCCGGGCAGAGGAAGTTATCCGGCACGTCACTCCAGGGTGTGCCTGGTGCGACATCCTGCAGCGGTTCGCCAAGAGCTGGATCGTAGATCCACTGACAGACGCTGCACTGCATGCAGGGGCCGAGGTCGGCGGTGGTGTCTGTGCTGCTGGCGATCTCCGGCGCGTTTTCGGTGGCTTTCTCGCTGGCTTCAGGCAGCGGAGCGAGCGCCCACTGACGTGCAATGTCGCGGCCATGCTGACGACAGATTTCCAGCGCATCGAGATCCGGGCGCCATTTCGCCTTCAGGCTCATCGACATTTCAAAGCCCGCATCCTGCAGACGGGTGGAGAGGCGATCTACCGCGCCGCCGCTCCAGCCGTGGGAGCCAAAGGCGCTGGCACGTTTGTTACGGAACCGCAGGCCGGTCATCTCTTCCACCAGCCCGGCAATTTTCGGCATCATTACGTTGTTCATGGTGGAGGTACCCACCAGCACACCTTTGGAGCGGAAGACGTTGGTCAGGATGTCGTTTTTGTCGCTGCGCGCCACGTTGAAAATTTTCACCGCCACGTTCGGGTCAACTTCGTTGATGCCCTGGGCAATGGCGTCCGCCATCATGCGGGTGTTGTTGGACATGGTGTCGTAGAAAAGGGTGATGCGATCCTCCTGATAGTCGGCCGCCCATTTCAGGTACTGCTCGACGATCTGGGTTGGGTTATCGCGCCATACCACCCCGTGGGAAGTCGCAATCATATCCACCGGCAGGTTGAAGCCGAGGATTTCGGTAATTTTTGGCGTTACCAGGCGGCTGAACGGCGTCAGGATGTTGGCGTAGTAGCGCTGGCACTGCTCGTACAGCTCGGCCTGATCCACTTCGTCGTTAAACAGACGCTCGTCGCAGTAGTGCTGACCGAAGGCGTCGTTACTGAACAGTACCGCGTCGCCGGTCATGTAGGTCATCATGCTGTCCGGCCAGTGCAGCATGGGAGTCTCTACAAAGATCAGCTGCTTGCCGTTGCCGATATCCAGCGAGTCACCGGTTTTCACCACGTTGAAATTCCACTCGGGATGGTGGTGATGGCCGTTGATGGAGTCGATGGCGTTGGCGGTGCAGTAGATCGGGGTATCCGGGATGCAGGACATCAGTTCGGTCAGCGCCCCGGCGTGGTCCTCTTCCGCATGGTTAATGATGATGTAGTCGATATCGGCCAGGTCAATTTCACTGCGCAGGTTCTGCACGAATTCACGGCTGAATTTATGGTCGACGGTATCGATCAGGACGTTTTTCTCTTCCCGGATGAGATAGCTGTTGTAGCTGCTGCCGCGCAGCGTTTTATATTCCGTTCCGTGAAAATCACGTACTTCCCAGTCACGTTGACCAACCCAAAGAATGTTATTTTTAACCAGAATAGACATAGCAACCTCAACGTAATACAGCGAATTAAAAGAAAGATGTTTTGCTCATTGCAGGTTGCGTGCCAACTTTTTAACTGATTGATTTAAATGTAGTTTTAAAATATTACTCCCTGGTGGGTAGTCAATTTGACTGTCATTGTTATAGTCAATATGACAATATGCATTGTCAAAATGACAGCGAGGCGAAAATGAGTTTTTCCGTAGAGGTGCTGGCGAAAATCGCCATTGAATTGCAGAGCGGGATTGGCCATCAGGATCGCTTTCAGCGGCTCATCTCCACCCTGCGCCACGTGCTGGATTGTGATGCATCGGCGCTGCTGCGCTATGAAGGGCGGCAGTTTATTCCGCTGGCCATCGACGGGCTGGCGCAGGACGTGCTGGGGAGGCGCTTCACCCTTGAGGGGCACCCGCGGCTGGAGACCATCGCCCGTGCCGGGGACGTGGTGCGCTTCCCGGCCGACAGCGACCTGCCCGATCCTTACGACGGCTTAATCCCCGGTCAGGAGAGCCTGAAGGTACACGCCTGTATTGGGCTGCCGCTGTTTGCCGGGCAGAACCTGATTGGCGCGCTGACCCTCGACGGCATGTCGCCGGACCAGTTTGATACCTTCAGCGACGAAGAGCTCAGGCTGATTGCCGCGCTGGCCGCCGGGGCGCTGAATAATGCCCTGCTGATTGAGCAGCTGGAGAGCCAGAACAGCCTCTCCACCCGGCCGACGGGGTTTGAACAGGTGAAAAGCACCGGGATGATCGGCCTGTCGCCGGGCATGATGAGCCTGAAAAAAGAGATTGAGATCGTCGCCGCCTCCGACCTGAACGTGCTGATCGAGGGTGAAACCGGCACCGGGAAAGAGCTGGTGGCGAAAGCCATCCATGAGGCCTCCCCGCGGGCGGTAAATCCGCTGGTCTATCTCAACTGCGCCGCGCTGCCGGAAAGCGTGGCGGAGAGCGAGCTGTTTGGTCACGTCAAAGGGGCGTTTACCGGCGCCATCAGCAACCGCAGCGGCAAGTTTGAAATGGCCGATAACGGCACGCTGTTTCTGGATGAGATTGGCGAACTGTCGCTGGCGCTGCAGGCCAAGCTGCTGCGCGTGCTGCAGTATGGCGATATCCAGCGCGTGGGTGACGACCGCAGCCTGCGCGTCGACGTGCGGGTACTGGCGGCCACCAACCGCGATCTGCGCGAAGAGGTGCTGGCCGGGAATTTCCGCGCCGACCTGTTCCACCGCCTGAGCGTGTTTCCGCTTTCAGTGCCGCCGCTGCGCGAGCGTGGCGAAGATGTGGTCCTGCTGGCGGGTTATTTCTGCGAACAGTGCCGGTTACGGATGGGGTTATCCCGGGTAGTGTTAAGCCCCGGCGCCCGCGCGCATCTGCTCGGCTACGGCTGGCCGGGTAACGTACGTGAGCTGGAACATGCCATCCATCGTGCGGTGGTGCTGGCCCGGGCGGCGCGGCCAGGGGATGAGGTGGTGATCCACGCGCAGCACTTTGCCCTGCATGATGAGAGCGCGCCTGCGGTGATGCCGGAGACGCCGCTTATTGCCAGTCAGAACCTGCGCGATGCAACGGAAGAGTTTCAGCGTCAGATGATTTCCCGTGCGCTGGCGCAGAACGGCCGCAGCTGGGCGGCGAGCGCCCGGGCGCTGGAGATCGACGTCGCCAACCTGCACCGGCTGGCGAAACGTCTGGGTCTTAAAGGTTAGAGAATGCCGGCCTGGTAGAAATCCTGCAGGTTGATGGCGCCACACAGGCGGCCGCTGTTGTCCACCACCGGCGCGGCGGTGATTTTGCGCTTCATCAGCAGCTCTTTGGCTTCAATGGCGCGGCTTTCGGCATTGAGCGTCAGCCCGCCTGGGGTCATGGCGTGGCTGACGGCGATCTCCAGTTTGCCGCCGCCCACCAGCCAGCGACGCAGGTCGCCGTCGGTGAATACCCCTTTAACCAGATGGTCGTCATCGCAGACCGCCACCAGCCCCAGTCCGGTACGGCTCAGCTCCAGCATCGCGTCCATTACGCTGGTGTGCAGCTTCACCTGCGGGATGGCCTCGTCGGTGCGCATCAGGTGGTGTACTTTATTGAGCAAACGTGCCCCCAGCGCCCCTGCCGGGTGGGAGCGGGCAAAATCTTCTTCATTAAAGCCGCGCGCCTGCATGACGGCCATTGCCAGTGCATCGCCCATCATCAGGGTATTAACGGTACTGGAGGTGGGGGCCAGGTGCATCGGGCAGGCTTCGCGCTCCACTGAAATATCCAGCGTGGCCCTGGCGGCCAGCGCCAGCGGCGAGCGGGACTTACCGGTCATCGCCAGCAGCGCGACCGATTTTTCCTGCAGACGCGGCAGGATCAGATCCAGCTCTTTTGCCGAGCCGGAGTAGGAGATAAACAGCAGCACGTCGCGGCTTTCGATCATCCCCAGATCGCCGTGCAGCGCTTCAGCGGGATGCACAAAAAAGGCCGGGGTGCCGGTGCTGGCGAGGGTCGCGGCAATCTTCTTGCCGATATGCCCGGACTTGCCGATGCCCGAGACAATCACTTTACCTTCGCACTGAATAATGGTGCTTGCCGCCCGCACGAAATCTTCGCCCAGACGGTCCGGCAGGCGGCTGGCTTCCTGCAGTTCCAGCATCAGCGTCTGACGGCCCGCGTCTAACAGAAAATCACTCATCTTTTTCTCCGGTTACAATCACGTCGATTCCTTTCTCTTCCAGCGCTTTTTTAAACGCCGGATCGATGCCCGCGTCGGTGATCAGCTTATCGACGCTCTCCAGGCTACAGACAATATTGGGGCTTTTACGGCCAAACTTCGATGAGTCTGCCATCAGGATCACCTCCCGGGCGGCGTTGCACATCGCTTTGCTGACGCTGAACACTTCGTTAAAGGTGGTGACGCCCGCGTTGAGATCGATACCGTCGGTGCCCATAAACAGACGGTCGAAGCTGAAATGATCGAAAGCATTTTCTGCCAGCTGGCCATGAAACGAGGCTGATTTTTTACGGAAGGTCCCGCCGGGCATCAGGATGGTTTGTTCGTTGTCGAATTCTGACAGGGCGTTAACGATATGCAGACTGTTGGTCATTACCGTGATGTTATTGAAGCGGCTGAGCATCGGCACCATCTGCAGCACCGTACTTCCCGCATCGAGAATAATGGAGTCACCGTCGTGGATAAATTTTACCGCCGCGTCGGCAATCAACGCTTTCTGGTGGGTGTTGATCAGCGTCTTGTGATCGATAGGCGGATCGGCCTCGTCTTTATTCAGCACCACGCCGCCATAAGTACGGATCACCGCCCCGGAATTTTCCAGGATCACCAGGTCCTTGCGGATGGTGGTGCCGGTGGTGTCAAAGTAGTGGGCCAGATCCTCAACCGAGCATTTTCCCTGTTTTTGCAGATGGTCGAGTATGGCCGCCTGCCGCTGGCGGGGTTTCATAGGCGTTGAGTTCCTCAGGTTGCGAAATGATAATTTCGCAAGCTTACAGCGTTCACAACGAAATTATCCATGTTTCAATTTAAGCGCTAATGATAGTGCATCCTGACACAGTGAATCATTGGGAAAGATCACATCGGGCTTTAATTCCTGCCACGACAGGCCGTTAATTGCCTGGATTTTCGCCGGTCGGGCAAAGACCGTCAGCCCACGCATCATCAATGAGTCACAGACCCGGTGGTTATCATCCAGCGCAATGGCGACAATGACCCGCGGTTTGAAGCGCCCGCCTGAACGGCCCACGCCCACGCGGCCTTTCTGGCAAAGGGCGTCGAAGGCACGGTTAAAACGATGGATTTGCCAGCCGCCGAGCGCCAGCTGGCACAGCCAGGCGATAACGGCAACGGTGATTAATGCTGTAACCATATCAGCTCCTTGTTTTGTTCCCTCTCCCTGGGGGAGAGGGGTAGGGTGGGGGCAACAGACCGCTCGATCAGAACATCACCTGCCCGCCGGTGATATTGATTGACTGCCCGGTGCAATAAGAGGCTTTTGGACTGGCATAAAACAGCAGCATATTCAGCACATCCTGATAGTCGCAGCCGCGCTTCAGCGGCACTTTATCGATGTAATACTGCTCCACCTGATCTTCATTAATGCCAAGCTTGGTGGC
This sequence comes from Leclercia adecarboxylata, assembly GCF_035787115.1. GTDB lineage: Bacteria > Pseudomonadota > Gammaproteobacteria > Enterobacterales > Enterobacteriaceae > Enterobacter > Enterobacter adecarboxylatus_E. Next base: position 181,118 of record NZ_JALKTL010000004.1, on the reverse strand, counting down.
GTACTGCGGCAGCAGGGACTGGAACATCGGCGACTTCAGCAGGTTGCCGAGCATCAGCGAATGCACGGTGATGCCGTACTCCGCCAGATCCAGCGCCAGGGACTGCGTCAGCCCCACGCCGCCGAACTTGGCCGCGCTGTAGCCGGAGTTGTGCTTGCTGCCCACCTTGCCGGATTTGGAGTTAATCTGAATGATGCGCCCGGCAATGCCGTCGCGGATCATCAGGCGCGAGAACTCCCGGGCACAGAGGAAATAGCCCACCAGGTTTACCTGCAAGGAGCGGTCGAAATCCCCCAGCTCTACGTCGCTGATAAACGCCGCTTTGGCGATCCCGGCGCTGTACACCAGCAGGTCGGTGCGGCCAAAAATCTCGTCTACGCCACGGGCGAGAGCCAGCACGCTCTGCTCGCCGGTGGCATCGGCACCAAAGCCCCAGGCCCGACCTTCACCAAACTCGGAGTTAATGGTGTCCGCGACGCGGGCGGCTTTCTCACTCTGAATATCGACCACCGCCACGCGGTAGCCTTCTGCGGCAAGCCCACGACAGAGGAACTCACCTAAGGTTTGTCCTCCACCAATGACAACGGCAACCTGACTCATATCTCTCTCCTTAATTACGCAACGAATTTTAACGTGCAGCCTGGGGTAACAGCCTGGGGAACCGGGCCATCCACATGTACCGTGCCGGGGTATTCCGCCCGCGGCTGGCCATCGAAACGCAGGGTAATGTGGCCCAGTTCGCGCAGGTTTTGTTCGGCTACGTCACCTACGGCGGTAACGGCATAGCGCGTCTCACCCAGTTCAAGATGGCTTCCGGCCTTTAGTTCGCCATTCAGTTCGCCGTGGCAGTGAATAAAACAAAATTCTTCGATATCCGCCGGCGCCCCTTCACGAAAGGTAATTAGCATCTGGTCGCTGAGCGCATCCGGGGCACTCTGGCCGATGCGGGTAATGGTGGTCTCGTAAATCACGGTCATGGGGTGTTCCTCTTATTGATAAATAAAGCCGGAGACGAACCAGGCGATCAGCGCCGTTGGCGCGCCGGTCAGAAAGCGGCTTACCAGCACCGAGGGCACGCCGACGCGCACGGTGTCCTGACGTGCTTCGGCCAGCGACAGTCCCACCGGGATAAAGTCGCAGGCGGCCTGGGCGTTAATGGCAAACAGCGCGGGCAGGGCGAGGTGCGGGGGAATATTGCCCAGCCCAATCTGCACGCCAATCAGGACGCCAATCACCTGGGCGATAACCGCCCCGGGGCCGAGGAACGGCGACAGCAGCGGGAAGGAGCAGATCAGCGCCAGGGTCACCAGACCCAGCGGATGGCTGGCCAGCGGGGCGAGGCCGTGGGCAATCCAGTCCCCCAGACCGGAGGCCATAATGATGCCGATCAGCGCGGAGACGAAGGCCATAAACGGCAGGATGGTTTTCAGCACCGTATCGATGGTGTCGCGCCCGGACTGGAACAGCACGGCAACCGCGGAGCCCATCCCCATGCCCACTTTGGCCAGCAGGCCATCGCTCTGCTCGGTGATCTTCTTGCTGGTGTCGTATTCGCGCGGCGCGCCCTTTTTCGCCGGGGCAACCCCATCAACCAGACTGATGTTCTCCTCTTTCACGCCAGAGACGTAAATGTCCTCCAGGATATGCTGTGCCAGCGGGCCGGATTTCCCCGTCGAATGAATGTTGACGGTGGGAATGCGCCGTTTCGGGTAGATGCCGCAGCGCAGGGTACCGCCGCAGTCGATCACCGCCACGCCGATTTCCGCCTCTGGCGGCTCGCCCTCTTTAAAACCGTCCACCGCTTCCCAGCCGGTGAGCTCGTGCAGTTTGTCGACAATGGCCGGTCGGGTACCTGCGGTGATATAGACGATCTTTTTCTCGCCGGTGGCGTCCAGCTCCAGCGGGCCGCCCCAGCCGCCCACGCCTTTTTCAATCCGGATACGGGTCATGCTGTCGCTCCCTTAAGCTGGACTTTCTGCTCAAGCTGAATACCCATTTTCTTTTCGAAAATGGCGGTGGTGAGATCGGTCACCCAGCCGCGGAAGAAGTTGGTCACAAGGCCGACCAGCAGATAGCTCACTGCCAGCGGGCCCAGCGGCAGGCCGAGGGTGGTCAGGCCGCTGGCGATCCCCAGATAGACGAACAGTTCGCCGGGATTGATGTGCGGAAACAGGCCGTTCATCGAGTGGCAGCTGTACGAGGCCGCCGCGTAGTAGCTCGGCTTGTAGCGCTCGGGCATAAAGCGTCCGAGACTCAGGGTCATAGGATTACAGAACACAAAAGTGCCGACGCAGGGCAGCAGCAGGTAGCGGGACAACGGATTTCCGGCGCAGCGCTGGGCCAGCCTTTCGATCCGGTGCTGGCCAATGAAATTGATCAGCGCATTCATGATCACCAGCAGGCTGATCAGCAGCGGCAGGATCCCGGTGACCATGCCGGTAAAGACCTCGCCACCTTTCTGAAACAGCCCAATAAACCACTCGGCGCCGTGGGTGATGGTTTCTATCATTATTTTCTCCTGTAGGGTGAGTTCATCTCTGACGGGCTAATAATAATCACTTTGAAAGGTATTAAAGTGTTAAACAGATCTCACAATGAAAGAAAAATAGATCATTTTGAAAGATAATGAGCGAAGTGAGGGTGATATGGTTGAGAGGAACACAAATTTGTCTTTGGGCAGCGTAAAGATTTTGCCGTGCGGGTTCGCATCTCTTCCTTGAGGTGTCCCGAATGCTTTACCATACTTGCCACTTATCGAATTCATGGAATGGATGTGTCATGTTCAAGCGTCGTTACGCAGCGCTGCTTCCTGCGCTTATTCTGCTTTCTGCCTGCAGTAGCAAACCGAAGACCGAAGAGGTCCAGCAAACGGCAGGCGTCCCTTCCGGCGGCTTCCTGCTGGAGCCCCAGCATAACGTGATGCAGATGGGGGGCGACTTTGCCAACAACCCTGCGGCACAACAGTTCATCGACAAGATGGTGAGTAAACACGGGTTTAACAAAGCCCAGCTGCAGGAGATCCTCTCCCAGGCGAAACGTCTGGATTATGTACTGCGACTGATGGATCGTCAGGCGCCAACCACCCAGCCACCGGCAGGGCCGAACGGCGCGTGGCTGCGCTATCGCAAGCAATTTATTACCCCTGACAACGTGCAAAATGGCGTGGCGTTCTGGAACCAGTATCAGGATGCGCTAACCCGCGCTCAGCAGGTTTATGGCGTACCGCCGGAGATTATCGTTGGGATCATCGGCGTGGAAACCCGCTGGGGCCGGGTGATGGGCAAAACCCGTATTCTTGATGCGCTGGCGACGCTCTCCTTTAACTACCCGCGTCGCGCGGAGTACTTCTCCTCTGAGCTGGAAACATTCCTGCTGATGGCGCGTGACGAGCAGGACGACCCGCTGGATCTGAAAGGCTCCTTTGCCGGCGCCATGGGTTACGGCCAGTTTATGCCGTCCTCGTATAAGCAGTATGCGGTCGATTTCAACGGGGACGGGCACATTAACCTGTGGGATCCTGAGGACGCGATTGGCAGCGTTGCCAACTACTTTAAAGAGCATGGCTGGACGCCAGGTCAGCCGGTCGCTGTGATGGCTAACGGCCAGGCGCCGGGTCTGGAAAACGGCTTTAAAACCCGCTACAGCGCGGCACAGCTGACCTCTGCCGGACTTACGCCGCAGCAGCCGCTGAGTGGTAATCAGCAGGTAAGCCTGCTGCGTCTGGATATCGGTACCGGCTATCAGTACTGGTACGGTCTGCCGAACTTCTACACCATTACCCGCTACAACCACAGCACGCACTATGCGATGGCGGTCTGGCAGCTGGGGCTGGCGGTATCCCAGGCGCGGGCATCTTCGCCGTTCAGTTAACGCACAGAAACCTGAGTAGCTGATGCTGCTCACGTTTAAACCCTGGCCGGATGGCCAGGGTATTTTTTCTGAAGCCCCCTCGTAAAACCTCCATCTCATCCTCATATCTACTGGCTAAAGTGCTATCTTGTGCTGCATGTTTTTCAGGAGACAAAACGAGATGACTGACCATGAATTGATGCAGCTCAGTGAGGCGGTAGGGCAGGTGCTGAAACAGCGCGGCGCGACGGTAACCACGGCTGAGTCCTGTACCGGCGGCTGGGTGGCGAAAGCTATTACCGATATCGCGGGCAGCTCCGCCTGGTTTGAGCGCGGTTTTGTCACCTACAGTAATGAAGCGAAATCGCAGATGATCGGCGTGCGTGAGCCCACGCTTATTGAGCATGGCGCGGTCAGCGAACCGGTGGTCATCGAGATGGCAATTGGCGCCTTGCGTGCCGCCCGTGCGGACTATGCTATCTCTATTAGCGGTATCGCCGGGCCGGACGGCGGCAGCGAAGAAAAGCCTGTCGGCACGGTCTGGTTTGGCTTTGCGACCGCTCAGGGTGAAGGCATTACCCGCCGGGAGTGCTTCAGCGGCGACCGTGAAAGCGTGCGCCGTCAGGCCACCGTTTATGCGTTAAAAACGCTCTGGCAACAATTTCTACAAAACACTTGATACTGTATGAGCATACAGTATAATTGCCCCAACAGAACAGAAATCCACGGTGAAGCGCAGTTGTTTCACCCGGCATGAGAGGAAAAAATGGCTATCGACGAAAACAAACAGAAAGCGTTGGCGGCAGCACTGGGCCAGATCGAAAAGCAATTCGGTAAAGGTTCCATCATGCGCCTGGGTGAAGATCGTTCCATGGATGTAGAAACTATCTCCACCGGTTCGCTTTCTCTGGATATTGCACTGGGTGCTGGCGGCCTGCCAATGGGTCGTATCGTAGAAATCTACGGGCCAGAATCCTCCGGTAAAACCACCCTGACGTTACAGGTTGTGGCCGCTGCTCAGCGTGAAGGTAAAACCTGTGCCTTTATTGACGCAGAGCACGCGCTGGATCCGGTCTACGCACGTAAGCTGGGCGTGGATATCGACAACCTGCTGTGTTCTCAGCCGGATACCGGTGAGCAGGCGCTTGAAATCTGTGACGCACTGGCACGCTCCGGCGCCGTTGACGTGATTATCGTCGACTCCGTTGCCGCGCTGACTCCGAAAGCAGAAATCGAAGGCGAAATCGGTGACTCTCACATGGGCCTCGCGGCACGTATGATGAGCCAGGCGATGCGTAAGCTGGCCGGTAACCTGAAGCAGTCCAACACGCTGCTGATCTTCATTAACCAGATCCGTATGAAGATTGGTGTGATGTTCGGTAACCCGGAGACCACTACCGGCGGTAATGCGCTGAAATTCTACGCCTCCGTGCGTCTGGATATCCGCCGTATCGGTGCCGTAAAAGACGGCGAGAACGTAGTGGGTAGCGAAACCCGCGTGAAGGTAGTGAAGAACAAAATCGCTGCACCGTTTAAGCAGGCTGAATTCCAGATCCTTTACGGCGAAGGTATCAACTTCTACGGTGAGCTGGTTGACCTGGGCGTGAAAGAGAAGCTGATTGAAAAAGCGGGCGCCTGGTATAGCTACAACGGCGATAAGATTGGTCAGGGTAAAGCGAACGCTATCTCCTGGCTGAAAGAGAACCCGGCGGCAGCCAAAGAGATCGAGAAGAAAATTCGCGAACTCCTGCTGAGCAATCAGGATTCTAAACCGCAGTTCGCGGTTGATGGCGAAGACGTTGAAGAAACCAACGAAGACTTCTGATAATCGAGTGTAATAAAAAAGGTCGCTTAGAGCGGCCTTTTTGCTTTTGTACTGCAGCAGGTTTACTTATGAATGAATCCACAGCACGTCGTCCTGCCTATGCCCGCCTGTTGGATCGGGCGGTACGTATTCTTGCCGTCCGTGACCACAGCGAACAGGAGTTGCGTCGCAAACTCTCCGCGCCCGTTATGAGTAAAAACGGACCAGAAGCCATCGATGCGACGGAAGAAGATTATGATAAGGTGATCGCCTGGTGCTATGAACACGGCTATCTCGATGATGCCCGTTTCGTCTCGCGCTTTATTGCCAGCCGCAGCCGAAAAGGGTATGGCCCGGCGCGTATCCGCCAGGAGCTTAATCAGAAGGGAATCGCGCGCGAAACCAGCGAAAAGGCAATGCGTGAATGCGATATCGACTGGTGCGAGCTGGCGAGGGAACAGGCGGTGCGGAAATACGGCGAACCGCTGCCGCGCGAGTTTTCAGAAAAAGTTAAAATCCAGCGATTTTTGCTCTACCGCGGCTTTCTGATGGAGGATATTCAGGATATCTGGCGTAATTTTACTGATTGAACGCATGCGGGATTTTACTTCCCACTAAAGAAAACTTATCTTATTCCCACTTTTTTCAGTAGCTGGTCCGTTCAACATCGGTTGTGTTGTGACCTGCTGTGACATTTCGTTAGCTTGATTTCAGGATAATTATGAGCAAGAGCACCGCTGAGATCCGACAGGCGTTTCTCGATTTTTTCCATAGTAAGGGACATCAGGTTGTTGCCAGCAGCTCCCTGGTACCGAACAACGATCCAACTTTACTGTTTACCAACGCCGGGATGAACCAGTTCAAGGATGTCTTCCTTGGTCTCGACAAGCGTAATTATTCCCGCGCGACCACCTCGCAGCGTTGCGTGCGGGCGGGCGGTAAACATAACGATCTGGAAAACGTCGGTTACACTGCACGTCACCACACTTTCTTCGAGATGCTGGGTAACTTCAGCTTCGGCGACTATTTCAAAAATGATGCTATTCAGTACGCATGGGAACTGCTGACCGGTGCAAACTGGTTTAACCTGCCGAAAGAGCGTCTGTGGGTTACCGTCTACGAAACCGACGACGAAGCCTATGAAATTTGGGAAAAAGAAGTGGGTATCCCGCGCGAACGTATTATTCGCATCGGCGATAACAAAGGCGCACCTTATGCGTCTGACAACTTCTGGCAGATGGGCGACACCGGCCCATGCGGTCCATGTACCGAAATTTTCTACGATCATGGCGATCACATCTGGGGCGGCCCTCCGGGTAGCGCAGAAGAAGACGGCGACCGTTATATCGAAATCTGGAATATCGTCTTCATGCAGTTTAACCGTCAGATCGACGGCACCATGGAGCCGCTGCCGAAGCCATCCGTAGATACCGGTATGGGCCTGGAGCGTATTGCCGCGGTACTGCAACACGTTAACTCCAACTACGACATCGATCTGTTCAGCAATCTGATTAAGTCCGTTGCCGAAGTGACTGGCGCGACTGACCTGAGCAACAAATCCCTGCGCGTCATTGCGGACCACATCCGCTCCTGTGCGTTCCTGATTGCTGACGGCGTGATCCCCTCGAATGAAAACCGCGGCTACGTGCTGCGTCGTATCATCCGTCGCGCTATCCGCCATGGCAACATGCTGGGCGCAAAAGACACCTTCTTCTATAAGCTGGTGGGGCCGCTGATTGACGTCATGGGCGCTGCCGGTGAAGAACTGAAGCGCCAGCAGGCGCAGGTTGAACAGGTTCTGAAAACCGAAGAAGAGCAGTTTGCACGTACTCTGGAGCGTGGCCTGACCCTGTTGGACGACGAGCTGGCGAAGCTGAAAGGCGATACCCTGGATGGCGAAACCGCCTTCCGTCTGTACGACACCTATGGTTTCCCGGTTGACCTGACGGCTGACGTTTGCCGCGAGCGTAACATCAAAGTTGACGAAGCGGGCTTCGAAGCAGCAATGGAAGAACAGCGCCGCCGTGCGCGTGAATCCAGCGGTTTTGGTGCCGACTACAACGCCATGATCCGCGTTGAGGGCAGCAGCGAATTCGAAGGCTACGAACATCTGGAAACCAACGGTAACGTGACAGCGCTGTTCGTTGACGGCAAAGCCGTGGACAGCATCAGCGCGGGTCAGACTGCTGTTGTGGTTATGGACAAGACACCGTTCTACGCAGAATCTGGCGGCCAGGTTGGCGATAAAGGCGAGCTGAAAGGCAATGGCTTCAGCTTTGCGGTAAGCGACACGCAGAAATACGGCCAGGCGATTGGTCACCAGGGTACGCTGGTATCCGGTGAACTGAAAGTGGGTGATGGCGTTCAGGCTACCGTTGATGAAGCGCGCCGCGCACGTATTCGTCTGAACCACTCCGCGACGCACCTGATGCACGCCGCGCTGCGCCAGGTTCTGGGCACGCATGTTGCGCAGAAAGGCTCGCTGGTAAACGACAAAGTGCTGCGTTTCGACTTCTCGCATTTTGAAGCGATGAAACCGACAGAGATTCGTGCGGTTGAAGATCTGGTGAACGCCCAGATCCGTCGTAACCTGCCGATTGAAACCAACATCATGGATCTCGAGGCGGCGAAAGACAAAGGCGCAATGGCGCTGTTCGGCGAGAAGTATGACGAGCGTGTTCGTGTGCTGAGCATGGGTGATTTCTCCACCGAGCTGTGTGGCGGTACGCACGCTAGCCGTACAGGCGATATCGGCCTGTTCCGCATTCTGTCCGAATCTGGTACGGCGGCAGGCGTTCGTCGTATCGAAGCGGTCACCGGTGAAGGTGCAATCGCCAGCCTGCATGCTGAGAGCGATCAGCTCCACGACATCGCGCAACTGCTGAAGGGCGACAGCCAGAACCTGGGTGAGAAAGTGCGCAGCGTAATGGAGCGTACTCGTCTGCTGGAAAAAGAGTTGCAGCAGCTGAAAGAGCAGGCTGCGGTTGCCGAGAGCGCAAACCTCTCCAGCAAAGCGGTTGAAATTAATGGCGTCAAGCTGCTGGTCAGCGAGCTGGCGGGCGTTGAGCCGAAAATGCTTCGTACCATGGTCGACGATCTGAAGAACCAGCTTGGTTCAGCAGTCATTGTTCTGGCAACGGTAGCAGAAGGTAAGGTTTCTCTGATTGCGGGCGTATCTAAGGACGTGATCGACCGCGTGAAAGCTGGGGAACTGATTGGTATGGTCGCTCAGCAAGTGGGCGGTAAAGGCGGTGGACGTCCTGACATGGCGCAAGCCGGTGGTACGGATGCAGCAGCCCTCCCGGCAGCACTGGCCAGTGTAGAAAGCTGGGTAAGTTCGAAACTGTAATAATTACAAAGCGTACTCAGACGCCATAACGACAACGTTATGGCGTTCTGCACTCTACGCTATCGATAATGATAAAGTCAGGTTGAGTTTGTGTATATCGGCTAAACTTACGTTTAACAGATTGTGATGCCGTGACTACCTACACATTACGTGTTTGTCATCGCTTACTTTTTGACGTTATATGATGGATAATGCCGGGATACAAGAGACCCGACTCTTTTAATCTTTCAAGGAGCAAAGAATGCTGATTCTGACTCGTCGAGTTGGTGAGACCCTCATGATTGGGGATGAGGTCACCGTGACAGTTTTAGGGGTAAAAGGCAACCAGGTACGTATTGGTGTGAACGCCCCTAAAGAAGTCTCTGTTCATCGTGAAGAGATCTACCAGCGTATCCAGGCTGAAAAATCCCAGCAGTCCAGTTACTGATATTATCGCGTCTCGCTGTCTGGCGAGACGCAACCTCTCTGATTCTCCCTTCTTAAAGTTACCCTTTTGTTTCGTTTGCTCTGTTTTTAACCACTCTCATATCCTTTACTTCGGCAAAATCCATCGTTCTTACTGTAGAAGAGTGCGGAAATAGGCGTAAAATCCGTTTATAAAACACCCTCTTTGCGGGTTTTACATGCGAATTGCCTGCGATTTGTGCAAACGATAAAAGCTTGTGGAAAATTGTTTGACTTATAAGTCCCAGAAAGTAATATATGCGCCACGCAGCGACGAGAAGCTCTTAACGAGTTACTCGAAGCACTCGAAAGAGGCGTTGTGTGGTGAGGTGGCCGAGAGGCTGAAGGCGCTCCCCTGCTAAGGGAGTATGCGGTCAAAAGCTGCATCCGGGGTTCGAATCCCCGCCTCACCGCCATTTTGCATCCGTAGCTCAGCTGGATAGAGTACTCGGCTACGAACCGAGCGGTCGGAGGTTCGAATCCTCCCGGATGCACCATATTATCCGAGATAACAGTCGTGCTGTTGTTTCATGGCTTGCGAGATAATCGCAAGCACCAGGGAGGATAACGTTGCTTCAGCAACGGCCCGAAGGGTGAGGCGCAGCCGAGTAATCCTCCCGGATGCACCATCTATTACTTCATATTGCTTTCGAAGTGATATGAGTATCGAGTAGTACAGTAGTAATCCTGATGCATCCGTAGCTCAGCTGGATAGAGTACTCGGCTACGAACCGAGCGGTCGGAGGTTCGAATCCTCCCGGATGCACCATCTTTTACTTTGTGTTGCTTATGAAGCAATACCGAGTATCAGCAGTAACAGCAGTAAATCCCGATGCATCCGTAGCTCAGCTGGATAGAGTACTCGGCTACGAACCGAGCGGTCGGAGGTTCGAATCCTCCCGGATGCACCATATTCTCCGAGATAACAGCTAAACTGTTGTTTCATGGTCTGCGAGTCAATCGCAACCACCAGGGAGGATAGCGTTGCTTTAGCAACGACCCGTAGGGCAAGGCGCAGCCGAGTAATACTCCCGGATGCACCATCTTTTACTTTGTGTTGCTTATGAAGCAATACCGAGTATCAGCATTAACAGCAGTAAATCCCAATGCATCCGTAGCTCAGCTGGATAGAGTACTCGGCTACGAACCGAGCGGTCGGAGGTTCGAATCCTCCCGGATGCACCATCTTCTCCGAGATAACAGCCAGACTGTTGTTTCATGGTCTGCGAGATAATCGCCAGTACCAGGGCGGATAACGTTGCTTCAGCAACGGCCCTAAGGGCGAGGCGTAGCCGGGTAATCCTCCCGGATGCACCATCTTCTCCCTCATTGTTTATTCCTTCAACGTTCCGTCAGCAATCCTCTTCTCTTCCAGCGACAAAATCCCTTGTTTACGATAAAGTAACGCTTTGTAATCCTTTCGCGAGAGCACGATGTACGCACAGTATGACGGTTTGATTTTCGACATGGATGGCACCATCCTGGATACCGAGCCAACGCATCGCAAAGCCTGGAGTGACGTTCTGGGTCGTTACGGTATGCGTTTCGACTTACAGGCCATGATTGCCCTTAACGGATCTCCAACCTGGCGTATTGCGCAGGCCGTGATTGAACTGAATCAGGCCGATCTCGACCCGCATCTGCTCGCGCGGGAAAAAACCGATGCGGTAAAAGCCATGCTGCTGGACACCGTGCGTCCTTTGCCCTTAATCGATGTGGTGAAAGCCTGGCACGGGCGTCGTCCTATGTCCGTCGGGACCGGCAGTGAAAGCGCTATCGCCGAGGCACTGCTCAATCACCTTGGCCTGCGCCACTATTTCTCTGCCGTAGTCGCGGCCGATCATGTTAAAAATCATAAGCCTGCACCAGACACCTTCCTGCTTTGTGCAGAACTGATGGGAGTGCCGCCCGCGAAGTGCGTCGTGTTTGAAGATGCCGATTTCGGCATTCAGGCGGCGCGTGAGGCCGGTATGGCTGCGGTGGATGTTCGCCTACTGTGAGTGACGCGCTGTCACTCGCTTCATTATTCGCCAGCAGTTTCTTAAGCGCCACGATCCTTCCGGGAAATTCGGAAGTGGTGCTGGTGGCGATGCTGTTGTCCGGCGTGAGTCAGCCGTGGTTGCTTGTGTTAATAGCAACAATGGGTAATAGCCTTGGGGGGCTGACTAACGTTATTCTTGGGCGTTTCTTTCCGCTACGCAAAACGTCGCGCTGGCAGAAAAAGGCAGTCGGCTGGCTAAAACGCTATGGCGCTGCCACGCTTTTACTAAGCTGGATGCCGGTAATCGGTGATTTACTGTGCCTGCTGGCGGGATGGATGCGCATCTCCTGGGGGCCCGTGCTCTTTTTTTTATGCCTGGGCAAAGCGTTGCGCTACATTCTTGTAGCGGTTGCAACTTTGCAGGGCATGACGTGGTGGCACTAATTGGACTGTTTGTGACCAGAAACCATTACAATTATGCTAAATAAAATGATTTTGACAGGCGGGAGGTCGAATTGATCCCGGACGTATCACAGGCACTGGCCTGGCTGGAAAACCATCCTCAGGCTCTGAAGGGTATTCAGCGCGGTCTTGAGCGAGAAACGCTGCGCGTTAACGCAGATGGCAGTCTTGCAACGACGGGCCATCCACAGGCGTTAGGTTCAGCGCTGACCCATAAATGGATCACCACTGATTTCGCCGAAGCGTTGCTCGAGTTCATTACGCCAGTAGACGGCGAAATTGACCACATGCTGAAAATCATGCGTGACATTCATCGCTACAGCGCCCGCAATCTGGGTGATGAGCGGATGTGGCCGCTGAGCATGCCTTGCTATATCGAGCAGGGGCAGGATATTGAACTGGCGCAGTACGGCACGTCCAATATTGGCCGTCTGAAAACGCTCTATCGCGAAGGGTTAAAAAATCGCTATGGCGCGCTGATGCAGACCATTTCTGGCGTGCACTATAACTTCTCATTGCCGATGGCATTCTGGCAGGCGAAGTGCGGCGAAACGGATAAAGAAGCGATCTCCGCAGGCTATTTCCGCCTGATTCGCAACTACTATCGTTTTGGTTGGGTCATCCCGTATCTGTTTGGCGCATCGCCGGCGATTTGCTCTTCTTTCCTGCAGGGCAAACCCACTACGCTGCCGTTTGAGAAAACCGACTGCGGCATGTATTACCTGCCGTACGCCACCTCCCTGCGCCTCAGCGACCTGGGTTATACCAATAAGTCGCAAAGCAATCTCGGAATCACGTTTAACGATCTGCACGAGTATGTGGCAGGATTGAAGCGGGCGATCAAAACGCCGTCAGAAGCTTACGAAGCGATCGGTCTTGAGAAAGAGGGTAAGCGCCTGCAAATCAACAGTAACGTTCTGCAGATTGAGAACGAACTGTACGCGCCTATCCGTCCGAAACGCGTTACGCGCAGCGGTGAAACCCCGTCAGATGCCTTACAGCGCGGCGGCATTGAGTACATTGAAGTGCGTTCCCTGGATATCAACCCGTTCTCGCCGATTGGCGTGGATGAGCAGCAGGTACGCTTCCTCGATCTGTTTATGGTCTGGTGCGTACTGGCGGATGCGCCGGAAATGAGTGCTGACGAACTCCTCTGTACCCGCACGAACTGGAACCGGGTGATCCTCGAAGGGCGCAAACCAGGTCTGACGCTGGGCATTGGTTGTCAGACGGCACAGTTCCCGCTGCAGCAGGTAGGTAAGGATCTGTTCCGCGATCTCAAACGCGTCGCTCACACGCTGGATAGCGTGTACGGTGGCGATGACTATCAGCAGGTATGCGATCGGCTGGTCGAAAGTTTTGATAATCCGGACCTGACATTCTCGGCACGCATTCTGCGTTCTATGATTGATCAGGGAATCGGCGGAACCGGACGTGCGCTGGCGGCAGAGTATCGCGATATACTGCTGCAGGAACCGCTGGAAGTGCTTACCGAAGCTGATTTTGCTGCTGAGCGCGAAGCGTCACTGGTGCGTCAGAGTGAGATTGAGGCGGAGGATACAGAGTCGTTTGCTGAATATCTGGCGAAACACGGCTGACAGAAAAGAAAAAGGCCACATCGCTGTGGCCAAAATAACATCTCTGAAGAACAGAGATGATGATAACAAATGCGCGTCTTTCATAGAGTCAGACTCGCGTTGAACAGAAGAGTTCATTATTTTTTAAAAAAATCACTATCGGAGGTGACGTATGCCGTTATTAGATAGCTTTACTGTCGACCATACCCGTATGGAAGCACCTGCTGTACGCGTTGCGAAGACCATGCATACCCCGCACGGCGACACGATCACCGTTTTCGACCTGCGTTTCTGCGTACCCAACCAGGAAGTGATGCCGGAAAAGGGCATTCATACTCTGGAACATCTGTTTGCCGGTTTCATGCGCGATCATCTGAACGGTAACGGCGTTGAGATCATCGACATCTCGCCGATGGGCTGCCGTACCGGTTTCTATATGAGCCTGATTGGTGTGCCTGAAGAGACGCGTGTGGCCGATGCCTGGAAAGCGGCCATGGCTGACGTGCTGAAGGTAAAAGAGCAGAACCAGATCCCGGAACTGAACGTATACCAGTGCGGCACGTATCAGATGCACTCTCTGGAAGAAGCGCAGGATATTGCGCGTCATATTCTTGAGCGTGACGTTCGCGTTAACAGCAATGAAGCGCTGGCGCTGCCTAAAGAAAAACTGCAGGAACTGCACATCTAGCAAATTACCCGGCCCTCAGCAAGGAGTGTGCCGGGTAATATTACTTTCTTTATAAATTCCTAAATGCCTGTCTCTCGTTGTGCATCCCTCTCTTTGTCTTTATTATTGAAACAACGCATGATAGTTATTTATATATATTATATCTATGGATGATATGTTGACGTTCATTCACTGTAATTATGAATGCGTTAATATTTCATGGAATGGATAATAATTCAGAGGGATTTATGAAACTTTATTTTAGTGGCGCCGCGATTCTTTTTTCCGCTCTTCTTTTGTCTGCATGTAGCTCTAAACCCGTCACGACCCCTATCGCTAAAGCGCCTGCGGAGCGCAAGCAGGAGGTGCAGTGCTATCAGGAGTTTTCGGCGCTGCAAAAGCTCGACCCGGTAGCTTATGAAGCCTACCGTAAGCAATTCGATAACATTAATAAAAACTATAAAATCTACGAGGCGAATAAATCTCTTGTTGATGAAAATGCATCGGAAGTTATGCTAACGGAAATCAACAAAAAGCTTTCGCTGGTATGCGTAAGGATCCGCAATACGGTTTATACCAACATGATGAACCGTGCCAATGAAATGAATAAGTTATGAATAAATATTTTAGCGCAGCACTGTACTGCGGATTGTTATTATCGGGCGGCAAAACCTTTGCAGCCGGAACGGATTTGTTGGAACGTTTGAATAATGAAAAAATTATCGGCAACGATTCAATAAATCCTTTTATCGCCTCTGAAACTTCTGCAACGCCTCCTGCTGCGGCAGCGGGTGAATCTCTCACGCAGGGGACAAAGCCTGCTCAACCAGTGCCCCGTACTGTTTCCGCGAAAAACGACAAGGCGACCGGGACAAACAAGGTAAAAATTGCTCGCCTGACCGAGGCGCTAAGCCAGGCCAATGCCACTATCGCCGGATTAGATAAGCAGCTAAGCGCAGTGGAGAGCGAAAAGGCACAGCTGGAGCAGGCGGTGGCCCACGAAAAAGATCGCGTGGCAGAAAAGGAGCAGGCGCTCGCCCGGCTTAAATCGCAACCAGATGGCAGCGCGCAAAAGCTTGCTCTCGAAAGCCTGATTGCGACGTTGCCGAAGACGGCTGGTATCGATCAACAAAAGCACGCCGAGCTGGCGGAACAGCTTAGTCAGGCTAACGCGCAACGCGCTGCGCTGAGTAAAGCATTGACCGACCTGCAGACGCAGAAGAACGCGCTGGATGCGCAACTCGCCGCTCTCAAGGCAAGCAGCGACAAGAGCAGCAGCGCGGCAAAAGAGATCGTTGCCTTAAAAGCGCAGCTCTCCACCCTGAATCTGCAAAAAGCCACCGCCGAAACCCGGGTGGCTGAACAGGAGAAGCAACTCAACAGCGAAAAGGCTAAATCTGAGAGTACGCAGAAACAGCTTGAGGACGCCAAAAAAGCGATTGCCTCGCAGGAGTCCCTGCTGGCAGTGCAGAAGAGCAGCGGCGAAAGTGGTAAAGCACAACTCGTCAAAACCCTGACCGACCTGCAGACGCAGAAAAAGGCGCTGGAAACCCAGCTGACCGCACTGAAAGAGACCGGCGAGAAAAACGCTACCCTCACAAAAGCATTGACCGAACTGCAGACGCAGAAGAACGCACTGGACGCTCAGTTGGCCTCCCTGAAAGCAGCCAGTGAGAAAAACGCGGTCCTTACCAAAGAGCTGACAGATTTACAGACGCAGAAAAAGGCGCTGGAAACCCAACTGGCCGCGCTGAAAACGGCTAATGAGAAAAGCGCCACGCTGTCCAAAGAGCTGACAGATTTACAGACGCAGAAAAAGACGCTTGAAACCCAACTGGCCGCACTGAAAACGGCTAATGAGAAAAGCGCCACGCTGTCCAAAGAGCTGACAGATTTACAGACGCAGAAAAAGGCGCTGGAAATCCAACTGGCCGCAATGAAAGAGACTGGCGAGAAAAATGCTGCACTGACCAAAGCACTGGCCGATATGCAGACGCAGAAGAACGCGCTGGATGCGCAGCTCGGCGCCCTTAAGGCAAGCAGCGATAAAAGTGGCAGTGTGGCAAAAGAGGTCGACGCCTTAAAATCACAGCTTTCAGCGCTGAATCTGCAAAAAGCTAACGTTGAAACCCGGCTGGCTGAACAGGAAAAGCAGCTCAGCAGCGAAAAGGCCAGAGCTGAAGTTGCGCAGAAACAGCTTGAGGACGCCAAAAATGTGATTGCTTCTCAGGAATCCCTGCTGGCGATGCAAAAAAATAAGACCGGCATTGAGAAAGAGCAGAGCAGTGCACAGCTGGCAAGCGTCGGGAAAGAGGCTGCGGAGCTGAAAAAGCAACTGGAACAGTTACAGACGCAAAGCGCTTCGCTTGAGGAAAAGCATAAAACGCAAAGTGCCACGCTGGCAGCGCTGACGGCCGAAAACCAGAAGTTAAAGGAGAGTCAGGCCGCGGCAGGAAAAGAGGTTGCGGATACGAAGCAGGTGAAGATCGATAAGACGGCGTCAAAAGATACCCTGACAAGCTACGCCATCGGCACCTGGTACGGTGATATGGCAGGGCATGAGAAGACAAAGCTGGATGGCCTTAAGAGAAAACTCGATCTCCACGCCTTTATGCAGGGCTTTAACGATAAGGTGACTAATAAGCTCCAGCTTGCACCAGCCGCACTGTCGAAAGAGCTGACCGGGCTCGATCAGCTGCAGAAAAAACAGTTTGACGCGCTGCAAAGCCAAAACGATAAACAGAGCAAAGCGATCATGTCGAAGGCTGCCAATGAGAAGGGGGCCAGGAAACTGCCTGATGGCGCTATCTATAAGATCGTTAAGCAGGGAGAAGCGCCTCTGATCAACAACAAGAGTGAAATCATTACCGAGGTGGATGAAGTGCTTGGCACCGGGAAAGTGATGTCCAGTAATGAAGTGCGTGCCAGCCGGGTGAAAGATTTACCGCCGCTGTTCCAGACGGTAGTGAAAAAGCTGGGGCTTGGTGGGGAGGCAAAAATCCATATTCCGGCGAAGCAGGCATACGGTGAATCGGGGGTGCCCGGTTTAGTGCCGCCCGGCACGGTCTCTATCATTACGATTAAAATTATCGGCATTAAGTAGCCTGACCCCCGACATAAAAAAACGGATCTGCATGCAGATCCGTTTTTTCTTTTCAGGCGCTTAGTGCGCGCCACCGCCTCCGCCACCGGCGCCAAACGGCGGTTTAGCAAGCCAGATTAGCCCCAGCAGTACGAGGAATACGCCAGCCGATAACCAGAAGATCTCATTGGCTGAAATAATCAGACCCTGAGCGGTGATCTGCTGTGCTATCCAGCCCGAAGCCTGCTGTTCGGTCATGCCCATTCCCTGCAGCTGGCTATAGACTTCCTGTGCCTGGGGATTGAACACGTTCACCGACTCGGTCAGCTGCGCATGGTGCAATGATTCCCGGTTGGTCCACATGGTGGTGGTCATCGAGGTGCCGATGGAACCTGCCAGCGTACGCATAAAGTTCGACAGGCTGGAGGCCGCCGCCATTCGTTCCGGCGGCAGGCCAGAGAGCGTAATAGTGGTAAGCGGCATAAAGAAGCAAGCCACCGCAAAGCCCTGAATAAACTGCGGCCACGCGGAGGCGCCAAAGTCCATGCCCGGCTCAAAGGTATACGCACGCCAGTAGAAGCACACCGCATACATGATGAAGCTGAAGGTCACCAGTCGGCGCATATCAAGCTTGTGGGCAAAGCGGCCAATAATCGGCGACAGCAGAACCGGGATCACCCCGACGGGGGCCGATGCCAGCCCCGCCCAGGTGGCGGTATAGCCGTATACCTCCTGCAATAGCTGCGGCAGCAGAACAATGGCGCCGAAGTAGAGCATATAAGCCAGGCTGATACATAAACAGCCTATGGTGAAGTTGCGCGACTTAAACAGAGACAAATCAACTATCGGATTATCGTCGGTTAGCTCCCAGACAATCAGGAAACTTATCGCCACCACCGCTACGACCGTCAGCACGATGATCTCCTGGGAGGCGAACCAGTCCAGCTCTTTCCCGCGGTCGAGCATGATTTGCAGACTGCCGATACCCAATACCAGCAGCGCCAGCCCCACGCCATCGATGCGCCGTTGCTCGGTGCGGGTTTCCCGGCCACGCAGCGACTGCAGGGTCAGCAGCACCACCACGGCTCCGATCGGCACGTTGATGAAGAAGATCCAACCCCAGTGATAGTTATCGCTGATATAGCCGCCCAGAATCGGGCCACAAATCGGTGCGACAATTACCGTCATCGACCACAGCGCCAGAGCAATTGAGCGCTTGGCTGGTGGGTAGTTGTTCAGGAGCAGACTTTGCGATAACGGGATCAGCGGCCCGGCGACAACCCCCTGAATCACGCGGAAGAAGATCAGCATGTTCAGGCTGCTGGAGACGCCGCACGCCCACGAAGCAAGCACGAAGGCGATGGTAGACCAGAGGAAAAGTTTCACTTCCCCGACGCGCTTTGCCAGCCAGCCGGTGATGGGAATAGAGATGGCATTCGCCACCCCAAACGAGGTAATCACCCATGTTCCCTGGCTCAGTGACGAGCCAAGGTTCCCGGCGATAGTCGGGATCGCCACGTTTGCGATGGTGGAGTCCAGCACCTGCATGAATGTCGCCAGCGACAGCGCAATGGTCATGATGACCAGCTGCGCTCCCTCCAGCGGTTTTTGCGGTTTTTGCTGCTGCATAACGCTCACCTTCGGATTAACCGGCGTTCGCTTTCACGATGTCGTCGATCAGCTTATTCACAGGCTCAAGGCTGATCTCGCGGGCATTACTTTCATAGGCCGGGTTCGAACGCGCCTGATTCGCCAGCATCTGACCGTCACGGTTAGCGGTGTCGACCGTCACCAGCGTGGAGAGGCCAATACGCAGCGGATGATCCGCCAGTTGTTTCTCATCCAGCTCGATGCGCACCGGCAGACGCTGAACCACTTTGATCCAGTTCCCGGTGGCGTTCTGCGCAGGCAGCAGGGAGAAGGCGCTGCCGGTACCCATATCCAGACCGACGACTTTACCGGTGTATTTCACCTCGTCGCCATAGATATCGCTGACCACGGTTGCGGTCTGGCCGATACGCATATGCGCCAGCTGCGTCTCTTTGAAGTTGGCATCAACCCACAGATTGGTCGCCGGCACGACCGCCATCAGCGGCGTGGTGGAGCTAATCTGTGCGCCAGGCTGTACGGCGCGACGGGAAACGTAGCCGGTCATCGGGCTGACAATTTTGGTACGCTCCAGCGCCAGCCAGGCGTTGCGCACTTCGGTCGCCGCCTGTTTTACCGCCGGTTGCTGATCGAGAGTGGTATCCAGCACCATCGCCTGGTTGGCGTTGTACTGCTGAAGGGCTACATCCAGCTGGGCCTGCGCGCTGGCTACGGCGTCACGGGCGTGTTGCAACTCTTCACGGCCAATCAGATTGGCGGTACCCAGGGGGACACGGCGATTGAGGTCGCTCTGAGCCTGGGCCAGGGCGGTTTTCTGCACGTTAATACTGGCCTGCAGCTGTTTGCTGTTGATCATCAGCTGACGGGTCTGACGCACGCTGGAGGCCAGCTCGGTCTGCGCTTTTTCAAACGCCTGCTGAGCATCGGTTGGATCCAGCGTCACCAGCACGTCGCCTTTTTGCACAAAGTCGGTATTGTCAGCCCAGACTTTCGTCACGCTGCCCGACACCTGCGCCATAATCTGAACCTGGTTCCCTGCCACGTACGCGTCATCGGTCTCTTCAATATGACGCAGTACTAAAAACCAATAGATCCCATATGTCACGGCAATGATAATAAAGAGCAAGGTCAGCAGCAGAAGGGCGCGCTTGCGTTTGCCTTTCTTATTGTTGACCGGTTGCTGCGGGGTTGTGTTCTCCGCATTTGCGCTCATGTTGTTCTCCACGATCTTATTATTTCACATCGGCTGAGCCGACCTGTTATCAGAAAGGCCAGCAGTATGACGTGCTGGCCTGACGGTTTTCTTATTAATCTGGATTTTGGAGCGTGTCGTCGCGTTAGCGCAGCGCCTCAAGAACAGCGCCATCTTCATCCATCTGATCCAGACGGGTGAGCAGCTTGCGGGTGATTTGCTCGAGCTGATCTTTCTCGGTGCTACTTAAAGACGACCAGAGTTGATGCAGACAATTGTGCTGAGGTGGGAGCACCTCGCGCAGGAATTCGTGACCTTTTTCGGTCAGTTGCAGGTGCAGACAACGGCGGTCGTTGTCGCTTTCGCGGCGCTCAATCCAGCCACGTTTTTCAAGCTCATCAGCAATACGGGTCGCATTGGTACGAGACGAACCCAGCGCGCAACTCAGCTCTGAAGGCTGAATGCTGTGATTTTCCTGAGACTCCAGCGTAATCAACGCCATAAACAACGTCTCGTTAATCCCTTGAGCTTTCAGCATTTTATTGCGATTTTCCAGCAGCTTACCCTGCATGTGCATGCAGAGACGCGTTAACAGGATCTCCTGATACGGGAAATCTGCATAGCGACTGGCGCGGAACTTAAGCATTTGTTCAATGGGCGTAAACGAACTATCCATTTGGGCATAACCTCATTAATTACAGCCGATATAGTAACGACAGTGACAAATAATGTAAATGAATTATTTGTGCGGATAAAATCCACAAGACAAATTTCACCGTCATCAAGAGCCGGGTTGATCCGTGACCCGGTAAGCACAGAAAAAGGGGGGAGGGCGCTGGCAAAACGGGGGTGAGTCATCAGGCGTAAGCTATTCATGCGGTATTCTAATATATTACCCACATAAAAATTTTCGGTAGAAATGATTTCTTAACCTTAACAGACTGAGGGGCTTCTTAACACCCTGAGAAGCCCCAATCTTATGTAAACCTTATTGTATCGCTTCCTGACGATGGTATCCGCGCCACCAGACCAACAGGTTAAGCAGCGCCATTACCGCCCCGACCGCACACACGCCCGTCCAACCGGCATGTTGCCACGCCGAGGCTGAAATGAGTGACCCGGCCGCACCGCCAATAAAGTAGCTGGTCATATACCCGGCCGTCAGGCGGTTACGGGCATCCGGCTTGACACGGTAAATCACGGTCTGATTGGTGATATGCACCCCCTGGACAGTCAGGTCGAGTACCAGGATCCCGACAATCAGCGCCAGTACCGAGATGTGCCCGTACCAGATAGCCGCCCAGGAGAGCAGCAGCATCACCAGCCCGGTGGTGGTGGTGAGATGAGATTTCCCCTTATCCGCCAGTCCCCCTGCTGGGCGTGCGCCCAGCGCACCGGCAGCCCCGGCCAGACCAAACAGGCCAATCACCCCTTCGGAATAGTTAAACGGTGGAGAGGCCAGCAGGAAGGCCATTGAGGTCCAGAGAATGCTGAAGTTAGCGAAGGTAAAACAGCCAAGCAACGCCCGGGTACGCAGCAGTTTATCCTGAGTGAACAGGCTAAAAACGGAGCCCAGCAGTTGCGGGTAGTTGAGATGCGTTTCCGATTTCACCTTAGGCAGGCCGCGCCACAGCGCCAGGGCCATCACTACCATCAGCACCGATGCTACCCAGTAAACAGTGCGCCAGCCGCCGATGCCCGCCAGCAAGCCCGCAACGGTACGCGCCAGTAAAATCCCCAGCAGCAGGCCGCTCATAATAGTGCCGACCACCTTGCCGCGCTTATCCGGTGAGGCGAGGGTGGCGGCAAGCGGCACCAGAATCTGCGCCACTACTGAGAACAGGCCGGTCAGGGCGGTACCAAGGATCATCATGGTCAGCGACTGGCTGGAAGCGGTGATTAACATCCCGCCCGCGGCCAGTAGCGTCATGGAGACAATCATGGCCCTGCGCTCGAACATATCCCCCAGCGGCACGAGGAACAGCAGGCCAACGGCATACCCCAGCTGGGCGGCGGTAACGATAAAACCGGCCGAACTTGCCGAGAGCGAGAAATTGCGGGCAATGGTTTCCAGCAGCGGCTGGGCGTAGTAATTACTGGCGACTGCCAGGCCGGTTGCCACAGACATCAGCAGGATAAGTGCTGGGCTAAGTCCTTGAGTTGTTTTTGTCATTAGGTTTTTGAAATCATTAGTTGAGTGATTATTTTTTCAGAAAACATAATAACGGATGAAGAAGAAAGGAGGGGAGTTGTTGAGTGATGGATTGTGCGGTCTAAGAAACAGAACCCCTCACCAGGCCCTCTCCCCAAAGAGGAGAGGATGTCATCGTTCCCTCTCCCCTTTGGGGAGAGGGTGAGGGGACACAGCGCGCAATGACTTACTTCTGCGCGGCCAGCGCCTCATTTACCCACGCATCAAACTGCTGCTGGTGGGCTTTGATCCAGCCATCGATATGACCCTGCACATCGGCCTCAGATGACTTACCGGCATGCATCATCGCGTTCTGCGCATTGATATCCGCCAGCGGCAGCTTCATAACCGAGAACAGCTTCGCCGCCGCCGGGTTTTTCTCGGCCCAGTCTTTGTTGGCCACAATGTGCATGGTGTTCACCGGGAAGCCGTAGTTCATGCCGTTAGGCAGTTTGGTGTCGATATCCTTCTGCTCGCCCGGCAGGGAGGAGAACGGCACCTGCAGCCAGACCACATCTTTACCCGGCTTCAGCACGTCACTCACCCAGTACGGCGTCCAGGTGTAATAGATAACCGGCTTGCCCTCTTTAAAGCGCGCGATAGTGTCTGCCATCATCGCCGAGTAGTTGCCATGGCTGACATCTACCGTTTTCGCCAGGTCGAAGGCTTTGTTCTGATGATTAATCACCGCTTCGCAGCCCCAGCCCGGAGAGCAGCCCATCATGTCGGCTTTGCCATCCCCGTTGGTATCGAACAGTTTGGCAATCTTCGGATCTTTCAGCTGCTCAATATTGGTGATGTGATACTGGTCGGCGGTTTTCTTGTCGATCAGGTAACCCTGAGCCGCACCGGTCACGAAGGTGCCCTGGCGGTAGAACTTCTTATCGCCGCCCGCGGCGCTATACATATCGTCATGCAGCGGCTGCCAGTTCACGGCGGTAAAGGTGGCATCGCCAGACGCAATCGAGGTATAGCCAACGTTATAATCTACTTCGCTGGGCTTATTAACCGTATAACCCAGCTTCTCCAGCGCCCGGCTGACCAGCCCGGTCTGGAATGACTCTTCGGAGATGGTGCTCTGGACCGGTTGCACGGTAATGCCGGTACCTGGCAGATCGGCAGCAAAGGCGCCGGTGGAGGCAAGGGTGGCAAACGCTGTGGCAAAAATAATGTTATGTCGCATCGTTGTTCCTTATTTTGATTTTGTGAATGGGCGGGTAAGCAACCCGACAGGGCCGGTGGTGTACCAGCGACGGTTGCCGCGACTGCGTGAATCACGACCGACAGCCTGGGTCAGGCGGTCAAGGATGATGGCGAGGATCACGATCCCGACGCCGCCGACGGTCGCCAGGCCCATATCGAGACGGCCAATGCCGCGCAGTACCATCTGACCCAGACCGCCCACGGCGATCATCGAGGCGATGACCACCATCGACAGGGCCAGCATCAGGGTCTGGTTCACCCCCGCCATAATGGTGGGCATCGCCAGCGGCAGCTGAACTTTAAACAGCATCTGGCGCGGGCTGGCGCCGAACGAGCGCGAGGCTTCGATCAGATCAGCAGGCACCTGATTGATTCCCAGAATGGTCAGACGCACAATCGGCGGCAGGGCGAAGATAATGGTCACGACTACGCCCGGCACGTTACCGATGCCGAACAGCATCACAATTGGCACCAGATAAACAAACGCCGGCGTGGTCTGCATCGCATCCAGCAGCGGTCGGATAATTTTTGCCGCCCGCGGGCTGCGCGCCAGCCAGATCCCCATCGGCAGGCCGATCACGACGCAGAAGAGCAGGGCGGTCAGCACCAGGGCCAGGGTGATCATCGCCTGCGACCACGCGCCAATGGCACCGATGGCAATCAACGAGATCAACGTAGCAATCCCCATCCCCGCGCTGCCAAACTGCCAGGCAATCAGCGAGAACAGCACAATGGCGACCGGGGCTGGCATCCCCAGCATCAGCTGCTGGAAGCCATTGAGGATATAATCCACCGGCACGCGGATCCCCTGGAACACCGGACGGAAGTGGGTTACCACCCAGTCGATCCCCTCTGTCACCCAGCTGTCGAGCGGGATCAGGGTTTTATGGAACGGATCCATAATGTTGAAATGTTCCGGGGCAGGCGCCGGAGCGCTGGTCAGCCAGTCAGCCGCGCCGCCGTCGGTGGGAGCTGGCGTGGAGGAACCCCACGCATCAGCGGATTGCGCCGCGCTGTCCGCGGCCTCGGTGGTACCCCACGGGTTAGATTGATCAGCCATTGTTTGCCCCCTCGCGATCTAAAGCCTGCAGCAACATGCGTTTTGAAATGATGCCGACGTACTGTTGTTCCTCTCCGACTACCGGCACGGCGCACGGCGCCTGGCCAACGTGGGAGAGCAACTCGCTGAGCGGCGTTTCGGCGTCCACGGCAAGTGGCGCGTCAATTAACGCCGCATCGATCCCCTGATTTTCGCCGAGGGCGGTTTTCAGGGAGTCGATGGAGACAACGCCGACAAATTTATTGCCGCGTTCAACCAGATAACCGTATTCACGGTCTTCGTCCTGCAACAGCTTCAGCGCCGAGCGTGGGCCGAAACCTGGCGTTTTACGGATAATGCCGTTTGGCGTCCGGCGGGCAATGTCTTTGGCGCTAAACACCTGGCTAATATCCACGCCGCGGAAGAAGGTGCGCACATAATCGTTCGCCGGATTATTGAGAATTTCATCCGGGGTGCCCACCTGAACCACTTCGCCGTTTTGCATAATGGCAATGCGATCGCCAATTCGCATGGCTTCATCGAGGTCATGGGAAATAAAGACAATGGTGCGCTGATGTCGCGACTGCAGTTTTACCAGCTCATCCTGCATCTCGGTACGAATTAATGGGTCGAGGGCCGAGAAAGCTTCATCCATTAATAATATATCGGGGTTGATCGCTAATGCGCGGGCTAATCCCACGCGCTGCCGCATACCGCCGGAAAGTTCATCCGGATACGCGTGAGCGTAATTTTCCAGCCCCACCTGACGCAGTGCATCGAGCGCTTTTTCCTGGCGCTCATTCGCGGGTACGCCCGCTAATTCCATACCAAAGGCGGTGTTATTTAACACCGTCATATGCGGCATCAGAGCGAATGACTGAAACACCATCGCAATCTTTTTTCTGCGCACCTCGCGGAGCTCGGCGTCCGATATTTTGGCAATATCAACGCCGTCAATCAGCACCTGCCCGCGGGTGGGTTCAATCAGGCGATTGAGAAGGCGAACCATAGTGGATTTACCCGAACCGGATAACCCCATGATGACGAAAATCTCGCCTTCTTCAATGGCCAGACTGGCGTCTTTAACGCCAAGCGACAGCCCGGTTTTTTCCAGAATTTGTTCTTTTGACAGACCTTTTTCAATATATTTGAAAGCTCTCTGCGGATGCTCGCCAAATACTTTGTAGAGATTTTTCACTTCTAATTTAATTGCCATGCAATAAAGATTGTCCCGTTATTTATTTATGTCGATATCGTTACCAGTAAAATAATAAGCAGGCCATACCCTATCATACTCAGGCTCTGAGACAACCCTTGCGCCGCGCGTGGCGGGATTTTTGTCGTGATTTGAATGTATGTAATGCCGCTGTATTTCCCATGAGATAAGGGCTGAGCGGGAAATGAATTTTTTTGATATTTTTACGCTGCGGATGGGAAATTTCGCCTGAATCGCAATGATTCAGGCGAATATGACCACAGAATTACAGCGTAGATCACACAGAAATATTTGTCAGAAATTCAGGAAATATATATTGCAGTACCTGCCCGCCTGTTCCACTTAAAAATCCCAGTCTTCATCTTCGGTCTCAACCGCTTTGCCCATGACATAGGACGATCCTGAGCCTGAGAAAAAGTCGTGGTTTTCATCACCATTCGGCGAGAGCGCGGCGAGGATCGCCGGGTTTACCTGGGCCATCTCCGGCGGGAACAGCGCCTCGTAGCCAAGGTTCATCAGCGCCTTGTTGGCGTTGTAGCAAAGGAACGCTTTAACATCCTCTTCCCAGCCCGTTCCGGCATACAGCTCTTCTGTGTAGCTGAGCTCGTTATCGTACAGATCCATCAGCAGATCCAGCGCAAAGTTTTTTAACGACTCGCGCTCCGCTTCGCTGATTTTCTCCAGCCCTTTCTGGTACTTATAGCCAATGTAATATCCATGCACCGCTTCATCGCGGATGATGAGCCGAATCAGATCGGCGGTATTGGTCAGCTTGCCGCGACTGGACCAGTACATCGGCAGCCAGAAGCCGGAATAGAAGAGAAACGACTCCAGAAATACGCTGGCAATTTTCTTTTTTAATGGCTCATCGGCGCGATAATGTTCCAGCACCCGCTGGGCTTTGCGCTGCAACGAGACGCTCTCTTCGCTCCAGAGATAAGCCGCATCCACGTCTCGGGTCTGACAGAGAGTCGAGAAAATTGAGCTGTAGGATCGGGCATGCACCGCCTCCATAAAGCTGATATTCGACATCACCGCCTCTTCGTGGGGCGTCAGCGCATCGGCAATAAGTGCCGGCGCCCCCACCGTATTCTGTACCGTGTCGAGCAGCGTCAGCCCGGTAAAAACGCGGATGGTGAGCTGCTGTTCGGTGTGGCTTAAGGTCTCCCACGCCGGAACGTCGTTCGACAGGGGCACCTTTTCCGGCAGCCAGAAGTTGCTGGTCAGGCGATTCCACACCTCCAGATCTTTATCATCTTCAATCTTGTTCCAGTTAACGGCGTGAACCCGGGACAGTTTCATGCTCTCTCCTTACAGCGCGCAGGACACGCAGCCTTCTGTTTCGGTACCTTCCAGCGCAAGCTGGCGCAGGCGGATGTAGTACAGGGTCTTGATCCCTTTTTTCCACGCGTAGATCTGCGCTTTGTTGATGTCGCGGGTGGTGGCGGTATCCGGGAAAAACAGCGTCAGCGACAGCCCCTGGTCGACATGTTTTGTCGCCTCGGCGTAGGTATCAATAATTTTTTCCGGACCAATGTCATAGGCGTCCTGATACAGGGCCAGATTTTCATTGGTCATAAAGGGGGCGGGGTAGTAGACGCGCCCGGTTTTTCCCTCTTTGCGGATCTCAATTTTCGACACAATCGGGTGAATGCTCGAGGTGGCATGGTTGATGTACGAGATCGAACCGGTGGGCGGCACCGCCTGCAGGTTCTGATTGTAGATGCCGTAGTGCATCACGTCGTCACGCAGCTGCTGCCACATCGCGCGCGTCGGCAGAGTAACCCCGGCGCGGGCAAACAGCGTGCGCACTTTTTCGGTTTTCGGCTGCCAGTCACCGCTAAGGTACTGGTTAAAGTACTCTCCGCTGGCGTAGCGCGACTGCTCAAAGCCCGCAAAACGCTGCCCCTTTTCCCGCGCCAGCATCATCGAGGTATGCAGGGCATGCCAGGTAATGGTGTAAAAATAGAGGTTGGTGAAGTCCAGCCCCTCCGGGCTGCCGTAGGCAATCCCTTCCCGCGCCAGGTAGCCGTGCAGATTCATCTGCCCCAGACCAATGGCGTGGGATGCGGCATTACCGGCCTCGACCGACGGCACGCTACGGATATGGCTCATGTCCGATACCGCCGACAGGCCGCGCACTGCGGTTTCGACGGTGCGGCCAAAGTCAGGAGAGTCCATGGTATGGGCAATATTCAGCGAGCCCAGATTGCAGGAGATATCGTGCCCGGTGCGGGCATAGTCCAGATTCTCGTCATAGGTTGATGGGCTGTTAACCTGCAAAATCTCCGAGCACAGGTTGCTCATGTTGATGCGCCCGGCAATCGGGTTGGCGCGGTTGACCGTGTCCTCAAACATAATGTACGGATAGCCGGACTCAAACTGGATCTCGGCCAGTCGCTGGAAGAAGTCGCGGGCGTTGAGGTATTTCTTACGAATACGCGTATCTGCCACCATCTCATCGTACAGCTCGCTCACCGCCACATCGCCAAACGGCTTGCCGTAGATGCGCTCGACATCGTAAGGAGAAAACAGCGCCATCGCGGCATTCTCCTTTGCCAGCTGGAAGGTGATATCCGGGATCACCACCCCCAGGGAGAGAGTTTTAATGCGAATTTTTTCGTCGGCGTTTTCACGTTTGGTATCGAGGAAGCGAAGAATGTCCGGGTGGTGAGCATTCAGATAGACCGCCCCCGCCCCCTGGCGCGCGCCCAGCTGGTTGGCATACGAGAACGCATCTTCCAGCATTTTCATCACCGGGATCACCCCGGAGGACTGGTTTTCGATGCGCTTGATGGGCGCTCCCGCTTCCCGCAGGTTCGAGAGCAAAAAGGCCACCCCACCGCCGCGTTTTGAGAGCTGCAACGCGGCGTTCACCGCCCGGCCAATCGACTCCATGTTGTCTTCAATGCGCAGCAGAAAACAGGAGACCAGCTCCCCGCGCTGCGCCTTGCCGCAGTTGAGGAAGGTAGGCGTGGCGGGCTGAAAACGCCCGGCGAGCATCTCATCCGTCAGCTGGCGGGCCAGAATTTCATCCCCCTGCGCCAGGGTCAGGGCGACCATCACCACCCGATCCTCAAAGCTTTCCAGGTAGCGCTTGCCGTCAAAGGTTTTCAGCGTATAGCTGGTGTAAAACTTCCATGCGCCGAGGAAGGTCTGGAAGCGAAAGCCGCTGGCATGGGCGTGGGCAAACAGCGCCAGCACAAAGCTGGGATCGAAGCGCGCCAGCACGCGGGGATCGTAATATCCCTCGCTCTGCAGGTAGTCAAGACGCGCCTGCTGGCTGGCAAAGGACACGCTGTTTGGGCGCACGTGGGCGTTAAAAAAGGCGTCCACCGCCTCATGATCTTTGCTGAACTGGATCTTCCCGTCACCATCGTACAGGTTGAGCATGGCGTTCAGGGCATGGTAATCCTGCGAGCCCTGCATTACGCGTTCTGCGGTTGTCGTTGCCAAAATTCGTTCACTCCTTTACGCACGTTGTCGACGTCCTGCTGGGTCCCCATCAGCTCAAAGCGATAGAGGTAAGGCACGCCGCACTTTTGTGAGATGACATCCCCGGCGCGGCAGAACGCATCGCCGAAATTACGGTTACCGGCGGCAATCACTCCGCGGATAAGCTGCCGGTTATGCGGATCGTTAAGAAATCTGATCGCCTGGCGGGGTACAGCCCCGGCCGTTCCGCCGCCGCCGTAGCTGGGCACCACCAGAATAAAAGGCTCGTCCACCTGGATCCGCTCCCGCTCGTTCAGCGGGATCCGCACGGCGGGAAGCCCGAGGCGCACGATAAAGCGGTGCGTATTTTCCGAGCTGCTGGAGAAGTAGACGAGCAGGCTCATGCGCGGGCGGCCTGCGCAGGCTGCGGCAGCCGGTTGATCAGGTCCGGTCGGAACCCCGACCAGCTGCTCTCCCCGGCAACTACCACCGGCAGCTGGCGGAACCCCTGGGCTTTGAGGGTCTCTGCTGCGTCCGGAACCAGATCCACGTTCACCAGTTCGAAGCTCACGCCGCGGCTCTCCATAGCGCGTTTGGTGGCATGACACTGCACACAGTCGTTACGAGTGTAAATAATAATGCGCATGATTCGTATTTCCATCTAGAATAGGGCTCCGGCGCGATTTAACGCGCCACCGGATATCTGTCTTGCTAAAGGGAATACTAGATGTAGTGACCAAAAGTTTCAACCATACAAGATATGGGAAAATCAGATAGGTTTTCTGCCGGTGATGAGCTCAACGGGGGAGGGGCGGCTATCGCTTATGAAAAAAGAAAACCCCAACACCGCAGGGCATTGGGGTCGAAGGAAACAGATCGGAGACGGGCGTTACTTACGCAGGGCGAGCAGCGCACCAATGAAAATCCCGACGGCGGCAACGGTACCGACCGCACACATCGGTCTTTCACGGATAAAGGTGTTAGCACAGCTTATGGCATCGCAGGCAGCCTGCTTGCTGGTCGAGCGACCATGAAGACGCGCACGGGTTTCACGCAGCAGCGACTGCGCTTTACGTCTGGCGTCGTCCGCTTCGCCCTTCGCATCCGATCCCCACGATTTCAAAACATTTTCCAGCGTATCCGCTAATTTCCTGACATCGTTATGGATATCCTGTGCATCATCATCAACATCGTTTCGGTTTGATCGGCTAAACATACAATTCTCCCTTGAATTTGCGGTAATAAACAGTTTAGACCACCTTTTTAATATCTGAAGCCGGTCACGGCTTATCAGGTCGTTTATGGATTTTTCTGAAAGCGCTGCTAATGATGAATACGGTAAGGTTGCCCGGCAGGAAATGATAACGAGGAAAGAATATGTATTTACGACCCGATGAGGTTGCGCGCGAACTTGAAAAAGCGGGATTTACCGTGGATGTGGTAACACAGAAAGCATACGGTTATCGTCGTGGCGATAATTATGTTTATGTGAACCGGGAAGCCCGCATGGGGCGCACTGCGCTGATCATTCATCCGACGTTGAAAGAGAGAAGTCTTTCCTTCGCGGAGCCTGCTTCAGAGATGAAAACCAGCGATCATTATCACCAGTTCCCGCTCTACTTAGGGGGTGATAATCAGGAACATTATGGTATTCCGCATGGGTTTAGTTCCCGCATGGCGCTGGAACGCTTTCTGAAAGGCCTGTTTGGCGACTCGCAATAACGACGCGACTGGCTTTCGCCAGTCGCCGTGTCTTACGCTTTGGCCTGATGATACTGGCTCACTTTAAACAGACGTCGGCAGTAATCGAGGAAATAGCCATACGCCGCGCCCATCAGCATTGAGACGACAATATTCGAACTCACTGCGGCGGCGATCTGGTGCCAGTCTGCCCCTACCGTTAATAAAATCGCGACATAGACAGGTGACTGGAAGGTGACATATGCCACTACGTCGGCCAGATTTTTCATCCAGCCTGTAGATGAGTGGCGGCGAGCCAGACGCATCACCGCATCACGGTAGAAACCGTACGGCCATGCAATAAGAATGTTCACCGGGATGGCCACCAGTCGGGAAGAAAGTGACTGCTCAAAGGACATTCCAGAGAGGAATATTTCAATCAGCATGTTCACCACCGAACAGTAGACCACCATTGCAAATGTGTCCGCTACAGCGTGGCGCAGGCGAGACTGCCGTGAGAACATGTTCTGACTCCTGAGATATTACGATGACGAGGCTAAAGCGAGTTTGGATAGTGCTTTAGTTTGCTTTATTTTTCGTGTATAGCGTATCTCTCTGCATTGAAACTCTCAATTAGCGATAAATTTTTATTTATCGGCTTTTTGTCCGTAAAATTCTCTAACCGAACCGGTTTTGCCAGAACCGCGTTATTTTGTCTGTGCTTTTCTTTTTTATCATTTAAAAACAATCGCTTAGGTTTTTGTCTTTCCGTTTCTGGCATGAGCTGTGTTGAGATGCCGAAAAGAGGCCCTTACGATTGCGGATTGTGTTGTTAAATGAGTGTGAAGCAGCGTAAAGTTCTGGTTTTGGGGTTTTTTGTTTTATGCGATATATATGAATGGGTATTCGTTTTTTGGCCGGAGCGTATCCAGACCAGGAGCAGGAGAGAGCAGACAAAACTAAATAAAGATTAAACAACTTTTCGTAATAAATCATACAAACTCAGAATAGACGCTATTAATATATTCTTTAATCGTTCTTATTTGACCTGAATTATATTTTCGTGCGGTATCGTCTGGATGTTCATAAACAAATGAATTACCATGAGCCGGTATTGATTATTTAAGCGACTTTGAAAAGGTTTTCATATTATATGACTTCAATGTTACACAATCTTAATAATATTCGTTCGCTGCGTGCCATGGCGCGTGAATTCTCTTTGGATGTGCTGGAAGATATGCTCGAAAAGCTGCGCATCGTCACTGAAGAAAAACGTAACGAGCAGGCAGAAGTTGAACAGCAGCGTGCCGAGCAGCAGCAGAAAATTAGCGCCCTGCTGGAGATGATGAAAGCCGACGGTATTTCAGCCGAAGATCTGCTGGGCTCAGACCTGCTGAGCAACAACGCGCAGCCGAAAAAGCGCAAAGCGCGTGCCGCAAAATATCGTTTTACCGATCTTGATGGTACAGAAAAAACCTGGACCGGTCAGGGTCGTACACCAAAGCCTATCGCCCTTGCGCTGGCCGAGGGAAAATCACTGGATGATTTCCTGATTTAATCGGTACGAACCGGGCGGAATAACGCCGCCCGGCAGCCTCTGCCCTCAGCAGACGCCAAAATCGCCATCTTCTTTATACAGCGCCACATCCGCTGCTTTCAGGGTGTATTTATCTCCCTGTTCGTTACTTGCCTGCACCGCCACAATCTGATCTTCATGCACTTCGATGACTTTAAGTTTCGGCCCGCCCATGCGCGGTTGTACGAGATCGCCAACAGAAAACATAGTTACCTCCTTATGATGGATGAGCTCCGAGCTTAGCCCAGGCGCAGGCCGCGGTACAGCGCCGCAGGTGGATTACCCCTTAATCGCCAGCCTAAGCCTGTGTAAAGAGGGTAAAAGAGGGTAAAACTTCGCGCCAGCGCTGGCAGCTGTGCGTAGACTCACTACGCTTAAAGGGAAAACCTCTTTTTTTACAAAGACCTGACTGCTTGTATGGAGAATCTATGGGTTTCTGGCGTATCGTAATTACCATCCTGCTCCCTCCGCTTGGCGTGCTGCTGGGCAAAGGGTTTGGCTGGGCCTTTATCCTTAACGTCATCCTGACGCTGCTGGGCTACATTCCTGGCCTGATCCACGCGTTCTGGGTGCAGAGCCGCGGCTAGTCGCGCCACAGCAGATCGCTGTAGATCCCGGTCAGCACCCCCTGGGGAGCAAACTGCTGTTTGATCCAGCGGGTGACCAGACCGGTAGCCGCATGCTGCGTGGCGAGCAGCATGCGCGAATCCTGACGCGGGTTATTGATGCGCCGCGTCACCAGCAGCCCCGCCTCTACCGCCTCCCTCGCCATATGCTCCGGTAAAAAACCGATCCCTTCGCCCAGAATCTGGCACTGGCACTTGGTGTTGAAATCCGGGACCAGGATCGCCTCCTGGCCGTGCAGCAGCCAGCCCACTTTTTTATTAATGGTATGCGCCGTGTCTTCGACCATGATGTTGGGATACAGACGCAGCTGGCTCTCGGCCAGCGGCTCCGGAGCCAGCGCCAGCGGATGGTCCGGGGCGATGGCAAACACCCAGCGAATGGCGCCGATCTCGGTGTAATCGATACCGCCGCCGTCCAGCAGCGTGTCCGGTGCGCCAATGGCGATATTCGCCTGGTTATTGATGATCGAATCCCAGACGCCGTTGTACACCTCGGTGGTCACCGCGATCTGACAGGTCGGGAACTGTTTTTTCAGCACCTGCAGCAGCCGGGCGGTGTGGCGCGGGGTATAGAGCAGCTGGTTGATGCAGATCCGCACCCGGGTCTCAATCCCCTGGGAGATGGTGTCTATCCCGCGTTTGATGGCATAGAAATCGTTCAGCAGGTCTACCGCCTTGCGGTAGAAGTAGAAACCCGATTCGGTGAGTTCAATGCTGCGGGTGTTGCGCACAAACAGCACCACGTCGAGGCCGGTCTCCATGCGCTTGATGGTGTAGCTGATGGCCGAGGTAGTCACCCCCAGCTCTGCGGCGGCTTTGCTGAAGCTGCCAAAGCGGGCTGCGGTAGTGAATGCCAGCAGGTTCTCTTCGGTAAAGATGGAATTCATATCATGGCTCCAGGTACCCATCAGTTTTGAACATATTTTAACAACGCGGTTACAACTCATTTGAAGCCGATCACAGTTCTGTCAATTAACTGCGAGCCGCGCCGGATAAGGGCTGAGTAAACATAAGCAGAATGCAGCCTGAGGAGTTAAAACGCGGTAAAACATAAGAAAAAGATTGCACGGACGCACATTTTGACCGGACTGTTAAATTTATCTCAACAATGAATTGCCTGTCGATGAATCATTTTTAAGCGGATTCTTTTCTGACCAGGCCGTTGCTATGCTCAGTCCATCAGAAAGGAAAATCAGGAGTGTGGATATGTCCAGCAATGAACTCGTTACCGAATTTCTGTTAGCCGCCGAACAGGGAAATGCCGACGCATTAAAAGCCTGTCTGGAAAAAGGGGTGGATATTAACGCCGCCAACCGGCAGAAAAGAACCGCCATTATTATTGCCAGCCTGAATAAACATTATCCTTGTGTGGAACTGCTGATTGCCGCCGGGGCGAATATCGACCAGCAGGATCAGACCTGTTTTAACCCGTTCCTGATAAGCTGCCTGACCAACGATCTTACCCTGCTGCGCCTGGTTCTGCCGGCCAACCCGGATCTCGACAGGCTGACCCGCTTTGGCGGGGTGGGGATCACCCCGGCCAGCGAGAAAGGGCATCTGGAAGTGGTGCAGGAGCTACTGGCCCATACCGACATCAACGTTAATCACACCAATTTTGTTGGCTGGACCCCGCTGCTCGAAGCCATTGTGTTAAACGACGGCGGCCCTCGCCAGCAGGCAATCGTTAAGCTGCTGCTCGACCACGGCGCCAACCCGCACATGACCGACAAGTACGGCAAATCCCCCCTCGAACTGGCGCGGGAAAAAGGCTTCAGCGAGATTGCCGACCTGCTGATCGCCGCCGGCGCGTAATACCCCGGCCAGCCGTTTCGCGCTGGCCTGAAATATAAATAGCGCTTTCCATCATGCCTTCACGCGTGATGTGGCCCCCTTTTGCCCGCATTCAGGAGGACCTAATGCCCACCAAAATCGTTATAAAAAAGAACACGTATTTTGATTCTGTTTCGCTGATGTCGGTTTCCACCAAAGCCAATAAATTGCCGGGCGTCGAGCAGGCTTTCGTGGCAATGGCGACGGAAATGAACAAAGGCGTCTTAAAAAACCTCGGCCTGCTGACACCGGAATTAGCCGACGCTAAAAACGGCGATCTGATGATCGTTATTAAAGGTGAGGCCGCTAACGACGAAACCCTGGCCGCCATCGAGGCGCTGTTCACCCGCAAGGAGAGTGCGGGCAGTCACGAAGCGCGCTACGCCACGCTCGCCAGCGCGAAAACCCATCGCCCGGACGCAAACCTGGCGGTGATCTCAGTCAACGGCACCTTTGCCGCCCGCGAGGCGCGCCAGGCGCTGGAGAACGATCTCAACGTGATGTTGTTCTCGGATAACGTCTCCCTCGATGACGAACTGGCGCTGAAAACGCTGGCCCATGAGAAAGGGCTGCTGATGATGGGGCCGGACTGCGGCACCGCCATCATTAACGGCGCCGGGCTGTGCTTCGCCAACGCGGTACGCCGCGGTCCGATTGGGATTGTGGGTGCCTCCGGCACCGGCAGCCAGGAGCTGAGCGCGCGCATTCACGAGTTCGGCGGCGGTATCTCCCAGCTGATCGGCACCGGTGGTCGCGATCTCAGTGAGAAGATCGGCGGGCTGATGATGCTGGACGCCATCGCGATGCTGGAGGCGGACGACGCCACTCAGGTGATTGTGCTCATCTCCAAGCCCCCTGCGCCTGCGGTGGCAGAGAAAGTGCTGGCCCGCGCCCGCGCCTGTCGCAAACCGGTAATCGCTTGCTTCCTCGGTCGCAACGACCCCCCCGCCGATGAAGAGGGACTCCAGTTTGCCCGCGGCACCAAAGAGGCGGCGCTGAAAGCGGTGCTGCTTACCGGGATCAAAAAAGAGTCGCTGGATCTGCATCCGCTTAACTGGCCGCTGATCGAAGAGGTGCGCGCTCAGTTAACCCCGCAGCAGAAGTACATTCGCGGCCTGTTCTGCGGCGGCACCCTGTGCGACGAAGCGATGTTCGCCGCGCTGGAGAAATACGACGACGTCTGGAGCAACATCCAGCCGGATCCGACGAAACGCCTGCGCGACATCAACGTCAGCCAGGCCCACACCTTCCTCGACTTTGGCGATGACGACTTCACCAACGGCAAACCGCACCCGATGATCGACCCGACCAACCGCATCAGCCGCCTGCTGCAGGAGGCGCGCGATCCGGAGGTAGGCGTGATCGTCATGGATTTCGTACTCGGCTTTGGATCCCACGAGGATCCGGTGGGCGTCATGATCGAGGCGATCAAAGAGGCGCAGGCGATCGCGAAAGCCGATAACCGGCCGCTGGCGATCCTCGGCTACGTGCTCGGCACCGACCAGGATACCCCGTCCCTGAGCCAGCAGTGCGGGCTTCTGACCGACGCAGGCGTGATCTGGGCCAGCAGCAGTACCAACACCGGATTACTGGCACGTGAATTTGTCTTCAAAGGAGAGAAAGCCTGATGACCACCTTATTTAACCAGCCGCTGAATGTGATTAACGTCGGCATCGCGATGTTCAGCGAGGATCTGAAGAAGCAGCACGTGCCGGTCACCCACCTCGACTGGACCCCGCCGGGGCAGGGCAATATGCAGGTTGTTGAGGCCCTCGATCGGCTGGCAGAAAAACCGCTGGCGGAAAAAATGGCCGCCGCCAATAAGATTGCCCTTGAGCGCATTATTCAGTCCCATCCGGTGCTGGTGGGCTTCGATCAGGCGATCAACGTGGTGCCGGGCATGACCCGCACTACCATCCTGCACGCCGGTCCGCCGGTGGCATGGGAGAACATGTGCGGGGCGATGAAAGGGGCGGTAACCGGGGCGCTGGTGTTTGAAGGATTAGCGAAGGATCTGGACGACGCGGCACGGGTGGCGGCCTCTGGCGACATTACCTTCTCGCCGTGCCACGAGCACGACTGCGTGGGCTCGATGGCAGGCGTCACCTCGGCGTCGATGTTTATGCACATCGTCGAAAACAAAACTTACGGCAACCGGGCGTTTACCAACCTCAGCGAACAGATGGCGAAGATCCTGCGCATGGGCGCCAACGACCAGAGCGTCATTGACCGCCTGAACTGGATGCGCGACGTGCTCGGCCCGATGTTGCGCGACGCCATGAACATCATCGGTGAAATCGACCTGCGCCTGATGCTGGCCCAGGCGCTACACATGGGTGACGAGTGCCACAACCGCAACAACGCGGGCACCACGCTGTTGATTCAGGCCCTGACGCCTGGGCTTATCCAGGCGGGCTACCCGGTGGAGCAGCAGCGAGAAGTGTTTGAGTTTGTCGCCAGCAGCGACTACTTCTCCGGCCCGACGTGGATGGCGATGTGCAAAGCCGCGCTGGATGCCGCCCACGGCATCGAGTACAGCACCGTGGTCACCACCATGGCCCGTAACGGCTACGAGTTTGGCCTGCGGGTCTCCGGCCTGCCGGGGCAGTGGTTTACCGGCCCGGCCCAGCAGGTGATTGGCCCGATGTTCGCGGGCTACAAACCGGAAGATTCCGGGCTGGATATCGGCGACAGTGCCATCACCGAAACCTACGGCATTGGCGGTTTCGCCATGGCGACGGCCCCGGCGATTGTCGCCCTGGTGGGCGGCACGGTGGAGGAAGCCATCGACTTCTCGCGCCAGATGCGGGAGATCACCCTCGGCGAGAACCCGAACGTCACCATTCCGCTGCTCTCGTTTATGGGCATTCCCACCGCCATCGACATCACGAAAGTCGCGGGCAGCGGCATTCTGCCGGTGATCAACACCGCCATTGCCCATAAAGACGCGGGCATCGGCATGATTGGGGCGGGCATCGTTCACCCGCCGTTTAGCTGTTTTGAAAAGGCGCTGTTGACCTTCCGCGATCGCTACTTCTTATAAGGTAAGCATCCATGAAAAGCATGAAACTGGAGTGGAAAAGAGGTGACTGGGCGGCGTATTTCGGGTTGATGACCAACAACCTGACGAACCTGCTGACCATGATGGGGCTGCTCATTTTTGTCGTCGGCATCCCGAAAGAGATTGTTTATGGACGTATTGCGCCAGCCTTCGGGCTGGCGGTACTGGTGGCGAGCGTCTGCTATGCGTGGTTTGGCCTGCAGATGGCGCGCCAGACCGGGCGTAACGACGTCACCGCGCTGCCGTCGGGGCCGAGTGCGCCCTCGATCTTCACCGTCACTTTTCTGGTGCTGATGCCGGTCTATCAGCAAACCGGCGACGCCGACTTCGCCATCCAGATTGGTCTGGTGTGGTGCTTTGTCGAGGCGATGATCCTCGCAGGCGGTTCGTTCCTCGGCGAGACCATCCGCAAGATGATCCCGCGTACCGTGCTGCTGTCGTGCCTCTCCGGGCTGGGCCTGCTGTTGCTGGCGATGAACCCAATGCTGCAGGCGTTCGAAGCGCCGACGGTCTCCTTTATCGTGCTGCTGCTTATCTTCATTAACTGGTTTGGCAAAAAGCCGATCTTTGCCCGCATCCCCACCGGCCTGCTGCTGCTGATCGCCGGTACCGCGCTGGCATGGATCTCCGGCCTGCAAAGCCCGGAAGCGATCAAGGCCTCGATGTCCTCCTTCGGCTTTAACCCGCCGGAAGTGCATATCGACAGCTTTATGCAGGGCCTGCCGCACGCGCTGCCGTACCTGGCCTCTGCCGTGCCGCTGGGGCTGGCGAACTACATCTTTGATCTGGAGAACATCGAAAGCGCCCACGCGGCGGGGGATGAGTACCCGACCCGCAAGGTAATGCTGGCGAATGGTCTCTCCTCCATGCTCGGTTGCCTGATGGGGAACCCCTTCCCGGTGACGGTCTACGTCGGCCACGCGGGCTGGAAAGCGATGGGGGCGAGCATCGGCTATACGCTGGCCTCTGGCGTGACCATGTTCATCGTGCCGCTGTTCGGGCTGGGGGCCTTTATGCTCGCCATCATCCCGATGACCGCCATCGTGCCGATTCTGGTGTTTATCGGCGTGGTCACCGCCAACCAGGTGGTGAGGGAGACGCCCAAAGTGGAGGTGCCCGTCATCTTTATCTGTCTGTTCCCGTGGATCGCCAACTGGGCGCTAACCATGATGAACAGCGTGATGGGGGCTGCGGGGACCAGTGCGGCGAAGATCGGCACCGACGTGCTGCACAGCAAAGGCATTTACTACGAAGGGCTGATGCATCTGGGTAACGGCGCGCCGCTCGCCAGTATGCTGTGGGGCTGTATCGCCATCTTCGCCATTATCAATAAACCCCTGCGCGGCGCCGTTGCCGCTGCCGTCGGTGCGCTGCTGGCGCTGTTCGGGGTGATCCATGCCCCGGTGGTGGGCTTTGCGGAAGGCAGCTCGCTGACCTTCGTGCTGGCCTACCTGATGATGAGCGGCATGTTTGTGGTGAAGCATTTTCTCGACAGCCGGGAAGTTGCGAGCGCTGCGGCACCGGTTTCTGAATCCTAAAACATTACCCCTCACCCCAGCCCTCTCCCCATAGGGGAGAGGGTGTAATCGTACCCTCTCCCCTATGGGGAGAGGGTTAGGGTGTAATCGTACCCTCTCCCCTATGGGGAGAGGGTTAGGGTGAGGGGCCCAGACCGCACAGTTTAAGGAAACAACATGAAAGAGCTCATGGTCGTTGCCATCGGCGGCAACAGCATTATCAAAGATAACGCCAGCCAGTCGGTTGAACATCAGGCGCAGGCGGTAAAGGCGGTGGCAGAGTCCGTACTGGAGATGCTGGCATCGGACTATGACATTGTGCTCACCCACGGCAACGGTCCCCAGGTGGGGCTGGATCTGCGCCGGGCGGAGATCGCCCACGAGCGGGAAGGGCTGCCGCTCACCCCGCTGGCGAACTGCGTGGCGGACACCCAGGGCGGCATCGGCTATCTGATCCAGCAGGCGCTCAACAACCGCCTGGCCGCCCGCGGCGAGCAGAAAGCGGTGACGGTGGTCACCCAGGTCGAGGTGGATAAAAACGATCCCGGCTTTACCCATCCGACCAAGCCGATCGGCGCGTTTTTCAGTGAAGCCCAGCGCGACGAACTGCAACAGGCGCACCCGGACTGGCATTTTGTTGAGGATTCCGGCCGGGGATACCGCCGGGTAGTGGCCTCGCCGCAGCCGGTACGCATTGTCGAAGCCGACGCCATCAAGGCCCTGACGCAACAAGGCTTTGTGGTGATTGGCGCGGGCGGTGGCGGTATTCCGGTAGTGCGTACCGAACAGGGCGACTACCAGAGCGTGGATGCGGTGATCGACAAAGATCTCTCCACCGCGCTGCTGGCCCGGGAGATCCGCGCCGACGTGCTGGTGATCACCACCGGAGTGGAGAAGGTATGCATCAACTTCGGCAAACCCAACCAGCAGGCGCTGGAGAGCGTCAGCGTGGCGCAGATGCTGCGTTACAGGGAGGAGGGGCACTTCCCGGCGGGCAGCATGCTGCCAAAAATTGATGCCAGCCTGGAATTCCTGCGCCACGGCGGCAAGCGGGTGATCATCACCTCGCCGGACTGCCTGCCCGCAGCGCTGCGTGGTGAAACCGGCACCCATATTGTGGCTTAAACCCGTCGGGTACGAATACTTTAGTAAAAGGAAGAGACAATGAGTGAAAATAAAAGCCGCCGGGAGTTTCTCAGCCAGAGCGGCAAAATCGCTACCGCCTGCGCCCTGTTTGGCACCACCGGCTCCGTCGCGTATGCTGCTGACACAGCAAAACCGACCTGCGAGACGGGCAAACCGATGAACATCACCGCGACACACTACTATCTGGACAACGTGCTGCTGGAGGCCGGGTTTAACGTCGACGGCGACGTGGCGACGAGCACTCGCACCGAGCTGAAAACGCTGGAGATCAAGGACGGCAAAATCGCCGCGCTGCTCGACAACAAAAGCCACGCCGACGCCACCCTGCCGCACTACGATGGCGGCGGCAAA
Source organism: Leclercia adecarboxylata (assembly GCF_035787115.1). GTDB lineage: Bacteria > Pseudomonadota > Gammaproteobacteria > Enterobacterales > Enterobacteriaceae > Enterobacter > Enterobacter adecarboxylatus_E. The sequence continues at coordinate 140,232 of NZ_JALKTL010000004.1, read as the reverse complement.
CTGCTGTTACCGGCGATGCGCGACATGCACATCCATCTGGATAAGACCTTCTACGGCGGCCCGTGGCGCTCGCTCAACCGCCCGGCGGGTACCACCATTCAGGACATGATCCGCCTGGAGCAAAAGCTGCTCCCGGAGCTACAGCCCTACACCCAGGAGCGCGCAGAGAAGCTGATCGATCTAATTCAGTCGAAAGGTTCCACCATCGCCCGCAGCCACTGCAATATCGAACCGGTTTCCGGGCTGAAGAATCTGGAAAATTTACAGGCGGTATTAGCCCGACGTCAGCCCGGCTTTGCGTGTGAAATCGTGGCCTTCCCGCAGCACGGGCTGCTGTTGTCCAACGCTGAAAAGCTGATGCGCGAGGCCATGCAGGCGGGGGCGCACTACGTGGGCGGGCTGGACCCCACCAGCGTCGACGGCGCGATGGAAAAATCCCTCGATCTGATGTTCCAGATTGCGCTGGATTACGACAAAGGGGTGGATATCCATCTGCACGAAACCAGCCCGGCGGGCGTGGCGGCGGTGAACTACATGGTGCAAACCGTGGAAAAAACCCCCGAGCTGAAGGGCAAGCTGACCATCAGCCACGCCTTTGCCCTGGCAACGATGAACGAGCAGCAGGTGGATGAGATTGCCACCCGCATGGCGGCACAGCAGGTGACCATCGCCTCCACGGTGCCGATTGGCACCCTGCATATGCCGCTCAAACAGCTGCGCGACAAAGGCGTGTATGTGATGACCGGCACCGACAGTGTGATCGACCACTGGTCGCCGTATGGCCTCGGCGACATGCTGGAAAAAGCCAATCTGTACGCCCAGCTCTATATCCGCCCGAACGAGCAGACGCTTTCCCGCGCGCTGGGCATCGCCACCGGTGACGTGCTGCCGCTGAACGACAAAGGCGAGCGCGTATGGCCAAAGGCGCAGGATGCCGCCAGCTTTGTGCTGGTCGACGCCTCCTGTTCCGCCGAGGCGGTGGCGCGCATCTCTCCGCGTACCGCGACCTTCCATAACGGCAATCTGGTGTGGGGTACGGTGGGTTGAGACGTCCCCTTACCCCAGCCCTTTCCCCACAGGGGAGAGGGTGTAAGTTCCCTCTCCCCATTGGGGAGAGGGTTAGGGTGAGGGGTATACTATGGACCACATTCTCAAAGAGGGATCTGCCATGGCACAAAACATCTACGACAACCCGGCGTTTTTCGAAGGCTACGCCCAGCTTCCGCGTTCCATCCAGGGGCTGGACGGCGCACCGGAATGGCCTGCTCTTAAGGGCATGTTGCCGGACTTAACCGGTAAAACAGTTATCGATCTCGGCTGCGGCTACGGCTGGTTTTGCCGCGTGGCGCGTGAGTTGGGCGCGACTGACGTCACCGGGGTTGATATCTCCGAAAAGATGCTCGCCCGCGCGGCTGAACTCACGGACGACGAACATATTCACTACCAACGCAGCGACCTGGAATCTCTGGCGCTCACAGAGAGCAGCGTCGATCTGGTTTACAGTTCCCTGGCGCTGCACTATCTGCCGGAGCTGGACACCCTGTTTAACAAAATCCAGCGCGCGCTGAACCCCGGCGGCAGTCTGGTCTTTTCCATGGAACACCCCATCTACACCTGCGCCTCGCGCCAGGGCTGGCTGAGCGGCGAGAACGGCGAGCGGTTCTGGGGCGTAAATCAGTATCAGAACGAGGGGCAGCGCGTCAGCAACTGGCTGGCAGACGGGGTGATCAAGTACCACCGCACGCTGGGCACGACGATTACCACGCTGATTAAGGCCGGACTCACGCTTGATGAGGTCAATGAATGGGGGCCAACACAGGCGCAGATTGATGCCTGGCCTGCGCTGGCCGAAGAGGCTGAACGTCCGATGCTGGTGCTGATTTCAGCCCGTAAGGCTCAGTAACCCACCTTATACACCCGCCCGCTCTGCACCCCTTCCACGCTGCGGCGATAGGCCTGCGCCACGCTGGCTGCGGGCACGCTTTCAAAGCCCGGGAAGAAGCCGTCGTAGGCTTCAGCGGATTCGGTGAGCACCGTCGGGCTAATCAGGTTGATGCGGATCCCGCGCGGCAGTTCGCAGGCGGCGGCGCGGACAAAGCCTTCCAGCGCGACGTTTACCGTGGTGGCATTCACCCCCTGGGCGATGGGCTCGTGGGCAACAATGCCGCTTATCAAAGTGATCGACCCGCCTTCATTCAGATAGTGCTGCCCGGTGAGCGCCAGCCGCACCTGGCCCAGTAATTTGTCCTGCAATCCCTGGTTAAACTCGCTGTCGGTCATGGTCGACAGAGGACCAAAGTGCAGCCCGCCGCTGGCAGAGACAATTGCGTCCACCGGGCCGATCTTCTCAAACAACGCCTGCACGCTGGCCTGGGAGGTGATATCTACCTGACGATCGCCTTTTGTACGACCCACGCGAATGACTTCATGACGACGACTCAGCTCCTCTGTAACGGCCTGACCGACCGTACCGCTGGCACCAATAATGACGATTTTCATAGCCGACTCCTCTGTGTTGTGAGCCTTGATTGTTTAACAAACCGCAGAGCGGATAAACTGGGCTAAAGTTAGATCATTATTAACCAGAGGTTTGCAATATGGATAAGCTTCGCGGCATGGAGACCTTTATCGCGGTGGTGGAGAGCGGCAGCTTTACCGGTGCCGCCGCCAGGCTTTCGATGTCGGCGGTGATGGTTGGAAAGTATATCGCCTGGCTGGAGGCGCAGCTTGGCACGCGGCTGCTGGAGCGCAATACCCGCCGCCAGAGCCTGACCGACGCCGGGCGGGTCTGGTTCGAAGAGGCAAAGCGGGTCATTGAGCAGGTCGCCATCGCTGAACGTTCGGTGGAGCGTCTGCGTACCGCGCCCGCGGGCACGCTGCGGGTGACTGCGCCCACCTCGTTCGGCGGGTGCGTGATTGCCCCGCTGACCGCCACCTTTTTGCAGCGTTTCCCGGAGGTGCGCGTCGAGCTGGATCTCACCAACCGGAGGGTGGATCTGGTGGAGGAGGGGGTAGATCTGGCGATCCGCATTGGCGACATCCACACCGAGGATCTGGTGGCGAAATATCTCTGCCCGTACCGGATGGTGATCTGCGCCGCGCCCGACTACTTAGCCCGCCACGGCACGCCGCAAACGCCGGACGATCTGGTGGATCACCTCTGTCTCTCCCACACCGTCTGGACCGCGCGCAACGAGTGGCGGCTGCCGGGCATGGAGGGGGAGGTGCGCTGGAAGCGCGATGCGATCCTGCGCTGTAACGACGGGTATGGACTGCGGATGGCGGCGATTGCCGGCGCGGGATTGCTGTTGCAGCCGGAGGTGCTGGTGGCGGACGAGCTGGCGAATGGACGGCTTATACGCGTTTTAGAAGGTTGCACACCACAACCCCGACCGGTGCATCTGTTATGGCGTCAGGATCTACGTCCGTTGCCGAAACTCACTCAATTTATTGCACATATCATGCAACAGGCACCGTCTTTCCCCTCTCCCTTTCAGGGAGAGGGTCGGGGTGAGGGTCAGAAGCGATAACCGACGCCCACATTCCAGCCGTCGATGCCGTAGTCGTCGCCCAGATCAGCCGTGGTGCCTTCGTAACCGACGTGGATCGCCAGCTCAGGCGTTGGGTTAAACTGCACGCCCGCGCCGTAGGCGAAAGAGGTGGATTTCTCATCGATGCCGTCGCGCTGGGTATAGTTGTCGCCGCCGTTCACCCAGGTGGTGTGGCCGTCTGCTTTCACGCGTGCCACGCCGCCCAGCGCATACAGGGAAACGAAATCATTCAGGCGATACGCCGGGCCTGCCATCAGGGAGTAATATTTCACTTCGATGTGATTTTTAATGGAGTCGGACGCGAGATAATAATGCTCGTCCTGATCGCCGCTCATATAGGTGAATGAGCCCACCAGGCTTACCGGAGAATCCCACTCGTAGCGATACTGAACGTTCACGCCGCGGATATTTTTGAAGTCTTCAACATTACTCTGCGCATAACCCACAGAAACGGTGTGATTATCCGCCAGAGCAGCGCCGCTTGCCAGACTCGCCGCAACGCATACCGCCAGAGTCATTTTTTTCATTTTCCGTAATCCTTGTTGTCATTTTTTATGTGTAATGCCATATATCCCCAACCATCAGGCTGGAGATATTCCACTGCAAATTAAGGCGATAAAATTGTTGGTTTTTTTGGTGGGGGATGAAATAGGGAATAATCTTAAAGGCCGGAATAGTCCTGGAATTTGCCTCCCCTATATTGGTAGGGCGTGATGCTTACTCATCATATTTAAGGCTGATGCTTATTTTCTCTGCGGGTATTTCAACGGTGATATCGCAACCTGTCCAGGGTGCTTTACCATTGGTCATATCATTCTGAATATAATAGTCCCTCAGGTTAACTAACAGAAGACGTAAATGGTAACTGGCGAGCTTATCCGGAACAAACCAGTCCTGGTTATCCTGTTGATCAATATAGTCATATTCATACTCGCATGACTCGCCATCGAGGGCTAATTTTGCGCGAGCAATGATTTTCTTCGCCTCAGCAGGACCGGCATCAACCAGTAATTGAGCAATTTTATTATGCAGATCGTCTAAGTCGATCATTTATTTGTCCTGAAGTTTTATTTAGTGCGAGATTATTATCTGTTAATCAGCATACTTAAAATCAATTGTAATTCTGAGCGTTTCAACATCGACCGTTATTTCGCAGGCATGCCAGAACGAAGGCTGTTGTGAGGAGATGTTATTGACAAAAAATGTCCTCAGCTCAACCAGAAGATCCATCAAACCCGCACTGGCTTGCGCACCAGCTGAAAACCAGTTTGTTTCACCTGACAGGCTATCCACGTAGTCAAATTCACTTTTGCAGTGGTCACCTTCAGGCGACAACTCTGCACGCATGATAATTTTTGCGGCATTATCGGGTGCGGCGGAGACTAAGAGGGATCCAATGTCATTATAAATATCCTGGGAGTGGCGCATAGTTTCATCCTGAGGTGGCAAATCGTATTAATTAGGACAAAGGCCGGTCGGCGCTTTAAGCGGGCCGCACGCATCGTAGCCGTAAACCTTGTAGCCTTTACTTTTCATGCAGCCTGAGATTTTATCGTTTCTTGCCACCACCTCCTGAAGCGTTTCCTCCGGGCGAGAGCTGCCGCCGTTCCAGCTGCCATCGTCAAGATTGGCGTTTTTGGGTACGCCACAGCTGTAGAGATCTTTTTTACGCTGTTCATTATCGGTGTAACCGCCTGCACCCGGCTTCTGAAACGTTTGCGCATAGCGGACATATTGATAGTCGGTTGAGTCCATATTGCCGACAACACAGCCGCTGAGCATGAAACAGAAAAGGATGGGGAATATTTTCATTTGCGACTCCCTGTGATTGATAGCCATTACCTTGTCAAAATGAGCAGGCATTTTCCGCGTCAGTGCTGCAATGATGTTGCCTTCAATTATGTATAAAGACTATCGTCATAGGGCGCTTCAGCCAGAATATTTTGAATTTCATTTCGTGCTTCCGACTCCCATGCTGGGTTCATATTTGCCATTATTTCAATAAATTTTGGAAAAGCGATGCGTCGTCCATCCTTGCCTTTAATCCGATGCGCTAACTCATACTGGTAGGCAATCTGACAGGCAAATTCGGACATAATCCAGTAAAGCAGCGTATTCAAAGAGTGAGTAACTTTTCGCGAAAGCTCATAACCTCTTTCTGAATAAATATAATTATATGTATTGTTTTCGAATGAAATATAGGGAGTGCCACCGCCAACGGGAGCAGAACAAAGATTCACTGAATGTTTTGGAAAACCTGCTCGTAAAATGATTTCATCAACTTGTTTTTGTATTTCATTAATATTGGCTAACATATTAGTGAACCTCATTGCACACTATTTTAACGTTAACTGGATGTTGCTACCATCAGGAACATCTCTTATTTGCAATGCAATATTGGCTCTTGCTTTCATTGCTACTGTCGATTTTTCTAAGTAAAGATTATCTTGCTCATATTTGCCACCCACAACAAACGGAATTTTGGGGGCCAGGCGATAGCCCGCAGGTATTGAACCATACTTCTTCTGCCATGCGTTTGCCAGTGGGAAGCCTGTTAAGACCCCATAGTCTTCAAGAATTTGTTTACACCATTCATTGATATCTGGTGCAAGGTAATCAAAAGAGCCCGTCTCAGGATCGAAAGTGTATATTCCATCTTCTTTTATACAAAATTGACCGCCAAAAACATCTTCAGCGAAGAAGAGGGCGTTACGAGCAAGATCATCGTAACAATCAATCCATAAGCTATTATCATTCCAGTCGATGAGGCCGATCTCTTCCCCGTCTGTCTCAACAGGGAAAACATGTAGAGCTGACTCGAAACCATAAAATCCGTTTCGTTTATTTAATAAATTAATTAAATCCTCAATCAGAGGATAATCATGAAAAGCTGAAGGTGGTTTTTTGCCCCTTTCCCGAGGAAATATTACCGCTGCAAACGAATAAGAGCTTTTCCAAAAATATAGACATTTTTAGTTCTCATATTTAAAGTCAATGTTAATCCTGAGTGTTTCAACGTTTACCGTTACCTCACAGCCCTGCCAGAACGGCTTTTCGAGTGATTGAACGTTATCAACGAAAAAATTCCTCAGTTCGACCAAAAGATCTAAAAGTCTTGCACTGGCATCCGCTGTTTCAGTAACCCAATGCTGGTTTCCCTGTTTATCGACATAGTCATAAGTAAACTCACCGCAGTCGCTTTCAGATTCTAACTTTGCGTTCAGAATGATTTCTACCGCATCCTCAGGCGCGATCGAAAGCAATACCGCACCAATATCATTATAAATATCCTGGGATTCACGCATCATTCCTCCTGTCGTGAACAAAAATCTAAAAAAACCCCTGCGAGAGCAGGGGGTCAGGAAAGAAGGTTAAACAGGTCTCGTCTGAGCTGATGGAGATCATCGTTTTCACTCATCAAAACATTTTCGTTTCTGTACAGTACCCCGGCGTTTTTGGAGCACTGCTTCACAGATGCTCCAAAAATCATCTTTTATGGCGCCAGGGAATTTCAGGTAAAGTAATTACCTTAATTGCCATCGATCCAGACATCTTTCACCCAGGCGGCTAAATCAGGCCACTGATCTTCACTATCCCCATCGCCAGTCCAGTATCGGACACGACCTTGTTGATCTAAACAATAATAACTGCCGTTATCTTCACATATGGGTAACCACGATTCAGGTACGCCAACTTCCTTTGCCTCATTTATAGCCGTTAATAACTCGCCATAGAATTTTTTGTCTTCTGTGACCGACAACAGTTCGATTGTTCCGTAATAGATATTGCCAACTTCCTTAAGCAGTTTCTTGTAGTCAGGTGAAAAAGAAAAGCCTGTCTCTTCTTCATATTTAGAAATAAGATCGTCATCCGGCAAAGGGATATTGGTTCTCTCGTTCCCGGATACTACCTTTAACTCTTCAATAACATTATTCAGGCTGTTAGTCATACTGTCACCTATTTGAAATCGTTAGCTCGCTGCTTCCAGTAATCAGCGCGCCATCTGTTGAATTGTGCACGATTTATACCAGAAGGTATGCTGTTATCGTTAATGTGAATAGTACTATGGTTATCCTTGTGGAAGCTTTGCGTCACTTCCGCAATAGGCCCATCCTGACTTTGCAGCATATGGTGCAGGTTTACGGGTTTCCCATCTGTGCCAATGGGAGCACGTCCTCCCTGCATCAACTCAAGATTTGTTTTCCCTGACTTAGGATCAATATAACCAGGGTCAAACAAATCATTACGCTGATAGACTTTATTTCCTTTGAATACAACAGGATCTGCGGTCCAGAATTTTCTCTCCTGGCCAAAGTATTTAGCAGAACTAACATCATTTCCAGCTTTTACAATCAGTTTAGACGCAGTATCGAGATCGCCTTGTGCCAGTGCCTTCTCTGCTGCTTTAAGTGCTTTCCCTGCTCCGTCTCCCACCCCCGGGAAAATCGCGATGACAGCGGCCAGATAATCCACTGCTGATTCCGCTTCCGCAAACCCTTTGATATCGCCGATGATGGGGACAAAATCGACCCCAAATAAAGCTGCGTCTTCCAGCGCTTCCCGACGCTCGGTGTACATTTTAACCGAGCAGGCTTCGGCGCTCATCCCGGCACAGTTTTCGCGCTTATAGCGTTCATTTTCGGCCTTCACCTGCTCTTCGGCCACTTGCTCGGTGGTTTTACCCTGCGCCAGTGCCGCGGCGATGTCGCCAAGGGAGTTATTCTCAACCGTCGTCTTACCCGCCTGTGCCCCCGCCACAGCAGACGCAGAGCTGTCGCCCACCAGCCCACCGGATAAGCCCGCCGCCAGCGTCGCCAGCGCAGAGACCGTCTGCTTCTGCGTTTCATCCAGCTCATCGGCAGATTTATCGTACATCTCTTTGGCAATCATCCCCACCAGCTCGCCCGTGGCGGCACCGGCGGCGCCCGCCAGCGCGTTTTGCCCCTGGGCGGCGGCCAGCGCGGCGTTGACCACCGCGTGGGCGGCGACTTTGCCCTCGTTGCTCAACCCGCTGCGGTGACCAATGACATCCGCCAGGTACGGCGCGGCACCGCCCGCAAGGGCCGCGCTGAGATCGCTCCCGGCCAGCCCCTGAACCGCTGCCGTCGCCGCCTGAATCGCCCGCTGATACTCCCCGCCGGTGCCAAAGCCGGAGGCATTCATCGCATCGTTGTACGCCGTCTGGTAGATCTGACCGTTAATGTCTTCCAGGGTCGCGGTCTTGCCCGGGTTGGCTTTTTCCCACGCCGCTTTCGCCTCCTGCAGATCCTGCGCGTTGACGTTTTTCAGCTTCTCTTTCGCCGCGTTGGTGGCGCGGATGCTCCCCTCGGTGCGGGCAATATCCGCCACCTGATTACCAATCTCGCCGATCAGCTGCGCCTGCTGGAGCCGCTCCTGCTCTTTCTCTTTGTCGAAGATAGGGGAGAGGGTCTGGTTGGCGTGCTCCACGTCGCGGCTGAGCTGGTTCACATCCTGAACCTGACGATCCCGATCGCGGACAATCAGGGTACCGTCCGATACCGCGGCGCGCGTGGTGCTGCTGTCATGCCCGTCGCGGTTGGCGCCCACCAGCAGGCCGTTGGCCATATTCCCGGCAAACTGGCTGCCGATGCTGCCCCCGGTGCTCATGCCTACGCTCTGGTGTTCCACCTCGAAGTCGGCGCGGTTTTCAATATCGCTGAAGCCAATGGTGCCGGTATCGAGACGGTTTTTATCGGCGGTAGCCGTCGAGCCAATCACCGCCCCGTTGAGCTGGGTATGCTCGCCCACGGTGACGTCGTAGCCACCTTTGCCCGCGAAGATCCCGGTCTGCTCCACCACCGAGTCGTAGTTGCTGTGCATCTTGTCGCGGCTGAGGTTGACGCTGGCCGAGCCGGTCATGGAGCCGATGCTGAAGCTCCCGCCCGCGCTGGCGTTCTGCTGTTTCGAGTCGTAGCGATCGCTGTCCTGCCCGGAGGTGAGGGTCAGGTTGCGGCCAATGTTCGCTCTCACCGTTTCGCCGCTCACCTGCGCCCCGGTCAGGGTGGCGTCACGTCCGGTCAGGAGATTCACCTGGCGGCCCGCGTCCAGGGTGGTTTCGCTGTGGGTGGTGCCGGTGCCGCTCTCGTTGCCCTTGCCGCGGTTGACGCTGGCGGAGATGTTCAGACCAAAGCCACCGGAGCCGTATCCGATGCCCACCCCGACGCTGCCGCCCTTGCTCTCGTTTTTGCCGTCCAGCAGCTGGGTGTTTTGCGCCGAGCGCAGATAGAGATCGCGGTTGGCGGCGAGGGTCAGATCGTTGCCCGCTTTCAGCTGGCTGCCGTCCACGGTCAGGTCCCCGTCGGCGCCGCGCGCGCCGCTGCCGGTGGCGACAACGCTGAGATCGCGCCCGGCGTTAAGGGTGCTGCCCTGAGCGGTGTTCTGCTCGCTGTACTGGGTGGATTTCGACGACTGGCTGCCGTAGGAGAGGCTGATACCCACGGTGTTGGTGTTTGATTTGTCTGCCCCGAGCGCCTGGTCCATCCGCGCGGCCTGGGCGGCCTGCACGCCGGAGAGCGCCGCCTTCACCCCCTGCAACGCCTGCAGGCGACCGCTACCGGAGGATTTCGCCTGCTGCGAGGCCTCGACGGCGCTGTTCAGCGCGCTGCCGACGGTGCCGGAGAGCGCCAGGGTCAGCCCGGAGGTTTTCTGCTCCACCTCGTGGGTTTGCTGGCTGCGGTTGTTTACCGCCGTGATGTCGACGTTTTTACCCGTGAGCATCATGTCCTGACCGGCCACCAGATCCGAGCCGCTTACCGTCAGACGATCTCCCGCCCGCAGGGTCAGGTCGCCGTTGACGCTGCCCACGGTGCTGCCCGCCTGGGTCGCGTCCGCCCCGGTATCGGTGGTTTTGATGCTCCGGGTGCCGACGCTAAAGCCGATCCCGCCCGAGCTCATCAGCCCCGATTTTTTCTCCTGCTTCTGGTGCAGCTCGTTATTGCGTTCGGCCTGGGTCTCCACGCTCAGGTTGTTGCCCGCCAGCAGGGCGACATCCCCGGTGCCCGCCACGTTGCTGCCGCGCACGGTGAGATCGTTTCCGGCGGTGAGGTTAACGGTGTCGCCGTTCAGCTCGCTGCTCTGCACCGTCTGACGGGCGATCTGGTCATGGGTGGTGGTAGTCGTTTTCGACAGCCAGCCGTTACCGCCCACCACTTTGTGCCGTTCGTCCAGATCCTGGGTATTTTCCCCTGCCGTCAGGGTCAGGTTGTTCCCGGCGCTGACGTTCAGCGCCTGCCCGGCAGAGAGGGCGGCGGCGCGGGCGTTGAGATCATTCCCGGCTGCCAGGGTCACGTCGCCTTTGCCGGTCACCTCGCTGCCCACGCTGTTGGTCTGGCCCTGTTTCAGGCTGTTGTCGCCATCCCACACCAGGCTATCGCGGCTGGCGGTCTGGAGATCGTTGAGGGACATATCCCGCCCGGCTACCAGCTGCGCGTTGCCGTTCTCGCCGCCGGCAATCACCTGCGCCCCGGTGAGGGTGATATCCCGCCCGGACTGCAATGCCAGCCTGCCGTCGTCACCCTGCACGTAAATGCCGGAGACGCTGTCGATGGTGGTGCGGGCGAAGCGGTTCTCACCGTTCACGCTGTCGGCACTGAGGGTGGTGCTGGTGAGATTGATGTCGCGTCCGGCGCTCGCCAGCACGCTGCTGTCGCCCACGATGGCACCACCGAGGTTGTTGATATCGGTGCGGGCGTTCAGGTTGACGTCGGCCCCCTGAATCGTCCCGGTCTGGTTGGTGATGTTGTCACCATCCAGCTGCAATACCTTGCGCCCGGCTATCGTCCCGCGGTTAAACAGGTCGCCGTTGAGCTTGATGGAGACGTTGTTCCCGGCAATCAGCGCCCCGGAGCCGTCGATATCCCCCGGTTTCACTTTGGCGTAGACCTGCGGCACCAGCACGTTCCCGGTGGAGCCGTCCGGCATCGTCACCCGGGTGTTGACCAGCCAGACGATATCCCCGGTCAGCAGCGCCATCTGCGCAGGCGTCAGCGCCACGCCAATCTTCAGGTCGTACTGCTTGCCGAAGGTGATGCCGCGATCCATCAGCGCCTTGTACTGCTCTTCGTCGTTGCTGTAGCCGTCCAGATAGCGCTGGCCGGTGATGCCAATCACCTGCTCGCGGATCAGGCGCTGCTCGTAGTAGCCATCCCCCAGCCGTTTCAGCGTGTTGTCGCCATCGGCGGTAAAGGCGTTCTGCATATAGTCGCTGCCGAGCCACTGGCGCTCGTTGGTAAAGCGCGGGTCGGTCTCCACCAGGTACGGCACCTCCGCCGACGGGTTCACCTTGAACAGGCTGTTGTCTGGCAGGGTGGTGTTGGGGCCGATAATGCGGATCGCACCCTCGGCCGGGGTTACTTCAAACTGCTGTCCGGCAGGCGGAGTCACCGGCTCGCCCGGGGAGACGGTCTGCTGCGGCGCGGGTTTCACCCCGGCAGCCTGACCAATGGTCACCTCGGTGCCCGGCAAAACCTGCGGGGTGATGCTGATGCTGCTGCCCGCCACGCTGCCGTTGCTGACCAGCTGGCCCGGCTTCAGGAAGATGGTCTGAATGGTGGTGGGCGGAGTGTATGCCGTGCGGTCGCGCCCCTGCTCATCATCGCCCTTGTGGCGAATACGGTAGTAGTGGGTGACGGTGCCTTCATCGGTGGTGTAACGCTTGCCGGGCACGTCCTCGTTCTGCACGCTGCCCATCTGGTCAATGGCCAGCGTACCGCCTGCGATCACCTGGCTCTTGTCGTTAAACAGCTTGTCGCCGGTCATCAGCAGGTTGCCCCCGGCGAGGATCTTCGCCGGGTCGCTCTCTTTGATGCGCGTTTCGTCAACCGTGCGGGTGTAGTCATACTGGTTGAAGTTGTCGTTATTGGCGCCGCTATCTTCTGGCGTATTCAGGTTACGCAGCCCGTCGGAGGAGTTGTCATCCACCCAGACGCCTTTCTCTGTCGAACTCCAGCGATTGGTTGAGCCGGAGTGCTGATAGTCGGTGAGCTGCTCCTCGGACACCCGCACCACTTCGGTGGAGAAGTGGTCGTTGATGTTGTTGATCTGCCCGGCGGCAATCGCCATATCCCCGGCGGACTCGATGGTCGAGCTGTGGTTATTAAGGGTTCCGGCGCGGCCGGTAACGGCGCCGTTATCATCCAGTGCGCCGCCGATGCTCATGCTGCCCGCGCTGTAGATCAGGCCGTGGTCGGCGTTGTTCAGGGTCTGCACGCCCAGGCTCACCTGCTCGCGACCGGCAAGGGTCGCCGCGGTGCCGTTTTCGGCGAGGTTGTTAAAGGTGGCTGCATTGATGCCCACCGCATCGCCGTAGATCCGCCCGGTGCCGGTGTTGGTCAGGGTGTCGGCGTTGATGCGGGTAGCGATCCCGTCGATCAGGCCTCTGTTCAGCAGGGTGCCTGTGGTGGTCAGGGTGGTGCTTCCGGCGTTGATTTCGCCGCTGGCGAGGTTATTCAGGTTCGCGCTCTGCACGTCCAGCGCGCTGCCCGCCATCAGCTGGCCGCTGTTGGTGAGATCGCCCCCGGTGGTGAAGGTCAGGTTGCCGTTGGCGAGCGTGGTGCCGCTGTTGTTCACATCGCTGTTGCTGTGAAGGATCATATCCCCAAGCGACAGCAGCTGACCGCTGGCGTCCAGCGAGGCCGCATCTACGCTCAGCGTTTTACCCGCTTTGAGCGTGCCGCCTGCGTTCAGCAGATTCAGGGCGCTACCGCTGAGAGCCAGGGTATCGCCCGAGGCCAGCACCCCCGCGCCGTTGTTCAGCACGCCGTCGTTATCAATATCCAGTGTGTTATTCGCCAGGATGCTGCCGCGCTGGTTATCCAGACTCCCGGTGTTCAGCGCCAGGCTCTGGCCCTCCAGCCCCTGGTTTGCCCCGAGCGTACTGGTGTTAACAAATTCCAGGGCATTCAGGGTCACGCTTTTGCCGCTGCGGATCAGCCCGGAGACGTTATTCACCGCACCTTTAGCGCTGTCGAAGAGCAGATCCCCCACCGACTGGATCTGCCCGCCGCCGTTTTGCAGATCGGTGGTGTGCAGGGCGGTATCGGCCTCGCCAATGATGCGCCCGCCGCTGCGGTTATCAAGGTTCGTTGCCGCGATATCCGCCGCGCCGCTCGCCGCCAGGGTGCCCGCCTGGTTGTTCACTTTGTCCGCCGAAAGGTTTAGCGCCCCCAGGCTGTTAAGGGTGCCTGCGCGGTTATCCAGCGTGCTGGTGGAGACGTTCACGCCGTCGCCCTGCACCACGCCGCTCTCGTTGATGAGCTGCGTGGTGCCCAGCGACAGGCTCTTTGTCGCCGCCAGCTGCCCGGAAGTGTTGTTCAGCGTGCCGCCGTTGAAATTCAGGCTGTCGCCGGAGAAGGTAGTGCCCTGGCGGTTATCCAGCAGATCGCCGGAGAGTGTCATGGCTCCGACCGATTTCAGCGCGCCGCCGCTGTTGCTGAGCCTGTCGAAACCGGCGGTTAACGTCCGGTTAGCGCCAATCTGACCGTCGGTGTTATCGATAACGCCCGCGTTGAGGCTAAAGTCGCCGTCGCTCGCCAGGAAGCCGCGCTGGTTATTCAGCGCGCCGCTCTCAAGGCTAAGGGATCCCTGAGAGAGCAGGGCGCCGTCGCGGTTATCAAACGCGCCGCCGTTGAGGGCCAGTGTCGCGCCGTCGGCGACGATCACCCCCTGCTGGTTGTTCAGGCTTCCGGCAGTAATGCGCTGGGTTTTGGCCGCCTCGATGCGGCCTCTGGCGTTGTTCACCGCCTGCTGGCTGGCAATCTCGCCGTCACCCGCGCCCGCTGAGATCAGTCCCTGCTGGTTGTTTACCGTCCCGGCGTCCAGCCGGGTGTTGCCCGCCACCGCCACGATCTGCCCGGCGGTGTTGTCGATGTTGTCAGCCTTGAGCTGCACGCCGTTTGCCGCGCCAATCTGCCCCTGCTGGTTATTGAGGGTGCCCGGCAGCGCTACCGTCAGGGTACTGCTGCCGCGCTGGACGATATTGCCTTTCTGGTTGCTGAGGTCGTGGGCGCTGACGCTGATGGTCTCCCCACCCAGCGTGCCGCCGTTGTTATTAAGCATTTTGCCGGTACGGAGAGTCAGTTCGCTGGCGTTAACCTTTGCGCTGGCGGTGTTCACATCCCCCGCGCCGCCGTCCAGCAGCAGGCGTTTGCCCTGGGTCTGGCTGCCGCTGACGTCCACGCCCTGGCCGCGGGCGCTGAGATTGCCCCCGGCCAGAGTTTGCCCGTGCGCGCTCAGCTGGCCGCGGGTGCTAATTTCCAGATCGCCCGCATCGGCGAACGTGCCGTCACTCTTCACCCCGGCAGCGAGCACGCTCTGCTGGCTGCCGGTGAAGCTGCCCGCACTCACCCGGACGTTGTTCGCGGCGGTCATCACGCCGCTGTTGTTCACTTCCCCTGCGGTTTGCAGGCTGGCGCTCTCTGTGGCCCGCAGGGTGCCGCTGTTCTCGATGCGCCCGTCAGCGGAGATCGTCACGCTGCCCGCCTGGGCGCCGATGGCCCCGGCGTTACGTACCCCGACGCCGCGCTCGGTGCCCACCATGCGGATCTTGCCCGCGTACATGCCGCCGAGGCTGGCCACGTCCACCGCCAGCTGCGGGCGGGTGGCCGGATCGTCGCTGCCTTTTTCGACCGTTTCGTGGGCGGCATCCACCCTGTTGCGCCCGGTAGTGACCTTCAGATCCTTAGCCCACAGCCCGGCATTAACCTTCACCGAACGGGCGATGATGTCGGTGTAATCCGCGCCTGAGGTGTCCATCCCCGCGCCCTCGACCACCACTTCGCCGCGCTCGACGTTAAAGCCGGTCAGCGCGCCGTCTTTCATCTGCGGCTGGCCGGTGGTGAGGGTGGCGCGGTTGGCGTTGATAAAACCGCAGCCGCTACAGGTAATGCCTGACGGGTTGGCGATCACCACCTGGGCTTTTTTACCGGCGACTTCGATCATGCCGTTCAGCTTGCTCGGGTCGCGGGAGCTGACCTCGTTGAGGATCACTTTGGCTTCGCCTTTCGCCAGCCAGGGGTTGCCCGCCACCATGCCGCCCAGGCTGGTCTGCACGTTTTTGTGCGAGTTGTTAAGGATCGCTCCTTTCTGGTCCACGTCGAACCGGGTGTAGTTGTTACGGGACACCCCGGCGCTGGACGGGGTCTGGATATTGACCTGCGGCGTGCCGTTGGCGCTGTTAACAACCGTCGGCTGCTGGTTTTTTGGCGCACCGGCATCGGCCACGATGTTAGCCTGCGCCGTCTGTACCGCCCCCATCGCCAGCCACAGGCTAAAGCTTAAGGCGCTCACCCTGCCGATAAGCTGGCTGTGGGTATGACCGATGCCGGAAGAACGGGACGAACCGGCGCGGCCGGAGCGGGCGATATCCGCCACCACCATCAGCATGCCGCGCGCTTTGTTAAAGACAATTTGGTACAGGTTCTTATTCATGGTTCATTCCTTTAAACGCTTCCGGCAGGCTCACAGCGAGCGGGTGATTCTGTTGCCACGCTCTGGCGTGGTGTCGGCTGACGCGGCTGCCGTGGAACAGCATCACGCGCTTGCCACGCTCCGCGCCCCGGTGATAGAGCGCGCGACAGACGTGGTCGGGGAAGATGTCGCGGCGCATCAGGGTGTACATCGCGGCGGTGTGGCCAAACGGAGCGATCCAGTCGCAGAACCAGATCCTGTCCCCGCAGTCCCAGTCCGCTTCTTTCATTTCGATAGCAGGACGGGTGAGGTAGCGGGCTTCCGCCTCCTCGTTCAGCCAGGCCCAGCTCATGAAAAAGACGGGCCGCCCGTTTTCGCTCGCCAGCACGTACTGGCCGCGCTTGACGATCGGCAGCAGCAGGGTGGGCAGGGCGTGCAGGGGCGCGTCCCGGTGCATCGGGGAGTGCATCCACAGCCAGACGGTGGCCCCCAGCACCTCGGCCTCACTCTCTTCGCCGCCGAGGATCAGCGGCGCTTTAATATCCAGATTGCCGACGCGCATCACCAGCTCCAGTTGAGGTTAAAGCCGAGCGTCAGATCGCTGGTTTCAAAGCCGTCCGGCTTCGAGAACGGCGTCCCGGCGAACAGGTCGTAGCCGGTGTTAAAGGCGTTGCCGCGCAGGCCCGCCACGCCGCCCGCCAGGTGTTTACCTACCTGGAGATCGGAACTGTAACCGCCCACTTCGCCATAGTCGGCGCCCAGATAGAACTCCTGATTCGGCAGCGGCGTGCGCCAGGCCACGTCGTTACGCACGTACCAGCCGTGGCTGGCGCTCAGGGTGCGTTCGCCGTCAAAGCCGCGCACCGTCCAGCGGTTGCCAATGGCGAACTGATCCTGCGGCGTCAGCGGCGTGTTGCTTACCTGGCGCAGGTACTGCACGTTGTAGCGGAAGTTTTGCGTGCCGATGGCAAAGGGCAGGTCGAGCTGGGCGTTCAGCAGGGTGATTTTGCCAAGCGCGGTGGCATCGCCCCAGTACTCTTCCGGCGCAGGTTGGGCACCGAACCAGCGGGTGCCGCGCTGATAGCTGATGCCCGCATCCAGCGTCGCCTGGCCGATGTAGTGGCGATGATCCAGCCCGATGCGCCAGGCGGCGGTCTGACGGCGCTGGACGCCCACTTCCGTGTCGTCGATATAGTTGCGCGTCTCCCGGGCCAGCACGTCGTAGGTAAAGGTGGTTTTTTGCGAGCCGCTGCGGTGCAGCACCCGGCTGAGCTGAACGTCGAGGTTTTTACTCTTACCGCTGTAGCGATAATCCTCGTTCAGCCCGGCGACGGTCTGGTGGTAGTCATAGTCGCTGCCGGTGACACCCAGCATCCAGTAGCCAAACGGCACCGAGTAGTGAGCGGTGACGTTTTTGCTGCCTTTGCCGCCCTTGTCGTTCAGATCGTGGCTGGCAGAGACATAGAGCAGATCGCTGAGCGAGAAGGGGTTATCCAGCGACAGGGTCACGCCGCCCTGGTAGCGCCCGGTGGTTTCGGTGCCGGCATCGTCCAGCGACAGGCCGATACGCCACATTTTGCTCTGCTTGCGGGTAATCACTACGTCGCTCTCGCCCGGGTTTTCACCCGGCAGCAGCTCCATACTGGCCTCAACCGTTGGCAGGCGCTGCAGGTTTTCCAGCCCCTGTTCAATATCGCGCAGATCCAGCAGCTCCCCTTCGTGGGCCGGGAAGGCGCTGTAAAGCTGGATATAGTCGTCGCTCTCTTTCGTCAGCTTCACGTGGCGAAGGGTGCCCGGCACGATGGCCAGCTTCAGGGTGCCGCTCTTCAGATCCTGCGACGGGGCCAGCACGCGGGTGGTGATCCACCCGTGGTCCACGATGCGGTTTTGCATCGTACTCATCAGCAGGTTAATCCCTTTGCCGCCCAGACAGCGCCCCTGAGCCTGATTAGCGATGCGCTGTAGCGGCACCCAGTGGGGCAGAGCCTCCTGACCGCTCAGCTCCACGCGGTTAATCGAGAAGCAGGGGGATTCGGTGGGAAAGGCGATTTTGCCGAAACCGGAGGAGGGCTCAGAAAGACGCACGTCCGGGACCGGCGGGGTTAATTGCTGCTCTAATGCTCTCTGGCGCTGCTGCTGAATAATAAATTGATTATCGGGCGGCGCCGCCTGGGCAGAGAAGATTACAGGCAGACCAGCGGCTGTCGCTATTATTATGGCGAGTTTGTGTCGGGCTTTCATCGGCGAATCCGTGCTGTGTAAGCAAAAAGAAGACAATGTGAATTTGTGTAAAATTGTTTAAGTATTACGAGGGGAAGAAAAGGGGGATTAATCCTAAAGCCCGGAATTATCCGAGTTTAAGGCTCCTCAAATCTGGTAGGTTAAAGCGCGGAGAATATAGCCTGAGCGTTTCTCATGGATATCGGGAAATATCCACGAGAAACTTAAGTGAAATTTATGACTATTTTTGAATGCGGTCGACACGAACCACCGGCGGAGAGGATTTTTTATCCAGACTGCCGTTAATGCTGATCATATTATCGGGCTGGACGGTACGGCCATCAAATACGGCCTGCGGAATAATGGTATCGATAGTGCCGGTTTTATCGCGGAATTTAAATTTATCGCCGCCGGAACCTTCAATAAGATTACCGCGCAGGGAGATTGTGGCCCCGTCGTGCATCTCTTTGGCCTGCTCCACGGTCATGATTCGGGCATCTTCCGCCCCGCGATAACCATCATCCAGCGCGTGCGGCGGTGGAGGAGCAGTATCTTTCTTCAGTCCACCATTATCATCGGCCCAGGCGGCCGGAATTATAAGACAACACAATAAGGGTGCGACGGATAATTTCATACAGCCTCCTTGGTTTAGCCTGCTTGACAGATTAAGCCTGGTTGCTATTTTTTATTTTGCAAACAGGAACAGTCTTAATCAAATTTATCGATAAAAATCATCTGGCTGCATAATATTAATTAACGAGACGGTGAGGTGATAAATGGCAAAAGCAAACCCTCCTGAATTACCCGGCGTCAAACAAAGCCATGCTGCCCTGCAGTTTGAATACGATGCGCACCGCTTCGGTTTTATGCTGTTATTACTCATTATTGCCGCTGCGCTGTTGGGGCTTTTTTCTGGCGGCTATTTTAGCGAAGCGACAAAAAGTAACGCTCCGGGTAATGTGCAGGTGGAGTATGAGCGTTTTGGACGCCTGCAAACCCCCGTTGAGTTGAAAATTCGCGTGCCAGAACAGGGCGCTACGCCGCTGACGCTGCGTATCGGCGGAGAATATATGGAACGGATGCAAACCGATAATATCTGGCCGCAGCCCGACGAAATGTACAGCGAGGGCGGGGAAATTGTGTTGGTTTATCAGGAACCGCGCAAGGACTTTACCGTCTGGCTCTATACTACTCCGCATCGCCCCGGTAAAACGCATACTACTGTTACGGTAAATAATCAGCCGGGCCTCTCTTTCTGGCAATTTATCTATCCCTAAGGCAACACCATGGAAATGATACTCAGGGCGGTGGCGATTTATCTGATTTTACTGGTGGTATTTAAAATCGCCGGCAGGCGGGCGCTGCTGCAAATGACCAGCTTTGACCTGATTTTGTTATTGATTATTAGTGAGGCCACGCAACAGGCGCTGTTGGGAGATGATTTTTCCGTAACCGGCGCCATGCTTACCATTATTACGCTGGTGGTGGTCGATATGCTGTTTGGCATGGTGAAGAAATATATTTCCGGTGCAGAATCGGCCATTGACGGCTCCCCGGTTATTCTTGTTATTCACGGTGAACTGCAAAAAGAAAAATTAAAAAAGGTCGATGTCTCCTGCGACGATATCCTGATATCCGCCCGGCAAAATCATGGCATCACCACTCTGGAAGGAATTAAATACGCCATACTTGAACGTAATGGTCATATTTCGATTATTCCCGAAGAGAGTGCATCATGAAAGAAAATGTCTGGAACCAGGCCAAAACAACAAAGGAATTAACCCGCCAGGTATCAACGGTCCTGATCGATCTGGGCTGGCTGCTCACCACGGCGGAGTCCTGCACCGGAGGCAACCTGGCCTCTGCGCTGTGCGCCGAGGAGGATACCGCCGCGTTCTTTGGTACCGGCGTGGTTACCTTTAACAACGAAGCCAAACACAAGGTACTGGGCGTCAGCAATACCACCCTGGAAAAGTACACCGCCGTCAGTAGCCAGACGGTAGGCGAAATGGCCGAGGGGGCGCTGAAGCTGGCCGATGCGGATATCAGCATCGCGATTAGCGGTTACGCCGGGCCGGACGGGGGCGATGACGGTACCCCCGCGGGTACCGTCTGGTTTGGCTGGTGTTTTCGCGGTGAGGTGACTACCGCCGTGCAGCACTTCACCGGCGAATGTGAAGACGTGATTGAGAAAGCGGTGCGTTATTCGCTTTCGGAACTGTTGCGGCAGATCCCGCACTGGAAAAAGCAACTGCACTAAGGAGCGACGATGAGCGTTGTGGTGATCACCGGGGCGACGGCTGGCGTGGGCAAGGCCACGGCGCTGCGGTTTGCCGGGGCAGGGTATGACGTGGGGATCATCGCCCGCGATGATCCCAGCCTTGAGGCGGCGCAAGCCGAAATTGAGCGTTATGGCGTGAGGTGCCACGCGGTGAATGCCGATGTGGCTGACGCGTCGGCCATCATGGCAGCGGCGAATGAGTTTGAGCAGCAGCTTGGGGCGATTGACGTATGGATCAATAACGCCATGTGCGGGGTACTGGCCCCGTTTCGCACCCTGAACGACGACGAGTTTCGCCGGGTCACGGACGTCACCTATCTGGGCTACGTTAACGGTACCCGGGCGGCACTGGCCGTGATGACTCCGCGCGATGCCGGGCAGATTATTCAGGTGGGCTCGGCGCTGGCCTACCGCTCCATCCCGCTTCAGTCCGCCTACTGCGGGGCGAAGGCGGCGATCCGCGGTTTTACCGACGCGGTGCGCACCGAACTTATTCACGAGCGTATCAACATCCAGCTGTCGATGGTGCAGATGCCGGGGCTGAATACCCCGCAGTTTGACTGGGCGCGCAATAAATTCGCCTTTGCCATGCGCCCGGTCGGGCCGGTTTACGAGCCGGAGGTGGCCGCCGAGGCGATCTTCTGCGTCACCCGGCGTCCGGTACGGGAGCTGTGGGTCGGGCGCAGTACCCTGCAGGCGATTATTGGGCAGTTTCTCTTCCCTAACCTGCTGGATCGCCTGATGGTGAAAAAGGCGTGGGAAGGGCAGATGACCAATGAACTGAACGCCAGCGATCGCCAGGATTACCTCTCCGGGCCGGTCAGGGGCATGCATCAGGTACATGGGCGTTTTTCCAGTGAATCCCGAACCCGGGCGACGGCCATCACCTCCGGCGTGCCGGGCAAAGTGCTGCTGGGTACTGCGGCGCTGGCCGGGCTGCTGCTGGTCGGCAAACTTATCACCCGGCGGAAATAGGTAAACAGCAACGCCCGGCGAGGCTGCGCGGGTGCGGCCTGATGCCCTCACCCCGGCCCTCTCCCACAGGGAGAGGGTGCAGACACTAAAAACGGCAACCTGGGTTGCCGTTTTGCCTTTACCTTTGCTTAATGATAGCCCTCCGTATCCGTGACCTTGCCGCGAAACACGTAGTAGCTCCAGGCGGTGTAGACCAGAATCAACGGGATGATCAGCAGGGTGCCCACCAGCATAAACAGCTGGCTGGACGGCGGCGCGGCGGCGTCCCAGATGGTGATGCGCGGCGGGATAATGTTGGGCCACAGGCTGATACCCAGCCCGCTAAAGCCGAGGAAGATCAGCCCGAGCGTCAGAATAAAAGGCATGGTGTGGCTGTGCGGGTCGCGGGTAAGCCGCCAGATCCACAGCCCGCATATCCCCACCAGCAGCGGCACCGGCAGGAAGTAAAAGAAGTTTGGCAGCGTGAACCAGCGGTCGGCCACGTACTGCCAGCCGAGCGGCGTCCAGACGCTCACCACCGCCACAACCGCCAGCAGCGCCAGCAGCACGCGGCGGGTCAGATCGCGCATATGGTTCTGTAACGCCCCTTCGCTTTTCATAATCAGCCAGGTGGTGCCCAGCAGGGTATAGGCCACCATCAGCCCCAGGCCGCAGAAGAGATTGAAGGGGGTCAGCCAGTCCAGCGACGAACCGGCAAAGCGGCGGCCTTCAACGTCAAAGCCGTTAATCATCGCCCCCACCACAATGCCCTGGCTGAAGGTTGCCAGCAGCGAGCCCCCGGCGAAGGAGTAATCCCAGAAGGCGCGGTGCGACGGTGTGGCTTTAAAGCGAAACTCAAAGGCCACCCCGCGGAAGATCAACCCGATCAGCATGGCGGTCAACGGGATGGTGAGGGCGTCGATAACCACCGCATAGGCCAGCGGGAAGGCGCCAAACAATCCGGCCCCCCCCAGCACCAGCCAGGTTTCGTTTCCATCCCATACCGGGGCGACGCTGTTGACCATCACGTCACGCGCCTGGGGGTCACGCTCAAAGTAAAAGAGCATGCCGATACCTAAATCGAAACCATCCATGATGATGTACATCAGGGTGGCAAAAACGATGATGGCAAACCAGATAACTGAGATATCGACGCCCATTATGGTTTCTCCTCTTCCGGAACCGGTTCTGCCGCAGAGAGCGGGCGTGCGGGCCTGCCGTCGGTCTTCACTGAGAGGTTGTCGGTAGGCTGCGGCCCCTTCTTAATCAACCGCACCAGGTAGACTAACCCCACGCCGAACACCGAGCAGTAGACGACGATAAACGCCAGCAGGCTGATGCTCATTTGCAGCGTGCTGTGCAGGGACACCGCGTCAATGGTGCGCAGATAGCCATACACCACCCACGGCTGGCGGCCTACCTCGGTGGTGATCCAGCCCGCCAGGATCGCCAGCACGCCGGCGGGCCCCATGCTGAGGGCGAACCAGTGGAACGGGCGGGAGTGGTAGAGCCGACGGCGATGGCGCAGCCAGAGGCTGACGACCCCCATCAGGATCATCAGCATCCCGAGGCCTACCATCACGCGGAACGACCAGAAGACGATCAGGGAGTTGGGTCGCTCGTCTTTTGGGAAATCTTTCAGGGCCGGGACCTGCTTATCGAGGCTGTGGGTGAGGATCAGGCTGCCGAGCGCCGGGATCTCCAGCCCGTACTTCGTGCGCTCCTCCTCCATATCCGGCACGCCGAACAGCAGCAGCGGGGTGGCTTCGCCAGGCGGGTTTTCCCAGTGCCCTTCGATGGCGGCAATTTTCGCCGGCTGGTGTTCGAGGGTGTTCAGGCCGTGCATATCGCCAACCAGCGCCTGGACCGGGGCGACCAGCAGCGCCATCCACAGCGCCATTGAGAACATTTTGCGTACCGCCGGGGTGTCATTGCCGCGCAGCAGATGCCAGGCCCCGGATGCGCCAACAAAGAGGGCGCTACTCAGGAAGGCGGCAATGGACATATGGATCAGGCGATACGGGAAGGAGGGGTTAAAGATGATGGCGAACCAGTCCTCGGGGATCACCTGGCCGTTCTCGATGCTGAAGCCCTGCGGGGTGTGCATCCAGCTATTGGAGGCGAGGATCCAGAAGGTGGACATCAGGGTGCCCAGCGCCACCATGCAGGTGGCAAAAAAGTGCAGGCCGGGCCCGACCTTGTTCCAGCCAAACAGCATAACCCCGAGGAAACCCGCTTCGAGGAAGAAGGCGGTTAATACTTCATAGGTGAGCAGCGGGCCGGTGACGCTCCCGGCAAACTGAGAGAAGCCGCTCCAGTTGGTGCCAAACTGGTAGGCCATCACCAGCCCGGAGACCACGCCCATGCCGAAGTTAACGGCGAAGATTTTTAGCCAGAAGTGATACAGCGAGCGCCAGACGTCGTTTTTCGTTCTCAGCCACATGCCCTCCAGCACCACCAGATAGCTGGCAAGGCCGATGGTTAAGGCCGGGAAGATAATATGAAATGAGACAGTGAAGGCAAACTGAAGCCTGGCGAGATGAAACGCATCGAGTTCGAACATCGTACTCTTCCCCTGTCAGCGAAAAGCCCCGTATAAAACGGGGCATCATGGTACGGCTGTTATTGCGGGCGGGGTTACGGTTTTTTCTTACCGGCACCCAGCTCAGCGCCAGTGAGCGGATCGGCTTTCGGATCCGACTCGGTGCGTTTCGCCATCGCTTTAAGCATGGCGGCCTGCTCTTTAGAGAGCTTGACCCCGGCGCTACCGTCGCCGCCATCAACGGCGGGTTGCGGATCGGCAACATACTCAAAGTTTTCATCGCTGTTCCAGCTACCGCGAAGATCGTCACCTGCAGACATATTGTAGTAGGTGGTGGCATATTGTTCGATTGGCGGCAGTTTCCCCGGCGGGAAATTATTGCGAATCGACTGCAATGCCTTCTCAAACGAGAGCTGGTGCGCGGCTTCACGGGTCATCAGGAACGCGAGGGCATCTTTAACCCCCACATCGTCAGTGACGTTGATCAGACGTTCGTAGATGATTTTCGCGCGCGCTTCCGCCGCGATATTCGATCGTAAATCGGCGGTGGCTTCCCCAATGGTGTCGACGTAGGCGGCGGTCCAGGGCACGCCCGCAGAGTTGGTCAGCGACGGCCCACCGCCGTACAGCAGGGAGGTGATATGGCTGTCGTTACCGTTGGCCGTCAGCGAGCGGTACAGCTCCGCTTCGCTTTCCGTCCCCTCCGCCAGCTCGCCTTTGGCGCCTTTATTCAGCATGCCTACCAGCGTACCGATGATCTCAAGGTGGCTGAGCTCTTCGGTGGCAATATCCATCAGCATCTCTCTGCGGCCCGGATCGTCATCGCCCAGCCCCTGAGTGAAGTAACGGCAGGCGGCGGCCAGCTCGCCCTGAGGGCCGCCAAACTGTTCCAGCAAAAGGTTCGCGAGGCCCGGATTAGGTTCGGCCACGCGAACGGTGTATTGCAGCTGTTTTACGTGTCTGAACATAGGCTCCCTCTTGCGTTATTTTTTCGCTTCCACGCCTTCTGCGTCTGAACGCAGCAGGAACTGCTCAGTGGTGTCAGGGATATGCTGGATAAGCCAGTCGGCCATGCGCTGTTCTTCCGCGAGGATAGATTCGATGGCAGGCACTGATGCCACGTCACCGGCTTTTTTCGCCGCGGCCAGCAGAGAGGTATAGCAGGCGATTTCGAACTGCTCGAAAACGTAGCCGCTAATAGAGCCTTTCACAATCTCGTCCGACGTCATAATGCCGCCGACAGACTGACCGAACGCCATCATTTTGCTCATGGAGTCTTTCAGCATCGAGCGGGAAATATCATTCCGGTCGAGGATCTCTTCCAGCACGTTTATTTGCTGCTTAGTTTCAGTCAGATGCTGTTCAATACGGGCACGGATGTCAGGGTAATTATCGATACGGCTCGCCATTGATTCGAGCATCGATTCGGCTTGCTTTTCCATGGCGTGAGCATCGCGTAGCCAGTCATGGTAGTGTTCTACGTGATTCATATTCTCTTCCTCGGGTTCGGTTAATTCCGGCTTACTTTTCCGCTTTCTGGTTAATATTACCGACGGCCAGATCGGTGAGTTTAAGATCGGTGGATTTCTCTTCTTCCAGCGTCTCGGCTAATAATTTTACCGCCTGGGTATAGCCTAATTGCTCCGCCAGGGTGGCGAGCGTGCCATAGCTGGCAATTTCATAATGTTCGACTTTCTGCGCTGCGGCGATTAGAGCCGCATCGCGGACTTCATTTTTATCTGTACTTTCAATAACTTCATTGGCTTCTTCAATTAAGCCTTCCATCGCCACACATTTCATTCTTTTCAGTTTGATATTGGGCGTTTTCTCAACAACCTGATCGATACGTTCAATCTGACCGTGCGTCTCTTCCAGGTGCGCTTTAAACGCTGCGCTTAATTCAGGGCTGGAGGCTTCGCGGGACAATTTAGCCAGCGCGCGGGTAAGCTGTTTTTCTGCACTATAGGTATCAGATAGTAAATGAATAAATACATCCTCTATACTTTTCATATTCATATCTTTTCTCCGGTGACATAGAAATTCTGCGAGCCCGCGGACTCGCAGATTACCGATTCAAGTGAAGAACAGGCTTTAATAATGAGATGAATTAAGAGTTATCAGACTTACGTCCGCCACCATGGCTATGCTGACCCCCCTTTTTACCTGCTTCAGAAGCACGCTGCGGATCGTTTTTGAAATTACCGCCGCTTTGCTGTCCACCTTTTTTCCCTGCTTCAGAGGCCTTTTCACGATCCTGCGAGAAATTACCTGAACCACCACGTTGCTCTGCCATATTATGTTTCCTCATTTACATCGTTTATGTCAGTAAGATACGTTTTTATTCGTATCCGTTGTCGTTCAGGATTAAATTTAGCGTCTGTTTGCGAGGAGTCAAACTGGCTTCATGAAATAAATATCTTGTCACTTTTAGTCTTAGCTGAAAATAACGCTTCGCTTGTTTCACAAATATTCTTCGACAAGATTATGTAAACAAACGACCTTCCACTACTTCTGCTTTTTTGCTGTTTTTATGTTTCGCTGAAACGGGCGAGTCCAGGCGTGGCGGGGCTCTTTACGTAAGTTTACATTGGTGCTAATGGCATATAGTGCAGATAAATTTAATGTACGTGAGATTAGTCTTAATTGGGAGGTTGTATTATTTGCAGGCGCTTGTTCCGGTTATTAAATAATATGGCGAAGCGCTTGCGTATATTATGTATGGAATACAACTACTCACGTAAATACTACTTAGAACAGGGTAAACGAAGGGCGAAAAAATAACCTGACAAAGTATGATGGTGAATGCTGCGCCATACGCGATACTCAGCCGGAGCGGTGACGCGGTGTCATCCCTGTAGCGGCGACGGTGAACCCCATGTTTGATTTCATCTCTGGTGTCCTGATCCATACCCCCGTATGGGTGTATCTGATTCTGCTGTTTCTGATTAGCAGGGGTATCCGGGCGCGTAAGCCCGCTACCGTCACGCTGGAGAAGCTGGCCATCATCCCGGCCATATTTCTGCTCTGGGACATTTACGATTTGCTGGCGTTTCGCAAATTGACGATCGCCACGGGCTCCCTGTGGCTGGCAGGGTTACTCAGCGGCGCGGCGATAGGCTATATCCTGATCAAAGGTTCGGCGGTAACACGCGCTGCTGCCCCGCGCAGTATTTATCGTGCGGCGGATTATTCGGCGCTGCCCTTTATGATGCTGGCCTTTGCGGTGAAGTACGTGCTGGGGGTGATGAGCGCCATCGCGCCTGAGGCATTACAGCGCCCCGGGGCAAGTGCATTCGCCATTATTACCGGCGGACTGTTCGCCGGGGTCTTTGTGGGCAAGTTTGTGCGCTACGTGCGGGTGTATATGTCGGCACAGGTTCAGCAGGCAGGGTGAAAGGGGGGATTAAGCAACAAGGTTGCACAGGTGCGGCCGGACTGCCCGCGGCGCTACGCTTGCCGGGCCTGCGGGATTAGTGCGGATTGGGTTGGCCGGGTAAGGCGCAGCCGCCACCCGGCGATGGAATACTGGCACACAACCTTCCTTCGTCTATCTGGAGGGGTACAGAGTGGTTGTTGCGAACCGGGCATTCAGTCAAACCAGGTCGGGCGATCGCTGGTGGCGATCGCCATGCTGACCTCCAGCTCTTCCGCCACAATCCTCGTCAGTGATAAATCGGGCAGGTCATTAATATCGAAGAAGCCGATGCTGGTGGTTTCGTGATTAATCGCCAGACTGCCGCCCGTCTCTTCACACAGAAAAATGAGCTTGTAGACGTGCCAGGGCAGGGGGGGATGGCCGTGCAGATTGCGGTCCCAGACGCCCAGCAGTTTGGTGGCCTTTACCTCAAGCCCCGTCTCTTCGGCAACTTCCCGGCAGACGGCGGTGGAAGGCGTATCCCCCACATCGGCCCAGCCGCCGGGCAGGCTCCACAGGCCGTCCTCCGCTTCCCGCACCATCAGCAGCTTGCCGTCACGCAGGATAAAGGCGCGCACATCCGTCTTGGGCGTTGCGTAACCGGACTCGGTCACGTGATGGAGTGTTTCAGCGTCGATGTTAAAGCGTGTGCCGGCAAGCTCGGTGGCGATCTGCCGCAGGGCTTCATAACGCTCCTGGTCAAACACATCCCTGGAGTAGGTTAAACCGGTCTGGGCAATGGCGTTCAGTTTCTGAAACAGAGTATTGATATCGTTATCTTTCAGCGCTTCTGGCATTGTTTGTTCCTGGTTATTTGAAGGACATATAACCCTATCAGTTAATTCAGGTTGATAACATCACCGAAGCGCGGTGCATCAGGCGGATAGCCAGCGTTGACCCTCGGCTTTCATGGCTGATTCCAGTTCGCTGCCCCGGGTGGCAAATACCATTGAAGGTCACTGCGGGCGAGGCGATGCGGTGTTTGGCGCGTAAATCAGATGCGTCTATGCGCATGGATCCTTCAGCAAACTCGCTTGCCAGCCCCTCAGGCTACTATTGAAAATCCTGAAATTGCGGTAAGGCGCATCGGCGACTGGCAAATCCAGGTTGCGCTGTCAGAGGATCATCCTCTCGCACAGCAGGAGGCGATAACGCTGGAGATGCTGGCCGGACAACCCCTGGTGCTGTATGAAGCGCACCATGCTCATGAACATCTGTTTCTCGTGCTCACGCAGAAGCTGGGGGACAGGTGTCACATCGCCTGTCGCTCTGGCTGCACGCTGAGCACGCTGGCGATTGCGGCCACCGGATTAGGGCTGGCACTGGTTCCGGCACCTTTGCAGCAGGTGCATATCCCCGGCCTGGTCTACCGCCATCTTAATGAACCGGATTTAAGTGCCAATCTGGTGCTGATCGGCGGCGTCATGAACCCAGTGAAACGGTAAAAGCCTTTCTTAAGCTGTCTGGATAGCGGATCAGAACGGGCTGGCATGCCGGATGTGGACGGGCTCCCCGCTCACCGGATGCACAAACTGTAGCGCGCTGGCGTGCAGCATCAGGCGCGGCGCCCGTTCGGTGCCGGGCAGCCGCCGTCCGCCGTAGAGATCGCAGCCTAAAATCGGGTGGCCGAGATGCTGGCAGTGAATGCGCAGCTGGTGGGTGCGTCCGGTCTCCGGCGTCAGTTCAACCCGCGTCACCGGCACGTTCCCCTGATAATACCCGCGCTCAACCACCCGATAGCGGGAGCGGGCGGGCTTGCCGTTAATAGCGCAAATCGACATCAGCGGGAACAGCGCCGGATCTTTGGCAATCGCCGCGTCGATCAAACCTTCGTTGTCGGCCAGATGCCCGCAGAGCAGGGCGGTGTAGCGCTTGGTTACGCTGCGCTGGCTGAACTGCTGACAGAGGGCCGCGTTGATCGCCTTGTTGCGGGCGATCACCATCACACCGGAGGTGCCAAAGTCGAGGCGATGTACCAGCGTGCAGCCGGGGAAGATCTGCACCAGCCGGTGATGCACCGAGTCGAGATTTAGCGGGTTTTTGCCGGACAGGCTGAGCAGGCCGCTGGGTTTATTGATCAGTACCAGATGCTCGTCCTGCCAGAGTGTTTCTATCGCCTCATGGCAGGGCGGGGCAATAAAGTTATCGATAATCGCTGACATCAGGCTGGTCGCAGAGAAGAAAGGGAAACGGATGATAACCCATTACGTATGGGATTTAATCTGTGAAGCGTTATCGAGCCGTCTTATCGCAGGCACCAGGCTGGCGCCCGCCGTGGCGAGCAGCACGGCAAAAGCCGAGACCAGCAGCACGTTGCTGGTGCCGTACTGAATGGCCAGCGGCCCGGCGATCAGCTCCCCGAAGGGGATCGCCACAAATGAACCTACCGCATCGTAGGCATAGACCCGCGCCAGTTTATCCTGCGGAATATGCGTTTGCAGGGAATGGGCCCAGGCCACGCCAAAGAGGCCAAAGGTCACCCCGGCAATAAAGAACCCGGCTATCAGCCAGGGCGTTGAAGGAAGCTGGCTCAGCATGAAACCGGGCAGGGCGCAAAATGACACCAGCATCACGCCGATGAAGAGATCGCGGCGCGGGCGCCAGCGCAGGGCGAGAGACGAGCCCACGATCAGACCAATACTCTGTGCGGCTACAATCATTCCCCAGTGCGCGCGGCCAAAGGAGGTATCCGCAATCACCGGGCCAAGCACCATCACCACGCCGCTGAAGGCGGCATTAATAATGGTGAACTGCACGACGATGGACCACACCCACGCCCGGCTGGCGAACTCTTTCCACCCCTCTTTCAGATCCTGCAGCATGTTGCTCCGGGGAGACTCAGCCTCAACGGAAGTGACGCGGATCATCAGATAGAGCGGGGCCGCGGCGGCGAACCCCAGCGCGTCAATGGCAAGCCCCCAGCCCGGCCCGACCGAACCGATCAGAATGCCGCCCAGCGACGCGCCGATGACCGTGCCGCTGTAAACGCCAAGCTGGATAAAGGCGTTGGCTTCCCGCAGGCGCTTTCCCGGAACCGTCTGGGGAACCAGCGCCGAGGAGGCCGGTAAGGCGATGCCGGCGGCGGCGCCGTTTACGGCACCGAGCAGGGCCAGACTAAGGACCGTGGCGGAACCGTCGAGCACCGACCATGCCACGATAGCCTGCGAAATGGCTGCCACTACCGACGATGAGACCAGCACCCGGCTGCGGGAATAGCGGTCCGCCAGGACGCCGCCAAGCAGCAGAAACAGCACGTTAAAAAGCGAGCGGGACGCCACAACGATGCCTAAATCAGAGGCCGACCCGCCAATATCCAGCACCGCAAACGCCAGTGCGATGGGGGCGATACCGTTGCCCAGCACGGTGAGAAAACGAGCGGCAAAAAGATGGCGAAAGGCAGAGAAGTGAAAAGCACGCACGCGTTTATTATCGGTTTTCATTGCTGTTAATGGCTTCGGGATGAGGGGAAGTACTATAAAGTACCTGAAGGGCAAAAACACCTGATTGCGCTTTTCTGCCGGTAAACCTGAACCTGATTATTCGTGAGAATAATGCCATACTGCATTAAAAATCTGTGCAGGAAATGCATCAATGCGCGATACCGCCAACATCAGCCTGCGCTGGCTGCTTATCTTTAAAGATGTCTATGAGACCCAAAATTTTTCGGTGGTGGCGCGCCGGGAAGGGGTTTCGGCTTCGCAGGTTTCGCGAGTGATTCATCAGCTTGAAGATGCGCTCGGCCAGCAGCTTTTCTACCGCAACACGCGGGCGATCATCCCCACCGAAAGCGGCCATCTTTTTATCCGCTATGCCCGCCTGATGCTGGGTAATCTTGAGGAGGCGCGTCGGGAGCTGGATGAGCGTAAGCAGGAGCCGTCCGGCTTGCTGCGCATCAACGCCCCGGTGTTTTTCGGCCAGCGGCATATCGCCCCCGGGCTTGCGGGCCTGGCAGAGCGCTATCCCCGGCTCAGCATCGAGCTGACGCTGACGGATGATTATATTGATCCCCACCGGGATGCCGCCGACCTGATCTTTCGTATCGGCACGCTGACCGACTCCTCTTTCCACGCGCGGGTTTTCGGGCCGCAGTTTTATCATCTGGCCGCCTCGCCTGCGTACCTGCGTAAATACGGTACGCCTGAGGGGCCAGACGACATTAGCCGCCATAAATGCCTCGTCTATCGCGGGTCGTCGGGCCCTAACCGCTGGCTGCTGCGCACGCCTGGCGGGGAGTGGGTCCACTATCCCGTATCGCCCATATTGTCCTCCAATAACGCGGAAACCCTGCTGACCTCGGCGCTGGGCGGGATGGGGATAGTGCTGTTCCCGGACTGGCTCATCGGCGACAGGTTCCAGAGCGGAGAGCTGGTGAAGCTGTTGCCGGACAGGGAGGCCGCCATCAATACGGCGCCGCAGAATATCTCGGCGATGTACCCCCATGCGCGCCACCCGCCCCTGAACGTCAGGGCGGTGATCGATTACTACGTGGCGTTTTTCGGAACGCCGCTGTAC
Organism: Leclercia adecarboxylata; assembly: GCF_035787115.1. GTDB lineage: Bacteria > Pseudomonadota > Gammaproteobacteria > Enterobacterales > Enterobacteriaceae > Enterobacter > Enterobacter adecarboxylatus_E. The sequence continues at coordinate 108,331 of NZ_JALKTL010000004.1, read as the reverse complement.
TGGCAATCCGCAGCAAAGGGGTAAAGACGCGCGGGAGATTCTAATGATTTCTTATTATTGCTCTAAGTCATCCTGCTAATAAGACTGTAACTACGCTAATTCTCTTTCAGGGTGATTCACATGTTTGTGTCATGGTGGTTAATCGTTCCTGTCGTGGCAGGTATCGCCATCCTCTTTATGATGGTTTCCCGGCTCGCCAATGAGGTTGATAAGCTTGAAACGGCGTTAGAAGAGAGTCGGGGGCGGCTGAAGTCTCTCGGTCAACACGCCGAAGAGCGTAAACTGGCGAATCTGCGCATGACGGAAAATATCCGATCGGTGAGTAAGCCGGGTAAGGCGTAGCCGCCACCCGGCCAGGTGCTTAGCGCTCCCGCAGCGCCTCTTTCGCCCGGTTAAACGGCTTGATCATATAGTCCATCACCGATTTCTCGCCGGTCTTGATATCCACCGTGGCAATCATCCCCGGCACGATGGAGAAGTGCCTGCCCGCCTTGTTCACCAGATAATCCTGGCGGGTGCGGATAAACACCCGGTAGTAGAACACTTCCGGCTTGACCTCATCCTGAATGGTGTCCGGCGAGATGGTCTCCACCACGCCGTCCAGCCCGCCGTAGATGGCGTAATCGTAGGCGGTGATCTTCACCAGAGCCTTCTGGCCGGGATGAATAAAGGCGATATCCCGCGGCGACAGGCGTGTTTCAATCAGCAGATGGTCGTCCACCGGCACAATCTCCATCACCTCCCCGTTCGGTGGGATCACGCCGCCGATGGTGGTTACCTTGATGTTCTTCACGATGCCGCGCACCGGGGAGGTCATCGTCAGACGGGTGACCGAGTCCTCACGCCCCTTCAGCACCGCCGAGAGCATATCCACTTCAGCGTTCGATTTGGAGAGCGCCTCCCGGGCCTGAACGTAATACTGCGAGCGCAGGTCGGTGAGCTTCAGCTCCAGATCGCTTTTCTGCCGTTGCAGGCGCAGGGCCTCCACGTGGCTGGCGGCGCCGGTTTTCACCAGCCGCTGGGTGATGGCCAGCTCCTTGTTCACCAGATCCAGTGCCTGGCCCAGCTCGCGCCGGGCGTCTTCCAGCTGATCGCGGCGCGAGTTGTAGAGTCGGGTTTCGGCGGCGATAAGATCGGTCCATTTCGCCAGCTCCGGCGGGAAGGTCAGAGGCAGATCGTTCACCTCTGCACGCAGACGGGCGCTGGAGGCCAGCGACGCGCGATAACGGGCGGCGCTTTCGCCTACGTTGGATTCAGAGCGGGTGGGGTCGAGGCGCGCCAGCACCTGACCGGCCTGCACCTGATCCCCTTCGTGAACCTTCAGCTCGGCGAGGATCCCGCCGTCGAGAGACTGCAACACCTGCTCGCGGGAGCTTGGGATCACCTTCCCGGTGCCGGTGGAGACCTCATCCAGAATGCTGAACCACGCCCACACTCCGGCGACGATAAACAGCAGAAGGCTGAATAACACAATGCTTCTTGCCCCGGTATAGCCGCTCTCGGAGCCGAGGGCGTTATCCAGATCGTCCATCGCGGCGGCATCATGCTGTCTGATTTTCATTTTTCCACTCCCGGCCATGTGCCTGCTGCTGTTGCTGCATCCGGCTGTTGCTCAGCGCCTGGGCTTTTGGCGCATCCATCACCAGCATCCCCTCTTTCAGTACCACCACGCGCTCCACCAGCTCCAGCATCGGGACGCGGTGGGTCGCAACGATCAGCGTGCGGTTGCCGAGCCACTGGCCCAGACGCTGGATAAACTCACGCTCGGTGTGTTCATCCAGCGAGGCGGTGGGCTCATCCAGCAGCACGATGTTCGGGTCGCGCAGGAACATACGCGCCAGCAAAATCGACTGGCGCTGGCCGCCGGATAGCCCGACGCCGTTCTCCATAATCGGGTGATCCAGCCCTTTCTGCAGCTTCTGCACAAAGGTGGCCGCACCGCACATCTCCAGCACGGCAAAGATTTCGTCGTCGGTGGCGCGCGGCATCCCGAGGGTGATGTTCTCGCGCAGGGTGCCGTAAAACAGCCGCGCGTTCTGGCTCATAAAGCCGACGTTACGGCGCACGTCCGCCATGTCCAGATGGGGCAGGCTGAGGTTGTCGAGCCGCAACTCGCCGCCCACCAGATCCATCCCGCCGACCATCGCCTGCAGCAGGGTCGATTTGCCCGCGCCGTTGCGTCCCAGCACCGCCACATGTTCGCCGGGTTTGATCTCCAGCCGGTTGATGCGTAGCGCCGGGTTCTGCACGTCGCCGCCGTAGGCAAACTGCGCCTGCTCGAACAGGTAGTGGCCGCGCAGCACGTCCTGGCGGATCGGCGTCTCTTCACGCTGGTTCTCGGTGGGCAGCTGCATAATGTTGTCCAGCCCCTCTTTGGCGGCCTTCACCTGCTGCCAGCGGGCCAGTACGCCGCACAGGGTCGCCATCGGGGCGATCATCCGCGAGGCCAGCATCGAGGCGGCCACCACCGCACCGGTGGTCATTTCGCCTTCGATCACCATCGGGGCACCCACCACAATCACCGCGGTGTAGACCAGGCTCTGAATGGTCATCCCCCAGCTGATTAACCCCTGGGTCAGCTCGCGGGTCTTGAGGCCCGACTCGGCGGTGATCTGAATGTAGCTGTTCCACTGTTGCAGGAAGCGGTTCTCCGCCTGCATCAGCTTAATGTCCTCCAGCCCCTGCACGCTCTCCACCAGCACCGCGTTGCGCAGGGTCGATTCATGGGCCGCCTGTTTCGCCAGCGCCGCCAGCTTTTTCTGCAGCAGCAGGCCCGGCAGCACCATCAGTACCGCCGCCACCGGGGCGATCCACGCAAGCGACGGGGCGATAATCGCCAGTACCACCACGAACAGGAAGAAGAAGGGCAGGTCAACGATGGTGGAGATGGTCGATGAGGTGACCATCTCGCGGATCTGCTCCAGCTCGCGCAGCTGGGAGATAAAGCTGCCGGTGGAGCGGGGCACCGCGCTGTTACGCAGGCGCAGGGCATGGCCGAACACCCGGTCCGAGACGCGCATGTCGGCGCGTTTGCCCAGCAGATCCATAATGTGGGAGCGGGCGATACGCAGGATAAAGCCGAACAACGTGGCGATCAGCACCCCGATGGTCAGCACGTACAGGGTGGGGTAGGACTGGGCGGGGATCACCCGGTCATACACCTGCATCGAAAAGAGAATGCCCGCCAGCGACAGCAGGTTAATGAACAGCGCCGCCAGCATCACGTAGGTGTAGGGGCGCAGGTCGCGCATCACCAGCCGGTAGAGCCAGTCCGGGCGGTATTTTGAGATATAGGCATCCACGCGGCTGTCTTTCAGCGCCGCCAGCGGGCGCAGGGCCACCACCTGATGAATGGCCGGGAGCATCTTCGCCAGCGAGATGCGGTTGGTCTGCGCTTTGCCGTCAAAGAAGCAGACATCCAGCATATCTTCGCCGTCGAAGTGCTCAATGACGCCAATCTTGCCGTCGTTGAGCTCCACCACCACCGGCAGACGCCAGCTGTTGATAGATTCCTGTCCGTTGCTCAGCAGCTGAAAGGAGAGTCCCGCCTCCCGGGCCAGTCCGGTCAGCGCCGGGATTTTGCTTTTGCCCTGCAGCCAGGGGGCACCGGCCACCAGCGCGCCGGGGGAGCAGGCCACCCGGTAGCGGGTGGCGACATAGCCAAACGCCTGCGCCCAGTGCTCCAGCGCCTCTTGAGTCAGCGCGTCCTCCTGAAGGATATCGTCTCGCGTCATGGCTGGATCTCCACTGACTGAATGGTGTGGTTTTCAAGGCCGAAGGCATTGCGCATCCGTCCGGTGTTATAGAGGCAGTTGATCTGCAGCTGGCGGAGCTGCCCGGCGGTTTGCCACTGGGTAAAGCGGGCCTGGTAGACCTCCTGCTCGGCGTTCAGCACGTCCAGCAGGGGGCGGGAGCCGAGATCCAGATACTGCTGCTGATAGAGTTCGCGGGTGCGCTGGCTGAGCGTCTCCTGGCGGGACTGGATCTGCAGGGTGCTCATCAGGCTCATCACCTGGCTTTTGGACTCCAGTAGCTTTTGCCGCACGTCCAGCCGGGTACGCTGAATATTGGACTGCGCCGCCTCCACCGCGTGGCTGGCGGCGTTGCGCCGCGCGCTCAGGCCGCCGCCCTGGTAGATAGGCATCTCGACGTTGACCGACACGTTGTACTGGGTTTTGTCCAGCGTGTCGTGCCCAGGGTAGCGGTTGTTCATGTAGTGGCGCACCTGCGGTTCGAGCGAGACGGTGGGGGTCATCTGGGCGTTGGCATAATCGAGGTTCGCCTGCGCGACGTTGGCCTGCGCCCAGGAGGCGAGCACTGCGGGCACCAGCCGATCATCCGGCTCGTTGATGTCGCAGCTGCGGGCCAGTTTTTCCGGAAACGCGTTGCTGACCGCGTTCAGGTTGCTCCAGCCGAGGTTGCTCATCAGCGTGGCGCGGGCGCTGTCGAGATTGGCCTGATACTGCATCAGCTGCGAACGCGCCCCTTCGATACGGGCGTCGGTCTGTACCACGTCCGAGAGCGAAGTGGCCCCCTCATCGTTGCGCTGGCGGGTCAGTTTGCCGATGCCGCCAAGCGCCTCAAGCTGCTCTTCGGCGGTCTCCACCATCTGCTGCCACATCTGCACCTGCACCAGCGCGGTGGCAGTGTCCCGGGCGATGGTATCGATGCTCAGCAGCACGTTGGCTTGCTCCTGAACCACCCCCGCGTCTTCGGCGCGCACCTGGCTGGCGACCTTGCCGAAGTCATAGAGCATCTGGGAGAGGGAGACCACTACCGAAGGGGTGAAGCCGGTATCGCTGGAGTTGTTGCTGTAGCCGTTGTCCAGGCCCGCGCTGATTTGCGGGTAGTATTTTGATTTGGCGACATCGACCTGTTGGATCTGTTCGTAAAGTTTGCCCACCGCTTCGCGAATGGTGGGATGCCAGTTCACGGCACGGTTTACCGCATCGCCCAGGGTTAAGGTACCGGGAGCGGCCTGGCTTGTCGGCAGGGCGACCCGTCCGTCCAGGGCGGGCAGCGCCCGATCTTCATTTAATTGTCCAAAGCTAATGACCGCAGGCGAGTCGGCGGCGAGAACCTGCGCAGACAGCAGGCAGCACCCAAGCCACCAGCAAGGTACTTTGTTCATGGCATTATCCCTAAAAAAACAGAACAACTTTATAATGTTAAGCCCGGGCGACGAGCGCCCGGGTCTTGTTATTAGCGCTATCCGGTAATGATATGATTCTGGTTAACCAGCTCCTCGTAAGTTGTCTGAACGTTATCCAGTGTTACAAGTGTAGTATTGGTGTAATTATTTGCTGCACCGTCCCGGTCGACAGAGATCACGGTATTGCCATTGCTGTTAGTGACCTGCAAATAGTTACCCAGCGTCGCGTTATCCCCGTTCCAGCCCACCAGCAGATCGCTGATATCGATCTTGTCTCCCTGTTCCAGTGAGAAGTTGGTCCAGTGATCGTTACCACCGTTGCCGCCCGTCCTGTTACCCGCCGTACTGTTAAGCACTTCGTAAATCAGCGTGTCGCCATAGGCGCTACCGGTGAAGGTATCGTTATGCTCCGAGCTGACAAATTGCGGTGCCATGTCGATGGTCAGGGTGGCGGTGTCGGTAGTAGTGCCGTTATCGCCGGTCAGTTTGTAGGTAAAAGTCTCCTTCGTAGTCATGGACGCCAGCGAGACGCCGCTGTTCAGGGTGTAGGTGTAAGCCCCGTCCACGCCGATGGTCAGCACCCCGTAATGCCCCTGAACGGTGGCGGTGGCCGTGGCGGTGGTGTACGGATCCAGGGTAGTGGTGGTGCCGTTATAGCCGGTAATGCTCAGGCGGCTGTCCACCGAGTGCAGCTGATCCAGCACGCCGCCCGAATCCGAGCCGTCAAAGATGTTGCCGGTGACGGTGTGGCCCGCAGTGGTGAGCTCATTGTTAAGGAACACCGTGGTGCCGGTGACGTAAGGGGTAATGGAGATCGCCCCTAATCCCAGCGGGCCCATCGATCCGGTAAAGCTCAGGGTGTAGGTCCCGGCGTCCAGATCCAGTCCGCCGAGGTTAATAGTCGCTACGCCACCCAGAAGGATGCCCCCCCGGAATGAACCGCTGTCGTAGGTGACACCTCCCTGGGTAATGGACCAGTTCACGCTCAGGCCGCCCAGCGACAGCAGAGAGGCGACGTTAAAGTGCAGCACGATGTCGTGCAGGGCGGTGTTGGCCGCCACCACAAAGGTGCCGCTGCCTCTGCCGGAGGTTGAGGCCAGCAGGGCGGCGTTCCAGGTGGCGTTACCCACAGTATCATCGCGATAGGCTGCGACCTGCGACGTCGTTTCGAAGGCCAGCGCATCGCTGACGTCGTCCACCGCATCCAGCGCCACCGGCGTTGGCGTGATGTTCAGCGAGGCGGTGTCCTTGTCGCCATTCGGTGCCGTCACGGTGTAGATGAAGGAGTCCGGGGTGCTGATAAGATCGGCGCCCACCCCCTCCCGCAGGGTGTAGGTATATCTGCCCTGGGCGTCGATCTCCAGGGTACCGTACTGCCCCTCAATGCTGGTGGTGCCGGTGGCGCTCACGTCAACGCCATTCACCTGGGTGACAAGGGTGCCTGCCGGCGCGATGTCACTCTGCAGCACGTCGCCAGTGATGGCCTCAGTGGTGGTGCTGGTGACGGCATAGACATGGTCTTCCAGAATGTTGATCTGGTAGCCGGTGAGCACCGTGATCCCCGCCGCGGTGTTCATCAGGAAGAGATACTCCCCGGCCGGCAGGGTCAGCGTCAGCGGCGCCGAAGTGCCGCCCAGCAGCGGCGCGCGCAGCCAGCCCGCCTCGGTGCGCATCCGTTCGTAGCTTTGGGTCGCCGGGTTAAACTTGTAGATATACAGGTCAAACACCGAGGCCAGCGCAACCCCACCCACTGAACCCTGGATGGTCATGGTGCGGGTGGTGCCTTCCTCCACGCTGTACTTCATGGTCTCGCTGCGATCGTCGAGCAGGTTGAGGTTCAGCACGTTACCGAGGTTGACGCCCACTACGGTAAAGCCGCTCTGGCTCGATGGACCGTAGTCGATAGACTGCACCTCCGTCCCGAAGGTCAGGCTGGCGGTATCGTCCACCGCCGTCACGCTGTTGCGCACCGTGTTCTCACCCAGGGTGATCACCAGGCGGGCGTCGTCCGTGGCCCCTTTCCCGGTGATGTTATAGGTGAAGGTATCGGTCCGGCCCAGCACCGAGGCGCTGGTATTGGTCAGGGTGTAGGTGTAGCTCCCGTCAGCGTGCAGGGTCAGGGTGCCGTACAGCCCGTTGATGGTGGTGCCCGCCTCACCCGCCGCCACGTTCACGGTGAGGCCGTTGGCGTTGGTGACGCTGGTCACTACCGTGCCGTTCGGGGCGCTGTCGCTGCCGCTTACCGGATCGGTATCGGTGATGACGTTACCGTTTTGCACCAGCGTGCCGGTCAGGGTGCCCGCCGTGGTCTGGGTGACATCCACATCCAGGCTGGTGTAGGACCCGGTCGCCAGCAGGTTGGTGTTGTAGCTCAGCACCCGATACTGCCCGCCCGGCAGGCCGGTCAGATCCAGGGTCACGCCGCTGGCGCCCAGCGTCAGCAGGTTAGCGAACTGCGGCAGGCCGGTATCCACTTCGGTGGTCCAGGTGCTGCCGTTCCAGCGCTGCACAATGATCTCCAGGGTATTAAGCAGGGAGAGCACGATGCCGGTGGCGCTGGCGTTGATCGTCATATCCGCGCTGCCGCCGGTCGGTACGGTGAAGGTCACCTGGGCGGAGTTATCCCCCAGCAGCGACAGCACGTTGCCGACGCCGCCCACCAGCTGCACGCCGTAGTCGCTGTACTGGGCGGTACTGACGGTGGCGTTGGTGGTCAGGTCCAGCCCCACCACGTTGTCGCTGGCGGACAGCGGCAGGTTTGGCGCAACCACCGTGCCGGTGGCGGAGGTGTTGCCCGCCGCGTCGGTGGCGGAAAGCGTGATCCGCTCCCCTTCAGACTGCTTATCAAGGAAGGTGTAGCTCCAGCTGCCCTGGGCGTTGGCAGTGGTGGTTACTACGCTGTTATCGCTCAGCAGCAGGGTGATGGTGCTGCCCGCTTCGGCAGTCCCGCTCAGCACGCTGCCGTCAGCGTTGAAGGTTCCCTGCGGCGTGCCCGGCGCAACGGTATCGACAATTACCGTGCTCAGCGGCGTGGCCGGACTGGTGCCGACCGCGTTGCCCGCAGTGGCGGTAAAGGCATGGGAGCCGTTACCCAGCGGCACGGTCGGGGTGTAAGTCCAGACCCCGGCGCTGTTGGTGGTCACCGTGGCTAACAGCACGTTGTTGTCATACAGGGTGATGGTGGAGAGCGGCTGCGCGGTCCCGGTCAGCGTTGGGGTGGTGTCGTCGGTGCTCTGGCCGTTAAGCAGATTGCCGATGATGCTGCCCACGTTGTCGTTGACGCTGGTGATGACCGGCGGCGTCGGGATCACCGAGTACGGCACCCGCAGATCCACCGTCAGGCCCGCGTTACCGGCCCGGTCGGTGGCAAAGACGTGCAGCACCTCGGCGTTAACCTGCGGCGTGGAGAGAGCGATGCTGAAGCGCCCGGTGGCGTCGGCGACGCCGGTCCCCAGCACGGTCACGTTGTCGGTGCCGAGAATGGTGACGGTGCTGCCCGCCTCAGCGAGGCCGTTCACCCGGCCACCGCTCTCCAGCACGGTGAAGCCGCCCGGCGCCCCCGGAGCGACGGTATCAACGGTGATGGCGGTCACCGGTGACGCCGGGCTGAGGTTGCCCGCCGGGTCGGTGGCGGTGGCGGTAAAGTTATGTACCCCGTCGGTGAGCGTGGTGGTGGTCTGCGCCAGGGTCCACTGCCCCTGAGCGTTGGCTGTCACCTGGCCCACCAGAGTGGTGCCGTCGTAAATGCGCACCACGCTGTTCGCTTCGGCGGTGCCGTTGAGGGTCAGACGGGTGTCGTTGGTTGGGTTACCGTTGACGACCGGGCCCTGAATGGTACCGACGTCGTCCACCACCGAGGTGATAACAGGCGCGGTCGGGGCGGTAGCATCGACGTTAACGGTAAAGCCAGCGGTCGGCAGGCTGGCGTTGCCCACCGCGTCGGTGGCGGTCACCGTCAGGGTGTGCGGGCCGTCGGCCAGCGGGTTAGCCGGGGTAAAGCTCCAGGCGTTGTTGGCGTCGGCCACCACGCTGCCGAGCAGCTGGTCGCCGTCGTAAACGCTCACCGTTGAGCCCGCTTCCGCCGTGCCGCTGAGGGTCGGTTTCGCATCGTTGGTCAGCTGACCGCTGGTGAGCGTGACCACTGCGCCAACGTCATCCACTACCGACACCAGCACCGGCACCGCTGGCGGCTGTGTATCTACCGTCAGGGTGAAGACGGCAGACGGATCGCTGGCGTTGCCCGCCGCATCCGTCGCCACCGCCGTGAAGCTGTGCGTGTCGTTGGTGAGCGGCGTGGTCAGCGCAATCGACCAGTTTCCGCTGGCATCCGCGGTGGCGGTGCCCAGCAGCGTGGTGCCTTCAAAGACCTGCACCCGGGCATTCGCCTCGCTGGTGCCGGTGAGCACCGGCAGGGTGTCATCGGTGCGCTGACCGTTGGTGAGTGCCCCGGTCACGGTGCCGATATCGTCCTGCGCCAGGGCGATTACCGGCGCGAGCGGCTTAACGGTATCGACAATGACCGTGAAGCCCGCCGAGGCTTCGCTCAGGTTGCCTGCCGCGTCGGTGGCGCGGGCGGTGAAGGTATGGCTGCCGTTGCCGAGGGCCTCCTCAGGGGTAAAGCTCCAGTCCCCTGTGGCGCTGGCCTGTACGGTGCCAAGCGCGACGCCGTTGTCAAAGAGGGTCACCGTGGCGTTAGCGGCGGCGCTGCCCGTCAGGGTTGGGGTCGAATCGTCTGTCACCTGGCCGGAGACGGTGAGCGGCGTCTGGATGCTGCCCACGTTATCGGCGGCAGCCACGATGGCCGGTGCCGCCGGTGCCGTGGTGTCGACCGTCAGGGTAAAGGCCCCGCTGGCAGGGCCGGTGTTTCCGGCCGGATCGGTAGCGGTAAAGGTGACGCTGCGCAGCCCCTCGGCGAGGGCGGTGTCCGGGGTGAAGGTCCAGCTGCCTGAAGCGTTAACCACCGCGGTGCCGACCTCTTCTCCGTCTACCAGAATACTCACAATCGAGCCCGCTTCGCCGGTGCCGTTAAAGGTCGGACGGGTGTCGTTGGTCACGCCGCCGTTGTTTACCGTTCCGGTGATCGTTCCAACGTCATCCACCACGTTTGCCAGTACCGGCGCCAGCGGGGCGACGGTATCTACGTTCAGCGAGAAGGCAGGCGAGGTGCCCGACAGGTTGCCCGCGGCATCGGTGGCGCTGACGCGCAGCTCGTGCGGCCCCTGAGCCAGGTCGCTGTCGGGGGTAAAGCGCCAGTTGCCGGTGCCGTCCACCAGCGCGGTGCCGATCTCCTGGCCGTTATCCAGAATGTGCACGATGCTGCCCGCCACCCCGGTACCGGTCAGTTCCGGGCGCGCATCGTTGGTGAGCTGGCCGCTGGTCAGCGGGCCGGTGCTGCCCGCCACGTCGTCACTGACGCTGACAATCACCGGGGTGGCCGGTGGCGTCATGTCCACGGTCAGGGTATATGCCCCGGACGGCTGGCTGACGTTGCCCGCCAGGTCGGTGGCGATAACGGTGAAGCTGTGCAGCCCCTCCGCCAGTACCACCGTTGGGGTAAAGCTCCAGATCCCGTCGGCGTTAGCCTCTACGGTGCCCAGCAGGCGGTTGCCTTCATAGATGGCGACGCTGCTGCCCGCTTCTGCCGTACCGGACAGGGTTGGGGTGTTGTCGTTGGTTGTGCCGCCGCTGGCCACGTTGCCGGTAACCGGCCCGACGTCATCGTTCGCTCCGGTGATAACCGGCGCAGTGGAGAGGGTATCTACCACCAGCGAGAACGGTGCCGACGGCGGGCTGACGTTGCCCGCCGGATCGGTGGCGGTCAGGGTCAGGCTGTAGGTGCCATCATCCAGCGCCTCAGGCAGGGTAAAGCTCCACGCCCCGGTTGCGCTCACCGGTACGGTACCGATTAGGGTATCACCGGAGTAGATAGTGATGAGATCGCCCGGCGTCGCCGTGCCGTTCAGGGTTGGCTGGCTGTCGTCGGTTGGTCTGCCGCTCACCACCGCCCCGGTGACGAGGCCGACGTTATCCACCAGCGTGCCCAGCGCAGGCGCCGCAGGCGCAGTGAGGTCGATATTCACCGCTGCCCCCGGCGACTGGCCGCTGGTCTGGCCGTCAACGGTGGCGGTGACGCTGAAGCTGTGGTTGCCTTCCGCCAGGGCCGTTTCGATCGGGAATGTCCAGGCCCCGGAGGTAGCGTCGGCGGTGACGGTGCCCAGCGGTGTGGTGCTGCCGTCGAGGTAAATGGTCACCACGCTGCCCGCAATCGCCGTACCGGTCAGGGTCGGCGTGGCGTCGTTGGAGCTGCCGCCTTTAACGTTAATGTTTTCAGTGCCGTTGTCATCAACGATGGCGTCGATAACCGGTACGTCCGGCAGGGCTGGGGTGGCAGGGACATCATAGCTGCCCGGCTGGCTGGTGTTACCCGCCACGTCGCTCGCGGTCAGGCTCAGGCTGACCGCGTCGCTTTGCGGCGGGGTCAGGGCGACCGAGAATTGCCCCAGTGCGTTGGTGACGCCGGTGCCGAGCACCGCGCCGCCCGGGCCAGTTACCGTAATGGTGGAGCCCGGTTCGGCGGTGCCGTTCAGCGGCGTACCGCCGGAGACAATGTCGGTGACCACCGGCACACCCGGCGCCTGGGTATCAATGATGACGTTGACCGGCGTGCCGTCGCTGGTGTTGCCCGCCGCATCGCTCGCCACCAGGGTGAAGGTGTGCGGGTTATCGGGGAGCGGCGTACCGGCCGGGACTGACAGCGACCACTGGCCCTCGGCGTTGGTCTGCACCTCGCCCAGCAGTTGTCCGTCGACCAGAACAGTGATGGTGCTGAGCGGTTCCCCGGTGCCGCTGAGGGTCGGGGTGCTGCTGTTGGCGTACAGCTGGCCCTCAGCGAGGGTGCTGTCGGTGATGCCGGTGAGCTGCGGGATCGCCGGCGGTACGGTGTCGATGGTGAAGGTGAAGTCGCCCCCCGCCTCGCTGACGTTGCCGGCGGCATCCAGCGCCGCCACGGTCAGGGTGGTGGGGCCATCTCTCAGCGTCGGCGTGGTGATGCTCCAGCTGCCGTTGGTCACCTGCCCGCGACCGACCTCCACGCCGTTACTGTAAAGAATAACCGTGGTGCCATTCTCCCCGGTGCCGGTGACGGTCGGGATATTGCCGTTGCTGCTGCTGCCCGCCGGAATGTTGCCGGTGACCGGCCCGACGTTGTCATCCACGCTGCTGATAACCGGGATCTCAGGCACGGTGCTGTCCACGGTTACGGTCATGGTGCCGGATACCGGCGAGACGTTGCCCGCCGGATCGGTGGCGGTGAGGGTGAAGCTGTGGCTGCCCTCCGTCAGCGGCTGGTCCGGACGCCATGTCCAGTTGCCGTTGATGTCGACCACCACTTCGCCCACCGACAGGTTACCGGCTGTGGTCTGGTCATAGATGGTGATGATGTCGTCCGGCGTGCCGGTGCCGCTCAGCACCGGACGGGTGTCGTTGGTGGCGCCGTTGTTGCCAACCGGGCCGGTGATATCGCTGACGTTATCCGTCACCACCGGCAGTTCCGGCGCGTCTGGCGCGTCGGTATCGATGGTGATGCTCACCGACTGGGATGGCGCACTCTCGTTGCCCGCGCCGTCGCTGTTAGTGACGGTCAGGCTGAGATCGTAGGTGCCGTTGGGCAGATCCGCAGGCGGCGTCCAGGTCCAGGTCCCGTCTGGCTGCACGGTGGTTTCGCCGATAGGGGTGGTGCCATCGTAGATGGTAACGAGATCGCCCTCATTCCCGGTGCCGCTCAGGGTTGGGGTGGTATCGCGGGTGCTGTCTCCGCCGGTGAGGGTGGTTTCGCCTGCGCCATCAGGGTTAACGGTGATCGCCGGGGTGTCCGGCGTGGCAGGCGGCACGTTATCCACCACCAGGTTAAAGGTGTTGGAGAGGGCGGTATTGCCCGCCGCGTCGCTCACCGTGGCGGTCAGGGCGTGGGTGCCGTTCCCGAGCGGGGTGGTGAGCTGCACGCTCCATGCGCCCGTCGCGCTGGTGGTGGCGGTGCCGAGCAGGGTAGTGCCGTCATAGAGAGTAATCTGCGCGTTCGCCGGGCCGGTGCCGCGGATCAGCGGCAGGTTTTCGTCGGTCGGCTGGCCGCTGACCACGTCACCGGTGACGCTGCCGGTGGTGTCCTCGGCCAGGGTGATGACCGGGGCGGCTGGCGGTACGGTATCGATGGTGACGTTAAAGGCCGCCGATGGCTCGCCGGTGTTTCCGGCGGCATCTTTCGCGACCACGGTGATGACGCGCAGCCCCTCACCGAGAACGACTGGCGGCGTGAAGGTCCATTCGCCTCCCGCCCCCACCTGCGTGGTGCCCACTTCCTGACCATCCACCCGGATGCTGAGGGTGGTGCCCGCCTCCCCGGTACCGCTGAAGGTCGGCTGGCTGTCATTGGTGGCGCCGTTGTTCGTGATGGCAACCGGGCTGCCGGAGAGATCGTTGATTGCCTGGGTTATGACCGGCGCCTCCGGCGCGGTGGCATCCACCACAATGCTCCAGCTGTTGGATGGCGCACTGTTGTTACCTGCGGCGTCAACGGATTGCGCCGTCAGCACGTGGCCGCCGTCAGGCAGAGCGTCGGTGAGCTGGATCTCCCAGGTCCCCTCCGCACTGGCCTGGGTGGTGCCAATCAGATCCGTGCCGCTGTAGATCTCAATAGTGGCGTTGGCAGGGCCGGTGCCGCGGATCAGCGGCGTTGAATCGTTAGTGGTCTGCCCGTCGGTAACGGTGCCGGTATAGTCGGTCACGTTATCTACCACGTCGGTAATGACCGGCACGGCAGGCGGCGTGGTATCCGGGGCGACGATCTGACCTTCCGCCCCGGTATTCCCGGCCGGGTCGGTCGCCGTCACCGTCAGGAGCTCCCCGTTCTGTTTCGAGGTAGTGAGAGGGATGGAGAAGCTGCCGTCGTCGTTGACGACGCCGGTGCCGATCACCGTATCGCCATCGCGCACGGTGATGGTGCTGCCCGCTTCGCCCTGGCCGGTAAGGGTGCCGCCGTTGTTCAGCACAGTAAAGCTGCCCGGAGCCCCCGGGGCGATGGTGTCAACGGTGATGGTCGTCACCGGCGATGCCGGGCTGATGTTGCCCGCCAGGTCGGTGGCGGTGGCGGTGAAGTTATGCTCTCCGTCGGTGAGGGTGGTGGTGGTCTGGTCCAGCGTCCACTGGCCCTCGGCGTTGGCTGTCACCTCGCCCACCAGGATGTCGCCGTCGTAAATGCGCACGATGGAACCCGCTTCGGCGGTGCCGTTGAGGGTCGGACGGGTGTCGTTGGTCGGGTTGCCATTGAGGACTGGCCCCTGTACCGAACCGGTGTCATCCACAATTGAGACGATGGCTGGCGCAAGCGGCGCGGTGGCATCCACGGTGATCGCAAACCCATCGGTGGCCGGGCTGACGTTGCCCGCCGCGTCGGTGGTGGTCACCGTCAGGGTGTGCTCCCCGTCGCCCAGCGGGCTCTGCGGGGTGAAAGTCCAGGCGTTGTCATCCCCGACGAGGGCGGTGCCCAGCAGGGTGGTGCCGTCGTAAATGCTCACCGTGGTGCCGGCTTCCGCCGTGCCGCGCAGTGTCGGGGTAGCGTCGTTGGTCAGCTGGCCGTTGTCGAGCAGCACCTCGGTGCCGACGTCGTCGGTGACCGAGACCAGCACCGGCTCCGCTGGTGGCTGGGTATCCACCGTCAGGGTGAAGCTGGCGGACGGATCGCTGGCGTTGCCTGCCGCATCGGTCGCCACTGCCGTAAAGGTGTGTTCCGCATCGCTGAGCGGCCCGGTGAGGGTAACGGACCAGTTGCCGCTGGCATCGGCGGTAGCGGTGCCGAGCAGGATATCGTCTTCAAAGATCTGCACCTGCGCGTTCGGTTCGCTGGTACCGGTGAGCACCGGCAGGTTGTCGTTGGTGCTGCTTCCGCTGGTGAGCGCGCCGGTTACCGGGCCGACGTCGTCCTGGGCCAGGGCGATCACCGGAGCCACCGGCTTAACGGTATCGACAATCAGGGTGAAGCCCGGCGAGGCCTCGCTGAGGTTGCCCGCCGCGTCGGTGGCGCGGGTGGTAAAGGTGTGGCTACCGTTGGTAAGCGCTTCCTCCGGGGTCCAGCTCCAGTCGCCCGCGTCGTTAGCCTGCACGGTATCGACGAGGGCGCCGTTGTCATAAATGTCCACCGAGGCATTGGCTTCGGCCCTGCCGGTCAGGGTCGGCGTGGTGTCGTCGGTGGTCTGGCCGGAGGTGGTGATCGGCGTCTGGATAGCGCCGACGTTATCGCTGACTGATGTCACCGCCGGGGCTTCAGGCGCCACGGTGTCCACCGTCAGAATAAACGGATCGCTGGCAGGGCCGGTGTTTCCGGCGGTGTCGGTGGCGGTGAAGGTGATACTGCGGGTGCCTTCGCCGAGAGGCTCCTCAGGGGTAAAGGTCCAGCTGCCCGCGGCGTTGACCACCGCGGTACCGATCTCCCGATCGTCAACAATGATTTGGATCGTGGCCCCCACTTCGCCGGTACCGGTAAAGGTCGGGAGGGCGTCGTTGGTGGTATCGCCGCTCGCAAGGATGCTGGTGGCGTCGCCGACATCATCCACGGCGGTGAGCAGTACCGGCGCCAGTGGGGCGGCGGTGTCCACGTTCACCGTAAAGATCGGCGAGGTGCCCGAGCTGTTGCCCGCCGCATCGGTGGCGCTGACGCGCAGGTCGTGCGCCCCCGGCGCCAGATCGCTGGTCGGAGTAAAGCTCCAGTTGCCGGTGTCGCTGACTACGGCGGTGCCGATCTCCTGGCCGTTATCCAGAATATGCACGATGCTGCCCGCCACGCCGGTGCCGGTCAGTTCAGGACGCACATCGTTAGTGACCTGCCCGTTGGTCAGCAGGCCAGTGCTCCCCTCCACGTCATCGTTGACGCTGACAATCACCGGGGTGGCCGGTGGGGTCATGTCCACGAACAGGATGTAGGCTCCGGAAATCGGGGTGACGTTGCCCGCGCTGTCGGTGGCGGTGGCGGTAAAGATGTGCTGACCTTCCGCCAGCACGCTGGTGGGGGTAAAGCTCCAGGTGCCGGTGTCGGTGGCGGTGACGGTGCCGATCAGCCTGATGCCGTCATAAATGGCGACGCTGCTGTTGGCCTCCGCGGTACCCGTCAGGGTAGGGGTGTTGTCGTTGGTGCTGCCGCCGTCAGCGACGTTGTCGTTAACGCCGGTGATGACGACTTCGCCCGCGGTGGTGTCCACGATCAGGGAGAAGGCTTCCGAGCGTGAGCTTTCGTTGCCCGCCGGATCGGTGGCGGTGAGGGTCAGGCTGTAGGTGTCATCATCCAGCGGCTGGGCGAGGGTAATGCTCCAGGCCCCGGTGTTACCCACCGTTGCCGTACCGAGCACGGTGTCGCCCGAATAGAGGGTGATGATATCCCCCGGGGTGGCCGTGCCGTTGAAGGTGGGCAGGTCATCGTTGGTCGGGGTGCCGCTGACGATGGCCCCCGACACGGTGCCCACGTCGTCCACCACGCTACCAAACGCCGGGGCGGTCGGCGGGGTGAGGTCGATATTCACCGTCGCGCCCGGCGACTGGCCGCTGGTCTGACCGTCAGCGGTGGCGGTGGCGCTGAAGCTGTGGTTGCCTTCTGCCAGCTCGTTTTCGATCGGGAAGGACCAGGCTCCGGTGGTGGCGTCGGCGGTGACGGTACCCAGCGGCGTGGTGCCGCCGTCCAGGTAAATATTCACTTCGCTGCCCGGAATGGCCGTACCGGTCAGGGTTGGGGTGGCGTCGTTGGAGCTGCCGCCTTTGACGTTAACGGCGTCAGTGCCGTTGTCATCAAGGATGGTGTCGATAACCGGAGCTTCCAGCAGAGCTGGGGTGGTAGGGACGTCATAGCTGCCCGACAGGCTGGTGTTACCCGCCACGTCGGTGGCAGTCAGGGTCAGGGTTCCCGCGTCGCTTTGCGGTGGGGTCAGGGCGACCGAGAATTGCCCCTGGGCGTTGGTGATGCCGGTGCCCAGCACCACGCTGCCGTTGGTTACCGTGATGGTGGAGCCCGGTTCGGCGGTGCCGTTCAGCGGCGTACCGCCGGAGACAATGCCGGTGACCACCGGCGCGTCCGGCCGCAGCGTATCAACGATCAGGCTCACCGGCGTGCTTTCGCTGGTGTTGCCCGCCGCGTCGCGCGCAACAAGGGAGATGGCGTGGTTGTCATTTGACAGAACGGTGCCCTCAGGCAGCGGCAGCGTCCATGCACCCTGCGCGTCGGTCTGCACCTCTCCAACGGCATTTCCGTCGATAAGCACGGTTATGGTACTGAGCGGCTCCCCGGTGCCGCTCAGCGTTGTAGTGGATTCCTTTAAGTACAGCTGACCATCGGTCAGGGTACTGTCTTCGATCTCAAGAAGTTGCGGTATCACCGGCGGAACGGTGTCGATAGTGAGGGCGAAGTCGCCGCCCACCGGGCCGAGGTTCCCGGCGGCATCCACCGCCGCCACGGTCAGGGTGGTGGGGCCATCGTTCAGCTCCGGCGTGGTGATGCTCCAGCTGCCGTTGGTGACCTGCCCGCGCCCGACCTCCACGCCGTTGCTGTAAAGAATAACGGTGGTGCCGTTTTCGCCGCTACCGGTGACGGTTGGGGTATTGCCGTTGCTGCTGCCGCCCGCCGGGATGTCATCCACGCTGCTGATAACCGGGGTCTCTGGCAGAACGCTGTCGACGGTGACGGTGACGGTGTTTGAGACCGGCGAGGCGTTACCTGCCTCGTCAGTGGCGATCACGGTAAAGCCGTGCTGCCCCTCGGCCAGCGCATCATCCGGGCGCCAGCTCCAGTTGCCGTTGACGTCGACCACCACCTCGCCCACCTTGAGGTTACCCTCTGCGGTCTGGTCGTAGATGCTGATGATGTCGTCCGGCGTGCCGGTGCCGCTCAGCACCGGACGGGTGTCGTTGGTGGCGCCGTTGTTGCCCACCGGGCCGGTAATTTCGCTGACGTTATCGGTGATGACCGGCGCGTCGGGTCGATCCGGGGCGTCGGTATCAATGGTAATACTCACCGGCTGCGACGGGGCGCTCTCGTTGCCCGCGCCGTCTTTGTTGGTCACGGTCAGGCTGAGATCGTAGGTGCCGTTTGGCAGTCCTTCTGGCGGGGTCCAGGTCCAGGTCCCGTCCGGCTGTACGGTGGTTTCGCCGATGGGGGTGGTGCCGTTATAGATGGTGACCACATCCCCTTCAACGCCGGTACCGCTCAGGGTTGGGGTGGTGTCGCGGGTGCTGCCGCCGGAGGTGAGGATCTGTTCCTCGCCGCCGTCAGGGTTGACGGTGATTTCGGGTAACGCCGGGGTGCCTGGCGCCAGCGTATCCACCACCAGGTTAAAGCTGTCGGAGGTGGCGGTGTTGCCCACCGCATCGCTGACGGTGGCGGTGATAACGTGGGTGCCGTTCCCCAGCGGGGTCGCCAGCCGCAGGCTCCAGATGCCGTCTGCATTGGTGGTGGTGGTGCCCAGCAGGGTGGTGCCTTCATAGAGGCTGATCTGCGCGTTTGCCGGGCCGGTGCCGGAGATCACCGGCCGGGTTTCGTCGGTAGGAACATTGGCTTCCACCTCGCCCTGTACGCTGCCGGTGTTATCTTCCACCAGGGTAATGACCGGCACGGCAGGCGCGGTGGTATCGATGGTGAGCGTGAAGGCGCCAGAGGCGACGCTGTTATTCCCGGCGGCATCTTTCGCCACTACCGTGATGTCATGCTGACCCTCCTCAAGGGCGGTCGCGGGGGTGAAGCTCCAGTCGCCGCCGCTGCCTACAAGGGCGGTGCCCACTTCCACCCCATCCACGCGAATGCTGATGGTGGCTCCGGCTTCACCGGTGCCGTAGAGGGTGGGGCGGTTATCGTTGGTGGTGCCGTTGTCAGAGATGACCCCGGCGGAGCCAGGCAGATCGTTGATCACCTGCGAGATGGCCGGTGTGCCCGGCGCGGTGGCATCAATGATGATGGTCCAGGTGTTGGACGGGTCGCTGTGGTTGCCGTAACGGTCCACCGCTTCCGCCCGCAGGACGTAGCCGCCGTCGTCGATCAGCAGCAGCTCTGTAGACCAGTTGCCGTCGGCGTCCACTTCGGCAAAACCAACCTGATCCTCGCCGCTGTAGATGTAAATGGTGGTCCCCGGCTCACCGGTGCCGGTGATGAGCGGCTGGGTGTCATTAGTGACCTGCCCGTCCCTGACCACGCCGGTGATGTCGTCCACGTCATCCACCACGCTTGTGATAACCGGCGCCTGCGGCGGGGTGACGTCCGGTGCAATCACGCTGCCTTCCGGCCCGGTGTTGCCCGCCTCGTCGGTAGCGGTTACCGCCAGCGCTTCACCGTTTTGCCGTGGGGTGGTAAGAATAATATCGAAGTTGCCGTCAGCGTCAGCGATCCCTCTGCCGATCACGTCGTCGCCGTCGCGAATGGTGATGGTGCTACCCGCTTCCGCCTTACCGGTGACGGTCGCGCCGTCCGCAGAGATCTGCAGGTCGGTTGGCGCGTCAGGCGGGATGGTATCCGTTACCACTGCGGTGGCGGGCTGGCTCTGGTTGCCGGCGGCATCGACGGCCACCACGTTAAGGGTATCCCCCTCGTTTTGCGCCTGGTCAAGCTCTACCCTGAACTCACCGTTAGCATCGGCAGTGCCGCGGCCAATCTCGTCCCCGGCACCGTTGGTGATGATGATGGTGCTGCCCGCCTCGGCGGTGCCAGTGACCTCGGTACCGCCGGGGATCTGGCTGATGGTCGGCAGGGCCGGTGGCGTGCGGTCGACGGTGAAGTCAAACGGGGTGGAGGCGGGGCTGGTGTTGCCCGCCACATCGGTCTCGGTCAGGGTGAGAGAGTGGGCCCCCTCCGCCAGCGGGGTTTCCGGGGTAAAGCTCCAGGTGCCGTCTGCGCCGACGATGGCCTGGCCCACGACCTGACCGTTGTCATAGATTGTGATGGTGCTGCCCACCTCGCCGGTGCCGTTCAGGGAAGGGCGGTTGGCATCGGTGCTCTGCCCGGCGGTAAGTGTCCCCTGATTTATACCGGTGGTGTCATTCACCGTCACGCCGGATGGCGCGTTCGGGGCGAGGGTATCCACGGTTATGCTGAAGGCCGGGGATGCCGGGCCGGTGTTGCCCGCGCCGTCGGTGGCCCGGGTGATTATTTCATGCGCCCCTTCGCCCAGCGCAGTGGTCGGGGTAAAGGTCCAGCTGCCGTCGCTGTTGACCTGGGCGGTGCCGATGGCGTTGCCGTTGTCGTAAAGGGTGATGGTGGTGCCGGGCTCGCCGCTGCCGCTGAAGGTCGGGCGGGCGTCATCGGTGGTCTGGCCGCTGGTGAGCGACCCGGTTACGCTGCCCACGTCATCGACCACGCTCGCGACGATCGGCGCGGTGGGTGGGGTTGTATCTGCGGCGGTCACCGGGGTGCCCGGGCCGACGTTGCCTGAGCCGTCGGTCGGCGTTACGGTCAGGGTCTCTCCGTTGGTGTAAGGCTTGCCGAGATCGACGGTGAACTCGCCGTTGCCGTTGGTCTGGCCCTGGCCGATAACGTTTCCACCGGCATCGGTAACGGTGATGGTGCTGTCAGGTTCGGCGCTGCCGCTAAGGCGGGTGCCATCTGCTGAGAACCGGAGATTACCCGGTGCGCCTGGCGGTGTGGTGTCGTTCGGGTCGGTGCCCGGCAGGGGAGGGGTACCGCCATTACCGTTATCACCGCCACCATCACCGTCGCTTCCGCCACCACCGCCGCCACCACCACCGCCTGCGGCCAGCGCAATGCCGCCGGCCACCGCTACGCCGCCCAGCGCCCAGGGCCAAATCGCCGCTTCACCCGCGGACGCGGTAGTGGTGCCCGCCAGCAGAGCGTCAATGGAAGCAATCGACTGGTAACTTTCCCCTGCCATTGGGTCGGCAATCCACCACAGCGCCCCGTTGTCCTCCTCCAGCACCAGCTGGCTGATGCCATTATCGCCACCCACGAAGAAATTTTTGACGGTAATGGTTTCGCCATCGGTCAGCTTAACAATCAGGTCATTACCGCTTCGGTCGTACTCGAGAATGTCGGCCCGCCCGGCGTGGATCTTTACGATGGAGGCGTCGCTCAGCGTCACCTGAGACCCGTCTGTTACCCTTTCCACATGCGTCAGTTTGGAGGTGACAGTGATTTTGCTCATGTGTATTACTCCCGGCAGAGTGCAGAGAAATGGTGTGCAGTTTTAGCCATTTCTGTTCAGCAGATTAAGCGCCACCCGAAGGGATATTGTTTATTTCAAACAATGACCCTGGGTAATTATTTAAAAGTGATTACAAGCTGCCGATACAGCTATGGTGGCAGCGACATATAGCCTTTGTTACTTAAGAGGTAATGCGGTTGGGAATATATTTTTCGGCGGTAAAATCCTTGTCGTTAATAATGGTAAGAATTTATGATTGACTAAATTTGATATAGCCAGAAAGTATCAGAAGTGCAAATTCAGTACGGGTTAATAAGCGTTTAGCGAGATTTAAAACGTTATTAATTGTCAGGTTAATATGTCGGCATGAGGCACGGTGCGGCCTGTGTGGGGTTTTGAAGCGAAGCGGTGTTCCGTTTTTTTGTATTTAATTTAAAAGGATAAGTATATTCAGACAGAGGTGATTACTTTGGGTGATATTTCAGTGTGGCTATCTAAATAATTCAGTGAGAGTGAATGTAATAGTGCATATGATATATTCATGAGGAGTTTTTGATATTAATTTTTAGCCATTGAATTAATGGAAAACTGTGCTATTTAGATGGGCGTATAACTTAAGGCAACCAGGATATTTGGTAGAAATATCATTACGCAGGCAGGGTCACATTATTAGCAAAATAGAACGACGGGTTGTCTTTTTGCATGCCGGGTAAAGCGCAGGCGTTACCCGGCATGTAGCTATCGTTAACCGGTAATAATATGGTTCTGGTTCACCAGCTCCTCGTAGGTGGTCTGCACATCATCCAGCGTCACCAGCGTGGCCGGCGCAAAGGTTGTGCCAGCGCCATCCCGGTCGATCCCGATCGTCGTGTTGCCCTCGCTGCTGCTGACGTGGAGATAATCCCCCAGCGTGGCGCTATCGCCACTCCAGCCGACCAGCAGCTCGCTGATGTCGATTTTGTCTCCCTCCGCCAGCGAGAAGTTACTGACGTGACCGCTCCCGTTATCGCTGAGCACGTTGTAAATCAACGTATCGCCGGTGGTACTGGCGCTCAGGGTACTTACCGATGGCTCCTCACTTTGGGCAAACGCCGCGGTGGCGACCGGTGTGGTCGGCGGGTTCGGGGCTGCCGGATCGACGTTAATCGTCCAGGTATCGGAGATCAGGCTGTGATTACCGCGGCGGTCAACGGCATCGGCGGTGAGAGTGTGGGACCCATCGGTCAGGCTTGCCGGCACCTGGAAAGACCAGTTGCCTGAAGCGTCGACCTCCGTCATCCCGATTTGAATGGCCTCGCTATAGACAAAAATTTTGGTGCCAATCTCACCGGTACCGGAGATCGTCGGCGTGCGATCGTCGGTTAACGTCCCGCTCACGACTGTACCGGTCATGTCCGGCACATTATCTGCCACGTCGGTAATAATGGGGGTGGCCGGTGGGGTCGTGTCATCGGCTTCGACCGTACTGGGATCGCTGGTGTTGCCCGCCCGATCGGTAGCGGTAAGGCTCATGATCTCGCCGTTCAGCCTGGCGCTGGGCAGCGTAAAGGAGAAGTTGCCTGATTCATCAGCATCCATTTCGCCGAGTCTTGTGGTGCCCTCCATGATGACCACTTTGCTGCCTGCTTCCGCGATGCCGGTGAGCGTCAGGCCATCGTCGGAGATATCCAGCTCGGCAGGGGCGTCCGGTGGCGTCGCGTCGCGGGCGGTGGCCTGGGCGGGCGGGCTCGGGTTGTTGGCGGTGTCGAAGGCGTAGACCGTTAGTACCTCGCCGTTGAGCTGGGCAGGTGAGATATTAACGGTGAAGGTGCCGTCGGCCTCTACGGTGCCGGTACCAATCTCCTGTCCCGTGGCGTCGCGTACCGAGATGCGCGCGTTGGTTTCTGCTTCACCGCTCACGCTGTCGCCCGTTTCGGCGACGGTGAGGGCCGTTGGTGCCGCCGGGGCGGTACTATCCGGCACGGTCAGCGGCGCCTCAGGACCTTCGTTTCCGGCCCGGTCAGTGGCGACGGCGCTCAGCGTTTCGCCGTTGACCTGCGCCGGGGTCAGGGTCAGCGTAAATGCGCCGTTGACGTCCGCCGTGGCCGTGCCCAGGCTTTCGCCCAGGTCGTTGGTGACCGTAACCGTCGAGTATGGCTCGGCGCTACCGGTGAGGGTGGTACCTGTGGCATCGATCGCAAGGCCACTCGGTGCAGCCGGAGGCGTACGATCGACGGTAAATTCAAAGGGCGCGGAGGAGGGGCTCAGGTTGCCCGCGACATCCGTCTCCGTCAGGGTGAAGGCATGTTGGCCTTCGGTCAGCGGTTCAACAGGGGTATAGCTCCAGGCGCCGTTGTCTGCGACGATGATTTCCGCTATCAGCAGTTCGTTGTGGTAGAGGGTAATGGTACTGCCGGGATCGCCGGTGCCGCTTAGCTCCGGCTGGTTAGCATCGGTAAAGCCGCCGGCGGTGACGAACCCCTGGACGTTGCCCTCGTTATCCATCACCTGCAGAACCGGCGCACCTGGGGCGACGGTATCAATGGTGAGGTTGAACGCCGGCGAGTCCGGGCTGGTATTGCCTGCGGGGTCGGTGGCGCTGGCGGTGATCTCATGGTAACCGTTAGCGAGATCGGCGGTGGGGGTAAAGGTCCAGCTGCCGTCGCTGTTCACCACCGTGCTGCCGATGTTTTTGCCGTTGTCATAAATTGTAATGGTTGAACCGGCCTCACCGCTGCCGCTAAAGACCGGGCGCGGATCGTCGGTGGTCTGATCGCTGTTCAGCGCGCTGGTCAGGCTGCCGACATCGTCGTCAGCAATAATAATCATTGGCGCATCCGGCGGTGTGGTATCCGCAGCGGTAATGCTGGTGGGCGGGCTGACGTTGCCGGAGCCGTCGGTGGCTTTGGCCGTCAGGGTCTCGCCGTTGGTGTAGGGAACCCCCAGCTCGACGGTAAATTCACCATTGCCGTTGGCTTTGGCTTTGCCCACTACGTTACCGCTGGCGTCAGTGACGGTCACCGAGCTGTTGGCTTCGGCGCTGCCGAGCAGCTGGGTATTGCCGTTGGCGAAATGCAGGTTAGTTGGCGCGGCGGGTGGGGTGGTATCGAGCGAGACCGGACCCGGATCGATACGATCGTCACCGCCACCCCCGCCGCCGCCGCCACCGCCTGCCGCCAGCGCAATACCGCCTGCGGCGGCCACGCCGCCGAGCACCCACGGCCAGATGGGGGTATCACCCGACGAGCTGCTGACGTTGCCCGCCAGCAGCGCATCGGTGGTGGGGATCGACTGATAACGCTCAACCGCCAGCGGGTCTTCAATCCACCACAGCGCCCCGTTTTCATTCAGCACCAGCTGGTGGTCGTTGACGTAGTAGTTCTTCAGCGTCACGGTTTCGCCGTTGGTCATCCTCACCAGCAGATCGTTATTGCTGCGGGAGTAACTGGCAATATCGCCCCTGCCGGCCTCGAGCTTAACGACGGAATCCTCGCCCAGAAAGATCTGGTTACCTTCTGCGACTGTTTCTTGATGGGTCAGTCTGGAGATGACAGTGAATTTACTCATTTGTATAACTCCCAACAGAGTGTAATGAATTGCTGTGTGTTTAAATCATTTTTTGCAGCAGATTTTAAGCGTTCGCAAAGCGACACTATTTGTCAGAAATAGTGACCTGCTGAAATAGTTTTATCTGCGACTTTGTTGTTTTTTGCGCAGGCGTGATGATTGCCATCCCTGTTATAAATATTGCTGGCGTTTTATGAGTGCATTAAAGGATATAGCCAGAAAGGACCAAAAGCGCAAATGGCGAAGCGGTAAATATAAAATTGCCGCTCGCTTAACCGAGAAAAAGCCAAATTAACAAGAGGGTATCGTTAGGGGTTGCTTTTAACTTATTGATTTATAGTATTAATTTTTTAAGTGTGAAACTTTTTTATGCGGAGTAATGATCCCGAAGGTTGCGGGCGATCACAAATTTAATCGCTGAAGAGGATTTTATTTATTAAATGTGAGGGCGCGTCAGGACAGTCTGAGTTATATTTTTGCGACTGGGTAATAGAAGCTTTACTGTGTTTTTGAATAATACAAAGGTATGATTTTTTCTCTTGTGAATAACGCCTTCTGCGAAACGCTCTACGACATTCGTACTATTTATCTTGCGTTTACTATTTTCTGAAAAGCAGTATAGAACAGGCGGGGATTTTTACCGGGGCAATTATTAATAAATATTATCGCATGAAGTGGAAGATTTACGGGCGTCGCATCGCCTGGATCGCAATCGCAATTGCGATGCGATCGTCCACCACCAGCGCAAAGCGATCCATCTTATACGCCGAGCGTGAGATTTCGGTAGTGGCATGTAGCGCGATCGTTTCTTCTGACAGGGGATCGAACGTGGCATCAAGGATCACCGGGCGGCTGAGTTCCCGGACGGTGAGCGTGCCGAACGCGCGGTAACGATCCGCGCCGAGTTTCACCACCCGGGTGCTGGTAAAGGTGATGGTCGGGTAGCGGGCGGCGTCAAAAAACATGTCGCTTTTCAGCTGCCAGGTGAGCAGGTTGTTGGATGCCTGGAGCGTGGCGACCGGTACGGTCACCCTGATGCGATCGTCAAATTCGTTGTCCGGATTCAGCGTCACCGTCCCCGTCACCCCATTGAGATGCGCCCATGACAGGATGCCGCCAAAGGCTCGCCATGAGAGCTTAATGGCGGTCTTCTGCGTGTCGATGGCATATACGACGGGCGCTGCGTACAGCGACGGGCACATGAGCGTGACGACCAGCAGAAGCATGAGGCGCAGCATAGGGTGGCTCTCCCTTTGACGGACAAAACGTTAACGCAGCAGATCGCAGGTTATTCGGCGTTTGCCCTGCGTGAGATAAGCGTAGAAACAGGGGAGAACCTCGGCAAGGTGTTTCAGGATATTGTTAAATATGGGTTTGTGTCGGGTTAACCGTTTCATAAGCTTTTGTTGAGCGGTGCGACAACGCCGGGTGGCGGCTACGCCTTACCCGGCTTATAAAACGGCAGCCTGCTGGTATCAAATCTCCTTAAACGCCAGCTCCAGCCGCGCCTGCAACGGTTTAAAGAGGTAGTTCAGGAAGGTACGTTCCCCGGTTTTAATCGTCACGCTGGCGGGCATCCCGGCTTTAATCTTGTGATGGCGCAGCAGGCGCACCCCCTCCGGGGAGACCTGCACTTCGGCCAGGTAGTAGGGCTGCTGGGTCACTTTATCGATCAGACGATCGGCCGAGACCGTGAGCACCCGGGCAGGCACCGACGGCAGCAGGGCGTGGTTCAGCGCCGGGAAGAGCACGTCAACGGTCAGCCCTGGCGCCATTTTATCGATGGCCTGCACCGGGATTCTGGCGTCGATCTGCAGCGGCTGCCCGGCGGCGACGATATCCATCAGCTGTTCGCCCGGCTGGATCACCCCGCCCACGGTGCTGACTTTGACATCCAGCACAATCCCGTCAATCGGGGAGCGGATGACGGTATTATCCAGCTCGTGACGGGTCGATTGCAGCTCATCCTCCAGCATCGCCACCTCTTTTTGCTTGAGGGTTAACTCAGACTCCACCTCCCGCTGGTACTGGTGCTGCACCTGGAAGGCTTTGATCCGCAGTTCATTTTGCTGCGACTTCAGTTTGGCGATGTTGAGAATATCTTCTGAAACGGTACTGGAGATCTCTGCGGCCTCACGCTCCAGCACCATCAGCTGGGCTTTCGGGTAGTAGTTCTTCTCGCTGAGCGCCCGGATGGCCCCCAGCTCTTTATTGATCAGCGTGAACTGGTGCTCGCGATAGCCCTTAATTTTATTCAGGTTCTCCGTCTGTCCGACCAGTCCGTCAAGAGACTCTTCGATCATCGAAAGCTCATCCTGAATGTTTTTCCGCCGGGTCTCAAAGAGTCTGGCCTGTAACTGCTGGCTCTCGGCCAGACGTTTGTTACCGGCAAAGTTCTTCACCAGCGCGTCGCTGAACGTAATGGCATCCGCGCCGTTGCGTTCTGCCAGCAGGCGGTCCTCGCTGGTTTTCGCCGAAATATACTGGGCGCTTAACGCGCTGTAGCGCATGTCCAGCTGCAGGGGGTCGAGGCGCATCAGAACCTGGTGCTTTTTCACCACTTCCCCCTCTTTCATATAGATATCGGTTACCCGGCCACCGCTTAAGTGCTGAATGGTTTTGCGGTGGCTGGAGACCGTCACCGTCCCGTCGGCCACTACCCCGGCATCCAGCGGCGCTTTCACCGCCCAGAGCAGAAATCCGCCCACCGCAATAACGATCACCGCCAGACCGCGAATCAGCGGTGGCCAGATATTGATATCGACTGTCTGGTCGTCTGGCATTGCCGGGCTTTTTTTGTTGTTTTTCATGATAATGCCTCACGTTGAGGTTGATGGCTTTCAGCGGCCGGGGCTTCGCTGGCAGGGGCGACGGGTACCGATTTGAGCATGTTGGCCTGGCGCAGGTTGGCAAACACCTGCTCGCGCGGGCCGAACGCCTGGACGGCGCCTTCATTAATCAGCAGCACTTTATTCACCACCCCGAGCAGGGTCGGGCGATGGGAGATCAGCACCACCGTTTGCCCCTGGGTACGCAGGGTGTTAATCGCCTTGATCAGGGCCATCTCTCCGGCGTCATCGAGGTTGGCGTTAGGCTCATCAAGGACGATAAAGGCGGGGTTGTTATAGACCGCCCGGGCCAGGCCGATGCGCTGGCGCTGGCCGCCGGAGAGCTGGTGGCCGCTGGCGCCGAGTGGGGTGTCGTAGCCCTGCGGCAGCCGTAAAATCATCTCGTGGACCCCGGCAAGCTGGGCGGCGGCGACGATCGCTGCGCTGTCGGCGGGGCCGAAGCGGGCAATGTTCTGGGCGATGGAGCCGTCAAACAGCTCCACGTCCTGTGGCAGGTAGCCCATCGACGGGCCGAGCAGGGTTTTATCCCACTGGCAAATGTCGGCACCGTCCAGCCGCACTTTGCCGCTCAGCGGATGCCATACGCCCACCAGCAATTTTGCCAGCGAGCTTTTACCGGAAGCGGACGGCCCGATGATCCCCAGCACCTCGCCCTGTTCGAGCTGGAACGAGACGTTACGCAGCGTGGCGATTTTCTGCCCCGGCGGGGCGGCGAATATGCCTTCGACGCTGATGATGCCTTTCGGCGCGGGCAGGGTAAGGTTCGCTTTGGGCGCCGGATACGCCTCCAGCAGGCTGGTGAGCTGTTTCCAGGCGCTGCGGAACTGCACAAACTGTTTCCAGCTGCCGATGATCTGTTCCACCGGGCTCAGCACGCGACCGAGAATAATAGAGGCGGCAATCATCAGCCCGGGGGTGATTTCACCCGCAATGACCAGCAGGGCACCGGCTCCCAGCGAGATGGACTGCAGCAGCACGCGGACAAACCGGCTCAGGCTGCTGAAGACCGCGGATTTATCGGCAATGTGGGTCTGTAACACCATCACTTTGCTGTGTCCTTCCAGCCAGTGGTTTTTCAGGGTGGCGAGCATCCCCATGGCTTCAATGGTGTCGGAGTTCTGCAGCTGCTTATTCAGAATGATCGAATTACTGACGCTCAGCATATGCGCCTGCTGAATCGGCGTTTTGGTGCAGAGCTCCGTTAAGACAGTCAGGCAGAGCAAAATAAGGATCCCGCCCAGCGACAGATAACCCAGCAGGGGATGCACCAGGAACGCCACCAGCAAATAGAACGGCGTCCAGGGAATATCGAGCAGGGCAAATAAGCTGTTGCCGGAGAGGATCTGGCGAATTTGTGCCAGCTCGTTCAGCGCCTGCGCCGGGTTATTATCCCCGGTGGCAATTTTGCGCTTAAAGGCGGCGTTAAATACCAGCTGGTTTAATTTTACATCCAGCCGGTTGCCAAGCCGGGTCATCACGCTGGAGCGGGCAAACTCAATCATCCCGATAACCATATACAGCCCGACGATCAGCAGCGTTAACATCAGCAGGGTGGTGGTGTTCTGGCTGGCCAGAACCCGGTCGTACACCTGTAGCATATAAATTGCCGGCGCCAGCATAAGCATATTTATGACACTGCCAAAAAAGAGCAGGGTAATAAATGCAGGCCTGGTTCCCCTCAGGGCATTTTTCAGTTCTGTTGACTTATA
Organism: Leclercia adecarboxylata; assembly: GCF_035787115.1. GTDB lineage: Bacteria > Pseudomonadota > Gammaproteobacteria > Enterobacterales > Enterobacteriaceae > Enterobacter > Enterobacter adecarboxylatus_E. The sequence goes on along the minus strand of NZ_JALKTL010000004.1, from coordinate 78,900 downwards.
CTGGCGCGGCATAGGGTGCTCCTTATTAAATCAATGAGGTCTTGTTATGGGTTTACGCTGTGCGTTAACTGAACTGGAAATCCGTTGCCGTTATTGCACTCACCGTCGTATTCAATAAGGTGATCCGTTCCCCGCTGGCGAAGCTCAGGACGGTAGACGTACCATTTGCGGTCATCGTGATGCTGTTGGCGTAATTAGCCGCAGTCAGACCTCTTCCCGCCAGGTTGATCAGATCCTGACCGCCCGCAGCGTTGCTGTCGAAATCGGTAATCACGTCCTGCCCGAAGCTGGCGCCAAAGACATAGGTATCGTTGCCGCCGTTACCGGTCAGGGTGTCATTGCCGCCACCGCCGTTGATCCGGTCTACCCCGGAGCCGCCGGTAATGGTGTTTGCCAGGGCGTTACCGGTTGCGTTGAAGCCGCCGATGCCGGTAAAGGAGAGCACCTCCACGTTTTCCGCCAGCGTGTAGGTGGTCAGCGTGGTTCTCACGGTATCGTTGCCGCCGTTGACCCCCTCCGTGACCGTATCGCCGGCGTTATCAAGCTGATAGATGTCGTTGCCGAGACCGCCGGTCATGGCGTCAGCCCCCTGGCCGCCGTCCATGAGATCGTTGCCGTTACCGCCGGTCAGGGTGTCATTCCCGGCCTGGCCGAACAGCGTATCGTCGCCATCCATCCCGTTCAGGGTGTCGTTCCCTCTGCCGCCCGTCATGGTGTTGGCCAGCGCGTTGCCGGTGCCGTTGAAGTTGCCCGTCCCGGTGTAGGTCAGGTTCTCGAGGTTATCCCCCATCACGTAGCTGGCGGCGCTGACCTGAACGCTATCGGTTCCGGCATTGGCCTCCTCGGTGATGACGTCGCCTGCGTTATCCACGACATAGGTATCGTTACCGACGCCTCCCGCCATCTGGTCGGCACCCGCGCCGCCGTCCAGCGTGTCGTTACCCGTTCCGCCAATCAGCACGTCATCGCCCGCCAGGCCGAACAGGGTATCGTTACCCGCGCCACCGTCGATGTAGTCGCTGCCGGCGGTGCCGAACAGGGTATTCCCTGCGCCACTCCCCACCTGGATGTTGCCCACCAGCTGGGTTGGGGCGGAGGTCAGGGTCACGGACGGGTTGCCCTCATCGTCGGTGACGGTGACGATCACCCGCAGCTGCCGCTCAACCTGTGCCTGGGTCGGGGTAAAGGTTGCCGCCGTGGCCCCGGCAATGTTGACGAAGCCCTGGCCCAGACTCATCTGCCACTGGTAGCGGAAGTTGTTACCGTTGGTCAGGCCATCGCCATCGGTGATGCCCGAGACGTCAGCCGTCAGGGTCTGGGTGCGGGTTGGGGTCAGGTCGCTGATGACCGGCACGCCGCGGGTTGGCTGATCGCGAGGGCCTACCGCGCTGGTGATGTCAGAAATGAGGGATTCTGCATCGCCCATCCGGTCGGTGAAGCTGGCGGTGACCCGCAGCTGCGCGCCGGAGAGGTTATTCCCCACCCGGAACTCGGTGCCGGTGGCCTGGTCGCGCCACTGGCCGCCAATCAGCGCCTGCCAGGTGTAGGTGATCGGCAGGTTGTCGGCCAGACCGTTACCATCCGCCAGGGCAGAGGTATTCACCCGCAGCAGATCCCCCACGGCAGGTGCCTTGTTGCTGATATCGACGCTGCCCGTGGCTTTTTGCGCCGTTACCCACAGCTGGGTGTTGTCGCCAAACTCCAGTTTCTCGATATTGAGCAGACGGTCGGTACCGTCACCGAGCGGCAGGTTGGCAGAGACGGTGGCATGGTTAACCGTCAGGCTGCCATCGGCGTTGCGGATGAAGTTGTAGTTACCGTTGACGTCGCGGTAGAGCGCGATGTCGGTTTCACCCGTGTTTCCGTCATAGAGGATCTCACGCACAATGTGCAGCTGGCCCGGGTTCAGCGTGCCGTTCAGCATTTCGGCTTTGAGCTCGTTCATGCTGTCGGCGCTCTTGATCACCGCGCCATTCGCGTCCCGGACTTCGATACGCACGTTCAGCCAGGCATCGCCATCGATGATGTCGTCACCGGCTTTGCCCATAATGCGATCGCTGCCGCCGCCGCCGAGGAGGATGTCCGCACCGTTGTCCGGGTTCAGCACTACGCCATCCACGGCACCGTTGATGAGCGTGTTGCCGACCACCTTATCCAGCCCGTTGATCCGTGCGACCCCTTCCAGGGTGAGGTTGTTGGACAGCGGGGTGCCCTGTACGGGGGCGGTGCCGATGGGCTGGTCGGTGCCGGTGAGCACGTCGTCAAACTTCCAGCCGGACAGCCCTTCCACCAGGTCGAAGCGATCGCGCAGGATAAACTCCTGCTGGTTAACGAAGATCGGAATGCCGAGGTCGGAGTTGGCCCCGACCACGTCGCCCTTGTGGATAGCCCAGTCAAAGCCCGCCATGCCGTTGTTACGCTGGATGCCGGCGCCCTGCACCATAATGTCATCGCCCGCTTCGCCGTCGTAGTCGGTGTCGTTGCCCTGACCGTTCAGCACATCGTGGCCAATGATGGTGCTGTTAAAGAACAGCTCGGAGTTTTCGCCCGTCAGGGAGTCAAAGCCGTCGCCGCCCTCAATCCAGTCGTCACCTTCGTTGCCCATCAGCGCATCGCCGCCGGAGCCACCGAGGATGAAGTCATTATCCAGCCCGCCAAACACCTCCTGCGCATCTTCGCCGACGACAATAAAGTCCTGCCCGCTGCCGCCGAAGCTCAGGTCGTTACCGTTGCCGGAGAAGATGACGTCGTTCCCGGCATCGCCGTGCAGGAAATCAGCGCCGCCCACCGGCGTACCGGTGTCGGTGATGATGTCGTCGCCGTCGCCGCCGTGCACGGTATCGGCTTCATCGCCGCCGTCGAGACGGTCGTTGCCGCCGTCACCCCACAGGCTGTCAATGCCCAGACCGCCGATTAAGGTGTCGTTTCCGGCCGAGCCGCCGAGCACCACGTGGCCGCCACCGATATATTTGAGGTACGCGCCGTCCGCCTTGCCGTCGCCGTCGACATCCGCCCCGGCCGCCTTACGTACCACCAGCGGGGTGAGCAGATCCTTAATGGCGTTCCCCCATTTGGGATCGGCCCCCATCTGCACCGCGGTGTTCACCTCCAGCACATGGTCCGGGGTCATAAACAGTTTGGCGTGGACGTGGGAAGAGCCTTCATTGCCGAGGTCGCTGTTACGCATCACCAGTGCGGCAAAGGAGTTGGCCTCCAGCTGGTTGAGCATGTTCAGCCCCTGTGTGCGGCTCAGGTAGTAGAAGCGGTCCCCGTCCTGCAACATCTCCATCTGGGTTTCGAAGACGAAGTTGAAGGTAGAGCCAAGCATGCCGCCGAACTCCATTTTCCGTTCGGCCAGGCCGCCAATCCAGAAGTCGACCATGTTCAGGCCGGACTCTTTGTTCGCCCACGCGCCGGTGCTGTTGAAGAAATCAAAGGCGTCGGCGCGGGTGGCATCGTCGGCCGGGCCAAACAGCAGGAATTCGACCGCCGCGCGTTTTTCGGCGATGGTCTGGGCGTTGAGGATCAGCTGATGCTGGCCGTAGGCGGCCATAAAGTTGAGGATCGAGGCGGTATTTTTCAGGTTCGCGGCGAAATCAGCCCAGCTCTCATAGGGCTTCAGTTCGCTGTTGCCGGTGAGTTCGAAGAACTGTTCCCGGGCCTGGTTGAGGGTCGGCATAAAGGTGTCGCGACCGCGGGCGATGTTGAGCGCACCGAGATCCAGCGGCAGGCCGACCAGGTTATTACGCAGCGCCCCGGTCAGGAACTCGTCGATCTCGTTCCCCACCTGACGGGTCATGCCGCGCACGATGGCGCCGATGGCCGCCTGATTATCCAGCGAGCCGTTATTATCGAAGGCCAGCGGATTGAGGAAGGCCTGAATCAGACCGAGGTCGTCGCTTTGCATATCAAAAGTGGTGCGATCCACGGTCTCCGTCAGCATCGAGTGGCCGAAGCGGTACACCACGTGAGCGAACTCCGCGAAGATGGCCGGGTTGATGTCGGCGGTGTTCGAGAAGACAAACGGGTCAACTGCCGGTTGTACCGCCCGGGCGAACTCTTCGAATACCAGATGCTGGTATTCCATCTCGGTGGTGAAGCGACCGGCCTGGAACAGGTATTCGCCGTTCCAAACCAGGGTGCTGGTGTCCGCCGGGATCTCTGTGATCTGATGGTTCGGCATCAGCCACTGGTTGATCAGGTTGATATCGCCCGACCCCAGAAGGGTGGTTTTATACTGCTCCACCAGGCGGTTATGTTCGTCGTGGAACACCGAGTGCACCGCGGTTAAGCCAATGTTTTCGTTGCCGCGACCGTCGCCGGTGATGAAGTGGCGATCGAGCAGTTCGTTATCGTAAGTGCCCGCTTCCACCGTACCGTTGATCAGATTGTCGGCGTCCTGCAGCAGGTTGCCGTTAGCGTCAAGTTTTGGCACCGCAGTATGGGCAATATCGTCGAGGAAGGCGTGGCCAGTACGCAGCGTGTCCGGCGGCAGTACGCCACCGTTGGCTTCAACCAGCCCGTGGAGGGTGACAATTTGCACCTTGCCGTTGGCGCTTAGCATCAGGTTGCCGTAGCGATCGGTGGCCAGCAGCGGCACGTTGAAAATATCCGCATCGGTCAGCTGAATGCCGAGGAACTGCAGGGCATGGGCCTTGACCTCACCCCAGGTGGCGATCCCGTGCGCGCCATCCAGCAGATGGCCGGTTGGCTCCGGTTTACCGTCGATCATGGTGTATTCGCGCAGGAAAATCTGGTGCGACGGATGGGAGGTGTAGGTCTGGTTCTGGTCTATCCACGGGGTGGTGGTGTTAACGGTGTTATGGGTGGCATCCACCTTCGCCCGGGTGAGGAGCATGAAGTTAGTTGGTGAGCCGGGGACATACAGCGGATCGTCAGGCATTAACGGGATAAAGACGATCCCGTTGCCCTCTTTGGGGATCAGATCCAGACCGTGGTCAAAGAACTGGCCGAAAAAGGTCATCCAGCCGTTAAAGGCCGGGGAGAGACCGATATCCGGGGAGAGGTTGGGAATAGACAGGCTGCCATTTTCACTGGTACCGCCGCCGGGGGCGTCTGCCAGCCCCTCCGCCGCCTCTACTGCCGCCGGGTTATTGGCGCTCTGGTCGGAAATAATATTACTGATGGTACGCGGATCGGAATCCGTCACCATGCTGTTGGGGCCGGAGGCGCTCAGATATTTTGCCAGCTCGGGATCGTTCATGATGGCTTGCAGATCCAGCGGTATCAGCCTTGGCATGGTCTGGTCGGCGGAGCCGTACATTTCCTGGCCGGGGATCAGGTTGTTCCACGAGCCATCCACCGTACGTATCCCGTAGGGCAGCAGCGGGTCGCCTACGGCATCACGCAGCGCATCGCCGTCAATGGTGCCATCGGCTCTGGTGGCCGATTCGGAGATCTTGATCTGCTTCAGAATAAATTCGAGGTCATGCAGCGTGACGGTAAAATCATATTGTTCAGCCATAACTTTTTACCTCAGTCTTGAATCGCTATCATCATTCGCTTTCGCTGTATAAAAAACGTGCGAAAAGAATGCGCCGGGTCATACGGGATTAATTTTTTGTTGGTAATTGCATTAATGCGCTCCGTGTTAAGTCGTTAATGACAATACCCTTTCGCCCGGTTTTTCCGGGATTGTGGGGAGAGAATTTTGGGTAAGTTTATTTATCCCTCCTGTGAAGGGATAAATAAAATCACTAACGGACTCAACGCTTCGAATACGCAGAGATATTCAAAGGATTGGGATCGCAGGCATGACAATGTTTTAGCGCGGCTTAATGGATGTGTAAAAGTGTTATCACATGTTACAGTCCCGCTATGGAGATAACTATGGAATGTCTTTATCTTCCAACAATAATGCTTTTTTATGAGCGCTTTGGGATTGGTTTATTATTTTTCTACGCCATTTTAAATAGCATTAAATGAAAATAAGACGGCAAGGGAGGGCAGGTAAAGGTTATTTAAAATTCTTCGCAGGCTTATTAAAAAAAACGCCATGCTTAACATTTTTTCCAGGTGATTGTAAATGAAAAGAAAAAATAAGGCTGGTATACTCTTTTTGTAGGCGATAGCAGAGGTTTAACGAGGCAGGAAAATTAATGCCAGCGGTTGTTGTCAATGTAACCGGTTGCGCAGACTTGTACATTTTAAACAGCATTGTCTATGTTTTCGAAATTTCTTTTTTATCAACTTCTGTTAACTGACAGGAGTATTTAACCAAAGTTTTTGCGTTGTTAATTACTCAGTCGCGGGAACAATATTATCCTGCGAAGTAATAGTTGAATGGTTGGTAAAAATAAATAAGGATAAAACTGACGGCGAGTCAATATAAACAGTGGTTAATATGCAATTGAGAATTATTCAGATTTTATTATAGTGATAACAATGAGACGTGCTGAACGTCCGGAAGTACCTTAAAGCGTTGGGGAAGGGCGAGAGAGGTTGCCTGAGAACCTGAATTTTTGATGGAGGTGTCATGTTGTTACTGAATCAACTGGATGCAAAAGTCAAAGCTCAGGGCGGGCTGATCGTCTCCTGTCAGCCGGTACCGCAGAGCCCGATGGATAAGCCGGAAATCATCGCGGCGATGGCGCTGGCGGCGGAGCAGGCGGGCGCCGTGGCGCTGCGTATCGAAGGTATTGCCAACCTGCGGGCGGTGCGCGCTCTTGTAAGCGTGCCGGTTATTGGCATTGTGAAGCGCGATCTCCCCGACTTCCCGGTGCGCATCACCCCCTGGCTGGAGGATGTGGATGCCCTGGCAGAGGCCGGTGCCAGCATTATTGCCTTTGACGGTACGCAGCGTCTGCGCCCGGTGCCGATTGACGCTCTGCTGGCCCGCATCCGGCAACATCAGCTGATCGCGATGGCGGATTGCGCCTCGCTGGAAGAGGGGCTCTACTGCCATCAGCAGGGAGCGGAGTTGATTGGTACCACGCTTTCGGGCTACACGTCTGAGGTGACGCCCACGGCACCGGACCTGGCGCTGGTGGCCTCGCTTAGTCAGGCCGGTTGTCGGGTGGTAGCCGAAGGGCGTTATAACTCACCGGCGCTGGCGGCGCAGGCTATCGGGCAAGGGGCATGGACCGTGACGGTAGGTTCCGCCATCACCCGGCTGGAACATATCTGTGCGTGGTATCGGGATGCATTACAGAGAGCGATAAAATGAGCTTCCTGGCCTGCACGCTGTGCATTTCGCCGTCATGGTAAAAGGTCCAGCGGTCGTGGAGGCGCCCGCGCAGGACAAAGGTCAGAGCGTTGATCCGGCTTAACTCGTCGGGATGAGACGGCTCGCCGTGGCGGGCGATCCACGCGGGGGAGGCCACCAGTACGCGCCGCATCGCTGAAACTGCTCAGCACCGGGACCCGCACGAATAATGACACATCTTCAAGCCGAGCCATTTTCATCTCCCGAGTATAGGTCTTGTCTTCGCGAAGCTATTTTTCCCGTCACAGCTTCGCTTTACCATCCAATTATTACGACCCACACCCTAAAATGCCGGAGAGATTATGAAAGCCATTGCCATTACCCGTTCCGCCCCTGACAACATCGCGTTCCTGCAGGATATTGAATTACCGCAGCCGGTGGCGACAGGACACGATCTGCTGATTGAAGTGAAAGCCATCTCCGTTAACCCGGTGGATACCAAAGTCCGTTCCGGCTTTACGGGCGATACGCCGCGCGTTCTCGGCTGGGACGCGGTGGGTATTGTTGCCGCGGTGGGCGAGGCGGTGACGCTTTTCGCCCCGGGGGATGAAGTCTGGTATGCCGGTGCGCTGGGACGGGCAGGCAGCAACAGCGAGTTTCAGCTGGTGGACGAGCGTATAGTCGCCCTGAAGCCCAAAACCCTGGATAACGCGGCCGCTGCCGCGATGCCGTTAACCGCCATCACCGCGTGGGAGATGCTCTTCGATCGACTGGGCGTTCAGGAGCAGGGCAACGAAGGCGACACGCTGCTGATCGTCGGCGCTGCGGGCGGGGTGGGCTCCATCCTGGTGCAGCTGGCGCGCAAGCTGACGAAAATGACTGTGGTAGGTACGGCGTCACGCCCGGAAAGCCAGCAGTGGGTGCGGGAAGCGGGAGCGCATCATGTTATCGATCACAGCAAACCGCTTTCCGAAGCGCTGGCCGCTGCGGGGATCAACGAGGTAACCCATGTCGCCAGCCTGAACCACACCGCTGCGCATTATGCAGAGATCATCAAGGTGCTGGCACCGCAGGGTAAACTGGCGCTGATTGACGATCCTGAGACGCTGGATGCCCGCCCGCTGAAGACGAAGAGTATCTCCCTGCACTGGGAGTTTATGTTTACCCGCTCAATGTTTGAAACCCAGGATATGATCGCCCAGCACCAGCTTTTGACCCGCGTTGCAACGCTGATTGATGAGCAGGTGATCACTACAACCTTGGGTGAGCACTACGGAGCCATTACTGCAGCGAACGTGCAGAAGGCCCATGCGCAGCTCGAAACCGGGCGTGCGGTCGGGAAGATTGTGCTGGAAGGGTTCTGAGATGGCCTCCTCTGACATCATCTCGCTTATTGCGGTTCTGAAAGCGAAGCCCGGCAAGCGTGACGCGCTGAAGATGGCCTTACAGGCGCTGTTGCTGCCGACCCGTCAGGAGCCCGGCAACGTTGAGTATCAGCTGTTTGAGCTGCGCGACACGCCAGATATGTTTTACGTCCGGGAAGCCTGGCGAGGCCAGCAGGCATTAGAGGCTCACATTGCGCTGCCCCATTTCCAGGCCTTTATCCTGCAGATGGATGAGTTGCTGGCGGAGCCGCTGCGACTGGATTACCTGACGGCGGTAGAGCCTTAAGGGTTCTGTTAAGAGACGCAGGGAAGGTTGGAGTACTGGAACAGAGAGACGGTAGAAACAAAAAAGCCCGCATTGCGGGCTTTCAGGACTTCGTATCAGGCTCTGGTGACCATCAACAAAGAATTTTGGTGGGCTGGCGGGAGTTGAACCCGTGTCCGAAAGTTTTTAATCCACTAATAAATATGAATTAATTTCCCATAAAAATCCGCGCGGCTCCTTTACGGCTCCTTTCGTGTCCCGCCACTGGCTAGTAGTGGTCTTCGCTCAGTGTTTCCGTCGTACTCTTTCAAATAAGATCCGTAATGCCTGAAGAGCATCTCCGGCCCCTTATGGCCCATCTGTCCGGCGAGCCAGAAAAGGTTGGCGCCCTGGCTGATGTGGCGCGTCGCAAATGTATGCCGGGTCTGGTAAGGGTTGCGGTACCTAATCCCCGCCTTACGTAAAGTTGGGACCCAAGCTTTTTTGCGGATCGCGTCTGCGCTGGCCCACGGCTTATTCGTTTTCGGATCCTCGAATATCGTTGCGTCTTTCATGAAGGTGAAAGTTTTCTGATTCGCCAGCACTGCCATCGCCACATCGTTAAGTTCTACTTTGCGTGTTCCTGCCTTTGTTTTCGTCCCCTTAATAACGCCAACTACACTCGCGTTCTGAACGTGCGCAGTCTTCCCGATGAAGTCGATATCGCGCCAGCGCAGCGCGCATAATTCGGAACTGCGCAAACCCGTCTGGATAGCGAACATAAACAGGTTTTCCCACTGCTTATTACCGGCAGAGGAGAGGAGGGCATCTACTTCTGCTGGTGAAAGCGGATCGACAATATAGTCGCTGTCAGCAGTCGATTTGTCGCTTTGATACCGGGATGCCGTTACCAGAGATACCGGGTTGAGTTGGAGCACGCCATCTGTTACAGCCTCGTCAAGCGCTGAGCGCAGGAAAGAAAGCTGGTTGCGAATTGTCTTTAGCGTAGTGGTGCGGCTCTGGATCCATGCTTTCATCGCAGCCGGCGTCAGCTCGCTTGCAGGCAGTGAATGAAGGGCTGCCAGAGCGCTACGACATTTTTTATAACCGCCAATAGTAGACGGCGAAAGTTTTCGCGTTTCACAGATGTGGATGTATTCGTCCAGGTACATTTTTATTGTCTTTCCAGCGGCCGCATTGCCAAATAATTTTAACCGTGCAGATCGCGGGAAATATTCTGCATAAACGAATGTTCCACGCTCGATTTGATTATGGATTTCGCCGAGGGTACGCTCGGCGTATTTCAAGTTTTTGGGGCTCACTTCCAAATTAGAAAGGGGCTCTCTGCATTTCACCCCTCTATAAGTGAACGTGATATTGATGGTTTCACCCTGGCTGTGCTTCCTGATGGTCACGCCGCGCGGGAGTTTAGGCGACTCTGTCTTGCCCATTTAGCTACCTCACTTAGATCAATCCATCTCTCCTTAACGCCTTCCACCTTCAGCACTTGAACTCCCTCCCGCCACACACCACGCTGCACGCGTTTATTGATGGCTTCGAGAGTCTCGCCTGTTTCACTGCAATAAGTTGAGATAGGGACACAATCGAGGTTCAGCATAATTCCTCCACTTTACCGGCTGCACCCGGTTACTCTTTAAAGATACAGGTTCCGCAACCATTACGGATCCAGTCACAACAACTGCCACATGGGTTTACTTTTTTGGCTGCGGATCCTCCTGCTGAGGTGCTGCTACGACGATCGGTTTAATGGTTGACAGCTTAAGCCTGCGAGCTGTCAGCGGCGCGCCACTGCGGCGGCCGTCTTCCTTGCGATAGGTTTCACGCTGACCAACGCACCAGGTTGTCGGCGTCTCATGCAGCTTTACGGTCTTCTCGCCGTCCTTGGTGATGATGGTACCGGTATGGGTTTTGACTTTGCTCATTGGGCCGCTCCATGATGAAGTGTTGAAACAACCTCTCCGGCGCTACGACGGGCGTCTGCCGCCAGCCGGTCACGCTCGCTCAGTGATTCGCACAGCGCGGCTCGGGTTACATCCAGTCGCGTAGCCAGTTCGGTGACCAACTTCGCTGACTCCGGTGGTAGTGACCGGGCAGCCTGGTGTGCTTCAGCCACTAACTGTCTTGTGGTCAGGCGCATTTGCGGATCCCCATCAGCTCGTTGAACCGGGCCATGAACAGACCGTAGGCCTGCACCGGGCGTAGCGGAATGACAGTAAACAGGTCGGTTGGCGGGATACCGACGAGAACAGGCCACACAGTGCCGTCGTCGATGTCCAGATCGCGGCGTTCGGTACCGAGCATGACCAGGTCGGCATATTTAACGGTTGGGTGCTGGTGGGCCGGCAGTCCGAACTTCTCGCGGATCACGCCATCCACATACGCTTCGACACGACGGTAGTCAGGCAGAATACGCTTCAGCGGTGCGGGAATATCCTGGACGTAGGCTTCAGCTGCATCATGCAGCAGCGCTTCGAGCGCGAACTCTGCGGGAACCAGCTGGCTCACCAGCACCGAATGCTGCGCAACGCTGTAGAACTCCGGCAGGTGGCCAGCAAAGCGGCAGATGTGAGAAAGGGCAGTGGCAATATCCTCGATCACGATATCGTCGTGATGAATATTGAGGTAGTTAATATGCTTCCCGGACAGTGTCTGAATATATGACATTACGTGTTCTCCATTTAAACGCGCTGCACCGCGCCTCTTCTCAAAACAGACCAGGTTGAGTGGTCTTCTTCGTGGTTTTCTTTTGCTTCAGCTCGGTTTTTGAGGTCTGTTTCTCAGCCCATAATTTCGCGAAGCGTAAGCAGTCATCAAAGATCGCGCCTTTTTTACTGGCCTGGGACATGCGCTTATAAAGGTCGATCGCCTGCCACGCCCCCCCCTGGGCCACCGTTACGGGAAAACCTGCGCGAATTAGCTCTTCCCGGACATTCTTTTCAATGAACTCGATATGGTTCACATTGCCTCCATTTATCCCGATTAAGCGGAATTTAGGCTGCAGCAACCCAACCCATTACGATGGGGAAGGTTGCTATTCAGGGGTTATAGTTGGGCTTCGCCGCCTAGCGCCGTCGTCAGATTTTTTAGGAGGGCATTAAGCTCGCCGGTCATCAGGACGAAGTCAGCGTCAAAGCGAAGAGCGGCATCCTCCCGATCAATATCATCGTTCTGGTCGCGCAGCTCGTCTGCGAACCTGAGGCGCTTAATCGCCGCGTCATCACTCAGAACGAAATTGATGCGCTGCTGCCAGTCCAGCGACAGCCGGGTTACCAGCTTGCCAGCATTAAGGTGGGTGGTGATCTCTTCGCTGGAGAGTTCCTGCTTTTTAAAGCGGCCGACTCCGCCATCTTCAAGGATGGCCTTGAGCTCAGCTTCATCACCCAGGGCGAAACCCTGAGGCGCGGATCCAGATCGCACCCATTCGGTCATCGTCAGCTCTATCGGGGTTTCCATCGTTAGCGGCACCACCGGTAAGGAGCCGAGAGTTTTACGCAGCAGCGCCAGCGCGTCTTCGGCCCGACGGGCGCTGGAGGAATCGACCAGTACCAATGCTTTCTGCAGGTCTACCCAAATGCGGATCGTGCTGCTGCGGGTAAAAGCACGAGGTAGCAGGGAATGAAGCACCTCATCGCGCAGTGAGTCCTTTTCTGTTTTTTTCAGCTTGCGGCCCTGTTGGACTTCCAGCTTCGCAATCTTCTTGTTCAGTTCCTCGGTAATGACCTGCTTAGGCAGAATCTTCTCGTCGCGACGAATTACCAGCAGCAGTTGGCCGCCGGTGAGGTGGAACAGCTGATCAGAAAGGGTATCCATTGGCGGTACCCAGCCAGCCTTGGCGAAGTCCTGGCTGCCGCATGGGGTGAAGCGGAACGCCTCCAGCTTCTGAGTCAGTTCTGCGGTGTCATTGTCGTCGACGATGATCACATCGCGGCTCAGGCGGTAGGTCAGAAGGTTTTTGAAGAACGGGTTATTCATTAGGTTGTCCTCTGAGCGCCTCTGCACAGGCGCTACGGGTTAGTTTCTCCACACAACACAGGAGAGCACCTGCGGTTAGGAAGCCGCCCGGATGGATTGGGTTATGAGCCCGTCACCCGGTGATGCTCTCGTGTGTTGCGTAAAAAAATGCGGCATCCTCACGGGTAGAGAAAGATGCCGCCAAAGACAGCAATGCAGCTATTACAGGTCTTAGGTTGTGGTGGCGGCCCTTGCATGCCGCTGTAACGCCGTTTCCCTCCAGTCCGCGTTCTGACTGTTACCCCTGCGCATTACTCATGCCGGGCTTTGATCACCACAACGAGAAAAGCACTGTCTCGAGTTCTGTCGCCGGCCTGTTAAGCAGGCGCCGTTCCCTAAATGCTTTCGCCGTTGTGTTGGTCTATTCATCCCTCCCGGTCCGGCAGCGCTACCTCGCCGGGAAGAATGAAAAGGGCAATTACGTTGCCAGTCGGCTTGTTGGTCTGGGCTGTAGCGTCAGGTGCAGCCGCGCGGGGTTTGCTCACCGCCCCAAGTTCTCCCCGCTATTCTTTAGCGCGAAACCTGAGAGAAACGCCTTCAAGACTGTCGGCTTTCGCCATGTTCGGTGCGAATCATCCCCATCTTCATACGCCTGGGGCGGCTACTGCGTGGGCGTCCTGCCTGCTCGCTGTTGCTTTCAGGTACATTATGTACCGTTAGGGTACATTGTCAAGCACAAAAAAGCCCGCTTCCGCAGGCTCAACTTTAAAATTTAAATTTTGTTAAGGTACCTTCGAGGTTTTCCTGAAAAGATCACCGTACCGATTATGGAGCAGCTGCCGTCTATCTTAACGTAGGGCTCCGGCCAACTTTGATTCAAGGCCTTAAGGTACTTACTGCCGCCATCCTCAATTAACCTCTTGAAGGTGGTCTCTCCTGAATCGTGCATTAAGGCGATAACGTCATCGCCATGACATGCCGGAATTTCGGGATCTACAAAAATCATGTCGCCCGGACGGTACTCATCGATCATAGAGTCACCAATCACGCGCAAGATATACGTCATGGGTCCGCACGGCACAGGGCACGGATAAGTTTCAACACTACTCAAGTCAACCTCGGCAAAGCCAGCTTCCGTCCATGCTCCTGCCTGCACCCAGGATATAACCGGAACCAATGTTATATTTCTATTAGTGTCTGATACGTCAGGACTTTTTGCAACATTAGTGGTTTGGTGTTCCTGATCCAACCAGCCTAACGGCAAATCAAAGCATTTTTCAATATGGCGAGCCATTGCATCGCCAATATTTTTAGACGCGCCATCCCCCATAAACCTGCTGGTTTGGGTAGGTTCTCTGTCGATCATGGTGGCGAAGTAAGTATTTCCGCCGACACCGTCACGCAGTTTTCTGGCGTTTAACCGCCTAATTTCCTGAATCGTTTTCATCCCAGAATTAAACATTGTGTACCTTAAAGGTACAAGTACCTTGTAGGTTCATATTATTCATGTAATATGTACACAGGAGGTACATATTATGAAAGAGTATTGGGACTCTTTATCGAAAGAGCAGCAGTGTGAATTAGCAGTAAGCGTCAAATCAACCCCCGGTTATCTGCGTTTAGTTTTCAACGGCTACAAAAAGGCAGGGTTCGCCCTCGCCAAAAAGCTCGAAGAGATCACAGCTGGCGCAATAACTAAATCTGATTTGCGACCTGACATCTACCCGAAACAGTAACCAAGATCGTGAAGAAAAGACACCACAGCATCAAGGAGTTAACCGTGGATAACCAACAACACTGGCAAGTCGAAAAACAGCCCGCATGGCTGGTGGCGGCAATTAAAAAGACCATCTCAAGCCTGCCAGGCGGTTACGCCGAGGCCGCTGAATGGCTGGGCGTGACAGAGGATGCGCTTTTTAACCGCCTGCGTACCGGCGGCGATCAGATTTTCCCAATGGGCTGGGCGATGGTTCTCCAGCAGGCCAGTGGCACCAAGCACATCGCTGATGCGGTATCGCGCCAGTCGAACAGCGTCAACGTTCCGCTGGTGGATATTGAGGACGTGGATAACGCCGATATCAATCAGCGCCTGATGGAGTCTATTGAGTGGATCGGTAAGCACTCGACATACGTTCGCAAGGCTACTGCTGATGGCGTGATTGACCAGGCCGAACGCGAGCAAATCGAAGAGAACAGCTATCAGGTCATGCAGAAATGGCAGGAGCATTTAACGCTGTTATATCGCGTTTTTTGTGCGGCAGAAAAGAATGACGCCCGCGAGTGTGCAGCTCCGGGCGTCGTGGCGTGTCGAATCAGTGGAGAAACTAACGCATGAACAGTTTAACGGTAAAGAACCGCTTGCCGCAACTTCGGATGATCCCGGTGCCGGGCCTTCCGCTGTTTCGGTATGAACGCAGAGTAGCAAACCGCTGGGTGGCATGTAACCACAGCCGCGCCACTGCAATCGTGGGTGTGTACTACCGGAGGGCAAAGGCCTTATGCGCGAACTCGACCGCTGGTTTAAAGACCGCCGGGGGATCCCCGTTCGTGTCATCCGCTGGGAACCAGAAGCGCAGCGCGTTATCTACCTGCGTTCTGGCTACCCACACGAATGCTCAAGTCCACTCCAGGTCTTCAAGCGCGATTTCAGGGAAATTGAGGTAGGTCCAGATGAGCATGGAATTAATGGTCAAAGCCATGAAAGCAAAAGTGGGTAACCCGCTGCGCAAGCTCGTGCTGATCAAACTAGCCGATAACGCCAGTGATCAGGGCGAATGCTGGCCCTCCGTTCCCTATATCGCAGAGCAATGCGAGATATCTGAGCGCTCAGTGCAAAACCATATCAAACAGCTGGTTGAGGATGGTCTGGTATCGGTTGAAGTCCGCAAGGCGGCCACAGGTCTGAACCGTACCAACGTCTATAAACTCAACCTTCCCAGTGGTGCAAATGCTGCACCCTCTGGTGCACGTCCTGCACCGGGTGGTGAATCTCCTGCACCAGGGGGTGAATCTGCTGCACCGGTTAGTGGTGCAGGAGCTGCACCCGGAACCAGTCAGTTCTCTGAACCAGTCAATGAACCAGTCAATGAAAACTTATTTGATCTGGCCTGGGCGTTATATCCGAAGCGGGCAGGTGGTAACTCGAAAAGCGCTGCGCTGAAAGCCTGGGATGCCCGCGTTCGTGAAGGCGTTTCGCCTCTCGTCATGCTGGAGGGTGTGAAGCGCTATGCCGGGTTTGTTGCTCAAACAGGCAAGACCGGTACCGAGTTTGTCAAACAGGCCAAAACCTTCTTCGGCCCTGACATGCACTACGAAGACGACTGGATAGTTCCAGCCAGTTCCGGCATCAAAGAGGATCCGCTTTTTAAATCCAGCTATGTCGGCACCGACTATTCGCAGGGAGCCAAAGGCTTCCGGGTGGTGAACGGATGAGCATCGAATCCGAAGTTTTGCAGTACGCGCTGGATAACCCAGGCTGCAGCACCCGGCAGGTTGCCAATGTTCTGACTCATAGCTCGTTTCGCACGATCAGCCGCTGCCTGTTCCGTTTTCACAACGAGGGGAAGCTCAAGCGCGAGATTCATAACGACACGACGATTGTGTATTACCCCTGCGAAGACTTCGTCAAAACCGAAGCCGCTGCAGCAGCTGCGTCCTACGCAGACACGGTGAAGACTCTGACTGATTTAGAGAATTACGCCATCGAGCTGGAGAAGAAGGGGTTTTACCTGCGTGCAGCCACGGTATGGCTTAAGGCTTTCGACCTGTCTCCAGCGAATAAGGATCGGGAGCGTTACGTCAAACGGCGTGCGTCATGCCTCAAACAGGCCAAGAAACGCTGCGTAACAGACGCATGTTTGCTGGCAGGCCATTACATCGGAGAAGACCAATGACCAATAAATACTGCCGGGACCTGGCCGAACTGCGCAGCCAGCCGCTGCATGAACTGAAGGAAGTTGGCGACCAGTGGCGTACGCCGGATAACATTTTCTGGGGCATCAACTCCATGTTTGGCCCGTTCGTGTTGGACCTGTTTACTGACGGCGAGAACAGCAAATGCGAAGCGTACTACACCGCTGAGGACAACGCGCTGGTGCAGGACTGGTCCGCCCGGGTGTCAGAACTCAACGGCGCCGCTTTCGGAAACCCGCCTTACAGCCGCGCCAGCATGCATGAAGATGATTACATCACCGGTATGCGTTACATCATGCAGCACGCCAGTGCGATGCGTGACAAGGGCGGTCGCTTTGTCTTCCTGATCAAGGCTGCAACCAGCGAGGTATGGTGGCCTGAAGATGCCGATCACGTTGCGTTTATCCGCGGCCGCATTGGTTTCGATCTGCCGATGTGGTTTGTGCCAAAAAACGAAAAGCAGGTGCCGTCCGGAGCGTTCTTCGCCGGTGCGGTCGTCGTATTCGACAAGACCTGGCGCGGCCAGGCAATG
Organism: Leclercia adecarboxylata; assembly: GCF_035787115.1. GTDB lineage: Bacteria > Pseudomonadota > Gammaproteobacteria > Enterobacterales > Enterobacteriaceae > Enterobacter > Enterobacter adecarboxylatus_E. The sequence continues at coordinate 61,690 of NZ_JALKTL010000004.1, read as the reverse complement.
AGCTATATCAGCCGTAAGGATCTGGAAGCGCGAGGCGATGCATTCATGGCGCAGATCCGTCGTGAAGCTGAGCGCCTGATTAACCAGGTTGAACCACAGCAACAACCGCAAAATATTCCGGAAATTATTCAAGAGCCCGCAGCGCTGGTGGATGAAGCTCCACCAGCAGCTGCTGAGCAAGAACTCCCGCTGACCAAGAAAGACATTCTGGAGCAAAGCGGTTTTAACTTCTGGGCGTGTGCATGCGCGGCGTTCGGCGACAAAGAGGTATACACCTTCTCAGAATCACGCTTTGCGCACACCTGGGCATCTGATTCCGTCACAGCACCCGAAATTATCGTTGTGCCGACGGAAACGATCACCAAAGCGATAGAGCTGATTAAAGAGAATGTCGATCAGCAACAGCTCATTGCCTGGCTGGACCAGCAAAGCTTTGAGCATGAAAACATCCGCGAGGATATGAAGTCCCGCCTGCTAACCCTGGCGCCAGAGGTGATCACCGAATACGGGATGGCCGCCGCTGAGGTAACGGCAGTTCTCGAGTCCATCCCTCAGCATCACTGGCACAACATTCGTTCTCTGAGGGCCCGATTCCGGCTCATGATGGATGAACGCAAAGCCGGGCGGAGTGAGGAGAAAGTAGCGTGAAAACCCTGAGCATGCGCCAGCAGGAGGTCTTAGACCTGCTGGTAGATTACCAGAAAGAACACGGGTTCCCTCCAACCGTTGCTGAACTGGCCGGGTTAATGGGCTGCCGCTCGCATAACTCGGCGCGGGACACTTTGCTCATCCTCCAGCGAAAAGGGGCAATCACGATCACCCCGGGCGTTTCCCGCGGGATCTCTATTACAGGGCAGCAATCCGAAGATGAAGCCATTGCGATAATTCGTGCGCTGCTGATCGGCGATGAAAGTGCGCGGGAGCAGGCGCTCACATTTCTGGAGATCCGCGGGGTCGAGCTATGAAGCTAACCCTGCCATTCCCGCCGAGCGTCAATGCCTACTGGCGATCCCCAAACAGCGGCCCGTTGAAAGGTCGCACTCTCGTTAGCGCAAAGGGGCGGGCATTCCAGAGTGAGGCATGCGCGGCGATCATCGAGCAGTTGCGACGATTACCGAAGCCCAGCAGTGCGCCGGCGGCGGTGGAGATCGTTCTTTTCCCGCCGGACGCCCGCCGTCGCGACATCGACAACTACAACAAAGCGCTGTTCGACGCGCTGACCCACGCGGGCATCTGGGAGGACGACAGCCAGATAAAGCGAATGCTGGTGGAGTGGGGGCCGGTGCTGAAAGGTGGCAGGGTCGATATCACGATCACACCCTACAGGCAGGAGGTGGATAAATGTCCAGCTGTGGGTTGAAAGAAAGTCGATCTGGCAGTAATGTCAAAAAGTGCAAGCGAAGCGGGCGTGCAGGCCCCTCGCAATACAATCAGTGGAGAACAAAATGAGTCAATTACTCGTGATTGATGGCGTTTCCGTACGCCGTGATATTTTTGGTCGTTACTGCCTCAACGATCTTCATCGTGCTGCTGGTGCTCAGGATAGGCACAAGCCAGCGTTCTGGCTTCGCAACGAGCAAACCGAACAATTAATAAGCGAGTTGCAAAATAGCAACTCGGAAACGCCGGACCCGGTCAGTGTTATCCGCGGCGGGAAAGAGCAGGGCAGCTACGTCTGTAAAGAGCTGGTCTACTCCTACGCCATGTGGATCAGCCCGCAGTTCAGCCTGAGGGTGATCCGGACGTTTGATGCAGCTGTAAATCAGCCCGCCACTCTTCAGAGCCAGGCGGCAGATAAAATGCAGGCTGGCGTTATCCTGCTCGATTTTATGCAACGATCTCTTAATCTCTCCAATTCCTCTGTACTCGGCGCGTGCCAAAAGTTGCAGGATGCAGTTGGTCTGCCGAACCTTGCCCCGCAGTACGCCATTGATGCCCCCGCTGGCGCTCCTGATGGATCAAGTCGCCCCACGCAATCGCTGAGCGCGCTGCTCAAAGCGAACGGCATCCGTATGTCAGCTACGATGGCTTACCAGCAACTGGCAAAGCTGGGTATTGTCGAACATAAGGAGCGCCGCAGCCGGTCAGGTGTTAATGGTATTAAGCGCTTCTGGGCGATGACAGCTAAGGGTTGTATGTACGGCAAAAACATCACCAGCCCGGCGAACCCGCGTGAGACTCAGCCGCATTTCTTCGAGTCAAAATTCCAGGAGCTGTTGCGCCTGCTCGAAACTGTGCATTGAGGTGTCTGTGAGAGCATTACTAACCCCTGTCGTCATAAAAGAGTTCGGGATCGTCGCGTTCCGGCCAGGTCCTGAGCTTATACCGCATTTCCATCGCGGTCGCATTCTTTTAGAGAACGAGCCGGAGCGCCTGGCAGGGCTTCCAACCGGGGAGATCCCGGTGGCGCGCCAGCCGCTGGCGGAGGACCCCGCGATGGTACCTGTATTCGAACATGCCGATGTGATTAGGCGGGCCGGTGGCCTGTCATGTCTCGAAGGCTGGCTGTTGCGGGAATCTGGCTGCCAGTACCGGCACACCGACTACCACCACCACGAAATGGTCACCATGCGGCATGTGCCCGGCGTGCTTCGGCTGTGCTGGGCCTGCGATATCCGGGTGCGGGAGCAATTTACTAACGAACTGGCGGGCATTGCGCGGGAGAACCTGGTAGCCTGGCTACTGTCGGTTGTTCGCGCCGGGCTGGGTTTCGATGATTCGCACGTCGTGACCCTGCCAGAACTGTGCTGGTGGCTGACGCTCAACAAGCTGGCGCACGCCATCCCTGAGGCGGTGGCGCGCAAGGTCCTGCGTATTCCGGCAGAGAAAGTGCAGTCGGTGACGCGTGAGGCTGACATTGTGCCATCGTTACCGCCCACCAGCATTGTAGAGGAGGCCGTTAAAAAGGTGCTGGCGCTGCAGGTGGATCCGGAGACGCCCGAGTCCTTCATGTTGAGGCCAAAGCGCCGACGCTGGCAAAACGAAAAATACACCCGCTGGGTAAAGGCGCAGCAGTGCGCGTGTTGCCAGAATCCGGCAGACGACCCCCACCACCTGATCGGCCACGGCATGGGTGGCATGGGCACCAAAGCGCATGATTTGTTCGTGATACCGCTGTGCAGGGCGCATCACGACGAATTGCACGCTGACGCTGTGGCATTTGAAGCGAAGTACGGCACGCAGCCGGAGCTGCTGTTGAAAACATTAGACCGGGCGCTGGCCATCGGCGCACTGGCGTAGACGGAGTGGAGAACGCTATGAATCTGGACGGAGTTTTAAAGTTTTTTGCACCGAAAGGGATGCACATCTCTGATAGCGTGCCCGCAACCGCGGGCGATCAGTTAACGGTAACCGACATCATGGCGGCGCTGGGCATGACCCAGGCCGACGCCGGGATCGGCCTTGCCATGTATCTGGGGAAGGCTGGCATCAGTCCACAGGATAAAGAAGCCGCTATCAACTGGCTGACGGAGTACGCCAAGCAGCACGCACCACTGGCGGTACGCAAAGCAGCTGTTAAAAAGTTTCCTCTCTGCATGCGGATCCTCGCCAGATTCGCATTCAAGGATTACGCCTCATCAGCTGCTGACAGTTCAGATTGCCCGAAATGCCGGGGCAAGGGCTTCATAACCAGGACCAGCGTGATTACCAAAAGTCATTACACAATGCGCCTGCCTCAATTTGCTAAGGATCTGGGTCAGTCTCCATCTGATTTTGAAGTCTTCCGCGAGGTAAAGGATGTTGACCACCAGCTGTGCGGCAAGTGCAAAGGAACCGGCCAGATCAGTAAGCGCTGCCAGTGTGGCGGATCTGGTCAAACCCTCGACCGAAAGCAAACTGAGTTGCAGGGTGCGCCGGTTTATAAGGAGTGCAAACGCTGTGAGGGGCGAGGATACAGCAGGCCGAAATCATCAGTGGCGTATCGCGGCGTTCTGGCCGAGCTGGACAGCCTTCCTGATCGCACCTGGCGCTATAGCTGGAAGCCGTTCTATGAAAGCCTGGTGACGAAATGCTTTCAGGAGGAAAGCAACGCAGACACTCAGTTGAAGAAAGTAACAAGAACGCATAATTTGATATAAATCTCACTATTTAGCGTCACGTTGCTTGCAAAGTTGCCGTTTTTGTGTAAATTTGACGTTAACGATGGGCATTGTATGTTCAGCGTTAAGAAGCCCGCCATCGAGCGGGTTTTTTTTAGTGCATCCAAAATAGATAAATTCTATATAGCGGTAATATAATTGTTTGGCCTTTATCTTGGGGATCAAACAAATGCTGATTTTTGAATTAACTAAGCCTGGTAGCAATATCAGCCATGAAGATTTAGAACTGGGCTGGAAGCTTGAAAGACTATTAAGTCACCTGGAAACAGCGTTTTATGACGCTAACATCGCATTAAATTTATTCAATCTCGAAATGCATAATAGGTCTGGTAATGTTGGCCTCGATCATCAACGGTGGCAGGATGATATGCAAAAGCGTCGAGATTTAGAAGTACAAGTCCGCCAGGAGTTGGGCTTGCTGCCTTATGACCGTAGCGAGAAAGTGGCAATTGAAGTTGAGACTCGCTTTAAAAAAGAGAAATGGAGTAATGGAGAAATTCCATCAAGTCATCAGCACCGATTTATTTTTTTGCATGCCAAATCCTTTCTCAATGCTCTCGACACGATAGATAGGTTTTTAAAAGTCATATCTGAAGAAAACGGTGCTCCTCCGGAAATTAAAAGATTACACGCCAGGATTGCCGATGATTTCCCTAACTTAAGAGCTGTGAGAAATTCAGCGCAACATTTAGAAGATAGGGCGCGTGGTCTTGGCGCTGGAAGAGAGCCAAAACCCTTACAACTTCAACCAATTGATAACGGTTTCGTTGTTGCGCCTTCAGGAGCATTGATGCTTAGTAACTTGCATGGGACCAAACTTGGGTACACCATGGCCGATGGTCACTATGGTGAAGTAGATGTTTCAGAGGAATCAATGCTGAAAATCACTACGATAATTCAAGAAGCATTTAACTCTTTCTCTTGGATTGGCCCACCACAACATCTTCCAAGATAATATCAATTGATAAATATCTGAAGGCTGCCTATTGGCGGCCTTTTTTGTTTCCCCTCGTACTGAGAGGACTCACGGCAATAAGAGGGGGCTCAATGTCCGATCCAATTTCCGGCACCGGGTTAGCTGGTGGTGCTCTTACAGGTGCCAGTGTCTATGGACTGCTGACCGGGACAGATTACGGCGTGGTTTTTGGTTCATTTGCAGGAGCTGTCTTTTATATCGCAACGGCGGCAGACTTGGGCGCACCCCGCCGACTGGCATATTTCGTAGTGTCTTATATCGCTGGCATTCTCTGTTCCGGCCTGGTTGGTTCGAAGCTGGCCAACTGGACTGGCTACAGTGATAAACCTCTGGACGCTATTGGCGCCGTTATTGTTTCTGCATTAGCCGTCAAAATCCTGACGTTCCTGAATAACCAGGATGTCGGCTCGCTGGTGGCGCTGATAACGCGCCGGGGAGGCTCAGGTGGTTCTAAATGACCCGACAGCAACTATCAACGCGCTGATCTGCGCTGGCGTAGTTCTTACTCTGATGTTTTACCGCCGGGGTGATTCACGGCATCGCCCGTGGGTTTCCCGCCTGGCATGGCTGATTACTGTGACGTACAGCGCCGTGCCACTGGCCTACCTTTGCGGCATTTATCCTCATTCATCGTGGGCCACCATTGGGGCCAACGTCCTTTTCCTTTCCGTGCTGGTGGCCGTCAGAGGCAACGTTGCGCGTCTGGTTGATCAACTGAGGCACTAATGAACCAATCACAATTTCAGAAGGCGGCTCGCATCAGCGTCGGGCTGGCTGCGCGCTGGTTTCCGCATATTGACGCTGCAATGAAAGAGTACGGCATAACTGCTCCGCTCGATCAGGCCATGTTTATTGCCCAGATGGGGCATGAGTCTGCCGGGTTTACACGGGTGGTTGAAAACCTGAACTATGCAGCTGAGAACCTGGTACCAACGTTCGGTAGTCATCGCATCACCGTACAGCAGGCTGCTGCCCTCGGCAGAACGTCAACGCAACCGGCCAACCAGAAGGCAATCGCCAATCTGGTTTATGGCAATGAGTGGGGCAAAAAGAACCTGGGCAACCAGGTGGCGGGTGACGGCTGGAAATACCGGGGCCGCGGTCTGAAGCAGATCACAGGCCTGAGCAACTATCGCAACTGCGGTCAGGCGCTGAAGCTTGATCTGGTAACCCACCCCGAGCTGCTGGAGCTGGATGTCTATGCCGCGCGATCAGCAGCATGGTTTTACGTGTCCCACGGCTGCCTGCTTTATTCGGGCGATGTTGAGCGCGTCACGCTGATCATCAATGGAGGGCGTAACGGCCTGGATAAACGGCGCATTCTGTTTAACCTGGCAAAATCTGTGTTGGTGTGAGGTCACTATGGGTATTGAAACGATCATAGGGCTGGTCGCAGCAGTGATAGCTGCCATAGCTGGCGCTTTTGGCCTGGGCCACGTTCGCGGCACCAGCAAAGCCGAGGCAAAAGCAGACCAGCAGCGTACCGAAGATAATGCCGCAGCCACGGTCGCTGTGGCAGAGCGCCGGGTTGAAGCAACGAAAGAGGCCAGCAATGTACAGCAAACTGTTAACCATATGCCTGGCGACGATGTTGATCGCGAGCTGCGTGACTCGTGGAAGCGCCCCGGTGGTGGTTGATACTGCCTGTGACTGGATAAAGCCAATCTACCTGACCGATCATGACATTGATGTGCTGGATAAGCAGACGAAGAAAGACATCCTGGCGCACAACAAATCATGGCAGGCGAACTGCATAGATTATGAGGGACATGAATTTAACGAATGAGTTTTTGTAGGTCATGACCTGCAGAAGGTAAATGTTCCGAAACTATAATGGATGACTAGCACCTAAATGTCTGGTTCTAGAACTGCACAAATGGAAATAAATTTGCTTTAACCAATCGATAAAATCAGTAGTCAACCATTGACAAAATAGGTTTTATGAAATTCTTTAGCAAAAAGTGCTATTGAGCTTCATGTTATCCACAGAGTTATACCTAAATTCTTGTTTTGATAAATACCTTAAAGGTAAGATTTGCCCCACACGAGAAACTCTTCGTACAAAATCAAATTGGGAAGGCGGATATCCCTTGGACTCACAAGAAGATTCTCAATCTTATACCGAGTGGGCTGGATATCATGGAACGAGTCTTCAATCTGCTGAACAGATAGTGGTGAGCAACTACAGGATCAGCGAGGCAGACAACGATTGGCTAGGAAATGGTGCCTATTTTTTCATCAGTGGGTTTACCGATCCTATTGAAAACGCAGTCAATTGGGCAAGATTTCGTTCCTGGGACCGGCAAGCACGTAAACGCAAGTACAATCGCTATGCTGTGCTAAAATCATTGATACGTACTGAATCACATCTTGATTTGGATGACATTGATGATTTGATACGTTTTAACAAAATCAGGGACAAGTTAGCTCAGAGAATGAAGCAAGAGGGATATGGCGATGCTTCAGCCCTACAAAACGACTGTTTTGTTGCTAATTTTGCTCTTCAAAATCTTAATCTTGACGCGTTAGTACGACGAGACGCCATCACTACGCAACGCGGTCAATTGAAAGCTCGCATACCAAATTGCAGAATCATGTGTCTGAAGGAACCGACACGATGTGCCATAAAGCATGATATTGTCACTAAGGGGTCAATATGAACAAAACAGCGTGGTTAGAAGCAGCATTAGACCTAATCGACACAATGCCACGTGACGAGTTTTTGTCTGCACTTCATAAGTGTGGGGTTATGGACAAATCCTCAGAGGAAGTCACGCACAAGCCTACCTATGATTTGATAGGAGCTGCTGCTGGTCAGATTGCTCGAGAAGAAAGTCACGTCTGGCAATGTGAATTTTTCAGAATGGACGATGAACTTCTAAGTTTTTTCCCAAAAATTTCAAACTCAGCGCCTCAAGGGGCGCTGTCTCTTTTCTCGGCGGCATAAGTCATGCACCTCAAGCTTAAAGATAACAAAGTTGATGAGCTGTTAATCACTAAAACTCAAGAAGAGACTGAGCTTGTCAATCGCATCAATTTTACCTACTCCAGCCATCCTGTAGCTGAGTGTGATACAGATTTTTTTGTGAAGTTTGATTTCACTTTAACTTCCGATAGAGGGTTTAAATTTAAGTTATTACATGACTTTATCTTTGAATGCGATGAACCTCTTGACGAGTCTTTTTGGAAAGGGTCTTTCCATAAAATCAATGCCCCTGCTATTGCATACCCCTATCTGCGAGCCTTCGTCAGTACTGTGCTTCTGAACGCCGGGCTTGAATCTGTTACCTTACCATCGATTAACTTCGTTGAGATGGCAAAGAAAATGGATAGTGAAAGCGAAGATTAAGTTTTCCTATTTATCTGAAAATATTATTAAAGATTTTATAGACCGCCTCCGGGCGGTTTTTTATTGCCATCACCATGGGTAGACCCATCGTAATGGCTGTAGAGGATAAATATTAAATATGCCCTATAGGGGATAAATCACAGCCTCGCTCACGCGGGACTTTTTTATTGGAGCCAATAATATGCCAGCAGCTATCCCTCGCGCCTGCCGTAAACGCGGGTGTTCCGGCACTACCACAGACCGTTCCGGCTACTGCGATGCGCACCGTAACGAAGGGTGGCAGCAGCACCAGCGAGGACTGAGCCGCCACCAGCGCGGCTATGGCAGCAAGTGGGATATCATCCGCGCACGCATCCTTAAACGTGATCGTCACATTTGCCAGGCGTGCTTGCGCAGCGGCAGACCGCGTCCGGCAGAAACGGTCGACCACATCATCCCGAAAGCTCACGGCGGCACAGATGACGACAGCAACCTGGTTGCGATCTGCTTCAAATGCCATAAGGCCAAAACCGCTCGGGATCGTTTAAACCGAAACTAACCCTTACAGGTAAAAGCATGACTGATTCATTAATTGACTCAGGGCACACGCACGTCGGTGCTAAGGCGTTGCGAGCTGCCTGTTCTGTTGATGGGTGTGGATTGCCAGCAAGAGCCAACAACACACCGTATTGTGAAAAGCATTACATGCGTGTTCGCCGTCATGGTTCAACGGATAAGCTAAGCACACTCAAGCCAGGCAACCTCACTCACTCGGGTGGTTATGTGCTAGTAAATGCCCCCACTCATCCGTTAAGCCGTAACAGTAACCGAGCCTATGAGCATCGCGTCGTCTACCATCAGCATCATGGCGATGGCCCTTTCAGCTGCCATTGGTGCGGAATCATGGTTACCTGGGATGATATGCATGTCGATCATCTCGATGACTGCAAAACCAATAACGCTGAGTCAAACCTTGTTGCCAGCTGCGCCTTGTGTAATCAGAAGCGCGGCAGTGAAAAGATGAAGGCCACCCACAGAAATAAGTCGCACAGACGTTACACGGCTCATGGCAAGACAATGTGTCTCAGTGAATGGGCTGAGTACCTTGGCATTTCACGCAACTCGATTGAGTACCGACTGAAAGCAGGCTGGGATATCAACAAGGTGTTTAGCCCACGCATCGGTAACAGTGGCCCTCCAAGTAAGAAGCTCGCCAGATCGGTGCATGACAACGTCAAATGAGAATCAATATCGATAAATGATTTCAAATGCAATCATTTCTAGCATAATGATATCGATTCTCATCAATGGGGGAGGGCGGGATCAAAGTTCAGGACCATGCCTGCTAAGGACCGCCGCCTAACCCTTTCTCGCATCGCCGCAGGTTAGAAAACTTTTTTATGGGGTCCCCCATCCGATGATTAATAGGAGTTTTCGATTATGTCAGGACCACCGAAAACCCCGACCCATCTGCGTCTGGTGAGGGGTAACCCATCAAAACGTCCGATCAATAAAGACGAGCCGCAACCCCCGGCAGGGGTACCCCCAACTCCGAAGCATTTCGACAAGCAGGCGAAGTACTGGTTTAAGCGAATGGCTGAAGAGCTTGATGCCGTCGGCGTCGTTTCTCAGCTGGACGCCCGTGCACTCGAACTGCTGGTCGAGGCTTACACCGAGTACCGGCACCACTGCGACACGCTGGAGATCGAGGGGTATACGTACCGGACTGAAACGCAGACCGGGGATGTGCTGATTAAAGCGCACCCGGCGGCAATCATGAAGGCAGATGCCTGGAAGCGTCTCCGCGCCATGCTGGCCGAGTTCGGCATGACGCCTGCCAGTCGGTCGAAGGTCAGCACCAAAACGCCGGATGCGGTTGATCCGCTGGCTGAGTTCATGAAAGCGAGGGATTAATGGCTAAGGTTGCAGAGGGTATCCGCTACGCCGAGCGCGTCGTGGCGGGGGAGATTATTGCCTGTGAGTTTGTCCGGCTGGCATGCCAGCGTTTTCTGGACGATCTGAAAAACGGCGAGGCGCGTGGGATCTTCTTCAGCGAACCCAGGGCGCAGCACATCCTGAATTTCTACAAATTTATACCCCATGTTAAGGGCGCGCAGGCCGGTCAGCCCATCGACCTGATGGACTGGCATATTTTCATTCTCATCAATATCTACGGGTTTGTGATCCCGCTGGTGAACGAGGAGACCGGCGACGTGGTGCTGCGCAACGATGGCAGCGGCCGCCCGGTTATGGTGCGGCGGTTCCGCACCGCTTACAACGAGGTGGCGCGTAAGAATGCCAAATCCACACTTTCCTCCGGCGTCGGCCTGTATATGGCAGGTGCAGATGGCGAGGGCGGCGCTGAGGTTTATTCGGCGGCCACAACCCGCGACCAGGCGCGTATCGTGTTTGAAGATGCCAAAAACATGGTGAAGAAAGCGAAAGCGACACTGGGCCGCCTGTTTGAGTTCAACAAGCTGGCGATCTACCAGGAGCAGAGCGCGTCGAAGTTCGAGCCCCTTTCCAGCGACGCGAACAACCTGGACGGCCTGAACATCCACTGCGGCATTGTCGACGAGCTGCACGCCCATAAAACCCGTGACGTCTGGGACGTGCTGGAGACAGCAACCGGTGCGCGCCTGCAGTCGCTGCTGTTCGGCATTACCACCGCCGGCTTTAATAAAGAAGGCATCTGCTATGAGCTGCGCGATTATGCCATCAAGGTACTGCGCGGTTTCAACAGCGATGTGGAAGGAGCGGTTAAGGACGATACCTTCTTTGCCATCATCTACACCCTGGACGAAGGCGACGACCCTTTCGATGAAACGGTCTGGCAGAAGGCGAATCCGGGCCTCGGCATCTGCAAGCGCTGGGACGATCTGCGTCGCCTGGCGAAGAAGGCCAAAGAGCAGGTGTCCGCCCGCGTTAACTTTTTCACCAAACACATGAATATCTGGGTTACGGCGGAGTCTTCCTGGATGGACATGCTGAAGTGGGAAAAATGCGAACTCATCGCGCCGGCACATGAACTGAAAACCTATCCGCTCTGGGTGGGGGTCGATCTGGCGAACAAAATCGATATCTGCGCCGCGGTAAAAGCCTGGCGTTCTCCCGACGGGCACGTTCACACCGACTTTAAATTCTGGCTGCCGGAAGGGCGGCTTGAGAAGTGTTCCCGGCAGATGGCCGAGCTCTACCGCAAATGGGCGGAACTGGACAAGCTCATCCTGACCGACGGGGATGTGATAGACCACGCGCAGATCAAGGAAGAACTTCAGGCGTGGGTGGCCGGTGAAAGCCTGAAAGAAATCGGTTTTGACCCGTGGAGTGCCACGCAGTTCAGCCTGGCGCTTGCCGAGGAAGGCCTGCCTCTGGTGGAGGTTCCACAGACGGTTCGTAACTTCTCCGAAGCCATGAAGGAAGTCGAGGCGCTGGTTTACGGTGGACGGCTCCATCACAGCAATCACCCGGTGATGAACTGGATGATGTCGAATGTGACGGTTCGGCCGGATCGTAATGACAATATCTTCCCCAACAAATCGACCCCGGAAGCCAAGATTGACGGCCCGGCGGCGCTGTTTACCGCAATGAGCCGTCTGCTTGTTAACGGTGGCAACGACCAGCAGGACCTGAGTGGATTCTTTGACAACCCCATCATGGTAGGTTTCTGATGAAGAAAAGTAAGCAGCCGGGCAAGGTAAAAAGCGCCTTGCTCAACTGGCTGGGCGTGCCCATCAGCCTGACTACCGGAACGTTCTGGCAGGAGTGGTATGGCACGAGCAGCAGCGGCAAGGTGGTGACTGCAGATCGGGCGATCCAGCTTTCTGCTGTCTGGGCCTGTGTCCGGCTTCTGAGTGAATCGGTATCCACGCTACCGGTTAAAATTTACACCCGAGAGGCTGATGGATCGCGCAAGCTGGCGCAGAACCATCCGGTTTACCAGGTGCTTTGTCGCCGCCCAAATCTGGAAATGACGCCGTCGCGCTTTATGCTGATGGTGGTGGCCAGCATCTGCCTGCGCGGTAATGCGTTTGTCGAGAAGCTGTTTATCGGCAATAAGCTGGTGTCGCTGGTGCCACTGCTGCCCCAGAACATGGTGGTGAAGCGGATGGACACCGGGCGGCTGGAATACACCTACACCGAAGACGGCAGGCAGCGCGTAATTCCCGAAAAGAATCTGATGCACATCCGTGGGTTCGGTCTCGATGGTGTTTGCGGCATGATGCCACTGAGTTCCGGCCGGGATGTGATTGGTGCGGCGATGGCGGTAGAAGAGTCGGCAGCAAAAATTTTCGAAAACGGGCTTCAGAGTTCCGGCTTTCTCTCTGCTGATATGGCTCTGGATGATGATCAGCGTGATCGGCTTCGTCAGTACATGGCGAAGTTCACCAGTTCCCGGAACGCCGGGAAAATCATGGTGCTTGAGGGCGGACTGAAATATCAGAACGTCACCATGAATCCAGAAGCGGCGCAGATGCTGGAAAGTCGCTCTTTTGGCATTGAGGAAATCTGCCGCTGGTTCCGCGTGCCGCCGTTTATGGTTGGGCATACCTCGAAGCAAAGCAGCTGGGCATCGAGTCTGGAAGGGATGAATCTCCAGTTCCTGACCCATACGCTGCGCCCGCTGCTGGTGAATATTGAGCAGGAGATTTCCCGCTGTTTGCTGAATGGTGAAGAGGAACTCTTTGCCGAGTTCTCGGTAGAAGGCTTGCTGCGCGCCGACAGTGCTGGCCGGGCGGCGTACTACACCAGTGCGCTGCAGAACGGCTGGATGTCCCGTAACGACGTGCGCCGCCTGGAGAACATGCCACCGATTGAGGGCGGCGATCTTTATACGGTGCAGCTCAACCTGACGCCGCTTGAAGACCTGAAGCAAAACAGCCAGGCAGCACAGGCTTTCGCGCTGCGACAGGTTCATAACCACGTATTCCCCGACATCCCCTTCGAACAGTCCCCGCTGAAACAAGCGGCTTAGGAGTATCCATGACGATTAAAAGCCTTCCGGCTGCGCCGGAGGGGCGACCTTTTGCGCGCGAAAAACCTGATCTGCCAGCTGCGGCAATGGAGCGCTGGAACGGTGGCATCCGCGCCGCCCGGGACGGTGACAACAGCATTTCTATCTTCGACGTGATCGGCGCTGATTACTGGGGAGAAGGTGTAACGGCCAGCCGCATTGCGGGTGCGTTGCGCTCGCTCGGTGGTGCTGACGTGACGGTTAACATCAATAGCCCCGGCGGCGACATGTTCGAGGGGCTGGCCATATACAACCTGCTGCGAGATTACGACGGCAAAGTAACCGTGAAGGTGCTTGGCCTGGCGGCATCGGCAGCATCGATTATCGCGATGGCCGGTGATGACGTGCAGATCGGACGAGGCGCTTTCCTGATGATCCATAACTGCTGGGTCTATGCCATGGGTAACCGTCACGACCTGGCGCAGATCGCCGCTGACATGGAGCCGTTTGATAATGCGATGAGCGATATATATCAGGCGCGCAGCGGTCTTGATGCCGACACTATCGGCAAGATGATGGACGGCGAAACCTATATCGGCGGCAGCGAAGCGGTGGAAAAGGGCTTTGCTGACAGCCTCCTCTCAGCTGATGAAATTGCTGACGACGACGACAGCCCGGCAGCGGCGCTGCGCAAAATTGATGCCCTGCTGGCCAAAACCAGTACGCCGCGATCGGAGCGGCGAAAACTCCTTAAAGCCTTATCCGGCAGCAAGCCAGGCGCTGCTGCCACTCCTGAAGGTATGCCGAGCGCTGCCACCATCGAAAACGAAACTATTGACCGACTGGAAGCCGCGCTCAGCGGCCTGAAAGCGGCTGCCCAGTAAAACGGAGATGTTATGTCTGATGTAAATGAGATCCTGAAAAAAGTTAGCGCCAGCATTGAAGAGGCGACCGGCAAATTCAATGCCAAGGCAGAAGAAGCCCTGAAAGAAGCAAAGAAAAACGGCGAGCTATCAGCGGCAACCAAAGATACTGTCGACAAAATGGCAGTGGAATTTAATGCCCTGAAAGATGCTGAGAAAACGCTTAAGGCGGCGCTTGGCGAACTTGAGCAGCAGGTTGCTCAGATGCCGCTGGCGAATGCTGCAAAAGTGATCGAGACAGTCGGCCAGACCGTTATCAGCAGTGAAGCGCTGAAAGCGTTCGCGGCAAGCGTTGAAGGCGGGAAGCGCGTCAGCGTTCCGGTGAATGCTGCGCTGATCTCCACTGACGTGGCAACCGGCGTGGTTGAGCCGCAGCGCCTGCCGGGTATTGATACCGCGCCGAAGCAGCGCCTCTTCATCCGGGATCTGATTGCGCCGGGCCGCACCTCTGCACCGGCCATCTTCTGGGTGCAGCAGACCGGATTCACCAATGCGGCGAAAGTCGTGCCGGAAGGTACCGCCAAACCGTACAGTGATATTCAGTTCGCCACGCAGATCACTCCGGTGACCACCATCGCGCACATGTTCAAGGCGTCCAAACAGATCCTGGATGATTTTGCACAGCTGCAGTCCACTATCGACGCTGAAATGCGTTACGGCCTGAAGTATGTGGAAGAGCAGGAGATTCTCTTCGGTGATGGTACCGGCGCGCACCTGAAAGGCATCGTCCCTCAGGCATCTGCTTATGACGCTGCCTTTACCGTTGAGCAGCAGAACGGCATCGATGATCTCCGCCTCGCAATGCTGCAGGCGCAGCTGGCGCGCTTCCCGGCTTCCGGCCACGTCCTGCACTTCATCGACTGGGCGAAGATTGAACTCACCAAGGATACGCTGGGCCGCTATATCCTGGCGAACCCGGCGGCCCTGACCGGGCCAACCCTGTGGGGCCTGCCGGTTGTGGCTACTGAAGCAGCAGCATTCCAGGGCAAGTTCCTGACTGGTGCGTTTAACGCAGCGGCGCAACTGTTCGATCGTGAAGATGCCAACGTGGTTATCTCCACCGAGAACGCCGACGACTTCGAGAAAAACATGATCTCGATTCGTTGCGAAGAGCGTCTGGCGCTGGCCGTGAAACGGCCGGAAGCGTTCATCTACGGATCCTTCACTGCGCCTGCTGCTGGTGGCGGTGCGTAAACCTTAATGGCGGCCTGCGGGCCGCTTTTCTTTTTCCTTAAAGGAGACAGCCATGAAGCTGATCGCTATCAAGCCCATCTACTTTGAAGGCAACGTGCTTACCGAAGGTACTGAGTTCGAAACGCTGGAGCAGCACGGCCGCGAGCTTGTAAACCGCGGTTACGCCGAAGAGCCCGGCGCCAGAAAGCCGGATCCGGAAAAAGATCCTGAGCCGAAAGGCAAGGGTAAAGGCAAGTAAGGGGCGCGCATGCTGACCAAAGAGCAGGTTAAGCGCCACTGCAACATTGAGCAGGATTTTACGGAAGACGATATCTGGATCGCTACCAGTATTAAGGCTGCGGCGCGGTACGTCGAAACGTGGACCCGCCGCCGGCTTTATGACACTGCCGATGATCCTGACTATCTTGCTGACCCAGATCGGTTGCTTTATGGCGAAGATATCGAAATGGCTATGCTGCTGCTTATCGGTCACTGGTACGCAAACCGCGAAGCTGTAAACGTAGGTAACGTAACTTCTGCGCTTGCGTTCTCCACCGAAGCGCTTCTTCAACCCTACAGGATATATGGCGTATGAAAGCGGGACGACTACGACACCGGGTTACGTTACAAAAGCCAGCGTCTGGGCGCCTGCCTTCCGGGCAGCCAGCCACTGGCTGGGTGGATGTGGCTTCAGTGCGCGCTGAGGTCGCGGACGTGTCCGGCCGGGAGAGGATAGAGGGTGGGGCTGAGGTAAGCAGCACCACAACACGGATCTGGATGCGTCGCTATCCCGGCATTCCGGTATCCACAGGCTGGCGCGCCGTTCATCTGCCACCAACCGGTAACGGCGAGGTATACGACATTCAGTCGGCTATTTCTGCCGAAAACGGGACCCGCCTGGAGTTGCTTTGTGAAAAGGGGGTGAAGCAGTGATCTCAACGAGTCTTGATTTCTCCGGCCTGGCCGACATCGCTAAGGATCTGGAAACGCTCAGCCGGGCAGAAAATAACAAGGTTTTGCGTGATGCCACCCGGGCGGGTGCTCAGGTTCTGAAAGAAGAAGTAGAGAATCTCGCGCCAGTCAAAACCGGCAAAATGAAAAAAAACGTGGTGGTGGTGACCCAGAAAGGACATCGCCGCGGCGAAATTACTTCCGGCGTACATATTCGGGGAGTCAATCCGGACACCGGCAACAGCGATAACACAATGAAGGCCGACAATCCGCGCAACGCGTTTTACTGGCGGTTTGTGGAGCTCGGGACATCGAGTATGCCAGCGCACCCCTTTGTTCGTCCTGCGTTTGACACCCGGCAGGAGGAAGCCACGCAGGCGGCGCTGGCCCGCATGAATCAGGCTATCGATGAGGTACTGGCGAAATGACTGAAGCCGATATCTATCCACGCCTCAGAGCGCTGGCAGGCGGCAACGTCTTTCCGTACGTGGCGCCGCAGGGAACCTCTGCGCCATGGGTGATCTACCTGTTGCCTTCCTCCTCCAGTGAAGATGTATTTTCCGGCCCGGCGGAGACAGCCTGCACGGTTCAGATCGATGCCTGGGCTTCGTCAATTGATGACGCCCGGGAGCTGCGTGATCAGGCTAAAGTTGCTCTGGCCGATCTTCACCCTGTCGGACTGAGCGAGATCAACGGCTACGAGCCTGACACTGGGCTTTACCGGGCCACGCTTGAAGTTCATATCTGGCAATAACTCCACACTTCATATTAACTCTGCCGCCTCCGGGCGGCTTTCTTGCATCCGGAGATCTCCATGTCCTCTAAGTATGAAAAAACGCAGGGTACGAAAATTAATATTTCGGAAAATCCTGCAACCGAACCAAACCCAACCGGTGCCACCTGGCAATCCATTAACTGCTCAACCAAAGAACTTAGCTACACCGGAGGGCAAAAGTCAGACATCGACACTACCACGCTTTGTTCTACCGAGCAGGAGATGACCAATGGCCTGGCCGCGCCAGGTGAAATGACGGTTTCCGGTAACTGGTCTGCTGATGAAGAGGGGCAGAACACACTACGCGCCGCTTACGACACTGACGCGCTGCACGCGTTTCAGGTGATCTTCCCGTCCGGCAACGGTTACGCATTTCTGGCTGAGGTGCGCCAGAACAGCTGGAGCCTGGGCACCGCCGGGGTGGTGACCGCATCGTTTACGCTGCGCATCAAAGGCAAGCCTGTCCCGATCGTGCCTGCACCCTCTGCAGGCTAATAGCAGCGGCGAAAGCCGCTTTTTCTGAAATCGAACCGAGAACAATGCAATGGACAAGAAGATTTCACAGAATTCGCTACGCTCGCTCGCGCTGGCGCCGATGGCAGGTTTCCGTACCAAAACCGTCACCGTTCCGGAGTGGGAAAACGCCAGGGTAAAACTTCGGGAGCCGTCAGCGCAGGCCTGGCTTGAATGGCAGCAGGTGCTTAATCCGATGCAGGGAGAAAGCGATCCAGAAAATCTGACAGCGGCAGAACGCGCGCTGCGCAACAAGAGCGCTGATGTGGTGCTTTTTATTGATGTGCTACTGGAGGAAGATGGCTCGCAGGTCTTCAGCGAAGAAGATAAGCCGCAGGTCGAGCAGTTCTATGGCCCAGTGCACTCCCGCCTTCTCAAGCAGGCGCTTGACCTGACCACTTCGGCGGCCGAGGTGGAAAAGCCGTAAGCCAGCCCGGCACGTTCTTCCTGATGACGCTGGCGCTCCGTCTGGGGCGCACTCTGTATGAACTGAAGCAAACCCTGACGGCCAGAGAGCTGCGCATGTGGATTGAGTTTGACCGCATCAATCCCATCAGCGATCGGCGCGGTGATATTCAGGCGGCGCAGATTTCCGCTGCCGTGCTTAACTCGCAGGGCGCTAAGGTAAGCATGGATGATGTCATCCTCCAGTGGAATGCGCCCGAACAGGAAGAAAGCAGTGCCGGGCTGGAGGGGTTCTTTGCGGCGCTGGCTGGATAGCTGCCAAGTTAGAGATCCAAACTTTTACGTTAACTGAGAAAAAATAAAAATGACGAAGCCAGCCAAAATCATAGCACCTATTATTTTGCCGATATTTTCTGCAGCTTGCTCTGTGTTTTGGTTTTCTTTGTTAATTTCCGCAGTTTTCTCATTAATGGTGGCTGTAATCACGTCAAACTCTTCAGCAAGGGTGTTATAGATACAGATCTGAGCTTCTTCCGGTTCGTTTTCAAAGAAATCCTTAATGGCGTCATTACTCTCCAATGTTGCTATATGGGTGTTCTCTCCTATTGAGGATATATAATCAAAATAGTCACATTGTGTTTTGGCAAGCGCCCTGATTTTAGAACGAATCGGTTTGTAAATTAATAATCCACCATCTCTTTCTTTAACTTCATAATAATCTTCCGGGCACCCGGGTACTTCAAAATTCAAACTTAGCATCAATATCTCCAGAAATAAGTTAAAAAATGTCCTGTTTCCCGCTTCCTGCTACGGACTGAATGTTAAATTCTCTATCAGAAGGTGCAAGAGATGGCTGCTCTACGCGAGCTAATAATCAAAATATCCGCAAACTCTCAATCTTTTCAATCTGAGATTGCTCGCGCCTCGCGCATGGGTTCGGATTACTACCGCACCATGCAGAATGGTAGCAGGCAAGCTGCAGCGTCCGCAAAGGAAAGCGAAAAGGCTTTAGCAGAGCTAACAGATGGCTTTGCTAGCGCAGGGAGGGCGGCAGCTGCAGCTGGTGCTGCATTCGCGACAGGAAAATTAGTTCAGATTGCCGACGAATGGACCTCAGTTAACGCCCGTTTAAAACAGGCATCCAGCTCGACTGATGACTTCACTAACTCTCAGTTGCAGCTCATGCAGATTAGCCAACGAACCGGGACCGCGTTTTCTGATAACGCCAATCTCTTTTCACGCGCAGCGGCATCTATGCGGGAATTTGGTTACGACTCGGCGGATGTTTTGAGGGTAACTGAGGCAGTTTCTACAGGGCTGAAGATTTCTGGAGCGAGTGCAGAGGAATCCGGATCCGTAATTACTCAATTTAGTCAGGCGCTGGCGCAGGGTGTATTACGTGGTGAAGAGTTTAACGCCGTCAATGAATCAGGCGATCGCGTTGTCAGGGCGCTGGCTGCTGGTATGGGCGTAGCTCGAAAAGATCTAAAAGCGATGGCCGATCAGGGTCAGCTGACCATTGATAAGGTTGTGCCTGCGATCGTTAGTCAGCTCGATACGTTGCGCGGTGAGTTTAGTTCAATGCCGCAAACTGTCTCCGGTTCGATGCAGAGAGTAACGAACTCCTTTATGGCATGGGTTGGAGGAGTAAATCAGGCAACCGGTGCAACGGCAGCATTGTCTGGTGGGCTAGATGGTCTCGCTGGTTTTCTTGATGATCTGTCACGTTCAGCGGTAAGCGGTACGCTGGATGATGTTGCCAATAATATGACGCTTGTTACTACTGCAGCCACTGGTCTGGTAGGTATTGGTCTGGCGAAATATCTTGGTGGCATTGTCACAAGTGCTACTGGTGCTACTGCTTCGTTGATATCCGCCGCAAAGGCTGAAGTTGCGTTGGCCGTAGCGCAAGAAAGAGCAGCGCAATCGTCGGTTTCAGCCTCTCGCGCCGACGTTTATCGGGCACAGCAAGCGCTGCAGTCTGCTCGCGGGGCTGATATTCAGGCTGCTCAACAGGAAAAGATTGCTGCCGCAGAAACAAAAGTTACTGCTGCACAGGCGCGCCTGACCGCGGCACTGGCCAGCGGAACTGCGACAGAAAAGATGAGAGCACGCGCTGCGCTGGAAAGAGCACAATCGGGATTGGCTGCCGCAAAGAATGCGGACGCACAGGCTGCCGCAGAGAGAAGGCTAGCATCTGCTCAGGCTGCATTAAAGCGTAATCTTGACGGCAGAATCACTGCACAAAACAACTTAAATAGCGTTACTTCTGTCGGCACCCGGCTAATGGGCGGGGCGATGGGATTAATTGGCGGAGTACCTGGTCTCGTCATGCTTGGTGCTGGTGCGTGGTATGCCATGTATCAAAATCAGGAACAGGCTCGACAGTCAGCACAAGAGTACGCCAGCCAGATAGATCAGATTAGAGAAAAGACATCTCAGATGTCACTTCCTGAAACTGATGATAACAGGGGTAAAACGGTCGAGGCTCTGGTAGAGCAAAATCGCTTAGTTGGAGAGCAACAGGAAAAAGTTGAAGCCCTTAAAAGGCAAATAGATGATCTCAACTCATCCCGCGGAAAGCCGGGAATTACCAGCGAAAACGATTTAAATATCGTTAACGCAATCAGCATTGTCACTGGCCAGTTGACTGTAGAAGAAGACAAGCTGAACCGCATGCGAGATCAATCTCGCGGCATTCAGCAGGCGCTTGAAGAAATAGAGCGCCGCAGGAACGACTTAATTAAGGAGCAAGCTTGGCGTCAGAATGCAGCCTATCAGTCTCTATTGGTAATGAATGGGCAGCATAGTGAATTAAACCGACTTCTTTCTCTGGGAAATCAACTGCTTTCATCCAGAAATGCTTTGGCGACTGTTCCGTTTGCCATTCCACAAGCCCCTGTCTCAACCCAGGATCAGCAAAGCCTCATTCAAAAGCAACAGCAAGCGGAGTTAGCAGCATTAACAGGCCTCGCCAGGGTTCGCAAGCAGGCTGAATTTGATCTGCAGAAAATGGGACGAACTGGACCGCAGAATTACGCTTACGCGTCTGATTACACCAAGGCGGCCGAGGAAGAATACAACAATGCGCAGCGCGTAGCCGATGCTCAAAGATCTCAGGCAGACGCTACACGAGATGCAGGCAAAGCCGCTCGTGAGGCAACTCAGCTAGCAGAGCAGTACAGCCGAAAAATGGCAGACCTGAGTATCGCTACCGAAGTGCAAAAAGTTCGCGCTACGCAGGGCGAGCAGGCAGCTGAATTATTTGCCGCATCTCATGAAAACGGTACTAAGTGGAGCGAAGAGCAGCGAAAATCTATTGAGGCCGGAGCCGTGGCGCTGGCCCAGTGGTCGCAAAAAGCCGACGAGGCGGTACGCAAACAGCGTGACATGACCGACGCGCTTAAGGATCTCAAGGATGCAGCGCGCCGATATCAGGATGAAACAAACCTGAATGTCGCCACGTCAGGGATGGGGAGTCGTGATCAGGATCAGTACCGTGAACGACAGGAAGTAGAGCGGGTCTTTGATAAAACGGATAAAGGCGCAGAGGCTGTTGCCGCCCGCGCTTCGGCGCTCGATGCGCTTGATAAAAAATATCAACAGGCTAAAGCCAGCGAACTGGACTGGCGGGCTGGCGTAAGTGCTGGTCTTGCTGACTGGATGGATAATGTCAGCAATGTCGCGGGCACGGTTTCGCAGGGCATTACCTCAACCATGGATAGTGCTCTGGATAACGTCGCTTCTATGCTCGTTCGCGGAAAGGCTGACTGGAAAGAGTGGGGGCTTTCTGCGCTTGAGATGATCGCAAAAGTTAGCCTGCAGATGGCTGCCGTCAGCGCGCTGGGTGGCTCGTCGGGCCTGCTGGGCTCTCTGGTAGGTAGCGTGGCGGGGGCATTTGGTGGGGGCGCAGCGGCTGCGGCTGGTGCAACGCCGTCTGGCGCATATTCCGCAGCTGCAGGTGCACTCACCTTCAACGCTAAAGGCGGAGTTTACGACTCACCCTCGCTCAGCGCGTTCAGCAACAGCATTGTCGATACGCCGACTTTCTTCGCGTTTGCTAAAGGCGCAGGCGTCATGGGAGAGGCTGGGCCGGAGGCAATCATGCCATTGACCCGGGCCGCTGATGGTTCGCTGGGTGTGCGCGCCGTATCTTCAGGGGTGAATCATGCATCAGGTTATGGCAATGCAGTCATTAATGTTCACGCCCCGGTCAACATTACCCAGGATGGTTCTGCAGGTGAAATCAGTAACGCCAATACCGCCAGCACAGCACGCCAGCTTGAAGGTATTGTCCAGCAAACCCTTACCGATCGCCTGAGGAAAGAAATATCGCCAGGCGGCATCCTCTATCGCCGCTAAGGAGCAATATGGCAATCGACACTTTTACCTGGTGCGTCCGCATAGGGCCCACTGGAGCAAATACTGTAGCCACGCTTCAGGCGCAGTTTGGCGACGGCTATAAGCAGGTGGCTGGCAATGGGATCAACACCGATGCCGAAACCTGGAATCTGGCATGCAATGGCGATGTGGCGACGATGAAGAAAGTTCGAGATTTCCTTCTTAGCCATGTCATCAAATCGTTTTGGTGGGTTAACCCGTGGGGTGAGCAGAAGCTATACCGGGTTAAAGCTGATTCTGTCAGCCCAACCTTTCCCCACGGTGGCTTTGTAGAGTTGTCATTTGTGTTTGAACAGGCTTACGCGCCTTAATAGCCGAGAGGCAGGAGAGATTTATGACTTTAGAAAAACGATTGGCAGCATTAGAAGCAGAATTGGACGAGATGAAAGCCCAGAATGCAGCTATAAAAGAATCAACAAGCCGGGCTTTAGATGATCTTATGACACGGGTCTCAAGTTTAACCTCGACACTGGCAACTTTTGAGTCTGGAATGACTGGTAAAAATTAACATTGGGAAAAATTTTCACGCGCTTTACGTATGGCTAATTCTTCCAATTGCTTGAGTGTCATATTCTCTGCATGGCCATGTGGCAACTCCAGCCAAACGCCATGGGTTGAATCATCATCCCCTTTTAGATTGGCTAATATTCTGTGGTTATTGCCATGTGTATTTGAAAGGCCGCCTAAAGTTTCTAATTTGAATTTCATATAAATTCCTATACAGAGGTGATCAGCCATCCCTCATTGCTGTGTGCGCCCACGCCCTAAACATGGGCGGGCTGAATAACCACCATACGCGGGGATGTGAATCAGCGACATCCTGATATTCGATCAGTAGCCACCTCCGGGTGGCTTTTTTTATGGGCTACATATGAGCTTTACGAACGACGTACAGAAACTGGAGCCGGGTGAACTGATACAGCTCATCGAGATCGACGGCACCGAATTTGGCATGGATACCGTGCTGCGCTTCCATGCCCACAATATTGCTTCTGCAGGATGGGCTGCATTCGCCGCTGACAACCTGCCTGCCATTATCTGGCAGGGTCAACAGTACGACCCTTACCCTTACGAGCTGAAAGGCCTGGAGCTGTCCAGCACCGGGGCACAGCCCACACCCACGCTTTCCGTGTCGAACGTTGGCAACTACGTGACTGCGCTGTGTCTCGGGTACGACGACCTGGCGAGGGCCAAGGTGAAGATCCACACCACGCTGGCGAAATATCTCGACGCGGCCAACTGGACAGCCGGCAACCCGAACGCCAGCCCGGCGGACGAGCGCGTGCAGCTTTTTTACGTCAACGCCAAAACCGCTGAAACGCGGGTGCAGGTCGACTTTGAACTGTGCTCACCCTTTGACATCCAGAACCTGCAGTTACCCACCCGGCAGATCACGCCGGTCTGCACCTGGTGCACGCGCGGCTGGTACCGAACCGGCACCGGGTGCGACTACAACGGGAACCGCTATTTTCTCAAGGATGGCACCCCCACGGATAACCCGGCGCTGGATATGTGCGGCGGCCTGATGCCGGACTGCGAAGCGCGGGTCGGGGCCGGTAACCCGCTGCCGTTTGGCGGCTTCCCGGCGGCAAACCTTCAGGGTAAATGACCATGCGAAAAAAACTGATGGATGCGATCCGCGCCCACGTCTCCGCGGAATATCCGAACGAGGCCTGCGGCGTGGTGGTGCAGGCCGGGCGGGCGCAGGCCGGGCGGGCGCAGCAGTACATTCCCTGCCGCAATATTTCAGCAACGCCCACTGAGGCCTTCACGATCTCGCCGGAGGATAAGCTCGCCGCGTCGGAGCGGGGTGAAATCATTATGGTTGTCCACTCCCATCCGGATGTGGTGCAGCTTGTGCCCTCCGAAATGGACAGGGTGCAGTGCGACTGGTCCGGGGTGGAGTGGGGCATCATGAGCTGGCCGGACGGGGACTTCTGCACGCTGGCGCCACGTGAGGACCGGGACTACGCCGGGCGGCGCTGGGTGCTGGGCTTTGCTGACTGCTGGTCGCTGATCCGTGAGTGGTACCAGCGTGAGCACGGCATTACCCTGGGTGATTACTCGGTACCGTACGAGTGGTGGGAGCAGGGCGAAAATCGTTACGACGATAACTGGGAGGCAGAAGGCTTTGTTCAGGTGGACCCGGCTGATATGCGTCCCGGTGATATGATCATGATGCGCATACAGGCGCAGGTGACGAACCACGCGGCCGTTTACCTCGGTCATCACGAGCACCAGGACAATATCATGCTGCACCATAATTTCGGCAGCCTGTCTGCCCGGGTGCCGTACGGCAAGTATTACCGTGACCGCACCGTTCGTGTGGTCCGGCACAGGGAGCTGATGAATGCTGAAGACACTCATTCTTGAAGGCCGCATGGCGAAAAAGTTCGGCCGCGAGCACAAATTTCACGTTGAGGATCTGCGCGAGATGCTGCGCGCCATGTGCAGCCAGGTTCCCGGTTTTAAACGCTACCTGTCAGAAGGGCATATGAAGGGGATCCGTTTTGCTTTCTTCAATGGCAAACACAACATCGGGCTTGACGAGTTCGACATGACCCGCGGCGGTGCGGTGTACCGGATTTCAGCCATTACTGAAGGCTCAAAGCGCGGCGGCGTACTGCAGATCGTTATCGGGGCGGTGGCGCTTGTGGCCGCGTATTTTACCGCGGGTGCTTCGCTGACAGCGATAGGTCTGAGTACAGCTGCCGCAACTGCGACAACAACGGCCCTGACTGGACTCGGCCTGTCGATGATGCTTGGGGGTGTTGTTCAGCTGCTGACACCCCAGCCGAAATACAACGTCGGTGCCTCGTCCAGCACGGACAACAAACCCAACTACGCCTTTGGCGCGCCGGTGAACACTGTGGCCGTGGGTTATCCGGTGCCTGTGTTTTTTGGTGAGCGCGAGATCGGCGGGGCAGTTATCAGCGCGGGGATCTTCTCCAGCGACCAGCAGTGAAATTTATTCTCAGCTACAGGCCACCTCCGGGTGGCTTTTTTTATGGGTGAAATATGCGACTTCCCGAAGATGAAACCCTTATTCAGGGACGTAAAGGCGGTGGTGCTAAACAGCACACCCCTGTTGAGGATCCGGATGACCTGCTGTCGACAGCTAAATTAAAAATGCTGCTGGCCGTTGCTGAAGGTGAAATCCAGGGTGAGCTGACGGCACAGAACATCTTCCTTAACGACACCCCGCTGGCGAACGCCGACGGCAGCTACAACTTCACCGGCGTGAAGTGGGATTTTCGTCCGGGCACTCAGGATCAGGACTACATTCAGGGATTGCCTGAGGTCGACAACGAAATGTCGGCCAACGTGACAGTGACCACCACCGCGCCGTGGACACGCCAGTTCTCTAACCTGATGCTGGATGCCGTGCGTATTAAGCTGAGCCTGCCCGTACAGTACACCTATAAAGACAACGGTGATATGGTCGGGACGGTCACAGAGTACGCCGTTGATCTCTCGACTGATGGTGCTGCCTGGCAGACGGTGGTTAACGGCAAATTCGACGGAAAGACAACCACGGAATACCAGCGCGACCTCCGCATTGATCTGCCAGCGGCCACTACTGGCTGGGCTGTGCGGGTACGTCGTATCACGCCTGATTCCATCGGGAACTCAAAACTGATAAACGCCTTCAAGGTGTTCTCGTTTGCTGAGGTGATCGACAGCAAGTTACGCTATCCCAATACGGCGCTGCTGTATATCGAGGTCGACTCCAGCCAGTTTACCAGTGGCGCGCCGAAGGTGACCTGCAGGCCGAAGGGGAAACTGGTACGTGTCCCGGACTCCTACGACCCGGTTACGCGCACCTACAGCGGCACCTGGTCGGGTGGCTTCAAAATGGCCTATACCAACAACCCGGCCTGGGTATTCTACGATCTGGTGCTGGATGAGATTTACGGCATGGGTACCCGCATCGATGCTGCCATGATCGATAAGTGGGAGCTGTACGCCATTGCGCAGTACTGCGATCAGAAGGTGTCGAACGGGGCGGGTGGTACCGAGCCGCGCTTCACCTGCAACGTCTACATCCAGAGCCAGCAGGACGCCTACACCGTTCTCAGCGATTTAGCGGCGATATTCCGGGGGATCACCTTCTGGGGCAACGACCAGATTTATGTGCGCGCGGATGTGCCGCAGGATGAGGTGGATTTTACCTACCATGCCTCGAACGTGATCGACGGGCTGTTTACCTACGGCGGCGGCAGTTACAAAAACCGCTACTCGTCGGCTCTGGTGTCCTGGTCTGATCCTCAGAACCATTACAGCGACACCGTTGAGAGTGTCTACGATTCAGACCTGGTGAAGCGGTACAAGGTCAACCAGATGTCAATGACGGCGATTGGCTGCACCTCCCAGAGTGAGGCGCACCGCCGGGGCCGCTGGGCACTGCTGTCAAACGCGCGCGACGGAACGGTGTCATTTGGCGTGGGGCTGGACGGTTATATTCCCCTGCCTGCAGAAATTATCGGTATCGCGGATCCGTTCCGTGCCGGTAAGCAGAACGGCGGGCGTATCCGGGCGGTGAGCGGGCGAAATGTCACGCTTGATCGTCCTGCTGACTACGCCACTGGCGACCGCCTGGTGGTCAACCTGCCGGACGGCAAGGCGCAGACGCGGACAATCGCGTCCATCAGCGCAGACAAACAGACGGTGACGGTCACCACCCCCTTCAGGCTGTCTCCTGAGTCCGGCGCAGTGTGGGCCATCGACAGCGACAACCTGGCTATCCAGTATTTTCGCGTGACATCCATCCGGGCTAACGACGACAGCAACGGTGGTTTCACGATCACCGCGGTCCAGCATGACCCGAATAAATACCGCTATATCGATGACGGCGTGCGCATCACCCCGGCACCGGTCACCGTCACGCCGGTAAGCGTTCTGCCGGCACCGAAAAACATCATCCTCAGCGAAACCGACCACATCGAGCAGGGGCTTACCGTTGCCACCATGAATGCTTCCTGGGATCGGGTGGAAGGCGCTATCCGGTACCAGGCGCAATGGCGCAAGGATAATGGCGACTGGATAAACGTCCCGGTGAGCAGTGCCCAGGGATTTACGGTGCAGGGGATTTACACCGGGAGTTATGACGTGCGGGTGCGGGCGCTGAATGCCCAGGACTCAAGCTCGCCGTGGGGCTACGCCAATACGACTTACCTTACGGGCAAAAACGGCAGGCCGGGAACGCCGCAGGCACTGGCCGCCACGGACGATGTTGTCTGGGCTATCGATATTACCTGGGCTTTCCCGGATGGCTCAGGTGATACGGCATACACCGAAATTCAGCGCGCCACCACCGAAGACAAAGCTAACCCGCAATTACTGGCGCTGGTGCCGTATCCGGCCACGCATTACCAGCATGGTCCCATGCTGGCGGGCGTCAGTCAGTGGTATCGTGCGCGCCTGGTGGATCGTATCGGCAACACCGGAGACTGGACGGAGTGGGCGGCAGGACAGTCCAGCTCGAAAGCCAGTGATTATCTCGACATGATCGGCGACTCGCTTGAACAGACTGAAGGCTATAAAAACCTCGTGTCGGACATTGCCGATCTGGGTGAAGATATCCAGTCGGCGCACGACGACATTAGCTCAGTCACAACAGAGTCGGCGGCGACCAAAGCGGGCCTGGCGAAGGAGATCACGGACCGTAAGAAAGCCATCACCGACGAGGCAGCGGCCCGCGGCCAGGCACTGCTGACCGAGAAGAACGAGCGCGTCGCGGATATCAGCAACGTCAACCAGACGATTCAGACCACCACCGAATCGCTGGCGCAGCAGATTGCGCAGGTGTCGGCGGGGACCGGTTCGCAATTCGACCCGGCGAAAATTTGGTACTTCGATTCGACAGTAGAGGGCTGGACCGGGAACGGGACCCCGACAATCGTTGACGGGTGGATACGTCCGGCGAACCATGCCACCGATCCGTGGGTGGCGTCTCCCGGCTCACTGGGTGTTAACTCGTCGTCCTATCGCTTCGTTAAAATGCGCATCAGGAAGTTCGGGGCGCCGGGCTGGGCGGGGCAGCTGCGCTGGCGTGGTACCGGTGGCTTTAACGACACCAACATGCTCACCGTCGCCGAGCCTGCATATGACGCGAACGGTATCGCCACGGTGGAGTTCGACAATATCCCCTGGCTGACCGAAACCACGATGAATCAGTTCAGACTGGATCTGTCCACTAAACAGGATGCGACGAACTATTATCTGATTGACTGGGTAGCGGTCGGGCGGCCAACGCCGGGGGCCGGGATGGCGGCGCTGCAGCAGGAAACGACAGCCCGTGTCACTGGCGACCAGGCGGAAGCTACGGCGCGCGAGACGCTGGCGACTCAGATCCGGGGCGGCTATACCGGTGACGATCCGTCAAAACTGGCATCGGGTCTGCTGTACACTGAACGCCAGGCGCGCATCACGGCGCAGGAAGCTGAGGTGACGGAGCGGAAGAAGCTGGAATCGACCGTAAACGACAACCATGCCGCTGTGACCCAGGAACTGGCAACGCTGACAACTGAGCAGGATGCTCAGGCCACCACGCTTTCGGGCCTGCAGGTGACTGTCGGCAAAAACACCGCCGATATCACGACGGTCACTAAAGCCGTTGCTGACAACAACAAGGCGCAGACCTCCGCGCTGGCTGCGGTTAAGGCCACGACTGACAAGAATACGGCGGAGATCAGCACAGAAGCCACGGCCCGTACGGATGGTGACAGTGCGCTGGGCCGCCGTATCGACAGTCTGAAGGTTGACGTGGACGGCAACACGGCCAGCAGGGATGCCGGTATTGTAGGCAACGTCACCAATGCGCTCGCCAACTTCATGGCGTTCTCGGATCAGCGCGTGACGTTTGCCGTTGGTGAAACGAAAACGATGGCCGAGATCAGCGACGTCCGGAAGACCTCTGCGGATGCCACAAGTGCCGTGGCGGAGCAGGTCACTACGCTTAAGGCCACGGTAGAGCAAAACGGGCAGACCAATGCTGCAGCCATCACGCGCATTGATAAAGCCGTTACGGATCTGGAGAGCGCGACGGCAACCAGCATTGAGCAGGTGACGGCAGCCATTGGCGATACCAACTCCGCAGTCCAGACGACCAGTGAAGCTGTTGCTGATATCAACGGTAAGCTTAGCGCGCAGTGGGGCGTTAAAGTCCAGGTGGAGGAGAACGGCATCAAGCGTATCGCGGGTATTCAGCTGGGTATTGATGCCACAGGCTCTTCTAATTTCCTCGTCAGCGCCGACACGTTCGCGGTGTATAACCCGACGACAACCGGGCAGGAGCTGGTGTTTGCGGCGACCGGCGGCCAGATGTTCCTGCGATCGGTATTTATCCAGGATGGGTCCATTGATAACGGCAAGATCGGGAATTACATCCAGTCCAGCAACTGGGACGGGACCGGCAATGTCGGCTGGCACATCAATAAATCCGGGTATGCCACGTTTAACGGCGTGACCGTTCGCGGGACTATCTATGCCACTGACGGAAGTTTTAAAGGCAGAGTTGAGGCAACCAGCGGGAGCTTCAGGGGCACGGTAGAGGCTACGTCTTTCATAGGGGACGTGGCAAACGTAGGTATAGCGCCGGATGCCTACATATCAGGCGCTGGCGTAGCATCAAGTTCAATTACCTTTACCGACTCATCCTCCTCATCGCTGGATAAATCGGCTCTGCTTGAGGCAATGGTTTATGTCACATCTATCTCGGGCACAACGTCCGTAAATATCACCCTCAACATAAACGGTAATGTCCGCGATATGGGCTCTATTGGCGTGCCAGCTGGAACGGGAGGACTCTGGATAACCGTACGTCACGCAGTACGCAACCTTACGGCCAATGTGATCAACGGGACCATTACTGTTGTTGGCTCGGGCACGGCAGGTAAGCGCATTGCCGCCCCGACACTGACCATTACCCGGGGCACCGGCTCCTTCTCCTGATCCTCATAACCTCAGACCACACAACCCGGCTCCGGCTGGGTTTTTCATTTTAAGGACATCACGAATGGCCACACTTGATGACGATTTAGCAAAAGCCGTCACGGAAGGGTTTCGCCAGGCGCAAATTGATATCGTCAACCAGGACCTGATTTTATCGGGTAACGGTGACGTCACCGTAACCCTGGCAGACGGTTCAAAGAAAACGGGGCCGAGCTGGGCGAAGCTGACAGCTGCTGCGATGGCTGCAGGGACCAGCGCGGCGGCGGCGGAAGCGTCGGCGAAGAACGCAAAAACATCAGAAACGAACGCGAACTCTTCAAAGAACGCAGCAGCAACATCAGAGAAGAATGCGAAAACGTCAGAGACGAACGCTGGCGCCTCTGAAACCAATGCGGCAAAATCTGCGTCAAACGCCAAAACGTCAGAAAACAATGCCGCGTCCAGCGCCAGTAGTGCCGCATCATCGCTGGCCGCTGCGCAGCAGCTGACCTCCGTCCCTTTCGAGGCCGCGCCTTCCCCTGACGTCTGGGCACCGCTCAACGATGATTTACGTCTGCTTGCCGGATTCGCACCCTATGACAAGCTGACTATTTCCGGGCAGGTGCTGGAACTGGCAACAAAATCAGTGGGTTTTACACGGGCGACCACTGCGACATATATCGATAAATCCGGCGTATTGCAGACCGCTGATATTAACGAACCGCGTTTCGAGCGAGAGGGACTATTAATTGAGGGGCAGGGAACTAATAGCATGCTTTATTCAGGGGACCAGAATGCTGCCTGGTGGCCTAAAGCAAGGTGTACTACAACGCCTGGGTTTGCCGCGCCAGATGGCAGCAACTCTGCGACAAAATTAATACCAACATCGGAATTGGGTTCGCATTATATCAGCAAGACATTGCCCGTCACTACAGGCGGCACTTATACATTAAGTTACTTTGTAAAGGCGGGGGAATACACTAAATGCCGCCTTAGTTTTTCCGGCACCCTTGTTCCTGATGGACGGAGTTGTGATTTTGATTTAGTTGCTGGCACAATGAGACCTTTAGGTACTACAGGGACACCTACAATCACACCTCTGTCTAATGGATGGTATCGTTGCTCAACCACTTCTGATGTTATATCTGAAAATGGAACTGTAAACTTTAATATATGGGTGCTGGACGAGAACGGGAATACCTCAGGCTTCGCTGGTGATGGCGTTAAAGGTATTTATGTCTGGGGTGCGCAATTAGAATCCAACCCTGTCATGACCAGTTATATACCCACAACAACCGCAGAGGTGACAAGGGCTCAGGAAACATTACGGATCCAGCCCTCCGGTAATATTGGGTATGGTGTTGTTGGGGATCTATTTAACAGAACTATCAGTTTTGAGCTTTCTGTGGATGCCTTCGTTCCAACTGCCGCAGGATATTTCAACTTATTAGCTGGTGTGGGTGTAGGGAAAGATATTATGCTTCGCATTGCAACTGCGACTATCAACTCTCTCCGTTCGAGCGGCAGTATCAGCCCTAACATTAGCGTCACATACCCGTTTAATCGTCAGGTATTTACTCAAACGATTGACACTGACAATACCCTGACTGCTTATTTTAACGGACAGAAAGGCGTAAGGACGGGGGCACCCGCGGCACCTAATGGTGTACCCACTTCTATAAATGTCAGCTCACAATCTCAGTTGGTTTACCACATTCGGAACTTCCGAATCTGGCACCGCTTATTAACCCCTAACCAAATTAATGGACTCCGCTGATGAGAAACTTATATCTGAGCTTTGCTGACGCCGATGAAATGCGCACGCAGTTAATCGGGGCGGGATTTATGGTTGATGAGGAGCAGGGTGATTTTTATCACCCTGATATCAGCCTGGATGTCGTCGGCGTTATCACTCTCCCTGCCGAAGTTATCAATCCCGGTGAAGAAAACGAAATCATCAAATACACCACCGAACCCGGCTATCACGCCAATTTGCGGGTCATGAATGACTCGCTCGATTTATACGGGTTGAACGACTTTGTGGTTACACCGAAAACACCGGCTCGCGTCTGGGCGTAAGGAGATAACATGGCTTTGAGAAATGACAGTATTACGCTGACCATGGCGGAAATATCCGACCTTACAAAACCCCTAAGTCTCACTCAAGGTGGTACTGGGGCAACGACAGCGGTAAATGCCAGGAAAAATATTGAAGCCGCCAGAGGCGGCGTAACAGTCTCAGGAGGATATGCAACCATCATTAGCGTAGAGCCTGGAATTTATTCTATCAGTGGGGGCAATTTCAGTGATGGAAATAATGGTGACTTTGGCTCGTTATTTTCTTCTGGTGTGTACGGCTCAAGTCTAAATGGGCAAATATTTATCCGTAATGATGGTACAGCGCTGCTTTTCCGCGGAGGTAGTGATGCCACTGTGCGAAAAGTCTACACAGATGTAAATACAACAAGGGACTCGAACGGGTTTTTAAAGGTAGCTTCTCCAGTAGTCCAGATTTTTAGTGATGGAAGCTTTGAGACGAACGATGAATCAGAAGGGGTAACTGTGACCCGCCAGGCAGAAGGAGTTTATCTTCTTGAAGGTTGTATAGGACTGAACTCAGATGCCGCATGGGGTGGGCCCGATGGTGGCTTTGAAATCCCTCTGGACAGAAATAAACAGCCGCGTATCTGGCTGGACTATGAGGTTAACCCGGACGGTTCTGTACTGGTGAAAACCTATCATCGCACTCACCCGGGGGCGCCGCAGTTCGCCCGCAACGAACGGGAAGGGTTTAACGAGGGCGACCCTATCGACATTCCTGCCGATCAGTACGTCTCCATCCGTGTGGAGATGCCGGTGGACAGCATCTGGAATCAGCGTCAGCTGGAGGCCGCAGCTGCTATGGCTGAAGCAGCCCAGGACGAGCAGCCTGATGTTCAGCAGTAATTATCAATAGGCACAGCCTCCTTGCTCTGCACTTCCTTTAAAACTACTGTATATAAAAACAGTAAAGGGAGTGCAGATCATGCCCCGCTTAAACGACATTAATGCCGCATTTACGGCAGCAATACAGCAAAACCCTAAAGGATTTCAGTGTTTACGCACTGATGACTTCATCCGCGAGTTGCGCGTCAGGAACTGGCATTTCAGCCAGGCTGATGCCAACGAGTGGATAGAGCGTTATCAAGAGTTCTTCGTAGACAAGACGCCTGACGATAGCCAGAATCGCCTCTGGATGCTCCGTAACATGGGGAGGGTGCTCTGATGAGTTTTCCTTCACCGGCAACGGACTATGTCGAGCGGCGCTTAACGCCGGAGCTGATCTGCGGCGTTGGCATCGACACTCGCATAATGGAAACGTCATGCGGCTTTGCCGTGATCGAACCTGTTACCCGACTTGTGCAGGGGCAGGTTCTGCTGATCCTCAGTGGCGGGCATACCCAATTTGCACGCTTTCTGGGAAAAGCATTAATCACAGAGGACGGCGAGGCGATAGAAGGCGACGCAGCGGAAGAGGTAGAAGTAATGGGTAGGGTGACTTTCTTCATAAACAGCACAGACGCTGATGATAGGCCGGTGTAAAAAGAACTCATAAAAAAGCCCGCATCAGCGGGCTTCTTATCACTTGGGAGCCGCGGCTCCTTTGCGTATCCTTTTTTGTCCCCTCACCGTCTGGTCGGTGTCCTGCTGAGACTGCTAACCTCCTGTTATTGCTGGTGATGTCCTATCACCGTCCAATCATGATTGGTGGAGCTGGCGGGAGTTGAACCCGCGTCCGAAATTTCTACATCCTCGGTACTACATGCTTAGTTTGTCTTTACATTCGCACGCCAGCTGCGGACAGACACGCTACTAACGAACTAGCCTGATTAGTTTTAACGCTTCAACCCCAGGCAGGATTTCCACGCGATCTCTTTTGGGTTTGACCTCTCTTTGATCCCCGTCTTAAGAGCGGAAGCTAGGGAGAGAGGGCTCTTAGCAGGTTATTAAGCTGCTAAAGCGTAGTTTTCGTCGTTTGCGACTATTTTTTTGCGGCTTTTTACGAGGCAAACCGCCCCTCGGCATGCACCTTGGGTTTCGCAAATCCCGTCGAATCCAGAATCAGCCCCAATAGTGATACAGCAAGTATACCAGAATTTGCAGACCGGATACCACCCCGAAACGCTAACTTATTGAATCGCTCAATAAGTATCCGGAAATTAACGGCCTGCGTGCTTCATGATGCGCGCTTTATCGACCTGCCATTCGCGATCTTTCACGTCGTTACGTTTGTCGTGCTGCTTCTTACCTTTGGCGACGCCAATTTTCACTTTGCACCAGGCGTTTTTCCAGTACAGCGACAGAGCAAGCACGGTGTAGCCTTCGCGATTGATGCGCCCAAAGAGCGAATCCAGCTCGCGCTTGTTCAGCAACAGCTTGCGGGTGCGGGTCGGATCGCAGACGTAGTGAGAAGAGGCGACCGTCAGCGGCTGAAAGTTAGCGCCAAACAGGAAGGCCTCGCCGTCTTTAAAGATTACATAGCTGTCACCGATGTTAGCTTTACCGGCGCGCAGCGATTTAACTTCCCAGCCCTGCAACGCAAGGCCGGCTTCGAATTCTTCTTCAATGAAATACTCGTGGCGGGCACGCTTGTTGAGCGCAATGGTTGCCGAGCCAGGTTTATGTGCTTTTTTCTTCGTCATAAGTGTCGTAAAGCCGTAGGTAATCTGATGTCAAAAAGTCACCTCATTGCGTCCGTTGAGGTCTAACGCGCTATATTAGCATGAGATAAGGCTCAGCGTTTTTTTAACAGGTGATAAATGTTATTATTTGTTGGTTGTTTGATCAGGAAAAATGTTATGCCTCAGATTAGTCGTACTGCGCTTGTCCCCTATAGTGTGGAACAAATGTACCAGTTAGTGAATGACGTTCAGTCATATCCGCAGTTTATCCCGGGTTGTACCGGGAGCCGCGTGCTGGAGTCAGGCCCGACGCAAATGACGGCGGCGGTGGATGTCTCCAAAGCCGGGATCAGCAAAACCTTCACGACCCGTAACACGCTGACCAATAACCAGAGTATTCTGATGCATCTGGTGGATGGTCCCTTCAAAAAACTGATGGGTGGATGGAAGTTTGTTCCTCTGAGTGCAGATGCCTGCCGGATCGAATTCCATCTCGACTTCGAGTTTACCAACGCCCTGATTGAGCTGGCGTTTGGTCGCATATTTAAAGAGCTGGCGGCCAATATGGTGCAGGCGTTTACCGTGCGTGCCAAAGAGGTTTACAGTGCAGCCTGAAATCGTGGTGGAAGTGGCCTACGCGCTGCCGGAGAAGCAGTATCTGCAGCGCGTCACCCTGCAAGAGGGGGCGACCGTTGAAGAGGCGATCCGTGCTTCTGGCCTGCTGGCATTGCGCAGCGATATCGATCTGGCGAAAAACAAAGTCGGGATTTACAGCCGTCCGGTCAAGCTGGCCGATACGGTAAAGGATGGCGACCGGGTAGAAATCTACCGTCCGCTGATTGCCGATCCAAAAGAGCTACGTCGTCAGCGTGCGGAGAAGGCCGCTAAATAAGTGGTTTCCAGGCTGCGGCGAGAAAACAAAAAAGGTGCTCATTGAGCACCTTTTTGCATTTCTGAAACCTTACTCTTTGGTGAGCGCCGGTTTGTTGTCGATGTTGGTCAGCACGCCGCTGCTGTTGAAGGTCAGCGTCAGGGTCTGCTGCGACACGTTTTCGTGGCCTGGTTGCTGGCGGAACACGTAGAACCAGGTATTGGTGCCGAAGGGATCTGACATCATCGGTGTACCCAGAGCATAAGCGACCTGCTGCTGCGTCATGCCAACGCGAATTTTAGACACATCGTTCGGTGCGAGATAGTTCCCCTGGTTGATGTCAGGGCGGTAAACCACTCGTTCCAGAGTGGAACAGCCTGCGGTCAACATCAAAAGAACCGCTGCGGCAGCGGTCAGCGTTTTACAGCGCATAGTGATTTGATTCCTTTTCGGGCCCGGGCAATACGCGACGGCTCATATGTAATATGCCGATGATAATAGACCTTTCACCACATTAAAACCTCTGGCGGCCGGTCTGTCGGCGTTTTTATTGTTCACTATGACTCTGAGAAACCAAAAAAGTTTACGCGGCCAGCAGTTCTTTCGCGTTTGCCAGGGTATTGCGGGTGACTTCGCTGCCGCCCAGCAGACGCGCCAGCTCCTGCAGACGGGCACGTTTGTCCAGCGGCTGCATGTGCGTTTCGGTCATCTCGCCGTCGGTTTCCTTGCTGACAAAGAAGTGATGATGGCCGCAGCCAGCAACCTGCGGTAAGTGCGTTACGCACATCACCTGCGTGGACTCACCAAGCTGACGGAGCAGTTTTCCGACCACCGCCGCGGTTGGACCGCTGATACCCACATCCACTTCATCGAAAATCAGCGCCGGGGTTTCCATTTTCTTCGCAGTGATCACCTGAATCGCCAGGGCGATACGCGACAGCTCACCGCCTGATGCGACCCGGGAGATGGCCTGCAGCGGCTGACCCGGGTTGGTGGTAACCCGGAACTCAACGCGGTCTGCGCCTTCAGCCGTCAGGTGAGTGGCTTCGAACTTCACATCAATGGTGAAAACCCCGTGCGGCATCGACAGCAGATGCATGCTCTCAGTAATGTGCTGGCTGAGCTCCTGAGCATAGCGCTGACGGACGTTGTGCAGCTGCGTAGCCGTTTCCAGTGCCTGCTGATGATGCACGCTAACCGCCAGAGAGAGGGTCTCAAGCGAGTCGGCCTGATCGTCGAGCTGATGCTGCTCATCCAGCAGGGACTGGTGGAAATTGGGCAACTCCTCGGGTGAAACATGGTGCTTACGCGCAAGGGAGATCTGGCGTGAA
Organism: Leclercia adecarboxylata; assembly: GCF_035787115.1. GTDB lineage: Bacteria > Pseudomonadota > Gammaproteobacteria > Enterobacterales > Enterobacteriaceae > Enterobacter > Enterobacter adecarboxylatus_E. The sequence continues at coordinate 24,396 of NZ_JALKTL010000004.1, read as the reverse complement.
ATGCGCTGTTCCAGTTCAAACAGGCGATTGGGATCCAGATCCAGCCGCTCGCAGTAGTGACGCAGCTCGTCACTCGCTTCGGAGATCTGAATCGCAGCCTCTTCCAGCATATCGAGCATACCGGAGACTTTGCTGTCCATTCCTGCCAGTTCGGTCACCAGCTGACGCACGGTGTAGAGCTGGCTTTGCAGATTCACCTCTTCGCCATCGGCCAGTAAGTTCAGCGCCTGCTGGCTGGTGGAGAGCAACTGGCCGCTATTGGCCAGGCGTTTGTACTCTTCGTCGATCTGCTCAAACTCACCCGCCAGCGGGCTGAATTCATTCAACTCTTTCAGCTGATAAGCCAGCAGTTCGGCGCGGGCTGCGCGCTCCTGGCTCTGCTGCTGATGCAGCGCCAGTTCCCGGCAGCTTTGATGCCACTGACGATAGTGGTCAGCCATCAGCTGCATCAGCGCAGATTCGCCAGCATAGCCGTCGAGCAAGGATTTCTGCTGTTCAGGTTTGATGAGCTGCTGGTGGGCGTGTTGACCGTGGATCTGGATTAACAGCTGACCCAGCTCGCGCAGTTGAGACAGCGGCACCGCGGTACCGTTGATAAAGCCGCGGGAGCGGCCATCGCTGCCGATAACGCGGCGAAGTAAGCACTCACGCCCATCTTCAAGCTGGTTCTGCTCAAGCCAGCGCAGGGCGGCGGGGGTATCTTTCAGGGAGAAACGGGCGCAAAGATCGGCGCGGCTGGCGCCAGCGCGCACCATGTCACCATCAGCACGACCGCCGAGGCAGAGCCCGAGCGCGTCAATCGCAATAGATTTACCGGCCCCGGTTTCACCGGTGATAGCCGTCATCCCGCTGTTGAATTCAATTTCGAGCTCACGAACGATGGCGAAGTTGCTGATGGTCAGTTGTGCCAGCATAAACGTTTTCCTGTATGAAAAACCATAACTGTGTTTGTGTACAGTATAATCTGGTTTTTTATACAGTAAAGTGCTGGATGCGATTTCAGAACAATTTTTTCGACCAGCCGAGTTTTGAGCTTAATGTATTGAAATAGCTGTAGTCTTTCGGGTGGATGAGATTCAGGTGATAATCACAGCGGCGAATCAGTACGTCTTCACCTTCCTGTATCGGCAGTGCGATTTGGCTGTCGCAGCTAATTTCCAGGTCGTTACGGCGGTGAGAAAAGCGCAGACGAATGGTGCTGCTGCTGTTAATCACCAGCGGACGGGCCGAAAGGGTATGCGGGAACATCGGCACCAGGGTGATGGCATCCAGCGATGGCGTCAGGATCGGGCCGCCCGCCGAGAGCGAGTAGGCCGTGGAGCCGGTTGGCGTCGAAATGATCAGGCCGTCAGAGCGCTGCGAGAAGGCAAAGATTTCGTCGATATAGACTTCAAACTCAATCATGTGTGCCACTTTTCCAGGATGCAACACCACTTCGTTGATGGCGGTGCTGATCCGTTTCTGGCAGTCCTGCTGACACACCTGGGCTTCCAGTAAAAAGCGTTTTTCGCTGATGTAGTGACCTTCCAGCACGTCGGCGAGCTGCTGCTGGGCGTTATCCGGGTCGAGATCGGTCAAAAAGCCCAGGTTGCCACGGTTGATGCCAATGACTTTAATATCGTACCGGGCAAGAGTACGCGCGGCCCCGAGCATATTCCCGTCGCCGCCCACCACGACGGCCAGGTCGGCCTGCTGACCAATTTCCGCCAGCGTGCCGGTTTTAACGTTTTTTAACTGTAACTCCTGGGCAATTTGCTGTTCCACAATCACGTCATAGTTTTTCGCGCACAGCCAGCGATAGAGCATTTCATGTGTCGTCAACGCAGTAGGGTGACGCGGATGACCGACAATCCCAATACACTTGAAATGGTTGCTCATTTTCTGAAGGTCCTTGTGCGAATGAATGATGACAATGTGGCTTGCTCCCTTGAATCCCGGAAACTGATCCCCATAATAAGCGAAGTTAGCGAGTTGAATGCAGAAAAACGCGGAGAAATTCATGAGTAGTAAAGAACAGAAAACGCCTGAGGGGCAAGCCCCGGAAGAAATTATCACGGAGCAGCACGACGAAGTTGAGGCAGTAGAAGCTGAGGCTGGTGCTGAGCAGGTGGATCCGCGCGATGAAAAAATTGCGAATCTGGAAGCTCAGTTAACTGAAGCCCAGAACCGCGAGCGCGACGGTATCCTGCGTATCAAAGCAGAAATGGAAAACCTGCGTCGTCGTACCGAGCTGGACGTTGAAAAGGCGCATAAATTTGCGCTGGAAAAATTTGTCAACGAACTGCTGCCAGTGATCGACAGTCTGGATCGCGCGCTGGAAGTGGCGGATAAAGCCAATCCGGATATGGCGCCGATGGTTGAAGGGATTGAGCTGACGCTGAAATCCATGCTGGACGTCGTGAAGAAGTTTGGCGTGGAAGTGGTAGGCGATACCAACGTGCCGATGGATCCGAACGTGCATCAGGCGATTGCGATGGTAGAGTCTGAAGATGTTGCTGCCGGTAACGTACTGATGGTCATGCAGAAAGGCTATACTCTGAACGGCCGTACCATTCGCGCTGCGATGGTCTCCGTGGCGAAAGCAAAAGCGTAATTTGCCTGCCGTAGTGCCGGGGGGCGGCTTCGCCTTTCCCGGCCTACAAAAACTTATTCCGCGACGCTCTCCCTGAGCGGTTTGACCGGAACGACTTTGACCTGCTTAATCATATTGTCCTGCACGTCCAGGATATCAATATCATACTGATCGATTCTCACCCGCGTGCCTGCCGCCGGGATCTCCTCCAGCGCTTCCAGAATCATGCCGTTAATAGTGCGGGCTTCTTCTTCCGGCATCTGCCAGTTAAAGGCTTTGTTGAGTTCACGGACGTTCGCGCTACCGTCGATCAGTACCGAGCCGTCATTTTGCGGCGTCACCTCTTCGGCAAGGGTAGGGGACATGGAAGTGGTAAAGTCGCCGACAATCTCCTCCAGAATATCCTCTACCGTGACCAGCCCCTGAATGTCGCCATACTCATCAACCACCAGGCCCACTTTCTTTTTATTGCGCTGGAATTTGATCAGCTGAGTGCTGAGGGGCGTGCCTTCCGGGATGTAGTAAATCTCATCCGCCGCGCGCAGCATCACCTCTTTGGTAAACTCCTTTTTCTCAGTCATCAGACGATAAGCTTCACGCACGCGCAGCATGCTGATGGTGTCGTCCAGCGAGTCCCGGTACAGCACGATGCGGCCGTGCGGAGAGTGGGTCAGCTGGCGGACAATCGCTTTCCAGTCGTCGTTGATGTCGATACCGACGATCTCATTGCGCGGGACCATAATGTCGTCCACGCTGACCTTTTCCAGATCCAGCACTGACAGCAGCATATCCTGATTACGGCGGGAGATTTGCGAACGCGACTCGTGCACGATGGTGCGAAGTTCATCTTTGCTCAGCGCGCTGCTGACCACTACATCTGCTTTGATGCCGACCATGCGCATCAGTATCCGGGTCACGCCGTTCAACAGCCAGACCAGGGGCATCATCAGAACGAGCAATGGCGACAGCAGGAAGCTGCTGGGGTAGGCGACCTTCTCGGGGTAAAGGGCTGCGATGGTCTTCGGCAACACTTCGGCAAAGACCAGCACCACAAACGTCAGCACCCCGGTGGCGATTGCAACCCCGGCGTTGCCGTACAGGCGCATGCCGACAATAGTGCCCAGCGCGGAGGCAAGAATATTGACCAGGTTATTGCCGATAAGAACCAGGCTTATCAGGCGATCCGGCTTACGCAGCAGTCTTTCTACACGACGGGCAGCCCGGTTACCCTGTTTGGCGCGATGACGTAACCGGTAACGGTTGAGCGTCATCATGCCGGTTTCTGAGCCGGAAAAATAGGCGGAGATAACCACCATGACGATCAGGGTAACGATCAGCGTGGTGGTGGAGATGTGTTCCAGGGGGAACTCCTTTGTTACTTAGCCGGCAAGTTGCTGGATGATGCGACTACCAAAATAGGCCAGAGTCAGGATGCCTGCCCCCGCCACGTTGAACCAGACCACGCGGCGACCGCGCCAGCCTTCATGATAATGGCCCCATAACAGGACAATATAGACAAACCACGCAATGATGGAGAGCACGGCCTTGTCAATATTCTCCATGCTGAAGAGGTTTTGCATATAAAACAGGCCCGTGCTCAGCGTGAGCGTCAGCAGCACCACGCCGACCTGAGTGATGTGGAACATCTTACGCTCAATGCTCATCAGCGGCGGCATTTCGTTGCTAAAGACCAGCTTTTTATTTTTAAGCTGGTAGTCAATCCAGGCCAGCTGAAGCGCGTACAGCGCGGCAATGATCAGCGTGGCGTAGGAGAACAGCGACAGGCCAATATGTACCATCATGCCCGGGGTGGTCTCCAGATGCGTGATAAATTCATTCGGCACGAAGGTGGCAAAGGCAAGGTTGATCAGCGCAAAGGCGTAGACAATCGGCAGCAGCAGCCAGCCGCGGTTTTTCGAGGCCACAACGGTCATCACCGTACAGATCATCAGGCTGACCAGCGAGCCGACATTAAGCAGGCTCAGATTCTGCCCGCTACCGTCGCCCGGCAGGATGCGCGCTTCAAGCGCAAAAGCGTGGCTGATTAACGCGATGACCGCCGACAAAATAGCCATTCGCCGCCAGCCGCTGTTTTTTTGTAACAGGCCAGGAATGATCAGCGCGAGGCTGACGGAGTACGCGACGAGGGCGATCAGAGCGAAAACAGGCATAGAGATGTCGACAGTGTCCTGATAAGAAAGAGATGCAGTATAACGTTACGTGAGGCGTGCTCCAACCGTTGCATAACAACAAAGGCGGCTTCATGTTATACTGCGGCAAAATTCTGTGTACGTGTCGCGCCAGCGACCTAACGTTTCTACCCCAGGCGAGAGACAATGTTTGATAATTTAACCGATCGTTTGTCGCGCACGCTGCGCAACATCAGCGGCCGTGGACGCCTTACTGAAGACAATATTAAAGAGACGCTGCGCGAAGTGCGTATGGCGCTGCTCGAAGCAGACGTCGCGCTGCCTGTCGTCCGTGATTTCATCAACCGTGTAAAAGAGAAAGCGGTTGGACATGAAGTAAACAAGAGCCTGACCCCGGGTCAGGAGTTCGTCAAAATCGTCCGTAACGAACTGGTTGCGGCGATGGGCGAAGAGAACCAGAGCCTGAACCTGGCAGCACAACCGCCAGCGGTAGTGCTGATGGCAGGTTTGCAGGGTGCGGGTAAAACCACCAGCGTCGGTAAGCTGGGTAAATTCCTGCGCGAAAAGCACAAGAAAAAAGTGCTGGTCGTCTCTGCTGACGTTTACCGCCCTGCGGCGATCAAACAGCTGGAAACGCTGGCCGAACAGGTTGGCGTGGAGTTCTTCCCGTCCGATGTAGGACAGAAACCGATCGATATCGTTAACGCGGCACTGAAAGAGGCGAAGCTGAAGTTCTTCGACGTGCTGCTGGTGGATACCGCCGGTCGTCTGCACGTTGACGAAGCGATGATGGACGAGATCAAACAGGTGCATGCCGCGATTAATCCGGTAGAAACCCTGTTTGTGGTCGATGCCATGACCGGTCAGGATGCGGCCAATACTGCGAAAGCGTTTAATGAAGCGCTGCCGTTAACCGGCGTGGTGCTGACCAAAGTGGACGGCGATGCCCGCGGCGGTGCGGCGCTCTCTATTCGTCATATCACCGGCAAGCCGATCAAGTTCCTCGGCGTCGGCGAAAAGACCGAGGCGCTGGAGCCGTTCCACCCGGATCGTATTGCCTCCCGAATCCTCGGCATGGGCGACGTGCTGTCGCTGATCGAAGATATCGAGAGCAAAGTTGACCGGGCACAGGCCGAGAAGCTGGCGTCCAAGCTCAAAAAAGGCGACGGTTTCGATCTGACCGACTTCCTGGAGCAGCTGCGCCAGATGAAAAACATGGGCGGTATGGCGAGCCTGATGGGTAAGCTGCCGGGCATGGGACAAATTCCGGATAACGTAAAATCCCAGATGGACGACAAGGTTCTGGTGCGTATGGAGGCGATCATCAACTCCATGACGCTGAAAGAGCGTGCGAAGCCGGAAATCATTAAAGGCTCCCGGAAACGCCGTATCGCGGCGGGTTGTGGGATGCAGGTCCAGGACGTTAACCGCCTTCTGAAGCAGTTCGATGACATGCAGCGCATGATGAAGAAGATGAAGAAGGGCGGTATGGCGAAGATGATGCGCGGGATGAAAGGCATGATGCCACCAGGATTCCCTGGTAGATAATATCGGGCTACCTCATTTGCCATTTTGACGCCGGGGTGTGCTCGCTATCCTCACGTACGAGAAGTACGCTCCGGTAGCTGCGCGCACGCCGACGCCAAACTGGCTGCACCGGTTATGCCCTGGCCTTGTGCAGTAAAAAACAGATGCTGATTGCATTTTCCCCAGAAATCAGTAAAATTTTCGGGCTTTTAATATGACACCGGGCTCCTTCCCTCGATGGGGCCCGGTGTTTTATTCACACAAGAGGATGTTATGGTAACTATTCGTTTAGCACGTCACGGCGCGAAAAAGCGTCCGTTCTACCAGGTTGTTGTTACTGACAGCCGTAATGCACGCAACGGTCGCTTCATCGAGCGCGTTGGTTTCTTCAACCCACTGGCCGCTGGCGCAGAAGAAGAAACCCGTCTGGATCTGGATCGTATCGCTCACTGGGTTGGCCAGGGCGCTACCGTTTCCGATCGCGTTGCTACGCTGATCAAAGCAGCAAACAAAGCAGCTTAATCTGTCACGGTGGTCATGATGAGCAAAAAAGCACCTGTTGAACCGATTGTATTGGGCAAAATGGGTTCTTGCTACGGTATCCGTGGTTGGCTCAGAGTGTTTTCCTCCACCGAAGACGCCGAAAGCATTTTTGACTATCAGCCCTGGTTTATCCAGAAGGCCGGTAAGTGGGAAGAGGTCGAGCTGGAAAGCTGGCGTCACCACAATCAGGACATCATCATCAAGCTGAAAGGCGTTGACGATCGTGATGCCGCGAATGCGCTGACTAATTGTGAAATTGTCGTCGATTCGTCGCAGTTGCCACAGCTGGAAGAGGGCGACTATTACTGGAAAGACCTTATGGGTTGCCAGGTGGTCACTACTGAAGGTTACGGTCTGGGCAAAGTCATCGATATGATGGAAACCGGATCCAATGACGTTCTCGTCATTAAGGCAAACCTGAAAGATGCGTTTGGTATCAAGGAGCGGCTGGTTCCGTTCCTCGATGGGCAGGTTATCAAGAAAGTCGATCTCGCTACTCGTACTATCGAAGTAGATTGGGATCCTGGTTTTTAAATTCTCCTGAAAACGGTAAAAGACGGCGCTATGTGGATTGGCATAATTAGCCTGTTTCCTGAAATGTTCCGCGCGATTACCGATTACGGGGTAACTGGCCGGGCAGTAAAAAATGGCCTGCTGAGCATCGAGAGCTGGAGTCCACGTGACTTCACGCACGACCGGCACCGTACCGTGGACGATCGTCCTTACGGCGGCGGACCGGGGATGCTCATGATGGTACAACCCTTACGGGATGCCATCGCAGCAGCAAAAGCCGCGGCAGGTGAAGGCGCAAAGGTGATTTATCTGTCACCTCAGGGACGCAAGCTTGATCAAGCGGGCGTCAGCGAACTGGCGACGAATCAAAAGCTGATTCTGGTCTGTGGTCGCTACGAAGGGATAGATGAGCGCGTAATTCAAACCGAGATTGACGAAGAATGGTCTATCGGCGATTACGTTCTCAGCGGTGGTGAGTTACCCGCAATGACGCTGATTGACTCCGTCGCCCGGTTTGTTCCGGGGGTACTGGGCCATGAAGCCTCCGCAACGGAAGATTCCTTTGCTGACGGATTGCTGGACTGTCCACACTATACCCGTCCTGAAGTGTTAGAAGGGATGGAAGTCCCGGCAGTGTTACTGTCCGGCAACCATGCCGAGATACGTCGCTGGCGTCTGAAGCAGTCGCTGGGCCGTACCTGGCTTAGAAGACCTGAACTTCTGGAAAACCTGGCTCTGACTGAAGAGCAAGCAAAGTTGCTGGCCGAGTTCAAAACTGAACACGTGCACCAGCAGCAGAAACATGATGGGATGGCCTGAGGCCCCCGAATATCAGTTTACCCAGGATAAGAGATTAAATTATGAGCAACATTATTAAGCAACTTGAACAAGAGCAGATGAAGCAGGACGTACCTTCCTTCCGTCCGGGTGATACCGTGGAAGTGAAAGTATGGGTTGTTGAAGGTTCCAAAAAACGTCTGCAGGCATTTGAGGGCGTGGTTATCGCTATCCGTAACCGCGGTCTGCACTCTGCATTCACTGTTCGTAAAATTTCCAACGGCGAAGGCGTTGAGCGTGTCTTCCAGACTCACTCTCCGGTAGTTGACAGCATTGCTGTTAAACGTCGTGGTGCTGTACGTAAAGCTAAACTGTACTACCTGCGTGAGCGTACTGGTAAGTCTGCTCGTATTAAAGAGCGTCTGAACTAAGATTCGCTTAAGCGACATCCTGTAAAAAGGGCTGGCCGAAAGGCCGGCCCTTTTTTTATCTCTATGTGCGCTGCACGTTAACTTATTCGTCATAAATCGTTTACAATGCCCCTGCTTTAACGGAGGGTAAGTGACGACTAAACAGCATCAGACACAATGGCAACGTATCGCGGCAGGTCTCGCGTTATTTGCGATCCTGATGATTGTGTTTGCGCCGCTCGTCTCTGTCTCGTTGCAAAAAGATCCCATGAGCGTAATGCCCGGCATGCACCATGAGATGAATATGATGACAGAGCACCCTACCCCGTCCGAAAGTATGCCGGTCGACCATGCTGAAGCCTGCGGCTATTGTGTCTTGTTGGCTCACGTGCCGGGCGTAATGCTGGCGCTGGTGATGCTACTCTGCGCCGTGTTGCTCAGACAGCGACTGACGCCGCCGCGTCCTGCCGTCCGCTACTGGCACTTTTCCCCCTGGCTCTGTCCCGATACCCGCGCGCCGCCGCGCCTGTCTGCTTAACCCATATAAAACGTGCATCTTTTGATGTACCGATAACTTCTACCTTAAAAAGGGAAAGCATGACTACCTGCACTTCACGCGCAGCATGGGGTAACCTGCTGCGTCGTCTTCACTTCTATGTTGGTCTGTTTGTCGGACCGTTTATCTTTATCGCTGCGCTCTCCGGCACGCTGTATGTCGCCACTCCGCAGCTGGAAAACGCGCTGTATCACCATGCGCTGTTCAGCGAGACGCAGGGCACGGCGCGTCCCCTTGCTGAGCAAATTGCGGTCGCGGAAAAGGTCACTGGCGGAGAGCTGCGGTTGCACGCCGTTCGTCCGGGCCTGTCGGCGGGGGAAACCACCCGGGTGATGTATGCCGATCCGACGCTGGATGCTTCAGAAAACCGCGCAATATTTATCGATCCGGTCAGTCTGGACGTGCGCGGCGATATGACGGTTTACGGCACCAGCGGTATTCTGCCGTTGCGCCAGAAAATCGATTATCTGCACCGGTCGTTGATGTTGGGTGATATGGGGCGCCTTTACAGCGAATTGGCTGCCTCGTGGATGTGGATCGCCGCACTGGGGGGCGTTGCGCTGTGGTTCTATACCCGACCAAAACGACGCATCAACAACCGCTTTCAGAACCGCCGTCGGCTGCACGTAACGCTGGGCTGGAGTCTGCTGGTGGGTATGCTGCTGTTTTCCGCTACCGGTCTCACCTGGTCCCAGTGGGCGGGGGGTAATGTGGATAAACTGCGGGCAGAGATGAACTGGCTCACGCCACAGGTAAACACGCAGTTGCATGGCCCGGCGCAAGCAGCCGATCCGCATGCCGATCACCATAGCCATCACATGACCATGCCAATGCCGCAGATGAAGCCCGATCCGGCATTGTACGACGGCGTGTTAAAGGCGGCTAATGCGGCAGGTATCGACGCCACGAAACTGGAGATACGTCCGGCGAAAAATGGTGCTCAGGCATGGACGGTGACGGAGATCGATCGCAGCTGGCCTACGCAGGTTGATGCAGTGGCCGTTGACCCCGCCAGCCTGCAGGTTATCGACCAGACCCGTTTTACGGATTATCCCCTGATGGCCAAACTGACCCGCTGGGGGGTGGATTTCCATATGGGCGTGCTGTTTGGTCTGCCGAACCAGCTGGTGCTGATCGCCTTTGGCCTTGCGCTGTGTGTGATGATTGTCTGGGGCTACCGGATGTGGTGGATGCGCAGACCCCGCCAGACGGCAACCGATCCCGCGCAGACCCTGTATCAGAGCTGGCTGGCGTTACCGCTGTGGGGACGCGTTGTATCGTTCACTATCGCCGTGTTACTGGGGCTGGCGATGCCCGTCATGGGATGCAGCCTGGCGCTGTTCGTCGTGATTGACTGGTTGCGCTGGCGGGCGGCATCAAAAGTATCTCTTGCCGAAACGGTGAAGTAATGACTCAGGGCGTGCTGATCACCACCGCAACGCGGCGGTTCTCGGCACGCCCCTGAGCGGTTTTATTGTCCGCAATCGGGTACTGCTTACCTAATCCCTGGGTCGTCAGATTGCTGCGTGGAATGCTGGCGCCCTGCGCCCAGACATCGGCGACCACATTAGCCCGTTTCAGCGATAAGTCTTTGTTGTAGTTCTCTTCGCCATAGTTATCGGTATGTCCGTCCATTCGCGCGTGTTTCAGGCCCGCAGCGGCAAGACGTGATGCCATGCTTTTAACCTGCTGTTCGCTTTCCGGTTGCAGCTGATATTTGTTTTTACCAAACAGGATCTTCGCAGAGAGGCCAAGCGACCAGTCGCCGTTGGTCTCGTTAAAGCCGTAAGATTTCATGGCAGCGATCTGTTCCGCGCTAAATTTGCCTTGTGGCGTCTGGCATCCCGTCAGCAGCATTGATGCCATCAAAAGCGGTGCAACGTATCGCCTTAACATAATGTGTTCCTTTTACGCAGTTGTTTTTGAACGCTGGTGTTTAACCAGATACATATTCCGGTCAGCTTGCTCCAGTAACGCTTCAACGGAGTGATGTTCCCAGCTAAGCGCGAAGCCAATGCTGAGCGACAGCCTTGAGGTGTGTCCATTGTGCAGATCGTATGACGGGCTGAACTGTTGCGTCAGGGCGGCACAGAGGCGCAGGACCTCATATTCCGAATGGACGCCATAGAGGATCATGGCGAACTCATCGCCACCAAGGCGATAGGACTGATGGCGCTCGCCGCCAAACTCGACCATGCGGCGGGCCACTTCAATCAGCACACGGTCACCCGCGGCGTGCCCCCAGGTATCGTTAATCAGCTTAAAATCATTTCCATCCAGGAAGAGCAGGGCGGAGTTAGTCCGTGCTGAAGAGTCGCTCATCAGCGCCGTGATGCTGGTACGAAAAGCGGCCCGGTTTGCCAGACCGGTGAGCGGGTCGTGCATGGCGGTGCGCAGCAGCTGGGCATTTTTTGCCTGTAGCTTTAGCTGCCACTCTTCCATTTCATCCAGCAGGCTATTGAAGTCCTGACCGAAGCGATGAAATTCATCGATGCGCTCCTCGGATACCCGGCGTGAGAAGTTACGGTTTGAGCGCACGTCATGTACCACCTCGGCTATGTTTTGCAGGGCGGTGACAACACCATTATGCAGGGTACGGGTGATGGTTAATGCCACCATAGAGGCGAAGAGGATGCATCCGGTTAACACCGCCAGAGAGGTCCAGAGAAAGTGACTGATCAGGCTGTCGCGCGCGGTAAGGTGTAACTCACCAATCGGCAGGTTATTGTGCCAGACGCGCTGCCTGATGGGTTGGGGGAATAACCACTGGCTGACCAGCTGACTCAGGGGATCGGCCCGATCGTTCGGCCCCATTGACCATGCGGCAAAACGATTATCGTAGCGGTCCAGCAATATCGCTGAGGAGAACTGCCCCTGTTTGCCAAGTGTGGCCAGCGCTTCGTTGGCGGCGGCGGTATCATGAAACACCAGCGTCGCTTCCAGGCTGCGGCTCACTGTGGCGCTGGTTAATTCAAAGTTTCGTTGCGCGTACTGTTTCAGTGTTACCACCGAAGCAATACACAATAATAACCAGATAAGCGTCATTGTAATGAGGACGCTAATTATACTGATGCGCCTGAGCGTTCTTTTGAATGTTGGACGCGGCGCTGATGTAAATTCCTTATTCATGCTTCGTATTCCGTGCAAGCATTAACACATCAGGATTGACCCGGACTCCGCTACGCGACAGCACATCCAGATTGACGGAAAATCTTACGCTGGCGTTGTCTATTATCAGGCAGAAAGCACTCCCTGTAAGACATTGTGGATTTTGCTCCGCAATTAATAGTAACGGTCTGGAATTAAACGCTGTGCTTAATTCAAGCTGGGCGGTGGGGGACTCACTGCCAAAATAGAGTGCGTTGCATCCCGCACTCAGGGCTTCCCGATCGCTATGAATAATAACGGGAGTATAAGGCAGCGCGTCCGGACCATTGGCACTGAGCGCCTCAACGTAGCTTGAGGAGGCGAAAATGCACAGGGTTGGCTGGCCAGAGAGTGTGGGCCAGCGGGTGTAACTGACAATCCCGGAGACAATGGATCGTACCGATTTATCGGTTCTGGATAATGTTCCGCCAATGGCGTGCCCGCAGGATATTAGCAGCATCAGTACCAGGGCCGCCCGGTACCAGGAAATAAGAAAATAGTTACCCACCAGAATCCGCCATACCACTCTGGAAATATTTGCCCTTGAGTTTCGCCGCAAGAATACCATTTTTTATCCGGGCAGTCATTATGGCGAAATAATATTCAGGGACTTAAGTAAAATCTTGCGTTCTTAATTTACAGAAACAGTGTTAGCGGTATTAATTTAAACGGATGGCTTTTGTTCCTTCGTCCATACCCTGTTGCCAGGCGGTACGCAGCGCAGTGACGTTATTGGCGGTATCACAACTGGCGGGGAATATTCGACCGGCTAATCCCCAGGCATAAACAAAGTTTTCCTGGCATATTTTCTCTTGCCCCTCTTTATATCCGCTGAGATAGGCAGAGCGGTCTACTTTGGGGTCGTTAAAGTTAGCGGCAAGGGTTTCACTGGATTTTACGGCCACGCCATTCATCGCGTCTTCTTTCCCGGCATCATACCAGTCGGTTCCCGTCCAGGTAGGTTGATGAGTATAAGGATCAATCTGGCAGGCAGTTAACAGTAGGCACAAAAGCGGGGTAACGGTCAGGCGCATAAGAGATTCTCCTTTTTCCATTGAGCATAGCCTGGCGTTAAGAACCTATGCTGTAATTTTTACGTTACATCATAATCGAATGTTTTTTGCTTTAAAGTGGGTGTTGTAAAGTATTATTTACGTATTTTGGATTGAAATCTTTACTTGTTATGATATCGTTGGGCTTCCTCAGTGAGGAAACCACTATCGCAAACGAGCTTCCAGGATCGCCATCATGCAAAAAGACGCGCTGAATAACGTACATATTACTGATGAACATGTTTTGATCACGCCGGATCAACTGAAAGCGGAGTTCCCGCTGAGCGTTGAGCAAGAGGCGCAAATCGCGCGCTCTCGCCAGACCATTTCCGACATTATTGCCGGGCGCGATCCGCGTCTGCTGGTGGTATGTGGTCCATGCTCTATTCACGATCCCGAAGCGGCCATCGAATATGCGCATCGTTTTAAAGCCCTGGCCGAGGAGGTCAGCGATAGCCTCTACCTGGTCATGCGCGTCTATTTTGAAAAACCTCGTACCACCGTTGGCTGGAAAGGGTTAATTAACGATCCGCACATGGATGGCTCGTTTGATGTGGAAGCCGGTCTGAAGATTGCGCGTAATCTTCTGGTGGAGTTGGTTAACATGGGGCTGCCGCTGGCAACAGAAGCGCTGGATCCAAACAGCCCGCAATACCTGGGCGATCTGTTTAGCTGGTCAGCAATCGGCGCGCGTACTACCGAGTCGCAGACGCACCGCGAAATGGCATCTGGCCTCTCTATGCCGGTCGGTTTCAAAAACGGTACCGACGGCAGTCTGGCGACAGCCATCAACGCCATGCGCGCCGCTGCCATGCCGCACCGTTTTGTCGGTATCAACCAGGCCGGCCAGGTTTGCCTGCTGCAGACCCAGGGCAACCCGGACGGACACGTTATCCTGCGCGGGGGCAAAGCGCCTAACTACAGCCCGGCAGATGTCACCCAGTGCGAAAAAGAGATGGAACAGGCAGGACTGCGCCCGGCGCTGATGGTAGATTGCAGTCATGGTAATTCCAATAAAGATTACCGTCGTCAGCCTGCGGTGGCGGAATCCGTCGTCGCGCAGATTAAAGATGGCAACCGTTCGATTATTGGCCTGATGATTGAAAGCCACATCCATGAAGGTAATCAGTCATCTGAGCAGCCACGTAGCGCCATGAAATACGGGGTATCCGTGACTGATGCCTGCATCAGCTGGGAGACCACCGATGCGCTGCTGCGCGAGATCCACAAAGATTTGAACGGCCAGCTGGCGACGCGTCTGGCTTAAGAGGTTAGTTATGGTTGCTGAATTGACCGCCCTGCGCGATCAAATTGACGAGGTAGACAAGGCGCTGCTGGATTTACTGGCGCGCCGCATGGCGCTGGTTGCCGAGGTGGGTGAAGTCAAAAGTAAATACGGCTTGCCAATTTATGTGCCGGAACGCGAAGCCTCTATGCTGACGTCCCGGCGCAAAGAGGCCCAGGCGCTGGGCGTCTCGCCGGATTTGATAGAAGATGTGCTGCGCCGTGTGATGCGTGAGTCATACTCCAGCGAAAACGACAAGGGATTTAAAACCCTCTGTCCGACATTGCGACCGGTAGTGATCGTTGGTGGCGGCGGACAGATGGGCCATCTCTTTGAGAAGATGCTCACGCTTTCCGGCTACCAGGTGCGCATCCTTGAAAAAGAGGACTGGGCCCAGGCGGAGGCGATGGTTGCCGATGCGGGTATGGTTATCGTCAGCGTTCCGATTCACATCACCGAAGAGATTATCGCCAGACTGCCGCCGTTGCCGGCAGACTGTATTCTGGTCGATCTGGCCTCGGTTAAAAATGGTCCACTGCAGGCGATGCTGGCCGCGCATGACGGCCCGGTGCTGGGACTGCACCCGATGTTCGGCCCGGATAGTGGCAGCCTGGCGAAACAGGTTGTGGTCTATTGCGATGGACGTCAGCCAGAAGCCTACCAGTGGTTCCTGGAGCAAATTCAGGTGTGGGGCGCGCGGCTGCATCGTATCAGTGCCGTCGAACATGACCAGAATATGGCCTTTATCCAGGCGCTGCGTCACTTCGCGACCTTCGCGTATGGTCTGCATCTGGCGGAAGAGAACGTACAGCTTGAGCAACTTCTCTCGCTGTCATCACCTATCTATCGCCTGGAGCTGGCGATGGTGGGGCGGCTGTTTGCTCAGGATCCGCAGCTGTATGCGGACATCATTATGTCCTCGGGCAATAATCTGGCGCTGATCAAACGTTACTACCAGCGTTTTGGTGAGGCGATCACCCTGCTGGAACAGGGCGATAAGCAGGCCTTTATCGACAGCTTCCGTAAGGTCGAGCACTGGTTTGGCGACTATGCCCAGCGCTTCCAGAGCGAGAGCCGTATTCTGCTGCGACAGGCGAATGACAGTCGCCAGTAATCTGATGATGTATATACTGAAAGCCAGCACTGCTGGCTTTTTTCATTTTGGGGATTTGTCATGGCTGAACCACACGTTCTGTTTGATTACACGGGGCATTTACCAGAGTGCCCGACCTGGAGCGAAGCAGAAAGCGCCCTCTACTGGGCGGATATTCTGGAAGGCGAGATCCACCGCTACCATTTGCCGACAGGTGACCACAGCGTTCTGTCTTTCCATGAAGAGGTGGGCTGCTTTGCCCTGCGCGAAGGAGGGGGCTTTATTGTCGCCATGCGTAACGCCATCTGGCTGGCGGACAAGCACGGTCTGCTGCAGCGAAAAGTTTGTGATAACCCGTCGAACCCTCAGCTGGCGCGCTTTAATGACGGAGGAACCGATCACTTTGGTCGCTTTTATGCGGGCACATTCTGGGCGCCGGGAGACTACAATGGCGCCTTGCTGATGCGGATCGATAATGACCTGACGCCGGAAGTGATCCAGTGTGATATTCACGGTCATAACGGTCTGGCATTTAGCGATGACAAGCGCTGGATGTACACATCCGACACGCCTAATGCGGTTATCTATCGAACGCCGCTGGATGAGCAGGGCGAGCCGGGTAAGCGGGAGGTCTTTCGTCGGTTCAAACCGGGGGAGGGGATCCCGGACGGCGCGGCGGTGGATGTGGAAGGCTGTTACTGGAGCGCGCTCTTTGACGGCTGGCGGATCGCGCGTTTCTCACCGCAGGGCGAACAGCTGGAAGAGTACCGGTTACCGGTGCGTTACCCGACCATGGTCTGCTTCGGTGGCGATGATATGCAAACGCTGTTTATCACCACCACCCGTGAGAATATGGACCCGCAGGATGTGGCGGCATACCCTCTTTCCGGCGCCATTTTCACCCTGCCCGTCAGTGTGGCAGGAGTGAAAAAGGGACCATTTATTACGCGTTAAGCCGGATCAACCGGCACCACGTTTTCGCTCGGATAGCAGCCAAGCACTTTCATTGAGCGGGTAATTTCACCCAGTTCGCGCAGGGCTTTCTGCAGGGATGCAGATTCGAGGTTGGCCTGAATATCGAGATAGAACATCTCTTCCCACGGGTTGCCATGAATAGGGCGTGATTCCAGTTTAGTCATGATCAGGTTGTGATTGCGCAATACCAGCAGGGCTTCTACCAGCGCACCGGCCTGCTGGCCCGTCGCCATCAAAAGAGTCGTTTTCGCCGGAACCTGATCGGAAACATTGATCGCTTTACGCGCCAGGACGATAAAACGGGTGATGTTTTGCGTCTGGTTCGCCAGGTTACGCTCCAGCACCTGCAATCCATACAGCGCGCCGCCTGCTTCGCTCCCCAGTGCGGCAACGGTGGGGGAGTTTGCCTGTGCGACTTTTTCCATTGCTGCTGATGTGCTTTCGGTATATTCAATTTTCCAGCCTGGATAGCGGTTCAGGAACTGGCTGCACTGCTGGAAAGGTTGCGGGTGGCTGTATACCGTCTCGATTTTGCTGAGATCGGTGGAGCCGGAAACCAGCACGCAGTGGTCGATAGGGATCGTCAGCTCGCCAACCAGCGACAACGTGGTGTGCTGGAGCAGATCGTAAACGTCGTTAATTGCCCCGGAACTGGTGTTCTCAATCGGCACAACGGCGTAATCCGCTTGCCCGGTTTCCACCTGATTGAAAATATCGGCGAACTTCGCGCAACCGCTCTCAATAAACTCTTCGAAATGACGGGCTGCATACTGACGCGCGGCAAGATGAGAATAGGAACCTTTAGGGCCCAGGAAGGCGATACGTGCCGAATGCGGATTGGTTTTATTCAGATGCTGCTGCAACAAGGCCTGCTGCGTGAGGACGGAATCTTCAATAATCAGCTGAAACAGGCGGGTGATGTAATGCGCATCCAGATGGTGAGTTTTACCGAGGTTGATCAGGCGTTCCAGCAGGTCGCGTTCACGATCGATATCGCGTACCGGACGATGCGATGCCAGCTTCGCTTTTCCTACCTCGACGGCAAGTGCGCGGCGCTCAGCCAGCAGCGAAAGCAATTTTTCATCCAGAGAGCTGATCTTATCTCGCAGATCCAGTAACGGGTTTTCCGATGTCATAGCGTTGCCTTTGTCATTTATCGTTATCAATAAAAAAGGCCCCCCGGTGTGGGAGGCCTTATTGTTCGTCTTCGCATTCTTTATCACACGACGAAACGCCTCCCAATCAGGGGAAGGTAAAAAAGAATGCGAAGAAAAACGGCTTAACGGTCATGGATGGTTCCTCAGAAAGACAGACTTAAAGTACCCGTACTGTTTTCACCCTGTCAATAAAAAACGCGCCCGAAGGCGCGTTGGCGATAGACTCAATGTAAAGGATTACTCATCTTCAACTTCTTCTGCGAAGCTGGCGTCTTTCACCGATGTTGTGGCGCGACGGGCTTCACCTTTGTGTTGCACTTTATTGAGCTGCCGTTCCAGCTTGTTAATCAAATCGTTGATAGCGGTGTACATATCCTCGTGTTTCGCGCTGGCGACCAGATGGCCGTTTGGAGTATTGATAGTTGCGTCAGCGATGAAACCCTGTGGCTCCTTAGAGAGAATGATATGCGGATTAATCAGGTGTGTTTGCCATTTATCCAGTTTGGCGAGACGGTCTGCGACGTGCTGGCGAATTGCCGGAGTAATTTCCATTTGTTTACTGGTAATGTTCATTGTCATAAATTTTACCTCTTGTCTTTCCCGTCTTGGTGATTCCAGCATACCGTTCTGAATGTCAAAATGTGTGATGTAAATCACATTTTAATGTCACTTTTTGTCAACGGATTCTTTTTGTGAGGCAGGACAGGAACAGGTAAGATTTACCTTGTCGAAGAAAGAAATTGCGGCCATAGTTGATAGGATTCGTGCGAGCTAAACCGCTTCAGCGCAGTATGAAAATGAATAAAAAAACGGCAGCCACTGGGCTGCCGTTTTGCATTTTTCGATAGTGATCAGGAGCTGCTGCTGTTGGCAGCAATGATTTTCGCCACTTTTTCAGCCTGTGACGTCATCTGCAGCTGACGATAGGCGTTTTCCATCAGTTTCAGGCCATCACGTGTTGCCTGCGTATCCGGATAATCACGCAGCATGCCTTCGACACGGTTCACAACGGCAACGTAGGCACCACGGCGGGTATAATATTCCGCTACGGAGTATTCATATTTCGCCAGACGGTCTTTCAGGAAAACCAGTCGTTTACTGGCATCCGTAACGTACTGGCTGTTCGGATAGCCGCGGACCAGTTTGGAGAAGTCATTGAACGCATCACGGGCATGCTGAGGATCACGGTCGGAACGATCAACCCCAAAGAAGCCCTGCAGCGCGCTGTCATCCAGAGCCATGTTGGTCAGGCCGCGCATATACATTACGTAGTCAATATTAGGATGGGTCGGATTCAGACGCATGAAGCGATCTATGGTCGCCTGGGCCAGTGGCAGATCGGCATTTTTATAGTAGGCGTAGATCAGATCCAACTGTACCTGCTGGGAATACGGGCCAAATGGATAGCGATTATCCAGCGCTTCCAGTTGCGTTATCGCCTGTTTCCAGTTACCGTCCTGCAGCTTTTGCTGAGCAGTCGCATAGATTTCATTCGGCGGATTGTCAGGGACCTGTTCATTCGAACCGGAGCAGCCTACCAAAGCCAGGCTCAACGTGGCCGCTGCCACCAGATATTTCATGCGCGTCATGACGTTTTGACTTTCCTCAAATGTTTGTCCGGGAGAATCTCTTTCCTGCTCCCGATTAAGACCAGCTACAATAGCACACTATATTAAACGGCAAAGCCGTAAAACCCAACGTTAAACGAAGAAGCAGTCTATGGCACAACGAGTAGAACTCACCGCAACAGTCTCCGAAAAACAGCTCGGACAACGCTTAGATCAGGCTTTGGCCGAAATGTTCCCTGATTATTCGCGTTCACGCATAAAAGAATGGATTCTTGACCAGCGCGTGCTGGTAAATGGCAAGATCTGGGACAAGCCAAAAGAGAAAGTGTTGGGTGGGGAAGTGGTCGCCATCAATGCTGACATCGAAGAAGAAGTCCGTTTTGAACCTCAGGATATTCCACTGAATATCGTCTACGAAGATGACGACATCCTGGTCATTAATAAGCCGCGCGATCTTGTTGTTCACCCAGGGGCAGGTAACCCGGACGGCACAGTGCTTAACGCGCTGCTGCACTACTATCCCCCTATCGTGGACGTACCGCGTGCCGGTATCGTTCACCGTCTGGATAAAGACACCACCGGCCTGATGGTCGTTGCAAAGACCATTCCGGCGCAAACGCGTCTGGTGGAGTCCTTGCAGCTGCGTGAAATCACCCGTGAGTACGAAGCGGTTGCCATCGGTCATATGACTTCGGGCGGGACGGTAGAACAACCTATCAGCCGCCATCCGACCAAGCGTACCCATATGTCTGTTCATCCAATGGGTAAACCGGCCGTCACGCACTACCGCATCATGGAACATTTCCGCATTCACACGCGTCTGCGTCTGCGTCTGGAAACGGGCCGTACTCACCAGATTCGTGTCCATATGTCGCATATCACTCATCCGCTGGTGGGCGATCAGCTATACGGTGGCCGTCCGCGTCCGCCGAAAGGGGCTTCCGAAGAGTTTATCGCCATGCTGCGTAAATTCGATCGTCAGGCGCTGCATGCGACTATGCTGCGTCTCTACCATCCGATTACCGGCATTGAGATGGAATGGCATGCGCCAATCCCGCAGGATATGGTGGATCTTATCGACGCCATGCGTGCCGATTTCGAAGAACATAAGGATGACGTGGACTGGTTATGACCAAACTGATTGTCCCGGAGTGGCCTGCGCCAGATGGCGTGGCGGCCTGCAGTTCTACCCGTATCGGGGGAGTAAGTAAGGGAGCCTGGGAATCATTAAACCTGGGCGCTCACTGTGGCGATGATCTTGATCACGTTGAAGAGAATCGCCAGCGCATGTTTGCGGCAGGTCAACTGCCGTCAAAACCGGTCTGGCTTGAGCAGGTACATGGTACCGCTGTACTCCGTCTCACCGGAGAGTCGTACGCCTCGAAACGTGCAGATGCTTCTTACAGCAATACTCCGGGCACGGTTTGCGCCGTCATGACCGCCGACTGCCTGCCGGTGCTTTTCTGCAACCGTGCAGGTACAGAAGTAGCCGCCGCTCACGCCGGCTGGCGCGGCTTATGCGCTGGTGTTCTGGAAGAGACCGTCGCCTGCTTTGCTGACAGTCCGGATAACATCCTCGCCTGGCTTGGCCCGGCCATTGGGCCGCGAGCCTTTGAGGTGGGCCCGGAGGTGCGCGACGCTTTTATGGCGCATGAACCACAGGCAAAGAGCGCTTTTCAGCCGGCAGGGGATAAATACATGGCGGACATCTATCAGCTTGCCCGCCAGCGCCTGACACGTGTTGGTATTAGCCAGATCTACGGCGGCGATCGCTGCACCTTCACCGAAACAGGTGATTTCTTTTCCTATCGTCGCGACAAGACGACTGGACGTATGGCAAGTTTCATCTGGCTGATATAACCTATAGAATCAAGACGATCCGGCACGCGCCGTTTTCTTTTCGCATAATTCAGGTCATTCACCTTGAATAATTGAGGGATGACCTCATTTAATCTCCAGTAGCAATTTTGACCTGTTATGGGAGGAGTTATGCGTCTGGATCGTCTTACTAATAAATTCCAGCTTGCTCTCGCCGATGCCCAGTCTCTCGCACTGGGGCACGACAATCAGTTTATCGAACCTCTTCATTTAATGAGCGCCTTACTGAATCAGGAAGGGGGTTCGGTACGTCCTTTATTAACCTCTGCCGGCATTAATGCAGGCCAGTTACGCACTGCCATCGATCAGGCGCTGAGCCGCTTGCCGCAGGTAGAGGGCACAGGCGGCGATGTACAGCCGTCTCAGGATCTGGTGCGCGTACTGAATCTGTGCGACAAGCTGGCGCAGAAACGCGGCGATAACTTTATTTCGTCAGAACTTTTTGTTCTGGCGGCGCTTGAATCACGTGGCACCTTGACCGACCTGCTGAAAACGGCAGGCGCAACCACTGCCAACGTGACGCAGGCGATTGCACAGATGCGCGGAGGTGAGAGCGTGAACGATCAGGGTGCCGAAGACCAGCGTCAGGCATTGAAGAAATATACCGTCGATCTGACCGAGCGTGCTGAACAGGGCAAGCTTGATCCGGTAATCGGCCGTGACGAAGAGATCCGCCGTACGATTCAGGTTCTGCAGCGCCGCACCAAAAATAACCCTGTCCTGATCGGTGAGCCGGGTGTGGGTAAAACCGCCATTGTGGAAGGGCTGGCCCAGCGTATCGTCAATGGTGAAGTGCCTGAAGGTTTAAAAGGCCGCCGCGTACTTGCACTGGATATGGGCGCGCTGGTGGCGGGTGCGAAATACCGGGGTGAATTTGAAGAACGCTTAAAAGGCGTGCTGAACGATCTGGCGAAGCAGGAAGGCAACGTCATTCTGTTCATTGATGAATTGCACACCATGGTTGGAGCAGGCAAAGCCGATGGCGCCATGGATGCCGGGAACATGCTGAAGCCAGCACTTGCACGCGGTGAGCTGCACTGCGTCGGGGCCACCACGCTTGATGAATATCGTCAGTACATCGAAAAGGATGCAGCGCTTGAACGTCGCTTCCAGAAAGTGTTTGTGGCTGAGCCGTCAGTAGAAGATACCATCGCTATCCTGCGTGGCCTGAAAGAACGCTATGAGCTGCACCACCATGTGCAGATCACCGACCCGGCCATCGTGGCGGCTGCGACCTTGTCGCATCGTTATATTGCTGATCGACAGTTGCCTGACAAAGCGATCGACCTTATTGACGAAGCGGCTTCCAGTATTCGTATGCAGATTGACTCTAAGCCAGAAGAGCTGGACCGACTTGATCGCCGCATCATTCAGCTCAAGTTAGAGCAGCAGGCGCTGAAGAAAGAGTCTGATGACGCGAGTAAAAAGCGTCTGGATATGCTTAATGAAGAGCTGGAAGATAAAGAGCGTCAATATTCTGGTTTAGAAGAGGAGTGGAAAGCGGAAAAAGCCTCCCTCTCTGGCACCCAGACGATCAAAGCCGAGCTGGAGCAGGCGAAGATTGCTATTGAGCAGGCGCGTCGCGTGGGCGATCTGGCGCAAATGTCTGAGCTGCAGTACGGCAAAATTCCGGAACTGGAAAAACAGCTGGCGGCTGCAACCCAGGCTGAAGGCAAGTCCATGCGTCTGTTACGTAATAAAGTGACGGATGCAGAAATTGCAGAGGTACTGGCGCGCTGGACCGGGATCCCGGTAGCCAGAATGATGGAGAGCGAGCGCGACAAATTACTGCGTATGGAGGAAGACCTTCATCATCGCGTGATTGGTCAGGATGAAGCGGTTGAAGCAGTATCGAACGCCATTCGCCGTAGCCGTGCAGGTTTGTCCGATCCGAATCGTCCTATTGGCTCCTTCCTGTTCCTGGGGCCGACCGGTGTCGGTAAAACGGAGCTATGTAAGGCGCTGGCGAACTTCATGTTCGACAGTGATGATGCGATGGTGCGTATCGACATGTCCGAGTTTATGGAAAAACACTCGGTATCGCGCCTTGTGGGTGCGCCTCCAGGATATGTCGGTTATGAGGAGGGCGGATATCTGACAGAAGCAGTACGCCGTCGTCCATACTCCGTTATTCTGCTGGACGAAGTTGAAAAAGCTCATCCGGATGTTTTCAACATCCTGTTGCAGGTCCTGGATGATGGTCGCCTCACTGACGGACAGGGCAGAACGGTCGATTTCCGTAATACGGTGGTCATTATGACTTCGAACCTGGGCTCCGATCTGATTCAGGAACGTTTTGGTGAACTGGATTACAGCCATATGAAGGATCTGGTGATGGGTGTGGTCAGCCACAGCTTCCGCCCTGAGTTCATCAACCGTATCGATGAAGTGGTAGTTTTCCATCCACTGGGTGAAAAACACATCGCTTCTATTGCCCGTATTCAACTGCAGCGTTTGTATAAGCGTCTGGAAGAGCGTGGATACGAACTGCATATTGCGGACGACGCACTGCAGTTGCTGAGCGCAAATGGATACGATCCGGTATATGGAGCACGACCTTTAAAACGTGCCATCCAGCAGCAGATCGAGAACCCGCTGGCGCAGCAAATCCTTTCAGGGAAACTGCTTCCGGGCAAAATGATACAGCTGGTCAAGAAAGACGATCAGATTGTAGCAGTGCAGTAAGTCACAAAACGGCAAAAACGAGTCCCCTGGGACTCGTTTTTGTTTAAAAACCAGGCAACAATGGCGGTTCTGGGGTGGTTTTGATTGAAAAGTAAGCGGTCGGAAAATAAATTTCACTTTATACTTGCCAGTCCGGATTAACCGCCTATAATGCGCCACCACTGACACGGAACAACGGCAAACAAGCCGCCGGGTCAGCGGGGTTCGGTAAGAACCTCACGGAGAAAAGCGAAAATAATCGCTTGACTCTGAGGCGGGAAAGCGTAATATGCACACCCCGCGCCGCAGCGAAAAAGCGAAGCGGCACTGCTCTTTAACAATTTATCAGACAATCTGTGTGGGCACTCAAAGTGACATGGATTCTTAATGTCCTCGGACAATAAATGAATACCAAGTCTCAAAGAGTGAACACGTAATTCATTACGAAGTTTAATTCTACGAGCATCAAACTTAAATTGAAGAGTTTGATCATGGCTCAGATTGAACGCTGGCGGCAGGCCTAACACAT
>NZ_JALKTL010000003.1:0-649062 GCF_035787115.1 Leclercia adecarboxylata | reverse complement strand
ATCTGACTTAACAGACCGCCTGCGTGCGCTTTACGCCCAGTAATTCCGATTAACGCTTGCACCCTCCGTATTACCGCGGCTGCTGGCACGGAGTTAGCCGGTGCTTCTTCTGCGAGTAACGTCAATCACTGTGGTTATTAACCACAATGCCTTCCTCCTCGCTGAAAGTACTTTACAACCCGAAGGCCTTCTTCATACACGCGGCATGGCTGCATCAGGCTTGCGCCCATTGTGCAATATTCCCCACTGCTGCCTCCCGTAGGAGTCTGGACCGTGTCTCAGTTCCAGTGTGGCTGGTCATCCTCTCAGACCAGCTAGGGATCGTCGCCTAGGTGAGCCATTACCCCACCTACTAGCTAATCCCATCTGGGCACATCTGATGGCAAGAGGCCCGAAGGTCCCCCTCTTTGGTCTTGCGACGTTATGCGGTATTAGCTACCGTTTCCAGTAGTTATCCCCCTCCATCAGGCAGTTTCCCAGACATTACTCACCCGTCCGCCACTCGTCACCCGAGAGCAAGCTCTCTGTGCTACCGTTCGACTTGCATGTGTTAGGCCTGCCGCCAGCGTTCAATCTGAGCCATGATCAAACTCTTCAATTTAAGTTTGATGCTCGTAGAATTAAACTTCGTAATGAATTACGTGTTCACTCTTTGAGACTTGGTATTCATTTTTCGTCCTAGGACGTTAAGAATCCATGTCACTTTGAGTGCCCACACAGATTGCCTGATAAATTGTTAAAGAGCAGTGCAACGCGGCTTTCGCTCACCGTTGCGAGGTGGCGTATATTACGCCTTCCTCTTTCAGAGTCAAGCGATTATTTTCGCCTTTCTCTTCAACCGGCCCGGCTGCTTGTGTGAAGTGATTCACATCCGCCGTGTCGATGGAGGCGCATTATAGGGAGTTATTCGGCACTGACAAGCGGAAAAATACAATTTTATTTCAACCGTTCATCTTTTCGCCATAACGCCTATTTTTGCTGCTTTTTGATGGCTTCTGGCAGTGCTGCCAGGCTGTTAATCACACAATCCGCTGCATTTTCTGCTTCAGGTGTGATGGGCTTGCCGGTGCGCACCAGTATTTTATGGCCTACACCTGCCGCTGCAGCTGCCTGCATATCTTCCATTTTATCCCCCACCATATATGAAGCACTCATATCTATATGAAGGAACTCTTGCGCAGAGGTGAACATACCCGGGTGCGGTTTACGGCAGTCACAGGTCTGGCGATACTCTTCTACGCTTCCCTGTGGATGATGCGGACAATAATAGATACCGTCCAGGTCAACGCCACGATCGGCCAGTGACCAGTCCATCCATTCTGTTAAGGTCTCAAACTGCGCTTCGGTGAATTTACCGCGCGCGATGCCTGACTGGTTGGTAACGACCACCAGCGCAAAACCCATCTCTTTTAATTCACGCATGGCTTCTATCACGCCATCGATGAATTCAAATTCGTCTATCTCATGCACATAACCATGATCGACATTAATGGTGCCGTCACGATCGAGAAAAATTGCGGGTACTGATTTTGCCACCTGTTTGCTCCTGGAAGGGGATGTCTGCGTAGTATCTCATTTTTCACTGCGCAAGAAAGTGCTCATCACGCAGAGTTGGATTGATTTAGACGTCTGGATGCCTTAACATCCGTTTTGTTGACGGTCATCGCCCGTATCAGGCAGCAGAAAATGCCACGGCTAACTTACATACGATAAAAATAATCTAATGATTAAACTTTCCAATATCACCAAAGTGTTCCAGCAAGGGCACCGTACCATACAGGCGTTGAATAACGTTAGCCTGCATGTCCCGGCTGGGCAGATTTATGGCGTCATTGGCGCCTCAGGTGCAGGTAAAAGTACGCTCATTCGTTGCGTTAACCTGCTTGAACGCCCGACCGAAGGTCGCGTTCAGGTTGATGGCAAAGAACTGACTACCCTTTCCGAAGCAGAACTGACTAAAGCACGCCGCCAGATTGGCATGATCTTCCAGCACTTTAACCTGCTCTCTTCGCGCACCGTTTTTGGCAACGTTGCCCTGCCGCTGGAACTGGACAACACGCCGAAAGACGAGATCAAACGTCGCGTTACCGAGCTGCTGGATCTGGTCGGTCTGGGCGATAAGCACGACGCTTTCCCGGCGAACTTATCCGGCGGTCAAAAACAGCGTGTGGCGATTGCGCGTGCTCTGGCCAGCAACCCAAAAGTGCTGCTCTGTGACGAGGCTACCAGTGCGCTGGATCCTGCAACCACCCGCTCGATTCTGGAGCTGCTGAAAGACATTAACCGTCGCCTGGGACTCACTATTCTTCTTATTACGCACGAGATGGATGTGGTTAAACGCATCTGCGATTGCGTGGCGGTGATCAGCAACGGGCAACTGATTGAACAAGACACCGTAAGCGAAGTGTTCTCACATCCAAAAACCCCGCTGGCGCAGCAGTTTATTCAGGCCACGCTGCACCTGGACATTCCGGAAGATTATCTGGCACGTCTGAAAAACCAGCCTGAAGCAAACAGTGTTCCAATGCTGCGAATGGAATTTACCGGCAAGTCAGTGGACGCACCGCTGCTGTCTGAAACCGCCCGCCGCTTCAACGTGAATAACAATATTATTAGTGCGCAGATGGATTACGCCGGCGGCGTGAAGTTCGGCATCATGCTGACTGAAATGCACGGCACGCAAGAAGACACACAGGCCGCTATCGCCTGGCTGCAAGAGCATCATGTAAAAGTAGAGGTACTGGGTTATGTCTGAGGCAATGATGTGGTTGCTGGCACGCGGCGTATGGGAAACGCTGGCGATGACCTTCGTATCCGGCTTCTTCGGTTTTGTCATTGGTCTGCCGGTGGGCGTGCTGCTGTACGTCACCCGTCCGGGTCAGATTATTGAGAACGCAAAGCTGTACCGCACGCTCTCTGCGCTGGTGAATATCTTCCGTTCCATTCCCTTCATTATTTTGCTGGTATGGATGATTCCGTTTACCCGCGTTATTGTGGGCACGTCTATCGGCCTGCAGGCAGCCATCGTTCCCCTGACCGTGGGTGCGGCGCCGTTTATCGCCCGTATGGTTGAGAATGCCCTGTTAGAGATCCCATCGGGCCTGATTGAAGCGTCACGCGCTATGGGCGCGACGCCGATGCAGATCGTTCGTAAAGTTTTACTGCCAGAAGCGCTGCCAGGTCTGGTTAATGCCGCCACCATTACGCTGATTACCCTGGTAGGTTACTCTGCGATGGGCGGTGCAGTAGGCGCCGGTGGTCTGGGTCAGATCGGCTATCAGTATGGTTACATTGGCTACAATGCTACCGTCATGAATACCGTGCTGGTTCTGCTGGTTGTACTGGTTTATCTCATTCAATTCTCTGGCGATCGCATCGTCCGGGCTGTTACGCATAAATAACGTTACACAACACAAACTCGACGAGTTAAGGATAAAAACATGGCGTTTAAATTTAAAACCTTTGCTGCAGTAGGCGCGCTGATCGGCTCTCTGGCACTGGTAGGTTGTGGCCAGGACGAAAAAGATCCAAACCACATCAAAGTGGGCGTTATCGTCGGTGCGGAGCAGCAGGTTGCAGAAACGGCAGCTAAAGTGGCGAAAGAAAAGTATGGTCTGGACGTTGAGCTGGTCACATTCAACGACTATGTCCTGCCTAACGAAGCGCTGAGCAAAGGTGATATCGATGCTAACGCCTTCCAGCACAAACCATACCTGGATCAACAGATCAAAGATCGCGGTTACAAGCTGGTTGCTGCAGGAAACACCTTCGTTTACCCAATCGCGGGCTACTCTAAAAAGATCAAATCATTAGATGAACTGCAGGACGGTTCTCAGGTTGCGGTTCCAAACGATCCAACTAACCTTGGCCGTTCTCTGCTGCTGCTGCAAAAAGTGGGTCTGATTAAACTTAAAGACGGTGTTGGCCTGCTGCCGACCGTTCTGGACGTAACCGAGAATCCAAAAAATCTGAAAATTGTTGAGCTGGAAGCGCCGCAGCTGCCACGCTCGCTGGATGACGCACAGATCGCCCTGGCGGTTATCAACACCACTTACGCCAGCCAGATTAACCTGACCCCAGCGAAAGACGGTATCTTCGTGGAAGATAAAGAGTCTCCGTACGTTAACCTGATCGTTACCCGCGAAGATAACAAAGATGCGGAAAACGTGAAGAAGTTCGTACAGGCTTACCAGTCTGATGAAGTTTACCAGGAAGCAAATAAAGTCTTTAACGGCGGTGCAGTTAAAGGCTGGTAATCTTATCTTTGTGTAATATCATTCAGGACGGGCGTAAGCCCGTCTTGTCATTTATGCAGGCAACTGATTCAATATCTGACGATTTGATTAATCATTGAGGAAACATTATGCGTGCTTTACCGATCTGTCTTTTAGCACTGATGCTGAGCGGTTGTTCTATGCTAAGCAGATCTCCTGTTGAACCTGTTAAAAGCACAGCAACCCCGCCGAAAGTGGAGCCTGAAAAACCAAAAGCGCCACGTCCTGCGCCGGTCAGAATCTATACCAAAGCGGAAGATTTAGTAGGTAAACCGTTCCGCGATCTGGGTGAAGTCTCTGGCGAATCTTGCCAGGCCACCAATCAGGACTCTCCTCCGAATATCCCTACTGCGCGTAAACGCATGCAGATTAATGCGTCTAAAATGAAGGCCAATGCGGTTCTGCTGCACAGTTGCGAAGTGACCAGCGGCACACCAGGCTGTTACCGTCAGGCCGTTTGCGTAGGGTCTGCCCTTAACGTCTCGGCGAAATGAACACCTTCCAGTTCGGGCAAATAGGCGTTATTCGCTCGCCGTATAAAGAGAAGTTCGCCGTGCCACGCCAGCCCGGGCTGGTGAAAAGCTGTAGCGGCGAACTGCATCTACTCGCTCCGTATAATCAGGCCGATGCCGTGCGCGGACTGGAAGCGTTCAGCCACCTGTGGGTACTGTTTATCTTTCATCAGACCATGGCTGGCGGCTGGCGCCCTACCGTGCGTCCGCCTCGTCTCGGAGGTAACGCCAGGATGGGCGTGTTTGCGACGCGCTCAACATTTCGTCCGAATCCTGTGGGGATGTCGCTCATTGAGCTGAAGGGTGTTCGCTGTCAGAAAGATCAGGTGATCCTTGAGCTTGGCAGCCTGGATCTGGTGGACGGTACACCCGTAGTGGATATCAAACCTTACCTGCCCTTTGCCGAAGCCTTACCCGATGCGCGTGCCAGCTACGCCCAGCAAGCGCCTCAGGCAGATACGCCGGTCTGGTTTACCGATGCGCTGATCCCCGAGTTGATCCAGCTGGAGAAGCGTTACCCTCGCCTGCGGGAATTTATCATTGACGTCCTCGCACAGGATCCCCGTCCGGCCTACCGCAAAGAGGAAGATGCGGGGAAAACGTACGCCGTCCTGCTGCTGGATTTTAATGTTCGCTGGCGCGTCACCGCGGCGGGCTTCGAAGTGTTTGCCCTCGAGCCGCAGTAATTTTATCCTCTTCTCTTTTGGCATCTTTGCCACACTGGTAAACTAAACCACTTTTTTTGTGTCAGGCTGCCGGTCAGCCTGTTCCACTCTTCGAAATGGAACCGTAACAACATGCGTACTAGCCAATATCTGCTCTCCACTCTTAAGGAGACACCTGCCGACGCCGAGGTCATCAGCCACCAGCTGATGCTGCGCGCCGGGATGATCCGCAAGCTGGCCTCCGGGTTATACACCTGGTTGCCGACCGGCGTGCGCGTCCTGAAAAAAGTCGAAAACATCGTGCGTGAAGAGATGAACAACGCCGGTGCTATCGAGGTGTTGATGCCGGTAGTTCAGCCCTCTGAACTGTGGCAGGAGAGCGGGCGCTGGGAGCAATATGGTCCGGAGCTGCTGCGTATTGCCGATCGTGGCGATCGTCCCTTCGTTCTCGGCCCAACGCATGAAGAGGTTATTACCGATCTGATCCGTAACGAGCTGAGCTCGTACAAGCAGCTGCCGCTGAACTTCTTCCAGATCCAAACCAAATTCCGTGACGAAGTGCGTCCACGTTTTGGCGTTATGCGCTCTCGCGAATTCCTGATGAAAGATGCTTACTCTTTCCATACGTCTCAGGAATCTCTTCAGGAGACCTACGACAAGATGTACGAAGCGTACAGCAAAATCTTCTCCCGTATGGGTCTGGATTTCCGCGCTGTTCAGGCTGACACTGGTTCTATCGGCGGCAGTGCATCCCATGAATTCCAGGTACTGGCACAGAGCGGTGAAGACGATGTGATCTTCTCTGACTCGTCTGATTACGCCGCAAACATTGAGTTTGCAGAAGCCCTTGCGCCAAAAGCGCCACGTGCTGCCGCTACCGAAGAGATGAAGCTGGTTGATACGCCAAACGCGAAAACCATCGCCGAGCTGGTTGAGCAGTTCAACCTGCCGATCGAAAAAACGGTCAAAACCCTGCTGGTAAAATCCACCGAAGGCAGCGCATACCCGCTGGTTGCCCTGCTGGTGCGTGGCGATCACGAGCTGAACGAAGTGAAAGCAGAGAAGCTGCCACAGGTTGCCAGCCCGTTAACCTTCGCAACCGAAGCGGAAATCCGTGCCGTTGTGAACGCCGGTCCAGGTTCTCTGGGCCCGGTGAATATGCCAGTCCCTGTTGTTGTTGACCGCACGGTAGCCGCAATGAGCGACTTCTCCGCTGGCGCGAACATCGACGGCAAACACTACTTCGGCATCAACTGGGATCGCGATGTGGCGACGCCAGAAGTGGCGGATATTCGTAACGTGGTGGCAGGCGATCCAAGCCCGGACGGCAAGGGTACCCTGATGATCAAACGCGGTATTGAAGTCGGTCATATCTTCCAGCTGGGCGATAAATACTCCCGCGCGATGAACGCTGCCGTTCAGGGTGAAGACGGGCGTAACCAGGTCCTGACGATGGGCTGCTACGGTATCGGGGTAACGCGTGTGGTCGCCGCTGCTATCGAGCAGAACTACGACGAGCGCGGCATTGTCTGGCCGGACAATATCGCCCCGTTCCAAGTGGCGATCCTGCCGATGAACATGCATAAATCCTACCGCGTGCAGGAGCTGGCGGAAAAACTGTACAGCGAGCTGCGTGCTCAGGGTATCGAAGTGCTGATGGACGATCGTAAAGAGCGTCCGGGCGTGATGTTTGCTGATATGGAACTGATCGGCATTCCGCACACCGTGGTGATCGGCGATCGTAACCTCGACAATGACGAAATTGAGTACAAATATCGTCGTAACGGCGAGAAGCAGATGATCAAAACCGGTGACGTGCTTGATTACCTCGTAAAAGCCATCAAGGCATAAACCATAAAAAACCCCGCTGATGCGGG
Source organism: Leclercia adecarboxylata (assembly GCF_035787115.1). Lineage (GTDB taxonomy): Bacteria > Pseudomonadota > Gammaproteobacteria > Enterobacterales > Enterobacteriaceae > Enterobacter > Enterobacter adecarboxylatus_E. Next base: position 641,734 of record NZ_JALKTL010000003.1, on the reverse strand, counting down.
GTTTTTTATTTCAGCTATTTGCTGTCACAATTTTTGCCTGCTTCAAATCGGGCGTCGCTGTCGGTGACCAGCGTTTTGACTCTGTCGCCGCTGTCCGTATTTGCCTCAAGCGTAAAATGCCCGTCGACGGTGAGCAGTACCGGTTTGGTATCACGTCCGCGCGCCGCCGCGTAATCCCGTTCCAGCTGGGCGTTATTCGCCACGCTCACCTTTTTGCCGGTGGCGCAATCGGTGAAGATCGCCGCATCAGCCATATAGAAATACATGCCGCGCATCGCCATTGGCGTCGCTGGCAGGGCAGCGGTTACCGGTGCAAGCGTGTAGTTAAACTGCGACTCAATCGGATTTCCCTCCCGATCGAGCATCTCCAGCCCTTCGCCTTTCGCCCGGAAATAGTGCTTTTCACCTTTGGTATCCGTCAGTACCAGCTTGTCAGCCGTTCGCGCCCAGGTACCGTAGCTGGCAAAAGAAGAAGGCGCTTTTGCCCCCTGATAATGCTGATTCATTACCCAGGTGCCGTCTTTTTCCAGAAACAGTGAGGTTTCGATACCTTCGCAGTCGGCGCAGGGTAAAACGCCCCGCCAGCTCTGCTGCATCGGTTTTAACGCCTCTTGCCGGGTCGGCTCCAGAACCTGCATCTCTGCACGGTTATGGCACCCCATCAGAACGAAGAGTGTGCTTGCTGCCACCACTGAAAATATCGCTGTTTTCACTTTAAATTCCTTATCTCAACCCGACTGCTACCCGTTAATCCTGAGGGCGTCGAACCTTGCCACGCAGTGCTTTGACGGTCGATTTTTGTGATTTCGAAGCCAGACGCCGCTCTTTCGAGGCGCGTGTTGGTCGCGTTGCCCGACGGCTTTTTTGCACTGTTGTTAATTCTTGTATTACCGCTACCAGCCGGGCAAGCGCGGCCTCCCGATTCATCTCCTGGCTGCGGTACTCCTGCGCCTTGATGATAATTATGCCATCACTGGTGATAAGGTGATGGCTGGCAGCGAGGAGGCGCTCTTTATAATACTCTGGCAGGCTGGATGCCCGAATGTCAAAGCGCAGATGAATAGCCGTTGAGGTTTTGTTCACATGCTGCCCCCCCGCTCCCTGGGCACGGATCGCGGTGATCTCGACTTCATGATCGGGAAGGCTGACGCTTCGGGACAGGACAATCATGAACGGGACTGCCAGGCTTCAGGATGAATTTCCAGATTATTCTCAGCATCCGATAACCAGATGGCACCATCCTGAATGGTTGCCTGCAGATTCATGGTGCGTCCGGCAAAGGCACTCAGTTTTGCCAGCTGTTCATCATCCAGATACCAGACAGACAGGTTGTCGAACTGGGCACACTTATTCTTGTTCTGCTGCCACCAGATCTCAGCTGCACGGCTGTTGTAGGTAAAGAGCGCCACCTCAGCAGACTGGGTGCAGGCTTTCTTAATGCGACGCTCATCCGGCAGGCCCAGCTCAATCCAGAGATCGATACCCAGATGATCGTTGAGCAGCCAGGCTTCCGGCTCGTCTTCCGCGCTTAAGCCGCGAGTAAACTGCAGACGTTCATTGGCATATTTAATCCATGCCAGCAGACGCAGCATCATGCGCTCCTGCGTTTCAGAGGGATGACGGGCCAGCGTTAATGTCGCATCCAGAAACTGATTGCGGTCTAAATCCGCCACATTAACCGCAGCTTTGTAAATTGTCGCTTTAAGCGCCATGAGAGAACTCCTTTCGAATCAGGTGCGCATTGTAGCGAAATCTCCGCCAAAAGGCTGTTACAGGCTCGAGAATGTCTGCGACATCAACCTGCTGATATTGCTTAAATGAGTATGGTATAGTCACCTTGCTAAACCGAGTTTATCTTCGTAGGCTTAATTGTATCTCACAGTAAAGTCAGTGCGCTGGCAGGAGGGGATGTGAATAATTATTGTGAGCTAATTCGCAAACGGTATGCGGAAATTGCCAGCGGTGATCTGGGGTATATCCCCGATGCGTTGGGCTGTGTATTGAAAGTTCTGAATGAAATTGCGTCGGATGACACGCTTTCAGAATCGGTCAGAGAAAAAGCAGCATATGCTGCTGCGAATTTACTGGTGAGCGATTATGTCAATGAATGATACCTATCAACCCATTAACTGCGATGACTACGACAATCTCGAGCTCGCCTGTCAGCATCACCTGCTTCTGACGCTGGCGTTAAAAGATGGCGAAGTCCTGAAGGCAAAAGCGAACGATCTCGTTTCCCGTAAGAACGTGGAGTATCTGGTCGTGGAAGACGGTGGCGCAACGCGTGAACTCCGTCTTGATAAAATTGCCAGCTTCAGTCATCCCGAAATCGGCACCGTGGTGGTGAGCGAGTCCTGATCCTGTGTAACGGGTAGCCTGCTGCCCGTTACGCTTTCCATTCCAGCTGTACGCCCCGCTCCGCTTCAGCCGCCCCTTCCCGCGTCACAAACACCCCTGCAGCAGCCACCAGCGTTTCTCCATAGAACAGCAGTGGCGTGGTATCCCGACGCCATGGGGCCACATTGAGTTCCTGCCAGATTTTTTTGATCTTACGTCCGCCGTTTCGCCCGACAATGTGCAACGTGCCGCTGGTGCGGAACCGCACCGTCACGGGCTCATTCGATCGCGGCAGACGAAGCACACCGCCCGGGCTTAAGCAAAGCGTGCCCAGCCCTTCCGGCAAGCGCAGGGGCTGATGTGGCAAGGGCCAGTCAATAACCCGATCGGCCAGGAAGGCGTGGCCTTTCACCCACCACAGTTGACCGCGAAAGCGGCGTATTTCCCCCTCGCCGGAACGCAGTCGCGGGGCCGCATCTTCCCGGGCCAGCACCACCTCATCCCAGATCCGATTAAGCATGGCGCGCGACGGCATTAATGCCCCGTGCAGGGCAAGCCATCTACGCAGCAGCGCAGCCCGACGCACCGCGCTCATCACCTGCAGCGGCGCGATAGCCAGCGCTCCCTCGGGGGAAACTAACGACGTCAGCTCGTCTGCCAGCAGCTCATCAAGCAGTTGCTCCTGCTCGGCGCACAGCATGGCGCTGCGTGAGGTGGCCTCGGCAAAATGCGGCCAGCGCTCTGACAGTAAAGGCAGGACGCGCAGACGCAAAAAATTACGGTCATAGCTATCGTCCTGGTTGCTTTCATCCTCAATCCAGCACAGACCATAGCGTTGCGCCCAGCGAAGCAGCGATTCACGGGGTTCACCAAGCAGTGGACGGATTTGTTCGGTGTCGGCAAAACGCGCCCGCGCAGGCATGGCTGACAGCCCTGCCGGGCCGCTGCCGCGCTTTAGCGCCAGGAGGAAAGTTTCGCTCTGATCGTCCAGATGCTGCGCCGTTACCAGCGCTTCACCGGGGAGGAGGTTTTCACGAAAGGCGGCGTAACGTGCTTTACGCGCCTGCGCTTCAATCCCCAGCCCCTCTTCAGCCAGCGTGACCCGGGCTACGATCAGCGGGATATGCCATTCGTGACAGAGGCTTTCACAATGCGCGACCCAGCTGTCGGCGTGGACACTCAGCCCATGATGAATATGGATAGCGCGCAGTTCGCGACCGGGTTCACGTTCACGCCAGTGCATCAACTGATGCAGTAATACCGTGGAATCCAGGCCACCGCTGAATCCCACCAGCAGTCGGCGGTACGGATGGAGGACTTGCTGAAGATCGGCTGGGGTCATCATCGTCATTTACACAGAAAGGTGCCCGGCACGTTACCGGGCATTTACTGGCGAAGCAAGCGTTACTGCTGGTACAGCTCCAGCGGCAGACCATCAGGATCGTTGAAAAAGGTGAAACGCTTCCCGGTAAAGGGATCGATACGGATGGCTTCACACTTCACGCCGTGAGATTCAAGATGCTCTATCGCCCGATCGATGTCATCTACGCTAAACGCCAGGTGACGTAATCCGCAGGCTTCGGGCCGGGACGGGCGCGCCGGCGGGAAGGGAAACGAAAACAGCTCAATGACATACTGACCATTCAGCGCCAGGTCGCCCTTCCAGGAATCACGCTCTTCGCGATAAAACTCACTCTGTAGGGTAAAACCCAGCGTATCGCAGTAAAACGCCTTACTGGCGGCATAGTCGGTGGCAATAATTGCAATGTGATGAACCTGCTTTAAACCCAGCATAGCCTCTCCTTATTCGTGTGCCTGAACGTTATATCCTAATCTTCATACCGTGCAAGGGGTCATGACGCTTTTAGGACCCGTACCCGATAGATGCCATTTTCATCCCGTTTTGCGCCATGGATATCGGTTTCAAAGCCGGGATAGTGACGGCCAATTGAGCAGAGCATTAACAGGAAATCGAGTACCGCCCTGCTCTTCTCGGTAATCATCTCTCCAGGCATAAGCAGCGGCACGCCGGGTGGATAAGGCAGGATCATATTCGCCGAAACCCGCCCGACCAGATCCTCAAGATCGACCGTTTCCACATCACCTTTTACCTGACGCTGCCAGGCGTGATGAGGCGTTAGCTTCATTTCCGGCAGAACATCAAACGCCTGCAGCATCAGTCGCGGCAGATCGTGTTGACGGATAAGTTTGTGGATCCCTTTGGCCAGATCCTGAATACGCATGTTGCGGTAAAAATCGGGATCCTCGGCATAGAGATCCGGCAGCATATTCTTAACCCGTAAATTCAGATCGTAGGCGCGCTTAAACTCCATTAAACCGCGCAGCAACCCCATCGCCCGGGTTTTGTCGATGCCAATACTGAAAAGGAACAGCAGATTGTACGGCCCGGTTTTTTCGACGACCACGCCGCGCTCGTCGAGGAATTTCGCTACCAGCGCCGCCGGGATCCCCTCTTCACTCATCTCCCCATGCTCGTCCATGCCCGGCGTGAGAATGGTGACTTTGACCGGATCGAGGAACATATGATCCGTATCGGCATCGCGAAAACCGTGCCAGCTCTCGCCCGGTGCAACCGGCCAGCATTCGGCTTCATCAATGTCGTCCGGCTGCCAGATATCGAAGAACCAGCCTTCGGCCTCATCCTTAAGACGCTGTACCTCTTTGCGAAAATGCAGCGCGCGCTCCACAGAGCGGTTTATCAGGCGCTTACCAGGATTACCGCGCAGCATCGCCGCGGCGGTTTCAATCGAGGCCACCAGCGGATAGCTGGGGGATGTGGTGGTATGCATCATAAAGGCTTCGTTGAAGGTATCTTCGTCGTATTCACCCTTAATGTGGATCAGCGAGGCCTGAGAAAACGCCGCCAGCATTTTATGCGTGGACTGGGTTTCGAAGAATACTTTTCCGGGCAGGCGTTCACCGCTCATTCCACTTTTACCGGCATAAATGGGGTGGAAATTGGTGTAGGGCACCCACGCTGAATCAAAATGGATCGAGGGCACATCCAGGGTCTGCTTCACCCAGTTGGTGTTATACAGTAAGCCGTCGTAGGTGGAGTTGGTGATTACTGCGTGAACCGGCCAGCTTGCCCCCGGGACAGCAGCCACTTTACGTTCTATTGCCGCGTGAGAAAATTCCCGCCGCGGGATCCCACCCAGAATACCCAGCGCGTTACGTGTAGGCGACAGCCAGAGCGGCACCACGTCGCTCATCATCAGCAAATGAGCCAGGGATTTGTGGCAGTTGCGATCGATCAGCAAGGTGCTGCCATCCGGCGCGGCGTACATGCCGACAATCTTATTTGATGTCGAGGTGCCGTTGGTCACCATATAGCTCTGCTCGGCGCCGAAAGTCCGGGCGATATACTCTTCGGCTTCAAGATGCGGGCCGGTATGATCCAGCAGCGATCCCAGTTCCGTCACCGAGATCGACACATCCGCCTTCAACGTGTTGCCACCAAAGAAATCATAGAACAGGCAGCCCACCGGGCTTTTCTGGTAGGCGGTCCCCGCCATATGACCCGGTGTGCAGAAGGTGTACTTCCCCTCTTTAACATAGGTGAAAAGCGCGCGGGTAAACGGCGGCGTGATGGTATCCAGGTATTCGCCGGTGTATTGCTGAATGCGGGTGGCGATATCCTCCGCAACCCCCAGAGAATATTCGAAGAACCATAGCGCCATTCGCATATCCTGGGCGCTGATATCCATCGTGGAGTGAGTATTAATAAAAGCATACAGCGGCAGGTATTCGTTGAGCTGATTGATATCACTACACAGCTCCAGATCGTACTCGTCCCAGTCGAAGATGACTCCGCAGATACGCGGATTGTGTTCGATGAATTTCAGTAGATCGGCGCTGTTCTGCGGCCAGATAAGTTGAAACCCGCGCGATGCCAGCGCCTGCTCCAGCTCCTTGATGGGTTCGTCTTTATAAAAGACGCCGTGCGGCCCCATAATGGCAATGATGTTCACGGTTTACCTCCTTGAAAAACATTAACTAAGCATAGTTGAGGTAAACAGCGGGTATAAAAAAAGCCGCACACTGTGCGGCTTTTAAGATTATTGCGTAGCTTATGCGTAGCCGTAGCTCATCAGACGCTGGTAACGACGGTTCAGCAGATCTTCTTTGCTCAGCACGTCGAGGTCTTCGAGGTCAGCCAGCAGCTGTGCCTTCAGAGAGGCGGCCATAACCTCTGGCTTACGATGCGCGCCACCCAGTGGTTCCGGGATAACGGTATCGATCAGCTTCAGCTCTTTCAGGCGTGGGGCGATAATACCCATCGCTTCCGCTGCCATCGGGGCCTTATCAGCGCTCTTCCACAGAATGGACGCACAACCTTCCGGGGAGATAACAGAATAGGTGCTGTACTGAAGCATATTCACTTTATCGCCCACGCCAATGGCCAGCGCGCCACCGGAGCCGCCTTCGCCGATAACGGTACAGATAACCGGCACGCTCAGACGCGACATCTCACGCAGGTTACGGGCAATCGCTTCAGACTGACCGCGCTCTTCTGCGCCCACACCCGGATACGCACCCGGTGTGTCAATGAAGGTGATGATCGGCATGTTGAAACGCTCAGCCATCTCCATCAGACGCAGAGCTTTGCGATAACCCTCTGGTGCTGGCATCCCGAAATTGCGGCGAATTTTTTCTTTCGTTTCGCGCCCTTTCTGGTGGCCAATAATCATCACCGGACGACCGTCGAGACGTGCAACACCGCCGACGATAGCTTTATCATCGGCATATGCACGGTCGCCTGCCAGTTCGTCGAATTCGTCAAACGCCAGGCGGACATAATCCAGGGTGTACGGACGCTGAGGATGGCGAGCCAGTTGGGCAACCTGCCATGCGCCGAGATCGGCAAAGATTTTGCGCGTCAGTTCTACGCTTTTTTCACGCAGACGATGCACTTCTTCGTCGATGTTAATATCCAGTTTTTCATCCTGACGGCCTACGGCGGTCAGAGAATCGATTTTCGCTTCCAGCTCTGCAATCGGCTGTTCGAAATCAAGGAAATTCAGACTCATAGTATTCCTGTATTAGTCAAACTCCAGTTCCACCTGCTCCGAACCAATGAGGCCACGGAGATCGTTAAGTAAACGATCGCTCGGAGAGACACGCCACGATGCACCAAAGCGCAACCGTGCACGCGCATCCGCCCTCTGATAGTAGAGATGTACTGGAATGGTCCCCGAGCGGTGGGGTTCCAGAGACTGACGGAGTCGGTTTAAAAGCTGGTCATCAATTTGCCTGTCCGTCAGCGAGATAGCAAGCCCGCGAGCATATTTTTCCCGGGCTTCGTCAATGTCCATCACTTCGCGGGCGGTCATTTTAAGCCCCCCGCTGAAGTCATCAAAGCTGACCTGTCCGCTGACGATAAGTATGCGGTCTTTTTCCAGCAACTGCTGATATTTATCCAGAGCGTCAGTGAATAACATCACCTCCAGCCGCCCGGAACGGTCATCCAGCGTACAGATGCCAATACGATTGCCGCGCTTGGTGACCATAACCCTCGCAGCAATGACGAGCCCCGCAGCCGTGGTCATCTTACCACGTTCTGTCGGATGCATGTCTTTCAGCCGGTAGCCTCCGACATAGCGCTCAATTTCTTTAATATACTGATTGATCGGATGGCCGGTGAGATAAAGGCCTAAAGTTTCGCGCTCGCCATCCAGCACGGTCTGTTCGGGCCAGGGCTGACAGCTGGCATAGGATTGTTCGATCTGCTCCGGCTCTTCTGCCAGCACGCCGAACATATCCGCCTGACCAATGGCTTCGGCTTTTGAATGCTGATCGGCAGCCTTCAGGGCGTCGGCAAGCGAGTTCATCAGCGCCGCGCGATGCGGCCCGAGACGGTCAAACGCCCCGGACATAATCAGTTTTTCCAGCACCCGGCGGTTGAGCTTTTTGATATCCGTGCGCGCGCACAGGTCAAACAGCTCGCGGAAATAACCGCCCTGGTTACGGGCTTCAATGATGGCTTCAATCGGGCCTTCACCGACGCCTTTAATCGCGCCGATACCATACACGATCTCCCCGTCGTCATTGACGTGGAAATGGTACTGACCGGAGTTGATGTCCGGCGGCAGGATTTTTAGCCCCATACGCCAGCACTCATCCACCAGGCCGACCACCTTCTCGGTGTTATCCATATCGGCGGTCATTACCGCTGCCATAAACTCTGCCGGGTAATGCGCCTTGAGCCACAGCGTCTGATAGGAGACCAGCGCGTAAGCAGCTGAGTGCGATTTGTTAAATCCATATCCGGCGAATTTCTCTACCAGATCAAAGATTTTCATCGCCAGTTCGCCATCAACGCCGTTTTTCTTCGCCCCTTCTTCGAAGGTGCCGCGCTGCTTGGCCATCTCTTCCGGTTTTTTCTTGCCCATCGCACGACGCAGCATATCCGCGCCGCCAAGGGTATAGCCAGAAAGCACCTGAGCAATCTGCATGACCTGTTCCTGATACAGGATGATGCCGTAGGTGGGCTCCAGTACCGGTTTCAGGCTTTCATGCTGCCACTGCACGTCCGGATAGGAGAGCTCCTCGCGGCCATGCTTACGGTCGATAAAGTTATCTACCATTCCCGACTGCAGCGGCCCCGGGCGGAACAATGCCACCAGTGCGATCATATCTTCGAAGCAGTCGGGTTGCAGACGCTTGATCAGGTCTTTCATGCCGCGGGATTCAAGCTGGAAGACCGCCGTGGTCTCCGAACGCTGCAGCATGTCGAAGCTTTTCTTATCATCCAGCGGGATCGCGGCGATATCAATCGGCGCCAGGCCCTGTTTGGCCCGGCGCGGGTTGATCATCTTCAGCGCCCAGTCGATGATGGTGAGCGTACGTAAGCCGAGGAAGTCAAACTTCACCAGGCCCGCATATTCAACGTCGTTCTTGTCGAACTGGGTGACCGGGTGCAGACCCGATTCATCGCAGTAGAGCGGCGCAAAATCGGTAATTTTGGTTGGTGCTATGACCACCCCACCAGCGTGTTTACCGGCGTTTCGGGTGACGCCTTCCAGCTTACGCGCCATGTCGATCAGCGCTTTGACCTCTTCATCCGCCTCGTAGATTTCCGGCAACTGCGGCTCCGCTTCGAACGCCTTCGCCAGGGTCATACCCGGGTCAGGCGGTACCAGCTTGGAGATGCGGTCGACAAAGCCGTACGGATGCCCCAGCACGCGGCCCACGTCGCGGATAACCGCTTTTGCCGCCATGGTACCGAAGGTAATGATCTGGGATACCGCGTCGCGGCCATACATGTCCGCCACGTGCTCAATAACCTGGTCGCGTTTCTCCATACAGAAGTCAACGTCGAAGTCGGGCATTGAGACACGTTCCGGGTTCAGGAAGCGTTCGAAGAGCAGGTCAAATTCCAGCGGATCGAGATCGGTAATTTTCAGCGCATAGGCCACCAGCGAGCCGGCACCCGAACCACGGCCCGGGCCTACCGGCACGCCGTTATCCTTTGACCACTGGATAAACTCCATAACGATCAGGAAGTAGCCGGGGAACCCCATCTGGTTGATAACCTGGAGCTCAACGTCCAGACGCTCGTCATACTCCGGGCGCTTCTCGGCGCGAAAGGCCGGGTCCGGGAAGAGGAATTCAAGGCGCTCTTCCAGTCCCTCTTTCGATTTCATGACCAGGAAATCTTCGGTGGTCATGTCGCCGGTCGGGAACTGCGGCAGGAAGTATTCGCCCAGACGGACGGTGACGTTACAGCGTTTCGCGATCTCCACGCTGTTCTCCAGCGCTTCCGGAATATCGGAAAACAGCTCGCACATCTCCTCTTCACTGCGCATATATTGCTGCGGCGAATAGTTGCGCGGGCGTTTCGGATCGTCGAGGGTAAACCCATCGTGGATGGCGACGCGAATTTCATGGGCGTCAAAATCGTCAGCGTTGATGAAGCGCACATCATTAGAGGCTACGACCGGCAACCCGTGCTCTTCCGCAAGGGCCACCGCAGCGTGCAGATAATTTTCTTCATCAGGGCGACCGGTACGAATCAGCTCCAGATAGAAGCGATCCGGGAAGTACTCTTTATAAAAATCGACGCACTGTTCCACCAGCGCGGTGTTGCCGCGCAGCAGAGACCGGCCGATATCGCCCATCCGTCCACCGGAGATGAGCAGCAACCCTTCATTCAGCTCCGCCAGCCACTGGCGATCGATCCAGGGGCCCTGCGCGCCATAGCCGCGCTGATAGGCTCGGGAGATCAACAGCGTCAGGTTCTGATAGCCGGTGTTGTTCAGCGCCAGGACCGTGATTTGCGTCATCTCATCGGCGAGAAGCTCACTCTGAACGTGAAAGTCGGCACCAATGACCGGCTTCATCCCGGCACCATGCGCCGTTCCGTAGAACTTCACCAGACCGCACAGGTTAGTGAAGTCGGTGATCGCCAGTGCAGGCATGCCAAGCGCGGCCGCCTTTTTCACCAGCGGCCCGGTCTTCGCCAGCCCATCAATCATGGAATAGTCGCTGTGCACCCGCAGGTGTACGAAACGTGGTTCAGCCATCTTCAGATTCCGCGTTACTTATTGGCGTCTTGATTCAGGACATCAGTCCCAGTGCGCGTTTTACCGGTCCAAAACTGCGGCGATGGTGCTCAGTTGCGCCGTGTTCTGCCAGTCTTTCCAGATGGAAAGCGGTAGGATACCCCTTATGCTGGGCAAAACCATACTGGGGAAAAGAGAGATCCAGCGCGGCCATTTCGGCATCGCGCGTGACTTTAGCAATGATCGAGGCGGCGCTGATTTCTGCGACCCGGCTGTCGCCCTTTACTACCGCCAGCGACGGCATGGGCAGCGCCGGACAACGATTACCGTCGATCAGGACATATTCCGGCACCATGCTAAGGCCGGCTACGGCACGCTGCATCGCCAGCATCGTGGCATGCAGAATGTTCAGTTCGTCGATCTCATGCGGTTCCGCCCGCCCCAGACTCCAGGACAGCGCTTTCTCTTTAATTTCATCGTATAACGCCAGGCGGCGCTTTTCGGATAATTTCTTCGAGTCATTCAGACCGATAATCGGACGAGCCGGATCGAGGATCACTGCGGCAGTCACTACTGCGCCCACCAGCGGCCCACGGCCCACTTCATCCACACCCGCTACCAGATGGGTGTGAGGGTAAACAAATTCCATCATTTCGCTAACTCCAGCACCGCGTCAGCCGCCTGCTCGTCGGCATTACAGCGGATCTGCTGATGCAGCTCCCGGAATGTATCATGCATTTCGTGGCTGGTTTTGCCATTCGCCAGTAGCGGCAGCAGCGCAGCGGCTAATGCCTGCGGCTCACACTCGTCCTGCAGCAACTCTTTTACCAGCTCACGCCGGGCAAGCAGGTTCGGCAGAGAGACGTAATCCGTTTTCACCAGCCGTTTTGCCAGCCAGAAGGTAAATGGCTTCATACGATAGCCCACCACCATCGGGCATTTCGCCAGCATACACTCCAGCGCAGCGGTGCCTGACGCCAGCAACGCAGCATCGCTGGCCACCATCGCTTCGCGGCCTTTGCCATCTAACAGATGAACATGCAGGTCGGGAGCCACCTCCGCCTTAATACGCTCGAACTGCTCGCGGCGTTTGGCATTTACCAGCGGCACAACCACTTCCAGGTCAGGATAAGTCTGGCGCAGGATCTGCGCAGTTTTCAGAAAATCAGCGCTGAGCATTTCGACTTCAGCACCACGGCTCCCCGGTAACAGGGCCAGGCAGTGGGCGTCATGTGGTATGCCGAGCTGGTCACGTGCCGCATTTTTATCGGGATCCAGCGGCATGGCGTCGGCCATAGTGTGGCCGATAAAGCGGCACGGGACGTTGAATTTATCGTAAAACGCTTTTTCGAAAGGCAGGAAGGCCAGCACCAGATGGGTCGATCTGCCTATTTTGAAAACGCGTTTCTGTCGCCACGCCCAGACGGACGGACTGACATAATGGATGGTTTTGATACCCTGCTTTTTCAGATTACCTTCAAGGGTAATATTGAAGTCAGGCGCATCGATACCCACGAACACATCGGGCTGAAGCTCGGTAAAACGACGCGTCAGATCGGCGCGGATATGGAGCAACCGCCGCAGACGTCCCAGCACCTCGACGATGCCCATTACCGCCAGCTCTTCCATTTCATACCAGGCTTCACAACCTTCAGCCTGCATCAATGGACCGGCCACGCCGACAAAGCGCGCGTTGGGAACGCGCGCTTTGAGCGCTCGAATCAGACCCGCACCAAGAATATCGCCGGAGGTTTCTCCGGCGATGAGGGCGATCGTAAGCGGGCGATTATCGACCATTAACGAATCATACCGCGGGTTGAGCGTGCGAAGAACTCCACAAACGCGTTCACCTCAGGATGCTGTTTCGCCAGTTCGGCAATTTCCGGCTTAGCCTCTTCCAGCGTTTTACCGTTACGGTACAACTGCTTGTAGGCGTTGCGGATAGCCATAATTGCTTCACGGCTGAAACCACGACGCTTAAGGCCTTCGATATTGACGCCAAACGGCGTCGCATGGTTACCCTGCGCAATCACATACGGCGGGACGTCCTGCGCCACGCCGGAGCAGCCGCCAACCATCACGTGCGCACCAATGATGCAGAACTGATGGACGGCGGTCATGCCGCCAATGATTGCAAAATCATCAACTGATACGTGCCCCGCCAGCGTTGCGTTGTTGGCGAGAATACAGCGGTTACCGACAGTACAGTCATGCGCGATATGCGCGTTGACCATAAACAGGTTATCGCTACCCACCTTCGTCAATTCACCACCCTGTACTGTGCCACGATGAATGGTGACGCTTTCGCGAATGCGGTTACGATCGCCAATTTCCACACGGGTTGGTTCGCCAGCATATTTTAGATCCTGGTTAACTTCACCGATGGAGGCGAACTGATAGATCACGTTATCGCGGCCAATGGTCGTATGACCATTCACAACGACGTGAGATTTCAGTACGGTACCCTCACCAATTTCGACATGGGGTCCAACAATACAGAATGGACCAATGTGGACGTTTGCACCGATAACGGCACCCTCTTCCACAATGGCGGTTGGATGAATAAAGGCGGTTTTATCAATCACGTATCAGGCCTCCCGGCTACGCGCGCACATCATGGTAGCTTCGCAAACAACTTTGCCGTCAACCAGAGCTACGCCTTTGAAGCGAGTCAGGCCACGACGCGTTTTTTCAAAAGTCACTTCCATGATCATCTGATCACCAGGTACAACCGGGCGCTTAAAGCGCGCTTCGTCGATACCTGCGAAGTAATACAGCTCACCCGGCTCCAGTTTACCAACGCTTTTAAACGCCAGAATACCGGTCGCCTGAGCCATCGCTTCCAGGATCAATACGCCCGGGAAGATAGGCTTCCCAGGGAAGTGCCCCTGGAAGAATGGCTCGTTTACAGAAACATTTTTCACTGCGCGCAGAAAACGACCTTCTTCAAAATCCAGCACACGGTCTACCAGCAAAAACGGGTAGCGGTGCGGCAGAAGTTCTAAAATCTCTTCAATATGCAGAGTATGAGTGTCAGTAGTCAAAATACTCTTCCTGTCAAAATATCTGAATGGCAATAATAACACGGCCTGCCGGTTTATAAGAAAGCCGACAGGCCGGGAAGTGTGCGTTAAACGGGTGAACGCTTAGTCTTGTTGATCGATTTTGCGCTCAATGGCCTTGAGGCGCTTGCTCATATCATCAATATTCATCACCAGTGCAGCAGTTTTACGCCACACTTTATTAGGCTGCAACGGGATGCCTGAGGAGTAGACACCCGGTTCGGTGATAGGACGCATAACCATGCCCATACCGGTGACCGTGACCTTATCGCATATTTCCATATGCCCGTTAATTACGCTGGCACCGCCAATCATACAGTAACGGCCGATCTTCAGGCTGCCCGCCATAATAACGCCACCGGCAACCGCAGTATTGTCGCCAATCACAACGTTATGTGCAATCTGGCACTGGTTATCGATGATAACACCATTACCGATAATCGTGTCATCAAGCGCACCACGGTCAATAGTCGTGCATGCACCGATTTCGACCCGATCGCCGATGATCACCCGGCCAAGCTGCGGGATCTTAACCCAGTTACCACGATCGTTAGCATAACCGAAACCATCCGAACCAATAACGGTGCTGGACTGGATCAGGCAATTTTCGCCAATTTCGATCTCATGATATACGGAGACATTGGCCCACAGGCGAGAGCCTGCACCAATTTTTGTTTTTTTACCGACGAAGCAACCGGCACCAATGACCACGTTATCGCCCAGCACGACGTCTGATTCGATAACCGCATTTGCGCCGATTGATACGTTGTTACCCAGCCTCGCCGTCGGGTCAATCACCGCACTGGGTGCGATGTTTTGCGCCGGCTGTGGCGTGGTATCGAGAATTTGTGCCATACGGGCATACGTCAGGTAGGGGTTCTTCACTACCAGCGCAGCACCTGCGGCAAACGGCAAATCGTCCTGCGTCATGACGACAGCAGACGCCTGGCAAAGCGCCAGATGTTCACGGTACTTAGGACTTACCATGAAGGTGATATTGCCTGCTTTAGCAGATTGCATGGACGCAACAGCGGTGATGACGATATCGCCATCACCGTGTAATTCTGCATCCAACTGCTGAGCTAAATCAGCGAGTCGAATTGAAGGCATTACTTATTTAACCTGTTTCAGGACATCAGCGGTGATGTCTTTAACATCGCTGCTGTTGAATGCAACGGCGTTAGCATCAACAACCAGATCGATGCTCTGATCGGCAGCAACGGCTTTCACAGCGGACTGGATACGGGTAACCAGCTTGCCGCGTTCTTCGTTAGAACGACGCTGACGATCCTGCTCAAAAGCCTGCGCTTTCTGAGAGAAAGTCTGACGCTGAGCCATTACGTCTTTTTCCAGCTTGCTGCGGTCGCTCGCTTTCATGGTAGAACCATCGCGCTGCAGACGCTGCATTTTGGATTGCAGATCGTTTTCCATACCCTGCAGTTCGCTTGCACGGCTTTTGAACTCGCCTTCCAGCTTGGCAGAAACACCGGTTTTCTGCGCAACCTGCTGGAACAAGTTACCCATATTGACGATTGCAATTTTGTCCGCTGCCTGAGCAGAAGTTGCCATCGCTAAACCGAGACCTGCAGCTAATAACCACTTTTTCACAATTAACTCCTTACCATCCCATTGGCACCCGAAGGTACCGTTCTTTGCGTGGCAAGGCGATCCTGCGATCGCCAGTTGTCAGCGCTACACTGCCAACGCATTCCTTTGCGACGGGCAATTACCAGGTTTTACCAATGTTAAACTGGAACTGCTCCGCTTTGTCTCCTTCGTATTTCTTAAACGGCTGGGCGTAGGAGAAGACCAACGGCCCCAGCGGTGACATCCATTGTAGTGCGAGACCGGCAGACATACGAATGTTGCCTGGATCGCTGTAGTCCGGAATACCCGCGGCTCGCGTTTCAGCCGTATTCTGCCAGTTAGTATCCCATACGGTACCCGCGTCCAGGAAGAACGAGGTACGTACGGAATTGGCATACTTATCGCTGATAAACGGCGTCGGGGTAATAAACTCCAGGCTGGCGACAGCCATGGCGTTACCACCGACTGCGTCATCAGAGCTACAGACGTTTTTGTTGCCTGCACCGTCAGTGGCTGGTTTATCGCAGTTATCTTCGTCGTTGCCGCCGTAGTAGGCCGCTTTCGGACCAATGTTGTTGGACTGGAAGCCACGCACGGTGCTTGAACCGCCCGCATAGAAGTTCTCATAGAACGGCAGTTCTTTGCCACCTAAACCATCGCCATAGCCCCAACGTGTACGACCCAGAACCACCCATTTGTGATCTTCGTCGATCGGGAAGTAGGACGCGGTATCAAGCGTAACCTTGTAGAACTCGTTGTCCGAGCCCGGAATGGTCACTTTACCATTCAGGTTGACGCGTGAACCTTCGGTCGGGAAGAAACCACGGTCGAGGCGGTTGTACGTCCAGCCATAGTTAAAGGTGAAGTCATCGGCGGCAAAGCCGTTGTCATCACCGGAGGTGCTCGCCGACTGCCCGATAGAGTCCAGATAACGCCACATCGCCACCTGAGGCTGCATGTTGGACAGGTCGTTATGCACGTAACCTAAGCCCGCACGCAGGGTGTTGTATTCATTGATCGGGAAGCCGAGCGTGCCGTCTAAACCGTAACTTTTGTTGGTATAGGACGACAGGTCTGCATCATCCGCTTTAAAGTCGTTATAGAAGATACGACCGCCCAGACTCACACCATCCACGGTAAAGTAAGGGTTAGTCACGGAGAGCTCAGAATAAGTCTGGTAGTCGTTCTTGGTACCGTTGATACCTACGGAGTAGCCCGTACCTAACCAGTTATCCTGCTGTACGCCCACCTGGAAGCTGACGCCACTCTCGGTGCCGTAACCGACACCAAAGTTAAAGCTACCGGTATTACGCTCTTTAACCTTGTAAACAACGTCAACCTGATCCGGTTTACCCGGAACACGCTGGGTGTCGGTATCAACTGTTTCGAAGTAACCCAGACGGTTCAGACGCTCTTTACCCTGATCAACCAGGTCGCTGCCCAGCCACGCGCCTTCCATCTGGCGCATCTCGCGACGCAGGACGGAGTCTTTAGAGGTGTCGTTACCCTCAAAGCGGATCTTACGCACGTAGAAACGGTTACCCGCATCGACGTTGACGTGAAGCTTAACGGTTTTATCCGTATCGTTGATTTCAGGCTGGGTCTGGACGCGTGGGTAAGCATAACCATAACGGCCGAGCAGCTTTTTAATGCCGTCTTCCATTTTGGTCACTTTCGAGCCGCTATACAGTTCACCCGGCTGCAGTTTGGTCAGGCTTTCGATCTCAGCAGAGTGACCCGCCAGGTTGCCACTCACTTCAACGCCAGAAAGCTTATACTGATCGCCTTCGGTAATGTTAACCGTGATGTAGATACCTTTCTTGTCCGGCGTAAGACTAACCTGCGTCGAGTCGATGTTGAAACGGGCGTAACCACGATCCAGATAGTAGCTACGCAGGGTTTCAAGGTCGCCTGCCAGTTTTTGCTTCTGGTATTTACGGTCACCTACCACGTTCCACCACGGCACTTCGTCTCGCAGCTGGAACGTGGAGATCAGTTCATCGGTGCTGAATGCATGGTTTCCGACGATGTTGATCTGCTGAATCTTCGCGGATACACCTTCCTGGAAGACCAGTTTCAGATCGACACGGTTACGCGGCAGCGGCGTCACGACCGCTTTTACGCTCGCGCTGTATTTACCGACGCTGTAGTAGAAATCTTCCAGCCCTTTCTCGATATCAGACAGGGTGGTGCGATCCAGGGATTCGCCGACACGGACGCCAGAGGCCTCAAGGTTCTGCTTGAGCATATCGTCTTTCACCGACTTGTTGCCGGAGAAAGTGATGCTGGCAATGGTCGGACGCTCCTTCACCTGAACCAGCAGCGTATCACCATCGCGCAGAACGCGAACGTCCTCGAAGTTGCCGGTGGCAAACAGGGCGCGGATGGTATTACTAATGTCTTCATCATTAACCGTGTCGCCTGGGCGCACTGGCATACTGAGGAGGGCCGCACCAACGGCGACTCGCTGAAGGCCTTCGAAATGAATATCTCTCACTACGAACCCGTCAGCACCGTATACGGTCGCGCTGCTAAACAGCAGCGACGCTATGAGCAACTTTTTCATCGCCATCGTTATTATGCGTTCTTCCTAACACTCTCTTACAACCGAGAGAAATCATTGAAAAGTGCAAGCCCCATTAACAGCACCAGTAAAATCGAACCAATGCGATAACTAAAGTCTTGAACTCGCTCGGATACCGGCCCGCCTTTTAGCTTCTCTATCGCTAAAAACAGCAGATGGCCCCCGTCTAAAACGGGAAGTGGGAACAGGTTGATTATCCCGAGATTCACGCTAATGAGCGCAAGAAACATCAGATAGTAAATCACCCCGAACTCTGCTGACATCCCAGCCCCCTGAGCGATCGAGATCGGCCCACTGAGGTTGTTCAGTTTTACGTCACCGGTAATCAATTTTCCCAGCATCTGCACAGTCAGCTTCATCAGTTGCCATGTTTTATCCGTGGCTTCAAGGATGGCGCTGAACGGCCCATACTGGCGTATTGTCTTGTACTCATCAGGTAGCGGGATCACTTTTGGCACCACGCCTGCGAACCCTTCAGCCTTACCGCTACCCGGTTTAGTATCCGGAATCAACGTTAAGGAGAGCGGGCTCCCCTGCCTTTCTATCTCCAGCGCCAGTGGCGTACCTGGATTATCACGCACCAGAGTAACAAAGGTCATCCATTGCGTTAAAGGCTGACCATCGACTTTAACGATCCTGTCGCCCGCTTGCAAACCCGCTTTACGTGCTGCTGAATCAACCTGGACTTCAGCCAGTACCGGTTCAATCTGTGCGCTTCGTGGCCGGATGCCTAATGCCGCGACAGGATCTTCTTTGTCCGGCTCAAACGACCAGTGGCGTAAATCCAGCGTTTTGTCCTGACGCTGCGCCGAACCGAAAGGTGACACGCTGACGGTGGTTTTCTCATCGCCAATTTTGGCAACCAGTTGCAACCGAACGGCATCCCAATCAGGGGTTTCGATACCATCAATTGCTTTAAGTTCCATGCCCGGATTAATTTGCGCGCTTGCCGCAATGGAGTTGGGTGTAATTTCACCAACAACCGGACGAACACCAGGGACACCGATGATAAACACCAGCCAGTAAGCAAAGATGGCGAAGATGAAGTTTGCAACCGGACCGGCAGCAATGATAGCGGCGCGCTGACCAACTGTTTTGTTGTTGAACGCGTAGTGGCGCATTTCAGGTGCCACCGACTCTACGCGTTCATCCAGCATTTTGACATAGCCGCCTAAGGGGATAAGGGCAATAACAAATTCTGTGCCGTGGCGATCGGTACGACGCCAGAGCGCTTTACCAAAGCCAATGGAAAAACGCTCTACCCGTACGCCACAGCGCCGAGCAACCCAGAAATGGCCAAATTCATGCACCGTGATAAGCACACCCAGTGCAACAATGAACGCCGCCAGATTCCAGAGAATGCTAAGCATAAAACCTTCCGTTAAATCGTCCCAAACACCAGCAAAAACAGGCAGGCAAACACGGGAACTGCCGCCGTCAGGCTGTCTATACGATCCAGAATACCGCCGTGCCCTGGAATAAGATTGCCACTGTCTTTGATCCCTGCTTCACGCTTAAACATACTCTCGGTCAAATCACCCAGCACGGAAGCCAGCGCTGCGACGATTGAACAGACCAATAATGTTGCCGGTGCGACCTCCAGGTTGGCCAGGACGCCATAACCCCAGGAGATAATCGCTGCCGTAAACAGACCGCCGATAAACCCCTGCCAGGTTTTGCCCGGGGAGACCTTCGGAGCCAGTTTATGTTTGCCAAACAGTTTACCAAACATATAGGCGCCAGAGTCAGCCCCCCAGACGAGAATCATGACATAAAGCAGCCATAACGCGCCGCTGTAAGGGTTGTCGTCGTAGTGCCAGGTGCGAAGGGCAAGCATTCCCCAGAAGAAAGGAACGATGGTAAACAACCCAAAGCAGAGGCGCAGCGCTTTCGAGTTACGCCACAGCGAGGCAGAACCCGGATAGAAGAGCACCAGCAGCAGCGCTGCCAGCCACCATCCCAGCGAAAGCCAGAGCGACCCTGCAATGATCGGCTGATGAATATTGTGATGGTACTCTGGCAGCATGAAGAGCATTAATGCCAGCATCAGGCCGCAAAGCACCGCCAGCCATACCCGCTGGGAACGCGAAGTAAAGCCGCTAAGCTGTCCCCATTCCCACGCCGCCAGCATGCAAACAACCAGTGTGACAATAGCAAATCCCACCGGAGGCAGTAAAAACAGCGCCGCGATGACAACAGGTATCAAAACAAACGCAGAAATCAGGCGATACTTCAGCAAAAGCTACCCCCATCAGGCGTTGTCGCCACCAGGCTCGGTACCACCGAAACGACGCTCTCGATTGGCAAAGGCATGCAGCGCACCTTCAAAGTCTTGTTCATCAAAATCGGGCCAAAGAACATCTGTAAAGTAAAGTTCGGCATAGGCAATTTGCCACAGCAAAAAGTTACTGATGCGATGTTCTCCCCCTGTCCTAATTACTAAATCCACGGGTGTAAGTTCACTCATGCAGATTTGCTTGCTCAGCGCCTCTTCATCAATCTGGTCCGGCTTTAAGAGCCCTTCCTGAACCTGTTCAGCCAAATGCCGCACACCCTGGACAATATCCCAACGTCCGCCATAATTCGCCGCGATATTGAGCGTTAAGCCGGTATTTTTCCCGGTCAGCGCTTCCGCTTTACGAATGCGTTCCTGGAGACGTGGGTTAAAACGACTGGTATCACCGATAATTCGCAGGCGAACGTTGTGGCGGTGCAGGCTTTTTACTTCGCTGTCGAGCGCCCACACGAACAATTCCATCAACGCGCTAACTTCCTGCGCAGGTCGATTCCAGTTTTCACTGCTGAAAGCATAGAGCGTTAACGCGTCAATGCCGTTATTGGCGGCAAAAGAAACCGCGCGGCGCACAGATTTCGCCCCAGCTTTATGCCCAAAGGCTCGGATCTTCCCTTGTCTTTTCGCCCAGCGGCCATTGCCATCCATGATGATTGCTACATGACGACAGCCATGAGCCGGCAAGTTCTCGCTTATTGGTTGGTTCGCAGACAACATAACGCGTTTTTGGTCCCTGAAAGGATTTAACGGTACTCAGGAATACTGAAGCCTTTACGTAAAAAAGCCGTGTCATACCACGGCTTACCTGACCACATAACATCAACTACCCGCAATCAGGTGGCGCAGACTATATCACTGAAGCCCAACGCTAACAAATAGCAAGACCACCCGCGGCTGGTTTATCACCAGCTTGCGAGGTGCGTCACCGCTTTTTGCGCCGTGAGCCTGGCTTCTGCATCGACGGTCAGAACGTCATCCACACTTTGCGGTTCGCGTAAATCCATCGCCTCAAGAACGGACAGGTTCAGCACAGCGATATCCGTAAAGCGGATCCGCTTTTCGAGGAAGGCGGCGACAGCGATTTCGTTCGCCGCATTGAGTGCGGTCGTCGCCGCTTGCCCCTGCTCGAATGCCTCCATCGCCAGCTTCAGGCACGGATAGCGCTGATAATCAGGCGCGCTGAACGTCAGCGCACTCAGCTTGCAAAAATCGAGCGGCTTGACCCCTGATTGCACACGGTTTGGCCAGGCCATTGTGTGGGCGATAGGCGTACGCATATCGGGTTCACCTAACTGCGCCATTACGCTGCCATCCAGATAACGCACCATGGAGTGGATCACCGACTGCGGGTGAATCAATACTTCCATTTGTGCTGCCGAGGCGTTAAATAACCAGCGGGCTTCAATATATTCCAGACCTTTGTTCATCATGGTGGCCGAATCAACGGAGATTTTACGCCCCATCGACCAGTTCGGATGACGGCATGCCTGATCGGGTGTCATTGAGACCAGTTCAGACAGCGGCGTGTCACGGAACGGGCCACCAGACCCGGTAAGCAGGATAGAAGATACGCCATTCTGCTCGAGATCAGCGTACCCCAGGTTTTGCTGAAACGGTTGCGGTAAACTCTGAAAAATCGCGTTATGTTCGCTATCTACCGGCAAAAGGCGTGCGCCATTGCGCTTCACAGCATCCATAAACAGACGGCCACAGGTCACAAGCGACTCTTTGTTTGCCAGCAAAACGGATTTTCCGGCATCAATCGCGGCAAGCGTAGGCAGCAGTCCCGCCGCACCCACGATAGCGGCCATGACCTGGTCGACATCATCCAGCGCCGCCATTTCGCAAGCAGCCTTTGGCCCACTCAGCACTTCGGTACGGCTCCCCTTCTCCGCCAGCAACGCCTTAACCTGCCGGGCGCTCGCTTCATCATCCATTACCGCGTAGCGCGGGGTGAACTCCAGACACTGTTCCACCATACGATGAACATTTTTGCCTGCGACAAGGGCGGCCACCGCGTAGTGGTCTGGATTATGGCGAACAACATCGAGAGTGCTGCAACCAATAGAGCCGGTCGAGCCAAGGAGAGTTAATTGCTTCATGAGATGCCCGGAAAAGTGAACCAGAAAAGCAAAACGCCGCCAGCAAAGCCCATAGGCCTTCTGTACGGCGTTTTATCAGATTACGACAGAAATCAGAACTGCATCAGTTCTGCTTCTTTTTCTGCCAGCGCCGCGTCAATTTTCTTGATCGCGGCATCGGTCAGTTTCTGAACGTCGTCCTGAGAACGGCGATCGTCGTCTTCGCTGATCTCTTTCTCTTTCAGCAGCGCCTTCACTTTATCGTTCGCGTCACGGCGGACGTTACGAACAGAAACACGGCCCTGCTCGGCTTCGCCACGAACCACTTTGATCAGGTCTTTACGACGCTCTTCGGTCAGCGGTGGCAGCGGAACGCGAATATCGGTCCCTGCTGAGCTTGGGTTCAGACCCAGATCGGACGCCATGATCGCTTTCTCAACGGCCGGGCCCATCGAGCGGTCAAAGACGTTGATTTTCAGCGTACGGGTGTCTTCAACCGTCACGTTAGCCAGCTGACGCAGTGGAGTCGGCGTGCCGTAGTATTCCACCACGATGCCATCCAGCAGGCTTGGGGAAGCACGGCCTGTACGAATTTTGCTGATTTGATTTTTGAACGCTTCGACGCATTTATCCATGCGTACTTCAGCATCTTTTCTGATGTCGTTAATCACGTTACGAATCCTTGAAAACTTGTCTCAGGCAGACTATCCGCCAGCACCACCGTTAAAAGATGTGCTAAGTATAGTCCCGTTTAATTCATGACAACGCCCG
This sequence comes from Leclercia adecarboxylata, assembly GCF_035787115.1. GTDB lineage: Bacteria > Pseudomonadota > Gammaproteobacteria > Enterobacterales > Enterobacteriaceae > Enterobacter > Enterobacter adecarboxylatus_E. Next base: position 618,494 of record NZ_JALKTL010000003.1, on the reverse strand, counting down.
GGGCGTGTCCAGGTAAGAAACCCATAGAAAGTAGAGCGGAATCTTACCTGTATTTATCGTCGACGGAAATTATTCCGTGATCAAAGTGCCTTCTTTTTCGCCCATTACAACGCGACGCAGTGCGCCAGGCTTATTCATATTAAAGACACGAATCGGCAGTTTGTGGTCACGAGCCAGCGTGAAGGCGGCAAGATCCATAACTTTCAGCTCTTTATCCAGTACTTCGCTATAGGTCAGCTGATCGTACATGGTTGCAGCAGGATCTTTTGCCGGATCGGCAGTAAACACGCCGTCCACTTTGGTGGCTTTCAGCACCACATCGGCTTCGATTTCGATACCGCGCAGGCAGGCTGCGGAATCGGTAGTAAAGAACGGGTTGCCCGTACCGGCGGAGAGGATCACCACGCGGTTATTGCGCAGCAGGCTAATCGCTTCTGCCCAGCTGTAGTTATCACATACGCCATTCAGCGGAATAGCGGACATCAGGCGCGCATTCACATAGGCACGGTGCAGGGCATCACGCATTGCCAGGCCATTCATGACCGTTGCCAGCATACCCATGTGATCGCCCACAACGCGATTCATACCGGCTTTTGCCAGACCTGCGCCACGGAAAAGGTTACCACCGCCAATGACTACGCCAACCTGGATGCCCAGTTCAACCAGTTCTTTGATCTCCTGCGCCATGCGGTCAAGAATGCTTGCGTCGATACCGAAGCCTTCCGACCCCTGCAGCGCTTCGCCACTCAGCTTAAGCAGAATGCGTTTGTAAACGGGTTTTGCATTGGTAGCCATATTTCTTTCCTGGGACTGTCAACGATTAAGATGGGGTTAATTCCGGCGACATGATATATCGCATCTCAACACAGACACTATAGGCATCTGGCTGAATTACACAGACGTACACAAAAAGAAGCCGCCCTCAGGCGGCTTCTTTTCGCTGATTAAGACTGCTTGGACATTGCAGCAACTTCTGCTGCGAAGTCAGTCTCAACTTTCTCGATGCCTTCGCCCACTTCGAAGCGGATGAAGCCAGTTACGTCAGCGTTGTGCTCTTTCAGCAGCTGCGCAACAGATTTGCTTGGATCCATAACGAATGGCTGGCCAGTCAGAGAAACTTCGCCGGTGAATTTCTTCATGCGGCCTTCAACCATTTTCTCTGCGATTTCTTTTGGCTTGCCGGACTGCATGGCGATGTCCAGCTGAACCTGGTACTCTTTTTCTACCACTTCAGCAGAGACGTCTTCTGGCTTAACGAATTCTGGCTTGCTTGCAGCAACGTGCATTGCCAGCTGTTTAACCAGCTCTTCGTCAGCGCCTTTAGCCGCAACCAGAACACCGATACGTGCACCGTGCTGGTAGCTGTTCAGTACGTCGCCTTCGAGGATAGCAACACGGCGGATGTTGATGTTCTCACCGATTTTCGCTACCAGCGCAACGCGCTCTTCTTCGAACTGTGCTTTCAGAACTTCAACGTCAGTCACTTTACCCGCTACAGCTGCGTCCAGTACTTTGTCAGCAAATGCCTGGAAACCAGCATCTTTAGCAACGAAGTCAGTCTGGCAGTTAACTTCCAGAATCACGCCGAAGTTGCCTTCGATTTTGGTTTTGATCACGCCATCAGCAGCAACGTTGCCTGCTTTTTTAGCTGCTTTGATCGCACCGGATTTACGCATGTTTTCGATAGCCAGCTCGATGTCGCCATTTGCTTCAACCAGCGCTTTCTTACACTCCATCATGCCTGCGCTAGTACGTTCACGCAGCTCTTTTACCAGGGATGCGGTAATTTCAGCCATTCTAAAATCCTCGGGAGATGTGAACTGCCCGGCCTGCGGCCAAACAGTATAAATTGAAAAAAGGGGCCGGTAATGGGCCCCTATTCATACACGGTACTAATAAGGGGTAGAACCTTATTATTCAGCTTCTACGAAGCTTTCTTCCGCCTGAGAAGCCAGATCCTGGGAACGGCCTTCACGAACGGTAGTAGCTACAGCGCTCAGGTACAGGCTAACAGCACGGATTGCATCGTCGTTACCCGGGATAACGAAGTCAACACCGTCCGGATCGGAGTTGGTATCAACGATTGCGAATACTGGGATACCCAGGTTGTTAGCTTCTTTGATTGCGATGTGCTCGTGGTCAGCATCGATTACGAACAGTGCGTCCGGCAGGCCGCCCATGTCTTTGATACCGCCCAGGCTGTTTTCCAGCTTGTCCAGCTCACGAGTGCGCATCAGCGCTTCTTTTTTGGTCAGCTTTTCGAAAGTACCGTCCTGAGACTGGGTTTCCAGATCTTTCAGGCGCTTGATGGACTGACGAACGGTTTTCCAGTTAGTCAGCATACCGCCCAGCCAGCGATGGTTCACGAAGAACTGGTCGCAGCTGTTAGCAGCTTCTTTCACAGCTTCGCTTGCAGCGCGCTTAGTACCAACGAACAGAATCTTACCTTTACGGGAAGAGATCTTGTTCAGCTCAGCCAGGGCTTCGTTGAACATTGGTACAGTTTTCTCAAGGTTGATGATGTGAACTTTGTTACGTGCGCCGAAGATGAAAGGCTTCATTTTCGGGTTCCAGTAACGGGTCTGGTGACCGAAGTGAACACCAGCCTTGAGCATGTCGCGCATGGAAACAGTTGCCATGTTTTAAAACCTCTATTTAAAAGTTGGGGTTATGCCTCCACGTATCCCATATTACCGACCCCAAAGGGCACCCCGGAATATGTGCCGATACGTGTGTGTTGTTACACAAAGTGAGATTTGTCGCTCCCGTCCATCCTGTGTATCTGAAATGGATCGGAAGTCCGGCGCGCTTTATACCACAAAACGCTACCTGAAACCAACAATTGTTGGCGGTGTGTGCGGTAAAGGAATCTCAATTTGGCAGCATGTGCGCCAGACTGATACCATTGACAACACTTAGACTAGTATTGTCGAAAAAAACGACACTGATGGACAGATTACATGGCTATCTCTATTAAGACACCTGAAGAAATTGAAAAGATGCGCGTCGCCGGTCGTCTGGCCGCAGAAGTGCTGGAAATGATCGAACCCTTCGTTAAGCCGGGCGTCAGCACCGGTGAACTGGACCGTATCTGCAACGACTATATCGTCAACGAGCAGCACGCGGTCTCCGCCTGCCTCGGCTATCACGGCTTCCCGAAATCCGTCTGTATTTCTATTAATGAAGTGGTCTGCCACGGCATTCCGGATGACGAAAAACTGCTGAAAGATGGCGACATCGTCAACATCGACGTCACTGTCATTAAAGATGAATACCACGGCGACACCTCTAAGATGTTTATCGTCGGCAAACCCACCATTCTGGGTGAACGCCTGTGTAAAGTGACCCAGGAGAGTCTCTACCTGGCACTGAAGATGGTAAAACCCGGCATTCGCCTGCGTACCCTCGGTGCGGCGATTCAGAAATTTGTTGAAGCACAGGGTTTCTCTGTGGTGCGTGAATACTGCGGTCACGGTATTGGTCGCGTTTTCCACGAAGAACCGCAGGTTCTGCACTATGATGCCGATGACGGCGGCGTGGTGCTGCAGGCGGGCATGACCTTCACCATCGAGCCGATGGTCAACTCTGGCGATTACCGCATCCGTACCATGAAAGATGGCTGGACGGTGAAAACCAAAGACCGGAGCTTGTCTGCCCAGTACGAGCATACTATTGTGGTGACAGACAACGGCTGCGAAATTCTGACGTTACGCAAGGATGACACCATCCCGGCGATACTTTCGCAAGACGCATGATAAGAAGCCGGCAAATGCCGGCTTTTTTAATGGCTATCGTTTTTTCTTATGGGTGGCGCGCAATGAGTAACCTTTTACCCGAACAGTATGCCAATACGGCACTCCCCACCCTTCCTGGTCAGCCGGATAACCCAGGCGTCTGGCCAACGGCCGAGCTGACGTGCGCGGGTATCAAAGCGCATATTGACACTTTCCAGCGCTGGCTGGGGAACGCCTTTGACAGCGGGATCTCCGCCGAAGCGCTGATTGAGGCGCGTACAGAATTCATCGATCAGCTCCTGCAGCGTTTATGGATTGATTACGGCTTTGGTCAGTTGGGCGATGTCGCGCTGGTGGCCGTCGGCGGCTATGGTCGTGGCGAGCTGCATCCGCTTTCGGATATCGACCTGCTGATTCTGAGCCGCAGAAAGCTGCCTGATGAACAGGCGCAAAAAGTGGGCGAACTGCTGACCCTGCTGTGGGACGTCAAGCTGGAGGTCGGCCACAGCGTGCGCACGCTGGAAGAGTGCCTGTTAGAGGGGTTATCCGATCTCACGGTCGCCACCAACCTGATTGAATCGCGGCTGCTGATTGGCGATGTAGCGCTGTTTCTTGAGCTGCAAAAGCATATTTTCAGCGAGGGATTCTGGCCATCGGAGAAATTCTTCGCCGCCAAAGTCGATGAACAGCAGGTGCGTCATCAGCGCTACCACGGTACCAGTTACAACCTGGAACCCGATATCAAAAGCAGCCCCGGCGGCCTGCGCGATATCCATACCCTGCAGTGGGTGGCCCGCCGCCATTTTGGCGCCACCTCGCTCGATGAGATGGTTGGCTTTGGATTTCTCACCGAAGCGGAACGTACCGAGCTGAACGAGTGTTTACATCTGCTGTGGCGTATTCGTTTTGCGCTGCACCTGGAAGTCACCCGCTACGACAACCGTCTGCTGTTCGATCGTCAGCTGAGCGTTGCCCAGCGCCTGCACTACAGCGGCGAAGGCAACGAGCCGGTTGAGCAGATGATGAAAGATTTCTTCCGCGTCACCCGCCGCGTAGGTGAACTCAACCAGATGCTATTGCAGCTGTTTGATGAGGCAATCCTCGCCCTGACTGCCGATGAGAAACCGCGTCCGATCGATGATGAATTCCAGCTGCGCGGCCCGCTGATCGACCTGCGCGACGAGACGCTGTTTATCCGTAAGCCGGAAGCGATCCTGCGGATGTTCTATACCATGGTACGTAACAGCAACATTACCGGGATCTACTCTACGACACTGCGCCATCTGCGCCATGCCCGTCGTCATCTCAAGCAGCCGCTGTGTTACATCCCGGAGGCGCGCTCGCTGTTTCTGAGTATGTTACGTCATCCGGGCGCGGTAAGCCGTGGGCTGCTGCCGATGCATCGTCACAGCGTGCTCTGGGCCTATATGCCGCAGTGGTCGCATATTGTCGGCCAGATGCAGTTTGATCTGTTTCATGCCTACACCGTCGATGAACACACCATCCGCGTAATGCTGAAACTGGAGAGCTTCGCCAGAGAGGAGGTGCGAAGCCGTCACCCGCTCTGCGTTGAACTCTGGCCGCGCCTTACCAACCCGGAGCTGATCCTGATTGCCGCACTGTTTCACGATATTGCCAAAGGGCGCGGCGGCGACCACTCGATACTGGGCGCGGAAGACGTGCTGAAGTTCGCCGAGCTTCACGGACTTAATTCGCGGGAAACCCAGCTGGTCGCCTGGCTGGTTCGTCACCATCTGCTGATGTCTGTGACCGCCCAGCGCCGCGATATTCAGGATCCCGAGGTGATCAAACAGTTTGCCGAAGAGGTGCAGACGGAAAATCGCCTGCGTTTTCTGGTCTGCCTGACGGTCGCTGACATCTGCGCCACTAACGAAACGCTGTGGAACAGCTGGAAGCAAAGCCTGCTGCGCGAACTCTATTTCGCTACCGAAAAACAGCTGCGTCGCGGGATGCAGAATACGCCGGATATGCGCGAACGCGTGCGCCATCACCAGATGCAGGCGCTGGCGCTGTTGCGGATGGAAAATATCAGCGAAGCGTCGCTGCATCTGATTTGGGCCCGCTGTCGCGCCAACTATTTTGTGCGCCACAGTCCAAACCAGCTGGCCTGGCATGCGCGCCATCTGCTAAAGCACGATCTGACGAAGCCGTTGATCCTGCTAAGCCCGCAGGCGACCCGTGGCGGAACGGAGATCTTTATCTGGAGCCCCGACCGCCCCTACCTGTTCGCGGCGGTTTGTGCGGAACTCGACAGACGTAATCTCAGCGTTCACGACGCGCAGATTTTCACCACCCGCGACGGCATGGCGATGGATACCTTTATTGTTCTGGAGCCGGACGGCAGTCCGCTGTCGGCAGACCGTCATGAACCCATTCGCTACGGTCTGGAGCAGGCGATTACCCAGCGCAGCTGGCAGCCGCCACAGCCGCGTCGGCAACCAGCAAAACTGCGCGCCTTTACCGTCGATACCGAGGTCAATTTCCTGCCCACCCATACCGACCGTAAGTCGTTCCTGGAGCTGATCGCGCTTGACCAGCCGGGGCTGCTCGCCCGGGTCGGGCAGGTTTTTGCCGATCTGGGAATTTCGCTGCATGGCGCCAGAATTACAACCATTGGCGAGCGAGTAGAAGATTTATTTATAATCGCCACCGCCGACCGTCGTGGGCTTAATAATGCCCTGCAACAGGAAGTGCAACAACGGTTGACAGCAGCCCTCAATCCAAACGATAAAGGGTGATGTTTTTTTTACCTGGAAAGAGTTGAACTATGCAGCAGTTACAGAACGTTATTGAGTCCGCTTTTGAGCGTCGCGCCGAAATCACTCCGGCAAATGTGGATACCGTGACCCGTGAGGCGGTAAATCAGGTTATCTCTCTGCTTGATTCCGGCGCGCTGCGTGTAGCCGAAAAGATCGACGGTCAGTGGGTCACTCACCAGTGGCTGAAGAAAGCGGTACTGCTCTCTTTCCGTATTAACGATAACCAGGTTATCGACGGTGCGGAAAGCCGCTACTTCGATAAAGTACCGATGAAATTCGCGGATTACGACGAAGCGCGTTTCCAGAAAGAAGGTTTCCGCGTGGTGCCACCGGCAGCCGTTCGTCAGGGTGCATTTATTGCCCGTAATACTGTGCTGATGCCCTCTTACGTCAACATTGGTGCTTATGTTGACGAAGGCACTATGGTGGATACCTGGGCGACCGTTGGCTCCTGTGCGCAGATCGGTAAAAACGTTCACCTCTCTGGCGGCGTGGGTATCGGTGGCGTTCTTGAGCCACTGCAGGCGAACCCAACTATCATCGAAGACAACTGCTTCATCGGCGCACGCTCCGAAGTGGTTGAAGGCGTGATTGTAGAAGAAGGTTCCGTGATCTCCATGGGCGTGTACATCGGCCAGAGCACCCGTATTTACGATCGTGAAACCGGTGAAGTACATTACGGTCGCGTTCCGGCGGGCTCCGTGGTGGTATCCGGTAACCTGCCTTCTAAAGATGGCAAATACAGCCTGTACTGTGCGGTTATCGTTAAAAAAGTCGATGCGAAAACCCGCGGCAAAGTTGGTATCAACGAACTGCTGCGAACCATCGATTAATCGGGTATAACAAAAAGCGGGGGCAACCCCGCTTTTTTTGTATCTGAGGGTGGCGAAAATAGATTTTTTCGTGAATTATTCATGGGTTATGTTGAGATCAAGGGTACCGCTATGTACGATAATCTGAAAAGTCTGGGCATTACTAATCCTGATGAAATTGACCGTTACAGCCTCCGTCAGGAAGCCAATAACGATATCCTGAAAATCTATTTCCACAAGGATAAAGGCGAGTTCTTCGCCAAGAGCGTAAAGTTTAAGTATCCGCGCCAGCGTAAAACTGTCGTAGCCGACGGCATCGGCCAGGGGTACAAAGAGGTACAGGAGATCAGCCCAAATCTGCGTTATGTGATTGATGAGCTGGATCAGATTTGTCAGCGCGATCGTACTGAAGTGGATCTGAAGCGTAAGATCCTTGATGACCTGCGCCATCTGGAAAGCGTGGTTGCCCACAAGATCACGGAAATCGAAGCGGATCTTGAGAAGCTGACCCGTAATAAATAAGCCGCTGTGTGCCGGGTGGTGGCTTCGCCTTACCCGGCCTACCAAACCGTAAGCCCGGTAAGCGCAGCGCCACCGGGCAAAAATTACCGCTGCTCGTCTAACTGCAGCGCCACATACAGTAATAGTCGGTCGTCAAAATTCCCCAGATCCAGTCCCGTTAACTCCGAAATACGGTTCAGGCGGTACTCCAGCGTATTACGGTGGATGAAGAGCGCTTTCGACGTGGCCAGCGGCTGAACATTATGGCGGAACCAGGCCTGCAACGTACGCCGCAGCAGGCCGTTGTTGTCCATCGCCTTCAGACGCACCAGCGGACGCGCCAGCTCGTTGGCCTGCCAGCCGCCACGCAGGCTGTCCAGCAGCACCGGCAGCATCAAGTCCTGGTAAAAATAGCTGCGATTTTCCGGCATACGCTGTTTACCCACCATCATGGTCGTACGGGCCGTACGCCAGGAGCGGGCAATGCTGCCCGGGCCGGTAAAGTAGTTACCTAATGCCACCCGAAAACGCAGTTGCCCGTTCTCTTTCATCCGCGCAATCAGCTGTTCCACGCGCCGACGATGATCTTCCGCATCCCAGCGACCAAACTGATTTAACGCCGGTTTCAGCACTACCATCTCGGTTAACGAGACGATCGCCACCAGGTTGTTGCGCTCCGGCGTCGCCAGCGCATTTTGCAGCTGCTGCAGCTCCACCATGGCGCTGTCGACCCCCAGCTGGCCGCTGTCGACCTCGATCACCGCCACGACACGGGGCTGGTTGAGATCAATGCCCAGACGTTGCGCCCACTCCGTGAGCGCCGGGGTATGCTCTTCCGCCTGGATCAGGTTCATGACCAGCTCTTCACGCAGACGACTATCCTGCGCCAGCAGATGCATCAGGCGGGATTGCTCCAGCATCATCTCCGCTGTCATACAGACCAGCTCACCGTATTTGCGCAATGACTCCGGCTCGCCGGTCAGACCGATAACGCCGACAATTTCGCCCTCCAGACGCAGCGGCAGGTTGATCCCCTGACGAACGCCGTGAAGATGCCGCGCCACCGCGTCATCAATATCTACCACGCGCCCCTGAGAGAGCACCAGCAGCGCACCTTCGTGCAATTCCCCAATACGTTCGCGATCGCCACTGCCAATGATCCGTCCGCGAGCGTCCATCACGTTGATATTGGTGTCGATGATGCGCATTGTTCGCGCCACGATATCCTGCGCCATTTTGGTATCAAGATGCCAGCCAGCCATGTCGCCCTCCTCTGAGCAGAGCTCAAGCATAAGGAAGAATAATTCGTGCTGCATTGTGCGAATGCACAAACTCAGGGGGAGAAGTATGGACTTGTGGAAGGGTTCACAGAAAGGAAGGAAAAAGCCCCTGTTTCCAGGCAGAAACAGGGGCTGAACGGGTTACTGCATCAGCAGATAAAGGGAGGTGTCGCCACGCTGGATGTTCAGCGCCAGTACCGACGGTTTGCTGTCGAGAATTTTGCGCAGTTCAGCGATGTTCTTAACCGGCTGCTGGTTAGCACCGATAATTACATCCCCTTTCTTCAGGCCGATACGGGCAGCCGGGCTGTTGGCTTTGACGTTATCTACCGACACGCCTTTATCCTGCCCTTTGTTACTCATATCCGCACCTTCGATGCCGCTGAAGATCGTACCAGCGTCAACCTGATTCTGGCTGCTCTGCTGCAGTTCCAGATTTACGGTCACCGGTTTACCTTCACGCAGCAGGCCCAGCGTCACTTTACTGCCAACCGGCATAGAGCCTACTTGTGCACGCAGTGCCGCGAAGCTGCTCACCGGTTTGCCGTTCAGGGTAGTGATCACGTCACCGGCCTTGATCCCCGCCTTCGCCGCTGAGGAGTTTGGCATCACCTGGCTGACAAAGGCGCCGCGCTGGGCGTCAACCTTCATGGCTTTTGCCAGCTCGGAGTTGAGCTCGGTGCCCAGGATCCCCAGCTCACCACGTTTAACCTGGCCAAACTCAACCATCTGTGACGTCAGATTTTTCACCATGTTGCTTGGGATGGCAAAGCCGATGCCGATATTGCCGCCGTCTGGCGCAAGGATCGCAGTGTTAATCCCGATCAGCTCACCGTTCAGGTTGACCAGTGCGCCACCAGAGTTACCGCGGTTAATCGCTGCATCTGTCTGAATAAAGTTTTCGTAATTTTCCGCGTTCAGACCGCTACGGCCGAGGGCTGAAACAATACCGGAAGTGACCGTTTCACCCAGACCGAACGGGTTACCGATAGCCACGGTGTAATCCCCTACGCGCAGCGCGTCAGAGTCAGCCAGCTTAATCGCGGTCAGGTTTTTTGGATCCTGAATCTGAATCAGGGCGATATCAGAGCGTGGATCTTTCCCGACCATTTTGGCGTCGAGCTTACGCCCGTCGCTCAGCTGAACCTTAATGCTGCTGGCATTATCTACCACGTGATTGTTAGTCACGACGTAGCCTTTGGCCGCATCAATAATAACGCCTGAACCCAGCGCCATAAACTTCTGCTGCTGGCCGCCGCCGTTGCCGACGCTATCGCCCTGACAGAATGGCGAGCTCTGGAACGGTGAACCCTCCTGGCAGAACGGCGAGTTATCGCCGAAGAACTGCTGGAAATTACGCGGCATGCGTGGGGTGTTAACGGTCGTGCTGCCCTCGACATTGATACTGACCACCGATGGCATCACTTTTTCCAGCATCGGCGCCAGGCTTGGCATCTGCTGTGCAGTGGCTGCCGACGATACGGTCTCCGCTGCGCTGGCAGACAGAGGAGACAGCGCTAATCCTAAACTCAGAGCCAGTGCACTCATTGCTAAAGTGGTTTTTTTCATGTTTCTTAATCTCGATTTACAGGTCACGCACAATTGCTGTGTATATCAGATTCGTTTTGCCGCGCTTAGTTCCGGTATTAAGTTTCTGGAAAAAGTAAAAATTTATTGTCCATCTTTACAAAACTCACGCTTATTCCACCGCCATCAGCTTGCGGTATTCATCCCATGCATACAAGTCCGTCATTCCGCTAATATAGTCCTGGATCAGGCGGCAGCGATAATAAAACTCCAGTACCGGCCAGTCCGCATGCTGCCTTTCTAATTTACTGATTGATTCCACATATGCCAGCCGATGGCGCGTCGAAAGTTTATGAAATAGTCGGGATTCAATCGGAAAACGGCGTACCCGCTCCTTTTCTACCAGCTCGCTAAACTCGTCTACGGATAATTGCAGCAATGGACGATAGATCTCCAGCAGGCCGGTTATCACGCGATAGCCTTGTAATTCCAGCTGCTCGACCTCGGGATGGCTGAACACATGTCGCATCGCAACATTCTTATATAGCTCAAGCAGTTGACTGAAGTCACTGTCATCCTCCAGCAGCGCATGGTTAAATTCGCCGCGGTAAATTTCCTCAATATTGTCTATAAAACGCTCAGCCGCATAGGGCACCAGTTTATTAAGGGTATTGACGCGTAAATACATAAAGAACTGATCTTCAGTGCTGCGGCTGAGGGAGTTGGAGCGCGATTTCTCCCAGGCGTTTTCAACAACCTGCGAAAACAACGAACCTTTTTCATGGTTACCCCAGGCATCATAAAGATGCTGATAAAGCCCCTCAACGCTGAATATTTTTTTTTCAACCGCGTCTTCCAGGTCGGCGACGCAATAGGAGATATCGTCTGCCGCTTCCATAATCCAGGTTAATGGAAAACGACCATACTGCGGAAGGGAGAGTTCCTGACGGAGTCGCTCTATATAGGTCTCTTCAGAGAAATAATACCCCGGCTTTTTCATTAAATAATTGTGCGTTGCGGGAGGATCGCCCTGCCACCAGGCTGGACGAGTATATTTCAGAATACAGCCGACCTGCGCCCAGGTAAGGTTCATGCGCATCAGGGAGTGCACAAGCCGGATGCCCTGGGCGTTGCCCTCAAAATGACACAGATCCTGGCGCACCTTACGCCGTAGCGCGTTCAGCACTTCTTCGCCTTCACGCAGCCGCAGATCCTGCACCAGGCAACGATCGTCGCTCAGCGGCTGGCTTGCCGCATCAGAGGGAAACAGGCGCTGGCGGAACCAGTCATTGATCGCCGCTTCACCAAAATGACCAAAGGGAGGATTACCAATATCGTGCATCAGGCACGCCATCTCAACGATGCTTTCGAACGGCCCCGTCAGCTCATCCAGCCCGTAGGTTGCCAGCAGCCGCTGCTCTTTAAGCCGGCTTAAGATCTCTTTCGCGATATAGCGGCCAACCTGCTGAACCTCCAGCGAGTGGGTGAGCCGGGTGCGCACGGCCGCGTTGCGTTCGAGTGGGAAGACCTGCGTTTTTTGCTGCAACCGACGGATCGCCGGTGAGTTAATGATGCGTCCGCGGTCGCTTTCGAAGATCCGCAGGATCTCATGTTCGCTCTTGTTCCCCTGTGGGGAGCGGTAGCGACGATGCCAGTTAATTTTGGTGCGAAAATCGATTGGTGCCATGTGCTCCCCCGCGTGAGAATGCGTTTCCCCTGAAGCGCATGATAGACTATGCATCTTAACAAGGCACATCGCGAGTAAATCTATGAAAATCGGTATTATTGGAGCAATGGAAGAAGAAGTTACGCTGCTGCGTGACAAAATTGAGAACCGTCAGAGCCTCTCTCTGGGCGGGTGCGAGATCTACACCGGCACGCTGAACGGTACTGAAATTGCTCTGCTGAAATCGGGTATCGGTAAGGTCTCCGCCGCGCTGGGTGCCACCCTGCTGCTCGAGCGCTGCAAGCCAGATGTGATCATCAACACTGGCTCTGCGGGCGGCCTCGCGCCAACCCTGAAAGTGGGTGACATTGTGGTCTCTGACGAAGCGCGCTACCACGACGCCGATGTGACCGCCTTTGGTTACGAGTACGGCCAGCTTCCGGGCTGCCCGGCAGGCTTTAAGGCCGATGAAAAACTGGTTGCCGCCGCACAAAGCTGCATCGAAGAACTGAACCTCAACGCCGTGCGCGGCCTGATTGTCAGTGGCGATGCCTTTATCAACGGCTCCGTGAGCCTGGCGAAAATCCGTCACAACTTCCCGCAGGCGATTGCTGTGGAGATGGAAGCGACCGCCATCGCCCACGTTTGCCATAACTTCAGCGTGCCGTTCGTGGTGGTTCGCGCCATCTCCGACGTGGCCGATCAGCAATCTCACCTGAGTTTCGACGAGTTCCTCGTGGTTGCCGCCAAACAGTCCAGCCTCATGGTTGAGACGCTGGTACAGAAACTGGCGCGTGGCTAAGCCGCTCGTCAGAGCGCTTCTTGCGCTGTTTCTGCTGACACCGGCGTGGCTTCTGGCTGCGCCGCGTGTTATCACCCTTTCCCCGGCAAATACCGAACTGGCGTTTGCGGCCGGAATTACCCCCGTCGGGGTCAGCAGTTATTCCGACTATCCCCCCGCAGCAGCTAAAATTGAACAGGTCGCCACCTGGCAAGGCATGAACGTTGAACGCATCGTTGCGCTTAAGCCCGATCTGGTGCTGGCCTGGCGCGGCGGGAATGCAGAACGTCAGGTAAACCAGCTCTCTTCGCTCGGGATAAAAGTGCAGTGGATCGATGCCACCAGTATTGAGCAGATTGCTAAGGCCCTTCGCGATCTGGCCCCCTGGAGCCCGACGCCGGAACAGGCGCAACAGGCCTCGCAGCAGATGCTGGCCGATCTGGCAGCCCTGAAGGCTACCTACGGCGCGATGCCGAAAAAGCGGGTATTTATCCAGTTTGGTCAACAACCCCTGTTTACGACCAGCAAGAGCTCCCTGCAGCATCAGGTGGTAGAGCTTTGTGGCGGTGAGAATATCTTCGCTGGCAGTCGGGTGCCCTGGCCCCAGGTGAGCCGCGAGCAGGTGCTGGCGCGTCAGCCGCAGGCGATAGTAGTGGCGGGTTCCGCAGGAGATATCCCGAAGACAGAGCAGTACTGGCAAAGTCAGTTAAAAATACCGGTAATTGCCCTTAAGAGTGACTGGTTTGAGCGCGCGAGCCCGCGTATTATCCTCGCCGCAAAACAACTCTGCTCTGCGCTGTCACAGAGCCATTAATTTTCTCGAGGATGACGATGCTCGTTTACTGGCTGGATATTCTTGGCACAGCCGTTTTTGCGATTTCCGGCGTTCTGCTGGCCGGTAAATTACGTATGGATCCATTTGGCGTCCTGGTGTTAGGCGTGGTCACCGCCGTTGGCGGCGGCACCATCCGCGATATGGCGCTCGATCATGGTCCGGTGTTCTGGGTCAAAGATCCCACCGACCTGGTGGTGGCGATGGTCACCTGTCTGTTAACCATTATCCTCGTTCGCCAGCCGCGCCGCCTGCCGAAATGGCTGCTGCCGGTGCTGGATGCCGTCGGCCTCGCGGTGTTTGTCGGCATTGGGGTCAACAAGGCGTTTATGGCTGGAACCGGCCCGATGGTGGCGATCTGTATGGGGGTAGTCACCGGCGTGGGCGGCGGAATTATCCGCGATATTCTGGCGCGTGAAGTGCCAATGATCCTGCGAACGGAAATCTACGCCACAGCCTGTATTCTGGGTGGGATCGTCCATGCCACGGCCTGGTACACTTTTCATGTTCCGCTGGAGCAGGCGGCAATGCTCGGGATGGTGGTGACGCTGGGGATCAGGCTGGCGGCAATCCGCTGGCACCTGAAACTGCCGACCTTCGCACTGGATGATAACGGGCGTTCATAAAACAAAAACGGTAACCTGAAGGTTACCGTTTTTCGTTTGTTTATCGCCGCACAATTTTAGATGCTGAACGAAGAACCACACCCACAGGTGCTTGTCGCGTTCGGGTTGGTTACCACAAAGCGCGAACCTTCCAGACCTTCGGTGTAGTCAACGGAGCCACCGACCAGGTACTGCAGGCTCATCGGGTCAACGACCAGCGCGACGCCCTGCTTCTCGATGGTCATGTCGCCATCATTAACCTGATCGTCAAAGGTGAATCCATACTGGAAGCCGCTGCAGCCGCCGCCGGTAATGTATACACGTAATTTCAGCTCCGGATTGTCTTCATCGGAAATCAGGTCTTTTACTTTTTTGGCTGCTGCTTCGGTAAACTGCAACGGCAGCGCTACGTCATCACTCATCTTATGCTCCCATGAATACTTCTGGTGGGTAAAAAACACCCAATTCTTGTTGTCATTATCTAATACCCTGGTAATTCATTCAAGTATTCTGCTTCGCCAGGGTACGGGCAAGAATGGTGGAGTATAGCGGTTTCCCGCCAAGGAACTGGGCCAATAGTGTGGCCCCAAGGCAGGTAATGATCATTGGCAAAATGAGCTGGTAATTGTCGGTCATCTCCAGCACCAGCACAATGCCGGTCAGCGGCGCGCGCACTGAGGCCGCCAGCAGCGCCCCCATTCCCGCGATGGCAAAAGTGCCTGCGTCAAGCTGATACGCCGGGAAACCAGCCGCCGCCGCCATACCAAATGCCGATCCCAGCAGCGTGCCCAACGCCAGCATCGGAGCGAAAATTCCGCCCGGCGCGCCGGAAGAGAAACAGAGTAGCGTCGTGGCCGTGCGCACGATAAAGAACAGCAGCAGCAGGCCCACGCTGTAGTTCCCGGCGGCGGCAATGGGGATTAGTGCAAACCCGCCGCCTGAGATTTCTGGCATGATCATCCCCAGCACACCGCACATCCCGCCAATCAGGCCGCCCACCAGCACCCATTTCGTAATGTTTCCGCCGTGAATACGCTGGAACAGATCCTGAGTACGCAGCACCAGCGCGTTAAACAGCGGGCCGACGATGCCAAAAATCATGCCGAGGATCAGATACAGCCAGAGGGTATTGACCGGCGCACTGGACAGCTTGCCGACCTCAATCACGGCTCCCTCCCCATTGCACAGGCGATAGACAATGCTCGACATGATCACGCCGGTAAAGACGGCTTTGATGGAGATAAGGTTGTAGCGAAACTGCGGACGCATCTCTTCGATGATAAACAGGATACCGGCCAGCGGCGCGTTAAACGCAGCAGACAGACCCGCCGCCGCCCCCGTCGCCAGCAGCGTATGACGCGCTTCGCCGCTGCGCAGCCGGAAGAGATCGACGACCATACGGCCGATATTGCCGCCGAGCTGCACCGTCGGCCCTTCACGGCCCAGCACCATCCCCGCCCCCAGCGTGCCCATACCGCCGATAAATTTCACCGGCAAGACGCGCCACCAGCGTACCGGTCGCAGCTCTTCCAGCGCCCCTTCGATTTCCGGAATGCCCGACCCACCCGCTTCCGGGGCATATTTTCGCACCAGGAAGTACCCCACCATCGCCAGCAGGGCAGAGAAAATAAAGGCCATCGGCCAGATCACATAGGGCTGATCGGCCCAGCCCGCCAGAGTACCGATGCGCCAGTACATCACCGCATTGACGGCTCGCTCAAAGGCCACGCCAACCAGCCCGGCCAGCGTACCGACCAGGGCTGCCAGCAGCAGGATCGCCAGCGGCGTTTTATCCCGGTTGAGGAGGTGACGGATTTTGACCCGACGCCGCATCCGCGCGTATTGCTGCATTTCAAAAGAGGGAGTATCAGTTTTCATCGCATGATCATTTATAGGTATGACAAATAGCAGGCCGCCATTTTAAAGGGCCGGGCCGCCAGCGTCGCGCCATTTTAATTAATGAATGTAACCTTTAAGGCGCGCAAACGTGCATAAGCAAGGGCGAATCACTTAGAATAGTACGCTTAATTCTTATTCCAGAATCAGGAACCACGCCATGAGTAAGTCTGAAACCTTGTACAGCGCTGCCCGCGAGCTTATCCCTGGCGGTGTTAACTCCCCGGTCCGTGCCTTTACCGGCGTGGGCGGTACACCGCTGTTTATCGAACGTGCCGATGGCGCCCGTCTGTATGATGTGGATGGCAAAGCCTATATCGACTATGTCGGCTCATGGGGCCCGATGGTATTAGGGCATAACCACCCGGCTATTCGCAACGCGGTGATCGAGGCGGCGGAGCGCGGTTTAAGTTTCGGTGCCCCTACCGAGATGGAAGTCAAAATGGCGGAGCTGGTCACCGAACTGGTTCCGACTATGGATATGGTGCGCATGGTGAACTCCGGTACCGAAGCGACCATGAGCGCCATCCGTCTGGCGCGTGGCTTTACCGGCCGCGACAAAATCATCAAGTTCGAAGGCTGCTACCACGGTCATGCAGACTGCCTGCTGGTGAAAGCCGGTTCCGGCGCGCTGACCCTCGGCCAGCCGAACTCCCCGGGCGTTCCGGCGGACTTCGCGAAGCACACCCTGACCTGCACCTATAACGATCTCGATTCAGTGCGTGCCGCATTTGAACAGTACCCGCAGGAGATCGCCTGCATTATCGTCGAGCCGGTGGCAGGCAATATGAACTGCATTCCACCGCAGCCGGATTTCCTGCCGGGCCTGCGTGCGCTGTGCGACGAGTTCGGCGCGCTGCTGATTATCGACGAAGTGATGACCGGTTTTCGTGTGGCGCTGGCGGGCGCCCAGGCCTATTACGACGTGGTGCCGGATCTGACCTGTCTGGGCAAAATCATCGGCGGCGGTATGCCGGTGGGCGCCTTTGGCGGTCGCAAAGAGGTGATGGACGCGCTGGCGCCAACCGGTCCGGTTTACCAGGCAGGCACCCTCTCCGGTAACCCGATTGCGATGGCGGCCGGTTTTGCCTGCCTGACCGAAGTTGCCCAGCCGGGGATCCACGCCACCCTGACCGACCGCACTACCCAGCTGGCAAACGGCCTGCTGGAAGCAGCGGAAGATGCGGGCATCCCACTGGTGGTGAACCACGTTGGCGGTATGTTCGGCATCTTTTTCACCAGCGCCAAAACCGTGACCTGCTATCAGGACGTGGTGCAGTGTGACGTTGAGCGCTTCAGGCGTTTCTTCCACCTGATGCTGGAAGAAGGCGTTTACCTGGCGCCGTCGGCGTTTGAAGCGGGCTTTATGTCAGTTGCGCACAGCGAAGAAGATATCAACAACACCATCGACGCGGCGCGTCGGGTGTTTGCGAAGCTCTGATGATGTTGTTTGTCGGGTGGCGGCCTGATGCCCTCACCCCAACCCTCTCCCACAGGGAGAGGGAGCACACATAAAAAACGGCAACCCATGGTTGCCGTTTTGCATTGACCTCGTAGGCCGGGTAAGGCGAAGCCGCCACCCGGCTTTTTTACCGGCTCTGCTTACGCAGAAGATAGATAAAGTACGGCGCGCCGATAAAGGTGGATAACAGCCCCGCCGGGATCTGATACGGGAACAGCACCATCCGGCCACACCAGTCAGCGAACACCAGCAGTATTCCCCCGATTAACGCCGACATCACAACGTGCGGCATCGTCCGCCGGAAGCCCATCATCCGCGTGATATGCGGCGCCATCAGCCCGATAAAACTCAGCGGACCGATGGTCAGGGTCGCGGTCGCCGTCAGCGCCGCCGCCAGCAGCAGCAGGCCGATTCGCGAGCTGTTCAGCGCCATGCCCACTGAACGGGCCGTATCGCCACCCAGCGGCAGCACCGTCAGCCAACGGCGACACAGCGGGACCAACGCCAGCAGGACGATCATCGCCATCCCGGTGCTCATCACCTGCTCGGTCGTCGCGTTATAGGTTGAACCGGAGATCCAGGTCAGGATCTGCGCCATGCGCGGATCGCCGCTGGCCTGGAGCATCATCAGCAGCATAGTGAAGGCGGTACTCAGCGCCATCCCCGCCAGCAGCATCCGGTGCGGCGAGAACCCACCGCGCCCGGCGGAGACCAGGATGATCAGCAGCGTTGCCGCGGCGCCAAGGCTACCCGCCGGCATCAGCCAGCCAAAGGCATTACCCGGCACAAAAAAGAGCATCAGCACCACGCCAAATGCCGCACCGGAGCTTATCCCCAGCACTTCCGGGCTCGCCATCGGGTTGCCGGTGAGCCGCTGAATAATGCAGCCCGCCACCGCCAGCATTACCCCGGCCATCAGGGCGGCAAAAATACGCGGCGCGCGCCACGGGAGCAGTTCATCGAGCATCGCCCCGTTCGCCCAGTGCCAGCCCGCTGCATCACGGCCAAACGCCATCGCCGCCATCACGGCCAGCAGCAGCACCGCCCCGCCCGCCAGGGCAAACCACACCACGTGGTGGCGCTCAGCCTGCACTTTGTCGCCCGCATTCATCGCCGGGGCGCTCATGCTTCGCAGACGCGGCAGCAGCCACAGCAGCAGCGGCGCGCCAATCAGCGCGGTTACGGAACCGGTGGAGACTTCCATCCACACCCGGGTCAGCCAGAGGATCACCTGGTCGGAAAGCCAGAGGATCAGTGCCCCAATCAGCGGGGCCAGCATCAGCCGGGAAAGCAAGCGTCGTGCCCCGAGCATTTTCGCCAGCAGCGGCGCGAAGAGGCCGATAAAGCCGATGATGCCCACGGCGTTCACCAGCAGGGCGCTTATCACAATCGCCAGCGTCAGCGCCGCCAGCCGCGCCAGCGACAGCGCCAGCCCGAGGTTGCGCGCCACGCCATCATCCAGCCCCATAAGAGTAAGCGGGCGCAGCAGCAGCAGGGTCAGCACCACGCCGCCCAGCAGCTGCGGCCACAGGCGCTGGACGATGCTCCAGTCGGTTTGCGTCAGCGGCCCGGTACTCCACAGGAACATGCTCTGCAACTGGTCGTGGTGGAAAATCGCCAGCAGCTGATTAACCGCCCCGCAGTACAGGCTCACTACCAGACCGGCGAGGATCAGCGTCACCGGCGAGAGGCGTTTACCCCAGGCCACGCCAAACACAATCGCCCCCACTACGCAGGCACCCACCAGCGCGGCAAACTGCGGTGCCAGCGCCCCCGGCAGCGCCCACAAAGTGACGATGGTCATCCCCAGCTGGGCGCCGGTTGCCACGCCAAGAGTGGTCGGCTCCGCCAACGGGTTACGCAGCACCTGCTGGAACAGCACGCCCACCAGCCCAAGCCCTGCCCCCACCAGCAGTGAGATTGCCAGTCGTGGCAGCAGGCTGTAGTGGAACAGCATCTGTTGAATATTGTCGATATCCGGGGCGACCAGCGCCGCTCCCCACTGGCCGCGCGGCAGCGCCAGGTTCAGGTTCCACCAGGTTAAGCCCAGCGCGACAACCAGCAAGAGCGCCATAAACAGCGCCGGGAAAAGGGCAATCCGTGACCTCATGCCTGGCCTCCCAGTGCGTTATCGAGCACCCGGGCAAAATGCATGGCCGACAGCGTCGCGCCGTAGAACCACACCGCCGGCACGCGCTTAACGCGCTGCTGGCGGACAAAGGGCATCGCCTGCCACAGCGGCGTCGCCATTAAGGTCTGCATTTCGCGCTCGTTACCGTGATCGAAGCACAGCACATCCACATCCTTAAACGCCGCCAGACGATCGATGCCGACGGCAGTGCTGCCCCAGAAGGTCATCTCCCCTTCCCAGGCGTTTTTAATGCCATAGCGATCCAGCACTTCCTGGAACAGGCAGTTATTGCCAAACACCAGCATATGGCGGGCGTCGAGCAGTGTAACCATCAGCAGCGGACGATCGCCGCGACCGGCAAAGCGCGGTTTGTAACTGTCAATCACGCTGTCGAAATGATCGAGATGCTCGCGGGCTGCCTTTTCCAGATTCAGGAGCTGCGCCATCTCGGTTAAGGATTTACGGGCATTGGCCAGCGGCTTTTTACCGTCGCTGAAGGCGAAACCGCGCCCTGGCGCAATCCGCGCCAGCTTCTCTTCCGACGGGCCATAGCCTGCCGACCAGACCAGGTATGAAGGTTTCATCTGGGTGAGCAGTTCGAGGTTAGGCTCGGTACGCAGGCCGATGTCGATAACCGACTCCGGCAGCCGCGGCTCGTTCACCCACAGGGTGTAGTTGGGAATATCGGCCACGCCGTAAGGGGTCACGCCGAGCGCCAGTAGCAGTTCAACGGGGAGCCACTCCAGAGCCACAATGCGCTCGGAATCAACAGCAGCGGCGTGGGCCGGGCCCATTTTCCACAGTAGCGGCGACAGGGCCATGGCCGTCAGCAGCCGACGGCGGCTAATCATTAAATCAGGCATCAATAGACAAAGCTCACCGGTGCCGCTCCGGCAGGATGCGGCAGAATACCCATTGGAATTCCGTAAATGTTTTCCAGCGTCTCGCTGCGCATCAGCTCGTCCGGCGTGCCTTGCGCGATCATCTCGCCGCCCCGCAGCGCCACCAGATAGTCGCAGTAACGCGCCGCCATGTTGATGTCGTGCAGCACCGCAATCACGGTCAGGCCACGCTGCTGGCTTAAACGATGCACCAGCGCCAGTACGTCCACCTGATGAGCGATATCAAGAGCGGATGTCGGCTCATCCAGCAGTAAACAACGGCTGTCCTGCGCAACCAGCATGGCAATCCACGCCCGCTGGCGCTCGCCGCCGGAGAGGCTATCCACCAGACGGTGAGCCAGCGGCTTTAAGCCCACCAGCGTAATCGCCTCTTCCACTTTCTCGCGGTCGGCCACGCCAAAACGGCCCAGCGCGCCATGCCACGGATAACGCCCGATCGCCACCAGCTCGCGGACGGTCATCCCTTCCGCCTGCGGCAGCTGCTGGGGCAGATAGGCGACTTTGCGGGCAAAGGCTTTGCTGTTCCAGCTCTCCAGCGGCTGTCCGTCCAGCAGAATATCGCCCTCTGAAGGCGGCTGATGACGGCCCAGCATCTTCAGTAAGGTGGATTTTCCGGAGCCGTTATGGCCGATAAGGCCGGTCACCTGGCCTGCGGGAAAGGTCAGCGAAAGCGGATGCAGCAGCGTGCGTCCGGGAACGCGAAAGGAGACGCTATCAAGCGCGAAAGTGGTATCAGAGTGCGGGTTGTTTTCCTGCATGTCAGCCAACTTAAGTAAAGAAAAGGGCACGAAAAACGTGCCCAAGTTTAGAGATTAGAAGCGGAAGGTCGCCGTCGCGACAACCTGACGTTCAGCACCCCAGTAGCAAGCATATTCGCTATAGCAACTGGAGACATATTCACGATCAAAGATGTTATTAACGTTGACGCCTACTGAAGAACCAGGCAGTCCGAAGCGTGCCAGATCGTATTTCACGGTTGCATCCACCAGCGCATAGCCTGCCACGTTAAATGACTGGTAAGCTTTTGAAGATGTGGATGAATAGTAGGAGACCGTATTACCGATGTAACGGGTACCCGCACCGACAGTCAGGCCGCTCAATGCTGTTTCGTGGAAGGTGTAATCTGCCCACAACGAAGCCATGTTACGTGGCACCTCTGCCGGACGTCGTCCTTCATACCAGGTATCGTGCGTGTACTCTGCATCAGTGTAGCTATAGGAGGCAGTCAGGTCGATATTGGCACTTACTGCCGCTTTGGCTTCCAGTTCAAAACCACGTGAGCGAATTTCACCGCCCTGCACACTAAAGCCGCTGGTCGGATTTGCCGGATCGGCAGTCAGGTTATTGTTCTTGGTCAGCTGATACACAGCAGCCGTTACAACAACAGGCAGATCTTTCGGTACGTATTTCACGCCCGCTTCATATTGCTTACCGCGCGCCGGATCAAATGGTTTACCGCCCTGCGTTCCACCGGAAATAGGCTCGAAGGATTCGCTGTAGCTGAAGTACGGCGTGATACCGTTGTCGAACAGGTAGTTGATCCCACCACGCCAGGTGAATGCCTGGTCGTTGATTTCAGCCGTAGTGTTAGTGGAACGTGTCAGCGTTGAAGTTTTGGCGAAATCATAGCGTCCGCCAAGTGTCAGAACCCATTTATCCCATTCAGCCTGATCTTGTGCGTAAAGGCCCGTTTGTTCCTGACGATTAAGCACGGCATACGGGAAGTTCACATTGATATTCGCATCATTGTGCTGCGGATTGGTCATGCTGATTGGGTCAGCGGTGCCATAGTCAGCATCAATATCGTTGCGCATGCGCAGGTAATCGACACCCGTTAACAGGGTATGGTCGACTGCACCTGTCGCAAATTTGGACTGCAACTGCGTATCAACGGTGAACGAGTTAAGATTTTCATCAGAGCGCACATAAGCGCGGCTGATTTGCGCAGGGGCGATATAGCCGTTGCCATAAACAGAACGGTAAAGAGTGTTAACTTTGGTATAGCGTAGGTTTTGACGCACGGTAAAGGTATCGTCAAATTGATGCGAGAAGCTGTAACCCACCATTTTCTGGCGACGGGAAATTTTGTTGTCTTCATCCCCTTCATTGAAATCGGTCGGCAGCTTGTGTGCGTTTCCATTGGCATCATAGTAAGGCACTACGGTACCTTCCCGTGGCAGCCAGCCGTAGTAGCCCGCATCCGGGTCGCTCTGGAAGTTACTCAGGAAAGTGAAATCGGTTTTATCGTCAGGACGCCAGCTGAATGAAGGCGCAACTGCATAGCGCGTCGACTTGACCATTTCCTGCTGCGCATTTTCACTACGACCCAGGCCAGTCAGGCGGTATGACCAAATGCCGTTGTCATCAATCGCATCACTGAAGTCAAACCCAGTTTGCCACAGGTTATCGGTGCCCATCTTAAACTGAATTTCTTTCAGCGGTTCGGTGGTTGGGCGCTTGCTGACCATACTGACCACACCACCGGGATGGCTTTTGCCATACAGGACGGAAGTTGGACCACGCAGCAATTCAACACGTTCAAGGAAATACGGATCCATGGACGCTTCAGAATAGTTATCACCCTGCAGCTTCATTCCATCCAGGTACTGGTTAGTATTCACGGTACTGGAGGTAGTGAAGCCACGGATGGAAACCACGTCGTATGTCGTCGACGCGCCGCGCGTGGCAAAGACACTTGGCGTATAGGCCAGAGCTTGCTTAACCGTACCCGGCTGTTTCATGTCCATTTCTTCACGCGTGACCACGGAAATAGACTGCGGAGTTTTCTCAATCGGAGTATCAGTTTTAGTGGCTGTTGCAGTGTGTTTAGCCGCAATGGTCGCCGCTGGACCCCATGCGCTCTCCTGTGGAGCAGGCGCTGCGGTGACGGTGATAGTTTCTTCTTTTTTAGGGGTCTCGGCAGCGTGAGCGTAAGCAGACATGCCGCTAACCGCTGTGGCTACAACAACTGCGATTTTACGCAGCGAAGATTGCATTGGCTGAGCAGTTTTTGAAAGCGCCATTGGTATCTCTCTGATGAAAGAGTGAATGATAACGTAAACGAGAATTATTATTATGACCGCAGCATATTATGCGAAACATTCACGGCATAGCAAGCGATATGCGGCCCTACAGGGAATGAGGGTATAAGAATTAAACAATGCGATATGAAGGGTTAATAAACGGGATTGATACTGTAGAAGAGGTGTTGAATTGAGGTGAAAATTCCCTCTCCCGCAGGAGAGGGAATGGGGATTAGTTACCGCCGAACATATCCTTGATCCAACCGGCGACGCCGTCGCTGTCCTTCTTCTCATTCTGCTGCTGCGGCTGCTGCTGTTGAGGCTGCTGCTGTTGCGGCTGAGGAGAAGACTGCTCAAACGGGTTGCCCGTTGGCTGCGGCGCTGGCACCTGGCACAGGGAGTCCGGGTTCGAGGTCCAGACCGGTACGCTACGCATCCCGCCGCCACAGACGAAGTTGCCCGACTCATCCACGCCCATATCCACGATATCTTCCGGTGGCGTCAGGGTTAATGGAACCGGCGACTGGTTAGCCAGATAGCGCTGATAAATCGACATCGCCCCGCTGGCGCCATACAGCTTCGTCGGCTGGTTGTTGTCGCGTCCTACCCAGGTGATCACCACTTCACGCCCGTCGATGCCCGCAAACCAGGTATCGACATTGTTGTTGGTGGTCCCGGTTTTACCCGCCAGATGCAGGCCCGGATACTTGGCCCCCAGCTGACGCCCGGTACCGCGCTGCACAACCTGCTGCATGGTCCACAGGGTCATATAGGCGGCCTGCGCCGGTACAGCACGCTCCGCCTGCGGGAAGCTCTGGTACAGCGGGGTGCCGTCTTCGGCAATCACTGAACGCAGCGCAGAAAGTGGAGCACGGTTTCCGCCGCTGGCAATGGTCTGGAAGGCCTGCGCCACTTCGATTGGCGTCAGGTTCAGGGCCCCCAGCAGCATAGCCGGAACCGGATGCAGCTGATCTTTCGGTACGCCCAGCTTCAGCCAGGTATCCGTTACCGCAGGCAGGCCCAGCGCCATCCCGAGGTTAACCGTCGGCACGTTCATGGAACGCGTCAGGGCATCCACCAGCATCACCTGTCCACTGTACTGCTTATCGTCGTTCTGCGGCGACCACACCTGACCGTTCGGCTGGCGCAGGGCAATCGGGGCATCGGCGATCCAGGTGTTCAGACGATACTGGTTCGGCTGGCTCAGGGCGGTGAGATAGGTCGCCGGTTTTGCCAGAGAACCGATCGAGCGGCGCGCCTGCATGGCGCGGTTATAGCCCGCAAACTGCGGCTCTGCGCCACCGACCATCGCCCGCACCTCACCGGTGGTGCGATCGACTACCACCATCGCGGTCTCAAGATCGCTCAGCTTACGCTGTTTTTTCAGCGCCGGAATGCCTTCCACCGCCGCCTTCTCAGCGGCATCCTGCGCCACGGAGTCAAAGGTAGTGAAGATCTTCACGCCGGAGAGATCTTTAACTTTATCGCCCAGTTTAGCCTGCAGCTCCTGACGCACCATCTGCATAAACGCAGGCTGCGGGGAGATGACGCCGCCGCGCGGCTGCACGCCTAACGGACGCGCGCTGAGCATATCGTACAGCTCCTGGTCGATCACCTGCTGCTGTTGCAGCAGACGCAGCACCAGATTACGCCGCTCCAGCGCCAGTTTCGGGTTACGCCACGGGTTGTAGATGGATGCGCCCTTAACCATGCCCACCAGCAGCGCCTGCTGGTCGAGGCTCAGCTCTTCCACCGGGCGGCCAAAGTAGTAGAGGCTCGCCAGCGGGAAGCCGCGGATCTCGTTGTCGCCGCTCTGACCGAGGTAGACCTCGTTCATGTACAGCTCAAGAATGCGATCTTTGCTGTAGCGGGCATCCATCAGCACGGCCATATAGGCTTCGTTGGCCTTACGCCAGTAGGAGCGTTCGCTGGAGAGGAACAGGTTCTTCACCAGCTGCTGGGTCAGGGTACTTGCCCCCTGCACCGTCCGTCCGGCGGTAAGGTTCGCCAGCACCGCACGGCCAATAGAGTACAGACTTACGCCATCGTGCTCATAGAAGTGACGGTCTTCGGTCGCCAGCAGCGTATCCACCAGCAGATCCGGGAAGCCGTTACGCGCGACAAACAGGCGCTGCTCGCCGTTTGGCGAGGAGAGCATGGTGATCAGCCGCGGATCGAGACGGAAGAAACCGAACTGGCGGTTGTTATCCATGTTCTCGATGGTGTCGATATGATCGCCATCGAAGGTCAGACGCGCGCGCACCTGCCCCTCTTTGCTGTCCGGGAAGTCAAACGGACGGCGGATCATCTCAATGCTTTTCGCCTGCACCGTAAACTCGCCGGGACGGGTCATCTTCGTCACCTGACGGTACTGGGTCGCCTCCAGCAGCTTGACCATCTCGTTCTTGCTGATGGTCATTTCCGGCTCAAGGTTAACCATCCGGCCATAGACCGCCGCAGGCAGCTGCCAGACTTTTCCGTCGATACGGCTGCGGATCTTTTGATCCAGATAGACGCCGTAGATCGCCAGCAGAACGACAAAAACAACAAACAGCTTCAGCAGCAGCCAGAACCAGCCGCGCTTGCCACGAGGTTTGCGTCCTTTACCTTTGCCTTTTCCTTTACGTGGCGCGGGTGCGTCATCGTCGTACTCATTGTCAACATCATCGTCATACTCCTCATCCCTGAGGCGTCGACGACCTGCCTTTTCTTTTGCCGGACGTGCAGGTCTTCCTTTACGTCCAATTGGCTCGCGGTCATTCCCCGCCATGCTTTCTCTCCGCAACTATCAGGCGCAAAGGCCCGATTCTCTGGTCTTCCCCCTGATGGAGGAAGAAGAAATCTCTCAAAATGTCCCCCTCTCCCTGTGGGAGAGGGCTGGGGTGAGGGCTTCAGCGCGCATCCGCCCCCTACGAATACTTCTTCGTGCGACGGGTAGGCGCGGTGTTGGCCGGATCGTCCGGCCAGACATGTTTGGGATAACGCCCTTTCATCTCTTTTTGCACCTCGCGATAGCTTCCGGCCCAGAAGGCGCCAAGATCGCGGGTGATTTGCAGCGGACGCTGCGCCGGTGACAGCAGTTCCAGCACCAGCGGCACCCGCCCCTGCGCAATGGCGGGCGTTGTCGCCTCGCCAAACATCTCCTGCATCCGTACCGCCAGCGCCGGAGGATTATCTTCATGATAACGAATGGCTATCCGGCTCCCGGTGGGCACAGTGTAATGCCCCGGAAGCTCGGTATCCAGACGTTGGCGCAACGACCAGTCGGTTAAGTTCTGTAACGCCGCCTTAACATCCAGCGCTTTTAGCGCGCGCAGGGAGTGTACGCCAGTCATTTGCGGCAGTAACCAGGTTTCCAGATTTGCCAGCAGCGAGGCCTCATCCACCGCAGGCCACGCGTACTCCGGCAGCCACTGTGCGGCACAGTGAAGGCGGAGCCGGTACTGCTCCGCCTCCGGGGTCCAGTTCAGCACGCTGAGGCCTTTATCCCGGATGCCGTTGAGCATCGCCTGGTGCAGCTCCTCTTCCGAAGGCTTCGCCAGCGGCTTAACGTTCACCGTCAGGCGACCAATCTGCATGCGCCGCAGCGCCTTCAGGGTGCCCTGCGCCTCATCCCACTCCACGGTGTCTGACTGCGCCGCAAGCTCTGGACAAGCGCCGATCAGGACATCGATATCCACCGCCAGGCCCAACAAAATGCGGGCGTCCGGAGACTGGCTGCCCTGCAACAGCAGCGGGGCGATAAGCCACTCGTGACGGGTCATAGCGTCGTCGCTCTGCAGCATCGCCCCCATGCCGTTTGCCAGCTGATAGCGGCCATCGAGTCCGCGGCGGCGGGCGATCCGGTCGGGAAACGCCTTCGCCAGCAGCGCGGGCACCCGATCGCTGTCCGGCTCTCCACCGCGGCTGTTGAGTCGCAAACTCAGCTGCCGGGCGCGCTGCTGCCACTCCGGCTGATGGCGGAAGAAGGCCTGGGCCAGATCCGTGCTGGCACCACGCGGCGGCTGTTCAAGAATAGCGGCCAGTCTGGACGCCGTCGCAATATCATCGTTACCCGCTGCGCTGGCCAGCATCGCCGCCAGCCGCGGATCGTTGCCGAGCTTCGCCATCTTCTGCCCAAAGGCGGTTAGCTGCTCCCCGGCCAGCGCCCCGAGCTGGGTTAATAAACGCCGGGCCGCGGCAAGATTAGCCGCAGGCGGCAGATCCAGCCATTTTAACTGCGCAGGTTCCCGGCAACCCCATTGCAGAAGTTCCATCAGCAGGCCGCTGAGATCGCTTTGCATAATTTCTGGCGTTCCCTGCGCCGCGGCACGCTCCGCCTGCTCAAAAGGCACGAGATGCAGGCAGATACCCGGCGCCAGTCGCCCGGCACGCCCGGCGCGCTGGGTCATAGAGGCCTGGCTGACGCGCTGGGTCAACAGGCGGGTCAGGCCGGTGCGCGGATCAAAATTCGCCACCCGCTCCTGGGCGGAGTCTACCACCAGCCGGATGCCTTCGATGGTCAGGCTGGTTTCGGCGATATTGGTCGCCAGCACCACTTTGCGCTGCCCTGCCGGCGCGGGCAGGATCGCTTTACGCTGCTCGGCCAGCGACAGCGCGCCATACAGCGGACAGAGCACCACGTCGTCCGTCACGCGTCGGGCGAGCTGCTCCTGCACGCGCTGGATCTCCACAACGCCGGGCAAAAACAGCAGCAGCGAGCCGGGCTCCTGGCGCAGCAGCTCCGCGGTAGCGACCGCTACCGCCTCATCGAAGCGCAGCTGGGCGGGGAGCGACTGGTAGCGGCGCTCAACCGGAAACGTGCGCCCCTCAGAGACGATGGTGGGCGCGTCCGGCAGCAGGCGCTGAAGGCGCTCGTTATCCAGCGTTGCGGACATGATCAGCAGTTTGAGATCGTCCCGCAGCCCCTGCTGGACATCCAGCAGCAGCGCCAGAGCCAGATCCGCCTGCAGGCTGCGCTCGTGGAACTCATCGAGGATCACCAGCCCCACGCCGTTCAGTTCAGGATCCTGCTGTAACATCCGGGTGAGGATCCCTTCAGTGACCACCTCCAGCCGGGTATGCGACCCCACGCAGGTTTCGGCGCGCATCCGATAGCCCACCGTCTCACCCGGCTTTTCGCCCAGCAGCTCCGCCAGGCGCTGGGCCACGTTGCGGGCCGCGAGCCTGCGCGGTTCAAGCAGGATGATTTTGCCGCCGATCGCCCCCTGGGCCAGAATCTGCAGCGGCAGCCACGTCGATTTCCCCGCGCCGGTTGGCGCGTTCAGCAGAACCTGGGGGGCGTGTTGTAACGCGAGGAGTAAGTCGGGAAGGACAGCAGCGACCGGCAACAAGGACACGAATGGCTCCAGAGGGTTAACTTTAAACGGCGTACATTGTAGCATCGCCACAATTCATTACCGAGTGCCCCGTATGTCCGAGTCGAAAAGGTTGTTCTTTGCCATTGAAATACCTGCCCCGCGCCAGCGGCAGATTGTCCGCTGGCGCGCCGACCACTTTGCGCCGGAAGCGGGCCGCCCGGTGGCGGGTGCCAACCTGCACCTGACGCTGGCGTTTTTAGGGGATGTCAGCCCCGAGAAACAGCAGGCGCTGGCGGCGATGGCCGGGCGCATCCGCCAGCCGGGATTTACCCTGACGCTGGACGATGCCGGACAGTGGCTGCGCTCCCGCGTGGTCTGGCTGGGTACCCGCCAGCCGCCCCGTGGGTTATTGCAGTTAGCCAACATGCTGCGGGCCCAGGCGGCGCGCAGCGGCTGCTATCAGAGCCCGCAGCCGTTTCACCCGCATATTACGTTACTGCGCGATGCCAGCCACGCCGTCGCCATTCCGCCACCGGGTTTTCAGTGGTCTTTTCCGGTGACGGAATTTGTCCTCTACGAGAGCCGTTTTGCCGGCGGTCGCACGCGCTATACGCCGCTCCAGCGCTGGCCGCTTACCGAATAACAAGGAATTCGCATGCAGTTTACCCCTCCCCTACAACCCGCCACGCTGGTACAACGCTATAAACGTTTTCTTGCCGACGTCATCACGCCAGAAGGTGAAACCCTGACGCTGCACTGCCCCAATACCGGCGCGATGACCGGCTGCGCCACGCCGGGCGATACGGTTTGGTACTCCACCTCCAGTAATATCAAACGCAAATATCCGTACACCT
The DNA here is from genome assembly GCF_035787115.1 of Leclercia adecarboxylata. Classification (GTDB taxonomy): domain Bacteria; phylum Pseudomonadota; class Gammaproteobacteria; order Enterobacterales; family Enterobacteriaceae; genus Enterobacter; species Enterobacter adecarboxylatus_E. The sequence continues at coordinate 588,408 of NZ_JALKTL010000003.1, read as the reverse complement.
GGGAAATAACCGAGACCGCCTTCGGTGAATATATTTGCGTCAATACGCTGCGGGCAAACCAGCTGGTGAAAGAGGCGATTAGTCTGGATTCCATTGCGGAACTGCGCGGCTATAACCGCTTAAAAAGCGAAGTGAAATATGGCACAGAAAGCAGCAGAATCGACTTTATGTTGCAGGCAGACGATCGCCCCGAGTGCTATATTGAAGTGAAATCAGTGACGTTAGCTGAAAAGGATAACGGTTATTTTCCGGATGCGGTGACGCTGCGCGGGCAGAAGCACCTCCGGGAGCTCATGAGTGTAGCGGCGGCGGGCAAGCGCGCCGTGCTGTTATTTGCGGTATTGCACAGCGCAATAGGACGATTTTCACCCGCCCGCCATATTGACCCTAAGTACGCGCAACTGTTGAATGAGGCACAAAAGCAGGGGGTAGAGGTTTTGGTGTATAAAGCGGAACTTTCTGCCGATAATATGACTCTGAGATCCGCTCTCCCCGTCACGTTATAAAAGGGGCTGGGCGTTGGCTAATAAGTATTCTGGTCGTGTGCGCAAATACGCTTTTCCTCACAGGCTTGTCAAGTGTTACGTTTAGATAATTGCCATCCGGAAAAGCATCTGCTATTTATAGCGGCCTGATTTTTCCCCCAACACGGGGATCGATAGTGCGTGTTAAGGAGAAGCAACATGCAAGAAGGGCAAAACCGTAAAACATCGTCCCTGAGTATTCTCGCCATCGCTGGGGTGGAGCCGTATCAAGAGAAGCCGGGCGAAGAGTATATGAATGAAGCCCAGCTATCACACTTCAAGCGAATCCTTGAAGCATGGCGTAATCAACTCAGGGATGAAGTCGATCGCACCGTTACTCATATGCAGGACGAAGCGGCTAACTTCCCGGATCCGGTAGACCGTGCCGCCCAGGAAGAAGAGTTCAGCCTCGAACTGCGTAACCGTGACCGCGAACGCAAACTGATTAAAAAGATCGAGAAGACGCTGAAAAAAGTCGAAGACGAAGATTTCGGCTTCTGCGAGTCCTGCGGTGTCGAAATCGGCATTCGTCGTCTGGAAGCCCGTCCGACAGCCGACCTGTGCATCGACTGCAAAACGCTGGCAGAAATCCGCGAAAAACAGATGGCCGGTTAATTCCAGTCCTGTCATAACGCTACCACAGGCGGGAGTTCTCTCCCGCCTGATTACTTTCTGCGCTGTGTAATTATGCCTGTTGATTATATTGGGCGCTTCGCGCCATCCCCCTCTGGCGAACTGCATTTCGGCTCGCTCATTGCCGCGCTTGGCAGCTATCTGCAGGCCCGTGCCCGACAGGGTATCTGGCGTGTTCGTATCGAAGATATCGATCCCCCGCGTGAAGTTCCCGGTGCAGCAGATACTATTCTGCGTCAGCTGGAACATTACGGCCTGCACTGGGACGGCGAAGTGCTTTGGCAATCCCGGCGGCACGAGGCCTATCGCGAACGCCTGGCCTGGCTGCACGCCCAGGGTCTCTCGTATTACTGCACCTGCACCCGCGCCCGCATTCAGAGCGTCGGCGGCGTTTATGACGGCCACTGCCGTGCGCTGCATCACGGTCCGGAAAATGCGGCAGTGAGAGTGGTGCAACAGCATCCCGTCACCCACTTTACCGATCGCTTACAGGGTGAACTCCACGCCGATGCGCGCCTGGCAGGCGAAGATTTTATTATTCATCGACGCGACGGGCTGTTTGCCTATAACCTGGCGGTGGTGGTGGATGACCACTTCCAGGGGATAACTGAAATTGTCCGCGGAGCTGACCTGATCGAGCCCACCGTGCGGCAGATTTCGCTCTATCAGCTGTTTGGCTGGCCGGTGCCAGCGTATGTTCACCTGCCGCTGGTGGTGAATGAAAAAGGGATGAAACTCTCGAAACAGAATCATGCCCCCGCATTACCGACCGGCGATCCTCGCCCTGCTCTTATCAATGCTTTACAATTTCTAAACCAGGATGTAACAAATGAGTGGCAGGATCTGCGCACCGAAGAATTGCTGGAAAAAGCGGTGGCCCACTGGTCGCTAAACCGCGTGCCGAAAATCCAGCATTCTCAAATGCGTCTCGCTGAGCTATGATTAGCCGCTATTTTTTGTCCTGAATTCTGAAACACACACTACCGAGGTGTACTATTTTTACCCGAGTCGCTAATTTTTGCCGTAAGGTGCTGAGCCGCGATGAGAGCATGGCGGATGACGTCATTGTTCAAAATACGATGTCGGTCATACCGCGCGAACAGCATGCTATTTCTCGCAAAGATATCAGTGAAAACGCCCTTAAGGTGCTTTATCGCCTGAATAAAGCCGGCTATGAGGCGTATCTCGTTGGTGGCGGGGTGCGTGACTTACTGCTCGGCAAAAAGCCAAAAGATTTTGACGTGACCACCAGCGCCACGCCTGAGCAGGTGCGTAAATTATTCCGTAACTGCCGTCTGGTCGGTCGTCGCTTCCGTCTTGCCCACGTGATGTTCGGGCCAGAAATCATCGAAGTGGCGACGTTCCGTGGTCACCATGAAGGCACCCCGACAGACCGCACCACTTCTCAGCGCGGTCAGAACGGCATGCTGCTGCGTGACAACATCTTTGGTTCTATCGAAGAAGATGCCCAGCGTCGCGATTTCACCATCAACAGCCTCTATTACAGCGTGGCTGACTTTACCGTACGCGATTTCGTGGGTGGCGTGCCGGATCTGAAAGCCGGTCTGATTCGCCTGATCGGCAATCCGGAAACTCGCTACCGTGAAGATCCGGTGCGGATGCTGCGTGCCGTGCGTTTCGCTGCCAAGCTGAATATGCGTATCAGCCCGGAGACCGCCGAGCCGATCCCGCGCCTGGCAACGCTTATCAACGATGTGCCTCCGGCGCGTCTGTTTGAAGAGGCGCTGAAGCTGCTGCAGGCGGGCCACGGCTTTGCCACCTATCAGCTGCTGCGCGAATATAGCCTGTTCCAGCCCCTGTTCCCGACCATCACGCGCAACTTTACCGAAAAGGGTGACAGCGCGATGGAACGCATCATCGACCAGGTGCTGAAGAATACCGATAACCGCATTCAGAACGATATGCGGGTGAATCCGGCGTTCCTGTTTGCCGCGATGTTCTGGTATCCGCTGCTGGAAACGGCACAGAAGATTGCCCAGGAAAGCGGTCTGGCCTATTACGATGCCTTCGCGCTGGCGGCCAACGACGTGCTGGATGAAGCCTGCCGCTCGCTGGCGATCCCGAAACGCATTACCACCCTGGTGCGTGATATCTGGCAGCTTCAGCTGCGGATGTCCCGTCGTCAGGGTAAACGCGCCTGGAAGTTAATGGAGCATCCAAAGTTCCGTGCGGCATACGATCTGATGGCCCTGCGTGCCGAGGCAGAGAACAACCGCGAGCTGCAGGCGCTGGTGCAGTGGTGGGGTGAATTCCAGGTCTCGGCGCCACCGGCGCAGAAAGACATGCTGACCGTTCTGGACGAAGAGCCGGCGCCGCGTCGTCGTCATCGTCGTCCGCGCAAGCGTGCGCCACGCCGTGAAGGTGCAGCATGACGCTGGCGTACATCGCCATTGGCAGCAATCTGGCCTCTCCGCTGGAGCAGGTTAATGCTGCCGTACAGGCGCTGGGCGACATTCCGCAGACCCGCGTCGTCGCCCTCTCCTCGTTTTACCGCACGCCTCCGCTGGGCCCACAGGATCAGCCCGACTACCTTAACGCCGCTATCGCACTGGAAACCACCCTTTGCGCCGAGGCGCTGCTGGACAATACCCAGCGCATCGAGCTTCAGCAGGGACGCGTGCGCAAGGCCGAGCGCTGGGGGCCGCGCACGCTCGACCTCGACATTATGCTGTTTGGCGATGCGGTGATTAACAGCGAGCGCCTGACGGTGCCGCATTACGATATGAAACGGCGCGGCTTTATGCTCTGGCCGCTGTTTGAAATCGCCCCCGATCTCATCTTCCCCGACGGTGAAAGCCTCAGCGCCCTGCTGGCGCAGCTGAACGCCGAAAAACCGGCCCGCTGGTAACAGCAAATTTCTGCTGATTAACCGCGAAATATTTATGGTTAATCGGTTGCCTAAAATCATTGTTCCCTCGAATGTTACTGTTAGAATGCGCAAAGATTTGCTTTGGGCTATCAGGAAACAGTATGAAACCAACCACCATCGCCACCCTGCAGAAATGCAAACAGGACAAACAGCGCTTCGCCACCATTACGGCCTATGACTACAGCTTCGCCAGACTCTTTGCCGAAGAGGGAATTAACGTCATGCTGGTCGGCGACTCGTTAGGGATGACGGTCCAGGGACACGACTCTACCCTCCCCGTGACGGTAGAAGATATTGCCTATCACACCCGGGCGGTGCGGCGCGGCGCACCGGCCTGCCTGCTGCTGGCGGATCTGCCGTTCATGGCTTACGCCACGCCGGAACAGGCATTTGAAAATGCCGCCACGGTGATGCGTGCCGGAGCCAATATGGTGAAAGTGGAAGGCGGTGCCTGGCTTGCCCCGACGGTGAAAATGCTCACCGAGCGCGCGGTGCCGGTCTGCGGCCATCTGGGGTTAACCCCGCAGTCGGTCAATATCTTTGGCGGCTACAAGGTGCAGGGGCGCGGTGACGCCGCCCAGGCGCTGTTTGATGATGCGCTCGCCATCGAGGCCGCGGGGGCGCAGCTGCTGGTACTCGAATGCGTGCCGGTGGCGCTGGCAAAGCGCATTACCGACGCGCTCGCTATTCCGGTGATCGGCATTGGTGCCGGTAACGTCACCGACGGGCAAATTCTGGTGATGCATGATGCGTTTGGCATTACCGGCGGGCACATCCCGAAATTTGCGAAGAATTTCCTTATCGGCGCAGGCGACATGCGCAGCGCAGTCAGGCAGTATATTGCCGACGTTGAATCGGGTGTTTACCCGGGTGAAGAACACAGTTTCCAGTAAGGAGTCTCGTTGTGCTAATCATTGAAACCCTGCCGCTGCTGCGCCAGCATATTCGCCGTTTGCGCCAGGAAGGTAAACGTATCGCGCTGGTGCCCACCATGGGCAACCTGCATGACGGCCACATGAAGCTGGTGGACGAAGCCAGAGCCCGCGCCGATGTGGTGGTGGTGAGTATCTTTGTGAATCCGATGCAGTTTGATCGTGCCGACGATCTGGCCCGCTACCCGCGTACGCTGCAGGAAGATTGTGAGAAGCTGAAAAAGCATCAGGTGGATTTTGTCTTCGCGCCCGCCCCGGCCGATGTCTATCCGCAGGGCACTGAAGAGGCCACCTTTGTGGACGTGCCTGGCATCTCCACCATGCTGGAAGGCGCCAGCCGTCCGGGACACTTCCGCGGTGTCTCTACCATTGTCAGCAAGCTGTTCAACCTGGTGCAACCGGATATTGCCTGCTTCGGCGAGAAAGATTTCCAGCAGCTGGCCCTGATCCGCAAAATGGTGGCGGATATGGGTTATGACATCGAGATTGTTGGCGTGCCGATTGTGCGGGCCAAAGATGGCCTGGCGCTAAGTTCACGCAACGGCTACCTCACCGCCGACCAGCGCAAAATCGCGCCGGGTCTCTATAAAGTGATGAGCACCATGGCGACCCAGCTGAAAAGCAAAGATCTGAGCAGCGAAGAGATTGTCGCCATTGCGGAACAGGCGCTGAACGACAGCGGGCTGCGCGCCGATGACGTGCAGATCCGTGATGCCGACACACTGCTGGCGCTCTCCCATGACAGCAAGCGGGCGGTGATCCTGGTGGCCGCATGGCTGGGTCAGGCGCGCCTGATCGATAATACCGTGGTTGAACTGGCTCAGTAACAACCGGGTACATAACACGCTAATGGATTAGCTTCCCTCGCCCACGTCTTCGCAAGTGGGTTACGCAAGAAGAGTAAAGGTAACGTCATGATTCGCAAAATGCTGCAAGGTAAGCTCCACCGTGTGAAGGTCACTCAGGCCGATCTGCACTACGAAGGGTCCTGCGCGATCGACCAGGATTTTCTCGACGCAGCGGGTATTCTTGAAAACGAAGCCATTGATATCTGGAATGTGAGCAACGGCAATCGTTTCTCAACTTACGCTATCGCGGCAGAGCGCGGTTCTAAAATCATCTCCGTTAACGGTGCGGCTGCGCACTGTGCAAACGTCGGTGATATCGTCATCATCGCCAGCTTTGTCATGATGTCCGATGATGAAGCGCGCCGCTGGCAGCCGAAGGTCGCCTATTTTGAAGGCGACAACGACATGAAGCGTATCGCAAAAGCGATTCCGGTTCAGGTTGCCTGATCCTATCCCTGCGGCTGATTGCTAATCAGCCGCGACAGGGTCTCTAAAGAATCCGTTCTGAGAACGTACAAGCGCTTCAGTAAGAACGGATTATCTCCCGGTTTCACCTTGCCTTTTACCGTCGTCACAGCCAGATGGAAACCGGCGTCATTCGCCGCTTTCACCGCAGTATCGTTATAGCCCCCAAAGGGATATGAGAGATACAACACGTGCGGGTTAAACTGCGCCAGCGCGCGGCGAGAGTGTTTAAAATCCATCACCACGTTGTGATAGCTGCGGCCGAGCAGGATCGGATGGCGCTTCGCATCCACCCGGTGCAGGAAGTGGGTGTGCGACTGCACGTCAAACACATCCTGGATCTCACGCAGTTCGGAAATGCTCATAAACTGCAGCGTCTTCGGATCCCATTTCAGTGGATGAGCTTTGATCCGCGAGGAGATAATAAACGCCGTGGCGTGAAAGCCGTACTGTCTGAGGATCGGCCAGGCGTAGCGACTTACCGACTTGAGGCCGTCGTCAAAGGTGATCACCACCGCCCGGGCGGGCAGGTTCATTTTATTACGCACATAGCCTTCTAGCTGGTACATCGTCAGCGTGGTGTAACCCTGGTCCCGTAGCCAGGCCATCTGGTTGTTGAAAGCGCGCACGCTGGTGGTGGTCGAGGTATGGCGAAAACGGGTGTTCTCTTCGTCGCGCAGGATGTGGTGGTAGGTCAATACCGGCAGCCCGCTATCCTCCTGCGCATCCAGGCTACTGACCCAGGCCAGTCGGTTGGCAATGCGGATCTGATACCACGTCTGATTCAGACGATCCTTCAGCTTGCTCAGGATCGGATAACGCAGATTGTCAGCCAGGGTACCAAAGGGTGCGCTGCCAGCGTTGGGCGCGTTGTAGACCGGGGTGTCCTTCCAGGTAATCAAATTCTGGTTACTGAGCGGCTTGTTAAGATCGCCGAGACTGTCCTCCACGCGCTGTTTACCCTGCACCTCGCCCAGATGCCCTTTATCGATAAAACCAGTGCCAAAGCCAAAGCGGAACTCATAGTACTCCGCCGGGGTGGGAGAAACGGCGATGATTTGCCCGGCGCGCACATTGCCGACGGTGACGACGCGGTTACCCACCTGCGCCCAGATGGCGGCATCTTCGGTGGTTTGCATATAGCGGGGCGGGAGCCCTGGCTGGCTTAACAGACTGGCGGATACGCCGCCGGAGACCAGCAGCAGAAGCAGAAGAAAAATACGCGAAAACATAGGGAGCTATTCAGTACGAAAATCGGACGCTATTGTAGCAAAAGCGCCGGTAATACCAATGTTTAATATTTCTCCTGCCCATGGAGCAGGACAAAGGGTGGATTCTTCTGCTGCTGATGCCACAGGCTGCTGACGTCCGGGGCGCCGCGGGCCACGATGGTGTTGCGAAAGCCGATGCTGTCGGTCATTTCGCGCAAAGGATACATCATCTCCAGCAGCGGATAGTCAATTCCGGTGATTACCTCGCAATTGGCGTGCTTATGGCTGAGCAACGCCGCGGCGCGATAGGGCGCGGCGCCCGAAATATCGGTCAGAAAGATAACCCCGTCGCCGCTGTCGACCTGATGCTGGGCGTCACACAGCATACGGCTTAACATATTGCAGCTCAGGCCGCGCCAGAAATTGACCACCTGGCACTGCACCAGCGGCCCAAACCGGACGGCGAGCTTATCCGCCATCTGCTGCGCATGTTCATCATGGCACGTGATTACCCAACCCAGCATCGTCACCTCTCATCAGAAAGGGGTAGTGTAGCGGGAGAGAGGATGTTCAGGGGTGACTGTGGTCAATAAAGCGGCCCGGCAACGCTGCGCCGCCGGGCCTGGAGATTAGCTACGCAGTCCGCGTCCGCGCTGGATCAGATTCCAGCATAGAAGATAGAAGGCGACGATAAAGATCACCAGCACGCCGACGGTAGTCGCCAGCGGCACGTCGGAGATACCGAGGAAACCAAAGCGGAAGCCGCTGATCATATAGACGATAGGGTTCAGGTGTGACAGCCCCTGCCAGAACGGCGGCAGCAGCGTCAGGGAGTAGAACACCCCGCCGAGGTAGGTCAGCGGCGTCAGAACGAAAGTCGGGATCAGGCTGATATCGTCAAAGGTTTTGGCGAACACGGCGTTCAGCAGGCCGGCCAGCGAGAACAGCACCGCCGTCAGCAGCAGCGTCAGGCCCACAAACAGCCAGGAGTGCACCTGGAACGGCACAAAGAACAGCGAAATAGCCGTCACCAGGATGCCGACGCACAGGCCACGCGCCACCCCGCCCCCGACGTACCCGGCAATGATAACGTGGGTAGGCACCGGCGCCACCAGCAGCTCTTCAATGTTGCGCTGGAACTTGGCGCTGAAGAATGACGAGGCCACGTTGGCATAGGCGTTGGTGATCACCGCCATCATGATCAGGCCCGGCACGATAAACTGCATATAGGTGAAGCCGTGCATTTCACCAATGCGCGAGCCAATCAGGTTGCCGAAAATAATAAAGTAGAGGGTCATGGTGATCACCGGCGGAACCAGCGTCTGGATCCAGATGCGCATAAAGCGGTTGATCTCTTTGGCCCAGATACTTTTCAGCGCCACCCAGTAAAGCTGCATCATGCGCGATCTCCTTGTTTCTCATGGACCAGCGAGACGAACAGCTCTTCCAGTCGGTTTGCTTTGTTACGCATACTTAATACCTGAATCCCCTGCTGGCTAAGCTGGCTGAAGACGCTGTTGATCCCCTGCTCACGCAGCACTTCCACCTCCAGCGTTGAGGTATCCACCAGGCGATACTGATAACCTTCCAGCTTTGGTAGCGCGCTTTTCGCCGCCAGATCCAGAATGAAGGTCTCTGATTTAAGCTTGGAGAGCAGATTTTTCATTGAGGTGTTTTCCACCAGCTCGCCGTGCTGAATGATGCCGATATTACGGCACAGCATCTCAGCCTCTTCCAGATAGTGGGTGGTGAGGATAATGGTGGTGCCTTTGTCGTTTAAATCCTTTAAAAAGCCCCACATCGAGCGGCGCAGTTCGATATCTACCCCGGCAGTCGGTTCGTCCAGAATCAGCAGTTTGGGTTCATGCATTAACGCCCGGGCAATCATCAGACGACGCTTCATGCCGCCGGATAACATTCGCGCACGTTCGTTGCGCTTCTCCCACAGATCGAGCTGTTTCAGATATTTTTCGCTGCGCTCAACCGCGTCTTTACGCTCCACGCCGTAGTAACCCGCCTGGTTCACCACAATCTGCTGAACGGTCTCAAACGGATTGAAGTTGAACTCCTGCGGCACCAGCCCCAGCTGGCGTTTGGCATTCACGACATCTTTTTCGAGATCGTAGCCAAACACGCTCACCCGGCCGGAGGTTTTATTCACCAGCGAGCTGATAATGCCGATAGTGGTGGATTTACCCGCCCCGTTAGGCCCCAGAAGCGCATAAAAATCACCGGCTTCTACTTTAAGATCTATCCCGCGCAGCGCCTGAACGCCGCCCGGATAGGTTTTTTTAAGTTGCTCAAGCTCAAGTGCAATCGCCATGAAATAAACTTACCTATAGTTCTGACACACGTTGTGTGGTTTCATTAAAAGTCGGGTTACCCTATAGTAGCGCAACGCAATCACTCGGTTACAGGCCGTTAACCTCCATGAATGACATAGATACACTCATCAGCAATAACGCACTATGGTCAAAGATGCTGCTGGAAGAAGATTCCGGATTTTTTGAGAAACTGTCTCAGTCGCAGAAACCGCGCTTTCTGTGGATTGGATGTTCCGACAGCCGCGTCCCGGCTGAACGTCTGACCGGCCTCGAACCGGGTGAACTCTTTGTTCACCGCAACGTTGCAAACCTGGTGATCCACACCGACCTGAACTGTCTGTCCGTAGTGCAGTATGCCGTTGACGTCCTGGAAGTGGAACACATCATTATTTGCGGTCACTACGGCTGCGGCGGCGTGCAGGCGGCGGTTGAAAATCCGGAGCTGGGGCTTATCAACAACTGGCTCCTGCACATTCGTGATATCTGGTTCAAACATAGCTCACTGCTGGGCCAAATGCCGCAGGAGCGTCGTATGGACACCCTGTGTGAGCTGAACGTAATGGAGCAGGTCTACAACCTAGGCCACTCCACCATTATGCAGTCGGCGTGGAAACGCGGGCAGAAGGTGACGATCCACGGCTGGGCATACGGCATTCACGATGGCCTGTTGCGCGACCTGGAAGTGACCGCCACTAACCGGGAAACCCTGGAGCAGCGTTACCGTCAGGGCCTCTCTAACCTCACGCAGAAGCACGTTAACCACAAATAAGCCTGCAAAAAAGCCGGGTGGCGGCTTCGCCTTACCCGGCATGGTTTTCTCTCTCCTCGCGGGAGAGAGGCGGAGTGAGGACATCAGCCCGCACCCAACTGATTTTACTCGTCCAGCAGCACCACTTTGCCGACATACGGCAGATGACGATAGCGCTGGGCATAGTCAATGCCGTAGCCCACCACGAATTCATCCGGGATCGAGAAACCAACAAACTCCACGGGAACGTCCACTTCGCGGCGGGTCGGTTTATCCAGCAGGGTACAAATCGCCAGCGATTTCGGACCGCGCAGGCTGAGAATTTCGCGCACTTTCGACAGCGTATTACCTGAATCGATAATGTCTTCCACGATCAGGACATCTTTACCGCGAATGTCTTCATCCAGGTCTTTGAGAATTTTCACATCACGGGTGGTCGACATACCGCTGCCATAGCTGGAGGCAGTCATAAAATCGACTTCATGGGACACCTGCACTTCGCGGCAAAGGTCCGCCATAAACATGAAGGAACCGCGTAACAGACCCACCAGCACCATTTCGCTGCCGCTGTCTTTGTAGTGTTCGGTGATCTGACGACCGAGTTCGGCGATACGCGCTTTGATCTCCGCTTCGGGGATCATCACTTCAACAGTATGTTTCATTTTACTAACCGTATGATTTTATAACAAATTTCTCAATGCCGATGGATTCACGTCCGGCATCGCTTCATAAGCCCTGAAGTATACCAGCAAATGGATCCTCCTGGCGCAGGAGTTCACAAAAGCCAATTTTGTGATTCCGATCACACTTGTTAAAGCCTATAATTAATTGCTACTAAATAATTAACAAACTTATAGAGTGTCTTTTATGGCGGAAACAAAAATCCAACATTCACGTTTACTCGTGAGGCTAACAGCGCTGTTCGCTGCATTCTGCGGACTGTATCTGTTAATCGGCGGGGTCTGGCTGGTAGCCATTGGCGGCTCCTGGTACTACCCGGTTGCAGGTATTGTCATGCTGGGCGTGACCCTGCTGTTATGGCGCAGTAAGCAGTCAGCCCTGTGGCTCTATGCTGCACTCCTGCTGGCGACAATGATCTGGGGCGTATGGGAGGTCGGCTTCGACTTCTGGGCCCTGACGCCGCGTAGCGATATTCTGGTCTTCTTCGGTGTCTGGCTGATCCTGCCTTTCGTCTGGCGTCGCCTGCTTGTGCGCTCCAGCGGCGCGGTGGCCGCGCTGGTCGTGGCGCTGCTGATCAGCGGCGGCATCCTGACCTGGGCTGGCTTTAACGATCCGCAGGAGGTGAAAGGCACCCTGAATGCCGACGCCACGCCTGCGGCGGCGATCTCTGAGGTGGCCGACGGCGACTGGCCTGCCTATGGTCGTAATCAGGAAGGTCAACGTTACTCTCCGCTGAAGCAGATCAATGCGGACAACGTGAAAAACCTGAAAGAAGCCTGGGTATTCCGTACCGGCGATCTCAAGATGCCGAACGATCCGGGCGAGCTGACCAACGAAGTCACCCCGATTAAAGTGGGCAACATGCTCTACCTGTGTACGGCGCACCAGCGTCTGTTCGCGCTTGATGCGGCCACCGGTAAAGAGAAATGGCACTTCGATCCGCAGCTGAAGACCAATAACCAGTTCCAGCACGTGACCTGCCGTGGCGTCTCTTATCACGAAGCACGCGCTGATAATGCCAGCCCGGACGTCATTGCCGACTGTCCGCGCCGCATTATGCTGCCGGTGAACGATGGTCGTCTGTTTACCATCAACGCCGAAACCGGCAAACTGTGCGAAACCTTTGCCAACAAAGGTGTACTGAATCTGCAGAGCAACATGCCGGATCAGACTCCGGGTCTGTATGAACCTACCTCCCCGCCAATCATTACCGATAAAACCATCGTGATTGCCGGTTCGGTAACGGATAACTTCTCCGTGCGCGAAACCTCCGGCGTGATCCGTGGTTTTGACGTTAACACCGGTAAGCTGCTGTGGGCCTTCGACCCGGGTGCGAAAGATCCAAACGCTATTCCTTCAGATGAACACACCTTTACCTTCAACTCGCCAAACTCCTGGGCACCCGCGGCGTATGACGCGAAGCTGGATCTGGTCTATCTGCCGATGGGCGTGACCACGCCGGATATCTGGGGTGGCAACCGCACGCCAGAACAGGAGCGTTATGCCAGCTCGGTACTGGCGCTGAATGCGACCACCGGGAAACTGGCGTGGAGCTACCAGACCGTTCACCACGATCTGTGGGATATGGACCTGCCCGCTCAGCCAACGCTGGCGGACATTACCGTTAACGGTAAAACCGTGCCGGTGATCTACGCGCCTGCGAAAACCGGTAACATCTTCGTGCTGGATCGTCGTAACGGCGAGCTGGTGGTTCCGGCCCCGGAAACACCGGTTCCCCAGGGCGCGGCGAAAGGCGACTACGTCACCAAAACCCAGCCGTTCTCCGAGCTGAGCTTCCGTCCGAAGAGAGATCTCAGCGGAGCGGACATGTGGGGCGCCACCATGTTCGACCAGCTGGTGTGCCGCGTGATGTTCCATCAGTTGCGCTATGAAGGCATCTTCACCCCGCCGTCCGAGCAGGGCACGCTGGTGTTCCCGGGTAACCTGGGGATGTTCGAATGGGGCGGTATCTCCGTTGACCCGAACCGTCAGGTGGCGATTGCCAACCCGATGGCGCTGCCGTTTGTCTCTAAACTGATCCCACGCGGCCCGGGCAACCCGATGGAACAGCCGAAAGACGCGCAGGGCACCGGTACGGAATCCGGTATTCAGCCGCAGTACGGCGTGCCGTACGGCGTTACGCTGAACCCGTTCCTCTCGCCGTTTGGCCTGCCGTGTAAACAGCCTGCCTGGGGTTATATTTCCGCGCTGGATCTGAAAACCAATCAGGTGGTCTGGAAAAAACGTATTGGTACGCCACAGGACAGCATGCCGTTCCCGATGCCGGTTCCGGTGCCGTTCAATATGGGTATGCCGATGCTGGGTGGTCCAATCTCCACCGCCGGTAACGTACTGTTCATTGGCGCTACCGCCGATAACTACCTGCGCGCATACAACATGAGCAACGGTGAAAAACTGTGGCAGGGTCGTCTGCCAGCCGGTGGCCAGGCTACACCGATGACCTATGAAGTGAATGGCAAGCAGTTTGTTGTCATCTCTGCGGGTGGTCACGGATCGTTTGGTACGAAGATGGGCGACTATATTGTTGCCTACGCGCTGCCTGACGAGAAGTAAAAGCAAAACGGCAACGAATGTTGCCGTTTTTTTTACCCCTAAGCCGGGTCAGGCGTAGCCGCCACCCGGCTTTTTTATACCGTGAATCCGAGCATCATCCCGCTATCTTCATGCTCTAACAAATGGCAGTGCGCCATATAGGCGTACTCTTTCGGCGCCGCGTGGTTGAACTTCACTAATACCTCGCTCACTCCGCCCTCAACGCGTACCGTATCCTTCCAGCCTGTACGATGCCCCGCTGGCGCTTTACCGTTTTCCGCCAAAATGCGGAACTGGGTGCCATGTATATGGAACGGATGCAGCATCATATCGCCCTCCCCCGAAATCACCCAGCGCTCATACTGCCCTCTGGCGGCAGCAAACTGCGGGGCGTGCATATCGAAGGCTTTACCGTTAATGCGGTTACCGTTGTGGAAATCAAACCCATGCATGCTGTGATCCATCCCGCCCCTCTGGCCGTGATTCATATGGCCCTTCATCTGACCGTGATGCATCCCCGCCATCGCCTGATCGCCATATTTCTTCATCAACGCCTGCATGCCCATCATGTCGAGCATCGGATCCATCGACAGCTGGAGTTTACGCTGGGTCAGCCCCTCCAGGGACGGCAGTGCGGGCATGCTGGTCAATGTATCGGGCAGTACGCCGGAGGCGGTTACCTGCAGCGGCTGAATCCGCAATACCGGCTGCGGTTTATCGAAGGGGGCAACCGCCATTCCCATCTGGCTCACCGGCAGGGTCATCAGGTCAAACGCTTTACCGTCGCTGATGTCCACCAGCACTTCGAAGCGTTCGCCCATCAGCATCGGCAGCTCGCTCACCCTGACCGGCTCAGCCAGCAGCCCACCGTCGCTGGCGACGACGTACAGCGGACGCTTATCGCTGGCGGCGACGTTGAGCGAACGAGCATTACAGCCGTTGAGCAGACGCAGACGCAGCCAGCCTTTGGGCGCATTGTGCTGCGGGTAGACGGCCCCATTGGTCAGCAGGGTGTCGCCAAACCAGCCCACCGCGGCGCTCAACACATCAAGCTGATAGTCAATTTGCCCGTCGGCGGTAAATTTCTTGTCCTGCACGATAACAGGCACATCGTCGATGCCCCACTGCTTCGGCAGGCGGAGCAGGCGACTCTCGTCATCCTCAATCAGCACCAGCCCGGCTAATCCCATCGCCACCTGATGGCCGGTTTTGCCGTGCTGATGAGGATGAAACCAGCAGGTAGCCGCCCGCTGATCCGGCGTAAAGGTCACCGTCCGCTGGCCGCCTGGCTTAATAGTGCCGTGCGGTCCGCCGTCGACCTCGCCCGGCACTTCCAGACCGTGCCAGTGGACGGTGGTCTCTTCGCTCAGGGTATTGTGGATGTTAACGGTAAGGGCTTTTCCTTTCCGTAGCTGAATGGCCGGGCCCAGTAGATTGCCGTTGTAGCCCCAGGTGGTGGCGTTGTGGGGACCAAACTGGGTTTTCCCCGCCTGCACCACCAGCTTCACCTGATTACGCACATCGGGCGTCAGTAAATTCGGGATCGGTAAAACGGGTCTGTCGGCCGCCAAAACGGCGCGGCTCCAGAGCGGCAGCGCACTGGCAACCCCCAGTGCGGCAGAATATTTTAAAAAATCACGGCGTTGCATGTTCATCTCCTTATTCGCAGCAGTCGATGTTCTGAGCATAAACCCTCCCCTTGCCGGAAGGTCAAGAAAAGCCGCAATAATAAAGATCGTCGCTCCGGCGGGAAGTGTGCTAACGTTGAATTTCCGTGACGTATTGGTAGAAGCAATGAAGACGTTTTTGCGAACAATCCTGTTCAGCACCCTGATGATTAGTTGCGCAAACAGCTATGCGCTGAGTGAAAATGAAGCCGAAGATATGGCGGATTTGACGGCGGTATTTGTATTTTTGAAAAACGACTGCGGCTACCAGAATTTACCTAACGGTCAGATTCGTCGCGCGCTGGTCTTTTTTGCTCAACAGAACCAGTGGGATCTGAGCAACTACGACAGTTTCGATATGAAAACCCTCGGTGAAGACAGCTACCGCGATCTCAGCGGCATCGGCATTCCCACGGCAAAAAAATGTAAAGCTCTGGCTCGCGATTCGCTGAGCCTCCTTGCCTACGTTAAGTAAATCCCCACCCGATGCCCCTTTGCTGAATTTATGACCGTGCAACCACGGTCATTGTTAGCTATGATGTTGCCCCCGTTTTATGCGGGTGTTAACAAAGGAGGTATCATCCCATGGCCGAAAAAACGATGTGGCATGAAACGCTACATGACCATTTTGGGCAGTACTTTGCCGTTGATAACGTGCTCTATCACGAGAAAACCGATCATCAGGATCTGATCATTTTCGAAAACGCGGCCTTTGGCCGGGTGATGGCGCTGGATGGCGTGGTGCAAACCACCGAGCGTGATGAATTTATTTATCATGAAATGATGACCCACGTCCCGCTGCTGGCACACGGCAACGCGAAACATGTGCTGATCATCGGCGGCGGCGACGGCGCTATGCTGCGTGAGGTTTCCCGCCACAAAACCATTGAAAGCATCACCATGGTCGAGATTGACGCAGGCGTGGTCAGCTTCTGCCGCCAGTATCTGCCGAACCACAACGCCGGCAGCTACGACGATCCGCGCTTTACGCTTGTCATTGACGATGGCGTCAATTTTGTTAACCAGACGACGCAAACGTTCGATGTGATCATCTCCGACTGCACCGACCCGATTGGGCCAGGGGAGAGCCTGTTTACCTCGGCATTCTATGAGGGCTGCAAACGCTGCCTGAATCCCGGCGGTATCTTCGTGGCCCAGAACGGCGTCTGCTTCCTGCAGCAGGATGAGGCCTTAGACAGCCACCGCAAGCTGAGCCACTACTTTACGGACGTCAGCTTCTACCAGGCGGCGATCCCAACCTACTACGGCGGCGTGATGACCTTCGCCTGGGCGACGGACAACGATGCCCTGCGCCATCTCTCCACCGGCATTATTCAGGCGCGCTTCCAGCAGGCGAATCTGACCTGCCGCTATTACAATCCGGCCGTCCATACCGCAGCCTTTGCCTTGCCGCAATATTTACACGATGCTCTGAGGGGGTGAATGAATTGAAAAAGCTGAAACTGCATGGCTTTAACAACCTGACCAAAAGCCTGAGTTTTTGTATTTACGATATCTGCTATGTGAAAACGGCGGAAGAGCGCGATGGTTATATCGCCTATATCGATGAACTCTATAACGCCAACCGACTGACCGAGATCCTGTCAGAAACCTGCTCCATCATTGGCGCTAACATCCTGAACATCGCGCGTCAGGATTATGAACCTCAGGGCGCCAGCGTCACTATCCTGGTCAGCGAGGAGCCCGTTGACCCCACGCTTATCGATCATACGGAGCACCCCGGCCCGCTGCCGGAGGCGGTGGTTGCCCATCTCGATAAAAGCCATATCTGCGTGCATACCTACCCGGAAAGCCACCCTGAAGGGGGGTTATGTACATTCCGCGCCGATATTGAAGTGTCGACCTGCGGCGTGATCTCCCCGCTCAACGCGCTGAATTACTTAATTCATCAGCTTGAGTCCGATATCGTGACCATTGACTATCGCGTGCGCGGTTTTACCCGTGATATCAACGGCATGAAACACTTTATCGACCATGAAATTAACTCCATTCAGAACTTCATGTCCGAGGATATGAAAGCGCTGTATGACATGATGGATGTGAATGTCTATCAGGAGAATATCTTCCATACCAAGATGCTGCTTAAGGAGTTCGACCTCAGGCACTACATGTTCCACACCCGGCCGGAAGATTTAAGCGAAGAAGAGCGCAAGGTCATTACCGACCTGCTCTGGAAAGAGATGCGCGAAATTTACTACGGCCGCAATATCGCGACCGTATAAGACGCGTCAGGAGCAGGGATGCTCCTGATGTTATTTCTGCTTCACAAATTCGCGGTAGGCCGCCACCACCTGAAGAAAATCCTCTACGCCGCACAGCGACAGGCTCTCTTCATCGTAGTAGCTCATCCCCTCTTCCATCTCGTCGCCGGAAAACTCCAGCTGGTTGGCGCGAACCATGACCTCTTCGCCGTCCATCCACAGCGTGTACTCATGCCCGGCACGTTGCCAGGATCGTTCACTGCCTTTGACCGTGCGCGCAGCCTGTTCCACTTCATCGAGCAGGCTCAGGTTCTCTTTCACTTCTTCATTGAACCAGTGACCGACCACCTCGTGGCCCATCGACATCCGCACTTTCACCACCCCGGTGATATCACGCAGAAATTCGTAATCCATAGTATTTTCCTCTGCAAAACTCTTGCTGTAATTATCGCAGCAGCGAGGAAGAAAAAAAGCGGAACGGGTGGAAGGAATGAAAATAAAAAATCCCCTCACCCCGGCCCTCTCCCCTATGGGGAGAGGGTTAGGGTGAGGGGTGAGGTTTTATACCGCCGTCTGGAAGATAACGCCGTCCGCCTTCTCGGTGTACTGAGAGAGCTGGTCAAAGTTCAGATAGCGATAGGTATCCACCGCAGTCTTATCTACCTGCGCCACAAAGGTCTGGTACTCTTCCGGCGTTGGCAGTTTGCCAATCAGCGCCGCAACCGCCGCCAGCTCCGCAGAGGCCAGATAGACGTTTGCACCGGTACCTAAACGGTTCGGGAAGTTACGGGTAGAGGTAGAGACCACCGTCGCACCGTCAGCCACACGCGCCTGGTTACCCATACACAGGGAACAGCCAGGGATTTCGATACGCGCACCGCTCTTACCGAACACGCTGTAGTAGCCCTCCTCCGTCAGCTGTGCCGCGTCCATACGGGTTGGCGGTGCCACCCACAGACGGGTTGGCAGCTGGCCTTTATGGGTATCCAGCAGTTTACCGGCAGCACGGAAGTGACCGATGTTGGTCATGCAGGAGCCAATGAAGACTTCGTCGATCTTGTCGCCCTGAACGTCGGAGAGCAGACGCGCGTCGTCCGGATCGTTCGGCGCGCACAGGATTGGCTCTTTAATGTCGGCCAGATCGATCTCGATCACTGCCGCATATTCTGCGTCAGCATCGGCTTCCAGCAGCTGTGGATCCGCCAGCCATTTCTCCATGCCCTGAATACGACGCTCCAGGGTACGACGATCGCCGTAGCCTTCAGCAATCATCCACTTCAGCAGCACGATGTTGGAGGTCAGGTACTCTTCGATAGGCGCCTGGTTCAGCTTGATGGTACAGCCCGCAGCGGAACGCTCCGCGGAGGCATCGGTCAGCTCGAATGCCTGCTCGACTTTCAGGTCCGGCAGACCTTCGATCTCAAGAATGCGGCCAGAGAAGATGTTCTTCTTGCCTTTCTTCTCAACGGTCAGCAGGCCCTGTTTGATAGCGTACAGCGGGATCGCGTGCACCAGGTCGCGCAGGGTGATACCCGGCTGCATTTTACCTTTGAAACGCACCAGAACGGATTCCGGCATGTCCAGCGGCATTACGCCAGTCGCCGCGGCAAACGCCACCAGACCAGAGCCTGCCGGGAAGGAGATGCCAATCGGGAAACGGGTGTGGGAGTCACCACCGGTACCCACGGTATCCGGCAGCAGCATACGGTTCAGCCAGGAGTGGATTACGCCGTCGCCCGGACGCAGGGAGACACCGCCACGGTTCATGATGAAGTCAGGCAGCGTGTGGTGCGTGGTGACATCAACCGGCTTCGGATAGGCCGCAGTGTGGCAGAAGGACTGCATCACCAGGTCAGATGAAAAGCCCAGGCAGGCCAGGTCTTTCAGCTCGTCACGAGTCATTGGGCCGGTGGTATCCTGAGAGCCCACGGAGGTCATCTTCGGCTCGCAGTACGCGCCCGGACGGATACCGGCTACGCCGCATGCGCGGCCAACCATTTTCTGTGCCAGAGAGTAACCCCGGTTGCTTTCCGCCACGTCTTTTGCCTGACGGAATACGTCGCTGTGCGGCAGACCCAGCGCTTCACGCGCTTTGGTGGTCAGGCCACGACCGATGATCAGCGGAATACGGCCACCGGCACGCACTTCGTCGATCAGCACGTCGGTTTTCAACTCGAAGCTTGCCAGCAGCTCACCCGTTTCGTGGTTGCGCACTTCGCCCTTGAACGGGTAAACGTCGATCACGTCACCCATGTTCAGGTCAGAGACATCAACTTCAATTGGCAGCGCGCCCGCATCTTCCATGGTGTTGAAGAAGATGGGTGCGATTTTGCCGCCGAGGCACAGGCCGCCGCCGCGTTTGTTCGGCACATGTGGGATGTCATCGCCCATGAACCACAGTACGGAGTTGGTCGCGGATTTACGGGAAGAACCGGTACCGACCACATCACCGACGTACGCCAGCGGGAAGCCTTTTTTCGCCAGCTGCTCGATCTGTTTGATCGGGCCGACAACGCCAGGCTGATCCGGTTCAATGCCTTCGCGGGCGTTTTTCAGCATCGCCAGAGCGTGCAGTGGAATATCCGGGCGTGACCAGGCATCCGGTGCCGGAGAGAGGTCATCGGTATTGGTTTCGCCGGTCACCTTGAAGACGGTGACGGTCATTTTTTCTGCCAGAGCAGGACGGCTCAGGAACCACTCGGCATCAGCCCAGGACTGCATAACCTGCTTCGCATAGCTGTTGCCCGCTTTGGCTTTCTCTTCTACGTCGTAGAAGTTATCGAACATCAGCAGCGTGTGGGACAGAGCTTTGGCAGCAATGGGGGCCAGCGTGTCGCTGTCCAGCGCATCAATCAGCGGATGAATGTTATAACCGCCCTGCATGGTGCCGAGCAGCTCAATTGCTTTTTCAGGAGTAACCAGTGGGGACGTTGCTTCGCCTTTGGCAATCGCAGCAAGGAAACCGGCTTTTACGTAGGCGGCTTCATCGACGCCTGGCGGTACGCGGTTGATCAACAGATCTAACAGGAATTCTTCTTCGCCTTTTGGCGGATTCTTCAGCAGCTCGACGAGCGCGGCCATTTGGGTTGCATCTAAAGGTTTGGGTACAATCCCCTCGGCGGCACGTTCTGCTACGTGCTTACGGTATTCTTCTAGCACGACGGTTCTCCTCGCTCTCATTGTCATATGCGGCGGGCGTTCTCTTCACGCTCCTGTGAGACAGCAGTTTGTAGGGTATATGCCCGATACCGCGTCGGGCAGCATAGCAGGATTTTCAGACAGTGTTAATCTGTTTACAAAAAAGCAACATTAAATTGTTTGCTGAATCGTTAAGCATGGTGTAGCGGCGAGGCGGGAAGAATTTTGGGCACAAAAAAACCGCCCTAAAGCGGTTAGTTTGTTGCCTTGCGGTGGTAGCACACCGGGTTGGCAGATTTGCGGCAAAGTCCCAACGAGAAAGATTTTGCTACCAGGTCTGCTCATTTGCAACTCTGCCATTCACTTTTGCGTAGCTTTATCCAATTTTGGATTAAGCCCCATGCAATTATCTCTTTTCGCTTCTGAGCAAAATATTAATCCGCTATTGTGTGTTTCGGCCTGCTTCGCTGGTGTAGCAACCAGTCACCGGGCCCGGAAGCAGTTCCGTAACCTACGTGGCAAAGTCCCAATTTGCCTGGTTCGGCCTTTCCCGGTGAAGAATGAACCCGCGTAGCCTGCAAAGGAACGCACGCAATGGAGATGCGAATCTATGCGCTGATCGTTGTGACCGGTTTACTGCTTACCGCGCTGCACGGTGGCTGGAGCATATCCGACATCACAGTGCTGTTTGTCATTAACCTCGGCAACTAGCTTCTGGCCGCTCGCGAGAGCGGCCATTTGAATCCCCGGCGCGTTTTTCGCTATCGGGTATAATCTGTGTAATAAATGCTCACACTCTTTTTACGGCCATCTGGAACAGTTCCCAGTTTAAGTCAAAAAAGTCATACCCGGGTGCATATACTCGCGGCAACGTAAACGCCTCACGGCCTCGCATTCGTCGGAGTCTTATTATGAAGTTGCCCTTTAAGCCACATCTGCTTGTTCTCTTGTGTAGCGCCGGGCTGTTAGCCGCGTCTGGCGTTGTCTACGTGAATAGCCGCGCGCCGGAGACCGTCACACAGCCACCGCCGCCTGCGCCAGCCGCGCAAACCGCCCCTGTCCCTGCTACGGATCCCGCGCAGCCCGTGCCAGTGGTCTATACCGCAGCGCAAATCGACCAGTGGGTAGCGCCCATTGCGCTCTACCCGGACTCTCTGCTGTCGCAGATTTTGATGGCCGCGACCTACCCGACAAACGTGATACAGGCGGCCCAGTGGTCGCATGACAACCCGCGCATGCAGGGCGACGCGGCCATCCAGGCCGTCGCCGGGCAACCCTGGGATCCCAGCGTGAAATCGCTGGTCGCCTTCCCGCAATTAATGTCGCTAATGGGTGAAAACCCGCCCTGGGTGCAGAATCTCGGCGATGCGTTTCTGGCTCAGCCGAAGGATGTAATGGACTCCGTCCAGCGCTTACGCCTGCTGGCGCAGCAGGCCGGGGCGCTACAGTCCACGCCGCAGCAGAAGGTAACGACCGTGCCGAAAACCGAACCGGCAAAAGTAAGCGCGTCGTCCACGACCTCCACTTCAACGTCAGCCCCTGCCCCGACGGTGATCAAGATTGAATCCGCCGATCCGCAGGTGGTGTATGTCCCGACCTACAATCCCAGCACGGTTTACGGTACCTGGCCTAACACCAGCTACCCGCCGGTCTATCTGCCGCCGCCTCCGGGGGAACAGTTCACCGACAGTCTGGTAAAAGGGCTGGGCTTTAGCCTGGGCGTGGCGACCACCTACGCCATCTTCAGCAACATCGACTGGGATGACAATGACGACTGGGACCATCACCATCACGATGACGATCATCACGGCGGCTATTCCCGTAACGGCGATAACAACATCAACATCAATGTCGATAACTTCAATAAAATCAGCGGAGAGCGGCTTGATGCCAACCGCGGCTGGCAACACAATCCGGCCTATCGCGGCGGCGTACCTTATGCCTCCAGCCAGCTGAATAATCGCTACGCGCAGAACACTCCCGCGGTGCGTCGCACCACTCCGACCGGCCTCAGCGCAGCGACGCCGCAAGGCCACGTTAACCGTGACGCCCAGCGCCAGGCGGCGATGACGCAGATGGAGCGATCCACGGGCAAAAACCTGTCGCAGACGGCGCGTCCTGTCGCTCGCGACGGGCAGCGCCAGGCGGCACACCAGCAGCTGAATCAACTCTCTCAGCGCAATAACTACCGGGGATACGACAGCGCCCGACCGCAAAGGGTAGAACGGGCTACCCATACCCAGCGCGATGCGCAGCGTAGTGCAGCACGCCAGGAGTCTACTCATAAGGTGCAGCCTCAGCAGCGCACCGCGCACGCCCAGCAGCGCACCGCGCAGACGCACCCGCGGGCAAATGCCCTCAGCGGTAACGACAGCCGCTCGGCTAACTGGCAGGCGCAGCAGCAGCGCGGAATACAGAGCCGCCAGCAGTCGCTCCGCCATGTCGAACAACGCAGCGGCGGCAGAACACAGATGTCTGAGCGTCGGGTTGGGGGTGAACACCGTGAATTCCGTCATCGTTAAGGGAGACGACAATGAAAAATAAACTACTCTGCGGAATGATGCTGTTCATGGTATCGACCGGCGTCTTTGCCCAACAACACTTCAGCACCCCCGAACAGGCGACCGATGCGCTGGCGAAAGCGATCAACGAGCAGAACGAAACTGCACTGGGCGACCTGCTTGGCAACGACTGGCGGAGCTTTTTACCGGCCGATGGCGTCGACCCGGAAGCGGTGGATCGCTTCCGGCGCGACTGGCGGGTCAACCATCATACGGTTACCGACGGTAATATGGCCTGGCTGACCGTGGGGGAGTACCACTGGCAGCTGCCGATCCCGGTGGTGAAAACCGACGCAGGCTGGCAGTTTGACATGCAGGAAGCCAAAGAAGAGATCCTCAACCGCGAAGTGGGCCGCAACGAGCTGGCCGCCATTGAAGCGCTGCATGCCTATGTGGATGCCCAGGAGAGCTACTACGCACTCAACGCGCACTATGCAGAGAAGATTGTCAGCAGCGAGGGCAAAAAAGATGGTCTCTACTGGCAGGTTAAGCCTGGTGAAGCCCCCAGCCCACTCGGCCCGGCCTTCAGCCCGAAAGCGCCGGGACAGGGGTATCACGGCTATCACTTCCGTATCCTGCCGGACAACAAATCAGGCTTCGCGATGATCGCCTGGCCGGTGAGCTACGGCGAGACCGGGGTCATGAGCTTTATGATCAACGGCGACGACCGGGTCTGGCAGGCTAATCTGGGCGAGAACGCGGAAAAAGAAGCGAAAGCCGTGTCGGCGTTTAACCCCGACGACCGCTGGCATCAGGTCGCGCAGTAGTTTTTTAGCATAAAAAAAAGCGGCTCAGGAGCCGCTTTTTTCATGCCGGAAGAAACTTACTTCTTCTTCGCTTTCGCGTTTGGCAGGTCGGTGATGCTGCCTTCGAACACTTCTGCCGCCAGGCCAACAGACTCGTGCAGAGTCGGGTGAGCATGGATGGTCAGCGCGATGTCTTCAGCGTCGCAACCCATTTCGATCGCCAGACCGATTTCACCCAGCAGCTCGCCGCCGTTGGTGCCGACAATCGCACCACCGATCACACGGTGAGTCTCTTTGTCGAAGATCAGTTTGGTCATACCGTCTGCGCAGTCGGAAGCGATAGCACGGCCAGATGCAGCCCACGGGAAGGTGGCGGTTTCGTAGCTGATGCCTTTCTCTTTCGCTTCTTTCTCGGTCAGACCAACCCATGCAACTTCTGGTTCAGTGTAGGCGATGGATGGGATCACTTTCGGATCGAAGTAGTGCTTCATGCCGGCGATAACTTCAGCGGCAACGTGGCCTTCATGAACACCTTTGTGCGCCAGCATTGGCTGACCGACGATATCACCGATAGCAAAGATGTGCGGCACGTTAGTGCGCAGCTGTTTGTCAACGCGGATGAAGCCACGATCGTCCACTTCCACGCCCGCTGCGCCTGCATTGAGGTTTTTACCGTTCGGCACACGACCGATAGCCACCAGCACCGCGTCGTAACGCTGCGCTTCTGCAGGGGCTTTTTTGCCTTCCATGGAAACGTAAATACCGTCTTCTTTCGCTTCAACGGCAGTTACTTTGGTTTCCAGCATCAGGTTGAATTTCTTGCTGATGCGTTTGGTGAAGACTTTAACGATGTCTTTGTCAGCAGCCGGGATAACCTGGTCGAACATTTCAACCACGTCAATGTCTGAACCCAGCGCATGGTACACGGTACCCATTTCCAGACCGATGATACCACCACCCATAACCAGCAGGCGTTTTGGTACTTCTTTCAGCTCCAGCGCATCGGTGGAATCCCACACGCGCGGATCTTCATGTGGAATGAATGGCAGTTCGATCGGACGGGAGCCCGCCGCGATAATCGCGTTGTCGAAGTTGATCACGGTTTTGCCGTTTTCGCCTTCCACTTCCAGGGTGTTAGCCCCGGTAAATTTACCCAGACCGTTTACCACTTTTACTTTACGGCCTTTGGCCATGCCAGCCAGACCACCGGTCAGCTGAGTGATAACTTTCTCTTTCCAGGTACGAATCTTGTCGATATCGGTTTTCGGCTCGCCAAAGACGATACCGTGATCGGCCAGCGCTTTGGCCTCTTCGATAACTTTTGCTACGTGCAGCAGCGCTTTAGAAGGGATACAGCCGACGTTCAGACAAACACCGCCCAGGGTGTTGTAACGTTCTACGATTACGGTTTCCAGACCTAAATCAGCGCAACGGAAGGCAGCAGAGTAACCTGCCGGGCCTGCCCCAAGTACCACGACCTGAGTTTTGATTTCAGTACTCATCATGACCTCTTATTGATTTCCGGCGGTCCAGGTACTTTGTCGCCCTTCATCCACCGGGACGTTCTATCCGCCCGCAGTTTACAAAATTGTTAACAATTTTGAAACAACAAACGGCTCACGAATTGTCGCTTTCGCTAATAACCTCACAGACAGCATGAGATTAACAGAAAAAAGCCGGCCGTCTGGCCGGCTTTTTCGCTTACATCACCAGGCGGCGAATGTCGCTCAGCATGTTGTTGATGATGGTGATAAAGCGCGCACCATCAGCACCGTCGATCACGCGGTGGTCGAAGGAGAGAGAGATCGGCATCATCAGACGCGGTACGAACTCTTTACCGTTCCACACTGGCTCCATCGCGGACTTGGACACACCAAGGATCGCCACTTCCGGCGCGTTAACAATCGGCGCGAAGTGGGTAGTACCCAGGCCGCCGATGCTGGAGATAGTGAAGCAGCCGCCCTGCATTTCGCCGGCAGTCAGCTTACCATCACGCGCTTTTTTGGAGATGGTGGTCAGTTCACGGGACAGCTCGGTAACGCTCTTCTTGTTCACGTCTTTGAAGACCGGAACAACCAGACCGTTTGGCGTATCAACCGCAACACCGATGTTGATGTATTTCTTCAGCGTCAGCTTCTGACCATCTTCGGACAGGGAGCTGTTGAAGCGTGGCATCTGCTCAAGAGCTGCAGCAACCGCTTTCATAATGAAGACCACTGGGGTGAATTTCACGTCCAGTTTACGCTTCTCAGCTTCGGCGTTCTGCTGTTTACGGAACGCTTCCAGATCGGTGATATCGGTTTTGTCGAAGTGGGTAACGTGCGGGATCATCACCCAGTTACGGCTCAGGTTCGCACCAGAGATTTTCTGGATACGGCCCAGTTCCACTTCTTCGATTTCGCCAAACTTGCTGAAGTCCACTTTCGGCCATGGCAGCATGCCCGGGATACCGCCGCCGGTGGCAGCAGCAGGCGCTGCTTCAGCACGCTTAACGGCGTCTTTCACGTAAGCCTGAACGTCTTCGCGCAGGATACGGCCTTTACGACCGGTGCCTTTCACTTTCGCCAGGTTCACACCGAATTCACGCGCCAGGCGACGAATCAGTGGGGTGGCGTGGACGTAAGCGTCGTTTTCAGCGAACTCAGATTTGCCTTCTGCTTTCGCAGCTGGAGCCGCAGCAGGTTTAGCAGCCTGAGCCGGTGCAGCAGGTGCCGGTGCAGCCGCGGCAGCCGGAGCTGCTGCAGGCGCAGCGCCTTCCACTTCGAAGACCATAATCAGAGAGCCGGTAGAGACTTTGTCGCCGGTGCTGATTTTGATCTCTTTAACGGTACCGGCGAATGGCGCAGGGACTTCCATAGAAGCCTTGTCGCCTTCAACGGTGATCAGTGACTGTTCAGCGGCAACTTTGTCGCCCACTTTCACCATCACTTCGGTCACTTCAACTTCGTCACCGCCGATGTCCGGTACGTTAACGTCTTTCGCACCGCCAGCCGCAGCAGGTGCAGCCGCCTGAGCCGGAGCAGCTTCCGCTTTCGCTGGAGCCGCAGCGCCTTCAGCGCCCGCCACTTCGAAGACCATGATCAGGGAGCCGGTAGAAACTTTGTCACCGGTGTTGATCTTGATCTCGGATACGGTACCCGCGAACGGCGCCGGGACTTCCATAGAGGCTTTGTCGCCTTCTACGGTGATCAGGGACTGCTCAGCCGCAACGGTATCGCCCACTTTCACCAGGATCTCGGTCACTTCAACTTCGTCACCGCCGATGTCAGGCACGTTCACTTCTTTCGCTGCCGCAGCCGCTGCTGGAGCAGCAGCCGGAGCTGCTTCTTTCTTCTCTTCCTGCGCAGGTGCAGCAGCTGCTGCACCGTCGGCGGAATCGAAAATCATGATCAGTTTGCCCGTCTCGGTTTTATCGCCCACAGAGACTTTGATCTCTTTAACGATGCCAGCCTGAGGAGACGGGACTTCCATAGAGGCTTTGTCGCCTTCTACGGTGATCAGCGACTGTTCAGCTTCAACTTTGTCGCCCACTTTGACCAGGATCTCGGTGATTTCAACTTCATCAGCCCCGATGTCCGGTACATTGATTTCGATAGCCATTCTTCTTTTACCTCTTACGCCAGACGCGGGTTAACTTTTTCTGCATCGATGTTGAATTTGGTAATTGCGTCCGCAACCACTTTCTTATCGATTTCGCCACGTTTAGCCAGTTCGCCCAGTGCTGCTACAACCACGTAAGAAGCATCAACTTCGAAGTGGTGACGCAGGTTTTCGCGGCTGTCAGAACGACCGAAGCCGTCAGTACCCAGAACGCGATAATCATCAGCTGGTACGTAAGTACGAACCTGCTCAGCGAACAGTTTCATATAGTCAGTGGACGCCACCGCTGGCGCATCGTTCATCACCTGAGCGATGTACGGAACGCGTGGAGTTTCCAGCGGGTGCAGCATGTTCCAGCGCTCACAATCCTGGCCATCACGCGCCAGTTCGGTGAAGGAGGTTACGCTGTATACGTCAGAGCCCACGCCGTAGTCGTTCGCCAGGATCTGCGCTGCTTCACGAACGTGACGCAGGATAGAACCGGAGCCCAGCAGCTGAACTTTACCTTTGCTACCTTCGATGGTTTCGAGTTTGTAGATACCTTTACGGATACCTTCCTCGGCACCTGCTGGCATTGCCGGCATGTGGTAGTTTTCGTTCAGGGTGGTGATGTAGTAGTAAATATTCTCTTGCGCTTCACCGTACATGCGCTGCAGACCGTCATGCATGATGACTGCCACTTCGTACGCGTAAGACGGATCGTAAGAGATACAGTTAGGGATAGTCAGAGACTGAATGTGGCTGTGACCATCTTCGTGCTGCAGACCTTCACCGTTCAGAGTCGTACGACCGGAAGTACCCCCTACCAGGAAGCCGCGAGCCTGCTGGTCGCCAGCCTGCCAGCACAGGTCACCGATACGCTGGAAACCGAACATGGAGTAGTAGATGTAGAACGGGATCATCGGCAGGTTGTTGGTGCTGTAAGAGGTCGCAGCAGCCAGCCAGGATGCGCCTGCGCCCAGCTCGTTGATACCTTCCTGCAGGATCTGGCCTTTCTCGTCTTCTTTGTAGTATGCAACCTGCTCGCGGTCCTGCGGGGTGTACTGCTGACCGTTCGGGCTGTAGATACCGATCTGACGGAACAGACCTTCCATACCAAAGGTACGCGCTTCGTCAGCGATGATTGGAACCAGACGATCTTTGATCGACTTGTTCTTCAGCATCACGTTCAGGGCACGCACGAAGGCGATAGTAGTGGAGATCTCTTTGTTCTGCTCTTCCAGCAGCTGAGAGAAGTCTTCCAGCGCTGGCAGTTCCAGTTTCTCAGTGAAGTTCACCTGACGAGACGGCAGGTAGCCGTTCAGTTTCTGACGCTGGGCGTGCAGATAGGTGTGCTCTTCAGAACCTTCCGGGAAGGTCAGGTAAGAGAGGTTTTCAACCTGCTCATCGGTCACTGGCACATTGAAACGGTCGCGGATATAACGCACGCCGTCCATGTTCATTTTCTTCACCTGGTGCGCGATGTTTTTACCTTCGGCGGTGTCACCCATGCCATAACCTTTAACGGTATGAGCCAGGATTACAGTTGCTTTGCCTTTGGTTTCCTGCGCTTTTTTCAGTGCAGCGTAGACTTTCTTCGGATCGTGACCACCACGGTTCAGCGCCCAGATCTGATCGTCAGTCCAGTCTGCAACCAGGGCTGCGGTTTCAGGATATTTACCGAAGAAGTGCTCACGAACGTAGGCACCGTCTTTGGATTTGAAGGTCTGGTAGTCGCCGTCAACGGTTTCGTTCATCAGCTGGATCAGCTTACCGCTGGTGTCTTTACGCAGCAGCTCATCCCAACGACCGCCCCACATGACCTTGATCACGTTCCAGCCAGCACCTGCGAAGATGCCTTCCAGTTCGTTGATGATCTTGCCGTTACCGGTTACCGGACCATCCAGACGCTGCAGGTTACAGTTGATGATGAAGCACAGGTTGTCCAGCTTCTCACGGGTTGCGATGGTGATCGCACCTTTGGATTCTGGTTCATCCATCTCGCCGTCGCCCAGGAAGGCATAAACGGTCTGCTGGGAGGTGTCTTTCAGGCCACGGTGCTCCAGATATTTCAGGAACTTAGCCTGGTAGATCGCACCGATTGGGCCCAGACCCATGGAAACGGTCGGGAACTGCCAGAATTCAGGCATCAGTTTCGGGTGCGGGTAAGAAGACAGGCCTTTACCGTGAACTTCCTGACGGAAGTTGTTCATCTGCTCTTCAGTCAGACGACCTTCCAGGAACGCACGTGCGTAGACGCCCGGAGAGATGTGGCCCTGGAAGTACACCAGGTCGCCGCCATCTTTTTCAGTACGCGCGCGGAAGAAGTGGTTAAAGCACACTTCATAAACGGTTGCGGAAGACTGGAAGGACGCCATGTGGCCGCCCAGCTCCAGATCTTTTTTGGAGGCGCGCAGAACGGTCATGATGGCGTTCCAGCGGATTGCAGAACGGATACGGCGTTCCAGATCCAGATTGCCCGGGTATTCCGGTTCGTCTTCAACGGCAATCGTGTTTACGTAGTTGTTAGCCCCTGCACCTGCAGCTACTTTCACGCCGCCTTTGCGGGCTTCAGAAAGCATCTGTTCAATCAGATACTGAGCACGCTCAACACCTTCTTCACGGATGACCGATTCGATCGCCTGTTGCCAGTCGCGGGTTTCGATCGGATCCACGTCATTTTGGAGACGTTCTGACATGGGGGTATTCCTTATCTATCTAATACGTTGATTTGTCTGGAACCTGTCCCATTGTATTTTCGCAAGAAAATACAATAAGACAGGTTCTGCGTTTAGTTGCCGCGCTCTAAAAAACTGGCGCTTAATCCTTTCGTTGCTGTATGCGGCGTAATGAACGTTCGCGTCGCGACTGTTCACGGCTGCGGTCCAGCAAGATTTCCTCAATGAAAGCCAGGTGACGGTGCGACGCTTCACGCGCCTGCTCCGGCTCCCCGGCCATTATCGCCTCGAATATTCGGGTGCGATGGTTGCTGACCAGCGGAAGCATCTCCCGGCGGGCATACAACAATTCAAAATTCTGACGAACGTTCTGGGCAAGCATTGGCTCCATGCAGCGTAGCAGATGGAGCAGCACCACGTTGTGGGCCGCTTCAGTGACGGCAATTTGATACTGGACAACGGCGTCGGACTCGGCGTCGAGATCGCCGGATTCCTGAGCCCGTTCGATGGCCTGATGAAGCTCGCGGATACGCTCGCGATCGGCATCATTGCTGCGCAGCGCCGCGTAATAAGCCGCGATGCCTTCAAGCGCGTGACGGGTCTCAAGCAGATCAAACTGGGATTCTGGGTGGTCGGAGAGCAGTTCCACTAACGGGTCGCTGAAACTCTGCCACAGGCTGTTTTGCACAAAGGTTCCGCCACCCTGGCGACGAAGCAGCAGGCCCTTGGCTTCGAGGCGTTGGATTGCCTCACGCAGCGAGGGACGGGAAACGTCGAACTGTTTCGCCAGTTCGCGTTCAGGCGGCAGTTTTTCACCGGGGCGCAGGGTCCCCTCAAGGATCAAAAACTCCAGCTGCTGCTCAATCACATCGGATAATTTTGGTTGGCGAATTTTGCTGTAGGCCATATTCCCTGTCTTACGCCTTTTTGCCCGGAGTCAATTGGTCTTACCAATTTCATGTTCGTATCGCTAAAGTAACAAAGTATTCACCTTGTGTCCATATTGGTTTTGATTGAAATCATTAAACCCTGCTTATTTTAACAACCTTACAGAAATGGTGTTTCAGAAATGTAACTTTGCCCAAATGAATTGGTTACCCCGAAAGAGGCATTTTTAACTTTATTGAAACGGTGAAAAGTGCGATATGAACCGATTTAGCAGAGTAAAAAATGAAATATTGCCCACTTAAGGAGCATTTTTATTCTATAGGTTGGTAAAGGGACTTAAACGGGACGATTTACAAATGCTTTCTTTTTATTCGAACTCGCTTTCTCCGCGCATAAAGCAGGTGCATTCGCCGTCGCTTACCACTATTCTTCCGAATACGGAAGCCACATCCGGTTTTTTCAGCCAATTGAACCGTAAACTAATAAATACATGAAATGGAATTTCATAATTACACACGCCAGAGCGTGAACATAACAACCACACACGAGGTTTTATAATGGATGGTCAACAGCAAGGCGATCAGCTAAAGCGCGGCCTTAAAAACCGCCATATCCAGCTTATTGCCCTCGGCGGCGCGATCGGTACGGGCCTGTTCCTGGGTAGCGCATCGGTTATTCAGTCTGCCGGTCCGGGTATTATTCTGGGTTACGCAATTGCCGGTTTTATCGCTTTCCTTATTATGCGTCAGTTAGGTGAGATGGTGGTCGAAGAGCCGGTAGCCGGCTCCTTCAGTCACTTTGCTTACAAATACTGGGGCAGTTTTGCCGGTTTCGCATCCGGCTGGAACTATTGGGTACTGTATGTTCTGGTAGCGATGGCGGAGCTGACCGCGGTCGGTAAATATATCCAGTTCTGGTGGCCTGAAATTCCGACCTGGGTCTCAGCGGCGGTCTTCTTTGTGTTAATCAACGCCATCAACCTGACCAACGTAAAAGTGTTCGGGGAGATGGAGTTCTGGTTCGCCATTATTAAAGTGATCGCGGTTGTGGCGATGATCCTGTTCGGCGGCTGGCTGCTGTTCAGCGGCAACGGCGGCCCGCAGGCTTCTGTGAGCAACCTCTGGGATCAGGGTGGGTTCCTGCCGCACGGCATGACCGGGCTGGTCATGATGATGGCGATCATCATGTTCTCCTTCGGTGGTCTGGAGCTGGTGGGTATCACCGCTGCGGAAGCAGATAACCCGGAGCAGAGCATCCCTAAAGCCACCAACCAGGTTATCTACCGCATCCTGATCTTCTATGTGGGCTCGCTGGCCGTGCTGCTCTCCCTGCTGCCATGGACCCGCGTCACTGCTGATACCAGCCCGTTTGTGCTGATCTTCCATGAGCTGGGCGACACCTTCGTGGCGAACGCCCTGAACGTAGTGGTCCTGACCGCGGCGCTGTCGGTCTACAACAGCTGTGTCTACTGTAACAGCCGCATGCTGTTCGGCCTGGCCCAGCAGGGTAACGCCCCGAAAGCGCTGATGTCTGTTGATAAACGTGGCGTACCGGTGAACACCATCCTGGTTTCGGCTGTGGTGACCGCGCTGTGCGTACTGATCAACTACCTGGCACCGGAATCGGCCTTCGGCCTGCTGATGGCACTGGTGGTTTCTGCGCTGGTGATCAACTGGGCGATGATTAGCCTGGCGCACATGAAGTTCCGTCGTGCCAAGCAGCAGCAAGGCGTGAAAACGCGCTTCCCTGCCCTGCTCTACCCGGTCGGTAACTGGGTTTGCCTGCTGTTCATGGCAGCTGTACTGGTTATCATGCTGATGACCCCAGGCATGGCCATTTCGGTTTACCTGATCCCGGTATGGATTGTGATTCTCGGGGTGGGCTACATGTGTAAACAGAAAAATGCCAAAGCGGTAAAAGCGCACTAATCTCCTCCCCTCTGCATCTTCATCGGGTGCAGAGGGTTGTTACCTTCCTCACACTTTCCCGTCAACAGCAATTTTATCCATATCAGCGACGTTATACTGCAACGCATCTTTTGGTTCGTCAGCGAATAATTCTCTCCATACCGTTACTCGGAGAAACGTCGATGGATAACAATAAACTATCAGTGAAAGAAAAGATCGGCTATGGGATGGGTGATGCCGGATGCAACATCATCTTCGGCGCCATCATGTTGTTTGTGAACTATTTTTATACGGACATCTTCGGCCTGGCACCAGCACTGGTGGGCGTCCTGCTGCTCTCCGTACGCGTAATTGATGCAGTTACCGACCCGATTATGGGCGCCATCGCCGACCGTACCCGCAGTAAGTATGGACGATTTCGTCCATGGCTGCTGTGGATCGCCTTCCCTTATGCGCTGTTCAGTATTCTGATGTTCACCACCCCGGACTGGACCTACAACAGCAAAGTTATCTATGCCTTCGTTACCTACTTCCTGCTTTCTCTGACCTATACGGCCATCAACATTCCGTACTGCTCCCTGGGTGGGGTTATCACTAACGATCCTAAAGAGCGTGTTGCCTGTCAGTCCTACCGCTTTGTGCTGGTGGGTATTGCCACGCTGCTGCTGTCGCTGACGCTGCTGCCGATGGCCGACTGGTTCGGCGGCGAGGACAAAGCCAAAGGCTACCAGATGGCGATGACCGTGCTGGCGCTGATTGGCACCTGCATGTTCCTGTTCAGCTTCTCTACCGTGCGCGAGCGCGTGCGTCCGGCAGTGCAAACCAATGACGAGCTGAAAAACGATCTCAAAGACGTCTGGAAGAACGACCAGTGGGTGCGCATTCTGCTCCTGACCCTCTGTAACGTCTGCCCGGGCTTTATCCGCATGGCGGCCACCATGTATTACGTCACCTGGGTAATGGGTCAAAGTACCCACTTCGCTACCCTGTTTATCAGCCTGGGTGTGGTAGGGATGATGCTCGGCAGCGTGCTGGCAAAAGTGCTGACCGACCGCTGGTGCAAGCTGAAGGTCTTCTTCTGGACCAACATCGTGCTGGCGATTTTCTCCTGCGCCTTCTATTTCTTCGATCCAAAAGCCACCGTCACCATTGTGGTGCTCTATTTCCTGCTGAACATCCTGCATCAGATCCCATCTCCGCTGCACTGGTCTCTGATGGCCGACGTGGATGACTACGGCGAATGGAAAACCGGTAAACGTATCACCGGGATCAGCTTCTCCGGCAATATCTTCTTCCTCAAGCTGGGGCTGGCCATTGCCGGTGCCATGGTGGGCTTCCTGCTCTCCTGGTACGGTTATGATGCGGGTGCAAAAGCGCAAAGCGCTGACGCCATCAACGGCATCGTCCTGCTCTTCACCGTCATTCCTGGCATCGGGTATCTCATTACCGCAGGCGTGGTGCGTCTGCTGAAGGTGGACCGCGAAACCATGAAGCAGATTCAGGCAGATCTGGAAAAACGCCGGAGCAACTATCGCGAGCTGAATGACTATACCCAACATAATTCGAGTGGCAGGAAGGCGGCAAGGGAGTGAATCCCCGGGAGCGTACACAAGTACGTGACTGGGGTGAACGAGTGCAGCCAACGCGCATGCAACTTGAAGTATGAAGGGTATATCAGGAACTCAAAGCCGCTGAGACTAAATAAGGAGAGCCGAATGCCAACCTGGCCAAACCCGTTTATAGAACAACGCGCCGATCCGTACATTCTTCATCATGAAGGAGAGTACTACTTTATTGCCTCGGTCCCGGCGTACGACCGGCTGGCGATCCGCCGCGCAGACTCGCTGGAAGGGCTGCGCAGCGCGCAAGAGGTCGTCGTCTGGCGCAAGCCAGACAGCGGCCCGATGGGCAACCTGATCTGGGCGCCGGAACTGCACGCTATCGACGGGAAATGGTACATCTACTTTGCGGCCGCCCACACCCAGGCGCTGGACGAGCTCGGCATGTTCCAGCACCGGATGTATGCCCTGGAGTGCGCCGACAGCGACCCGCTCACCGGAAAATGGATAGAGAAAGGGCAGATCAAAACCCCATTCGACACCTTTGCACTGGATGCAACCACCTTTGTTCACCAGGGTAAGCGCTGGTATTTATGGGCGCAAAAAGCGCCGGATATCACCGGTAACTCAAACCTCTATTTGTGCGAAATGGAAAATCCCTGGACGCTCAAAGGCGAACCGGTAATGCTCAGCAAACCGGAATATGACTGGGAGTGCCGCGGATTCTGGGTCAACGAAGGCCCGGCGGTCCTGTTCCATGGCGACCGGCTGTTTATCAGCTACTCCGCCAGCGCCACCGATGAAAACTACTGCATGGGGCTGCTGTGGATCGATCTTAATGCCGACCCACGTAACCCGGCAAACTGGCATAAATCCCCGCAGCCGGTGTTCACCACCAGCTATGAGAACCGCCAGTACGGCCCGGGACACAACAGCTTTACCCAAACGCCAGACGGCGAAGATGTGCTGGTCTACCATGCGCGCAACTACACCGAAATCGAAGGCGATCCGCTCTACGATCCAAACCGCCATACCCGTCTGAAAACCGTGCGCTGGAACGAAAACGGGATGCCCGATTTCGGCATCCCGTCCGCTGATACAGTCTGAGGCCTGCGGCGCGCTGGTTTAGATCAGCGTGCCGTAAATGGTCAACAGCGCCACAATCACCACCACCACAAAGGATGTTTTCTTGGCCATCGAAACGGCCGCTTTCGGCGTTTCGATCTTATCCGTGTGTGGCTCACGCGCCAGGGAAAACTGCGCCAGCCGCGTTAACACCAGATACTGCGAGGTATGGCGATCGCCCAGCGAGGCAAACCATGCCGGCAACGCCTTTTCACCATGACCAATCAGGGCATATACCACGCCGAACAGCCGCACCGGCAGCCAGTCCACCACATGCAGGATCGCGTCGATACCGGATTGCAAACGCTCGTGCGGAGTCAGATAACGTGCCAGCCAGCTCTGCCAGGCGCGTAAAAACGCATAGCCCATCAGCAAAACCGGGCCCCACGCGCCCCCCACAACAAACCAGAACAACGGTGCCAGATAGTAGCGGAAGTTAATCCACAGCAGCGCATTTTGCAGCTCGCGTAAAAACTCGCGCTCATCGCACTCCGGCGGTATGCCGTGGATAAGCGTCAGCTCGCTGGCCATCGCCCCGCGGGCATGGGCATCATTATTCGTTGCTGCCTTAAGATACGCATGGTAATGCAGACGAACCTTACCCGCGCCAATACAGAGCACGCCGAGCAGGATCCACACCACCAGCAGCGGCACATTGAAAAAGAGGCCATACAGCGATCGCAGCAGCAGGAACACGACGATCATCACCCCCGCCGTCATCAGCAGCGTGCGGATCATAGAAAAGTGGCGGATGCGACGAAACAGCACTTCCATCCGATGATCCAGATGCCAGTGTTCGCCCAGCTTAAACAAACGCTCAGCAATCATCACCAGCAGCATGGTAAATAACGTCATGTCATCTCCTTTTCTGACAGGGCGGTTAGCAGAGTTTTAAATCGTTTCCAGTCAAACGCCGGGCCGGGATCGGTCTTGCGCTGCGGCGCAATATCGCTGTGCCCGGTCAGGTTATGGGCGATAGCCGGATAGAGTGAAATCAGCGTGCGCGTCACCGCAGCGAGCTGCTGATACTGCGCATCGGTGTAGGGCAGCGTATCTGTCCCTTCCAGCTCAATACCAATGGAAAAATCGTTGCAGCGTTCACGCCCCTGATACTGAGAAACACCAGCATGCCAGGCGCGCTTATTAAAAGGAACATACTGGACGATCTCGCCATCGCGACGAATCAGACAATGGGCAGAAACGCGCAGGTGGGCAATTTCCGCAAAAAAAGGGTGAGCATCGGGATCGATTGTCCCGGTGAATAACGCGTCAATCCACGGGCCGCCAAACTCGCCGGGCGGCAGGCTGATGTTATGCACAACCAGCAGCGACGGGATTTCATCCTCTGGACGGCAATCGTGGTGCGGCGAAGGAACACGCCGGGCAGCTACCAGCCAGCCATGTTCTGAGTGCATGCAGGATCTCCTTATATATGGTGCTGATTCCCGGTTCAGAGTAGCATGTTTCAATCTGATGATTCGTTACCAATTTGGAGTTTTAACATGCCGCCACGCCGCTACAACCCCGACCACAGACGTAACGTACTGCTGGAACGTATAAATATGGATATTCCGGCAAGCGTCGCTAATGCGCTGCGCGAAGATCTGGGTGGAGACGTCAATGCTGACAACGACATTACGGCCCAGCTGTTGGCGAAGGATGCTCGCTCCCATGCCGTTGTGATCACCCGTGAGGATGGCGTTTTCTGTGGCAAACGTTGGGTGGAAGAGGTCTTTACGCAACTGGCCGGAGACGCTGTACAGGTGACGTGGCATGTCGAAGATGGTGACAGCATCAAAGCTAACCAGCCGCTGTTTGAACTTGAAGGGCCATCGCGCGTCCTGCTGACGGGCGAACGCACCGCCCTTAACTTTGTCCAGACGCTCTCCGGCGTGGCAAGCGAAGTGCGCAGCTATGTTGACCTGCTGGAAGGTACTAACACTCAGCTGCTTGATACGCGTAAAACCCTGCCCGGTCTGCGTACCGCGCTGAAATATGCCGTGCTGTGCGGCGGTGGTGCTAACCACCGTCTGGGGTTATCCGATGCGTTCCTGATTAAAGAGAACCACATCATCGCCTCCGGCTCCGTGCGCCAGGCAGTGGAAAAAGCCTTCTGGCTGCATCCGGATGTGCCGGTCGAAGTGGAAGTGGAAAGCCTGCAGGAGCTGGAAGATGCGCTGAAAGCCGGTGCCGACATCATCATGCTCGATAACTTTGAAACTGAGCAAATGCGCGAAGCCGTGAAACGCACCAACGGTCAGGCTCGCCTGGAAGTGTCTGGCAACGTAACGCGTGAGACCTTACGTGAATTTGCCGAAACCGGCGTCGATTTCATCTCCGTTGGCGCACTGACCAAACACATTCGCGCCCTCGATCTGTCGATGCGCTTTCGCTAAGTAACATAAAGCCCGGTCAGCACAGGCCGGGCATCCCCGATTTTCGACCCCTCTCGCAAACCCGCCGCAGATCACTGTAACGCCAACACAACTCCCTGAACCCCGCTTCACGAAATGATTTTTGCCGCTCGCCCCCTGTATTACGCGCTGCCACAGTAGCGCCAGTCCACACAAGGAGCGACTCATGGAAAAACAAAAAGGATTTACCCTTATCGAGTTAATGGTTGTCATCGGCATTGTCGCCATTCTTAGCGCCATCGGTATTCCGGCCTATCAGAACTACCTGCGAAAAGCCGCCCTCACCGATATGTTGCAAACCTTCCTGCCTTACCGTACCGCCGTCGAACTCTGCGCGCTCGATCATGGCGGGACAGAAAGCTGTGATGCCGGCGTCAACGGTATCCCCTCCCCTACCACCTCCCGCTATGTCTCAGCCATGAGCATTGCCAAAGGCGCCGTCACACTGACAGGCCAGGAGAGTCTGAATGGTCTGGAGGTAGTCATGACGCCGCAGTGGGATAACGGCAACGGCATCACTGGCTGGAATCGCGTCTGTACCATTGCCGCCGACAGCGCGCTGAAGCAGGCCTGTGAAGAGGTATTTCGCTTTGCGGCCGGAGAGGAGAGCGAATAATGAATCATGAACAGCTCACCGCGCTGTGCCGGCGTCATAACGCCCAGCTGCTGACCAGCGCCCCGGACAAAGTCACAATTGCAGTAGTGGGTAATCCGCCGTCGGAGCTGCTGGAGGCGTTACGTTTCGCGACGCAAAAAAGGATCGATATCGAATGCTGGACCAGCGAGAGAATGGAAAAGCACCGGCAAACCGCGTCTGAATCGCATCTGCCTCTGACCGCGATATCAACGAGTTCCGCTATTGAGATCCTCAACCGCACCCTGCTACAGGCACTGAGCCAGCGGGCATCGGATATTCATATCGAACCTGCTGACGAAAGCTGGCAGATCCGGCTACGCATCGACGGCGTGCTGTATCCGCAACAGCCCCTTTCGTCTGAACTGGGCACCACGCTTATCGCCAGGTTAAAGGTGCTGGGTAATCTGGATATTGCCGAACGGCGCCTGCCTCAGGACGGGCAATTTACGGTCGAGCTTTCCGGATCCCCCGTCTCGTTTCGTATTGCTACCCTCCCCTGTCGCAGCGGAGAAAAAATCGTCCTGCGGCTTTTGCAGCAGGAGCAACAGACGCTCCTGCTGGACCAGTTGGGCATGAGTCCCCCCCAACAGCGATTATTCGCCAGCGCGCTGAATAAATCGCAGGGGCTGATTCTGGTGACGGGCCCCACCGGCAGCGGTAAAACCGTCACCCTCTACAGCGCGTTGCAGGCGCGGAATACGCCCGGGGTGAACATCTGCAGCGTTGAAGACCCTGTCGAGATCCCGCTAGATGGGCTCAACCAGACCCCGATTAACCCCCGGGCGGGGTTAACGTTCCAGAACGTACTGCGCGCGTTTTTGCGCCAGGATCCCGACATCATCATGGTGGGTGAAATACGCGATGGCGAAACGGCGGAGATCGCCATCAATGCCGCGCAGACTGGCCATCTGGTGCTGTCGACGCTGCATACCAACTCCACCGCCGAAACGCTGGTTCGCCTGCAGCAGATGGGCGTGGCGCGCTGGATGATCTCCTCCGCGCTGTCTCTGGTTATCGCCCAGCGGCTGGTCCGTCGGCTGTGCCCGCACTGTCGTATAGAGTCTCGCCGGGATACACCGCTACCGCAGGCGTTGTGGCCTCGCCCTCTGCCACACTGGCAGCCATCAGGCTGTGACCGCTGTTACCACGGTTTTTATGGCCGGGTGGCGATCTTCGAGGTGATGGTGATCAACCGCGAATTGCGCACTGCCATTGCCGGCGGAGCAACGGTGGAAGAGATAGAAACACTGGCCCGACAGGCCGGCATGGTCACCCTGTTTGAGCATGGCTGTATGGCGGTAGAACAAGGGCACACCACCCTCGAGGAGCTGGTGCAGATGTTGGGCGCCCCGGATGAAAGGTAATCAGCTCTGGCGCTGGCGGGCACTCAGCCCGCAGGGAGAACGTCTGTCTGGCGCGCTTTGGGCACCCGATAAACAGACGGCCTGGACTATCCTGTATGGTAAAGATCTTTCTCCTCTTGAGCTCAGACGATGCATACAGATGACAGGCTGGCAGGTCCAGCATCGCTACGACGTTATTCATCAGCTGGCGACGTTACTGCAGGCGGGGTTAACGCTATCGGCAGGGCTGGCGCTTCTGGCGCAACAGCACCCGGCCCGGCAATGGCAGGCGCTGTTACAAAGCGTTGCCGACGACCTCAGCGCCGGGTGCGCCTTTTCTGACGCCCTGAAAAAGTGGCCGCATGTCTTCCCGCCGCTTTATATTTCGATGATCAAAACCGGAGAGCTGACCGGCAAGCTCGATGAATGTTGCCGTCAGTTAGCACTACAGCAAAAAAACCAGCAGCAGCTCAGCGCAAAGGTAAAAAAAGCGCTGCGTTATCCGGTCATTATTCTCGGCCTGGCTATCGCCGTGGTGCTGGCGATGGTGACCCTGGTGCTGCCGGAGTTTGCCGCTATCTACAAAACCTTTAATACTCCGCTGCCTGCCCTGACCCGGGCAGTGATGGCGCTGGCGACCGCGCTTCAGGAACAGGGTATTGTGCTGCTGTTAAGTCTGCTGGGGATAACATCTGGCCTTCTGTTAGTGCGCCGCAAACGACGATGGCAACAGGTTACTCAGCGTCTGTTGCTGGGCAGCCCGGTGATGGGTCCACTGGTGCGAGGGCAAAAGCTCAGCCAGATATTTACCGTTCTCTCGCTTACGCAACAGGCGGGCATCGCCTTTATACAGGGGCTGGAAAGTACGCAGGAGACGCTGGA
Organism: Leclercia adecarboxylata; assembly: GCF_035787115.1. Lineage (GTDB taxonomy): Bacteria > Pseudomonadota > Gammaproteobacteria > Enterobacterales > Enterobacteriaceae > Enterobacter > Enterobacter adecarboxylatus_E. Next base: position 547,253 of record NZ_JALKTL010000003.1, on the reverse strand, counting down.
GAACCCCTTCTGGCAGGAGAAATTACAGACCATGCGGCATCGCATCATGCAGGGAGCGCCCATCTGGTCCGCCCTGAATGACGCAGACGTTTTTACGCCACTTTGCATTCAGTTGATCCGCACCGGCGAAGCGTCGGGTGCGCTGGACACCATGCTGAGTAATCTGGCGCAACATCATAATGAGCAGACCTTTCAGCAGGCCGACAGTCTTGCTTCTCTACTGGAGCCATTATTATTGATTGTGACGGGATTGATTATCGGCACGCTGGTGGTTGCAATGTATCTGCCGATTTTTCATCTGGGGGATGCAATGAGTGCGGGATAACGCTGGCGCGAAAACGCGCCAGCGAGAGAACATTACAGGCTATTGAAAACGCGGTTTTCTTGTTCCTGAACGCGGATAAAGGTCGTGCGCTTGGTCAGTTCTTTCAGGCGGGATGCACCCACGTAGGTACATGCGGAACGCAGGCCGCCCAGGATATCACGCGCGGTATACTCAACCGGGCCGCGCAGTGGCAGCTTGACGGTTTTCCCTTCTGCGGCACGATACTGCGCAACACCGCCCACGTGGCGGTTCATCGCAGATTCAGAGCTCATGCCGTAGAACAGCATAAATTTTTCACCGTTTTCTTCAACAACGGTACCACCGCTCTCTTCGTGGCCAGCCAGCATCCCCCCCAGCATCACGAAGTCTGCGCCGCCGCCGAATGCTTTAGCCACGTCGCCCGGCATGGTGCATCCGCCGTCGCTGATGATCTGACCGCCAAGACCGTGGGCGGCATCAGCACATTCGATCACTGCTGACAGCTGCGGATAGCCAACGCCGGTTTTTACACGCGTTGTGCAGACGGAACCCGGGCCAATCCCCACTTTCACGATATCTGCGCCAGACAGGATGAGTTCTTCACACATTTCACCGGTTACCACGTTACCGGCAATAATGGTTTTGGTCGGCCAGGCCTGACGCGCCTTGCTGACGAACTGAACAAAATGCTCAGAGTAACCATTCGCCACATCAATACAGACGAAGTTCAGGTCAGGGTTAGCAATAAGGATCTGTTTCGTTTTTTCGAAATCAGCATCTGAGGTGCCGGTGGAAACCATCACGTGCTTTAAAACGTTTTCGGAAACGGAGCCAGCAAACGCATTCCACTCTTCAACGCTGTAATGCTTGTGCACGGCGGTCAGAATGTCGAAGGAAGCCAGCGCTTCTGCCATCGCAAACGTCCCGACGGTATCCATATTCGCGGCGATAACAGGCACGCCAGACCAGGTCTGACCGGAATGCTTAAAGGTGAATTGACGTTCAAGTTCAACGTCGGAGCGACTTTTCAGAGTAGAACGTTTAGGGCGGATAAGGACGTCTTTGAAACCTAACTTCAGATCTTCTTCGATACGCATTTGCGGATTCCTGGGGTACTGGGGTAAATGTCGAAAAACGAAACACACAACTCCAGTGACGCTATCATACGCACTAATAGCTGTTGCGCAAGACTGCGAAAATCACTTTTTTTACGCTACAATCCTATAAATTTACCTGGTAAAAAGTGGGTAAACAGAGCTTAACGCTTGCCGTCAAAAGACTAAATATTAAGCAATTGATTTCAATAATGAATATTTCCCAGGATTTTATTTAATGGGGTACATCGTTGCACTAACGGGAGGCATTGGCAGTGGCAAAAGCACTGTGGCAGAAGCCTTCTCTCGTCTGGGCGTCACAATAATTGATGCCGACATCCTTGCCCGCCAGGTGGTAGAACCCGGTACACCCGCATTAAATGCCATCGCAGAGCATTTCGGCCGCGACATGATCGAGCCAGACGGCACGCTAAACCGCCGGACGCTGCGCGAACGCATCTTCGCGCATCCTGAAGAAAAAGCCTGGCTTAACGCTCTGCTGCATCCGCTTATTCAGCAGGAGACGCAGAAGCAGATATCACTGGCAACCTCACCCTACGTGCTCTGGGTTGTCCCGCTTCTCGTGGAAAATAATCTCCATAAAAAAGCGAACCGGGTACTGGTGGTGGACGTCTCCCCGGCAACACAAATTCAGCGTACCATCGCCCGCGATAACGTCGCGCGTGAACATGCCGAACAAATTCTCTCCGCGCAGGCCACGCGTGAAGCACGCCTGGCCGTCGCGGATGATGTGATTGATAATAACGGCACACCGGATGCCATCGCATCGGATGTGGCTCGCCTGCATCAGCAATACCTGGCGCAGGCCGTTTTACAGGAAAAAGCCTAATGCACACCCATGTTCTTTTTGAGCATCCCCTCAATGAAAAAATGCGTACCTGGCTGCGCATCGAGTTTTTAATCCAGCAGCTTTCGGGCCTGCTTCCGGTTCGCGATCACACCACGGCGCTGCATTTTTTCCGTAACGTGAGCGATCTGCTGGACGTGCTGGAGCGTGGCGAAGTCCGCACAGAATTACTGAAAGAGCTTGAGCGTCAGCAGCGTAAATTACAGGCCTGGGCAGAAGTCCCGGGGGTGGATAACAGCCGTATCGACAGCCTGCGCCAGCAGCTGAAAAACAGTAGCCAGGTATTGATGGCGGCACCGCGTATCGGCCAGTTTTTGCGTGAAGATCGCCTGGTGGCGCTGGTTCGTCAGCGTCTCAGCATTCCCGGCGGCTGTTGCAGTTTCGATTTACCAACCTTACACATCTGGCTTCACATGCCGCAGGAGCAGCGCGATATTCAGGTACAGAGCTGGCTGAACAGTCTTGAACCGTTGAACCAGGCGCTGTCGCTGATCCTTGATTTGATCCGCAACTCCGCGCCGTTCCGCAAGCAAACCAGCCTGAATGGTTTTTATCAGGATAACGGCGAAGATGCCGACCTGCTGCGCCTGCACCTCTCCCTGGCCGAGCAGCTTTATCCGCAAATTTCTGGTCACAAGAGCCGCTTTGCGATTCGTTTCATGCCGCTCGACAGCGAACATGGTCTGGTACCGGAACGCCTCGACTTTGAACTGGCGTGTTGTTAAGGAGTCATGATGTCTGATGTTACCACCGTGAACTGCCCCACCTGTGGGAAGCCCGTCGTCTGGGGCGAGCAGAGCCCGTTTCGTCCTTTTTGCAGCAAGCGTTGCCAGCTGATCGATCTGGGTGAATGGGCCGCGGAAGAAAAACGCATTCCCAGCTCAGGCGATATGTCTGACAGCGATGACTGGAGCGAAGAGCAGCAGTAATATGAAAATGGCCTGCCGGCACAACGCTCGCAGGCCAGTCAGTTCTGTACTAAACGGGCAATAACAGGCGCATTCGCCGGTGGGAATTTATCGGCATCCAGCGCGTTCAGCGTCACCCAGTTTCCAGGTTGCCCCTCTTTACCCCAGGGTTCCCCCTCCCAGTTTTCAACCAGCCAGAACCACAGCGTAATATGGCGGTCGGGGAAGGTATATTCCAGTTTGTCGAACAGGGTGGCCCCAAGCGGAGTGATCCCCACCTCTTCCTGAAGTTCACGAACCAGAGCCTGCTCCGGCGTCTCGCCAGACTCAATCTTGCCGCCAGGAAACTCCCACTTGTTCGCCATATGCGCATCGGCGGCGCGCTGGGTAATAAAGATTTGGTTACCGGAATTACGAATGATCCCGACAGCGATTTGCAGTATTTTCATTAGTTTACGTCCATAAAAAAGGCGCAGATATCTGCGCCTTTTACGTTTATTTCAGGCTTAGCTCAGGCGGCCATGGCACTGTTTGTATTTTTTACCAGAACCGCATGGGCACGGATCGTTACGACCGACCTTACGCTCACCGGACTGCGCGGCAATCGCGTCAGCGGCGGCGGTTTCGTCGTCCTGATGGCTGAGCTGCTGCATCTGGGCCAGACGCTCAGCTTCTTCACGACGCTGCTGCTCCATCTCTTCCACTTCTTCCGGCATGCGCACCTGAACTTTGCTCAGGGTGCTGATCACTTCGTACTTCAGTGATTCAAGCATAGAGGCAAACATCGCAAAGGATTCGCGTTTGTACTCCTGCTTCGGATCTTTTTGCGCATAGCCACGCAGATGGATGCCCTGACGCAGATAATCCATCGCCGCCAGGTGCTCTTTCCACAGGGAGTCCAGCGTTTGCAGCATCACGCCCTTCTCGAAATGACGCATCATCTCTGCGCCCACAACTTCTTCTTTGCGCTGATAAACCTCAATGGCGTTAGCAAAAATACGCTCGCGCAGGGTCTCTTCGTGCAGCTCCGGCTCTTTATCCAGCCACTCCTGGATCGGCAAATCGAGGTCGAAGTCGTTTTTCAGGCGCGCCTGCAGCCCTTCGATATCCCACATCTCTTCCAGGGATTGCGGCGGAATATGGTTGTCGATAGTGGCTTTAAACACATCTTCGCGGATGCTGTTAATGGTTTCGCTCACGTCAGAGACGTCCAGCAGTTCGTTACGCTGGGTGTAGATAGCGCGACGCTGGTCGTTGGCCACGTCATCATATTCAAGCAGCTGCTTACGAATATCGAAGTTACGGCTTTCCACTTTACGCTGGGCATTGGCGATGGCTTTAGTCACCCACGGATGTTCAATCGCTTCGCCCGGTTTCATGCCCAGTTTACGCATCATGCCCGACACACGGTCAGAGGCGAAAATACGCATCAGCGCATCTTCCATCGACAGGTAGAAGCGTGAAGAACCGGCATCACCCTGACGGCCCGCACGGCCACGCAGCTGGTTATCAATACGACGGGATTCATGGCGCTCAGTACCGATGATGTGCAGACCGCCCGCAGCCAGCACCGCATCGTGGCGCACCTGCCAGTCGGCTTTGATCTGCGCGATCTGTTCCGGCGTTGGGTTTTCCAGCGCGGCGACTTCTGCCTGCCAGCTCCCACCCAGCATAATGTCGGTACCACGACCCGCCATGTTGGTGGCGATGGTCACCGCTGAAGGATAACCCGCCTGAGCCACGATATCGGCCTCTTTGGCGTGGAACTTGGCGTTCAGAACGTTGTGTTTGATACCGGCTTTGGTCAGCTCATTTGAGACCACTTCCGATTTTTCAATGGAGATGGTCCCCACCAGTACCGGCTGGCCTGCAGCGGTGCGGTCGCGGATATCTTCGATGATGGCCTGAATTTTTTCTGCTTCGGTCATGTAGACCAGGTCCGGCATATCCTTACGGATCATTGGACGGTTGGTTGGCACCACCACGGTATCCAGCTTGTAGATAGAGCTGAATTCGAAGGCTTCGGTATCCGCGGTACCGGTCATCCCTGCCAGCTTCTCGTACAGACGGAAGTAGTTCTGGAAGGTAATGGATGCCAGGGTCTGGTTTTCGTTCTGGATATCGACATTCTCTTTGGCTTCAACAGCCTGATGCAGACCATCGGACCAGCGGCGCCCCTGCATGGTACGACCGGTGTGTTCGTCGACGATAATGACTTCGCCATCTTTTACGATGTAGTCCACGTCACGGGTAAACAGCACGTGCGCACGCAGGGCGGCAGTCACGTGGTGCATCAGCATGATGTTGCCCGGAGAGTAAAGTGACTCGCCCTCTTCCATAATGCCCTGGGCAACCAGCAGCTCTTCGATCTGCACCAGACCGCGCTCGGTCAGGTTCACCTGACGGGCTTTTTCGTCAACGGAGAAGTGGCCTTCCCCCTGGAAGGTGTCGGAGTCCTCTTTCTCCTGGCGGATCAGGTGCGGAATGATTTTGTCGACTTTGCGATACATCTCGGAGCTGTCTTCAGCCGGGCCGGAGATGATCAGCGGCGTACGCGCTTCATCGATCAGAATGGAGTCCACCTCATCCACCAGCGCATAGTGCAGTTTACGCTGTACACGCTCTTCCGGGCTGAACGCCATGTTATCGCGCAGGTAGTCAAAGCCGTATTCGTTGTTAGTACCGTAGGTAATGTCAGCGTTGTAGGCTTCGCGCTTCGCAGGAGCCGGCAGGCCTGACATGTTGATCCCGACGGTCATACCGAGGAATTCGAACAGTGGACGGTTGTTTTCGGCGTCACGCTGCGCCAGATAGTCGTTGACGGTTACGACGTGCACGCCTTTACCCGACAGGGCATTAAGGTAGGCAGGCAGAGTCGCGGTCAGCGTTTTACCTTCACCGGTACGCATCTCGGCGATGCAGCGGTCGTTAAGCACCATACCGCCCAACAGCTGCACGTCGAAGTGACGCATGCCAAATACGCGCTTACTCGCTTCGCGCACAACGGCGAATGCTTCCGGGATGAGGCTTTCGACGGTCTCACCTTTTTCGAGGCGGGCACGGAATTCAGCGGTTTTGGCTTTCAGCTCTTCATCGGAGAGCTTCTCCATCGCTGGTTCAAGACCGTTGATGATGCCGACAGCTTTGCGCATGCGGCGCAGGGTACGATCGTTTCGACTACCGAAAACTTTAGTTAGTAATTTGATTAACATAATAAATTCTCAAACGCCCTATAACAGGCAGGTAAATTAAGGTATTGAAAGACGGTTAATTTAGCTGAGGCGTTGAGGTCCGGCGCGGATGCCCTGTACCTGGCTAATCCAGGCTGACACGGAGAAAGCAATTTGTGGATAGATTTCGACGAGCGCGACCTGACGGACAATAACCGGTGGCTTGCTCTGTTGAGTCAGAAGCGTATTGAGCGTATCCAGCAGCACCAGATGGTGCACCTGAACCGGTAACGACTCTTCAACAACGGGTAACGCCTGCGGCGCCATGGCAAATGAGAGATGACGAATAACGGTACGAATCGCATGCTGATGCCAGTAATCGACCGTGAAGTTCGGTCGGCGGTTCGCTTCCAGCAGGGCAAGGTTGGTGAAATTAACCCGTGTATTCAGGTCGTGCCGGGTAGTCGTAGTCTTTGTTGTATTAGCGGCTTCGGCGTTGCTGCTAAGCGCGGGCAGGCCGAGACTCGCCGCGACCATCCCCAAAAGGAGATGCGGCCAGAAGTAACGTCTGCCAAATTGTCGCCAGCGCGTCAGAATTCCGCTCAATTGCCCCACCACAATTCAGTAAGCCTTCAGGCTCACCCTATGATTTTTATATTTTCGCGCCCAGATAGTAACACTAAAGCTACGTTACAGCAGCAGTATTGAGCCGCAGAGGAGGTTAAAAATGGTGATGAAATCAGCAAACGCGCCATTGACTACAGCGATACGGGAAAGATAAAAACAAAAACGACTGGCCTTCCTGGCCGGAGAGAGTGCCAGGTCAACCAGTCGAATTTACATAACGGAATTTGCCGTTAAGCCAGAACCGTGCTCGGTGCTTTGAATGCCAGTGGCAGTTCAGCTTCGTCTTCGAAGGTCACGTATTCCCAGGCTTCCTGTTTTGCCAGAACAGCCTGCAACAATTTGTTGTTCAGCGCGTGACCGGATTTATACGCGGTAAACGCACCAATGATATTGTGACCACACATGAACAGGTCGCCGATGGCATCCAGCATTTTGTGACGAACGAATTCATCTTCAAAACGCAGGCCGTCTTCGTTCAGTACGCGATAATCGTCAACAACGATGGCACAATCGAAGCTGCCGCCCAGGCACAGGCCGCGGGACTGCAGATACTCGATATCACGCATGAAACCAAACGTACGCGCTCGACTGATCTGACGCATAAACGCATCAGCAGAGAAGTTCATTGCGTAGCGCTGAGTGCTGGAATCGATCGCCGGATGGTTGAAGTCGATGGTGAAATCCAACGAAAAACCATTAAACGGCTTGAATTCAGCCCATTTGTCGCCATCCTGGACACGTACGGTCTCTTTTATACGTACGAATTTCTTCGCACTGTTCAGTTCTTCAATGCCGGCATCCAGCAACAGATAGACGAACGGTGCAGCACTGCCATCCATGATCGGAATTTCCGGCGCATCGACTTCAACAATAATGTTGTCGATACCCAGACCCGCCAGGGCAGCATTCAGGTGCTCTACGGTAGAGATCCGCACGTCATGCTCATTCACCAGGCAAGTACAGAGCATAGTATCACGCACAGATTTGGCATCAGCCGGGAAATCTACCGGTGGATTCAAGTCGGTGCGACGATAGATGACCCCGGTATTGGCCGGCGCAGGGCGCAACGTCAGGGTGACTTTCTTGCCGGTATGCAAACCGACACCTGTCGCCTGAACGATACGTTTTAATGTCCTTTGTTTGATCATCGTATAATCTCGCCAAGTTACTTATCCAACCGAGAGTGTACATCACTATCGGGAGGCCAGTTTAGCACAAAGAGCGTAAATTCCCTAATTCCAGCTAATTCTTAATCAGCTTGCTTACGCAGGAACGCTGGAATGTCCAGATAATCCGGCTCTTTCTGCGTTTGCGGCGTATTATCGTTTACCACTTTCGCGGCAGGCTTCTGCTCCTGAGTCAACGGCGCCATGCCGTGCTGCTGGTAGCGATCCAGCACTGGCTGCTGAGCAGGCTTGTTAGTCACCAGGGTGATCTCAGGACGTTTGTCCATGCCGATACCGGTTGCAACAACCGTTACGCGCAGTTCGTCGTTCATTTCTGGATCAAGGGATGTACCGATTACCACGGTTGCGTTGTCAGACGCGAACGCACGGATGGTGTTACCCACGGTTTCGAACTCATCCAGACGCAGATCGAAGCCTGCAGTGATGTTAACCAGCACGCCGCGCGCACCAGACAGATCGATATCTTCCAGCAGTGGAGAAGAGATTGCCATTTCAGCGGCTTCTTCAGCACGATCTTCACCTTTCGCCACGCCGGAGCCCATCATCGCGTAGCCCATTTCGGACATCACGGTGCGCACGTCAGCAAAGTCGACGTTCATCAGACCCGGACGGGTGATCAGCTCGGCGATACCCTGTACTGCGCCTTTCAGAACATCGTTCGCCGCGCCAAAAGCGTCCAGCAGGGAGATACCACGGCCCAGCACTTTCAGCAGCTTGTCGTTCGGAATGGTGATCAGCGAGTCCACGTGCTTGGACAGCTCAGTGATACCCTGCTCGGCGAACGCCATACGCTTCTTGCCTTCGAAGTTGAAAGGCTTGGTCACAACGGCAACGGTCAGAATACCTAAATCTTTAGCCACTTCCGCAACAACTGGCGCAGCACCGGTTCCGGTACCACCGCCCATGCCTGCGGCGATAAACACCATGTCCGCACCATCAAGCGCAGCACGCAGTGCTTCACGATCTTCTTCTGCAGCATTACGGCCGACTTCCGGGTTTGCCCCAGCGCCCAGCCCTTTAGTAATACCGCCACCGATCTGGATGGTCTGGCCAACAGCCGTCTTACGCAGTGCCTGCGCATCGGTGTTCACCGCGAAGAATTCAACACCTTCGATGCGCTCGCGCACCATATGCTCTACAGCATTACCGCCGCCGCCACCGACGCCGATGACTTTAATCACCGCGTCGTTGGTCAGTTCCATAGGTTCAAACATAGTTTCTCTCCGTTTTGTGCCTGTCGCCTGAAACCGTTAATTCTCTCCGGTCTCTTACTAAAATTAAAACTCTTTTCGCAGCCAGGTATTGATTCGCTTAAACCACGAACCCACCGACGCGCGTTTTTCTACTTCTGCTTCGCCACTGAGATGCGTTTCCTTCCCGTAATGAAGCAAGCCCACTGCCGTTGAGTAGTATGGCTCCTGGGCATAATCCGTCAGACCGGTGATATTCAGCGGTGCACCAATACGCACCTGCGTATGGAACACGCGCTGAGCACAGGCTGCAAGACCTTCAATTTGCGCCGCGCCGCCGGTTAATACAATCCCCGCTGCAAGATGATGTTTAACCCCCTGCTGGCGAAGCTGTTCCTGTAACTGCAAAATCTCTTCGTTCACCAGGTTGAGCAGCTCGGTATAACGCGGCTCAATGACCTCGGCTAACGTCTGGCGCTGCAGGCTGCGCGGCGGACGACCACCGACGCTCGGCACTTCTACGCTCTCATCTTTACCCACGATGGAGCCCAGTGCACAACCGTGGCGCACTTTAATTGCCTCTGCGTCGCTTGGTGGCGTACCAAAGGCGTAAGCAATATCGCTGGTGACCACATTTCCTGCATAAGGGATAACTTTGGTGTGGCGCAGCGCGCCGCCGGTGTAGACAGCCATATCCATAGTACCACCGCCGATATCGACGACACAGACGCCCAGTTCACGTTCGTCTTCAGTCAGTACCGAATAACTTGCCGCCAGACCGGCGAAAATAAGTTGGTCAACTTTCAGGCCACAACGTTCCACGGCTTTAACAATGTTCTTTGCCATATCGTTGTGACATGTGATCAAGTGCACTTTTGCCTGCATACGCACGCCTGAAAGCCCTACCGGGTTCTTGATACCTTCCTGGTAGTCGATCGCATATTCCTGCGGAATCACATGCAGTACGCGATGTTCGTCGCGAACCCTCACCGACTTTGCAGTATGCACGACGTTCTCGACGTCTTCCTGCGAGACCTCTTCTTCGGAGATCGGTACCATACCGATCTCATTCTGGCAGCTGATATGCTTGCCAGAGAGTGCCAGATACACGGAGGAAATCTGGCAATCTGCCATCAATTCGGCCTGATCGATGGCGCGCTGCACGCATTTCACCACCGACTCGAGGTCGTTTACCCCACCTTTATCCATACCACGGGAGGGGCAGCTACCCACACCAATGATATTGACCACACCGTCGGGCAGAACTTCCCCTACTAAAGCGGCAACCTTCGCAGTGCCAATCTCCAGTCCTACTACCAGTTTTCTGTCCGTCGCCTTGATCATTGTTATTCTGCCTGTACCTGAGCCTGATTCTGTTGCTGATTAGGTTCCTCAACCGGGGCCGGGCTCCACCCGACCGATGCGCCTGAGTCATAGCGCAAATCAACGTAGCTAATCCTTTTGCCTTCAGCCTGCGCCTGCTGCTGCAGAACGGGATAGAGTTCTACAAAACGTTCCAGACGCTTCATCGTGTCACCCCGCCCCAGGTTCAGCTTAATATCGTTCGTCAGGGTCAACTGCCAGGAACGACGTGCCGTCATTGCAGCCTGCTTCAGGGTAAAACGATCCTTAGCCAGCACCTTCCCCATGCTACGAAAACCTTCCAGCACTTCGTTTTCACTGCCTTCTGGCCCATACAACATAGGTAAATTTTGCTTGCTGACACGATCGGCCGGGACGCTGAAAGAAACTCCCTCTACGTCAACCATATGCTGATCATTCCAACGTGCAATGGGTACATATTCAACCAGATGAATCTTCAATTCATCGGGCCATTGCTTTCTGACGCTCGCCTGTTTAATCCATGGCAGGCGCTCAATCTGACTCTGGATAATGTTCACATCCTGCGTCATGAAGGTGCCAGGGGATCCTAATGCCAGGATCGACTGACGAATATCATCATTACGCGTGTAGTGACGGTCACCCGTCACTACCAGTTTCGACAGAGGCAGACGTTGTGCATCTTCCATCCAGCCGAGCACCATCCAGCCGCTGACAAACACAGTACACAGCACGGCGAGCAGGAAGGTGATCCCTGCAAGACGCGTTCCATTACTCCGCCGTGAAGAATACTCTTCTTCCTCGTCACGGTTTCGCGTGTTCAGCGCAGCCTGAGACATATCAGCCCGCCTGTTCCAGAATGCGAACGACCAGCTGCGAGAAGCTCATTCCCGCCTGGCGAGCCGCCATCGGCACCAGGCTATGACTGGTCATACCTGGCGAGGTATTGGCTTCCAGCAGATAAAATTGCCCGTCGCTGTCCTGCATCACGTCGATCCGCCCCCAGCCACGGCAGCCAAGAATATGCCAGGCTTTAAGCACCAGAGCGTTTAATAACGCTTCATGTCCGGCATCCAGACCACTTGGGCAGAAATATTGCGTCTCATCAGAGAGATACTTCGCCTCATAATCATAGAAGGTTCCGGCAGGTTGGATACGAATTGACGGTAAAATTTCTTCACCGAGCATCGCGACAGTAAATTCCGGTCCGCTTAGCCATTTTTCCACCAGAACTTCTTCATCATGTTGAAATGCCAGCGCTAATGCTGATGATATATCGTCAGCTTTATCAACTTTAGACATTCCTACGCTTGAGCCTTCACGACTGGGCTTAACGATAACCGGTAAACCCAGCGCCGCAATGCGCTCGCTAACGTTGGCTGCAAGGCCCTGCTCAAATTCGCGGCGCGTCAGCGCCACCCATGGCGCTACCGGCAAGCCGGCGCCCTGCCACAGCAGTTTGCTGCGCAGTTTATCCATGGAGATGGCCGACGCCATCACACCGCTGCCGGTATAAGGCAGGCCGATGATATCCAGCAAGCCTTGCAGCGTGCCATCTTCACCGCCGCGACCATGCAGGGCGATAAACACTTTGTCAAAACCCATCTCTTTCAGGCGCGTCACGTCGGTCTCTTTCGGATCGACCAGATGCGCATCAACGCCGCCTTCGCGTAGCCCTGCCAGCACAGCCGTGCCGGAGTTCAGGGAAACCTCACGCTCGGCCGAAGTACCGCCAGAGAGGACCGCAATCTTATCAGCCATGGCGCTCTTCCTCCGAAATTTGCGGCTTAAGTTTGATTTCGGCCAGCGTACGGGCGATTTTGCCGATATTTCCTGCCCCCTGCACCAGAATCAAATCATTGCCGGTCAACACCGGAGCAAGCATGGCTGCCGCCTGTGCGTGATCGGAGACCAGAATCGGATCGATTTTGCCGCGACCACGAATGGTACGGCACAGCGAGCGGCTGTCTGCCCCCGGAATCGCCGTCTCACCCGCGGAATACACTTCCAGCATCAGCAGTGTATCAACCTGTGAAAGCACATTAGCGAAATCGTCGTATAAGTCACGCGTACGGGTGTAACGGTGTGGCTGGAACAGCATAACCAGATTTTTGTCCGGCCAGCCCGCGCGCGCCGCTTTAATCGTGGCATCCACTTCTGTTGGATGATGCCCGTAATCATCTACCAGCATTGCGGTACCGCTTTTTCCGTTCACCGCTTCCAGCGGAAACTCGCCGAGGAAATCAAAGCGACGACCGGTTCCCTGGAAGCTTTCCAGCGCCCGCAGGATCGCCTCGTCGTCAATGCCCTCTTCTGTGGCTACCGCCACGGCCGCTGCGGCGTTCAGGGCGTTATGACGCCCCGGAGCGTTAAGCGTCACCTGCAACAGCTCTTTGTCCTGACGCGCCAGGGTGAAATGCCCCTGCGCCCCAATCTGCTTGAAACTTTCTATGCGGACGTCGGCGTCTTCGCTAAAACCGTAGGTAGTGATCTGACGCCCGACGCGCGGCAGCAGCTCGCGGATCACCGGATCGTCAACGCACATCACCGCACGTCCATAAAACGGCAGGTTGTGCAAAAAGTTTATGAAGGTTTGCTTTAAATTTTCGAAGTCGCCCTGGTAGGTATCCATGTGGTCGGCTTCGATGTTGGTCACAATCGCCACCATCGGCTGCAGGTGCAGGAACGACGCGTCGCTCTCATCCGCTTCAGCAATCAAATAACGGCTGTGACCCAGGCGAGCGTGAACCCCCGCCGCCTTAACCAGGCCACCGTTAACGAAGGTCGGATCGAGACCTGCTTCGGCATAAATACTGGAAACCATCGCCGTGGTGGTGGTCTTACCGTGCGTACCGGCAATAGCAATGCCGTGACGAAAACGCATCAGCTCGGCCAGCATCTCCGCGCGGCGGATCACCGGAATACGCGCTTCGTTTGCTGCAACGATTTCAGGGTTATCGGCGGGAATGGCGCTGGAGACCACAACCACGCTCGCATCAAGAACGTTTTCCGGGCGATGATTAAAATAGATGGTCGCGCCCAGCGACGCCAACTGTTGCGTAACAGGGTTCGGCGCCAGATCGGACCCGCTGATCTGGTAGCCTTCATTTGCCAGCACTTCGGCAATACCGCCCATACCGGCGCCGCCGATGCCAACAAAGTGAATGTGCCGGACGCGACGCATCTCGGGCACGATTGAACGCAGTTTCGCCAGTTGTTGTGTATTCATTCTCTAAACGCCATCGACTACTTCAAAAAAATCGTGCAGCGCAACACGCGCTGCGAGGGTTAAGCCTGGGCTGCCAGGCTCACTTCTTTCGCCACCCGCTCGGTGGCATCCGGGATCGCGGCGGCACGAGCATGCTGCGCCATCGCCAGTAATGTCTCCCGGTCCCAGCCCGCCAGGGTAGTGGCGACCGCGTCGGCGGTAAATTGTGGCTGTTCAAAAATCTTTGCGGCACCGGCTTTTTCAAGCGGCAGCGCATTCCAGTACTGCTGACGATCTTTGTGCTGGAACGGCACAAACAGCGCCGGCAAACCGGCGGCAGCGATCTCGCTCACCGTCAGCGCGCCGGAGCGGCAGACCACGACATCGGCCCAGGCATAGGCTGCCGCCATGTCGTCGATGAACTCCGTCACTTTATGCTGCGGCTGGCCCGCGTCGGCATAGGCTTGCTCCACCGTTTGCTGCGCGCCTTTACCGCTCTGATGCCAGATGGTCACTGCGCTGCCGAGCTTCGCCGCCACCTGCGGCAGGGTCTGATTCAGGACGCGCGCGCCCTGAGAGCCCCCCACTACCAGCACCCGCACCGGGCCTTCTCGCCCGACCAGCCGTTCCTGCGGCAGCGGCAGCGCCAGCACGTCGACACGCACCGGGTTACCCACCACGTCCGCTTTCGGGAATGCGCCCGGAAAAGCCTGCATCACTTTGCTGGCAATTTTCGCCAGCCATTTATTGGTGAGGCCCGCGATACCGTTCTGCTCGTGGAGCACAACCGGGATCCCCAGCGACCACGCAGCCAGTCCGCCAGGACCAGAGACATAACCGCCCATCCCCAGCACCACGTCCGGCTTAAAACGTTTCATAATCGCCCGCGCCTGACGCCAGGCGTTGAAAATACGCACCGGCGCCAGCAGCAGGGCTTTGATCCCCTTGCCGCGCAGACCGGAAATACGAATAAAGTCAATCTCAATGCCGTGCTTCGGCACCAGATCGGCTTCCATGCGGTCGGCGGTTCCCAGCCAGCGCACCTGCCAGCCCTGATCCATTAAATGGTGTGCAACCGCGAGCCCCGGGAACACATGCCCACCGGTACCGCCCGCCATCACCATTAACCGCTTCGGTTGATTCATCGTGAACCTCGTGTAAACGCCTGGGCATTTTCCAGACGCGTTTCATAATCTATGCGTAGCAAAAACATAATGGCGGTCGACATGATCAACAGACTGGAACCACCGTAACTGATTAACGGCAATGTCAGACCTTTTGTCGGCAGCATACCAGCTGCGGCACCCACGTTAACCAGCGCCTGGAAGCTAAACCAGATCCCGATGGAACAGGCTAAAAACCCGGAAAAACGGTGATCGATTACCAGCGCTTTTCGACCAATCGACATCGCACGGAAAGCGACGAAGAATACCATTAAAAGCGCCAATACCACACCGATATAACCCAGTTCTTCCCCAATAATGGAGAAGATAAAGTCGGTATGCGCTTCGGGTAAATATTCCAGTTTCTGGACTGAATTCCCCAGCCCCTGGCCCCACATTTCACCGCGGCCAAACGCCATTAGCGACTGCGTCAGCTGATAACCGCTGCCGAACGGATCTTCCCATGGGTTCCAGAAAGAGGTCACACGGCGGATACGATACGGCTCAGCGAGGATCAGCAGCACGACCGCAGAGATCCCCATTCCGATGATGGCGATGAACTGCCAGAGTTTTGCCCCCGCCAGGAACAGCATCGCCAGCGTGGTAACGAACAATACCACCACGGTACCGAGGTCAGGCTGGGCCAACAGCAGCACAGCCAGCACCAGTATCACGCCCATCGGCTTTAAGAAGCCGCGCAGGTTGTTACGTACTTCATCAACCTTACGTACCAGGTAGTTGGCCAGATAACAGAACAGCGACAGCTTGGTAAATTCGGCTGGCTGAATACGCAGCGGGCCAAAAGCAATCCAGCGCGATGCCCCGTTAACCGAGCTCCCGACGACCAGCACGATCAGCAGCATGACGATGGAGGCGATGAGCATGGCGGTACTGTGGCGCTGCCAGAAGGTCATGGGCAGACGTAGCGTCACCATCGCCAGACAGAACGCCAGGATGATGTACAGCCCGTCACGCTTGGCAAACAGGAAAGGATCGTTCGCCAGACGCTGCCCGACGGGCATTGAGGCCGAGGTCACCATAATAAAACCAATCGCCGCCAGCCCCAGCGTGAGCCAGAGCAGCATGCGATCGTACATTACCAGGCTATCGGAATCTTTATCCCGGGAGCCCATGACCCAGCCTTTTAACGCCGACGAAATCCAGACCAGGATGCCAAATCCTGGCAGGCGCGGCATTTTCGGGCGAGGGAGAGAGAAACGCATCAGCCTAACTCCTTCGCCAGGCGGGTAAAAAGATCGCCCCGCTGTTCGAAATTCTTAAACTGATCGAGACTGGCGCAGGCCGGCGAAAGCAGAACCATGTCACCCGGCTTCACGCGCGGGGCGATAAGCCGCATCGCCTGCTCCATGGTGTCAGTTTGCACTGCGATGTCCGGGCGCAGCGCCGCCAGTTCGGCACCGTCACGGCCAAAACAGTAGAGACGCACGCTGTCGCCGTTGAGATACTGTTTTAGCGAAGAGAAATCGGCGGATTTACCGTCGCCACCCAGCAGCAGATGCAGCGTGCCGTCGACGTGCAGGCCATTCAACGCCGCTTCCGTACTGCCGACGTTGGTGGCTTTTGAATCGTTGATCCAGCGCACACCGTTATGCTCCAGCGCCAGCTGGAAGCGGTGCGCCAGGCCACTGAACGTGGTCAGGGCCTTCAGGCTGGTGGCACGGGGTAATCCTGCGGCATCCGCCAGCGCCAGCGCGGCAAGGGCGTTGGTGTAGTTATGCTGACCCGAAAGCGGCATCTCTTTTACGTTCAGCACTTTCTCACCCTGTGCCCGCAACCAGGTTTCGCCCTGCTGACGGTTCAGATGATAGTCGCCCATAGTGATACCAAAGCTTACGCAGCGCTCGTCCGCACCACGTACCGGCATGGTCAGCGCGTCATCGGCGTTCACCACGCACACGCGGGCATTTTCATAGATGCGCAACTTGGCAGCGCGATACTGCTGCAGACCAAACGGATAGCGATCCATATGATCTTCGGTCACATTGAGGATTGTTGCCGCCGTCGCCTGCAGGCTTGAGGTGGTTTCCAGCTGGAAGCTGGAGAGCTCAAGGACATAGAGTTGGCGAGCGGGATCGAGCAACATTAAGGCCGGAAGGCCGATGTTACCACCGACGCCCACATTGACGCCCGCCGCTTTAGCCATCTCCCCCACCAGGGTGGTAACGGTGCTTTTACCGTTTGAACCGGTTATCGCCACGATCGGTGCCTGGGCTTCACGGCAGAACAGTTCGATATCGCCAACAATCTCAATACCTGCCTCTGCGGCAGCGCTCAGGGCCGGGTGCGCCAGGGCGATACCCGGGCTTGCGACAATCAGATCGGCGGCGTTCAGCCACGCTTCATTCAGACCACCAAGGTGGCGTTCGACCTGTTCCGGCAGTTTATCCAGACCAGGCGGAGAGACACGCGTATCCATCACCCGAGGCGTGATGCCTCGCGCGAGGAAAAAGTCCACGCAGGAGAGGCCGGTTAAGCCTAACCCGATGATAACGACTTTTTTACCCTGGTAATCTGCCATGATTAACGTACCTTCAGCGTTGCCAGGCCAATCAGCACCAGCATCAGCGAAATAATCCAGAAGCGCACGATAACGCGCGGTTCCGGCCAGCCTTTCAGTTCATAGTGGTGATGGATAGGTGCCATCCTGAATATGCGCTGTCCGCGCAGCTTGAATGACCCCACCTGCAGGATCACCGACAGGGTTTCCACCACGAACACACCGCCCATGATCACCAGCAGGAACTCCTGGCGCAGCAGCACGGCGATGATACCCAGCGCGCCGCCCAGGGCCAGTGAACCCACGTCGCCCATAAAGACCTGCGCCGGGTAGGTGTTAAACCACAGGAAGCCTAAGCCTGCGCCGACAATCGCCGTACAGACGATCACCAGCTCACCGGCATGACGCAGATACGGGATGTGCAGATAGCTGGCAAAATTCATGTTGCCGCTCGCCCATGCCACCAGCGCAAAGCCTGCCGCGACGAAGACGGTTGGCATAATCGCCAGACCATCCAGACCATCGGTCAGGTTCACCGCGTTGCCGGTACCGACAATCACGAAGTAAGCCAGCAGAATGTAGAACAGCCCCAGCTGCGGCATCACGTCTTTGAAGAACGGCACCACCAGCTCGGTTGCCGGAGTGTCTTTTCCTGCAAGGTAAAGGGCAAATGCCACGCCCAGCGCAATCACCGACATCCAAAAATATTTCCAGCGAGCAATCAGCCCTTTGGTATCTTTACGCACCACTTTGCGGTAGTCATCGACAAAGCCGATAATCCCGTAGCCTATCAGCACTACCAGCACGCACCAGACGTACGGGTTTGACGGATACGCCCACAGCAGGACCGACACCACAATCGCGGTGAGGATCATAATGCCGCCCATGGTCGGCGTGCCGCGTTTACTGAAGTGTGATTCCGGACCGTCGTTACGCACAACCTGACCGAAAGAGAGTTTTTGCAGACGGGCAATCATGCGCGGGCCCATCCACAGCGAGATGAACAGCGCAGTCAGCAGGCTGACAATGGCGCGAAACGTCAGGTAAGAAAAGACGTTAAAGCCGGAATAATATTTGACCAAATGCTCGGCCAGCCAAACTAACATGTCCCATTCTCCTGTAAAGCGTGCACAACCTCTTCCATGGCAGCACTGCGTGAACCTTTCACTAAAACTGTCACTATTTGTTGTTCTGCAACCAGCGCCTTAAGACGAGCGATCAACGCCGCCTTATCGGCAAAATGTTCACCGACGCCGCTGGCCTGGCTGATAAATTTGCTGAGATGACCGGCGCTTAACACGCGGTCGATACCGGAGGCTTTCGCCGCTTCCCCTACCTGGAGATGGCAGGCTTCGCTTTCATCGCCCAGCTCGGCCATATCACCGACGACCATCACACGATAGCCCGGCATCTCAGACAGCACCTGTACGGCGGCAGTCATGGAGCCGACGTTGGCGTTGTAGGAGTCATCCAGCAGCAGTTTGTTTTCCGCCAGCTGGACAGGGAACAGGCGGCCGGGCACGGCTTTGAGGTTCGCAAGCCCGCTTTTGATAGCAGACAGCGGCGCGCCGACGGCCATCGCCAGCGAGCTTGCCGCCAGAGCGTTGGCGATATTGTGACGACCCGGTAGCGGCAGCAGCACCTCTACATTCCCGGTTGGGGTCTGCAACGTAAATTCGGTGCCGTGGGAGGTCACATGAATGTTGTTTGCGGTGAAGTCGCTGTTGGCAGCATTAGGCGAGAAGCGCCAGGTTTTACGATCCCCGATAACGCTTTGCCAGTTCAGCCAGTCGTTGTTATCGGCATTCATAATGGCGATGCCGTTTGCCGGCAGACCGGTGTAGATCTCGCCCTTCGCTTTTGCCACGCCTTCGAGCGAGCCAAAGCCTTCAAGGTGCGCCGCCGCAAGGTTATTCACCAGCGCCGCTTCCGGCTGCGTCAGGCTCACGGTCCAGGCGATTTCGCCCTGATGATTAGCGCCCAGTTCGATCACCGCATATTCATGCTCGGGCGTCAGGCGGAGCAGCGTCATCGGCACGCCGATATCGTTGTTCAGATTGCCTGCGGTATAGAGGGTGTTACCACACTGCGTGAGGATGGCGGCCGTCATCTCTTTAACCGAGGTTTTGCCGGAGGAACCGGTCAGCGCTACAACGCGCGTTGGAACCTGCTGGCGTACCCATGCCGCCAGCTCACCAAACGCCAGGCGGGTATCTTTCACCACTACCTGCGGCAGGTCGATATCCAGTTTACGGCTTACCAGCAGCGCACCCGCGCCCGCGGCTTTCGCCTGGTCGGCAAAATCGTGCGCATCGAAACGCTCACCTTTCAGCGCCACAAACAGGCAGCCAGGGGTGATTTTACGGGTGTCGGTGGTCACCGCATCGAAGTTCAGATCGTCGCCGCTGACGTCGGCGCGCAGGATCGTCGCAAGCTGGCCCAGCGTTACGCGAATCATGCCACCACTCCCAGCAGACGCGCCGCGGTAACCCGGTCGGAGTAATCCAGACGGTTGGTACCCACGATCTGATAATCTTCGTGGCCTTTACCTGCCAGCAGAACCATATCGTTCTCGTTAGCCTGCATGATGGCGTTGGTCACCGCTTCTGCGCGACCTTCCACCACGCGGGCACGTCCCGCATCCAGCATACCGGCCAGAATGTCGTTGATAATGGCGCGCGGCTCTTCCGTACGCGGATTATCATCGGTCACGACCGCAATATCCGCGAACTGCTCGGCAATCGCCCCCATTAGCGGACGTTTGCCTTTATCGCGATCGCCGCCGCAGCCGAAAACGCACCACAGTTTACCGGCGCAGTGCAGGCGCGCCGCTTCCAGCGCTTTTTCCAGCGCATCCGGGGTATGGGCATAATCCACCACGACCGTTGGTTTGCCTGGTGCGGTAAATACTTCCATACGCCCACAAACCGGCTGCAGGCGCGCAGAAGTGTTGAGCAGATCCGCCAGCGGGTAATCCAGTGCCAGCAGGGTCGCGAGGGCCAACAGCAGGTTGCTGACGTTGAATGCGCCCATCAGACGGCTTTCGATTTCGCCGTCGCCCCAGCTCGACGCAAAGCGAATGGTCGCGCCGCTGTCGTGCCAGGTCACCTCGGTGGCCTTCAACCAGCGACCGTGACAGTTCGGGTTGATGTGGTCGGCCATTGAGACCGCAACGGCATCCGGCAGCTTAGCCAGCCAGCGACGCCCAACCTCGTCATCGGCATTGATAATTGCCTGGCCGCAGTGATGCGTGGCAAACAGCTGCCATTTTGCCGCTTCGTAGTTTTCCATGTCGCCATGGTAGTCAAGATGGTCCCGGCTCAGGTTAGTAAACACTGAGGCGGCAAATTTCAATGCTGCGACACGGTGCTGAACCAGCCCGTGGGAAGAGACTTCCATCGCCGCGAAGCTCGCGCCCTGCCCCGACAGACTGGCCAGCACATGCTGTACGTCAACGGCAGAGCCGGTGGTATTTTCTGTTGGGTTCACTTTGCCTAACAGGCCGTTACCCACGGTACCCATCACCGCACTGGTTTCACCCAGCAGCTGCGCCCACTGCGCGATCAGCTGCGTGGTGGTGGTTTTACCGTTGGTACCGGTCACGCCAATCAGACGCAACCGGTCAGAAGGTTCGTGATAAAAACGTCCCGCCAGTGCGGAGAGACGTTCAGTTAACTGGCTGAGATAGATGACCGGCACGCCGTGCATTTCACGGATTTCACCATCAGTGGCCTCATCTTTTGCCTCAGCAATAATGGCAGCTACACCTTGCGCTATCGCCTGCGGGATATACCGACGCCCGTCCGCCTGATGACCAACAACTGCCACAAAAAGATCGCCCGCCGCAGCCACACGGCTGTCCAGCGTCATCTCCCGCAGTTCTCTCGCAGGTAAACCTGTTACCCACGGAGCAAGAAGGTCGCGCAAATTACGATCTGCCACCTGTTCCCTCGCCTTGATTAATTACAAATTCATTTTTCTCGCCCGTTGTCAGCGCGTCCGGCTCAATGTTCATGGTACGCAGTACGCCGCCCATGATGGCACCGAAGACCGGCGCGGAAACGGCGCCACCGTAGTATTTACCCGCCTGTGGATCGTTGATGACCACCACCAGCGCAAAACGCGGATTACTCGCAGGGGCCACGCCTGCGGTATATGCAATGTATTTATTGATGTAGCGGCCATCCGGCCCGACTTTTTTCGCCGTACCGGTTTTGATCGCGATTCGATAACCCTTGATCGCCGCCTTCACGCCGCCGCCGCCGGGCAACGCCACGCTTTCCATCATATGAACGACGGTACGTACGATCGATTCCGGGAAGATACGCTCACCGGGAACCGGGGGATCAACTTTGGTAATTGAGAGCGGGCGATAGATGCCATAGCTGCCAATCGTTGCATAGACACGCGCCAACTGTAACGGCGTTACCATTAGCCCGTAGCCGAAAGAGAAGGTGGCCCTCTCTATGTCAGACCACCGTTGTTTTTGAGGATATAAGCCACTGCGTTCTCCGACCAACCCCAAATTGGTCGCTTTTCCCAGCCCAAAACGTGAGTAAGTTTCTACTAACGCTGAGGACGGCATCGCTAACGCCAGCTTAGAAACGCCGACGTTACTCGACTTCTGTAGAACCCCGGTCAGGGTCAATTCGCTGTAACGCGCCACGTCTTTGATTTCGTGGCCGTTAATTCGGTAAGGCACGGTATTTAACACGGTATTTTCATTGACGATGCCGCGCTGCAGGGCTGTCATCACCACCATCGGTTTCACCGTTGAACCCGGCTCGAACACGTCAGTGATTGAGCGGTTACGCATCGCGTCTTTGGCCGTACCGGCAAAGTTGTTCGGGTTATAGGAGGGGCTGCTGGCCATCGCCAGCACTTCGCCGGTATTAACATCCACCAGCACGGCGCTGCCGGATTCCGCTTTGTTAAAAGCAACGGCGTTGTTCAGTTCACGGTAAACCAGCGCTTGCAGACGCTCGTCGATGCTCAGCGCCAGATTGTGCGCCGCCTGGCTGTCCGTTGAAGAGATATCTTCAATCACGCGGCCATAACGGTCCTTACGTACCACGCGCTCGCCGGGCTGACCGGTGAGCCATTTATCGAAACTCTTCTCTACGCCTTCAATACCCTGACTATCGACGTTGGTGAAGCCGATCAGATGGGCGGTCACTTCCCCGGACGGGTAGTAGCGACGCGACTCTTCACGCAGATGAATGCCGGGTAGCTTTAATTTTTTAATGTAATCGGCCATATCAGGGTTTACCTGACGCGCCAGATAGATAAAGCGCCCTTTCGGGTTGGCATTGACGCGCGCCGCCAGCTGATCGAGCGGCATTTTCAGCGCGTCTGACAGCGCTTTCCAGCGGTTATCCAGCGAGATCCCGCCAGCATCATGCAGCTCTTTAGGATCCGCCCAGATCGCTTTTACCGGCACGCTGACCGCCAGCGGACGCCCGGAGCGGTCAGTGATCAAACCGCGTGACGTCGAAACTTCCTGAACGCGCAAGGAACGCATATCCCCCTGACGCACCAGCATGTCAGGCGCAATGATCTGCAGCCAAGCCACGCGTCCCAGCAGGAAACCCAGCGCCAGTAAAATGCAGCCGCACAGCAACGCAAAACGCCAGCTGATAAAGCTGGCCTGTTCTTCCTGACGTTTTGGTTTTAGTGCCTTCGCCGCGGATTTCATGCGTCGCGTTTTTCCTTATTTTTGTACTACGATATTTTCCTGAGAAGGATCAACATGCTGCATCTGCAGCTTTTCCGTTGCGATCCGTTCTACCCGGCTATGGTCGCCGAGCGCATTTTCTTCGAGGATCAGATTTCGCCACTCGATATCCAGCGCGTCGCGCTCCAGCACCAGCTGCTCGCGTTGCGCCGTTAATAAACGGGTATGGTGGGCGGTGGTCACAACCGTGACCGCCGACACGATGATGCAAATAAACAGGCACAGTGGCAGCTTGCCGAAACGCAACAGATCGTCCCAGATCACGCCCGGCAAGGCATGACGCTCGGTGCTGCCTAACGTCTCTTTGACCTTGCTGAGGGTATCTGCCACTTTGCCGATCATGCACTGGTCCTTTCTGCTATACGCAGCACTGAACTACGCGCGCGCGGGTTCTCTTCCACTTCGGCTTCGCCCGGCATTAACTTGCCTAATGCGCGCAGCTGACGGCCACCCAGCTTTTTAAGCTGCTCTTCGGTCATCGGTAACCCGGCCGGAACCTGCGGGCCGCGGCTTTGCTCGCGCATAAAACGCTTCACAATGCGATCTTCCAGCGAGTGGAAGCTGATAATCGACAGACGTCCGCCCGGGGCCAGTACGCTAAGCGAACTTTTCAGCGCCTGCTCGATCTCGTCCAGCTCGCTGTTCACCCAGATGCGCACCGCCTGGAAAGTGCGGGTGGCAGGGTGCTTGTACTTGTCCTTCACCGGCGTTGCCGCCGCGATCACTTCCGCCAGCTCTTTGGTGCGGGTCATGGGCTCAATGCGGTTACGCTCAACGATGGCGCGGGCAATACGTTTGCCAAAACGCTCTTCACCGAAGGTTTTGATCACCCAGGCGATATCGGCTTCATCGGCGGTTTGCAGCCACTCGGCAGCAGACTGGCCGCGGGTCGGATCCATACGCATATCCAGCGGACCGTCACGCATAAAGGAGAAGCCGCGTTCAGCATCGTCAAGCTGCGGTGAGGAGACGCCAAGGTCGAGGAGAATGCCGTCGATCTTGCCGGTTAAATCACGCTCGCTGACGTAATCAGCCAGCGCAGAGAAAGGACCGTGGATAATAGAAAAGCGTGGGTCATCAATGGCTTTCGCCACAGCAATTGCCTGTGGATCGCGATCAATAGCCAGCAAACGGCCTTCCGCACCCAGCTGGGAAAGGATCAAACGCGAGTGGCCACCCCGGCCAAAAGTGCCATCAATATAGATGCCATCAGGACGAATATTCAGGCCATTGACGGCCTCATCCAGTAGCACCGTCGTATGTTTATAATTTTCCATCATATTTATAGAGACAAATCCTGCAATCGTTCCGACAATGTTGCGGAATCAGACTGCTCAGCGTCGATATCTTCCTTGACCCGTTGATACCAGGCCGTTTCATCCCACAGTTCAAATTTATTGAACTGTCCGACCAGCATCACTTCTTTTGTCAGACCGGCATGCTGCCGCAACACTGGCGCAATCAGTAAACGCCCTGCGCTATCCATCTGACATTCACTGGCATGCCCCAATAACAGCCGCTGCACGCGGCGCTCCTGCGGGTTCATGCTCGACAGTCGAGACAGCTTTTGCTCAATGATTTCCCATTCAGGCAAGGGGTAAAGCAGCAGGCAGGCGTGGTTGATGTCAATGGTGCAGACCATTTGACCAGAAGCGCTCTCGTTCAGCTGGTCGCGATATCGGGTTGGTACCGACAAACGTCCTTTGCTGTCGAGATTGACTAACGTCGCTCCACGGAACATGCCAGTCTCACCCCTCCTCACCACTTTTACCCACAAATTCCCACTTAAGGGAGTTTACGGAGCGATGGAAAAGCTTGTCAAGCCAGGACTTCCGCGTCATCTGTCTAAATGTTACTGATTTACGAACGGAAGTTAATCAGGCTATTAACTGCACAACTGGCGAGGCAAAATTAACGTGATGAATATTTGTGAGAAAAAACTCGAATATGCATTTCATCGTTAAAAATCACTCATCTCATCGCAACGAAATATAAAGTGTCAGTTTGCGACGCGGGCGGCATTTTAAGCCATATTGTCGGGGGATAACAGCGCCAGATTCAACGCTGCTGCCACGCCGGTTGCCGGCAAGCGGATGCCGATAAATCTGAAGGGAAAAAATGGTTGATAATTCAGCGTTAGCGATCGGTTATGTAACAAAATAATACAATTCATGTCACCTATGACAATTAAATAACATGAAAAGAAGTTTTAAATAGCAAAGCGAAATAAAAAGCGTAGCAGGCGATGTAATTTAGAGAATTATCTTAAAAAAAATAAGGGAATAGCTGCACAAATTAATGGCAATAAATTCAGGGCAGTTCTTGCTGCCCTGTCACTCTTACGAACGGCTTAATATGCCGCGACGATAGAGATTGCGGCGGATACGCGTCAGCCCTGGTTTAGGCTTACGCGGCTCATCAAGGCTTGCCAGTACAATCTCCAGCACCCGTTCCGCCACGTCACGATGACGCTGGGCAACAGCCAGTACCGGACACTGCAGAAAATCGAGCAGCTCGTGATCGCCAAAGGTCGCAATCGCCAGATCCGACGGCAGTTTGCCTTCACGGCGCAGCGTCACATCCATCACCCCCTGCAGCAGCGCAAAAGAAGTGGTGAACAGCGCCTGCGGCATGGGATGTGTTTCCAGCCATTTCTCAAACAGCTGCGCTGAGGCTTCGCGTTCGTAGCTGTTGGCGTAGAGAAAATCCACTTTACGAGGATCGTCTTTCCAGGCGGTACGGAAACCCTGTTCACGGAGGAAACTCACCGAGAGCTCTGGCAGTGCTCCCAGGTAAAGGACGTTTTCAGCCGGGAAAGTCCGCAGCTCCGCCGCCAGCATTTCAGCGTCGTCCTGATCGGCACCCACCACACTGGTGAAATGCTCGCGATCTAAAGCACGATCGAGGGCAACAATCGGGAACGAATCGTTGGCCCAGCGCTGATAGAACGGATGCTCCGGAGGTAGTGAGGTTGAAACGATAATGGCATCAACCTGACGCTGCAGCAGGTGCTCGATGCAGCGCATTTCATTATCAGGCTGATCTTCCGAGCAGGCGATCAGTAACTGATAGCCCCGTTGACGCGCCTGGCGCTCAAGGTAGTTTGCGATCCGGGTGTAGCTGGTGTTTTCCAGATCCGGGATCACCAGACCGATCGAACGGGTGCGTCCGGCACGTAAACCTGCCGCGACGGCATTCGGATGGTAGTTATGTTCACGAACCACTGCCATGACTTTCTCAACGGTCTTATCACTGACACGATACTGCTTCGCTTTACCGTTAATCACATAGCTTGCCGTAGTTCGTGACACGCCGGCTAGCCTGGCGATTTCATCCAGTTTCACAATTGCCCCTTAAAAAAAATAAAAGAGTCCATGACCTTGTCAGGGTTATGGCTAAATCTTGTAACATCTAAACGCAGAATAGTCTGTGCGGCAACCGCTATTGTCAGCGCAAATGCGGCTGTACGCAAAAAAAAGCCCGGTTACGAACACCGGGCAATGTTGAGGCGAACTTTTTCGTCCTTAACGCATCACTTTGTCACCGCGGGATAACCCTACAACGCCTGAACGCGCCACTTCGACTATTTTTGCGACATCCCGCACCGAGGCGAGGAAGGCATCCAGTTTATCGCTGGTGCCGGCAAGCTGGACGGTATAGATAGACGGGGTGACATCAATGATCTGCCCGCGGAAGATATCCGCATTGCGTTTCACCTCTTCTCGTCCGTAACCGGTAGCCTGAATTTTCACCAGCATGATCTCACGCTCAACGTAGGCCCCCTGCCCCAGTTCGCTGACCCGTAAGACATCGACCAGTTTGTGCAGTTGCTTTTCAATCTGTTCCAGCACTTTGGCATCACCGACTGTCTGAATAGTCATGCGGGAAAGCGTGGGATCGTCCGTCGGGGCTACCGTCAGGCTTTCAATGTTGTAGCCGCGCTGTGCAAAGAGCCCAATTACGCGCGACAGCGCACCGGACTCGTTTTCCAGTAATACAGATAATATCCGGCGCATATCAGGTTCTCTCCGTTTTGCTTAACCACATTTCATCCATACCGCCGCCGCGTATATGCATTGGATAAACATGCTCAGTGCCATCCACAACCACATCGACAAAGACCAGGCGGTTATTTTTAACGTGCGCAAGGGCTTCACTGAGCTTCGCTTCCAGCTCTGCCGGATTGCTGATACGCATACCAATGTGGCCATAGGCCTCTGCCAGACGAACAAAGTCAGGCAACGAGTTCATGTACGACTGGGAATGGCGACCGGAATAGATCATATCCTGCCACTGTTTCACCATGCCCAGATAGCCGTTGTTCAGATTGAGTACCAGCACCGGCAGGTCGTACTGCAGCGCGGTGGAGAGCTCCTGAATGTTCATCTGGATACTGCCGTCGCCGGTCACGCAGACCACCGTTTCTTCTGGTAATGCCAGCTTAACGCCCAGCGCGGCTGGCAGGCCAAAGCCCATGGTGCCCAGGCCGCCGGAGTTGATCCAACGGCGTGGCTTATCAAACGGATAATAGAGCGCGGCAAACATCTGATGCTGGCCCACGTCCGAGGTCACGTAAGCGTCGCCTTTGGTCAGCCGCCAGATAGTTTCGATCACCGCCTGCGGCTTGATGTGCTCGCTTTGAGTGTCGTAGTTCAGGCACTGACGCGCACGCCACTGCTCAATCTTCAACCACCAGTCACGAATGTCATCAAGCGGCTGCACATAATTCTCCTGCGCCAGCAGCTCCAGCATCTGATCCAGCACCTGACGCGCGTCGCCCACAATCGGCACATCCGCCGGAACAGTCTTAGAGATAGAGGTGGGATCGATGTCAATGTGCAGCACTGTGGCATTCGGGCAGTATTTCGCCAGGTTATTGGTAGTACGATCGTCAAAGCGTACCCCAACGGCAAAGATGACATCAGAATTATGCATCGTCATGTTGGCTTCGTAAGTGCCGTGCATACCGAGCATACCGAGCGCCTGACGATGCGTGGCCGGGAACGCTCCGAGCCCCATCAAGGAAGAAGCCACCGGCAAATTCAGCTTTTCGGTAAGTGCACGCAGCTGCGTTTCACACTGAGCGTTCACCGCCCCGCCGCCAACATAGACCACCGGTTTTTTTGCCGACATCAGAGTCTGCAACGCTCGCTTAATCTGGCCCTTATGACCCTGGGTGGTAGGGTTGTAAGAACGCATGCTTACCGACTCCGGCCAGACATAAGGCAGTTTGTTGGCCGGGTTCAAAATATCTTTAGGAAGATCAACCACCACCGGGCCAGGACGTCCGCTTGCCGCCAGCCAGAAAGCTTTTTTCAACACTCCTGGAATATCTTCCGTCTGTTTGACCAGGAAGCTGTGCTTCACCACCGGTCGGGAGATGCCGACCATATCGCACTCCTGAAAGGCATCGTAGCCAATCAGCGAGGTCGCCACCTGACCGGAAAGCACCACCATTGGGATGGAATCCATATACGCAGTGGCGATGCCGGTAATGGCATTCGTTGCGCCAGGGCCGGACGTGACCAGCACGACGCCCACTTCACCTGTCGCACGCGCCAGTCCGTCGGCCATATGCACGGCGGCTTGTTCATGACGCACCAGAACGTGGTCGATACCGCCAACGGTATGTAGCGCATCGTAAATATCGAGGACCGCGCCTCCAGGGTAACCGAACACTTGCTTCACGCCCTGATCGATTAACGATCGGACGACCATTTCGGCGCCAGACAACATCTCCATGATTTGCCTCCAGGCTTATCGTTTCAGACGGACAGCAGAGACACACAATGCGCCGTCTTTTTTGTCAGGGTTACCCCTGGCGTTTTTTTATTGTGCAGAGTGACAGTTACCATAACCGCTCGCCGGAAGGCAGGCAATTAGCAAACCTGCGCCTGTACATAAACAAGAAAGAAGAAATATGAGGTATTAATATTTGTTATGGATAAATCCACTACGATAACGAAGAGTAGTGAGCTTTCATCATTTAAAACGGGAGAGGTGCAGTAATTCATGCATTTTTGCTGCTCTGCAAGGGCAGCAAAAAAAATAACAACAGGATAAAAGTTCAGTAATTAAAAGAAAATCAGGATAAATAACAGATTCACAGCTATTTATCCTGAAGGTAATTAGCGGCGACAAACGCTTACCAGCAGCTCTTCCATCCACTGATGACCTTTATCGCGCCCGGCGGCTTCATGCCAGGAAAGGTAGCATGTGCGCGAATTCAGATTCAAAGGCAGCGGCAATATTCGCAAGTTCAGCGGTCCGGCAAACTCTTCGGCCAACCAGCGCGGCGCAATGGCAACCAGTTGCGTCTGCGAGACAACATTTAAAACGCTGACCATCGCCATCCCCTGATAGGCCACGCAGGCCTGCCTGTCCGGAGTGTCATACCATGGCTGACTAAAGGATGCATAGCGATCAAGGGCAACCACGGCATGCTGTTCACGATAAATATCGCTTTCCAGCAGTGCGCCATGTAAACGCGGGTGAGTTTTGCTGGTCACCAGCACCATTTCATCTTTGAACAGTGGGATACAGGAAAATTCCGGACGGCGGAACTCTTCATAGCCAATAACGAACTCTGTTTCCTGGTAACGCAGCTGATGCTCTGTATTCTGATTAAGGGATGATTTGAAAACCAGATGAATATTAGGTGCGACCTGTTCAACTTTATTATAAATAAGCGAGGTCAGATAATTGTCGAGCGGGCTGCACACACACAAATGGAAAATACGTTCGCTGCTGGAGGAGTCGAAACCCGATCCCGGCAGCTCATTCTGCACTAACTGCAATGCCTGACGTACTGACGCAAACAGCTGAAATGCACGGGCAGTGGGCTGGATCCCACGTCCATAGCGAACAAACAATTCGTCGTTAAACATCACCTTAAGCCTGGCGACGGCGTTACTGACAGCGGGCTGAGACATCCCCAGCGACTGGGCGGCACGGGTGATGTTTTGCTCCTGCATCACCGCATCAAATACCGTTAACAGATTCAGATCCACCGTGCGGAGCTGCGGTTTTGCCCCATCCAAAGCGGCCGGTTTTTCAATTTTTTCTTCAGACATATCCTGCTCCACTGTCACGCTAAACTCCCTTTACTCGTCTGCAACAATAAATTTAAAAAATATGATTTATCACGCATATAAAACAAGAAAAAGAGAAATGTTACAAATTAGGAATATATAAATACCCGTCAACGGTGACAGGAGTAAGGTACAAGACAAGAGAACATGTTCAGATGAGTAAAAAAACATACCTGTCGATTAATGAGTCGAATGAAATCATAATTTACGCAAATAAACAATATGGCGTTCAGTTAAGGTATATTTAAGTTTTAATCAAATATTAATAGCACTTTAATTTAAATATTTAACATTTTACTATCAATGATATTACTTTCGCCTGCTTAACACGCTAAGCATTATGATAACGTAATGAAAGTTAACACATTCACAAGCTGGATGTATTGTTTCTAAAGTTTACGTAATTGCAATGAAGTATATTCAAATAAGTCAGATGATGAATGCAACGGCATTACGCAGAAGAACAAAATTGCCGAAAAGGGAAAAACCAGCACAATAAGCTAATTCGCTTTTCGCGGGTCGACAGGCCGAAAGACCGTTTTCACCTTCCGGGGGTTGACATCGCCGAGCGTATCCAGTACCACTAAAAGCATATCTAATTTATCTGGGGCATGATTCATGATTCGCAGCATTCGTTTCACCGGTCTACTACTACTAAACGCATCCACTGTGCGCGGTAGACTGGCGGGCGAAATTCAGCATTGAATCGTTCTCTGGTTAAGACAAAAAACCCGCGCCACTGCGCGGGTTTTTTTATGCTCGTAGCAAGGCGCCCAAATTCAGACAAGGACCTAACCCATGAGCCAGCAAGTCATTATTTTCGATACAACCTTACGTGACGGTGAACAGGCATTACAGGCAAGCCTGAGCGTTAAAGAAAAATTGCAGATTGCTCTGGCCCTTGAACGTATGGGCGTAGACGTCATGGAAGTGGGTTTCCCGGTCTCGTCTCCGGGGGATTTTGAGTCTGTGCAGACCATCGCTCGCACCATCAAAAATAGCCGGGTATGTGCGCTGGCTCGTTGCGTAGAGAAAGACATTGATGTCGCAGCAGAGTCGCTGAAAGTTGCCGAAGCTTTCCGCATTCACACCTTTATTGCTACCTCACCGATGCATATCGCCACCAAGCTGCGCAGCACGCTGGACGAGGTGATTGAGCGCTCCATCTATATGGTAAAACGCGCCCGCAATTATACCGATGACGTTGAGTTTTCTTGTGAAGATGCAGGCCGCACGCCGATTGACGATCTGGCCCGGGTAGTTGAAGCAGCCATCCATGCGGGTGCCACCACCATCAACATCCCGGACACCGTCGGCTACACCATGCCGTTCGAGTTCTCCAATATCATTACCGGGCTGTATGAGCGTGTGCCAAACATTGATAAAGCGATTATCTCTGTTCACACCCATGACGATTTAGGCCTGGCGGTGGGTAATGCTATTGCCGCGGTCCATGCCGGTGCGCGTCAGGTGGAAGGCGCCATGAACGGTATCGGTGAGCGCGCGGGCAACTGTTCGCTGGAAGAAGTGATCATGGCGATCAAAGTGCGTAAAGACATCATGAACGTGCAGACCCGCATCAATCATCAGGAAATCTGGCGCACCAGCCAGACCGTCAGCCAGATCTGCAACATGCCTGTTCCGGCGAACAAAGCGATTGTGGGTACCGGTGCCTTCGCCCACTCCTCCGGTATCCACCAGGACGGCGTACTGAAGAACCGCGAAAACTACGAAATCATGACCCCCGAATCCATCGGTCTGAATCAGGTGCAGTTGAACCTGACCTCCCGCTCCGGCCGTGCAGCAGTAAAACATCGCATGGAAGAGATGGGATATAAAGATACCGACTACAACATGGATCACCTGTACGACGCCTTCCTGAAACTGGCCGATAAGAAAGGTCAGGTCTTTGACTACGATCTGGAAGCGCTGGCGTTTATCAACAAACAACAGGAAGAGCCAGAGCATTTCCGTCTGGATTACTTCAGCGTGCAGTCAGGTTCAAGCGATATCGCCACCGCCTCCGTCAAGCTGGCCTGCGGTGATGAAGTGAAGGCCGAAGCGGCCAACGGTAACGGTCCGGTGGACGCCATCTATCAGGCCATTAACCGCGTCACCGAGTACGACGTTGAGCTGGTCAAATATGACCTGACGGCGAAAGGCCAGGGCAAAAACGCGCTGGGTCAGGTTGATATCGTGGTCAACTATAACGGTCGCCGCTTCCACGGTGTAGGTCTGGCGACCGATATCGTCGAGTCCTCCGCTAAAGCGATGGTTCACGTTCTGAACAATATCTGGCGCGCCGCGGAAGTTGAAAAAGAGTTGCAACGCAAAGCTCAGAATAAAGAGAACAATAAGGAAACCGTGTAATGTCGAAGAATTACCATATTGCTGTGTTACCGGGCGACGGAATTGGTCCGGAAGTTATGGCACAGGCACTGAAAGTTCTGGAAGCTGTCCGCACTCGTTTTGCGATGAAAATTACCACCAGTCACTACGATGTGGGCGGTATCGCGATCGATAACCAGGGGACGCCATTGCCGCAGGCAACGGTGACCGGCTGTGAGAATGCCGACGCGATCCTGTTCGGGTCAGTAGGTGGCCCGAAATGGGAACACCTGCCGCCGGCTGAGCAACCAGAGCGCGGCGCGCTGCTGCCATTGCGTAAACATTTCAAGCTGTTCAGCAACCTGCGTCCGGCCAAACTGTATCAGGGGCTGGAAGAGTTTTGCCCGCTGCGCGCCGATATCGCCGCCAACGGCTTCGACATTCTGTGCGTGCGTGAACTGACCGGCGGCATCTACTTCGGTCAGCCGAAAGGCCGCGAAGGCAGCGGCCAGCACGAAAAAGCGTTTGATACCGAGGTATATCACCGTTTCGAGATCGAACGTATCGCCCGTATCGCATTTGAATCGGCGCGTAAGCGCGGCCATAAAGTGACCTCTATCGATAAGGCGAACGTGCTGCAATCCTCGATCCTGTGGCGCGAAATCGTTAATGAGATCGCGCAGGCGTACCCGGACGTTCAGCTCTCACATATGTATATCGATAATGCCACCATGCAGCTGATTAAAGATCCGTCCCAGTTCGACGTCCTGCTGTGCTCTAACCTGTTCGGGGATATTCTCTCCGACGAGTGCGCGATGATCACCGGCTCCATGGGGATGCTGCCGTCCGCCAGCCTGAACGAAGAAGGTTTTGGCCTGTACGAACCGGCAGGCGGCTCCGCACCGGATATCGCAGGCAAAAACATTGCTAACCCGATTGCCCAGATCCTCTCCCTGGCACTGCTGCTGCGCTACAGCCTGGATGCTGACGACGCGGCAACGGCCATCGAAAGCGCCATCAACCGCGCGCTGGAAGAGGGCATTCGCACCGGTGATTTGGCCCGTGGCGCGGCCGCAGTCGGTACTGATGAAATGGGTGATATCATCGCCCGCTATGTCGCTGAAGGGGTGTAATCATGGCGAAGACGCTGTACGAAAAATTGTTTGATGCTCACGTGGTCTTCGAAGCGCCTGACGAAACCCCGCTGCTCTATATTGACCGCCACCTGGTGCATGAGGTGACGTCACCTCAGGCATTTGATGGCCTGCGCGCGCACCACCGTCCGGTGCGTCAGCCCGGTAAAACCTTTGCGACGATGGACCATAACGTCTCGACGCAGACGAAAGACATCAACGCTTCCGGCGAAATGGCCCGTATTCAGATGCAGGAGCTGATTAAGAACTGCAAAGAGTTTGGCGTTGAGCTGTACGATCTGAATCACCCGTATCAGGGTATTGTCCACGTAATGGGTCCTGAGCAGGGCATCACCCTGCCAGGCATGACCATCGTCTGCGGTGATTCCCATACCGCGACCCATGGCGCGTTCGGCGCGCTGGCATTCGGTATTGGTACGTCGGAAGTTGAACATGTGCTGGCGACCCAGACCCTGAAACAGGGCCGCGCCAAAACCATGAAAATTGAAGTCACCGGCGAGGCCGCACCCGGCATCACCGCCAAAGACATTGTGCTGGCGATCATCGGTAAAACCGGCAGCGCTGGCGGTACCGGGCATGTGGTGGAATTTTGCGGAAGCGCAATCCAGGCCCTGAGCATGGAAGGCCGTATGACGCTGTGCAACATGGCCATTGAAATGGGTGCCAAAGCCGGCCTGGTTGCGCCGGATGAAACGACCTTCAACTATGTGAAGGGCCGCTTGCACGCTCCAAAGGCTCAGGATTTTGACGAAGCGGTCGCGTACTGGAAAACCCTGAAAACTGACGACGGCGCGGTGTTCGACACCGTTGTCACTCTGCGCGCTGAAGAGATTGCGCCGCAGGTCACCTGGGGCACTAACCCGGGCCAGGTTATCTCCGTTAGCGACAATATTCCCGACCCGGCCTCGTTCGCCGATCCGGTTGAGCGCGCCAGCGCAGAGAAAGCGCTGGCCTATATGGGGCTGAAACCGGGCGTACCCTTGACCGACGTGAGCATTGATAAAGTATTTATCGGCTCCTGCACCAACTCGCGTATCGAAGATTTACGTGCGGCGGCAGAAGTCGCGAAAGGCCGTAAAGTCGCGCCAGGCGTGCAGGCGCTGGTGGTTCCTGGCTCCGGCCCGGTAAAAGCGCAGGCGGAAGCCGAAGGTCTGGATAAGATTTTCATTGAAGCAGGCTTTGAGTGGCGTCTGCCAGGTTGCTCCATGTGTCTGGCGATGAACAACGATCGCCTGAACCCAGGCGAGCGCTGCGCCTCCACCAGTAACCGTAACTTTGAAGGACGCCAGGGGCGCGGTGGGCGCACACATCTGGTCAGCCCGGCAATGGCCGCGGCAGCAGCAGTGACCGGCCATTTTGCCGATATTCGCAGCCTGAAATAAGGAGACCATCATGGCAGAGAAATTTACCCAACATACTGGCCTGGTGGTCCCACTGGACGCGGCTAACGTCGACACTGATGCCATCATTCCGAAGCAGTTTTTGCAGAAGGTGACCCGCACCGGTTTTGGTGCGCATCTGTTTAACGACTGGCGTTTTCTCGACGACAAAGGCGAAGTGCCGAACCCGGAGTTCGTGCTGAACTTCCCGGCCTTTAAAGGCGCGTCGATTCTGCTGGCGCGGGAAAACTTTGGCTGCGGCTCGTCGCGCGAGCATGCGCCCTGGGCGCTGACCGATTACGGTTTCAAAGTGGTGATTGCACCGAGCTTTGCCGATATCTTCTACGGTAACAGCTTCAATAACCAGCTGCTGCCGGTGACCTTAAGCGATGAGCAGGTCGACGAACTGTTTACGCTGGTGCAGGGCAACCCAGGCATCACTTTTGAAGTGGATCTGGAAGCGCAGGTGGTTAAAGCCGGGGATAAAACCTACAGCTTTACTATCGACGCGTTCCGCCGCCACTGCATGATTAACGGCCTGGACAGTATCGGGCTGACCCTGCAGCACGAAGACGCCATTGCGGCCTACGAGAGCAAGCAGCCGGCCTTTATGGGATAAATTAATGGCCCGCAAAGCGGGCCATTAAAAAGACGCCTGAGCCAACCCGTCACACTGGAAAAGCGGGGGAAACTCCCCCGCCCTCGCCTTAACGTTTCACATCGCAAGCTAACACCGCCGCCAGCTCTGTATGGTCCTGTCTGAACCGCAGCTCGCACAGCGAGTCACGAACCATCCTGGTGAAAGTCAATAAAGTCATACAGATCATCAACAAACCTGACAGCAGAGTACGTTTTGGCATTCCAGCCTCCTTATTGCTTTACAGCGATGAAGAGGCTGCCCTCATAGGGTCAGTTACGTTGAGTGGGGCTTTCTTCTGTTCACCCTCCCGGCAATGCTTCAGGCAAACAGCCTCAAGCACCCGCGTAAACTCTATTCGTATTACGCCCTGCTGTCAGAACGGGCGTTCATTTCGTGAAGCCGCCTTCCAGAATTTCATTCTCTTTCACGCGCCAGGTGAGCACCAGCGCTACCAGCGAAATAGCCGCAATCACCCAGTACACCACAGAGTGGCCATAGCTTTGCGCCAGCGCTCCCTGAACGATCCCCGCCAGAATTACCCCGGTTGAAATGCTGTTGGTGAACAAGGTAGTGGCCGAGCCTGCGCGCCCCGGCATCAGATCCTGGAACCAGAGCATACCGATCCCGGCGACGATCCCGATAAAGACCGCATTAAACAGCTGCAGGGCAAGCAGCGCTTCACGGCTGTGAAAGAGGATCAATCCCAGATAAAACAGCGCGCCGGCCGCCACTGCAATCACCATCATTCGCCGCTTGCCAAAATATTTGACGTAATAGCCTGCAAGGATCATCGCCGGGATTTCCAGCCCGGCGGCAGTTCCCATTAAGATCCCGGCCAGCTTGTCCGGCAGCCCCAGATCGCTGCTGATCCACAATGGCATATCGATGATGTACATGGTGTTGCAGGTCCACATCAGCGTGGAGGCGATAAACAGCCTGCGAACATTCTTGTCCTTCCAGCCGCTGATCTGCGTCACCGGAACGGCGGTGGCCGACTCCACCCGGCTAACGGAAGGCAGCGCGAAGGCAATCAGCGCCAGGCTGATGGCAAAAATGGCTGCCGCAATGGTGAACATGGCGGTAAAGCCATAGTTGAGCGCCAGCATAAACGCCAGCGGCGGGCCGATGACCCACGCCAGCGAAAGCTGCGCACGCATCACCGAGCTGAACATCACCACCTCACGCGCGGAGCTGTCGGCATATTCCCGTGCCAGGGCAAACAGTTGCGGCATGGCGGTGTTGGCCAGCGAGGCCAGCAGCACGCCACAGGTTAACAACGTCAGATAGTGACGATTAAAGGCAAACAGCAGCGCGTTGCCAATCGCCATCGCGCAGCAAAAGAGGATCAGCCTGCGGCGATCGCCCTGGCTGTCTGAACGCTTCGCCAGCCACAGGCTGACCAGGATCCCGGCGACGGCGTTGACCGTGTAGAACAGGCCCACCCAAAACGGCTCGGCGCCCACCTCACGGCTCAGGAACAGACTCAGGGTCGGCGCCTGCAGTGCTCCGGCTACGCCCATCATAAAAGCCACCATTAAAAAAGCGGCATAAACACCGTTGAGACGGCGTCCCATTGTCATTAACCAGAGCATCACTGTTCCCTTTAGCGCACGTGAAAACGAAAAAAGCCAGCAGATAATACCTGCTGGCGTGGTGATTGGCACCAATACTCAGTCACACATGATTGAAGCAATTCAGCGTTCAGAGGTCGACGTTGTCACCTCCCACTGCATCAGATCTTCCAGTATTTTCAGCCGCTGCTCTGCACACCGGCGGGCCAGCCAGGACACTCCCTTTGTCGCTGAGAAGTACTGTTGGTAAAACTGATTTGTGGCAGACCTCTTCATGTTCACCTCCTCACTTCATCGAAGTGAATTATTGGCTTAATATAGGGATTAATAAATTGCTGATTTTTTGTCAGGAGTTCCCCTTTTATGCCTTCTGGTCGTCTGCAACAACAATTCATTCGCCTGTGGCAGTGCTGTGACGGCCAGACCCGGGACACCACGCTCAGCGAGCTGGCCGAGTTACTCAGCTGTTCGCGTCGTCATATGCGCACCCTGCTTAACACCATGCAACAGCAGGGCTGGCTGAGCTGGGAAGCCGAAGCCGGACGCGGTAAGCGTTCGCGCCTCACCTTCCTGTACACCGGCCTGGCGCTTCAGCAACAGCGGGCGGAAGATCTGCTGGAGCAGGATCGCATTGAGCAGCTGGTGCAGCTGGTGGGGGATAAAGCCGCGGTACGCCAGATGCTGGTCTCCCATCTCGGGCGCAGCTTCCGCCAGGGCAAGCACATCCTGCGCGTGCTCTATTACCGCCCGATGAAAAACCTGTTGCCCGGCAGCGCGCTACGGCGCTCCGAAACCCATATGGCCCGGCAGATTTTTAGCGGGCTGACGCGTATAAATGAGGAAAATGGGGAACTGGAAGCCGATATTGCCCATCACTGGCAGCAACTCTCTCCCCTGCACTGGCGATTTTTTTTGCGCCCCGGCATCCATTTCCATCATGGTCGCGAGCTGGAGATGACCGATGTCATTGCCTCGCTGGCGCGCATCCGGGAACTTCCCCTCTATTCACACATCAGCCGGATCCAGTCGCCCACCGCCTGGACTCTTGATATCCAGCTCACCCAGCCCGACCGCTGGCTTCCCTGGCTTTTGGGGTATGTGCCGTCGATGATCCTGCCGCGCGAGTGGGAAACGATGCACAATTTTGCCAGCCATCCGGTTGGCACCGGGCCGTACGCCGTTTCCCGCAACAATAATAACCAGCTGAAAATCCGCGCCTTTGAGGAGTATTTTGGCTATCGGGCATTGATTGACGAAGTAAACGTCTGGGTGTTGCCGGATATCAACGAAGAGCTGAGCGTCGGCCTGACGCTGGAGGGCCCCACCGAAGGAGAGAAAGCGGTGGAGAGCCGCCTTGAGGAAGGCTGTTACTATCTGCTCTTCGACGCCCGCTCACATCGCGGCGCCAGCGCCGAGGTACGCCAGTGGATAAGCCGGATCCTTTCACCTGCTAACCTGATTTATCAGGCCGAAGAGGTATACCAGTCCTACTGGTTCCCGGCGTATGGCCTGCTGCCGCGCTGGCACCATGCCCGCCCGGGACGGGGCGACAAACCGGCCGGGCTGGAGAGCATCACTCTGACGTTCTATCGTGAACATATCGAACATCGGGTGATCGCGAGAATGATGAGCGAACTGTTGGCCGCTGAGCAGGTGACACTGAACATTCAGGAAGTCAGTTACGAGGAGTGGCATCGCGGCGAAGCCGTGAGCGACATCTGGCTCAACAGCGTCAACTTCACCCTGCCGCTGGATTTCTCGCTATTCTCGCATCTGTATGAAGTGCCGCTTCTGCAAAACTGCATCGTGCGTGACTGGCAGCAGGACGCCGCCCAGTGGCGCGCAGGCGAGATGAATCTTGCGATCTGGTGTCAGCAGCTTCTGGCGCAACAGGCGATCGTCCCACTGATCCACCACTGGCTGATGATCCAGGGGCAGCGCAGTATGCGCGGTTTGCGCATGAACACCCTGGGCTGGTTTGACTTTAAATCAGCGTGGTTTGCGCCACCGGAACCATAACACTTTCGTAATATTCACCAAATCATTACAATACCGCCGTTCTCAACGGGGTGCTGCGTGAAAACGTGTGCTGAGAAAATACCCGTCGAACCTGATCCGGATAACGCCGGCGAAGGGATTTGAGGCTGTCGCTCAAAATCCTTTGCCACTCTCAAACAATGAGGTGCAAAGTGTTCAAAACTGTTCTTTCCCTGCTGGCGCTGGTTGCGCTGCCTGCCGTTGCCAGTCCTGTACTGATGGTCTACACCTACGACTCTTTCGCTGCCGACTGGGGCCCGGGTCCGGCGGTCAAAAAGGCCTTTGAAGCCGACTGCAAATGCGAGCTGAAGTTCGTGGCGCTGGAAGATGGCGTCTCGCTGCTGAATCGCCTGCGCATGGAAGGCAAAAACAGCAAAGCCGACGTGGTGCTGGGTCTGGACAACAACCTGCTGGAAGCGGCGACGCAAACCGGGCTGTTCGCCAAAAGCGGCGTGGCGACCGATGCGGTTAACGTCCCTGGCGGCTGGAAGAACGACACCTTTGTGCCTTTCGATTACGGCTACTTCGCTTTTGTCTACGATAAAAACAAGCTGAAAAATCCGCCGAAAAGCCTGAAAGAGCTGGTGGAGAGCGATCGGAAATGGCGCGTGATCTATGAAGATCCACGTACCAGCACCCCGGGGCTGGGCCTGCTGCTGTGGATGCAAAAAGTGTACGGCGATAAGACCCCAGAGGCGTGGCAGAAACTGGCTGCCAAAACCGTCACCGTCACCAAAGGCTGGAGCGAAGCCTACGGCCTTTTCCTGAAGGGGGAGAGCGATCTGGTGCTGAGCTACACAACGTCCCCGGCCTATCACATCATTGAAGAGAAAAAAGAGAACTACGCCGCCGCCGATTTTGCCGAAGGCCACTATCTGCAGGTTGAAGTCGCCGCCCGTACCGCGGCCAGCAAACAGCCGGAACTGGCTGAGAAATTCCTGAAATTTATGGTTTCCCCGGCGTTCCAGAGCGCCATCCCGACCGGCAACTGGATGTATCCGGTCACGAACGTGACGTTACCGGCAGGTTTTGAGACCCTGGTGAAGCCGCAAACCACGCTGGAATTTACCCCGCAGGACGTCGCCGGGAAACGTGCAGCCTGGATCAGTGAATGGCAACGCGCCGTCAGCCGCTGATCGCCGGCTGGTTACTCCCGGGGCTGCTGGCCGCCACCCTGATGGTGACCGTCGCCCTGGGGGCATTTCTGGCGCTGTGGTTTAACGCGCCTGCCACCGATGTCGCAGCGCTGCTACACGACAGCTATCTGTGGCACGTTATCCGCTTCTCTTTCTGGCAGGCGTTTCTCTCCGCCCTGCTCTCCGTCGTGCCGGCCATTTTTCTTGCCCGCGCCCTCTACCGGCGCCGTTTCCCGGGCAGGCAGGCACTGCTGCGCCTGTGCGCCATGACCCTGATCCTGCCGGTGCTGGTGGCGATATTTGGCATTCTCAGCGTCTACGGGCGTCAGGGCTGGCTGGCCACCCTTTGCCAGGCGCTCGGGCTGGAGTGGTCCTTCTCGCCCTATGGCCTGCAGGGCATCCTGCTGGCGCACCTCTTTTTCAATATGCCGATGGCGACGCGCCTGCTGCTGCAGGCGCTGGAAAATATTCCCGGCGAGCAGCGCCAGCTCGCCGCCCAGCTCGGAATGCGCGGCTGGTCATTTTTCCGCTTTGTTGAGTGGCCGTGGTTACGCCGCCAGATCCCGCCGGTCGCCGCACTGATCTTTATGCTCTGCTTTGCCAGCTTCGCCACCGTGCTCTCACTCGGCGGCGGGCCGCAGGCCACCACCATCGAGCTGGCCATTTACCAGGCCCTGAGCTACGACTACGATCCGGGCCGTGCAGCACTGCTTGCGATAGTGCAGATGATTTGCTGCCTCGGGCTGGTAATGCTGAGCCAGCGGCTGGGTAAAGCCATTCCCGTGGGCGCCAGTCAGCTCACAGGCTGGCGCGATCCGCAGGACAGCCTGCGGAGCCGTCTGACTGATGGCCTGCTCATCACCTTCGCCCTGCTGCTGCTGCTCCCGCCGCTGCTTGCGGTGGTGGTCGATGGCCTGAACCTCAACCTGCTTGCGGTGCTGCAACAGCCGGTGCTGTGGCAGGCGCTGGGCACCTCGCTGCGCATTGCGCTGGGGGCCGGGCTGCTCTGCGTGCTGCTGACCATGATGCTGCTGTGGACCAGCCGCGAGCTGTATGCCCGCCAGGCGTTCGTGGCCGGACAGGCTCTGGATCTCAGCGGCATGCTGATTCTGGCGATGCCCGGCATCGTGCTGGCGAGCGGGTTTTTCCTGCTGTTCAACAGCACCGTCGGCCTGCCCGAATCGGCCGATGGCATTGTCATCTTCACCAACGCCCTGATGGCGATCCCCTACGCGCTGAAAGTGCTGGA
The DNA here is from genome assembly GCF_035787115.1 of Leclercia adecarboxylata. Lineage (GTDB taxonomy): Bacteria > Pseudomonadota > Gammaproteobacteria > Enterobacterales > Enterobacteriaceae > Enterobacter > Enterobacter adecarboxylatus_E. The sequence continues at coordinate 505,356 of NZ_JALKTL010000003.1, read as the reverse complement.
AAACCCGATGCGCGATCTCAGCGCCCGCTATACCCTGCTTTGCGGTTCGCTGGGAATGCACGGCTGGCAGCGACTGAGGATGGTAGAGCTGCGCGCCCTGAAGCGACCGCTGGCTCAGGCCCTGGCCTTTGCCTGCGTGCTGTCAATTGGTGATTTCGGCGTGGTGGCGCTGTTTGGCAATGATGATTTCCGCACCCTGCCGTTCTGGCTTTATCAGCAGATAGGTTCGTATCGCAGCCAGGATGGCGCCGTCACGGCGCTGCTGCTGTTGCTGTTATGCTTTGCGTTATTTACCGTTATCGAAAAACTCCCGGGGCGTGATGTTAAAACTGACTGATGTAACCTGGCTTTATCAGCACCTGCCGATGCGCTTCACGTTAACCGTGCGCCAGGGCGAGCTCATCGCCGTGCTCGGCCCCAGCGGCGCAGGGAAAAGCACGCTTCTCAATCTGATCGCCGGTTTTCTGCAACCGGCCAACGGTAGCATCACCATTGATGGCCATGATCACACGCGCACGCCGCCTGCTGCGCGACCGGTGTCGATGCTGTTCCAGGAAAACAATCTTTTTACCCATCTGACCGTGCGTCAGAACATCGGTCTGGGTATGCATCCGGGCCTCAGGCTGAGCGCCGGGCAACAGCAGAAGCTCAGCAGCATTGCGCTTCAAATGGGCATCAGCGATCTGCTGGAGCGCCTGCCGGGGGAGCTCTCAGGCGGTCAGCGTCAGCGCGTCGCGCTGGCGCGCTGTCTGGTACGTGAACAGCCCATCCTGCTGCTGGACGAGCCTTTTTCGGCGCTCGACCCCGCGTTACGTCAGGAGATGCTGTTGCTGGTCAAAGAGGTGTGTGAGCGCCAGCAGCTGACGATGTTAATGGTGTCGCACAGCGTGGAGGATGCGGTCAGAATCGCCCGCCGTTCGGTGGTAATTGCTGATGGCCGTATCGCCTGGGATGGCGATACGGAACAGCTGGCAAGCGGCAAGGCCAGCGCGTCGCGCCTGCTGGGGATCCACTAGCCGCGGTCAGCGGCTGACAACCTTGAGCAGGATCTCACCATATACCGGCATCAGCGGGTGGCGAACCAGCATCACCAGTGCCACCAGCGCCACGCCCAGCGTGACGGGCGCCAGCCAGAGTAAGCGCCCACGCGGCAGATATTCGCTCAGACGATCCGATCCCGCTTTCCCGCTGCGCCATAGTCGCCAGCAGAGCCATGCCGCCAGCCACAACAGCAGCGCGGTCGCCAGCAAGAGCCATTTAAAGCCCCCACTTTGAGCATCGGCAGGAATATCAATCGCCGCGCCGGCGAGGATACCCGGCAGGAAGTAAACCGGCGGCCAGAACAGGCAGCCAATCAGGTTCGGCACGATAAATTTTGACACCGGCAGATCCAGCATCCCTGCCACCATCGGCACCAGCGGGCGCGTCGGGCCGACAAAGCGCCCCACCAGAATCGTAAACATGCTGTGCTGATGCAGGGCGTGCTCGGTTTTATCGAGCAGGGCTTTGTTCTTCTTCATGAATGACCAGCGGTGCAGTGGCTTTTTAAAGCGCCAGCCCAGCCAGAATGAGATCCAGTCGCCCAGCAGACAGCCAATGATCCCCGCCAGCCACGCCTGCCAGAAGTTAACCTCCCCGCTGCCAATGAGCGCGCCGAGCCCGGCCATCATCACCGTGCCGGGCAGGATCAGTCCAACCAGCGCCAGTGATTCGAGAAAAGCCACTAACGCCACGGCGAAGAGCGAGTAAATAACGGACTGGGTAATGAAATGTTCCAGCAATGCCTGCATAACAGTTCCGGTCAGGTGACGAAGCAGGGATTCTGCGAAGAGCGCCCTGCGGCGTCAAGACAACAATTGTCTGAATAGTTTACCGGGTGTGAACAAGATCCAGCGAATTTGTTTAGTTTTATTTACTTTTTATTCGCAGCCCGCGCGGAATTCGCTCGGGCTGGCGCCGGTGCATTTTTTGAAAACCCGGGAAAAGTAGAGCTGATCCTCAAAGCCCACGTTGCGCCCGACGGTGGCGATCGGCATGCGGGTGGTGCTGAGCAGCAGTTTGGCCTGGCTGATGCGCTGATCTTCGCGCCAGCTCAGCACGCTCACCCCAAGCTGCTGACGGAACAGATGCGACAGACGCGACGGCGACAGGCAGACATGCTGGGCGACGCTGGCAATATCGAACTGGCTGTCTGCCAGATGATCGCTGATGTACTGACAGGCTTCGCGCACCCGGTGATCCAGCGGTGGGTTCAGCGATTCGTTGATCGCCTCCATCCGGCGCAGCAGCAGCTGCTCCAGCAAATTGATGGCCAGCAGTTCGGCATAGCGTCCGCCGGCCTGTCCGGCCTCGATGATCTGGGCAAAGAGTTCACGAAACTGCGGCTGATGCGCTTCATCCGGGCGATAAAAACCGGTATGGGCAAACATCGACGGCCAGGCCAGCCACTCCTGCCAGTAGGCGCGCGGACGGAAATAGACCCACTGGTGATACCACTCCCGGGCATCGGGATGACGGCCATAGTGATGAATTTCTCCCGGCGGGAAGAGCAGAATATCGCCCGGACGGCAGACAAAGGTCCGATCACCATTCTTGATGACCCCTTCTCCGCGCACGGTCAGGTTGAGGATATAGCCCTTCATCCCCAGCGGTCGGTCAACGTAAAAATCGAGATACCCTTCAGCCTCAATAGGCGTCAGTCCCGCAACCAGATGCGCGTTAAACGAGTAGCCCGGCAGCAGGGGATCGCTTTGTGTTTCAGCCATATTTTCAGTACTCCCGGCGGTCCCGAAGGAAACCATTTGTCCATATCATCAAAAGCGACATAAAAAGGGGGCACTTAAAGATCGAAAAGATATCAGCCCGCTTTTAGGTCCGCCATCATAACGCTTCCGTTGCGATTTATCCGTAACATCGAGCGGTTCGGCAGTAACAAAAGTGTCTATAACCACGGCAGAAATGTCCACATTGAATATTTGCACGGCGTCACACTTTCTCATGTCACAGCAAAATCATCCATAAGATTAGCGGATCCTGCCTGACGATTTTCCCCCTCACTCTCTAATGTTCATTCATATCTGTTTTTTGATGGAGCAACACCATGGCAATTGCAATTGGCCTCGATTTTGGCAGTGACTCAGTACGTGCCCTGGCAGTGGAGTGCACGACGGGTCAGGAGATAGCGACCAGCGTAGAGTGGTATCCGCGCTGGCAGGAGGGGCGCTTTTGCGATGCGCCGAACAATCAGTTCCGCCATCATCCACGCGACTATATCGAGTCGATGGAAGCGGCAATCAAAACCGTACTGGCAGAGTTAAGCGCGGAGCAGCGCGCTCAGATCGTCGGCATTGGCGTGGACAGCACCGGCTCAACCCCGGCGCCCATCGACGCCGACGGCCACGTCCTGGCGCTGCACCCGGCGTTCGCGGATAACCCGAACGCCATGTTCGTGCTGTGGAAAGACCATACCGCGGTGGAAGAAGCCGAAGCCATCACCCGTTTGTGCCATCAGCCGGGCAAAAATGACTACTCCCGCTACATCGGCGGCATTTATTCGAGCGAATGGTTCTGGGCGAAGATCCTGCACGTCACCCGTCAGGATCCGCAGGTGGCGCAGGCGGCCGTCTCCTGGATTGAGCTGTGTGACTGGGTACCTGCCCTGCTCTCTGGCACCACCCGCCCGCAGGCGATCCGTCGCGGTCGCTGCAGCGCCGGGCATAAATCCCTCTGGCATGAAAGCTGGGGTGGCCTGCCGCCTGCCGCCTTCTTTGATGAACTCGACCCGATCATCAACCAGAACCTCGACTATCCGCTCTTTACTGATACCTGGACGGCGGATATCCCGGTCGGCACGCTGTGCGCCGAGTGGGCGGAACGCCTTGGACTGCCACAGACCGTTGCCATCTCCGGCGGCGCATTTGACTGCCACATGGGCGCAGTCGGTGCGGGCGCACAGCCTAACACGTTGGTGAAAGTGATCGGCACCTCCACCTGCGACATCCTGACGGCGGATAAAGCCAGCGTCGGCGATCGCGCCGTGAAAGGCATCTGCGGCCAGGTCGATGGCAGCGTGGTGCCCGACTTTATCGGCCTGGAAGCGGGTCAGTCCGCCTTCGGCGACATCTACGCCTGGTTTGGTCGCGTGCTGGGCTGGCCGCTGGATCAGCTGGCCGCCGCCCATCCTGAACTAAAAACCCAGATTGCTGAGAGCAAAAAACAGCTGCTGCCGCAGCTGACGGATGCCTGGGCGAAGAATCCTTCCCTTGATCATCTCCCGGTGGTCCTCGACTGGTTTAACGGTCGCCGCACGCCGAATGCCAACCAGCGCCTGAAAGGGGTGATCACCGATCTCAACCTCGCCACCGATGCCCCGGCGCTGTTCGGCGGGCTGGTGGCTGCCACCGCCTTTGGCGCACGCGCCATTATGGAGTGCTTCACCGAACAGGGGATCGCCGTCAATGAGGTGATGGCCCTGGGCGGTATCGCCCGTAAGAACCCGGTGATCATGCAGGCCTGCTGCGACGTGTTGAACCGTCCGCTGCAGATTGTCGCCTCGGATCAGTGCTGTGCCCTGGGCGCGGCGATCTTCGCCGCGGTGGCGGCGGGCGTACATGCCGATATCCCGACGGCGCAACAGCATATGGCGAGCAAGGTGGAAAGCACCCTGCAGCCGCGCGCGCAGCAGGCGCAACGTTTTGAACAGCTTTATCAGCGCTACCAGCAGTGGGCGAAGAGCGCTGAGCAGCACTATCTCCCTGTCGCCGCCCCGGTTAAGAGCATCCCGGAATCTACGGCAACCCTGACACATTAAGGACACGATAATGACGATTTTTAATAATTATGAAGTGTGGTTTGTGATTGGTAGCCAGCATCTTTACGGGCCGGAAGCCCTGCGCCAGGTGACTCAGCACGCCGAACATGTGGTTAACGCCCTGAATGCGGAAGCAAAACTGCCGTGCAAACTGGTGCTGAAACCGCTGGGCACCTCGCCGGATGAAATCACCCACATCTGCCGCGACGCCAACTACGATGACAAATGCGCGGGTCTGGTGGTGTGGCTGCACACCTTCTCCCCGGCCAAAATGTGGATCAACGGCCTTTCTATTCTCAACAAACCGCTTTTGCAGTTCCATACCCAGTTCAACGCGGCGCTGCCGTGGGACAGCATCGACATGGACTTCATGAACCTGAACCAGACCGCTCACGGCGGCCGCGAGTTCGGCTTCATCGGCGCGCGTATGCGTCAGCAGCACGCGGTGGTAACCGGCCACTGGCAGGACAAACAGGCTCATCAGCGTATTGGCTCCTGGATGCGCCAGGCGGTATCGAAGCAGGATACCCGCCAGCTGAAAGTGGTGCGCTTCGGCGACAACATGCGTGAAGTGGCGGTAACCGACGGCGATAAAGTGGCCGCGCAGATTAAATTTGGCTTTTCCGTTAACACCTGGGCGGTGGGCGACCTGGTGCAGGTGGTCAATGAAATCAGCGATGGCGACGTGAATGCGCTGGTGGATGAGTATGAAAGCAGCTATCGCCTGACGGCGGCGGCGCAGGTGAATGGTGATAAGCGCCAGAACGTGCTGGATGCGGCCCGTATCGAGCTGGGCATGAAGCGCTTCCTGGAACAGGGCGGCTTCCATGCTTTCACCACCACCTTTGAAGATCTTCACGGCCTCAAGCAGCTGCCAGGCCTGGCGGTACAACGTCTGATGCAGCAGGGCTACGGTTTTGCCGGTGAAGGCGACTGGAAAACTGCCGCTCTGCTACGCATCATGAAAGTGATGTCGACCGGTCTGCAGGGCGGCACCTCCTTTATGGAGGATTACACCTACCACTTCGAGAACGGCAACGATCTGGTGCTGGGCTCGCACATGCTGGAAGTCTGTCCGTCGATCGCCGTGGATGAAAAACCGATCCTTGACGTGCAGCACCTCGGCATCGGCGGCAAGGCCGATCCGGCGCGTTTGATCTTCAACACCCGCACCGGTCCGGCCATTAACGCCAGCCTGATCGATCTGGGCGATCGCTTCCGCCTGCTGGTGAACTGCGTCGATGCCGTAGAAACCCCGCATTCCCTGCCAAAACTGCCGGTGGCGAACGCGCTGTGGAAAGCGCAGCCGGATCTGGCGACCGCTTCTGAAGCCTGGATCGTGGCGGGTGGCGCGCACCATACCGTCTTCAGCCATGCGCTGGATCTCAACGACATGCGTCAGTTCGCCGAACTGCACGACATCGAACTGACGGTCATTGATAACGACACCCGTCTGCCGGCCTTTAAAGATGCGCTGCGCTGGAACGAAGTCTACTACGGTTCAAAACGTTAACAGGGGAACCTTTGGCCTGCCGCAGGGCGGGCCTTTTTTCCTGGAGGATACATGCTGGAAGATCTCAAACGTCAGGTGCTTGAAGCCAACCTGGCCCTGCCTGAACATAATCTCGTTACCCTCACCTGGGGCAACGTCAGTGCCGTCGACCGTGAAGCAGGCGTGTTCGTGATTAAACCATCCGGCGTCGACTACCGGGTGATGACCGCCGAGGATATGGTGGTGGTCAGCCTTGCCACCGGTGAGGTGGTTGAAGGGAAGAAAAAGCCCTCTTCCGATACCCCAACCCACCGCCTGCTGTACCAGGCCTTCCCGTCCATCGGCGGCATCGTTCATACTCACTCCCGTCACGCGACTATCTGGGCGCAGGCGGGCCAGCCAATCCCGGCAACCGGCACCACCCACGCCGACTACTTCTATGGCACCATCCCCTGCACCCGCAAGATGACCGATGCTGAGATCAACGGCGAGTATGAGTGGGAAACCGGCAATGTTATTGTCGAAACCTTCGAGAAACAGGGAATCGATGCCGCGCAGATGCCGGGGGTGCTGGTTCACTCTCACGGCCCATTCGCATGGGGGAAAAATGCCGAAGATGCCGTGCATAACGCCATCGTGCTGGAAGAGGTGGCCTATATGGGCATCTTCTGTCGCCAGCTGGCGCCGCAGCTGCCGGATATGCAACAAACCCTGCTGGATAAGCATTACCTGCGCAAGCACGGCGCGAAGGCGTACTACGGGCAGTAAAACATGCCCCTCACCCTAACCCTCTCCCCGGAGGGGAGAGGGAACCGCACGGTGCGGTCTTTTCCCCCTCGCCCCTTTGGGGAGAGGGTCGGGGTGAGGGGATACCTGTATAAAACCCCAGCAAAACATCCTTAACCAGGCTATACTCACGCCTGGTTTTGTTTTATGAGAGAACGGCGTGGCTCAGGCGCAAGAAGGCTTTTTACTGACCCGACACTGGCGGGATACCCCGCAGGGTACCGAAGTGGAATTCTGGCTGGCGACCGATAACGGCCCGCTGCATATCACTCTGCCGCCACAAGAGTCCGTCGCGTTTATTCCCGGGCCAGACGTCGAAAAAGCCCGACAGCTGCTGCGCGGCGAGAATGGCTGGCGGCTGACCCCTCTTGAACTGAAAGATTTCCAGCGCCGCCCGGTGTACGGCCTTTACTGCCGTGCCCATCGCCAGCTGATGCGCTATGAAAAGCTACTGCGTGAGGCGGGCGTGACCCTCTTTGAGGCCGATGTTCGCCCTCCGGAACGCTTTCTGATGGAGCGCTTTATCACCGCCCCGGTCTGGGTGGACGGGACGCCCCAGGGCGATCGGCTGATCAATGCCCGCCTCAAACCCAATCCGCACTATCGCCCGCCGCTGAAATGGGCGTCGGTAGATATTGAAACCACCCGCCACGGCGAGCTGTACTGCATCGGCATTGAAGGCTGCGGCCAGCGGGTTGTCTATATGCTGGGGCCGGCGAACGGCGATGCTTCCGTGCTCGATTTTCAGCTGGAGTACGTCAACAGCCGCCCGCAGCTGATCGAGAAACTCAACGCCTGGTTTGCCCGGCACGATCCGGACGTCATCATCGGCTGGAACGTGGTGCAGTTTGATTTGCGGATGCTGCAAAAACACGCCGAGCGCTACCGCATCCCACTGCTGCTCGGGCGCGGCAACAGCGAGCTGGAGTGGCGTGAGCACGGGTTTAAAAACGGCGTTTTCTTTGCCCAGGCGAATGGGCGCCTGATTATCGACGGCATCGAGGCGCTGAAATCGGCCTTCTGGAGCTTCTCGTCGTTTTCGCTGGAAGCGGTGTCGCAGGAGTTGCTGGGCGAAGGCAAATCCATCGACAATCCGTGGGACAGGATGGATGAAATTGACCGCCGGTTCGCCGAAGATAAACCGGCGCTGGCGACCTACAACCTGAAAGATTGCGAGCTGGTGACGCGCATTTTTCACAAAACCGAGATCATGCCGTTTCTGCTGGAGCGCGCCACGGTTAATGGCCTGGCGGCCGATCGGCACGGCGGCTCGGTTGCCGCCTTCAGCCACCTCTATTTTCCGCGCATGCACCGGGCGGGCTATGTGGCCCCGAATTTCGGTGATGTGCCGCCGCAGGCCAGCCCTGGCGGCTATGTGATGGACTCCCGTCCCGGCCTGTACGACTCGGTGCTGGTGCTGGATTACAAAAGCCTCTATCCGTCGATCATTCGCACCTTCCTTATCGACCCGGTCGGGCTGGTAGAGGGCCTCGCGCAACCGGACGAGCAGCACAGCACCGAGGGATTCCTCGGGGCGCGTTTCTCCCGGGAAAAACACTGCTTACCGGAGATCGTCAGCCAGATCTGGTACGGACGTGAAGAGGCCAAGCGTCACGGTAATAAGCCGCTTTCCCAGGCACTGAAGATCATCATGAATGCCTTCTACGGCGTGCTCGGCACCAGCGCCTGTCGTTTCTTCGACCCGCGTCTGGCCTCGTCGATTACCATGCGCGGCCACGAGATCATGCGCCAGACTAAAGTGCTGGTTGAATCCCAGGGCTATGACGTGATTTATGGCGACACCGACTCCACCTTCGTCTGGCTCAGGGGCGCACGGGACGAAGCCGAGGCCGCCGCCATCGGTCAGTCACTGGTGGAACAGGTTAACGGCTGGTGGCGAACCCACCTGCAGGATGCGGGCCTGACCAGCGCCCTGGAGCTGGAGTATGAGACCCATTTCTGCCGCTTTTTGATGCCCACCATCCGGGGGACCGATCAGGGCAGCAAAAAGCGCTATGCCGGGCTTATCCAGGAGGGAGAAAAGCAGCGGATGGTGTTCAAAGGGCTGGAAACCGTGCGCACCGACTGGACACCGCTGGCGCAGCGCTTTCAGCAGGAGCTGTATCTGAAAATCTTCCGTCGCGAGCCCTATCAGGAATTTGTGCGTGAGACCATCGCCAGCCTGATGGCGGGCGAACTGGACGACCAGCTGGTGTACCGCAAGCGCCTGCGTCGGCCGCTGGCGGAGTATCAGCGCAACGTGCCGCCCCACGTTCGCGCCGCCCGGCTTGCCGATGAAGAAAACGTTCGTCTCGGGCGGGCGCCGCAGTACCAGAATCGCGGCACTATTAAGTACGTCTGGACCACTAACGGCCCGGAGCCGGTGGATTACCAGCGTTCGCCGCTTGACTATGAGCACTACCTTACGCGCCAGCTACAGCCCGTCGCGGAGGGAATATTACCCTTCATGGACGACGACTTTGCTACACTGATGACAGGTCAGTTGGGGCTATTTTGACAGGTGACGAAATCGCTGCCATCCAGTACCATAGCGCCCTTTCCATTCCCGGACCCATTATTCGACGACCGTCATTCCTGAACGGTGGTTGAACTATTGCCTGCAATTAAAGATTAGAGCCGAACAAATATGCCTTTTACACTTGGTCAACGCTGGATCAGCGACACAGAAAGCGAACTTGGGTTAGGAACCGTGGTTGCGCTGGATGCGCGTATGGTAACTCTCCTTTTCCCCGCCACCGGTGAAAACCGTCTGTATGCTCGCAATGATTCCCCTGTGACCCGCGTGATGTTCAACCCGGGCGACACCGTTACCAGCCATGAAGGCTGGCAGCTGAAGATTGAAGACGTAAAAGAAGAGAATGGACTGCTCGCCTATATCGGTACCCGCCTTGATACCGACGAAACGGGGGTGATGCTGCGCGAAGTGCTGCTCGACAGCAAACTGGTGTTCAGCAAACCTCAGGATCGCCTGTTCGCCGGTCAGATTGACCGCATGGACCGCTTCTCCCTGCGCTATCGCGCACGCAAGTTCCAGAGCGAGCAGTACCGCATGCCGTGGAGCGGCCTGCGCGGCCAGCGCACCAGTCTGATCCCGCATCAGTTAAACATTGCCCATGACGTGGGCCGCCGCCATGCGCCGCGCGTCCTGCTGGCGGATGAAGTCGGTTTAGGTAAAACCATCGAAGCAGGCATGATTCTGCATCAACAGCTGCTTTCCGGCGCGGCCGAGCGCGTGTTGATTGTGGTGCCAGAAACTTTACAGCACCAGTGGCTGGTGGAGATGCTGCGTCGCTTCAACCTGCGTTTCTCCCTGTTTGACGACGAGCGCTATGCCGAAGCCCAGCACGACGCCGATAACCCGTTCGAAACCGAACAGCTGGTGATCTGCTCCCTGGACTTCGTTCGCCGCAGCAAGCAGCGTCTTGAGCACCTGTGTGATGCCGAATGGGACATCATGGTGGTCGATGAAGCGCACCATCTGGTGTGGAACGTCGATGCCCCGAGCCGCGAATATATGGCGATTGAGCAGCTGGCCGAGCGCGTGCCCGGCGTGCTGCTGTTGACCGCTACCCCGGAACAGCTGGGCCTGGAGAGCCACTTTGCGCGTCTGCGCCTGCTGGATCCAAACCGTTTCCATGACTTCGACCTCTTTGTCGAAGAGCAGAAAAATTACCGCCCGGTGGCGGATGCCGTTGCCCTGCTGCTGGCGGGCAAGCACCTCTCCAACGAAGAGCTCAACACCCTGAGCGATCTGATTGGCGAACAGGATATCGAACCGTTACTGCAGACCGCCAACAGCGATCGTGAAGGCGCCGACGCCGCACGCCAGGAGCTGGTCTCCATGCTGATGGACCGCCACGGCACCAGCCGCGTGCTGTTCCGCAACACCCGTAACGGGGTGAAAGGCTTCCCGAAACGCGAGCTGCACACTATTCGTCTGCCGCTGCCAACCCAGTACCAGACGGCGATTAAAGTCTCCGGCATTATGGGCGCGCGTAAAACGGCGGAAGAGCGCGCCCGCGATATGCTCTATCCGGAACAGATTTATCAGGAGTTTGAAGGCGATACCGGCACCTGGTGGAACTTCGACCCGCGCGTTGAGTGGCTGATGGGCTACCTGACCGCTAACCGCTCCCAGAAGGTGCTGGTCATCTGCGCCAAAGCCACTACCGCGCTCCAGCTTGAGCAGGTTCTGCGCGAGCGGGAAGGTATTCGCGCGGCGGTGTTCCACGAAGGCATGTCCATTATCGAACGCGACCGCGCGGCGGCGTGGTTCTCTGAAGAGGACAGCGGCGCGCAGGTACTGCTGTGCTCTGAGATCGGCTCCGAAGGGCGTAACTTCCAGTTCGCCAGCCGTCTGGTGATGTTCGATTTACCGTTCAATCCGGATCTGCTGGAGCAGCGTATCGGCCGTCTGGATCGTATTGGTCAGGCGCATGACATTCAGATCCACGTGCCATATCTGGAAAAAACAGCCCAGTCCGTGCTGGTGCGCTGGTTCCACGAAGGGCTGGACGCGTTTGAACATACCTGCCCGACCGGCCGTACCATTTACGACAACGTGCATAACGAGCTGACAGGCTACCTGGCGACGCCGGAAAATACTGACGGTTTCGACGATTTGATCAAAACCTGCCGCGAACAGCACGAAGCCCTGAAAGCGCAGCTGGAGCAGGGCCGTGACCGTCTGCTGGAGATCCACTCTAACGGCGGCGAAAAAGCCCAGCAGCTTGCAGAGAGCATTGAAGAGCAGGATGACGATACCAGCCTGATCAGCTTCGCCATGAACCTGTTTGATATCGTCGGTATCAACCAGGACGATCGCGGCGAGAACATGATTGTGCTGACCCCATCTGACCATATGCTGGTGCCGGACTTCCCGGGCCTGCCGGAAGATGGCTGCACCATCACCTTCGAGCGTGATGTGGCACTTTCCCGCGAAGACGCACAGTTCATCACCTGGGAGCATCCGCTGATCCGCAACGGTCTGGATCTGATCCTTTCCGGTGACACCGGCAGCAGCACCATTTCGCTGCTGAAGAACAAAGCGCTGCCGGTCGGTACTCTGCTGCTGGAGCTGATCTATGTAGTGGAAGCCCAGGCACCGAAACAGCTGCAGCTCAACCGCTTCCTGCCGGCCACACCGGTGCGCCTGCTGCTGGATAAAAACGGCACCAACCTGGCGGCGCAGGTCGAGTTTGAAAGCTTTAACCGCCAGCTGAGCGCGGTGAATCGCCATACCGGCAGCAAACTGGTCAACGCGGTTCAGCAGGATGTGTATGCCATTCTCCAGCAGGGTGAAGCCCATGCAGAGAAAGCAGCGCGTGCCCTGATTGACGCAGCGCGTAGCGAAGCGGATGAAAAACTGTCGGCGGAGCTGTCTCGTCTGGAGGCTCTGCGTGCGGTTAATCCGAATATTCGTGACGATGAACTGGCGGCGATTGAAACCAATCGTCAGCAGGTGCTTGAGAGCCTGAATCAGGCGGGATGGCGTCTGGATGCGCTGCGTCTTATCGTTGTGACGCATCAGTAAGCGGAGCGAATCATGTTGATGGAACCCTACAATCCGCCGCAGGATCCGTGGCTGGTCATTCTGTATCAGGATGAGCACATTATGGTGGTCAACAAGCCGAGTGGTTTGTTGTCCGTGCCAGGCAGGCTGGATGAGCATAAAGACAGCGTGATGACGCGTATTCAGCGCGACCATCCGCAGGCGGAGTCTGTCCACCGTCTGGACATGGCGACCAGCGGTGTGATTGTGGTGGCGCTGACCAAGGCGGCAGAGCGCGAGCTGAAGCGTCAGTTTCGCGAGCGCGAGCCGAAGAAGCAGTACCTTGCGCGCGTCTGGGGACATCCACAGCCTGCTGAAGGGCTGGTTGACCTGCCGCTCATCTGCGACTGGCCTAATCGCCCGAAACAGAAGGTCTGCTACGAAACCGGCAAGGCAGCGCAAACCGAGTATGAGGTGCTGGAGTACGCGGCGGATAACAGCGCCCGCGTGCTGTTAAAACCGATAACCGGCCGCTCGCACCAGCTGCGTGTGCATATGCTGGCATTGGGCCACCCGATTCTGGGGGATCGCTTTTATGCCACGCCGGAGGCCCGGGCCATGGCGCCGCGCCTGCAGCTGCAGCTGCACGCTGAGATGCTCACCATTACCCATCCGGAATATGGTACGCCGATGACCTTTAAGGCACCGGCAGACTTTTGATCCGTTGCCCGGCGGCACAACGCCTGCCGGGCCAACATCTTCCTTACTTAAAGCCCTTCTGCTCTTTGATAAGCTCGTAAGCTTTCTGAATTTCCTGCGCTTTTTGTTTCGCCATCTCCATCATTTCTGGTGGTAAACCTTTCGCCACCAGCTTATCCGGGTGATGCTCGCTCATCAGCTTACGGTAGGCGCGTTTGATGGTTGTCGGCTCATCAGTTGGCTTCACACCCAGCACGTTACAGGCATCTTCCAGCGTGGGCCCACGCTGCGCCTGCTGCTGCCAGCCGCCACCGCCCGCCTGCTGTTGCTGATAGCCGCCGCCAAACTGTGCCCCGCCCTGCATCATGCGCAGGAACTGATCGAACTGGGTACGGGAAATACCCAGCTCCTCCGCGATGACATACAACACCTCACGCTCGTTCGGATGCAGCGAGCCGTCGGCGAATGCCGCCTGAATCTGAATTTCCAGAAACATCCGGATTAAGTCGAAACGCCCGAAGCAGATACTGCGGAACTGGCGCATTTTCTCGCGTAAGGGGTAGTTATCCGCCTTGCCGATACGAAAGGCGTGTTGCGCCGCTGCCCGGGAGTCACCGTGCAGGTTCATGCGATCCATAAACTGGCTGGCAATGTGGATGTCGGCCTCGGTCACCCGCCCTTTCGATTTGGTCAGATGGCCCATTACCTCAAACGTCGTCGCAAAAAAAAGCGCCTGGCGTTCACGCTGGTTGGCAAACCAGGCCATTTTACGACTTCGTGCTTTATCAAACATATGGCCGATAAGCAGCCCCAGTACGATACCCCAGAAGCCCGCGCCCATCAGTAAAGCGAACGCTACGCCGATAATTTTTCCCCAATACTGCATATACTCCCCAAATGGTGATGTATTTGATCCAGCGCAACGCCATCATTCCGGTGGCCTGGCCACGGTCAAGTGAAGGACATCGCCTATAATTTGCATTATCATACTCGTCATTCAATAACGAGCCTATCACCATGGCTCGTTTACGGGCAGGATTAACGCTGGCACTGTGATGATGAGTAAGATAGTCTCTGACCGTTTGCCAGCGATAAGCCACTGATGACGGAACAATAAATAAAACGTATGAAAAAACGTATCCCCACCCTCCTGGCCACGATGATAGCTACGGCTCTGTACAGTCAACAGGGTCTGGCAGCCGATCTCGCCTCGCAATGTATGCTGGGTATTCCCAGCTATGATCGCCCGCTGGTAGAGGGCGATACGAACGCGCTGCCGGTGACCATCACCGCTGACAATGCGAAAGGGAATTATCCTGACGATGCCGTGTTTAGCGGGAAGGTGGATATTAACCAGGGCAACAGCCGCTTGCAGGCTGACGAAGTTCAGTTGCACCAGAAACAGCCAGAAGGCGCGGCCGAACCGGTACGAACGGTGGATGCGCTGGGTAATGTGCACTATGACGATAATCAGGTCATCCTGAAAGGTCCGAAAGGCTGGTCAAACCTGAATACCAAAGATACTAATATCTGGGAAGGTGATTACCAGATGGTAGGCCGTCAGGGGCGCGGTAAAGCCGACCTGATGAAACAGCGCGGTGAAAACCGCTATACCATTCTTGAGAACGGCTCCTTTACCTCCTGTCTGCCGGGTTCTGATACCTGGAGCGTGGTGGGTAGCGAAGTGATCCACGACCGCGAGGAGCAGGTTGCGGAGATCTGGAATGCCCGCTTTAAGCTCGGCCCGGTGCCGGTCTTCTACAGTCCGTATCTGCAATTGCCCGTGGGTGATAAACGTCGCTCAGGCTTCCTGATCCCGAACGCCAAGTACAGCACCTCAAACTATTTTGAGTTTTATCTGCCGTACTACTGGAACATCGCGCCCAATGTAGACGCCACGATCACGCCGCACTATATCCATAAGCGCGGCAACATCATGTGGGAGAACGAGTTACGCTATCTGACACATGCGGGTTCTGGTCTGATGGAGCTGGACTATCTGCCGTCGGATAAAGTTTATGAGGATGATCCAAGGAACACCTCCGGGGATAATCGCCATCGCTGGTTATACTACTGGCAACACTCTGGCGTAATGAATCAGGTGTGGCGTTTCAACGTCGACTATACCAAGGTCAGCGACTCGAGCTATTTTAACGACTTTACGTCTAAATACGGCTCAAGTACCGATGGCTACGCCACGCAGAAATTTAGCGCGGGCTATGTGGTACGGAATTTTGACGCGACCGTTTCAACCAAACAGTTCCAGGTCTTTAGTGACCAGACGCAAAGCACCTATGCTGCAGAGCCTCAGCTTGATGTTAACTGGTACCAGAATGATGTAGGGCCTTTTGACACCCGGGTCTACGCCCAGGCAGTGCATTTCGTCAATACTGACTCCGACATGCCTGAAGCGACGCGTCTGCACCTTGAACCAACGATTAACCTGCCTGTTTCAAACGACTGGGCCAGCCTCGATACCGAAGTGAAGCTGATGGCGACGCACTATCAGCAGGATAATCTGGAAAAGTACAACGCCAATCATGGCACTCATCTGGAAGATTCCGTTAATCGCGTGCTGCCGCAGTTTAAAGTGGACGGCAAACTCATCTTCGAGCGCGATATGGACTGGAGCGAGGGTTACACCCAGACGCTGGAGCCGCGTGCCCAGTATCTGTATGTGCCGTATCGCGATCAGAGCAATATCCAGAACTATGACTCTTCATTCCTGCAATCAGATTACAGCGGCCTGTTCCGTGACCGTACCTATGGCGGTCTGGACCGTATTGCATCGGCCAACCAGGTCACCACCGGGGTCACAACGCGTATTTATGATGATGCTGCAGTTGAACGTTTTAATGCTTCTGTGGGTCAAATCTACTACTTCACCGAAGCACGCACCGGTGATGACAATATTCAGTGGGAAAAGGACGACAAAAAGGGATCGCTGGTATGGGCCGGAGATACTTACTGGCGCATAACCGATCGTTGGGGTCTGCGCAGCGGCGTGCAATATGATACGCGGTTGAACAACGTTGCCACGGGTAGCGGTTCAATCGAATACCGTCGTGATGCAGACCGAATGGTGCAGCTCAGCTACCGTTACGCCAGCCCGGAATATATCCAGGCGACGTTGCCTAACTTTGCTACGTCCGAACAAACCAAAGAGGGCATTTCGCAGGTAGGCGGCACGGCAAGCTGGCCAGTTGCCGATCGCTGGTCGGTCGTGGGGGCTTACTACTTTGATACTAATCAGAGCAAGTCGGCAGATCAGATGCTGGGAGTGCAGTATAACTCCTGCTGCTACGCGATCCGCGTCGGTTACGAGCGTAAGCTGAACGGTTGGGATCCAGACAAGGGTCAGAGCGAATACGATAACATCATCGGCTTTAACATCGAACTGCGTGGCCTGAGTTCCAACTACGGTCTGGGCACTCAGCAGATGCTGCGCTCACCGATTCTGCCGTACCGTAGTTCATTGTGATGTACTTGATTTAAAACGTAATCCGCTTTGCGGTTAATTGATATGGAAAAAGTATGAAGAACTGGAAAACGCTGCTGCTCGGTATCGCCATGGTCGCGAATACCAGCTTCGCGGCCCCACAGGTTGTCGACAAAGTCGCTGCCGTTGTGAACAACGGTGTGGTACTTGAGAGCGACGTTGATGGTTTAATGCAGTCTGTGAAGCTCAACGCGGGTCAGGCAGGTCAGCAACTTCCGGATGATTCCACGCTGCGTCATCAGATCCTTGAACGTCTGATCATGGATCAGATCGTTCTGCAGATGGGTCAAAAGATGGGTGTGAAGATCTCTGACGAGCAGCTCGATCAGGCTATCGCAAACATTGCGAAGCAGAACAACATGTCCGCTGACCAGATGCGCAGCCGTCTGGCCTACGACGGCATCAGCTATTCGACCTACCGTAATCAGATCCGTAAAGAGATGCTGATTTCAGAAGTGCGTAATAACGAAGTGCGTCGTCGCGTAACGATCCTGCCGCAGGAAGTGGAGGCGCTGGCCAAGCAGGTAGGTAATCAAAACGATGCCAGCACCGAGCTGAACCTGAGCCACATCCTGATCCCACTGGCAGAGAACCCATCGTCTGACCAGGTGGCAGAGGCGGAAAGTCAGGCACGTTCTATCGTCGATCAGGCGCGTAACGGCGGTGATTTCGGCAAACTGGCAATCACCTATTCGGCTGACCAGCAGGCGCTGAAAGGCGGCCAGATGGGCTGGGGTCGTATTCAGGAGCTGCCTTCTATCTTTGCCCAGGCGCTGAGCACGGCGAAGAAAGGCGATATCATCGGCCCAATCCGCTCCGGTGTTGGCTTCCATATTCTTAAAGTGAACGATCTGCGCGGCCAGAGCCAGAGCATTTCCGTCACGGAAGTGCATGCCCGTCACATTCTGCTTAAAACCTCTCCGATCATGTCTGATACCCAGGCGCGCGCCAAGCTGGAGCAGATTGCCGCCGATATTCGCAGCGGTAAAACCTCCTTTGCCAACGCGGCGAAAGAGTTCTCTCAGGATCCGGGTTCTGCGAATCAGGGCGGAGATCTGGGCTGGGCGGCAGCGGATATTTACGATCCGGCCTTCCGCGATGCGCTGATGAGAATGAACAAAGGTCAGCTGAGCGAACCGGTTCACTCCACCTTTGGCTGGCACCTGATCGAGCTGCTGGACACCCGGAATGTGGATAAAACCGATGCGGCGCAAAAAGATCGTGCATACCGCATGCTGTTCAACCGTAAGTTCTCTGAAGAAGCTGCGACCTGGATGCAGGAACAACGCGCCAGCGCCTACGTCAAAGTTCTGAGCAACTAATGAAACAACATCGTGTTGTCATCACTCCCGGCGAACCTGCCGGGATTGGTCCCGACCTGGTCGTCCAGCTTGCCCAGCGCAGCTGGCCGGTCGAACTGGTGATCTGCGCCGATGCCAGCGTACTGGAGGCGCGGGCGAAGCAGCTTAATCTGCCGCTGACGCTTCTGCCTTATCAGGCAGAAAACGCTCCCCTCCCCCAGCAAGCGGGCACCTTAACGCTGCTACCTGTCCCACTGCGCACCCCGGTTACTCCAGGGCAGTTAAGTACCGAAAACGGCCATTATGTGGTGGAGACCCTGGCGCGCGCCTGTGATGGCTGCCTGAGCGGGGAATTCGCCGCGCTGATCACCGGCCCCGTTCACAAAGGGGTGATCAACGATGCAGGGATCGCTTTTACCGGTCATACCGAGTTTTTTGAGGCGCGTTCCCACAGCCCTAAAGTGGTGATGATGCTGGCAACGGAGGAGCTGCGGGTGGCCCTGGCTACTACACATCTACCGATCAAAGCCGTTTCCGATGCCATTACGCCGGATCTACTGCGTGACGTCATCATCATCCTGCACCACGACTTACGCACTAAATTTGGCATTGCCGATCCGCACGTGCTGGTGTGCGGCCTCAACCCGCACGCGGGCGAAGGCGGGCATATGGGAATGGAAGAGATCGACACCATCATTCCGGTGCTGGATGAGATGCGGGCGCAGGGGATGAAACTCAGCGGTCCGCTGCCCGCCGATACCCTGTTTCAACCGAAATACCTGGATCATGCAGACGCTGTGCTGGCGATGTACCACGATCAGGGCCTTCCCGTGCTAAAATACCAGGGATTTGGCCGCGGGGTGAATATCACCCTCGGTTTACCCTTTATTCGAACTTCTGTTGACCATGGCACTGCGCTCGATTTAGCAGGTCAGGGAAAAGCAGATGTCGGCAGTTTTATTACGGCGCTTAATCTCGCCATCAAAATGATTGTTAATACTCAATGAATAATCGCGTCCACCAGGGCCATTTAGCCCGTAAACGTTTCGGGCAAAACTTCCTCAACGATCAGTTTGTGATCGAAAGTATTGTTTCGGCTATCAATCCACAAAAAGGCCAGGCGATGGTCGAGATCGGGCCGGGCCTTGCCGCATTGACCGAACCGGTTGGCGAGCGTCTGGATGAACTGACCGTCATCGAACTGGACCGCGATCTGGCAGCACGCCTGCAGACGCACCCGTTCCTTGGGCCGAAGCTGACTATTTATCAGCAGGATGCCATGACCATGAACTTTGGCGAACTGTCGGAGAAACTCGGTCAGCCGCTGCGCGTTTTTGGCAACCTGCCGTATAACATCTCCACGCCGCTGATGTTCCACCTGTTTAGCTATACTGATGCCATTGCCGACATGCACTTCATGTTGCAAAAAGAGGTCGTCAATCGACTGGTTGCAGGGCCAAACAGTAAAGCGTATGGTCGTTTAAGCGTGATGGCACAATATTTCTGTAACGTAATCCCGGTACTCGAAGTGCCGCCATCAGCATTCACGCCGCCACCAAAAGTCGATTCTGCGGTGGTGCGTCTTGTGCCGCATAAAACGATGCCTTACCCGGTGAAAGATCTGCGTGTGCTGAGCCGCATCACTACAGAAGCCTTTAACCAGCGTCGCAAAACGATACGTAACAGTCTTGGCAATCTGTTTACCGTTGAAGTGCTGGCTCAGTTGGGTATCGACCCGGCCATGCGCGCGGAGAATATCTCCGTTGAGCAGTACTGCAAGCTGGCTAACTATATCAGCGAAAATGCGCCGCCGAAGGAGAGCTAAGCCATGATTAATTCGCCCCGCGTATGTGTTCAGGTGCAAAGCCTTTATATCGAGTCTCAATCCACGCCGGATGAAGAACGTTTTGTTTTTGCATACACCGTTACCATTCGCAATCTCGGGCGAACCCCTGTACAGCTACTGGGGCGCTACTGGCTTATCACCAACGGCAATGGTCGTGAAATTGAAGTGCAGGGCGAAGGTGTGGTGGGCGAACAGCCGCACATTGCGCCCGGCGAAGAGTATCAGTACACCAGCGGTGCGGTAATCGAAACGCCGCTGGGTACGATGCAGGGCCATTACGAAATGGTCGATGCCGAGGGCAATGCATTCCGCATTGCCATTCCTGTTTTCCGTCTGGCTGTACCAACACTCATTCACTAAACATGTCTACATATCTCATTGGCGACGTTCACGGTTGCTACGATGAACTGATCGCATTGTTAAAGCAGGTGGAATTTACCCCGGGTACAGACACGCTGTGGCTCACGGGCGATCTCGTTGCCCGCGGCCCTGGCTCGCTGGAAGTCCTGCGCTATGTTAAATCCCTGGGCGACAGCGTGCGGATCGTCCTCGGCAATCACGATCTGCATCTGCTGGCGGTCTATGCGGGGATCAGCCGTAATAAACCGAAAGACAGGATCTCGCCGCTGCTGGACGCCCCTGACGCCGATGAGCTGATTAACTGGCTGCGCCGCCAGCCGCTGATGCAGATAGACGAAGAGAAAAAACTGGTGATGGCGCACGCGGGCATAACGCCGCAGTGGGATCTGCAAACCGCGAAAGAGTGCGCGCGTGACGTCGAAGCGGTGCTCGCCAGCGACTCATACCCGTTTTTCCTCGATGCCATGTACGGCGACATGCCTAACAACTGGAGCATGGAGCTCAGCGGCGTTGCGCGTCTGCGTTTTATCACTAACGCCTTCACCCGCATGCGCTACTGCTTCCCGAATGGTCAGCTGGATATGTACTGCAAGGATGTGCCGGAAAACGCGCCGACCCCGCTTAAGCCGTGGTTTGCAATCCCCGGGCCGGTGACTGACCAGTACAGCGTGGTCTTTGGTCACTGGGCGTCGCTGGAAGGCAAAGGTACGCCTGAGGGCATTTACGGGCTGGATACAGGTTGCTGCTGGGGCGGTGAACTCACCTGTCTGCGCTGGGAAGATAAAGCCTGGTTTATGCAGCCGTCGAACCGGCACCTGGATTTAGGTGAAAATGAAGCGGTAGCGTCGTAACGAAGAGCTGCACCTCTCCCGGCGGGAAAGGTGCAGAAAAACATTAGCGGCGTTCAAGGATCTCGAAGCAGTAGCTATGCGAGTTTTGCGCATCTGCGTCGTGGAATTCGCTGAACACCGATTCCCACTCGTCAGGATCGTAGTCAGGGAAATGGGTATCCCCTTCCACTTCAGCATCAATGTGGGTCAGATATAATTTCTGTGCTTTCGGCAGGAACTGCTCATAAACACGCCCCCCGCCAATCACCATTATCTCTTCAGCATCGCCGCAGGCAGCAATCGCTTCGTCGATGGATTTGACCCACTCGACACGATCGTCCGTGCCGGACTGGCTGCTTATTACGATGTTTTTACGGCCCGGCAACGGGCGCCCGATTGACTCCCAGGTCAGGCGACCCATTACTACCGGCTTGTTCAACGTTGTACGCTTAAACCACGCGAGATCGGCAGGCAGATTCCACGGCATGGCGTTTTCCATACCAATCACGCGATCTACTGCAAGCGCCGCAATCAGACTGATCATTGACTATTTCCCGGATGCAAAAAATTGCCGCCACTATACGGAAAGCTTAATCTTTCGTCGACTGGCGGCGGAGTAAAGAACAGGAAATTTTTTATATTTGCTGGCAACCCCTCTTCACGCCACAGGTTTGCTTTCCGGCTCATCGAGCGGATCGCCGGTATGCTTACCCTCTTCCGTTCCCTGCCAGCCATGACGCTGCGTCAGAGAGAGATGATTTCGATCTTCATTAATGATCTCCGTCAGCATAGCGCTGGTGCGTTTGAACACTGCCGCACGCGACTTAGCGTCGCTTTCAACCATCTCCACCATCTCCTCGACCATCTCCGTATTAAACCGACGGAACAGGTCAGCACGCTCCCGGGCTTCATAGGCACCAAGACCCAGGCTCTCCAGCGCCAGTCGGCCGGATTTGAGCGCACCTTCGAAGGTTTCACGCTCCGGGGCGTCGATCCCCATCTGGCGAAGCTGGATGTAATGATCGACATCACGTGCGCGGGAGATGATTTTCAGATGCGGGAAGTGCGTCTTCGCCAGCTCCGCCAGCTGCAGGCTGTTCTTCGGATCGTCTATCGCATTGATTAATACCTCGGCCTTGTGGGCGCCAGCAGACTCCAGCAGATCAACGCGGGTGGCATCACCGTAAAAGACCTTCATGTCAAACTTACGTAACGTCTCAACATGGTCAGGATCGTGATCAAGGATGACCATTTTCACACCACTGGAAAGCAGCAAACGACCCGCAATCTGACCGAAGCGGCCAAACCCGGCAATGATCACCCGCGGTTGTTCTTCGTCAATTTCGTCTGCCTCATGTTCCTGGCCGCTGTCGGCAGCTTCCAGACGGGTCAATACCACCAGCAGCAGCGGGGTCACCGCCATCGACAGCGCCACCGCCAGCGTCAGCGCTTTGGCCCATTCAGGATCGAGCACGTTCGCCATGCTCGCCGCGCCAAACACCACAAACGCGAACTCACTGCCCTGCCCCAGCAGTACAGCAAACCAGCGACGCTGTTTGGCGGGTACCTTCAGCGGCCGAGCCACCAGCCACAGCATGACCATTTTAATGACCAGGAAGCCCACCAGCAGGATCGCGATGCGCAGCGGATGCGTCACTAAGGTTCCGAAGTCAACGGACATTCCTACGCCGATGAAAAACAGCCCCAGCAGCAGCCCTTTAAAGGGCTCGATATCGCTTTCCAGCGCGTGGCGATACTCGGAGCTTGCCAGCAGAACGCCCGCCAGAAACGCACCCATAGCCATAGAAAGACCGGCCTCCTCCAGCATCAGGCCAAAACCGAAGACCAGGAACAGGGCCACGGCGCTAAAGACTTCACGCAGGCCGGAACGGGCGACAAAACGCAGCAGCGGTCGGCTGACGTACCGCCCGAGCAGCACCACCAGAGTCAACGCCGCGGCAACCTTTAATGCCGAAAGGGCAAAGGCACCCAGGGTGGTGGATGCCCCGGATGCGGCGAGCAGCGGGATCATCGCCACCAGCGGAATAGCGGCGATATCCTGAAACAGCAGCACCGAGAAGGCGCTACGCCCCATCTGCGAAACCGTCAGGTTGCGTTCGTTCATGGCCTGCATGGCGATCGCCGTGGACGAGAGGGCGAGGGTCATGCCAATTAACTCCGCCACTTTCCAGTCCATACCCAGAAGAATGCAGAACCCGCCCAGCAATAGACCACAGGCCAGCATTTGTAATGCTCCGCCGCCAAACACCGATGCACGCAGTTTCCACAGGCGACGCGGATCCAGCTCCAGACCAATGACAAAGAGCATCAGCACCACGCCGATTTCCGCGAAGTGCAGAATCGACTCGGCATCGGTAACGAGCCGAAATCCCCACGGGCCAATGACGCATCCGGCGATCAGATAGCCCAGCACGGATCCCAGACCGAGGCGTACGGCAATCGGCACAATCAGCGCCGCTGCGCCTAAATAGATCAGGGCCTGAATCAGCGTATGGCTATCCATGATGCGTCTCCTGCCAGTCGAGTAAACGTTGTTTATAATGGCGCGCCTGCGCCTGTAAGGTTTCGTCGTCGCAAACGAACGTGCAGTGCATGGCAAACGGCGGGAGCCAGTTCAGCCCGCAATAGAGTGCGGTGGCCTGCAGCGGTTGCGCCAGGACTTCAAAGCCTGGGAAGGAGCCAATATCAAAATGGCTTTCACCGCCACCGGTGGTCACCGCCCAGAGCAGGCTTTTACCCTTAAGCGCCTGGCCGTTATGCCCATATGCCCAGCCGTGCGAGAACACTTTATCGATCCACAGCTTTAGCAGCGGCGGTGTGCTGTACCACTGCATCGGATGCTGCCAGACGATAAGATCGGCGCGTGCCAGCGCAGCCTGTTCGGCGGCGATATCAATATTGAAATCGGGATAGAGCTGGTAGAGCGAGCGGATCTCCACCCCTTCCAGCGTCTTTACCTGGTCAAGCATCCGTTTATTCGCATGGGAGTGATGCGGGTAAGGATGGGCATAAATAATGAGTATCATGATTAACCTGGTTAACTGCTTTCTTGTTGTAAGCCTCAGTGTAGACAGGAAAACGAGGCGTTTGAAGGGGTCTGTGGCCCCGCAGACGTTAACCGCAAAGAATGATAAGTCAGTAGCCAGATAAATCTATCGTTTTAAAAAATACATATCGCACAAGAATATTATTTATTAAATAGATCAGTTAAACGCAAACAATAAAATGTGCGGAACATTTAATTTATTATAAATCCATAATTTAAAATGAATGGCTATACACAATTCATTTCAGAATCAATAATTTCGCTTTTAAGTTATTGTTTAAATATTACATAACAATAGTTTATGAAAAAAGCATTATTAATAATGCACATTTTTTAATCACAAAATGGATGTGGCAATGAAAAGCAAAAATCCGCAATTAAACAAGACAACAAAAACATTAAAAAGTCTTTTCCCCGCTTTATTCTTATTCACCCCATTAATGGTATCCGCTGAAACGACAATCAGTGGAACTACGAATAACGCGCAAATTTTTTCTGCTGATACTGTATTTAATATTAGCGAAGGTGCCATCATTAGCCCCACAACAAATGAGCCATCTGTCACCATCTCAGGGGAAGAAGTTATCAGTGTAACAAATAATGGTAAGATTACGGGCGCAGGTGACGGGCTTTATATCTTTACGGATGGACAAGAACTTGTCATCAATAACCAGCAAGGAAAGCTTATCGAATCAACCGCGGCCAACGGAATTACAGTCATCGAAATGGGTGGTGACATAAATAATGCCGGAACAATTTCAGGCGCAGAGAATGGCATTAACGTCGGAGAAGGCGCGGGGAATTTTAGCATTACTAACACCCAAACAGGTGTTATTCAGGGTAAAAATGCTGTTTCATCCAATACGGGTTTTAACCTTAATAATGCGGGCAAACTGGCAGGCACGTCCGGAAATGGTGTTGAACTGTTTAAAAGTGGCATTACTAAATTTGTAAATACTGGGACGATCGAAGGTGCTAATCATGGCATCATCACTTCAGATAGTAATAAACTTCAGCTCATTAACTCCGGCAGTATTACGGGTTCAGAAAGCGCTATCACTCTGGCAAGCGATCAAAACAACTCGTTAACGCTTAAAAGAGGCTCTCAGCTTGAAGGCGATGTCATCTCGACAAATTCAAAAGGTAACACATTAAAATTAGTTGAGTCAGGTTCAGAAGACAGCAACTTCCGCGGCCTGAACGCAGGTGACGGCTTCGCTTCACTGACCATGAACGGCACTGACTGGGCTCTGACTGGCAACGTCGATATCATCGGCACCGGTGATTCAATTCAGGTTAACACAGGTAAACTGACCCTGGCAGGCGATGTAAAAAATGATGCCGGTAATACCCTTATTGCCAACGATGCTACGCTGCAGCTAGGTGATGGCACGAATACCGGCTCACTCACCGGGACCGTAACCAATAACGGCACCTTTACCTTTAACCAGGGCTCTGACTCCACCTTTGCTTCTGATATTACCGGCAGCGGCAGCGGCAGCGTGGAAAAAACAGACAGCAACCTGCTCACCCTGACCGGCAACAACAGCTACACCGGCAATACCCTTCTGAGCAGCGGCACCACTCTGGTAGCAGAAGGCGCAACCCTGGGAAGCGCAGGAAACACGGCCACCATCACCGTTGACAACGGCGCAACTTTTGCCAGCGCAGGCACCGTAAACAATAACATTGATATCCTGACTGGGGGCGTGCTCGCCTCATGGAATGCAGTGCAAGGGAACAGCGCGTCCAGTTCTTCTACCCTTAACACCATCAACGGCAACGTCAACAACAGCGGCACGCTGCAGATCAGTGGTCTCAACAACTATGTCGGCAATAAATTTACGATTAACGGCAATTATACCGGCCAGAGCGGCAGCCAGATCGTGATGAACAGTATCCTTGGCGATGACAATTCCCCGACCGATCATCTGACCATCACCGGTAACAGCGCAGGTGAATCCGGGATCAAGCTCAGTAACATTGGCGGTCAGGGGGCGCAAACTGTCAACGGGATGGAAATCATCAACGTGGGGGGGAACTCGGATGCGACCTTTACCTTATCTAAACCTGCCGTTGTAGGTGCCTGGGAATACAACCTGAATAAAAAGAGCGATGGCAACTGGTATCTGGAATCCAAAACGCCACCTTCTGACGACGATCAGAACGGCGGAGAAGACAGCAATGATAACAACGGCAACGATAACGGCAACAACGGTGACAACGGTGGCAATCACAATAATGGCGGAGATGATATTCCTGACGGTCCGCAGGTAATGGCACCTGAAGTCGGCGCCTATCTGGGTAACTATCTGGCCGCCCAGGATATGTTCCTGCACAAGCGCGACGACCGCGATCAGCTGACGCTTCGCAATGACGAAGATCTTAATACCTGGATGTACGTCAAAGGCCGCTACCACGATAACGATATTGCCGGCGGTAAAGTCAGCTATGATACAACCCAGTATGTGATGCAGGTTGGGAGCGACTTCTTCAGCAAACAGCTCGATCACGGTGTGCTACATTCCGGCATGATGTTCGGTGCTGGTCAGGCGAAGACCGACTCAACGGCACGCCACAACGCACGTAGCGCACAGGGTAAAGTTGACGGTGTTAATGTGGGCGTGTACGCCACCTGGCAGGAAGACCAGCAGTTACGTAAAGGCAGCTATATCGACAGCTGGGCCTCTTTCGGCTGGTATCACAACAAGCTGAGAAGCGACGATCGCAGCAACGAGTCCTATAACAGCCACGGCTTTGCCGTCTCGCTGGAAGCAGGCCACGCCTGGATCCTTGATTCAGAAAGTGAAAGAACCTGGAAAATCGAGCCGCAGATCCAGGCCGTGTACAGCTATCTTGACCAGGAGAATCATACCGACGCTGACGGTGTGCGTATTTCGACTCTTGATAATGACAGCGTACTGGGACGCGTGGGTGTGAAATCCAGCTACTTCAACCAGAAAGATGTCCAGGCGTGGCAGCCTTACGTCGCCGTGAACTGGTTGAAAGGCGCTGGTCAGAACGATATCGCCATCAACGGAGAGGTGTTCAGTAACAATACCCCAGACGATCGCCGCCAGCTTGAGCTGGGCATAACCGGTAAGCTCAATGAGACGACACTCGTCTCCCTGCGCGCCAGCGGTGAATGGGGCGAAAACAGCTATGACGCCTATGGCGGTCATATCCTGTTAAATCACCGCTGGTAATCGCCTTTCCGCAACAGCAGATGCAGTGGCCCGGGCCGCTGCATTTTTTTATCAGTTATCCAGCTCACCCATGGATTTTACCTGATCGCGGTTGATCTGCTCGGTCTGCCCGGTTTCCGCATTTTCATACGAGACCAGACCGGTGTCATCATCTACCTGCGGTTT
The DNA here is from genome assembly GCF_035787115.1 of Leclercia adecarboxylata. Taxonomy (GTDB): domain Bacteria; phylum Pseudomonadota; class Gammaproteobacteria; order Enterobacterales; family Enterobacteriaceae; genus Enterobacter; species Enterobacter adecarboxylatus_E. The sequence goes on along the minus strand of NZ_JALKTL010000003.1, from coordinate 477,783 downwards.
GCCGTCGGTGATAATGGTTTTACCGTCGGTGGTTTTTACCGCCTGGTTAGATGAACATCCGGCTACGGTGAACAGTGCTGCGGCTGCAAAAATTGAGGTCAGCAAAAGATTGTTTCGCATGGTGTACTCCCTGCTTTTCAGTTGGATTTAATTATTGACCTGATAATTTTAGGCTAACTGACTGACGGGAGATGGAAAAGCAGAAGGTTCTGAAGGGGTTCAGCGCCATCGTAGGGCGGGTAAGCATACGCGATACCCGCCGTTTTCCCGGCGGCGCTTGCGCTTACCGGGCCTACGATAACATGCCTGTTACTTGTTAATTTGCGCGTGCATCTCTTGTACCGAAATCACCTTCTCGGTGGCATCCGCGTTCAGCGCCATGGCTGTCGCAAAACCGCCGTTCAGGGTGGTGTCGTAGTGCACTTTGTACTGCAGTGCGCTGCGGCGAATCAGCTTGGAGTCCTCAATCGCCTGACGTCCTTCGGTGGTATTGATGATGTAGGTATATTCGCCATTCTTGATACGGTCCTGAATGTGCGGACGACCCTCATGCACCTTATTCACCAGACGTGGGTTGATGCCCGCTTCACCCAGCACAATCGCGGTGCCGTGGGTCGCGTCCAGCTCGAAGCCATATTTCAGCAGTTTCGCCGCCAGGTCTACCACACGCTCTTTATCCCCTTCACGGACAGACAGCAGCGCGCGGCCCTGTTTCTTCATGGTGGAGTTACTGCCCAGTTGCGCTTTAGCAAAGGCTTCTGCGAAGGTGCGGCCCACGCCCATAACTTCACCGGTAGAGCGCATTTCTGGCCCTAACAGCGGGTCAACGCCCGGGAATTTGTTGAACGGCAGCACCACTTCTTTCACCGAGTAGTACGGCGGGATAATCTCTTTGGTTACGCCCTGCTGTGCCAGAGTCTGGCCCGCCATCACGCGTGCCGCCACTTTTGCCAGCGGGATGCCGGTAGCTTTGGAGACGAACGGGACGGTACGTGCCGCACGCGGGTTGACTTCAATCAGGTAGACTTCGTTGTCTTTGACCGCAAACTGCACGTTCATCAGACCGCGAACCTGCAGTTCGAAGGCCAGCTTCTGAACCTGATCGCGCATTACATCCTGAATTTCCTTGCTCAGCGTATAGGCTGGCAGAGAACATGCGGAGTCGCCGGAGTGAACGCCCGCCTGCTCGATGTGCTCCATGATGCCGCCAATCAGTACTCTTTCGCCGTCGCAGATGGCATCGACGTCAACTTCCACCGCATCGTCCAGGAAGCGGTCCAGCAGCACTGGCGCATCGTTAGAGACGCTGACCGCGGTCTGGAAGTAACGGCGCAGGTCGGCTTCGTCGTAGACGATTTCCATTGCACGACCACCCAGGACATAGGACGGACGCACCACCAGTGGATAGGTGATCTCTTTGGCCTTCTCAACCGCCTGCTCGATGGTGGTGACGGTGGCGTTAGCTGGCTGTTTCAGCTTCAGACGGTCAACGGCATGCTGGAAACGTTCGCGGTCTTCAGCACGGTCAATCGCATCCGGGCTTGTGCCGATAACCGGCACGCCAGCCGCTTCCAGCGCGCGGGCCAGTTTCAGCGGAGTCTGGCCGCCGTACTGCACGATAACGCCTTTTGGCTTCTCAATGCGTACGATTTCCAGCACGTCTTCCAGCGTTACCGGCTCGAAGTAGAGGCGGTCGGACGTGTCGTAGTCGGTGGAGACGGTTTCCGGGTTACAGTTGACCATGATGGTCTCGTAACCGTCTTCGCGCAGCGCCAGCGAGGCGTGTACGCAGCAGTAGTCGAACTCGATGCCCTGGCCGATACGGTTTGGACCGCCGCCCAGCACCATGATTTTGTCGCGGTCAACGGACGGGTTCGCTTCGCACTCGTCTTCATAAGTGGAGTACATGTAAGCGGTATCGGTCGCAAACTCTGCCGCACAGGTATCCACGCGCTTGTAGACCGGGTGCAGGTCATACTGGTCACGCAGCTTGCGGATTTCTGCTTCGCGCACGCCCGCCAGTTTTGCCAGACGCGCATCGGCAAAGCCTTTACGCTTCAGCATGCGCAGGAAGTCAGCGTCGAGACCGTTGATGCCGAGCTCAGCCACTTTCTCTTCCAGACGTACCAGCTCTTCAATCTGCACCAGGAACCAGCGGTCGATGTTGGTCAGGTTGAAGACGCCGTCAACGGACAGACCAGCACGGAAGGCATCGGCGATGTACCAGATACGCTCGGCACCGGCATCTTTCAGCTCGCGACGAATTTTGGTCAGTGCTTCCGGGTCATCCAGGCTCACTTTCGGGTCGAAACCGGTCGCCCCCACTTCCAGGCCACGCAGCGCTTTCTGCAGCGATTCCTGCTGGGTACGGCCAATCGCCATGACTTCGCCGACAGACTTCATCTGGGTAGTCAGACGGTCATTGGCACCGGCAAATTTCTCGAAGTTGAAGCGAGGGATCTTGGTTACGACGTAGTCGATAGACGGCTCGAACGACGCCGGGGTACGACCGCCGGTGATATCGTTCATCAGCTCGTCAAGGGTGTAACCCACCGCCAGTTTCGCCGCCACTTTGGCAATCGGGAAGCCGGTGGCTTTCGAGGCCAGCGCAGAGGAGCGAGACACGCGCGGGTTCATTTCGATAACAATCAGACGACCATTCTTCGGGTTAACCGAGAACTGTACGTTAGAACCGCCGGTTTCGACGCCAATTTCACGCAGTACCGCCATCGAGGCGTTACGCATGATTTGGTACTCTTTATCGGTCAGGGTCTGGGCCGGCGCCACGGTGATGGAGTCACCGGTATGGATACCCATGGCGTCAAAGTTTTCGATAGAGCAGACAATGATGCAGTTGTCGTTTTTATCACGCACCACTTCCATCTCGTACTCTTTCCAGCCGATCAGCGATTCGTCAATCAGCAGCTCGTTGGTTGGAGAGAGGTCCAGACCACGGGCGCAAATCTCTTCGAACTCTTCACGGTTGTAAGCGATACCGCCGCCGGTGCCGCCCATGGTGAAGCTAGGACGGATGATGCACGGATAACCCACGTCGGCAGCAACCGCCAGCGCTTCTTCCATATTGTGAGCGATGCCGGAACGCGCGGTGTCGAGGCCGATTTTTTTCATTGCCACGTCGAAGCGACGGCGATCTTCTGCTTTATCAATCGCATCGGCGGTGGCACCAATCATGGTTACGCCGAACTCAGCCAGCACACCCTGACGCTCCAGCTCCAGCGCGCAGTTCAGCGCCGTCTGGCCACCCATGGTCGGCAGTACCGCATCAGGACGCTCTTTTTCAATGATTTTGCGTACCACTTCCCAGTGAATCGGCTCAATGTAGGTGGCATCGGCCATTTCCGGGTCGGTCATGATGGTTGCCGGGTTGGAGTTCACCAGGATAACGCGGTAACCCTCTTCACGCAGGGCTTTACACGCCTGGGCGCCCGAGTAGTCGAATTCGCAGGCCTGGCCGATAACGATCGGGCCAGCGCCAAGGATCAGGATGCTTTTTATGTCTGTACGTTTTGGCATGGTCTTCTCGGCTCCTGATTATTTAGCGGTCTTACGGTATTGCTCGATAAGTTCGATGAAGTGATCGAACAGCGGCGCGGCGTCATGCGGGCCTGGGCTGGCTTCCGGGTGCCCCTGGAAGCTGAACGCCGGTTTGTCGGTGCGATGAATGCCCTGCAGGGTGCCGTCAAACAGCGACTTGTGCGTTACGCGCAGGTTGGCAGGCATAGAGGCTTCATCGACGGCAAAACCATGGTTCTGTGCGGTAATCATTACCGTGTTGTTGTCGATATCTTTCACCGGGTGGTTACCACCGTGGTGACCGAACTTCATCTTCACGGTTTTCGCGCCGCTCGCCAGCGCCAGCAGCTGATGGCCGAGACAGATACCGAATACCGGGATATCGGTTTCAAGGAAGGTTTTAATCGCGTCAATAGCGTAGTCGCACGGTGCCGGGTCGCCCGGACCGTTAGAGAGGAAGATCCCATCCGGGTTCATCTTCAGGACTTCGTCTGCCGGGGTTTTGGCCGGCACAACGGTCAGGCGGCAGCCGCGGTCAACCAGCATTCGCAGGATATTGCGCTTGGCGCCGTAGTCGTAGGCCACCACGTGGAACGGCAGTTCTTCCTCTTTTTTCGCTTCCGGCAGTTCGCCCGCCAGCGTCCAGCTACCCTGAGTCCAGCTGTAGGATTCAGCGGTGGTCACTTCTTTTGCCAGATCCATGCCGTTCAGACCCGGGAAGGCTTTAGCTTTTTCTAGCGCCAGGGCCGCATCCAGGTTGTCGCCTGCGATGATGCAACCATTCTGGGCACCTTTTTCACGCAGCAGACGCGTCAGCTTACGGGTATCGATATCGGCAATCGCCACGATGTTATGGCGTTTAAGGTAGGACGAGAGGTCTTCAGTGTTGCGGTAGTTGCTGGCAATCAGCGGCAGGTCACGAATAATCAGACCTTGTGCATGTACCTGGGAGGACTCTTCATCAGCGGCGTTAGAGCCGACATTACCAATATGGGGATAAGTTAAAGTGACGATTTGGCGGGAATAGGAAGGATCAGTGAGGATTTCTTGATAACCGGTCATTGAAGTATTGAAAACGACTTCCCCAACCGCCGAACCTGTTGCCCCAATGGCCCGACCGATAAACTGGGTTCCGTCTTCCAGAACCAATAGCGCTGACTTAATCAAAACACCCTCCAGAGAATATTCACTCACTTTATTTGCATATTAATTCATAACAAGGGTACGAATCAATGCAAATCTGCTGCCAGTGGATTTTCGGCAAACGGCGGCATTCTGGAGATTTGGCAGGGGAAAGTCAACTTAAAAAGTGGGATTTATTTGTGGTTTTTGCGTCACTGATGAGCTGCATGGTTGTTAACGGGCAAAAAGATCAACTAAATCACTTAAGAAAACGCTTGCGAGACATTTTTATTGTTAAAAGTTAATCTGCTGCCTTAAAAAGTGGACCATTTGGTCAAAATTCACAATTTTGAAACAAAAATAATGTATATAACTTTGATTTATGACCACTTAAAATAAAAATAGCACCAAAACAGGTAAAATTGAAGGGCAATAAAATATTGCCCTCTGCAATCAAAGGATTATGACTGCAATAACCACATCACGAAGGGTAATCATGATTATAAATTGTTAAGATCAAGCACATCTCGCATGTCAAAGAGACCATCTTTTTTGCCTTTCAGCCAAATTGCAGAACGAACTGCGCCATTTGCGAATGTCATACGACTGGACGCTTTATGGGTGATTTCAACGCGCTCGCCAATATCGGCAAACATCGCGGTATGTTCGCCTACGATGTCACCTGCACGCACGGTGGCAAAACCAATGGTGCCAGGAACACGTTCGCCGGTATGACCTTCCCGTGTGTAGACAGCGCACGCTTTCAGATCTTTATCCATCGCCTGAGCAATAGCCTCACCCATCGCCAGCGCAGTGCCGGACGGCGCATCTACTTTATAACGGTGGTGCGCTTCGATGATTTCAATGTCGGTATAATCGCCCATCACCTTCGCCGCCTTCTCAAGCAGTTTAAGCATAACGTTCACACCCACGCTGAAGTTTGCAGCAAAGACAATCGCTATTTCGTTTGACGCATCCTGAATGGCTTGTTTACCGGCATCATCAAAACCGGTGGTGCCAATCACCATTCCTTTGCCGTGCTGACGGCAAAATGCCAGGTGCTGAAGCGTACCTTCAGGACGGGTAAAATCGATGAAGACATCGAAGTCATCTTTGACCGCCTCAAGGCTGCTTTGTACGGTAACGCCCGTCTTACCTGCGCCCGCCAGTTCGCCCGCGTCAGCTCCCAGAAGTGATGAGCCTTCACGCTCCAGCGCCGCGCCAAGTGCCACGCCATCCATTTGTAGTGCCGCCTGAATCAGCTGACGACCCATACGGCCACCCGCGCCTGCAATGGCGACGCGGATCTGTGCATCATGCATAGTTATTCTCTTACGTTAAAAATGAGGTAAATCGTTTTCAGATTAACCAGCCTTCGCAAAGGCTGCCACAGAAAACGCCGATAATTAGAATTTAATGATAAACAGGGAGAGATATCAGTTAAAGACATGATCGTCAGTGAAAACCGCATGATTCCCTTATCAGCGCAGGGGGCAGGATGATCCGCTTAAGCGGCTGGTCATGACTCTAAATGCGGGTAAACAGCTGCTCGCCCGCCTTAGAGCGATCTCTTTGGCGGTTAATACCGCATCAGCATGTCCGACCATGCCGGGCCAGACTGCCGGTGCAGAAAGCGTGTCGTCACCCGGAGTTAATCACACTCCTGTTACTCCTGCTCGTGAAGGGCATAAGTGACCACCAGCTGTCCTTTTTTCATTTTCAGCCCGAGGATCTGCATCTCACCTGTGTCTGCCAGCTGTTTAACGTGCGTTCCGCCACACGAATAGGCCGGAAGATTGCCAAACCGAACCTTGCGCCTGCCCGCTTCAATTTCGGTATGAAGAAGCAGGTTTTCCGCTTTCCAGCCGTTAATAAGGGCAAGCAGCGCGCAGGCATCGGGTATTGACGCCTGCGGCTCTCGGGACATAAAAGTAATCCGTCCTTCACCAGGCCAGTGATGGGCTTTTACCGGTTGCCAGCCAAATCGCTCACCGGCATAACCAATCAAATGGCCTGCGCTGTGCCAGCGGGAATGACGCACTCGCACGCTTTTATCGACCTGAATGTCCACCTCGCCTGGTGCCAGCGGTCGAGCCAGAATGTGAATGACCTCTTCCCCACGCAGGCTCACGCTCTCCACCGCAATGCCCGCGATTAAGCCCCGATCCGCGGGTTGTCCGCCGCCCTGCGGATGGAACAGGGTCTGATTGAGTTCAATAGCGTAACGGCCGTCAGGCTCCTCAGTGCAACGGATCACCTGTGCCTGGCCTTCTGTCGCTTCACTTATGTAATAAAGTCGCTCTGTCATAGTTGTCCTCCTCTGTACCCTGACAGTATATTCATTACTTAAGCATCGATAATCCTCCTTTCAAACAATGCACTATTGCCTGGTATACACAAATGAAACCTGCCCTGCTTCCCGATCTTGCTACCTTCGTGACCATCGTAGAACACGGTAATTTTTCAACTGCAGCCCGTACTACAGGAGCTACGCCCTCGGCAATCAGTCGCTGTGTTTCACGCCTTGAGAAGGAGATGGGATGTAAGTTACTGCACCGTACCACACGCAAGCTGGCACTTACCGAAACCGGAAAATCGGTTTATGAACATGCGCTGGATATGCTGGAAGCGGCACAGCAGGCAATAGATTCAGGTAGTAGTTTGCAAACCGTTGCGCAGGGAAAGCTCACGGTGAGCGTGCCGAAAGCCGTGGGACGGTTTGTGATCCATCCGCTGATCCCGGCGTTCCTGGAGCGCTACCCGCAAATTGACGTCTGCCTGCGTCTGGAAGATCGCTACATGGATCTGATCGATGATGGTGTCGATCTGGCATTACGCATCACCAACACGCCGTCTCCTGGCCTGTACGGAAAACCGCTGATGCCGGTAAAACATATTATTTGCGCGACGCCAGAATACCTTCGTCGCGCAGGCACTCCTCAGCATCCGCAAGACCTCCAGACGCATAGCTGTATTTCGCTCGGTGAAACCCCGGCCGATTCACGCTGGAAATTTACGTTGCAGGGGAAAACGGAGATGGTACAGACGCACGGCCGCTACGCGGCTAACCACACTGGCGTGCGGCTGGATGCGGTCAAACGTCATGTCGGCATCGGGAGTTTACCGCTGTTTACGGCGCGTGAGGATCTGGAACGAGGGGAAATCGTACAGGTTCTGCCTGCATGGGAGTTTATCAGCAGCTATACGGGCGACCTCTGGCTGCTATGGACCCGTAACAAACATATGCCAGCCCGAATGCGGGCGATGATCAACTATCTGAGTGAAAAAATGCCAGTCATTCAGTGACTGGCATTTTTTAAACTTTATTCAACTTCTCGCGCGTCGATACGCAGCTCTTTCGGCACTTCGAAGACGATATTCTCTTCGCGGCCCGCCAGCGGAATGGCTTCGCCGCCGCCCAGCTCCTGTAGACGTACAATCACGTTCTGCACCAGAATATCCGGCGCAGACGCCCCTGCAGTGACACCGACGCAGGCCGCGTCTTTAACCCAGGCTTCCTGGATATCGCTGGCATCATCAATCAGGAAGGCTGCTTTCCCCATTCGCTGCGCCAGTTCGGCCAGGCGGTTGGAGTTAGAGGAGTTTTTCGAGCCGACGACAAGCACCACGTCCGCCTGCTCCGCCAGGGCGCGCACTGCTTCCTGACGGTTGGTAGTGGCGTAGCAGATGTCATCTTTACGCGGACCGACGATTTTCGGGAAGCGCTGGCGCAGCGCATCAATGACGTCAGACGTATCATCCACGGAGAGCGTGGTCTGGGTCATAAACGACAGCTTCGCTTCGTTTTTGACGTTCAGGGTCAGTACATCTGCCGGGGACTCCACCAGATACATGCCCCCTTCCGGGTTGCTGTATTGCCCCATGGTCCCTTCCACTTCCGGGTGGCCTGCGTGGCCAATCAGGATCGACTCTTCACCACGGCGGCTGGCACGGGCCACTTCCATATGCACTTTGGTGACCAGCGGGCAGGTGGCGTCGAAAACGGTCAGATCGCGATTTTTCGCTTCGTTACGTACCGCCTGAGAGACGCCATGCGCGGAGAAGATCAGGATTGCGCCATCCGGCACTTCGTCGATCTGCTCAATAAAGATTGCCCCGCGTGCGCGGAGACTATCCACCACGTAGCGGTTATGCACCACCTCGTGACGAACATAAATAGGCGCGCCGTAAAGCTCCAGCGCGTTTTCGACAATGCTGATAGCGCGGTCTACTCCGGCGCAGAAGCCGCGCGGGTTAGCCAACAGGATCTGCATTCACATCCTCCAGTACCGGGTCGATTTCCAGTACTTCAACATCAAAATGGACGGTACGCCCGGCGAGAGGGTGGTTGAAATCGACGGTAATCGAGTCGCCGTTGATTTCACGGATCACGCCTGGCATTTCGCTGCCATCCATAGCGGTAAAGAGCATAATTGCCCCAATCTCCGGTTCGCCCGCGTCCATAAATTCACGACGCGAGAAGTACTGGATCAGGTCCGGGCTCGGCACGCCAAACGCGGCATCCGGCTCCAGAGAGAACGATTTTTTCTCCCCCTCTTTCAGCCCCAGCAGCTGTTGCTCAAGACCTTCAGACAGAGAGGTATCACCCAGACGAAACAGCGCTGGTTTGCCGTTATTGCGGGTGGACTCCGCGGTGGAGCCATCATCAAGTTTCAGCGTGAAATGCACCAGCATCGCGCTGTTGGACTGTACGGATTTGGACATGCAATTTTGCCTGTGGTTTACCCGGTAGCGCTGCGCTTACAGGGCCTACAAAATCGTAGGCCGGTGCAAGCGAAGCGCCACCCGGCGAGTTTTGTTACGCCTGCTCTTTCGCTGCGGGCTTCGGCAGGAAGCCTTCCAGCACAATCAGCGCCGCGCCGATACAAATCGCCGTATCGGCCAGGTTGAAGGTGGCGAAGTGCCAGTTGCCGACGTAGAAGTCGATCATATCGACCACAAAGCCGTGCCACAGACGGTCGAACAGGTTACCCAGCGCGCCGCCAATGATCAGCGCGTAGGCAATGTTATTCAGCTTCTGCGTGGCTTTCCCGCGGTACATCAGCACGGCCAGCACCACGCAAATACCGAGAGCGATACCCGCAAAGAACCAGCGCTGCCAACCGCCGCTGTCAGCCAGGAAGCTAAACGCCGCGCCGTAGTTACGCGCATAGTGCAGATTAAGCGACGGGAACAGCGGTACGGTATCCCCCAGAGCAAAGTTCTGGAGGATCAGGTACTTACTACCCAAATCAATAATCAGCACGACCACTACCAGCCACAGCCAGCGCAGCCCTGTCGAAGAGAGTGATTTACTCATCAGGCAAACTTACGTTTTTCGCCATCACCGGCGACGTTGCTGACACAGCGTCCGCAGATCTCTGCGTGTTCCGCCACCTGACCGACATCGGTAGTGTAATGCCAGCAGCGCGGGCACTTCTCACCATCGGCTTTCGCCAGCGCGACTTTCAACCCTTTGAGCAGTTCGCTCTGCTGGGCGTCAGCGCTCGCCTCGGCATAATCCGCAACTTTCGCACCGGAGGTCAACAGGACAAATCGCAATTCATCCCCCAGCGCCGTCAGCTTCGCCGCCAGCTCTGGCTCAGCGTACAGGGTCACTGCCGCTTCCAGAGAGCCGCCTACTTTCTTGTCGGTACGCGCCTGCTCGATCACCTTGTTCACTTCACCGCGCACTTTCAGCAGCTCGTCCCAGAAAGCATCGTTCATGGCTTCGGTCTCAGCCAGACCAAACAGACCTTCATACCACTCGCCGGTGAAGACATACTTCTCACGATCGCCCGGCAGGTAGCCCCAGATCTCATCTGCGGTAAAGGACATGATCGGCGCCATCCAGCGCACCAGCGCTTCTGCGATATGATACAGCGCCGTCTGGCAGCTACGACGCGCCACGCTGTCTGCTTTCGCGGTGTACTGACGGTCTTTGATGATGTCGAGGTAGAACGAGCCCATTTCAATGGAGCAGAAGCGCATCAGGCGCTGCACCACTTCGTGGAAGTCGTATGAGTCATACGCTTTAACGATATCTTCCTGCGCCGCCTGCGCACAGCCTACCGCCCAGCGATCCAGTACCACCATATCTTCCGGTTTCACCATGTCTTTCGCTGGATCAAAACCGTTCAGGTTTGCCAGCAGGAAGCGCGCGGTGTTACGGATACGACGATAGCTGTCGGCAGCACGTTTCAGGATCTCGTCAGAGACCGCCATTTCGCCAGTGTAGTCGGTTGATGCCACCCACAGACGCAGAATGTCAGCGCCCAGTTTGTTCATCACATCCTGTGGAGAAACGGTATTACCGATAGATTTGGACATTTTGCGTCCCTGACCATCCACGGTGAAACCGTGAGTCAGCACCTGACGGTATGGCGCTTTGCCCTTCATGGCGGTGGAGATCATCAGCGATGACATGAACCAGCCACGGTGTTGGTCAGAACCTTCCAGATACATGTCGGCTGCGTGACCAGCAAACTCAGGGCGCACATCAACCACGGAAGAGTGGGTGGACCCGGAGTCAAACCAGACGTCCAGGGTATCCGGCACTTTCTCGTAGCTGTCAGCGTCAGCGCCCAGAATGTCGCGGGAGTCGAGATCCCACCACGCCTGAATGCCGTCCACTTCAACGCGTTTAGCGACTTCTTCCATCAGCTCCAGCGTGCGTGGGTGCAGTTCCTGCGTCTCTTTATGCACGAACAGCGACATCGGCACGCCCCAGGTACGCTGACGAGAGATACACCAGTCAGGACGGTTAGCCACCATAGATTCGATACGCGCCTGGCCCCAGTCCGGGATCCACTGCACGCCTTTGATCTCAGAAAGTGACTGCGCGCGCAGGCCTTTCTGATCCATGCTGACGAACCACTGCGGGGTTGCACGGAAGATGATCGGCGTCTTGTGGCGCCAGCAGCATGGATAGCTGTGCTGCATTTTTTCAACGTGCAGCAGCGAGCCGTTGTCGCGCAGCATGTTGACGATGATGTCGTTAGCTTTAAAGACGTTGATACCGTCCAGCGTCGGGTATGTGCCAGGCAGGTAAGCGCCATCCGGACCAACCGGGTTAGCGATTTCCAGACCGTACTGCAGGCTGATGTTGTAGTCATCCGGGCCGTGACCACCGGCGGTATGTACCGCACCGGTACCCGCTTCCAGGGTGACGTGCTCGCCCAGGATCGCCGGAACATCGAAATCGAGGAACGGGTGCTTAAAGCGCATCAGCTCCAGCTCAGCGCCTTTCACGGTGCCGAGTACGGTGTAGTCGGTGATGTTTGCGCGTTTCAGTACGCTCTCAACCAGATCTTTCGCCAGGATCAACGCACGGCCTTCAACCTGTACCAGCGCGTATTCAAACTCTGCAGACAGGGAGATCGCACGGTTGGCAGGCAGGGTCCACGGGGTGGTGGTCCAGATTACCAGCGAGATCGGGCCGTTGACGCCCGGCAGGCCAAACTTACCCTGCAGCGCAGCCTGATCGACGCCTTCAAAGGCTACATCGATGGACGGGGAGGTTTTGTCGTAATACTCCACCTCTGCCTCTGCCAGCGCAGAGCGGCAGTCCACGCACCAGTGCACTGGCTTGGCGCCTTTATGCAGGTGGCCGTTGCCGATGATTTTACCCAGCGCACGGATGATGTTGGCTTCGGTTTTGAAGTCCATGGTCAGGTACGGGTGCGACCAGTCGCCCAGCACGCCCAGACGGATAAAATCTGCACGCTGACCATCAACCTGCGTGGCAGCGTATTCGCGGCATTTGGCGCGGAATTCAGCAGCGGTGAACTTCTCACCCGGCTTACCAAACTCCTGCTCCACTTTCAGCTCGATCGGCAGACCGTGGCAGTCCCAGCCTGGAACGTAAGGCGAGTCATAGCCCATTAAGCCCTTGGACTTAACGATAATGTCTTTCAGAATCTTGTTTACAGAGTGACCAATATGAATGCTGCCATTCGCATAGGGAGGGCCATCATGCAGAATGAAAGTTTTTTTACCTTTTTTGGCTGCACGGATGATGCCGTACAGGTCATCATCGGTCCAACGCGCCAGCATTCCCGGTTCGCGCTTGGCAAGGTCGCCGCGCATCGGGAACCCTGTTTCCGGCAAATTCAGGGTTGATTTATAGTCACTCATCAGATTCTCGGTTCCGTATTTATATCTCAGGCATTAAGCCGGGTTCGATAGCCCAAACATTTCGCGGGCTGTTAATTCATCTCTCGCGATTTGCGCTTTCAGCTCATCAAGCGAGGCGAATCGCTGCTCATTGCGTATTTTTTTACGCAGGATTACATCTATATGGCGACCGTAGAGGTCCATTACAACGTCCAGCAAATGCACTTCGAGCTGCTGGCGCACGCCAGCAACCGTTGGACGGGTACCAATATTGGCGACGCCCGGTAAAGGCTTATCCCCCAGCCCCGTCACTTCTACCGCATAAACCCCTTTGACCGGGGAAACCTGACGGCGCAGCGGTAGATTCGCCGTAGGGAAACCAATGGTGCGACCCAGTTCATCGCCATGCACGACCCGCCCGGAAATGGAAAAAGGGCGCCCGAGCAGTTTTGCTGCGCTATCCAGATCGTCATCGGCTAATGCTTGTCGAACTGCCGTGCTGCTGATGCGCACGCCGCCTTCGCAAAAGGTCTGGGTGCTGGTGACGTCAAAGCCATACTCGAGACCAGCCTTCTGTAATAGCAAGAAATCCCCCTGACGACCAGCGCCAAAGCGGAAATCATCGCCCACCGCCAAAAACTGCACGCCAAGGCGATCGACCAGCAGGTCGCCGACAAAATTTTGTGCCGTCAGGGCTGCAAAGCGTCGGTCGAATCGGATGCACAGGACATAGTCCACGCCGCACTGCGCGAGGTAACATAATTTTTCACGCAGGCGGGTCAGGCGCGCAGGCGCCTTTTCGCCGGCAAAAAGCTCCAGCGGCTGCGGTTCAAAAATCATGACGACCACCGGCAGACCCCGTGCCCGCCCCTCTTCACGTAATCCCTGCAACAGCACCTGATGCCCACGATGCACGCCGTCGAAATTACCAATAGTCAGCACACACCCGTGCGGGGCCTGACTGAGATTATGTATGCCGCGTATCAGCTTCATGACTGGCTCAAAACAGTGAAAATCGCCAGAGTATACCTTGTACAGCGGTCAAGGTTAACCGGCGATTGTCACCGCTAAACAGAAAGCCGTAATGATTTCATGATGCTGACCTTTCGGAGCGAAAAAAACTGTCAGCAGATAACGATTTTTGTACCGAAAAGCTGTATTCAGGAACGACAAGCTGGTAGAATCCTGCGCCATCACTACGTAACGTAGCGTCGCCACATTAACGGCGCTTATTTGCACAAATCCATTGACAAAAGAAGGTATAGAGGGCATATTCCTCGGCCTTTGAATTGTCCACATAGATCATATTTGGGAGTTGGACCTTGGCTAATATCAAATCAGCTAAGAAACGTGCTATCCAGTCTGAAAAGGCTCGTAAGCACAATGCAAGCCGTCGCTCTATGATGCGTACTTTCATCAAGAAAGTATACGCAGCTATCGAAGCTGGCGACAAAGCTGCTGCGCAGAACGCATTTAACGAAATGCAACCAATCGTGGATCGTCAGGCTGCTAAAGGTCTGATCCACAAAAACAAAGCAGCGCGTCATAAGGCTAACCTGACCGCGCAGATCAACAAACTGGCTTAATCGCTATTTGTTGTTGCTTGTTTTAAAAGAACCCGCTTAACGCGGGTTTTTTTATGGCTTCAGAGTGCTGGTGGCGTAAACAGCGCGGAATAATCCTCATTACAGATACGCTGCACCGCCGGATGTTGAATCATCCGTTCGGCAAATATCGCGTGATACTCTTCCATCACGTTATCCACCCGGCCTATCTCGGTAATTTTCTCGTCCGCATAAAGATCCTGGGCATATAGCGTCGGGGCGACAAAAATCGCGTTATGCGCTTCACCGAACGCTTTCATCAGCGCGGCATCGTCGAACTCACCCAAAATTTCAACATTCAGCCCCTGAGAGTTAAACCAGTTCAGCAGCTTGCGTCCCAGCATCGAACGTCGCCCGGGAACCAGTAAACGTCGCTCTTCCAGACAGGCAGGAAAGGGTTTTTCCGGCGGCGGATTGCTGCACCAGAAGCTAACGCCGCATTCGCCAATTTTCACAGAAAAAAGACCTTCCTGCTGCGTGGAATCGATGGGGCAATCGGAGATAATCATATCCAGCTTATGCTGGCTCAACTGCTCCAGCAGCATCTCGTGCGTCGATTCAAAGCAGCGCAGATGGATCTGCTCATCATGTACGACTGCCGCGTCCAGTACCCCGCTGACCAGCCGTTTTGACAGTGCATCCGCAATGCCCACATCGAACAGCAGGTTCGACTCCTTGCGGTAATTCACAATGTCCAGCATCTCCTGGCTCAGGGTAAACATTTTGTCTGCGTAGCGAAACACCAGCTCGCCAAGTTCGCTTGGCTCAATACCACGTCCTTTGCGTTTGAACAGCTTCCCCTGCAGGCGCTCCTCCAGCGCTTTTATCTGCCCGGTAATGGTCTGCGGCGTCAGATAGAGCGCCTCTGCTGCGCCGACAACCGAGCCCTCTTTATAGACATGCCAGAAGTAATATAGATGGTTGTAGTTAAGATGAGACATGCGATCCTCGCTCCCTGATAGTGTTAACGGGAGGGCTGCCTGTCCCTCCCGGAGTCCCGTTACGCCGGATGCGCCTGCGACGGCAATTTCGTCTTCAGTAACATATAACCCACAAACGCAGCCATCAGCGATCCGGTTAAGATAGCCAGTTTAGCCCAGATGATAAGTTCCGGAGCATGCGCGCCAAACGCCAGTGTTGAGATGAAGATCGACATTGTAAAGCCGATCCCGCACAGCACGCCAACGGCCATGATCTGCCGACGGGTAGTTCCGTGCGGCAAAGTGGCCAGCTTGAATTTCAGCGCCAGCCAGCAGAAGAGGCTGATCCCGAGCGGCTTACCGATAAACAGTCCGGCAATGATCCCCAGCGGCAGCATTGACGTCAATCCACCCAGAGTGACCCCCTCAAGTGACACACCCGCGTTAGCGAATGCAAAGAGCGGCAGGATCATAAAAGCGACCCACGGATGCAAAACGTGCTCTAACTGTTTCGCCGGCGATTTGCCTTCCTGCGGCTTTAGCGGCACAAAGAAGCCGATAATCACCCCGGCCAGGGTGGCATGCACCCCCGATTTCAGCACGGCCGTCCACAGCACCATCCCAACCAGAACATAGATACCAATACGACGAACATTGCAGATATTGAGCAGCGCCAGCACTGCGATGGCTGCAGCAGCAACCGCCAACGACAACACCGACAATTCGCTGGTATAGAACAGAGCAATAATGACGATTGCGCCCAGGTCATCGATGATTGCCAGCGCCATCAGGAAAATTTTTAACGCCATCGGCACGCGGTTGCCTAACAGTGCCAGAACACCCAATGCAAAGGCGATGTCCGTTGCTGCCGGGATCGCCCAACCGTCCCGGGCAATGGGATCCTGATAGTTAAAGGCCAGGTAGATGAGCGCCGGAACCACCATCCCGCCGATGGCGGCAATAACCGGGAACGCTGCGCGCTGACGGCTGGCCAGAGAGCCTTGTACCAGCTCACGCTTGACCTCCAGCCCCACGAGCAGGAAAAAGACCGCCATCAGTGCATCGTTGATCCACAGCAGCATGTTCTTGTTGATTTCCAGTAAACCGACCCGCAACTCAACGGGGGTCTCCAGAAACGTATGATACAGGCCGCGGGTCGGGCCCAGGTTTGCCAGCAGCATAGCGATGGCTGCGGCCAGCATAAGAATGATGCCGCCAGAGGCTTCATTATGGAAAAAACGATGTAGAAGTTTCACTATTACTCTCTCTTTTTACGACAATCCTTCGTTAAAACCATCTTACTCGCGGATATTCATCGGTAAAAGCAGGTTAATATTGAGTGTACACTCAGTTTTTCCGAACCTAGTTTTCCAGCTATAAAAAAGCCCGGAAAATTTCCGGGCTTTGAGATTAGCTTCAGATAAGAGTTAGCGCGTCAAATCATCGAAGAATTTCTTCACGCCATCAAAGAAGCTTTTGGAACGCGGGCTGTTGTTCTCACCCGTCGGACCACCAAAGCTCTCCTGCAACTCTCTCAACAGCTGCTTCTGCTTTTCATTCAGGCCAACCGGGGTTTCCACCACCACGCGGCAAAGCAGGTCGCCCTGGGCACCGCCACGCACGGATTTAACGCCTTTACCACGCATACGGAACAGCTTACCGGTCTGGGTTTCGCCAGGTACTTTCAGGTTTACGCGACCGTCAAGGGTTGGTACTTCGATCTCGCCGCCCATCGCCGCCATAGCAAAGTTGATTGGCACTTCGCAGTACAGGTTGTTACCTTCGCGTTCGAAAATGGCGTGCTGCTTCACCTGAACCTGAACGTACAGATCGCCTGCCGGTGCGCCATGCTCGCCTGCTTCACCTTCGCCAGACAGACGAATACGGTCGCCGGTATCCACGCCCGCCGGGATTTTAACGGACAGGGTTTTGGTCTTCTCGACGCGACCATGACCGTGACACTTATTGCACGGATCCTTAATCAGCGTACCGCGGCCCTGACAGTGTGGACAGCTCTGCTGCACCGCGAAGAAGCCCTGGCGCATCTGCACCTGACCAGAACCGTGACAGGTTGGACAGGTCTGCGGTTTAGTACCCACTTTCGCACCGCTGCCGTGGCAGACGTCGCACTCTTCCAGCGTTGGAATGCGGATCTCTTTCGTCACGCCACGGACCGCCTCTTCCAGGGTCAGCTCCATGTTGTAACGCAGATCTGCGCCACGGGCCGCACGCTGACGGCCGCGGCCACCGCCGAAGATATCGCCGAACACGTCACCAAAGATATCGCTGAAGTCCGCGCCGCCGCCACCGAATCCGCCGCCGCCCATACCGCCCTGTTCAAATGCAGCATGGCCGTACTGATCGTAGGCTGCACGTTTCTGCGCATCGGTCAGGACTTCGTAGGCTTCTTTGATCTCTTTAAATTTGGCTTCGGCCTCTTTGTCACCCTGGTTGCGGTCCGGGTGATATTTCATGGCCAGGCGCTTATACGCCTTTTTGATTTCACGCTCTTCCGCTGTTTTGGAAACGCCTAAAATCTCGTAATAGTCTTGCTTTGCCATCTTGTTTTATCTGCCCCTAACATGCGTGCACGGGCGGAGAGGAAACCTCTTCGCCCGTGCCAGTGTATTACCCGTTCAAAGGGCGATTATTTTTTGTCTTTCACTTCTTCAAACTCTGCGTCGACAACATCGTCATCTTTCGCGTTGTTCGCAGAAGCGTCAGCGCCCGCGCCAGCCTGCTGCTGTGCGTGCTGCTGCTGCGCGATTTCCATCAGCTTCTGGGAAACCTGCGCCAGTTCCTGCATCTTCGCTTCGATGTCGGCTTTGTCTTCGCCTTTCAGGGACGCTTCCAGCGCGCTCAGTGCAGACTCGATAGCCGTTTTGTCGTCAGCTGGCAGTTTATCGCCCGCTTCTTCAACCTGCTTACGGGTGCTGTGCAGCAGATGGTCACCCTGGTTGCGGGTCTGAACCAGCTCTTCGAACTTACGGTCAGACTCGGCGTTCGCTTCAGCTTCGCGAACCATTTTCTGGATCTCTTCTTCGTTCAGACCAGAAGAGGCCTTGATGGTGATCTTCTGCTCTTTACCGCTGTTTTTGTCCTTCGCGGAAACGTGCAGGATACCGTCAGCATCGATGTCGAAGGTAACTTCGATCTGAGGCATGCCGCGCGGTGCCGGGCTGATACCATCGAGGTTAAACTGGCCCAGATCCTTGTTATCTGCGGCACGTTTACGCTCACCCTGCAGCACATGGATGGTTACCGCAGACTGGTTGTCTTCAGCGGTAGAGAACACCTGGCTGTGCTTGGTCGGGATGGTGGTATTTTTGGCGATCAGCGCCGTCATCACACCGCCCATGGTTTCGATACCCAGAGACAGCGGGGTAACGTCCAGCAGCAGTACGTCTTTGACATCACC
This sequence comes from Leclercia adecarboxylata, assembly GCF_035787115.1. Classification (GTDB taxonomy): domain Bacteria; phylum Pseudomonadota; class Gammaproteobacteria; order Enterobacterales; family Enterobacteriaceae; genus Enterobacter; species Enterobacter adecarboxylatus_E. The sequence continues at coordinate 459,070 of NZ_JALKTL010000003.1, read as the reverse complement.
GGTCAGTACGCCGCCCTGAACAGCAGCACCGATAGCAACGGCTTCGTCCGGGTTAACGTCTTTACGCGGCTCTTTACCAAAGAATTCAGCGACTTTCTTCTGAACCATTGGCATACGGGTCTGACCACCCACCAGGATAACATCCTGAATTTCGGATACAGACAGACCAGCATCCTGCAGAGCAACCTTCAGCGGCTCGATGGAACGGTTAACCAGATCTTCGACCAGGCTTTCCAGTTTCGCGCGAGTCACTTTGATGTTCATGTGTTTTGGACCGGTGGCGTCTGCAGTGATGTACGGCAGGTTCACATCGGTCTGCTGCGCAGAAGAGAGCTCAATTTTCGCTTTTTCTGCGGCTTCTTTCAGGCGCTGCATTGCCAGCGGATCGTTACGCAGGTCAATGCCCTGATCTTTCTTAAATTCGTCAACGAGATAGTTGATCATACGGCTATCGAAGTCTTCACCACCCAGGTGGGTATCACCGTTGGTTGCCAGAACTTCGAAGGTCTTTTCACCGTCAACTTCGTCGATTTCGATAATAGAGATATCGAAAGTACCGCCACCAAGGTCGTATACCGCGATAGTGCGGTTACCCACTTCTTTATCCAGACCGTAAGCCAGCGCTGCTGCGGTAGGTTCGTTGATGATACGTTTGACTTCCAGACCCGCGATACGGCCGGCGTCTTTAGTTGCCTGACGCTGAGCATCGTTGAAGTATGCTGGTACGGTGATAACTGCTTCCGTTACCGCTTCACCCAGGTAATCTTCAGCCGTTTTCTTCATTTTTTTCAGCACTTCAGCAGAAATCTGCGGCGGTGCCATTTTCTGACCTTTTACATCAATCCATGCATCGCCGTTTTCAGCGCCGATGATTTTGTACGGCATGATGGCTTCATCACGCTGAACTTCTTCATCCTGGAAGCGACGGCCAATCAGGCGCTTGATCGCAAACAGTGTGTTTTGCGGGTTTGTCACTGCCTGACGTTTAGCCGGCTGACCAACCAGAGTTTCACCATCCTGGGTATAGGCAATGATAGAAGGCGTGGTGCGATCGCCCTCGGCATTCTCCAGCACACGTGCAGTAGTGCCGTCCATAATCGCTACACAAGAGTTGGTAGTACCCAAGTCGATACCAATAATTTTACCCATCTAAACGTCTCCACTATAAATTCGGTCAACATGTGGTTGTGTACCTGTAATAAGGGCAGAAGGTGCTTTTTCAACTGCCCAGATTTGATTTTTTTCAGGTCCACACACTGCGGTTGACTACAAGATGGGGTCGCAACGGCATCCATCAAGGGGGACGCATAAAAAAATTTTTAATTTCACCCTGATTAGATCATAGACGGCATCGATGGCGCCCATTATGATGCCGCGCCCCGCCAGGGAGAATTGGCGTGGGATCCACTATTTCACCATATTAATGATGATTTTTTTGAGGACTTATGGGCAACACTAAGTTGGCTAATCCGGCTCCGCTGGGCCTGATGGGTTTTGGCATGACCACTATTCTGCTGAACCTGCACAACCTCGGGATGTTCCCGATGGATGGCATTATCCTGGCGATGGGCATTTTTTACGGCGGTATCGCACAGATCTTCGCGGGCCTGCTGGAATATAAGAAAGGCAACACCTTTGGTTTAACCGCGTTCACCTCTTACGGTTCATTCTGGCTGACCCTGGTCGCCATTCTGCTGATGCCGAAAATGGGTCTGACCGAGGCGGCAAATCCACAGTTCCTGGGCGTTTATCTGGGCCTGTGGGGGGTCTTCACGCTGTTCATGTTCTTCGGCACGCTGGTAGGTAACCGCGCGCTGCAGTTCGTGTTCCTGAGCCTGACCGTGCTGTTCGCCCTGCTGTCAGTGGGCCATCTGGTGGATAATGGCGAAGCCATTATCCACGTGGCGGGCTGGATTGGCCTGGTTTGCGGCGCCAGCGCCATCTATCTGGCAATGGGCGAAGTCCTGAACGAGCAGTTCGGTCGCACCGTTCTGCCGATTGGTGAAAAACACTGATCCCCTTCGTGCCCGCCCTGCGGGCACGAACTCCCCTCTCCGGTTGCGCTTTTCCTTTTTAAATCTGAATGTTTTTTGGCCGCATCAAAAACAATAAGTAAACAGAACGGCAATAATCATCTCATTTCATTGATAAGCATTATCATTGAGAATAGTGTGACCCGGCATCCCGGATAATGGATATCAGGCAGCCGCCAGAATGGAACGCGCAGGGGATAAAACGATTCTGTTGTGTTGCATAGGGTTATCTGATGAACTCCAGCCTTGCCGCCCGCGAGCAAACTGGCGAAGCCATTATCGCGTCGCATTACCGTAAAGTCCTTGTCAGGCGTTTTGCCCTGGCAGGCGTGCTGCTCTTCTTTATTATTTGTTCTCTGATCCTCGATTTCACACTCGGGCCTTCGGGCATCTCCGTTTCTACGCTCTGGCACACCCTGCTCAATGCCGCTTCAGTAGATGCCGGTACCCGCGTCATCGTCTGGGAGCTGCGGCTGCCGTTCGCGCTGATGGCTGTCGCCGTCGGCATGGCGCTGGGGCTTGCCGGGGCAGAGATGCAAACCATCCTGAATAACCCGCTCGCCAGTCCGTTTACGCTTGGCGTATCGTCTGCCGCCTCCTTCGGTGCCGCCCTGGCGATCGTGCTCGGTCTGGGCATTCCCGGCATTGCCGATAAGTGGTTTATTCCGGCAAACGCCTTTGTCTTTGCGCTGCTGGCCTGCTTTATTCTGGATGGCATCAGCCGCTGGACCCGCGTCGCCACCTCCGGCGTGGTGTTGTTCGGGATCGCGCTGGTCTTCACCTTTAACGCGCTGATCTCCATTCTGCAGTTCGTTGCCAGCGAAGATACCCTGCAGGGGCTGGTCTTCTGGACGATGGGCAGCCTGGCAAGAGCCTCCTGGGATAAACTGGCGCTTCTGGCCGTGGCGCTGTTGATTATCGTGCCGCTGTCGCTGAAAAACGCCTGGAAGCTGACGGCGCTGCGTCTGGGAGAAGATCGTGCCGTCAGCTTCGGCATTAATGTGAAAAAGCTTCGCCTGGCGACCCTGTTACGCATCAGCATTATTTCGGCGCTGACCGTCGCCTTTGTCGGGCCAGTGGGTTTTATTGGCCTGGTGGCGCCGCACATATCCCGCATGATGTTTGGTGAAGATCACCGGTTTTATCTGCCCGGCAGCATGCTGATTGGCGCCCTGGTGCTCTCGCTGGCTTCCGTATTTTCCAAGAACATCGTTCCCGGCGTCATTATTCCCGTTGGGATTGTCACCTCACTGGTTGGCGTGCCGTTCTTCCTCAGCATCATTATTCGTAACCGGGGGAACGTATGACCGACGGCCTTCTCGTCCGGGAGCTGCACACCGGCTATCGCAAGAAAAAGGTAATCAGCGGGCTAACCACCCCGCTGCTTCCTCGCGGAGAGATCACCGCCCTGCTGGGGCCGAACGGTTCCGGTAAATCGACCCTGCTGCGCGCTCTGGCCGATCTGAACCCTGCCCTGGGTGAGTTACGCCTTAATGGCGAGGACCTGATGACCCTGCCCCCGGCAAAGCGGGCGCAAAAGGTGGTTTATCTCCCGCAGTCCCTGCCCCAGGGCGTGCATCTGCATGCGCTTGAATCGGTGATTGTCGCCCGTCGTGCCAGCGGCAGCGTACAGACGCAAAACGTCGAGCAGGAAGCTTACGCCATTCTTGAAAAACTGGGCGTCGCCCATCTGGCGATGAGTTTTCTTGACCAGCTCTCCGGCGGGCAAAAGCAGCTGATTGGCCTCGCTCAGTCCCTTATCCGACAGCCCGACCTGCTGCTGCTTGACGAGCCCCTGAGCGCCCTCGACCTTAACTACCAGTTCCATGTGATGGATATCGTCGCCCGCGAAACGCGACAGCGTAATATCGTCACCCTTGTGGTGATCCATGACATCAACATTGCCCTGCGCCACGCAGACTATGCCCTGATGCTGAAAGGCGGCGAATTGATCGCCAGCGGTCTGCCGGGAGAGGTCGTCACTCCCGCCAGTCTGGCGACGGTATATGGCGTGAAGGGTCGGGTTGAATACTGTTCTCATGGACTGCCGCATGTGGTGGTCGACGGGTTAACACCATAAAAAACGGGGAAACATGACGCTAAAAAAATTTATCGCCGCCGCCGGGGGCCTGGCACTGTTTATTACGCCGCTCATCGTCCAGGCGCAGACCTGGCCGGTGACGGTCAAGGATAGGGATAACCGTACGGTCACGGTGGAACATGAACCGCAGCGCATCATTTTGCAGGACGGACGCGACATCTTCGCGCTGGCGTTGCTGGAGCGCGATGCCCCATTCTCCAGAGTGGTGGCATGGAACAATTTGCCGAAAAAGCAGGATACCGAAACCTGGAACGTGCTGAAGGGCAAATGGCCGGAAGCGGAAAAGATCCTCGACATGAAGTTTTCCGACCAGGGCAATGTGGATCTCGAAACGGTGATCTCCCGCCAGCCGGACCTGATGATCGCCCAGCTACGCGCTAAGCCCTCGCTGGTTCAATCCGGCGTCCTCACCAGGCTTGAAGCACTGCACATTCCTGTCGTCTTTGTTGATTACGAACTGCACCCTGTAGAGAACACGCTGCCGAGCATTGCCCTGCTGGGTCAGGTGCTGGGGCAGACCGACCGCGCGCAGGCCTACATCGATTTCTATCAACATCGTCTGGATAAGATCCACCAGCGTCTGGCGACCGTCAGCAAAAAACCGCTGGTTTTTATCGAACCTATTGCCGGCGTCGGCGGGCTGGATAATGGCTGCTGCTTTACCCATGCGCGTAACGGTTGGGGCGGGCTGGTAGAAGCCGCGGGTGGCATCAATATCGGATCACAGCTGCTGCCTGGAGCGAGCGGGAATGTCTCGGTGGAAAAAATTATCTCCCTGAACCCGGATTACTACCTGATGACAGGTTCTAAACGTCCGGGCAAAGGCACGGCGATTATTCCGTTTGGCTATAACGTTTCGGCTGAGGATGTCAGCGCAGCGTTCAATGCGCTTACGGCGCGTCAGGGCGTTGCCAGCATTCCGGCAGTTGCAGAGAATCACACCGGAGCGCTCTATCACCATTTTTATAACAATCCGTACAACATCGTCGCCATCGAGACGTTAAGCAAGATTTTCTATCCGGCGCTGTTTAATGACGTGGATCCGCAGGCGGATTACCACGCCATCATCACGGAATTCACCCACATCCCGGATGACAACATCATCCTGAGCTACACCCCTTCGTACTAAAAAATGCCGGGCAGAGCCCGGCATTTTCGTTAACCTGCGAGGACCGGTACTTCCACCGGTTTCTGGCGCAGCCAGATCCCCAGAGCCAGCCCCATCAGCGAGAGCGCCAGCACATACCAGGCCGGCGCCATCGGCGATACTCCCATCAGCAGGGTCACGGCAACCGGCGTCAGCCCGCCGAAAATGGCGTACGAGACGTTATAGGAGAATGAAATACCGGTGAAGCGGACTTCCGGCGGGAAGGCCCGGACCATGACGTATGGCACGGCCCCGACGACACCCACGCACAGCCCTACCACGCCATACAGCAAAAATAGCTGTTCGGGATGGCTGCCCGCAAGGTGGTAAAACGCCCAGCTCGCACCGGCCAGCAGCAGGCTGCCGATAATAAAGGTCAGACTGGACCCAAAACGGTCCACCGCCACACCGGCAATCAGGCAGCCAAAGCACAGCATGATGGTAGCGATACTGTTGGCCTGTAGCGTCACCGCCGGGGCAAAGCCGTACTGTTTTTGCAGCCAGACCGGCGACATCAAAATCACCACCACGATGCCCGCCGACAGCAGCCAGGTGAGCAGCATCGACACCACGACCGCCTTTTTATGCCGCACCACCACCGCTTTAACCGGCAGCTCCTGCGCCAGCGCTTTACGCTGCTGCATCTCCAGGAAGACCGGCGTCTCCTGCAGCCAGCGACGCAGATACATGGCGACCAGACCAAAAGCGCCGCCCAGCAGGAAAGGAATACGCCAGCCCCAGTCGTGGACCGCCTGCTGGGTCATGCTGGTATTCACCAGCGTCGCCACCACGGAACCCAGCAGAATGCCGACGGTCAGCCCTGCGGTCAGCGTCCCACAGGCAATGCCGATCCGCCGGGCCGGAACATGTTCCGCCACAAATACCCAGGCGCCCGGCACTTCACCACCGATCGCCGCCCCCTGCAGGATCCGCATCAGCAGCAGTAAGACCGGGGCAATAATGCCCATTGAGGCATAGGTGGGCAGCAGACCAATCGCCAGGGTGGGTACCGCCATCAGCAGGATGCTAAGGGTGAACATCTTCTTGCGCCCCACCAGATCGCCGAAGTGGGCCATCACGATGCCACCCAGCGGGCGCGCCAGATAGCCGGCCGCGAAGATGCCAAAGGTCTGGACCTGACGCAACCATTCGGGAATGTCTGCCGGGAAGAACAGTTCCCCCACGACAGCGGCAAAAAAGACGAAAATGATGAAGTCATAAAACTCCAGCGCGCCGCCAAGTGCGGCAAGCGTGAGGGTTTTATAATCCTGACGATTAAGGGGCCGGTTGTAATGTGACATAGCGAACCATTATGGGCTGAATTGTTGAGTTATATTTACAGCAATCGTAAAGAAAAAATTACTATACCGTAAATCATTTTGCACGCTACAGCCGTTACAGCTTATGTCACATTATTGTTAATTTCAGGAGATTATTTCACGCCTGGCGCTTTTCGGGCGAAAAGCTGCTACGACCTGCGGGTCGGTTTCGACGTAAGGCCCTTCCAGAAGCTGTACACAATACGGTACGCTGGCAAAAATCCCCGCCACCACAACATTGCCGTCAGCCTCTTTTACACCTTCCAGCGTCTCTTTAATCGACTTTGGCTGGCCAGGTAAATTGAGGATCAGCGCCTGTTTGCGGATCACCCCGACCTGACGTGACAGGATGGCCGTCGGCACAAAGTGTAGACTGATCTGGCGCATCTGTTCGCCAAAACCCGGCATTTCACGATCGGCGATCGCAAGGGTCGCATCCGGGGTCACGTCGCGTCGTGCCGGACCGGTCCCCCCCGTGGTCAACACCAGATGACAGCTCATTTCATCGACCAGTTCACAGAGCGTTTGCTCAATGATGGCCTGCTCATCGGGGATCAGGCGGGTTTGCACTTCAAACGGCGTAGTCAGGGCAGAAGCCAGCCAGGCTTCCAGCGCGGGGATGCCTTTATCTTCATAGACACCGCTGGAGGCGCGGTCTGAGACGGAAACTAAGCCAATGCGTAAGGTATTCATATCCATTCCATTCAAACAATACAGATTAAAGGAATGATACACGCAGCGGGGAGATTCAGACAGGGTACGAGAGAGGTAGCGTGACCGGAAGCCCGGTCACGCTGGCATGATTACAGCAGTTCGCCGATCATTTTTTCCAGTTTTTCCTGGTCGATGGCAAACTTACGGATTCCGTCCGCCAGTTTGTCTACCGCCATTGGATCCTGGTTGTGCTGCCACAGGAACTCAGATTCAGTGATGCGCTCTGGACGGGCTTTCACTTCGCCGCTAAAGCTCAGCTTACGCTCGATTGCGCCTTCGCTTTCTGCCAGCTCTTTCAGCAGCGCAGGGGCGATGGTCAGACGGTCACAGCCAGCCAGTTCCAGGATCTCGCCCACGTTACGGAAGCTTGCGCCCATCACCACGGTTTCATAGCCGTGCTGTTTGTAGTACTCGTAGATCTCGGTAACGGAAACTACGCCCGGATCTTCAGCTGACGCGTACTCTTTCTTATCGGTGTTGGCTTTGTACCAGTCCAGAATACGGCCCACGAATGGAGAGATAAGGTACACGCCCGCTTCTGCACATGCACGCGCCTGCGCGAAGGAGAACAGCAGAGTCAGGTTACAGTTGATACCTTCTTTTTCCAGCTGTTCTGCAGCGCGGATGCCCTGCCAGGTGGAAGCCAGTTTGATCAGGATGCGGTCGTTGCTGATACCCGCATCGTTGTACAGTTTGATCAGGCGTTTGGCTTTAGCGATGGACGCTTCAGTGTCGTAGGAGAGACGCGCATCCACTTCGGTAGAGATACGACCCGGGACCAGTTTCAGAATTTCCAGACCGATGTTAACCGCCAGTTTGTCGGTGGCATCCACAACCTGCTGTGCGCGATCGCTGCTCTGGCTTTTCGCCCAGGCAACGGCGTCATCAATCAGTTTGCGGTATTCAGGGATCTGTGCAGCGTTAAGGATCAGAGAAGGGTTCGTTGTGGCATCCTGCGGCTGGTACAACTTCATTGCCGCGATATCTCCGGTGTCAGCGACAACAGTCGTGAACTGACGAAGGGAGGTTAATTTATCCGTCATGATAGTGTTTCTCTTTAACTTGCCCTGGATAATTCGCGTTACCAGCAGGATGCCAGAAACGGAAAAATGACAGGTTTACTTGTTAGGGGGATGTAACCGGTCTGCATTGATGATAACACGACGGAATGTCAGCGCAACCGCAGACAATGCGCTTAAGGATACTGTGATAAACTCAGCAAATTCACAGATTGCTCATTCTCTGTTTGCTCAATCATTCTAAGCGATTACCTATGCACTTTGGCATCAACATGAGGGACGTTAATGCCTGATTATCTGTCGTTTTTTAATGAAGTCCTGTGGGGCTCAATGATGATTTACCTGCTTTTTGCGGCAGGTCTCTGGTTCACCGTTCGCAGCGGGTTTATTCAGTTTCGCTCCCTTCCTCAACTACGCATTAATCTGAAAAATAGCCTTACTCCCCAGCCGGGAGGTTTAACCTCGTTCCAGGCACTCTGCACCAGCCTGGCGGCCCGGGTCGGCAGCGGTAATTTAGCCGGGGTCGCGCTGGCGATCTCCGCTGGCGGTCCTGGTGCCATCTTCTGGATGTGGATGACCGCCATCATCGGCATGGCAACATCTTTTGCAGAATGTTCGCTGGCTCAACTGTATAAAGAAGCGGATAAGCAGGGGCAGTTTCGCGGTGGCCCTGCTTGGTATATGGCCCGTGGCCTCGGCATGCGCTGGATGGGCGTGCTGTTTTCGATCTTTTTACTTGTCGCCTACGGTCTTATTTTCAACACTGTCCAGGCGCATTCGGTGGCCCACGCGCTACGTTTCGCCTTCGACTGTCCGGAAGTGTTTACCGGCGGCATGCTGGCCGCGTTCACCCTTCTGGTAATTGTCACCGGCATCAAAGGCGTAGCTCGTCTGATGCAGTGGATGGTGCCAGTGATGGCGCTGCTGTGGGTGACGGCCAGCCTGATCATCTGCGCCTGGCATGTCGAACAGATACCGGCGGTCTTCAATCTGATCTTCAAAAGCGCATTTGGCTGGCGCGAAGCGGCCGCCGGGGCGCTGGGCTACACCCTGAGCCAGGCCCTGACGGCAGGTTTCCAGCGCGGCATGTTTTCCAACGAAGCGGGTATGGGCTCAAGCCCTAACGCCGCTGCGGCCGCTGCCTCGTGGCCCCCTCACCCCGCCTCCCAGGGGTTCGTACAGATGATCGGCGTGTGCGCCGATACCCTCGTCATCTGCACTGCCAGTGCCATGATCGTACTGCTGGCAGGCCCGGTAGATCTTCCGGCAGATACCGCGGGCATACAGCTGCTGCAACAGGCGCTGATAAACCTGACGGGAGGCTGGGGAGCGGGATTCGTGGGGCTTATCATCATCCTGTTCGCCTTTAGCTCAATCGTGGTGAATTACGTCTATGCCGAAAACAACCTGATCTTTTTACATCCTGATGCCCGGCGCTCGCGTTGGTTATTACGGGGTGGCGTAACCCTGATGGTGCTGCTCGGATCGCTGTTAAGTCTGCCGACGGTCTGGCAGCTGGCAGATATCATTATGGCGCTAATGGCGATCACTAACCTGACGGCCATCCTGCTGCTCTCTCCGGTGGTGAGCCTGATTGCCCGGGACTATCTGCGTCAGCGCAAACTGGGGGTTCAGCCTGTTTTCGATGTCTCGCGTTATCCTGAGATTGAAGAGCAGCTCGCCCCCGGCGCCTGGGATGATTTGCCACGTCAATAACAGCCATCGATCACTCCAGGCGGTTTTTTTGCTAAAGTCGCACTCATTCTTCTGCAAGGACTGGATATGCTGATTCTGATTTCACCTGCTAAAACGCTCGACTACCAAAGCCCACTTGCCACCGAGCGCTATACCCAGCCGGAACTGCTGGATCACTCGCAACAGCTGATCCGCGAGGCGCGTAAGCTTTCGGCCCCGCAAATTGCAACGTTGATGAGCATCAGCGACAAGCTGGCGGATCTGAATGCCACCCGTTTTCACGACTGGCAGCCGGATTTCACGCCATCAAACGCGCGTCAGGCGATTCTGGCCTTTAAAGGTGATGTCTACACCGGCCTGCAGGCAGAAACCCTTAGCGAAACGGATTTCGATTTCGCCCAGCAGCATTTGCGCATGCTCTCCGGCCTGTACGGCGTGCTGCGCCCGCTGGATCTGATGCAGCCTTACCGCCTGGAGATGGGGACCCGCCTGGAAAATGCGAAAGGGAAAGATCTCTACCAGTTCTGGGGCGAGACCATCACCCACACCCTGAACGATGCGCTGGCGGCCCAGGGTGACAACATCCTGATTAACCTCGCCTCGGATGAGTACTACAAAGCGGTTAAGCCGAAAAAACTGAATGCGGAGATCGTCAAGCCGGTCTTCCTGGACGAGAAAAACGGCAAATTTAAAGTGATCAGCTTCTACGCCAAAAAAGCGCGCGGATTGATGAGCCGCTACATCATTGAAAACCGTCTGACGAAGCCGGAGCAACTGACCGCCTTTAATAGCGAAGGGTATTTCTTTGACGAGGAAACGTCAGGGAAAGGCGAGCTGGTGTTTAAGCGCCACGAGCAGTAACGTAAAACCCCGCCGGGCGGCGGGGAGATCTTAGTGATGCTTATGGTCAGGTCCCGGACGGTGGTCATCATGACGATCGTGATGATGATTATCATGACGATCGCCATGCGGATGCCAGCGATTGTCCCGCCACTCATAATGCGATTTCCACCAGTCATGATCGCGCCAGTGGCCGCCATCCCAGTAGTGCCCCTGGTTATCCCGATCGCCAATCTGTAATTTGACCGCCGGTACCAGCGTGATTTCAGAGGCCTGAACCGCCATTGGAGCCACCAGCATCAGAGAAAGCGCGATAAGCACAGGTTTCAGTTTAGACATAGGTTACTCCTTAATGATCCTGCCCGATCTGGGCCGATGTAAGGAGATTACGTGAGGGGCGTGGAGGATGTTATTCTCTGCAATCCTATTCTGTAAGTGACCGCATTTATTGGGAATTTCTGCTTTTTCCCTGCTATTTCTCTCCTTAATTTCTCCATAAAAAACCGGGTGAGGCGAAGCCGTCACCCGGTCAAAATGCTTATCCGCGTGTCATCATCAACTGACGCAGCGCAGCAAAATCAGCCGGCAGGCTGTGCGACAGTAGCGGCAGATCGGCACGCTCCGCCAGCTCTTTCGGCAGCGGCAGAGAGTCACCCAGGATCTCGTCCACGCTCTCTTTGAACTTCGCCGGATGCGCCGTGCCGAGGAACAGGCCATACTCGCCCGGGTTCAGCTGATCGCGCAGGGCGCGATACGCCACCGCGGCATGCGGCTCAGAGGTGTAGCCCACCTGCTTCAGCTCGCGCATGGTCTCTCTGGTGGTTTCGTCAGTCACCGCAGCGTAGCCCAGCTCATTCAGACGCCAGATTTTACGGCGGAACAGCTCCTCCACACGCGGCCAGTTATTAGGCTGTGACACATCCATCGCGTTAGACAGAGTGGCCTGGGTGGCGTTTGGCGTCCACTTGCCCTCTTTCAGGAAGCGCGGAACGGTGTCGTTGGCGTTGGTGGCCGCGATAAAGCGCTTCACCGGCAGGCCGAGAGACTTCGCCAGCAGGCCTGCGGTCAGGTCGCCAAAGTTGCCGCTCGGCACCGAGATCACCAGTTGATTACGCGCTTCCTGCGGCAGCTGGGCCACCGCTTCGAAGTAGTAGCAAATCTGTGCCAGCAGGCGGCTGATGTTAATGGAGTTGGCGGAGTTCAGACCCAGCGCCAGCTTCAGCTCTTCATCATCAAAGGCCTGCTTGACCAGCGACTGGCAGGCATCGAAATCCCCGTCGATGGCGACGGTTTCAATGTTGCCGCCAAGAGTACAGAACAGTTTTTCCTGCAGCGGGCTGATTTTACCCTGCGGATAGAGGATCACCACGCGGACGTTTTTCAGGCCGTAGAAGGCATGCGCGACCGCCGCGCCGGTATCGCCGGAGGTGGCCGTCAGGATGGTAACCGGCTTATCGCCGCTGATGTGCGTCAGCATCTGCGCCATAAAGCGACCGCCGAAATCTTTAAAGGCCAGTGTCGGACCATGGAACAGCTCAAGACAACCGACGTCCGGTTCCACCTGGCTTACCGGTGCGGGGAAGGCAAAAGCAGCGCGTACGCGCTCTTCCAGCAGCTCCTGCGGGATCTCGTCGCCGATAAACGCCGAGAGAATTTTGGTGCTGCGGGTGACGAAATCCTGCTTCAGCATGTCGTCGATTTCGGTCAGACCGAATTCCGGCAGATCGTGCGGGAAGAACAGCCCCTGGTTTTTGCCCAGCCCCTGCGTCACTGCCTGTGCAAAGTTTACCTGCTCGTTGTGATCTTTAAGATTGTAGAGTTTCATCGTTTATCCCAGTACTCGTGCGCCCGCCGTATCCAGACGGCAAATATGAACAAAGCCTTCCTGATTTTGCAGGTAATTTTTACCCAGCCAGCCCGCCACCCGCTCAGCCGTGTCCGGTTTGTCGCACAGCGCAAACAGGGTCGGCCCGGAGCCAGAAATGCCGCAGGCCAGCGCGCCAATCTCCAGCGCCGCGCTGCGTGCTTCATTAAAGCCAGGCAGCAGTTTGGTGCGGTATGGCTCGGCAATAACGTCTTTCATCAGTTTCGCCGCCAGCCCAGGCTGACGGGTATAGCAGGCATGAATAAAGCCCGCCAGATGGCGACCGTGCGCGATGCAGTCCTGACGGCGATACTGCGCCGGCAAAATGGCGCGCGCTTCCGCAGTTGACACCTTAATGCCCGGATACGCCAGCACCCACAGCCACTCGTCAAAGCCCGGCACCTGCTGGCTGATGATGCCGTTCTCTTCGATCATCAGCTGCATGCCGCCCAGGAAACAGGGGGCGACGTTATCATAATGGATGCTGCCGGAGATGCGTCCTTCCAGCTCGCCCATCAGGGCCAGCAGACGGGTGTTATTCAGGGGTTTGCCGCAATGTTCGTTCATCGCCACCAGCGCGGCAACCACCGAACAGGCGCTGGAACCCAACCCGGAGCCAATCGGCATGCTTTTTTCCAGCGTCATGGCGACCGGGACGTTTTTACCGATCTCCTGACAAAAACGCTCCCAGCACTGATAGACAATATTCTCGCGCGGCTCGTCCGGCAGCTTGCTGGCGAAACGCCCGACGTTGTTCAGACTGAAGCTGTCCGCAGCCTCTACCGTAACCGTATCACCCAGCAATGCGCCATCCACCGGCGTCACCGCTGCACCCAGCACATCAAACCCGACGCTCATATTGGCGCTGGAAGCCGGGGCATAAACTTTGACCATGTTAAACTCCTAACTTCCATGACAGGGTACGCAGCAGATCGGCAAACACACCCGCCGCCGTCACATCGTTCCCCGCGCCATAGCCGCGAAGGACCAACGGCAGTGGCTGATAATAGTGGCTGTAAAACGCGAGGGCGTTTTCGCCGTTTTTCACTTTGAACAGCGGATCGTTACCGTCTACCGCCGCGACTTTTACCCGGCAGACGCCGTCTTCTTCAATGTTGCCAACATAGCGCAATACCTTGCCTTCATCACGGGCTTTTGCTACGCGAGATGCGAATGCGTCATCCAGCTGCGGCAGATTAGCCATAAAGGTCGCGACATCGCCTGCGTCGTCAAAACTTTCCGGCAGAACCGGCTCGATCACGATATCCGACAGCTCCAGCTCGCGCCCCGTTTCACGGGCGAGGATCAGCAGCTTGCGCGCCACGTCCATGCCGGAGAGATCGTCACGCGGATCGGGCTCGGTGTAGCCCAGCTCACGCGCCACTTTGGTCGCCTCCGACAGGCTCATCCCTTCGTCCAGCTTGCCGAAGATAAAGGAGAGCGAGCCGGACAGGATGCCGGAGAAACGCTGCAGTTCATCACCGGCATTAAGCAGGTTTTGCAGGTTTTCGATAACCGGCAGCCCGGCGCCGACGTTAGTGTCGTAGAGGAACTTACGGCGTGATTTCGCCGCCGCATGGCGCATCTGATGGTAGTAATCCATCGACGAGGTGTTGGCCTTTTTATTTGGCGTTACCACGTGGAAACCTTCGCGTAGGAAGTCGGCATACTGATCCGCCACCGCCTGGTGGGAAGTACAGTCGACAATCACCGGGTTGAGCAGATGGTACTCTTTCACCAGACGGATCAGGCGGCCAAGATTAAACGGCTCTTTCGCTTCCGCTAGCTCTGCCTGCCAGTTTTCCAGATTCAGTCCGTGGACGTTAGTCAGCAGCGCTTTTGAGTTAGCGATACCGCAGACGCGCAGATCGATATGCTTTTTCTTGAGCCACTCCTGCTGACGCTTCAGCTGTTCCAGTAACGCCCCACCCACGCCGCCGACGCCAATCAGGAATACTTCAATCACCTGGTCGGTATTGAACAGCATCTGGTGGGTGACGCGCACGCCGGTGGTAGCATCGTCGTTATTCACCACCACCGAGATAGAACGCTCCGATGAGCCCTGGGCAATGGCGACAATATTGATGTTCGCCCGCGCCAGTGCTGCAAAGAACTTCGCAGAGATGCCGCGCAGGGTGCGCATGCCATCACCGACCACAGAGATGATCGCCAGATGCTCCTGAATAGACATCGGTTCCAGCAGCTCTTCTTTAAGCTCCAGATAAAACTCCTCTTCCAGCGCGCGACGGGCGCGCAGGCAGTCTGTCTGCGGGACGCAGAAGCTGATGCTGTATTCAGAAGAGGACTGTGTAATTAACACCACCGAGATGCCGTTGCGCGACATGGCGGCAAACACGCGCGCTGCCATGCCAACCATGCCCTTCATGCCCGGCCCGGAGACGCTGAACATCGCCATATTATTGAGGTTGGAGATGCCTTTAACGGGCAGACCATCTTCATTACTGTTAGCGCCAATCAGCGTACCTGGCGCCTGCGGGTTACCGGTGTTTTTAATCAGACAGGGGATCTGAAACTGGGCGATGGGAGCAATGGTGCGAGGGTGAAGGACTTTGGCGCCGAAGTAGGAGAGCTCCATCGCTTCCTGATAAGACATGGACTTTAGCAGGCGGGCATCGGGCACCTGTCGCGGGTCGCAGGTATACACGCCGTCAACGTCAGTCCAGATCTCACAGCAGTCGGCCCGCAGGCAGGCGGCCAGCACGGCGGCTGAATAGTCAGACCCGTTACGGCCCAGCACCACCAGCTCCCCTTTTTCATTCCCGGCGGTGAAGCCCGCCATCAGGATCATATGGTCGGCAGGAATTTTGCCTGCCGCAATGCGACGGGTAGATTCGGCGATATCTACGGTGGATTCGAGGTAATGGCCAACAGCGAGCAGTTTTTCCACGGGATCGATCACCGTGACGTTATGGCCACGCGCTTCAAGCAGGCCCGCCATGATGGCGATAGAGAGTTTCTCGCCGCGGCAGATCAGCGCCGCGTTAATGCTGTCCGGGCACTGCCCCAACAGGCTGATACCATGCAGAACGTGTTTGATCTGAGCGAACTCTTGCTCAACGAAGGCTTTAAGCTGGGCGTGAGGAAAACCAGGCTGCGCATCCGCCAGGCCCTGCAGCAGGCTGGCAAAGATCTGTTCAGCGTCGCTGATGTTCACCAGTGCATCCTGGCCCCCGATAGTTTTCTCAATCATCGCCACCAGGTGATTGGTAATTTTAGCCGGGGCAGAGAGTACTGTCGCCACCTGCCCCTGCCTGGCATTACTCTCCAGGATATCGGCAACACGCAGAAATCGCTCTGCATTTGCCACTGATGTACCGCCGAACTTCAACACTCGCATGGTTGTTACCTCGTAATCTTTGGCCGAAAAAAAAGCCCGCACTGTTCAGGTGCGGGCTTTTTCTTTCTTTCCTGTACGCGTCAGCCCGCACCGTTACCTGTGGTAATGATGATGGTGGTGGTAATGGTGGTGATGCTGATGCGTTTCATGGATGTTGTGTACTCTGTCATTATTATCTGTCTGTGCTGTCTGACTCTATTGGTTAAAGCATACGTGCCGGTAAGTCAATGAATTTCTATTTTGATCACATTTTCCGGTGCTTTCACGTATCGCTGCCTGAGTTTTTATTTACGTCCAGATCAGATCGTCCGCAACGTACTTTTTGGAACATTAAACCATAACAAAAAAATATGACAGCGTTTTACTCTGCCAGTTTTTTTTCGATATCGTGCAGTAATCTGTGCAACATTGCCGTGTCTCGCTGTTCCAGAAGGCCTAACCGCTGTTGTAGCCACTCCGCCATTTTTTGATCGTCGGCGACATTCAGCGACGTCAAAAGACGTTCGGTGCGCGCGCGCAGAGCGGAAAGCTGGTTTTCATCCACCTCAGTTGGGGGTAAAACAGGCTGTTGCATCAAGGATGCTAATTGATAGCAGTATACCATCACGGCCTGTCCTAAATTCAGCGACGGATAATCTGCCACCATTGGCACGCCGGTCAGCACGTCCGCGAGCGCCAGCTCATCGTTCGTCAGGCCGGAATCTTCGCGGCCAAATACCAGCGCCATTTTGGGTAGCCACTGGCTTTTTTCTGTCAATAACGGCACCAGTTCAGCAGGCGTGGCGTAGTAATGAAACTTTGATCGGCTGCGTGCAGTGGTGGCAACGGTAAACGAGATATCGTGCAGTGCGTCGGCAAGCGTTTCATAAGCCTTTGAATTATCAAGGATATCTCCCGAGCCATGGGCAACACGACGCGCCGCAGGATCCTTGTGCGCCTCACTGGCGACAATACGTAAATCGGTAAACCCCATGGTCTTCATTGCCCGTGCGGCGGCACCAATATTTTCTGCTCTTGCTGGGGATACCAGTACGATAGACAAATGCATTTATGCTCTCTTTTTAGGCAGTTAGCCGATAAAAATGTGATGGGCATCATCATATTACGCATCACGAATTTACAAATTTGCAACAGAAATCACCGAAATAGCGTTTCACTACAAATTAAAAACACTAAACTATTTCATGATTGAACTTTACGCGGTAATGTTAAAGAATAACGCTTATCCTTATGTTTAATAATGATAATTGTTTCTCAGGATCAATGTTGACATTGGATTCACCTTGTTTATTAATTAACGGTCGCAACTAGTTGGTTTATTGAAAATTTGTGACAAAGGCTAGCAATCCGCTACGATGATTTCATCAAACTGTTAACGTGCTACAATTGAACTTGATATATGTCAACGAAGCGTAGTTTTATTGGGTGTCCGGTGTCACTTAGCCTGTTATGTTGCTGTTAAAATGGTTAGGATGACAGCCGTTTTTGACACTGTCGGGTCCAGAGGGAAAGTACCCACGACCAAGCTAATGATGTTGTTGACGTTGATGGAAAGTGCATCAAGAACGCAATTACGTACTTTAGTCACGTTACGCCGGTCATGTTAATTTGTGGCATGTATCAGGCAGGTCAGGGACTTTTGTACTTCCTGTTTCGATTTAGTTGGCAATTTAGGTAGCAAACATGCAGACCCCGCACATTCTTATCGTTGAAGACGAGTTGGTAACACGCAACACGTTAAAGAGCATTTTCGAAGCAGAAGGCTACGATGTCTTTGAAGCGACCGATGGCGCAGAGATGCATCAAATCCTTTCTGAAAATGATATCAACCTGGTTATCATGGACATTAACCTGCCGGGTAAAAACGGCCTTCTGCTGGCGCGCGAGCTGCGTGAGCAGGCGAACGTTGCGTTAATGTTCCTGACTGGTCGCGACAACGAAGTTGATAAAATTCTTGGCCTGGAAATCGGTGCGGATGACTATATTACCAAACCGTTTAACCCACGCGAGTTAACCATTCGTGCACGCAATCTGCTGTCCCGCACCATGAACCTGGGCACGGTCAGCGAAGAGCGTCGTAGCGTAGACAGCTACAAATTCAACGGCTGGGAACTTGATATTAATAGCCGTTCTCTGGTGAGCCCACAGGGCGATCAGTACAAACTGCCGCGCAGTGAATTCCGCGCCATGCTGCACTTCTGCGAAAATCCGGGCAAGATTCAGTCCCGTGCAGAACTGCTGAAAAAAATGACCGGCCGTGAGCTGAAGCCGCACGACCGTACCGTTGACGTCACCATCCGCCGTATTCGTAAACATTTTGAATCTACGCCGGATACCCCAGAAATCATCGCCACCATTCACGGCGAAGGCTATCGTTTCTGCGGTGACCTGCAGGAGTAATCCCGCAACCCGGCCATAAAAAAACGGCGCTTCCGCGCCGTTTTTTTATTTCCATAGTCGCAGCGAATCGTTATTCGATAACGCGGGCGACAGGGGAAGCGAGTACCCGTCAAGTGGCGTAAGCACAGAGCCAGTGCCAGCTTTCTGCATGCTGTATCTCTGAATTAATGCCACGGCATAATCGGCACCGCGCTCAGGGCGTTTTTCGGTGAACCTTCGACGACTTTATCCGAGTAGGCCAGGTAAGCCAGGGCGTTACGTTTCGCATCATAGAAACGCACCACCTGCAATTTTTTGAACACCAGCGAGGTGCGTTTCTGGAACACCACTTCGCCCTGCGCTTTACCGTTTTTGATCTTCTCGCTCAGCTCAACCGGCCCCACCTGCTGACAGGAAATCGCCGCATCGGAGGTGTCTTCCGCCAGCCCAAGGCCCCCTTTTATCCCACCTGTTTTCGCCCGGCTGATATAGCAGGTCACGTTCTTCACATCGGGATCGTCAAAGGCTTCAACAACAATTTTGTGGTCCGGCCCGAAAACCTTGAACACGGTATCGACAGAGCCAATCTCCTCTGCCTGCACGGTATGCCCCTTCAACAGGAGCAGCGTAGCAACGATCAATGTCTTGTATTTCATATTGTTACCATATTTAAAAATTGAATAGCGTAATTATTCAACAATCATCTAAAAAAAGTAGCAAGATCACAGGATTAGAATATATCTCCGCATTAAGCAGGATAAAGCGCATTTAAGCGCAAAAAAAACACTGAATGCTAAAACATCAAAAAATGCTATTATCCGCTAACCTGTTAGCAGGGTACCTGCTGTTTTAAGGATGAGGATAGTATATGGATCAGGCTGGAATTATTCGCGATCTTCTTACCTGGCTGGAAGGCCATCTGGATCAACCTTTGTCACTCGATAACGTAGCGGCAAAAGCGGGATATTCTAAGTGGCATTTACAGCGGATGTTTAAGGATGTCACTGGTCATGCCATCGGCGCCTATATCCGCGCGCGTCGACTGTCCAAATCCGCCGTGGCGCTTCGCCTGACTGCACGTCCGATTCTGGATATTGCTTTACAATACCGTTTTGATTCACAGCAGACCTTTACCCGCGCGTTCAAAAAACAGTTCTCGTTGACCCCTGCGCTCTATCGCCGCTCGCCGGACTGGAGTTCGTTCGGGATGCGCCCGCCGTTGCGTCTGGGCGAATTCACCCTGCCGAAGCATGAGTTCATTACCCTGCCAGAGACCCACCTGGTCGGCACAACGCAAAGTTACTCTTGCTCGCTGGAGCAAATCTCCGAATTCCGTCATCAAATGCGCGTCCAGTTCTGGCGCGATTTCCTCAGCCATGCGCCGGCCATTCCGCCGCTGCTGTATGGCCTGAACGAGACGCGGCCAAGTCTGGAAAAAGATGACGAGCAGGAAGTGTTCTACACCACCGCGCTTACGCCGGAAATGGCTAACGGCTACGTTCAGGGCTCGAAACCGGTTGTGCTGGAAGGAGGTGAATATGTCATGTTCACCTATGAAGGGCTGGGTACCGGCGTTCAGGACTTTATCATGACGGTGTATGGCACCTGCATGCCGATGCTGAATCTGAACCGCAGGAAGGGGCAGGATATTGAGCGTTACTACCCGCTAACGGATGTTAGACCGGAAGAACGCCCAATCGATCTGCGCTGCGAATACCTGATTCCTGTTCGCCGCTAACGCTGTAGCTCATCTAACGCAGGGGCATCCAGATGCGAGATATCCCCTGCCATCTCCACAATCCACCCTGAGGCCAGCCACGGGCTTTGCTGATAGTCGATGCGGGAAAGCGAGCAGTTGCGCAGACGCAGGCGACGTTCAGCCCATGCCGGCAGCCCGAGGATGGTACTGACCAGACATCCCAATGCCATCCCGTGACTGACAATCAGCGGTCGGCTCCCCTGCGGCAGATCCAGACAGGCCGCCAGCGCCGCGTGCATACGCTCGCTCAGCTCCTGCATCGATTCCCCCTGCGGAATGCGGCCATCTTCGCTGCCGTTAACCAGCGTACGACGCCACGCCTCTTCTTCTTCGGTCAGGGTATCGATAAGACGCTGTTCCAGCACCCCCATATCCAGCTCACGCAGGCGGGCATCCACGGTGACATCGCAGCCGCAGGCCTGCGCGATAATCTCCGCTGTGCGCCGCGTACGACCTAAATCGCTGGCGATGATATGGGTGATGCCCAGGGTTCTGGCACGTTCGCCAACCTGCCAGGCCTGTTCCTCGCCCTTGGCTGTGAGTGGACTGTCTGACTGGCCTTGAATACGTCGCTCGGCGTTCCACTGCGTTTCACCGTGGCGAACAAGGTATACCTGTAACATGCTTTTTTTCCGTTATACTGCGATGATATTTTTAGAGTTAGGCTTAATTATGCACCAGGTTGTCTCTGCTACCACTAATCCTGCCAAAATTCAGGCAATTCTAAGGGCATTTGACGAGATCTTCGGCGAAGGATCCTGCCATATTGCATCAGTCAACGTCGAGAGCGGCGTCCCGGAACAACCTTTTGGCAGTGAAGAAACACGGGCTGGCGCACGAAATCGCGTCGCTAACGCCAGGGCCGCATGCCCTCAGGCTGACTTCTGGGTAGCCATTGAAGCCGGTATCGACGAAGGCAGCACCTTCAGCTGGGTGGTGATAGAGAGCGCTGAACAGCGCGGGGAAGCGCGCTCAGCCACTCTGCCGTTACCGGAGATCATTCTGGACAGAGTTCGTGAAGGTGAACCGCTCGGGCCGGTGATGTCGAAATACACCGGCATCGATGAGATTGGGCGCAAAGAGGGAGCGATTGGGGTATTTACTGCCGGCGCGCTCACGCGTTCCAGCGTTTACCACCAGGCGGTTATTCTGGCGTTAAGCCCGTTTCATAACGCGATTTACCGGTAGATCCTGCGGCACTGCCGGATGGCGGGCTTCACCTTTTCCGGCCTACGGTACACATCGTCTTTTGCAAGCCTGATAAGCGCAGCGCTATCAGGCGTTTTTCAGCAGCACGTTCTCCAGCCACTGGCGCAATTCAACCGGCGCGGATTTCAGGCTGTTTGAGCCGCGGGTGATGGTCGCGATCCCCGCCCCTAACTCGCTTTTCAGCTCGCGCTGACTCATCTCTCCACGCAGCAATTCTTCAATGATTCGCACCCGGGTACCCAGCGCCTCGCGCTCGTCGGGAGTGAGCATCAGCTGTAGCAGAGGCAGATGCAGATCCTGTTCGTATGACTGGCGAAGCAGCTCCACAAAACGAAGCCACTCCTGATGACGTTGCTCGGCCATCGCCGATGAATAAGGGGAATGCTGGGTCATGTTATGCCGCCTTTCGTACTCTTAAACGAGTACAAGCATAACATAACCCTCACCGATCAGTAACGACGTTGCCACTCACTCTCGCTCATCAGGGTGTCTTTCTGTCCCATGAAGTAGCGATAGTAAGCATCATATGCCAGCACATTTTTCACATAGCCACGCGTTTCCGAGAACGGAATGCTCTCGACAAAGGCCACTGCGTCGATGCGTCCGGCGCTGTTGCCAAGCCAGGTGCGCACCCGGCCCGGCCCGGCGTTATAGGCCGCCGAGGCGAAGATACGGTTATCGCCAAACTGGTTGTAGACGCTCTGCAGATAGGTCGTACCAATGTTGATATTGGTCTCTGGATCCAGCAGCTGCGACGGGCTGGTGTAACCTGGAATATTAAACTTCTTCACCGTATGGCTGGCCGTCGCAGGCATCACCTGCATCAGGCCGCTGGCGCCCACCGGCGAACGCACTTTCGGGTTCCAGGCGCTCTCCTGACGGGCGATCGCCATTGCATAACTCTGCGGGATATCTTTGCCACTGGTGTAACGCTTGAACAGATCGTTATAGGCC
The DNA here is from genome assembly GCF_035787115.1 of Leclercia adecarboxylata. Lineage (GTDB taxonomy): Bacteria > Pseudomonadota > Gammaproteobacteria > Enterobacterales > Enterobacteriaceae > Enterobacter > Enterobacter adecarboxylatus_E. The sequence goes on along the minus strand of NZ_JALKTL010000003.1, from coordinate 436,679 downwards.
AGCGGGAAACGCTCCTCAAGATGATCCCACAGCTTACCGGCGATCGTCGCCTGCACGCTGAGATCCCACCAGCGATTATCAAAGGCATAGCGCGCCAGCTGTGCTTTCTCCTCCACGGTACGGCTGGTGACCAGGTTCGCCCATTCGCTGCGGGCGGTGTTGTCCAGATTCCAGTACATCAGCTCGCGCACCCGCGCCATCTCCGGCCCTTGTACCAGCGCGGCGTTAACGCCGGACGGCGCTTTATCTATCTTCAGGGTATACTCTTCGCCAAGCCGCTGGGCCGCCACCATCGGATAGAAACCGCGCTGCTGCATCAGAGCGCGCAGGATCGATTTCGCTTCTTCATCACGTCCCCGCTCCAGCAGGAGATCGGCCTGCCAGTAGCGCCATTCATCTTTCTCTTTTGATTCCATCGGCAGACGCGCCAGCCAGGTATTCAGGCCACGACGATCGCCGTTGCCCAGCGCCATCCGTACGCGTCGCTCCACCAGGGAGGTGGACTGAGAACGCATGATGGCATCATCGCGCCAGCGTGCCTGTTCATCGGTTACATCGCTGCCCATCAGACGCCACGCCACGATATCGCGCAGCTCCTGGGTCTGATCTTCATTAAGCTGCTGCGCCTGGGCAAGGCCTGGGATCATCAGCCGCGCATTCTCCACGTCATCCCGCGCCACGCTGGTGAAAGCCACTGCCGCCATCTGGCGGGTAAAATCGGTGGCGCCCGTGGTTCGGGCAAAATCCATCACCGTTTTCGGATCGTTCGCCAGCTGCATCAGGGCGCTGGAGATGGTCTGATAGTCCGGCGGCATCTGGCCGGCAAGGACTGTCACCAGGCGAGTGTTGCCCGCTTTCATCGCCAGGCGGATCCGCTCCAGATAAGCCAGCGGATCCTGTTTGCCGGAAGCACGCCAGGCGCCAAACAACGAGTCGCAGGCGTTAGGCTGGCTTTTACCGGTAAGCCACAGCGCTTTGGCGCCGTTCCAGGCCTCTTCCTGCTGGCCCGTCATCCACTTCGCGTAATAGTAGTTACACTGCGCTTCGGTAGTGCCGGGTTTCTCCGGGCTAAAGGCCAGCAGGCCACGCCAGTCTTCACGCCGCGCCAGTTCGTTTACAAAGCGCGACTGCAAGGTACGCGCCGGGGGCAGCGTAGGGTTGGCCTGAATAAAGTTTTTGACGGTGATCGTCGGCTGGTTCATCAGATCGCCGGTAAGCTGACGGTATTCCAGATACGGATACAGCGGGTAGTCTTTCAACGTCGGCATCAGAGCCTGCACCGTCTCCATCTGTCGCTGATCCCATGCCTGTTTGATCTGTGCATAGCGGTTACGTTGTTCATCCAGTGAATCGGCTCGCGCCGCGCTGCTGATAGTCAGTACGCAGACGCCGGCAGCCAACAGTTGCCAGACCACTTGTTTGGCTTTTACCACACGCTCATCCTCTGTTAATCGTCGTTAAATGCAGCATCGTGCCGCGCAAAAGCGTAATTAACTTATGCTAACCAGGCATCCCCCAACGCGCCACGTTATGGACACATTTTTACCTTTCTTGCGCGTTTTAACACTCCAGACGTCGATGGCTGGGATTAGACGGGGAAAAAGGCTACACTTCGCCACTATTCTCATCACGATAAAAGAGGCGAAGTCCAACGTGGCTCAATTCGTTTATACCATGCATCGTGTCGGCAAAGTGGTACCGCCGAAACGTCATATTCTTAAAAATATCTCGCTGAGCTTCTTCCCGGGCGCAAAAATTGGTGTGCTGGGTCTCAACGGTGCCGGTAAGTCCACCTTGCTGCGCATCATGGCGGGCATCGATACTGAAATCGAAGGTGAAGCCCGTCCACAGCCTGGCCTCAAAATCGGTTACCTGCCGCAGGAACCGCAGCTGAACCCGGAGCACACCGTTCGCGAATCCGTTGAAGAAGCCGTTTCCGAAGTGGTTAACGCCCTGAAAGGTCTGGACGAGGTGTACGCGAAGTACGCAGAGCCGGATGCAGACTTTGATAAGCTCGCGGCCCAGCAGGGTAAGTATGAAGAGATCATCCAGGCACACGACGGTCACAACCTGAACGTGCAGCTGGAGCGTGCGGCCGATGCCCTGCGCCTGCCAGACTGGGATGCGAAAGTCGCGAACCTGTCCGGTGGTGAGCGCCGCCGCGTCGCGTTGTGCCGTCTGCTGCTGGAAAAACCAGACATGCTGCTGCTCGACGAACCGACTAACCACCTGGATGCGGAATCCGTCGCCTGGCTGGAACGCTTCCTGCACGACTTCGAAGGTACCGTTGTGGCGATCACCCACGACCGTTACTTCCTCGATAACGTTGCCGGCTGGATCCTGGAGCTGGACCGCGGGGAAGGTATTCCGTGGGAAGGTAACTACTCCTCCTGGCTGGAGCAGAAAGATCAGCGTCTGGCGCAGGAAGCCTCTCAGGAAGCGGCTCGTCGCAAGTCGATTGAGAAAGAGCTGGAGTGGGTTCGCCAGGGCACTAAAGGCCGTCAGTCTAAGGGCAAAGCCCGTCTGGCGCGCTTTGAAGAGCTGAACAACACCGAATACCAAAAACGCAACGAAACCAACGAACTGTTTATTCCACCTGGAGCCCGTCTGGGGGATAAAGTCGTTGAGGTAAGCAACCTGCGTAAATCCTACGGCGACCGCGTGCTGATCGACGATCTGAGCTTCTCCGTGCCGAAAGGTGCGATTGTCGGCATTATCGGTCCGAACGGTGCGGGTAAATCCACCCTGTTCCGTATGATGTCCGGTCAGGAACAGCCTGACAGCGGTACCATCACCCTCGGCGAAACCGTGAAGCTGGCCTCCGTTGATCAGTTCCGTGACGCAATGGATAACAGCAAAACCGTGTGGGAAGAGGTTTCCGGCGGTCTGGATATCATGCGTATCGGCAACACCGAAATGCCAAGCCGTGCTTATGTTGGCCGCTTTAACTTTAAAGGGGTTGATCAGGGTAAACGTGTGGGCGAGCTGTCCGGTGGTGAGCGTGGTCGTCTGCATCTGGCCAAACTGCTGCAGGTTGGCGGCAACATGTTGCTGCTCGATGAACCGACCAACGACCTGGATATCGAAACCCTGCGCGCGCTGGAAAACGCCCTGCTGGAGTTCCCGGGCTGCGCAATGGTTATCTCGCACGACCGTTGGTTCCTCGACCGTATTGCCACCCACATTCTGGATTACCAGGATGAAGGTAAAGTGGAGTTCTTCGAAGGGAACTTCACCGAGTACGAAGAGTACAAGAAACGCACGCTGGGCGCCGACGCGCTGGAGCCGAAGCGTATCAAGTACAAGCGTATCTCGAAATAAAAGCAAAACGGCAACTACGGTTGCCGTTTTTTATGTTTGCCCCCTCTCCCTGTGGGAGAGGGTTGGGGTGAGGGCATCAGGCCGCACAAGGTAAAAGCAAAACGGCAACCTCGGTTGCCGTTTTTTATGTTTGCCGGGCAATCAGATGTGCGCTCTACCCCTTCTCTCCCATCATCTCTTTTACCAGCTCCACGCAGCGCAGGAAGCGATTGTCGTAGTCTGCCTCTTCCACGTGCACAAAATCGATATTGTTCGCTTCAAGCATCTCCACCAGCATGGTCTGGAACTCTTTCCTGTCCACCGAACTGCCCAGGCTGCGCATCCCGTCCGCCACCCAGGGGGTGTTGTTCTCAAGCAGGATCACTAAGTCGAAGCGGTACTCGTCGATCAGCGCCTGAACAAAGGGGTGCTCGCGCCCTTCATATTTTTTACAGAACGCCTGGGTAGTGACGAAATCGGTATCAACAAAGGCCACTTTGTTGGCATATTTCACCGCAAAATCAATATACTGCGCGTGACCCAGAGCAATTTTGTCGTAGTCGGAATACTGCAGCGCCATCTCATCGCCGCCGAGGTGAGAGAAGACATAATCCCGACCATACTCCCAGGCGCTGGTGGTGTTGAAGATGTTCGCCAGCTTGTTGACCAGCGTGGATTTACCGCTGGATTCCCCACCGAGGATCGCCACGGTACGCACGAAGAACGGCTTCACTTCCGTTGGAATATATTCCCAGTAGCGGAACGGGTTCTCGCGGATCTGCGCGCCGCTGATGTTCATAAAGGTGCGTTTAGGGTCGATCAACACCGTTTCAGTGCCCAGATGTTCAGGGTACTGCGAGGCATCGGACTCTTCAGAGGTGTAGATCCAGTTTGGCTGGATCCCTTTCTCCTCCATAAAGGCCTTAATGCCGTTGCTCCACACGTCCCAGCCGTGGGGATACGGCTCCATGCCCTCTTCGTTAAAGGCATGAATGCGAATGTTTTTCTGGTATTTAAAGGTCTGCAATAGCCAGCGCAGACGGTCCGGGACAGTCGGCTGCTGGGACATAGCGCTCGCCTCGAACAGCTCGCGGTCACGCTTTTCATCGTAGCCCATGATGATGTGCAGTTCGTCCACCTGACTGCAGGCGCGCTGGATCAGGTAGATATGGCCGGTGTGCAGCGGATAAAACTTACCGAACACCACGCCGATGTTCTTTTGCATTCGCGGAAATTCAAGCCCCAGAAAGCGGTGCAGCGCTTCCAGCTTCTGCGCGCTGGGGCTTTTGATTTTGGCATTCAGCAGCTGGCTTAAATAGCCCTTAGTCATACCGCTGGCTTCCGCCACTTGCTGCAGGGTGCAGCCTTTCTGGCGGATTGCGGTCTTAAGATAGTCAAATGACGACATAAATTACGGTGCCTCCTGCAACAACGAATACGTAATTATAAGTCGTCAAAGACATTTAACGCATCTGCAAGTTTTTTAACGCCAAATACCTTCATTCCTTCCGGCACTTTTTTCGGCACGTTGGCGGCAGGCACAATTGCCCGGCGGAAGCCGTGTTTTGCCGCCTCGGAAATACGCTCCTGGCCACTCGGTACCGGACGGATCTCGCCGGCCAGCCCCACCTCGCCAAAGACCACCAGATCCTGCGGCAATGGACGGTCACGCAGGCTGGAGACCATCGCCAGCAGCAGCGCCAGGTCGGCGCTGGTTTCGGTCACTTTTACCCCACCTACCACGTTCACAAACACATCCTGATCCGCCATCTGCAGCCCGCCGTGACGGTGCAGCACCGCCAGCAGAATCGCCAGGCGGTTTTGCTCAAGGCCCACCGCGACGCGGCGGGGATTGCCCATCATGGAGTGATCGACCAGCGCCTGGATCTCCACCAGTAGCGGACGCGTCCCTTCCCAGACCACCATTACCGAACTGCCGGAGGTAATTTCATCGCCGCGGCTTAAAAAGATAGCCGACGGGTTGCTCACTTCACGTAGTCCCTGTTCGGTCATGGCGAACACGCCCAGCTCGTTGACGGCGCCAAAGCGGTTTTTATGGCTGCGCAGGGTCCGGAAACGGGTGTCGGCATCGCCATCCAGCATCACGGAGCAGTCGATACAGTGCTCCAGCACTTTCGGGCCAGCCAGCGCGCCATCTTTAGTGACGTGGCCGACCATGATGATCGCCACGCCGCGCGTTTTGGCAAAGCGCGTCAGGTAGGCGGCGGTTTCACGCACCTGGGCGACGCTGCCCGGCGACGACTGGATGTCCGCCATGTGCATCACCTGGATGGAGTCGATCACCATCAGCTTCGGCTGCTCTTCTTCCGCAATCATGCAGATCTGCTCGATGCTGGTTTCGGAGAGCATATTGAGGTCGTTGGTTGGTAAACCCAGCCGGTGGGCGCGCATCGCCACCTGCTGCAGCGACTCTTCCCCGGTGACGTAGAGCGTTTTCATCTGCGCCGCGAGTTTGCAAAGGGTTTGCAGCAGCAGGGTCGATTTGCCAGCGCCCGGGTTACCGCCAATCAGAATGGCGCTGCCTGGCACCACGCCGCCGCCCAGCACCCGGTCGAACTCTTTAAAACCGGTGGAGAAGCGCGGCAGAGCTTCGAGGCTGATGTCAGACAACTTCTGGACTTTCGATACCCCCGCGTTGCCCGCATAACCGCTCAGACGCTCGTTACGGGCAACGGTTGGCGAAGCGGCAATACCACGCACTTCGGTGATGGTATTCCAGGCATGACAGGCGCTGCACTGCCCCTGCCAGCGCGGATAATCCGCACCACATTCATTACAGACAAATGCGCGTTTTGGAGCTTTCGCCACGTTTTACCTCTTTATTTCTGCGCGGCCTGCCTGCCGGCTGGCGCTCTCGCCTGGCCGACAGGCAATACCTGTACTATTTCTGGTTTACGCTGCCGGAGAGAATGCAGAACACCCCCATCAGGTCAGCATGACGGATCGTCACTTCCGTCTTTTCGTTCACCGTCGGTTTGGCATGATAGGCGATGCCAAGCCCGGCGACTTTAATCATCGGCAGATCGTTCGCGCCGTCGCCAATCCCCACCGTCTGGTCAATCGGAATGTCATATTTTTCCGCCAGACGCGTCAGGGTATTGGCTTTAAACTGGGCATCGACGATATCGCCAATCACGTTCCCGGTCAGCTTGCCGTCTCTGATCTCCAGCTCGTTGGCGACAACCGCATCCAGGCGCAGCTTGTCGCGCAGGTACTCGGCAAAGAAGGTGAACCCGCCCGAGGCGATGGCCACTTTCCAGCCCAGGGTTTCCAGCTTCAGCACCAGCTGCACCAGCCCCGGCATCAACGGCAGCTTTTCACGCACCTGCATCAGAATATTCGCGTCGGCATCCTTGAGGGTCGCCACACGCTGTTTCAGGCTGGCGGTGAAGTCCAGTTCGCCGCGCATGGCGCGCTCGGTCACTTCGGCCACCATCTCCCCCGTCCCCGCCAGCTTAGCAATTTCGTCGATGCATTCGATCTGAATGGCGGTAGAATCCATGTCCATCACCAGCAATCCTGGCGTTTTCAGGTGAGGGATTTTACCCAACGGCGCGACGTCCAGGCCCGCATCGTGCGCCAGACGGGTGGCACGCTGGGTCAGGGAACCGGCCAGGCGAATCACCTGATAATCTTCCACACACCAGGCCGCCACGATCACCATCGCCGCGCCCAGCTTGCTCTGGTACTGGGTTAACTGCTGTTTATCCAGGCCGCGTCCATACAGCAGCCAGCCGCTACGGCCAGCATGGTAATCCAGTGGCATTACCTCATCACCACTTAATGAGAGCGGCAAGCCTGGCCAGAGAGAGACATCATTGGGCAGGTCGCACCAGGTAATGTTTGGCATTAAAGCTCCTGTAAAATCGTTCGCGCCGGGAATCATCCAGGGGGTGAAAATAACGCATGAGGCTACCTTGTAACCATCACTTCTGGCAACATTAACCCCGAAAATTTTCAGCAGGTGGAATATGGCTCGAGCAAAACTGAAATTCCGGCTTCATCGTGCCGTGATTGTCCTCTCCTGTCTCGCCCTGTTAGTGGCGCTGATGCAGGGTGCATCGTGGTTTAGCCAGAATCATCAACGACAGCGTAATCCGCAGCTTGAAGAGCTGGCGCATACCCTGGCGCGTCAGGTGTCGCTCAACATCGCCCCGTTGATGCGAACCGAAACGCCGGATGAAAAACGCATCACCCAGGTACTGCATGCGCTGACGGAAGAGAGCCGCATCCTGGACGCCAGCGTTTATGATGAAGAAGGCGCCCTGATTGCCCGCTCCGGCGAGCATGTCGAGGTGCGCGACCGGCTGGCGCTGGATGGTAAAAAAGCGGGCGGCTACTTTAACCAGCAGCTTGTGGAGCCGATTCAGGGTAAAAACGGCCCGCTCGGCTATCTGCGGCTAACCCTCGATACCCATACTCTGGCCACCGAGGCCAAACAGGTGGACAACACCACCAACATTCTGCGCCTGATGCTACTGCTGTCGCTGGCGATCGGCGTAGTGCTGACCCGCACGCTATTGCAGGGCAAACGCACCCGCTGGCAGCAGTCGCCATTCCTGCTCACCGCCAGTAAATCGGTACCGGAAGAGGAAGAGAGCGAAAAGAAAAGCGAGTGATTGAGTCGATAACCATTTCAGGAAAGGAAATCTGCATGTCTACATTGCGTCTGCTTATCTCAGATTCATACGATCCCTGGTTTAACCTTGCGGTGGAAGAGTGCATTTTCCGCCAGATGCCCGCCACCCAGCGCGTATTATTTCTGTGGCGCAACGCTGACACCGTGGTGATTGGCCGGGCGCAAAACCCGTGGAAAGAGTGCAACACCCGACGCATGGAAGAAGACAACGTGCGCCTGGCGCGTCGCAGCAGCGGCGGCGGTGCAGTGTTTCATGACCTCGGCAACACCTGCTTCACCTTTATGGCCGGAAAGCCAGAGTACGACAAAACCATCTCCACCAGCATTGTACTGAACGCGCTGCAGGCGCTGGGTGCCACGGCGGAAGCCTCCGGGCGCAACGATCTGGTAGTGAAAACGCCAGAAGGCGACCGGAAGGTCTCCGGCTCGGCCTATCGCGAAACCATGGATCGCGGTTTCCATCATGGCACTCTGCTGCTGAATGCCGATCTCAGCCGCCTGGCGAACTACCTCAATCCCGACCAGAAAAAGCTGCAGGCCAAAGGCATCACCTCTGTACGTGGCCGGGTTGCCAATCTGGTGGATCTGCTGCCAGGGATCACCCATGAGCGGATCTGCGACGCCATCCGGGAGGCATTTTTTGCCCATTACGGTGAGCGGGTTGAAGCCGAAGTGATCTCCCCGGACAACACGCCGGATCTGCCTAACTTTGCCGAAACCTTTGCCCGCCAGAGCAGCTGGGAATGGAACTTCGGTCAGGCGCCCGCCTTCTCGCATCTGCTGGATGAGCGTTTCACCTGGGGCGGCGTGGAGCTGCACTTTGACGTTGAGAAAGGACATATCTCGCGTACCCAGGTCTTTACCGACAGCCTGAACCCGGCGCCGTTAGAAGCGCTCGCGGCGCGTCTGCAGGGCTGTTTGTATCGGGCGGATATGCTGCAGCAGGCGTGCGATGCCCTGATCGGCGATTTCCCGGAACAGGAAAACGAGCTGCGGGAGCTGTCGGCGTGGATTGCGCGGGCGGTGAGATAAAGCGCGGCCTGTTCCCCTCACCCCGGCCCTCTCCCAAAGGGAGAGGGAGAGAGAAATAATTACTCTTTATCGCCCAGCAGAACGGATTCCAGCGCGATTTTAATCATGTCGTTGAAAGTGGTCTGACGCTCAGCGGCAGTGGTCTGCTCGTGAGTACGGATGTGGTCAGACACGGTGCAGATGGTCAGGGCTTTCGCACCAAACTCAGCAGCCACACCGTAGATGCCTGCCGCTTCCATTTCCACGCCCAGGATGCCGTATTTTTCCATCACGTCGAACATCTCGCCATCCGGGGAGTAGAACAGATCCGCAGAGAAGATGTTACCGACGCGCGCTTCAACGCCCAGCGCTTTTGCCGCGTCAACCGCGTCACGCACCATGCCGAAATCAGCGATTGCCGCGAAGTCATGGTCTTTAAAACGCATGCGGTTAACTTTGGAATCGGTGCAGGCGCCCATGCCGATAACGATGTCGCGCAGCTTAACGTCCATGCGCACCGCACCGCAGGAGCCCACGCGGATGATTTTCTTCACGCCGAAATCGGTGATCAGCTCTTTGGTGTAGATGGAGCAGGATGGGATACCCATACCGTGACCCATCACGGAGATTTTGCGGCCTTTGTAGGTACCGGTGAAGCCCAGCATGCCGCGAACGTTGTTCACTTCACGCACGTCTTCGAGGAAGGTTTCTGCAATGTGCTTCGCGCGCAGCGGGTCGCCCGGCATCAATACGACGTCAGCGAAATCACCCATCTCTGCATTAATGTGAGGAGTTGCCATCTTCAGTTCCTTTTACATTGTTGTTTTTGCCGGGTGGCGGCTGCGCCTTACCCGGTCTGGATTATGTCCTCCCTCTCCCGGTGGGAGAGGGATGGGGTGAGGGCATCAGGCCGCACCCAATATCATCAGAACATGGCCTTGCCATATTCCATATCAGACGTACCAAAGTATTTCGCAATCGTCTGGCCGATATCCGCGAAGGTTTCACGGTGTCCCAGAGAGCCAGGCTTCACTTTCGGGCCGTAAACCAGCACCGGAATGTGCTCGCGGGTGTGGTCGGTACCGGTCCAGGTTGGGTCGCAGCCGTGATCGGCGGTCAGGATCAGAATGTCATCTTCACCCACCAGTTCCATCAGCTCCGGCAGACGGCGGTCAAACAGCTCCAGACCGGCTGCATAGCCTGCGACGTCGCGACGGTGACCCCAGGAGGAGTCGAAATCAACGAAGTTGGTAAAGACGATAGTGTTATCGCCCGCCTCTTTCATCTCTTTCACGGTAGCGTCAAACAGCGCGTCCAGACCGGTGGCTTTCACTTTTTTGGTGATGCCGCAGTTGGCGTAGATATCCGCGATCTTACCCACGGAAACCACCTGGCCATCTTTCTCATCGACCAGCTTCTGCAGCACGGTAGGCGCTGGCGGCTCAACGGCCAGATCGTGACGGTTGCCGGTACGCTGGAAGTTACCCGGCTTGTCACCCACGAACGGACGCGCGATCACACGGCCGATGTTATAGCCGCCTTCGGTCAGCTCTTCGCGGGCGATTTCGCACAGTTCGTACAGGCGATCCAGACCAAAGGTCTCTTCGTGGCAGGCAATCTGGAACACGGAGTCAGCGGAGGTGTAGAAGATCGGTTTCCCGGTTTTCATGTGCTCTTCGCCGAGCTGATCGAGAATGACGGTACCGGAGGAGTGGCAGTTGCCGAGGTAACCCGGCAGGTTTGCACGCTCAACCAGTTTATCCAGCAGCGCCTGCGGGAAGCTGTTTTCGTGATCGGAGAAGTAGCCCCAGTCGAACAGCACCGGTACACCGGCGATTTCCCAGTGGCCTGACGGGGTGTCTTTCCCGGAAGAGAGCTCGTGCGCCCAGGCGTACGCGCCCACCACTTCCGCGTTTGCGTCCATACCGGCAGCAACTTTACCGGTCGAACCTTCATGGGCCTTAACCAGACCCAGACGGGTCAGGTTAGGCAGATTCAGAGGGCCCTGACGACCGTTGTTCGCTTCGCCTTTTGCACAGGCTTCTGCAATGTGACCCATGGTGTCTGCACCGGTGTCACCAAAGCGATCTGCATCTTCTGTAGCGCCGATGCCGAAAGAGTCCAGCACCATAATAAATGCACGTTTCATATGTTCTCCGTACTCAGTGCTTCATAAAAAAGCGATCAGATCAGTATACCGCTATTCGGTAATACGACGATAGACCGAAGGCGAGCTTTCTGGGGCATTATCTGCCAGGGTAATGGCCGCCTTCACGGCTTTTGCCGCGTCCTGCCAGCTGTTTTCATCTTTCGCATGGATCACCGCCAGCGGACGTTGACCGTCAACGCTGTCGCCCAGACGGGCCATATCGGTGAAGCCGACGCTGTAATCAATGCTGTCGGAAGCCTGACGGCGACCGCCGCCCATGGAGACCACCGCCATGCCCAGCGCGCGGGTATCCATCGCCGAGACAAAGCCTTCGGTATCCGCGTACACCGCTTTGCTGAGCATCGCGGTTGGCAGATATCTGGCGTAGTTTTCCACGAAGTCGGTCGGGCCTTTCTGCGCGGCAACCATGCGGCCAAAGATCTCCGCCGCTTTACCGTTATCCAGCACCGCCTGCAGTTTCGCCCGCGCTTCGGTATCGTCTTTGGCGAGCTTGCCGGAGATGAGCATCTCAACGCACAGCGCCATGGTCACCTCGAACAGACGCGGGTTACGGTGCTCACCCGTCAGGAACTGCACCGCTTCACGCACTTCGACGGCGTTACCCGCGCTGGAAGCCAGCACCTGATTCATGTCGGTGAGCAGCGCGGTGGTGCGCACGCCTGCGCCGTTGGCGACGCCAACAATCGCTTCGGCAAGGGCTTCAGAGAGTTCGTAAGTCGGCATAAAGGCGCCGCTGCCCACCTTCACGTCCATCACCAGCGCATCCAGCCCTTCAGCCAGTTTCTTGGCGAGGATCGAGGCGGTGATCAGCGGGATGGAGTCAACGGTCGCGGTAATGTCACGCGTGGCGTAAAAACGCTTGTCCGCCGGGGCAAGAGAGCTGGTCTGGCCGATAATCGCCACACCCACATCTTTAATAATGTCGCGGAAGCGGTTGTCATCCGGGAAGATATCGAAGCCCGGAATGGCTTCCAGTTTGTCGAGCGTGCCGCCGGTATGACCCAGCCCACGCCCGGAAATCATCGGAATGTAGCCGCCGCAGGCAGCCACCATTGGCCCCAGCATCAGCGAAGTGACGTCACCCACGCCGCCGGTGGAGTGCTTGTCCACGATCGGACCATTAAGGTTAAGGCTCTTCCAGTCCAGAACGGTTCCTGAATCCCGCATCGCCATGGTCAGCGATACGCGCTCCGGCATCGCCATATCGTGGAAGAAAATGGTCATCGCCAGGGCGGCAATCTGCCCTTCAGAGATGGTATTGTCGCGAATGCCGTTGATAAAGAAACGGATCTCTTCGTCGCTTAAAGCATGACCATCACGTTTTTTACGAATAATTTCTTGTGCGAGAAACACGGTAACCTCCCGAAAATAGGCCGGGCGCGCAACGCGCCACCCGGCAATTCAAATCTTAGTAGCTGCTTGCGCTCTTACCGTCGCCGTGACCCAGCGCTTTCAGCAGGCTGGCCAGCAGGCTGGAGGCGCCAAAACGGTAGTGGCGGGAATCCGCCCAGTCGGCGCCGAACAGCTCATCGGCAATCGCCAGGAACTGCTGTGCGTCTTCAGCGCTACGCACGCCGCCCGCCGGTTTGAAGCCCACGGTTTTTTCCACGCCCATATCACGGATCACTTCCATCATGATGCGTGCGCTTTCCGGAGTGGCATTCACAGGCACTTTACCAGTGGAAGTTTTAATGAAATCAGCACCCGCTTTGATGGCGATTTCAGACGCTTTGCGAATCAGCGCTTCTTCTTTCAGTTCGCCGGTTTCGATGATCACTTTCAGCAGCACGTTTGCCGCCGCACAGGCCTCTTTGCAGGCTTTCACCAGCTCAAAACCGACCTGCTCGTTACCTGCGATCAGCGCACGGTACGGGAAGACCACGTCCACTTCGTCAGCGCCATAAGCGATGGCGGCGCGGGTCTCTGCCAGCGCGATCTCGATGTCGTCGTTGCCGTGTGGGAAGTTAGTCACGGTGGCAATACGCACCTCCGGCGTGCCCTGCTCTTTAAGGGTCTTACGCGCGATCGGAATGAAGCGCGGATAGATGCAGATAGCAGCCGTGGTGCCCACCGGGGTTTTCGCCTGATGACACAGGGCGATCACTTTCTCGTTGGTGTCGTCATCATTCAGGGTGGTCAGATCCATCAGTTTTAAAGCACGCAGGCTGCTGGCGGTTAAATCGGTCATAACATTCTCCGGGCGTATAGCCGTAAAATTTCACCTTGCGGGTCTGTGAGTATTCTAACATCCACCCGCATTCTCACTTCGACATCCATCACAGTTAATGAAATATGCATACAAATTTGCATAACCGTAATGAGATCAACTTCAAATAATTTAGCTACAACTGCGGATTAAAGCGTCAGGCACCCGCGCAGGATCAAAGGCAGCCGGTGGGACTCTTTTTACACTCTCCTCTGTCCATGCAGAACAATAAGGAAGCGACAATGTCCCTGTCCACACCCGCCACCCTGCAACAACGTTGCCAGAAAATTGTGACAAGCCCGGTGTTGAGCCCCGAACAAAAACGCCACTTTCTGGCGCTGGAGGCGGAAAACAACCTGCCCTATCCCGCCCTGGATAACGATGCGCGTCTGGCCCTGGCCGGAGGATTTATCTGCGATATGTTTGAAGGCCATGCGCCTTACAAACCGCGCTACGTGTTGCCTGACTATGCGTTGTTCCTGAAACAGGGTTCAGAGTGGCTGGAACTGGCGGGGGCACAGGATCTGGATGATGCGCTGTCGCTGCTGACCATCCTTTACCATCATGTTCCATCCGTCACCGGCATGCCGGTATTTCTCGGCCATCTCGATACGCTGTTGCAGCCATATGTTAGAATTCTAACACAAGACGAAATCGATATTCGAATAAAACGTTTCTGGCGCTACCTCGATCGCACCCTGCCAGATGCCTTCGTTCATGCCAATATTGGCCCGGCAGATGGCCCGGTCACACGCGCTATTTTACGTGCTGATGCAGAGCTGAAGCAGGTTTCTCCCAACCTCACCTTTATTTATGATCCTGACATCACACCGGATGCCCTGCTGCTGGAGGTGGCGAAGAACATCTGCGAATGCAGTAAGCCGCATATCGCCAACGGGCCGGTGAATGATAAAATTTTCACAAAAAAGGGCTTTGGCGTCGTCAGCTGTTACAACTCGCTGCCGCTGGCGGGCGGGGGCAGCACTCTGGTACGCCTCAACCTGAAAGCCATTGCGGAACAGAGCGAGACCCCTGAGGATTTCTTTACCCGCACGCTGCCGCACTACTGCCAGCAGCAGATGGCCGTTATCGATGCACGCTGCGATTTTCTGTACCAGCGATCCGGCTTCTTTGAGAATAGCTTCCTGGTAAAAGAAGGGCTGATCGATCCCGACAGATTTGTGCCGATGTTTGGCATGTATGGCCTGGCCGAAGCGGTAAACGTGCTGTGTGAAAAGGCAGGGATCCCGGGGGGTTACGGCAAAGACGAGCGGGCCAATGCGCTGGGGTACCGGATCAGCGAACAGCTGGCGGCGTTTGTGGCTGCCACCCCGGTCAGACATGGCTGGAAAAAACGCGCCATGCTGCATGCCCAGTCGGGGATCAGCTCTGACGTCGACACCACGCCGGGGGCGCGTCTGCCGTATGGCGATGAGCCCGACCCGATTAGCCATCTGCTGGCGGTAGCGCCGCATCATCGTCACTATCACGCCGGGATCAGCGACATCTTAACGCTGGACGAAACCGTGAAGCGGAATCCGCAGGCGGTAGTGGAACTCTGCCTCGGTGCCTTCCACGCCGGGATGCGTGAATTCAGCGCCAATGTCGCGGGGAACGATCTGGTTCGCGTGACGGGGTATATGGTGCGACTTACCGATCTGGAAAAATACCGTGCGGAAGGTTCCCGCACCAATACCACCTGGCTCGGCGAAGAGGCCGCCCGCAACACCCGCATTCTGGAGCGCCAGCCGCGCGTGATAAGCCATGAACAACAGATGCGCTTTAATCAGTAAGGTTATCCCGTTTTCCTGCGTTGACGGGCCCGGCAGCCGCCTGGCCCTGTTTCTGCAGGGGTGTAACCTGCG
This sequence comes from Leclercia adecarboxylata, assembly GCF_035787115.1. GTDB lineage: Bacteria > Pseudomonadota > Gammaproteobacteria > Enterobacterales > Enterobacteriaceae > Enterobacter > Enterobacter adecarboxylatus_E. Next base: position 421,467 of record NZ_JALKTL010000003.1, on the reverse strand, counting down.
CTGCAAAACCTGCCACAACCCGTGGACCATAGGGCGCTGCAACGACTGCGCCGCCTGCGTGCCGCACTGTCCGCATGATGCGCTGAACGTTCAGGCCGGGCGGGTATGGTGGGATGACGCGACCTGCCAGCAGTGCGATACCTGTCTGCAGATGTGCCCCCAGCAGGCGACGCCCATGGCGCAGCGCGTTAGCGTGGAGGAGATGGTGGCGCAGATCCGCCACGTCGCGCCCTTTATTTCCGGCATTACCGTCAGCGGCGGGGAAGCCACCACCCAGCTGCCGTTTCTGGTGGCGCTGTTTTCGGCACTGAAAGCCGATTCGCAGCTACAGCGCCTGACCTGTCTGGTGGACAGCAACGGCCTGCTAAGCGAAACCGGCTGGCAAAAACTGCTGCCAGTGTTTGATGGCGCGATGCTCGATCTTAAAGCCTGGGACAACGCGCACCACCGGTTTCTCACCGGACGCGACAACCCTGTCATCAAGCACAGCATTCGCTGGCTGGCCGCCCGCAACCGGCTGAGCGAGCTGCGCCTGCTGGTGATCCCGGATCGCTGCGATTACCTGACGCACCGCCATGAACTGGTTCACTTTATCCGCCAGTTAGGAGATGTTCCCGTCAGGATCAACGCCTTTCACACCCATGGCGTCTATGGCGAAGCCCGCCACTGGCGCAGCGCCACGGCGGAGGATGTGGAACCTCTGGCACAGCTGCTGGAACGCGAGCAGATTACCGTGATCCGCCCGGCGCTCTATTTATAGCGGCAGGTCAAACAGCGTCCGGGTGTTATCCAGCAGCGCCTGGGCGATCTCATCCGCGGGCTCCGGGCGCAGTTCACACAGGGTGGTAAACACCCTTGCCGCCTGCTCCGGGCGGTTCGGCTGGCCCTGAAAACCATTCAGCGGCATATCCGGGGCGTCGGTCTCCAGCAATAGCGCGGAGAGCGGGAGCTGCGCTATCACATCGCGTGTTTTACTGGCGCGCGGGTAGGTGATGGTGCCGCCGACGCCAATTTTATAGCCCATATCCACAAAGCGCTGCGCCTGCTGCAGACTGCCGGCAAAGCCGTGGACGACCCCGGTTCGCGGCAGATTTTGGCGCTTAAGGTGCATCGCCAGCTTGTCATGGGTGCGCCGGGAGTGAAGGATCACCGGCAGATCGTAGCGTTTCGCCAGCTTCAGCTGCGCGTCGAGGATCGCTTCCTGCTTTTCGAAATGAGGATCCTCGCGATAGAGATCGAGGCCGATCTCCCCCACCGCCACCAGCCTTTCCGGGCGCGCCGCGAGCGCCGCTTCCAGCTTTTGCAGATGCGCCTCCTGATGATCTTCGATCACAATCGGATGAAGACCGAGCGCCATATAGAGCGCCGGGTAGCGCGCCCCGAGCTCGAGCACGCGATCAATACTCGTTGCATCAATGGCCGGCACCACAATCGCCATCACGCCCGCTTCGGCGGCACGCTGGATGCTGGCGGGTTCATCGCCTGTGAAGGGGGAAAAATCAAAGTGACAGTGGGTATCAATAAAGCGATAAGTCACGCCAGATCCTCGTTATCAAACAGAGTGTCATTCGCCTGCGGGGCATTGACCAGCGGCGTAGTAACCACATCGTTGGCTACGCTTGCCGGAGGAACCACCATAGTGGCAGGCGCGATGACCCGCTGGTGGCGTCGCAGCGGCGGACGCTCGGCCAGCAGCTTACCCACCGTTGCCAGGAAATAGCGCCCACACAGGCGCCCGGTTTTATAATCGTCGCGCAGGGCTGGCACGCGGCTGCCCAGCGCCATGCTGTTGAGCGGTTTCGGCGGATAGATCTCAATGATCCTCAGTTTGCCCGGCGGCTTTTCAATAAATTGCTGGATGGCGTGATAGCTCGCCTCGTGGTGCGACACCAGATTAAGCATCGGTTGCAGGCTGCTTTCACCCAGCCAGCGCTCCATCCGCTTAAACCACTGGGGCGTATAGTACATCTGCGACGGCACGGTGCGGATCACCACGATAGTGTTGGCCCCGCGCCGGGCGGCCTCCTGCACCGGGATCGCATCGCTGACGCCGCCGTCCAGATAGCTTATCCCCTCCAGCAGCGCTCCCGTCCGGTAGAAACCGGGGATGGCGCTGGAGGCGCGAAGAATATCAAGCCAGTTCTCTTTTTGCGGTGAAAAATAGCTGGCCGAGTAGTCATCACCGCGACAGGCGCACATCCAGAGGGCTTTGCCGGTATCGAACAGACGAGAAGCATTGTCCATCGCCAGCGGCATTTTGCTGGCGGTAGCGTCCAACAGCCAGTCGAGATCGATAAGATTGCCGCCACGCACAAAACGCAGCGGATCAAAGAAGTCACGGGAGGTGGTGTAACGCATAATCACTTTGCGGGCATAGCCCGGCTGATTACAGACATAGGCCGAGAGGTTCTGTGCCCCGGCGGAGGTGCCAAAAAAGAGGTCAAACGGGTTGAATTGCGCGCGCATAAACTCATCCAGCACGCCAGCCGTGAAGATCCCCCGCTGCCCGCCGCCTTCGCAGACCAGCGCAATCTTGCCCGGTCTGAAGGGCTTAAGTGCTAACGGCGCAATATTGCCGAGCGTTACCGGAATTCGTTGGCCCACCTCTGCTTTCCTGTTTTCATTTGTTATGTCACTACACAGTAGCGCACAGCCAGTGGATTTCCCAAATATGATGGATACCGGAAATAAAAAAGCCCATGCTTAACATGGGCTTTTTCGTCAATCTAACGGTTACCTGAGCTATGGACGACGACGTCCGGTGAACAGGCTTACCAGGAACAGGATAATACCGACGACGAAGACGATTTTCGCCGCACCCGCTGCGGTACCCGCCAGTCCACCAAAACCCAGAGCGGCGGCAATTAACGCGATAACCAGAAAAATGATGCCCCAACGAAACATATGACTCTCCTTTACCATAGTTAATGTCGACCGCATGGTGAGCGCTCAGGTTGCTCACGGCGATATCTACAGGTGTAATTCTTATCTCGCCTTCTGGCCTCAGCCAGAAGGGCGAATTATTGAGTTTTATTCCACTTTCAGATCGTTTTTAACGCTTTTCACGCCATCAATGGCTTTGGCGATGCTTTCAGCACGGTCGCTTTGCGCCTCAGACTCCACGGTACCGCTCAGCTGGACCACGCCGTCGGTGGTTTCCACTTTCACCTTACGTGAAGGGACGATGTCATCGGCAAGCAGTTTGGCTTTGATTTCGCTGGTGGTTGCTGCGTCACCGGCATAGCCTTTGGCAGACTGCTCTTTACCATCACGGACATGCAGTTTGTCGCTGACAGATTTCACGCCTTCAACGCCTTTCGCCACGCTAACGGCTTTTTCTGCCTGCGCCTGGCTTTCAACGAAGCCACTCAGCGTAACTACGTTTTTATCGGTTTCTACAGAGATATCGGTGCTCTTAATGTCATCAGCGTCTACCAGCGCAGCTTTTACTTTTGCTGTGATTGAGCTGTCATCCATGAAGTTACCGACTTTATTCATCGAGTTATCGATTTTTTCCCCAGCGGTATTCGCAGTAGATTGCGCTTTATCCGTTGCAGTGGTTTCTGCCATTGCAGAACCGCATACCAGAGCGCTACCCATCATTACCGCCAGCAGAGTTTTCGAAATCTTCAGTTTTTTAGTATTCATCGATTTATTCCTGTGGTTTGCTCCGAATTCGAGCGTCAAACATCACGTGCAAACATCACGTGCAAGTAGTCTTTAGTACTACCAATCAACACTCGGGCGAGATGACAACCTTATCAACACGCATTGAATGGAGCTTTCATCTGCGCCCGGTGTTAAACACTGAGTTAAATATAGATCACTCTCGCGGAGCCGCTTTGAGAATCGATGAAAAAATGAGCAATAAACAGCAAAAGCCGTTGAATTAAGAACATTCCGCAAGGGATTAATAAGGCAGGGTTTTAAGCAGAGCACGGCGGCTGCCGTGCTCTGAGAAGGGATTAATGCTCGCGAGTTTTGCGGAACTGAATATCCGGATAACGCTCGTGCGCCAGGTTCAGGTTCACCATGGTTGGCGCGATATAGGTGAGGTTATCGCCGCCGTCCAGCGCCAGCTGGATCTCATTCTTACGCTTGAACTCTTCGAATTTCTTCACGTCAGAACACTCAACCCAGCGCGCCGTCGCCACGTTCACCGATTCGTAAATCGCCTCAACGTTGTACTCACTTTTCAGGCGGGCAACCACCACGTCAAACTGCAGCACACCGACGGCGCCGACAATCAGATCGTTATTGGCGATCGGACGGAACACCTGCACCGCGCCCTCTTCTGAGAGCTGAACCAGCCCTTTCAGCAGCTGTTTCTGCTTCAGCGGATCCTTCAGGCGGATACGACGGAACAGCTCTGGTGCGAAGTTCGGGATCCCGGTGAACTTCATCATCTCGCCCTGGGTAAAGGTGTCACCGATCTGGATGGTGCCGTGGTTATGCAGGCCAATGATATCGCCCGGATAGGCCTCTTCCACGTGGGAACGGTCACCGGCCATAAAGGTCAGCGCATCGGAAATCACCACGTCTTTACCGGTACGCACCTGGCGCAGCTTCATGCCTTTTTCATATCTGCCGGAGACCACACGCATAAACGCCACGCGGTCGCGGTGTTTCGGGTCCATGTTGGCCTGGATCTTAAAGACGAAGCCGGTGAATTTCTCTTCGCTGGCGACCACTTCACGGGCATCGGTGTTACGCGGCATCGGCTGCGGCGCCCACTCCACCAGGCCGTCAAGCATATGGTCTACGCCAAAGTTACCCAGTGCGGTACCAAAGAAGACCGGGGTAATTTCACCGCTCAGGAACAGCTCTCTGTCAAATTCGTGCGACGCCCCTTTGACCAGCTCCAGCTCTTCACGCAGCTGCTCTGCCAGCTCTGCGCCGACAGCCGCGTCCAGATCCGGGTTATCCAGCCCTTTAACGATACGCACGTCCTGGATGGTGTGACCTTTACCGCTCTGGTAGAGGTATGTTTCGTCTTTATAGAGGTGATAAACGCCTTTGAACAGCTTGCCGCAGCCAATCGGCCAGGTGATCGGCGCGCAGGCGATCTTCAGCTCACGCTCCACTTCATCCATCACTTCCATCGGATCGCGAATATCACGGTCGAGTTTGTTCATGAAGGTCAGGATCGGCGTATCGCGCAGACGGGTCACTTCCATCAGCTTACGGGTACGATCCTCAACGCCTTTTGCGGCATCGATAACCATCAGACAGCAGTCAACCGCCGTCAGGGTACGGTAAGTATCTTCGGAGAAGTCTTCGTGGCCCGGGGTATCCAGCAGGTTTACCAGGCAGTCGTGATACGGGAACTGCATCACGGAGGTGGTAATCGAGATACCACGCTGCTTTTCCATCTCCATCCAGTCAGATTTTGCATGCTGGCTGGAGCCGCGGCCTTTTACCGTACCGGCGGTCTGGATCGCCTGTCCGAACAGCAGCACCTTTTCGGTGATGGTGGTTTTACCGGCATCCGGGTGAGAGATAATGGCAAAAGTACGGCGCTTGGCCACCTCTTGCAGATAAGGAGACAACGTCATAATTAATCTTCTTAGTAAGCGCGACGAAGCGCCACGCATGATGAATACGAAAAATTGCGGCTATTTTACCCATCAACGGGGGGGAGGCAATCAGTGTTTACACAGGAGTTGCTCCAGTTCGTTCAATGACGTTACGGTCCAGGTCGGCTTTATGCCTTCAGGCAGGGTGCGGCCATGGGCATTCAGCCAGACGGTTGAGAGGCCTGCGTTCATGCCGCCCAGAATATCGGATTCCGCCGTGTCGCCCACCATCAGCACCCGTGAGCGGTCGGGATTTCCCGCCTGCTCCAGCGCGTAATCGAAAATGCGCGGATCCGGTTTAGGTACGCCTACCTGCTCTGAAATGATCAGCGCGTCGAAGTGGTCGCGCAGGCCGGTGCGCTCCAGGCGAATCTGCTGCAGCGCCGTAAAGCCGTTGGTGATGATCCCAAGCTTCGCCTTACCTTTTAGCGAATCCAGCAGGGAAACGGCACCCGGCAGCGGCGCGCAGATTTCAGCCATGGCATTCAGAAACGCCTCGTTCAGCAAACCCGGGGAGACCTTCAGTCTTTCTGCCCAGCGATCAAAACGCTGATGCTGCAGCTGTAACGCGGTGATGGCGCCGTTCTGGTAGTCCACCCATAACGGCTTGTTCACCGCCTGGTAATCCTGAAAATCCTCAGCGGTGAAGGTAATGCTGTAGTCGAGAAACATCCGCTGTAGTCCGCCAAACGAATCGAAAGTAAACAGCGTTTCGTCGGCGTCAAAGAAAATCCAGTCCCAGTTCATTGTTACAACCTTTTTGAGTTATCCAAGCGGCAGAGCCATGATGATGGCGTCTTCACGTCCTTCTGCGGTGGGGTAATAGTTACGGCGGATCGTCGCCTCGTTAAAGCCCAGGCTTTCATAGAGTGCGATGGCGGCGACGTTCGAGGCCCGTACTTCCAGCCACAGCGTGAACACGTTTCGTGCTTCCAGCTCGCGAATTAAATGTTCCAGCAGTTCTCTGCCCAGCCCACGGCGCTGGAAAGCAGGATCCACAGCGATGTTAAACAGCGTCGCTTCGTCCAGAACGACCTGCGTAATGGCAAATGCCGCCAGCTGGCTATCGACATCCAGGCGATAGTTCAGGTAACGCTCACCCTGGTTGCTGGCAAAGGTTTTTTCGCTCCACGGAAAGGCGTGGGCGCGTTTTTCGATCTCAAATGCCTGCGCTAAATCAGTCGTCGTGAGGGAAGAAATTGTGTTCATGTTCACAGATCTGTTGCCACAGCGCGCGACGTGCCGCCGGGTTTAGGTTAAGTTCGTCCAGGGTCGGCGTGGCCATGCTGGCACCCTCAAGGGCGATCTCTTCTCTTACGCCAAGCTGCCAGCTGTTGCAGCGGCTGCCTTCAGGCAGCATAGCTACGCGATCGGGCGTCAGCTGCAGCACCTGGTCGGCGCTCAGCCTCAGCGCGCGCAGGACATCGGCAATCACCGGCTCGTTCAGCGCGGGCAGGCTCTGCGCCACCATCACCAGACGGATATGCGTTGGCAGCGAAATGGCGATTTCACCCTGCAAGGCCGCCGGGCGGCGCAGCGCCCACTGGGTGATGCCCAGCTGCTGTAGTTGCCTGTCTCGTCGGGATGCCATTGCAAAAACTCCTGTTTGTCAGGCGCGCAAATATACCAAATGTGTCGAATCTGCGCCATCTACCTACTATAATCCCCGCCTGAGTTTATTGAGGAACAATTCATGTCTGCATTTACCCCGGCAAGTGAAGTCTTGCTGCGCCACAGTGATGATTTCGAACAAAGCCGTATTCTGTTTGCCGGAGATATGCAGGATGACCTGCCTGCCCGTTTCGAGTGCGCCGACAGCCGTGCACACACTCAGCAGTATCACCACTGGCAGGTACTGAGCCGCCAGATGGGCGAGCGCGTCCGTTTCAGCCTGGTGGCGGAACAGGCCGACGTAGCCGACTGCGATACGCTGATCTACTACTGGCCGAAGAATAAGCCCGAAGCCCAGTTCCAGCTGATGAATCTGCTCTCCCTGCTGCCGGTGGGTTGCGATATCTTCGTTGTCGGTGAAAACCGCAGCGGCGTCCGCAGCGCCGAGCAGATGCTGGCAGATTACTCAACCCTGAATAAAGTCGACAGCGCCCGTCGCTGCGGCCTTTATCATGGCCGACTGGACAAAAAACCGACCTTCGACGCGGAGAAATACTGGGGCGAATATCAGCTGGATGGCCTGACCATCAAAACGCTGCCGGGCGTCTTCAGCCGTGACGGTCTGGACGTGGGGAGCCAGCTGCTGCTCTCCACCTTTACGCCGCACACCAAAGGCAAAGTGCTGGACGTCGGCTGTGGCGCAGGCGTGCTCTCCGCGGTGCTCGCCAGCCACTCACCGAAGGTGCGTTTAACGCTGACGGACGTGGGCGCATCAGCCATCGAAGCCAGCCGCGCCACGCTTGCGGCCAACGGTATTGAAGGCGACGTTTTCGCCTCCAATGTTTTATCCGACGTGACCGGCCGTTTCGATATGATTATCTCTAACCCGCCGTTCCATGACGGCGTAGAAACCAGCCTCGAAGCCGCACAAACGCTGATTCGTACCGCGGTACGCCATCTGAACAGTGGCGGTGAGCTGCGTATCGTGGCGAACGCCTTCCTGCCTTATCCAAAAGTGCTGGACGAAGTCTTTGGCTTCCATGAAGTGCTGGCGCAAACCGGACGCTTTAAGATCTACCGTGCGATCATGACCCGCCAGGCGAAGAAGTAACGCCCCCAGAAGGCCTGATCTGCCCGATCAGGCCATTTTTGCAACAAATAAAACATCCAGCACAATTATCTGTTGACGAAAAGCTGAAAACATCTAGAATGCGCCTCCGTGGTTACGATACTTTAACTGTATCGATGGTCTGCGAAGGTGGCGGAATTGGTAGACGCGCTAGCTTCAGGTGTTAGTGTCCTTAGGATGTGGGGGTTCGAGTCCCCCCCCTCGCACCAATAACCATGATTGATATTGCTCGCACTGGGCGAAGGTGGCGGAATTGGTAGACGCGCTAGCTTCAGGTGTTAGTGTCCTTACGGATGTGGGGGTTCGAGTCCCCCCCCTCGCACCAACGAGGCGATATCAAAAAATAAGATGACTGTGCGAAGGTGGCGGAATTGGTAGACGCGCTAGCTTCAGGTGTTAGTGTCCTTAGGATGTGGGGGTTCGAGTCCCCCCCCTCGCACCAATTATCTTATCTCTCCTGAAATTCTCTTTTACTCTCCCGTTAGTTCAGATTCATTACCAGAACCCACATTCCTGCAATCAGCGCGACGCATGATGGCAGCAGCACGAAGTGCCGCAATTGCTTATGCCAGATCATGGCGGACGAAATCAGCAATCCCGACGCAATAATCACTTTCCAGACCGCTAATGACAGATCGGTACAGGCCAGTCCGGCAATCATCATCCCCGGCAGTATCACGCCCCATCCACTTCCCAACGCTCTGCTTAACATGGTCCATCTCTCAAATCGATAATGATAACCAATATCATATGATAGATTTTCTCATTTGTCAGCGTTGAGGCTGAATGTGTAAAAAGCCTTGCGCAAGGTTTTATCAATAGTTAGGATTGGCAATCATTATCATTTAGATTTTTATCCAGCCCAATTATGGCCACAGGTTCCGCACAAGTCGTTGAGAATATTATCTGGCAAACGCCGCTGTCGATGGGGCCTACAGGGCTTGCGGACGCGGTGCGTGAGGCTATTGCCCGGACGCGTGCGTATCTGCTGGATGTCATCAAGCTGGATGAACCCCACCCCCATCACGCCATGACCCTGGCGCAGTGGCAGCGCCCTGCCGAATTACAGTCCTTGCTGGCGACCTACTCCGATCATATCTACCGCAATCAACCCACACTGGCGCGCGAAAACAAGCCGCTGCTGTCGCTGTGGGCGCAATGGTATATCGGGCTGATGGTTCCCCCGATGATGCTGGCCCTGCTCACCCAGGACGCGGCGCTGGATCTCTCCGCTGAACATTTCCACGTCGAGTTTCACGAAACCGGACGCGCCGCCTGCTTCTGGATCGATGTTCATGAAGACAGCCGGACGACATCGCTTTCAGCGCAGCAACGCATGGACGTTCTGATTACCCGCGCGCTCATCCCGGTTGTCGAGGCGCTGGAAGCGACGGGTGAGATCAACGGCAAGCTTATCTGGAGCAATACCGGCTACTTAATTCACTGGTATCTGACCGAAATGAAAACCCTGCTGGGGGATGAGAAAGTCGACGCGCTGCGTCAGAGCTTTTTCTTTGCCCGTCAGCTGTCTGATGGCCGTGACAACCCGCTTTATCGCACCGTTGTTCCCCGCGATGGGCTGCTGGTGCGCCGGACCTGCTGTCAACGCTATCGCCTGCCGGACGTTCAGCAGTGCGGCGACTGCACGCTTAAATAGTTTACTGCGGCCTGGTTTGGTGCGGTCTGGTGCCCTCACCCTGACCCTCTCCCACAGGGAGAGGGTACGAAAATTAAAAACGGCAACCCGGGGGTTGCCGTTTTGCTTTTACCTATGCCACCTGCTGACTTGCTTCTTCTGCACGCTGAGCCTCTTCGGCCTCCTGCGCCAGCAGCTGCTTCTCATACACCTTGAAGAACGGGTAGTAAATGATGGCGGAGACCATCGCTAACAGCACGACCAGGATCGCCGCGCGGAAATCCCAGCCCAGCGCCCATGCGGCCCCCACAGGCGCAGGCGCGGTCCAGGGCACAACTGAAATCACACGGCCAATCAGATCCAGCTTCATCGCCGCCCATGCCAGCACCGCATTCACCATAGGCGCCAGCAGGAACGGGATAAAGAACACCGGGTTCATGACGATGGGCGTACCAAAGATCACCGGCTCGTTGATGTTAAAAATGCTTGGCACCACGCTCAGACGCCCTATGGAACGCAGATGCGCCGAACGGCTACGCAGATAGCAGAACACCAGCCCCATCGTCGCACCGGAGCCGCCAATGACAATAAAGAAGGTCCAGAACGCCTCCATAAAGATGTGCGGCAGCGGCGCGCTCTGCGCCAGCGCGGTCTGGTTCATCCCGAGGTTGGTGAGCCAGAACATCTGCAGCATACCGGAGACAATCGCCGCCCCGTGGATGCCTGCAAACCAGAGCAGATGACCAACCAGCACCGCCAGCAGGATCGCCGGCAGCGAATCCGCCGCCGCCACCAGCGGTTTAAAGATGGCCATGATCGCCTGCGGGATCAGCATCCCAAACTGCGACTGGATGAGCAGGCTCAGCGGATAGAGGGTTAACACTACCACCAGCACCGGGATCAGCAGATCAAAAGAGTTCTTGATCATCGGCGGCACCTGGTCGGGCAGGCGAATACCGATGTTGTGCGCTTTCAGAAAACGCATCATTTCCACGCAGTAGATCGCCACCAGAATGGCGGTGAAGATCCCGGTTCCGCCAAGGCTGTCCACCGGCAAGGCACCTTTGGTTTTTGGCGCGGCAACCAGCAGGAAGGCCATCAGCGACAGCATGGCGCACATGAACGGATCCAGCTGGTACTGCTTCACGTAGTGCTTACCCAGGTTGTAGGCGATGGCGGCGCAGATATAAAGGGACATCACGCCCATCGTCATATCGAAGGGGGTAAGGATCTGGCCTTCAAACTGTTTCGCCATATCCAGCCAGGCGCGGGCAAAGCCCCATGTGGTGTCGGGAGAAAACGGCGGGTAAGCAAAGACTAATAAGAACGAACCAACAATCATAAACGGCATGGCGGAGATAAAGCCGTCGCGGATCGCCATCACGTGACGCTGGGAAGAGATGCGTCCGGCAATGGGGCTGACATAGTTTTCGACAAAGCGGAATATCAGGTTAAACGCAGCATGGTTGGCAGACATAACGGCTCTCCTGTCAGACGATCGTTTCGGGCGCTGTCACGCCGGACGGTGTTCCATATACCACTTTCACCACCTTGCTGGTTCGTTTACCAGCGGTACTGCTCAAACGGATAGGTTTCATAATCGACTCTTATTATTGGATACAGGGGAAATGACGTAATCAGTATTAATCTCCACACCACCGTCTGCAACCGGTTACTGTAACCGGTTTCCGTGATTGTGAAGAGGATCCAGAAATCGCTGATATCAGAAGTGTGTGACTTAGGAAATATTTACAGCGCATAATTTCTTATGACAGATTACGCAGAGTATTTTTCTGGAGGAAACAATGAGTTTGCAGTCTGTGCGCCAATTTTTTGCTGACCACGCCCCGGATGTTGAAGTTATCGAGCTCGGTCAGAGTACCGCTACCGTTGCGCTGGCTGCTGAGGCCCATAACGTTGCGCCTGGTCAGATAGCAAAAACGCTGTCGCTGAAAGTTAAAGATGAGGTGATCCTCGTAGTCGCCAAAGGCGATGCCCGGCTTGATAACAAAAAGCTGAAGCAGACCTTTGGAGCAAAAGCCCGGATGCTGAGCAGCGACGAGGTGGTGACGGTAACAGGGCATCCTGTCGGTGGCGTGTGCCCGTTCGGGCTGGAAACACCGCTGGCGGTCTATTGCGATATTTCGCTCAGAGAGTATGCGGAAGTGCTTCCCGCTGCCGGTGCGATCCATAGCGCGGTGCGCATTTCCCCGGAAAGAATGGCTGAACTTACCCAGGCAACATGGGTAGATGTTTGTCTGTAAGTCCCGCGCCAGACCGATTCTGGCGCAGACTTTTAACGCGGGTTATGAGAAGTGCGCAGCAATGAAGCGCGGCGTGCGGGGATCCGGTACGGGAAAATGCGTCAGGATATCTGCCGCGTGCAGTAACCCTACGTCGGAACGTACACCGAGCTTAATCATGGCGTTAAATTTATGCGCGCGAATAGTTTTGATATTGCGATCGAGCCGGGTGGCAATTTCCGGAATGGAGAAGCCACACGACATAAATTGTAAAATGGCGCGCTCGGTCGGGCTCAGCAGCCGTCCACGATGAATATTCCAGTGGTTGTTATGACTGTCATTCACCCGTCGGTTCTCGCTCAATAATTTACTCAACTGCTCCTGCAGGTCGTCCAGCGTCTCGGATTTGAGAATGACCCCGTGCAGACGTGACGGCGAAAGCTGATTAATCAGGCTCGCTTCTGTCGCATCCGAGGCCAGAACAATTCGCTGAATCATGCCGTGAGTGGTGGCAATTTCCTTAATGCAGACCAGGCAGTTGCGCCGCTCTTCACGCTCATCAGAGAGGGAATAAATCAACGACGCGTACGGAACAAAATTAAGTGAGGACTGAAAACTGGCGATGTTATTAAAAAGATGGACTTCGTAACCCTGCAGTGAGGGGCTGGCAAAAAGATGCTTCAGCCCCATAGCACTCATCATGCACTTTTCGATGATAGCGATATGTCTTTTTGTAGCGCTCTTTTCCATTCGTCTTGCTCTCCATAGGCAGAGAATAAACTCAGCTCTTTCATTCCCTTGGTGCTGTTAATCCACGCATACATTTCGGCGTTACTCGTTAAGGCGAGTCTTCTCATGGCACTATTCTTTTGCGCGCTTACCGTTTTATTACTCTTTTTCAGTAAGGCGGCGATTTGATTAATTCCCCAGCCTTTACCAAGCAGGCGTAATACCTTGCGCTCCGAAAACGTCAACATGACATCGTCCTGATTGTCATAAAGATCTTCCGGCTCGGGTCTTAATAACGTCTGGCTAATACGTTCGGCATGTTCGCTGCCAGCCTGAATCGCCTTCACCACGCCTTCGATGGGCTCCATATCGGAAAGTAAGGTACTTTCTGGGCGCATCAGGAGTTCGACAGCAAGAGGATAAAATGCCCGAGAAACCAAAAATATCCAGTGAATATTCCGATACTGATTTTGTAATGCGTAATATTGATTGCAGATATTACGCGGATTTTGCTGCTCACCTGAAATATCAACGATTATCACAGCGGCACGACGCAACTGAAGAAGCGTGAGTTCTTCGTGAGACCGGCAATATGAACGTTCGTAGTCCGGGAAATAGCGTGACATAATACTTCCGATACCGGTTTGTATTATGGGTGATTTTCCAATTATTATTGCGCCTTTACAGCTCACTGGCGGCATTTGCGTTCCGAATCCATTCATACGGCCATTCCGTGTTTTTCATCCAGTTTAATTACCTGTTTCAATAACATGGCGACGTAAAAATGTAATGTTTTCCTTTTTCATTAGATGAGTGAAATGAAAATGCAATTTTCAACTGCATCATAAATATCACAAATTTGTACACCGCCAAAACCGATGTTAATATCGCAAAACCAGCACGAAATGTTAATGCTTTATCGCTGATCTTTTCAAAAAAAGAAAGTTAGATATTCTAAATATAAAATAAATAAATATGTAAATATTAAACCTATTGAAATTCATAATTAATTCTGGCCAATATTGTGAAACAGTATGAGACCAATCTGCCTAAACCTTGATCTGACCCAGAGCAAGCGCCACAGGGTTGTGTGCTAAAAATAGACATTCCGGCTATCCATCCGCCACTCTCTCCTCAGGGCAACAGATGCAGGCAGATCAAACCTCACAACGCGCCGTCACGCGACTGTGTATTCAGTGCGGCCTTTTTTTATTACAACACGGCGCCGAAAGCGCGCTGGTCGAGGAGCTTTCCACCCGACTGGGACTGGCTCTGGGTATGGACAGCGTGGAGAGCGCGATCTCCTCCAATGCCATTGTGCTGACCACCATTAAAGCGGGTCAGTGTCTGACCTCAACGCGTAAAAACCACGATCGTGGGATTAACATGCACGTTGTCACCGAAGTGCAGCACATTGTGATCATGGCAGAACATAAGCTGCTGGATATACAGGGTATTGAAAAACGCTTCAGCCAGATCAAGCCGTTGCGCTATCCGCGCTGGCTGGTGGTGCTGATGGTGGGTCTTTCCTGCGCCTGTTTCTGCAAGCTCAATAACGGCGGCTGGGACGGCGCTATCGTGACCTTTATCGCCAGCACCCTCGCCATGTATGTGCGCCAGGTGCTGACAGGCCGCCATTTGCACCCGCAAATTAACTTCTGCATTACCGCTTTCGTCGCCACTACCGTCTCCGGCCTGCTGCTGCGCCTGCCCGCTTTTACCATCACTCCCACTATTGCCATGGCCGCCAGCGTGCTGCTGCTGGTACCGGGCTTTCCGCTGATTAATGCCGTAGCCGATATGTTCAAAGGACACATCAATACCGGCCTTGCGCGCTGGGCGATTGCCAGCTTATTGACTCTGGCCACCTGTATTGGGGTCGTGATGGCCATGACGTTATGGGGGCTTCGCGGATGGGCATAATCGATTTTCTGTGGGCGCTGGCCCAGGACATGCTGCTGTCGGCCATTCCGGCGGTGGGTTTTGCCATGGTATTTAACGTTCCTCGCCGCGCCCTGCCGTGGTGTGCCCTGCTGGGGGGTATCGGCCACGGCTCACGCATGACGATGATGACCGTCGGGCTGAATATCGAATGGTCGACCTTTATGGCCTCAATGCTGGTCGGAAGCATTGGGATCCAGTGGTCGCGCTGGTATCTGGCTCACCCGAAGGTCTTTACCGTCGCGGCGGTTATTCCGATGTTTCCGGGCATTTCCGCCTACACCGCGATGATTTCGGCGGTGAAAATCAGTCACGTCGGCTACAGCGAAGCGCAGATGATCATGCTGCTGACCAACTTCCTGAAGGCCTCGTCAATCGTCGGCGCCCTCTCTATCGGCCTGTCGATCCCCGGCCTGTGGCTCTACCGCAAACGCCCCCGGGTTTGAGAGTTGTCTTCTCCCGCTGCCGTGGCGATAATCCTCTGTTCTCCTGTGGCTAAATAAGGAACGGACGTGTCTAACCCTGGCAGCGAAAACGCAGAAAACAGCGACGGATCCCGCCTGAAAGACAAAATCTTCCTCAGCGCCCTCTCGCTGTTCGCCGAGTACGGGCTTAACGGCGCGCGCATGGAGCAGATCGCCGAGAAAGCGGGTACCACTAAACGGATGGTGGTGTATCACTTTAAAACCAAAGAGAACCTCTACCTGCTGGTGCTGGAGTACGTCTATACCCAGATCCGCGCCAGTGAAAAGCAGCTCAGCCTTGATGCGATGCCGCCGGTGGAAGCGCTGGTGCATCTGGTGGAAACCACTTTTGACTATCACGCCGACCATCCGGACTACATCCGCATCATCTGCATGGAGAACATGCAGCGTGGCCGGTTTATGCAGCAGTCGGCATTATTGCGCCAGGTGAACCGCAGCGCGCTGGATCTGCTGGAAACCATCCTTAACCGCGGCAAGGAGAAGCAGCTGTTTAACCAGACGGTCAACGCCCGGGATCTGCACCGTCTGATCAGCAGCTTCAGCTTCCACTATGTGGCCAACAGCTACACCTTCACCCTGCTGTTTGAAGATGGTGCCGATGAACAGGCTCAGCGCCAGCACTACCGAAAAATGGCGGTTCAGGTTGCCTTGCGTTATACCTGTCCTTAGCTCACACAACCCTGAGATAAGGAACCAACTATGTCTTTAGATAAAGTTGTCTATACCGCCAAAGCCAAAGCCACCGGTGGCCGTGATGGTCGCGCCACCTCGTCCGACGGTGTTCTGGATGTCAAACTGGGCGTCCCCAAAGAGATGGGCGGCGCGGGCGGAGAGGTCACCAACCCGGAACAGCTGTTTGCCGCAGGCTACTCGGCCTGTTTTCTCGGCGCCATGAAGTTCGTTGCCGGGCGCGATAAAATCACCATGCCGCAGGACGCCTTTATTGAGGGTGAAGTGGGCATTGGGCCGCTGCCAACCGGGTTTGGTATCGAAGCGAAACTGAATATCCATCTGCCGGGGATGGACGCCGCCGAGGCGAAAAAGCTGGTCGATGCGGCGCACATTGTCTGCCCGTACTCAAACGCCACCCGCAACAATATTGATGTCACGCTGAATATTATCTCCTGACTTTTCAGGGGGTCAGGGAGCGGGTCTCAGACCCCTGCCTGCCCCCTCCTCTCTGTGCTACCATAAGCTCATATCCCGTCCGCAGTCATTCAGTAGAGAAGTGTTATGTCCTCCAGAATCCTGACCACCAGCGTCACTGGCATTGATGCCTTTATGCACGATCCCCGCGGCGTGCTGTCCAGGGCGCAAGGCGGTACTGTTGCCGTTTTTGCCGATAACGCACCGGCTTTTTACGCGATTACGCCGCAACGTCTGGCCGAGCTGCTGGAAACCGAAGCGCGCCTGTCGCGCCCGACCAGCGACGTCACTCTGGATACCCAATTCTTCGACGAACCTACCAGCGCGCCGGTTGCGGTGCCGATGGGGAAATTCGCCATGTATCAGGGCTGGCAGCCGGACCCCGATTTCCAGCGCCAGGCGGCGCTGTGGGGCATTGCCCTCACCCAGCCTGTCGCCCCGGAAGAGCTGGCCGCCTTTACCGCGTACTGGCAGGCGGAAGGGAAAGTCTTTCACCATATTCAGTGGCAGCAAAAGCTGGCGCGCAGCGTGCAGATCAACCGGGCCAGCAGCGGCGGACAGGCCAGACGCGATGTGAATACTTTTTCAGAACCGGATAAACAGATCCCCCACGGCTTCCGAGGTGCCAAATGAAAGAGTTCGGCGAACTGATGAAACGTCTGCAAAAGATCATGCCCGCTAACGTCAAACCGGCCTTTACCACCGGTGAAGAGCTGCTGGCGTGGCAAAAAGAGCAGGGCGAGATCCGCGCGGCGGCGCTGGCACGGGAGAACCGCGCCATGAAGATGCAGCGCACCTTTAACCGCTCCGGTATTCGTCCTCTGCATCAAAACTGCTCCTTCGATAACTATAAAGTGGAAAGGCAGGGGCAGCTCCAGGCTCTGCAACAGGCGCGCCAGTATGTCGAAGAGTTCGACGGCAACATCGCCAGCTTTATCTTTAGCGGCAAGCCGGGCACCGGTAAAAACCACCTGGCGGCGGCCATCTGCAACGAACTGCTGCTGCGCGGCAAATCGGTGCTGATTATCACCGTGGCCGACATCATGTCGGCGATGAAAGATACTTTCAGCAACCGGGAGACCAGCGAAGAGCAGCTGCTGAACGATCTCAGCAACGTCGATCTGCTGGTGATCGACGAGATTGGGGTCCAGACCGAATCGCGCTATGAAAAAGTGATCATCAACCAGATTGTCGATCGCCGCTCCTCCTCGAAGCGCCCTACCGGCATGCTCACCAACCATAACATTGAGGAGATGACCCGCCTGCTGGGCGAGCGGGTGATGGATCGCATGAAGCTCGGCAACAGCCTGTATGTGATTTTTGACTGGGAAAGCTATCGCAGCCGCGTCACCGGCAAAGAGTATTAGGATATTTACCCAAGTCGTGCGCTGTCGCGAGGTTTATACTGGCTGCCACTCCGCCCCGGCGGGCCATCGACAGAGTAGGTATTATGAAAACACATTTTCTTCTCAGCGCCGCAGTCAGCGCCCTGCTGGTGACGGGTGCAGCACAGGCGGCCTCCTCCTGGCAGGATACGCTTAACAGCGCCGCCAGCCAGCTCAGCGCCGGCAGCACCTCTTCTCAGAACGGCGGCCTGTCCGCCTCCGCGCTGACCGGCCTGCTGAGCAGCGGCACCCAGTCGCTCTCCGCCAGCAACATGAATAACGCAGCCGGGATCCTCGAGTACTGCGCTAAAGAGAAGCTGGCTTCAATGACCGATGCCACCACGATTAAAAATCAGGTGCTGGGTAAACTGGGGCTGGAAACCCAGGAAGAGCAGCAGCAGGACACCAACTATCTGGAAGGGATCCAGGGGCTGCTGAATGCCAACAACGGCGAGCAGCTGAATCTGGAAACCATCGGCAACTCGCCGCTGGCGAAAAAGGTTAAAGCCCAGGCCTGTGATTTTGTCCTGAAACAGGGGATGAGTTTTATCTCCTGATCCCCGACACGCCGCGACCCTTATCGCGGCGTCTGCCCCCTCTCCCCGCAAAAAGCGACGCTGTTCAAACATTCGATTTTCTAAACCAAATCCTAACAACAGCACAATTCCGTGACACTACAATTGCAGCTTGATGGCATCGCCATTACATTGGATCACCCAAAAATTAAACAGTTAATCCGCTAACCGGCGGATGCCTTTATTGAGGATAAGCTGTTGTCAGAGTTTATTTCCGTTGCCCTGTTTATCGCCTCGGTCGTTATCTATTCCCGCAAAGCGGGTCGTAACACCTGGTGGTTTGCCGCTACCCTTCTGGTGCTGGGGCTTTTTGTCGTATTGAACATTACTCTCTATGCCAGTGACTACTTTACCGGCGATGGCATTAACGATGCCGTCCTCTATACCCTGACCAACAGCCTGACCGGCGCCGGAGTTAGTAAGTACATACTTCCTGGAGTGGGCGTGGTGGTTGCGCTGGTGGTTGTTTTCGGTCTGCTGGGCTGGATCCTGCGCCGCCGTCGCCATCATCCCCACCATCTCGGCTACAGCCTGCTGGCGCTGGTGCTGGCTCTCGCCTCGGTGGATGCCAGTCCGGCGTTTCACCAGATCACCGAGCTGGTGAAATCGCAATCCCGCGATGGCGATCCTGATTTTGCGGCGTATTACAAAGAGCCGGGCAAAACGATTCCAAATCCGCAGCTCAATCTGGTCTATATCTATGGCGAAAGCCTGGAGCGGACCTATTTTAATAATGACGCTTTCCCGGATCTTGCCCCGGAACTGGGCGCCATCAAAAACGCAGGGATCGATTTCAGCCACACGGCGCAGCTGCCCGGTACCGACTATACCATCGCCGGGATGGTTGCCTCCCAGTGCGGCATTCCGCTGTTCGCGCCGTTTGAAGGCAACGCCTCGGCGTCGGTCTCCAGCTTCTTCCCGCAGAATATCTGCCTCGGCGATATTCTGAAAAATTCCGGCTACCAGAACTATTTCATGCAGGGGGCCAACCTGCGCTTTGCCGGCAAAGACGTGTTCCTCAAATCCCACGGCTTCGATCACCTGTATGGCGCTGAGGAGTTAAAAACCCTCGTTGCCGACCCGGCCTACCGCAACGACTGGGGTTTTTACGACGATACGGTGCTGGATGAAACCTGGAAAAAATTTGAGGAGCTGTCAAAGTCCGGCAAACGCTTCTCCCTGTTTGCCCTGACGGTGGACACGCACCACCCGGACGGCTTTATCTCCCGCACCTGTCAGCGCAAGAGCTATGCCATTGACGGCAAACCTAATCAGTCCTTCAGCGCGGTAGGCTGCAGCCAGGAGCATATCGCGGCGCTGATCGAAAAAATCAAAGCCTCGCCGTACTTTAAAAACACGGTGATTGTGGTCTCTTCCGACCATCTGGCAATGAAAAACACCGCCTGGGATGCGCTGAACAAGCAGGATCGCAGCAACCTGTTCTTTATCCTGCGTGGCGATAAGCCGCAGCAGGAGGTGATGGCCGTGAAGCGCAACACCATGGATAACGGCGCCACGGTGCTGGATATCCTCGGCGGGGACAACTTTATCGGCCTTGGCCGCAGCAGCCTCTCCGGGCAGTCGCTGTCCGAGGTGTTCCTCAACATAAAGGAAAAAGTGCTGGCGTGGAAACCGGACGTCATTCGTCTGTGGAACTTCCCGAAAGAGCTGAAAGACTTCACCATCGACAGCCAGAAAAACATGATCGCCTTCTCCGGCAGCCATTTCCGGCTGCCGCTGCTGCTGCGCGTCTCTGATAAGCGGGTTGAACCGCTGCCGGAAAGCGAATACTCAGCCCCGCTGCGCTACCAGCTGGCGGACTTTGCCCCGCGGGATAACTTCGTCTGGGTCGATCGCTGCTACAAAATGGGTCAGCTCTGGTCGCAGCCGCTGGCGCTCTCTACCGACTGGTGCGTTTCTCAGGGCCAACTGGGCGGCGAACAGAGCGTGCAGCATGTTGATAAAGCGCAGTGGAAGGGCAAGACGGCGTTTAAGGATACGGTGATCAGCACCGATCGCTATAAGCGCAACGTCGATATGCTGAAAGTGTCTGACAACGATATTCGCTACAAGGCCGACAGCTTTGTCTTTAACGTGGCCGGTGCGCCAGAAGAGGTGAAGCAGTTCAGCGGCATTTCCCGCCCCGAATCCTGGGGACGCTGGTCAAACGCCCAGCTGGGTAATGAGGTGAAGATCGAATATAACCAGCCGCTGCCGGCGAAATTTGACCTGGTGATCACCGCCAAAGCCTGGGGGCCGAACGTCAACAAGCCGGTTCCGGTGCGCATTGGCGATAAAGAGCAAACCCTGACGCTGGGGAAAGAAGTTACCACCACGACGCTGCATTTCGACAATCCATCGCGCAGCAGCACGCTGGTGATTGTCCCGCCTGCGCCGGAGTCCACTAACGAGGGGAATATTCTCGGCCACTCTCCGCGCCAGCTTGGGATCGGTATGGTGGAAATCAAAGTCGTTAACGCGGAAGGTTAAGTCCGGGAGAGGCCCGCCTCTCCCGCTTCGCAATAAAAAAACAGCGCCCCACCTTTCCCCGGGCGCTGCATGGCAAGACTTAAAACGCAATCACGCCTTTAATCAGACCACGATTATTAATCACCTCTGGCTCGTAAGTCTCCGCCAGCTCGCGAAAGAGATAGCGATGGGTCAGCATCATTTCCGCCGTCAGTTTTCCTTCGGCCATCAGCCGTCCGACTTTGGCAAAATCCTCCCCGGTGGCGTTGCGGCTCCCCATTATGGTGGTCTCTTTTTTATGAAACTCCGGATCGGAGAACTGCAGATTCCCCTTGTGCAGCCCGACAAAGACAATGGTGCCGCCGTGGCGGATCAGGCTGACGGTATTGTTCATCGCCTGCGGATTGCCGGTGGCATCAATCACCTTTTGCGCCAGGGCTCCGCTATATTGCGCCCGCAGCTGGTCGGTAAAATCGGCCGCCGAGGGATCGAGCGTGTGCACGCCCAGACAGCGCTGCACATGCTCTCGTCGGGCGGGGCTGGTATCGGCAACCACCACCTGGGCGCCATCTGCATGGGCAATGGCCGCCACCCCCAGTCCAATCGGCCCGGCGCCCACCACCAGCAGTTGCTCTCCCGGCTGAATGGCCGCCCGGCGTACCGCATGTGCGCTTATCGCAAACGGCTCAATGAGAGCCGCCGCCTCGGGGTCGATCCCGTCTGCGGGCAGCAGGTTGCTGACCGGCACCGACAGATACTCACTAAACCCGCCGTCCTGATGCACGCCGATCACCGAGATGGCCTCGCAGCAGTTCGTTTTACCGCTCAGGCAGGCCGGACACTGCTGGCAGGCCACGTAGGGAATAACCGCCACCTGCTGGCCCTGATGCAGCGTGCGGATATTTTTTCCTGGCCTGACAACCTCTCCGCATATTTCATGCCCAAGCACCCGGGGATAATTAAAAAAAGGCTGATTGCCGCCCCAGGCATGTATATCGGTTCCACATATGCCCACGGTTTTTATTTTTATCAGCGCTTCGTCATCCCGGGGAGATGGGATCGCCCGCGTCTCCCAAATTAATTTTTTTGGCTCCTTGCACACCAGCGTATTCATCGTCGTCATCTTTTCGCTCTCCCGTTCTTTTGTCGTTTCAGATATTGATGAAAATGGAAAATAACGGGTGGGCAATAAATGGATTTGTGAATTGCCGCGCATAAAGCCGTTTTAAATAGGGTTTTAATGCCCCCTTCTCTGCCATAAGGAATCGTACATGAGTCGTTCGCAAAATTTGCGTCATAACGTGATTAACCAGGTCATCGACGATATGGCAAGGGGCCACATCCCGTCGCCGCTGCCCTCACAAAGCGCGCTGGCGGAGATGTATAACATCAGTCGCACCACCGTGCGCCACATCCAGGCCCACCTCTGCGACTGTGGCGTGCTGACGCGGGTGAACAATGACTATGTGATTGCCCGCAAGCCCGACGCCAGTGATGGCTTTAGCTGTGAGGTCGCGCCGCTGGCGGAGCAGACCCGGCTTTTTGAGCAGAGTTTTTTAGCCATGATTAACCAGCGCATACTGCGCGCCGGGGAGGCCTTTTCCGAGCTGGAGCTGGCGCGGACGGCGGGCGTCAGCCCCGTGGTGGTGAGGGAGTACTTACTTAAATTCAGCCGCTACAACCTGATCGAGAGTGAAAAACGCGGCCAGTGGCGGATGAAGCAGTTCGACCAGTCGTGGGCCGAACAGCTGTTCGAGCTGCGCGAAATGCTGGAAACCCATGCCCTGCAGCATTTTCTCAACCTGCCTGACAGCGACCCGCGCTGGCTACGGGCCAGGACCCTGCTGGAGGAACATCGTGCCCTGCGCGACAGCATCGGCGACAGTTTCCGTCAGTTCTCGCGCCTGGATCGCGACTTCCATTCTCTGCTGCTCTCCGCCGCCAACAATATCTTTTTCAACCAGTCGCTGGAGATCATCTCGTTCATCTTCCATTTCCACTACCAGTGGGACGAGAGCGATCTCAAGCAGCGCAATATTATCGCCATCGATGAGCACATGACCATTCTCAGCGCGCTAATCTGCCGCAACGATCTGGATGCCAATCTGGCAATGCGTAATCACCTGCATACCGCCAAGCAGTCGATGATCCGCTCCATTAATCAGAGCGCGACGGTCTTTTATTAAGTACCGATTAAAAACAGCAAATCTTTAACGACAGCACGCTTCCGTAAAAAGGCCCGGGCGGGAAAATTGCGCCTGCCTATGCTCACCAGAAGTCGACTTATTGGTTGTTGTTTTTGGTGAGGAGTGATGAATGCAATTATTCCATCACTTGTCGTTATGAATATTTCTCAAATAAAT
The DNA here is from genome assembly GCF_035787115.1 of Leclercia adecarboxylata. GTDB lineage: Bacteria > Pseudomonadota > Gammaproteobacteria > Enterobacterales > Enterobacteriaceae > Enterobacter > Enterobacter adecarboxylatus_E. Next base: position 398,179 of record NZ_JALKTL010000003.1, on the reverse strand, counting down.
ACATGAGAGATTAACGTTAAATTATTCAGGAGTCCGGCGTGGAAAAAAGCAATATAACCCTCGACCCGCAGACCACCTTCGACAAAGAGCAAACGGTGGATATTTCCCTGCCGCCTGTAGGGTCTATTCAGCGCTCGGCACGTATTAAGCGCATCCAGACGACGGCAATGCTGTTATTATTTTTTGCCGCGGTGATTAATTACCTCGATCGCAGCTCGCTGTCGGTAGCGAATCTCACCATTCGCGAGGAGCTGGGTCTCAGCGCTACCGAGATTGGTGCCCTGCTGTCGGTCTTCTCGCTGGCGTATGGTATCGCCCAGCTGCCCTGCGGCCCGCTGCTGGATCGCAAAGGCCCGCGGCTGATGCTGGGGCTGGGGATGTTTGTCTGGTCGCTGTTCCAGGCGCTGTCCGGGATGGTACACAGCTTTACCCAGTTTGTGCTGGTGCGCATCGGGATGGGGATTGGCGAAGCGCCGATGAACCCCTGTGGCGTAAAGGTAATCAACGACTGGTTCAACATCAAAGAGCGTGGCCGTCCGATGGGCTTTTTTAACGCCGCTTCGACCATCGGCGTGGCTATCAGCCCGCCGCTGCTGGCGGCAATGATGCTGGTGATGGGCTGGCGCGGCATGTTTATCACCATCGGCGTGCTGGGCATTTTCCTCGCGATTGGCTGGTATATGCTCTATCGCAACCGCGAGGAGCTGGCGCTGAGCGGCGTCGAGCAGGCGTACCTGAATGCCGGCAGCGTCAACACTCGCCGCGATCCGCTGAGTTTCGCTGAATGGCGTAGTCTGTTTCGCAACCGCACCATGTGGGGGATGATGCTGGGCTTCAGCGGCATCAACTACACCGCATGGCTTTATCTGGCCTGGCTGCCGGGCTATCTGCAAACGGCCTATAGCCTGGATCTGAAAAGTACTGGCCTGATGGCGGCCATTCCGTTTCTGTTTGGTGCGGCCGGAATGCTGGTAAACGGCTTCACCACCGACGCGCTGGTCAAACGCGGGATCGCGCCAGTGCGTAGCCGTAAGCTTTGTATTATCAGCGGGATGCTCTGTTCAGCGGCCTTCACCTTTGTGGTGCCAGAGGCCACAACGGCCATGAGTGCGGTACTGCTGATTGGGATGGCGCTGTTCTGCATCCATTTTGCGGGAACGTCGTGCTGGGGGTTGATCCACGTCGCCGTGGCATCACGTATGACCGCCTCGGTGGGCAGCATTCAGAACTTCGCCAGTTTTATCTGCGCCTCGTTTGCGCCGATTGTCACCGGGTTTATCGTCGACACCACCCACTCGTTCCGCCTGGCGCTGATCATCTGCGGCTGCGTCACGGCGCTGGGGGCGCTGGCGTATATTGTGCTGGTACGGAAACCCATTGACGATCCGCGTCAGCAGTAAGTGGTATTGCCGGGTGGCGCTACGCTTACCCGGCAAAAACAGCGCCCTGCCTGAACAGGGCGCTTTTTACATCAGAAGGTTTCCCAGTTATCGCCGCTGTCGGCAACGACCGCTTTACGCGTCGTCACCGGCGACACCACGGTTTTCACCGCCGCGTGCGCACGGGCATTCTGCTGCTCCTGCTGAATACGGAACACCGCCACCGCCTGCGTCAGGCGGCTCGCCTGCTCTTCCAGCGCTGCCGCTGCCGCCGCAGATTCCTGCACCAGCGAGGCGTTCTGCTGGGTCACGCGATCCATCTCGGCCACCGCCAGACCCACCTGGTCGATACCGCGGCTCTGCTCGTCAGAGGCAGAGGCGATTTCACCCATGATGTCGGTCACACGGGTCACCGCGCTGACGATTTCGCCCATGGTCTCACCGGCGCTTTCCACCAGCGTGGAGCCCACTTCAACGCGACCGACGGAGTCTTCAATCAGGCTCTTAATTTCGCGAGCGGCCTGGGCGCTGCGCTGCGCCAGGTTACGGACTTCACCGGCTACCACCGCAAAACCACGACCCTGTTCACCGGCACGCGCCGCTTCTACCGCCGCGTTCAGCGCCAGGATGTTGGTCTGGAAGGCGATACCGTCAATCACGCTGATGATGTCGGCAATCTTCTGCGAACTGCCGGCGATGTCGCGCATGGTTTGCACCACGTTATCCACCACTTTACCGCCTTTCTGCGCGGTCTCGGACGCGCTCAGCGCCAGATGGCTCGCCTGACGGGCGTTTTCGGCGTTCTGCTTCACGGTGGCGGTCAGCTCTTCCATGCTGGCGGCGGTCTCTTCCAGCGAGGCCGCCTGCTGCTCGGTACGGGAGGAGAGATCGTTGTTACCCATGGAGATTTCGCTTGCACCGCTGTAGATGGCGTTAGCGCCGTTACGCACGTCGCCGACGGTACGCATCAGTTCAGCCTGCATATGGCGCAGCGTATCGGCCAGCTGGCCCATCTCGTTAGAGCCTTCCACCTCGATGCGTTTCACCAGGTCGCCGCCGGCGATATGGCGAATGCTGTCGGTCAGACGGTTCAGCGGAGAAATAAGCGCGTGGCGGATGCCCAGCCAGACGCCGACAATCACCACCAGCACCAGGATCAGCACGCTTAACAGGATCCAGATAGCCTGGCTGTAAGAGCTGTTGCTGTCATCCACGGCGGTCTGGTACAGATGGTCGTTCTGCTGCAGATAGTTGACGTACTCTTTTTCAAAGCTGTCCTGGTAGCTCTGGGTCGGCTGATCGAAGAACTCGTTGATCTTGCCTGCCCCCAGCAGCTGGATCAGCTCCGCCAGCGCACCGTGATAAATATCGTAGGTGCGCTTGATTTCCAGCGCGGCGCCTTCACTCTGACGCGGATCCCGCGGCAGAGCCTGGTAATCCGCCCAGTTCTTTTCCGCCTGCTTCAGGGAAGCCGCAGCAATCTGCATCAGATCGTTCACGGTCGCGCCGCTGCCGATATTGTTCTGATCCATCATGTAGCGGATACCCGCGCGGTTCAGGGTGTTACGGGTTTGCAGCAACGCTACCCAACTGCCGTTAAGCGTGGACTGTTGCTGACGAATGGTTTGCAGAACGGTGAAGTTTTCTTTGTCATGCTTCAGGGCATTAAAGAAAAGACCACCGGATGTGAGCTGTAAAAGGCCAAAAATTACTAATACCAACAATAAGCTGGTAACAATCTTGATACGATTTAACATGAGTTCTCATTCCACCAGACAGGTACAGAATTTTCGGCCTGGAAAAGGAAAACTTTACGGAAATTGTGTTGATGAATGCAGAGATCTACTCCTCTTCCTGGCTGGCAGCCTGCCCATCACCCAGCGCAATAAACGCCTGCAGCAGCGCCGTCAGCTGCTGCATTTTCTCCGGCGTGTAGCGCGCCTCAATCTGCCGATAGGCCTCTTCCACCTGCGCCTGGGCGCGTTCATACAGCGTGGTGCCCTCTCTGGTGAGGGACACGTACAGCTTGCGCTGGTCGTTGAGCGGCTTTAAGCGCAGCACCAGCCCGTCGCGCTCCATGCGCGTCAAAATCCCGGTCAGGCTCGGACGCAGAATGCAGGTGCGAAACGCCAGGTCATGAAAATCCATCGACGGATGTTCCGCCAGCACGCGCACGATCCGCCACTGCTGCTCCGTCAGATTGTGCTGCTTGATTATCGGGCGAAAAAAGGTCATCGCGGTTTCCCGCGCCTGGAGTAGTGCGATAGTTAACGAGTCGTGCATGGCGCTCCCACCTCAATATCATTAATAACAAAACAATCAATGCATAACGCTGCGTCCGCGCACCAGCAGCGCGGTAAAAAAGTCTAACAGAAATCACATAAAAAACATAATCCATTGATTTATAAAGACAACATTATTTTATTGTGAATTTATTGTTATCAATATCACAAATTATTTACTTCCGTTTGCCAAACGCATAGCGAGGGGCTAAAACCTATTCATTAACATATTAATGAACTCAAAACCCGGTATGCGGGCCAGAGGAGAAAGGAATGAAAGGTACTGTTTTCGCGGTGGCGCTCAATCACCGCAGCCAGCTCGACGCCTGGCGCGACGCATTTAACCAACCCCCTTACAACACGCCGCCAAAAACCGCCGTCTGGTTTATCAAACCACGCAATACCCTGATCCGCGCTGGCGATGCCATTCCGTACCCCGACGGGGAACAGGTGCTGAGCGGCGCGACGGTGGCGTTAATTGTCGGCAAAACCGCGACCCGCGTTCGCCCGGACGAGGCGGCAGAGTACATCGCCGGTTACGCGCTGGCCAACGAGGTCAGCCTGCCGGAAGAGAGCTTCTACCGCCCGGCGATCAAAGCCAAATGCCGGGACGGATTTTGTCCGCTGGGTGAACTCGCCACCGTCGACAACGTGGATAACCTGACCATCATCACCGAGATCAACGGTCGCGAAGCAGACCACTGGAACACCGCCGATCTCCAGCGTAACGCCGCTGAACTGCTGAGCGCCCTGAGCGAGTTTGCAACGCTTAACCCCGGCGACGCGATCCTGCTCGGCACCCCGCACTCGCGCGTGCCGCTCCAGCCTGGCGATCGCGTGCGCATTCTGGCAGAAGGTTTCCCGGCGCTGGAAAACCCGGTGGTCGAGGAACGCGACGTCGCCGTCGTTCAGGGTGCCCACCCTCACCCCACGCTCTTTGCCCTTGGCCTGAACTATGCCGATCACGCCAGCGAGCTGGACTTCAGGCCACCCACCGAACCGCTGGTCTTTATCAAAGCGCCGAACACCTTCAACGGCGACAACCAGACCTCGGTACGCCCGGACAACGTTGAATACATGCATTACGAGGCGGAGCTGGTGGTGGTCATGGGTAAAACCGCGCGTAAGGTCAGTGAAGCTGAGGCGATGGATTACGTGGCGGGCTATACGGTCTGCAATGACTACGCCATCCGCGACTACCTGGAAAACTACTACCGCCCCAACCTGCGGGTGAAAAGCCGCGACGGATTAACGCCCATTTCTCCCAACATCGTGCCGGAAGCGGCGATCCCCGATCCGCACAACCTCACCCTGCGCACCTTCGTGAACGGCGAACTGCGCCAGCAAGGGACCACGGCGGATCTGATCTTCAGCATCCCGTTCCTGATTGCGTACTTAAGCGAATTTATGACCCTGCAACCGGGAGACATGATCGCCACCGGCACGCCGAAAGGGCTGGCCGACGTGCGCCCGGGCGATGAAGTGGTGGTGGAAGTGGAAGGCGTTGGCCGTCTGGTCAACCGGATTGTCAGCGAGGAGGCAAAGTAATGAAAAAGATTAACCACTGGATCAACGGCAAAAACGTGGCGGGTAACGACTACTTCCACACCACCAACCCGGCCACCGGCGAGGTGCTGGCGGAGGTGGCCTCCGGCGGCGCAGAGGAGATCAACCAGGCGATAGAGGCGGCAAAAGCGGCGTTCCCGAAATGGGCCAACCTGCCGATGAAAGAGCGCGCGCGCCTGATGCGCCGTCTGGGCGAGCTGATTGACGAAAACGTGCCGGATATCGCCGCCATGGAGACCGCCGACACCGGTCTGCCGATCCACCAGACCAAAAACGTGCTCATTCCCCGCGCCTCGCACAACTTCGAGTTCTTTGCCGAGGTGTGCCAGCAGATGAACGGCAAGACCTACCCGGTCGACGACAAAATGCTCAACTACACCCTGGTGCAGCCGGTAGGGGTGTGCGCCCTGGTGTCGCCGTGGAACGTGCCCTTTATGACCGCCACCTGGAAGGTCGCGCCCTGCCTGGCGCTGGGCAATACCGCGGTGCTTAAGATGTCGGAGCTGTCGCCGTTAACCGCTGACCGCTTAGGCGAGCTGGCGCTGGAGGCGGGTATTCCGGCGGGCGTGCTGAACGTGGTGCAGGGCTACGGCGCCACGGCGGGCGACGCGCTGGTGCGCCATCACGACGTGCGCGCCGTGTCGTTCACCGGCGGCACCGCCACCGGGCACAACATCATGAAAAACGCCGGGCTGAAGAAGTATTCCATGGAGCTGGGCGGCAAATCCCCGGTGCTGATTTTTGAAGATGCCGATATCGAACGCGCGCTGGATGCCGCCCTGTTCACCATTTTCTCCATCAACGGCGAACGCTGCACCGCCGGCTCACGCATCTTTATTCAGCAGAGCATCTACCCGGAGTTCGTGAAGCGCTTTGCCGAGCGCGCCAACCGCCTGCGGGTGGGCGATCCGACGGATCCGAACACCCAGGTCGGGGCGCTTATCAGCCAGCAACACTGGGAGAAAGTCTCCGGCTATATCCGCCTTGGTATTGAAGAGGGCGCCACCCTGCTGGCGGGCGGCCCGGACAAACCGACCGACCTGCCTGCGCACCTGCGCGGCGGCAACTTCCTGCGCCCGACGGTGCTGGCGGATGTCGATAACCGCATGCGCGTGGCCCAGGAGGAGATCTTCGGCCCGGTGGCCTGCCTGCTGCCGTTTAAGGATGAAGCGGAAGGGCTGCGTCTGGCCAACGACGTGGAGTACGGCCTGGCGTCGTACATCTGGACCCAGGACGTCAGCAAAGTGCTGCGTCTGGCACGTGGGATCGAAGCGGGCATGGTGTTCGTGAACACCCAGAACGTGCGCGACCTGCGCCAGCCGTTTGGCGGCGTGAAGGCTTCCGGCACCGGACGCGAAGGCGGTGAGTACAGCTTTGAAGTGTTCGCCGAAATGAAAAACGTCTGTATCTCAATGGGCGACCATCCGATCCCGAAATGGGGGGTGTGAAATGGGCAAGTTAGCGTTAGCAGCAAAAATCACTCACGTTCCGTCGATGTATCTCTCTGAGATCCCCGGCAAAAACTTTGGCTGCCGTCAGGGGGCCATCGACGGTCATAAAGAGATCGGTAAGCGCTGTCGCGAGATGGGCGTCGATACCATCATCGTTTTCGATACCCACTGGCTGGTGAACAGCGCCTATCACATCAACTGTGCGGACCATTTTAAAGGCATCTACACCAGCAACGAGCTGCCGCATTTTATCCGCGACATGACCTACGACTACAACGGCAACCCCGAGCTGGGCCAGCTCATCGCCGACGAAGCGGTGGCAAAGGGCGTGCGCGCCAAAGCGCACAACATCCCGAGCCTGAAGCTGGAGTACGGCACCCTGGTGCCGATGCGCTACATGAACGCGGATAAGCACTTCAAAGTGGTGTCGATTTCCGCCTTCTGCACCGTGCATGACTTTGCCGACAGCCGCAAACTGGGCGAGGCCATCCTCAGCGCAATTGAGAAATATGACGGCACCGTGGCGGTGCTCGCCAGCGGTTCGCTGTCGCACCGCTTCATTGACGACCAGCGCGCCGAAGAGGGAATGAACAGCTACACCCGCGAGTTCGACCGCCAGATGGACGAGCGGGTGGTGAAGCTGTGGCGCGAGGGCCAGTTCAAAGAGTTTTGCAGCATGCTGCCGGAGTACGCCGACTACTGCTACGGCGAAGGCAACATGCACGACACGGTGATGCTGCTGGGCATGCTCGGCTGGGACAAATACGACGGCAGGGTGGAGTTCCTCACCGAACTGTTCCCGAGTTCCGGCACCGGTCAGGTTAACGCCGTTTTTCCTCTGCCCGCATAAGGACGCCCCATGCCGCACTTTATTGTCGAATGTACCGAGAACATCCGCGAGCAGGCGGATCTGCCGGGCCTGTTTGCCCGCGTCAACGAGGCGCTGGCCGCCACCGGGATCTTCCCCCTCGGCGGGATCCGCAGCCGCGCGCACTGGGTGGATACCTGGCAGATGGCCGACGGTAAGCATGACTACGCCTTTGTGCATATGACGCTGAAAATCGGCGCCGGCCGCAGCCTGGAGAGCCGTCAGCAGGTGGGAGAGATGCTGTTTGCGTTGATTAAAGACCATTTCGCCGGGCTGATGGCGGCGCGTTACCTGGCGCTGTCGTTTGAAATCGACGAGCTGCACCCGACGCTGAACTTCAAACAGAACAACGTGCACGCGTTATTTAAATAATACCGGCACGGCCAGTCCCCTCGCCCCTTTGGGGAGAGGGTTAGGGTGAGGGGATATCTCTGCGGCCCGATCCCCTCACCCCGGCCCTCTCCCACAGGGAGAGGGAGAAAACAAACACGACGCCTCACCCGGCAAAAACAGGATATCGCCATGCTCGATAAACACACCCATACCCTGATCGCCCATCGGCTGCATCAGGCGGAACAGACCCGGGAGCAGATCCGCGCGATCTCGCTGGATTACCCGCAGATCACCATCGACGACGCCTACGCCGTGCAGCGCGAATGGGTGAACCTGAAGATCGCCGAAGGCCGGGTGCTGAAAGGCCACAAAATCGGCCTGACCTCAAAAGCGATGCAGGCCAGCTCGCAGATCAGCGAGCCGGACTACGGCGCCCTGCTCGACGACATGTTCTTCCACGACGGCAGTGATATCCCCACCGATCGCTTTATCGTTCCGCGCATTGAAGTGGAGCTGGCCTTCGTGCTGGCCAAACCGCTGCGCGGCCCGAACTGCACGATGTTCGACGTCTATAACGCCACGGATTACGTGATCCCGGCCCTGGAGCTGATCGACGCCCGCTGCCACAACATCGATCCCGAGACCCAGCGCCCGCGCAAGGTGTTTGACACCATCTCCGATAACGCCGCCAACGCCGGGGTGATCCTCGGCGGCCGCCCGATCCGCCCGGACGAGCTGGATCTGCGCTGGATCTCCGCCCTGCTCTATCGCAACGGCGTGATCGAGGAGACCGGCGTCGCCGCAGGCGTGCTCAACCACCCGGCCAACGGCGTGGCGTGGCTGGCGAACAAGCTGGCGCCTTACGACGTGCAGCTGGAACCCGGGCAGATCATTCTTGGCGGCTCCTTTACCCGCCCGGTCCCGGCGAGCAAGGGCGACACCTTCCACGTCGATTACGGCAACATGGGCTCCATCAGCTGCCGCTTTGTGTAAGGAGACATACATGGAAAACGCATTCAAGGCGGCGCTGAAGGCAGGCCAACCGCAGATCGGCTTATGGCTGGGACTCACCAGCAGCTACAGCGCCGAGCTGCTGGCGGGCGCCGGTTTCGACTGGCTGCTGATCGACGGCGAGCATGCCCCCAACAGCGTGCAGACCGTCCTGACCCAGCTGCAGGCTATCGCCCCCTACCCCAGCCAGCCGGTGGTACGCCCGTCGTGGAACGATCCGGTGCAGATCAAACAGCTGCTGGACGTGGGGGCGCAAACCCTGCTGGTGCCGATGGTGCAGAACGCCGACGAAGCGCGGCTGGCGGTGCGCTCGACGCGCTACCCGCCTGCGGGCATTCGTGGCGTCGGCAGCGCCCTGGCCCGCGCCTCGCGCTGGAACCGCATTCCGGATTATCTGCAGCAGGCCAACGACGAAATGTGCGTGCTGGTGCAAATTGAAACCCGCGAGGCGCTGAAAAACCTGCCGCAGATCCTGGACGTTGACGGGGTGGATGGCGTGTTTATCGGCCCGGCGGATCTCAGCGCCGACATGGGGTTTGCCGGCAACCCGCAGCACCCGGAGGTGCAGGCCGCCATTGAACAGGCCATCGCGCAGATCCGGGCCGCGGGCAAAGCGCCCGGCATCCTGATGGCGAACGAACCGCTGGCAAAACGCTACCTCGAACTCGGGGCGCTGTTTGTCGCCGTCGGGGTGGACACCACCCTGCTCGCCCGCAGCGCCGAAGCGCTGGCGGCACGCTTTATCGATAAACCGGTTACGTCAGTGAATAACAATAAATCCGTCTACTGAACGATCTGGAGCGCACCATGACCCCCTCTACCCTGCACCCTGATAATAAAAAAGCGGTTGAACACCGCGTCATTAATAAGCTTTTTCGTCGTTTGATCGTGTTTCTTTTTATTCTGTTTGTCTTTTCGTTCCTCGACCGCATCAACATCGGCTTCGCCGGGCTGACGATGGGCAAGGATCTGGGCCTCACCTCTACCATGTTTGGCCTGGCCGCCACCCTGTTTTACGTCACCTACGTGCTATGCGGGATCCCCAGCAACATCATGCTGGCGAAGATCGGCGCCCGCCGCTGGATCGCCGGGATCATGGTGGTATGGGGCATCGCCTCGACCTGCACCATGTTCGCCACCAGCCCGGAGACCCTCTACGTGCTGCGCATGCTGGTGGGCATTGCCGAAGCCGGTTTCCTGCCGGGGATCCTGGTCTATCTCACCTGGTGGTTCCCCGCTTATCACCGCGCCCGCGCCAACGCGCTGTTTATGATCGCCATGCCGGTGACCATGATGCTGGGCTCGATCCTCTCCGGCTACATTCTGGCGATGGATGGCCTGTGGAACCTGAAGGGCTGGCAGTGGCTGTTCCTGCTGGAGGGGCTGCCGTCGGTGGTGCTCGGCGTGGTGACCTGGTTCTTCCTCAACGACACGCCGGATCAGGCCACCTGGCTGGATGACGAAGAGAAACAGACCCTGAAAGCGATGATCGCCCGCGAGCAGGAGAACGCCATCGCCCACGCCGCCACCCCGCGCTCGACGCTTCGCGAGGTATTAACCCCGGCGGTGCTGCTCTACACGCTAGCCTATTTCTGCCTGACCAACACGCTCAGCGCCATCAACATCTGGACCCCGCAGATCCTGCAGAGCTTTAACACCGGCAGCAGCAATATCGTGATTGGCCTGCTGGCGGCGATCCCGCAGTTTTGTACCATTCTCGGGATGATCTGGTGGAGCCGTCGCTCCGACAGGCTGAAAGAGCGAAAAAAGCACACCATCCTGCCGTACCTGTTTGCGGCGGCGGGATGGATGCTGGCCTCGGCGACCGATCACAGCCTGATCCAGCTGCTTGGCATCATTATGGCCTCAACCGGATCCTTTACCGCCATGGCGATCTTCTGGACCACCCCGGATCAGGTTATTAGCCTGCAGTCCCGCGCCGTGGCGCTGGCGGTGATCAACGCCATCGGCAACGTCGGCTCTGCCGTCAGTCCGCTGTTGATCGGCATCCTGCGCGACGCAACCGGCAGCTTCAGCTCCGGGCTGTGGTTCGTGGCCGGGCTGCTGGTGGCGGGCGCGCTGGTGCTGACGCGTATTCCGATGACCCGCCAGGAGAGCCGGGAAAGTGCGCCGGACATGGCAGCGCAGAAGATCCACTGAGGAGTTGTTATGTGCCAGAGCCCGATCGCCAATATCGACATCAGCAAAGAGTACGACGAGAGTCTGGGTACGGACGATGTGCATTACCAGTCGTTTGCCCGCATGGCGGCCTTTTTTGGCCGCGATATGCAGGCCCATCGCCACGACCACTATTTTCAGATGCACTTTCTTGATACCGGGCAGATCGAGCTCCAGCTGGACGATCACCGTTACTCGGTGCAGGCGCCGCTGTTTGTCCTCACCCCACCCTCGGTGCCGCACGCGTTTTTTACCGAATCGGACAGCGACGGCCATGTGCTGACGGTGCACGAAGATCTGATCTGGCCGCTGCTGGAGGTGCTCTACCCCGGCACCCGGGAGACCTTCGGGCTGCCGGGCATCTGCCTGTCGCTGGCCGATAAACCGGATGAGCTGGCGGCGCTCAGCCACTACTGGCAGCTGATTGAACGTGAATCCACCGCCCAGCTTGCCGGGCGGGAGCACACCCTGGCGCTGCTGGCGCAGGCGGTATTCACCCTGCTGCTGCGTAACGCCCCTCTGGACGATCATGCCGCCAACGGCATGCGCGGCGAGTTGAAACTGTTTCAGCGCTTTAACCAGCTGGTTGATGCACACTTCCACCAGCACTGGACGGTACCGGAATACGCCAGCGAGCTGCACCTCACCGAATCGCGGCTGACCGACATCTGCCGCCGCTTCGCCAACCGCCCGCCGAAACGGCTGATTTTCGATCGCCAGCTACGGGAAGCCAGGCGGCTGCTGGTCTTTTCCGACAGCGCGGTCAATGAGATTGCCTGGCAGCTGGGATTTAAGGATCCGGCCTATTTTGCGCGCTTTTTTAACCGGTTAGTGGGGTGTTCGCCGAGCCGGTATCGCGCGCAGAAGGTGCCGGTGTCGTGAGTTTCCCCTCACCCTAACCCTCTCCCCATAGGGGAGAGGGAACGGTCCGGCACACTCACGCAGACCGGGTAAGCGAAGCGCCACCCGGCAGGCAGACCGCACAGGATTAATGCACCGTCAGGTACGGCTCCCTCACATACTCCGCCAGCAGATTCACCAGATCATGCAGTAACCCCGTTAACGTTTTTGCCACCGACTGCGGCAGCGTATTGGCCAATAATGCCTGGGTCAGCGCCTGGGCATATTCCACCGGCGTGACAGTCTCCTGCCAGCAATAAGGCATGCAGGACGTCATGCTTTCACCCGCGATTAGCTGCTCGACGAGATGCGGTGGTAAATCGGCGTCACACAGATAACGAAGCTGGTTTAACGCCTGTAACAGACGTCCGCAAAGTGCATTGCGCGTTTCATCGTCGTGAGTATCGATAAGGACACAGACCAATGCGGCACACGCATCCGCCACCTCGAAAAGATCTGCCGAAGCCGGGAGAGGTTGGGTGATAAGTTGGTGGATAACGTCTTCGTCGAAGTGGGAGTAAGACGGGGCTGGAATATTATTCATAAAATAACCTTTTCGTATTGTTTATTAACACCACAAGAGTTCTCACGCTCAAGGTGGTGACGCTGACGGGGGTGAGAACCGGTCAATACGAAATCCGGCCAACCCTGAGGTTGCCCCGCCAGCGTCGCCGTGATTTTAACGACATATACGCTGATACGGTATTTAAACCGCATTATTTCGTACTTTTCAGGTTCTCACGCCCGGCTGCGGTTATCGCCGCAACACAGCCACCTTACGACTCCACATCGAGGAAAAAAAGACAAAACCCTGTGTTTCATCAGGTTACTTTGGACTTTGCGAGCCTCCTTCCAGAAGCAGCCCAATCTGAATTTTGAGAGCAGTTAATTCAGCGATTGCAACGCCACGAAAAGCAACAAATCTGAAGCCGCACCCTGGTCCGGCTGAAAATCGCTGAGTCGTTTCCTGCAGGCCGGGGCGAGGCGCAGGGACGCGCCGAGAGGGCATAGCCTGCAGGGATGCAGGCTGGTGCCCGACCCGAAAGCCGAAAGGAATAAGACGAAGGCACCGCGAAGCGGCGATTTTCTTGCCGGTAGCCCGGGTTGCCAGGGTGGTGGCGATTGAGCCACCCTGGCACGTTCACCGGTTGTGCAGTAACAGAGAAGCACGGCTCTGGAAGTGAACGGAATTACCACCTGCGCCGCATGTTTCCCCTCACCCTAACCCTCTCCCCATAGGGGAGAGGGAACAGTCCGGCAACCCTAACCCTCTCTCAAAGGGGAGAGGGAACAAACCGGCAACCCCACCCCGATCACAAATCTCACACCCGCCCGAAAAGTACCCGTCGTTGTCCCAATCGTCCCTTCACGACCCGCCTCTCTCACGCTTCAATTAAACAACAAAAACAACACATAAATTTAACAACCATCTTCCGATACGAGGTCCCTATGAAACCTGAAGATTTCCGCGCCAGCACCACCCGTCCGTTAACCGGCGAAGAGTATCTGAAAAGCCTGCAGGATGGCCGTGAGATCTACATCTACGGCGAGCGCGTAAAAGATGTGACCACCCATCCGGCGTTTCGCAATGCGGCGGCCTCGGTCGCGCAACTGTACGATGCGCTGCACAAACCCGACATGCAGGACACCCTGTGCTGGAACACCGATACCGGCAGCGGCGGGTACACCCATAAGTTCTTCCGCGTGGCGAAAAGTGCCAGCGACCTGCGCCAGCAGCGCGACGCCATCGCCGAGTGGTCGCGCCTGAGCTACGGCTGGATGGGCCGCACCCCGGACTATAAAGCCGCCTTCGGCTGTGCCCTGGGGGCTAACCCGGCGTTTTACGGTCAGTTCGAGCAGAACGCCCGCAACTGGTACACCCGCATTCAGGAAACCGGCCTCTACTTTAACCACGCTATCGTCAACCCGCCGATCGACCGCCACAAACCGGCCGACGAAGTAAAAGACGTCTACATCAAGCTGGAAAAAGAGACCGACGCCGGGATCATCGTCAGTGGCGCGAAGGTGGTGGCCACCAACTCGGCGCTGACCCACTACAACATGATCGGCTTTGGCTCGGCGCAGGTGATGGGCGATAACCCGGACTTCGCGCTGATGTTTGTCGCCCCGATGGATGCCGAAGGGGTGAAGCTGATCTCCCGCGCCTCTTACGAGCTGGTGGCAGGCGCGACCGGCTCTCCTTACGACTACCCGCTCACCAGCCGCTTCGACGAGAACGATGCGATCCTGGTGATGGACAACGTGCTGATCCCCTGGGAAAACGTGCTGATCTACCGCGACTTCGACCGCTGCCGTCGCTGGACCATGGAAGGCGGCTTCGCCCGCATGTATCCGTTGCAGGCCTGCGTGCGCCTGGCGGTGAAGCTCGACTTCATCACCGGTCTGCTGAAAAAGTCGCTGGAATGTACCGGCACCGCCGAGTTCCGCGGCGTACAGGCCGACCTCGGCGAAGTGGTGGCCTGGCGCAATATGTTCTGGGCCCTGAGTGACTCCATGTGCTCGGAAGCGACGCCCTGGGTGAACGGTGCGTACCTGCCGGATCACGCCGCGCTGCAGACCTACCGCGTGATGGCGCCAATGGCCTACGCGAAGATCAAAAACATTATCGAGCGCAACGTCACCAGCGGCCTGATCTACCTGCCGTCCAGCGCCCGGGATCTCAACAACCCACAGATCGACAAATATCTGGCCAAATACGTGCGCGGCTCCAACGGCATGGACCACGTCGAGCGCATCAAAATTTTAAAACTGATGTGGGACGCCATCGGCAGCGAGTTTGGTGGCCGTCACGAACTGTATGAGATCAACTACTCCGGTAGCCAGGACGAAATTCGCCTGCAGTGTCTGCGCCAGGCGCAGACCTCCGGCAATATGGACAAGATGATGGCGATGGTTGACCGCTGCCTGTCTGAGTACGACCAGAACGGCTGGACGGTTCCACACCTGCACAACAATACCGATATCAACCTGCTGGACAAGCTGCTGAAATAAGGCAGCGGGAGGTCAAAATGCAACCTGATGAACAACGCCTGCGTTTTCGCGACGCGATGGCCAGCCTCTCTGCGGCGGTCAATGTAATTACTACCGATGGCGAAGCCGGGCGCTGCGGCATCACCGCCACGGCGGTCTGCTCGGTCACGGATACGCCCCCCTCGGTAATGGTGTGCCTGAATGCCAACAGCGCCATGAACCCGGTTTTCCAGGGTAACGGCAAGCTGTGCATCAATGTGCTCAACCACGAACAGGAGCTGATGGCGCGCCATTTTGCCGGGATGACCGGCATGGTCATGGAGGAGCGGTTCAACCTCTCCTGCTGGCAAAAAGGGGTGCTGGCCCAGCCGGTATTAAACGGGGCGCTGGCAAGCCTGGAAGGTGAGATTAGTCAGGTGCAGACCATCGGTACCCATCTGGTCTACCTGGTGGCAATCAAACATATCCACTTAAGTGAGGACGGACACGGGCTGATTTACTTTAAGCGCAGATTTCATCCGGTGTTAATTGAACAAGAAGTAACCGCTTAATTCCCTCCCCCCGGCCAGCCGCCTCCGCGGCTGGCTATTTTTTATTCAATTTAATTTACCTTAGAAATAATTCACCGCGATACATTCACATAGTCGATAAAGAATTTTCTTGCCCCCACCAGAGTTAATAGGCTTTTGCTATTTTTGCGTGTCTGATGTCCAGTTTGAATGAAATTCAAATGACAGAATCTTCCTAATTATGTAATCTTCGACACGAAAACATTTTGGTGAATAATAAAAGACAAATTAGTTGTTGACTGAATAGTACCTCTGCGTCACCACATTAAAATCTGCACGTTTTTTAACCGGAATGGTACTTTTCCGTGCGGTAGCCTACCCTTTTTTTGGAAGTTCTTACTTAACGCCTGCGTTTTTTTGCTGCTCCTGCACCTGCAAGATTTATCAACTGCTTAGCTATTAAAAGCGGTTGTATGCCATCAACGTTTTATTTCACATTGCAGTTATTAATTTGTTGGAAAATATTGATTTATGAAGAACGTAACATGCCTTCTGGTGATTTCGCTCGCCCTCATGCTGAGTGGCTGTGCATATTCACCGAAGCAGGTTGAAGCATCCCGACCGCTTGTGAATCAGACTGCTTCGACCGACCTTCAGGCTATGGCAGCCAACCTGCAACAACCTCTGAACACACTGCCTCAGGGCGCCTCGCTCAGTGCCAATGGCAATACCTATATTCTGGGCCAGCGTTATGTCTCCGCCCTGGGGCTGGAGTGCATTGAACTGCTGCGTAACCGCAACTACAACCAGTCGCAGCACGGTGTGACCTGCAAGAACGGTGATACCTGGTATCTGGTACCGCAGCTGGAACAGGCCTCCGCCAGTAACCTGCTTGCCGTACAATAATTTTGAAGAGAAATGTTGTGAAGATAACGAAATTACGGCAATTGAGTGCCGTCCTGTTGCTGGCTTGCGTCTCCTGCGCGTCCTTTGCCGCCCCCACCCAGCAAGAAGCCCAGGCTTTTGGGATGAACACCCCGGCAGATAACGGCGATGGCCGACTGCAGCTTGGCGGCGAGCAAGCGATGAGCGGCCAGGCAAACACCTCCTCCACCACCGGTACTTTCACGCAGCAAAACCGCCAGGGCATGTTACTGCCGGGCGAGACCGATGTGCGTAAGTTACTTCCGCAGTCCGAATCCGGACTGCCCCCTCCTTACGGCGCCAACCTGTTTGCCGGTGGCTATGAAACCGAGCGCAGCGACGGGTTAAACGATAATTACCTGATCGCCCCCGGCGATAAGCTGAATATCTGGATCTGGGGCGCAGTGAATTTCTCCAACGTCGTGACCGTGGATAATCAGGGCAATATTTTCATTCCGGACGTTGGCCCGATTAATGTGCAGAATGTGGCGGCAAGTAAGGTGAATAATTTAGTCACCAGCCATATCAGCGAAGTATTCACTAATAACGTTAATGTATACGTTAATTTACTGACCGCGACGCCGGTCAGCGTATATGTCACCGGGCCGGTGATCCGCCCCGGACAATATGCCGGGCAATCTTCCGACAGCGTTTTATATTTCCTGAAACGCGCAGGGGGTATCGACTCTGACCGTGGAAGCTATCGGCATATTAAAGTGTTACGCCAGAACCGCGTCATCCAGCAGATCGACCTGTACGAGTTTATGCAGCGAGGCAAAATGCCGAAGCTGTCCCTCAAAGATCAGGACGTGATCCTGGTTGAACCCCAGGGGCCGATGATCAACGTCGCCGGTAAAGTGCGTAACCCGTTCCGCTTTGAGTTGAAGAACAGCAGCGCGCTGGGTTCTGAACTTATCGACTACGCCCTGCCCCTTGCCAAGGTAAGCCACGTGGGCGTGATTGGCGATCGCGCCAGCGGCCCGTTCTCGGTCTATATGCCGTATAAAGATTTCGACCGTATTCAGCTGAGCGACGGCGACAAAGTGCTGTTCAACGACGACATGCATGCGCAGGTGTACGACGTGCAGGTGATGGGCAGCTACCGCGGGCCGTCTTACTTCACCGTGCGTAAAGAGACCCGTCTGCACGATCTGCTGAACCACATCCCGATTGACCCGAACATGGCGGATTACGGCTCGATCTACATCATGCGTAAGAGCGTGGCCGCGCGGCAGAAAGAGATGCTGGAAGACTCCCTTAACCGCCTGGAGCGCAGCGTGTTTACCGCACCTGCCAGCTCCGACGGCGAAGCCTCCATTCGAACCAAAGAGGCCGAGCTGGTGATGCGCTTTGTGGAAAAAGCCCGCAAGGTTCAGCCGCTGGGTAAAGTGGTGGTTTCCGATAAGGGCGTGATCGCCAATATCCTGCTGGAACAGGGCGACCAGATTGTGATTCCGAACAAGACCGACCTGATTCAGGTGGGTGGCGAAGTGATGATGCCGCAGGCGGTGGTCTACAACAAAAGCGCCAGCCTGGAAGATTATGTGGCCTGGGCGGGCGGCTTTACCGACCGCGCGAACGACAGTCGCATTGCCGTGGTGCATGCCAACGGGCTGATGGAGTTTAAAGACGGCGGCGATGTCATGCCAGGCGATCAGATTCTGGTCATGCCGAAAGTGGACAGCAAAATGATGCAGTCCATCAAAGACATCACCCAGGTCATCTATCAGGTTGCCGTGGCGGCCAACGTGGTCCTGAATTAACCCCCAAAGCGGGCTCGCGCCAACGCGGGCCCGTTCTGTGATATCGGCCTTCTTATGCTTAAACCTGTTCTTAACCAGACGCCCCGCAGCTCGTTTCAGGTGCTGAGGGATGTGACGTTTGGTCTGCTTATTCGTGAACTGAAAACGAGATTTGGTCGTTACCGGCTGGGGTATGCCTGGGCGCTGCTGGATCCGTTGTTGATGATTAGCCTGTTTAGCGCGATTTTTGGGATGCGCGGGCACAGTGGATTTGGAGGGGCGCCTGCACCGCTATTCATCACTGCGGGCTATCTGCCCTTTATCTTCTTTAAGAATGTAGTGAGCAAACTGCAGTCAGCGGTCAATGCTAACAAAGGGCTGTTTTGCTACCGTCAGGTGACACCGTTCTCTACTTTTATCGCGCGGTTTATCCTTGAAACCATTGTTGGCATGATGGTCGGCGGTATTTTGATCCTGGGATTATTATGGTTTGGTTTTGATGCCGTACCTGCTGACCCGCTGCAAGTCATTCTTATCTATATGCTGTTAATGGTTTTTTCTTTTTCATTGGGCATCGTTTTTTGTATTACGGCCAACTTAGTGAACGAGGTCGAAAAATTCCTCGGCTTGATAATGATGCCGTTAATGTTTATCTCCTGCGTTGTGTACCCCCTCGCGAGCATCCCGGCACAGTATCAACACTGGTTCTTATGGAACCCGCTGGTACACGCCCTTGAACTGATTCGCTCTGGCTGGATCGCTGGCTACGTTAGCCCGAATGCCAGCTGGACTTATCTGTTTGGGGTGACACTGGTGCTGCTAACGTTTGCTATGAGCTGCTATCGTCTGAGCCATCGCCGACTGATTGCCAGCTAAAGGGGGTTAGCATGATTGTTCTTGAAAACGTCTCGAAGTATTACCCCACCAGGTTTGGCCGCAATTATGTTTTGCGTGATGTGAGTATTACGCTGCCACGCGATCGCAATATCGGAATTTTGGGTATCAACGGCGCGGGTAAATCCACCTTGCTGCGCCTGTTGGGCGGGATGGATATGCCCAACAAGGGCAAGGTGACTCGCCATTGCCGCGTCTCCTGGCCTCTCGCTTTGGGTGGGGGATTTCAGGGAAGTATGACAGGGCGGGAAAACACCCGCTTTGTTTGCCGTATACATGGTGTACGTGATACCCAGGCTATTGAAGAATGGGTGAAAGAGTTCTCGGAGATTGGACAGCATTTCGAGCTGCCGATTAAAGGTTACTCCAGCGGGATGAAATCAAAATTTTCCTTTGCCGTGAGCATGGCCTTTGATTTCGATATTTACCTGACCGACGAAATTATGTCGGTAGGGGATGCCCGCTTTAAACAGAAATGTATTGATGTTTTTAATGAGAAACGCGAGACCGCCAGCCTAATCATGGTTTCGCATGACATGAAAAACTTACGTCAACAATGCGATATGGGTATTTTGATGCGCAACAGCGCCTTAGAGATATTCGACAATATCGAAGACGCCATCCGCATTTATCAGAACTTATAATAAGCTCATACAATTATGATCCAGCCAACCCGCTCTAACAAATCTTCTGGTTTTATGCGTAAACTGCATAAATTAAAAACTAAACCTAAACATTTTATTGTCGATTCCAGCGGCTATCGCCTTGCTCATCGCTCCTGGAAACAGAGCCTCAAATTGGGCAGCTTTCTGTGGGTAGTTGCTTGTTTTGCAATAGCCGCAGTCTATTTTTGTCTTATAGCGTCAGATCGCTATGTAAGTCGTGCTGAGTTAGTTATTAAACAAGCTGATCAGATTAAAATGCTGCCTGATGCCCTATCAATGTTGGGCATCGGTGGTAGCAATCATGAAGATGTGCTCTTAATTCAAGAGTATCTAAAATCCCCGGATCTGCTCGGAAAGCTTGACAAGCAATTAGGTTTAAAAGCTCATTATCAGAACCATGATGTGGATTATTTTTCACGTCTTCCAGATGACGTTAGTCAAGAACAGTTTATTAAGTATTACCGTGATCACCTGACATTACACCTGGATGAGCTTTCTGGCGTGCTCACAATTGAATTACAAGCTTTTGATCCTGCCTATGGCCAACGCGTGGTTGGCGTAATGCTGAAAGAGTCAGAAGGCTTTATTAATAAATTAAGTCACCAGGTTGCACTGGAACAACTGGCATTCGTGGAGAAAGAGGTCAACCGCGCTTACCAACGGGTACAGGAAGAAAAAGCCAAGGTGCTGGACTTTCAGAACACACATCACTTGATCAGCCCGGAAACAACCAGCACAGCACGTCTGGGCGTAGTCAGCCAGATTGAAGCTGAGCTGGCACAGCAGCAGGCCCAGCTAAAACAGCTGCAAAGTTATATGAGGGATACGGCCCCTGCCGTGATTTCTGTCCAGGCTCGGGTTGATGCATTAACGGAACAACTGGCTCAGGAACAGAAAAGGCTCACCGGTACAGATAAAAATGCGATGAATGAAGTTACTGCCAGTTATATGGATGTGCAAACCCAGGCCACCCTTGCGGCTGATATCTACAAAACCGGGCTTATAAGCCTGGAGCAAGCCAGAGTCGAAGCGTATCGCAAACTTAAACACTTGTTGGTTATCACGCAGCCTACTCAGGCTGAAGATGCTGAATACCCGCGACGCCTCTATAACCTGGCAACCATAGGGGTTCTTCTTTGTCTGTTCTATGGTTTGATCGTGATGGGTCTGGCGACACTGCGTGAGCATCAGGACTGATTGTTATATCCCGTTAAATAATCTGAGCAAACTGATTTGATAAAGGGGGAAATTAGTCCCCCTTCTCCTGGAATAGATAGCGTTAATCACATCAGAATTAGATACCCACTGTAGTCCAATATCATTGTGAGTTAACTGTTTTGAATAATAAAAAACGGCCACGGATTGCGATTGTTGCAGATATATTCACAACATTCAGTTTGTCCCCAGATGCAGATCTTATTCAAATTACGCCATCAGACTGGCAATGGAAGCTGCGATTTTTCAGGCCCGACTTTCTGCTGGTTGAATCGGCGTGGCGTGGTTATAAAAATAGCTGGCAAGGTAAAATTGCCAGCTATGGGCATACTTCTCCCAGTAAACCTGAACTTAGCAAATTATTAGAGTTTTGCCGTAAGCGTAAAATAACAACCCTGTTCTGGAATAAAGAAGACCCCTTCCATTTCGATCGTTTTGCTGATGCAGCCGCAATGTTCGATGTGGTATATACCACGGACGCTCATTCACTGGACCGCTATCGTGCCCTACCCCATCATTCTTTCCAGCATGTTGGGGTGCTGATGTTTGCGGCACAGCCTCGCTGGTTTAATCAAACCGCTAATCATGAGCGCAAACCGGGGGTTGTCTTTCTAGGGGGTTATTACGGTAATGAACTGGCCGAACGTAGTAAAGCGCAGGAAGAGATACTGTATGCGCTGCGCAGCCATGGATTAGTTATTTTTGACAGATTCTGGCAAAAAAACAAAGTTTGCAGTTTTCCAGAAAAACTTCAGTCTTATTGCAAACCAGCCATATCACCATTATTAGTTGCGAAGGCCTATCAGCAATACCAGCTTTATCTTAACTTTAATACAATCAGTCATTCTCCAACGATGTTGTCCCGCAGAGTATTTGAATTGGCGGCCTCCGGGTGCCCTATTATCAGCACCCCCTCGCTTGCTATGGATAATATGTTTGGCGACAGTATTATTTCCGTCAAAGATGGTTCTGAGGCACGCGAATGGTGTAGTGACTTGCAGAATGACATTAAACAAAGATATCAACTGGGCCAACAGGCCAGAGATATCGTGCTTGATCAACATACGTGGCAGCACCGTCTTAAACAAATAAAAAACGATATTGGCCTAAATTAAAAAACACAGCCAATTAATAAAACTAATTAACTCATAAAGGAATAGTTTTCATGCCTATAAAAACACAGCGGGTGTTAATCGTATTTGGTACCAGACCAGAAGCGATTAAGATGGCGCCAATCGTCAAAGCTTTTCAGGCTACCCGTGACATTGATATCAGAGTCTGCGTCACCGGACAACACAGAGAGATGCTGGATCAGGTGCTCAATCTGTTTGAAATCACGCCAGAATATGATCTCAACATCATGAAACCAGGCCAGGATCTGACCGATGTCACCACTGCCATCCTGCAGGGCCTGAAACCCGTTTTTGCCGATTTCCAACCCGACCGCATTCTGGTGCATGGCGATACGGCAACCTCTTTTGCCGCTACCCTCGCAGCTTACTATCATCGCATTGCTGTCGGTCACGTCGAAGCAGGCCTGCGCACAGGCAACATCTACTCCCCATGGCCAGAAGAGGGAATGCGCCGCCTGACCGGCGGGATTGCCGACCAGCATTACACCCCGACCATCAGTTCGTTGAAGAACCTGATTATGGAAAACATCGCGCCAGAAACCATCTTTGTAACGGGTAACTCGGTTATCGATGCTTTGCTTGAAGTTTCTAAGCGCATCGACAGCAATGTAAACATGAATGCCGAACTCGCCGGGCGCTTCCCGTTCCTGGAGCAAGGCAAAAAACTAATTCTGGTTACCGGCCACCGCCGTGAAAACCATGGCGAAGGTTTCGAACGTATCTGCAAAGCCCTGGCCACTCTGGCTCAGCGTGATGACGTTCAGATTGTTTATCCGGTTCACCTCAACCCAAATGTCCAGGAGCCGGTCAATCGCAACCTCAAAGGGCTTAACAATGTGCATCTGATCGAACCGCAGGATTACCTGCCGTTTGTCTATCTGATGAAACAGAGTTACCTGATTCTGACCGATTCCGGTGGCATCCAGGAAGAAGCGCCTACGTTGGGTAAACCTGTGCTGTGTATGCGTGACACAACAGAACGCCCTGCTGCGGTACAAGCCGGTACTGTGCGACTGGTTGGTACCAGTGACGAAGCTATCGTAAGTGAAACCGTGCGGTTACTTGATGATGAACTGGCCTACAAAATGATGAGCCAGGCGAATAACCCTTATGGGGATGGCAAAACCAGTCAACGTATTGTTGATGCGGTGTTGGGTCTGAGGGGCGCCCTGTCTCAACAAATTGATAGCAGCCTGCAGGTTGCCTGAACTGCACATTAAGCGATTGTCTTTAGGGACAAAGATAAATACCTTTCTATAACTGTCGAGAGCATAAAAATGAAATTTGAAACCATCTCTGTTGTTGGGCTGGGATATATTGGTTTACCAACAGCAGCGGTGATTGCCAGCAACGGCATCCGTGTACTGGGGGTGGACGTTAATCAGCATGCCGTTGATACCATCAATCAGGGCATGATTCACATCGTTGAGCCAGGTCTTGAAGCTCTGGTTAAACGCGCCGTCAATGATGGGCATCTGACTGCCCACACTAGCCCACAAAAAGCGGATGCCTTCCTGATCGCTGTGCCGACTCCATTTAAGGGTGAAGATCACGAACCGGACCTGAAATACATCGAGAGCGCATCTCGTGCCCTGGCCCCTATGCTGGAAAAAGGCAATCTGGTGGTTCTGGAATCTACCTCCCCGGTAGGTGCAACCGAACAAATGGCCAAATGGCTGGCCGAGGAACGCAGTGATTTGACCTTCCCGCATACGGTAGCCGAAGGCCAAACCCCTGATATCTTTGTAGCGCACTGCCCAGAGCGTGTATTACCGGGTCAGGTGATCCGCGAGCTTGTTGAAAACGATCGCATTATTGGCGGTATGGACGAAGCCAGCACAGCGGCCGCGACACAGGTTTATAAGATGTTCGTGAAGAAAGGTGAGTGCATTGCGACCAGCGCGCGCACGGCCGAAATGAGCAAGCTGACCGAGAATGCCTTCCGTGACGTTAATATTGCTTTTGCGAACGAGCTATCTCTGATCTGCGACCAGCAAGGAATAAATGTATGGGAATTGATTTCTCTCGCTAACCGCCACCCGCGCGTTAATATTTTGCAGCCGGGTTGTGGTGTAGGTGGTCATTGTATCGCCGTGGATCCTTGGTTTATCGTTAACCAGAACCCGGATACGGCTAAAATGATCCGTCAGGCGCGACTGGTCAATGACTACAAACCTAAATATGTTGTTGAACAAGTTATTGATGCAGTTAAAGGTATCGAGCGCCCAACCATCGCATGTTTAGGTCTCGCCTTCAAACCAGATATTGATGATTTACGTGAGAGTCCAGCTTTGGATATCACTATCGAACTGGCTAAGCTGGGTTACAATATTTTAGCAGTTGAACCAAATATTCATGAGTTACCAAGTAAACTAAACCCGCTAGAAAACGTACAACTAACTGAATTAGACAATGCAATTAGTCAGGCCGACCTAATTGTAATACTTGTCAAACATAAAGAATTTATCGGAATGAAGCAAAAAAAATTATGTTCATATAAATTAATAGACTATGTGAATGCAAACTAACAAGCAATACTAAAGAAAATGGCTTTCGCCACAAATAAGAACTTATAGATGTAATTAGATGGGTGGAACGGAACTGTAAAAGATTTCAATAGTAGCTTTTTGATATTACTACTCCGTACCTCCTGTCTGATACGCTTCTATTTTATACATTCCCTATTAAATTCCTCGTGGAAACAGCACAGCTATTTTGATATTTGTATCAATAGCGATATCAAAACGGAATTATAATGAAAGAACATTCTAAAGATAACATTTCACTCCAGCTTAATGATTTCACTTTAGAGTATGAAAGAATTTCACACGAATTAAAATCTGCACAAATTGCCAATGATAAATTGAAGAATAGTTATTCATATAGACTTGGTAATGCTTTAATTAAATCAAAAAGCAGCCTACGTGATTTCATTCAGCTACCTAAAAAGATATTTAATATTAGAAAGGAAATGATAATTCAAAATGAAAAAATAAAATTAAAACAAATTCCCACGCAAATTCATAAAATTGGCCTTCCAATAGTCAACTTTTGCACGTTAGGGCTAAATCCGCTAATACTTGATAAAAATGTACGTTGGTATGAGTTTGAAATTGACTCACTCAAAACATTTAAAATATTGCATAGATTATTCGTCGAAAATATTGATGACATTCAAAATCACGAACAAGTAGTAATGCGGGTTGAACTATATGGGCAAAATGATAAAGTTATAACATCTAAAGAGCATAATTTATTTCACTCGAAAGCTGTAGGTTTTTATAGATATATAGATTCACGAAAGTTATATAGTGAATTCAATGTATCGAAACAAACGAAAAAGATAAGAATTGGATTCCAGTGTTGGAAAAATAAAGGTAACATCTTTATAGATGATAATGTATTCTTGTTCGATAAAACTAATTGGCTTGAAGAAAGTTCAAGTAATACACCTTATTACATTAGTAACCAGCCAGTTAAAAAATATGAACAACTTAAAATTGCTTGTATACTAGATGAATTAACATACGAATGCTTGCAACATGAAATATCAACTGTAAAATTAATGCCCCATTCATGGAAAAGTGAAATATCTCATTCTAAACCAGATTTTTTATTAGTTGAAAGTTGTTGGAAAGGAAATGACAATGCTTGGGGTACTCTGACTAAAGGTAGTGGCGGATCGAGAAAACTTGCTGATCTATTAGCTTACTGTAAAAACAATAATATACCTACTGTATTTTGGAATAAAGAAGATCCTGTTCACTATGACAAGTTTTCTGCAATTGGAGCGCTCTTTGAACATGTATTTACATCTGATATCAACATGGTCAAAAAATACAAAGAAGACTTTAATATAGATGTTGCCGTCCTACCATTTGCAGCCCAACCTAAAATTCACAACCCTAGCATCCTAAAAAATATTGAAAGAAGCAAAAAAGCAGTATTTGCAGGAAGTTATTATGTAGAAAAAACTGAAAGATGTCATGACTTTAATAATATCATGGATATACTTTCATCAGCAAATTTAGAAGTTGATATATTCGATAGATGTTTACACTTAGATGATCCGAGATTAAAGTTCCCAGAAAAATATAAAAACAACATCCGAGGCCATCTTAAGCCTGAAGAATTAACTATAGTAAACAACGGTTATTTGTTCCAAATAAATATGAACAGCGTACAACATTCTAGTACGATGTTCGCAAGACGAGTATTCGAATCTTTAGCAGCCGGAACTCCAGTAATAGGAAACTATTCAAAAGGTGTTGAGGAGTTATTTGGCGATATTGTTATCAATACTACAGATAAAAAAAATGCGCTATCAAGAATAAAACAACTTAAGGATGATGTTGATCTTTATAACGAACTTTCAAAACGAGGCGTTAGAGAGGTGATGCGACATCATACATATCGTCATAGAGTTAAATCAATTTGTGATAAAATCGGTTTGAATGTATCTTATGATAAAAAGATCCTTACAATGGTTGTTTATGCAAATAGTAAAAATGCTTACAACCATGCGTTACTTTCATTTAAAAAACAAACATTAGAAAATAAGAAACTACTTATTATCCTAGATAAGTTCGAAGGCTATACTGACTTGCTTAACCCTAAAATAAAAAATGTAGAATGTACAATGAATTTCTCTAGAGACTTTTATAGCAGTAAAGATAATTTTATAGGAAATAACTTCTATGTAGAAATAGAAAAACTTGAAAATTTAAACGACACATTCTTGGAAGACTATTATTATAGCAATTGCTGGGCAACAAAATGAATAAAAAACAACATATTTTTCTCGTATCTTGGCATTTCCCACCTTATAAATCTTCTTCAGCATTTAATCTTTTTAAGAGAATAAAAGGACTGGATAAGACTTTCGATGTCGCGCAAATTAAACGAGATGGCCCTCAAAATAATGTCTCAATGTTTGAATACTCAAATGCTATATTTAATAGATTTGAAATTGATGTTGGGGGTGAAAACTCCAGATGCGAAAGCACCAGAGATAAATACATAGATTTAACAGTTAAACTTTTTGCACAGTTAAATAAAAGAAATCACTATGAAATAATATTTTCACACTCGCATGAATTTGTTTCTCATTTAGCCGCAATGAAGCTCAAAAATGAATATCCTCATTTAAAATGGATTGCTTCTTTTGGTGATCCAATAAAATCCAACCCTTATAACAAATATTATAATTTTCCTTTAGACGATATTGATTCTCAATCTGAAGCAGAGGTTATTGCGCTTGCTGATAGAATTGTTGTGACGAATGAATATCAAAAAGATTTTATGATTCAGGCGCATGAAGCCAATCATTTTAAAGATAAATTTTCTATTTTGCATCATTGTTTTGATAGGAGGATGTATGCCTCAAGCTTCAAGAAAAATAATGTATTTACGTTCATGCATATTGGTATGCTTTATAAATTCAAGAGAACATCAGAACCATTTATTTTAGCTGCAAAACATTTATTAAAAAAACACCCAGAATATAAAGATAAATTTAAAATAGAATTCTATGGCGCAAACGATAAGTACATCAAGGATGCTGAGGTCGGTGACTTATCTGGAACTGTATCTTTTAATGGTTCGGTTTCTTATTTAGATAGTCTGAAATTAATGATGGAGGCGGATGCTTTACTATTACGGGAAGCTGATTTCGAACCTGATGGACTGCCAAATTCACCTTTTTATCCAGGAAAACTGGCTGACTACTTTGCAGCTCAAAAGCCTATGATTTCAGTAGGTATGAAAAAAGGTTTCGTTACAGATATCTTTGATAAAATCAAGATGCCGAGTTTAATAGAAAAAGACATCAAGGGAATATCACTGGCATATAAGAAAATAATTGACCGTAAAATATCCCCTGAAACAGATATTATGAATGAATTTGATGTTGAATCGAACATTGAACAAGCATCGCAAATTTTCAAATTTAACAAGAAAAAAACAATTCTTATAGCTGGCCATGATCTTAAGTTTGCCAAACATATAATTGAGTATTGTGAAAGCAACGTTGATTGCGAATTGATTTATGATTATTGGAAGGGCCATGACAAACATGATGAAGAAAAAAGTAAAATACTATTAAATCAAGCTGATATTATTTTCTGTGAATGGGGTTTAGGTAATGCTGTCTGGTATTCAAATAATAAGAAGCCTGGCCAACGATTAATTGTCAGATTACATCTGCAGGAAATTAGCACCGACTATCCTAATCATTATGACATCAATGCGATTGATGCAATTGTATGTGTATCGCCATATTGGATGGAAAAGTTCCGTTCAAAATTTCTTTTTCCAAGATCTAAAATGTGCATGATCTATAATTTAATAGACGTTAAATCCTTTGACATTGAAAAATCTGAGCAATCAAGATTTAATCTTGGTTTTATTGGCATGGTTCCTCAAAGGAAAAGATTAGATTTAGCGCTCGATGTTTTAGAATATTTATATGCAAAAGATAAAAGATTTAAACTATATGTTTTAGGTAAAAAACCTGAAGATTATCACTGGATGAATTCAAGAATAGATGAAATGGAATATTATGATAAAATCTATAAAAGAATAAAAAAAGCAGCTTGGTCTAAAAATGTAATTTTTGATGGGCACACAGATAATGTTGCTAAGTGGATGGCAAAAATAGGATGGATGCTTTCAACAAGTGATTTCGAAAGTTTTCATATGGCCCCTGCTGAAGGTATGGCCTCAGGAACGGTACCATTATTATATGAATGGCCGGGAGTAAAGACTATTTATCCTGATAATTTTGTTTTCAAAACAGCTGCGGATATAAGTAAATTCGTATCGGATAATCACGCTAGTGACTTTGAAGATGAATTGAAAGCATATGCGCAAGATAATTTTTGTTCTAAGAAAAATGCAAAGAGTATAGTGGAATTGTTTAGTTGGTAATTTCTATTATTGTTTGCCATTATAATATGGCGAACAATAATGCATCAGAATACTTATATATTAGCCTTTTACATTCATCTTTTTAAATTAGATAAAAATCAATTACCAGTCTTGATTAATTTGAATTTAATGATAGAACTTTTGGATACTTTGCATGAGTAATTTTAAGACCGTTGAAGTAAATGATATTAATGAAATTCCATCATTACAAAACGAACCAACGATTTATAAGCTCAAGATTGACAATAACTTATCTTTGTCTGGATTATTTAGCATCAAACCTAATCCAAGCAACATTTTCATTTTTTTCAATGGTGCAATCCGTGGCGAGCTTTCGTCTAAACCACATTTCATGAGATGGAGTTGGGCGTATGAGAAAGAACTATCATTTATATGTTTTGATGATCCGATTGTCTCTTGCACACGATTAACAAATATAGGTTGGTATGTTGGAACTGAACAACATGATCTACAATATTATATCAATTTAATTATATCCACCCTTATAACATCATTAAATATAACTCCTGATAAAGTCTTTTTTTATGGTTCTTCTGGTGGAGGATTTGCTTCTATCATAGCGGCTACAAGGCTAAGGGGGTCCGTTGCAATTGCATGTAACCCACAAACAAATATTTTTAACTATGATAATCATGCTGTAGATAAATTAATATCAAATTTTTTCTGCAATACAAACGTCTCGCCTGATAGTAATGTTTATTATAGATTTTCTCTTTTCCACACTATGAAAAAATATGATTACATTCCTAGTATAATATATATGCAGAACATACAAGATAAATTTCATTTAGATAACCACTTTTTACCCTTCCAAGCTTCCATACTTAAGTTATTATCATCTATTGGAGATTATCCTAATAAAATCCTTACTACCCTTTTCAATGATAATAGAGGTCACGGTGCTATTTCTGGAAAGGAGCAGTTCTTGCATGAAATCAACCAAGCAATTAATCTTGACAATAAATATTCCTTATATCCGTCAATGTTTGATATCAGTAAAACTGTATCTTTGTCAGAAAACATAACTTGGTACGAGTTACCAGATAACCATAGCAATTTCCTAGTGTCATTTGAGCTAACTAGTAATGGAAAAACAGAGGAAATAAATCCTGTTATTTTCCTGTTAGATAATCAAAACAACGATCATGACACATTAAAAAAACATGGTTTTAGTTACTCACACTCACTTAAATTCGTTTTTAAATACATTCCAACGATATCCTCAGGTAAAACTATTAAAATTAACATTGATAAATCATTAAAAGCCCGGCGCATAGGCTTTAGAAAATGGAAATGTGCAAACAAAATACAATTAAAGAATATTAAAACAGAAATTATCTATGATTAAGCATACCCCGAAACATTGGATTTGAAAAAGCTATAAATAAAATAATCGTATTCATAAAGCAAGTTTTGCATGGCCTTTATCAAATAAAATTAAGTTTCTCATTTACCCTCCTTACTTCCGTTTATGTTTTATATAAAACTCTGATAATAAGGCAAAAGCATAATAAAATAACAAACACATAAAGTAAATCATGTTGATTAGTGCAACACAGAGCCAATTAATGCGCATATTTACGACTGCTTATAACATCGATAAAATTTATTACTACTACAAACTTATCTTGAAAAAGTGGTTAACTACTTAGGTGAAATCTATGCCACTTGATGTCAATATTATAATTCCTTTCTACTTTCAACAAAGCGGGAGGGGGGACTTAGATTCGGCTAAAAAAAGGCTTGATTATTGCCTATTATCTCTGGATAACAAACCAAACATAACTATATTACTTTCAACAAATCAAATCCAATCACTAACCGGTAAATTACGTTGTCAACTAATAAATGATATGCAATCCTTACCCGTCTATTCACCGGGAGTTGCACGTAATCATGCAATAAATTTCAGTACCACTTCTTCGATTTTTCTTATGGATGCTGATTTACGGTGTCC
Organism: Leclercia adecarboxylata; assembly: GCF_035787115.1. Classification (GTDB taxonomy): domain Bacteria; phylum Pseudomonadota; class Gammaproteobacteria; order Enterobacterales; family Enterobacteriaceae; genus Enterobacter; species Enterobacter adecarboxylatus_E. Next base: position 367,233 of record NZ_JALKTL010000003.1, on the reverse strand, counting down.
TACTACATTAATCGAACATATAACTTTACGTAATAATAGCCTTTGTAAGGCTATCCCCAACGCCTTCGAAATGTACCCCTGTCTCTACCTAACAAAAGAAGAAACAGAGCGATTCGACGGCGATTTCCAGGGCTGTCTTGAATCTTTCCTGCGCGGCGAAAACCACCGAGTTGAAGGTATTGCCCTTGCCAGTAGCTGCCTGTTACTCAACCGCGAGTGGTTTTTGCAACTGGGCGGCTTTGATGAGCGGTTTGTTGGTCACGGCGGTGAAGATCTGGAGCTGATAGATCGGTTGTGTCAGCACTACCCTATTGGCCCGCGGCCTGCGGATTACGGTCTTAATATCAAAGCTCAGCATCCGGGGGATTATCAGGGGTTTCGGCGTTATTTCAGCTATTACGCCCTGCCCCATCTGTTCGCCGGGCGTTTCCTGGTGCACCAATGGCATCCGCGCCCGTTAACGCATCCTTACCACAAGCGCAGAGCGGGCAACGATGCGTTACTCGAGCAAATGCTGGCACAACCTGGCCCGTTGAAAGGCCCGGTAATTCCCTGTAACGATCTGAATGGGGAGCTACCAGACTTTCGGGAATGGATGATACGTCTACAGGAAGAAGCCGGTTATCCCGTCAGTGAATATCCGGGGTTACTGCGCTGGAAAGAGGGTGTAACAGTGAAGCGCCCGCTGTGGCGTAAGATGCGTAAGTTGTATTTAAATCCGAAAGCGTTTTTTAGAGATATGCTCAAATCGAAATTCTGAAAACATCTTACTCTGAGAAATTGCCTGACCTTAAAGACATAATCCGGCTAGCTCCTTCGCTCAGAATACAAAGATAAATGCCTGAATGGGCAAACTACTGGGTCGTTTTACTATCCTGATGCCCCATATGTTGCTTGCCGCCACAGCGTAAAGCTAAAATCAGTTCCGATTCCTGTTCCATCAAAATAAAAGACAATCGCTTATGAAAATCTTAGTTACCGGTGGAGCCGGTTTTATCGGTTCTGCTGTTGTTCGCCACATCATCCGTAATACTCAGGATGCGGTGATCAACCTTGATAAGCTTACCTACGCGGGCAACCTGGAGTCGCTGGCCGAGGTCGCCGCAAGCGACCGTTACGCCTTTGAGCAGGTGGATATCTGCAATCGTGCCGAGCTGGATCGGGTCTTTGCCACCCATCAGCCGGATGCCGTAATGCATCTGGCCGCCGAGAGCCATGTGGATCGCTCCATTACCGGCCCGGCCGATTTTATCGAAACCAATATCGTTGGCACCTACACGCTGCTGGAAGCGGCTCGCGCTTACTGGAGCGAGCTGGATGAATCCCGCAAGCAGGCGTTCCGCTTCCACCACATCTCCACCGACGAAGTGTATGGCGACCTGCCGCACCCGGACGAAGTGAGTGCAGGCACCGAACTGCCGCTCTTTACCGAGACCACCCCGTACGCGCCAAGCAGCCCGTACTCGGCGTCGAAAGCCTCCAGCGATCACCTGGTGCGCGCGTGGCGCCGTACCTATGGCCTGCCGACTATCGTCACCAACTGCTCCAACAACTACGGCCCGTATCACTTCCCTGAGAAGCTGATCCCGCTGGTGATCCTCAACGCGCTGGATGGCAAAGCGCTGCCCATCTACGGCAAAGGCGATCAGATCCGCGACTGGCTGTACGTGGAAGACCACGCCCGTGCCCTGTACACCGTGGTCACTACTGGCGTGGTGGGCGAGACCTACAATATCGGCGGCCATAACGAGAAGCAGAACCTGGACGTGGTTCACACCATCTGCGACCTGCTCGACGAAATCGTGCCCAAAGCCGGTTCCTACCGCGACCAGATCACCTACGTAACCGATCGTCCGGGCCACGATCGCCGCTACGCCATCGATGCCAGCAAAATGAGCCACGAGCTGAACTGGCAGCCGCAGGAGACCTTCGAGTCCGGCATCCGCAAAACCGTGCAGTGGTATCTGGATAACCAGCAGTGGGTGAACAACGTGAAAAGCGGCAGTTATCAGGACTGGATCACGAAGAACTATCAGGAGCGTAACTGATGCATATTCTGCTGTTCGGAAAAAATGGCCAGGTGGGCTGGGAACTGCAGCGCGCGCTGCTGCCTCTGGGCCGTATTACCGCGGTGGATTTTGACTCCACCGACTACTGCGGCGACTTCAGCAACCCGGAAGGCGTGGCCGAGACCGTGCGTCAGCTGAAGCCAGACGTCATCGTCAACGCCGCCGCTCATACCGCGGTGGATAAAGCCGAGAGCGAGCGCGACTTTGCCGAGCTGCTCAATGCCACAAGCGTTGCCGCCATCGCCAGAGAAGCCGAGGCACTGGGCGCCTGGCTGGTGCACTACTCCACCGATTACGTCTTCGACGGCAGCGGTGAAAAACCGTGGCTGGAAACAGACCAGACCGCGCCGCTGAACGTTTACGGCGAAACCAAGCTGGCGGGTGAGCAGGCGGCTGTGCTCTGCTCCCGTCACCTGGTGTTCCGCACCAGCTGGGTCTACGCCGCGCGTGGTGCCAACTTTGCCAAAACCATGCTGCGCTTCGGTAAAGAGCGCAGCGAGATGTCGGTGATCAACGATCAGTTTGGTGCCCCGACCGGTGCAGAGCTGCTGGCCGACTGCACGGCGCATGCCATCCGTATTGCCCAGGATAAACCGGACGTCGCCGGCCTGTATCACCTGATCGCTTCCGGCACCACCACCTGGTTCGAGTATGCCCAGCGGGTGTTCGCTACCGCACGCGCGGCAGGCGTTGAGCTGGCGGTCACTCAGGTAAATGCAGTGCCGACCAGCGCGTTCCCGACGCCGGCTAAGCGTCCGCATAACTCGCGTCTCGATACCAGCAAATTCCAGCGCACCTTCGGGATGACGCTGCCGGAATGGACCATCGGCGTCGATCGCATGCTGGCCGAAATTCTCGGAAAGTAAGCATACTAAGGTATGCTATGGCAGCCTTGAGTAATCGACATGGATTTTCGTCAGGGTGTGGCTTCGGCCTCCCTTTCCAACCGATCAAACAGAAGCAGTGAAGGATTATGAGCAAGCGTAAAGGTATTATTCTGGCCGGTGGGTCAGGGACTCGTCTTTATCCGGTCACCATGGCGGTGAGCAAACAGCTGCTGCCAATCTATGACAAACCGATGATCTACTACCCGCTCAGCACCCTGATGCTGGCCGGTATCCGCGACATTCTGATCATCAGCACCCCGCAGGATACCCCGCGCTTTGAGCAGTTGCTGGGCGACGGCAGCCAGTGGGGCCTGAACCTGCAGTACAAAGTGCAGCCAAGCCCGGACGGTCTGGCGCAGGCCTTTATCCTCGGCGAGGAGTTTATCGGCGACGACGACTGTGCGCTGGTGCTGGGTGATAACATCTTCTACGGTCATGACCTGCAAAAACAGCTGGAAGCCGCTGCGTCTAAACCGGCTGGCGCCACCGTCTTTGCCTATCACGTCCACGATCCTGAGCGTTACGGCGTGGTGGAATTCGACCGTGAAGGCACCGCCATCTCGCTCGAAGAGAAACCGCTGGAGCCGAAGAGCAACTATGCTGTAACCGGGCTCTACTTCTACGACAACCGCGTGGTTGAGATTGCCAAAAGCCTGAAACCGTCCCCGCGCGGCGAGCTGGAAATCACCGACGTGAACCGCATCTATCTTGAGCAAGGGGATCTGTCGGTCGCCATGATGGGCCGCGGTTATGCCTGGCTTGACACAGGCACCCATGAGAGCCTGATTGAGGCCAGCAACTTCATCCAGACCATCGAAACCCGTCAGGGGCTGAAGGTGGCCTGTCCTGAAGAGATTGCTTACCGTCTCAAGTTTATCGATGCCGATCAGGTGCGCAAATTAGCTGCGCCGCTGGCGAAGAACGCGTACGGGCAATACCTGCTGAAAATGCTCAAGTAGTCATTATTAACACCTGGGGCGTCACGCCCCATTTATGAATCAGGCCGTAACCATGAACGTAATTCAGACCGCAATCCCCGACGTCTTTATCTTTGAGCCAAAAGTGTTTGGCGATGACCGTGGCTTCTTCTTCGAAAGCTTTAACCACCAGCAGTTCGAAGCCGCCATTGGCCGCAGCGTAAACTTCGTGCAGGACAACCACTCCAAATCCTCAAAAGGGGTTCTGCGTGGCCTGCACTACCAGCTGGCACCGCATGCGCAGGGCAAACTGGTGCGTTGCGTGGCGGGTGAAGTGTTTGACGTGGCGGTGGATATCCGTAAAAGCTCCCCAACCTTCGGTCAGTGGGTGGGCGTGCACCTCTCTGGCGAGAACAAGCGCCAGCTGTGGATCCCGGAAGGCTTCGCCCACGGCTTTATGACCCTGAGCGACACTGCCGAGTTCCTGTATAAAACCACCAACTACTACGCGCCGGACAGCGACCGTGGCATCCGCTGGAACGATGAGACCATTGGCATCACATGGCCAGAAATCGACAGCGAGATCCTCACTTCCGCCAAAGACAGCGTTGCCAAATCCTTCCCTGACGCAGAGTACTTCTGAGTCCCACGCCCCGCAGTGACGCGGGGCGTTTTCTGATGCACAGAGCACAAATGAAATTCTATACAGGTTCTGCCGGGATCCTGGCCCGAAAAGCGCAGCTCGAGCCGATGCTGGGCCGTCCGTTACACGCCTTCAAAGCCCGCATGCCGCTGGCGCAGGACGATGTCCTGGTTGGCTGGGGCCAGAAAGCCAATACCCGCCAGATCAAACAAAAAGCTCACGATCTCGGGCTGCCGTACTGGCAGCTGGAAGATGGCTTTATCGGCTATATTGGCCATCCCGCCAGGGGAGGCAAGGCCGTCTCCCTGATCGCCGACCCGGTGGGCATTTACTACGATGCCCGCCAGCCCAGCCGCCTTGAGCAGTTGATCGCCACCCCCTGCGATGACACCCTGCTGGCGCGTGCCGAAGCACTTACAACTGACCTGCTGCGTCTCGGCATCACCAAGTACAACTGCTATGCCGCAGGCAGCGGCCTGCCCGACGCGCTGGCGGCACGCCTGCACAACGACGCGCGTCCTAAAGTGTTGCTGATTGACCAGGTGGCGGGGGATCTCTCCATCCCAGGTGCGCTGGCAAGCGAAGACGATTTTGTTGAGATGGTGGCGACGGCACGGCGTAACCATCCAGATGCCCGCCTGCTGCTGCGCACCCACCCGGATACCCGGCTGGGTAAAAAGAGCGGCGTGCTGGCGCGTCTGGCGCTGGATGACGTGGAAGTGGTGGCCGAGCACTGCCATCCCCACGCCCTGCTGAACGCGGTAGAGGCGGTTTATACCGTCTCCTCTCAGATGGGGTTTGAAGCCCTGCTGCTGGGCAAAGCGGTCTATTGCTTCGGTATGCCGTTTTACGCGGGCTGGGGGCTGACCCACGACAGCAAAACCTGTGCGCGCCGTCAGGGGCCTGTCACCCTGCCCCAGCTGGTGGCGGCAGCGCTGATCCGCTACCCGCGCTATCTGGACCCGGTTCTTGGTCAGCGCTGCGAAGTGGAACAGGTGCTTGATATCATTGCTGCCCAGCAGAGCCCTGCGCCACAGTATCGCCGCCTCTATATGGTGGGCTTCTCGCTGTGGAAGCGCGCCTTTATGCGCGCCTTCTGCCAGCCGCTGGCGGAGGAGCTGCGCTTTGTGCGCGCGCTGCCCGGAAAACTGGATGCAGACGAGCAGGTGCTGGTGTGGGGTAGCCGTCATCCTGAACTCAAAAGCGCAATCCGGGTGGAAGACGGCTTTATCCGCTCCCGGGGGCTGGGCTCGAACCTGTGCCGCCCTTCATCGCTCTCCATCGACCCGGTGGGGATTTACTTCGACAGCCGCCGTCCGAGCGGGCTGGAACAGTTGCTTAACCAGCACGAACTTACCGACCAGCAGCTGGCTCGGGGCGAAACCCTGATGGCGCTGCTCCGCCAGCACGGGGTGAGCAAATACAACGTCGGCACCGTGCAGCCCTTCACCCCGCCCGCCGATGGACGTTCGCTGGTGCTGGTGGTGGGCCAGGTGGATGGCGATGCGTCGATCCTCACCGGCAGCCCGGTCATTCGCAGCAACGAAGCGCTGCTGTGGGCGGTCCGCGCCGCCCGGCCAGAAGCGCATATCCTGTTTAAACCGCACCCGGACGTAGTGGCGGGCAACCGGGCCGGGGCCATCTCAGCTGCATGCCTGGCAAGCTGCGTCGACAGCCAGGTGCTGGATCTCGGCCTCACCAGCCTCTATCCCCATGTGGATGAGCTGCACACCATGACGTCGCTCAGCGGCTTCGAAGCGCTGGTGCAGGGGGTGAAGGTCACCACCTGGGGCCAGCCGTTCTACAGCGGCTGGGGGCTGACTGAAGACATGCATCCTGCCCCGCGCCGCCAGCGTACCCTGACGCTGGCGGCGCTGGTCTACCTGACACTGGTCGCCTATCCGCGCTATATCGACTGGCAGAGCGGGCTGTGGATGAGCCCGGAGCAGCTAATCCGCCAGCTGGCCGTGCAGGGCAACTCCTCATCGCAAAAAGCCAGCCGCTGGCAGCGCTGGCAACTCAAGCTGAGCTATCTCGCGCAGACGCTTCGCTAGCAAACTATTTATCCCAATTAACTAAAGAAAAGCGGTCATCAAGCCGTTAACACACCTGCCTCATCAACGGAACGGACTGGGAAAAGAAATGGAAGAGCAAGCTATCCGCCATTTATTAAATGGCCGCCGTTATCTGTTACTACAAGGACCAATGGGCCCCTGCTTTGCACGACTGGCGACCTGGCTGCAGCACAGTCACCGTGAAGTAAAGCAGGTCTGCTTTAACGCCGGAGACGCCTGGTATGCAGCGAAAGAAAACTCGCTGCACTACACCGGCCCGGTGAAAAACTTTGCCTTCTGGCTGCGCGATCTGCATAAAGAGTACGCCTTCGACACCATCGTCTGTTTCGGGGATTGCCGCCCGATGCATATCGAAGCGAAGAAGTGGGCGCGCAGTAAATCTATCGACTTTCTCGCGTTTGAAGAGGGGTATTTCCGTCCGTTCTACATCACTCTGGAAAAAGGCGGCGTAAACGCCTTCTCCTCGATGCCCATCGACGCGAAATATTACCGCGAACAGCCGCTGCCGGAGCTGAAAACCCCAACGCCGTGGAAGCCCAGCGCCTTTAACCGTGCCGCCCACGCCATGCTCTACTACGCCGCGGGCTGGTTTGGCCGTCATCGCTACCGCGGCTACCGCCACCACAAGTCGTTCTCCCCGTGGTATGAGATGCGCTGCTGGTTCCGCGCCGGCCGCCGTAAGCTGTGGTATCGCTGGAAGCAGCGCCACATGCTGAGCCATATCACTGAAACCCTGGACAACGCGTACTACCTGGCGATTTTGCAGGTCTACAACGACAGCCAGATCATTCACCACAGCCCGTATAAAGACGTGCGTGACTATATCGAAACCGTGATCCGCTCTTTTGCCCGCCACGCGCCGAAAGAACACCATCTGGTGTTCAAGCATCACCCGATGGATCGTGGTCACCGGTTTTATGGCGTGCTGATTAATACGCTGTGCAAAAAATACGCTATCAGCGGCCGGGTGATCTATATCCACGATCTCCCCCTGCCCGCCCTGCTGACCCACACCCGGGGGGTGATCACGGTTAACAGCACTGCAGGGCTGTCGGCGCTGATCCACAACAAGCCGCTCAAGGTGATGGGTAAAGCGCTGTATGACATCGACGGCTTAACCTGGCAGGGGCCGTTAAACCAGTTCTGGCAAGCTAATTTCGCCCCCGACAAACAGCTGTTCCAGCGTTTTCGTACCCACCTGCTCTACCAGACCCAGATCAACGCCGTGTTTTACGGTAAGTCCGACTGGCTCAACGTCCCGACCGCACTCCCTCTGCCGGATGCCCTTACCGATTCCGAACCCGAACGTTAGATCGTTCAGCGCCGGGGAAATTGCCCCGGCGGCTCCGTTATGCCCCTCGCTTTTATCCCCTCATTGTAAAAATCACTAATGTTTCTCCCTGCCCTTGCCGTTATAACCTAAGACAAATTTTTATGCTGACCCCTGCACTGACATATTTTGTCAGCCCGCACCGGCATAATTCACAGCGATGTTTTAAATAACGGGAAAGCATATATGACAATTCCGACCAGGAGTCGCTCGGCTGAAAGGTTGGTGGATATTCTGCTGGAGCTTCATTTACACGGCGTGGTTAACCGCCAGGCATTGATGCATAAATTTAATATCACTGAACGCACCGTCTATCGCGATCTGAATGCACTCTCGCCGATTGTGGAGCATACCGGAGAAGGGCAGTACCGGCTTATTCATGCCCCGCAGGGCCACGCCGGACCAGGCCTACACCATGTCATTGCTAACTTTCTGAATGTGGATGACTTTTTCCCTGACAAAGGGCGTGAATTCTGGGAAAAACTGGAGTCCCGCGCGGAGGATAACCATATTATGATCCTCGGTAACGATGCCGAGCGAAAAGAAAAATGGGATATTCATGCCCAGCTTGCGGCCTTTGAAAAGGCGATACAACACCAGCAGGTTTGCCAGATCCTGTATAAAGGAAAGTCGCGACAGGTTAATCCATATAAAGTAATTAACAAAAAGAACATATGGTATTTACAAGCCACCGAAGACGGCCGATTGAAATCGTTTTCTTTAAGTCTGATCCAGTGGCTGGATATTCGCAGTGAAACTTTCACGCCGGATAATGATACCCTCGAATTACTGGAAAAAAATCCCGATCCCTGGGTCAGCGAAGAGACATTCGAAGTGAATGTGTTTATTCCCGGCACCATTGCGCACTATTTTAAACGTCGCGATCTACTGCCCGGCCAGGAAATTCTGGCGGAAGACAAACAGGGTCTTACCCTGCGCTGCCATGCCGCACATGAAAACCAGATCCTGCCGCTGCTCTTCTACTGGCTGCCCAACATTCAGGTACTGGAACCGGCCTGGCTGAAGCAGAAGTTCGTTGCCACCCTGGAAAATTATCTGACTGACGTGGCGTGATACGCGCCTGACATCGTGATCCTCCTCACACAATGACCTCCTCTGACGGCGAGCCTGAACCACTCGCCCTCGCAGTTGACCGCTCATCCCGCCATATAACCACTCGCAGATTTACCTTCCTTTACACGCGCGAGGCTCTGGCAAGATCGCCGCAGCATCAATCAACATTTCTCACAGCGAACCCTGATCCTTTTTCATCTAAAAACCAGGTTTTATTATGGATATCAAAAAACTACTTAAGCACGTCCCCTGGCTGCTGCTGGGGATCCTCGGTGCATGTTGTCTTGCCGTCGTCGCCCTGCGCCGCGGCGAGCACATCAGCGCCCTGTGGATCGTCGTGGCCTCCGTGTCGGTCTATCTGGTGGCGTATCGCTACTACAGTCTTTACATCGCGCAGAAGGTCATGAAGCTCGACCCCTCGCGCGCCACCCCGGCGGTCATTAACAATGACGGCCTGAACTACGTGCCTACCAACCGCTACGTGCTGTTTGGCCACCACTTTGCGGCCATCGCAGGCGCAGGCCCGCTGGTCGGGCCGGTCCTGGCGGCGCAGATGGGCTACCTGCCGGGTACCCTGTGGCTGCTGGCGGGCGTGGTGCTGGCGGGAGCGGTGCAGGACTTTATGGTGCTGTTTATCTCTTCCCGTCGTAACGGCGCCTCTCTGGGCGAGATGATTAAAGAAGAGATGGGCCGCGTGCCGGGTACCATTGCCCTGTTCGGCTGCTTCCTGATTATGATCATCATCCTGGCGGTGCTGGCGCTGATCGTGGTGAAGGCGCTGGCGGAAAGTCCGTGGGGCGTGTTCACCGTCTGCTCCACCGTGCCGATTGCGCTGTTCATGGGGATCTACATGCGATTCCTGCGTCCGGGCCGCGTGGGTGAAGTGTCGGTCATCGGTATCGTGCTGCTGGTCGCCTCCATTTACTTCGGCGGCGTCATTGCCCACGACCCGTACTGGGGCCCGGCGCTGACCTTTAAAGACACCACCATCACCTTTGCCCTGGTGGGATATGCCTTTATCTCTGCCCTGCTGCCGGTATGGCTGATTCTGGCGCCGCGCGACTACCTGGCAACATTCCTGAAAATTGGCGTGATTGTCGGTCTGGCCATCGGCATCGTGATCATCAACCCTGAGCTGAAAATGCCTGCGGTGACCCAGTACGTTGACGGTACCGGTCCACTGTGGAAAGGCGCGCTGTTCCCGTTCCTGTTTATTACCATTGCCTGCGGCGCGGTCTCTGGCTTCCACGCCCTGATCGCCTCCGGCACCACGCCAAAACTGCTGGCGAACGAAACCGACGCCCGCTTTATCGGTTACGGCGCGATGCTGATGGAATCCTTCGTGGCGGTTATGGCGCTGGTGGCGGCATCCATCATCGAGCCGGGTCTCTACTTCGCAATGAACACCCCACCTGCGGGCCTGGGCATCACCATGCCGAACCTGCATGAGATGGGCGGCGACAACGCGGCGCTGATCATGGCGCAGCTGAAGGATGTGAGCGCCCACGCGGCGGCGACCGTCAGCTCCTGGGGCTTTGTGATCTCCCCTGAGCAGATCATGCAGACCGCCAAAGACATCGGCGAACCGTCTGTTCTGAACCGTGCCGGTGGCGCACCAACCCTGGCGGTCGGTATCGCTCACGTGTTCCACAAGGTGCTGCCGTGGGCGGACATGGGCTTCTGGTACCACTTCGGTATTCTGTTCGAAGCGCTGTTCATCCTTACCGCGCTGGATGCCGGTACCCGTGCGGGCCGCTTTATGCTGCAGGATCTGCTGGGTAACTTCGTGCCGTTCCTGAAGAAAACCGACTCGCTGGCGGCGGGCGTGCTGGGTACCGCGGGCTGCGTCGGCCTGTGGGGTTATCTGCTGTATCAGGGCGTGGTTGACCCACTGGGCGGCGTGAAGAGCCTGTGGCCGCTGTTCGGTATCTCTAACCAGATGCTGGCAGCCGTCGCCCTGGTGCTCGGCACCGTGGTACTGGTGAAGATGAAGCGCACCAAATACATCTGGGTGACCGTGGTGCCTGCGCTGTGGCTGCTGCTCTGCACCACCTGGGCGCTGGGTCTGAAGCTGTTCAGCACCAACCCACAGCTGGAAGGCTTCTTCTTTATGGCTAACCAGTACAAAGAGAAGATTGCCGCAGGCGGCGGTGAGCTGACGGCTCAGCAGATTGCCAACATGAACCATATCGTGGTGAACAACTACACCAACGCGGGCCTGAGCATTCTGTTCCTGGTGGTGGTCTACAGCATCATCTTCTACGGCATCAAAACCTGGATGAAGGTGCGTAACGCCGACGGTCGCACGGACAAAGAGACCCCGTACGTACCGGTGCCGGAAGGCGGCGTGAAGACCTCTTCACACCACTAATCCTTCTCCCCTCACCCTCTCCCCATAGGGGAGTGGGGACCGCACGGTGCGGTCTTTTCCCCCTCTCCCCATAGGGATGAGGGGACTGCACGGCGCGGTCTTTTCCACCTCTCCCCATAGGGGAGAGGGGACCGCACGGTGCGGTCTTTTCCCCCTTTCCCCATAGTGGTGAGGGGACTACACGGCGCGGTCTTTTCCCCCTCTCCCCTTTGGGGAGAGGGCCGGGGTGAGGGGAAACAACGCCCGGCGACTCCCCCTCGCCGGGCTTTTTCTTATCAGGATGGGTTATGTTTGGTAACTTAGGCGAAGCAAAAAAATATCTCGGTCAGGCGGCGAAGATGCTGATTGGCATTCCGGACTATGACAACTACGTTGAGCATATGAAGACCAACCATCCGGATAAGCCGTACATGACCTACAACGAATTCTTCCGCGAGCGTCAGGAAGCGCGCTACGGCGGAGGAGGCGAAGGCGGCGTACGCTGCTGCTAAAGGAGACAACATGACACCGATTGCAGTTACCCTACTCACCGGCTTTCTCGGGGCGGGCAAAACCACCCTGCTGCGCCACATCCTCAACGAACAGCACGGCTTTAAAATCGCGGTCATTGAAAACGAATTCGGTGAAGTCTCGGTGGACGACCAGCTGATTGGCGATCGCGCCACCCAGATCAAAACCCTGACCAACGGCTGCATCTGCTGCACCCGCTCGAACGAACTCGAAGACGCCCTGCTCGACCTGCTCGACAGCCGCGATCGCGGTGAGATCGACTTCGACCGCCTGGTGATTGAGTGCACCGGCATGGCCGACCCCGGCCCGATTATTCAGACCTTTTTCTCCCACGAGATCCTCTGCCAGCGCTACCTGCTGGACGGTGTCATCGCCCTGGTTGACGCGGTGCACGCCGACGATCAGATGAACCAGTTCACCATCGCCCAGTCGCAGGTGGGCTACGCCGACCGTATCCTGCTGACCAAAACCGACGTAGCGGGCGAGAGCGAAAAACTGCGCGAGCGCCTGACCCGCATTAACGCGCGGGCGCCGATCTACACCGTCACGCACGGTGATATCGACCTGACGCAGCTGTTCAATACCAACGGCTTTATGCTGGAAGAAAACGTCACCGCGAAACCGCGCTTCCACTTTATGGCCGACAAGCAGAACGACGTGTCGTCGATTGTGGTCGAGCTGGATTACCCGGTGGATATCGGCGAGGTCTCCCGGGTAATGGAGAACCTGCTGCTCTCCTTTGCCGACAAGCTGCTGCGCTATAAAGGGATGCTGTGGATCGACGGCGAGCCAAACCGCCTGCTGTTCCAGGGCGTGCAGCGGCTGTACAGCGCCGACTGGGACCGTCCCTGGGGTGATGAACAGCCGCACAGCGTGATGGTGTTTATTGGTATTGAACTGCCGGAAGAGGAGATTCGGGCGGGATTTGCGGGGCTGCGGAAGTGACGGTATAGCTCCCTTTTTTAAAGGGAGCTATTCTAGTAGAGACATATGAAAAAACCAGAAAAATCATTTAATATACATGCAGTTAAAATTTTAAAAATAAATCAGCTGTGTTGGTAACAGTCATTCACACTGGAAGAAAAGCCTGATGGCGCTGCGCTTATCAGGCCTGTGGACTGCGGGTTTGTTCCCTCTCCCCTGTGGACTGCGGGTTTGTTCCCTCTCCCCTGTGGACTGCGGGTTTGTTCCCTCTCCCCTGTGGGGAGAGGGTCAGGGTGAGGGGAAGTGCCTAGCGGCGGATCACCACCAGCTTCTGGTTCACAAACTCTTTGATCCCCAGATCCGACAGCTCACGACCGTAACCGGAACGCTTCACGCCGCCAAACGGTAGCTCTGCGGCGGTATCGGTGAGCCAGTTGATCCACACCATCCCGGTTTCGATTTTTGAGGCCATCTTTTTGGCGCGCTCGGTGTCTTTACTGAAGATCGCCCCGCCCAGCCCGTAGTGCGAGTCGTTGGCAAGTTTCACCGCCTCCTCATCGTTTTTCACCACGTAGATCTGCGCCACCGGGCCGAAGAACTCTTCAAAGTACGCCGGGTTATCGCGGGTGATATTGGTCAGGATGGTCGGCTCAAAGAAGCTGCCCTCGCGCTGCACCGGTTTGCCGCCGTAGTGCAGCGTGGCGCCGTTTTTCACCGCCTCATCAACCTGTTTCGTCAGGGTTTCCAGGGCGTCTTTCGAGGAGAGCGGCCCAAGCGTGGTACTCTCATCCAGCGGGTCGCCAACCTTCACCTGCTTAAAGGCTTCGGTGTATTTCGCCAGGAACTGCTCCGCCACTTTCTCATGGATAATAAAGCGCTTGGCGGCGGTACAGACCTGCCCGGCGTTGGCGAGGCGCGCGTTGACGCCAGTTTTCACTGCCTTCTCCAGATCGGCATCGTCCAGCACCACGAACACATCGTTACCGCCCAGCTCCAGGGTCGATTTTTTGATGTGCTTCGCTGCCTGGGCCGCCACCACGCTACCCGCCTTCTCAGACCCGGTGAGCGCTGCGCCCTGCACGCGATCATCAGCGATGATATTCGCCACCTGATCTGAAGAGATAAACAGGTTGGTCCATGCCCCGTCCGGGGCGCTGGCTTCGCGCACCAGATGGGCGAAGGTCTCGGCACAGTGCGGCACGATGCTGGCATGTTTGGCGATCACCGGGTTGCCCGCCGCCAGGTTCGGGGCCAGCACGCGCATCAGCTGGTAGTACGGGAAGTTCCACGGCTCGACGGCCATCACCACGCCGATGGGGTGATGTTCAACCCATGCCTCACCAAGCTCCGAAGGATACTTCACCGGGGCGAGGAACTGCTTCGCATTGTCGGCATAATAGCGGGCGATCTGCGCGCAGAGTTTCACCTCGCCGCGGCTCTGGGCAATGAGTTTGCCCATCTCCACGCTGGCGATTTTTGCCAGCTCTTCGGTACGGGAATCAATGAGATCCGCCAGCTTATGCAGCACCGCCAGGCGCTTGTCCATGCTGCCCTTTGACCAGTCGGAATGGTAGAGCGCATCAGCCGTTTTCAGCGCCGCTTCGACGTCAGCATCAGTATGAGAAGGATATTCTTTGATGAGTTTGTTGTTGGCAGGATTCACTGTCTGATAGGCCATTGTTGCCTCCTTTTTTACCGCTTGGGGTATTAAGGGTAGTCAAAATGGCTGGGTATGGGGGTAAAGTTAGGTATATGGAGCGCGCCACCGGGAGGTGGCGCAGGTATTTTGTTAAGCGTAAGGCACTTATGCCACACAGCGTTCGTTCCAGCTATCCTTAAAGACGATGTTTCCGTCTACATACTTCCACTGAATAGACTCGTAGCGAAGCTCAATATTTTCTAAATGAGTTCCTGTTCCAGACCCCGGATGAAGGCTGGGTGTGATACCTGTGACTTTCACTTGTTCCATAAAGATATTAAAATATTCAACTTCCCTTCCTGCATCTACTATTTGATACATTTTTATTTCTGCTGATTTGAAGGTATAGCCGCGACTAATAGCGCGATATAAAACAGGGGTTACCCGGTCAAACTCTTTTTGAAAAAATATTGGCGTATGGATACGCGTACCGGTTAACTTCCCCGTATTTGAATCTGTCGGGATAGTCATGTGATGTGACAACGACTTTATCTCGATAGAGCCTACACGCCCCAGGACGCAGCATCCTCCCACAACAGGAGAGCCATTTTCATCTGTTAACCATAAATAAGCTGGATTTGACATATTACTTCCTTGTTTTCAATTTTTCCTGCTACGATATTTATCTAATACATCGACTACTTTCGTACATATGTAGAATAAGACCAACCATAATGCAGCATAAACAAACTTCATAGGCCACGCGACAGGTAGCATGATGCACATTATTAAGCCACCTATAAATAATGCTGACTCGACGAAATTCCAGATGAAAATAATGTTTGATACAAGTGTGCGTGAAATCTTCTTGATGACTGAAGATAGAGAGACATTGATCAACATTTAATTTACTCTCGACGATCTCTATTATTTTATTAAAATAAGGCTGCCCCAGTTGGTTAGCTATATGAATCGCTTCAACAAATGGTTTTACAACCGGCTCAAAAAGAAAATAAGACAGATCGTAATCATGTGGACGAAGTAATTGATAAATTTCAGGCACTTTGATAGCAAGTTCTTCTGACACACTTATGGAACGCTCCGCCCCCCCTATAAGCAACAGCATGGTGACCTTACCGATCCAGCTGTTAGCGGACGCAGCGCCAATAAAAGAAACACATGTCAGAACTGCTGCTCCTATAGAAGAGATAATTTCCGCGGTGACTAAGCGACCTGCAACGGATGAAACAACGCCACGATAAACACTATTTTGCTGGCTTATAGTGAGATATGTATTAAATTTTGCAAAAATCATATTAACTGCGTTTGTAACGTGGTCATAATTTAAAATATCGTTATGAATTGCCTGCGCCATACGGATTCGTTCAGTTTGATGTTTAAAGCGAGAGTCTGTGTCAAAATAGCCTATGGCAAGGTATCCAAGGTCAAGAGGAACGGTAAGCGCTCCATTTATCAAGCCCAGAATTACACCCGGTGACACAAGAATATCAACTATTCGGTTAGCGATCTTTTTCACATCATCTGTAGCTATATCTCCAATAAAAATAGCAGTATCTACCATGATATCTATCTCCTTTTTATAAGCGTTAAATTTTATATCACTTCATTCTCCTTAAACAAATATTATTTGCGGACTAAAAATAATATTCATGTCATCTATAAATAAATTATATCACCAAAATTAGCCATATGCGTTTTTACTATTTTGGGAAATTAAAAGAGTTGGGTATAAAAAACTGGGTCATCCAGAAACACAAAAGCAAACCGGCACACGCTTTGTAGCCCCGGTAAGCGCAGCGCCACCGGGGGAAATACCACCGAGGTTAACTCTTGTTTTGATCGCGAAGCATTGCTTCCCGCAGGATAGCATTCAGCCGGGTCTGATAACCTTTCCCGGGACGTTTAAGCCACTCCATGACATCAGCATCAATACGCACTGAAGCCTGCGTTTTTAGTGGGCGATAAAATTTGCCACGTACTGCGTCAGACCACTGTTCATCGGTTGTTTCAGGAATGTCGCTGTAGTCGATTTCATCATCTGCCTTTTGAGCCAGCGCATTGAGTTCAGCTTCTCGCAGTGAACCTGGTTGTGCAACCTCACCGCGTTTATGTTTAATGATGCTCATAAAGATTCCTCTCTTTCAGACTTGCCTTACGGGCGCTAATAATGCGAATAATTTCAGCCCCACTTTCAAAACGAACCGTATGCACGGCAACAATCACCACAACACCCTTGATCAGACCGATTGTTTGCCACCGATACTCACCATTTACGTATCGATCCTGTCTGGATAAGTGGTAAGGATCATCAAAAACACATACCGCATCCTCAAAGCGGATCCCATGTTTATACAGATTGCTTTTCGCCTTGTTTGCATCCCATTCAAACTCCGTTGGCATAGTGTACTCCTTCACTTTTGTATATACAAAAAAGCCTATACAAACTGAATGAGGATTACTCATTAATTCTTCGAGTCGTCAGCAAATCAGGAAGCATGCTCGAAGAAAAAATGAAATGCATGCCAGCAGCTACCTGATACTATGAGGCGACTCGCATTCCCTCTCATGCTATAACCCCTTTACCCCTCCAACCGGTATTCGCCATGACCCACACCCGCCACGTCAGTCAGACCTTTATCCGCCAGCCCGGCGTGGAGTTGCGCAGCACCTGGCAAAGCACGCAGGCCTATAAACGCCACAGCCATGCCCAGCTTTCCATCGGCGCTATCCTCGAGGGACAAACCTGCTGCACCTGCAACGGCGAGCCGTTCACCCTCTACCCGGGCGATCTGATTGTTATCCCCGCCCATATGCCGCACAGCTGTAACCCCGTGGCGGGACGACCCCGCAGCTACCATATGCTTTATATTGAGACTGACCTGCAGCCCGCCATGCACGTGATCCGCAGCGAAGCGCTTTTCCGCCAGTATCTGGCTGTGGTTGACACCCTGTCGCCCGGGGCTATTAAAGCCCTGCTCTCCGGGCTGGCAGAAAACAGCGCCCCGCCTGATCCTCTTCGTCCTTCCAGCCTTGCCCTGTTGCAGACGTTACGCCACAGCCTGCAGGCACCGCCCTCGCTGGATGTATTGGCCCGACGCTTTTCGCTGCGCAAAGAGACGCTTATCAGAACCTTTAAGCAGGATACCGGCCTGACGCCTGGCACTTTCCTGAACATTTCCCGGATAGAGTTCGCTAAAGCGCGACTGCGCGCCGGGGATAACATCGCCGACGTCAGCTACCAGAGCGGCTTTGCCGATCAGAGCCACTTCCATAAAACCTTTGTCAGCTACACCGCCGCCACGCCGCGCCAGTACGCCACCGGGCGATCAATATCCGACAATAATTAGCGCGCCATTCCCTGTAGCCTGACCTCAGTTTTGTTGATGAGGTCACTATGGAACTGACTCCCGCTCTCTTCCCGCCCGCTTTTCTGGCGCTCGCGCTGGCGCACTTCGTCGCCCTGCTCAGCCCCGGTCCGGATTTCTTTTTGCTGATGGGATTCGCCGCCCGCCATCGCCTGCGCGGCAGCGCCGGGCTGTGCGTGGGGATCGCCCTGGGCAACGGGCTTTATATTCTGTTGGTGATTATTGGCTCAAGCACGCTGCGTCAGTTCACGCTGCTATTTAACGCCATTGAACTCCTGGGCACACTTTATCTGCTGTGGATCGGCTGGCATCTGATCCGCAGTCGCGCCCGCACGCTGGCGCTGGATAACGCGGAGCCGGAATGCCCCGGCTTACGCAGGCAGCTTTTGCTGGGCCTGGGGTCGGCGGTATTAAATCCGAAAAACGCGCTCTTTTATCTGGCGCTGATGACCGCCCTGCTCGGGCCAAATGTCACCCTGCTGCAGCAGTCGGTGAGCGGCATCTGGATGGTCACGGTGGTGCTGATGTGGGATCTGGCGGTGGTGACATTTATCGCCCTGCCCGCCGTTCAGCGGCGGCTGAGCGACCACATCTGGAAGATGGAGCGCGTAGCGGGGATGGTACTGAGCGCGTTTGGCGCAGGGATTTTATGGCGATTTCTCACATCACTCTGAATGTAGGGAAAACGCCTGATGGCGCTGCGCTTATCAGGCCTACAAACCTGGTCTGGAAAAGCGCTCCCTACCCGCGAAATCGATCCGCGCAAAGAGCTACTGGAAGCGGTAAAACGCTATAACCAACAGCAAAAAGAGCTGTTGCGCGAACAAATCAGCACCATGAATCCCTACAAGTTTGAGCACCTGATTGGTCAGCTTCTGGAAGCGATGGGCTACGAGCAGGTTGAAGTGACCAAAGCCTCGGGTGATAAGGGTGTGGATGTGGTGGGCAGAGTGCAGGTGGGCATCACCACCATTACCGAAGTGGTGCAGGTTAAACGTATGCAGAGCAATATCACTCGCCCCGTGATCGACCAGTTACGCGGTGCCCTACCTTATCACAGTGCGATTCGCGGCACGTTGATTACCATCGGGCGATTTGCTGGCAACTGTGAGAAAGCGGCGCTGCGCCTATCACCTTGATTGACGGCGACCGCCTGCTGGAGTTGTTGATTGAGAATAACGTCGGCATTCGTCGCAGCAATGCTGTTGAATTGTTGGATGTAGATTTACAGCTTTTTGATGAGCTGGAAATGGATTGACCCGGTAAGGTTCTTGAGGGTGAATAACCCTCTTCCACTTTTTAAAACTTTATACGCCCCCCCTTTCATTTTTGGACGTTTTTAACGTCATACAGACGACATCTTGCGCCTTTAACCCTTGATAAAAAAACACACAGCGTTATGATTTTGGAAGACATTTCGCAAAATCGAACCATTTCATCCAGGGCTATTCAGCAACTAGCTGCGGGTGATTGCTGCAAGGAGTTCAATCTTTGACAACTGCTAACCCACATCAGCCAACAAACTTTGGTTTCCTGGCAGAATACGACCCGTTATTTGTTCAAATCACCTCTACCGCCGAGCAATTATTCTCAAGCGATCCCAACACGACGCTGATGAAGC
Organism: Leclercia adecarboxylata; assembly: GCF_035787115.1. GTDB lineage: Bacteria > Pseudomonadota > Gammaproteobacteria > Enterobacterales > Enterobacteriaceae > Enterobacter > Enterobacter adecarboxylatus_E. The sequence goes on along the minus strand of NZ_JALKTL010000003.1, from coordinate 347,787 downwards.
TCCGTCAGTTTGGCGAAGCGCTGGCACAGAATATTGCAGCCAGGTTAAACATTAACCGTGAAGATAATCCCTCCCAGCAAGAATTGCTCTATCGCCTGGACAGGGAGTTGCAGCTTGATCCTGCGATACGCCAGTTATTTCATACACTGAGAATCGAAGGTAACAAAGCGACACATCAATTCCAGACCCGACATCGTGAAGCGATGGATGCCCTGAAGGTCGCACGGGCGCTGGCAATATGGTTCCACCAGACATTTGGTAATGCGGGAAGTCAGTTTAGCCCGGGTCCTTTTATCCCACCGCATGATCCGAGCGAACAGCTCAATAAATCCCAATCGGCGATCGAACAGCTCAAACAAACATTACTGGCGGCCAATCAAAAGCTGGAGTCCAGCAAGCAACTTCAGGATTTACTTAAACAGCAAAAAGAAGAATATGAGCAACTGGCCCATGCGATGGATATTGAGGCCAGAGAACAAAAGCAACTGCTGGAAATTAGCCAGCAGGATCTGCAAGCCCTCCAGCAAAATTACGAAGCAAAACTCACTGCTCTGCAGAAGCAGCTTACCCAGCAAACGCAACAAGCTATCAATGCACAACGTAAAGAGTTTGGCCGTAAATCCAGCCATGCACGCAAACATATTATTACCGAAGAGCTGACCAGAATCTTAATTGATCAGCAGCTCAACGAGTGGGGCTGGCTGGCCGATACTCAGCAAATTAGCTATAAGAAAGGCTCTCGTCCGGAGAAAGGCGTCAACAAAGCCATTGCGGAATGGCCAACCTTCGCAGATGACGAGCACGGGCGAGCCGATTACGTTCTGTTCTGCGGCCTCACACCGATAGCGACCGTTGAAGCAAAAAGGAAAAACGAAAACGTCGCCGGGAAAATTCCTCAGGCAGAGCGTTACAGCAAAGGTTTCCAGTTCGATGCTTCAATGAAGCCAGCCTGGTCTGAAGAAGGCCGCACGGAGGGATGGGAAGATGGCGTAAATAGCCTTTATCAAATTCCCTTCGTTTTCTCCTGTAATGGCAGGCCTTATATCAAACAGTCCGCAGAACATTCCGGGACATGGTTCCGTGATGTCCGCTTACCGGAAAATACTCGCTATCCGCTGGAAAGCTTTATCACACCTGAAGGCCTGATGGACCGCCTGCATCGCAGTCGCGCAGCAGCGGAGGCCAAATTACATAGCGAACCGTTTGGCTATCTGGGCCTGCGTGATTATCAGGAAAAGGCCGTCAAAGCAGTAGAGTCTGCCCTGGAGAACGGAGCGCGTGAAGCCCTACTGGCAATGGCAACCGGAACGGGGAAAACGCGAACCATTATTGGTTTAATTTACCGTTTCCTGAAAACAGAGCGTTTTAAACGGATCCTGTTCCTGGTGGACCGTTCGGCGCTGGGCGAACAGGCACAGGATGCCTTCAAAGAGGCCTCCCTGGAGCAGAACCGCACGCTTTCGCAGATATACAATGTCGCAGAACTGGGCGATATGGCGGCAGAAGCCGAAACCCGCGTGCAGGTTGCAACGGTGCAATCCATGGTCGGTCGCATTTATCGCTCCGGGCATCCGCCCGCTGTGGATACTTACGACTGTATCATTATCGATGAAGCGCACCGCGGCTATACCCTGGATCAGGAGATGACCGAGGGCGAACTTTCAATCCGCGACAATGCGCAATATCTTTCCAGCTATCGACGGGTTCTGGATTACTTCGACGCGGTAAAAATTGGGTTAACGGCAACCCCTGCCAAACATACCAGTGAGATTTTTGGGCACCCGGTTTATATCTATTCTTACCGTGAGGCCGTTGCGGAAGACTGGTTGATCGATCATGAACCGCCCGTTCGCTACGAAACTCTACTCAGCAGACATGGCATCCATTTTGATGCTGGCGATACCGTGAGCGCCGTAGATGCTGAAACCGGGGAAATCGATACCAGCGAGCTTGAAGACGAACTGAATTTTGACGTCGAGGCGTTTAACCGCAGAGTGATCACCGAAGATTTTAACCGGGTGATCTGTGAAGAACTGGCGAAAGAAATTGATCCTTCCGGCGACGAAAAAACACTGATTTTCTGCGCCACAGATGCACACGCGGATATGGTTAAGCGCCTGCTGGATAAAGCAATGGGTGACGTGAATCCCGACTTTAACCAGGCTGCAATTGAGAAGATCACCGGCAAGAGCGACCAGGTCAGCAAACTTATCAAACGCTTCAAAAATGAACGCTATCCCAGCATTGGCATTACCGTAGATCTGCTGACCACGGGTATCGACGTTCCGGCCATTACCCATCTGGTGTTCCTGCGCCGGGTGAAGTCCCGCATTTTGTACGAACAGATGATCGGCCGCGCCACTCGTCGCTGCGATGAGATCGGCAAGACCGTTTTCTGGATCCATGATCCGGTGGATATCTACGCCACGCTTCAGGAAGTGAATACCATGAAGCCGCTGGTGAAAAATGCGGGCGTGAGCATTGAACAATTAGTTAAAGAATTATCGGATGAAGAAGTCCTGGAAACGGCGCTGAACCACCCAGGGAACACCCCAACGGAAACCCAGGCGGACAGTCTGCTGAATCAGCTCAGCCAGAAAATCATGCGTGTACTGCGTAAAGCAGAGAGCAAAGCCGAAAAGCGCCCGGAAGTTCGCCAGAAACTCAATGAGCTGGAAGAACTGTGGGGTATTGAACCTAAGCAACTGCATCAGCACCTGCATCAAATGGGTCCTCAGCAAGCCTCAGTATTTCTTAATCAGCACCGCAACCTTATTAAGCAGTTAAGCGATGTCGGCGCGTTGCTGGGAAGTGAATACCGTCCGGTGATTTCTGACCATGAAGATGAACTCATCGGCAAAGAGCAGACTTACGGACGCTACCAGAAGCCGGCCGATTATCTGCAAAGCTTTAATGAGTTTATCTCTACTCAGATCAACCAGTCTGCCGCGCTGTCGGTCGTCATCAATCGCCCACGCGACCTGACGCGCCAACAACTCAAAGAAATTCGTCTTATGCTGGATGAAGCAGGTTACAGCGAGGCAACCTTGCGCTCAGCGGTACGCACCCAAAGTAACCAGACTATTGCCGCAACTATCATCGGGCATATCCGTCAGGCCGCACTGGGCGAACCCCTTATCCCGTTTGAAGAGCGGGTAGATCTGGCGCTGGAAAAAATCTATGCCCGCCATAACTGGACCGCACTTCAGAAAAAGTGGCTGGACAGGCTCGGGAAGCAACTGGTGCATGAAGTGGTGCTGGATAAAAACTTCGTTAACCATTTATTCTCCAGCGACGGGGGCGCTTCAAAGCTCAATGGTTTGCTGGATAACCAGCTGGACAGCATCCTTGACGAGATGAGCGACGCGTTGTGGGCATCTAAAACAGCCTGATCGTGATACCCTTTCCCATCTTTTTTGCAGACAGGCCGGGTAACCGGCCTTAACCGGAATAGCCATGAGTAATAACGAAATCGTCCAGAAACTCTGGAACCTTTGTGACGTCCTGCGTGACGACGGGATCAACTACAGCGATTACGTCACCGAGCTGGTGTTACTGCTGTTTATCAAGATGGTGCATGAGAACACCGAAGCGGAAACGCTGGATAAACACATCCTGCCAGAAGGCTGTCGCTGGACCGATTTAAGCAGCAAATCCGGCCTAAACCTGCTTAACGACTACAAACAAATTCTGCTGAAGCTCTCTACCGGTAAAGATGCAGAAGGCAACCTGGTACATGGCGATCCGCTGATCACCGCTATTTATGCTGATGCGCAAACGCGACTGCGTGAGCCGCGCCACCTAGAGCAGTTGATCCGCTCCTTGGATCAGATCGACTGGTTTAGCGCTCAGAAAGACGGTCTCGGCGATCTGTATGAAGGATTACTGGAAAAAAACGCCGGGGAAACCAAATCCGGGGCTGGTCAGTACTTTACCCCGCGTGCGCTGATCAACAGCATGGTGCGCTGCATTAAACCTCAGCCAGGGGAAGTGATTCAGGATCCTGCGGCAGGCACGGCGGGTTTTTTGATCGCCGCCGATCAGTACATTAAATCCAATACTGACGATCTCTATGACCTGTCGGATAAAGATCGCAGCTTCCAGAAAAACAAAGCCTTTATCGGCGTTGAGCTGGTCCCGTCCACACGCCGTCTGGCGTTAATGAACTGCCTGCTGCACGGCATGGAAGGCGATGAAAAAGGCGTGGTTCATCAGGGAAATGCGCTGGGCATGGCCGGAGAAACACTGGCTAAAGCCGATATTATTTTAGCGAACCCGCCGTTTGGTACTTCTAAAGGCGGTGAAGCCAGTATTACCCGCGGCGACCTTACCCACAAAACCAGTAATAAACAGCTGGCGTTTTTGCAGCACATCTATCGCAACCTGAAACCGGGTGGCCGCGCCGCCGTCGTGTTACCGGATAACGTGCTGTTCGAAGCAGGGGTTGGGGCAGATGTTCGCCGTGACCTGATGAACAAATGCAATCTGCATACGATCCTGCGTTTACCTACCGGGATTTTCTATGCTCAGGGCGTCAAGACCAACGTGCTGTTTTTCACCAAAGGCACCGATGCCGACAAGTATCAGGAAGAAAACTGTACCGGCGATGTCTGGGTATACGACCTGCGCACCAATATGCCGAGCTTCGGCAAGCGTACGCCCTTTACCGAGCAGCACCTCAAACCGTTTGAAGAGGTTTTTGGTAAGGATCCGCGCGGCAACAGTCCACGCACGGAAGGCGAATGGAGCTTTAACGCCCATGAAACTGACGTTTCCGACAGTGAAGAGAATCAGGGCACCGATCAGCACCTCGCTACCAGCCGCTGGCGTAAGTTCAGCCGCGAATGGATCCGGGATACAAAAGGCGATTCACTGGATATCGCCTGGCTGAAAGACAAAGACAGCGTGGATGCCGACAGCCTGCCCGAGCCAGATGTGTTAGCGGCAGAGGCGATGAGCGAGCTGGTACAGGCGCTGGGTGAGCTGGATGCGTTGATGCGTGAGTTGGGCGCGGGTGATGAGGCGGATGCGCAGCGGACGTTGCTGAATGAAGTATTTGGTGAGGTGAAGGCATGAGTGGGAGAGAATTGCCGGAGGAATGGATAACCTCAAAATTTACAGAGCTGATGGACGTCCAAGGTGGTACTCAACCGCCTAAATCCGAATTTATTTCAGAAAATTTGGAAGGGTACATTCGCTTACTACAAATTAGGGATTTTGGTAACAAACCAGTTCCAACATATATTCCTGTGGCAAACAAATTAAAAACATGCCGCAAAGAGGATTTACTCATTGGTCGTTATGGTGCATCTCTTGGGAGAATATGCACCGGACAAACAGGAGCATACAATGTTGCTCTTGCGAAAGTAATTTATCCTCATGAGTTTGAAAGGTCCTTTGTTCGCTATTATCTTGAGTCAGAACTATTTCAATCCCCTTTGAGATTATTATCCCGTTCAGCGCAAAATGGATTTAACAAAGATGATCTCAGTAAGTTTAATTTTTTACTTACCTCACTTTTCGAACAAAAAATCATCGCCGAAAAACTCGATACGCTGCTGGCACAGGTAGACAGCACCAAAGCACGTCTTGAGAAAATCCCGCAAATCCTGAAACGTTTTCGTCAGGCGGTATTGAATTCAGCTATGAGTGGAAGTCTAATAAACAAAGCCTTTACAAATTCACCTAAGAAGATAGGCGCTTATGTATCAATTGATATTGGGCATGCTTTTAAAAGTACTGAATTCAGTGAAAGTGGCATTCCTTTACTAAGAGGGAAAAATATCGAGCCAGGCGCATTACGTTGGGATGAAACAAAAAAACTCCCTTTAGAGAAATTACATGATTTTGAACATTTATTCATTAAGGAGGGTGATATCATTCTGGCAATGGATCGCCCAATAATCTCAAGTGGATTGAAACTAGCAAAAGCAAAAAAATCCGATTTACCATGTGTACTTGTACAGCGAGTCGCGCGGTTTAAAAATTATCGGAATCTGTTGCCAGAATATCTATTTCTGGCATTGAGCCATTTAAATTTCGAAAACTATATTCAACCCAACCAAACGGGCAGTGATATACCGCATATTAGCGGAAAGCAGATTATGGATTTTAAATGCACTATTCCTGACCTAAAGGAACAAGCCGAAATCGTCCGCCGCGTCGAACAGCTCTTCGCCTACGCCGACACTATCGAAAAGCAGGTCAATACCGCCCTGGAGCGCGTCAACAACCTCACCCAGTCGATACTGGCGAAAGCCTTTCGCGGTGAATTAACCGCCCAGTGGCGTGCAGAAAACCCGGATCTCATCACCGGTGAAAACAGCGCCGCAGCATTACTGGAAAAAATAAAAGCCGAACGGGCAACCAGCGGCACAAAAAAAACCGCACGTAAAAAATCCTGACCCTTATTATCTACGCACCTTCGGGTGCGCTTTTTATATTATCCCGCCAGAACACTTCATTCAGAAAAAGCAAAAAATCGCACCACTAAACGCCAGTTCTTCTCTTATTTTTACCGATTATCAGCTGGACTTAATTTGATCACTGGTTATATTAGCAGGGTTATTTAGCGCCCCCGCCGCGTGCTGCAACACGCAACGGGGACTCATCACAACCCCTATTCCAGGAGAATAGAGATCATGACTGACATCGATTCTATTGCAGAACTGATTAAACCTGTAGTGTTTCCTTCCACCCTGCGCAGTTATACCGTGTCGTATGTGAGCAATTATCCAAAATACGATCGTTCCCCGGCGCTGATACTAAAAGGCCAGTGGCTGGAAAAAGCCGGTTTTCCTACCGGCAGAAAGCTGGAGGTGCGGGTAATGGAGGAGTGTATCGTCATCACCGCCAAAGCGATGGAGCCAACGCTCGAAGACACCTTCCGCCGGGTGCAGAATCTGTCTAACCGCAAACAGCAGCAGATCCTTGAGTTTATTAACCTGGTCGAGCGGAATAAAAATACCTTCCGCTAAGCGTCACCTGGCCCACGGGAACCCGGCGGTTACCGTGGGGAATATCGACTGGGTTGTCTGCGGACATACCCCTGTTTTACCGACCAACAGGATCAGAGGGAATAGCCTTAATCTTGATTATGGTCTCCCATCCAGACACCCAATGTCGGCACTGGGTATGTACGAAACGGGGACAAACTCGCTGTGGCTTTGCAACCAACAGCTTCAGGTTGCGAAGTACAACGACATATAATCCGTTCACGAACACTTTTCGTTCATGATTCGTGAACAAGTTAAATTCGTGAACATCGCCACGCTTTTGCATTTTCCCCGTTCCTGCCTCTATCCTTAACCCTATGGAAAAACTTGCTGAACTCAAACGCGCCAAGCTGCTGGCGCTGTCGCTGCTGCTGATTGCCGCCGCGACCTTTATCGCTACTCTCTTTCTGCCGCAAACTTTCTGGGTGCGCGGGGTAAAGGCCATTGCCGAAGCGGCGATGGTCGGCGCGCTGGCGGACTGGTTTGCCGTGGTGGCCCTGTTTCGCCGGGTGCCGATCCCCTTTATCTCGAAACATACGGCGATTATCCCGCGCAATAAAGACCGGATTGGCGACAATCTCGGCCAGTTCGTGCAGGAGAAGTTTCTCGATACCCAGTCGCTGGTGGCGCTTATCCGCAAACATGAACCGGCGCTGCTTATCGGCAACTGGTTCAGCAAGCCGGATAACGCCCAGCGCGTCGGGCAGCATATTATGCAGGTGATGAGCGGGTTCCTGGAGCTGACCGACGACGGGCGAATCCAGCGCATGCTCAAGCGTGCCGTACATAAGGCGCTGGATAAGGTCGATTTCAGCGAGACCAGTGCCGCGATGCTGGAGAGCATGACGAAAAACGGTCGTCATCAGGTGCTGCTGGACGCGGTCATTAATCGCCTGATTACCCTGCTACAGCGCGACAGCACCCGCGATTTTATCGCCGCGCAAATCGTCCACTGGCTGAAGACCGAGCATCCGCGCAAATCGATGGTTCTGCCCACCGAGTGGCTGGGGGATCAGAGCGCCGAGGTGGTCTCAAACGCGGTGAACGCCATTCTGGATGACGTCAGCCACGACCGCACCCATCAGATCCGTCAGGCCTTCGACCGCGCGGTGCTGAAGCTGGTGGATAACCTGAAAAACGATCCGGAAACTGCCGCTAAAGCCGAGAACATCAAAGCCTGGCTGAAGAACGACGAGGCGTTTAACCGCTATCTGGGTGAGATGTGGGCCGACCTGCGCCAGTGGCTGAAGGCCGACATGCAGCGCGACGACTCCCGCGTGAAGCAGCGCCTCGCCAACGCCGGGCTGTGGTTCGGTGAAACCCTGGTGGCGGACACCAACCTGCGCGCCTCGCTCAACGAACATCTGGAGCAGGCCGCGCACCGCGTGGCGCCCGATTTTGCCCGCTTCCTCACCCGTCACATCAGCGACACGGTCAAGAGCTGGGATGCCAAAGATATGTCCCGCCAGATTGAGCTGAACATCGGCAAGGACTTACAGTTTATCCGCGTCAACGGCACCCTGGTGGGCGGCACCATCGGGCTGATTCTGTTCCTGCTGTCGCAACTGCCCGAGGTGCTGCCCCTGCTCACCCGGTAACAGAATTACGGATTACGGATCACGTAGCGCGTCGGGGCGAAGCAGTTAAGGAACAGGTGCATCAGGAACACCATCGTCAGGGTCGCCACCAGCGCCACCGTCACCGAGACGATGCGGTAGAGATCGCTGAACACCAGGTCACCGTCCGGGTGCATGTTCTGGCCGAACATAATCCCGATGGTGGTGATGCTGGCAAAGCCCACTCCGGCGCCCACCTTCTCCATCACGTGCAGGCGGGCGCCAAACGCCAGCCCGAGGCCAATCAGCGGCATCATCAGCAGCATGTGGCTGCTGTGATCGTAGAGCACCAGCTGCACCAGCAGAATATAGAGGCAGCCGAGCAGCACCCCGACCACGCGCCACAGCGAGCTCATCACCGCCCCGCGATAGTGCATGGGGAACAGGATCAGAACTCCCGCCATCAGCGCCGACAGCGAATCGCTGAGATCGCTTATCTGGAACACCACAAAAATCAGCGTCGCCACGGTCCCGGAGAGCAGCGACTCGTGACGCACGCGAGCAGCGTCCTTCTCCAGCCGCGGCGGCGGCGTGCGCGGTTCGACATCCGGCAGCAGATAGTGCATCAGCGCGCTCAGGCACACCGCCATTACGCTGGCTTCGAGGTTAGAGAACAGCAGCGTGTGCCAGTTAGTGGTGGGATAGCTCATAAAGTTGAGCATGGTGCTCTGACACACTACCCCCATCGAGCCAAACAGGAACAGCGGCCCCTGGCTCATAAAGCGAAACCGCATCACGTAAAGCCCGAAGACCACCAGCGTCATGATGACCGGCCACTGCGCCAGATAGCCAATGATGAACACCATTTCGATGCAGTTCAGCGCCGAACTAAACACAAACTGCTTCGCCACGTGGCGGTTAAAGACCGGCACCAGCGACAGCAGCATGACTGGATAGATGACGAAAAAGACGCCGTAGCTGGTGCTGTAAAAGCTCGACACGCTCAGGGCAATCATCCCGGCAAAGACGATGCGCAGCGTCTGGCGAAAGTCATTGGCGCTATAGACGATGTTGCCGTGCGGGGTAAAGACCCGCGCCAGAGTGTTAATAGACATAATCAATACACATAGTGCAGCAGGCTGACGAGATGGATCTGCATCCCGGAGAAGAAGCGGGCAAACGGCCCTTCGCTGTTATAGAGCTGCACGGTGGCGCGCGCGCCGGTCGGCAGGTGCTTCGGCAAAGGCTCGTCCAGCGCGACGTGAATGCGCATCCGCTGCGCGTCACGCACCCAGCGGTTGGAGGTTTCCGGCTCAGAGAGCTGGCCGTTGACGGCCTCCTGCCCGGCCAGAATACCGGCGTCGCTGCTGGTGACGTGGGCGCGGAAAACCTGGCCCGGGAAGGCGTCAAATACCACTGCGGCGTCGGTGCCCTGACGGGTATGGCGCAGGCTCTTTTCCCGGAAATCGGCGACGATATCGCTCTGGTTGTTCACCAGCGCCAGCGCCGCCGCGCCGGAGGTAGCGTAAAAGCCGGGGCTCAGCTGCACGTTGCTGACCGTACCGTCCGCCTCGGCGTAGATCTTCGTCCAGCGGAGATTGAGCTCCGCCTCTTCCAGCGCGTTGCGGTATTTTTGCAGCGTCACGTTACGCGTTTCATCACGCTCGCCGCGCTCAATGCGCAGCTGATGGATGTTGGCTTCCAGATTCGCCACCGCCTGCTCGCTGCTCTGCCAGGTGGTACGCACTTTATCGAGATCCGCCTGGGAGACGTTCTGTAACGTGCTGAGCTTCTGATAGCGCTCAAAGGTCACCCTGTCGTTGCGGGCGGTAATCTGGGCGGTCTTCAGGCTCGCCTGCGCCGCGACGATTTGCGCGTCCAGCTGCTGGTTGGCGAGACGCGCCTGTTCCAGCGCGATCTGTGCCGCGTCCACCTTATTGCGGAACGGCGTCGCATCAAGCTCGAACAGCAGATCGCCCTTCTTCACCTGGCTGTTGTTATGCACGTGCACCGCCGCCACATAGCCGGAAACGCGCGCAGAAACCGGCGTCACCACGCGCATCACCGTGGAATCCGGCGTGAGCGGGATCCAGATATCCGCGATAATGAAATAGACAAACATCAGCAGGAAAGAGGCAATACTTACCCTTACCCAGCGGGCAAACTTTTGTTCAGGGGTCATGATTATTCGGTCTTATTATCTTCTTCGCGGATTGTCCGCAGGTTGCAGGCGATTTGATTGAGTGTGGCGCTGAAAACGTCGAGATGTTCCGGGGCGATATTCTGCGATACCCGCTCCTGGTACATTTCGATAACCTGAGTCAGGGTTTTCAGCACCGCATTACCCTCGGGTGTGAGCGTCAGCAGCCGGATGCGCTTGTCATAAGGCGATGTGGTGCGCAGCAGATAGCCCTGCTTTTCCAGCTGTGAAAGGGTGCGCATCAGCGGCGGCAGTTCTATACCCTGCACCTCCGCCAGTTCGCTTACCGAGACGTTATCCCCCAGCTGATTGAGCTGCATCATCACCGTCCAGCTCGACTGGGTTAAGCCGGTGTCGAGAATGGCATCGTCAATCACCGCGCGCCACTGGCGCACAATCATTGCCATCCGCATGCCTAATGGCCTGCGGCAGAACAGATCGTCTTCACGCATGGGGGATCCTCGCTTCACACGCTGAGAAGATAATAGTTATCAGGGTAAGTATCAAGAAACGAGGATGTTAAGCGCAAAAATTGCGAAACGATTGGGCTAGTTGATCACCTTATGCAGGGTGCTCTGGGAAGCGGTTTTTTCCTGGGAAAATAAGAGAAACTCCGAGGCCGAAAGGTATTGCTCAACGGCGTTCCATGCCACCACTTCCGTATAAAGTTCGGTAATCAGCGTCAGCAGAGTAAGATTTTTATTCATCCATGCTTCATGGGTAAAAGGCGGGCTTTTATTTTTATCGCTCAACAATGTCAGCAGAAGTTGAATGTCGGTAAGGGTTTTGCGCAGGGTGACCGGCAAATCGTTTTTGCCGAGACGGGAAATATAGTTTTCTGATAATGCAGCAAGGCTGTCCGGCGTGCACGGCCTGCCAGCCAACGAAATAACGCTCTGAAATAACACGCTTTCGGCGTAATTTTTTAATGTTGACATGATTACACTCGTCCCTGTTAATACATTCCATTATGAAAGCAACCCCTTATTCAGGCTGCAATTAAGAGTATCAAATTTTCATAAAGCGCGAAGTTTGGCAATCGTAATAATATTAAATTGTGACATAAGACAATTCTAATTCCATAAGTATAAATAAAGAAAATAAATTAATAATAATATATTCATAAAGCGGATGGTTTGTAGATAGTCGTGTGCGGACATGATTCAAAAACGCCCATCGCAGCGATAAAGTCACTGTACGGAAAAATACGTACAAAAGAGCAACCCTGGAGTATGGATGCGCCAGACCACCCACCGGAGCCAAACGACAGGCTTTAACACGCAGCAAAACGTCTGCAAAACATGGAGTGAGGCGTGGCGATCAAGGCCTACAGGGTGCACCTTAACGGCTGAAATACCTGTTAATGGCCCGCTGCCCGGACGCGGTCACCGTCACCTCGCGAAACCCTTCTACCCGCTGGATCCAGCCTTTGGTTTCCAGGTGAATCAGCAGCGCTGCGCCCGCCTCACCGCCCAGATGGAAGCGGCGCTCGCTCCAGTCCAGGCAAGCGCTGCAGGCTTTACGCCGGGCGTTCGCCTTAAGCGCTATCCCCAATGTCAGGAATGCCTCGCGCCCCTTCCCGGTGAGGGCCGAACCGTCCGCCATCAGCCAGCCTTCGGCCTGCATGTAATCATAGATCTGCACGGCAACCGCACCCGCCAGATGGTCGTAGCAGGTGCGGGCATGACGCATCGACGCTGGCGCGCTCGTTTCCGGCGGCGTGATACGGCTCCACGACAGGCCCATTATCTGCTCCACCAGCGCCGCGACATCGTGCCCCGCCAGGCGATAGTAGCGATGCCGGCCCTGAGAAAGACAGGCGATCAGCCTCCCCTCCACCAGCCGGGCGAGATGCCCGCTGGCGGTAGAAGCCGCGACATCCGCCACGGCGCTGAGCTCAGTGGCGGTCCACGCCCGCCCGTCCATCAGCGCGCAGAGCATTTTGACCCGCGACGGATCGGCCATCGCCGCCGCAACAGCGGCAACGGCCCGCTCCAGCGCAGCGCTATTATCAGCAGGTAAACTCGTCTTTAACATTGGCAGCCCACGGCCCGGTGATCTCTGCGGCCAGCTTATCATTATCCGTCAGCAGAATAAGGTGATTCGCATGATCGCTGTACTGCGTCAGGATGGAGACCCCCTGTGCGGCCAGCGCGGCGGCAATCTCTCCCAGCTCGCCGGGGCGTTCCTGTTTCAGCTTGCGGATCAGCGGCTTTCGCACCGCCTGCACCTTAAAACCCGCCGCAAGCAGCACGTGCCGGGCTTTTTCGCCCTCAACCACCAGAAAATGCGCTTCCACACCAAACACGCCGCCGCCCTCCAGCCCTACGCCGTTGCGCCCCAGCAGTTGACCAAAACGCGACAGCTCGCCGGGCGTGTCGGTGAAGATCACATGAACGTCATACATCGGCGTGTCCTCCGGTTTCTGAAGCGTATTCCCGTACCACCTGCGCCACGCGAATGCGGTAGTGGGTAAATATCGTCGCCCGCCCTTCGGCCTGCGCCGCCTGATGAAACAGGTTTTGCTTCCAGCGGCAAATTGCCTCTTCATCCCGCCACCAGGAGAGGGAGAGGATTTTGCCCTCGGTAGTCAGGCTCTGGAAACGTTCGATATCGATAAAACCGTCGATCTCCGCCAGCAGCGGTTTTAACTCGGCAGCCAGCTGCAGGTAACGCGCCTGGTGCGCGGGCGCCGCTTTGGCTTCAAACAGGACTGCAATCATGAGGATCTCTCCGTTATGGGGTTTAAGGAGAGAGTGCAGGAAACAAAAACGTGATGCTTCGGTGAGGAGCGAAATGTTAATGCCGGGTAACGCGTCGCGATCCCGGCCTGCGGATCGTGCATACGGCTCGCGTCTTTGTGCGCCCGGTAAGCTTGTGCCACCGGGCGTTTTTTTAGCCGAGGATCGACTTCGGCTCCATAAACGCGCTGATGCCCCACGCCCCCATCTCACGCCCCATGCCGGAGTGCTTAAATCCGCCAAACGGCGCTTTGGGCTCGTGGGTGAGCGTATTCACCAGCACGCGGCCCGCGTGGATCTGCTGCGCCACGCGCCGGGCGCGCTCAGCATCACTGCCCAACACCAGCGCGCTCAGGCCGTAATCGGTATCGTTAGCAATGGCGATGGCCTCTGCTTCATCGCGCCAGGGGATCACGCACAGCACCGGGCCAAAAATCTCCTCCCGGGCGATGGCCATCTGGTTATGCACATCGGTGAACAGCGTTGGCCGCACAAACCAGCCGTCACGGGTGCCCGCCGGCCGCCCTTCCCCACCCGCCAGCAGACGCGCTCCCTCCGCCAGCCCTTTCTGAATATACCCCTGCACCCGCTGCCACTGTTTTTCGCTCACCATCGGGCCGACAACGGTCGCCGGATCGCGCGGATCCCCCGACTGCACCGCCGCGATGGCCTGCGCCAGCGCCTGCTCTGTTTCAGCCTGACGCGACTGCGGCACCAGGATGCGCGTGCCGGCCACGCACGCCTGGCCGCTGTTCATCAGCCCGGCCTGCACCGCCAGCGGAATGGCCTGCGACAAATCGGCATCCTCCAGCACGATGGTCGGCGATTTACCGCCCAGCTCAAGGGTGACGCGGGTAAAGTTCTCCGCCGCGTTGCGCAGGATCGCCTTGCCGGTCCGGGTCGAGCCGGTAAACGAGATTTTCGCAACCAGAGGGTGACGGCTTATCGTCTCCCCCACCGTGTCGCCGCGCCCGGTTACGACGTTAAACACGCCCGGCGGCAGGTCTGCGGCGTGCAGCGCCTCGGTGACAATCTGCGTCTGCAGGGCGCTCATCTCGCTGGGCTTGATCACCGCGGTGCAGCCTGCCGCCAGCGCCGCCGCCAGCTTGCCGCAGATAAAGCCCGCATCGCTGTTCCACGGCGTGATAAGCCCGGCCACGCCGAGCGGCGTCATCTCTACCCTTGCTGCGCCGGCAGTTAACGTAAATTCAAACGCCTCCAGCGCCGCGATGGCCTGGGCAATCACCTCCGCCGGATAGCTTGCCATCCACGCCGAGCGCGACGCGGGCGCGCCGTACTCCTCAATCACCGCCTCCAGCAGATCGTCGTGGCGGGCCGCCACCGCAGCCTGCATCCTTTGCAGCGCGGCGATACGTTCCTGCTTCGTGGTTCTGGACCACGCCGGAAAAGCAGCTTTAGCAGCAGCAATGGCGCGTTCGGCATCTGCCGCGTCGGCCAGACGTACCTGTCCAGTGATGCGCGCCGTCGCCGGGTTATACAGATCGAAGCGTTCAGTGCCCTGTGGGGTGACAAATTCACCGTTGATATAAATCTGTTCGATGTAATGCATAACGACCTCCTCAGAGTGGATGAAGAGAGTCTGACACGCCTTCTCCGTTACGATAATCCACGCTATGCTGCAAAGGTTGTTTCGATTTTCAGGATAATCTATGCACCGTTCAGGACTGACAGAGCTGGAAGTGGTGATGGCCGTGGTGCGTCGCGGCAGCTTTCGCGCCGCCGCGCAGGAGCTGGGGATGTCGGCCACCGCCGCCAGCAACGCCGTTGCCGGGCTGGAAAGCCGCCTGCAAACGCGGCTGTTCAATCGCACCACCCGCAGCGTGGCCCTTACCGAAGCGGGGCAGCGCTTCGTGGCGCGCGTCGGCCCGGCGCTGTACGAGATCCGCCAGGCCAGCGTGGAGATCCACAGCGATCCCGACGAGCCCGCCGGTACCCTGCGTCTGAACGTGCCCAACAACGTGGGCACCCTGTTCCTGGACGCGCTGCTGATCGACTACATGATCCGCTACCCGAAAATGCGCGTCGAAGCGGTAAGCGAAGCGCGGATGATCGATATCGTGGCGGAAGGGTACGACGCCGGGATCCGCCTGGCGGAGTCCGTGCCGCAGGACATGATCGCCGTGCCGCTGACGCCCGATATCCGCCAGCTCATCACCGCCACGCCGGACTATTTTGCCCGTCACGGCACCCCGCTTACGCCGGACGATCTGCTGCAACATCAGGGAATTGGTATGCGCATGGCGCACGGCGGGATCTATCGCTGGGAGCTGGCGCGGCGCGGGCAGCAGATTGCCCTGGCGGTGCCGCCGCGTTTCGCCACCTCGGATCTCTTTGCCTCGATCCGGGCGGTTAAAGCCGGGCTGGGGGTCGGATTTTTACCGGAACTCTATATTCAGCAGGAGCTGAAAAGCGGGGAGCTGGTGAGCGTGCTGGATGAGTGGTCGCAGCCCTTTGCCGGGCTGCGTCTTTACTACCCAGGCCATCGCCACGTCCCGCCAGGATTGCAGGCGCTGGTGGCGATGATCCGTGAGCGCGGCCTTACTCGAGGTTAGCTTTGTTCAGGCCGTAGGCGGCATCCAGCGAGCCAGGCGCCATACGGGAGGTGATGCCTAAGCGGTTCCAGGCGTTAATTGCCACGATGGCAAAATTCAGCTCTGAAATCTCCGTTTCCGAATAGTGTTCCGCCAGGCTGCGGTAGAGCACGTCGCTCACGCCGTGCGGGCCGATCTGCGTCAGCGCCTCGGTGAAGGCCAGCGCCGCCTTTTCCCGGGCGCTGAACAGCGGGGACTCGCGCCAGGCGGTCAGGTGGTAGAGGCGCAGCTCGCGCTCACCGGCAATTTTCGCCTCTTTCGAATGCATATCCAGACAGAAGGTGCAGCCGTTGAGCTGGGAGACGCGGATGTCGATCAGGTGCTTCAGGGCCTGGTCGATGGAGGTCTGGCTCACCGCCATGCTCAGGTCGGAGAGCGCTTTAGCGAGGGCAGGTGTGGCTTTATGGTGGTTAACGCGCGTGCTCATTGTCTTACCTCTTTTTGTGCGATACAGGTCATGCGATGGGGAAAATGTACGCCGTTCATGACATAGTAAAAAGGTACAAAAAACGCTAAATGAGGTAGGACATGAAGCCGGGCTATCACCAGATATATACCCGCTACCGGGATAACATCACCCGCGGCATACTGAAGCCCGGCGACAGGGTGCCTGCCATTCGCGTGCTGGCAGAAGAGCTGAAGGTGGCGCGTAAAACGGTGGAAACGGCCTACGCCATTCTGATCGGCGAGGGCTATCTGGTGAGCCAGGGGGCGCGCGGTACCCGGGTGAACCCGGACTTAAATCTCCCCGCCGCGCCGCCGCTGCCTGAGGATCCTGTCACCGGTCAGCTTCCGGAATCCCTGGTCAGCCAGCGCGAACGGGCGGGCTTTTTGCGTCCCGGCATCCCGGCGCTGGACAGCTTCCCGTATAAAAAATGGCTGCTGCTGGCGGGCCAGGCGGTGCGGGCCATGCGCCAGGAGGAGATGCTCAACCCGCCGGTGATGGGCTGGGCTCCCCTGCGCCAGGCCATCGCCAGCTACCTGAACATTTCCCGCGGGTTGTCCTGCACGCCGGAGCAGGTGTTAATCACCAGCGGCTACAGCGGCAGCCTGCGCCTGATCCTCGACACCCTCGCCAGCCGTAACGATAAGGTGGTGTTTGAAGATCCGGGCTATTTTATGGGCCAGCAGCTACTGCGGCGCATCGTTCCGCGCCTGCATACGGTGCCGGTGGATCGCGCCGGGATGGACATCGACTACCTGCTGCGCCACCACGCCGACGCGCGGTTTGCCATCGTCACCCCCTCGCACCAGAGCCCGCTGGCGGTCACCCTCTCGCTGCCGCGCAGGCAGCAGCTGCTCGACTGGGCCACCCGTCACGAGGCGTGGATCGTTGAGGATGATTACGACGGCGAGTTTCACTACACCCGCAAGGTGCTGCCATCGCTGAAAAGCCTCGATCGTCAGGATCGGGTGATCTACATGGGCACCTTCAGTAAAACCGTGATGCCGTCGCTGCGCCTGGGCTATGTGGTGATGCCCGCCAGCACGGTGTCGGCCTTCAACGACTGCGCCGACCTGCTCGCCAGCGGCCAGCCGGTGCTGACGCAAAAGATCCTCACCGCCTTTCTTAACGACGGCCACTTTTTCCGCCATCTGAAAAAGATGCGCACCCTCTACCAGCAGCGGCGCGACTGGATGATTGCCGCCCTGCACGCGGTCTATGGGGATCGCTTCTTCACCGAACAGAACGACGGCGGAATGCATATCGTGGCGTTCTTAACTAAAGGCAGCAATGACCTGGAGATCGCCCACTGCTGGCAACAGCATCAGCTCCAGGTGAATGCCCTGTCGGCGTGGTACAGCGGGTCGGTTAAACGCTATGGGCTGGTGATGGGGTATAACAATGTGCGGTCATATCAGGAGGCGCTGGCACTGCTGGAACGGCCGAAACCGCAGACGCTCAACCTGCTGCGCTGAGGCGCGCCGGGTAGCGGCTACGCCTTACCCGGCCTGCAACTAACGGTCATAACGCGTCACGTCCAGCCGCGACAGTCCGATATCCTTTAAATGCTCATCGCTTAACCTGCTCAAAATCCGCCGCGTGCGGTTGATGCGATACCAGCGGGCGAGGGCTTTTCCCGTCCAGATAAAAATCGCAAAGGGGCGTTTCGCTCGATTTTCATAGAATTCCATGGTGCTCTCCTCAGGTTGTCTGAGGGCTATCATCACGGATCCACCGCCTTGCAATACAGATTCAAAAATTACTTTTTTTTAACATACAGATCGTCTAAAACAAGAACTGCATGGCGATTTTTGTCGCCATCTGTACTGGTTTTCTTTTCTGTATGGTGACAATAAGGGATACAGCATGACGCGCTACCAACATCTGGCCAATCTTCTGGCGGAACGCATTGAACAGGGGCTGTATCGCAGCGGGGAGCGTCTACCGTCGGTGCGCGCGTTGAGCCAGGAGCACGGCGTCAGCATCAGCACCATACAGCAGGCCTATCAGCTCCTCGAAAACCTACAGCTGATCGCACCCCAGCCGCGATCCGGCTATTTTGTCGCACCGCGTAAGGCCCAGCCGCCGGTGCCGGCGATGTCGCGTCCGGTGCAGCGTCCGGTAGAGGTGACCCAGTGGGATGAAGTGCTTACCCTGATGGAGGGGCGCACCAAAGCCGGTATTACCGCCTTTGGCGGCGGTCAGCCTGACCTGGCGCAGCCGAGCCTGAAGCCGCTGTGGAAAGAGCTGAGCCGGGTGGTGCAGCACAATGTGAAAGAGACCCTCAGCTATGACGAACTCCCCGGGCGACGGGAGCTGCGCGAGCAGATCGCCCGCCTGATGCTGGATGCCGGATCGGTGGTGACCGCTGACGATCTGATCGTCACCAGCGGCTGCCACAGCGCTCTTTCCCTGGCGCTGCTCACCATCTGTAAACCCGGCGACATTGTGGCGCTGGAATCCCCCTCCTTCTACGGCACCATGCAGATGCTACGCGGGCTGGGGATCAAGGCGATCGAGATCCCAACCGATCCGGTGACGGGGATCAGCGTGGAAGCGCTGGAGCTGGCGCTGGAGCAGTGGCCGATCAAAGGGGTGATTGTGGTGCCCAACTGCAACAACCCGCTCGGGTTTATTATGCCCGAAGCCCGCAAGCGGCAGCTGCTGGCGCTGGCCCAGCGGCACGATATCGTGATTTTTGAAGATGATATTTACGGCGAGCTGGCGTTTGAGTATCCGCGTCCTTCCACCATTCATTCCATGGACATCGATGGCCGGGTGCTGCTGTGCAACTCCTTTACCAAAACCGTCGCCCCCGGGCTGCGTGTGGGGTGGATTGCCCCCGGCCGCTATCACGACCGGATTATGCACATGAAGTATGCCGCCAGCGGCACCAACGTTCCCTCCACCCAGCTGGCGCTTGCGGCCTTTGTCGGGGAAGGTTACTACCACCGCCACGTGCGGCGGATGCGTCAGCTCTATCAGCAGAATATCGAGACTTACACCTGCTGGGTGCGGCAGTTCTTCCCCTGTGGCATCTGCGTGACCCGCCCGATGGGCGGCTACATGCTGTGGGTGGAGCTGCCTGAGCATGTGGACATGGTGTGCGTGGCGCGGGAGCTGGCGCGGTTCAACATCCAGATCGCCGCCGGATCGCTCTTTTCTGCCTCCGGGAAGTACCGAAACTGTTTGCGGATTAATTGCGCGTTGCCGCCGAACGAGAAGCACCGCGCGGCGGTGGAACAGATGGGGGAAGCGGTGAATATTGCGATGGCGGGATGATCCTGCGTATGTTTTGATAGTTCCTTGCCTTAAGATCGGCGATATCAAAATGAATATGTTAATTCGGTAGTGTTTCCGTTCACCTCACGGCCATTGCTTCTCTGTCACACCGGCAACGGTGAACGTGCCAGGGTGGCTCAATCGCCACCACCCTGGCAACCCGGGCTTCCGGCAAGAAAATCGCCGCTTCGCGGTGGCCCTCAGCTTATTCCCTCCGGCTTTCGGGTCGGGCACCAGCCTGCATCCATGCAGGCTATGCCCTCTCGGCGCGTCCATGCGCCTCGCCCCGGCCTGCGGGAAACGCTTCGGCGATTTTCAGCCGGACCCGATCATCGCTGTAACATCAGCGCGCCATGAGGCGACTGCTTTGCTTTACGATTAAATGAATAAACTATTCATCAAAACTTCCACGACACGCTGCCGACAATGCTCCGCTCCGCGCCAAAATAGCAGTACGAAAGCGAATTACAGGCCGCCACATAATCCTCATCCGTCAGGTTGTTGACGTTCAGCTGGGCGCTTACGCCGGTCAGCCCTACTTTCGACAGGTCATAGCCCACCGCCAGATCCACCAGCGTGTACGACGGCAGCGTATGGGTGTTCAGGCGGTCGCTGGTCACGCCGTTGACGTAACGCACGCCAGACCCCACCGTCAGGCCATCGAGCGGCCCGGTTTTGACGTCATAGCTCAGCCAGCCGCTGGCCATATTGCGCGGCGCATACACCGCACGCTTGCCCTCTTCCTCCGGGCTGCTCTTCTTGTAGCGGATGTCGGTATAGGTGTAGGCCGCCTGCAGGCGCAGGCTGTCGGTCAGCTGCCCCACCGCCTCCAGCTCCACCCCTTCGGATTCGATTTCGCCGATAGAGCGGTACGGATCGGTCGGCTCCTCTTTGGTGGCGATGTTTTTCTGATTGATACGGAACACCGAGGCGCTGAACTGGCTGTTCATCCCCTCCGGCTCAAACTTCACCCCCGCTTCCCACTGCTTGCCTTTCATCGGATCGAGCAGATCGCCGTTCTCATCGGCAAAGCTGGTCGGGGTAAAGGCGGTGGAGTAGCTGATGTACGGCGCAATACCGTTATCGAACAGGTATAACAGCGCCGCGCGGCTGCTGAAGTTGTTCTTGTCCAGATCGCTGCGGGTATCGTTCAGCTTGTCGATATTCGACACCTTCACCTGGTCGTAGCGCCCGCCGAGGGTCAGACGCCAGCGGTCCAGGGAGAGCTGATCCTGCAGATAGTAGCCGGTCTGGCGCAGCTTGTGCTTCTCCTGGCTGTACATGGTGATGCTCTCCGGCCCGGCACCGTAGACCGGGTTAAAGGCATCGATCGGCGGGAAGCTGCCGTAGTAGCCGGTGGTATCGTTGCTGCGATCCTGATAGTCGAGGCCAATCAGCACCCGGTGGTTCACCGCCCAGGTATCGAAGCTGCCGTCGATCTGGTTGTCGAGGGTGATGGCATCCATCTTCTCGTCAGAGCCGGAGTAACCGCGGTTGAGCTCGGTATCGTTCAGCCAGCCCGCGGCATAGACCTGGTTCAGCTCCACTTTGGTGTGCAGATAGCGCAGCTTCTGGCGCACCGACCAGCCGCTGTCGAACATGTGTTCGATGTTGTAGCCGACCATATCCTCGCGACGATCGTACTTGTCGTAATCGTCCTCGCCTTCAAAGAAAGTGTTGGAGATCGTCTTGCCGCTGTGCGGCACCACGGTGCCGTCATACGGCAGGCCGGAGTGGCTCCCGCCCTCGGGATCCCGGTGCAGGTAGGCCATCAGATCCAGGCGGGTGTTATCGGTGATGCGCCAGGTGAGGCTCGGCATCAGGGCGTAACGTTCTTCTTTCAGGGGATCGAACTGGGAGTCGGCATAGCGGGTCATACCGCTCAGACGGGCCGCCACGCGGTCGTTATCGTCCAGCGCGCCGGTGACGTCAAACATCGCCCCGCGCTGGTCGTTATTCCCGGCGAACAGCTTGATCTCACCGCCCGGATCGAACGAGGGTTTGCGCGAGGTAAGCGCCACGATCCCGCCCGGCGACGAGCGACCGTATAGCACCGAGGCCGGGCCGCGCACCACTTCGATATTCTCCAGGAACCAGGGGTCAACCACCAGCGAGCTGTGGGAGTTGGTATCGCCCATCATCTTCAGGCCGTCGAGGTAGACGTTATCCAGGCTGCCGTCGGAGAAGCCGCGCAGCACGATGTAATCGAAGCGGTTAGAGGCGCCAATCTGGTTGCTGTAGACACCCGGGGTATAGCTCACCGCCTGGCGCACGCTGGTGGCGCCCTGCTCTTCAAACTGCTCGCGGGTGACAATCGACACCGCCTGCGGGGTCTCGATATCCGGCGTCGCCAGCTTGGTGGCGCCGCTCTGCATCTGTGAGGTCACCACAACGGTTTCCGTTTTCGGCGTCTCCTGCGCCATCAGGGGGAGCGCGACGCTCCCGGTAACCCATCCTACCAGCAGTGCCAGCCGCGATTTAGCGAACATGAAAATCTCCAGAGCCATTTCTAATTGTTAATAAGAATTATTACCTTTTTCATTTAGAAGATAGCTATGCGCGCTGCCAGAGAATGTATGCGCAATGCCAAACCGCACGAATGGCGTTGGCGATCGGGAGAAAGCGGATTAGCAGCCGTTGCGGACCGCGCCGGGGCAGATGCCGTAGCGGCGGCGAAAGGCGGTGGCAAAATTGGTGGCGTGCTGATAGCCCGACATCCATGCCGCCTGCTGCACGCTGTGGCCCTCCAGCAGATAGCGGCGCGCCAGCCCGAGGCGGCAGTCGCGCAGATAGTCGAACACCGTGCAGCCGTAGGCCTGGCGGAACTTGCTGCGCAGGCTGCTGGGGCTCATCGCTGCCCGGGCCGCCAGCTGGGCGAGGGTGTAGTCCTGCTCCGGGGCATTCTCCAGCAGGTGGCGGATCTGCTCCAGACGGGCGTGTTCCCCGCCGGGGGCGCTTACCCGCGCCGCGCCTTCCTGCTCACGCAGGTGCAGGCCATGGCCCAGCAGCTGGTACATTACCCCTTCCAGCAAAAGCTGGCGCGACAGGCTGCTCCGCTCCCGCTGGCGGGCGTGCTGGATCCCGGTCAATACAAAATCCGGAACCTGCCAGACAAAGGTAGGGGCATTCAGCCTCTCCCACTGATCCAGCAGCGAGGCGAGCAGGTTTTCCCGGCGGGCATCGTCGGGGTAGACGCCAAAAGAGAGGGTTTTCAGGGCGATATCCGCATCATGGCGGGCCGACATCGCCTGCTGCTCGCTCAGCCTGGCACTGAAGGCCATCCCGGGGCGCACCGAGTAAATTTCGCCGCTGAGGGTCAGGGTTACGCAGCCTTCCAGCACCACCAGCACATACAGGGGGCTGCTGTGACGGGAAGTGGTTTCATAGGGTTGCAGAACGCGCACGTCGGAATGAGTTAACGAGATACCGGACGGCAGGGTCATCTCTTCGACATCGCCGTGAAGAACCGGGCTGGTGCTGGCGCATGACTCTGTCAGCAACGGAAAACGGTAGTCGATACCGTAGCGCTCGCCGAAGACCTTAAAGTCAGCAACGGAAAAGGTTTTTTTCGTTGTCGGGATCGGGTGAGGGAGCGTTGTGTTGGACATACCTGCGCCTGGAAAAGCATATTAAAAATAAAACAGTATCACTCCTTTAACGCGGCGGCAATGCAGGTAAATTTAATAAATATTAAGCTCCGACAGAGTGCCGGAGCTAAAATATATTTACGTCGCGGTTGCGATTATCAGGCTTCTTGCCAGCCGGCAAACACCTCTTTATGGTTTTTAGTCAGAACCACATTATTGCCGTCAATTTTATCGACCCACTCCAGCGGAATATAATGGTGTTTGCCGCCGGATTCGGAGTCATTTTTTGCCAGCTTAATGCGTTCGCCGTCAAGATGGTCAACCGTGCCGACGTGGGTACCGCAGCTAGCCATTACCTGAGCATGGTCCTTGATTTCACTCTTGTTTACCATAATTAATTCTCCTCATTAGGTTTCCACGGGTTGTCACACGAAACTAACTGTAGTCCATAAATATCGTTTTTACCGCTTCATTAGCATTTCGAAACATTATTCCCCGTCGCGTTTAAAGGATGAGTAAAATAAATAAGAATGGGCTGATAAATATTATATGGGCGGGTTTGTGCGTCATAATTACACTCACGCACTCAACACGGAGGCATATATGGTAGAAGCGAATCGCACCGAAATATCCCTGGCTCTTGGTGAAGCGGTATTAGATGTCGTACAAAAAGGCCAGGAGGTGTCGAGAGAGAATCTGGCACGGGCCATGAAAACGAAAGCGGAGCGAGAGAAAGATGACGAGCGTCTTCTGGATTACTGGAAAGCCTGTCATATCCTCGCCGCGTAAATCAGGCGGCGTGAGGTCTGTACCCCGCGCCGCCTTTGCCGTTACTCGTCAAAGAACCAGTAGCCCTGGTTAATCAGCCCGGTCAGCTCTGCCACAAACGCCGGATTTTGCAGGGCATCGCCCAGCTCCGCACGGCTCAGCTCGGTATAGCGGCTCAGCACATCTGCCGCCTGTGGGTCTACCGTCTCCAGCAGTTCGCTGTTGATAAAGATGCTGCCGCCGACATTCAGCACCCGCAGGCCGCTCAGGCGGGTCAGCGTTTCCCCGCCCATCAGCGCATCCAGCACCTCTTCCGACGTGTACTCCGGCTCGGCAGGCGCAATATCCAGCTCGTGACGCGGCGTGGAGATGAAGCTGCCAAACCACTGCTTAAAATCTTCCGGCTTGCCGATCATGTCGATCATCATCTTGCGCAGACGCTCAAGCTCATACGCCTCCACCCGGCCAGGGTGTTCGCGGCAGGTGAGATCCGGATCGCTGTAGTGCTCGCCGCCGAGATCGTTTTCCAGCGCGTAATCGGCAAAGCTGCTGATCAGATCCCGGCCATTCGGCCCGCGAAAGCCCACGGAGTAGTTGAGCGCCGCCTCATGGGTGAAGCCGTCATGCGGGAATCCAGGTGGAATGTAAAGGATATCCCCCGGGGCCAGATCTTCATCAATGATCGGCTCAAACGGATCGACATGCAGCAGCGCCGGATGCGGGCAGAACTGGCGCATCGGCAACTTGTCGCCCACGCGCCAGCGACGGCTACCCATGCCCTGGATAATAAACACATCGTACTGATCGATATGCGGACCCACGCCGCCGCCCGGCACCGAATAGGAGATCATCAGGTCGTCCAGACGCCAGTCCGGCAATACCCGGAACGGACGCACCAGCTCAGCGGCGGGCGCGTGCCAGTGGTTTACCGCCTGCGCCAGCAACGACCAGCCGGTTTCGCCTAAGCCGTCGAAGTGCTCGAACGGACCGTTACTGGCGTGCCATTTGCCCTCTTTATGGCTGACCAGGCGACTGTCCACTTCCGGCTCCATCGCAAGCCCAGCCAGCTCGTCCGGGCTGACAGGATCGATAAAATTCGGCAGTGCGTTTTTTAAGACAACGGGTTTCTTTTGCCAGTATTTTTCTAAAAATTCCGGCCAGTTCAGGTTGAGTTGATACGCCATGGTAAGCACCAGTTAAAAGACAAACGGGTGTGATTATAGGAAGAGGCGGGGCCGCGCTGCCTTGTCGTGGGTCAAGCGGGAATGAAAACCCGCCGCATTCAGCCATTCGCATGACACAGCCTGTCAGTTTCACGCTTTATCGTGAGCGCAGGTTACAGAGCGACTTATATCGTTAATCACTAAGCGCGTACTGTCATGAGGTCTGCCATGAGCCCGTTTACTGAAGTTCCGGTTTCCGCCAGCGTGAAGACCCTGATGGAGGTCTATACCCGCAAAGAGAGCCCGTCCGTTTACTCGCCGGTGGCCGGTGAGCTGCCTGAAGGTAGCGTCGTTCGTATCCAGGCGACGGTAGTAGGTGATGCGGTGCAGGGTAATCCGCACTGGTACCGCATTGATGAGGAGACCTTTATCTGGGCGGGGGCCTGCACGCCGATTACGCCCTGCCCCGCGTTTCCGCCCGTGACGCGCGTTAACTGGACCGCGGTCGTCTTTGAGGTGCGTTAGGCGCTGATAACCCGCACATCCTGCGCCGCAAATGCCGCAATCGTCTCGTTATCCAGGCTCGCCTCCACCACCAGCACGTCGATATCGCTGCTTTTCGCCACCACAAAGCGCGCCACGCCGGGGATTTTGTCGGTGGTGAGCGCGACTATGGTCTGGCTGCTCTGACGCATCACCGCTTTCTTGAACTCGCAGTCGGCAAAGTCAAACCCGGTCAGCCCCATGCCGGGATCCATCGCACAGCCGCCAATAAACGCCTGATCGAAAATAATGCCCTGAATCTGGCTGGCCGCCGTGGCGCCCACGGCCCCGCCGGAGGTGCGCTGGATCTGCCCGCCGGTGATGATCACCTCGCACAGCGGATGGCGCAGCAGCTCTGCGGCGATGGCCGGGGAGTTGGTCACCACGGTGACGGCCAGATCCGGCGGCAGCGCCTTCGCCAGCGCGAGGTTGGTGGTTCCGGTATCAATAAAAATGCAGCTGCCGGCATTAATCAGCGTTGCCGCTTTCTGCGCGATCGTGACTTTTTTTGCGTGATTTTGCTGTTCGCGGCTGAAGAAATTGCCGGCATCCGCCAGCTGCAACACCGCCCCGCCGTAGACCTTTTTACAGACGCCCGCTTTGCTAAGCTCATGTAAATCGCGACGAATGGTGTGCTCCGACACCTGCATCTGGGCAGCCAGTTCGGCGCACACCACCCGGCCATTTTCCTGCAGGATCTGGCGGATCAGATCTTGTCGTTGTTCCGGGAAAGCTGCATAATCGAGCATAAATTATCTTCTCTGGATTTGAATCGAGCAACAATGCGCATACTGTTGCATGAAGCCCTGCTCTGTCAATTCCTGTCACCACCATGGGAGCGTCACGATGAAGCGCTATGATGATTATCACCAGCAGGTGCCCGCCACCCAACCTCATGACGGCTTCCTGTTTGAACCTGTAACCTCAGGTGCTCGCGCCGGGGAAAAGGTGCAGCAAAAGCGCGCTGTCACCCCGTTACTGAAAAACGCTTTTCCACCGTATAAGGATGTTAAATGACCTCTCAGACCACCGGAGCCGTCCAGCGGCTTGCTACCCGGATCGTCTTTTTTATTGCCGGTTACGTTACCGCCACCTGGGCGGTGCTGGTGCCTTTTGCTAAAGCCAACACCGGCGTTAACGAGGCCACGCTCGGCTCGCTGCTGCTCTGTCTGGGGATGGGGGCGCTGATTGCGATGCCGCTTACCGGGATGCTCACCAGCCGCTACGGCTGCCGCCGGGTGATTATCACCGCGCTGGCGATCGTCATGCTCACCACCCCACTGCTTGCCATCATCCCGGATCCGCGCCTGCTCGCCGCCGCCCTGCTGCTGTTTGGCGTCGGGGTCGGAGTGACGGACTGCGCCATGAACATTCAGGCGATCATCGTTGAGCGCGACTCGCCAAAGCCAGTGATGTCCGGTTTCCACGGCATGTACAGCGTCGGCGGCATTGCCGGCGCCGGGGCGATGACTTTGCTGCTGACGCTTGGCGCCAGCGCCTTTGTCGCCTGCCTGATCATTATCCTGAGCGTGGTTATCATGCTGGCCTTCAGCCTGAAAGGGCTGCTGCCGTGGGCCCATCCCGCTTCGGGCCCGGCCTTCGCCGTACCGCGCGGCGTGGTGCTGCTGATTGGCGCCATCTGCTTTGCGGTATTCCTCGCCGAAGGCACGGTGCTGGACTGGAGCGCGGTGTTTCTTACCGAGGTGCGCGGCGTACCTGAGTCGCTGGGCGGGCTGGGCTTTACCTGCTTCTCGGTGGCGATGACTCTCTTCCGCCTGACCGGCGACCGGCTGATTGCCCGTACCGGCGCCCTGCGCGCGGTAGTCGGTGGTGCCATCGTGGCCGCCGCGGGGTTTGCGCTGGTGACCTTTGTTCCGCTGTGGGAGTTGTCGTTGCTGGGCTACGTGCTGGTGGGTGCCGGGTGCGCCAACATTGTACCGGTAATGTTCTCCGCCGTGGGTCGCCAGACCCGCATGCCGCAGGCGGTCGCCGTCCCGGCCATCACCACCCTGGGCTATCTCGGCGTGCTCGCCGGACCCGCGATTATCGGTTTCGTGGCGCACGCCACCTCTTTAACCCAGGCGTTTATGGTCATTATGGTGCTGATGCTGGTGGTGGCAGCACTCTCCGTGACCGTCACCGCCTCTCAACCTGCCCGCAGCGAGGGATAAGATGAATATTGCACACGTCGCACTCTGGACCCGTAACCTGGACGCTCAGGTTCACTTCTGGCAGACCGTTTTTGGCGGCCAGCGTAACGACCGCTACCTCAGCAAAAACCGGCCTGGCTTTGAATCGTACTTCATTACGCTCAGCGATGGTCCCACCATCGAGCTGATGACGGTACCGGATCTGCCCGAGCGCCCGTCGCACCCGGAGTTTGTCGGCTGGGCGCATATCGCCCTGAACGTCGGCAGCAAGGCGGATGTGGATCGGATGGCGGAGCAGGCGCGGTTGAGTAATACGCTCCTGAGCGCCCCACGGATGACCGGCGACGGCTATTATGAAGCGGTGATTGCGGACCCGGACGGGAACCGTATTGAGCTTGTGGGGGAGTAATTCGTTATCGTAAAGCAATGGAATAATCACAGGATAATAAAAAAGACTTAAAGCGGCTCCCTGGTCCGGCTGAAAATCGCTGAGGCGTTGACCGCAGGCCGGGGCGAGGCGCAGGGACGCGCCGAGAGGGCGTGACCTACATGGATGTAGGATCACGCCCGCCCCGATAGCCGGAGGGAATAAGCCGAAGACAAAATTGCCGGGAGCAATTTTGGACACGCTTGCGCTGGCACCGAAGGGGTGAGCCCCAGGGATGGGGCGAACAATCCGCGAAGCGGCGATTTTCTTTGCCGGGAGCCGGGGTTGCCAGGGGGAAGGCGGCGAGCCCCTCTGGCACGTTCACGGGTGACGTGCCTGACAGAGAAATACAGAACGTAAAGTGAACGGAACCACCACCAATAGCGGCATGCTTCCCCTCACCCTAACCCTCTCCCCCAAGGGGAGAGGGGATTGTCCGTGCAACGATTAAAAAATGGCTGTAACCCCCCTCAATTGCCGACAATTTAACCCGTTCTGACCTACGCTTACCCAGTGTGAAAAGCGGTTTTGAATACTCCCCCCTCACTTTCATACAGTTATCATATTGTTAAATGATAATGATAATTAATGTGTTAGAGTAATTGCGTTCGAAAGCTGCCGCCATAACCGCTTGAACAGTACGGAGGTGGTTTTCACGTTGAGGAAATCCTCTCATCTCTGTCAGGCTGAATCATTGGGGCTATTAATGGAACACATTGTCTACGTCGTTGATGATGATCACGCTGTCAGGCGGTCCGTGGTCGGGCTGCTGGAGTCTGCCGGGCTGAATGCCCTCGACTTTTCCTCGGCAGAAGCTTTTCTGCAACACAGCTTTGAAGACGTGCCCTCCTGCGTGATCCTCGATATGCAGATGCCCACCATCAGCGGGTTTGAGGTGGCGGACTCCCTGAAGGCCAGCGGGCGCGAGATCCCGATAATCTATCTCACCGGCCACGGCACCATTCCGATGACGGTGAAGGCGATGAAGGGCGGCGCCTACGAATTTCTCACCAAGCCGGTGGCCTCGAACGACCTGCTGAACTGCATTGGCGATGCGCTGAAGCTGGCGGAAGAGAACGCCCTGCAGCTGCGGGAGCAGTACTCCCTGAAGCAGCGCCATCTCTCGCTCACGCCGCGCGAGCAGGAGGTGCTGCAGCTGGCGATCAGCGGGATGCTGAACAAACAGATCGCCGCCGAGCTGGGGGTAAGTGAAATCACGGTCAAAGTGCACCGCCGACGGGTGATGGATAAGATGCAGGCCCGCTCGCTGGCGGATCTGGTCAGGGCCGCCGAGCGCCTGACCAGAAGCCAGCCGTCAGAGTGACGCCTCGCCTTCTGCCAGCGGCAGGGTAAAGGCAAAGACACAGCCGTGCGGCTCGCGATTGCGGGCCGTCAGCTTGCCGCGGTGACGCTCGATAATGCTGTAGCTGATGGTTAACCCCACCCCCATTCCCTGCGCTTTGGTGGAGTAGAACGAGTCAAAAATGCGCTCGCTCTGCCCCGGCGCGATGCCGGTACCGCTGTCGGCAATCTCAAATGTGATCCCCCCGCCTTCCGGGTTCGAGGTCGACAGCAACAGGATGCCGGGACGGTCCTTAATCTCCGCCATCGCCTCCACGGCGTTCATCACCAGGTTCAGCAATACCTGCTGGATCTGCACGCTATCAGCCACGATAAAACTTTTCGCCGCCGCCAGCGCATAGCTGACGCTGATGCTCCGCCGCTCCAGCTCGCTGCGCGAGAGGGTGATGATGTGCCGCACCAGATGGTGCAGATCGATGCGGGCGAAGGCCGGATCCTGCTTGCGGGTCAGGGACTGCAGGCTGCGGATGATCTCCCCTGCCCGCTCTCCCTCGGAGACAATCTCCTCCAGCCCCAGCCGGGCCTTATCCAGCCGGGCCGGATCGCGGTTCAGCCAGCGCAGGCTCGCCCCGGCGTTGGCGACAATCGACATCAGCGGCTGGTTGATCTCGTGGGCGATGGACGAGGTTAACTGGCCGACGGTGGTGGCGCGCGAGACGCGGGCCAGCTCCGCCTGCGCCACCCGCATGGCGTCTTCCGCCGTCCGCTGGGTGGTGATGTCGGTGATGATGCCGTAATACTCGTTCACCTCGCTGCCCACCCCCACCGGGTCGCCAATCCCCAGGATGGTACGCACGGCGCCGTCGGCGCGGATGATGCGGAACTCGGCGCGCATGGTCAGGCCGTCGCGCACGCTCTCGGTCACCAGGGCGCTGATGCGCGGATAATCATCCTGATGGACGAAGGTCAGAAACTCCGCCATCGAGATCATCTTCTGCTTCTCCGGCAGGCCCAGAATACGGGCGTACTCCTCTGACATAAACATCAGATCCTGCTCCAGCTCCCAGCGCCAGCTGCCGGTGTGGCTGATCTGCTCCCCCAGCATCAGCGAGGTCTGGCTGGCGCGCAGCTCTTTCTCAACCCGACGCCGCTGCTGGTTCTCCTCCAGCAGCTCGGCGTACAGCCGGGCGGTCTCCAGCGAGATGGCGGCATGGGCCCCCAGCAGGCTGACCACCCGGGAGTGTTCGACGGTAAAGACCTCCGGCATCAGGCGGTTTTCCAGATACAGCACCCCCACCAGCCGCGCCTGCTTGAACATTGGCACGCACATCACCGCCGCGCCGGAGGTCACCAGGTACGGGTCCTGGCTGAAGGGGTGAAACTCCTCCGGCTTGCCGGTGTGGATCTCCTGGCCGGTGCGGATCACCGCCGCCAGCACCGTCAGCGGCATCTCGGTGGCCATCGGCACGTCCTT
Source organism: Leclercia adecarboxylata (assembly GCF_035787115.1). GTDB lineage: Bacteria > Pseudomonadota > Gammaproteobacteria > Enterobacterales > Enterobacteriaceae > Enterobacter > Enterobacter adecarboxylatus_E. Next base: position 316,542 of record NZ_JALKTL010000003.1, on the reverse strand, counting down.
GCGGATCTGCACCCGCACCCCGTCAGTGGTGGTGCTGGCGCTGGCCTCGATCTCCGGGATGTTGTTGTCATTGACCCGCAGCAAAAAGCCGCGCTGCGCCCCGGCCCGCTCCAGCAGGATAGTCATCAGGGTTTCGATCAGCCGTTCGAGGTTGATCTCTTCCGACAGGGCGCGCGACGCCTTGATCACGCTCTGCAGATCGCGGATCTCCTCGTTACGGGCAAAGGCCACCGTGTCCCAGGCGTTAGCCTGGCCGGGAGCCAGCAGATAAGGGAAATCCCGCTCCAGCTGGCGTATCTTGGACTGCGCTCCCGCCCGTCCCCAGGCGGTCATCGCCCCGCGGAAGTGAGCCTCGGCGGCGGTGGTGTAGCCGCAGGCGTGGGCGAAGCGGCCCGCCAGCTCGTGGGCCAGGGCGTTGAACGGATTAAAGCCCCCCTCGCGCGACAGGCGCACCGCCTTCTCGTACTGCTCGAGGGCGATGCTGTTCATGCCGTCGAGACGCACGATCTCGGCGTAGATTAGCGCCTCTTTATCGGCGAAGGTGCCGGGGTTGATCCGCGCCCAGAGGGCAATCTTGTCGTAATGGCGGTGGATCTGCCGGCGCAGATCGGCGGAAAACGTCTCCGGGGTCAGCTGCTGCGAAAGGGTCAGCGCGCTGTAGAGGTGGTAATCCAGCAGGTGGATATGGCCCGGCGCGGACCAGGCAAAGCGTCCGGCCTGGGCGAGGTTATCTGCCGCCTGGGGGAACTCGCCGCAGGCGAAATGGGCCATGCCGCGGTAGAGCCAGAACCAGAACAGCATGGTGGAGGTCTGCTCCGTGGCCTGCTCCGGGGTGGCGGGCAGCAGGGACTGCGGCAGCACCTCCCGGGCGCTCCACTCGCCGCTCACCGGGGTGCGCAGGTGTTCCACGTAGTGGCGCTGGATCAGCAGGATCGCCTCCACGTCCTGGAAATGGGTCTTGCGCACGAAGGCCAGCCCGCGCTCGATGCTCATCAACACCGCGTCGAGGTGATCCCCCCGGGTGAGGAAGTTGATCACCTGATGGCAGGCGGCGAAGCAGGCCACCGTCATATCCCCGTGGGTCACGGCAGAGGTAAAGCAGGCTTTCGCGCACTCGATGGTGTAACTCAGCGGCTGGGTCCAGACGCTGAGCTGATCCAGCGGCAGCAGGGTTTTCGCCTCAAAGGCGTCGTAGCCGTGACGGTTAACCAGCTCCCGCGCCAGAGTACCGTACTGGAAGCCGAGCCGGTATTCGGCGTAGCGGTGGCCAATCAGCACCCCGAACCACGCCATCGCGGTGGTGGAGGCGCCGGTAATGCCGTGATCGAGGGTCAGGTGCATCATCCGGCACAGCAGGATGAAATGCAGGCGCGAGCTGGTAAAGCTGGCGAACAGGCTGGCGCTGTTGAGCAGGTTCATCACCGCCTCGGTGTCGCCGTTTTTCATCAGCGGCAGCCGGGTAAAATGGTCCTGCGGATTATCGCCCACGCGGTTGCACAGGCTCTGCCAGGCCTCGTCGCACTCGGCGGTCTCCGGGAAGCGGCTGACGTGAATGCCAAACACCGCCAGCCAGCACAGCGCCGCCTCCAGCGCCAGCCGGTTGTCGGACTGGCGCATATAGACCTCAGACAGCAGGTTGGCCGCCAGCGCTTTCTCCGCCAGCCCGCCGGGGGAGCCGAGAATGCGGTCGCACAGCCTGCGGGTGTTGTCGAGATTGCCCAGCGCGAACTCGCAGCCCGCCGCTTCGCTGTCGAGAATAAAGTCGCTGGCGCTCTCGGGGGCGGAACCGGCGTTACCCAGCGCCCGGGCAGTCTGGATGTAGCTCAGGGCCGACAGATAATCTCCCGAGCGGCGGGCGCGACGGGCCGCCAGCAGGCTCAGCTCGCGGAACATCTGGCGCTGGGGCGCAGGCTGAATGCAGTCCAGCGCCGCCGTCACGTGGTGGACGGCGCGGAACAGGACCTCGTTGCCCGCCGCCTGACGGGCCGACTCCGCCAGCAGGCTGGCGGTGGTGAGGTGCAGACGGCTGCGCTCGGCGTCGTCCAGCAGGGCAAAGGCCGCCTCCTGAACCCGGTCGTGGGTAAAGGCGTAGCCTTCGGCGCTGAGGGTGATCAGCTGCGCCGTCACCGCCGGATGCAGGGCATAGCGGATCTCCGCCGCCGACATCGACACCACCCGGCAGACCATCTCCAGATCGCCGCTGCCGCCCAGACAGGCGATGCTGCCCAGCAGGCGGCGGGTCTCTTCCGGCATCTCCTCCAGCTGTTGCAGCACCAGGGTGACCACGTTTTCGGTGTAGTGCCGGGTGCGGATGGCGTGCAGATCGTAGTGCCACTTATCCTGATATTTATTGTGCGTCACCAGCCCGTCATCCACGATCCGGCGGAAGAACTCATGCACAAACAGCGGGTTGCCGCCGGTTTTCTCGTGGATCAGCCCGGCCAGATCCGCGGTGCTGGCGGAGCGGGTATGAAAGATGTTCGCCAGCCAGCGCGACACCGCCTTCACCGACAGCGGCTCGGGACGGAGCTCGGTGGTATTGCGCGAGGCCCGGTGCAGGCTCGCCAGCTGCTGATGCAGGGTACCGTCCAGTGCCGGGCAGGCGTCCCGGTGCGCCACCACCATCAGCAGCGGCACGTTGCTGGCGTTAGTCAGCAGGTACTCCAGAATTTGCAGGCTGGCGGCGTCGATCCAGTGAATATCGTCCAGCAGCAGCACCAGCGGGCTGCCCGCGCTGGCGAAGGTTTTCACCAGCGCCAGCACCATGTGGCTGAAGCGCGCCCGGGCGTCGATGGAGAAGGTGTCGCTGGAGAAGCGCGGCTTGTTGTCCAGCAGCAGCCGCAGCTCCGGCACCAGGCTGACGGCCAGCGCTTCATAGCCCTCCAGCTCCCGGGACAGGCGGGTCTTCCACTGCGCCACCTCCGTTGCCGACAGCCCCAGCAGGTGCAGCACCAGGGTGCGAAACGCCGAGGTCAGCGCCGCGTAGGGCAGCGTGGGGGAAAACTGATCCACCTTGCCCACCGCCAGCAGCACGTTGCGGTGCTGTAGGGCCTTCAGCGCCGAAGCAATAAGCGATGATTTACCGATCCCCGACGGACCGCCGATCGCCATGAACCCGGCGATGCCGTCGCGGCACACCCGGTCAAAAGCGTGGATCAGATCCGCCGCCTGGGGATGGGCGGTATAAAGGGTGTCGGTGAGGTGAAACGCCGGAGAGCGATCCTGCAAACCGGGGGTAAAGGCGGCGATATCCCCCTCGTCGCTCAGGGTGGCCTGACAGCGGCGGAGGTCGGCAATCAGGCCATCAATGGTCTGGTAACGGCTCTCCGGTTTTTTCGCCAGCATTTTGAGGACAATGGCCGAGATCATGGCGGGCACGCCGGGGCAGACCTCCCCCGGGGCACGCGGTTCAGAGGCGATGTGGTAGTGCGCCCACTTGCCCTGATCCTCGCCGCCCAGCTCAAAGGGCAGGCTGCCGGTGAGCAGCTCGTAAAGTACCACCCCGAGACTGTAGAGATCGCTGCGGCTGTCCACCGTGCGGTGGGTGCGGGTGGTGTGTTCCGGCGACATGTAGGCGGGCGTGCCGCCCACGATGGCCAGGCGCGTCTGCTGCAGCTCTTCCGAGATGCCGGACGACAGGCCAAAGCCCCCCAGCCGACAGCTGTTGTCCTCGTGAATAAAGATATTGCCGGGCTTGATATCCCCGTGCACCAGGTTGCGCAGATGCATCAGGCGCAGGGGCAGGCTGATGCGGATCGCCAGCTCCAGAAAGCTCTGGATGCAGGCCATCGGTGCGCCGACGAGCCGGGTTAACAGCACAAACGAAAACGGGGCATAAACCAGTGCAAAGCGCCCGTGGTACTGCGTGCTGGCGACGGGGCGGATGGCCCACTCATCGCTCAGGTACTCCCGCAGGGCAAACTCGTTGCGCAGCAGGCGCGTTGCGCTGGCCTCTTCTTCATCGCTCACCGCGGTGGCGATAATAAACGACCCGCCGGAACGCGGCAGACGGGCATTCAGCCAGCAGAGGCTCCCCTCCTGGCCCAGCGGGGTAAAAATGACGTCTTCTTTAAGCACAAAAGCCCGCCCTTCGGATAAATTTCCGGGGGCAGGCCAGCGCGCAGGCAGCGATGGGTTAGTCATCCACTTTCCTTATTTTTCTTGATTAATGGTTCTCGTGGGATAACGGTGCAGGTGTTGTCAGGTGGCGAGCGCGCGCTGAATATGCGCCAGCAGCACATCGACATTAATCGGCTTACGCAGAAAAACAACGGCGCCATTCTCGCAAGCGTAGCGCTCTATGTTGTCATCCGCATGACCGGAGATAAAAATAAGGGGCGGCGGCGAGCTGGCGATAAGGTGCAGCCTGTCGAGCATCTCCAGACCGTTCATCCCCCGCAGGCGGATGTCGGCAATCACCAGCGCCGCGTCTGTCAGCGCGGTGGGATGGCTGAGAAACCCCTCCGCCGAGTCGAAGGCCTGTGTGGCATACCCCTCCGACTGCAGCAGGTTGCTTAACCCGCTGCGAACAGACCGTTCATCATCAATGATGGCTATGCGCTGCGGCATGCTCGTGTTCCTCAAATGAATCGTGATTAACCCTCACTACCGTCGCCAGGACGGGGTGGAGGCGGAGTGCCGCTGATTTTGGGTACGCATTCGTGACGAAACCAGGTCATCGTCAGCTGGCGGCTGAACAGGCGGCGGCCAATCGGGATCAGCTGCTCCCCCACCAGCATGCCAAACAGCCCCATCAGCGCAACGACGGGCGGCGCGGGCGAGTGTACATCAATTACGGCATAAATCACCCCTGCCAGAATTCCACAGCTCAGCGAAACGACCCAGGCTTTCATGACGAGGCTCCAGTGGTGAGGGTGACGGGCGCCTTTTGCGCGGTGTCGTCAGCATGCAGAAAATGGCGGGTGGCCTGCTCGCCGGCCAGCATCCCCAGCAGACCGATCAGCGCCAGCGCGGGCGGCGCCGGAGAACGCACTTTCAGCAGCGCGTAGAGCAGGCCGATCAGCACGCCTGCCGCGAGGGAAATTAACCCAGTACTCATGGTGAACTCCAGAGAGGTCAGCGACAGGCCGGATGAGGGGCCCGGCCTGCCGCGTCGAACTTAGCGGACCGGGGCCGGAACCGGGGCCAGGGTTTCGTGCTCGCTCTTCTGGCGAGACGGCGCTTTGTGCACCATGGTGTAGGCGTAATCCACGCCCATGCCGTAAGCACCGGAGTGTTCACGCACGATATCCATTACCGCGTTGTAGGTCTCTTTACGCGCCCAGTCACGCTGCCACTCCAGCATCACCTGCTGCCAGGTTACCGGGATCACGCCGGCCTGGATCATGCGCTGCATCGCGAAGTCATGGGCCTCTTTAGAGGTGCCGCCGGAGGCATCTGCCACCATGTAGATCTCGTAGTCGCCTTCCAGCATTGCGCACAGGGCGAAGGTGTTGTTGCACACTTCGGTCCACAGGCCGGAAACCACCACTTTTTTCTTGCCGTTAGCTTCCAGGGCGTCACGCACTTTCTGGTCATCCCAGGAGTTCATGGAAGTACGCTCCAGGATCTCTTTCCCCGGGAAGACGTCCAGCAGCTCCGGGAAGGTGTTGCCGGAGAAGCTTTCGGTTTCAACGGTGGTGATGGTGGTCGGGATATTGAACACTTTGGCCGATTTCGCCAGCGCTACCACGTTATTTTTCAGCACCTGACGGTCGATAGACTGCACGCCAAACGCCATCTGCGGCTGCTGGTCGATGAAGATGATCTGACAGTTATCCGGGGTTAACACTTCGAGCTTTGAGTTAGACATAATGGTATCCATTGAGGTTAACAGGTGAAATCCGCCGCACCACGCGTTGACGATGCGTTGAGTGCATCCTATGTCTCTCTCGCCCCGGAGGTAATTATCTCTTTGTATAATTAACCTTTCGTATAGTTATACGTCGGTATAGTTATACTTTGGTATACCTATCCCTTTGTATAACTGGTTTTTTTCAGTAACCGGTTCCAATAATCCTGACCATTCCCCCTCTCAGTCAGGAGCAGTTATGACTTCCTCTGCTAAAGCAGATCTGATTCTGGTGAATGGCCAGTTTCATACCGTCGATCGTGAAAATCCCCTCGCCGAAGCGGTGGCCGTGCGTGACGGCAAATTCCTTGCGGTAGGCACCGTTGCCGAGGTAATGCAGTACCACGACGACGCCACCAGAGTGGTGGACCTGAAGGGCCACACCGCCATTCCCGGCCTCAACGACTCGCACCTGCACCTGATCCGCGGCGGGTTGAACTACAACCTCGAGCTGCGCTGGGAGGGGGTGCCCTCGCTGGCCGACGCCCTGCGGATGTTAAAAGAGCAGGCCCTGCGCACGCCGTCCCCGCAGTGGGTGCGCGTGGTGGGCGGCTGGAGCGAATTCCAGTTTGCCGAGCGCCGCATGCCGACCCTGGATGAAATTAACGAAGCCGCGCCGGATACCCCGGTCTTTATCCTGCACCTGTACGATCGCGCCCTGCTCAACCGCGCGGCGCTGAAGGTGGTGGGCTACACCAAAGAGACGCCAAACCCGCCGGGCGGCGAGATCCAGCGCGACGCCAACGGCAACCCGACCGGGATGCTGATTGCCCGTCCGAACGCCATGATCCTCTACTCCACCCTCGCCAAAGGACCCAAACTGCCGCTGGAGCAGCAGGTGAACTCCACCCGCCAGTTTATGCGCGAGCTGAACCGTCTGGGCTTAACCAGCGCCATCGACGCGGGCGGCGGTTTCCAGAACTACCCGGAAGACTACGAGGTGATTGCCGAGCTGCACGAGAAAAAGCAGATGACCATCCGCATCGCCTACAACCTCTTCACCCAGCGCCCCGGCCACGAGCTGGAGGACTTTGAGAAGTGGACCGACATGCTCAAACCGGGCCAGGGCACCGACTTCTTCCGCCATAACGGCGCGGGAGAGATGCTGGTGTTTTCCGCCGCCGACTTCGAGGATTTCCTCGAGCCGCGCCCGGATCTGGCCCCGGGGATGGAAGACGAGCTGGAGCGCGTGGTGCGCCATCTGGTGGAGCATCGCTGGCCGTTCCGCCTGCACGCCACCTACGACGAGTCTATCAGCCGGATGCTGGACGTCTTTGAGAAGGTGAACCGCGAGATCCCGTTCGACGGCCTGCACTGGTTCTTTGACCACGCCGAGACCGTCACCCAGCGCAACATCGACCGCATCAAGGCCCTGGGCGGCGGCATTGCCGTGCAGCACCGCATGGCCTTCCAGGGGGAGTACTTCGCCGAGCGTTACGGGATGGACGCGGTGCGCCACACCCCGCCGGTCACGAAGATGCTGGAGACCGGCGTGCCGGTGGGCCTGGGCACCGACGCCACCCGCGTGGCGAGCTACAACCCCTGGACCGCCCTCTACTGGCTGGTCTCCGGGCGTACCGTGGGCGGGATGCAGCTGTACGATCACAGCGCCCGCCTGGATCGCGACACCGCCCTGATGCTCTGGACCCAGGGCAGCGCGTGGTTCTCGAACGAACAGAACCAGAAGGGTCAGATCAAAAAAGGCCAGCTCGCGGATCTGGCGGTGCTGAGCAAAGACTTCTTCCGCGTGCCGGAAGAGGAGATCAAGGGCATCGAGTCGGTGCTGACGGTGGTGGATGGCGATATCGTCTACGCCGCAGGCGCCTTCGGTCCGCTGTCGCCGCCTGCCATTCCGGTGTTGCCGGAGTGGTCGCCGGTGGTCAAGGTGCCGGGCCACTACCGCAGTGCGCCACCGCAGGCTGCCCGCGTGGGGATGAACCCCGTGCACCACTGCAGCGGTCCGTGCGGCGTGCACAACCACGCCCACGACTTTGCCCGCACCGCAGAGATGCCGGTGTCTGACGATAACGCTTTCTGGGGGGCGCTGGGCTGCAGCTGCTTCGCGTTCTGATCATGATGAACTCAACCCAACAGACTCTGCCCCGGATCGATCTGGGGCTGTTTTTCCTGCGCATCACCGGCAGCCTGCTGTTGCTGTACGTGCACGGTCTGCCGAAGGTGTTTCATTTCAGTGAAGAGTTGACGCGGATCGAAGATCCCTTTGGTTTCGGGCCGTACTTCAGCCTGATCCCGGCGATCTTTGCAGAAGTTGTCTGCCCGATCCTGATCCTGTTCGGCGTAGCGACCCGGCTGGCCTGCGTGCCGATTATCGGCGTGCTGCTGGTCGCGATGCTGGCGGTGCACCCGGACTGGTCCATCGCAGAGGGGCAGTTCGGCTGGCTGCTGCTGATTATCTTCACCACCCTAGCCATCACCGGTCCCGGCGCATGGCGGGTGCGCTCGCGCTTAACGGAGAGATTCGCATGACCCAGGTGACCGACGCGCACATCGAAAACCCGCCTGCCCCGGCGATGTCGACGTGGCAGCCGCTGCACCAGCGGGTGTTCCGTATGCTGTGGATCGCCACGGTGGTGTCGAACGTCGGCTCCTGGATGAGTGACGTCGGCGTTAACTGGAGCATGCTGACGCTGAGCGCCGATCCGCTGGATATCGCCCTGGTGCAGGCCGCGAGCAGCCTGCCGATGTTCCTCTTCGCCCTGCCCTCCGGGGTGATGGCGGACATCGTCGACCGCCGCAAGTACCTGCTCTTCTCCCAGCTGTGGGTGTTTATCGCCGCGGCGGGGCTGACGGTGCTGTCGTTTACCGGACAGGTGACGCCGACGGTGCTGCTGGTGGCGGCGTTTCTGCTGAGCGTGGGCAGCGCCATGAGCTCGCCGCCGTTCCAGGCGGTGGTGCCGGATCTGGTCAGCAAGGCGGAACTCGGACCGGCGATTGCCCTCAACTCGCTGGGGGTAAACATCAGCCGCGCCATCGGCCCGGCGCTGGGCGGCTTTTTGCTCTCGCTGGCCGGGCCGTGGATGGTGTTCCTGCTCAACGCCCTGTCGGTGCTGGGGGTGGCCTGGGTGCTTTGGCGCTGGAAGCCGGCGCTCAACGTGCAGCGCCTGCCGCCGGAGCACTTCTTCTCGGCGGTGCGCGCCGGGGTGCGCTACGTTCACGCGGCCCCGGTGCTGCGTAACGTCTTAATTCGTACCGTGGCGTTCTTTGTGTTCGCCAGCGCGGGCTGGGCGCTGCTGCCGCTGGTGGCGCGCCGGGAGCTGGGTCTCGGCCCGGCGGGGTACGGCATCATGCTGGCCTGTATCGGGCTGGGGGCGATTGCCGGGGCGGTGCTGCTGCCGCGTCTGCGCCAGCGCCTGAACGCCGACCGGCTGATGGTGGCGGCAAGCCTGGTCTTTGCTATTACCATGCTGGCGCTGGCCTTTGTGCGTCACTTCTGGCTGCTGAACCTGTTTGAGTTTTTCACCGGCTTTGCGTGGATCGCGGTGCTCTCCACCCTCAACCTGGGGGCGCAACGCAGCGCCGCACGCTGGGTGAAGGCCCGGGCGCTGGCGGTCTATCTGACGGTCTTTTTCGGCTCGATGACCGCGGGCAGCGCCATCTGGGGGCAGATTGCCTCGCACTTTAACACCGCCACCTCCCTCTGCGTGGCAACGGTGGGGATGCTGCTGGCGAGCGCCACCGTACTGCGCTGGAAACTGGAGAAAGATCCCAACCTGAACCTCGACACCAGCGGGCTTATCGCCGATGACGCCCGGGAGAACATCCCCAACGAGCGTGGCCCGGTACTGGTCTCCTGCGAGTATGTTGTTGACCCCGAAGCGGTGCAGGATTTCCTGCAGGCGGTACACGAGCTGCGTCGGGTACGGCGTCGGGCGGGGGCTATGAGCTGGGCGGTGTATGAAGATATCGACCGGCCGGGCCTGTATATCGAGACCTTCCTGCTGGGCTCCTGGGTTGAACACCTGCGCCTGCAGGAGCGACACACCATGAATGACCACCTGCTGCAAAGCCGCGTGCTGGCTTTTCATCAGGGCGATGCACCCCCGGCGACCCGTTATCTGGTGGCGCCGGTTTAAAACCTAAAACAACATTTTGAGGAAGAGACTATGGCTACGATCAAAGCGAAAGACGGCACGCAGATTTATTACAAAGACTGGGGCGCGGGTAAGCCGGTGCTGTTCAGCCACGGCTGGCCGCTGGATGCCGACATGTGGGACAGCCAGCTGAACTACCTGGCCGAGCGTGGTTTCCGCGCCATCGCCTTTGACCGCCGCGGCTTTGGCCGTTCGGATCAGCCGTGGAATGGCTACGACTACGACACCTTTGCCTCCGACATCAACGACCTGATCACCGCGCTGGATCTGCGCGACGTGACGCTGGTGGGCTTCTCTATGGGCGGCGGCGACGTCAGCCGTTATATCGGCACCTACGGCACCGACCGCGTGGCTGGCCTGGCGCTGCTGGGGGCGGTAACGCCAATCTTCGGCAAGTCTGACTCCTACCCGCAGGGCGTGGATCAGTCGGTCTTCGCCGGCATTCGCGACGGGCTGCTGAAAGATCGCGCCCAGTTCATCAGCGATTTCGCCACTCCGTTCTACGGCCTTAACGCCGGGCAGAAAGTATCTGAAGGCGGCCTGACCCAGACCCTGAACATCGCCCTGCTGGCCTCGCTGAAAGGCACCCTGGACTGCGTGACCGCCTTTGCCGAAACCGACTTCCGTGCGGATATGGCGAAAGTCGACGTGCCAACGCTGGTGATCCACGGCAGCAACGACCAGATCGTCCCGTTCGAAACCACCGGCAAGCTGGCAGCGGAGCTGATTGGCAACGCGGAGCTGAAGGTGTATGACAATGCGCCGCACGGCTTTGCGCTGACGCATCAGGACCAGCTGAACGAAGACCTGCTGACGTTTGTGAAATCGCTGTAAGGGTTAAGTTTGTTGCCGGGTGGCGCTTCGCTTACCCGGCCTACATGGTTTGTAGGCCAGTGCAAGCGCAGCGCCGCCGGGCACATTACGTTTCGTCTGAGGTAAAAACCATCCCCGCGTAAGGCTTCTCCCGACACGCCGCCAGCCGCGCGGCCAGATCCCCCACGTGCAGCTCCAGCTTGTGCCCGTCCGGGTCAAGAAAATAGAACGACTCCCCTTCGCTTTTGTTCTCTTTCCAGACGGTAACGCCCGCGTCTTTTAGCTTTTGCGAGAAGGTGTCGAAATGTTCTGGCGCGATGGAGAACGCGTAGTGGGTGTAGTCGCTGTTCTGCGGCGGGATGAATTTTCGCGTGTCGTCATAAGAGAGGCAGAGCCAGAGATCGCCGCAGGTGAGATAGGCCCCGGTGTGCCATTCGGCATGCAGGCGCAGGCCGAGAAGATCGCGCCAGAACGCGATGCTGGCGGGCAGGTCGCTGACGGCGAGGGTGAGGTGGTTGAGGGCGTTGAGCATGAGGGCTAGTCCTGGATATTTGTTAATGTCACTTCTTTAGCATGTTTATCGAGGTATAAATAGAAACGGTTTTTGCACGCTTTGTTGGGCTGGCACCACACTTCCATTTCACGCTGTCTTCGCTTTTCTTTGATATAGCCTAAATCGGCGAGGTAGACCCGAAGCGGTTCGGCATTAGTCGTATCTTTGAAAATGATGGCATTCGAAGGAGGGTATCCGTCACCGGGTTGAGATTCAAAGTAGTAACTTTGGGAAATTCTCGGCGCGTTTTGAATTTCATTATAGGTGAGAGTGTAATAATGATAGCGATCGGTTTCTTTATAGACCGTCATCTCGTTTATGTCAGATGCGATGAGGTAGAGAAACAGAAAAAAGAGAATTAAGGCTGTGAGGGAAAAAACAATGAGGTATCTAATAAAGGTAAAGCGCATCATCTACCCCCTGTATATCCAAATGCTGTACCATTTTCAGTAAGAGCATTAACGATGCCAGAAGTAAAATCATCCCAGGGATACAACCATCTCATAAACATGGGCAGCTCAGCGATATAGGGCTCATGCTTAATACAAGGGTCGTCCGGATCAGGAAAAATGATGGGTTTAAAGCCACGATTTTTAAAAGAGCCAATAGCTCCATAATAATCCCATCGCCGTAGTGCAGATTCATAGCTTACAGGCTTCACCTGGGCGGCATAGAAGCCGGGTCTGATAGCACGATAGAATCCAAACAAATCAGAAACTAAATCTTCTCCGCTAAAGCCGCTATCGGTATACCAGGTAAATAGCCGAAGGCTTTGTAAATCTTCGAAATTCAACGCGGAACTCATCATCATCGCCAACATCATACTATTGATATCATGCATATCCCTGCCACGTTTGATTTTCCATCTGGCAAACCTACCAATACTCAGTCGAGAGCCAAATTTTGCTACATGCATATCCTGCCGATACATCACAGCATAATAATCCCGCCCGCTACCCTCACCCTGAATGAACTGTCTGCGAAGTTCTTCAACATCATCACCACGCGCATGGCCCATATCTACCCAACCCAGCACATCAGTATAAATAAGCCCTCTTGAGGAATGATCGAAGTCGGCACCATCCCTGATATCTTTTCTTGAGCTCACAATATATATCCTTATATAAGTAAGGCTGTGATAGTACGTACTTTATTTTATTGCTGTCTATGCCAGACTTAATCATTCGGAATTCATTGTTGTCCTGGATTGCTTAGTTGCCCCGAATCAGGAACGAGGAGAAATATTTTTGTATTTCTCATTAGCCTTCACGCCGGGTGGCGCTGCGCTTACCCGGCTTACAAAACTACAAACCGTAGGCCCGTGCAAGCGCAGCGCCGCCGGGCAATGGCTTCTTTACCGCTATATGCATATATAAACGCAAAATAATGATCCCTACAGAAGGTATATATCCTTGCCGTAGCCCAACCGCTGGCTAATAGCGGCGGTTAGATGTCCACCTGAATGCCCATTTTCCCTTCCATTTCGCCCTTTTTCATGCACTCATCACAAAACTCAAACAATCACTCCGGAACAGGTCAATTTCTCCAGAATGTAGATATTTTTAATTTATGGCACGACATGCGTGCAGTCTCCACGCCCGCTGGACACCCTGCTCGCCAGTCAGCATAACCCCGGGCGTTCGCTGCAAAGCCGTCGTGTGGAGACCTTACACGCCGCGTATACCCGTTAATCATTCTGAGACAGGAAGCCATCATGCAACTCAACGATCCCAGCTTATTCCGCCAGCAGGCTTTTATAGAAGGAAAGTGGTGCGACGCCCACAGCGCTGAGACGCTCGCCGTCACCAACCCGGCGAACGGCCAGACGCTGGGCAGCGTGCCGAAAATGGGTGCCGGTGAGACCCGCGAGGCGATTGAGGCGGCGAATCGCGCCCTGCCCGCCTGGCGCGCGCTCACAGCCAAAGCGCGCGCCACCATTCTGCGCCGCTGGTTCGATTTGATGATGGCGAACCAGGACGATCTGGCCCGGCTGATGACCCTCGAACAGGGCAAACCCCTGGCCGAAGCGAAAGGCGAGATTAGCTATGCCGCCTCCTTTATCGAGTGGTTCGCCGAAGAGGGAAAACGCGTCTACGGCGACACCATTCCGGGCCATCAGGCGGACAAGCGGTTGATTGTGATTAAGCAGCCGATTGGCGTCACCGCCGCCATCACCCCGTGGAACTTCCCGGCGGCGATGATCACCCGCAAGGCTGGCCCGGCACTGGCGGCAGGCTGCACCATGGTGCTCAAACCCGCCAGCCAGACGCCCTACTCCGCGCTGGCGCTGGCCGAACTGGCGAGCCGCGCGGGCATCCCCGATGGCGTGTTTAACGTGGTTACCGGTTCAGCGTCCGACATCGGCAACGAGCTGACCAGCAACCCGCTGGTGCGCAAGCTCTCCTTTACCGGCTCAACCGAAATCGGCCGCCAGCTGATGGCCCAGTGCGCGAAGGACATCAAAAAGGTCTCGCTGGAGCTGGGCGGCAACGCCCCCTTTATTGTCTTTGACGATGCCGACCTGGATAAAGCCGTGGAGGGGGCGCTGGCCTCCAAGTTCCGCAACGCCGGGCAGACCTGCGTGTGCGCCAACCGCCTGTACGTGCAGGACGGCGTTTACGATCGCTTTGCCGAAAAGCTCCAGCAGGCGGTGGATAACATGCAGATTGGCGATGGCCTGACCCAGGGCGTCACCATCGGGCCGCTGATCGACAGCAAGGCGGTCGATAAGGTCGAAGAACATATTGCCGACGCCGTGGATAAAGGCGCGCGCATTATCACCGGCGGATCGCAGCATAAACTGGGCGGCAACTTCTTCCAGCCGACTATTCTTGTAGATGTGCCCGGTGATGCGAAAGTGGCGAAAGAGGAGACCTTCGGCCCGCTGGCGCCGCTGTTCCGCTTTAAGGATGAGGCGGAGGTTATCGCAATGGCCAACGACACCGAGTTCGGCCTCGCCGCCTACTTCTATGCCCGCGATTTGAGCCGCGTGTTCCGCGTGGGCGAGGCGCTGGAGTACGGCATCGTCGGGATCAACACCGGCATTATCTCTAACGAAGTGGCCCCGTTCGGCGGCATCAAAGCCTCTGGCCTGGGCCGGGAAGGGTCTAAATACGGCATTGAAGACTACTTAGAAATCAAATATATGTGCATCGGCCTTTAATCTTTCAGGAGATTTCAATGAGCAGCAATAAAGCGTTAATGCAGCGTCGCAGCAATGCCATCCCCCGTGGCGTGGGCCAGATCCATCCGATCTTTGCCGCCCACGCCGAGAACTGCCGGGTGTGGGACGTCGAAGGCCGTGAGTATCTTGATTTCGCCGGGGGCATCGCGGTGCTGAACACCGGGCATCTGCATCCCGAGGTGGTCAGCGCCGTAGAAGCTCAGCTGAAAAAGCTGTCGCACACCTGCTTCCAGGTGCTGGCCTATGAACCCTATCTGGAGCTTTGCGAAACCCTGAACCAGAAAGTGCCCGGGGATTTCCCGAAAAAGACCCTGCTGGTGACCACCGGCTCCGAAGCGGTGGAGAACGCGGTGAAAATTGCCCGCGCCGCCACCAAACGCAACGGCACCATTGCCTTTACCGGGGCCTATCATGGCCGCACCCACTACACCCTGTCGCTCACCGGGAAGGTGAACCCTTACTCGGCGGGCATGGGGCTGATGCCGGGCCACGTCTATCGCGCCCTCTATCCCTGCGCCCTGCACGGCATCAGCGATGACGACGCCATCGCCAGCATCCATCGCATCTTTAAGAACGATGCCGCGCCGGAGGATATCGCCGCCATCGTGATCGAGCCCGTCCAGGGTGAAGGCGGATTCTATGCCGCCTCCCCTGCCTTTATGCAGCGCCTGCGCGACCTGTGCGACGAGCATGGCATCATGCTGATTGCCGATGAAGTGCAG
This sequence comes from Leclercia adecarboxylata, assembly GCF_035787115.1. Classification (GTDB taxonomy): domain Bacteria; phylum Pseudomonadota; class Gammaproteobacteria; order Enterobacterales; family Enterobacteriaceae; genus Enterobacter; species Enterobacter adecarboxylatus_E. The sequence goes on along the minus strand of NZ_JALKTL010000003.1, from coordinate 301,307 downwards.
AGCGGCGCAGGCCGCACCGGCACCTTCTTCGCCATGGAGCAGATGGGCGTGGCGGCGGATATCACCACCTTTGCCAAATCCATTGCCGGCGGCTTTCCGCTGGCGGGCGTCACCGGCCGCGCCGACATCATGGACGCCATCGCCCCGGGCGGGCTGGGCGGCACCTACGCCGGCAGCCCCATCGCCTGCACCGCCGCGCTGGCGGTAATGAAGGTGTTTGAGCAGGAAGATCTGCTGGGCAAAGCCAACAGGCTGGGCAACACCCTGCGCGAAGGGCTGCTGGCTATCGCTGAAAAACACCGTGAGATCGGCGACGTTCGCGGCCTGGGGGCGATGATCGCCATCGAGCTGTTCGAAGAGGGCGACCACCATAAACCGGACGCCGCCCTGACGGCGCAGATTGTCGCCCGGGCGCGGGATAAGGGGTTAATCCTCCTCTCCTGCGGCCCGTACCATAACGTGCTGCGCATCCTGGTGCCGCTAACCGTGGAAGAGGCGCAGCTTCAGCAGGGGCTGGCGATTATCGCTGAGTGTTTTGACGAGGCGAAGCAGGGCTAATCTTTATGCCCGGTGCCAACCGGGCAGTCTTCAAGGAGCAGGACCATGACCATCATTTCCCAGGCGACGGCCATCGACGGCTACCGCTGGCTGAAGAACGACATTATCCGCGGCGTCTATCACCCGGATGAGAAGCTGCGCATGAGCCTGCTGACGTCACGGTATGAGCTGGGTGTCGGCCCGCTGCGCGAAGCGCTGTCGCAGCTGGTTGCCGAGGGGCTGGTCACGGTCATTAACCAGAAAGGCTACCGGGTGGCACCCATGTCCGAACAGGAGCTGCTCGATATCTTTGACGCCCGCGCCAACATGGAGGCGATGCTGGTCCGCCTTGCCATCGAACGCGGTGGCGAAGAGTGGGAAGCGGAATTGCTCGCCCGGGCACACCTGCTGAACAAGCTGGAATCCCGCGACGCCAGCGAGACGATGCTGGACGAGTGGGACCAGCGCCATCAGGCGTTTCATACGGCGATTGTGGCGGGGTGTGGTTCACGGTATTTGATGCAGATGCGGGAACGGCTGTTTGATTTGGCGGCGCGGTACCGGTATGTGTGGCTGCGCAAGACGGTTTTGTCTGTTGCGATGTTAGAAGAGAAGCATGTGGAGCATCAGAAGTTAATGGATGCGGTGCTGGCGCGGGATGCGGATAAGGCGGGGGAACTGATGTATCAGCATTTGTTGACGCCGATTCCGATAATTCGGGGGGCGATGGGGGACAGTACATATATCTAACCTGATTATGATTTATATTTCCTGATTGATGAAAACTGCCTGATACAGTTTCACTTAAGTTTAGTGCGTATTGTTCTTATGGTTAATGCTTGTAAAATGACCATCAGGATGACATTAACAATACGCAGAGGGACTTATGCAGCACTGTATCAATAAACTTTCTTCAAATATGCTGGTCGGATTTGACCTGACTCCTTTCACTATCGCCCCCTCTTACAATCACAAGCGAAAAATTCAGGCCTCTTTGCGCTCAAATAAATGCTTACGACTCCACCGTAATAAATAAAGGAGTTCTGCGATGATAACAGTAAACAGAGGCTGTATTGTTCATGGTAAAAACGTCGGGCTTGATGGTGATAAAACGTCGACGGGCGCAACCTGTTACGCAAGCCGAACTGGGTTTTCAGTGATGGGAAAACTCCAGCTCTATATCGGAGATAAAACTTCCCCCTGCCCCAAATGTGGAAAACCAGGCGTTATTGCAGCAGGTGATGTCAGACAGTCAAATATGGGGACAGCCGTTGCCGTAGATGGTTCCCCGGTTGTCTGCGGTTGCCCTGCCGGAACAAATTTCCTGATTGCTCCAGCCACAGTTGAAGTTGATTCTCCTTCATGGGCTGATACATCTGTCGAACCGGAACAGCATGCTCAAAGGATGAAAAAGCAAAATCGATTTGCTGGCACCTGCAGGCCAGAAGATAACGCGCTGTTGAACGGCGTGTATATCTGGACTGAAACCAAAAACGCAGGTCATGCTTTCGTTTCGGTGCATGAGGATAACAATATCTACCTCTACACATACGGGCGTTACGGAAGAACCGATCCCGGAGGGTTTGCTGGGGATGGTATTCTTAACTTCCTGGGAGACGAAGACGCAAGGGTTTACTATCGTTCTGAATTGTATCAAATGGATGCCCGTGTCTTTCGCATAGACGACGCAGATCCTGCGAGGACAAGACATTTTTTTGAAGACCTGTGGAACAACAGCAAGCCTGCTATCCAAACGTCAAACATGCCTGAAACGACCAGAAGAAGAGGCCGTACTATTAACGGTTATGATGTGACAGGTAGTAACTGTACTACTCATTCGGTGGCAGGCATTAAATTTGCTGGTTCGACAGTCTTCGAGCATGGGTACATATCAACGGCGACACAACTCCCTATCGAAGCTGAGGAAGACTTCACCATTCCGGTGTCTCTGCAAAAATTCCTCATCGCAAAAGGTAGTGATATGTCCTCAATGCTTGTCGTTGAGATGACAAGCGCATTCAAAGAGCAATATCCAAACTCAGGCAACTTGCAACCCTTTCAGGAAACTCGCGGCGGTGTGATTCAGCATGTCGCAGCGGAATCCGCAGCCACTGGAGATTCATTATCTCCGTATTCAGGCGGCACAATGGGCGGCGTATTAGGTGGATCTTATGACAATGACAAGTAGAACCAAAACTCTTATCCGATGGGGCGGAATCTGCCTTGTATCGCTTTGCTACTTCTTCGGGTTGGCGCTGGCAACGTTGTCATTTTCTGCTTTCAGCGAAAATGAAAGTATGCAGTTTTCTAATCCTGTACCGTTGAATGAATACCATGCTTCTATTGATTCTATCCTGCAAGCTACTGATATAGTTTTTGATGCTGCAATTTACGGGTTTGCGATTTGCGTACCACTCATTCTGCTTATTTTTAAGAAGGTAAGATGATGTGGATGTAATGTAACGTTTCTTAATTGAGCAAACCTCTTCATATTCACTAAATAAGTTATTTTCAAAGGCTGGTAAGTACCAGCCTTTTTTATTCAAGGTCATTGACTAAGACAATGATTATTACACCAACAACCATTCACAACATTAATATTTAAAAGCAGCCAAATAACGCTTATTACGTTTTATATTAATCTGGACTTATTTTTATTTACTGGTTAGATTTACAGGTGTTATTTAACGCAATACGGGCATGCGCCAACATGCCCGTATCGCTCATCACAATCACTATTTAGAGAGAATAGTAACCATGACTGATATCGATTGTATTGCAGAATCACTGCAACCAGAAGTCTTTGCCGCTGACGACCGGGTATTTACCGTAAGTTATGCGACGCGGTATGGAGATTACACCCGCATCCCGGCGTTTATTATGAAAGGCCTATGGCTCAATGAAGCCGGGTTCAGCACCGGAACGAAGGTGGATGTGAAGGTGATGAAGGGCTGCATGATACTGACATCCCGGCAGGGAGAGCCGGAGATTGAAAAGCTGATGCGTGAAGTGAGCCAACTGTCGGACCAGAAGCAACAGCAGGTGATGGACTTTGTTGGGGTGATCTCCGGGAAGCTTCGAAAGGCTCAATAAGCGGTTGAATAATTAAGGCGCCGGTGGGCGCCTTTTTTATTGGTTGCGAAAGGCTGTCAGGTAAAACGAAAGGCTCCCTGAAAACATACCGGGTGCCCTGGATGTATTACCTTAAGGACTGAGCAACCCAGCGAAGTAATTCAATTAAGGAGTACTGCCCAAAGAGTTCTCCCTCATTTGTCACCCAGATCGGGAAAAACAGCAGCAGGCAAACAGTAAGCAGGCTGGTGAGAAGAAGGCTCACAAACCAACCGCTACGTAAAATCTTCTGATTAACCGCCCACTTAGCCAGATGCTGGCCCATTCGCCAGCGGACCCAGCCCCTGCGCCATAAATACCCCACGAAAGAGATAACAACGGCAGCGATGGCAATAAACAAGCCACAGTAACGCGCCAGTACTTCCAGGGAAGCGAGTAAATTATGCTGATTATCCCAGCGCAGGAACGGCGTAAGATAGACCCGTCCTGTCGCAATGTCGCTGAACCAGATATCGCCATAAGCGGTATAAACAGATAGATAATGACAGCGCTGAAGAGTGCCCACTTCACCACCGACCAGTTTTGCACAGCCTGCGTAACGGCTTGCAGGCTGGTCAGGGCTTCATCAATATAGGTCGTAGTCACTCCACGATTCATCGCTTCGCGGAGCATATCCCCGGATTTACCCTTGCGGTTCGCATCCAGCATCTCCTGATGGGCTTCCGATTCCATAAAGGTGGCCACCGTTTTACGGCTACACGCCGCAACAAGCGGATTCAGCAATTTCCCTCTGGTGGTTCGATAGACAAGCTCGTTAAGATCGTTTTTTAGCATCAACTCAACGACATGTCCCGCATCCAGTATCTGCGGATGACGACCGTAAACGATCCATTTCACAGGCTGTTCAGCAAGCTGGGCCTGGCGCAGCTAACTCGTAAATCGGGCAAAGGGTACGCTGGCGTTGTAGATAAAATTAACGTTACGCAAACCCTCATCAATACTGGAATCTGCCAGCTCAACGGCGCCATAACTCGCCAGTTCCGGGATGCCCGCTTTGTAGAGGCCATCTTTAATAAACGTCGGCACATCCTCACGATGATAGATCAGCTGGTAACGAGGCACGGCAATACTGGCCAGCCGGGTAATGCGGGTTGTTTCGCCTGTTCCCTCACAGGGTGAACAGCGCTGGTTTCCCGAACCGCTACAGTGGCCGCAGTTCACCTTACCGCCTGTGCAGGTGTAGCACATCCGGTAATGGCTCTCCGTGCGATACTGATTGGTGTAGTGATCGAAATGGCTACGCTGTTCCAGCACCTGCCCGCTTCCACCACAGGTGGTGCAGCTCACGCGTCCAGTACCATAGCACCAGGAGCAATTGACCTGCCCGCGTCCATTACAGTTAGTGCAGTTTTCAGTTAAACAGAGGTGCGTTGGGTGGGAATAGATTTCCTGCTCTTTTTCAAGTGCCCCGTACGGCTGGGAAAGCACCAGCGCCTGAGCTTCACGCAGTGTTTCTGCCCGGGACAAGACCGCGCTGGTTTCAGCCTGAAGCGCCTCGGCGTACTGGAAAGTACTGGTAAAAACGCGGGTGCCGCTCCCGGCGCTGACTCTTCCTACCTGCGTGTGATCTGTCGTCTCAATGCGAAAATGGAGACTTAAGTTAATCTGGTAGTCAAAATCGATTTTTTCGACCAGTTCCAGGTCAAGATTATCTGGCTGTAGCCTCGTAGAACGCTCCACGAAGTTTTGAATAGTTATAGAGCACGTATCCAGCCACGCGTCTTTCATCTTTATTACCTGAATTGAGAGTTGTTATCGGCAGAATGATATGGCTTTGCCCGGGTTAGGCAACTACTAATAAACGGAGTTGGGGAGGATAAAATGCGGGGTGTTTGGCGTATATAAAATGCAAGGTAATGAGCCTGAGGTAATTACTTGATTAGCGTTGATGGTTAATTTTTTATTTAGTGAAGCCTCTGGATGAGTTAAAAACGCCCCGTAAGTTAAATATTATTATTAATTCCTGACTGCTCCGGCTATTTAGCATGGGAACGACTGTCGGAGTGAAGATGATGAAGGTCTACCTGATTCTGATGCCCCTGAAAGCGCCGATGGTCGCCATTTAGTGATGTCAGTCAACCAGCGCACAACTTTTCATTTGCAGCCGTTCACAAATTCATCAAATCCATTGATTCACGGTTTACATCACCTTTCATTTGTTATGTGATCTCGTTACAGGTTTCGGTAGTTAGCTACCTCCCCCACCGTAACAGGATTTCATTGATGGATTTTTACCAGGCTGACCCTACGCTGGAGAACTACTGGCGCGGGGTGATTCTTTTTGGAAAGAACGTCGCATCGTACAAGTTCGCGCTTGCCCATGCCCTGTATGAGATCGATAAGACAGACAGCGACCTCATCACCCTCGATGAACTCGCCGTGCCGTTCAGCCGCCATCTTTGCGAACATCTGAAACACGCCCCAAAGCAGATCACCTCGAGCCGTAGCCAGTTCCTGGAAACCTGCGTGCAGTTTAATAACAATGAGATTTCTCATAACCAGCTGATTGAAACCACGGTGCGGCGAGGCTTTGCCAACGTGATTGATGCCTTCCACAATGTGAATGGCGGCGAGATCGAAAAACGTTTTTTCATCGATGAGCGTAAAACCCATAACGGCATCCGCCTGACGGATAATTTCTTCCATCTGGGCGAGCGTCTGCAGTATCAGAACCTGGCATTTGAAACCACTGCGCGCTGGAACCTGGTCGAACAAGCCTGGGCGATGGGCGTTTCCCACAACCTTGTTGGCGTGGAGTTCGATGAAGACAATCAGTTGCTGTTCAGTCGCGTGAATGCGCGCCGGGTTGATATCACCAGCTGTCGCGACAGTTTAAACGGCTACCAGAAAGGACGCTGCTTCTACTGTTTCAAACCTATCAGCCTCACGCCTGGCGATCCTGACCTGGCTGACGTTGACCACTTTATTCCGTGGGCGGCACGCGATGAAGTCGCCAATATCAATGGCGTGTGGAATCTGGTGCTGGCCTGCAAATGCTGCAATCGCGGCGTAGAGGGTAAATCTGCTCGCCTGCCGAGAAGTAGACTCCTGGAACGGTTAAATGCCCGCAACGAGTATTTTATCCAGAGTAAACTTCCACTGCATGAAACCATTGTCCAGCAGACCGGAAAGCAGCCTGCCACGCGGAAAAAATTTCTTGAAAATAACTGGAACGCTGCCAAAGTGAGGCTGTTCCATACCTGGGAACCGAAAGCCGAAGGCGAGGCCATATTCTAATGACGCTTAAATACTATCAGGACAATGCGCAGACCTTCTTCGACGGAACGGTAAATGTCGATATGTCCTCGCTCTACGAGACCTTTACCAAACATCTTGCTCCGGGGGCTCGTGTGCTGGATGCAGGGTGTGGTTCAGGGCGTGATGCGAAGGCGTTTCTGGAAATGGGATATCAGGTGGAAGCGTTTGATGCGTCCTCTGCGATGGTTGAGCTGGCGCGGGAGCATACAGGGTTGCCGGTTCAGGTGATGACCTTTGCGGATGTGGACTGGAAGGAAGAGTTTGACGGGATTTGGTGCTGTGCTTCGCTGTTGCATGTCCCCTCGCTTGAGCTTCTAGGGGTAATGCGGAAGCTTGTGGATGCGCTTAAGCCTGGCGGGGTTTGGTATGTGTCGTTTAAGTATGGGGCTGGGGAGCGAGAAGTTGATGGTCGGCGGTTTACGGATGTAAATGAGGTGGAATTGCGAGCTTTGGTGGTACATGTTGCGGAGCTTAAGGTAGATAAGGTTTGGATGACGCGAGATAAAAGGCCGATGCGTAATGAAGTTTGGGTTAATGCGGTATTGATGAGGGGTTAACCGACACATGGCTGGCAAGTTTCTCATGATTTGCTGATTAGCCTGTACACATCTTTCTCTTCAACAAAAGGCACTTGCAAAGATTACGGTCTGGTCCTGATTCTATGCCTGCATAGTTTGATATGTTGGGTCTTGCGCTTATAAAAGTATGTCATCTTAGTAAAAAAATCCTTTTAAACAAAAAGATAAGGGATTATAACTATGAACCTCCTAAAATCATTGTTACTATATAACAATTAATGAGGATTCCATGAAAACAACGTTATACAAAGATTTTACCTTTGAGGCAGCACATCATCTGCCATACGTACCTGAAGGTCATAAATGTGGACGCTTGCACGGGCATTCTTTTGTCGTGCGTCTTGAGATCACTGGTGAAGTCGATAAGTACACCGGTTGGATCATTGATTTTGCCGAGCTAAAAGCGATCTTTAAGCCCACATTAGAACGACTGGATCACTTTTATCTCAATGATATTCCTGGTCTAGAAAATCCAACCAGCGAAGTACTAGCCGAATGGATTTGGAATCAGGTTAAGCCACAGTTGCCGATTCTTAGTGCCGTGGTGGTAAAAGAGACATGTACCGCGGGGTGTATCTATCGGGGCGAATAACGATTCGTTTAGATAGCTAGTTGCCACCTCTCTCTGCTGTCTAAACGTTTCAATCATTGTTAAAAGATGATCTTCCTTCGAATAATGCTACAAGAATACTTCACATATTAAATTAAATAATGAAATTTAAATTTATGACGATTTTTAATTGCTTTCACTTAACCTAAGCAAAAGGATTATCATGCTAAAAAAGTTCAGTTTATAATTAAATTCATCCATTAAAAACCTTTAATATCAGTATGTTAATTTAATGCTTTTACTTATTTGTGAAATAGCTAAAAATTTTTGATCATTTTACTTGAATATGAGATTTATCTCAGTACTCTGTCCTTATCCACGTAATTTTTGCATCTCTATCTTTATCTCTTGGACAGAGAGAAATTTGCCTTTACATTCATACCTGTTCATTTTGCATGCAAAATTACATATATAAAGTATTTTTCAAGGGCTATGAGGATGAGCATACTACCCATCGGGTCGTTGGTTACTTCTGACTATTTTGACGGCATCGGCAAAATCACCAGTGTTTCTATTGACTTAAATTGTGCCTCTGTTGCATTTTTTGAGTCTCCCGCCAAGCCCTACGCTCGACATATTGATATTAACCTAGAGGCATTAACTCTAACGATTCCGCACGAAGAAGCTGTGATTTATTGTCTTGAATCACGAACCCAACGCTGGGCACGTGCACGCTTTGGTGGATCTCGGCCCAATGGGGATTTTCTGGTCATCTTCCGTGAAGAAGAGTCAGAAACTCTTCCGATCGATAGAATTTTTATCCTCAATAAAGCACCTGATGCCCCCGTTAATCCAGCGCATTTTCTTGCACATCAGGCTAATGATGCCCCATTTTTCTTCCCTCGCCGTCAATCCTTTATTAAAACGTATATCCAACAGCGAGCATCATGTAGGGGAATGGCTTCTCTCTCAAGCAGCGCAGTTGAACTTGAACCACATCAATTAGCCGTTGTAAGGCGAGTTCTACAAGATAAAACGCCGAAATACATTCTGGCGGATGAAGTAGGCCTCGGAAAAACCATTGAAGCTGGTATGGTTATTCGTGAACATGCCTTGGAAGAAGCCGGGCATGTCAGTATGCTTATTGCCGTGCCAGGCCAACTCTTGAGCCAGTGGCGAGAAGAATTAGGCGAACGTTTTCAGCTGAAACAGTTGCTTGTGGATGTCTCAACGATGCTCTCCTTGTTAAGACAAGATGGCGCTGCTCAAGGAATTGTTATTTGTAGTTATTCTGAAGCCTGCCTTCTTCTGGATAGAGGGTTCTCACCTTCCCTGATGACCATTGATGAAGTCCACCAAATTGCCGACTGGCCGTGGTCTATGGACGAAGACCAGCGTGATGATTTCAAACTGATGTCACAAGCATGCCAGAAGGCACATTACGCGTTGCTTCTCACCGGAACGCCACTGCATGGTCATGAGCGTAACTTCCTGTCGATGCTGCACTGTATCAACCCGGAAGCTTTCCAGATTAATGAAAACCACCTGCATGCATTCACCCAACTTGTGAAAAATCGTGAAAGCCTTGGCGGCGTTTTCTCTTCTCTGGTTCCATCAGTGTCTAATATTAGTCTTCGCCGTAACCTTGATGAAGTTCTGGTGCAATTTCCCGACGACCATCAGTTGGCAACGTTATGCCAGGAACTGTTTCCACTAATCGGGCGATTTTCTCAGCCAACACCTGAACGTGAAGCGGGCATTAAAGCGATACGACTGCATCTTGGCGAGCATTACCGTATTCACCACCGTCTGCTGAGAAATCGTCGTCAGGTTGCACTAAGTCAGGATGAAAGCAAAAACCTGAATCTGGATCTTCTCTTCCCAGGTCTGAATGGCGTGATGGAATCTCACTGGCAAACCGAGGGACTGACCCTGGATGAATTGCTGGAAGAGTATCGCTCCATAGCCGTACTGCCGCAAAACCAGCATTGGTCGTTAAAAGAAGCGAACTACATCGAATGGATTGACGATCTCTTTTCCAGTCCGATATGTGTTCTGCAGCGGGCAAAAGCCATTCTCACAGCGTCAAAGGGGCTGCCCCTGGATGAGCAAGCCTTACTGGAACACATTGTCTCGACGGCGAAAAATGAGCAACAGGCTATCGACAATATGTTGGCCGCCTCGCTTAATGACTGGCTACAGCAATTTCCTGATGGCAAAGCAATTGTCTTCTGCGATCGCCCTGAACTGGCGCAGCACCTGTCAGTCAAGATGAGTATTCTGCTGGACTACCCAATAGAACGCTATCAGCCAGACCAACCACTGCGGTTCACTCAAGCGCAAAGCCCCGTTCGGGTACTATTGTGTGATAGAAGCGGCGAGGATGGGCTAAATCTCCACGGTGGACGTCGTCTGGCCGTTCACTATGGTTTACCACGCTCCTGCAGTCGGATTGAGCAACGTCTGGGCCGTCTTAACCGTTATAGCGCCAACCTCCGTGGTATCAAACCGGTTCAAAGCCTGATACTAAAAAACCATGTGACCGATAGCTTACGCAATCAGTGGGCCGACATTCTGGTGAACAGCATTGGGGTGTTCAACAACACAATAGCCAGCCTGCAATTCGTGCTGGATGACTATATCGGTGATGTCTGGCGCAGGCTTTATAATGAAGGACCACAACTTCTTGAAAAAATTGCCAAAGAACTGCCCGGCGAGCAGGGCATCCTGACAAAAGAAACGAACAAAATCAACATGCAGGAAAAACTGCTAGCGATGGATGAAGATGTCGCCCAGGCCGCGCTTTTCGCACAGCAGTTAAGCAATGATGACCTTAACGCAGTGGAACAATGCAAAGCACTTACTCCCTGGATCACTCAGGGATTACGTTTCCGCCCCTCCGGAAATGCGGAAGAAGGAATGCGCTTTCGATTTGAGCTAGCCGAGCGCAGTTCCGGGACATTAGTGGATTTCAAAACATTCTTGACAACCTGCATGCTCAGCTTCGACAAGGAGGGAGGCAATCCACCATCTACCCATTTGATGAGTGCAGAACGTATCCCTGCAATTGACGGGACAACGATTTATCCTTTGCGTTACGGTCAGCCTTTCGTCGATGCGATCTGGCAGTTATTGAATCAGGACGCCCGTGGCAGTTCGGTGGCTATGCTACGTATGATTAACGCAGAACTGAATGAACCTCGCTACTTTTTCCAGATGAGTTGGCTCATTACCGGCTGTGATCCCCTAAGCCCTTATTCCACTCTTCGTCAATGCGATGAACTGGAACCACCACGCATCGTTGAGGAGTGGGTGGCTGCCGACGGTTCTCAGGTGACGAATCCACAACTGCTTGGGATGCTGAACAGCGAGTACAGTAAGACTCCTTCCGCCACAAAAAGCTATGTGGACCTCAACCTGCGGTCCACAAGATGGCAAGAAATTGAAGAGCTGATTTCCGCCGATGCATGGAAAGAACAGGTTGAGCAGGTATATGATAAAGCGCTGCAAAAACAACGAGATTTGGCTGCATCCAACTCTTATATCCAGCTTATGTCGGTAAAAGCGATCATTCTCTGTAGCAGCAATATCTTATCTGGAGTCGCCTAATGACGGAACAATGGTCACGCCTGCAGTTTGCGCTAACCACCTATTTTACCGATGACGTTACCTTCAAAGAGGGGATTGAAAACCCCTTCTTTCAGCGGTTAATGAACATCATCATCGACCCTTCTGCGGGCCTGAATGATATTTTTGCCGGCTATGCCGATGCACTTCGCACTGCACAGGCGAGCGGCATCGAAGATCCTTGGTTGCCTTCTCCACCGACTATGACGGAGAAACCAGACCCACTTTGGGGGCTGGAAAAATCCGTCGTGGGACAGACGCTGTCACTCTCTGCTGAATCGGACCTGACGAGCACCCAAGCCACTTACCAGCGCAGAACCCGACGTAACTTATTACAACCGGAAATGGATCCTGCGCTGAAAAACCTGCTGGTCGACACGCCCCATACGCACTATCGTGGCTTCGGACAGCAGGCGGCAATCCGCACTCTACTCACCTCCGATATCAACAGCACCCTGGTGGTGAATCTCCCCACCAGTTGTGGCAAGAGCCTGATCACGCAAATCCAGGCTATTAGTGCACCATTCGGTTCGTTAACGCTGGTGATTGTCCCAACGGTCGCCCTAGCAATTGAACAAGCTGATTTTATGCGGGATATGCTACGTCAGGCCGAACAGGATCACGGAGGGAGCTATGCGTGGGTTGGCGGCCAGGATCAGACGACGCGCCAGACGCTGAAGGAACGGTTGAAAAATGGCTCACAACGTGTCCTGTTTTGTTCTCCAGAGGCGGCAAAATCGTCACTGGTTCCTGTGCTGTTTGAATTAGCGAAAAATAACTTGATTGGTGCCGTCGTTATCGACGAAGCACACCTTATAGACCAATGGGGTGCTGAATTCCGCCCTGATTTTCAGTTGATTGCACCACTTATTCGTTCATTAAAAGCACAGCCAGGATGCCGCTTTCGCACCCTGCTCCTCTCTGCAACCTGGAGCCAGAACACCCGTGATATGATTGTCGAGCAGTTCCGCGCAGATGACAGCGAACTCATCGAGATTACGGCGAATTTCCTACGCCCCGAACCCGAATACTTCGTACATGCTGAGCCAAACCCTGGTGCGCACCAGCAGCGCGTGGAGCAGTTGCTGATGACGCTTCCACGCCCGCTCATTCTCTATTGCACCACTAAGGAAGAAGCGGAAAACTGGCATCAGCGACTTCAGCAAAAGCATTACCAGCGTGTTGGCCTTTTCCATGGAGACACGGAAACCCTGGCCCGCAAAAAGCTGATTTCACAATGGGCAAGCGACCAGTTGGACATCATGATTGCCACCTCGGCATTTGGCGTAGGGATGAATAAGAGCAACGTCCGTACAGTCATTCATGCCGCCATTCCGGAAAATATTGATCGCTACTACCAGGAATGTGGGCGTGCCGGACGTGATGGTAAAGCTTGTCAGGCGCATCTGGTCTGGCACAGTGCACAGATGGAGACAGCAGAAAGCCTCTCGGTTGAAAAGCTTATTAGTGTCGAAAAAGGCTACCAGCGTTGGAAGGCGATGTTTGAACAACACCAACCCAGCGACATCGCCAGTTACAGCATCTCACTGGATACCAAGCCCGATCATATCGACTATCAGGGCGATCGAAATCAAGCCTGGAATCGTAGAACCTTACTATTGATGCAGCGTACCGGGCTGATTGAGCTGGTGTTCGCAGCCCCTGAACTGCCAGAAAACCTGCGAAAAAATGAAGAAGAAAACGCTCAGGCAGTTCACGACTGGTTTTCCCGGTACTACAACACAGTGCATATACGACACTGCAACGACTCGCACCACTCTGAAGAGTACTGGAACACCTTTGTTGATAAGGCCCGCCAGGAAGAACTGGCTAAGCGCCGCGCTGCATTCACCCTATTGAAAACTTGGATCCTCGACCCTCGCCCTCCCCTATGCCACACTCTGAGAAAATTTTATATTTATCAGCAGCATGCGCCAGAAATCACCTGCGGCGGATGCCCGGGGTGCCGGGCTCAGAGTAAAGGCGCGTTCTCCCCGACAGTCGGGGCCGATGTGGAAATTTTACGAGCGACGCCGAAGAAACGAGCGCGCTTCGTTGGTGCCGTCAGGAAAGTGTATTACAGCGATGAACTGGAAATGAGAACTCTGCTGTCAGAACTCCGCGTACCGCTTCGTCAACTGATCGGCTCTGGCGATTACGATACCATCCGGGCAGATAAGGCCGATTTCAGGCATCTGGAACGCGTCCTGGATTCCGTCTCTCGCTTCTGGTGCGTGCAAAAACTTGCCGCACCCACTTCCGACAGCGCGGAAATTGTGATTGTGGCTAACACTGCCACAGCGCTACCGGACCTACCGGCCTCGCGATATGAACGTATCATCATCGCCCCGCAGCACCTGGCCGATCCGCAGCATCCTTACAGAAAATGGTGGGAAAGCGCAGGCAACGCGCAACCCCTGGACACTTTTATCAGGCAACTACAGCATGTCAATCATCAATAACGCAAACCCAGGAAGCAGCCTGGTGCTGATCCCCTTGTTTGATCGCATTGTACAAAATGCCCAGGCACCGCTTTCCTCGGAAGCGGTTGTGGCCCGCTATCGGCCCAATAACCTGCCCGCTAACGATAACGCCTGGGGAAAAATCAGAGAGAACCTCGCCTTTTGGTGTCGACTGGGACTCTGGCCGATGGAAGAAGAGAGGATCCTGCCGCAGCCCAATGAAACTCGTCCGCTCTATCAGCGCGTGCTGCAATGCACTATTGATGCCTGCAAAGAAAAAGGTATCGCTGAAGGTAAGGAATGTGAGCCATTGTGGCGAGTGCTGACCTGTTTGATGAATCTTCAACAGCACTCATTAGGCGGCAAGGAACCGCTGGCCCCGAATATTATCACTGAAAAACTGCAAAGATGGCTTCCAACCGAAACCGTTAACTCCAATACCGAAAAGCTGGTCAGGGAATATGGACGCTATCTGGGCTTTCTGGAACTGGCGCCGGACCAGAACTACTATACCGACCCAACCCGGGCGATTCAGTGCTTTTTGCCGCAGATTTTTGGCGAACAAAAGAGCCTCTCCATTAAAACATTCATGGCCAATATGGCTGAAGTGATGCCAATGATGGACGGCGGTGAATTCCGGGTAAAAATGCAGGAGATCATGAGCGAACGCAACTGGTCTGCTCCGGAAGGTAAGAATATCAGCACCAGCACATCACTTGCGCTGCGTCGTCTGGAAATCGACCAGAAAATTCAGCTGATCGTTGGGAGCGATGACGCCTCATCATTATCGCTACAATTGCCCAATGGTGAAATTCGCCCAGTCAGCCAGGTCAGTTTCAGGGAGGCCGCACAATGAGTATCATGAACTACTGGCCGTCACTTGAGAATATCGAGCAGTGCATCCGTAACGAAGCCGAAGAATTGCAGGATGATGTGCTGCTAGCGGTACATGAGCCAATGGTGCTTACCCGTCGTGATGTTAACAACGATCAGGTAGCCCTCCGCGACGAAGACCTGTTTACGCAACTGCTCACCACCGAGCGAGCTATCCCACTCATCGGCCGTTCAGGGATGGGGAAATCACATCTGGTGCGCTGGCTTGACTGTCGTCTCAAAAGCCATCTGCATGCAAAAGGCGAACTGGCACAGTGGGAAATTGTTCGTATCCCGAAAAACGCCAGCCTGCGCCAGGTTCTGCTGCTGATCCTGAAAAATCTGCACGGCGATTTTTTTGATGATGTGCGCAAAAGCGTCGACGATGTGGCTGAACAACACTCCGCTAAAGATCTCGCTGATCTGATGCTGACCATGATGTCTCATCAATTGGAAAGCATGTATAACGAGGCGATGAAGCTCGGTCAGGAATATGAATCGCAAGGGAAAGAGATTCCAACAGAGATCGGCAATCGCCTTGATGCGATCAACGAGGAAGTTAGCAATGGTATTGGTAAACTCATTACCGATCCCAAATTCAAAGAAGACATACTTCAGCCAGGGCATTGCATCTACAGACGAGCCAGTCGCATGAGCGATGGGCTTAAAGACGGCGATGAGGATCACGATAACTACGAACTTGTACCTGACGATCTCTTTTTCCAGAAAAATATCGATGATCTGTCGTCACCTGCCCGAGAGTATATTCGCCATTCCCGCATCGATGAAGAGGGGAATGAAAGAGCCCGTATTCAGGCGGTCAGCGTTCTGAATGAAGCGATGCATGCGGCGTTAAAATCGCTGTTTGCCAAACTCTTTACCTTCAACGGCGGCAACTTCCAGGAGTTGTTCCAGCAAATTCGCAGTGAGTTGCTCGCACAAGATCGCCGCCTGGTGATCCTGGTGGAAGATATGGCAGCCATTTCGGCCATTGAAGACGTGCTGATCGACAGCCTAATCCAGGAAGGTATGCGCGATGGGGTAAAAACGCTCTGCCCGGTGCACTCAGTCATTGCAGTCACCGATAACTATCCGGGCTATAAGCGCCGCCAGGAAACGCTGATGACACGCTCAGGCTATGAGTGGAGTATTGAAAGCACCGATAGAGACAACAATGAAGAGCGGATTGTGTCTCTGTGCGGTCGTTATCTGAATGCGGCACGCCATGGCGCATCAGCCCTGAAGCAGTCGCGGGCAGAAGGTTTGGCCGACTGGCCTCCAATATGGAATGATGACGGAGCGCCGGAATGGTTGGCGGACTTTGGGACGACAGACAAACAGCAGGTTCCGCTGTTCCCGTTTAACCGCAACGCTATCCGGGCGCTGGCAAATAAAAACTGCCGCGACAGCAGCGGCCAACTGGCTTTTAACCCACGAATTGTGATCAACCGTATCCTGCTGGATATTTTACGTGATTGTCGCGTTGAGGCAGAGCACGGGGCATTCCCACCGCCAAACTTTGCCGGAATAATCACGGATCCTGAAATCCAGCATAAAATCAATCAGCTAACTACCAGCAGGACGAGCAGTGCAGCCTCTCTGGCTGCATTGTGGGGATACGGCAGTCACTCTTGGGAGGAGATTTGCCAGCAATTACCATCAGGTGTCGCCGAGGCCTTTGGTTTGAGCGAGTTAGCCGATAAAATATCTGCTAATAAAGGCAAAAACATAGATAAAAACAAAGACAAAGACAAAGACAAAGACAAAGACAAAGACAAAGACAAAGACAAAGACAAAGACAAAGACAAAGACATTTTTCCGCCACCACCACCGCCGCCGGAAAAAACGAGTCTGCCTTTTGTTAAACACCTTAAAGCCTGGGTCAACGACCAGGCAATTTTACCTCAGGATGTTGCCCGCGATCTGCGCGCAGGACTTAACAATTGCTATGAACTCTATGCCCAAGTGGAATTTTTCAGTATGGCAGAGCGGCCTTCACTGATTGAGCGTAATCCTTTGATCAGTCTGCCACTGGCGGCTTCCGATCCTTCGAACGCCATTGTAAAATTCTATGACGTCAAAGATCTCAACGATCCGCTACGCAGGATAGAGATCTACAACGTGTCGCTGGCGATTTTGCGTATCCAGCATTACGCCAACATAAGCGAAGGGCTTAGCTACACTGAAGCGATGGAAGACTACGCCCACTATGAAAACTTTGTCAGTTGGTGGGTGCCGCAGGCCACGGAGATTGCAATCAATCATGCCCGGGCGCGGAAACTGAAGCCTGCGCTACGTAATCATTACCAAAAAGCGCTGCTGCTGGGCCTGTTGACTGGCAAAGAGAATCCGGCAGAGCTCATTGATGCGCTTTGCCTGACGCAGAAAGGCGTCGGTCGAACCGAGGGTAAGAATCAAGGTCGAACAATCAAAACAAGCCCATCCGACCTCTGTTTCTACGGACTCGAAGCCAACCAGAAACCACATTCCAGCATAAAAGTGGCTGAAGCCCGGCAGACAGCGCTTCAGGGGTGGGACGAAGCCCGCGACGCATGGCTTTCTCAGGTTGCCGTCCCTGAATTAAGTTTCGGGCTCACCTCAACCCGCGCACTCGA
Organism: Leclercia adecarboxylata; assembly: GCF_035787115.1. Classification (GTDB taxonomy): domain Bacteria; phylum Pseudomonadota; class Gammaproteobacteria; order Enterobacterales; family Enterobacteriaceae; genus Enterobacter; species Enterobacter adecarboxylatus_E. Next base: position 283,675 of record NZ_JALKTL010000003.1, on the reverse strand, counting down.
AGCCGAAGTGCTCACCTCCGCGTTGAGAGAGATCCAGAAAGAACCGCTGGGAGCGGATGTGCAACGTGCGGCCGAGACCGTCCGTAAAGAGATCGCCTCAACGATCGAAAATGCCCAACTCTTTGAAAATATAAAAAATCAGGATGACTTCATTGGCCTCCTCGATGAGTGGCAGACGTTTATCGAAGCGGTTCGCACCCAATATTACCCTCAGGAATCCGAGCAGATCAGAAACTCATCCTGGTTGCTGGGTGAAATTGAAGCGTTAAGAGTGGATGCAGAGGCCAGCCTGAACACGCTGCTCACGCTTAATTCCCTCGTCAAACAGAAAGATGCCTTCATGCTGTGGCATGACATTTCCCATCTGGATGGTGATTACGTCAGCCGTATCGGCTTCCTTCTTGCGCAATGGCAGAACATTCAATCGAAAATCATTTTTACGCTACAGCAGGTAAACAGTAAGGGCGATGCGCCGAAACTGGAAAGGGCCCGCAAGCAGGTTGAAGAGCGACTGAAAAATCTGGCAGCTGATATCAGCGCCTCTGGGGTGAATGAATGAGTACGTTACGCCAACAGCTTGCAGAGATGCAGAAGCAACTGGACTTGAGCGTCCAGGCGAGTAAAGCCACGCAGATTATTGAGAAATGCGGCATCGTTATCTCAAAAACCGACACCGTCGCCGAGCATTATGGCCGCCTTAAATACCAATACCCGGCCCTGCAATGTCTGCCATCTGAACTGAGGGTCATTTGGAGAGAAAATCAGCGAAATGAACTCAAAAATGCGGCTAACAGCGTCAATAATCTGCTGTCGCAGTGGAGCCGCTGGCTGAATAATCAGACCCTGGTCGCAGCCGCTGCCGATACGCAAGCCTCTGATGAACCGCTGGATGAAACGCTTACAACGCAGGAACGCAAGGCCTATGACATTATTCAGAATGACTCCCTGACCAACTGCGTGAGCCAGGCGCTCAGCCTGCACCGCACGCTGAGCGACCAGCTGAAAAACGCATGGGAAGAGTGGCAGCAGATCCTGTATCAGGATATTCATGTAGACAGCAAAACCCTCGATGCTCAGCAGAAACTCGAGAAACTGAAAGAGATTGCTGACGAATACCTAAGCTTGCGCGACAAGTTTGACACCCTGATCCAGCCTTTGCCTGAGAACGGCGAGAGCGTGACAAAGATCCGGGCAATGGCGGAGCACCTGAACACCCTGCGCGGAATGATGAAAACCGACTGGCCTGAAGCGGTGCAGCACTTCCTGGATCGAATCAATGGCCCGCAGCGAAGCAAACCAACGCTGAGCACATTGACGACAGAAGTGTTTGAGTGGCTGCGGGATGAAGACATGCTGGAAGACTTTGTGATTACAAGGAAATAGTGACATGACTGCTGAGGATTTAGCTCGCCTGCATGCAGCGCTGGACGTTCTTGAAGAACGCGAAGCTGAACTGCTGGTGTGGGGAGATACGGAGGGAGCCTTTACGAAGGCGGATATTGTGTCGCTGTTCACCCACCATTTCCCCTTTGATAATGGCGGGACATTGATGGAGGATCTGATCGAAGCCACGATGCTGTTTAGCATTCCGAATACCCAAGGCATGCAGCTATACCGCACTCGTATGGCGGAATCCGTCCATCTGTTTCGTCACCAGCGCCAGTGGTTTCGCGGTCAGCAACTGAGTCGTACCCGAACCCTGGTGGCCGACTATCGCTTTATCCGCCGTCCTCGTAGCTACCCGGCAAGGATACACCCGGCTGAAGAGGTACTGAGCCAGTGGAGCGACGTCGAGTGGATGAACGACACTAAACGTCAGGCTTTGCGGGCACTGATCGGCGATTTCTCCATCGCCGGTTTTCAGTCCCGGGCTACGGCACGCATTCTGCGGGCATGGGATTTTCACAGCAGTCATACCCACGTCAAAGAAGCAACCGCAACGATTGTGTGTGCCGGCACCGGCAGCGGTAAAACTCTGGCGTTCTATCTGCCGGCGCTGACATCACTCATCAATGAGTTAAAACGCGATCGTTCAGCCCGGGTCCGAACGCTGGCTCTGTATCCGCGTAAAGAACTGCTCAAAGATCAGTTCATGGAAACATGGGGAAAATGCCGTGAGGTGGACGCTCAGGCGGTTAAAATTTCCGGACGTAAACTCCGCATCGGCTCTTTCTTTGGCGATACGCCACATAGCATTCAGTATGTTGAAAAGGATAAAGATCTCCCTTTCGACTTACTGCGCTGCAGCACGCCAAAATGCCAGGGTGAAATGCGCTGGAAAGCCGAAGATATCCGCCAGGGTAAAGAGATCCTCCGTTGCACACACTGTACACACAGCGTGGGTGAAGACGAGGTAGTGCTCACCCGTGTTTCATTAATGAACAACCCACCGGATATTTTGTTCACTACCACCGAGATGCTTAGCCAGCACCTCGGAAACAACAAGGCCAACCACCTTTTTGGCGTCGGTATGAATGTGTTTGCGCCGCCAGTGGTGCTGCTTGATGAGGTGCATACCTATTCGGGCAATAGCGGAGCGCAAACCGCCTATCTGCTGCGCCGATGGATGCAACTGGCGCGCTGTCGTCCACACTTTGTTGGCCTCTCCGCAACCCTAAGTGATGCAGAGCGTTTCTTCGCAGACCTGGTGGGGGCCAATAAAAAACATGTCATGCTGATTGAGCCAGCTTTTCAGGAAATGGTGGACGAAGGGGCTGAATATCTGCTGGCACTGCGTGGAGATCCTGTTTCACAAACGGCACTACTATCTACTACTATCCAGACCAGCATGCTGGCGCGCCGAATCATGGATACCCGTAAAGGCAGATCGCAGGGTACCTGGGGACGCAAAACCTTTGTCTTTACCGACGATCTTGATATCAATAACCGCCTTTTTCACCAGCTTTGCGACGCCGAAGGATGGCGTACACGGGGACAGCAATTGGTCCCCAATGAAACCCCATTAGCCGCACAGCGTAACGAAAGCAATGGAGTCGCTGATGCACTGACTCTTGCTGGTCAGAACTGGCGAATGTCTGTCGATATTGGCCACCCTCTTGATAACTTCGATAGAGCAATCGTGGCAAGAACTTCAAGCCAGGATGCCGGGGTGAATCCCAAAGCCGAAGTGGTTGTCGCGACAGCTTCGCTGGAAGTCGGTTTTAACGATCCTTCTGTGGGGGTCGTCATTCAGCACAAAGCTCCGCGCAATGTCGCCTCTTATCTTCAGCGTAAAGGCCGTGCAGGTCGTTCCAGAACGATGCGCCCCTGGATGGTCGTAGTGCTATCGGAATTCGGCCGTGACCGCGTCGTGTATCAGCGTTATGAAGAGCTGGTGACGCCAGAAATCAAGAGCCAGTCATTGCCGCTGGGCAATATTCATATTCAGAAAATGCAGGCAGCAATGGCAACGCTGGACTGGCTGAGTCTGAAAATCACCAACAGTAATATCTGGTCACTGCTGAACAATCCACCAAAAAGCGCAGAGCAGCACGGACAACAGGAACGCATGCTCAACCTGATTTCCGCCGTGCTGGAACAAAATACCTGGAAACAAGAACTGGAGCAGTACTTATTCTATGCGCTCAAAATCAATGAGTCGCAACTCCAGCGCATCATGTGGTCACCACCGCGTTCCATCATGATGGAATTGCTACCGACGATAAAACGTCAGTTGACAACTCAGTGGTCGCTGATGGGCGTTCCAGGCGCAGACAGATCGGCGGGCAGATCTCCACTCCCTTCATTTATTCCGGCGGCCCTCTTCAGTGAACTGAACCTGCCGGAATTGAGTATCCAGCTTGAGCGTCGCTTTACAAAACATGAATATCTGCCGTTTATTCAGGGCCTAAAGGAGTTTGCGCCTGGTCGCATTTCAAAGCGCTACGCCATTTATTCCGATCTGGAAGCTGACTGGCTGGTGCCACACAATTTTGTGCCCCAGATGAATGTGGTTTCTGAGGTCGACTTCGAGATTAGCGAGGCATTTGGTGACACCTGGCAACCTGAGTGCCAGATTTCACTTGCGGATGCACCGCCGCTGAAGGTCATTCGCCCTCTGCAGGTGCTGACCCGGGCCCTTGATTTCAAACAAAACCTGACCGAAAAAAGCAATTCCCAGCTGAAGTGGGACACTCACTTTTCCACTGACTCACAGGTCGAAGCATTGACGATCCCCACGGGCCCCTGGAGCGAGTTGTTGAATTCAGCGACTTTCTATACCCATCAACATATGACTCCCCTTGAGCTCACGCGTTACGCCACGGCCGCCAGTGCGTCCTTGCGCAGCAAAAGCAAGCAGAGGGCCTGGGTGAATTTCAGATGGGTGGAGAATGGCCAGCCGGTTGCAGTGGGTGCTCGTCAGTGGGTGGATGGCATGAAGCTGAGCTTTATGCTGCCTTCAGCGCTCCATCAGCAGGTCATGAACGACGAAAAGTTATCCGCTTCGCTCAGAACACTCTTTTTCCACCACTGCATCCGCAGCGAAGCACGCTTCGAATACGATAGCTTCACCGCAGACTGGATCTATGAATGCTATCTGGCGGCGCTTACCATCGAAATCACCAACCGCAATACCGTCGCCGGGGCGATTGAAGCCCTGCGTACCCCGGAAGGCCGAACGTCGCTGGCTACCATCGCGGACTCGTTGTTCCAGGCGGAAAATAGCTTTGAAAACCATGAAGATGGAGAAAGTACTGCCGAACGCCAGGAGTTGCAACAGCAGTTGAGAAGCCTGTTCAACGAGCAAGAGCTGCTCGCAATGCTGGATACGCACAGCGTGGTGTTGACGGAAGATCTCAGCCAAAGAGCTGACTTTTGCCAGTGGCTCCAGAGCTTATTAATCACTACTTTCTCAGGTGCAGTGAAACAGACCAGTCACCTGCTGCTTCCTGATGTGGACGACAGAGGATTGCTCGTCGACGCGGTTCTGGAGGGAGAACAACTCGACATCTGGCTCACTGAATCGGAACCAGGGGGCTGTGGGATCGTGACCCGCCTCGAGGAAGCCTTTCACAACGATCCGGTCGCCCTACTGAACCTGTTTATTCGCAGTTTCGCCGCCAGCGATTACGAACAAATCGACGACGATCTCTTCGAGTTACTCTCAAGGCTCTCATCAAGCCCGTCATTGCAGCAGGCGCTCTCCGATCTGCGCATGGCAGGTAACCATCACGATCGCCGTCAGGCGAATGGACTTCTGCGCGCACAGCTAAAAAAACAAGGGTTTGCACTTACTCACAGCTTTGTGTCCGTTCTGCACACCCGCATTCTTCGCCCAGGTAGCCAGCCTTCGCACGATCAACGTCTGCTCGACTATCTGCATAGGTGGCGGGCGCTTGAAGCCAAAGCAGGCTATGAAATCAGCCTGAATATCTTCGCCCACACCCAGGCGACACAAGAACTGCCAAATGCAGACGTCACAAAAATCTTCGACCGCTTCTGCCAAATTCAGGGCATGCTCTGGCAGCGGGGTAACACGCTACGTCAGTCAATTCTCAGCTACTACAACCCCTTTGATAGCGGGCCTAAACTGACAGAAAGATTGCTGCTCAGTACCTTGTTCCAACAGCAAGCCACACAGATTAACGTGACTCACAGCGATTGGCTTCAGCAAATCCATACCGCCATTATCCATGAAGGGTTTGCAGAACTGCTGATCCCGAGGGAAGCCCGCCATAAGGTGGTAACCACCGTGTCTGCCCTGCAACTGGAGCCTGTCGATTATTTCGGCCTCCATCTCTATCCGAGGATAGGTGCCGTAGACTATCGGGGCGGCTATATCGTGCTGCGAATCGAACTGGCTGAAGCCCTGCTGTAAGGAGAGTAATGAATGGAAGAGCAACGACAAATATTTCTCCACGGACCTCTTGGACAGCGGCAACTCAAAGAAATACTGAGTGCGCAGTTCAGCGGGCTCATCCTCTATCCGGAACTCATCTGGCTGATTTCACCCTGGATGAGTGATTTTGATGTTATTGATAACCGCGGAGGACAGTGGAGTTTCCTCGATCCTTCGTGGGGAGCCAGAATGATCAGTTTTCAGGAACTGCTGGCAACCGCAGTGAGTAGCGGTTGTCCGCTCAGGATTGTCACTCGCCCGGACACGCGCAGCAAAGTGTTTGTTGAACGTCTGCTGGCCAGGCTCCCACCGGATCATGATATGCAACACCTCTACCATGAGAACCTTCATGCCAAAGGTATGTTAACGAAGCATTTTTTCCTGAAAGGTTCAATGAATTACACCTGGAGCGGCGCGAATTTGAACGATGAACATTTACTGTTCTCCACCAACAAGGCCGTTATTTCCGATGCGTTAATTGAATTCGGTGGACACTATCCCTTTGGAGACAGCCATGACTAATCTCCCAGCCTGGCTTCTTGCCTTCTTTGGCGATGGTAATTTACTTAGCCTCGAAAAACTGATGGGCGATGCGCCCGATGTTTATCCCGCAGAGCAGAAAAACGCTCTATTACCTTTAGTGGAAAGCGCTCTCGATGGTGAGTGGCCCATCATTCTACCCTGGTGTGACCGTCAAAACTGGGTCTTCTTTGCCACCGCAGAAGATGAACGTACTCTGCTGGAACTCAGTAACGTCATTAATGCCCGAATGGGCTCTGCCGATATCGAGCCGGACCGAAAAATTTTCTTGAGCCCCACAACAGGCCCAACGCTTGAGGCGGAAACTGCACTGCTAGAGCAGTGCCCAGCGGGGTTTATTCGCATTAAGTTACTGGAGAGTAAACGTGCCGATAAACTGGCAAAAAAGCGGGTCTTTGCCGCACTGAAAGAAGTCATTGCTCTTTTTCGCCAGCGTCCCTCGCTGGCCCGCAATCGTAAACGCCCATTTGGCCGTATCCTTAGCGATTTCATGCTGGCAACAAATCAGAAAGATTTCGCCGCCAGCAATGACTATTTGCAGGAACTTCGTGATAACGGCTTGCTCTCCAGGCGCAACCTGCTGCTGCTCGAACTTCAGCAGGCCGGGAAATGGCAAAAATGGGATGCTCTGCTAAATCATCAGGATCTGCCCGACCTGACCCGAGGCCGTATTCCCGCATCGTTGGTCAGAATGCTGCTCGTGGCTTATCAGCACCGTTATCTGGGGAACGATGCCCAGAGTTACATACAGCAAACGCCCTCAGCGTTACGTCCTGCTTTCCTTGCACTCCGTCCTATCTTTATGCAGGTCCCGCTATCAGGAAGCAATGAGGAGGAGCTAAGTACATGGAAAATCTGGGCAATCGGGGTCGCTCTGGCCGGTGAACAAGACTTGCTAAGTGCGCTGCCTGAGGCGTTAAAATCCGATTGGCTTGAGGAATTACAACGCTGGGCCGATCTCAAAGGCTACTGGCATGATACCCCACTGCCCGCTGCGGTCTCATTCTCCCAACCGCCAACATCACTGGAATCGCTGGCGGGTTATCTGCAGGCATCACTTACCGCAACTACCGACACGCTGGATTCCTTCGCCGAAATGCTCCGTCAGGTGGATACACAACTGCTTGAACAAGCTCAGAAAACCCCTTTGCTGAAAACGCTGATTGAGAGCATCAACCGGCTAACCACCACGAAAATTACGGGCTGGGACAGTTGGTTCTCACGCCTGTGCGAGCCAGAAACTGAAGCCAACACCCTGCTGCAGATCGTCGCACTGGAAAGCGAGCACTGGACAACGTCCACCTACAACGAAACGGCTTTTACCCACCTGCTGTCGCAGGATTTCCCGCCGCACGCATTTCCGACACTGCGCAACGCCATGCCGGCCTTTATCGAATGGCTGGAGAAAAACCAGGTGCGATTACGGAGCACAACCTGGCTCAAATGGATGGATATCCTGGCAATGGAGCAAAGCGTCAGCCAGGCCGATATCAAACTGGCGGCACTGGCGACAGAGCATTTCCTGCAAGGGTCTATCACCCTTACGGAATATCAGGAATGTATCGCGACACTGCAGTTGATTATTGAGCGCTGCGGCTCGCTAAAGAACCTGCCAACGCTGGGCTATCTGATGGAGTTGTTCCTGGATGCACCAGACCAGGATAACGCGCTGCGTAAAGCACTGTGGATGGATATTCAGACCTGTGCTTCAGGCGTCTGGCCGCGTCTCGATCATCCAACCCGCACCCTGATGCGTAACTTAGCCATCGATGTATTAGGCCGAGGAGCAGAGGCCGCGTTTCCCCAAGAGGCAACGGAAATTGATGACGGCGAACCGGAAACACTTCCCGATCTCACAGGAAAGCGCGTCGCCATATATACCCTAACGGAAGGGGCTGCACGCAGGGCCAGCAAGATGATTGAGACCCTGTTCCAGGGGATTAAAGTAGATATTAATCATGACCATACCGCGACGGACAAACTGGCTAATCTGGCAAAACAGGCCGATTACTTTATTTTTGCCGCTGGTAGTGCAAAGCATCAAGCGCTCTATGCAGTCTTCCAGAATCGCCGCGATCTGATTTACCCAAAAGGCAAAGGGAGCAGTTCCATTCTGGACGCCTTCATGACTCATATGCAGCAATCCATGACTGTTGAAACATAAAAAAAGGGGCTGTCGCCCCTTTTTTCAGGTATTGGCGTTCGCCGCCTTCATGTAGCTGGTGACCAAATAATCCGTCACCAGCGAGATATCTTTCGACAAGTTCTGCAGTTCATTCCATTTACGAACGATAGGCTGACCGTCGATATCTGTACCTAAATGCCACATGCCACCACTCCATGCGCAAAGCGGCTTTATACGATTTAGTTCCTCAACAAACCGGGAGTAGGAAGGGATCTCAGTCCAACCAGGTTCACCTTTATAGTCCTGATGTACCTGATCGATTTCATCCATCAAACTGCCAAGTGCAAGAATACCAACACCATGTAACAAACGGGAATAGCGGGGCTTTTTATCCCAGTCATCAGTAAATACAGTTTCCACAGCCGACCAGAAGTTATTCAGCAGTTTCACCATCTTCCCTTCATCCCCCAACCCGGTCGCCGGGTCACGGAAGCGATACAATGCTCCCTCACGAAGACTGGCGTCGATCATTTTGATCATTGAGTTGTCAGCAATAACCCCATCAGGATTGGTCGCCGTTTTGATCCGCCCCGCAAGTGGACCTTCGCCGAAGTTCAGTCGTTGTGTCAGCAGTGAAGGAAACTTACGCATTTGCAGATCGGATGGCAAACGACCGTGGGTATGCGGAGCCAGTTCGTATAACAACGTTTTAGGCAACGGTTTTGTGGAGTTAACCAGCATAAACTGTTCACGCTGTTCTTCCGCATCATTAGCAATAAATGCAGATACCGGCATCATAAACGAGTCGATTTCAGCATCCCGCAAAGCAGCGGTACGTTGTTGACCATCAACAATAAAACCAGGCTTCTCAAAATCCTTATCTTCGGAGAAAGGTATTACCAGGTGTCCCATGTCGCCATTATCTGTAAGCGGTTCAAAACGCACACGCTTATCAAAAGCGATAATCACCGGGTTTGGTATCATCGGATTTGCGCTCTCAATGTAGCGCTGAATTTCGCGAATATGGTTACGTACTTCTGGACGCTGATAACCAACCAAACTCTCTTCGCCGCGACGAATACGTGAAATCGCTGCAATTTTGCTGATTTGTTTACCTTCTATCGCAAGGCTATAGAGTTGCCTCTCCTCACCCTGCCGGATTCGCAGGGCGGGAACACGATATTCACTCATGATAGTTCCTCTGAGCGTAATGACAATGTGTGCTGTAAACGGTTGTACAACACCTGAATATTATGGAAACCGCGGCGACGGTTACGTTCAGCTCCGCGGAAAATGATGACATTGATACCGATGGCCTGGCAAATATTGCACTGGCATTGTTTCCAGGGACGTTCTCCCAGAGTACGCTCATAATCCGCACGGATTTTATCGGCCTCTTTTTCACCCGAATGCAGGCGTTCATAAGCCAGGACTGCATCAAGTGTCTTCTCAAGAGACAAAGCCCCATTATCGTATTCGAACAGGGCAGTCATGGCATCCTTTTCCAGATGCCGGGCAATATCCTGATCTATTACGCCAGATTTAATTTTGCGGCTCAAACTTGGATTCGCATCAAACTGAGGGACACGTACAGCGGTATAGGCAGGGCCATCAAGCGTATGATAGTTGTTTTTCCGATCTTTGAAGGCTTGCTGCAGCGGTGTTGTCGAGTCAATACTGGTCACACCAAACTTGATAAAGTCAGCGAAACTCTCTGGACGGGCAATGCCAAGCAAGTGAACACGTGTATCACTTTTCAGCAGCGGTTTAATCTCTTCGAGCGTCTCGAGGATCTGCGCCGTTTTCAACGGCACCATCCCCCCCATGGTGATATTTTTGTATCCCATGGCCAGCAGAGCCTCAACAGACTGCCGGTAGGAAGTTTTGCTCCATCCATGTGCAACGCCAAAGGCATTGAAACAGGACTTTTGAGATTTGTTTAAAAACTCTTGTGCAAGGGTCAGCGTGATATCCTGGCGTCGACGACATTCAGCCAATACTTCGCCACTGAATACTTCACCAGGTTTCTCATAGCCAAAAACGATATGGTCGAGAGAAACACCATGGTTAAAGCGGGACGTTTCGTAGAACTCAATGACCTCTTCCACTCGATATGGCGGGACATCCTGGTTGACATAGGTGAAGGCTCCGCAATCCCCCATAGTTTCCATATTTTCCGGAAGGCGAAAAAAGTGCTTCATGCCATTGCGAAAGTAACGCAAACGCTGGGCACGGGTATATTTGCTCTCACCGCCGCCCAGACCATCCACTACAGCTTTAGAAACCAGCATACCGTCGTAAGGATGAGGAAAAACCTCATGTGGATAATGATCGTCACGTTGACGCACACGATGTTCGTTACGCGTTTCGCGGAGGAAGTCGAAACTGGGATCGATAAAATCCTGACTATCAGGGAAAAAATACTTTAGCTTCGACAACATACTCTCCTGTGACGCTACTTCAAAGACTCAAAAAACGTGGGATTCTAACATGAAACCTCATCCAGTAGCATTATGGTTTGCTGCCAGAAATTGCCTTGAAAGTTGCACGAAATCGCTTCTCCTCGAACGAATTTCCAGCGTCACGAAACGCACGTAATGCCTGTGTTGCACTAATTCCTGGATGTTGCTGTATTATACTTAAGATATATTGATTAACTTCTACAGGACTACGCCTGACACCTTTCTTAACTTCACGCTCGGGTATATTTTCAAATTTTTCAGCTAGTTGCTGTGAAAGCAAGTTTAAATCATCTAATTTTCTACCTGTAAATTCATTCAAAATATATTGAGCCAATTTAATATTAAGCATCAACATATTACACTTTAAATACTGAGCCATATGCTGATTGCTTTTATATAGATAGGATCCAAGCCTACTGTTAATTTTTTTAGAGGTTATAATTAGTAATTGTTTACTTGGATCAACTAAATATTCAACGCCACTGATAACATCAAGTTCGATAGCATTGATATAATCAGGAGAACCACAAAGAATAAAAAAATCCCGACTATTTTCCTTCATTAATTCAGCAATGGAGGTAGGGTGCCGAGATTTGAAAACTGAGTGTTCATTAATTTTTTTCCACCACGTTCTATGGAAGGATTTACCAACATATTCATATGAATATGTTGGTATTGATTCTTCATACCCCGTAGAAAAAGTAGCTTTATAAGGTACCACTTTATCTTTATAATGAAGGAGTCCTATCCCAGCAGAAAGAACCCACAAATCAATAGGATAATCTCTAAGTATTGTTTTAACTGTCGCCCAATGCCCTCCCTTATAGAGGTCCTCTACGCATATGGAAGCAGAGGTTTTAATTGCCTCACTCAAAGCATTACACCAAGAATTTATAAGGATATCAGAAGGCATTCTTCCTGATGAATACTTGCTTAAACTCAATGTATTGTTACGATCACCATTCTTACCATTAGTACATGTTGTTATTAAATGAATGTTACTCATAATAGCCTCCCAAAACTTTCTGTAGCAAAGCTACAGTAGAAAAAGGGAAGTGGCAAGAAACGAATTGCCAATATTTGAAAAAACAGACACGAGTCTCAGTGAGTAATGTATATGAAATAGTCATCCTGAGAATGCAAACAACTATGACATCTCCTTAAAACCCCCTGTGTCTCCAAAGACAGACAAAAACTTCGGCATGACTCAAGGAGATCTTCTGGTCTCCCATTTTTCTGCTTTGAAAGCATCGCCCTGGCAAGAGTGTCATAGCTAAAGCCCCCAGTTGAGTAGGACACAATACTCATAGCTAGTTGGGTATCAAAAGTTTCCATAGCACACCTCTGAATAGTTGATATCGTGTTTTATAAAAAACTATTGGTTGTGATGCAAGCAACTATTTTTAGAGCTTTAAGGATAAAAGACATATAATACAGCAACTTATAAAAGAAATAAAATTAGTGACTACTTTCGTTTAGTCTCTAGAAGATCTCATGGTAACTATAGTATGTGCTCGCATGTAGCAATTTGCTCAGTTTTGAAGATAAGTTACAATTCGTCAAACTTGTTGATAGATGCAGTATCGAACTCTAAATACCAACGGCTATCGGTATATACGCTCGAATCGATTCACCTTAGGAAAGTAAATCTCGCGGTAAAATTAATAGTTATTGAATTCCAGACAAAAAAAAAGCCGCCCTTAAGCGACTTCATTTTTGCATCTTTTTGGTGCCGAAGGCCGGACTCGAACCGGCACGTATTTCTACGGTTGATTTTGAATCAACTGCGTCTACCGATTTCGCCACTTCGGCACTGAAGGGGATGCGGAAACGTTGTGGATTATACCTGTCGCACGCCGCCATGCAAGCGGCGACGCGCTAAACCGCGTTAAGTGCCCAAAAAACCAGCGCCCACGTCAATCCAGTTCCGTCACCGCCATCCGAATCACCCTCGCCGCTTTCTGCTCCGGCAGCTGCAGCACCTTCCCCCACATCGCCTGCACCATCTCGCAGGTGAGCTTCTCTTTGCCCACTGCGTTCTCCGGCATCACCAGCAGCTGGATCGCCTCCCCGTACTGGCTGGTGAGCGACTGCATAATCGGGCGCACATCCTCCACCGCGGCGGCGTGTTCTTCCGGGGTAACAGTGTGGCGATGGTTACCCCAGCCCGCGCGCATCATTTCGGCGTCGGCCTGCATGCGGCGCTGCATCATCGGTTTATCCAGCACCCGCATCGGGTTAACGCCCCCCTTCACGCCCGGAAACAGAAAACGAAAACAGGCGTCGTCACTCACCTTCTGAATGGCGGCCGTCTGTTCCATGTTGATCGTGATCCAGCCCACCGCTGTCGCGTCGGGGGCATATTGCAGGCGCGACATCTGCAGGCTAAGGATCTGCGGCTGGACCACGTCGATAATGTCCTGCTCAGAATCGCCCGCCTTGTGCATAGTGAGGATCTGCTCGCGAATACGGGTCACAAATCGGGGATCCTGCTCTTTCAGCACCTGCCAGGAGGGTATGGCGTTAAGGGTGGTATCAAGCCGGTGTTCGGGGGTATTTTGCAGGCGTTGCTTGTCGTAATAAACCCAGAAGGCTACTGCTGCGGAGATAACTGCCACTGCGACTATAGGTGTCCACGCTCTTCTCATCGTTACGCATCCTTGATCCTTTAGCTATCCGATTTACACCGGCACGCCGCTATGGAAGCGAAACTCGTTATCCGGTGTTGAGATAAGTGTGGCTTCAATTTCACCAAAAAGCTGTATGCGGGGAGAGATATCCTCGTCGCTGACCTGTTGGGCAAGGGTCAGATAGTCCTGATAATGCCGCGCTTCGGAGCGCAGCAGCGACAGATAAAATTTCTGCAAATCGTCGTCGAGGAACGGCGCCAGCGCGGCGAAGCGTTCGCAGGAGCGCGCTTCGATATAGGCCCCGCAGATGAGCTTGTCGATCAGCGTCAGCGGCTCGTGGGTGCGCACGGCTTTCAGCATCCCTTTGGCGTAGCGGCTTGCGGTGATTTTGACGTAGGGGATGTTGCGGGTCAGCATCGCCTCCCGCACCTGCCAGAAGTGGTGCAGCTCCTCTTTGATCAGCAGCACCATGCTGTCGATCAGAGACTGGCCCCAGGGGTCGTCGGTTTTGGGCATCACGCTTTTGCCAATCTGCTTGTGCAGGGCGACAAAGTCCGGTTCCGGGCCTTCGCGGAAGGTAAAAGCTTCGTAGGGCTTGAGCCACTCGAGCAGCGCGTCGGCCCCACTCTCGTCGGCGACGTATTTGCGAACTAATAACAGCGCGGTCTGGGCGGCTTTGAGCTCGCATACCATATGGTCGGTGAGCAGCAGCGGCAGGTTCGCCGGGTCGCGGGCTTTATCAATCCATGCTTGCGGGGTCGGGCACTGGAGGAAGTGTAAAACAGGGGCGAGTATCTGCGGGTAATCCATTTTTGTACCTGGAAAAGCGGTGGCAAAGGCCACCGCTAATAACACTTAGTGACGCACGCCGTCGTCATCTTCGTCGATGAAATCTTCGTCGTCTTCGTCACCCTCTTCGCCGTTCGGATCTTCGAAGTAGGTGCCCCAGCCGTCGTATTCCACTTCAAACTTCTCGGCCAGGTTCATCAGCTGTTCAACCTGGGCGTCGATCAGCTCTGCCTTCAACGCGCCTTCGCTCAGGATGTCGCAGCAGATGACGGTGTCGCCCTCTTCCACTTCCAGCTCTTCCGGCTCCGTCACTTCGTAACCCAGGCGGAACGCTTCAACCGCCAGTTTCTCCAGCGCTTCGAAGTCATCCGCAGAGAAATGATGCTCGATGGTGTACAGCGCATCCGGATCGCTGCCGTCTTCCAGCAGTTCTTCAATAATCAGTCGCGTCTCTTCGCGCTGTTCTTCCAGCAGTTCTGGGTTTGCCATGGCTCGTTCCTCTTTAAAGTGCGGCAGATACTTCTATTTTCACACACGGATGTGTTTGCCTCCACCTTTGTAAGAAAGATTTGTGCAACGGGGTTGCATGTGAATATTGATACAGATAAAGTGAATTTTAATTCAATAAGTGGCCTTTGCCATGTGAGGATAAAATGTCTGAACTTTATAAAAAGCACTTCCTTAAATTGCTCGATTTTACCCCTGCACACATCACCTCCCTGCTTGCGCTGGCGGCACAGCTTAAAGCCGATAAGAAAAAAGGCACGGAAGTACAGAAGCTTACTGGCAAAAATATCGCGCTCATCTTCGAAAAAGACTCAACCCGCACCCGATGCTCTTTCGAAGTTGCCGCATTTGACCAGGGCGCGCGCGTCACCTATTTAGGGCCGAGCGGCAGCCAGATCGGGCATAAAGAATCAATTAAAGATACCGCGCGCGTGCTGGGCCGGATGTACGACGGCATTCAGTATCGTGGTCATGGCCAGGAGGTTGTCGAAACCCTGGCGGAATTTGCCGGTGTGCCGGTGTGGAACGGGCTGACCAACGAGTTCCATCCCACCCAGCTGCTGGCGGACCTGCTCACCATGCAGGAGCATCTGCCGGGCAAAGCCTTCAACGAGATGGTGCTGGTCTATACCGGCGATGCGCGCAACAACATGGGGAACTCAATGCTGGAAGCAGCCGCCCTCACCGGGCTGGATCTGCGTCTGGTTGCGCCCAAAGCCTGCTGGCCGGAAGAGAGCCTGGTGGCAGAGTGCAGCGCGCTGGCAGAAAAGAACGGCGGCAAAATCACCCTGACGGAAGACGTGGCGGCGGGCGTGAAGGGCGCGGACTTCATCTATACCGACGTGTGGGTGTCAATGGGCGAAGCCAAAGAGAAGTGGGCGGAGCGGATTGCGCTGCTGCGTGGCTATCAGGTGAATGCCCAGATGATGGCGCTGACGGGTAACCCGGACGTGAAGTTCCTGCACTGTCTGCCGGCATTCCATGACGATCAGACTACGCTCGGCAAGCAGATGGCGAAAGAGTTCGATCTGCACGGCGGGATGGAAGTGACGGACGAGGTATTTGAATCCGCGGCAAGCGTGGTATTTGACCAGGCGGAAAACCGCATGCACACCATTAAGGCGGTGATGGTCGCCACCCTGGGGGAATAGCTTAATAGTATAAATAGAGGGAGGGTTCGACCCTCCTGATATTTATATTATCCGTTCGTATAGTCTGTTCCCTGCTCTTATTATTTACTTGCCGACAAAATAGTTCACCGGATTATTACTTTACCGTTACCCGTTCTTTGCCGTAAGGGCATTTTTTAAAAATACACTTTACCGGAGCCTCGCACCTCTCGCTTTGCGGGTCACGATGTCCGGGGCAGCTGGACATGTTGTGCATAACGCGCCACAGGGTATGGCTGTATTTGTCGATTTGCAGAATATGAATATCGCATAGTTCGTCATTCACGAATAAGCGGTTATAACGAACATTTATTTTATCGCCGGGCTTAAAGAGCTGCTCGCCGTTATACCAGAGAATATAAGTATGATTATGCTGAGTCAGAATTTTCGAAAATAACGTTCCGGTGGCCGGACTGGCAATAGTACCCAAAGTGATCCATGTCTTAGAAGCGGTCATCAAAATACCTTTAAACAAACGGTGCAAAGAACGGAAAGCCATACGGTAAATAAGTGTAAAAGAACAATGAAAATGTGGTAATAGGCACAGCCTATCCTTTTTATTATGGTCAATAAGTCTAAACTTTCACTTAAGTCAAATTCCACCGCCATGAATAATTCACCCACTTCCCGTGTCGATTGATTTTTCAGCGTAAAAAGGGTACTTTTTTGCCTTAATTCCAGCGCGGATAAGCCGATCTTATGCCTATTATTCAATCTGTTGAACGTGCCTTACAGATCCTCGATCTGTTTAACGAACAGGCGACGGAACTTAAAATCACCGACATCAGTAAACAGATGGGCCTGAGCAAAAGCACGCTTCACTCGCTGCTCAAAACCCTGCAGCTGCACGGCTATATCGATCAGAATCCGGAGAACGGCAAATATCGCCCCGGTATGAAGCTGGTCGAGCGCGGTCACTTTGTGGTAAGCACCATGGATATCCGCCAGAAAGCGAAGCATTTTCTGACGGAATTGTCGGAGCGCACCGGGCAGACCACCCATCTGGGCATTCTGGACGGGCGCGAAGGGGTTTACATCGAGAAGATTGAAGGCAAGCTGGCAGCGATCGCCTACTCGCGCATTGGCCGCCGCCTGCCGGTACATGCCACCGCCATCGGCAAAGTGCTCATCGCCTGGCTGAGCGATGCCGAGCTGAATACCCTGCTGGAAGGCTACCAGTACACCACCTTTACCCCTGCGACCCTGGCCTCCCGCGAGGCGCTGCTGGCCGCGCTGGCGCAGACCCGCGACCAGGGTTATGCCCTGGACAGCGAAGAGAACGAACAGGGAGTGCGCTGCGTGTCGGTCCCGGTGCGTAACCACGAGTCCCGGGTGATTGCCGCCCTGAGCCTCTCCACCTTAACCTCCCGGGTGGACGACGACGAACTGGCGCGCTTTCGCGAGCAGTTGCAGGAGGCCGGGTGCCAGCTCTCACGCGCGCTGGGCTATCCGGCCTGAGGCGCTCCTGCGCCCGGCCTATAAGCCGAGCGCTTTTTTGCCCGCGTTAATCACCTCGATGATCTTATCCGTGTCGTAAATACAGCCTTTCCAGGTTCCGCCGCTCACCGACTGCAATGCCGCCCACAGGCGCGTATCGTCCGGTAAAAATTCATGAGCGTGCAGTTCCGGGTGCGGCTCGCGGCGTGCCAGCTCCATCGCCCCCTCCAGCGGGGTGAGCGGTGCCAGTGACGTACCGATAAAGTTGACGCTGCCGGTCAGGGAAAGGCGGTCCACTACAATCTCGATGATGTCGTTATCGCGCAGCTTGCCAATTGGCCCGCCGGCCA
Organism: Leclercia adecarboxylata; assembly: GCF_035787115.1. Classification (GTDB taxonomy): domain Bacteria; phylum Pseudomonadota; class Gammaproteobacteria; order Enterobacterales; family Enterobacteriaceae; genus Enterobacter; species Enterobacter adecarboxylatus_E. Next base: position 265,827 of record NZ_JALKTL010000003.1, on the reverse strand, counting down.
GCGCTTCGGGGGCCACATGGCCAAAACAGGCCCCGGTGGAAACCCCCGAGAAGCGGGCATCGGTGATCAGCGACACCGTTTTCCCCCAGGAGACATGCTTCAGCGCCGAGGTCAGCTGGTAGGTCTCCTCCATGCCGGTGCCGGACGGTCCGCCGCCAATCACCACCATGATATCCCCCTGCTCGATCTCGCCGCTTTTGATCGCCTTAATCGCCCGGGCTTCCGAGACAAACACCCGCGCCCGGCCGGTGTGGCGGTAAACGCCATCCTCACCCACAACCGTCGGGTCGATGGCCGTAGCCTTGATCACCGAGCCTTCCGGCGCAATGTTGCCCGTCGGGAAGGCCACCGTAGAGGTGAGCCCGCGGGCTTTGGCGCGCTCTGGCGGCAGGATCACGTCGTCAGGATCGACGCCGTCCTGCTCGCGCAGACACTGGCGGAAGCGCTCCCGACGCTCAGAGGTCTGCCACCAGTCGAGATTTTCCCCCAGGGTCTGGCCGGTGACGGTCATGGCGTCCAGATGCAGCAGACCGAGATCGCGCAGATGGAGCATCACCTCCGGCACGCCGCCCGCGAGAAACGCCCGCACCGTCGGGTGGTAATCCGGCCCGTTCGGCAGAACGCTCACCAGCCGCGGCACCTTGCGGTTGATGCGCGTCCAGTGCTCCACGTCCGGAATAGTGCAGCCCGCCGCATGGGCAATGGCGGGAATGTGCAGCAGCAGGTTGGTGGAGCCACCGAACGCGGCGTGGATCACCATCGCGTTTTCAATGGCTTTGTCGGTCAGGATATCCCGCGTGGTGATCCCACGGTTATCCAGCGCGAATACCGCCCGTGCGGACTGACGGGAGATCTCCAGCCACACGTCCTGCCCGGATGGCGCCAGCGCAGAGTGCGGCAAGGCGAGACCTAAGGCTTCTGCCACCACCTGCGAGGTGCCTGCCGTGCCGAGGAACTGGCAGCCGCCCCCCGGCGAAGCGCAGGCGCGGCAGCCCAGCTCCGCGGCCTCCTGCAGTGAGAGTTCATGGTTGGCGTAACGCGCCCCGATGGTCTGCACTTTACCGGCATCTTCGCCAAAAGTCGGCGGCAGCGTGGCGCCACCCGGCACCAGAATGGTCGGCAGATTATGCATCGCGGCCAGGGCGATCATGGTGGCGGGCAGGCCTTTGTCGCAGGTGGCGACGCCAATCACCGCCCGGCGCGTGGGCAGGGAGCGGATAAGACGGCGAAACACGATCGCCGCATCGTTGCGGTATGGCAGGGAGTCAAACATCCCGTGGGTGCCCTGGGAACGGCCGTCGCAGGGATCGCTGACAAAGGCGGCAAAGGGGATCCCGCCGTTGCGGGTGATCTCTTTCGCCGCCGCCTGCATCTGCAGGCCAATCTCCCAGTGTCCGGTGTGGTAACCCAGCGCCACCGGGCGGCCATCCCCCGCCCGGATCCCGCCCTGGGTGCCGATAATCAGCACCTCTTTACCGGTGAGCTTTTTTGCATCCCAGCCCATCCCGGCGTTCTGCGTCATGCCAAACAGATTGCCGCTGGGGGATTCCATCAGCATCTGCGGGGTCAGGGGCAGCGCGCCCTGCGGCCCGGCCGCGTGGGTGATCACCGAATAGAAGGCGTCATCCTGCGGGGTAAAAATGGTTTCTATCGACATTGTGACCTTCCGGCTTCAGCAGAGCTTGAGCTGTTGCAGCAGCGTTTTCAGCTGCGCCTTGCGCGCGTCATCCAGCGGCCCGGCGGGCGGCAGCACGTGGGTAGAAACCGGCCGGACGCAGAGCGCAATCGCCTCTTTTATCACGTTCACAAAGGGCGTATCCAGCTGATACATCTGCGGAATTTGCAGCATGGTCTGATGATAGTGCGCCGCCCGGGCCAGATCGCCGTCACGGAACGCCTGCAGCAGGCCGACGGACACCTGCGGCGCAAAGTTGCCGCTGGCGGAGATCGCCCCGTCGCCCCCCAGCAGCAGAGTGTTGAACAGGTGATCGTCGTAGCCGCACAGCACCACAAACTGCGGGTGCGCCGCTTTGACGGTAAGCACCATGCTGCGCAGATGGGCCACGGAGTCCACCGTGTCTTTGATCCCGACGATATTCGCCCGCGAGTCCACCAGGGTTTTGACCAGCTGCGGGGTCAGATCCTGCCCGGTCAGTGCCGGGAAGTTATAGAGGATCACCGGCAGGGTGACGCTGTCGGCCACCTGTTCGAAGTAGCGGATCAGGTTTGCTTCAGACACTTTCCAGTAATAGGGGTTGATCACCACGATGCCGTCGGCCCCGGCCTGCTGGGCATGCTGGCTCAGCTCGATGGTTTCCCGGGCGTTGGTGCCCCCGGTGCCGATCAGCACCGGCACGCGACGGTTCACGTGGGCGAGGGCAAATTCGGCGATCGCTTTGCGCTCTGCGGTATTAAGCTGCGAAAACTCGCCGCCGCTGCCCAAAAAGAACAGACCATCGACCCCGGCGTCGATCATGCTGTCGATAAGCGCGGCACTGCCCTCTTTATCCAGCTTGCCATCGGCGGTGAAGATAGTGGAGACGGGGGGAATAATTCCCGAGAACTGTTGGGTCTGCGGCATGCGATCTCCTTGCTGATTTATTTTGTTCTACATTATAGAACAGTGTTCGTTTATTTAACGACCATACTATGACGCAGAAAAAGCGCAGGACAATGGGAGGAGAGGAGGGAGTGCGGGAAATTTAAGCTGGATCACAGATTACGGCCCCTCACCCCGGCCCTCTCCCCAAAGGGGCGAGGGGGAAAAGACCGCACCGCGCAGTCCCCTCGTCCCTATGTGGCGAGGGTCAGGGTGAGGGAAAGATTACACCCTCTCCCCTATGTGGAGAGGGCCAGGGTGAGTGAAAGATTACACCCTGACCCCTATGTGGCGAGGGCCAGGGTGAGGGAACGATTACTCCCTCTCCCCTATGGGGAGAGGGCCGGGGTGAGGGGTAAAACTTTTACCCTACCAGCATTTTAACAACCACCTTGCGCACCTGCGCCGGGTTGCCCACCGCGCACAGCGGCTTGTGGACTTCGCCCGGGTAGAAGACCACGAAATCGCCTTCGCTCAGCACCAGGGTTTTCTCTTGCTCGCCTTCCGGCAGGAAAGCGATATCTTTATCCGCCAGCCAGTCGGTGTCCGGCGTACCGTTTGGCAGGGTGCTGAAGGTCATCCCCTCCTGGCCTTTCAGCACGATCTGGATGTCCAGATAGCGGGCATGGTACTCCGCGCGGCGCTCGGCAAACGGCTGGGTCATGTCTTCGGAGACCAGATAGAACAGGTTATTGCCATCGATGTCGTGCTTACCGGTTGGGGTGGCGTCGGACACATGGGTTTTGACATGTTCGATCGCCTGACGCAGCGCTTGCGGCAGCCAGGACTGGAGGTTGTGAATGTTGCCAACGATCATGATGTAATCCTCAATATAAAACACCGTTTCATTTTAAACTTTTATACGAGAATTTTAGCTGCCATACCACTACTTTTTGACCGGGATTTGCACTGGCGCATAACCATGCACGCTCAACCGTTTTCGCTGCGTAAAGTGTGCATTATTCGCTTGATCCGCGGGTCAGGCTGCGTATAATGCCCCACAATTTGCCAGGAGGAAGCATGCTCAAACATGGTCGACAGAGTGCCCCAGCGCGTCTTAAAGCAGACGCTGGCCTGCTGTTTTTCTTCCCGTTGCAATCCCTATTCCAGAAGCCCCTCATTTGAGGGGCTTTTTTTTGCCCGGCGTCAGGAGATAAAAATGAATCCGCTTTATCAAAAACACATCATTTCCATCAACGACCTCAGCCGTGAAGAGCTGGAGCTGGTTCTGGCGACCGCGGCAAAACTGAAAGCCAATCCGCAGCCGGAGCTGCTCAGGCACAAGGTGATCGCCAGCTGCTTCTTTGAGGCCTCTACCCGCACCCGCCTGTCGTTTGAGACCTCCATCCACCGCCTGGGCGCCAGCGTGGTGGGCTTCTCCGACAGCAGCAACACCTCGCTCGGCAAAAAAGGCGAAACCCTGGCGGACACCATCTCGGTCATCAGCACCTACGTCGATGCCATCGTCATGCGTCACCCGCAGGAGGGCGCGGCCCGCCTGGCGACCGAGTTTTCCGGCGGCATCCCGGTGCTGAACGCCGGTGACGGCGCCAACCAGCATCCAACCCAGACCCTGCTGGATCTGTTCACCATTCAGGAGACCCAGGGGCGTCTGGAGAACCTGAACATCGCCATGGTCGGCGACCTGAAATATGGCCGCACCGTCCACTCTCTGACCCAGGCGCTGGCGAAGTTCAACGGTAACCGCTTCTGGTTTATCGCCCCGGACGCGCTGGCGATGCCGCAGTACATCCTCGATATGCTCGATGAGAAAGGCATCAAGTGGAGCCTGCACGCCAGCATCGAAGAGGTGATGGGCGAGGTGGATATTCTCTATATGACCCGCGTGCAGAAAGAGCGTCTGGATCCGTCGGAGTACGCCAACGTGAAGGCGCAGTTCGTGCTGCGCGCCAGCGACCTTGAGGGCGCGCGCAACAACATGAAGGTGCTGCACCCGCTGCCGCGTATCGATGAGATCACCACAGACGTGGATAAGACGCCGCACGCCTGGTACTTCCAGCAGGCCGGGAACGGCATCTTCGCCCGCCAGGCGTTACTGGCACTGGTTCTGAATCGCGATTTAGCTCTGTAAGGGGAAATGACAATGACACACGATAACAAACTCCAGGTCGAAGCCATCAAACGCGGCACCGTAATTGACCACATCCCCGCGCAGGTGGGCTTTAAGCTGCTGACCCTGTTCAAACTGACCGAAACCGACCAGCGCATCACCATCGGGCTGAACCTGCCTTCCGGCGAGATGGGCCGCAAGGACCTGATTAAAATCGAGAACACTTTCCTCACCGACGAGCAGGTTAACCAGCTGTCGTTATACGCGCCGGAAGCCACCGTTAACCGCATCGACGACTACGAAGTGGTGGGCAAATCCCGTCCGAGCCTGCCGGAGCGCATCGAGAGCGTACTGGTGTGCCCGAACAGCAACTGCATCAGCCATGCCGAGCCGGTAAACTCCAGTTTTGCAGTGAAAAAACGCGCCGATGACATCGCCCTCAAATGCAAATACTGTGAAAAAGAGTTTTCACATAATGTGGTGCTGGCCAACTAAACGCGGTGGTAATGCACTCCTGCCTCTTTATAATGGCAGGGATATTCATAACGCTGTTATTCAGGAGAAATCATGACCAAAGTACTCGCGACGGAAAATGCACCTGCAGCTATCGGCCCATATGTTCAGGGCGTTGATCTTGGCAGCATGATCATCACCTCCGGCCAGATCCCGGTGAACCCAAAAACCGGTGAAGTGCCGGAAGATGTCTCCGCTCAGGCGCGCCAGTCGCTGGAAAACGTCAAAGCGATCGTTGAATCTGCTGGCCTGAAGGTGGACGATATCGTGAAAACCACCGTTTTCGTAAAAGATCTTAACGACTTCGCTACCGTTAACGCCGCCTACGAAGCCTTTTTCACCGAGCATAACGCCAGCTTCCCGGCGCGCTCCTGCGTAGAAGTGGCGCGTCTGCCAAAAGACGTGAAAATCGAAATCGAAGCGATTGCCGTGCGCCGCTAATACCTGATTTTGATATGCTAAAGGCAGCTCAGGCTGCCTTTTTTATTGCCTGAATACACAGAGCGAAATAACCTTCAAGCATTTTCACTATTATTTTTCATCGCAGCCTGAAATGACTAATTTTTTATTCCAGACGACACTAGCCGTGCCCAAAAGCATTAATCACTTTTAATGGAATAAAAAATGAAACTGTCTAAAATTGCACTGGCACTTGCCACACTCACGGTTGCTTCATCAGCTTTTGCTCACGGTTGGGTTGAGACCCCGGCCAGCCGCGCTTATATGTGTAAGCTCGGTAAAAATATTGACTGCGGTCCCGTTCAATGGGAACCACAGAGCATCGAGCGTACGTCTGGCTTCCCGACTGGCGCACTGCCACCAGATGGACAGCTGGCCAGCGCCGGTATTTCCCAGTATTCCCAGCTGGATCGCCAGAGCCTGAATGCATGGACCAAGACCCCTATTACAGCCGGTAAAAATACCTTTACCTGGTATCACACGGCTCCGCATAAAACCGCTAACTGGCGCTGGTATATTACCAAGCAAAACTGGAATCCAAATAAACCGCTGACTCGCGATCAATTTGAATTAACCCCATTCTGTACCGTTAACGGAAATGGTCAGGCGCCTGCTGTTCGCCAGGAAATGACCTGTAATGTTCCAGAGCGTACTGGCTACCAGGTTATTTACGCGGTATGGGAAGTTGCCGATACCACAAATAGTTTCTACCAGGCGATCGACGTTGATTTCGGTAACGGCGGCAACGTTAATCCAGGCGACGATACCCCGGCCGTGGTGTCTGAATGGAATAAAACCCTGGATGGGCAGATCGGCGGTAATAATATCAATGCTGGCGACAAAGTCATTGCACGCTTCTTCGACGCTAACGGCGAAGTGGTTTCCATGCGCACCGAACTGACCGTGGCCTCTGCTTCCCAGGGCCAGGCAAGCCAGTGGGCCTTTGATCTGGCGCAGGCAATCAATGCCGCACACAGCGACGTGCGTGTGGGTATGAAAGATGAAAGCGGTGTGGTTAACCCGGTTCACGGCGCCAACAACGTCTACGTGAAAGACGGCAGCACCCTGAAATCTGTCGCCATCTCCTATGAAGAGCAGCAGGCTCAGACCAGTGAAGATATCGCGGTAACCAACGTGCAGTTCAGCAAAATTAAAAACGGCGCGGCCACCGTGACCTTCCACGTCAACACCCAGGGTAACGTTAACCTGGAAGCCCGTGTGATGAACCACGCCGGTGCTGAAAAAGGCTATGTGAAGCAGGAAATGAATAACGCCAACCAGGACGTTACCATGAACCTGTCTGACGTGACTGCCGGTCACCACATGCTGAAATACTATGCCACCAACAAAGATGGCGTGCTGTTCGCACAGGACGTAATTGACATGATGCTGGAAGGGGAAGCGTCAAATACCGATAACGGCACCACCGGTAAATATGACTATACCTATCCGCAGAATATCGCCTCCTACAAAGCGGGCACCGTGGTGCTGCAGCCGAAGAATGGCAAAACGTACCAGTGTAAGAAAGCGCCATACAACGGCTACTGCATCCAGTACGCAGCAGGTGCTAACCAGTTCGAACCAGGCTATGGCTCTCACTGGACCATGGCGTGGACGCTGAAGAAATAATACGCTCTGATGCCCGGCAAACAGGCCTGTGCGGTCTGTTTGCCGGGGGCGCTTCGCTTGCCCGGCCTACGGGTTTGTGCGGCAAACGAAACCGTACGGGTGTTGCAGGCCCGGTAAGCGTAGCGCCACCGGGCATTTTTCACCGACTACTGATTGCGCGTCGCGCGCAGCAGTTTCTCCAGCGGGTAGACCGCCGCGATCACCACCTCATCCTGAATCTGCGCTGCCTCATCCAGCTCACGCTGAATCGACGCAATCTCGGTATCATCCAGCGTCCCCTGACGCGCCACCAGATCCGTTAAGCGCAGCCCAATTGCCGCCAGTTTATCCACCGTCTGAATAACCGGCTTCAGCGCTTTCAGCTGATAGCTATTGTCAGCCAGCAGCAGCGCATCCGGGGTATTGGCCTGCCAGCGGCTGAACAGATGGCGCAGCGCCTCCGCGCTTTCGCTATCTTCGGCATCGCTCACCAGCCGCTCTGCCCAGCGGTTCATCTGCCGCACTGAGTTGCTCTCCGGCGACAGCGCATCGGCCAGGCGGTTCAGCGGCTCAAACAGATCGTAATTCCCGGCCTGGAACTTAAGATGATTACGGGTGTAATACTGCGCAGGCTCCAGCGCCTGGGCGAGGATCGTCAGCGCCATGGTGTCGGTGGTGTTACCCAGACGGGTGAACTGCTCCTGCTGACGGGCGTGCTGTTGCAGCCCCACCGACACCGTCGACCAGGTATCCATCGCCTGCAGGCGGGTATACATGTTGTCGATATCGTTCACCTCCTTCGCCGACCACAGCCGCTCCGCCACCGCAAATGCCCGCGGCCACAGCTTGATATCCAGCACCGGCGCCGCCACGTTTTCTACCCACAGCGCCGCCTCACCGCCCAGCAGATTCGCCTGCTGGCTGGCATCCGGCAGCGCCGGGGCGATCCCTTCCGGCACGGCATCCAGCCGCTGGCCACTCACCGGATAACGGCTGTTACCCAGCAGGAAATAGCCGCTGACTTTATCGTCCGCGACCGTCACCACCGGGCGGGTCTCCCCCATCCAGGTATCCACGGTGAAGCTCACCTGGTTGTCGCTGCGCCAGGCGATATCCTGCACCGCGCGCCGGGATTTGCCGTTAAAATCGATAAATCCGCGCCAGCCCGTCTCACCTTTCACCAGCGTAAAGCTGCCTTCCACCGGCTTACCCTTCAGGCGCGGCAGGGTGAATGACCAGCTCTGGGCGCTGTCGCGGTCGGTAATCACATCCACACCGTTCAGCCCCTGGGGCACGATCTCGTTGCGGTAGTGATAAGCGGTGTACTGGGGTTGATCGAGATAAAAGCCGGTGGAGAGGATCCCCTTGTAGCCCTGCTTCGCCACCTCCCCCAGCGCGTCCTGACCCTGCCAGGACTGGATCAGGATGCTTTTCGGCAGATCCGGGTGGAAGATCTCATCCCAGCCCACCATCTGACGCTGGTTATTCTCGAGGATCGTCTCCAGCTTGCGGTTGAAGTACGCCTGCAATGCGTGGCTGTCTGCCAGGTTGTTATCGCGCATAAACTGCTGGATGGCAGGGTTGTTTTTCCACTGGGTGTCATCCACCTCGTCGCCGCCAATGTGCAGGTAGGGATCCGGAAAGATCGCCGCCAGTTCAGCGATCATCGCTCCGGCAAAGGCATAGGTGGCCTCTTTGGTGGGATCCATCGTCGGTTTGAGCACGCCCCAGTGGCGCTCCATCTCATAGGGCCCCGGGGCGCTCATCAGCTCCGGATAGGCCACCGCAATGGCCGACGCGTGGCCGGGCATGTCAATTTCAGGCACCACGCGAACGCCACGCGCGGCGGCATAGCGCACCACGTCGCGCATCTGATCCTGGGTATAGAACAGTCCGTCACTGGCGAGCTGCGTTAGTTTCGGGTAGCGCTTCGAGGCAAACCGCCAGCCCTGATCGTCGGTTAAGTGCCAGTGCAGCACGTTGAGTTTCGCCGCCGCCATGCCGTCAATCTGGCGCTTGATGTCCTCCAGCGGAATAAAGTGGCGGGCCGAATCAAGCAGCAGGCCGCGCCACGGGAAGCGCGGAGCATCCTCAATGGTCACCCACGGCAGGGAGGTATTTTCGGGACCGTTCTGAATCAGCTGGAGCAGGGTTTCCATTGCCCGCAGCGCGCCGAAGCGGGTGTTGGCGGTGATATTGGCCCCGCTGGCGTCGACGGTGAGCTTATAGCTCTCGTCGCTGTCCGGTTTCGGCAGCGGCGCCACTTTGCGGGCGATGGCGATGGTGACGGTAGGCTTTTCCGGCTTATCGGCCTGGGGCTGGAGCGTCCAGCCGGTTTGCAGCGCTACGCGCTGGCGCAGACGCGTGACGGCGTCGCCGAGATCGTCCCCGGAGACGCTAACCTGGAAGTTATTGCTGATGACCAGCGTCCCCTGAGTGGCGGGACGTTCGACCTTCGCGGGCCAGGGCATCAGGGGGAGATCGCCTGCCGGGGCGGCAAACGCAGAAAAGCCGAGCATAAGCCCGGCGGGTAAGAGGCTGTACCGTAACATGAATGTTCCTTATTTGACGGGCCGAAAAAAGGCAAAACATTCTGTTAACATGTGCGCAAATTAGCGTCAAGCGCGGCGGATGATAGAGATCACAGGTTGTTGATTTTGGGAGGAAACGGAGGCCCCTCACCCCGGCCCTCTCCCCAAAGGGGCGAGGGAGAAAGACGGCTCCGTGCCCCTGTGGGCTGGTGGAGAAAGACGGCTCCGTGCAATCCCCTCTCCCCTATGGGGAGAGGGTTAAGGCGAGGGGGGGAAAACGGCTCCGTGCCCCTGTGGGCTGGTGGAGAAAGACGGCTCCGTGCAATCCCCTCTCCCCTATGGGGAGAGGGTTAGGGTGAGGGGAAAAACGGCTCCGTGCCCCTGTGGGCTGGTGGAGAAAGACGACTCCGTGCAATCCCCTCTCCCCTTTGGGGAGAGGGTTAGGGTGAGGGGCTGGGTTTTACTGCCACCCGTACCGACGGCTATAGAACCCTTTCACCAGCTGCGTCAGCATCATGTACCCGGCGAGGATCGCCACCAGCCACGGGAAGTAGCTGAGCGGCAGCGCCTGCAGCTGCAGATAACCTGCCAGCGGCGAGAACGGCAGCGCGATGCCGAGCACCATCACCAGCCCCGTCATCACCATCAGCGGCCAGGCGGCACGGCTCTGGAGGAACGGGATCCGCCGGGTGCGGATCATATGCACAATCAGCGTTTGTGACAGCAGCCCCACCACGAACCAGCCGGACTGGAACAGGGTTTGCTGTTCCGGGGTGTTGGCATGGAACACAAACCACATCAGGCAGAAGGTCAGAATGTCGAAGATGGAGCTGATCGGGCCGAAATAGAGCATGAAACGGCCCAGTTCCGCCGGGTCCCAGCGCTGCGGCTTCTGGATCTGCCCCTCATCAACGTTGTCAAAGGGGATCGCCACCTGCGAGATATCGTACATCAGGTTCTGGATCAGCAGATGCAGCGGCAGCATCGGCAGAAACGGCAGAAACGCGCTCGCCACCAGCACGCTGAAGACGTTGCCAAAGTTGGAGCTGGCGGTCATTTTGATGTACTTGAGCATATTGGCGAAGGTGCGGCGGCCCTCGATCACCCCCTCTTCCAGTACCATCAGGCTCTTCTCCAGCAGAATGATATCTGCCGCTTCCCGGGCGATATCCACCGCGCCGTCCACCGAGATCCCAATATCGGCTGCACGCAGCGCGGGCGCATCGTTGATGCCATCCCCCATAAAGCCCACCACGTGCCCTTCACGCTTGAGCAGGGTGACAATGCGCTCTTTGTGCATCGGCGTCAGGCGCGCAAACAGCGTGGTGCATTTTGCAAGTTCAGCCAACTCGTTATCCGTAAGGGCTTCAATCTCGCTGCCTGTCACCACATCGCCCGCATCCAGCCCCACTTCGCGGCACACTTTTGTCGCCACCAGCTCGCTGTCGCCGGTCAGGATTTTTACCCGGATGCCGCTCGCTTTCAGGGCTTTTAACGCGGGTGCGGTAGTCTCTTTCGGCGGATCGAGGAAGGCGATATAGCCTTCAAGGATCAGATCCGATTCATCGATGCGCTGGTAATCCCCCTCGCGTGCCGGCAGTACTTTACTGGCTACCGCTACCACCCGCAGCCCCTGACGATTGAGGTTGTCGGTCACGCGACGGATACGCCGCAGCATGGTGTCATCCAGCGGGACAATCTCGCCGTTATGCCGCACCTGGGTCGATACGTTCAGGATCTCCTGCAGCGCCCCCTTGCAGATCAGCTGATGCACATCCTGTTGCTCACTCACCACCACCGACATGCGGCGGCGTTCGAAATCAAAGGGGATCTCATCCACCTTTTGCCAGCGGGTCGACAGCCGACGGGCGGTGCCTTCATCCACCCCTTCCAGCACCGCGACGTCGAGCAGGTTCTTCAGCCCGGTCTGGTAGTGGCTGTTCAGCCACGCGGTTTCCAGCACCCGCTCGCAAATTTTGCCCGCGACGTCGGTGTGGTGCTCCAGCACGATCTTATCCTGCGTCAGGGTGCCGGTTTTATCGGTGCAGAGGATGTCCATTGCGCCAAAGTTCTGGATGGCGTCGAGGTGTTTGACGATCACCTTTTGCTTCGAGAGTTTTACCGCCCCGCGCGCCAGGGTCGAGGTGACGATCATCGGCAGCATCTCGGGGGTGAGCCCTACCGCCACCGAGAGGGCAAACAGCGCCGCTTCCCACCAGTCGCCCTTGGTGTAGCCGTTAATCAGCAGCACGACGGGAGTCATCGCCAGCATAAAGCGGATCAGCAGCATGCTGACGCGGCCAATCCCCTGCAGGAAGGCATTGGGCTCGCTCTCCTGCTCGCTGACGCGTCCGGCCAGCTGCCCAAACCAGGTGTTGCCCCCGGTGGCGATCACCATCGCCTGCGCCGTGCCGCTCACCACCGTGGTGCCCATAAAGCACAGAGTATCGCACTCCAGCGGGTTGCTCTGCTGCGGATCGCGGCTGTGGTCCACCTTCTCCACCGGCAGAGATTCCCCGGTCAGCGAGGCCTGGGCCACGAACAGATCCCGCGCCTGGAGGATGCGTAAATCTGCCGGGATCATGTCCCCGGCCGCCAGCTTAACCAGGTCCCCCGGTACCAGCTGGTCTATCGGCACCTCCTGCCAGCCGCTTTCACCTTTGTCGTTAAGGGTGCGCAATACGGTCGCGGTATTGCTGACCATCGCTTTGAGGGCATCTGCCGCGCGGGTGGAGCGCGCCTCCTGGATAAAGTTCAGCAGCGTGGAGATACCCACCATCAAGGCGATCACCCCGGCGGCAAACAGGTCTTCGGTGGCATAGGAGATCGCGCCCAGCACCGTCAGCAGCAGGTTGAAAGGGTTGCGATAGCAGGTCCACAGATGCACCCACCAGCGGGCCGGTTTTTGCGCCGGGAGGGTGTTTTCGCCGTGAAGGGCGCGGGTAGCCTGAACCTCGGCGGCAGTCAGTCCTTCCGGGTGGCTGCCAAAGGCGTGCCACAGGGCAGGCTCCTCCATCGCGGCGACCCGCAGGCAGTGGGCGGCAAGCGCGCCGGAAATAGCAGCATCCGTTTTACCGGTTGCCATTGGGGCGCGCTGCACCAGGCGACGCGGCAGGTGGCGGCTCAACCGGGTGAGCAGCAGTTGGGTGAAATTTTTGAACATAACAAGTCCCCCGCCCCCGCAAAAAAACGGGCGCAGTCTTGCCATCAGACGTGACAAAGCCACGCCTGAGCGGCGATATCAGTTATGCAGGGACGCAGAAAAACGTCACTGCCTTACGCATCCGGTAAGGCAGTGAGAACAGGCTTACCGGAGAGAAAGGGTTCTCCCTGTCGGGAGAGGGGTGGGATCGGGATCCATACAGCCTCCGGTAAGTAAAAAAAGGTCAGTCGGCGCGCAGTATAGTGTTTAAGCCATACCTTGTGTGACAATTCGGGCGGTATGATAGCGCCAGGGCATTAAACCAAACGTAAACCAGACATTGCCCATTGCACAACCGGACACCCGATTTAGGCTTAGTGATTATTTCATTGATGCATAACAGGATATAAAGCATGCAGAACCGCCTCACCATTAAAGACATTGCCCGTCTGAGCGGCGTGGGTAAATCCACCGTCTCACGGGTGCTGAATAACGAAAGTGGTGTCAGCGAGCGCACACGCGAACGCGTCGAGGCGGTAGTGAACCAGCACGGTTTTTCCCCTTCCCGCTCGGCGCGCGCCATGCGTGGACAGAGCGACAAAGTGGTGGCGATCATCGTCACCCGTCTGGATTCGCTCTCGGAAAACCTGGCCGTGCAGACCATGCTGCCCGCTTTTTACGAGCAGGGTTATGACCCCATCATGATGGAGAGCCAGTTCTCGACGCAGATGGTTGAGGAGCATCTCGGCATGCTGAAGCGGCGCAATATTGACGGCGTGGTGCTGTTTGGCTTTACCGGCATCAATGAAGCGATGCTTACCTCGTGGCAATCGTCGCTGGTGCTGCTCGCGCGCGACGCCCGCGGCTTTGCCTCGGTGTGCTATGACGATGAAGGGGCCATTCACATTCTGATGCAGCGCCTGTACGACAGCGGCCATCGCCATATCAGCTATCTGGGCGTACCGCACAGCGACGTCACTACCGGCCAGCGCCGCCATGACGCCTACCTCGCATTCTGTAAGCAGCACGCGCTGCCCGCCGTCGCCGCGCTCCCCGGCCTGGGCATGAAGCAGGGCTATGAAAAGGTGGCGGACGTACTCACCCCGCAGACCACCGCGCTGGTCTGTGCCACTGATACTCTGGCTTTGGGTGCTAGTAAGTACTTACAAGAGCAGCGCATCGACAGCCTGCAGCTGGCGAGCGTGGGCAACACGCCGCTGATGAAGTTCCTGCACCCGGAGATCATCACCGTCGATCCGGGCTACGCCGACTCCGGGCGTCAGGCCGCCGTGCAGCTGATTGAGCAGATTAACGGTCGCAGCAAACCCCGCCAGATCGTCATTCCCGCCACCCTCTCCTGAGCCTAAAAACAGGCTTTATTGTGATCCTCGCCCGGTTTCGGGAACGTTCCCATTTTCGTTAATTCATGTTCAGCGTAGTCTTGCCGCCAGTTACCTCTTCCCCCTGAACCGGAATCATGAGGATTCATGATGAGCAAAGTAAAACAATCGGATATCGACCAGCTGATCGTGCTGGTTGGCGGACGTGACAACATCGCCACGGTCAGCCACTGCATCACCCGCCTGCGTTTTGTGCTGAACGACCCGGCCAAAGCCGACCCCAAAGCCATTGAGGAGCTGTCGATGGTGAAAGGCTGCTTCACCAACGCCGGGCAGTTCCAGGTCGTCATCGGCACCGAAGTGGGCGACTACTACAAGGCGCTGCTGGCGACGACCGGCCACTCCTCGGCCGATAAAGAGCAGGCCAAAAAGGCGGCGCGTCAGAACATGAAGTGGCATGAACAGCTCATTTCACATTTCGCGGAGATTTTCTTCCCGCTGCTGCCGGCGCTGATCAGCGGGGGGTTAATCCTCGGCTTCCGTAACGTGATTGGCGATGTGCCGATGAGCGGCGGCAAAACCCTGGCCCAGATGTACCCGGCGCTGCAAAGCATCTATGACTTCCTGTGGCTGATTGGCGAAGCCATCTTCTTCTACCTGCCGGTGGGGATCTGCTGGTCGGCGGTGCGCAAAATGGGCGGTACGCCGATCCTGGGTATCGTACTGGGCGTCACGCTGGTCTCCCCACAGTTAATGAACGCTTACTTACTTGGACAGCAGGTGCCCGAGGTGTGGAACTTCGGCCTGTTTACCATTGCAAAAGTGGGCTATCAGGCGCAGGTGATCCCGGCCCTGCTCGCCGGTCTGGCGCTGGGAATGATTGAGACCCGCCTGAAGCGCATCGTGCCGGATTACCTCTATCTGGTAGTGGTGCCGGTGTGCTCGCTGATCCTCGCGGTGTTCCTCGCCCATGCCTTTATCGGTCCGTTTGGCCGCATGATTGGCGACGGCGTGGCGTACGCAGTACGTCATCTGATGACCGGCAGCTTCGCCCCGATTGGCGCCGCGCTGTTTGGCTTCCTGTATGCCCCGCTGGTGATCACCGGCGTGCATCAGACTACCCTGGCCATTGATATGCAGATGATCCAGAGCCTGGGTGGCACCCCGGTGTGGCCCATCATTGCCCTGTCTAACATTGCTCAGGCTTCGGCGGTTACCGGCATCATCATCGTCAGCCGTAAGCATAATGAACGTGAAATCTCGGTGCCGGCGGCCATCTCCGCCTACCTCGGGGTCACCGAACCGGCGATGTACGGCATCAACCTGAATTACCGCTTCCCGATGCTGTGCGCGATGATCGGCTCCGGCCTGGCCGGGCTGCTGTGCGGGCTTAACGGCGTCATGGCCAACGGCATTGGCGTAGGCGGCCTGCCGGGTATCCTCTCCATCCAGCCGAGCTACTGGCAGGTCTTTTCGCTGGCGATGGCCGTGGCGATCGTCGTGCCGATGGCGCTGACCACCGTTGTCTATCAGCGCAAGTACCGTCAGGGCACGTTGCAGGCGGTTTAATCTTCTTCGGGGCGCAGTTGCGCCCCTTCGAATTTGCAGGAACGCATTATGAATACCCTTCCTCACTGGTGGCAAAACGGCGTTATCTATCAGATCTACCCGAAGAGTTTCCAGGACACTACCGGGCGTGGCACCGGGGATCTGCGCGGCGTGACGTCGCGTCTCGACTACCTTAAAACCCTCGGCGTCGATGCCCTCTGGCTAACGCCGTTCTACATCTCTCCGCAGGTGGATAATGGGTACGATGTGGCGAACTACGTCAGCATCGATCCGGCCTACGGCACGCTGGATGATTTCGACGCGCTGGTAGCTGAGGCCCATAAACGAGGCATCCGCATCGTGCTGGATATGGTGTTTAACCATACCTCCACCCAGCACCCGTGGTTCCGGGAGGCACTTAATAAAGCCAGCCCGTACCGTGAATTCTATATCTGGCGCGACGGTACCCCGGAGCAGGCGCCCAATAACTGGCGCGCCAAGTTTGGCGGCAACGCCTGGCGCTGGCATGCCGAAAGCGAGCAGTACTATCTGCACCTGTTCGCCCCGGAACAGGCCGACCTGAACTGGGAGAACCCGCAGGTGCGCGCTGAGCTCAAAAAAGTGTGCGAATTCTGGGCCGATCGCGGCGTGGACGGCCTGCGTCTCGACGTCATTAACCTGGTGTCAAAAGATCAGGACTTCCCGGATGACGATATCGGCGATGGTCGCCGCTTCTATACCGACGGGCCGCGCATTCATGACTACCTGCAGGAGATGAGCCGGGACGTCTTTACCCCGCGCAACCTGATGACGGTGGGCGAGATGTCCTCCACCCGCCTGGAGCACTGCCAGCAGTACGCGGCGCTGGACGGGCGCGAGCTGTCGATGACCTTTAACTTCCACCATCTGAAGGTGGATTATCCCAACGGCGAAAAATGGACGCTGGCAAAGCCGGACTATGTGGCGCTGAAAAAGCTGTTCAGCCACTGGCAGCAGGGTATGCACAACCGGGCATGGAATGCGCTGTTCTGGTGTAACCACGATCAGCCGCGCATCGTCTCGCGCTTTGGCGATGAGGGAGAGCACCGCGTCCCGGCGGCAAAGATGCTGGGAATGGTGCTGCACGGGATGCAGGGCACGCCTTACATCTATCAGGGTGAAGAGATTGGCATGACCAACCCGCACTTCAGCCGCATCACCGATTACCGCGACGTCGAGAGCCACAACATGTTCGCCGAACTGCGCACTCAGGGGCGGGATGCCGATGAGCTGCTGGCGATCCTCGCAAGTAAATCCCGCGACAACAGCCGCACGCCGATGCAGTGGGATGCCTCCCCCAATGCCGGGTTCACCACCGGCGAGCCGTGGATTGCGCTGGGCCATAACGCAGAGGCGATCAACGTCGAGGCGGCGCTGGCCGATCCCGACTCGGTGTTTTATACCTACCAGGCGCTGATTAAGCTACGTAAAACCCTGCCGGTGCTGACCTGGGGGGATTACCAGGATCTGCTGGCGGATCACCCGTCGCTGTGGTGCTATCGCCGCCAGTGGCAGGGCCAGACGCTGGTGGTTATCGCTAACCTGAGCCGCGAGTGCCAGCCGTGGCAGCCGCAGGAAATGGACGGCCACTGGCAGGTGGCGATGAGCAACTATGCCGAAGTATCGCCGCAGCCAGGCGCCATGACCCTGCGCCCTTTTGAAGCGGTATGGTGGCTACAGGCATAACCGGATCCGCCGGGCGCCGCACGGTTGCCCGGCTTTCGCTTTTTTGGTGCAAAATCAACCAGATTTCCGCTTGCAGAATTTACAAATCCCGGATCGCCCGTCATCTGTACACTTCGTTTTTTACCTTGTCCTGAATCAAATAAATCGCAAACAAGTTTGATGCAAATCACTACATATAGAACTTAGAATGCTCGCCGACCCAATATGTTGTATCTGTGGTCTATTATTGCCACAAGACTACGGAAACCACGCTACTTAAAATTGTGGATAAAAAGGGTCGATATCAGGAGAAATCACGCACGCGTCGTCAGTTACGGCCTCGCCGCTTTTCCCTGCCTCTGTGGATAACCTGTTCTTAAATGGAGTGATCATGACACCGCATGTGATGAAACGAGATGGCTGTAATGTGCCTTTCAAATCAGAGCGCATCAAAGAAGCGATTCTGCGAGCAGCTAAAGCAGCGGGCGTCGATGACGCAGATTACTGCGCCACCGTCGCAGAGGTCGTCAGCCAGCAGATGCAGGGCCGCAGCAAGGTCGACATCAACGAGATCCAGACTGCAGTGGAAAACCAGCTGATGTCCGGCCCCTATAAACAGCTGGCGCGTGCTTATATTGAATACCGCCACGACCGTGACATCGAACGCGAAAAACGTGGTCGCCTGAACCAGGAGATCCGCGGCCTGGTCGAGCAGACCAACTCCGCGCTGCTCAATGAAAACGCCAATAAAGACAGCAAGGTGATCCCCACCCAGCGCGATCTGCTGGCCGGTATCGTTGCCAAGCACTACGCCCGTCAGCATCTGTTGCCGCGCGACGTGGTGCAGGCCCACGAGCGCGGGGATATTCACTATCACGATCTCGACTATTCGCCGTTCTTCCCGATGTTCAACTGCATGCTGATCGACCTGAAGGGCATGCTCACCCACGGCTTCAAGATGGGTAACGCCGAGATTGAGCCGCCAAAATCGATCTCCACCGCCACCGCGGTAACCGCGCAGATTATCGCCCAGGTCGCCAGCCATATTTATGGCGGCACCACCATCAACCGGATCGATGAAGTGCTGGCCCCGTTTGTCGCCGCCAGCTTTGCCAAGCATCGTCAGGTAGCGGAAGAGTGGCAGATCCCTGACGCGGACGGCTACGCCCGTTCCCGCACCGAGAAAGAGTGCTACGACGCCTTCCAGTCGCTGGAATATGAAGTGAACACCCTGCACACGGCCAACGGCCAGACGCCGTTCGTCACTTTTGGCTTTGGTCTGGGCATCAGCTGGGAATCGCGCCTGATCCAGCAGTCCATTCTGCGTAACCGCATCGCCGGCCTCGGCAAAAACCGTAAAACTGCGGTGTTCCCGAAGCTGGTGTTCGCCATCCGCGACGGCCTGAACCACAAGCCTGGCGATGCCAACTACGACATCAAACAGCTGGCGCTGGAGTGCGCAAGCAAGCGCATGTATCCGGACATTCTGAACTATGACCAGGTGGTGAAAGTCACGGGCTCGTTCAAAACTCCGATGGGCTGCCGCAGCTTCCTCGGCGTGTACGAAGACGAGAACGGCGAACAGATCCACGACGGACGTAACAACCTGGGAGTGATCAGCCTCAACCTGCCGCGCATCGCGCTGGAAGCCAAAGGCAACGAGGCGGCATTCTGGACGCTGCTGGACGAGCGTCTGGTGCTGGCGCGTAAGGCGCTGATGACCCGTATCGCCCGTCTGGAAGGGGTCAAAGCCCGCGTCGCCCCGATCCTCTACATGGAAGGGGCCTGCGGCGTGCGCCTGAAGGCTGACGACGATGTATCGGCGATCTTCAAAAATGGCCGCGCCTCCATTTCGCTGGGCTATATCGGCATCCACGAAACCATCAACGCCCTGTTCGGCGATAAACATATCTACGACAGCGAAGCCCTGCGCGAGAAAGGCATCGCTATTGTCCAGCGCCTGCGCGACGCGGTGGACCAGTGGAAAGACGAAACCGGCTACGGCTTCAGCCTCTACAGCACCCCGAGCGAAAACCTGTGCGACCGCTTCTGCCGCCTGGATACCGCCGAGTTTGGCGTGGTGGAGGGAGTCACCGATAAAGGCTACTACACCAACAGTTTCCACCTCGACGTCGAGAAAAAGGTAAACCCGTACGACAAGATCGACTTTGAAGCGGCCTACCCGCCGGTGGCGAGCGGCGGTTTTATCTGTTACGGCGAATACCCGAACATTCAGCACAACCTGAAGGCGCTGGAAGACGTGTGGGATTACAGCTATCAGCACGTGCCTTATTACGGCACCAACACGCCAATCGACGAGTGCTACGAGTGCGGCTTTACCGGCGAGTTCGAGTGCACCAGCAAAGGCTTTACCTGCCCGAAATGCGGTAACCACGACGCCGCCCGCGTCTCCGTCACCCGCCGCGTGTGCGGTTATCTCGGCAGCCCGGACGCCCGTCCGTTCAACGCCGGTAAACAGGAAGAGGTGAAGCGCCGGGTGAAACATTTAGGGAACGGGCAGATCGGTTAATCCCCTCACCCTGACCCTCTCCCCCCAGGGGAGAGGGGATCGATCGAGCACATCATCAAACTCCAGGCGCAGGTCTGCTGTTCCCCCTCTCTCTTTCAGGGAGAGGGCCGGGGTGAGGGTCTCAGCGCGCACGACTTTCTGGACATCTTCTATGCGATATCACCAGTACTACCCCGTCGACATCGTCAACGGCCCCGGCACCCGCTGCACCCTGTTTGTCTCCGGCTGCATTCACGAATGCCCCGGCTGCTACAACAAAAGCACCTGGCGTTTAAATTCAGGGTTGCCCTTTACCGCAGAGATGGAACAGCGGATCGTTGACGATCTCAACGACACGCGCATTAAACGCCAGGGGATTTCACTCTCCGGCGGCGATCCGCTGCACCCGCAAAACGTGCCGGATATTCTGAAGCTGGTGCAGCGCATTCGCGCCGAGTGCCCGGGCAAGGATATCTGGGTGTGGACCGGTTACAGGCTGGACGAACTGAACGTCGCCCAGATGCAGGTGGTGGATCTGATCAACGTGCTGATTGACGGCAAGTTTGTGCAGGATCTGAAAGATCCGATGCTGATCTGGCGGGGCAGCAGTAATCAGGTGGTGCATCATTTGCGTTGAGCTCAAAACCGGCTCAAACTCTCCATCGCCACGGCTTTAAACTCCGCAAAGTCGTGACAGCCGCACAGCCGGGTCATCGCCCGTTCCCGCAGGAAGGTGACGAAGATATCGTAGATGGCCATCGCCTCTTCATATTCGCTTTTGCTGATCGCCAGCAGGAAGATCACGTGTGCGGTTTCATCGCCCCACTGAATGCCCTGCGGGGCCAGCACGGTGTAAACCACGGTTTTTTGCGCCAGCAGACCCAGGGAGTGCGGCAGGGCAATGCCGTCGCCGAGCAGGGTGCTGACGATGGCCTCACGCTCCACCACCGAGTCGAGAAAGGCCGCATCCACAAACCCCTCCTCCTGCAGCTGAGCGCACAGTTCACGGAACAGCGTCTGCTGGTCGACAGGTTGATCAATCACGCGGAAATGACTGGCGTCGAAGAACTTCTCCAGCATCCACGGGCGGGTGCGGTCCACCAGCACCAGCTTGCCAATCTGCTCTAATTGATAGTCTGTCGGGAACGGGGCAATCATCACCACCGGCTTGGCTTTTTCGCCAATGCGCGCGGTGGAAATGACAAAATCTTCGCTGATGTTCTCGCACTGTTCATATTCACGTAGCGTGAGGATACGGGTGACCTCGATTTGCGGATATTTGCGCTGCAGCACCGCCTCGATCATCCGCACCATCGCATTGCCCGCGTCGCACACCAGCATCACCCGCGGCTGGCGCTGATAGCCAATGTTGTAGTGGCGCTCCAGCCCGACGCCAATATGCAGCACCAGGAAGCCAATCTCGTTTTCGCTGATCGTCCAGGGGGTGTACTTGCCCCAGCTCGAGACCGCCGCGAGGGTCATGTCCCACGCCATCGGGTAGTGCTGCTTGATGTTATCCAGCAGCGGATTAGGGATCATGATCTGGTAGCGCACGCGGGTGATCATGGTTTTTATGTGGGTCAGCAGATCCGCGTGCAGCTGGCCGTCGTCGAGCAGGTTGTAGTTATAGTGGGTGTTGATATAGCGCAGGATGTAGTTCACCAGCGCCTCTTCATCATCGGCGTTGATGGCGCTAGGGGAGACCTCCTGCACCTGGCGCGCGGCGATGTGCACCCCCAGCCAGGCCACTTCCGATGGCGAAAGGGTCTTATCCGCCAGCCGGGCGATGGCGCTGGCGATATCCCGCGCGGCATCGCGCACGTTCCCCGCCACCTCTTCGGCGTTAAATTCCGGCAGCGGGTAGCCTTCGCTGATACGGCGCACCGTCACCGCGCCGTAGAGACGCAAAAACAGCTCCCCCTCATCGGTGAGGCGGATGTGATGCCGGGTAAAGGTCTCGTGCAGGACGGCGGCGAGCTGCTCCGGTACGCCCGCGTTGAGCGCCACTTCCGTGACCAGAGGATTGAGGTTGTCCTGCTGCGCCAGCTGCCACAGCAGATCCGTCAGACAGGCGCGGATCGCCATCTCACTGCCGAACAGCTTCATGCCGTGGCGCGGACGGGTCTCCAGCGTCAGGCGATAGCGGTGAAACCACTCGCGCACCTCTGCCATATCGCTCTGCAGCGTGGCGCGGCTGACAAACCACTCGTCGGCCAGATCTTCCAGCTTGAGGGAGAAGGCCGAAGTGAGAAAACGCACCACCAGATAGTGCACCCGTTCCGGGCCGGTGCGCGGAATACGCAGCATCCGCGGGTGGGAATCCTGCAGCAGCTGATAGCGTGCCGGATCGTCGATTTTCAGCTGATAGCCGTTTCCCCGGCTGAGGATAAACTGCGCGCCGTTCTCCGCCAGCAGCGCGTTCAGCGCGGTGATATCAGCCCGGACAGTACGCGTGGACACCGACAACCGCTGCGCCAGTTCGTCCTGCGGCAGCGTTTCGTTTTGCAACATTTCAAACAGTTGCGCTAAACGTTGGTTGGGAAATCGCACGGGGTTGTCCTCTTACTGCTCAGGGTGAAATGACCATCTGGGATGGACTGCCAACCGGGATGTAATCCGGCTCAAAACTCAGCTTGCCGTCCTGCGCCACGCGAAAACGGGTGATGTTGTCGCTACGTTGATTCATGACGTACAGCCAGCGCCCCTGTTTATCCAGCGTCAGGGTGCGCGGGTAATCGCCACGCGTCCAGACATCATCCTGATGCGTCAGCGTGCCGTCCGCCGTTACGGTAAAGTGCCCAATGCTGTTATGCAAACGGTTAGCTACATACAATTGTTTGCCGTCGGCGCTTAACGCCAGCCCGGCGGCAAAACTGGTGCCTTTATAACCGGCTGGCAGCGCAGAGACCGTTTTGCCCTCTGTCAGCCTGCCGCGGTTATCCAGCGTGTAATGCGTCAGCGTAGACGCCTCTTCGTTAATCAACCACAGGGCATCGCCTTTTGGCGTAAAGACGAAATGGCGCGGCCCGGCCCCTTTTGATGAGGCGCTGATAAAGGGCGGATCGTTCGGCGTGAGTTTTCCGGCGCGATCGTCAAAACGGTATTGATAGATACGATCCAGCCCCAGATCGGTGGAAAACACGTATTTCCCGCCGGGATCGGCGGCGATCATGTGCGCATGGGGTCCATTATGATCGCTGATGGCAAAACTGCCTTCTACGGCGGCTTCGGGTTGAGGGGCACCCGGATCGCCCCGATCCTGATGGGTATCCGTGGCGTCACCCAGGCTACCGTCCGCGTTGACAGGCAGTACCGCGATCGATCCGCTGATATAGTTCGCCACCAGCAGGTGCTGGCCGTTCGGCGTCAGCGAAAGATAAACCGGCCCCGCCCCGCCGGAGGCCACCTGATTCAGTTCGCTCAACTCGCCGTTATCGTCCACGCGCAGCGCCTGCACCACGCCCTGCTCCACTTCGCTTGCCAGATAGAGCGTTTTGCCGTCACGCGAGACGGTTAACTGCGCGGCGTTCGGCAGTTTGCTGACCAGCGTTTTGTTGGCGAGCGCACCGGACTCCGGGTCGATGGTAAAGCGGTACAGCCCTTCACCGTTGGGGTTGTAGGTTCCCACCCAGGCGTAGTGCGTCTGGGCGACGGCGGTGGTGGCGAGCAGTGAGAGTGAAGCGACAAGCAGGTTGCAGGTGTGCATGGTGGCCCCTTCAGATATGTGCAGTGTTTGCCCCTCACCCTAACCCTCTCCCCAAAGGGGAGAGGGAACGATTACACCCTCTCCCCTTTGGGGAGAGGGCTGGGGTGAGGGGTTGGTTTTTATTAACCAGCTTCTTCGTCATCGCAAGCAGGGTGCGCACATCGTCCGGACGCGTGTCGCCGCTGGCTTTGTCGATGAGTGAAGCGACAAGCAGGTTGCAGGTGTGCATGGTGGCCCCTTCAGATATGTGCAGTGTTTGCCCCTCACCCTAACCCTCTCCCCAAAAGAGAGAGGGAACGATTACACCCTCTCCCCTTTGGGGAGAGGGCTGGGGTGAGGGGTTGGTTTTTATTACTTCACCAGCTTCTTCGTCATTTCAAGCAGGGTGCGCACATCGTCCGGACGCGTATCGCCGCTGGCTTTGTCGATAATTGAGCTGTAGATATGCGGGATTATCTTGCTCACGCCCGCATCGAGGGCGATCTGCAGGATCGTTTCATAGTTTTCCAGATCGATACCGCCGGTCGGCTCCAGCCAGAAGTCATGACGGGCGCAGGCTTCCGCCACCGCCTGGTACTCGTCACGGCACTTCAGGCCGCCCATCGGGAAGTATTTGATCGAGCTGCCGCCAAAATCTTTCAGCAGGGCAATCGCCGTTTCTACCGGGACGATGCCGTCCGGTGCCGCGCTGCTCAGCGGGCCGGTGGAGATTTTGACCATGCCAACGGTGCCGGTCGGGGAGACCAGACCGTTGACCACAGATTCGCTCTGCCCCAGCAGCGCGCGGCTGGTCGCCACGCCGGTAAAGACCTGGTTCACGTGCTGCGGTTGCACCTGGCGCGAGATCTCGCTCACCATCGCCGACTGGTTCGGATCGCCCGCCCCCAGGCCCACAGAGAGAGCGTTATCGATCAGCGCCGCATACTCACGCATATCGGCCACGGCGCTCGCCACGTCCGGGTAGTTTTTGGAGAGCACGCCCACCAGCACATGGCCCTCTGCCGCTTCATAGATGGCGCTGGCGTTGGCCTTTGAACCCGCCAGCACGTTCAGGCACACGCGGTCGCGGTAAAAATTGGGGGTCAGTTTCATGCCTTTTTCTCCTGTCCTAATACTTCGCTGATGCGGCGATAAACAATGTTCAGCTGATCGGCGCTGACGCTACGCACGTCCGCTTCGATAATCCCTTCGTTGGCTTTATAGCCACGGAAGTAAATGGCGTACTCGCCCTGCTTCAGCGCGTGCACCAGTTCGCCTGTGCCGACGCCGGTAGTGGCTTCGTCGAACTTAATTTCGGTACGGGCGATATCGCGACCGGCGCTGTCCCAGACCACCCGGGCGGTCACGCCGTTCAGGGTGTTGAGCGCATCGATAAAGGGGGTCATCTTCGCCACCATCTCCGCCCCGCTCTCTTTGGTCGCCGTCAGGTAGTGTTCGATGGCGCAGGTGAGGCCCAGAATGCCATCTTTGCCTACCTTCATTGCCCGACCAATGCCCGCCGTCTGGCGTTTAACCCACTCCACGTACTGGGTTTTGCCGATCACCAGGCCGCTGGTTGGCCCTTCAATGGCTTTGGCACCGCTGTAGATAACAAGAGAAGCGCCGGCGCGGTAGTACACGTGCAGATCCTCTTCCGCCGCGGCATCGACGATCAGGGGCAGATCGTGCTTACGCGCCACCACCGCCGCCTGCTCCACGCTGAGCATGCTTTTCTGCACGCAGTGGTGCGATTTGATGTAGAGGATCGCCGCAGTGCGCGGAGTGATCGCCGCCGCCAGCTGATCGGCGGAGCATTCGTTGGCGTAGCCCGCTTCCACCAGCCTGCCGCCGCCCAGCGCCACCATGGTACCGACCGGGGCGCCAAAGTTGACGTTGTGGCCTTTCGGCAGGACGATCTCGTTATTCTCAATCGGCGTGACGTGCAGGTTTTCCAGCAGCCAGTCGCTCTCTTTCACCAGCACCGCCGCTACCGACTGGGCGATGCCCGCCGAGGCGCAGGAGACGACGGTCGCCCCTTCCACATCCAGCAGTTTCGCGATGTATTCGCCGGTTTTGTTCACCAGATCCTTCATTTCGAAGTACTGGTTCATGCCGTCCATCGCCGCCTGCACCACTTCCGGGCGTGGGGTAGAGACGCCGAGCGCGGTCATGCGCCCCGAGGCATTAATCACCTGTTTTAAATCGTATTTCTCAAAAATTGAAGGCATGTTCCGTGCTCCCTTGTTCGGTCATGTGGCCCTTGCCCGCGCGAATAGCGGCAAGCGGCACCAGAATATGTTCAGCCTGCAGGCTGTCGTTTTCCGCATCCACCAGCAGCGTCGGCTGGCGTTTAATCGTGAACAGCGTCAGGTCGGCATCCAGACCTGGCTGAATGCGGCCTTTATGGGTCAGACGCAGGCCGTCCGCGGCGTTGGCGGTCACGCAGTCGATCACCTGCGGCAGCGACATGCCAATCGCGAGGAATTTTGACATCACGCTGGCAAGGGATCCCACCGGGCCGTTAAGACGGTTACGGCAGTAGATATCCGAGCTGATGGTGTGCGGCAGAATGCCCATCGCGATGGCGCGTTTCGCCACTTCAAAGCTGAAGCTTGCCGTCCCGTGGCCCACGTCCAGGCGCACGCCGCGCTTCAGGGCGGAGGTGATGGAGGCGCGCAGTTCACCGGATGGCGTCAGAATGCGGTTCGGTTTGCCGTTATAGCAGTGGGTAATGATGTCGCCGGCACTCAGCAGCTCGGCGATTTCGTCGAGGTTCGGCGGGTTGTTGCCGATGTGCACCATCAGCGGCAGGTCGCCGTTCTCTTTCTGGATGGTTTTGGCGCGCTCCAGCGGCGTAATGCCGTTCTCGCCCACCACGCTGCTGCTCATACGCGCTTTCAGGCCAACGATAAAATCAGGGTGACGTTTTACCGCCTGCTTCACGGCGTCGGCGTCGATATTCGCCATGTTCGCCAGTTCGTTCTGGGCAATCAGCCCCACGCGGGAGATGTTCAGCAGGGCAAAGACCTCGGTGGAGGCTTTGCGGGTAATGTTGTAGAAATCATCCACGTCATCCGCCCCGGTGCTGCCCGCATCCACCACGGTGGTGACGCCGGTGGCGATGCCGACGCTGTCCGGCTCATCGTGATAAATCGGTGAGTTTGGGTAGCAGTGAACGTGGGAGTCGATCCAGCCTGCGCTGACGTAAATGTCACCGTTTAACTCAAGGGTTTGCTGTGCGGGATCGGTGATGTCACCCACCGCCGCGATTTTCCCGTCCTGAATGGCGATATCGGTCAGGGTATCGTCGGTGAGGCGCGCACGGCGCAGGAGCAAATCAAACATGGGGTTCTCCTGATAAGGCGGGCGCCGGAGCGCCCGCGGGTATTAAAGGGCGACCGGGAACAGCCAGCCTAAAAGCATTGCGCCGAGGATGGCGCCACCGGTGATCGGCTTCTGCCAGATATAGAACAGCAGTGCGCCCAACAGTGAACCGATACCGATTGGAATCGACGCGGTCATCGCGCTGAGGATAATCAGCGGCCCGAGGAAGCGGCCAGAGGCGTTACCGGCCCCCATCATCACGTCCGCCCCGTAGGTGGAGTTGCTCTGATTGATGGTGAACTTACGCGCCAGAATGATGACGTAGCCAATTGCCAGGCCAATCACCAGGCCGGTGACCAGCGAGGCAATAAAGTTAGTCACCGGGAACATAATGCCCGCGCCCAGCAGCAGCGCCGGTACGCCGAGCCCGACCCCGGTCTGGATCGCGCCGCCGATATCGAGGATCCCCACCAGGGAGCCTTCGATAATACGGGCAAACAGGAAGCTGGCGCCGAATGCCGCCACCGCGCCGTAGACGCCGGTATCAATACCCGCTTTCAGCATCGCCACGAAGGCCACTTCGTTAAAGGCACCGATGCCGTAGAGGTAGTACATGTGCGTCCCGGCGAACACGCCGGAAGAGAGCAGGCCAACGAAGATCGGGAACGACCAGTCGGCATACCAAAAACCTTTATTCTGTTCCATTTAGAGGCTCCTGTTATTTGCCGCTGAGCGAGTTGTGGATCATGTCGAGCCAGTTCGGCACGGTCAGATGGAAGGATTCAATCATCTTCATGTCGAAGCCGCGGAAGAAGCCGCTCAGGACAAACAGCGCCACGATGGCGACCATCATCACTTTGGTGACGTGGTTCCAGCCGCTCTCTTCCACACCTTTACCAATCAGGATACCCAGCACCAGACCCGGTACGGCGTTCCCCATAATCAGCTGCGCCGCGCCGCCAAAGACGGTGGCCCAGAAGCCCGATTTTTTGCCCGCATCGATAGCCGCCAGCCAGAAGATCACCGGCATCACAGTGTTGACCAGCAGGTTCGCGGCTGGCACCAGCACCTTAACGGCGGTGACCTGCAGCGCGGCCGGAACGGACGAGGCGGTGAGGTTAAGGAAGGTGACGACAATCATGCCGATCACGCCGCAGGCAATCGCCATGCGCTTAGGATCGTGCAGCGTCTCGCCGACGTTGCGGTTTTTGATCATCAGCGCCGCGGCACCCCAGTTAGGGATGATGCGGTGGTCAACGTCCTGGGTGAAGGAACCCGCCGCAACCGACGAGGCCCAGGCGTTGAAGAAGAAGCCTAACCCAAAGGAGAAGTGGGACGCCGGATCCCCTTCACACGAGTTCAGTTCCCCCAACGTACGAAACGCGCCCATACCCTGTGTGGTAGGCGCATGAAACATGCGTGCAGCCCCGGCACCAACGCCGACGCCCACCAGGCCGCCGATGATGAGCGATTTTATTAAAATTATCAGGAACATTCGTCTGCCCTATTAGTAAGAATCAGCGTTGCGTGACAAAGTCCACCCGGTCCAGATTGATGGCAGTCACGTTGACGGTCACGTCCAGCTCCACGCTGTAGGTGCGTCTCTCCCGGCGCAAAAAGAAGAACAGAAACGCCTCTTTACGCACCGCTTCTTGCGCCTGAACAACCTGCACGTCCTGTGGCTCAATACGCAGTAAGATATGCGGCGATGCTTTCATCACCGCGGCCTGAACCTGGTTCAGCGCGTCGGCAAAGGCGCGCGCTTTGGCGTCACCTTTGCCTTTCACTCTCACCGTGGTGGTGAATTGTTCTTTCATGCTCAGGCGCCGTGCTTCTTCTGCCACGCCTGTACCAGACGCTCGCCCAGCTCTTCTTTATCCATAAAGCCAAAGCCGAGCACGTTGCAGCCTTCGTTGATGGCGGTGACGCCCTCTTCCACGGAACGCATGCCGTACTTCGCTTTGTAGCCATATTTGGTCTGAGCGGTGATGGCGCCTGCGCCGCCGCTGCCGCAGAAGGAGATGCCGAAGGTGGCATTTTCCGCTTTCATCACGTCGCCGAGCTTCATATCTGCCGCCATGCCGGGCACCACGACCGCGCGGCCACCCGCTTTCTCAACACCTGCTGCAACCTTCTGGCCTTTACCCAGGCGATCGCCGATAACGACTGTAATTTGTTCCATGATGTGCTCCTTAAAGGTTGTCTTTTGCGACTTCAAAGTGAACGGAGAGCAGCCAGGCTTCTTCATCAGGAAGATTGCCAAACTGCGCCACCACTTCACGGGCAAGCCGCATGGATTCGGGTGAAATTTCGTCAAACAGGTCTGCCTCGACCTCCGGCAGCGGCTCGCCGGTTACCGACCGGTGCGCCATGGCGCGAACGTGGGAGGTCAGCATCTGCTCCTGAACGGCATTGGGGATAATGTGGTGATGACTAAGCAGGGCGAAAGTCTGCTTGAGCATGCTGTCGGCGAGCTGTTCAGTTTGTGCCGCCTGGTCTCCAGTGCCGTTTATTACCGTTCCGTTAATCACTCGTCTTACCCCGTTATTGGCTCTGGGATAAAACTAACGCCGGGTGTCAGGGGTTTGTAGCGAGTTGTTTTCCACTTCAAAGTGGAAAGGAGAGCGGCGCCAGTGATCTGTGCCACATAATTGCGCTGAATAACGATTTTTCGCTGGCCTAACGTGATGAATATCACGCTTCTGAACGGCAAATGCGGCGTACCGGGAGTGAAAAAGTTTACGAGCAGACTCGTAGAAGTGTGAGCGGGATAAGGTTTTCTTATGTGGATTACGTAAAGTGGCCGTGGGTGCTTGAGACTGACCGTCTCATGCATGTGACGGGAAGTGGAAAGCCCCGCCTGACGAAAAATCAGGGCGGGGGCTCGAAACGACACGTCCGAACACGTGAAGTTCGCTGCCTCGCCCGCTTAAGAAGCAAGGAGGCATCCATGAAACGCACAAGACTTATTATCAGAGTAACAACGATTGCCGCAATAACAGCAATCCTGCTCACACTGATAAACCGGCGAAACCTTTGTGAAATTAGCTATCGCAAAGGTTCACTGGAGGTGACTGCCCGACTGGATTGCAACTCTGGCAAGGAGTAGAGCGAGTATGCAGGGGGAGCACAATTCCCCTGCATTTAATAAGTGTATCAAGGACGTGCGGCTCAGGCACCCATTAACGGTATTTTTTGTGATAAGTATTGCGCGTGGTGACAAAGCCATCGGCTGCCGCCTGGGCCTCTTTCACTTTGCCTTCGTTAGCCAGCTTCAGCGCGCCGTCAATCTGGCCCACCAGCGTCTCCAGACCGTGACGGAAATCTTTCATCTCCGGGCTGTCTTCTGCTTTGCCTTCCAGCTTCGGCGGTGCCTCTTTTTGCGCGTCTACCGCCGCGGTGCGCATTTTGGTTAACGCCGCTTTCATCTCTGCCGCGTTATCGGTTTTTTGCACCACTTTCAGGTTTTCGCTGAGGGTGTCCATATTGTCTTCCAGGTCGGCAAAGACCGACGTACTCATTACCAGCGTTGACGCTGCGAGGATAGCCAACAGAGTTTTACGCATTGCTCACTTCCTTTTTTATTATTAAAAAAACCGACTAATACCCTAAATAATTTGCGTTGCAGGACAAGGCACTTGTGCCTTGAACAGCGCTGGCACTGGCCCCAAAGGGGCGAGCCATAGGCCGAGTAACGCGGCAAGCGCGTGAATCCCCGGGAGCTTACATAAGTAAGTGACCGGGGTGAGCGCGCGCAGCCAACGCATCTGCAGCGTGAAGTATGACGGGTATTACTGACCGGCGATTTTCATTTCCGGTAGCAGAACGGAACCGCACTGGATATTGCTGCGCGTCTCGATATCGTTGCCCACGGTCACGATATTACGCCACATATCTTTCAGGTTGCCGGCGATAGTAATTTCGCTCACCGGATACTGAATCTCACCATTTTCAACCCAGAAGCCGGAGGCCCCGCGCGAGTAGTCGCCGGTAACGCCGCTGACGCCCTGTCCCATCAGCTCGGTCACGACCAGGCCGGTGCCCATCTCTTTCAGCATCTGCTCAAAGCTCAGGCCGCGTCCCGGAATGCGCCAGTTATGGATCCCGCCCGCGTGGCCGGTGCTCTTAAGCCCCAGCTTGCGTGCGGAGTAGCTGGTGAGCAGCCACTGGGTCAGGATGCCATCTTTGATAATATCGCGACGCTCCGTGCGAACGCCTTCGCTGTCGAACGGCGTGGAGGCCAGCCCTTTCAGCAGATGCGGGTGCTCTTCAATGGTCAGCCACTCCGGCAGGATCTGCGTACCCAGCGCGTCGAGCAGGAAGGTGGATTTGCGGTACACCGCGCCACCCGCAATCGCTCCGACCAGGTGACCGAACAGCCCGGTCGCCACTTCATTGGCGAAGATCACCGGTGCTTTCATGGTAGACAGTTTTCGTGGAGCGAGGCGGGATAATGTGCGTTTTGCGCACTCCGCCCCAACCCACTCCGGCGACTGCAGATCGCCCATCGCGCGGCCAATGGTATAGGCGTAGTCGCGCTCCATGTCGCCGTTCTCTTCGGCGATCACGCAGCTGGAAAGGGAGTGGCGGGTTGAGCTGTAGCCCTGCAGCATGCCGTGGCTGTTGCCAAAGACCTTAATGCCGTAGTGGCTGTTAAAGCTGCCGCCTTCGGTGTTGGTGATGCGTTTATCGGCGTTAAGGGAGGCCTGTTCCGCGCGCGCCGCGAACTCAATGGCTTCGTCCGGGGTCACTTCTGCGGGATGGAACAGATCCAGATCCGGGGCTTCAAAGGCCAGCAGCTCTTTATCCGCCACGCCGGCGTAGGGGTCCGCAGAGGTGTAGGCGGCGATATCCAGCGCAGCCTGTACGGTGCGGGCAATGGCGTCCGGACTTAAATCGGTAGAGGAGGCGCTGCCTTTACGGTTCTGGTGATAAACAGTAATCCCTAACGCGCCATCGCTATTAAATTCAACGGTTTCCACTTCACCATAGCGGGTGCTGACGCTCAGGCCGGTGGTTTTGCTGACGGCGACTTCTGCCCCGTCCGATTTCGCTGACGCCAGCTCCAGGGCCATGGAGACGGCCTCTTCCAGTGCTTTACGCTGCGCTGCAACTTGTGAGATCACTTTCATCGTAAATGCCATAATGTAAGGTGTAGTTAGCTGAAGTCTAACAGAGAACCGTTTCTCAGTACGCGTCTTAACTGGTAACATTAGCCTCTTTTTTTAAGGAGCCTGACATGACTAAGCAGCCCGAAGACTGGCTCGACGACGTTCCCGGTGATGACATCGAAGACGAAGATGATGAGATCATCTGGGTCAGTAAAAGTGAAATTAAACGCGACGCCGAAGAGTTAAAACAGCTTGGTGCGGAAATGGTAGAGCTGGGTAAAAACGCGCTGGATAAAATCCCGCTCGATCCCGATCTGCGTGCCGCCATCGAACTGGCACAACGCATCAAGAAAGAGGGCCGTCGCCGCCAGCTTCAGTTGATTGGTAAATTACTGCGCCAGCGCGATGTTGAACCTATCCGCCAGGCGCTGGATAAGCTCAAAAACCGCCACAACCAGCAGGTTGCGCTGTTCCATAAGCTGGAGCAGATCCGCGATCGCCTGATTGAACAGGGCGATGACGCCGTACCGGAAGTGCTGAACCTGTGGCCGGACGCCGACCGCCAGCAGCTGCGTTCGCTTATCCGTAATGCGAAAAAAGAGAAAGAGGCGAACAAGCCGCCGAAGTCTGCTCGTCTGATCTTCCAGTATCTGCGCGAGCTGGCGGAAGCGGAAGGTTAAGCACCGGGTCGTTTGTTTCTCCCCTCACCCCGGCCCTCTCCCCAAAGGGGCGAGGGGGAAACTGTTCCCTCTCCCTTTCAGGGAGAGGGTTAGCGTTACTCTGCCGCTTCCGCTTTCTTCGCCAGACCGTCCAGCAGCTTCTGATGGATCCCACCAAACCCGCCGTTGCTCATCACCAGAATGTGATCGCCCGGCTGAGCGGTTTTCACCACCATCTCCGCTAACGTATCCACATCGGCACTCCAGTGCGCAGGCTGGACGCAGGCTTCGGCCACTTCCGCTACCTGCCACGGGATATGCTGCGGCTGCAGCAGGAAGACCTCATCCGCACGGCCTAAGGACGGCGCCAGGTCGTCTTTGCAGATGCCCATTTTCATGGTGTTGGAGCGCGGTTCCAGCACGGCCAGGATGCGCGCCGTGCCGCCCACTTTGCCGCGCAGGGCAGCCAGGGTCGCCAGGATCGCGGTCGGGTGATGGGCAAAATCGTCATACACCGTCACGCCATGGGCTTCGCCGCGCAGCTCAAGACGGCGACGGGCGTTGATAAAGGAGCCCAGCGCATTAGCCGCATCGGCAGGCAGCACGCCCACATGACGGGCAGCGGCAATCGCCATCAGGCCGTTATGCATGTTGTGTTCGCCCACCAGCGCCCAGTGCACTTCCCCGACCTTTTCGCCATCCAGCAGCACTTCCCACTGGGAGGCATCGTTGGTGAGCTTTTTCGCCTGCCAGTGGCCCTGCTCGCCCACCAGCTCCTGCTCGCTCCAGCAGCCCATCGCCATGGTCTGCTTTAGATTCATGTCGTTTTCCGGCAGGATGATTCGCCCCTGGCCCGGCACGATGCGCACCAGGTGGTGGAACTGCTTCTGAATCGCTTTCAGGTCGTCGAAAATGTCCGCGTGATCGAACTCAAGGTTGTTGAGGATCAGCGTGCGCGGGCAGTAGTGGACAAATTTGGAGCGCTTATCAAAGAACGCGCAGTCGTATTCGTCCGCTTCAATCACAAAGAACGGGCTCTCGCCCAGGCGGGCAGAGACGTCGAAATTCCCCGGTACGCCGCCGATCACAAAGCCCGGCTTATAGCCGCAGGCTTCGAGGATCCAGGTCGCCATTCCGGCGGTAGTGGTTTTACCGTGGGTACCCGCAACCGCCAGCACCCAGCGATCGCGCAGCACAAAATCATGCAGCCACTGTGGGCCTGACATGTAGGGAATATTCCGTTCCAGCACAGCTTCTACGCAGGGATTACCCCGGGTCATGGCGTTACCGATAATCACCAGATCCGGCTGCGGCTCCAGCTGGCTGGCGTCGTAACCCTGAATCAGATCGATGCCCTGGTTTTCCAGCAGCGTGCTCATCGGCGGATACACATTGGCGTCCGAACCCGTCACTTCAT
This sequence comes from Leclercia adecarboxylata, assembly GCF_035787115.1. Lineage (GTDB taxonomy): Bacteria > Pseudomonadota > Gammaproteobacteria > Enterobacterales > Enterobacteriaceae > Enterobacter > Enterobacter adecarboxylatus_E. Next base: position 231,607 of record NZ_JALKTL010000003.1, on the reverse strand, counting down.
GGCCAAGAGCGCGCGCCAGCATAGCCAGGCCGCCCATGAAAGTGCCACAAATCCCCAATATATGAATGCGCATACGTCACTATCCTTTTTTAATGTGGCGCACATTTTACGCATATGTCTGCGGCAGAGAAATGCATTTCAGGAAAATCTGTACGCTGCTGGCGCGATTCACCTCTGCGCCATTATTTGAAAGTTTGTTAAGATTGTTGGGCATCAACAACTTTACTCAACATCCAATGCAGGGAAAGTGTTATGAAAACGTTAGGTGAATTTATTGTCGAAAAGCAGCACGAGTTCTCGCATGCTACCGGTGAACTTACTGCTTTGTTGTCGGCAATAAAGCTGGGCGCCAAGATCATCCATCGCGATATTAACAAGGCCGGTCTGGTCGATATCCTGGGTGCCAGCGGTGCTGAAAACGTGCAGGGCGAAGTTCAACAGAAACTCGATCTGTTCGCGAACGAAAAACTCAAAGCTGCACTGCGCGCACGCGACATCGTTGCGGGTATCGCCTCCGAAGAAGAGGACGAAATCGTTGTCTTCGAAGGGTGTGAACACGCCAAATATGTCGTTCTGATGGATCCGCTGGATGGCTCCTCCAACATCGACGTTAACGTCTCTGTCGGCACAATTTTCTCCATTTACCGTCGCGTCACCCCTGTCGGCACGCCGGTCACCGAAGAAGATTTCCTGCAACCGGGCAATAAGCAGGTCGCGGCGGGCTATGTGGTATACGGCTCCTCCACCATGTTGGTGTACACCACCGGCTGCGGCGTGCATGCCTTTACTTACGATCCGTCTCTGGGCGTGTTCTGCCTGTGCCAGGAGCGCATGCGCTTCCCGCAGAAAGGCAGCACTTACTCCATCAACGAAGGGAACTACATTAAATTCCCGGCAGGGGTGAAGAAGTACATCAAATTCTGCCAGGAAGAGGATAAATCCACCCAGCGCCCTTATACCTCACGCTATATCGGCTCGCTGGTAGCGGATTTCCACCGCAACCTGCTGAAGGGCGGTATCTACCTCTACCCGAGCACCGCCAGCCACCCGGAAGGCAAGCTGCGCCTGCTGTATGAGTGCAACCCAATGGCCTTCCTTGCCGAGCAGGCGGGCGGTAAAGCCAGCGACGGTAAAGAGCGGATTATGGATATCGTTCCTGAAAGTCTGCATCAGCGTCGCTCGTTCTTCGTCGGCAACGATCATATGGTTGAAGACGTCGAGCGTTTTATCCGTGAATTTCCGGACGCCTGATTAGACCGTTGAGCAAAAGGGGCCGGTTGGCCCCTTTTGTTTTTCCGGACGCCTGTACCTTTGTCGGTATAGTTGACCAAAAGGGGCCGTCCGGCCCCTTTTGTTTTCTAAATATTTATATCTTTGTGGGTATAAAACTATATAAAAATGCTGCTGTAACCCGCTGAATCATTACGTCATCATGATGGCGTTCAAATAGTGTTCAACGGAATCAGCAGCAATGAAAAACTTTTCTCGCGCATCCACCGGCATCGATCTCAATCTGATCCCGGTTTTTATTGAAGTTGTCAGGTGCGGCAGTATGGCCAAAGCCTCACTGCGTCTTGATATGTCACGACCGGCCGTGAGCCTGGCGCTGAAACGCTTTGGAATGCTGTTTAATGAACCGCTGTTTACCCGCAAGGGTCTGTTCCTTGAGCCGACACCGCATGCGCTGCAGCTCACCGCCGAACTGGAAAAGCTGCTGGGCTCCATTCACGACAACATTGCCGGTACCCCGGCTGGCGCGCAAAGCATCCCGACGCCAGCGGCGCCGGAATGCGGTAACGCTACGCCTGTTGCAACGACAGTTTAAACGATGACATCGCCGCGATGAGCTCGCGCGACTGCTCTTCCAGCGAGCGCGTCGCGGCGGAAGATTGCTGGACCAGCGCCGCGTTTTGCTGCGCGGTTTCGTCCATCTGATTGACGGCAATATTCACCTGCTCAATACCACGACTCTGCTCATGGGACGCATTGGCGATCTCACGCATCAGGCGGGTCATGCGCATCACCTCGGTGGCGATCTCATCCATGGTTTCGCCCGCCTGCTGGGCCAGTTCACTGCCTTCGCTGACGTGCGCCTGTGAATCGCTGATCAGGGTGCGGATCTCTTTTGCCGCGTCGGCGCTGCGGCTGGCGAGGATACGCACCTCCCCGGCCACCACCGCAAAGCCACGACCCTGCTCGCCCGCGCGGGCGGCCTCGACCGAGGCGTTCAGCGCCAGGATATTGGTCTGGAAGGCAATGCCGTCAATAACGCTAAGAATATCGGCGATGCGGTCGGCGCTGCCGGAGATGTCGCGCATCTTCTCAATCACGTAGCACACCATTTCGCTGCCGCGATCGGCAGTGTCAGACATGGTCTGCGCCACCTGATGCGCCTGCTCGGCGTTGTGGGCGTTCTGTTTCACCGTAGCGGTGATCTCTTCCATGCTGGCGGCGGTCTGCTCAAGAGAGGTGGCGGTGGATTCTGTACGCTGGGCAAGGTGCATGTTGCCTGCGGTCAACTCCCGGCTGCCGGTGTCGATTTGCGAACTGGCGTCACGCACCCGCAGCACCGAGCCCATCAGCGACTGGCGCATCTCCTCGATAGCGGCGTTCAGACGGTTAAACTCCTGGCTTGCAGGGGCAGTCAGGGCATGGGTTAGATCCCCGGCGGCCACGTGTTCAAGCTGGGCGATTGAGGTGGAAAGCGGCTTAAGCAGCATATGGCGCAATGCCAGCCACGCCAGCACTATGATGCCCGCGGTCAGCAGCGCGGCGACAACGATCAGCAGCATCACACGGTCTTTACTCGCCTGCACTGCCGCCACTTCGGCTTTGCCGCGGCTGTCGCTCCAGGCCTGGAAGGCCTGCATATCATTATCAAACTGACGCGCCACCGGCATCAGACGGTTCTCCAGCAGATCGTAATAGTCATCGGCGCTCTGCGCATTCAGCGCGTTCTGCATCGGCACGATCCCCTGCGCGTTATAGGCCGCCAGGCTTGCAGCAACCTTCTTCAACAGCTGCTCCCCTTCCGGATCCTGTACCCCGCTATCGATGACGTTTTTCAACGTGCTTTGCGCCAGCGTAATTTCGTCATTGATGTTTTTCACCGATTTGGCGGCGTCATCCAGCAGCCCCACCTCCATCATGCGGACAGCCTGTCCCGCCTCGTTGCGCGCGCGCAGGATCAGGGTGTAGCCCGAATTGAGCTGCACCAGCTGTTCACCCTGAAGATGATTAATGCGCTGCAGGGAAGAGGAACTCTGGGTGAGGGCATAAATGCCGATACCGCTGACGAGCAGCAGCAGGAGGGTCATGACGGCCAGTAACGAAAGCAAGCCGGTACGAATCGATAGCGTTTTAAGCATGATGTAATTTCCGGTAGCGAGATAAATCTGGACAGAATTAAGGGTTATCGGCCGCTACCGGAAAAGATTTAGACTTTACGCAAATTCAGGGAGTTAGAGCTTGCTGGTTGTGGTGCTCACCCGGGTAACAGGCGAGCTCTGGCGGTTCTCCCAGATGACCGTCAGGCCGCGCTGAAGCGCGATAAAGATAAACAGCAGAATGCCAATCGCAATTTTGGTCCACCACGAGCTGAGGGTGCCGTCGAAGTTAATGTAGGTCTGGATCAGCCCCTGGATGGCCACGCCAAACAGCGTGCCCAGCACCGTGCCCACCCCGCCGCTGAGCAGCGTGCCGCCAATCACCACTGAAGCAATGGCGTCCAGCTCCACGCCTACCCCCGCCAGCGCATAGCCGGCCTGGGTGTAGATCGAGAAGACGATCCCCGCCAGCGTCGCCAGCCCGGTAGAGAGCATATAGATACGAATGGTGGTGCTGCGGGTGGAGATCCCCATCAGGTTCGCCGAGGTGGCGTTGCCGCCAATAGCGTACACTTCATTACCGAAGCGGGTGCGGTGCGCGAGGAAAATCCCAATCACCACCACCCCCAGCATCACTAACCCGAGAATACTCAGACGGCCGCCGCCGGGGATTTTCCACGCCAGGCTTGAGAGGGTGTCGTACACCGGATGGTTAATCGGAATCGACTCCTCCGACACCAGATAGCTGACGCCGCGCAGGAAGAACATCCCGGCAAGGGTAATAATGAAGGCCGGAATTTTCAGGGCGTCGATCAAAAGCCCCATAAAGGCGCCAAACGCACAGCCCATCGCCAGCACCAGCGGGAAGGCCAGCAGCGGTGAGATCCCCCAGTAGCCGATCGCTTTCGCCAGGAAGACGCCGGTAAAGGCGATCACCGACCCGACGGAGAGGTCGATCCCGCCGGAGAGGATCACAAAGGTCATGCCGACGGCAATGATCCCGAGGAAGGCGTTATCGGTCAGGATGTTGCAGATCACCCGCGTTGAGGCAAAACCGGGGAACTGCGTCAGGCAGTAGAGATACCCCAGCACAAACACGCCCAGGGTTATCATGAGCGGTAAATTACGTTTTATCATGACCACGCATCCCCTTAATGAGACTGATAAAGCGCGGCGACTGCACGATGAGCACGCAGAGCACCACCACCGCTTTCACCACCTGGTTGAGTTCCGGCGGGAAGCCAGACAGCAGGATCCCGGTATTCATCCCCTGGATGATCAGCGCGCCAATCACCGACAGCAGCAGGTTGAAGCGACCGCCCATCAGCGATCCGCCGCCAATGACCACCGCGAGGATCGCATCCAGCTCCAGCCACAGCCCGGCGTTGTTGGCATCCGCTCCGCGTATATCTGCCGCGACAATCACCCCGGCAATGGCGGCGCACACCCCGCTTAACACGTAGGTCAGCATCACCATCAGGCGGGTGCTGACCCCGGCGTTTTTCGCGGCGCGAATGTTGATCCCTACCGCTTCAATAAACATCCCCAGCGCGGTTTTGCGGGTGAAGAGCCAGAAGGCGATCAGGGTGACCACCACGATAATCACCGGCGTCGGGAAGAACAGCAGCGAGCCGCTGCCGATCCACGCCAGATTAGGGGCGTTAAAGGTGACAATCTGCCCGGAGGTGATCAGCTGCGCCACCCCGCGTCCGGCGACCATCAAAATCAGGGTCGCAACGAAGGGCTGTATCTTGAGGATCGCCACCAGAATGCCGTTCCATAACCCCGCCAGCACCCCGGTGCCGAGGGTCGCCAGCAGCACCACCGGCAGGCTGTGTCCGGCCACGGTCATCGATGCCGCCGTCGCGCCCGCAATCGCCATCACCGCGCCGACCGACAGGTCGATACCGCCGGTGGCAATTACCAGCGTCATACCAATCGCCAGCAGGGCGACCGGCGCGGCGCGGTTTAAAATATCAATCGGACTGCCGAACAGGCGGCCATCCTGGAGGATAATCTGATAAAAATGGGGCGACACGAGGCTGTCCACCAGCAACACCAGCAACAGCGCAATGATTTGCGGCGTGCCGGTGGGCCAGCTGAAACGGCGCTTCGGCTCGCCGGTCTGAGAAAGTGAACGTGGCATCACGATCTACTCCTTATGCCGCAATGGCGTTCATGATGGCCGGAACGGAGAGCGCGTCCAGCGGGATCTCGGCCACCTGCTGACGGTCGCGCATGATGATCACCCGATCGGCGTAACCCACCAGCTCCTCCAGCTCCGAGGAGATGACCAGCAGCGCCAGACCGTCGGCACAGAGGGATTCGATCAGGCGGATGATCTCCGCATGGGCCCCCACGTCGATTCCGCGGGTTGGCTCGTCGAGGATCAGGAACTGCGGTTTGGTCAACAGCCAGCGCGACAGCAGCACCTTCTGCTGATTGCCGCCGGAGAGAAACTCGATCGGCTGCTCCGCGCTCGGGGTGCGGATCCCCAGCTGGCGAATAAAGCGTTCGGCAATAGCGTTTTGCTCTTTGCGGGGAATGGGCCGCAGCCAGCCGCGCTGGGCCTGCAGCGCCAGAATAATGTTCTCGCGTACCGAGGCGGCGGCGATAATGCCGTCGGTTTTCCTGTCTTCCGGGCAGAAACCGATCCCAAGGCTGGAGGCCTGATGCGGGGAGCGTAGCGTCTGAGGTTTACCTTTGATCAGCGCGGTGCCGCTATCGGCAGGTTTGATCCCGAAGATCACCTCGGCGGTTTCGGTGCGGCCTGAGCCTAACAGTCCCGCCAGACCAACGATTTCGCCCGGGCGCACCTCCAGGTCAAATGGCGCAATGGTGCCTTTCTTACCGTACTCTTTGAACGCCGCCACCGGCTTCTCGCTGAGCAGCGTCCGCCCCGCACGCTGTAGGGCATTGCTCTCCAGCTCGCGGCCAAGCATCATTTTTACCAGCTCGATTTGCGGCAGTTCGCGCGTTTCGCGACAGCCGACAAAGCCACCGTTACGCAGGACGGTAATGCGGTCGCTCACCTCATACACCTGATCGAGGAAGTGGGTAACGAAAATCAGGCTCACCCCCTGATCGCGCAGCTGGCGCATCAGAGTGAAAAGCATCTCCACCTCCTGGGTATCCAGACTGGCGGTGGGTTCATCCAGGATCAGCACTTTGGCGGAGAGATCGATGGCGCGGCAGATGGCGACAATCTGCTGCATCGCCACCGAATAACGGTTCAGCGGCTCGCGGACGTCGAGGGAGAAGCCATACGACTCCATCAGTTTAGTGGCGCGGGCCTCCATCTCTTTACGACGCAGCAGGCCAAAGCGCCGCGGCTCGCGGCCGATAAACAGATTGTCGGCCACCGACATGTTCGGCAGCAGGTTCACTTCCTGATAGACCGTCCCGATGCCCAGGTGCTGGGCATGGGCGGTATTTTTTGGGGAGATGGCGTGGCCTTCCAGCCAGATGGTGCCGCGATCGGCGTGGTAGACGCCGGTCAGGGCTTTGATCAGGGTTGATTTCCCGGCGCCGTTCTCGCCCAACAGGGCCATGATCTCACCGCGGCGCAGGCTGAAATCGACGCTATCCAGCGCTTTTACGCCGGGGAAAAATTTACTCAATCCTTCTGTGCGGAGGATTTCCTGGTGTTGGTCTGTGGTCATGGTGTTATCCCCCTCACCCTACCCCTCTCCCCGGAGGGGAGAGGGGACTATTCGTGCCAGTCTTTAATTTTCTGCCCAACCCGCCCTTTTCCCTCTCCCCTCCGGGGAGAGGGCCAGGGTGAGGGGCGAAGGCCTTAGTAGCCCATATTTTTCTTCTTCTCTAACTCTTCTTTAGCGGTATCAGGCAGATAGAGCGTAGATTTGGTGATGGTGACTTTTTCTGGCATGGTGCCGTCTTTCTTGAATTTTTCCAGCGCGTCAAAGGCCGGGCCGGCCATGTTTGGCGTCAGCTCAACGCTGGCGTTGGCCTCTTTGTCGATCATCGCTTTATAGATATCCGGCACGCCGTCGATGGAGCCGGTCAGGATGTCGGTGCCCGGCTTCAGACCCGCCTCTTTGATCGCCTGGATGGCGCCGATCACCATATCGTCGTTATGGGCGTAAACCATGCAGATGTTCTTGCCGTTGTTCTCGGCTTTGATAAAGCTTTCCATCACCTCTTTACCTTTACTGCGGGTAAAGTCACCGGACTGAGAACGGATGATCTTGATGTTTGACGCTTTCGAAATGGCATCAGCAAAACCTTTCTTACGATCGATGGCCACGCTGGCGCCCACGGTGCCCTGCAGCTCAACCACGTTACACGGCTTGCCATCCACCTGCTTCACCAGCCATTCGCCAATCAATTTGCCCTCAAGCACGTTGTCGGCGGTGACGGTGGTCATATAGAGAGATTTGTCTTTTACATCGATGGAACGATCGAGCAGGAAGACCGGAATTTCGGCATCTTTCGCTTCTTTCAATACCGGTTCCCAGCCTGTCGCCACAACCGGGGCAATGAAGATGGCATCAACGCCCTGAGCGATAAAGGAGCGCACCGCTTTGATCTGGTTTTCCTGTTTTTGCTGACCATCGGCGATTTTCAGCGTGATGCCGCGCTTTTCGGCCTCACTCTTCGCAACGTTGGTTTCAGCGGCGCGCCAGCCGGACTCTGAGCCGACCTGCGCAAATCCTACGGTTAAAGGGGCGGCCATCGCCATAGACGACATGGCTGCCGAAACTGCTGTGACAAGAAGTAAGCGCTTCCACATAAGTACGTCCTCGTAGGGTAGTTTATTGTTGGGTAAAAGATGTTCTGCGAAAAAACTATAGACAATGCGAGATGTAACGGAGTGTGTTACATCACACTTCGGAAAAGTGAATAAAACGTTAATCACAAGTTTGTAATCGCTTTCACTCACCCATGAAAAATGCGGCTGAGTTTATGGATAATCTTGTCATGAGAAAGTGCTGATAGTGGCGGGCGAGCAGAGGGAATGGCGAAAACAGGCGGAGACATTCAGCGCCAGTTGGCTATAATACTCGCCACTTGATTACCAATCATTTAAAGGACACAGACATGAGCTTACTCAACGTCCCAGCGGGTAAAGAACTGCCGGAAGACATCTATGTAGTTATCGAAATCCCGGCGAACGCTGATCCTATCAAATACGAAATCGACAAAGACACCGGCGCACTGTTCGTTGACCGTTTCATGTCTACCGCGATGTTCTACCCGTGCAACTACGGTTACATCAACCACACCCTGTCTCTGGACGGTGACCCGGTAGACGTGCTGGTCCCGACGCCGTACCCACTGCAGCCAGGCTCCGTGATCCGCTGCCGTCCGGTTGGCGTACTGAAAATGACCGACGAAGCCGGTGAAGATGCGAAGCTGGTTGCGGTTCCGCACACCAAGCTGAGCAAAGAGTACGATCACATCAAAGATGTGAACGACCTGCCAGAACTGCTGAAAGCACAGATCGCCCACTTCTTCGAGCACTACAAAGATCTCGAGAAAGGCAAATGGGTGAAAGTGGAAGGCTGGGACAACGCAGAAGCCGCTAAAGCTGAAATCGTTGCCTCCTTCGAGCGCGCTAAGAAGTAATTCTTAACGCATGAAAAGCCCCGACGCGTCGGGGCTTTTTTGTGCCCGTCAATTGTCACGAAACTGTCACACAGCTGTTTTCTCCTGATGTATTAGTTAGATAGCGTATTTCCCCTGCCTTACCCCCCTTTGGCTCGCTTAAAGTCTGCCTGCCGTCGGTCGATACCTTCGTTACGTGATCACGATCGCTTTATTTCACCAGGGAAATACCTGCTACAGATGAAACTCAACACCCTTACCATTGGTCAGCGGCTGGGGCTGCTGGCCGCACTGCTGCTGCTCGCAACGCTCTTTACCGGCCTGCGCGGGCTGGCGATTAACAACAACAGCCTGACGCAGCAGGAACAGATTATGACGATGGAGCAGTCCATCACCGAAAGCATCGACACCGCGCGCAGCGCCCAGGTACAGTTCAAAATCCAGGTTCAGGAGTGGAAGAACACGCTGCTGCGCGGAGCCCAGGGACAGGAAGCCTTCGATAAATACAAAAGCGCGTTTAGCCGCGAGAGCCAGGCCACCCAGGCGCTGCTCACTCACCTGAGCGAACTGCTGCCCAAAATCGGCATGGACAACCGCGAGGTGCTGGCAACCCGTGAGATCCATGCCGGGCTGGAGCAACAGTATCTGAAGGCGCTGGCAGATTATCAGGTTGGGGATGTGGCCAGCGCCCAGCGGGTGGATAAGCAGGTCACCGGCATCGACCGCGAACCCACGAAGATGATCGATGAGGTGGTGGCAAAAACGCTGCAGCATGCAAAAGCGCTCCACCAGCAGATCGCTGAACAGAATCAGGCGCGCTGGCAGCAGACCCACTGGATGCTGGTGCTGACGATGACGTTAACGCTTGGCGCCGGGATGCTGGTGACCTGGTGGTTAATTCGCAGCATCACCCGGCCGCTGGCCCAGGCCGTCAGCATCGCCCGTACCGTGGCCGCAGGGGATTTACAGTCCCGCTTTACGGTCGCCGGACGCGATGAGACAGCCGAGCTGATGCAGGCTCTGCAGGAGATGAACGTCAACCTGACCCGCATCGTCTCCGGCGTGCGTAGCGGAACGGAGACCATCGCCACCGCCTCGGCGCAGATCGCCAGCGGGAGCCATGAGCTCTCGTCCCGAAACGAAGCCCAGGCCAGCGCCCTGGAGCAGACCGCGGCGTCAATGGAAGAGCTGACCTCGGTAGTAAAAAGCAACGCTGAGCATTCACGTACAGCCAGCGATCTTGCCCGCAATGCTCGTCAGGTGGCGCGCCAGGGGGAGGAAGCGGTGGATCGTGCCATGCAGACCATGAATGAAATCCATAACTTCTCTAGCGAAATCAACAGTATTATCAGCATGATCGACAGCATTGCCTTCCAGACGAATATTCTCGCCCTGAACGCCGCGGTTGAAGCCGCCCGGGCGGGAACCGAAGGCCGCGGATTCGCGGTGGTGGCAGCGGAAGTCCGCGCCCTTGCCCAGCGTTCCGCCTCTGCCGCCAAAGAGATCCGGGTCCTGATCGATCGCTCCGTTAACCGCATCGATGAAGGTAACGGTCAGGTCAAAGAGGCAGGCGCGGCTATGGCAGATATCCTGCACAGCGTCAGCAAGGTGAGTGAACTGATTGAGGCGATTTCGTTAGCCAGCCACGAGCAGAGCACCGGTATCGATCAGGTGAACGTAGCCGTCACCCATATGGACGCCGCCACCCAGCAAAATGCGACGCTTTCGCAGGAATCATCCGCCGCCGCACAGGCGATGCATCGCCAGGCAGAACAGTTGCTGGAAACGGTGCAGATTTTCAAGCTGCGCCAGGAAGGGGTATAAAAAAACAACGCCACCCGAAGGTGGCGTTATTCATATCAGTACTGGTCTCTGTCTAACCAGTTACCGCTTTCAATCAGCGTCAGACCCTCGACCGAACGTTGGTACACGTACATCCATGCACTGCCGTAAGGCGTCTGGATCAACTGGCGAGCATATTCCCCGCCTCTTGTGCGCAAGGCATCAAGTTCGGCAAGCGTGGCATTATCAATACGATAAACCTCACCCTGTACTGCTCCTTTCCCCGGAACGGCGCCTGGATAGTGGCCCAGGCTGTACAACTGGTAGTTCTCGATACTGTAATCCCCCAGCAACTGGGCGTTAGTCATCCAGTGGCTGTTACCTTGCTTCGTTCTTAAACTGCCGTAGACAAATATTCGCATTGCTAAAACTCAAACTGATAGAGCAAATCGAGTGCCTGGTCTACGCCAGACACGGCTTCCAGATATAGCTTAGGCATCAGGCGATAGCGTAACGTGAGCGTCGCCAGTGAGTCAAAGATCCCCACACCATATTTCACCTGCAGACCCGGCAGTACATAGCCGCTGACCACCACCTGAGAGGAGTCACCGACCCCCTGGGTGTCCAGCGCCAGATTGCTTACGCCAAACGTCTCGCCGATTTTACCCACAACCTGACCACTTTGTGCAACCCCCAGACCGACTAACATTGAGGTCATCGCCGCGCTGTCGCTCTGATTGCTGTCCAGCCCTTGTCCGCGCAGCAGGTAGGAGAGCGCTTCCTGCTGGGACATGGCCGGGTCGGAGAAGATTTCTGCTTTCGGTTCATCCGCGGTACCCGTTACGCGCACCCCGGCAATCACGTCATCTTCTGTGGCTTCCGGGTTACGGATCGCTTCGATATTCAGCAGCGGCTGATCCGGCGGACCGGAGAACAGCAACTCACCTTTACGCACCATCAAATCCTGACCGTAGGCGTGGAAACGCCCTTCCGGAATATTGATCTGCCCGTTCAGGCCCAGGCCCTGTTTATCCTGCGCGACTTTCAGATCGCCGGTCAGTCTGGCCTTCAGCCCAAAGGCATCCAGGCGTACGTTGTTGCCCACGTGCACGATCAGATTGCTGTTGATTGGGATAGAGGCGCTCTGTGGCTCCTCCGGCTGCAGGTTGTTGTTGAGCATCACCTCATCGCTGGAGACGCCCACCGCGCTTTCCGGCAGCTCATGCACCACGATACGGGCCCAGGGAACATCGACGCGGCCATCGAGGGTGAACAGCTGCGGCGTGGCTTCAAAGACCACATCCGGCGAGACGTCTAAACGCACCATCGGCGGCACGGTGATCCGCACCTTACTGCCTTTAGCCGCCACGCGCGCGCGCCAGTTATCAAGCTGGCTCCAGTCCGCATCGCCGCTGAGGTTGATCTGCCCCTGCTGCGTGCGCACGGTCCCTGTAAGCGTCGAACTCATGCCGTTGAAGTTCATCGCCAGCTGGCTCGGCAGCATATCGAACGGCATAAAGTTACCGTCGATATCCACCCCGTTCAGTTGCATCTGGCCGAACAGCTGCGGGCTTTGGGCGCTGCCCGCCAGCCGCAGGTTAGCGTTCAGCATGCCTGCCGCCTTCTCGCCGCGGGAGAAGATGGCATTCGCCATCGCCAGGTTGAGGTTGCGGATATTGACATTGCCGCCGAGATTGCGCTGGCCCTGCGGATCGGTCACCTGAATCTGGCCATCTAACTGACCATTATTGGCGAGGCGGATCAGCCAGCCCAGCTCGGCGCGGTTATTATGCAGATCGGCGGTGAGATTCAGGGTGGTGAACGCCAGCGGCAGCGGGGCGTCATTCACCACCTGGGTCACCTTCACGTTACGTCCGGCCAGGGTGACGTTACCCTCCGGCAGCCCGGGTTTGGTGGCATCCCAGGAGACATCCGCCTTGCCGCTGAAGATGCCGCTGGCCTGGGTGGTGTCCGGCATAAACGGCTTGAGCATCGCCAGATCGAAGCGGTTGAGATTAACGACCGCCCGCCCTTCAGCGCCCGCATCAATGGTCTGGGGCACGCACAGCTCGGCGTTCGGGTTGGTCCAGCAGTGCGGTCCGATACTGATTTTCTGCTCCGCGTTGCGGTAATCCAGAGCAATGGAGCGGGTTAACGACCACGGCCCCACCGGGGTGGCGAAGCGGGTGTTATCCAGGGTGCCTTTCCAGCGGGTCTCTTCGCGGTCAAAACTGCCCGCCAGATGGAGCTGGCCGGAGACCGGCTCACCCTGAATACGCAGCTGAAGGTCGTGCTGCTTTTCGCTGCCTTTCGCTTCCAGGGTCACCTGATTGAGGTTGAGACCCGGCTGGGAGATGCGATCGACCCGCAGGTTCAGGTGCCCCGCAATCTGATCGGTGGATTTCACGTCGCCGTCCACCCGCACGCGGGCGATGGTGAGCTCCTGCCAGCGCAGGCCGTTGGCGGTGATATCCGCCAGCAGCTGCGGCGCTTCGACGGTGCCGCGCACCTTAACCAGCCCTTTCGCGGTTCCGCCCAGCCCCGGCAGGGCATTGTCGAGATTCGGCGCGTCGATGGTGGCATCCAGATCGAGATCTTTCACCCCCAGCTCGCCCTTGATATCGGCGGTATTACGGCCCAGCGCCACGTGCAGGCCCGGGATAACCCATTGCAGGTAGCTGTTGCCCTTCAGCGAGCCGCTCACGTCCACTTTATTCTGCTTCACGTTGCCGGTGATTTTCAGCGCCGGCACCTCCATCTGCCAGCTGCCGCCGTACAGACTGCCGCGCGTTTTAATCAGACCGTCGAGCTTCGAGGGCCAGTCCGGTACCTCTCTGGCGGTGTTGATCCCGGTGAGTTTCAGCTCCCCGCGCCAGCTGATCGCCTTCTGCCAGTCGAGCAGCGCCGTCAGCTCGGTTTTGCCCTCCAGCGCCGCGACCGTCAGCTTATCAAGGTTGATCTGCTGTTCGTTGCCCTTCGCGTCCAGCGTGATGTCCGCAGGCGGCAGCCCCTCCCCTTTCACCGCCGTGCGGAACGACAGGGTGTAGTCGGTCATCTTGCCGGTGAGCTTCAGCTTCACGTCATCGGCCTGGTACTGTTTCTCTCCGGTAAAGGGCCAGTACAGCTGTTCGCTCACCACCTCAAGATTGAGCGGCAGGCCTGCCTCTGCAAGCCGCGTCTGGCCGCGCAACACCACGTCCACCGGGCCGGAGAGATTAACGCCAAACTCCAGCTGCTCGCGCAGGGCGCCACCCACCTTCAGCTTCACCTTCTCGCCTTTGATCGGGTCGATGTTCAAAGTGCTGTTGAGGGTGATATTCACCGGCCAGTTATCCTGCAACAGCGCATTACCGGTGGCGTTGACGCTGCCCTGGTTGGTATCGATATCCAGCGCGTCGAGCTTCATGTTGCCGTCGATGCTGCTCACTTTCAGCAGCAGGTTAAAGACCGTCAGATCGGTATCGCCGGTCAGGCGCAGCTGCTCGCCCTTAAACTCTTCGATATTAAGGTTCAGCGGCAGATGTACGTCGGTCATCTCCGGCAGCACTGGTTTCGAGAAAAGATCCTTCAGGGTTTCACCCAACGGTTTTTCTTCCGGCTGCGGGTTCTGAATTTTGGGCTCGACGATCTCTTCCTGCGCCACTTCCGCCACTTTTGGCAGGGCAATCAGCAGCCCCTGCAGGCTGGTCGGGGTTAAGGTCAGGTTTTTCTCCTGCCAGCGCAGGCCGGAGGTGAAATCCATCACCGACACGGTGGTGTCGTCGATTTTGACGTTGACGTTATTCAGCGCCACCCGGTAGAGGGCTATAGGGTATGGCGTGGAAAGATCCAGCGGCCCGCTCTCCTCTTCTGCGACCGGTTCCGACTGCGGCATTTTTTTGGAATCTATCGTCACGAAGACATCTTTTAACGACAGATCGTTAATGCAAAGGCTGCTGTCACGCAGGCAGCCGAGCTTGACCGCAAGATGCAGATCCCCGGCGTTGACCGCTACGCCAGGCTGGTCGTAGCGGACGTTTTTCAGATGCAAGTCGCGCCAGCCGCCGGTGACCTGGCCAATTTCCAGCCCCGGAACCCAGCGGTCTGCCGCCTTAAACAGCAGATGCAGCCCGCTGGTGGTCCCCACCAGAAAGGCAACGGTGCCCAGCAGCAGCAGGATAAATACCAGTACGCCGAGGCTGATTTTCTTCCATAAACTCATAATTCAGGCCCCAGACCGATGTAAAACTGCAAACCGTGTTCATCTTTGTCGCCTACCGGCACGGCGAAATCGAGCTTGATCGGCCCGACCGGTGACTCCCAGCGCACCCCGACGCCTGCGCCGGTTTTAAAGTCGCTACGGCGGATGTCGCTTACCGCTTCCCCGCTGTCGATAAAGGTCGCCCCCCACCATTTCCCGGTGACGTTGTACTGATATTCCAGCGAGCCGGTGGCCAGCTTCGAGGCTCCGATCAGCTTACCGTCGTCATCTTTAGGCGCGATGGATTTGTATTTATAGCCACGAATGCTGCGATCGCCCCCGGCGAAGAAGCGCAGATCCGGCGGCACTTTTTCAAAATCGCCGGTTTCAATCCAGCCCAGATTGCCGCGCACCACAAAGCGATGGCGGTCATAGAAGGTGCGGATCCAGACGTTCTGCGCCTGAACCACGGAGAAATCCACATCCGAGCCCCAGGCAGTATTGGAATAGTCGATGGAATAGCGCTGGGAATCTCCCCAGTCCGGCATCAACCCGCCGCGGGAACGGGTCCGGCTGATCATCACCCCCGGATAGAACAGCATAGTGGTATTGGTGACATTGGCCTGGGTAAAGTGGTCGAGGCTCCAGCGCAGGTTAATGGCGCGCTGCCAGCCGCTTGAGAGATCCCAGTAGCGTGATACGGCGAGGGTGGTGGAATCCGCTTCGGTATCGTTCAGATCGGTGCGTTTAAAGCCCCCCTGCACCAGGTAATACTGCTCAAGCGGATTCTTCAGCAGCGGCATTTTATAGCTGAAATCGAGCTGCTGCTCAGGGGCAGAGAGACTGACGTTGGAGGTCAGGCTGTGGCCGTAAGAGTTCATCCACGGTTTTTTCCACGTCGCTTTTACCCGCGGGCCGACGTCGGTGGAGTAGCCTACCCCGGTCTCAATGGTGTTCTCGGTACGGGGCGATACCACGCCGTGCAGCGGCAGCACTTTTGTCTGTCGCGCTTGATCAAACTCCGGCGCCACCACCACCGAGTTAAACCAGCCGGTGGCAGACAGGCGGCGGTTAAGCTCGGCCAGATCTTTCGACTGGTAATAGTCGCCCTCTTTAAAGGGGATCAGGTTCTGCAGGTATTCGTCACGGATCTGCGAGCCTTCAAAGGTGACGGCACCAAAGCGGTAGCGTTCGCCGCTATCGTAGTCGATATCCCAGAAAGCCTGGTGCCTGTCGAGGGCGATACCCAGCTGGTTTTTATTGAACTGACTGTCGAAATAGCCCTTGTGCAGCGCAACTTTGGTCAGATCTTTTTTAAAGCCATCATAGTCGCTGTGATTCAGCACGGTGCCGATTTTTGGCCGCGTATTCAGCAGTTCAAGGTAGTCATTATCCGTGCGCGCGCCGCCGCGCAGCACCACGTCCGTACCGCCGATGAGCACGGGCACCCCGGGCTTGACGCGGGCGATCAATACCTGCCGTCCTTTAGCCGGAGGCGGACGCAAATCGAAGTCGATGGTCGGTTCGTAGTAGCCGAGCGCTTTTAAACCGCCGCGGATGGCGTCGTCCACGCGAGCGCGAAAGCGACGGTCTGGCGTGACCTCATCGCTCTGGATCGTAGAGAGCTGTGCGCGTACGTTTTTTTCCAGCGCCCCGGATAGCCCCTCAACCTGCAAACGAACATTCGCCGCGCTGGCGACTCCGCTTGTCAGCAAGACACTGACTAAACATAACTGGCGGATTTTTGGCACGTTTTCTCCTGAATATCCTTGTTTCCACCCCTGGAAGCATATGAAGTGCCGCTCCGCAGCAAATCACGGCAAAAGCCCAAAACCCGTTTGACGGGTTGAAAAATGGTTAAACGACCTAATATTTCTTATGTTTAAATCTAGACTCATTCACCGCATTTATTGTGTTCAATTAAACGCGTCGTGACAACCTTAACCCAAACATCACCTACCCGGAGGCCACACCGTGAGTTTATTTGATAAAAAACACCTTGTTGCTCAGGCGGATGCATTACCGGGACGTAACACCCCTATGCCAGTCGCCACCCTGCACGCGGTTAACAACCACTCCATGACCAACGTCCCGGACGGTATGGCGGTGGCCCTGTTCGCGATGGGCTGCTTCTGGGGCGTAGAGCGCCTGTTCTGGCAGCTGCCGGGCGTCTACAGCACCGCGGCAGGCTACACCGGCGGCTATACCCCTAACCCCACCTACCGTGAAGTCTGCTCCGGTGAAACCGGCCATGCCGAAGCGGTACGCATAGTGTATGACCCGAAGATTATCAGCTACGAACAGCTGCTGCAGGTGTTCTGGGAAAACCATGACCCGGCGCAGGGTATGCGTCAGGGCAATGACCACGGTACCCAGTACCGCTCGGCGATCTATCCGCTCACGCCGGAACAGGACGCTGCGGCCCGTGACAGCCTGGCGCGCTTCCAGCAGGCGATGCATGCCGCTGGCGACGAACGCCCTGTGACCACCGAAATCACCAGCGCCTTACCCTTCTATTACGCGGAAGATGACCACCAGCAGTACCTGCATAAAAATCCGTACGGCTACTGCGGTATCGGCGGCATCGGCGTCTGCCTGCCTCCACAGCTGGCATAACAGTAAGCCGGTTTTGCCTTTTTATGTGCAAAACCGGCTCAAAAAGTGATCTCTGGCGGCTTTACAGTCATTTACGCTATACTAGCCGCTGAAATAACCGGCCTACCGCTTCGGACCGGTGTTCAAAATCTCTACACACCTGTATGACCAACTTCCCTCCGAGGATCTGGCGAGAAGCCGGATAAGATATGTTAAACAGTATTTTAGTAATACTTTGTCTCATCGCTGTCAGTGCATTTTTCTCAATTTCAGAAATCTCTCTGGCCGCCTCACGTAAAATCAAACTTAAACTGCTCGCCGATGATGGCGATCTTAATGCACAACGCGTCCTGAAAATGCAGGAAAACCCGGGAATGTTCTTCACCGTGGTGCAAATCGGCCTCAATGCGGTCGCCATTCTTGGCGGTATCGTGGGTGATGCCGCCTTCTCGCCCGTCTTTCACAGCCTCTTCTCAAGATACTTCTCCCCTGAGCTTTCCGAGCAGCTGAGCTTTATTCTCTCCTTCTCGCTGGTGACGGGCCTGTTTATTCTGTTTGCCGATTTGACCCCGAAACGCATCGGTATGATTGCGCCAGAAGCCGTGGCTTTGCGCATCATCAACCCGATGCGCTTCTGTCTCTTCGTGTTCCGCCCGCTGGTGTGGTTCTTTAACGGGCTGGCTAATACCATTTTCCGCCTGTTTAAGCTGCCAATGGTGCGCAAAGATGACATCACCTCTGATGATGTCTACGCGGTGTTCGAAGCCGGTGCGCTGGCGGGGGTACTGCGTAAACAGGAGCATGAGCTGATCGAGAACGTATTTGAGCTGGAATCCCGTACCGTGCCGTCATCCATGACGGGGCGTGAGAACGTGATCTGGTTCGATCTGCACGAAGACGAGCAGAGCCTTAAGACCAAGGTGGCGGAACATCCGCACTCCAAATTCCTGGTCTGTAATGAAGATATCGATCATATCATCGGCTATGTTGACTCCAAAGACCTGCTGAACCGCGTGCTGGCGAACCAGAGCCTGACGCTGAACAGCGGCGTGCAGATCCGCAATACGCTGATTGTCCCGGACACCCTGACGCTCTCCGAAGCGCTGGAAAGTTTCAAAACTGCCGGAGAAGACTTTGCGGTGATCATGAACGAGTACGCGCTGGTGGTGGGTATTATCACTCTGAACGACGTGATGACCACCCTGATGGGCGATCTGGTGGGCCAGGGTCTGGAAGAGCAGATTGTGGCGCGCGATGAGAACTCGTGGCTGGTGGATGGCGGTACGCCCATCGACGACGTTATGCGCGTGCTGGACATTGACGAGTTCCCACAGTCGGGCAACTACGAGACCATTGGCGGCTTTATGATGTTTATGCTGCGTAAGATCCCGAAACGCACCGACTCGGTGAAGTTTTCCGGCTATAAGTTCGAGGTGGTGGATATCGACAACTACCGCATCGATCAGCTGCTGGTGACGCGTATCGACAACAAACCGACGGTGTTAGTGCCAAAACTGCCGGACGCCGAAGAGAACGCCTCGGCCTAAGCCAGAAACATCAACGGCTCCCATCGGGAGCCGTTTTTTTTACTGCATAGCACGTTGGTTAAGCCATCTCAGTTTGCAGACGCATAACCTGACGGTTGACTTCGGACATCACAGACAAGTGCTGCTTATCCTTCACTTTCGGGATAAGGATCTTGCCCTTATCAAATTCAAAAGCGCCAACATCCTTGATATACAACCGTCCACGGAACAGGATTTTTACGTATTTCGCTACCTGAAGCGGATTGTAGCGTTGGAAAATTTTCATTCTATTATCTCCTGCGAATCATACGCTCTTGCGGCACCACAATCGGGCCGACCCTCTGGAGCGCAAATTTATTGCCCAATGACTATAGTCCAGAAAAACAGTGATACCCAGTGTGCATAAGTTTATTTACCTTTTGATGACAAATAATCAGAATATTCTTTGCAATGGTAACTAACGGGCAGTATATGCCATCGTTTTTGCGCAGTTATGTGCGTTCCCCCGCAATCTGGCACCGGGATTGCGGGTAAACCGCCGCAATCGCACTTATGATTAAAACGTCAGACCAAGTGGTCGGATCACCTGCTAAAAACAAGGAAAACACCATGACCTTACGTACCATTCTGGCAACGGCCTGCCTGATACTGCCATTGATGGCTTCCGCACAAAATTTTGAGAAAGGACAACGTGTGCCGCCGGTGGGCATTGCCGACCGGGGAGAATTGATCCTCGACAATAATGAGTTTAGCTACAAAACCTGGAATAGCGCGCAGCTTCCTGGGAAAGTGCGAGTGGTGCTACATATTGCCGGTCGCACCTCGGCAAAAGAGAAAAACGCAACCCTGATTGAAGCGATCAAATCGGCACATTTACCAAAAGATACTTATCAGACCACTACCGTGGTGAACACCGATGATGCGATACCGGGCTCGGGAATGTTCGTGCGCAGCAGCCTGGAGAGCAATAAAAAGCTCTATCCGTGGTCACAGTTCATCGTCGACAGCAACGGCGCGGCGCGTGGTGCCTGGCAGCTGAAAGAAGAGAGTTCTGCGGTCGTCGTACTGGATAAAGACGGTAAAGTGCAGTGGGCGAAAGACGGCGCGCTGACCCAGGAAGAGGTGCAGCAGGTGGTTGCCCTGCTGCACAAGCTGCTCGGTCAGTAAAGCGAGACCCGGAAGCCCGGATTAAGGAAGGATTCACGCGGGGTGTAGTCGAGCGGCTTGCCCTGCCAGTCGTGAACATGAGCCCCGGCCGCGGCGGCAACGGCATGGCCCGCCGCTGTATCCCAGACGTTGGTCGGCCCAAAACGGGGATAGAGCTGCGCCTGCCCTTCTGCTACCAGACAGAACTTCAGCGATGAACCGATCGACGTCGTCTGGTGTTCACCCAGCTGATGCAGATACTCTTCAAGTTCGTTATCCGAGTGTGAGCGGCTGATCACCACCAGCGGCGGCCGGGCGTCACGCACCTGAATCTGCTTACGCACCCCACACTCCTCTTTCCAGGCTTTCCCTTCGGCGGCGCTGTACATCACCTTCAGTACCGGGGCATACACCACGCCCAGCACCGCTTTGCCTTTATCAATCAGGGCAATATTCACCGTGAATTCACCGTTACGTTTGATGAACTCTTTGGTGCCGTCCAGCGGGTCAACCAGCCAGTAACGCTGCCAGTGCTGACGCGCGTCCCAGGGCTGCGGATCTTCTTCGGAAAGCACCGGGATATCGGGCGTCAACGCCTGTAAGCCCCGCAGGATTACCCCGTGTGCCGCGAGATCGGCTGCGGTCACCGGGGAGTCGTCAATTTTACGGATCGTGTCCATTGGGATCTTGCCATCGTAGACCTGCATAATGGCCTCGCCCGCTTCCCGTGCGAGCTGACAAATTTTATCTAACATTCTCCACCTCTTTGTTATCACAGTGGGTATAACTCGTTGTTTTATTTATATCGCATTGTGAATAAATCCGCTATCTGTGAAGCAATTCCGGTTTCAGGGCACCTTTTTCTGGCAGGATTCACAATTCTGTAAGCAAAAAAATATAGATACATATTCTTTTGTGGTCTGGATCGAATAAAAGGACTCCTCTGATGATTAAGTTTAGCGCAACGCTCCTGGCGACGCTGATTGCGGCGAGCGTGCAGGCAGCAACGGTAGATCTCCGTATTCTGGAAACGACCGACCTGCACAGCAATATGATGGACTTCGACTACTACAAAGACGCCCCAACGGAAAAATTTGGTCTGGTACGCACCGCAAGCCTGATTCATGCTGCCCGTAGCGAAGTGAAAAACAGCGTGCTGGTCGATAACGGCGACTTAATTCAGGGTAGTCCGCTTGGCGATTATATGGCGGCGAAGGGTCTGAAAAAGGGCGATGTGCACCCGGTTTACAAAGCGCTGAACACGCTGGATTACGCGGTGGGCAACCTGGGGAACCACGAATTTAACTACGGGCTGGACTATCTGCATATGGCGCTGTCAGGGGCCAAATTCCCGTACGTTAACGCCAACATCATCGACGTTAAGACCCAAAAGCCGCTGTTTACCCCCTACCTGATTAAAGAGACGTCGGTGGTGGATCAGGACGGGAAACCGCAGACCCTGAAGATCGGCTATATCGGTTTTGTGCCGCCGCAGATCATGACCTGGGATAAGGCCAACCTGAGCGGGAAAGTGACGGTCAACGACATTACCGAAACCGCACGCAAGTATGTGCCGGAGATGCGCGCAAACGGTGCCGATCTGGTGGTGGTAGTGGCCCATTCGGGCCTCTCTGCCGACCCTTACCAGGCCATGGCTGAAAATTCGGTCTACTACCTCAGCGAAGTAAAAGGGGTGGATGCCATTCTCTTCGGCCACGCTCATGCGGTATTCCCGGGCAAAGATTTTGCCAGCATTAAAGGGGTCGATATTGCTAAAGGAACCCTGAACGGCGTGCCCGCAGTGATGCCGGGCATGTGGGGCGATCACCTCGGGGTGGTTGATCTGGTACTGAATAATGACGGCGGCAAATGGCAGGTCACGCAATCGAAGGCCGAAGCCCGACCGATTTACGATCTGGCGGCCAAAAAAGCGCTGGTGGGCGAGGATAAAAACATCGTCGGGGTGCTGAAGCACGATCACGACGCCACCCGCGAGTTCGTCAGCAAACCGATCGGTAAATCCGCCGACAACATGTACAGCTACCTGTCGCTGGTGCAGGACGATCCTACCGTGCAGGTGGTCAATATGGCGCAAAAAGCCTACGTGGAGCGCTATATTCAGGGCGACCCGGACCTGGCGAAACTGCCGGTGCTCTCTGCCGCCGCGCCGTTTAAAGTGGGGGGGCGTAAAAACGATCCGGCCAGCTACGTCGAAGTGGAAAAAGGCCAGCTGACCTTCCGCAACGCCGCCGATCTCTATCTCTATCCGAACACCCTGGTGGTGGTGAAAGCCACGGGTCAGGAGGTGAAAGAGTGGCTGGAGTGTTCAGCCGGACAGTTCAACCAGATCGACCCGACCAGCGCCAGACCGCAATCGCTGATTAACTGGGACGGTTTCCGCACCTATAACTTCGACGTGATCGACGGGGTGGAATACCAGATTGACGTCTCGCAGCCGGCGAAATATGACGGCGAATGCCAGGTGGTGAATGCAGAGGCGGAGCGCATTAAAAACCTGACCTTTAACGGGAAGCCGATTGATCCGAAAGCGACATTCCTGGTCGCGACCAATAACTATCGCGCCTACGGCGGAAAGTTTGCCGGGACCGGCGACAGCCATATCGCCTTCGCCTCACCGGATGAGAACCGCTCGGTGCTGGCGGCGTGGATTGGCGAGCAGTCGAAGAAGAGCGGCGAAATCCATCCGGCAGCGGACAACAACTGGCGTCTGGCCCCCATCCACAGCGATGTGAAGCTGGATATTCGCTTTGAGACCGCGCCATCGGAAAAAGCGGCGGCGTTTATTAAAGAGAAAGCACGGTACCCGATGCAGCAGGTCGCCACCGATGAGATCGGCTTTGCGATTTATCAGGTGGATTTAAGCAGGTAAAAGCACGCTGTCGTTTTTAGTGTTTGTACCCTCTCCCTGTGGGAGAGGGTCAGGGTGAGGGCATCAGGCCGCAGAGTCTCCCCTGTTGCTCATCACCTGCGGCAAATTCAGCTCGATCCAGTCGGCCAGCGCCGCCACCTTCTCGCTCACCTCTTCCCCCAGTGGCGTCAGGCTGTACTCCACGTGCGGAGGCACCACCGGATACGACACCCGATTGATAAAACCATCCTGCTCCAGCGCCTGCAGCGACTGGGCGAGCATCTTCTCGCTGACCCCGCCCATCTTGCGCCGCAGATCGCTGAAGCGATGCGTTCCCTGACGTAGCGCCACCAGAATCAGCACGCCCCAGCGGCTGGTCACATGCTTGAGTACATCCCGGGAAGGGCACTGCTCGGCGAAAAGATTGCCGTCGCGCAGCTGCTCGCTGAGGGTTGGGCTGGTCATTTCATACTTACCTTTTTGTACGTACTTACTAAAAGTTAGCTTGAGTGATAGTGTGCCACAACAGTCACCCGATACGAAGGATATTCATCATGATCGCAATCACCGGCGCGACCGGCCAGCTTGGCCAACTCGTTATTGAACAGCTGCTGAAAACCGTTCCGGCCAGTCAGCTGGTCGCCATAGTCCGTAACCCGTCAAAGGCTGAGGCACTGAGCCAGCGGGGCGTGAGCGTCCGTCAGGCCGACTATACCGACCAGGCGGCCTTCACTACCGCGCTTGCGGGCGTGGACAAACTGCTGCTGATCTCCTCCAGCGAAGTGGGTCAGCGCGCGCCGCAGCACCAGAACGTCATTAACGCCGCAAAGGCGGCCGGGGTGAAATTTATCGCCTATACCAGCCTGCTGCACGCCGACACCTCGCCGCTGGGCCTGCACGTGGAGCACGTCGCCACCGAAAGTGCGCTGGCCGCATCGGGCATTCCTTACGCCCTGCTGCGTAACGGCTGGTACACCGAAAACTATCTTGCCAGCGTCCCGCCTGCGCTGGAACACGGCGTGTTTATTGGTGCCGCCGGCGAAGGCAAAATCGCCTCCGCCACCCGGGCTGACTATGCCGCCGCCGCCGCCCGCGTCATCAGCGAAGAGGGGCATGCCGGTAAAGTATATGAGCTGGCAGGCGACCATGCGTGGACATTAGGACAACTGGCAGCCGAACTCAGCCGCCAGAGCGGTAAAAACGTGGTCTATCAGAATCTGAGCGAAGCCGATTTTGCCGCCGCGCTGAAGGGGGCTGGTTTACCAGCGGGTCTGGCAGATATGCTGGCTGACTCCGACACTGGCGCCTCGAAAGGGGGTCTGTTTGATGACAACCGCGCCCTGAGCGCGCTGCTGGGCCGCCCGACGACTTCACTTGCAGAGAGCGTGAAGCGCATCCTGTAATTGTTAAAATGTGGTTAATTAATGTGGCATCCCCGCGGGTCATCTCTGATAATGACACTCTGACCCGCGAGGAGGCTCACCGTGCAAGGCGTACCCGAACAGTTCTTTGATGAGAGAGACAGCGCGCGCTTTCGCCATCTGGCGCAGGTGCCGGGTGTAGAGCTGTACCACGCGCATATCTCCCGTTACGCCTTTGAGCCACATACTCACGAAGCCTTTGGGATCGGTGCCATCGAAGCCGGTGCCGAACGCTTTCGCTACCGTGGGACGCAGTACGTCGCCCCGGTGCACTCCGTCGTCACCATGAATCCTGATGAGCTACACACCGGGGAGGCCGAAACCGCTGACGGCTGGCGCTACCGGATGATCTATCTCGAACCGGATCTGCTTGAGGAGGTGACAGGCATCCGTCACTGGTGGTTCAGCGACGTCACCCGCCACGATCCCGGCCGTTCGCAGCAGATTTGTCAGCTGATCTATGGCCTGTGGCACACCGACGATCCGCTGGCGCAAAAAGGCTTACTGCTGGATCTGATTGATACGTTCCAGCCGCTTGCGCGGCATGCGCCGGTTCTGCGCGAAGGGGCGCATCGCTTTGAGCGCGTGCGCGACTATCTGCATGACAACTATATGCATGCCCTGACCCTTGATGAGCTGGCGCAGGTGGTGTCGCTCAGTCCGTACCATTTTCAGCGTCAGTTCAAAGCCCATTTTCACGTCACGCCGCACCAGATGCTGATGGCCATCCGCCTGTGGCGCGCCAAAGCCTTTCTCACCCAGGGTCTTCCGGCGGCAGAGGTGGCCGCCGCGACGGGCCTGACCGATCAGTCGCATCTTACCCGGTCGTTTACCCGTCGCTATGGCATTACGCCGGTGCGCTACCAGAAACAGGTGACGCAGCGCTAATGCGCAATCTCATACAATACGCCTCCCCTTTGCCTTTCTACACTGCCAGCAGGTTAAGAGAAGATGGATGGAAAAATGATTAGCGGCGTATTGTATGCCCTGCTTGCGGGGTTAATGTGGGGGCTGATTTTTGTCGGCCCGCTGATTGTGCCGGAATACCCGGCGGCACTGCAGTCGATGGGGCGCTATCTGGCGCTGGGGCTGATCGCCCTGCCTATCGCCTGGCTGGGCCGCGCCCGGTTACGCCAGCTTAAGCGTCAGGACTGGCTGACCGCGCTGTCGCTGACCATGATGGGCAACCTGATCTATTACGTCTGCCTGGCAAGCGCCATCCAGCGCACCGGGGCCCCCGTTTCGACGATGATCATCGGCACCCTGCCGGTGGTGATCCCGGTGTTTGCCAATCTGCTCTACAGCCAGCGCGATGGCAAGCTGGCGTGGTCAAAGATGGTGCCTGGCCTGGCGGCGATTACCCTGGGGCTGGTGTGCGTGAATATTGCCGAGCTGCGTCACGGCATGGCCGGGGTCAGCGGCTGGCGCTATGTCTCCGGGATCCTGCTGGCGTCCGTTTCAGTGATCTGCTGGGCATGGTATGCCCTGCGCAATGCCCGCTGGCTGCGGGAGAATCCCGACAAGCATCCGATGATGTGGGCCACCGCCCAGGCGCTGGTGACGCTGCCGGTCTCCGTGCTGGGATATCTCGCCGCCTGCGCATGGCTGAACGTGCAGCAGCCGGACTTTTCCCTGCCGCTGGGTCCACGTCCGTGGGTCTTTCTCGGGCTGATGGTGGCGATTGCCGTCTGCTGCTCGTGGGTGGGAGCGCTGTGCTGGAACGTCGCCAGCCAGAAACTGCCGACGGTAATTTTAGGGCCGCTGATTGTCTTCGAAACCCTGGCCGGTCTGCTCTATACCTTCCTGATGCGTCAGAGCCTGCCGCCACTGCTTACCGGTACGGGGATTGTGTTGCTGGTAGTGGGGGTGGTGATTGCGGTGAGCGCGAAACCGGAAAAACCGAGGGTAATTCCGGTATCACAACCGTGAAAATGCCCGGCGGCGAGGTAAAAGCAAAACGGCAACCCCAGGGTTGCCGTTTTTAATGTGTGCTCCCTCTCCCGGTGGGAGAGGGTTGGGGTGAGGGCAACAGGCCGCATGCTTCCCGGGCCGGGTAAGCGTTAGCGCCACCCGGCATCTGTCAGAAGGTCTCCCAGTTAGCGTCCGTCGTCGCCTGCACCGGCTTCGCTTTTGCGGTATAAGTTTTCACCGGCGCGGCCTTAGCGGCCTGGCCCTTCGTAATCTTAAATACCGCCACCGCCTCGTTCAGGCGTGCCGCCTGCTCTTCCAGCGCTGCCGCGGCTGCCGCAGACTCCTCAACCAGCGAGGCGTTCTGCTGGGTCACGCGATCCATCTCGGCCACCGCCTGACCCACCTGATCGATCCCACGGCTTTGCTCATCAGAGGCGGAAGCGATTTCGCCCATAATGTCGGTGACGCGGGTGACGGCGCTGACAATTTCCGCCATCGTCTCTCCAGCCTCATTCACCAGCGCGGAACCGGCGCTGACGCGGGCGCCAGAGTCATCAATCAGCCCTTTAATCTCTTTCGCCGCCTGGGCGCTGCGCTGGGCCAGGGTACGCACTTCCCCTGCCACTACTGCAAACCCGCGACCCTGCTCCCCGGCACGCGCCGCTTCTACCGCCGCGTTCAGTGCCAGAATGTTGGTCTGGAAGGCGATGCCGTCAATCACATTGGTGATTTGGGCGATTTTGCTGGAGCTGTTGGCGATCTCGTCCATAGTGCGCACCACGCCTTCAACCACGTTTCCGCCTTTTTTCGCGGTACTTGAAGCATCCAGCGCCAGGCGCGACGCCTGACGGGCATTATCGGCGTTCTGCTTCACGGTGGCGGTCAGCTGTTCCATGCTGGCGGCGGTCTCTTCCAGAGAGGCCGCCTGCTGCTCGGTGCGGGAAGAGAGATCGTTGCTGCCTGCGGAGATTTCGCCCGCGCCGGTATAAATGGTGTCGGAGCCCTCGCGCACCACGCCTACGGTGTTCGACAGTGCCTTTTGCATCTCCTGCACGTTATGCGCCAGCAGCGCCATTTCGTTTTTGCCCTGGGCATCGATAGGCTGCGTCAGGTCGCCTGCGGCGATAGCGCGGATATGAGCAATGACCTCCTGCAGCGGCAGCAGCAGTACCCGGCGCATAGCGATCCAGCTGGAGACAATCACGGCGATCACCAGAAGCATCATCCCGGAAAGGATCCACAGGATACGTTTGTAGTCGCTTTCGTTATCTTGAATACCTTTATCGGTAAGGGCTGCCTGAGCCTGGCGCCACTCACGATAGACTTTCTGCATTGCGGTCTGCTTCTGCTCGGCGTTCTGCTTAAACATATCTTCCAGATTGCCCTGGGAGAGCAGAAGGTTCATCTGGGTCAGGGTGGCGGAATAGATGCGGTACTGCTCTTCCAGCTGGCTGGAGAGTTTTTCGTCCAGACCCGGCGTTTCCGGCAGCGCGTAATATTTGTCGTAATGGGCCTGGGCGTCTGCCAGCAGATTTTTCGCCGTGGTAACCAGCTCGTTCAGCTGACCGCCGTTGATCTGCGAAGCCATGCTGCTTTGCAGGCGCAGCATGCCGCGGTTCAGGGTGACACGTGCCTGGTTAAGGCTGATCCATGCGTCGGTGAATTCGGCCACGTTCTGGCTGGAGACCTGAGAAACGGTAAAGTTCTCTTTGTCGTTATTAAGCGCGTTGATGAAAATGCCGGCGGAGATCAGTTGCATGATCCCGAGCGCCAGCAGCACCGAAATCAGAAGGGTTATCACTTTTATACGTTTAAACATGCTTTGCCTTTTTTATATGCAGGTATTGTCTGACCTGTATCTATCGGCAGGCATGGCGGGTTGTTTACCGTATCTCCGCCTTTAAAAAGTTTCTAAACCCGTTTTTTAAATCCATTCATAGGGTTAAATCAGCTTTTTTTTGTGATCTGCTTCGCTTTTTTACCCCTGCCTATAAAGGGTTATAGCCTTGCCTTAAAGATGCATTTAAAATGCATCTTATCAAATAACGATGAGGTAACGACCATGGCCTTCCGCGACCAACCTTTAGGCGAGCTGGCGCTCTCCATCCCACGCGCTTCGGCGCTGTTTCGTAAATACGATATGGATTACTGCTGCGGCGGTAAGCAAACCCTGGCGCGTGCCGCATCGCGTAAGGAGCTGGATCTGGACCTCATCGAAGCTGAACTGACGAAACTGGCCGAGCAGCCGCTGGAAAAAGACTGGCGCAGCGTGGCGCTGGCAGAGATCATCGACCACATTATTGTGCGCTTCCATGACCGCCACCGCGAACAGCTGCCGGAGCTGATCCTGCAGGCCACCAAAGTTGAACGCGTCCATGCCCAGAAAGCCTCTGTTCCGCGCGGCCTGGCGAAAAACCTGACCCTGCTGCATGAAGAGCTCTCCAGCCACATGATGAAAGAAGAGCAGATCCTGTTCCCGATGATCAAGCAGGGAATGGGCAGTCAGGCGATGGGGCCTATCAGCGTGATGGAGAGCGAGCACGACGACGCCGGTGAACTGGTCGAAGTCATCAAACACATTACCCATAACGTCACCCCGCCAGCGGATGCCTGCACCACCTGGCGCGCCATGTACAACGGCATTAACGAGATGATCGACGATTTGATGGAACACATCAGTCTGGAGAATAATGTGCTGTTCCCGCGGGCGCTGGCCGGGGAATAAAAAAAGCCGAAGCGACCTGATGCCCTCACCCCGGCCCTCTCCTACAGGGGGAGGGTGCAAAAACTAAAAACGGCAACCGAAGTTGCCGTTTTGCTTTTACCTTACGCCTGCCATTCTTTTCTTACCGATAAACAGCCAGCCCAGCCCCAGTGCGATGAACCACAGCGGCGTAACGATGAGCGCCTGACGGGTATCCTCTTCCAGCGTCAGCAGTACCAGCACAAAGACAAAGAACGCCATGCAGACCCAGCACATCAGCTTGCCCAGCGGCATCTTGTAGATGGATTTTTCATGCAGGTGTGGACGCTGTTTGCGGTACACCAGGTACGAGCACAGGATGATGGTCCAGACGAACATAAACAGGATCGCAGAGACCGTGGTGATCATGGTGAACGCGCCAATCACGCTCGGGTTCACGTAGAGCATCACCACCCCGCCCAGCAGGCAGATGCAGGAGAAGGTCAGCCCTTTCGCCGGTACCGCACGTTTAGAGAGCTTAGCGAATGCGCCCGGCGCCACGCCTTCCTGGGCCAGACCATAGAGCATCCGGCTGGTCGAGAAGACCCCGCTGTTGGCCGAAGAGGCCGCTGAGGTCAGCACCACGAAGTTGATCAGGCTCGCCGCCGCCGGTAAACCGACCAGCACAAACAGCTCAACGAACGGGCTTTTGCTTGGCACGACGGAGCTCCACGGCGTGACCGACATAATGATGATCAGCGCAAAGACGTAAAACATGATGATACGCACGGGAATCGAGTTAATCGCCCGCGGCAGAGATTTCTCTGGATCTTTGGTTTCTGCGGCCGTGGTGCCTACCAGCTCAATCCCTACGAAGGCAAAGACCGCGATCTGGAAGCCGGCAAAGAACCCGCTCAGCCCTTTCGGGAACCAGCCGCCGTCGTTCCACAGATGGGTGAACGAGGCCTGCACGCCGCTCGGGGAGGTAAAGTGCGTCATTACCATCACCAGGCCGACCACGATCAGGCCCACGATGGCAACAATTTTGATCATCGCGAACCAGAACTCCATCTCACCGAACATTTTCACGGTGGCGAGGTTCAGGCTCAGCAGCAGAATGATGACAGCCAGCGAGGCCACCCAGTCGGACAGCCCCGGGAACCAGAACTGCGCATAGGCGGTAATGGCGACGACGTCGGCCATTCCGGTAACTACCCAGCAGAACCAGTAGGTCCAGCCGGTAAAGTAGCCCGCCCACGGCCCGAGAAGGTCGGAGGCAAAGTCGCTGAAGGATTTGTATTCGAGATTCGAGAGCAGCAACTCTCCCATTGCCCGCATCACGAAAAAGAGCATAAAGCCGATGATCATATAGACAAAAATGATCGACGGCCCGGCAAGACTGATGGTTTTGCCTGACCCCATAAACAGCCCGGTGCCGATAGCACCCCCGATTGCGATAAGCTGAATATGACGGTTTGTGAGATTACGCCGTAGCGACTGTTCAGCCGGTGCCTCTTCGTCGGCAACGACTTTTACCTGATCTACCATGTGATGTTTTCCTGTTGTTACTGCCTGTGTTGTTTAGGCTCTTCTGGCCCTTTATTACGTCGAAAAGCGACGGTCCCCGATTAAGGACTCATCGATATTAGGTAAGAATCGGCGGGATGAATACTATGATTTAAATATTATGTTAACAAGACGTTAAAACTGAGTGCTAAATCACTTAAGCTACGCAAAACAGCTCACAAAAATACACTGACTGTGTCCTTTTGCAAGATAATCTGTTGATTGGCACGTAACTATAGGTTTATTAACTGTTTTTCCTCTCCCCGGGAGGGGAGAGGGGTACGACCGGTCGCTTACAGGATTTCCAGCAACTCGACTTCGAAGACCAGGGTGCTGAATGGCGGAATAGACGCGCCAGCGCCACGCTCGCCATAGGCCAGGTTCTGCGGGATAGTCAGTTCCCATTTAGAACCGACCGGCATCAGGGTCAGGGCTTCGATCCAGCCTGGGATCACGCCGTTTACCGGGAATTCTGCCGGTTCGCCGCGGGCGACAGAGCTGTCGAACACGGTACCGTCGATCAGTTTACCGGTATAGTGCACGCGAACGTGGTCGGTGCGGGCCGGGATAGCGCCTTCACCCTGAGTAAGCACGCGGAACTGCAGGCCAGTTTCGGTACTGTTCACGCCTTCACGCTCACGGTTCTCTTCGAGGAATTTCTCGCCTGCTGCAGCCATCTCTTCGAAACGCGCACGACGTACAGCGTCAGCACGTTCGTGGATTTCACGCAGCGCGCGGTGAACCACATCTACCGGAACAGCTGGCTGCTTACCTTCCAGCGCATCGGCGATTCCCGCCACCAGCGCTTCAGGTAACAGACCCTGCAGACCTGATTCGCTCAGCTGCTGTCCTACCTGCAAACCAATGCCATAGCTTGCCTGCGCTTCGATTGTGTCAAAAGTCGGGGTGGTCATGGGATTTCCTTCCATCACATTTAAAGTAGCGGGCAGCATAACAGCCACCTCCCATCCGGTAAAACTTTGTCTTATGGAAAGATGACAAATTGCGACGAAACGGAAACAATAGAGACTATCTGGATTTTTCCCGAATGCGTGTCACGGAAGCCGGCTTTGTTACGCTCATCAGGCAGTTAGCAAACTATACTTCTCGGGACAGGAAAAAAGACGCGGAGCAGGAGGAGAGCCATGCCCGGGCCATTTGAACTAAAACCTACCCTGATGAAAATCTGGCATGCGCCGGACCACTTTCGCTTCATGGATCCCCTGCCGCCCCTGCACCGCAGAGGCATTATTATCGGCGCGCTGCTGGTGATTATCGGTTTTCTGCTGCCTGGCGCTGACGACAGCGCGACAACGCCCGTTCGTCGCGATGCCGAGCTGGACTTCCGTTCGCAGACGCAGCCGCAGCCAGATACGCAGCCAATGCAGACGCAGCTGGTGTCACCCTCAAACGATCCCGGCCAGGTCGCCCCTGTTGAGCCGGAGCCGATTCAGGAAGAGCAACCGCAGGAGCAGGCTGCCGCGCCGGTGCAATCCCAGCAGTCCCCTCCCGGTATTGAGCAGCAGTGGCGTACTTACCGGGTAGAGCCGGGTAAAACCCTGGCGCAGCTGTTCCGCGATCACAACCTGCCTGCCACCGATGTCTATGCGATGGCGCAGGTTGAGGGGGCAGGCAAGCCGCTGAGCAATCTGCAAAACGGCCAGATGGTGCAAATTCGCCAGAATGCGAGCGGCGTGGTGACAGGGCTGACCATTGACAGCGGAAATGGTCAGCAGGTGCTGTTTACCCGCCAGTCTGACGGCAGCTTCGTCCGCGCGAAATAGCTGTGTGCCCGGTGGCGTTTTGCTTACCGGGCCGGTTTTTCACTGACTTTGTTAACCCACCAGATCCCCGAGCAGACCAGCACCAGCGCCACGGCATATTTTATCTCCAGGATATTCTCACCCAGGAAAATGGCAGAGAGCACGGTTCCGGCAACCGGTACTAAAAAGTTGAAGGGTGCGATCATGCTGACGCGATTATGTTTCAGCAGCAAACTCCACAGCGCAAATGCCACCGAGGAGAGCAGGGTCAGATAGCCAAGGATTGCCACTGCTTTAACGCTGGGTACGGCCAGCGTCCCGCCGGTAATATAGCCCCCTGCCACCAGCAGCACTCCGCCAATCGCCAGCTGCCAGCCGGTCATCACCATCGGATCCACCGTCTGAGAAATGCGTTTTCCGTACAGCGTGGCGGCCGAAAGAATAAACGCCGCCAGCACCACAAAACCGTCTCCGTTCCAGACGAAGTGGAAGTCCTGCAAGCCGCTGTTAAAGTTCACGATCATCACCCCGGCAAAACCGAGGATACAGCCGAGTGCCTTGTTATAGCTTATCCTGTCGTTCTGATAGATAAAGTGCGCCAGCATGACGCTGAAGAAGGTGGCGGTCGCGTTCATAATCGACCCTTTAGCGCCCGTTGTGTACGCGAGTCCAATATAGAAAAACGTGTACTGAATCGTGGTTTGCGTCAGGCCTAGTATCGTCAGCTGCCCGAACTGCCGTGGGCTGAGCCGACCAATCGGTTTACGCTGGGCCAGGGCAAGCAGCAGTAATAGCAGGCCAGCAAACACAAAGCGATAACCCGCAAAGACCACTTTTGACGGAATATCGTTGGTGGCGATGTGAAAAAGTTCGTAGCCGCTTTTAATGGCGGGATAGGAGCTACCCCATAACAGACAGCACAGCGTCGCGCTGGCGAACACGATATTTTTGCGAGAGAAAAGCGGTGCAGGCAGAGCGGAGTCCATGACAAATCCCAAAGATAAAATAGTGTTTCATTTTATTATCGGGGAATGCGCAAGGAATAGCCACCATACAAGTCACAAAGAAGGCAAGAGGTGACTTTAAAAAGCAAAACGCCGGCACAAGGCCGGCGTCTCGACGTGGTGATGAGTAATTACTTACTCAGCAACAACGTTAACAACCAGTTTCGCGAAGACTTCGCTGTGAACCTGGAAGTCCACTTCGTGCTCACCGGTGGTACGCAGAACGCCGTTCGGCAGACGAACTTCGCTCTTAGCAACGTCAACGCCAGCTGCAGTTACAGCGTCAGCGATGTCGCGAGTACCGATGGAACCGAACAGTTTACCTTCGTCGCCAGATTTAGACGCGATGGTAACGGTGCCCAGTGCGTTGATTTTCTCAGCGCGAGCGTTAGCAGCCGCCAGAACGTCAGCCAGTTTGGCTTCCAGTTCAGCACGACGTGCTTCGAAAAACTCTACGTTTTTCTTGGTAGCAGGAACAGCTTTACCCTGTGGAACCAGGAAGTTACGAGCGTAGCCCGCTTTAACGTTTACCTGATCACCCAGGCTGCCCAGGTTTGCTACTTTATCAAGCAGAATAACTTGCATTACCTTATCCTCTTAAAGTCGTATTAATGGACCGTGCCCGATTACTGATGACGATCAGTGTACGGCAGCAGAGACAGGTAGCGAGCGCGTTTGATAGCGCGAGCCAGCTGACGCTGGTATTTTGCACGAGTACCGGTGATACGGCTTGGGACAATCTTACCGCTTTCGGTGATGTAGTTTTTCAGCGTTGCGATATCTTTATAGTCGATCTCTTGAACGCCTTCCGCGGTGAAACGGCAGAACTTGCGACGACGGAAATAACGTGCCATTTGGCTAGTCTCCAGAATCTATCAAATCAATCTGCTCGGCATGCAGAACAAGTTTGCTCAGGCCGTTCTTTGCCTTGTGGCAAGAGATGAACCCCTGAACCGTTACTGCGCTACCGACCGTTATACTGTGAGTAATGGCCTGGTTTTCGTGTCCGCTAATAATAACGGGCATTTGGCACCACGCCTGCCGGTGAAACCCGGCTTCCTCCTGCACTGAACGATGCTCAAGCACGAACTGGCAGTGAGGAATTCCTGATGGGCTGACCTTGCGAAGTGGGGTCCTGCACACGGTACCGGACAACACCAGACGGTTGGTCATCAGAAATTACTCTTCAGAATCCCCAGCATCAGAATCATCTGCGGTTTCGTTTGCGAAATCATCGCGACGCTCACGGCGCTCGTCTTTCGCTTTAACCATCGGAGATGCTTCAGTAACTGCGTTTTTGGTACGCATTACCATGCTACGGATAACGGCATCGTTGAAGCGGAAGTTAGTTTCCAGCTCATCGATCGCTTCCTGCGGCGCTTCAACGTTCAGCAGAACGTAGTGAGCTTTGTGCAGTTTGTTGATCGGATAAGCCAGCTGACGACGGCCCCAGTCTTCCAGACGGTGGATCGTGCCTTCTGCTGCAGTGATTGCACCAGTGTAGCGCTCGATCATGCCCGGAACCTGTTCGCTCTGGTCAGGATGGACCATAAAAACGATTTCGTAATGACGCATCGAATTGCTCCTTACGGATTATTCAGCCTCCTGTCTGGGTCAGCCGAGGCCCGGGGAGGCAAGGAACGTGTTAAAGGTCGGCTGAAAAATTGACGCGTCATAATACTTGCGCCCCCTTCGAAACTCAAGCTGATTGCGCAAATAATTCGCACAAAGCGCAAAGCTGGTCTAAGTGGGTGATTTACCATTACTCACGGGCGATCGCGGCGATTTTTTGAACAACAGCATCAGAAATGGTCGCCATAGCCTGTGAGATTCGTGCTTACACTTTAATCAGACCCTATCTGAGGACGAAATAAAGCAGTGATTATCGTCGCACCGTAGTTTGTCGTGGAGCGCATATCATGAAAAAAATCACCATTGCCTTTCTGGCTGCGCTTTTGCTGAGTGCAAACGCGACAGCAGCCATTCAGGTTGACGGCCGACAGGCCAGAAATATGGATGATGTGCAAAGTCTGGGCGTCATTTATATCAACCATAACTTCGCGACGGAAAGTGAAGCGACTGAAGCCATTAATGCAGAAGCCGATGCGCGGGATGCCCGCTATTATCACGTCATGCTCACCCGTGAACCGGGCAGCAACGGCAATATGCACGTCAGCGCAGATATCTATCGGTAATGCTTTGACGCTAGCACCAGGAAAGCCAACAACGAAAAAATTGTCATAGTATGATTAGCCCCCTGCCCGGGGGCTTTTTTTTATTTCTTCTTTTACTTCTGCCCGTAATAAGCATCGGCACCATGCTTGCGCATAAAATGTTTGTTCATCAGATAGCTGTCAACGGGCTTCAGGTGGGGATTTATGCCCTGGGCAATCCACGCCATTTTCGCCACCTCTTCCATGACCACGGCATTGTGCACGGCATCGTGAGTATCACTTCCCCAGGCAAAGGGACCATGCTGATACACCACAATTCCCGGTCTGTGCAGCGGTTCAGCGTCCCCCAGCGTTTCAATGATTACCTTACCGGTATTGTGCTCGTACTCCTCCTGCACCTCTGCTTCGGTTAAGGCCCGGGTACAGGGGATATCACCCAAAAAGTAATCTGCATGAGTGGTGCCGAGCGCGGGGATCGCCCGCCCTGCCTGCGCCCAGGCGGTAGCATGAGTCGAATGGGTATGCACTATGCCACCAAGGGAAGGGTAACGGCGGTACAGCGCCAGGTGGGTTGCGGTATCGGACGAAGGGCGCCACTGCCCCTCCACCACGTTGCCGTTGAGATCCACCATCACCACGTCATCCACGCGCAGGCTCTCGTAGGCCACCCCGCTGGGTTTGATCGCCACCAGCCCACGCCTCCGGTCGATAGCGCTGACGTTTCCCCAGGTGAAGGTGACAAGCCCGTAGCGCGGCAAACTCATGTTTGCCTCAAATACCTGCTGTTTAAGCTGCTGCATGATGTTCTTCTCCGAGTCCGGCTCGCGCCATCCGCTCAAGCACCCAGTCGCGCGCCTGCGCCACTTCACGCGCCGGATCCTCTGCCGTTTCGCTCCACATCTCAATCAGATAAGGCCCGCAATAGCCACTCTGTTTAAGCGTCCGGAAACAGCGTTCAAAATCCACGACACCGCTGCCAAAGGGGACGTTTTTGAATACCCCAGGACGGGTGTCTTTCACATGTACCGCCACGATATGTCCGATACCCGCCTGCAGCTCCATCTGCACGTCGTTATCCCACGCGGACAGGTTGCCGATATCGGGATAGAGCTGGAACCACGGGTTATTCAGGTAATGGGCATAACCCAGTGCCTTACTGATGGAGTTCATCAGCGGGTAATCCATGATCTCCATCGCCAGCGTGACCTGCGCACGGCTGGCCATTTCAACGCTCGCTTTCAGCCCCTCACGGAAACGACGGCGCGTTTCGTTGTTGGCCTGCTGATAGTAAACGTCATATCCGGCAAGCTGGATAACGCGGATGCCAACGTCCTGGGCGAAGCGAATCGCTTTACGCATGATCGCAAGCCCCTGCGCGCGCGCGGCGTCATCTTCACTGCCGAGCGGAAAACGACGGTGGGCGCTCAGGCACATCGAGGGCACGCGCACGCCGGTCTCGGCAATGGCGCTCACCAGTGCCAGGCGCTGTTCGCGGTCCCAGTCGAGGCGGGAAAGGCGTTCATCCGTCTCATCCACCGACATTTCGACGAAATCGAACCCCAGCGATTGCGCCAGCTTCAGCCGCTCGAGCCAGCACTCCCCGGTGGGGAGCGCTTTTTCATAAATGCCAAGCGGCACCTGTTTGCTTAACATAGCCGCTCCTTATCCCCATAGCTGGGCGATGGAACGTTTAAACTGGCGCGCAGCTTCCACCGGCGAGGCGGCATCGCGAATGCTACGGCCGGCGATAAAGACGTGAATCGGAATATCCGCGAACAGCGGTAAATCCTCCAGCGCCAGCCCGCCCGTCACTGTTACTTTGAACCCCATATCCGCCAGACGCTTAACGGCGCTGATATCCGCCTCGCCCCACGCAACGCCCGCGGCCTGCGCATCGCGGCTGCGGTGATAGACCACCTGCTGGATACCTGCAGCACGCCACGCTTCTGCCTGCTCCCATGTCCAGAAGCCGGTGAGTTCGATCTGGACGTCACCGTTAAATTCTTTCGCGACTTCCAGCGCGCCTTTGGCGGTGTTGATGTCTGCGCAGCAGATCACCGTGACCCAGTCGGCGTTAGCTTCGAAACACATCCGCGACAGGATTTTGCCGGCATCGGCAATTTTGGCGTCGGCCAGCACGATTTTATGCGGATAGAGAGCCTTCAGGTCACGCACGGCGCGCACGCCCTCCCCTACACACAGAATGGTGCCTACTTCGATGATGTCCACCTCTTCGGCGATCAGACGGGTGGTTTCGTAAGCGTGGGCCAGGGTCTGGTTATCCAGCGCAACCTGCAACATAGGTAATGACATTTTAAAATCCCTCTTAAGCTGCCGCCGCAGTGGCGTTGTCGATTAAATTCAGCACGTCCTGCGCGGTACGGCAGGCGCGTAAACGGTCAAAATTGGCTTCATCTTCAAACAGATTGACGATCTGCATAATGCCTACTTCCTGGTGGGTGTTGGCATCAACGGCCGACATAGTGATCAGAATGTCAACCGGATCGTTGTCGTCGTGGTTAAATACCAGCGGCTTTTTTAGGGTAACCAGTGCAAAACCGGTTTTTTTAACTCCCTCTTCCGGTCGGCCATGCGGCATCGCCAGGCCCGGCGCAATCACAAAGTACGGCCCGAACTGCGCAACCCCATCAAGAATGGCCTGGTAATAGCGCGGCTCGACCACATCGGCCTTTACCAGCAGATTCACGCCCAGCTTTACCGCCTCCTGCCAGGTACTGGCCTCGGCCTGAAGAAGGATGGCGTTGTTCTCAGCCAGAGAATCACGTAGCTTCACAGGAGCCTCCTTATTTCACGTCTTGTGGGAAGTGCGCTTTGATCACTTCCAGCAGTTTCGGCCCAAAGTCCGCAGGTGACAGCATGTTGCGCACTCCCACCACGTATTTATTACCTGCGACGCTGATCTCACCGGCAATGTGAGTAGAGGCGATGATAATGTCCGCGCCGTTCAGTTCACTTTTGTATTCACCCACCGCGCAGCTGTTCACCGTGTGGTCAATGTTTGACTGGGTTAAAAACTGGTCCACTTTCATCTTCATGATCATGGAGCTCCCTTGCCCATTGCCACACACAGCCAGGATACGTACGGTCATAATCGAAACTCCTTAGTGAGCAGAAACTTCTGCTGTTTGTTTTTCCGCATCTTCTTCAGCCCGCAGCGAACGGCCTGCGAAGAACATATAAGCCAGCGCTATCAGGATGATGACGCCCATAAAGACGAGGCCGACAGAGGCGAAGCCCTGCATCATCGGCGGTGCCAGAATTGACCAGTCCGCCATCCCCATCCAGGCGCTCATACCGGTGAGCTTGACCGCCCACACGCAGCCGAAAATTTCAATCATGCCCATCATCAGGCAGATCTTGAGCGCCGCGCGCCAGCCGCCAAAGTGGTTAGCAAAAACGCCGATAGTGGCGTTAGAGAAGAACATTGGAATAAAGCCAGGAATGATCAGAATGGACGAGCCGCATCCCACCAGGATGCCCACCGCAATCAGCTGGCCGATGGTGCCCCACATAAAGCCCCACACCACCGCATTCGGGGCAAAGCTATAAATTGCCGCGCAGTCAATCGCTAACACCGCGCCGGGGATCAGGCGCTGAGAGATGCCATTGAAGGCCTCAGACAATTCGGCAACAAACATGCGCACGCCCTGGGTGATGATGAAAATCGCCACAGCGAAGGAGAAGCCGGTTTGCAGGATATAGATGGTCCAGTGGGTTTTACCCGCCATGGTCTGGATGACGTCAATCCCGAAGGAGAGCAGGATGGCGCCGAAGAAAAGGGTCATTACGATCGCCGTTGAGACGATATTGTCGTGGAAGATATTCAACCAGCCGGGCAGCTTAAGATCTTCAACGCTCTCCTCTTTTTTACCCAGATACGGGGCGACTTTATAGGCAATCCATGAGGCAAACTGCTGCTGGTGACCAATAGAGAAACCGCAGCCGTCGGTCACTTCCTGCGTCGGTTTGAACATCATATTGGAGGTGATTCCCCAATAGAGTGAGACCAGGATCGCCGTACAGATAATGGTGGTCCACATCGGGTAGCCGAAGATATAGAGAGAAACCGCAATCAACCCGGCCTGCTGGAACATGATGTGCCCGGTCAGCATGATGGTGCGGATGCCAGTGACCCGACGCAGCAGAACGTAAATGATATTTAGCGCCAGTGCGAGCAGCACGGCGTACCCCACCCAGCTATAGGCATCACCCATGCGTTCGATGGTGGCCATCATTGAGGCGTAGGTATCTGATATTGCGCCGTTAATGCCATAAACCTCCGACATTTTAGCGACAACGGGCTTAAAGGTGCTGGTTAAAATGCCTGAACCTGCCTGAAGCAACATAAAACCGATAATGGTTTTGATCGTGCCTTTGATGATTACGCTCACGCTTTTACGCAGCAGGATATAACCCAGGCACGTCACGATACCCAGCAGTAGCGGGGCATTGGTCATTACCTGATTAAAAAAGACGGTAAAGACGCTGTAGAGGATCTCCATAACACTCTCCGGTATAGGCAGTACGATGCGTCATGCTCGTACAACAGACCCACACTCTAGTAATCACAAATAATCACAACAAGATTCATTTTGATTATTTGTGACCTATCACGCAAATTATTTCCCCACAAAAAGAAATGGCTTTAATTCAGCCAAACGCACTTCATTAATGTGGTTAAATTTCAATAAGTTAAACAAATAACAGCGGCAAAGCCATAGATGATGATGTCCATTGAGACCGCTTTTGATAGCTCTGTTATCGCAAAAACGACATTGCATTGCTGATTTAACAGTGACATTATCAGTCAAATTGAATCATATTTTGATTACTTGTGAGAAAGAGGGAGTCTGACAATGAGTAAAGTGAATGCCATTACCCGCGAATCGTGGATCCTGAGCACCTTTCCAGAATGGGGAAGCTGGCTGAATGAAGAGATCGAGCAGGAGAAAGTCGCACCGGGCACATTCGCGATGTGGTGGCTGGGCTGTACGGGAATCTGGCTGAAATCTCAGGGCGGCACCAATATTTGCGTCGATTTCTGGTGCGGCACCGGCAAGCAAAGCCATAGCAACCCGCTGATGAAAAAAGGGCATCAGATGCAGCGTATGGCAGGGGTCGAGAAATTACAGCCAAACCTGCGGACTACGCCGTTTGTTCTCGATCCCTTTGCGATTCGTCAGATCGATGCCGTGCTGGCCACCCACGATCACAACGATCATATCGATGTGAATGTCGCTGCGGCGGTTATGCAAAACTGTGCGCAAGATGTGCCGTTTATCGGCCCGCAAACCTGCGTGGATATCTGGATCGGCTGGGGCGTGCCGGAAGCGCGTTGCATCGTGGTCAAACCGGGCGATGTGGTAAAGATCAAAGACATTGAAATCCATGCCCTCGATGCGTTTGACCGTACGGCACTCATTACTCTGCCTGCCGATCAGAAGGCGGCTGGCGTATTACCAGACGGCATGGACCAGCGTGCGGTGAACTATCTGTTCAAAACCCCGGGCGGCACGCTTTACCACAGCGGTGACTCCCACTACTCAAACTACTATGCCAAACATGGTAACGAGCACCATATCGACGTTGCGCTGGGGTCGTATGGTGAGAACCCACGCGGTATCACCGATAAGATGACCAGTGCCGATATTCTGCGCATGGCTGAGGCGCTGAATACCCAGGTAGTGATCCCGTTCCATCATGATATCTGGTCAAACTTCCAGGCCGATCCGCAGGAGATCCGCGTGCTGTGGGAGATGAAAAAAGATCGGCTGAAATATGGCTTTAAGCCGTTCATCTGGCAGGTTGGCGGCAAATTTATCTGGCCGCTGGATAAGGATAATTTTGAGTATCACTACCCGCGTGGCTTTGATGATTGCTTTACGATTGAGCCCGATCTGCCATTCAAATCATTCCTGTAAGTGGCTTCTCACCGCCAGGCACAGCGCCTGGCGGTTCCCACTTTTGCTTAGTAATTTCAGGCTATTTCAAATATCATCTTTTAAAATCAATTTATTTCGGAATAGCTCATGACAGAAGCACAACGTCATCAAATTTTACTGGAACTCCTGGCGCAAACGGGCTTTGTCACTG
Source organism: Leclercia adecarboxylata (assembly GCF_035787115.1). GTDB lineage: Bacteria > Pseudomonadota > Gammaproteobacteria > Enterobacterales > Enterobacteriaceae > Enterobacter > Enterobacter adecarboxylatus_E. The sequence goes on along the minus strand of NZ_JALKTL010000003.1, from coordinate 189,979 downwards.
TTGAACAGGTGATTGCCCGATTAGGCGTTTCTCCCGCCACGGCGCGCCGGGATATCAACAAACTTGATGAAAGCGGTAAGCTGAAAAAAGTCCGTAACGGTGCCGAGGGCATCAGCCAGCAGCGCCCACGCTGGTCGCCGATGAATATTCATCAGGCGCAGAATCATGATGAGAAAGTGCGTATTGCCAGAGCCGCCTCCCAGCTGGTCAATCCAGGCGAAAGCGTGGTGATTAACTGCGGTTCAACCGCCTTTCTGCTGGGCCGTGAGATATGCGGCAAACCGGTGCAAATCATCACCAACTACCTGCCGTTGGCCAACTATCTGATCGATCAGGAACATGAAAGCGTGGTGATCATGGGCGGGCAGTACAACAAGAGCCAGTCCATCACCTTAAGCCCGCAGGATAGCGAAAACACCTTGTATGCCGGGCACTGGATGTTTACCAGCGGCAAAGGGCTTACCGCCGAAGGGCTGTATAAAACCGACATGCTGACGGCGATGGCAGAGCAGAAAATGCTGAACGTGGTCGGCAAGCTGGTGGTGCTGGTCGACAGCAGCAAGGTCGGTGAGCGCGCAGGCATGCTGTTCAGCCGTGCCGGGCAGATAGACCTGGTGATCACCGGTAAAAATGCTGACCCACAGATCCTCCAGAAACTGGAAGATCAGGGCGTTAAAATCCTGCGCGTTTAAAGGTGCTGGCGGAAAAACGTCACCGTGGCGTCGAGCGCGGTCGGCGTAATGCGGTGTTTTACTCCCGCCTCCCACAGACAGGTCAGGTTTTTATCCAGCCCCTCCTGCTGCAACGCCTGCTGCAGACGGAACGTCTCTCCGGCAGGCACCACATCATCCTCCTCACCATGCCACAGCAGCAGCGGACGGTCGGCCAGACGCGGTAGCGCGGTTGTAACTTCCCAGTCGGCAAGCGGAGAGACCATCGCCGTAAATGCCTCGGGTTGCTGCGGCGGAAACAGCGTGCGGGCCAGCGAGGTAAAGTAGCCTGACCCCATCAGGCTTGCTACACATTTGACCTCCGGATGACGCGCCATAATGCCCAGCGCGGTCATGCCCCCCATCGAGGCTCCGGCCACCGCAAGCCGTTCATCGGCCACCAGACCTGCCTGATACAGCGCATCCCGCAGGGCGGTAAACTCGGTGAGGTTGCCGTGCAGGATCGGCCAGAACTGACCCAGACGAGCCTGTTCATCCCCCGTAAAACGCGCCCCGTGGTCGGGTGCATCCGGCATCACCACCCGGAAACCTGCCTGCGCCAGCGCCACCGCAAAATAGCTGTAAACCAGTTTTGATGAAGTAAAACCATGATAAAAAATAACAACCGGCAAGGGATCAGACATATTTCCCGCCGGAGCGGCATGTACAATCTCATGGTCGCCAAGCTGCCGTACTTCAATTTCAATCATTATTGGGCCTCATACTTTTGGGTGAATCATAATGTTGAGAACTGGCTTACGCTTTCACACAATTTTCATTCGAAAATTACGCCACAGATAACAATTTGGGAACATTCCCCCAATGTCAAATCAACAGAGATCTACACTATGGCTATCAGGAAACGAGACAGGATTATGCGAAGGGTTGCTGCTTTAACGCTGATGTTGCTGTTGGCCGGATGTAGCGCGTTGCAAGGTACGCCACAGCCCGCCCCACCGGTTGCCGATCACCCCCAGGAAATACGTCGTAATCAGACGGAAGGATTACAGCGAATGGGTACCGTGACCGCACTTGAGCGCGGCTCTCCCGATGATGTGGAAGATGCCATTAAAGCAAAAGCCGTCGCCGCGAAAGCAGATTATTACGTCATTGTCCTTATCGATGAAACCATCGTAACAGGACAATGGTATTCGCAGGCCATTTTATACCGTAAATAACGCGCGGTATTTAAACGACATTTACACTGCTTTGCGTCCATAGACGTTTTCCTGTCCACAATAAACTCCATGCCTGTGACAATGGAAGTGGGTTTATTAGCGAAGGATTGCCCGGCGGATACCGGGGACACGTAAAATGGAGCTGACGATGAAACGATCTCTTGCTTTGACCTCACTGTTACTCTCAGCCGGTCTGGTGAGTACGGCTGCACAGTCAGCTGAATTTGCCAGCGCTGACTGTGTTACGGGTTTAAATGAAATTGGATTGATCTCCGTGAGTGATATCTCAGGGAGCCCGCAGGATGTAGAGCGCATGATTGCGTTAAAAGCTGATGAACAGGGCGCCTCATGGTATCGCATCATTAAAATGCAGGAAGATAGCCATGTGGATCGCTGGCGGGCACAAGCCATTCTTTATGTCTGAAAATTACGGTTAAAAAGCCACTAAAAAAGAGTGGCTTTTTAATATTTACAATTCTATTATCCTTGCCGTTACCACTCCGAGACATTCTAGTAACATTTTGTTACATAAACTGAATAAATGTTATCCCCGCTCTGCCGTTGAAAAGCGATACCTTTTTAACAATGAGCAATTTATGATCAATTTTTTCCGCCGTGCAGGTCTGGGCACAAAGCTTTCGCTGCTTACCGGCTTGAGTGTCGCTACACTCTTTCTGCTTTTCACTTTTCTTCTGAGCTACAACACCAGCCAAAAACTTGAATCGCTGGCTATAGAAGATCTGCACAACCAGTCCACCGGCGTGGTGGATATGGTCCAGATGTTCAATACCAGCCTCACCGAAGAGGTTGAAAGTTACACCCGCCTGTTCACCACATTTTTACCGCAGCCGCTGAACGTGGACGCAAGCCAGACCCGCACCATTAATGGTCAGAACGTCCCGCTGCTGAAAGGTGGCGATACGGAACTTCATGAGAACAACACCACGCCCGATGATTTTCTGAATCGCACCGGCGCTATCTCGACGCTGTTTGTCCGTAGCGGCGACGACTTTGTCCGCGTGGCCACCTCACTGCGTAAAGAGAACGGCGATCGGGCCATAGGTACGGTACTGGACCCTGCCAGCCCGGCATGGGCGATGGTCACCAAAGGTGAGGTGTATCGCGGTCTCGCCCTGCTGTTCGGCAAACGCTATATCACCCAGTATCAGCCGGTCAAAGATGCGGGCGGACAGGTGATCGCCATCATCTTCGTCGGCGTCGACATTACCCACTCCTGGAACGTCATGCGCGAGAAGATCCTCAGTCGCCGTCTGGGTGAGAGCGGTCATTTCTTTGTGCTGGACCGCAGCAACGGCAAAAATCACGGCCAGTACCTGTTCCATAACGCAGAAGAGGGGCAACTGCCGAAATGGGATAACACCGTTCAGCAACAGCTGCTGGGAGAACAATCCGGCACCCTGGAGCGCCAGAGCACCGATGGCCGCACGCTGATTATGGCCTGGACGCCGCTTCCGGGCTGGAACTGGACCATAGTGGGTGAGGTAGATAAAACCGTGCTGCTGGCCGATGTGACCAGCCTGCGCGATCGCTTCCTGCTGGCTGGCGTGGCGCTCTCCGCCCTCTTTGCCATGCTGTTTGTGTTTATCATCCGCCGCTGGCTTTCACGCCCGCTACGCGATGTGATTGGTCTTGCAGAGCAGTATGCCGCAGGCGATCTGCGTGCCACGCTTCCTGCCACCCGTCAGGATGAGGTTGGCAAGCTGATCAATGCCATTAACGGCATTGGCGGCGGGCTGCAGAAAATTGTAATGCAGGTGCGTGAAGCCGCCGGGGATATCCATCTGGGGACTAACGCCCTGGCGGCAGATACCGGCGAGATTTCAGAGCAGATCAACAAGCAGGCCAGCAGCGTGGAAGAGACCTCCGCCAGCATGGAGCAGCTGGCGGCCACTGTGCAGCAGAATGCGGCCAATATGGAGCAGACCCAGCAGCTGGTTGGCGAAACCTCCCGGGCGGTGCATCAGGGTGGGGAGACCGTCAGCAATGCAGTCTCCACCATGGATGATATTCGCGAAGCATCGAAACGTATCGAAGCCATCACCCGGGTGATTGAGAGTATCGCGTTCCAGACCAATATTCTGGCGCTGAATGCCGCCGTAGAAGCCGCCCGGGCAGGTGAGCACGGTAAAGGCTTCGCCGTGGTGGCTCAGGAAGTCCGCGCCCTGGCGGCGCGCAGCGCCAACGCCGTGAAGGAGATTGAACAGCTGATTGGCGATACGCTCAGTAAGGTGAGCGAGGGCCACGCCCTGTCGGAGCAGACCCGTCAGGCGATGGAGAGCATCATCGAGCATATCGACAATATCAAGGCGCTGGTCACAGAGATTAACCATGCCTCTCGCGAACAGTCGGCAGGTATCGGTCAGGTGAATCTGGCGATGACGCATATCGGCGAAGCGTCGCATATCAACGCCGATCGCGTCTCACGCAGTGAACAGACGGCGCAGACTCTGCGGGAGAAAGGGTCACACCTGACCGATCTGGTCAGCCTGTTCCGCCTGTAAGGTTCAGGCCACGCCGCCCGTGGCGCGCAGCAGCAGGTCGTCCTGAACCTGCTCGCTGAGCGGCGATCGTCCACGGGCGTCGAGCATTTCACGGCACCAGGCCTGCGCCAGCGGCGGAGACGCATGGCGCAACATCTGCGCCCCCGCCCCCAGCAGGTAAATCTGCCGGGCGATCTCCCTGCCCTGCGCCTCCTGCGGTTTACGCAGTTTTTGCTGGAGCTGGCGCCAACTGCGATCGAAATGGCGATCCTGGCCTTTAACCTCGGCAAAATCAGCCGCAAGCAGATCGACAACGCCTGGCTGCTTCGCCAGCACCCGCAGCACGTCCAGCCCCATAATGTTGCCGGAGCCTTCCCAGATGCTGTTGACCGGCATCTCGCGGTACAGGCGCGGCAGCTCACTCTCTTCGCAATAGCCGCTCCCCCCGAGAACCTCCATCGCTTCCGCCACAAAGGGGATGCCCGCTTTACAGATCGCCAGCTTCGCGGCTGGGGTAAACAGCCGCGCCCACAGCGCTTCCTGTTCGTTATCGCGACGATCCCAGGCTCGCGCCAGGCGGAACAGGAACGCCGTCTGGCCCTCCAGCTGCAGCGCCATACGACTTAACACATCACGCATCAGCGGCTGATCGATCAGGTTTTTGCCAAAGGTCTGCCGCTGGTGGGCATGATACAAGGCCACAGACAACGCCCGACGCATCAGGCCGTGGCTGCCAAGGGCGCAGTCGAACCGGGTGAGACCGCCCATCTTCAGGATCTGGCGCACCCCTTCGCCCTCTTCACCCAGCAGCCAGCCTGTGGCGTCGAGAAACTCGGCTTCGCTGCTGGCATTCGAGCGGTTGCCCAGCTTGTCTTTCAGACGCTCCAGATGCACGGCATTGCGCAGGCCGTCGGGCAGAAAACGGGGAACGAAGAAGCACGACAGGCCGCCTTGAGCCTGTGCCAGCACCAGATGTGCATCGCTTTGGGGTACCGAGAAAAACCATTTATGGCCCACCAGCCGGTAGCTGCCGTCGCTGCAGCGTTCTGCCCGGGTGGTGTTGCTCAGGACATCCGATCCCCCCTGCTTTTCCGTCATCCCCATTCCGATTAACAGACCGCGCTTCTGGTTGCCTGGCGCCAGGTGCGAGTCATACCGGTCGCTCAGCAACGGCGCCAGCCAGTCGCGAAATGCACGGGGTAGCGCCTGCTGAAGCAGCGGCGTGGCGGCAAAGGTCATGGTGATGGGACAAAGCGTGCCGGCCTCAACCTGTGCATGCAGGATAAAACGCGCCGCCCGGGCTACGAATGCCCCTTTTCGCGCCTCCTCTTCCCATGCCAGGTTATGTACCCGATTGGCACAGAGCCCCTGCATCAGCAGGTGCCACGCAGGGTGGAAGCGTACATCATCCAGCCGGGTTCCGCTGGCATCATAGCGCAGCAGTTCAGGCGGATTGACGTTGGCCAGGCGGCCAAGCTCCAGGGACTCTGCCGTACCCAGCTGTTGACCGATGCTGGCGAGCAGCTCGGCATCCCAGTCGGCACCTTCACGATTGACCGCTTCACACAAGGCGCGATCGGAAAGAAACAGGTTACTGTTGGTGAGTGGCGCAGGCTGATTAAAAACAGTGTGCGTCTGCCAGTGCATAACGTATCCCTCCTTCTATGGCAATGAAGTAAGTATGGACAGACCGGGCACGTGCTGCACAGAAGCGGGCGCACAATATCGCCACGCTCAAGCGTGAATCTGGTCACACAATGAGCGAATATTAAATTTCTTAGTGGTTGTTATGGTGAATAATTTATTCTCAACGCATGGAGAGAATACGATGCATACTACTCAACGGGCGCCGGATGCCCATAAGCGCGCTTTAATTGCTGGCTCGATTGGTAACTTCATTGAATGGTACGAATTTGCGGTTTACGGTTTTCTGGCCACCGTGATTGCGAAAAATTTCTTTCAGCTCAGCGGTGAAGCGGGGCTGACCAGCCTGATCCTCACCTACGCCTCTTTCGCCATCGCCTTTTTCTTTCGCCCACTGGGCGCCATCGTATTTGGCCGGATTGGCGATCGTATCGGACGCAAACCTACGCTCATTATCGTGCTGGTGATGATGACGCTGGCAACGGCGGCGATCGGCATCGTGCCGGTGTATGCCAGCATCGGCATTGCCGCACCGCTGATTGTCACCGGCCTGCGGATCCTGCAGGGGCTCTTCGCAGGTGGTGAATATGGCGGCGCGGTGTCGCTGATGACCGAGTTCGCCCCGCGCGGTAAACGCGGGCTGTACGGCGCCTGGCAGTCCTTTACCGTTGCGCTGGGGCTGCTGGCTGGCGCGGGTATCGTGGCGCTGCTCTCTACCCTGCTGACGCCAGAGGCCCTGCATGACTGGGGCTGGCGTATCCCATTCTTTATCGCCCTGCCGATGGGGGCAGTGGCCCTGTGGCTGCGGGTAAGCATGGAAGAGACGCCAAGCTTTGTGAAGCAGCAAACCATGCCGGTGGCCGTGAAGGCGCAAACCACCGACACGCTTAAGGCGATAGGGATGGGCATTGGCCGGGTGATGGTGTGGTCTGCCGCCGGATATACCTACCTGGTGATCATGCCCGCCTATCTGCAGTCGGCCCTGCATACCGGCTTTAACCAGGCGCTGCTGATTGCGGTGATCTCCAATATCGGTTTTGCGCTGACCATCATCCCTTCCGGGATCCTCAGCGACCGTATTGGGCGCCGCACGGTAATGGTTATCGCCGCCGCGCTGCTGCTGATCCTTGCCCTGCCGCTGCTAAAAATTTTGCAGGCGGAGTCCAGCACGCTGGCGGTAAAAGCGATTGTGGTACTCATTGCCGGGGGGCTGGTGGGTATGCTGGCAGGGCCGGGGCCGGCCATGCTGTCAGAGATGTTCCCGACGCGGGTGCGCTATACCGGGCTGGGGCTGGCCTATTCGCTGTCGAACGCAGTCTTTTCGGGCTGCGCAGGGTTAATCATTACCGGGCTGATAAAAGAGACGGGGAATCTGGATATTCCGGCCTATTACGTGATGGCTACGGCGGTAGTGAGTATCCTGGCGCTGATGACGCTTAAGAAGGATGACCATTTGCGGTCGCTGGAGGAGTGAGGCCTGCGGCGGGTGGTGCTGTTACCAGGCCTGAATAATCACCGTCTGATGTCCCCCTCTCCGACAGGAAGAGGGAGAAAACACTAAAGGCCTTCTTTGAAGGCCTTACTGTTTATTGCCCACGCTGGCGAACCGCTTCGAACAAGCAGATGCCGGTTGCCACAGAAACGTTCAGGGACGACACGCTGCCTGCCATCGGAATGCTGATCAGCTCGTCGCAGTGTTCGCGCGTCAGACGACGCATGCCTTCACCTTCCGCACCCATCACCAGCGCCAGGCGGCCGGTCATTTTGCTCTGGAACAGGGTATGATCCGCTTCACCTGCGGTGCCAACGATCCAAATGTTCTCTTCCTGCAGCTGACGCATGGTGCGCGCCAGGTTGGTCACGCGGATCAGCGGCACGTTCTCCGCCGCGCCACAGGCCACTTTCTTGGCCGTCGCGTTGAGCTGCGCGGAGCGGTCTTTCGGCACGATCACCGCATGGACGCCCGCCGCATCGGCGCTACGCAGGCAGGCACCGAGGTTGTGCGGATCGGTTACGCCGTCGAGGATCAGGAAGAATGGATTATCCAGCGCAGCAATGAGATCCGGCAGATCGTTCTCCTGATACTGGCGACCCGGCTTCACGCGGGCGATGATCCCCTGGTGCACCGCGCCTTCGCTTTTCTCATCCAGATACTGACGGTTTGCCAGCTGGATCACTACGCCCTGCGCTTCCAGCGCGTGGATCAGCGGCATCAGGCGTTTATCTTCACGCCCTTTCAGAATAAACACTTCCTGAAAACGCTCCGGTGCGCGCTCCAGCAGGGCCTGCACCGCGTGGATGCCGTAAATCATTTCACTCATTGATGGTTCTCATTAATTACTGTTCACCTCTCCCTGTCGGGAGAGGATCAAGGTCAGGGGAGAGTTACTCCGCCACTTTTTTCTTCGCAGCCCGCTTTGCTTTGGTGGCGGCAGCGATTTTCTGGGTTTTAGCCGACGGCTTTTTCGCCGCTCTGGCTTCTTTCTTCGCGGCCTTCGGCTTCTGTTTTTTCTCGCCACGGAACGCACTATCCGGCTCGAAGTTTACTCTCTTACCGGCCTGACGGCGTTTGCCGCTGGTTTTGCCGGCAGCCCCTTTCTTCGCTTTCTCGCGCTCGGTTTTACCCACGTTACGTGGCGCACGTTCGCTGGAGATCAGGCTGAAATCAATCTTACGCTCGTCCATGTTGACGGCTTCAACCTTCACCTCAACCCGATCGCCCAGGCGGTAGGTCTGGCCGCTGGATTCGCCGGTCAGACGTTGCCCCACCTGATCGTAACGGTAGTAGTCATTATCGAGAGATGAAACATGAACCAGACCATCAATAAAGAGTTCATCAAGGCGAACAAAGAAGCCAAAGCCGGTGACGCTGGCAATCACACCTTTAAACACGTTACCAACCTGATCCAACATGAAGTCACACTTCAGCCAGTCAGCAACGTCGCGCGTCGCTTCATCAGCACGGCGTTCGGCCATCGAGCAGTGCTGGCCCAGCTGCAGCATCTCTTCCATGGAGTAATGGTAGCCACCGGTCTCCGTGGTGTTGCCCTTATGTCCCTGTTCCTGTGCCAGCAGATACTTAATGGCACGGTGCAGGGAAAGGTCCGGATAGCGGCGAATCGGCGAGGTGAAATGTGCATAAGACTGCAGCGCCAGACCAAAGTGACCGCGGTTTTCAGGATCGTAAATCGCCTGCTTCATAGAACGCAGCAGCATGGTTTGCAGCATTTCCGCGTCCGGGCGATCGGCGATAGATTCCAGCAGCTCGGCGTAATCGCGCGGCTCCGGCTTGTTGCCGCCCGGCAGCTCAAGGCCCAGTTCCGCCAGCACGGTGCGGAAAGAGGTGATGGCTTCAGTGGTCGGTTTATCGTGGATACGGAACAGCGCAGGCTCTTTGGCTTTCTCAACAAAGCGTGCCGCAGAGATGTTCGCCAGGATCATGCACTCTTCAATCAGCTTGTGAGCATCGTTACGCTGGGTCTGCTCGATACGCTCAATACGACGCTCGGCGTTAAAGATGAACTTCGCCTCTTCACTCTCAAATGAGATCCCGCCGCGCTCTTCACGTGCTTGATCCAGCACCTTATAGAGGTTGTGCAGCTCTTCAATGTGCTTCACCAGAGGAGCGTACTGTTCACGCAGATCCTGGTCACCCTGCAGCATACGCCACACTTTGGCGTAAGTCAGGCGAGCATGTGAACTCATCACCGCTTCATAGAATTTGTAACCGGTTAAACGCCCTTTGCTCGAGATGGTCATTTCACAAACCATGCAAAGACGGTCAACCTGCGGGTTGAGCGAGCACAGGCCGTTAGAGAGCACTTCCGGCAGCATCGGCACAACCTGGGATGGGAAATAGACGGAGGTGCCGCGGTTGCGCGCTTCACCATCCAGCGGGGTACCCGTCCGGACGTAATAGCTCACATCGGCAATCGCCACCCACAGACGCCAGCCGCCACCGCGCTTTTTCTCGCAGTACACGGCGTCATCGAAGTCACGGGCGTCTTCGCCATCAATGGTAACCAGCGGCAGGCTGCGCAGATCCACGCGGCCCGCTTTTGCCGACTCCGGCACCTGCTCTTTCAGACCTTCAACCTGCTCTTCAACCGCTTTTGGCCAGACGTGTGGGATTTCATGGGTGCGCAGCGCCATATCCACGGCCATGCCGGTACCCATGTTATCGCCCAGCACTTCGACAATCTTACCGACAGCCTTGGTACGGCGGGTTGGACGCTGGGTCAGCTCAACCACTACCACAAAGCCCATCCGCGCGCCCATCACCTCTTCAGGCGGGATGAGGATGTCAAAGCTCAGCCGGCTGTCGTCCGGCACCACAAAACCAACACCAGCATCGGTGAAGTAGCGGCCCACAATCTGGCTGGTTTTTGGCACCAGCACGCGCACGACGCGCGCTTCACGACGCCCTTTGCGGTCTGCACCCAGCGGCTGGGCCAGTATCTGGTCGCCGTGAATGCACATCTTCATCTGTTCAGAAGAGAGATACAGGTCGTCCTTGCGGCCTTCGACGCGCAGGAAACCGTAACCGTCACGGTGGCCAATCACCATGCCTTTCAGCAGATCGAGACGTTCTGGCAGGGCATAGCATTGACGGCGGGTAAAGACGAGTTGTCCGTCGCGCTCCATCGCACGCAGACGACGGCGAAGGGCTTCAGTTTGCTCTTCGCCTTCAATGTTTAATTCAACGGCAAGTTCTTCACGATTGGCAGGTTTTTCGCGTTTTGTTAAGTGTTCAATGATGAACTCGCGGCTGGGAATAGGATTCGCGTATTTTTCGGCTTCGCGTTCCTGGAATGGATCTTGTGACATATCGGTTCCTCCGTTGTCATCTCCGGTGGAAATTTTCTTCATTCCACCAGCAATAATTTATACAGCGGTTGATTCTCTTCAACCAAATCGGCCAGCGTGTAGTTATCCAGCTCCATGAGAAAACTTTGCACGGCCTTAGAAAGCGCCTGTTTCAGACGACAGGCAGGCGTAATGTGGCAAAACTCGCTGCTGCAATTCACCAGAGACAGCGGCTCCAGTTCGCGCACCACATCGCCGACACGAATACTCTGTGCCGGTTTACCGAGGCGGATGCCGCCATTTTTCCCGCGGACGGCAGCAACGTATCCGGCACGGCTAAGTTGATTGATTATTTTGACCATATGATTACGGGACACGCCGTACACCTCTGTCACCTCAGAGATACTGGTCATTTTCCCATCGGGCAACGACGCCATGTAGATCAGCGCGCGTAATCCGTAATCGGTGAAACTTGTTAACTGCACATCAACCTCAGGAAAAGGGTAAAACGCGGTATATCCGCAGAGATATTCACTAATGATGATAAACCAGCCAGATAGTCAACGGCGAATTTATTTAAACTGAAGGGATGAAATGAGGAAGTAAAAAGCCGGATGCGTATGGCTTTCCGGCCTGTGACAGGTGTTATAGGCCCGGCAAGCGTAGCGCCGCCGGGCTAAACCATCATTATGCGTCGAACGGGTCGCGCAGGATCATCGTTTCAGAACGGTCCGGACCGGTAGAGATAATATCAATCGGCACGCCGGTCAGTTCTTCAATACGCTGGATGTAATCCAGGGCTGCCTGCGGCAGACCGCTACGCTCTTTCACGCCGAAGGTGGTTTCAGACCAGCCCGGCATGGTTTCGTAGATCGGCTCAATGCCCTGCCAGTCGTCGGCTGCCAGCGGCGTGGTGGTCACTTCGCGGCCATCCGGCATACGGTAGGCAACGCAGATTTTCACCTCTTTCAGGCCATCCAGTACGTCCAGCTTGGTCAGGCAGAAGCCAGACAGAGAGTTGATCTGCACCGCACGGCGCACCGCAACCGCATCCAGCCAGCCGGTACGACGACGACGACCAGTGGTCGCACCAAACTCGTTACCCTGCTTGCACAGGAACTCACCGGTTTCATCAAACAGCTCGGTCGGGAATGGACCAGCACCCACACGCGTGGAGTAAGCTTTGATGATACCCAGAACGTAATCCACATAACGTGGGCCCAGACCAGAGCCGGTTGCCACGCCACCCGCGGTGGTGTTAGAGGAGGTTACGTACGGATAGGTACCATGGTCGATATCCAGCAGAGTACCCTGCGCACCTTCGAACATGACGAAATCGCCACGCTTGCGCGCCTGGTCCAGCAGATCGGACACATCAACAACCATACCGGTCAGGATGTCGGCAATTGCCATGACATCGTCCAGCACTTTCTGGTAGTCAACCGCGTCAACTTTGTAGAAGTTCACCAGCTGGAAGTTGTGATATTCCATCACTTCTTTCAGTTTCTCAGCAAAGGTAGCTTTATCGAACAGGTCACCAACGCGCAGGCCGCGACGGGCAACTTTATCTTCGTAAGCCGGGCCGATACCACGACCGGTAGTGCCGATCGCTTTCGCGCCGCGCGCTTTTTCGCGAGCCAGGTCCAGCGCAACGTGGTAGTCGAGGATCAGCGGGCAAGCTTCGGAGAGCAGCAGGCGTTCACGAACCGGGATACCACGGTCTTCCAGGCCTTTCATCTCTTTCATCAGCGCAGCAGGAGACAGCACAACACCGTTACCGATGATGCTGGTCACATTGTCACGAAGAATACCTGATGGAATAAGATGGAGGACGGTTTTTTCACCGTTGATTACGAGAGTATGGCCTGCGTTATGACCACCCTGATAACGTACAACAAATTTAGCACGTTCAGTCAGAAGATCGACGATCTTCCCTTTACCTTCGTCACCCCATTGGGTGCCCAGTACGACGACGTTGTTACCCATTTTTCAAAATCACCGATTGCTTAAAAATGGATTCTACCATCGGTTTTGATGATGTTCAGCTTTTTTTGTATACAAATTTCGTCGAAATTGATGGCTTCATCAGCAGTTAAACGATTACCTCAATATCTTGTGTGGCGAGACAAATCTCATCACAAGCGGTGTGGTGCAGATGAAAAATGACCATGTTGTAATAGCCACAACGCCTGGTTCATCTTTCATAACACTACAGTATGGCGTTATGCGTTCAGATGATTTGAGAAGATGAGATAAAATTCACAACCCTATGGTATTGCTGACTATTTTAAAGGTTGTCAGGATGGCTTCGCGTCACCAGGAGGTGATGCTAAACAATAAAATTATTAGGATGATTATAATGAAAGAATTGACAGCCTTTGAAATTGAATGTGTCAGTGGTGCTGGCTGGCTGCAGGATGGCCTGACGTCTTTAGGCAGCAAGCTAGGGAGCGCTGCATGGTCAATGGGTAGCGATCTGCTGAGTCTTGATCTGCCGTTGATTGGTACCGTTAATCTTTCAACTATTGCCCCGGATCTGGGAGAAAAGCTGGGGACAAGCATTGGTTCTAACGTGGGTGGACTGATTGAATCTACCCTGGCAGGCCTGCCAGTTATCGGCGGTCTGCTGAATAAACTGCTGGGCAACTGATCGACATGTTTCTGCAGTAAAAAATGGCGCCTCTCTGAGGCGCCATTTTAATATCAGCGATTGGTTACCGGTGATTTCATATAGCGGAAGAAATCGCTATCCGGGCTGAGTACCATCACATCCTGATTGCTCTGGAAGCTGCTTTCATACGCACGCAGGCTACGGATAAAGGCGTAGAAGTCCGGGTCCTGGCTGAACGCATCGGCGAACAGCTTCGCGGCTTCAGCATCGCCTTCACCACGCAGGATACGACCCTGACGTTCAGCTTCTGCCAGCGTCTTGGTCACTTCATAGTCCGCGGTTGCACGCAGCTTTTCAGCCTCTTCCTGCCCCTGCGAGCGGTGGCGACGCGCTACCGCTTCACGCTCGGCGCGCATACGGTTGTAGATCGCTTCAGACACTTCAGTCGGCAGATTGATCTGCTTGATACGCACATCGACGACTTCAATACCCAGCGCAGCCATACTGTTCGGGTTGATTACCGCCACTTTGCCCTTGGTTTCAGCCTGAACGCGCTCAGCGGCTTTGGCAATCGCATCGTCTGCTGCAGGCGTTGTGACTTCATCTTCAGTTCCTGCAGAACCGGAGTTCAGGGCATCGCGCACTTCTGAGGTCAGGCGACCACGAGAGTCGGTTACGATATCCCGTACGTCCAGACGACCGATCTCAGAACGCAGACGGTCAGAGAACTTACGTTTCAGCAGAACTTCTGCCTGGGAGACGTCACCGCCGCCGGTCGCCAGATAGTAGCGGCTGAAATCACTGATACGCCATTTGATGTAAGAGTCGACGATCAGGTCTTTTTTCTCTTTGGTCACGAAACGGTCGGCCTGGTTATCCATGGTCTGGATACGAGCATCGAGCGTTTTCACCGATTCAATTAACGGGATCTTAAAGTGCAGACCCGGTTCATAAACCAGCGGCTTTTCTTCGCTATCACGCAGAACTTTGCCAAAACGCAGGGTAATGCCGCGCTCGCCCTCTTTTACAACAAAAATAGAGGTATAAAGCACAACCAGCACGATGATAATGATCGCAATTACTGACTTACGCATCGTTATTCCCCCTGACGCTGGTAGTCGTTACGCTGCGCGTTGGCGCGGCGTTGGTCCATGATGTCACCCTCGTTGTTTGAGGTGGTGTTCGCGCTGGAGTTGCTACTGGATGATGGCGGCAACCGCAGCAGGTTATTCGCCCCGCTGTTGTCGCTCTTTGCGCCTGCGGCGTTACCGCCTTTCAGCATCTGATCCAGCGGCAGAACCATCAGGTTGCCATTTTTGCTGTCGTTAACCAGCACTTTGCGAGTATGGCTCAGCACTTTCTCCATGGTCTCAATATAGAGACGCTCGCGAGTGATTTCCGGCGCGGCTTTATATTCCGGCAGGATCTTCGCAAAGCGAGCCACCTCACCCTGGGCTTCCAGCACGGTCTGGGTCTTATAGGCTCGCGCCTCTTCCAGAATACGCTGGGCCTGACCGTTCGCACGCGGCTGAACTTCGTTGGTGTAGGCTTCGGCCTCACGGATGTACTGCTGCTCGTTTTCACGGGCGGCAATCGCATCGTCAAAGGACGCTTTTACCTCTTCCGGCGGACGCGCAGCCTGGAAGTTAACGTCCAGCAGGGTGATACCCATGTTGTAAGGACGAATGGTCTCTTCCAGCTCACGCTGAGTATCGCTACGAATAACGGTACGACCTTCGGTCAGAATACGGTCCATGGTGTATTTACCGATTACGCCGCGCAGGGCGCTGTCGGTAGCCTGACGCAGACTGTCATCCGCGCTGGTCACGCTAAACAGATAGTGCTGTGGATCGGTGACGCGGTACTGCACGTTCATTTCCACACGCACGACGTTTTCATCAGAGGTCAGCATCACACCGGATGCTGCCAGTTCACGTACCGATTCAACGTTCACCGCCGTGACGTCATCGATAAAGGTTGGCTTCCAGTTCAGGCCAGGCTCAACCAGATGGCTGAACTTACCAAAACGGGTCACAACGCCGCGCTCTGCTTCTTTGATGGTGTAGAACCCGCTCGCAGCCCAGATAATCACTGCGGCAGCCGCAACAATGCCCACAACGCGACCGCCCATATGAGGACGCGGCCCCTGGCCAGTACCGCCGCCAGTGCCTTTACCACCGCCAAGACCGCCCAGCTTCTTACTCAGCTTGCGGAAGATATCATCCAGATCGGGTGGCCCCTGCTCGCGCCCACCTTTGTTGCCATTTCCCCCGGAGTTGCCGCCTTGATTATTGCTGCTCCCCCACGGGTCGCGGTCTTGTCCGTTATTACCGGGCTGATTCCACGCCATGTATGTGCTCCATATTTGTTATGCGGTGATATACCCTCAAACGCCTGGCATGCCGGAGCATCCGCAGCGGTTCGGGTATCCCAAAGGGCAAAATCCTTCAGGCATCTCCTTTCCGGTCAGACGACATAGTCGACCAGCGCAGGTTCTTGTTTACAGAGGCGACGCCAGTCAACGATTGGCATACGTACCTGCAACCCCACGCTGCCGTCATCCTCCATCCACTCTTTTTCTATCGCCTGAAGCTGATAAAAACGGCTGCGCAGTCGGCCTTCCTCGGGAGGGAGACGCAGCGTGTGCTGAGCCACTTCACCGGAAAGGCGTTCTGTTAAGGCCTGGAAAAGCAGTGGTACACCGACACCGGTCTGAGCAGAAAGCCAGACCCGAATCGGTATGTTCTCTTCATCCCTGTCGATACGCGGCTCGAAGTTGTCCAGCATATCGATCTTGTTCATTACCAGCAGCGTCGGGATCTCGTGGGCCTCAATCTCTTCCAGCACGATATTCACTGCATCAATGTTTTCCTGCACGCGGACATCCGCGGCGTCAATAACGTGCAACAGCAACGTCGCCTGACGGGTCTCCTGCAGGGTGGCTTTAAACGCGGCCACCAGATCGTGCGGCAGATGGCGGATAAACCCTACGGTATCCGCCAGCACGGTTTCACCAACATCCGTCACGTTGATGCGGCGCAGCGTCGGATCCAGGGTCGCAAACAGCTGGTCTGCGGCATATACCTGGGCCTCGGTTATCTGGTTAAACAGGGTGGATTTACCGGCGTTGGTATAACCGACAAGCGACACCGTCGGGATGTCTGCTTTCTGTCGGGAGCGGCGCCCCTGCTCGCGTTGCTTCTCAACTCTTTCCAGTCGGGAGAGAATCTGGGTAATACGGCCACGCAGCAAGCGACGGTCGGTTTCGAGCTGGGTTTCACCCGGGCCACGCAAACCAATCCCGCCCTTTTGTCGTTCAAGGTGTGTCCAGCCACGCACCAGACGCGTCGCCAGATGGCGCAACTGCGCCAGTTCAACCTGCAGTTTCCCTTCATGAGTACGTGCACGTTGAGCAAAAATGTCTAAAATCAAACCCGTCCGATCGATAACACGGCATTCGCACAGACGTTCCAGGTTGCGTTCCTGAGCCGGTGTCAGGGCGTGATCAAATAGCACGACTGATGCACCAGTCGCTTTAACGGCATCCGCAATCTCAACTGCTTTACCTTCACCAACAAAATACTTTGGGTGCGGCGCTTTACGGCTACCGGTAATCACCTGCATTGCTTCGACACCGGCGGAAGAGACCAGAGATTCAAACTCCTGGAGATCTTCCATATCTTTGTCTTGCGAAAAATAGATGTGTACCAGCACCGCCTGCTCACCGGCATCGTAACGGTCAAACAAGCGTAAACCCCTCAAAAAAGATCAGCGGGGAACACAGAAAATCTGGCTCCCCGATATGGAAATAACAGCCAGTAACCTTATTCGGTTTCTTCACTGTCCTGCGCAGGCGCAGAAGAGCCCTGCGCGTTGCTGCCATGATGGTAGTTACTGGAGCCGCCGCCTGCGTTATTGCTGTGATGAGATACCGGGCGAGACGGAACAACAGTAGAAATCGCGTGCTTGTAGACCATCTGGCTGACCGTGTTTTTCAACAGGATCACGAACTGATCAAAAGACTCAATCTGACCTTGCAGCTTAATACCATTCACCAAATAAATAGAAACTGGAACACGTTCACGACGCAGTGCGTTCAAGAACGGATCTTGTAAAGATTGCCCCTTAGCCATTCTATCTTTTCCTTATATGCTTGTTTTGTACTTAGAACCTTGCGATTCTGAAAAATTGCGCACGATACGGCTTAATTGTACACATTCAGTCTGCGATATCACCAACAACCTGTAAGACATCGTTTAACGCCTGTTGCGGTTTTTCACTGTCTAACCAGTGAACACCGTCCCAGCCGCGCAACCAGGTTATCTGGCGTTTCGCCAACTGTCTCGTGGCGCAAATACCTCGATAAACCATTTCATCATGTGAAATTTCACCTTCAATGTATGACCACATCTGGCGATAACCCACACAACGAATGGAAGGCATATCCGTATGCAAATCTCCACGGGCAAATAGCGCCCGCACTTCTGCTTCAAAATCTGAAGCTAACATCTGATGAAAACGCTGCTCAATTCGCTGATGGAGCAGTTCACGGCTCGCCGGGGCGATGGCGAACTGATGCACCTGATACGGCAGAGCCTCTCCTGACGTTTGCGTCAGTTCCGTTAAAGTTTTACCCGAAATGAAAAAAACTTCCAGTGCCCGGGAAAGCCTTTGCGGATCATTTGGATGAATACGTGCTGCTGCAACCGGATCTATCTCTGCCAGTTGTTCATGCAGCGCACCCCATCCCTGCTCTGCCGCCTGTTGCTCAATTTTTGCTCTTACCGCCGGATCTGCCGAAGGTAATGGCGACAGTCCTTCCAGTAAGGCTTTGAAATACAGCATTGTTCCGCCCACCAGCAACGGGATACGTCCTGCTGCTGTGATCTCCGCCATCTGCGTCAGCGCGTCACGACGAAAATCAGCCGCCGAATAAGCCTCCGACGGGTCGAGAATATCCAGCAATCGGTGCGGCGCCGCGCGTAACTCTTCTGCGTTAGGCTTTGCCGTACCAATATCCATCCCCTGATAAATAAGGGCGGAATCAACGCTAATCAACTCTACTGGCAAAACTTTACGTAACTCAATAGCTAACGCGGTTTTACCCGAGGCCGTTGGCCCCATCAAAAATATCGCCTTTGGCAGGCTGGTATTGCTTAAATCACTCATTTTTCAGGGCGGTCTTAGCCGTTTGTAAGTCGACAAGTTGTAATAAACCCCCCGGCGGGGCCTTCACCAGCTGAGGGCAGAGGCGTTCAACCTCCGCCAGTACGGTGATAGCCTGCGCCATACTCCACGTCGGGTGATCGCTGGCCAGCTGGCGGGAAATCCACTGCGCGGTGTTGGCGGCATCAAACGTTGTCTGCTGCGCCAGGTAGCCTATCAGTTCAGGAATCAAGTTTTGTAAATTTTGTTGGCGTAAGGGTAAAGGCACCGCCCTAAGCGTGACATGATGCGCCTCAAGTACCATTTCGATGCCCATTTCAGCCAGCGCAGCCTGATGACGCTGCACAGTCTGCGTCTCCTGCGGCGAGATTTTTATCCGTACCGGGATCAGTAGCGGCTGCGCGCAGGCCTGATGTGGACCAGGCGCCAGCTGCGCCTGCTTTAACCAGCGTTCGGCGACCGGCAGAGATAACAGCGCCAGCTGGCCTTCACGTTCAAGCAGCGCGGCATCAGGAGCGATAATGGTCAGCACCCGGCCAAAACTCTGGTTATGTGCCGTCAGCGCAGGTGCCACAGGTGCGGCCTCATCGGCTTTTTGTGCCGGAGTTGGGGTATCCAATAATGTGCGATACACCGCGCCCGCCTGCTTCTGGTAGCCCGGCTGGGCATGAGGGTAGTTGGCACCCGATGTCCTGGGCGCTGAACCGCCGGATGAGAAACGCGGTGCGGCCGGTTCTCGCGCTACAGCGGGTTCAGCAAACTGGTTTCTGCCCGCCGCCACGCGGTTTTCCGGAATCTGACGCGGAGCTGGTACCTCTTCGTTCAACGGCAGGTCCGGATCGGCCTGCTGCTGTAACACGCTCAGCACGCCCTGGTAAATGAAGTCATGTACCAGCCGCGATTGATGAAAACGCACTTCATGCTTCGCCGGATGGACGTTAACGTCCACCTGATGCGGGTCAATCTCCAGATAGAGCACAAACGCGGGTTGTTCGCCGGCACCAAGGTTATCCTCGCACGCCTGACGGATTGCGTGGTTGATGAGGCGGTCTCGCATCATGCGCCCGTTCACGTAGCAATACTGGATCTCTGCAAAGGCCGCACTGGTTGCTTTCGGATCGGCCACCCAGCCGCGCAGGGTCAGATCGCCATGCTGCCATTCAATGGCCAGCGCCTGCTCCAGGAAGGCGGTGCCGCAAATGGCGCCCAGCCGACGCTCTTTCTGTCCACCCTGCGCGACGGCACGGTACTGACGCATCATCTTGCCGTTGTGGCTCAGGTTGATGGTGACATCAAAGCGCGCCAGGGCGATACGGCGAATGATCTCGTCGATATGGCCAAATTCGGTTTTCTCGGTGCGCATAAACTTGCGCCGCGCGGGGGTGTTATAAAAGAGATCCAGCACTTCCAGCGTGGTGCCCACCGGATGCGCGGCAGGTTTGACCGTCACGTCCATGTCCCGCCCTTCGGCATAAGCCTGCCAGGCTTCCTGCTGCTCAGCCGTGCGGGAGGTGAGCGTTAAGCGAGAGACTGAGCTGATACTGGCCAGCGCTTCGCCGCGAAAACCGAGACTGATAATGGCTTCGAGATCGTCGAGGGAGGCAATTTTGCTGGTCGCGTGACGAGCCAGCGCCAGCGCCAGCTCCTCTTTTTTGATGCCGCAGCCGTTATCACGGATGCGAATGAGCTTCGCACCGCCGCGTTCAATATCAATGTCAATGCGGGTAGCGCCCGCATCGAGACTGTTTTCCACCAGCTCTTTCACCACCGACGCAGGACGTTCTACCACCTCACCGGCGGCGATTTGGTTCGCAAGCTGCGGCGGCAGAACCTGAATCGGCATGATAGCTCCTTAATTGGTCGAGGTTGACTCGCCCGGTAACACGGCGCTGGCGGTCTGCCCTGCGCCACCCTGCGGTGCAGACTGAAGCGGGTGCGCATCAAAATACTTACGCAGGCCTTTGTAAATCGCTTCGGCAATCTGCTGCTGGTAGTTGTCGCTGGCCAGCAGGCGCTCTTCACCGTTATTACTGATAAAGCCTGTTTCCACCAGAATGGACGGAATATCCGGCGAGCGCAGCACGCCCAGGCTGGCATGTTCCGGGCGGCGCTTATGCAGGGAACCCACGCTTTGCAGCTGGCTCAGGACGTTAGTCGCCACATCATACCCGACGCGCTGGGAATGGCCGAACTGTAAATCCAGCACCGCCTGGCTCAGGTAGGGATCTGACTGGCTGTTCGCCAGCACGTCACCTGCCCCGCCTAACAGCTCGGACTGCTTTTCATGTTCTTCAAGCCAGTTTGCCATTTCGCTGTTGGCGCGGCGGTTGGAGAGCACCCATACGGATGCCCCCGTCGCATTGCGGTTGGGGGCCGCATCGGCATGTACAGAGACCAGGAAATTAGCATTCTGCTGGCGCGCCACGTCAGAGCGCCCCATAACAGAGATGAAATAGTCGCCGTCGCGGGTCAGAACCCCTTTAAACATGGGGTCGTCGTTCAGCAGTGTTCGAAGTTTACGGGCAATAGCGATGGTCACATTTTTCTCACGCGTACCGCCCGGCCCGATTGCGCCAGGATCTTGTCCGCCATGTCCGGCATCGATGGCGATAATAACCTTTTCGCCGTTCGAGGGACGCGCCTGCGCCGCCGGGCGTGTCACCGTGTTGCTGCTGGTAACGCTGGTCATACGATCGCTGCCGGATTTAAACGGATTTCGTGCCGGCTCCGAGGGGCGCGGCGCAGCGACAGGCTGCTCTACCCGCTTTACCACTGCTGGTGGTGGCGGCGGCGGCGGCGCATCGGCGTTGATAGTAAACACCACCAGGTAGTTCGCTCCGTTTTGTTGCTTCACCGCCCGGGTCTTGCCGTTTTGCGTTAAATCGACCACCAGCCGCAGAGACTGGGCGTCTTTCGGCGTACCGGAACGGATACTGCGCACCAGGTTGTTACCGCTGAACTGTAGCGGTAGCCCCCTGATGACGCCGGTCTGTTTGATATCCAGCGCGACGCTGCGTTTATCGTCCTGCGAAAACGCATATTCAGGATCGCCCATAAAGCTGAAGGTGATCCGGGCCTGATTGTCTCCATTGGAAACCTGAATATCTGACAACGTTGCCGCCCCGGCCTGCGCACAAAACAGCACCGTAGCCGCTATCAACCAATTTTTAACGCGATTAATCATCCCGTTATCTCTTAACTTAACCGGCTAAGCGCGCCAGTATCGAATTTCCTGATGTGGAGACAGCAGTAACGCGGGCCTCACGCCCTTGCGCCTGATACTCCAGGTGAATTTCAACATCGGGTTCAGGTAAAACACCGGAACCCTGCTGCGGCCATTCGACCAGGCAAATGGCATCGTTGGCGAAATAGTCACGGATCCCCATAAATTCCAGCTCTTCAGGGTCTGCCAGGCGATAGAGATCGAAGTGGTATACCATCAGGTTTTCCAGGGTGTAAGGCTCAACCAGCGTATAGGTCGGGCTTTTCACATTCCCCTGATGCCCCAGCGCCTGTAAAAAGCCCCGGCTAAAGGTGGTTTTACCCGCGCCAAGATCGCCATACAAATAGATGACTGTTGCGCCCTCACAAGCCTGCGCCACACGCTGGCCGAGATCTAAAGTTGCTTGTTCGTCGGGTAAAGGGATCACGCGATTAATCATTTTCTACGTCAATTATTTTCGGGTTAACGACACGCCGCAGCGTGTCAAAAAGATCGGTTGCCAGCATGCCGCGCGTGCCATAGTGTTCAGCAAGCCGATCGGCGGCTGCACCATGCGCGACGCAGCCTGCGCAGGCGGCATCATAAAGCGCCAGTTTTTGTCCAAGCAACGCGCCGATAATACCGGAAAGCACGTCGCCCATTCCGCCACTCGCCATGCCGGCATTGCCGACATCCACGATGCCTGCCATGCCGCTCTCGCTGGCGACGACAGTACCGGCGCCTTTAAGAACCACAACACCACCGTAACGTTTTACCAGACGTTGGGCAGAATGTAAGCGATCGCTTTCAATTTCTGCAACGCTGCAGTTAAGCAGCCGCGCGGCCTCGCCGGGATGCGGCGTCAGGATGCGATTGTGACGTTTATCCGGTTTGATTGCCAGCAGGTTCAGTGCGTCAGCATCCCACAGCATCGCATGCCGAAAATTCTCAACCTTACGTAATGCCTCTTTTCCCCAGGGCTCTTGCCCAAGACCCGGACCAATCACCACCACATCGGCCCACTGCAGACTGTCGTCCAGGGACTTCGGCGTCAGTTCATGCGTCATTAACTCAGGCCGGGCGGTAACAATCGGCGCAATATTTTCGCTACGCGTCAGCACGCGCACCAGTCCGGCCCCCGTACGTAAGGCCGCTTCGCCGGTCATGCGAATGGCGCCTGCGGTGCCGTGATCACCGCCGATGATCACAAGCCGGCCATGATCGCCCTTATGGGATGTTGGGCGGCGTGGAGGAAACCACTGCGCCAGATGAGAAGCATCAAAGCGGGTAATCTCCGTCTCCTGCCCGGCGAGCCAGCCTTCCAGCCCAAGAGCGTTGTGGTGCAATACCCCGACTACATCGCGCGCTTTACCCGTCAGCAAGCCGGGCTTTAAGGCAATGAACGTCACCGTATGGTCGGCATGGATAACCGCGCCAGGCGTGGTGCCCGTCCGGGCAACCAGCCCGGAGGGTATATCCAGCGCAACGATGGGTGCCGCATGCTGATTAGCATGGGCGATCAAAGCTGCGGCTTCATCACGGGGAGCGCTACGCAAGCCGGTCCCCAGCAGCCCATCGACAATCAGGTCAACCCCTTCTGGCCAGGCGGTATCCGCAGCGTGGATAACCCCCGCCGCATCCAGCCAGGCTTGCCGCGCATTTGTTGCTTCCTCCGGAAGCGGTTTTTCGCTCTCCAGGGCCAGCAGCGTGACGGTAATACCCGCGGCAAGCGCCAGGCGAGCAACCACGTAGCCATCACCGCCGTTATTACCATGGCCACACAGGATCAGCCAGTGGCGGGTTTGCGGGTAAGCTGCGCGGGCAACGGTGAAGGCCGCCTCACCCGCGCGCTGCATTAGTTCATAAAGGGTTATGCCGAGACTGTCTGCTGCCTCTTTTTCGGCTCGCCGCAGGTCATCCGCGGCCCAGACAGAGTGTGGTATACTTGCGGGGTTTTTCTTCACAGTATGGTCCGTCATGTCACAGCCCCTCGATCTCAATCAGTTAGCGCAAAACATTAAGCAATGGGGCGCTGAGCTTGGTTTTCAACACGTGGGTATCACCGATACCGATCTCTCCGCCAGCGAGCCAAAACTGCAGGCATGGCTCGATAATCAATATCACGGCGAGATGGAGTGGATGGCGCGCCACGGCATGATGCGTGCCCGACCGCATGAACTGTTGCCGGGAACCCTGCGCGTGATCAGCGTGCGTATGAACTACCTTCCCACCGGAGCCGCTTTTGCCAGTACGCTGAAGAACCCCTCACTGGGATATGTCAGCCGTTATGCTCTGGGGCGTGACTATCATAAATTATTGCGTAACCGACTCAAAAAGCTTGGGGAAAAGATTCAGGAGCAGTGCGCCACGCTGAATTTTAGACCTTTTGTCGATTCTGCGCCTGTTCTTGAGCGCCCGCTGGCAGAAAAAGCCGGGCTTGGCTGGACAGGTAAGCACTCACTTATCCTTAGCCGTGACGCCGGGTCCTTCTTCTTCCTTGGGGAGCTGCTGGTTGATATCCCGTTACCGGTGGATAAGCCGGTCGAAGAAGGCTGTGGTCGATGCGTGGCCTGTATGACTATCTGCCCCACCGGTGCCATTGTCGAGCCTTATACCGTTGATGCCCGCCGCTGTATCTCCTACCTGACCATTGAACTGGAAGGAGCAATCCCGGAAGAGTTTCGTCCGTTAATCGGCAATCGCATTTATGGCTGTGATGATTGCCAGCTGATCTGTCCGTGGAATCGTTATTCACAGTTAACGGAAGAGGACGACTTCAGTCCCCGCAAGGCGTTGCATGCTCCGCCGCTTATTGAACTGTTTGCCTGGAGCGAAGCCTGGTTCCTGAAAGTGACAGAAGGTTCGGCGATTCGCCGCATCGGTCACCTGCGCTGGCTGCGTAATATCGCCGTTGCGCTGGGAAATGCTCCCTGGGATGAAGCCAATATCACGGCGCTGGAAAGTCGCCGAGGTGAGCACCCACTTCTCGATGAACACATCGAGTGGGCGGTTGCGCAGCAAATAGCCAGGCGAAACGCCTGCGTGGTGGAAGTGCAATTACCGCAGAAAAACAGGCTGGTGCGGGTGATCGAAAAAGGGCTCCCGCGCGATGCATGATGTTTCCACAGCCTGTGAATAAAAATTAAAAGCCAGAGAGAGTCTGGTTCAGGCTATTGGTCAAGTGATCGAGCTAACATTTTGAAATGAAATTTTATCTATAAATTTCAATAGATTACAATGTTATTATTCATCAGGCGAAGTTTTGCGACTTTCGTTAAAAAGAGATTAACCTGTGGATAAGTCTGTTAAGAAGAGTTTGTCAGAAATGAAATAAATCGTCCCTGGCGGGGCTTTCCGCTGTGGATATCTGAAGGAGGAGAAAAATTTGGAGCGGGAAACGAGACTCGAACTCGCGACCCCGACCTTGGCAAGGTCGTGCTCTACCAACTGAGCTATTCCCGCTTGGGTGGTGTTACTTCTTTGCTAACAAATTTTGGAGCGGGAAACGAGACTCGAACTCGCGACCCCGACCTTGGCAAGGTCGTGCTCTACCAACTGAGCTATTCCCGCTTGGGTGGTGCTACTTCTCAGCGAACAAATTCTGGAGCGGGAAACGAGACTCGAACTCGCGACCCCGACCTTGGCAAGGTCGTGCTCTACCAACTGAGCTATTCCCGCAAATTTATTGCTGTCGTAACGGTTAATTCTCTGTCGTTACGGGAGGCGCATTATACGAGAAAACTTTCCTCCTGCAACCCCCCTAAAAGCGTTTTTTTATAAATTCAGTTCAAGTGCTGCAATATTCATCACATTGCGCACATTTAAAGCGTTATACCCCGGCAGGCGCAGCGTTGCCGGGAATACGACTTATAAATTAATAAAGTGTTCGCGGTAATACGCCAGCTCTGCCACCGACTCACGGATATCGTCCATGGCCTGGTGGGTGCCCTGCTTCTTAAAACCATCAAGTATTTCTGGTTTCCAGCGGCGCGCCAGCTCCTTCAGGGTGCTGACATCAAGATAACGGTAGTGGAAATAGGCCTCCAGCTCCGGCATGTACTTAAACAGGAAACGGCGATCCTGGCCGATGCTGTTGCCACAGATCGGTGATTTGCCTTGCGGGACCCACTGCTTCAGAAATGCGATAGTCGCAAGCTCAGCTTCGCGATCGTCCAGGGTACTGGCTTTAACGCGATCCACCAGCCCGCTGCCGGTGTGGGTGCGCACGTTCCAGTCATCCATCAGCGCCAGCTGGGCGTCGGCCTGATGCACGGCAATGGTTGGCCCTTCCGCCAGAATATTCAGGTTCGCATCGGTCACCAGCGTGGCGATCTCAATAATGCGATCGCGCTCGGGATCAAGCCCGGTCATCTCCAGATCGATCCAAATCAGATTGTTTTCATCTGCACTCATGTTATTTTCCACCCTTCTCGCATAACCGGCCGTGGCAGGTTAACTAGTATTAATTAGTGTGTATCATAGAGGTTTTGCCCAATATGGGCGACCAGGAGCCAGCACGATTGAGTAAAAATAAACTCTCCAAAGGGCAGCAGCGCCGCGTTAAAGCGAATCATCAGCGCCGCCTTAAAACCACTTCGGAGAAGGTCGACTACGACGACAACCTGTTTGGTGAGCCCGCGGAAGGCATCGTGATTAGCCGCTTCGGTATGCATGCCGATGTGGAGTCTGCCGATGGCGTCGTTCACCGCTGCAATATTCGCCGCACCATCCGCTCGCTGGTGACCGGTGACCGCGTGGTATGGCGTCCCGGTAAGGCCGCGGCTGAAGGCGTAACGGTGAAAGGCATCGTCGAAGCCGTGCATGAGCGCTCGTCGGTCTTAACCCGCCCCGACTTCTACGACGGCGTAAAACCCATTGCCGCCAATATCGATCAGATCGTGATTGTCTCAGCCATTCTGCCCGAACTGTCGCTGAACATTATCGACCGTTATCTCGTCGCGTGCGAAACCCTGCAGGTTGAGCCGCTGATCGTCCTGAACAAAATTGACTTGCTCGACGAGGAAGGCACCGCATTCGTCAACGAGCAAATGGACATTTATCGCCAGATTGGTTATCGCGTGCTGATGGTCTCAAGCCGCACGCAGGATGGCCTGAAGCCGCTTGAAGAAGCGTTGACCGATCGCATCAGCATTTTCGCTGGCCAGTCCGGGGTGGGCAAATCCAGTCTGCTGAATAATTTGCTCGGCTTGCCACAGGAGATCCTGACCAACGATGTCTCCGACACCTCGGGTCTGGGGCAGCATACGACTACCGCCTCACGCCTCTATCACTTCCCGCACGGCGGCGATGTGATCGACTCCCCAGGGGTGCGTGAGTTTGGTCTGTGGCACCTTGAGCCGGAACAAATCTTCAACGGCTTTGTCGAATTTCACGACTACTTAGGCGCGTGTAAATATCGCGACTGTAAACATGACAACGACCCGGGCTGCGCCATTCGTGAAGCGGTCGAAAACGGTGAAATTGCGGAAACCCGTTTTGAAAACTATCACCGCATTCTCGAAAGCATGGCTCAGGTAAAAACGCGTAAAAGCTTTTCTGAATCTGATGACTGACAACTAAGCTAAGCGTCGCTAAAATCGTCCCCTTTTTTCAGGTTCCGGCTGTTTAACGGCCGGATCAGGAACGACAAAACAATGGCCTGGAGGCTACCTTGTTAAACTCATTTAAACTTTCGCTTCAATATATTCTGCCGAAACTGTGGCTCACTCGCCTGGCGGGCTGGGGCGCGAGCAAACGAGCGGGCTGGCTGACAAAGCTGGTAATCGATCTGTTCGTGAAATATTACAAGGTCGATATGCAAGAAGCGCAGAAGCCGGATACGGCCAGCTACCGCACCTTCAATGATTTCTTTGTGCGCCCACTGCGCGATGAAGTGCGTCCGCTGAATACTGACCCGAACGTGCTGGTGATGCCCGCCGACGGCGTCATCAGCCAGCTGGGCGCTATCGAAAACGATAAGATTTTGCAGGCCAAAGGCCACAACTACAGCCTTGAAGCCCTGCTGGCTGGTAACTACCTGATGGCAGATCTGTTCCGCAACGGTACTTTTGCCACCACCTATCTGTCCCCGCGCGACTACCACCGTGTGCATATGCCGTGCAATGGCATCCTGCGGGAGATGATCTACGTGCCGGGCGATCTGTTCTCGGTTAACCACCTGACCGCACAAAACGTACCGAACCTGTTCGCCCGTAACGAGCGCGTTATTTGCCTGTTCGACACTGAGTTTGGCCCGATGGCGCAAATTCTGGTGGGTGCAACCATTGTCGGCAGCATTGAAACGGTCTGGGCTGGCACCATTACGCCGCCGCGTGAAGGGGTGATTAAACGCTGGACCTGGCCTGCGGGTGAAAGCGAAGGTTCCATAGCACTACTGAAAGGACAGGAGATGGGCCGCTTTAAGCTCGGCTCTACCGTTATCAATCTGTTTGCACCGGGTAAAGTGAAGCTGGCAGAGCAGCTCGAAAGCCTGTCAGTCACCAAACTCGGCCAGCCGCTGGCCGTTTCGACGGAGCCCTTCGTGACAACGGATGCAGAGCCTGCCCCGCTGTCAGAAGAAGAGATCGCCGCCGAACTCGAAGCCAGCCCACTGGTTGACGACAAAAAAGACGCAAGCTAAGCAAAAGGTAACTGACGTGCGCCTGATTATCACTTTTCTGATGGCCTGGTGCCTCAGTATGGGGGCGTACGCAGCGACGGCCCCTGATACCAAACAAATCACGCAAGAACTGGAGCAGGCAAAGGCGGCAAAACCCGCCCAGCCGGAAACCGTAGAGGCGCTCCAGGCTGCGCTGAACGCCCTTGAGGAGCGGAAAGGCTCCCTTGAGCGTGCCACGCAGTATCAACAAGTTATCGATAACTTCCCCAAGCTTTCACAAACCCTGCGCACGCAGCTGAGCGATATTCGTGAAGAGCCGCGTCAGGTACCCGCGGGCCTGACCTCTGACGCCCTTAGCCAGGAGATCCTGCAGGTCAGCAGCCAGTTGCTGGAAAAAACGCGCCTGGCGCAGCAGGAGCAGGAACGCGCACGTGATATCGCCGACTCGCTGAGCCAACTGCCGCAGCAGCAAACCGATGCCCGCCGTCAGCTAAATGAGGTTGAACGTCGGGCCGGGGCGCAAACCGGCAATACGCCCCTTAATCAGGCACAGAATCTTGGTATACAGGCGGAATCCGCCAGGCTAAAAGCGCTGGTGGACGAGCTGGAACTGGCGCAACTCTCGGCCAACAATCGTCAGGAGCTGGCGCGTATGCGCTCTGAACTGGCGAAAAAGCAGGGCGAGCAGCTTGATGCTTATCTCCAGGCGCTGCGCAATCAGCTGAACAGTCAGCGCCAGCGCGAAGCTGAACGGGCGCTGGAAAGCACCGAGCTGCTGGCGGAAAATAGCGAAAACCTGCCGGCCGGCATCATTGAACAGTTCAAGGTCAACCGTGAACTTTCGGCCGCGCTCAACCAGCAGGCGCAGCGTATGGATCTGGTGGCCTCCCAGCAACGTCAGGCGACCAATCAAACCCTGCAGGTGCGCCAGGCGCTAAATACTCTGCGCGAACAGTCCCAGTGGCTGGGCTCATCGAATTTGCTGGGCGAAGCCCTGCGCGCTCAGGTAGCCCGTCTGCCTGAAATGCCCAAGCCGCAGCAGCTCGACACTGAAATGGCGCAGCTGCGCGTCCAGCGTCTGCGCTTTGAAGATCAGCTGAACAAGCAGCCGCAGCTGCGTCAGATCCACCAGCCGGACGGCAAACCACTAACCGCCGAGCAAAACCGGATCCTGGAAGCCCAGCTGAGAACCCAGCGCGAGCTGTTGAACTCCCTGTTGCAGGGTGGCGATACGCTGCTGCTCGAGCTGACCAAACTGAAAGTGTCTAACAGCCAGCTGGAAGATGCGTTAAAAGAGGTCAACGAGGCCACGCACCGCTATCTGTTCTGGACTTCGGACGTGCGGCCGGTCTCCTTCTCGTGGCCGATTGATATCGTTCAGGATCTGCGGCGTTTGATTTCGCTGGATACCTTCAGCCAGCTCGGCAAAGCCAGCATTATGATGCTCACCAGCAAGGAGACGATCTTCCCGTTGCTGGGGGCGCTTATTCTGGTCGGGTTCAGCATTTACTCGCGCCGCCACTTTACCCGCTTTCTTGACCGCTCCAGCGCGCGCGTCGGCAAAGTAACGCAGGATCATTTCTGGCTCACGCTGCGCACGGTCTTCTGGTCGATTCTGGTCGCCTCACCGCTGCCGGTACTGTGGATGACGCTGGGCTACGGCCTGCGCGAAGCCTGGCCTTATCCGTTGGCGGTCGCCATTGGCGCCGGGGTGACGGCCACCGTGCCGCTGCTGTGGGTGGTGATGATCTGCGCCACCTTTGCCCGACCAAATGGGCTGTTTGTCGCGCACTTTGGCTGGCCGCGTAATCGCGTGGCGCGGGCCATGCGCTACTACCTGATGAGCATCGGGCTTATCGTGCCGCTGATTATGGCGCTGATCATGTTTGATAACCTCAACGATCGCGAATTCTCCGGCTCGCTGGGTCGCCTGTGCTTTATGCTGATTTGCGGTGCGCTGGCGGTGGTGACGCTGAGCCTGAAAAAGGCTGGGATCCCGCTCTATCTCGATAAAGAGGGCAGCGGCGATAACATGGTTAACCGCATGCTGTGGAATTTGCTGCTCAGCGCCCCGCTGGCGGCCATTCTCGCAGCGGCCGTTGGCTATCTGGCTACGGCCCAGGCGCTGCTGGCGCGTCTCGAAACCTCAGTGGCAATCTGGTTCTTGCTGCTGGTGGTCTATCACATTATTCGCCGCTGGATGCTGATCCAGCGCCGTCGCCTGGCCTTCGACCGGGCAAAGAACCGCCGCGCCGAAATTCTCGCTCAGCGTGCGCGCGGTGAGGAAGAACCACCTCACATGCTCAGCACCGAAGGAGCAATAGAGGTCGATGAAACCGAGCTGGATCTGGATGCTATCAGTACCCAGTCATTACGCCTGGTGCGATCCATTCTGATGCTGATTGCGCTGCTGTCCGTTATCGTTCTGTGGTCTGAAATTCACTCGGCGTTTGGCTTCCTGGAGAACATCACCCTCTGGGATGTGACCTCGACGGTACAGGGTGTGGAGAGCCTGGAGCCAATTACG
Organism: Leclercia adecarboxylata; assembly: GCF_035787115.1. Lineage (GTDB taxonomy): Bacteria > Pseudomonadota > Gammaproteobacteria > Enterobacterales > Enterobacteriaceae > Enterobacter > Enterobacter adecarboxylatus_E. The sequence continues at coordinate 159,015 of NZ_JALKTL010000003.1, read as the reverse complement.
CTCGGGGCGGTGCTGATTGCCATTCTGGTATTCATCATCACCACCCAGCTGATCCGTAACTTCCCGGCGCTACTGGAGCTGGCCCTGTTGCAGCATCTTGATTTAACCCCGGGGACCGGATACGCGATTACCACCATTACTAAATACCTGCTGATGCTGTTTGGCGGGCTGGTGGGCTTCTCAATGATCGGGATTGAGTGGTCGAAGCTGCAGTGGCTGGTTGCCGCATTGGGTGTCGGACTCGGGTTTGGATTACAGGAGATCTTCGCCAACTTTATCTCTGGCCTGATTATCCTGTTTGAGAAGCCGATCCGTATTGGCGATACCGTGACGATCCGCGATCTGACCGGGAGTATTTCCAAGATCAACACCCGAGCCACAACCATTAGTGACTGGGACCGTAAAGAGATCATTGTCCCCAACAAGGCCTTTATTACCGAACAGTTTATCAACTGGTCGCTGTCGGATTCCGTAACGCGCGTGGTACTGACCGTGCCGGCGCCGTCAGATGCCAACAGTGAAGAGGTGACGCAAATTCTCTATACGGCGGCCGAGCGCTGCTCACTGGTCATCAGCACGCCAGAGCCGGAAGTGTTCCTTGTGGATTTACAGCAGGGGATCCAGATTTTCGAGTTGCGTATTTACGCGGCGGAGATGGGCCATCGTATGCCGCTGCGCCACGAAATCCACCAGCTGATTCTGGCAGGCTTCCGTGAACACGGTATTGATATGCCGTTCCCACCGTTCCAGATGCGTCTGGAAACGCTGGACGGGCGTAAAACGGGAAGAACGTTAACGTCGGCGGCGAAAACGCGCCCGGCAGGAAGTTTGTAATTAACAAATACCGGTCATGTACAAATCCCTTTGCCAAGGAATAATGATTGACAGGAATTTATAAATCTATTTTTTATTTTCAACAATTAAAATAAAGAGAGAGTTTTTTCCGTTTTGGCTCATCTTTATAGCAGGTATAAAAATAAGCGTTGAGGCTGAACGGGCAACTTATCAGCTGCCCGTTCAGAAATCAGGCGCGATCTACCGTAAACGCAATCACATCGCCCAGCTGTTCCGCGCCCAGCGCCAGCATCACCAGACGATCGACACCCAGCGCCACGCCGGAGCAGTCCGGCAGGCCGGCTTTTAATGCACCAAGTAAATTATGGTCGATGGGCTGTTGTGGCAGGCCGCGGGCGGCACGCTTGCGGTTATCCTGATCGAAACGTTGCTGCTGTTCGCGGGCGTCGGTCAACTCATGGAAACCATTCGCCAGTTCAATACCTTTAAAGTAAACCTCGAAGCGCTCCGCCACGCGGTGATCTTCCGTGCTGATCTGCGCCAGTGACGCCTGGCTTGCCGGGAAGTGATAGACGAAGGTCGGGCGATCTTTACCAATCTGCGGCTCAACGCCAAAGGTAAAGAGCATCGTCAGCAGCGTGTCGCGATCCTCTTCGGCATCGGCAATATTGCTGAGATCCAGCTTTGCTGCCGCTTCACGCAGTTGCGTTTTGTCAGCAGAGAGCGGATCAATCTCCAGATGACGCTGGAAAGCTTGCTGATACGAGAGCGTTTCGGCTTCCGGACACTCCAGCACCTGCTGCAGCAGATCGTCCACCTCGTTCATCAGGCGATACATATCATAATGTGGGCGGTACCACTCCAGCATGGTGAATTCCGGATTGTGGTGACGCCCCATCTCTTCATTGCGGAAACTGCGGCACAGCTGATACACCGGACCACATCCCGCCGCTAACAGGCGCTTCATGTGGTATTCCGGGCTGGTCATCAGGTAGAGATTCATCCCCTGGGAGTGGCCAGGCCCAACAAAACGGGTTTCAAACGGCACCAGATGAATATCCGTCACCGTCGCCTGACTCATGCAGGGCGTTTCCACCTCCAGCACTCCGCGATCGGCAAAGAAGCGGCGGATCTCCGCCATAATTGCTGCGCGTTTTAACAGATTGGGGATGGATGCGCTCGGCTGCCAGGTGGCCGTTTCGCTCATGAGAATTTCTCCGATTTCAGACAAGGGGACGAAGTCTACTCGTAACCCATGACAGAGACAAATTTTGCCCAGTGAATTTTGGGGTTTTTATAACTTCCAATAATTACGTGATGCAATTCATCAATTGCAATGATAAATCGGGGGAAATAACCGCAAAAAAATCGAACACGTCAAATTTCCCTTCATTCCCTACGGCTATACTGCGTTACCCATAAAGGAGCAGTGGAATCGCTTTCGCATTTGCCCCCGGGGCTTGCACTACCTCAGGGTAGTCGCGATGCGAAAAATCAAAAATCTGGAGGAATGTCGTGCATACCTTTCAAGCCGATCTTGCCATTATTGGCGCTGGCGGAGCGGGATTACGCGCAGCAATAGCTGCAGCCCAGGCTAATCCGAACGCTAAAATCGCCCTGATTTCAAAAGTATACCCAATGCGCAGCCATACGGTCGCCGCTGAGGGCGGATCCGCCGCCGTCGCGCAGGATCATGACAGCTTTGATTATCACTTCCACGACACGGTGGCCGGGGGCGACTGGCTATGCGAACAGGATGTCGTTGATTATTTCGTTCATCATTGCCCGACGGAAATGACCCAGCTGGAGCAGTGGGGTTGTCCGTGGAGCCGCCGGGATGACGGCAGCGTCAACGTACGTCGCTTTGGCGGAATGAAAATTGAGCGTACCTGGTTTGCCGCCGATAAGACTGGCTTCCATATGCTCCATACCCTGTTCCAGACGTCACTTCAGTTCCCCCAGATCCAACGCTTCGACGAACACTTCGTCCTCGATATCCTTGTTGATGACGGCCAGGCTCGCGGCCTGGTGGCGATGAACATGATGGAAGGCACCCTGGTGCAGATCCGCGCCAATGCCGTGGTGATGGCAACTGGCGGAGCCGGACGCGTCTACCGCTACAATACGAATGGCGGCATTGTGACCGGCGACGGGATGGGTATGGCGCTGCAACACGGCGTTCCGCTGCGCGATATGGAGTTCGTCCAGTATCACCCTACCGGCCTGCCGGGCTCCGGGATCCTGATGACCGAAGGCTGCCGCGGCGAAGGCGGTATTCTGGTCAATAAAAACGGTTATCGCTATCTGCAGGATTACGGCATGGGCCCGGAAACGCCGCTGGGTGAGCCGAAGAACAAATATATGGAGCTTGGCCCGCGCGATAAAGTGTCTCAGGCTTTCTGGCACGAGTGGCGCAAAGGCAACACCATTCCTGGGCCACGTGGCGATGTGGTCTACCTCGATCTGCGCCACCTGGGTGAGAAAAAACTGCTGGAACGTCTGCCGTTCATCTGTGAGCTGTCGAAAGCCTATGTTGGCGTCGACCCGGTTAAAGACCCGATCCCGGTACGTCCAACCGCGCACTACACCATGGGCGGCATTGAAACCGATCGGCAGTGTGAAACCCGAATTCAGGGACTCTTTGCGGTGGGCGAATGTTCTTCCGTTGGCCTGCACGGGGCTAACCGCCTGGGGTCAAACTCGCTGGCTGAACTGGTGGTGTTTGGCCGTCTGGCGGGCGAACAGGCCATGGCGCGTGCCGCGACGGCCGGAAACGTAAACAGCGCCGCTCTCGATGCGCAAACCGCCGATATCGAGCAGCGCCTGAAAAAGCTGGTTAATCAGGAAGGCAGTGAGAACTGGGCGAAGATCCGCGATGAAATGGGGCTTTCCATGGAAGAAGGCTGCGGGATTTACCGTACGCCGGAGCTGATGCAGAAGACCATCGATAAGCTGGCGGAGCTGCAGGAGCGCTTCAAACGCGTGCGGGTGACCGACACCTCCAGCGTGTTCAACACCGACCTGCTCTACACCATTGAGCTTGGCCACGGTCTGAATGTTGCCGAATGTATGGCGCATTCCGCCATGGCGCGGAAAGAGTCACGCGGTGCACATCAGCGTCTGGACGAAGGTTGTACGGAGCGTGACGACGTCAACTTCCTCAAGCATACCCTCGCTTATCGCGACGCAGACGGCTCTACCCGTCTGGACTATAGCGACGTGAAAATCACCACGCTGCCACCAGCGAAACGCGTTTACGGTGCAGAAGCGGAAGCAGCCGATAAGAAGGAGACGGCGAATGGCTGAAATGCAAACCCTGAAAGTCGAAGTGGTACGCTACAACCCGGAAGTGGACAGCGCGCCGCACAGTGCTTTCTATGAAGTTCCTTATGATGAACAGACCTCCCTGCTGGATGCGCTGGGCTACATCAAAGACAATCTGGCGCCGGACCTGAGCTACCGCTGGTCCTGCCGGATGGCAATTTGCGGCTCCTGCGGCATGATGGTCAACAAAGTACCTAAACTGGCCTGCAAAACCTTCCTGCGCGAATACCCGAAGGGGCTAAAAGTCGAAGCCCTGGCGAACTTCCCGATTGAGCGCGATCTGGTGGTCGACATGACCCACTTTATCGAAAGCCTTGAAGCCATTAAGCCGTACATCATTGGAAACCCGCGTACGCCGGATCAGGGGCCTAACAGACAGACTCCGGCGCAGATGGCCAAATATCACCAGTTCTCCGGCTGCATTAACTGCGGCTTGTGCTATGCCGCCTGCCCGCAGTTTGGTCTGAACCCAGAGTTTATCGGGCCGGCGGCCATTACGCTGGCACATCGCTACAACGAAGACAGCCGCGATCGCGGTAAAAAAGAACGTATGGCGCAGCTGAATAGTCAGAACGGCGTCTGGACCTGTACCTTTGTCGGCTACTGCTCGGAAGTCTGTCCGAAGCATGTCGATCCGGCCGCCGCGATCCAACAGGGTAAAGTAGAAAGTTCAAAAGACTTTCTTATCGCCACCCTGAAACCACGCTAAGGAGTGCATGATGACGACTAAACGCAAAGCCTATGTACGGCCGATGCCATCTACCTGGTGGAAAAATCTGCCGTTTTATCGCTTCTATATGCTGCGTGAAGGTACGGCAGTGCCAGCGGTATGGTTCAGTATTGAGCTGATGTACGGCCTGTTTGCTCTTAAACACGGCCCGGAAACCTGGGCCGGTTTTGTCGGGTTCCTGCAGAACCCGATTGTGGTGATCCTGAATATTATCGTGCTGGCGGCGGCACTCTTACATACTAAAACCTGGTTTGAACTGGCGCCAAAAGCAGCAAATATCATCGTTAAAAATGAAAAACTGGGACCAGAGCCAATCATTAAAGGGCTCTGGGCGGTGACTGCGGTAGTAACCGTGGTGATACTTGGCGTAGCCCTGTTCTGGTAAGGAGACCACCGTGATTAATCCAAATCCAAAACGTTCTGATGAGCCCGTCTTTTGGGGTCTCTTTGGCGCTGGCGGCATGTGGTGCGCTATTATCGCGCCGGTCATTATTCTGTTGGTGGGCATTATGCTGCCGCTGGGACTCTATCCTGGCGATGCGCTGAGCTACGAGCGGGTGCTGGCTTTTGCCCATAGCTTTATTGGCCGGATCTTCATCTTCCTGATGATTGTCCTGCCGCTATGGTGTGGTCTGCACCGTATTCACCACGCCATGCATGATCTGAAAATCCACGTTCCTAACGGTAAATGGGTGTTCTACGGCCTGGCGGCCATTCTGAGCGTGGTTACGCTGGTAGCTGTCGTCTTTATGTGATGCCGCTCCGCTCTCCCACCCGTGGGTGGGAGAGCAAAATTCCTGACAGGTTCTACACTTAACAAAAATCCTGTAAGGGACGCTGCTATGCGCATCCTGCCTGTTATTGCCGTCGTTGCCGCTGCATTTCTGGTTGTTGCCTGTAGCTCTCCCACGCCGCCCCGGGGCGTTACCGTCGTCAGCCCCTTCGATGCCCAGCGATTTATGGGCACCTGGTATGAGATTGCCCGCTTTGATCATCGTTTTGAGCGTGGTCTGCAAAAAGTGACTGCTCACTACAGCCTGATGAGCGACGGCGGCATTCAGATTATCAACCGGGGCTATAACCCCGAACGCGATATGTGGCAAAAAGTGACAGGGAAAGCGTACTTTACCGGCGCGTCTGACACCGGCGCGCTGAAAGTCTCCTTCATTGGCCCCTTTTATGGCGGCTATAACGTGATTGCGCTGGATAACGATTATCAGCATGCGCTGGTGTGCGGGCCAGATCGCGACTACCTGTGGATACTCGCTCGCACACCAACGATTTCAGATGAAATAAAACAAAAGCTAATCGATTCTGCAACCCGTCAGGGATTTGATGTCGGTAAGCTCATCTGGGTTGAACAGCCCCATTAATGGGTGCTGAGCTTCAGCCCGATGATACCGGCAACAATCAGTGCGAGGCTGGCAATACGCGCCAGGCTCGCAGACTCGCCCAGCAACAGAATGCCGGTAATGGCCGCGCCTACTGCACCAATTCCCGTCCACACAGCATAAGCCGTTCCCACCGGAAGCGAACGCATAGCCCACGAGAGCAGCACAATACTCACAATCATGGCGGTAACGGTAATCACACTGGGGGTGAGGCGCGTAAACCCGTGCGTATATTTCAGGCCGATGGCCCATACGACTTCGAGTAAACCGGCAATAAAAAGAATAATCCAGGACATAGAGGCTCCTTAACGTAAATAACAGTCTGGGGCCGTCCCCGATGAGAGAAACGCTTACAGGTCGTCCTGCAAGGTGAATGAATTTCATATTGTGAAGAGCATGAATTCATTTTTCAACTCGTTTGTTTCGTGTGATTGAAGGCAAGAAATAGACGCATTTCGCAGCGAAATTCCGCCATTTATGACTCATCCGACTTCTTTATGATGGAACACTTCCTGATATCAGGAAGCGACTACACTTTGCCGATTGCGAAACAAAAATGTTTAAAATTCTTTTGATTGACCGGTGTCATTACACCCGTATGGGCCTGGAAATGTGGATCAATCATTCAGGGCTGTTCTCTTCACCTGTGATGGTGACGGGCCTTAACAATCTCTTTCTTGCCCGGGAGCATATCCTGCAGTGGAAACCGACGCTGGTGATTGCGGACCTGCAGGGATTCACAACGGATAGTCACCACGTTCATCAGCTCTCCTCCCTGATGAGCGCCAGTAAAACCGTGCCTTTTATTATGCTCCATTCTGAGGAATCCCCTGAAATGTCGTCATTTATGGGCACCTTTCCCTTGTGGGCATCGCTGGATAAAACAACCCCGCTTGATGAGCTGTCGAAGGTAATTAATGAAGCGTTAGCCTCGCAGGAGGTCAGCCAGCCAGCATCTGTCGCAACATCGTTGCTTACGCGTCAGGAAGAGAAAGTGTTGACGCTATGGATGGAGGGAGCCAGCAATCAGAAGATTGCCACTAAACTGAGTATTCACGGAAAGACGGTTTACACCTACAAGCGCAATATTCGAATGAAACTGCATATGGATACGCGATATTCGCCGTTCCTGTCGCTCTCGTAAAGAAAACTGAGGGTACGGCGATTCGATATTCAGCACCGTACCGCCCAAAATTACGCCTGTGCTTTAGTTCTGTGCTTTAGTTGCTGCGCCAGAGATTGCGCTGCCGCCTTGAGAGATATCCTCACCAACACCACGAGTGGTATTACAGGCGGTTAAAACTGATGAAAGCACCAGGACAGAAAAGATCGCTACACATGTTTTCTTAAGCATAATGTCTTCCTTTTTTAGGCAAAGTTATTGTGTACAGCAACATAAGCATAGCCAGGATCCCGGCGAGTGACGGAAAAGGAACTATTTTTAGGAAAACTAGAGAGTATCAGGAGGCAGCGTGAGAAATCGCATTACCCAGGCTTTTGATATCTTCCCCGACGCCGCGAGCCGTGTTGCAGCCGGAAAGCAGAGTGCTGGCGATAACCATCAACAATATAATTTTGAGTGTTCGCAGCATCGTCCATGATCCTTCTTTAAGGATAAGGCGCAGCAGATTGCTGCGCCCTGCATCCCGGAATGAATTACTTCACGCGAGAAACGTATTCGCCAGAGCGGGTATCTACTTTGATGACTTCGCCAGTCTGTACGAACAGTGGAACTTTAACCACTGCACCGGTAGAGAGCTTGGCTGGCTTGCCGCCAGTACCTGCGGTATCGCCTTTCAGACCTGGATCGGTTTCAACGATTTCCAGCTCAACGAAGTTTGGTGGGGTTACAGCGATAGGCTGGCCGTTCCACAGGGTCACGATGCACTCCGCCTGATCCAGCAGCCATTTAGCGCTGTCACCAACGGCTTTCTCGTCAGCTGACAGCTGCTCGAAAGTAGAATTGTTCATGAAGTGGTAGAATTCACCGTCGTTGTAGAGGTAGGTCAGGTTCATATCAACAACGTCTGCGCCTTCAGCGGAGTCGGTGGATTTGAATGTTTTCTCTACACGGGTACCGGTCAGCAGGCGGCGCAGCTTAACGCGTGCGAATGCCTGGCCTTTACCTGGTTTAACGAATTCGCTGGCTTCAACCGCGTACGGTTCGCCGTCCATCATGATTTTAAGACCGGCACGAAAATCGTTGCTATAGTAAGTCGCCATAAGGCCCTCTGAAATTGTTAACTGGTAGCTAAGCCACAAAATGGCGCATATTGTAACCCTAAATACCCCGTCCAGAGAAGATTGGTTATCGCAACTTGCTGATGTAATCACCAGTCCCGATGAACTGCTGCGTCTGTTAGAGCTGGATGCTAACGAGCATCTTCGCGCCGGGCGTGAAGCGAAACGTCTGTTCCCACTTCGCGTTCCCCGAGCTTTTGTGGCGCGTATGGAAAAAGGAAATCCAGACGATCCTCTTCTAAAACAAGTGCTTACCAACCAGGATGAGTTTCTTTCCGCGCCCGGTTTTAGCACCGACCCGCTTGAGGAACAAAATAGCGTTGTCCCGGGCTTGCTGCATAAATATCGCAATCGTGCGCTGCTGCTGGTTAAAGGCGGCTGCGCGGTAAATTGCCGCTATTGCTTCCGGCGCCATTTTCCCTATGCGGATAACCAGGGCAATAAGCGCAACTGGCAAGTGGCACTCGATTACGTTGCTTCCCATCCAGAACTGGATGAGATCATCTTTTCCGGCGGTGATCCCCTGATGGCGAAGGATCACGAGCTGGACTGGTTAATTACGCAGCTGGAAGCAATTCCCCACATGAAGCGGTTACGCATTCATAGCCGTTTACCGATTGTCATTCCGGCACGCATCACTACAGAACTGACCGATCGGCTGGGTCGTTCGCCGTTGCAGATCCTGTTAGTGAACCACATAAATCATGCCAATGAGATCGACGACAGCTTCCGCCACGCGATGTCTCAGCTGCGCCAGGCCGGGGTAACGTTGCTTAACCAGAGCGTACTGCTGCGCGGCGTAAACGATAATGCTCATGCGCTTGCCCGGCTGAGCAATGCTTTATTCGACGCTGGCGTTATGCCCTACTATATTCATGTGCTTGATCGAGTGCAGGGTGCTGCGCATTTTATGGTGAGCGACGACGAAGCCCGGGCGATTGTGCGTGAGCTATTAACGCTGGTATCAGGTTATATGGTACCAAAGCTGGCGCGTGAGATAGGCGGGGAGCCAAGTAAGACGCCACTGGATTTGGGATTGAAGCAACGCTAAGCATACTTGCCTGACTTAATACGTACAGGCAAGCTATCTCTTTGTTTATCTGATGTTAGTTGCCAATCGTAAAAAGGGCGATTTCCAGCACAATCAAAAAAATAACCAGTAATACAAGCCAGCGCGCGACTTTCAACAAGCTCTCCGAAGATGCTGGGTTAATATTGGTTACCTGATTGCCCGTCGTATCGCTCAATGATGAGGATGTCGCCTTTGTTGGATGTGCAGCCACTGACGAGGCGCCAACAGCAGTTAATGCGTCTCTTGTTACATCTTCATAGGGTTGCAAAATCGTATTCGGCGCGAGTGTAAATCCCTTACGACGTACGGTAATAATGATGTCTTCTGTGAGTCCACTGTTCTTTAACGATTTGCGTAATAAAGAAATGTTCTGATAAAACGTATTTTGTGAAACCACAATGCCACGAGCTAACCAGACCTGCTCCAGAAAGTCATCCCTTGATACCACCTCATTTTTTTGTTCAATTAAAAGTTGTAAACAGCGTGAAGTCGGTGCATTGAGTACAACGACTTCACCGACACTGTTAATCGGCTTTAACTCAAATGAATCAGCATCAAAAATTATTTCGTTATTTATGATAAATTGATTGAATGTCATTTTATGAATTTCCTTATTCGCTTAGACAGTTAAAGATCACAGTCTATCCGAGACTGCATGAAGAACACACTTCAGCTTATAAATAGCGTACGCATAAAAATAAAATTTCTTTGGCATGAAGACTAACACAGTCGATTACAATTTAGAAAATTTCTTAGCAGAACTGAAAAAGCAGCTCAGGATCAATGAAACCCTTCAATTTAATCTTAAATGATAATATATTCACACTTAAAGCATTACTTGAAAAGATGATGCAATCATAATCATTTCACTGTTACCTCACAGTAACCATTTTCTGTAACTGAACCTCGTAATTACTTGAGAAATATGGAGATTAACTTCCAATTCACTCATGGTTTCATCATCTCTATCCTTGAAGCAAGGATGCACTATTAACGGGACCAAACCCGGCAATACCCGATATGCACGCAGACTATTTGACCACATATAAATTTTATGAAAACAACAGAATAAGCAATAAATATTGATAATAATATACATGTAAAATAACTCACCACCAAATACTATAATCCCAACAAATATAATCCCCACCGAAAAAAAGCGTGATATTTATTTCAAAAAAAATTCACATGCGGCTCCTGATGAAAGCGAATAGATTACTCCTCGCCTCAGTACGCCGGGCCCGCCTATATCAGCCGGGCTAGTACGTCAAGTTTGATACTGGCCTGCCCCCAATCGGCAAAGCCGCGTATAAGAGGGAGAAAAATAGAATCGCCAGATAACCAAGGAAATTCTATTTAATACAGAAATGGTTATTCGTAAAACATGGATTAAGTAAATGAAAAAAAATATTATTGCTGTTATGGTTGCTGCTGCTGCAGTTCTGAGCGCTCAGGCTTTCGCTGCAGGTAACACTGCTCAAATCGTTATTCACGGTACCGTAACTGATACTGATGAGTCCTGTAATATCACCCCGTATGGCTCCATCACTGGTGGCACAGTTGTGCTGGACGATATTAAAGTGTCTGCATTAGAAGCTTTGGATGTTAATACCCCGTCCCTGGCTTCTGCTAAAGACATCACTTACAAAGTTACTGATTGTAAAAAAGACGGTAAAGATTTCGCTGGTAACCTGAGCGTTAACGTTTCAGGTGAATATATTTCTGGTACTCCAGATATTCTGAGCAACCAGGCTGCAAACCCGGCTAAGAATGCTGGCCTGGCTTTGATCAACAGCGATTCAACTCGCGTTCAGTTTGATGGCAGCAAGCCTAAAACTGTTGCATATGCTTCAGATACACCAACTCTGCTGACATACAAAGCTGCGTACGTTAAAACCGCTGCTGGCGTTGAAGCAGGTGAAGTAAAAGGTGTTGCAACCTTTACTATCACTTACTAATACCTTTACGGAGTCTGCCTCTGGCAGGCTCCGTTTTTTTAATTCAGGGAATGAATTATGCGTAAGACGATGTGTCAGCTTATTGCTTTAGCCACGCTGGCAATGTGCAATATTGCTAATAGTGGTGTCGTAATTGAGTCAACGCGTTATCTCTATAAAGAAGGGAATCGCGAAATTAGTGCCCAAATGGAAAATAAGGACGATAGTCCTTTTCTCATGAAATCATGGATTGAGGCAGCCGATGGTGAGAATAACTCATATTTCATGGTCACTCCTCCACTTTTCCGTCTGGAAGCCAAACAGAAAAATACTGTGCGTATTTTTCCAAACGCTTACATCTCCAAAGCACCAAAAGATCGTGACAGCGTTTATTTTTTCAATGTGATGTCTATTCCGCCTACGGATAACAGCATTGAAAGTGATAATAAACTGCAACTTGCTGTTCGTCATCGAATGCGGCTTATCTATCGCCCTAAAGCTATCCAGAATCTAAATATCGATACTGAAGCTAATAAACTTGAGTGGCGAAAAACACAAAATAAATTAGCAGTAAAAAACCCCACACCTTTCTTTATCTATTTTAAATCCGTTCTGATTAACGGGAAAGAATTGAAAGAGACTGTTGCTCATATCGATCCATTTACAACGAAAGAAGTGGCGCTCCCGACAGGCACTGATGGTCATCAGATTACCTGGAAAGTTGCTACTGAAAATGGTGGATCAGGATCAACACATACATCATCGCTTTGATGATGATTGTTTTCAGACCAACCAGGGTGAAAATATGTCTGCATCTATAAAAAAATGGGATAGCTTTCTTGCTGTAGTATCTTCAAAATTTTCCGTACTGGTGCCAGCTATAATTGTTGGTCTCTGTAACGAAGCATCGGCTCGTGACTTTTTTGACCCTGCATTCATTAGCTCAGTTGGTCAAAAAAATACCTCTGCGATACCTGATCTCACTATCTTTTCCTCCAGAGATGCACAGTCTCCGGGGGAGTATCGTGTTGAAATATTGCTGAACAGCGATTACAAAGAAATAGCAACCATCTTGTTTGTTGAAAAAAAAGTTAACAATGATCAAGGGAAAACTGTACTTGTACCTTGCTTAAGTCTTGAAAGACTTAAACGTTACGGGTTACGCATAAGCGCTTTCCCTGGTCTTAAAGAAGATATTACAGGTTGTACTAATACAGATATTATTCCTGATTTTAAAAGTGAGTTCAACTTTAATAAACAACAACTTTCAATTTCAATCCCGCAAGCGGCACTGGACAATACCGCGCAGGGTTACATTCCTGCCGAAGAATTTGATGAAGGGATCAATGCCTTATTCGCTAATTATCAATTCAATGGCAGTAAAGATTTCCAGATTGAAAACGAAAATTACGGACTTAATCTTCAGTCAGGCCTGAATGTCGGGGCATGGCGTTTACGAAATTTGAGCACTTGGAATAAAACCAATACTGATAATGGGAAATGGGATTCAGTCTATCTCTATGCTCAACGCAACATAGTTCCCTTGAACAGTACGCTTGTTGTGGGTGAAAGTTCTTCGCTATCCAGCATTTTTGACAGCGTTCCGTTTACTGGCGTTCAGCTTGCGACCGATGTCGATATGCTACCAGATAGCCTGCGCGGCTATGCTCCGGTTGTACGAGGTATCGCCAAAACAAATGCCCGTGTAGTAATAAAACAGAACGGCTATCAAATTTATCAGGCATTTGTCGCGCCTGGAGCATTTGAAATTACGGATATCTATGCCACAGGCGGTAATGGCGATCTCTATGTCACTATAGAAGAGTCTGATGGTACGAAACAGAATTACATCGTGCCTTATGCTTCACTGCCCTTGATGCTTCGTCAGGGACAGACTGAGTATGAGATTACCAGCGGTAAATACCGTTCGTACAATAATAATACGGATGAAACACCTTTTACCCAGGCTACGATAAGTCGTGGTGTACTTAGTAATATGACGCTTTATAGCGGTTTGCAGGCTGCTTCTAAGTACCAGGCTCTGGCTTTCGGCATTGGACATAATCTCGGCAGTCTCGGAGCGCTTTCCGCAGACATCACGCAGGCATGGTCCAAAATCAAAAATGAGGGTAAAAAATCAGGCCAGTCATGGCGTTTACGTTACGGTAAAAACATTCTCGAAACCGGCACAAATATAACTGTTGCGGGTTATCGTTATTCAACGAAGGGGTTTAATACACTCACTGACGTCCTTGAATCTTATAATAATGACGTTGGCACTTATTCTCCTCGTTCGTTACGTAACAGAACGAATCTGACCGTCAATCAAAACATTGGTGACGGACTTGGCAGCATCTCAGTCTCAGCTCTCTTCGAAGATTACTGGGATAGCAAACGCCGTAATAAATCGCTAAGCATCGGCTACAACGGTGGTTGGGGTCGGATTAACTACTACTTAGGCTACAACTACAGTCGTTATACATGGAAAAACAGTAACTCAGATCGCGCTAAGGAAGATGATCATCTGTTCTCACTGAGCATCTCGGTACCTCTCAGCCAGTGGTTACCTAATGCTTACGCGTCCTATCAGGTCAACAATAGTAATCCAGGCTCTACTGAACATTACGTCTCGTTAAGCGGGGTTGCCCTTGAAAACAATAATCTCGACTGGAACGTGCAGCAAGGATATAGCAACAGAGACAGTACAAGCGGCGGTGTGTACGGTACCTATCGTGGCTCACAAGGAACCGCTACTGGTAATTACAGCTATAACAAGCATAGCCAGTTGATTAATTACGGGCTAAGCGGCTCTATTATGGCTCACGCCGATGGAATTACGCTCGGCCAGGAAATGTCAGACACAGCGGGCCTGATTAAAGCACCAGGGCTGAGCGGCGTACGTATAGAGAATGATCAAACAATCGAAACGGATTATCGCGGTTATGCCATTTATCCTTACTTGAGTCCTTACCGCCGCAATACGCTAACACTGGATAGCACAACTCTGGGTGATGAGATGGAACTACCTGAAACCAGTAAAAAATCGGTTCCAACGCGGGGTGCTATTACACGTCTTAATTTTAAAGGGAATATTGGCCGCCGCGCATTTATTAAGTTGCTAACTTCGAATGGCAATGCTGTTCCATTTGGTGCCACTGTTGTACCTGCATCAAAACTGGATGCGCCTGCGAGTATTGTGAGCGACGGGGGAATGGTTTATCTGTCAGGCTTGCAAGATAGTGGAGAACTTGCCGTTCAGTGGGGAAAAAATTCCGATCAGCAATGTAAGGCAACATATAACCTGTCCGATACAAACGAACAATTACGCCAGACAACAGCCGTATGCCGCTAAAAGGATAACGGGGCAAAAGGAACGTTATGAAAAGACACGTATTATTTATCATCAGTCTGCTGTTTTTCAGTACGCAGAGTATCGCCGACTGCAAATATTTAGGTAACACAGGTGGCGTTGGCCTTACGCTGAACCCCAGGCTTCTATCAGATAATAGTTTACCCGTAGGAAGTATACTGTATGCGAAAACCATAGGTATCTCCAGCATGAAAACTTTCTATGGTTGCGATATCACATCCGCCGATCCGGATCTTTATCGAATTGATATCGGTTCGCTCGCTCAAGTCCCGGGCGTAACGGGAATGGGCGGCAAGGCCGTCTATGAAACGGGTATAGATGGTATTGGATTTCAAGTATCAGATGCTTTATCAGGTGAACCTGGTCGGCCTGTGGTTGCAAAGATCGGTACTTATCCTTTAACAGCAAAAGCAACTTCAGGTATTAAACAATGGACTGTCTGGTTAATAAAAACGAAACCTATTATTGATACTTCGACGACGACGGCTCCTGCTATTGTTATCAGATATGCAGCAGGTAGGTCAGGACAGGTTAATTCTTTAACTGCAAACACGCTCCTCCTTCGGGTTACCTTGAATATGGGTGCAGTCAAGTACCGAGAAACTTCATGTAATTTAACGCCCAGGGGGGGAAATATGGTCAAACTTGACCCTATAGAAGCGGCCGATCTGAAAAAAATATCACCTTCCAATGCTACAGGTAAAGGTAAGGAAGTGATTTTAGATATGACCTGTCCTGGAGATGCTCAAAAGTTAAATTATAACTACTGGTTTAACCCTATATCTGGTACCGAAAGTAAAGCTGGCGTCTTGTCAAACACAACAAGCTTCGCTGCTGGCGGGGCCAAGGATGTTGCTTTAATCGTGAAGCAAGGTGTAACTCCTGTAAATTTTTATGACTATGATGACTACCAAATAAATAACACCAAAGCGACACAACAAATTAAGTTCAATGTTGATTATTATCGATTATCCACGGATATCTCCCCAGGCAATGTTACCGGGTTGTTGGAAATAGTACTGCAAGAGAAATAACCTCGCTTAAATTAAAAATAAGGCATACTAATCTATGCCTTATTTTTTATATAAGAACATCTTAAATCATCAATTAATTAAGCCCGTCATGTTGACTTGGTTATTATATTAATGCAACAATTTGCTTGTCGGTGATATCAAGGCCGACTTTATTTCAATGAATATTTAAATTACATAGGATAAATTGAAATTATGAGAGTTTTATCCAATCACGAAATGCAACATGTTGATGGTGCAGGACCTATTCTGGATAGTTTAGGCTCACTTCTCTATCGCATTACAAACCCTAAAAACTCTGATCCTGTAGTTGATCCTTTCATGGACAACATGAAAAAAATGTTTGGGGCCTCAGCAGGAAGAGATTTAGCTAAGATCGTCCAAAAAATTGGTTTAGTCGATGTTGTAAATTCCATTTTTGGTTGGTAACGATCGGTCCGAAGGGTTTGCATTTTCAATAAACTATGATGAAGCTGTTTCTGGTCTTTCATGGCTAGCATACAGCGATTTATTAACAAATAACTTACCGCCGGAGGTAAACACGATTATAAAGATCTTATCGTTCTAACATATTGAAGTTATTTAATTTCAATATATGTATTGTCATAAACAGGAATTTATCATGAAAGAACTCAGCGTTCTTGAAATGGAACAGATTTCCGCTGGAACAATCGATACTCTGGCTTCACGTTTAGCTGCAACAGTAGTGGGAGCAGTAACCTGGGGAGTTTGGGGCACTTTGATTGGCGGTACGCAAGGCGGAGCAAACGGCGGTCTGCTCGGTTTTGGGTTAATTGGTAATATTGTCGGTATGTTTTGGGGGCTTGCCTGGGGTGCTGTACTTGGCGGCGTATCAGCCTTTGTTCACGGCTGGGATAAAACTTTAGCACTCTCAGAAAAAACGTTTAATAACACCGCTGATGGCCAATATACTCCTTGGTCGCAATAAAAATATATATCATTCAATTAATAAAGGAATATTAGTATGAAAGAACTTAACGTTTTCGAAATGGAACAAATTGCTGCTGGCGTTCAGGATAATATATTCACCCGTATCGCCGCAGCTGCTTTAGGCGCAGCGACCTGGGGAGTTTGGGGTACTTTAATCGGTGGAACCCAGTCCGGCGCTAACGGTGGCCTGCTTGGTTTCGGTGGTTTTGGTAACCTTGTTGGCATGTTCTGGGGTCTTGCTACTGGCGCCATTGGCGGTGGACTTTCAGCTTTTGCACAAGGTTGGGATAAAACTGTGGCCCTGACAGAAAAAACCTTCAATAACCTGCTTGATGGTCAGTTTGTTCCATGGTCTCAGTAATTTCGTTTAAACTTAAAGGATAATTCTATGAAAGAGCTAACCACATTTGAAATGGAACACGTTGCAGCTGGCACCTTAGGTGGCCTGATTGACCGTATCGGCGGCGCAGCTCTGGGCGCACTCACCGCTGCCGTCTGGGGTACGCTCATTGGCGGAACGCAATCCGGCGCCAACGGCGGGCTGCTCGGTTTTGGTCTGCTTTCTAACCTTGTTGGCATGTTCTGGGGCCTTGCAATGGGGGCTGTTACCGGGGCAGTAGGTGGGTTTGCTGTGGGCTGGGATGCGGTCCTGGCGTTGAATGAAAAATCACTCAATAATATCGCGGATGGCCAGTTTGTGCCGTGGGCGCATTAATTAATAATTGTGCCATGACAATTAAATAAGGGAATATTATTGTGAAAGAACTTAACAGTTTTGAAATGGAGCACATTGCTGCTGGCACCCCAGGCCTGATTGACCGTCTGGGCGGCGCAGCACTGGGCGCTGTCACCGCTGCCGTCTGGGGTACGCTCATTGGCGGAACTCAATCCGGTGCCAACGGTGGGCTTCTCGGTTTTGGCCTGCTTTCTAACCTTGTTGGCATGTTCTGGGGCCTTGCAATGGGGGCTGTTACCGGGGCTGTAGGTGGGTTTGCTGTAGGCTGGGATTCCGTTCTGGCGTTAAATGAAAAATCACTCAATAATATCGCGGATGGCCAGTTTGTGCCGTGGGCGCATTAATACCCAAGCATAAAAACAGAAAAGACCCTAATGGGTCTTTTCTTTGTCCATCATTTATCAGCCTTAAAATATCAATTAAGCTTATATAAATTTCATTTCATCTCAATACCCTATTAATATGTACCATTAAAATAGCATAAAGGATTATTGTTTCATTCTAAAAATATATGTCTTGAACGCTTTATAAACCATTCGACAGGTAAAATGAATACCAATGAAAAAAAGCATATATCGCAAGGAAGCGATTGAGTATAAAAAATACTATTGGAAAGGGAAAGTTTTATTACTCGCAGGGATGCCTGCGTGGTTAATATCCTTGCTCTCACTCGCATTTCTTACAGTACTCATACTCACTTTATTCTTATGTAACTATACGCAGCGTATTGATGTTAGAGGTGAAGTGATAACGCTGCCCCACTCTATTAATGTTTTCTCTTCGCAACAAGGATACGTGATAAAGCAGTATGTAAAACCTGGCGATCTTGTTGAAAAAGGAACGCCGCTGTACGAGATAGATGTATCACGTAGCACCAGTACGGGCAATGTTTCGGATTTCATGAGCAAAGCCATTGCAGATAAAATTGCAAATGCTGAAGAAATCATCAAAAAAATCACTAAAAACAAACATGAAACATTAAACGCCCTCAATGAACAGGTGAGTCAATTCAACAGTGCACTGGTAGAAACAGAATCCATGCTGAAAAATACCAAGATTGGCCTCAACGAAATGCGCAAAAATTTGAAGAGCTATGATAATTACTTACGTAAAGGTTTAATTACGAAGGATCAGTATAATTATCAGCACTCTTTGTATTTCCAGCAGCAAAGTGCTTATCAATCTTTAACCAGCCAAAGAATGCAGCAAGAGTCTCAGCTAACACAGCTGAAAAGCGATATTGTCACCAAAGCAGCGGACTTTGACAACCAAATTACCGGTCAGCGCAACAATATTAATGACTTTAAAAATCAGATGGTTGAATCCAATGCTAATGGCAATATGGTCATTAAAGCTACGGCCAGTGGCAAAATTGAGTCAATCTCTGTCACCGTTGGTCAAATGGTTGATAAGGGAAGCAGTCTCGTACAGATAAAACCTACCGGCAACGTAAAATATTATTTAGTTTTATGGCTACCGAATAATAGCATTCCTTATGTTAAACCCGGGGATACGGTGAATATACGCTATGACGCTTTCCCCTCTGATAAATTTGGGCAATTTCCTGGTAAAATCGCAACGATTTCATCAGTGCCAGCATCTCGTCAGGAAATGGCTGAATATACAAACGTTAATAACGTGAATGCAATGAATCAACAAGAACTCGCTCTTTATAAAACCTTAGTTGAGATAAATGACAAGTCATTCAAATATAATGATAAAGAATTATCTCTTTCTAATGGGTTAAAAGCACAGGCGATTGTTTTCCTTGAAGAACGACCACTTTACATGTGGATGTTTACGCCGTTTTATAAAATTTCACAAAGTATTAGTGGGCCGATCCAATGACAAATGAATTATTTACATCAATTCTTTCTAAGCTGAATTTTTCTCTGCGTAAAAAAACGCCGGTGATATTGCAGGCAGAAACCTCAGAATGTGGTATAGCATGTTTGTCTATGGTTTCCGGTTATCATGGTCTGGAAATTGATTTATTTAATTTTCGCCAACGTTTTGGAAGTTCATCCCATGGCGTAAACCTTCTTGAATTAAGCAAAATTGCAGAACATGCAGGGCTGAAAAACCGTGCGCTCTCTCTGGATTTGGATGAAATAAGGCAACTGAAGCTTCCATGTATTTTGCACTGGAGTATGAATCATTACGTCGTCCTGACTAAGGTCAAGCGTTCAACATTTGTTGTCCACGATCCTGCGTTAGGGAAGCGTATTATTGGCGTTCAGGAAATGTCTAATCATTTTACTGGCGTAGCCATGGAGCTCTGGCCTGGTAACAACTTTCAGCAAGAGAAAGCAAAAAGTCGTTTGCGCCTCGTTGATTTGATGAAAAATATCAACGGGCTTAAACCTGCACTGGTCAAAATATTTGCGCTATCGGTAGTGGTCGAGGCTATCAACCTGTTGATGCCAATTGGCACACAGCTCGTAACAGACCATGTGATTATCGCCCATGACCATAGCCTGCTATCTGTGATCTGTATCGGTTTAGTGGTCTTTACGTTATTCCGCACCTTTGTCAGCATGATTCGCGCATGGACTTCACTCACCCTGAATACGCTGACAGATATCCAGTGGAAAACAACCTTGTTTGATCACCTGAGTAGTCTACCGCTGAGTTTTTTCGAGAAGCGTCATCTCGGTGATATTCAGTCGCGTTTTTCTTCTCTGGATGTTATTCGCTCAACTTTTACGAACAGCATCGTCACCGGTATCATTGATGTCATCATGACCGTCGGCCTGCTGGTCATGATGTTCCTGTACGGGGGCTGGCTGGTATGGGTCGTTCTTGGATTTACGTTATGCTATGCGCTGATGCGATTTGGAACCTACAACTTCTATCGCCGTATATCAGAAGAACAAGTCATCAAAAGTGCGCGTTCCGGTTCGCATTTTATGGAATCCCTGTACGGCATCTCCACTATCAAAGCTCTTAATCTTAAGGAGCGGCGTTCAAAGCACTGGCTAAACATCAACATTGAAGCTTGCAATGCGGGTATCAAACAAACCCGTTTTGACATGATGTTTGGCGGCTTTAATGCCTTTATTAACAGTATCGATCAAGTGGCGATCTTATGGATAGGTGCCGTAATGGTCATTGATAATAATATGACGCTCGGTATGTTCATGGCATTTAACGCCTACCGCGGTCAGTTTGCTCAGCGTGCATCCAGCCTTATCGACCTGATTATGCAGATGCGAATGCTCTCCCTGCACAACGAACGTCTTTCGGAAATTGTGTTCAGTGAACCGGAAGCTGAAATGCCCCAGCGTCGTGTATTTGAACCTAATAAAGGTGTTGTGCTGGAAGTTAAAGATTTAACCTATCAGTACGATCCTTTCTCACGGCCCATTTTTAGCGATCTTAATCTTACAATTCAACCCGGTGAATCTGTCGCGATTATTGGTCCTTCAGGGGTAGGTAAAACAACGTTACTTAAAGTCATGTGCGGATTATTGCTGCCTACCAGTGGCACCGTAATGGCTGATGAACTTGATATTTCAAAAATTGGGTTAAATAACTATCGAATGAGTACAGCCTGTGTGCTGCAAGAAGATCGCCTATTCTCCGGATCCATTGCGGATAATATCTGTAGTTTTGAGGACAATCCGGATCAGGAACGTATTGTTGCCTGTGCGCAATACTGTAATATCCATGATGAGATAATGCGTATGCCCATGGCGTATGAGTCTATTGTCGGTGAGTTGGGCCTGGGTATTTCTGGCGGACAAAAGCAACGTATTCTTATTGCTCGTGCACTTTATCGCCAGCCGAGCATTCTCTTTATGGATGAGGCTACCAGCCACCTCGATTTGGCAAACGAATCGTTTATTAATAATTCAATTTCAAGCCTAAAAATTACCCGTGTTATCGTCGCACATAGACCTTCCACTATCGCATCAGCAGACCGTGTGATTGATTTATCTCAATATGGTAAGCACACCCATTCAATTCAGGCATAATGTATATAAGGGACTAATATGATTAATTATCTCAAAGGATTAAACACCGGCATTCTCATGCATGAACAAGGTTTCATGGCAATGGCACTCAAGATTAAAACAAGCCATGACCAGACTCATATGTTCTATTTGCAGGGACAAGAACTTCGAGATCTGATGATGATTCTGCAGAACAGATTAGTGTCTCTGCAAACTGGTGTCGTAAACAACCAGCAAGAGATGACAACCTCTGTTGAAAGCACAAATCAAGAGCTGGTGAATCATATACCGGTAATTGAGCAGCAAGAGGTAGAGCAACCGAACGCAGACTACCTGGTAAGTTCCTTATCTGTAAGCTTTACTGAGCATGAATTTAAGCTTGTTTTAATATTAAAAAATGAGACCTTGCATCACATCACAATTTCTGATTTACAGATTCACTTTATGATGCTTGCGATTGCCAGAGCTTTAGGTAATGTCAAAAGTGATAATCTGGTAGCCCTGTTCTCTGCTGGACTAAATTACTCACCCATTTACGACGCCGAGTTTAATCAAAATGGTACGATTGATTACAGTCTGATTGAAAATGAACAGTGGAAGCTTGATTTATTCAGTCAGTTTTACCTCATCATTTATGGCCTCGAAAATAAAGATGGACTTGAATTAAAACTTGGTGCAGTCGTTAAAGCTCATGCTGCGATAAATGAACAAGAAATGAATGAAATAGCAAGGAACTTTGCCTCGAAAAGCAAAAGGCTGATGCCGTATTGTAATCAGTTAGCCATGATTAAGAGCACCCCTCTGGCTTTTGAAAAATATGGTCTGCCCTCCCCAAATGAAGCGCTTCAACCTCTCGCAGAGTTTCATAAAGCCCTGCGGATGCATAAAGCTTAATAAAGTAACCAGTACTCTTACAAGGATGTGGGTACATAAAGAACAAAGTAGCAGAAGCGACTTTATTCTTTATTTAATGCAGAAGCTCGTTGTTTGCATTTCTCATTGCTGGGTAAAGAACGAGAAAGTTCTATCTTTTGACAAGTATTACCCTCATTTTGGCCTCGATGAAGCTATTCTCCGAGGCCTTTTTTTACATTTTTAATTCGGACACTTATAAACCTGGCCCTGCATTTCGCTGGCGGTAGGCACAAAGCTGGACAGCATTCCCTGCGTCGGGCTGCTCACGCCATAGATCACATTACCGCCCATTGCAGCCGCCTGGTTCCGCAAGGCATTGGCTGCGCCACGCATTGAGCCACCCTCTTCCCCATGCTGACCAGACAGCCAGTTACTCTGTTTACCGGTGGCGGTGCCAACCAGCTGGCATTCGCTGCCAGGTTTATCTTCAACAAAGCGAACGCTCTGCCCGCCAGCTGTTAATTCATTACCAGAACTGCAACCCGCCAGCAGCAACGCTGCCCCTACGATCCCTGCCCAGACTTTTACGCGCATGTTATTCCTCAAATTCATAAGATGGACAACTGCTGTCCTGTCTGAACCTTATACTAAAAAGATGACCAAAAGAAAAACCCCCGATCATTTCTGACCGGGGGTTTGTTCATTTCTGCGAGGTGCAGAACAACATGATTACATCATGCCGCCCATTCCACCCATGCCACCCATGCCGCCAGCAGCACCTAAGTCAGGCGCGTCGCTTTTCGGCAGGTCGGTGACCATGCACTCGGTGGTGATCATCAGGCCAGCAACGGAAGCCGCGTACTGCAGCGCAGAACGAGTTACTTTAGTTGGGTCCAGGATACCGAAGTCGATCATGTTGCCGTACTCTTCGGTCGCTGCGTTGTAACCGTAGTTACCTTCGCCTGCTTTCACATTGTTTGTTACAACAGACGGCTCTTCACCGGCGTTGGAAACGATCTGACGCAGAGGTGCTTCCATTGCGCGCAGCGCAACTTTGATACCCACGTTCTGATCTTCGTTCTGAGCGGTCAGGCCAGACAGTTTAGCTGCAACGCGAACCAGCGCAACACCACCACCCGCAACCACGCCTTCTTCTACCGCAGCACGGGTCGCGTGCAGGGCGTCATCAACGCGTGCTTTCTTCTCTTTCATCTCAACTTCGGTGGCTGCACCGACTTTGATTACTGCTACACCGCCTGCCAGTTTCGCTACGCGCTCCTGCAGTTTTTCACGATCGTAGTCAGAGGTCGCTTCTTCGATCTGCTTACGGATCTGAGTCACGCGGCCCTGAATTGCATCTTCTTCACCCACGCCATCAATGATGGTGGTGGTGTCTTTGTTGATCACAACGCGTTTCGCCTGGCCAAGATCTTCCAGCGTCGCTTTTTCCAGCTCCATACCGATCTCTTCAGAGATGACGGTACCGCCAGTCAGGGTAGCGATATCCTGCAGCATCGCTTTACGACGATCGCCGAAGCCCGGAGCTTTAACGGCAGCAACTTTCACGATACCACGCATGGTGTTAACCACCAGGGTCGCCAGCGCTTCGCCTTCAACGTCTTCAGCGATGATAACCAGCGGCTTGCCTGCTTTCGCAACGGCTTCCAGCACTGGCAGCATTTCGCGGATGTTAGAGATTTTCTTATCAGCCAGCAGGATGAACGGGCTTTCCAGCTCAACAGCGCCAGTTTCTGGTTTGTTGATGAAGTATGGGGACAGGTAACCGCGGTCAAACTGCATACCTTCAACCACGTCCAGTTCGTCTTCCAGGCCGGTACCGTCTTCAACGGTGATCACGCCTTCTTTACCGACTTTATCCATCGCTTCTGCGATCAGTTTACCTACGGTTTCGTCGGAGTTAGCGGAGATAGTACCAACCTGAGCAATGGCTTTAGAGTCAGAGCACGGTACGGACAGCGCTTTCAGCTCTTCAACAGCGGAAGCGACAGCTTTGTCGATACCACGTTTCAGATCCATCGGGTTCATACCCGCAGCAACGGCTTTCAGACCTTCAGTGATGATAGCCTGCGCCAGTACAGTTGCGGTGGTGGTGCCGTCACCTGCAGCGTCGTTCGCTTTAGAGGCAACTTCTTTCACCATCTGGGCACCCATGTTTTCGAACTTGTCTTCCAGCTCGATTTCACGCGCTACGGAAACGCCATCTTTGGTGATGGTCGGCGCGCCGAAGGATTTGTCCAGAACCACGTTACGGCCTTTCGGGCCCAGGGTCACTTTAACTGCATCTGCCAGTACGTTTACGCCGCGCAGCATTTTCACACGAGCGTCGTTACCGAATTTTACGTCTTTAGCTGCCATTTTAATCTTTCCCTTAAATTCGTATGTTCAGTGTCGTTCGCGGATTACGCTTCAACAATTGCCAGAATGTCGCTTTCGGACATGATCAGTACTTCTTCATTATCGATCTTCTCGGACTTCACACCGTAGCCATCGTTGAAAATGACGATGTCACCAACTTTAACGTCCAGCGGCTGCACATTTCCGTTTTCCAGAATGCGACCCTTACCGACAGCGATGATTTCGCCACGAGTTGATTTTGCTGCTGCAGAACCGGTCAGAACGATGCCGCCCGCAGATTTGGTTTCAACTTCTTTACGTTTGACGATCACACGATCATGTAACGGACGAATACTCATTGATAGCTCTCCTTTGAGAAAGTCATTATCAGTTATGGGTGACGCCGGGCCGTAAGCGGTTTTCCGGCTAGTGCCCTGAGAGATGGGGATGGGGTTTTACCCCTTCAAGGGGTAGTCGAAAAAAAATTTGTGAAAGTGTTACCATCCCCTCTCTTTTATGGCGGCAGGACAACGGAATGAGTGGACTCAAACAGGAGCTGGGACTCGCGCAGGGTGTTGGCTTACTTTCAACCTCTTTATTAGGTACAGGCGTGTTTGCCGTACCGGCGCTGGCGGCCCTGGTTGCGGGTGATAACAGCCTGTGGGCCTGGCCGGTACTCATTGTGCTGGTGTTCCCGGTAGCGGTTGTCTTTGCCATTCTCGGGCGACACTTTCCGAGCGCGGGTGGGGTGGCCCATTTTGTCGGCATGGCGTTTGGCCCGCGCCTGGAGCGCGTCACCGGCTGGCTCTTCCTCTCCGTCATTCCCGTAGGCCTACCTGCCGCCCTGCATATCGCGACGGGTTTTGGCCAGGCGCTGTTTGGCTGGCATGACGCGCAACTGCTGCTGGCTGAACTGGGTACGTTGGCCATCGTCTGGTGGGTCGGCTCTCGCGGGGCCAGTTCCAGCGCCAACCTGCAAACCCTGGTTGCTGTCCTGATTGTGGCACTGATTGCCGCCATCTGGTGGGCGGGAGATATTCACGTCACCGCCATCCCCTTTCCTGCGTTAACCGATATCGACCAGTCTCAGCTTTTTGCCGCGCTTTCCGTCATGTTCTGGTGTTTCGTCGGCCTCGAAGCCTTCGCGCATCTGGCCTCAGAGTTTAAGCAGCCGGAACGTGATTTCCCGCGCGCCCTGATGATCGGTTTGCTACTGGCGGGCTCGGTTTACTGGGCCTGTACGGTACTGGTGCTCCACTTCACCGCCTATGGCGCGGATATGGCCGCGGCGGCCTCGCTACCGTCCATTGTGGTGCAGCTTTTTGGCGTGAAGGCGCTGTGGATCGCCTGCGTGATAGGCTACCTCGCCTGCTTCGCCAGTCTGAATATCTACATCCAGAGCTTTGCCCGGCTGGTGTGGTCTCAGGCGCTGTATAAGCCGGAAAGCCGTCTCGCACGGCTGTCTAAACGCCAGCTTCCCCTGAACGCACTGAATACAGTGCTGGGCTGTTGCGTGTTAAGCACGCTGGCGATCTACTGGCTGGACATCAACCTCGACGCGCTTATCGTCTATGCCAACGGCATCTTCATTATGATCTATCTGCTGTGCATGCTGGCGGGATGTCGACTGCTGAAAGGTCGGTATAAAGCGCTGGCTGTTATCGGTGGGTTGCTCTGTTTACTGCTGCTGGCGATGGTGGGATGGAAGAGCCTCTACGCCATTGTGATGCTGGCAGGGTTGTGGCTGTTTTTGCCGAAGCGGGGTGTTGTGTAGCCCGGTGGCGCTTCGCTTACAGGGCCTACAGGCTCCGTAAGCCAGATAAGCGCAGCGCCATCCGGCAAACAATCAACGGTCGTCTTTATGATCCAGGCGATCGTGCTGCTCGTCTTTGCGGTGATACTCCCCGTCAAAGGTTTCTCCCCCGCCCGTTCCGGCGCTAAACCCGCCGCCCGGCATGCGGTTGAAACGTAAATGCGGCATCAGCTTCAGGGTCAGGTGTTTTTGCACTGGCGGCAACAGCAGCAGCAGACCAAGGAAATCGGTAAAGAAACCCGGCAACAGCAGCAGCAGACCGGCGATAATCAGCGACACGCTTTTGACCATCTCCGCCGCCGGACTTTCGCCTGCGGCCATCTTCTGCTGCATTAACAGGAAGTTTTTGAAACCCTGATTACGCACCAGCGACATGCCAATCACCGATGTGAAAATGACCAGAATCAGCGTCAACAGGACGCCAAACACATGGGCGACCTGAATAAAAATAGAAATCTCTATGTAAACATAGAGAAAGATTGCAGCTAACGGTATCCAGCGCACTGGCTTCTCCTGTGTGGCAGACGCCATTAAGGCCTCTGTCGGTATGAATTTGCGGTTCGCGTCAGTCAGAAATGAGGGCGTTTAGTCAAAATTCAATCGGTTTGCACGGATATTTTTTCTGGAAATATTAAAGCGGTGATTCATTTCACAGATTAATAAATATCATGCCATCGGGTCCATAATAAGTGATCCAGGTTACGGCAATTCGCTATCATCAGCATATCATTCCGGGTATCTGGTCGATTCAGGGGATAATCGTCGGTCAGAAAATAGACATAACCACATATGTACTGTGTGTTTAGTACATCAATCGGCAGCTTGAAAAGAAGGTTCACATGTTAAACAACATTCGTATCGAAGAAGATTTGTTGGGTACCAGGGAAGTTCCAGCGGATGCCTACTATGGTGTTCACACTCTGAGAGCGATTGAAAACTTCTACATCAGCAACAGCAAAATCAGCGATATCCCTGAATTTGTACGCGGCATGGTGATGGTGAAGAAAGCGGCAGCCATGGCTAACAAAGAGCTGCAAACTATCCCTAAAAACATCGCCAATACCATTATCGCCGCCTGCGATGAAGTGCTGAACAACGGCAAGTGCATGGATCAGTTCCCGGTCGACGTCTATCAGGGCGGCGCGGGTACATCGGTGAACATGAATACCAACGAGGTGCTGGCAAACATCGGTCTCGAACTGATGGGCCACCAGAAGGGTGAGTACCAGTACCTGAACCCGAACGATCACGTCAATAAATGTCAGTCCACCAACGACGCCTACCCGACCGGTTTCCGTATCGCCGTATACGCCTCTGTTGTGAAGCTGGTTGATGCGATTAACCAACTGGGCGAAGGGTTCCAGAACAAGGCCGTCGAATTCCAGGACATCCTGAAAATGGGTCGTACCCAGCTGCAGGACGCCGTGCCGATGACCCTCGGTCAGGAGTTCCACGCGTTTAACGTGCTGCTGAACGAAGAAACGAAAAACCTGATGCGCACTTCTGAACTGCTGCTGGAGGTGAACCTCGGCGCAACGGCCATCGGTACGCGTCTGAATACGCCGGACGGCTATCAGCAGCTGGCAGTGCAGAAGCTGGCCGAAGTCTCCAACCTGGCGGTTGTTCCGGCAGAAGACCTGATTGAAGCGACCTCCGACTGCGGCGCCTACGTGATGGTGCACAGCGCGCTGAAACGCCTGGCGGTGAAACTGTCCAAAATCTGTAACGACCTGCGCCTGCTCTCTTCCGGGCCTCGTGCCGGTCTGAACGAAATCAACCTGCCGGAACTGCAGGCGGGTTCTTCCATCATGCCAGCTAAAGTGAACCCGGTCGTACCTGAAGTGGTAAATCAGGTATGCTTCAAAGTCATCGGCAATGACATTACCGTCACCATGGCTTCTGAAGCTGGCCAGCTGCAGCTGAACGTGATGGAGCCGGTGATTGGCCAGGCGATGTTCGAATCCATTCACATTCTGACCAACGCCTGCTACAACCTGCTGGAAAAATGCATCAACGGTATCACCGCTAACAAAGCGGTATGTGAAAGCTACGTTTATAACTCCATCGGCATCGTGACCTACCTTAACCCGTTCATCGGTCACCACAACGGCGACATCGTCGGTAAGATCTGTGCCGAAACCGGTAAAAGCGTACGAGAGGTCGTACTTGAGCGTGGCCTGCTGACAGAAGCCGAGTTGGATGATATCTTCTCGGCGCAAAACTTAATGCACCCGGCCTATAAAGCAAAAAGATATACGGATGAAAGTGAACAATAACAGTTCAGGTTAAACTTCATGAAGGCACGTCAAATGACGTGCCTTTTTTCTTTTTAGGCGTTACCAAAACACAACAATTTAATATCAACTTGTTAATAAACAAGGCAGGCACTTATGTTTGGAGCAGAACTCGTCATCGTCCTGTTGGCGATATACTTAGGCGCAAGACTTGGGGGGATCGGCATCGGTTTTGCCGGTGGTCTCGGCGTTCTTGTCCTTACTCTCTTTTTTCAAATTAAACCAGGCGCTATCCCGTTCGACGTTATTGAGATCATCATGGCGGTTATCGCCGCTATCGCAGCCATGCAGGTGGCAGGCGGTATGGACTACCTGGTCAGTCTGGCGGAGCGTATGCTGCGCCGTCACCCTAAATACATCACCTTCCTTGCGCCGCTGGTCACCTGGTTTATGACCATTCTGGCCGGTACCGGCCATACCGCGTTCTCCACCCTGCCGGTGATTACCGAAGTGGCGAAAGAGCAGGGCATCCGTCCGTCTCGTCCGCTCTCCATTGCCGTTGTCGCGTCGCAGATTGCCATCACCGCCTCGCCAATTTCCGCCGCCGTGGTGTTCTTTGCCGGTATCCTGGAGCCGCTGGGGGTGAGCTACCTGACCCTGCTGGCGATCTGTATTCCGGTAACCCTGATTGCCGTGATGATCACCGCCGTGTTCTGTAACTTCCTTGGTGCTGAGCTGAAAGACGATCCGGTCTATCAGGAACGTCTGGCAAAAGGTGAAGTGAAGCTGCGCGGCAGCCAGGCGTTTGTCCTGAAGCCGCACGCTAAACGTTCCGTATTACTCTTCCTGATCGGGATTGTCGCGGTGATGTTCTACGCCACCGCTATCAGCGATACCGTTGGGCTGATCCAGAACCCGGTCCTGCCGCGTAACGAAGCGATCGTGGTGTTTATGCTCACCATCGCCACCCTGATTAGCATCACCTGCAAAATCGACACCAGCGAAGTGCTTAACGCCAGCACCTTCAAATCTGGTATGAGCGCCTGCGTGTGCGTACTGGGCGTGGCGTGGCTGGGTGATACCTTCGTGAAAGCCCACATCAACGATATCCAGACAGTGGCGGGCGACCTGCTGCACAACTACCCGTGGTTGCTGGCGGTGGTGCTGTTCTTTGCCGCTACCCTGCTCTACTCTCAGGCCGCCACCACTAAGGCGCTGATGCCAGCGGCACTGATGCTGGGCGTCTCTCCGCTGACCGCCATTGCCTCTTTTGCTGCCGTTTCCGCCCTGTTTGTCCTGCCAACCTACCCGACGCTGCTGGCCGCCGTCGAAATGGATGACACCGGCTCAACCCGCATCGGTAAATACGTCTTTAACCACGCCTTCCTGATCCCGGGCGTGATTGCCATTAGCCTCTGTGTGATCCTCGGCTTCATCATTGGCGGGATTGTGCTGTAAACCCCTTTTGGTTGTAAAAAGAGTTAAAGTCGGGCCGCTTAGCGGCCCGATTCATTAATGAGCACCGGCCCGTCGTGGTATAGTGATTTTTTTCGCGATAACGAGGTCGACCTGTGAACATGCCTGACACTGTTGTTGTACTCTGTACCGCCCCCGATGAAGCTACCGCTCAGGATCTGGCTGCCAAAGCCCTGGCAGACAAGCTCGCCGCCTGCGTGACCATCCTCCCCGGCGCCACCTCCCTCTACTACTGGGAAGGCAAACTGGAGCAGGAGTATGAAGTGCAGATGCTGCTCAAATCCAGCGTGGCCAATCAGCAAGCGCTCCTCGACTGTCTCAAATCGCATCATCCTTACCAGACCCCGGAACTGCTGGTACTGCCAGTGCTCCACGGTGATAACGACTATCTCTCATGGCTCAACGCTTCCTTACGCTGATTCTGCTGCTGTGCAGTACATCTGTTTTTGCCGGGTTGTTTGATGCACCCGGCCGCTCTAACTTCACGCCTGCCGATCGGGCTTTTGTATTCGATTTTCAGCAAAACCAACATGAACTGAATCTCAACTGGAATGTGAAGGAGGGATACTACCTCTACCGCAAGCAGATCAGCATTACCCCCGCTCAGGCGCAGGTCGGCGCACTCCAGTTGCCCGCCGGCGTTGCGCACGAAGATGAATTCTACGGTAAAAGTGAAATCTACCGGGGTCAGTTGTCTGTTCCCGTAACGGTAGCTCAGGCTGCTAAAGGTGCCACCCTGA
This sequence comes from Leclercia adecarboxylata, assembly GCF_035787115.1. Taxonomy (GTDB): domain Bacteria; phylum Pseudomonadota; class Gammaproteobacteria; order Enterobacterales; family Enterobacteriaceae; genus Enterobacter; species Enterobacter adecarboxylatus_E. The sequence continues at coordinate 128,008 of NZ_JALKTL010000003.1, read as the reverse complement.
CGGTCACTTATCAGGGCTGTGCTGATGCGGGTTTATGCTACCCACCAGAAACTAAAGTGGTGCCGCTGAGCGAAGTAAAAGCGGCCGCAGCACCCGCTCCCGCAGCGCCTGAAAAAAAAGAAACTGCCCCACAGCAGGCTGGCGATGAACTGCCCTTCTCCGCTCTCTGGGCCTTATTAATCGGCATCGGCATTGCTTTTACGCCGTGCGTATTGCCTATGTACCCGCTCATCTCCGGCATCGTTCTTGGGGGTAAGCAGCGACTCTCTACCGCCCGCGCGCTGTTGCTGACGTTTATCTATGTGCAGGGGATGGCGCTCACCTATACCGCCCTCGGTCTTATCGTCGCAGCCGCCGGGCTCCAGTTCCAGGCGGCACTCCAGCATCCGTGGGTACTGATCGGCCTGTCAATCGTCTTTATCCTGCTGGCGCTTTCAATGTTTGGCCTCTTTAGCCTGCAGCTGCCCTCTTCCCTGCAAACCCGCTTAACGCTGATAAGCAATCGCCAGCAGGGCGGCTCCGCGGGCGGCGTATTTGCGATGGGTGCCATCGCCGGGCTGATCTGCTCGCCCTGCACCACCGCACCGCTCAGCGCCATCCTGCTCTATATCGCTCAGAGCGGTAATATGTGGCTCGGCGGCGGCACGCTCTACCTCTACGCGCTGGGAATGGGTCTGCCCCTGATTGTGGTGACGGTATTCGGTAACCGTCTGCTGCCGAAAAGCGGCCCGTGGATGGAGACGGTTAAAACCGCGTTTGGCTTCGTCATTCTGGCGTTGCCGGTGTTCCTGCTTGAGCGGGTGATCGGTGAGGTCTGGGGCCTGCGCCTGTGGGCCATGCTGGGTGTGGCATTCTTTAGCTGGGCGTTTATCAACAGCCTTAATGCCCGCAAGCCGTGGGTTCGTATTGTACAAATCCTGCTGCTGGCCGCCGCACTGGTGAGCGTGCGCCCGTTACAGGACTGGGCGTTTGGCACCCCCACCACGCAAAGCCAGGCGCACCTGACGTTTACCCCGGTTGAAAACATCGATGCATTACATCGCGCCCTGGCGCAGGCAGAGGGTAAACCGGTAATGCTCGACCTCTACGCCGACTGGTGCGTCGCCTGCAAAGAGTTTGAAAAATACACCTTTAGCGACCCGCTGGTGCAAAACGCCCTGAAAGATACCGTCCTTCTGCAGGCCAACGTTACGGCGAACAGCCCGGAGGATAAGACCTTGCTGAAGGAGCTTAACGTGCTCGGTCTGCCCACCATCTTGTTTTTCAATGCACAAGGTGAAGAGCAGCCCGCGCAACGGGTAACGGGCTTTATGGATGCCGCATCGTTCAGTGCGCATTTGCGCGATCGCCAACCGTAAGCGACACTTTAAGCGGGAAAGTACGAAAGTAGACGGAGGAGAATACCGTGCAACGTGAAGATGTTCTGGGCGCAACCCTACAATTACTTGAAATTCAAGGGATAGCCAGCACCTCGCTGGAAATGGTCGCTGAACGTGTTAATTATCCTCTGGATGAACTCCGTCGTTACTGGCCCGATAAAGAGGCACTGCTGTACGATGCCCTGCGCTACCTCAGTCAGCAGGTGGATAACTGGCGCAGGCAGCTGATGCTCAACAGCGAACTCTCTGCGGAGCAAAAGCTGATGTCGCGCTATACGGCGCTCACCGAATGCGTGCGAAATCACCGCTATCCCGGCTGCCTGTTTATTGCCGCCTGTACCTTTTTCCCGGATCCAGGTCACCCGATCCACCAGCTTGCCGAGCAGCAAAAACGCGCCTCCCATGATTTTACTCATGAACTGCTGACCACCCTGGAAGTGGACGATCCGGCGATGGTGGCAAAGCAGATGGATCTGATTCTGGAAGGCTGTCTCAGCCGGATGCTGGTGAACCGCAGCCAGGCTGATGTGGACACGGCCCAGCGGCTGGCGGAAGATATTCTGCACTTTGCGCAATGTCGTAAAGGTGGGGCGCTGACCTAAGCCAGCATTCCTGCCCAGGCGGAAATAAAGAGACAGAGCGCCATCAGGCGCTGAAAACGCACCATTGCCCTGGTGGTGCGAAACAGCCTGTTCACCGCCTGCCCCAGCCAGGCCCAGCACAGCAGGCAGGCCACTGAGATCGTTAAAAACCAGAGTGCCATCAGCGCGATATCCCGTAACGCATGTTCTCCCGCGGGCGCAAACAGGCTAACAACCGCCAGCGCCATCATCCAGGTTTTGGGATTGATCACCTGCAACAGCGCCGCCGCGCGGGCGGTAAAACGGGTATGCATAGCACCCGATAAGCTGGTTGCTGGCGCACAAAACAGCTGCCAGCTCATCCAGCTTAACCACAGCACCCCGGCCCAGCTCATCACCTGACGCACCAGCGGGTACTGATGCAGTAACTCACCCGCTCCGGCACCCGAAATCAACACAATCGCGCTGGCTGCCGCACAGGCGCTCACCAGCGCAGGCAGAGTCGCCTTAACGCCGTAATGCTGGCTGTTGGTCAAAATCAGGATATTGGTGGGCCCCGGCGTTATCGAGGCGACAAAAGCAAACAGCAGAAACGGGGTCAGATTCACAGGTGGCTCCTTTTTATAAGAGCCCTGACATTGACGCTATTTTCTGGAAACGTCTGGAAGGTTTGTGCACAAACGACGGTAGTGGGCAGGCGTAATGCGATAGGCGCGCTGGAACCAGCGTCCTAAATGACTTTGATCGGCAAACCCCAGCGCCGCCGCTACATTCACGGGCTGATCCCCGCGTGCCAGCAACTGCCGTGCTTTTGCCAGCCGCAGCTGAATAAGCCAGGCATGGGGCGCCAGGTGAAATTCGCGCTTAAAGCAGCGGGTGAGCGTGAAGCGATCGGTACCGGTCTCCCGGGCAAGATCGGAGAGGCCGATATTGTCACCCAGGTGGGCATAAAGATAATCCCGCGCACGGTGCGCCACCGCCGCGCTCTGTCGTTGGCAGGGTAACTTTTTGCGCCAGTGGCAATGTGACGTGAGCTGCGCGAGCAGATTATCCATCGTGCTTTGCTGGACTATCTTCATCTCGTCATTGTGCAGCGCGGCAAAGGTATCGCCGATGGTGCGCACCAGCTGCGGCTCGCGGGTCAGCGTTTGGGTGAAATGCAGGGAGTAACTGCCGGGAGTGGATTCATACAGGCCATGCAGGGCATCGGTCAGCCAGCGCTCATCCAGGTAGAATGTCAGATAGGTAAAGCCGCCTGAGACGGGTGCGTCACCGTCGTGAATTTCGCCCGGTTCAAGCAAAAATGCATCTCCCGGATGACTACGATGGCGCTCACGGCGGCAATGGAACTGCTGGGTACCATTGAGGGTGATGCCTACCAGATAACTGTCGTGCCAGTGCGGATCGTAGGCGTGGCCTTCAAAGTGCGCCTTGATCGTCTCTATTCCCGTATCCGCATGCTGTCGCAGCTCAAGCCAGTCGTTCAAAGTCGCCCCCTTTTTCGCTATCAGCATTGCCCGAGATTATGTTTCTATCTGGAATATTTGTGCAAAATCGACGCGCAAACGGACAGATTGCCGCAATCTTAAGCAGTTGAACAGCATTTCCCGAAATAAGGTTGACGACCCTACGCGATTACGGTTTAATGCGCCTCGTTGCCCGGATAGCTCAGTCGGTAGAGCAGGGGATTGAAAATCCCCGTGTCCTTGGTTCGATTCCGAGTCCGGGCACCACTATTCAGAGAACCCAGCCTTATGGCTGGGTTTTTGCTTTCTGAAGAGCGCACGTTCCATCGAACTACTTTTGCGTTTCAACATACCTGTCACTTAATCATCACCGACGACAGTCGATACCAGCCATCACTTAACTTTCCCTGATTAGCCAGCTGGATACGCGCCTTGCTGTTTCTGTCCACCAGCGCCACGTCCAGATGATAGCGTCCTGCCGCAAGGCCAGGCTGAGTAGCCAGCTGATAAGCAGAGCTGTGCCCGCCCGGCAGCCACTGACGAATGTCGTCCCCGGCGCTGCCCTGGGCTACCGTATGTTTACCCCTATCCTGGAGCCGCCAGGCCAGGGTATAACGCAGATAGATCGGCGCCACGCCATCGTTGGACCATTGGCTAGTGAGCGATACGACCTGCCCCGCACGCACGCTCGCCGGATGGGTCAGCGACACCACCCGGAAGCGGTAGCCTATTTTTGTCAGCGCCTTGTCCACAATGTCGCGATACACCCTGGGTATGTCAGTGGATTTAATGTTCAGGGTGCTGGCATGCTGCGCCAGCGCCCAGTCAAAGGTGGCCTGGACCTCTTCGCGCGTATACTTTTGCGTGGTTAGCCATTCCGCCATATGGCCGCAGATCTCAAGGCTGACTGGCGCCTTTTTCCACGCTTCATTGAATCCCGGCCAGGCCGCCTGTGCCGCCGCGATACGCTCCGGATAATCATTGGCCATGTGGCTCCAGGATGGGCTAAAGTTGCGCCAGTCTCCCCAGCAGTCCGCCCGCCAGCCCGCCCCTTTTTTGGCTGCATAGGCCACGGAATCATAGCCGTTAATTAGCATGACTTTGGGCGTGTCAGGGAAGGCGCTAAAATGCATGTCAACGTAGCGGTTGAGCAGCGCGGCGGAATAGCGTTCCTGCAACGGCCGCAGGCCCGGGAAGTTGCTGTTATGCCACTCTCCCCATGCCCCGACCATCCCGATGTCGATGAACGCCAGCTCCGGGTTATTGTTATACCGCGCGCCAAACGCCTGCAGAAGTCGCTGGGCATACGCCAGGTAGAGAGGATCGTCCAGATCGGGGGCAAAGGTTTTATGATCCGCCGTCCAGGTGCCTTTGATCCCTTTATCGATAAGCCATTGGGGGATCTCTGAGCCTGACTCCGGCCCATCAAGGATCATAAACCGCAGGCCGACGTTCATGGCTGGCTGGTGCGCGGCCGCAGCAGCAAACCCCTCATCTACCAGCGCAAAATTGTACTGCCCTTCGCGCGGTTCTACTTCACTCCAGTAATAACGTCGGTACTCGAGGCCCGTCTCCGGATAGTCTGCAATGCTTAAGTCCCGCTCCTGAAAACGGGCAACGCCGTTCCCCGGGTTTACCAGAGGGCCACTGAAAGCGGGTGGATTCACCGTTTGTAAGGTTTCCACGCTCTGCGACCAGGCCCAACCTGAAAAGAATATCAGCACCCCGGTGGCAAGTCGTAACAATCCTTTTTTACCGCATGGCAGATCGTCTAAGCGCATTAAATACCCCTTTCCCCAGTGTTTCACGTCCACTGAGGACATTTTATTTCACAGGATATATCCCCGGACTCACCCAATATTACTATTTCCTTGCGCAAACGCTGGGCTAATGTTGATATGTCACTTCGCGGGAAGAGTGAGTGTCATGATTCACCTTTCATACCTCTGGGCCAAAAGACACCGCTTATTTCTGGATTTATTCATATTTACTCATGAGTAGCATGGTAAAATGTTCAATAAAAATAACAGAATAATCAAAAAACTGTTTTTCCATGAGTCCTGGGACATCATGGTCATTAACAGTCACGGCCAGCATATTTTCCCGGAAAACACGCTGGATATCCTCTGCAACGCAAAAGCACGGCGGCTTGATAAAAAATATATCTTCCAGGCCGATCCTTTTATTATAGATAAAGGCGATCGACTGTATGTTTTTTATGAAGCATTCTCTTTTTTAAACTCAAAAGGCGTGCTGCGCTGCCGCATCCTCAATAAACACCTTGAGGAGATGGACGACGTTAAGCTTGAAGGGTTTGACGATTTAAAATGTCATCTCTCCTTCCCTTTCCTGTTTGAACTCGATGGCAAACTGTTCATGATCCCGGAATCGGCAGAGCGGAAAGAGGTTATTCTGTTCCAGTCAGTCGATTTTCCCGCGCGTTGGGAAAAGGTCAAAGTGCTGGTTTCAGACATGGCCGTAACGGATAACGTGATTTTTGAGCTCAATGGCGTCAATTACCTGGTCTCCACAACAATGGACAATGAGCTGGTGATCCACACCGCCGAGGGCATTTTTGGCGACTGGCAGCAAATTTCTCCTGCCCTGGATATCTGTAATGTGCATTTCAGAGGTGCCGGCAAACCATACTCCATTAATGACAAAACGTACCTTTTTACTCAGGAGTGCAATCCTGATGCCTATGGAAAATCCATATTCATCAAGGAATTGACCAACCTGACTTCGCATAAATATGAAGATAAGCTGGTAGGAAAAATAAGTTCGTCGATTAATAACAGTGACGGTATCCACACGTTAAACTTTACCGATAACTATATTGTCTACGATACAAAACATCTCACTTTTAGCCTGCTTTCAACCCTTAAAAAGCTGACGTATAAAATTATGGTTAATCATCGTAAGCGTCTTTTTAACTAAGTGACAATAATGGTTAAGAGAACTAACCTAACCATAGTGACAGGATAAAACGCTGCATAAAAGCCTCCCTTTTCCGCCACGTCCGTGTGCGGGCGAATGCTGGCTTTTTTGGGGGTGGATATGGCAATTCTGGTTACGGGCGGTGCAGGCTATATTGGTTCACATACAGTTCTGACATTACTGGAGCGAGGAGAAGAGGTCGTTGTTATTGATAACCTTTCTAATGCCTCGCAGGAGTCATTAATTCGGGTCGCACAATTAACGGGTAAGCAGCCGACGGTCTGTATCGCTGACATTCTGGACCGCGAGGCCTTAAAAACCCTTTTTTCGCAATACACCATTACCGACGTCATCCATTTCGCTGGCCTGAAATCTGTTTCAGAGTCTATTGCCCTGCCTCTGGCCTATTATGAAAATAATGTGGTCGGGACGATGGTACTTTTGGATGAAATGCAGCAGGCAGGCGTAACCAGTCTTATTTTCAGCTCATCGGCCACGGTTTATGGCAATCCCGATACCGTCCCCTTAAGCGAGAAGTCGCGAACCGGTGGGACAACGAATCCGTACGGCACCTCCAAGCTGATGGTTGAACACATTTTGCGGGATTTCGCGGCGGCGCAACCGCAATTTAAAATCACCTGTCTGCGCTATTTCAATCCCGTGGGGGCGCACTCCTCAGGACGACTGGGAGAAGATCCTAACGGTATTCCCAATAATCTCGTGCCCTATATTTCTCAGGTTGCCATCGGCAAGCTGGCGTGCCTGACCGTCTTTGGTAATGATTATCCCACACCTGACGGGACCGGCATTCGTGATTACATCCATGTGATGGATCTCGCCCACGGCCATCTGGCCGCGCTGGATCATAAAGATGAAGGGGATGCCTTTAAGGTTATCAACCTCGGTACCGGGATCGGTTATTCGGTAATTGATCTGATTAAGGCATTCGAAAAAGCGGCGCAGACCAGAATCAACTACCGCATCGTCGGCAGGCGATCCGGAGATGTGGCGGAGTGCTGGTCGGACTCCTCGCTGGCACGCCAGCTACTGGGATGGCAGGCCACACGCAACCTTGATGAGATGATGCGCGACGCCTGGAACTGGCAGAAGAACAATCCCGGCGGCTACAACGCCTGAGCATCAGCAAGGTAATGCGGTGCCATAAGGCACCGCTTATCTACTCATACTTCAGGTTGAGCCACCAGTCCCAGATCCCGACGTGGAAGTGCTGGAATACATCTATCCCCAGCGCCGACTTAATCATATACAGCGTCAGCAGCACGCAGCACAGCAGGAACAGCGAGGCAAACAGAATGAGGAAGGTCACCAGGATACGCGACAGCTTTGACTCGGGCCGCGTGCGAGCACGAAGATCCCGCCCCAGTAAGAACACCATATAGAGGCGTTTGCCGAAAAAAGGGAAACTTTTACGAATATCAATCCGATGCCGCGAGGCCAGAGTCACCGAGACGATCGCGTTCTCAATTTCCTCTTTTTGTTCAGGGGTCAGCTGAGCGGTAACGTTCTTATCAAGTACTTCGTAAAAACGATCGATCACTATCGGGTTTCTGGACTTACTGGTCAATTTTAACCTATTGATTTATCTAATCTATGGTAAATGGAGACGGTTTTCCGGGCGATTTCATCCCAGTTGTAACGCTTCAGAAAATCACCGTAATCGATGCGCGGCGAGGTCGCCTGGCTTGCCATTTTCGCGGCTAAATCAGCGGTGTTTCCAAGCTTAAAACTGGTCTCATCCGGCAAGCCAACCTCCAGATTCGGCAGAATATCGCTGACCACCACCGGCAGCGAGTAGGACATCGCCTCCAGCAGCGCAATGGGCAGCCCCTCATGGTACGACGGCATGACAAAAAGTGAAGCCTGCGAGAAGACAACCTGCAGCGCCTCCCCCTTCAAAAACCCCGTCATCACCACGCCAGGCGTCTCAAACGCGAGCTGTTTCAGACGCAAACTGTATTCCGAGGGATGATCCGCATCCCCGACCAGCACCAACGGCAGCGTCAGGCCCGACTGTTGATACGCGGCGATGGCGTCATGCATCCCCTTCTCTTCAACAAAACGCCCGACCATCACGATATAACGTCCCGGCTGCAAATCATACCGCCCGAGGATTTTGTCGATCGTCGCGTCCTCCAGCGGTGCTGGCACGTTAACACCGTTATAAACCAGATGCGCATCATAGCGGTGGTACTTCTGCTGGACCAGCTGGTTGATCACCTCAGAAATCACAATCACTTCACTGGCGTACTTCACCGCCACTTTCTCACCCAGCATCAGGATTTTTTTCGCCATCCTGCCCCATTTCTGGCGCTCGTAATCCGGCCCGTGATGGGTAAAGACCACGCGTTTGCCCAGCAGGCGTAACAGCGGCACCACGAGGCCAGGACCGATGGCGTGAACATGAACAATATCGGATCGATCGACGAATGTCCTCAACGCAGCAATAACGGAGTGCACAATGGCCTCCAGACTGCGTTTTTTGGGCGCCCACAGCGCCAGCGTCTCAACGTTTTTGTAGCGTGAGCGCCGGTAGGGAACATAGGGTGACCGGGCAATGACGCAAATTTCCACGTCATACTGCTGGCGGATAGCCGGGTACAGATTCTGACAATGGGTTTCGACGCCGCCTAATACATCGGGGATCCCGCGGGTACCCAACACCGTGATTTTTTTCGCCATGTTATCGCCCGTCGAGCAGCTCGCGGTACAGCGACTGCAACGTTTCCATGTGCTTGCGCAGTGAGTATTTCTGGCAAAGACGTTCGCGGCCTTTCTGCCCCATCTCCCGGGCCTGCTGCGGGTTTTCCGCCATCTCATCCAGCGCATCGGCCAGATCCTGAGCGTTGCCAGGTTCAAACAGCAATCCTTCCATCCCGTGTCGTATCTGCTCCGGGATGCCGCCAATGCGGGCCCCCACCACGGGCCGGGCGAACGACATCGCCTCCAGCACGGCCATGGAGCAGTTCTCATAACATTCAGAGGGCAGTACCACCGCCCGGGCGTTTTTGATTAGCGCATCCAGCGCCGGACCCTGCTGTACATAGCCCAGGAACTCCGCATGAGGAAATGTCTTCACCATGTCGTCATACAGCGGCCCGTGACCAACCACTTTTAACGGTATGTTGTTGCGCATGAGCTGATGCGCCCGGGTCAGCGTCGGCACCCCTTTTTCGCGGCTCAGGCGCCCAACGTAGAGCAGATAGCCCTCATCAGGGCCCTCTTCCGGCTGCTGACCATCGTCGATACCATTCACGATCACGTCGATACGGGAGTCCGGCAGCGAGCGTTTCAGCTCGTTACGCAGAAACTCACTTGGAGAGACAATCACATCCAGCGCCTGATAATTTTGCGCGATGTACTGCCAGGTCGCCTCTAACGACAGCAGCAGACTCTTCGCCGCCGATCCCTCCTGGCAGCGATAGCGAAACGCATTAAATACGCTGCCGGTTACGCAGGCATCGCACACCTTGCCGTCGCGCAGCATGGAGTACGAGGGACACATAATCTTATAGTCGTGGGCGGTTAATACCGTTTTACAGCCGAAATCCCGGGCGACCTTGATCAGCGCCGGCGTCAGCTGATGATAGATATTATGGAAATGGACAATCTCCGGGCGCGTCTGCTGCAGCAGCGCCAGCATTTTTTTGCAGGCTTCCCGGTTGTGAATAAAGTTGATGGCGGTTTTTGCCCCCGCCAGCAGACCGCCCTCTTTATGGTAATCCACGTTAGTAACGAAGTAGTCCGCATAGTCAGAAGGAAAATTGTTCTCATGCTGCATGGAGAAGTCGATCACCTCCACACCGGCCTCTTTCAGCATGTTGCGTTCCTGAAAATAGACCGTTTCAGCTCCTCCTTTGATAAAGAAGAACTTATTCACCAGTAAGACTTTCATTACTCTACCTGCTCATGAATAACTTTATTGCCCGGCGGTACCCTGGGATCGCGAAGAGGACGGAGAAGACCCTTGACCAGCCCGGCAGAGAGCACCGCCAGATTGATCACGCTGTTAAGGCCATTTTTTAATGAGCGGTTACGAATGGTTTTAAGCAGAATGAAGGCCAGCAGCGGCAGTAGCGCAATGTCGATCAGGCTGACGTCGAAGGTGAAAAACACAATCACAACGATGAAGATGTAACTTGCGAAGATCACTTCGTTTTTTACCAGCCTGAGCGCATCCCGGAACCAGGGTTTGCCCCACGCGCTGCGCAGCAGTTCGCCTGGCGCCTGATGAAAACCGCTCTTCCAGCGATAGCGCAGCATTGTGAAGGTTGGCATCGTATAGGAGGTATGGCGGAAATAGGGCACGCTCAGCCGATGCAGTTTGTAACCCGCAGTCAGCAAACGAATACCCAGCTCCGCCTCTTCATAGGCGTGCAGGCTGCGGTTTGTCAGGTAGCCGATATCGTTAATCGCCGACAGGCGGTAGAGCCCGCCGCCGCCTAAATGGTCGCAGTCGCCCAGCGGGTAGATTTTATCGATGCGCTGCTTGCGGGAGGTGAATTCGTAGTTTGAGGCCTCGTCCATCTCCACCGTACCGGCCACGCCCGCATACCCGGGATTTTCCTGTAAAAAGGCCACCGCCCGATCGATAAAACCCGCCTCCAGCTCCATATCACCATCCATCAGCAGGATGAACTCACCTTCGCTGTAAAGGTAGCCCAGCTGATGCCCGACGCCGCAGCAGCGGTCTGCCGGTTCGGTTAACGACACCACCATCACCCCTTTATCGCTGGCCAGCTGCTGGGTGTTATCCGTAGAAAGACTATCGGCAACAATAATTTTATGCGGATACTCAACGATCTGACTGCGAATACTGTCGATGGTTTTCTCTATACACTCGGCTTCGTTAAACGTTTTAATACTTACGGTAATAAAAGGTTTGTACATCTAATATTGCCCCGTATAACGGCGTACGGTCCGGCGAATGATCAAACTGGAACCTAACGACATATAAAACAAGAACTGCAGCATCGGCGTGATCATCAGGATCTGGCTGTAAGGCAGACTGAGCAGACAGGCGATGGCGAAGACGTTAAAAGCCGGGGCAAAGCTCAGGAGCTGGATATCCGGCTTATCAAGCTGCTCAACCGACAGCAGCGGTGTGGGCTGGGTGGCTTTCAGAATATAAATAAACAGCCCCACAAAAATCACGGTGCCCACCACGCCCACCTCCCACAACAACATACTCAGGGAGGTACTATCGAGATAGAGATTGTAGTACTGATGCAGGAAGCCTGGAGAGACGGCGCTGCCGCTGTTGGTGGCGTTCAGACCGTAGCCGAACAGTATGCCTGGCAACCCCGACAGGTCGTTATGCTGTAACCAGAACAGCAGGGAGGTAAAGCGGCCGACTTCCCCGCCGGGGGTAATAAAGTCGGGATCGAAGATGTAGCTCATGGAGCCAAGGAAGAGTAAGAAGGGGTTATCCACCGTATCGCCGCCATAGGCCGCCGTATAGGTACCCGCCAGGACGAAGACCGCCAGCCCGATCAGCAGCACCATGCCGATCAGAATCGACAGCAGCACGGCAAAATTCACTTTACTTGCCTCTTTGACCCAGGACGGCATCAGCCAGACCCAGCCCAGCAGCAGCGGCGACAGCAGGATCACGAATTTGACCTCGCCGATGATACACATCACAAACCCCAGCACGATGTGCAACGCCATGGATTTAAAGCTGGCCAGCCCGTGCTTATATTCCGAAACTTTCAGCAGCATAATCAGCAGACAGAACAGCCCCATCGCGGCCGTGTTGCCGCCCCCCATCGGGTCACCACCAAACGTGCCCACCACGGAGTCCCATTTTTCCGCTTCGCCACGCAGTGCCACGCGCTCCGGCAGCACAAAAATAAGCTGATAAATGGCTACCGGGAACTGGGCGTAAAAGACCCAGTACAGCGCGCGCGTCACCTGATAAATTTGCGACTCCCGGCAGAAGCCGAGCAGCAGACAGACCATCACCAGCGACAGGGCAATTTCGTTCTTAAAGCCGACAAGGGTAATCAGCGCCCCGCCCTGAAACAGGGTGGAAATGCCTGACAGCACGATAAATACGCCATACAGCGTCAGAATAACGGCCTCTTGCGCATCCAGCCGCAGGGGTTCATCCCGGGTCTGCAGCACCAGAAAAGCGGCCATCAGCAGCGTCATGAAAAAGGGCAGCCATAGCACCGCCAGTTCGCCGGTAAAATACTGCACCAGCCCGCAGAAAATCAGGGTAAACAGCGCGAAGGTCTGTAAGTAATGTCCGGTATTTAGATTCATGATGCCACTGACCCGTTTTTCAGAATATCGGCGCGCTTATTCACCTTCAGATAAATAAAGGCGTAGCGAATAAACGTCAGAATCGAAAATAAGATGATGGAGGTCGCATAGTCGTTGTAGAAGTACGGGACAACAACAAACGCTATCGCCACGATCGCCAGTTGTTCAAGCTGGATCCGCAGGAAGTAGCGGTGCGAGCCGAAAATCAGCTCAATCACCGTCAGCGGACAGACCGCCAGCGCCGGGAACAGGTACGGCAGCATATAACGCGAGGTCGGCACGGAGTCGATCCACTCCTGGCTGAATCCCAGGTTCATCACAATCGGATAGAAAACAAACACGCCCAGGGTACAGATAACGCCGAGCACCAGCAGCAGCATGCGGACCTTCGTATACTCCTGGTAGTTAAAGACGTTGTTTCTGAAATCAATCGACCATTTCGAGAAAATGGTGTTACGCACCGCATTGCCGACAATCACTACCGGCGCCAGACAGAAGCGGCTGACCACCGAAAAGTAGCCCGCCGTTAACGCCGAAAACCAGAAGTTGATCAGCATGATGGGCAGGTTGTTGTTTGCCATCGCCAGCACTTCGGCGCTGCCGACTTTGGTGACGTGGTGGATATTTTTTTTGAGAAAATCCAGGTTACTGGAGAGACTCAGGTGATGAAGGGTAATGGTACGCAGATCAAATGCCAGCACAATGCAGGTGCTGGTCAGCACCATCATCAGAATGGCCCACATCCAGTAAAACGCCATCACATGGCTGGTGAGCAGAACCGACACCACCACCACCACCGAGACGGAGACGCGCTGGATGATCAGAAACTGGAAATTACCCGTGCGCAGCGACAGGTTTTCCGCCACCAGCACCCACGCATTGGCGAGGGTAAGCAGGTAGAGAAAGAGGATACTCTGATCGAACAGCCAGGCCGCCAGCAGGGCATAAGGTACGGCAATGACCAGGCTCTGCAGGAGACAAAACACCACATTCTGGGTCAGGCCCTCATCCGGTTGCCGGGGGATCAACAGCTGCGAGGCAAAGGTGCAGACCTGGGCGCCAATCAGGGCAATACTGTAGTTGAGCGCATAGAGCCCCACCTCGCCAAGGTCGTACTTATGCGAAATGAGCCAGATCGACAGGGCACCAATCAGTTGTGAAATGACGGATGACCCTGCGATCGTGGAGGCGCTCTTAAGGAGACTCATGCCCGGCCTGTGTTATTCATCAGTTCGTGCGTATGGTAATTCAGCGAACGCAGCCCCTCTTTGCTCTCCAGATTTTTATCCACGACCTGATTCAGTACACCGCCGATCGCCACGCAGCGATCGTTGGTGGCTTTATCAATGGCATGTCCGATGGTGTCGGCAGACGCCAGACCCGCTTTCAGCACGAAGACCAGACCATCTGCCACCTGGCTGACCAGCTGCACTTCCTGGCTCTGGTTCACCGCCGCCACATCGATGATGATACGCTGGTAGCGACTGCGCAGCGTCTCAATCAACGGCTGCAAACGTTCAGGGGACAACAGCAGCAGCGCAGAGACCGGCGTATTGCCGCGCGGCAGGAAGTCGAGCTTATCATTCACTTTGACCACCGCGCTGTCCGTCACGCTGTCGCCGCGCAATACTTCCGCTACACCCGGCGCCTTCGGAGAGCCCAGCTCGCCCGACAAACCGTCCTGGTTAAAGAAATCCATATCAATCAGCAGCGTTTTCTGGTCAAAGCTGAATGAGTTCGCCAGCAGATTCGCCAGCAGCGTGCGCCCCTCCCCGCCTTCGGTCGAGGTGACGGCTATCACCTGCAGCGGATGGCTGCTCAGCATGATGTGCGTGCGCATGCTGTGAATAATGTCGGCATTAAGCGGATCGCTGGCGATAAGATCGCGGATTTTGCCCCGTCCTCCCACGCCCTTGAAGCGGCGGATTTCACCCAGCGGCATCAGGTTCAGCCGTTTTTGCATCTGGCTGAGGGTATTTACCGACCTGTCCGTCGCCGCTTTCACAATGACGTACATGGCGTAGAAGAGCATCACCAGCAGCACAACCATCAACATCAGCAGCGGCTTGTTGGGCTTCACAGGACGCGCGGCAGGAACGGCGGGATCGTAGATCTCCGCATCGGCGTTGGTGTAGGTACCCGGCAGCGTCAGCTCCTGCGTACGCTGATAGATCACTTTGTACATCTCTTCCGTCTTATCCAGTGCCAGCTTCAGCTCGTTGTAGCCTTCACGCTTCATAGAGAGTTTCTGGAAGTTCTCTCGCTGTTCATCCAGCTGTTTCTGGTAATTTTTTTCGTCCGCCAGCGCCGCCTCGTAGTTCTGACGCAGGCCGATCTCCTGCTCCCGTAACGCCATCGCCGTTTGATCCTGAATCGCCTTCACGCGCTGCTGCGCCTGGATGACCTTGTCATGCTGCGGCCCATAGGACTGGCGCAGCTCATAGAGCGCGCTGTTGGCCTGAATAAGCGCGATACGCAAATCCTGGATCTGGGCATGGCCCGACACCGACGGCAGCGAAACGATAGAACGTCCACCGCGGTTATGAACTTCATTGTAAAGCGATTCGGCGGCCACCCGGCGCTCGGTCGCGTTCGCCAGACGGTTAGTGACAATGCCCATCTGCTCGGTTTCAAAACCGTCCACGCCGCGGAAGGTCAGTAACCCAGCCTTCGCCAGATAGTTATCCAGCGCCGTTTTTTGCTGGATCATCTGCTGCTTGAGCTGCTGGAGCTTGTGCTGGGTATCTTCGCTGGCCTGCCGCGTTTTCTCCTGCTTAAGCCCTAAGGTGTAGCTGATAAACGATTCGGCCACCCCGTTGGCAATGTCTGCCGACAGCTGCGGAGAGGTGGATTCATACGAGACGGTGGCCAGATGGGTGGTGCGCACGCCATTGATGGTGAGGTTTTTACTCATCGTCTTCAGCGCATTTTCAACCCGCTGCTGTTCGCTCTCTTTACCCGCTGCGCCCTCGGTTCTCTCGCCGTTGAAGTCCGGGTTTTGATCCAGCTTCAGGGAGCGAACCGCCTGCTCAAGCACCACGCGCGACTGCATCAGCGCGTTTTGTGTTTCGTAGTACCCGTTACGGGTAGAGTCATACCCTTCCACCTGCTGGAAGGGGGTAACATTATCGGGCTGGGCTTTTAACAGCACCGTTGCTGTAGAGACATATTTTGACGGCATCAAACTCATTAGTGGCCAGGCAATCGCCCCGGCAACGATGCCGGAGAGAAGGATTTTCCAGGAGTTCTTTTTAATTTCACTGGCAAATCTGGAGATATCGATAGCGCTTTCTCGCTTTTTGCCATTTTCCACTATTGATAGTTTCATGGTCAGAAGAACCCTATGCCAATAATTACGAGATCACCGGGGAGCACGGAGTGAGTCACATCAACATTTTCGAGTAACTCGCCAGTGGATGATTGTCGAATACTGAGATCGCTACGGTCTGCACGGTCGGTAAATCCCCCTCCTAAGGCGATAGCTTTTTCCACGGTCAGCCCCGGTTCATAGGCATAACCATTCGGGTTCTCGATTTCACCCGAGATATAGAATTTGCGGAATTCGGCAATATTCACGGTCACCATCGGATTAAGCACAAAGCCTTTGCGCAGGCGTTGAGTTATCTCCGCATCAACCTGAGCCGCGGTTTTGCCCTTTAATACCAGCTTGCCGATATAGGGGTAATTAATAGCCGCACTATTATCAAGTACTACTTTCATGGTCAGGTCGGGTTGCCCGGCAACGTTAATGTTGACGGTATCACCGGCACCTAATAAATAATTTTCTGAATCAACAACACTATTATCCATTAACGTCGGCTGCGGTGCTTTGCAGCCAGCGAAAAGGACACTGAGGAGTAGAAACGCGCACAGTTTCATTATTTTCATTTTAAATCTGCACCTTAGCTGTAAGCATAATCAAAGATTGATCATAGCCCAACGTTTCAGTAACTACGCGATCGTCGTTGGGGCCGATGGTAAAGGTATCTGTATCTTTATTAGACTTAAGCGTATCAAGATGATATTCCACACCAAAGTTAATCGATGGTGTGAGGTCATAGCCTACGATAAACGAAAACACGCCATTCTTATCGTGACGATCCCTGTTCTGATCTTTGTAATCTTCCGTAATGTATGCGTAATCAAGCAACGTCGTTAATCGATCGTTCATCCACAGATGTTTGTAAGAAACGCCGTACTCCGTGACTAAATTATATCCTCCCGCTTCGGAAGGATCCTTAATACTTTGGGATGTTCTTAACGTAAAAAGTGACTGCTGGAGCGGTCTCCATTCCCCCAGAATATCCCAGTTAATCCCATTGAAATCCTTCGACCCGGGGTTATTTTCAAAAGTTTTATAGAGCCATGACACGTTCGCATCGACGTTTGTTTTGCCCGTTATCTGCGACTGAATGCCGTAACGCAAATAATATTCATTACTGTCTTTTTCTGGCGCATGGCCGTAACGAAACTGGTTAGTAATAAAACTATAGCGAAAACGCGTCTTAGATGTGTACTGATCGAAAATTTCTGCGATCAGCGTATTTTCGTCCCACTCCTGCTCACGAATATATTGTGCGAAGTCCTCGTCTTTACTTTCAGCCTGACCGGTGTTGCCAAAGCTCCACTTGCGGTGCATCAACGCCAGGTCTGCCCTTCCACGTCCGTCAGGCGCACCATAACTATAGCGCAGCTCGCTGTTGAACAGATTGGTGGTTAACGGTGACGAGATACCAAACTGCCGGAATTGTTCCGGCACGAACCCCTCCGTCACACCGCGCCCGCGCTCTTCATGCCCGAGCGAATCTTCAAGAGCCAGGCTCAGGCCATGCATCTGACCAAAGCGCCAGTCGCCTTTGAAGCGGAAAAAGTGATCGTCATAATCATCCGCAGAGTCGCTGGAGTAGTGGCGATAATCCCCAGAGTACATCAGCAGATACTTATCCTGGCCGCGCTCCCCGTTCAGGCTTATAACGGGCCTGAGGGCCTGAAAGTCAGAGCCCCTGGCGTCGCTATCGTGATGCTGGTAAGTCACGTTATCGTTATGCCCGTAGTCCACCGCAACGTTGCTCTGGAAGTCTATACCCGCAAAGCCGATGTGCGATTTTGGCGTTAATTCTGCCCAGGCGACCGGAGACGCCATAATCCCAGCGATAATAATAATTTTAGTATGCATTCTTACCGACAAATCCCTTAAAAATGGTTTTAATGATGATTTTTATATCTAACCAAAAGGACCAGTTCTGAATATATTCAATATCGTACTGGACTCGCTTTTCCATTTTATATAGCGCATCAATTTCGCCACGATAGCCATTTATTTGCGCTAAACCTGTGATCCCAGGCTTTACTTTATGGCGAATCATGTAGTTTTCGACTTGCTTACGGTAAAGCTCGTTGTGCGCCACAGCATGGGGCCGTGGGCCGACAATCGACATATTTCCTTGAATAACATTGATGAACTGCGGCAGTTCATCCAGAGACGTCCGACGTAAGAATGCTCCAAAGCGCGTGACCCGGGGGTCATCTCGTGTCGCCTGTCTCACCGTGTCGGTATTTTCCATGACTTTCATGGTCCGGAACTTCCAGACTTTGATCTTCTGCCCGCTCAACCCGTAGCGATCCTGTTTGAAGAAAACCGGGCCGCGGGAGGTGAGCTTGATGCCGATGGCAATGACGATCATTAACGAGACAATCATTAGCATAATCACGCTGCCCAGCACCAGATCTTCTGCGCGTTTAATAAACGAACCACTGCCGTCCAGTGGCGAGGTAAAAATACCGATAGTTTGTAAGTTATGGATGGAACGTATCTGCGACGTATTGGTGCTGTAAGCGTAAAAGTCCGGCACGATGTACGTGTTTACCGTGGTGTCGGACATCACGGCCAGAAAGTGGCGTATGCGCTCCAGCGCCACCATCGGCAGGGCGATGTAGATCTCATCGACTCTGCCCGCCTTCGCTTCCTCCACCAGCTTGATCACCGGCCCGTTGTAAGGGCTGGTAATTCTCGTCGCCAGTTCGCCCAGCCGCTCCGGACCGCGTTCATCGTAGAAGGCCAGTTCAAGCTGCACGTCCGCATATTCCAGACGCAGGGCCTTTTCCGCCGCCAGGCCGTTGTCAGTAATACCAATAATCGCCACCCGGATACGTTTTTTCGCCGACAATTTAAAAATAATCAGTCGAACGACGTAGAGAAAAACGACCGGCGAGGCATACCACATCGGCATAGCAGGGATATTACGCACATCGATAAAACTGACGTAACCATGAGAATATAATTGTACGATTAAAATTCGCACCATACCGATAAACAGAATGGCTAAAAACGCCGTCAGAAAAAGGCGCCTTTGATTGCGCAACTTGTTGTTTTTTGGTCGATACAGATAGCACTGTGTGTATTCACCAAACAGTAAAAAAGCGGTGGAGTACAATAAGCTGATCAAAACCACAGTGTCGAAAGACGCCATTTTCAACCACCAACCGCTGAGCATCAGAATTAAATTAATTGAGAAGAAATCAATTAATTTAATGAATACTGAGTATCCTCCATGAGTGATCTTCTGCGAATTTCTCAGCATGCCCTACCTACTTATAATTAAGCTAAGGTATCATTATTATTTGTACTATTAGCACAGATTTATTTTTAAAAAATAAAACGCCTTTTCACCTGGCCATAAGCCATAGCAAAATATCAGCAACTTAGATCGTGACCGCGTTTATAACTATGTTGGCGTAAAACTCAACATACTGACCCCTTACAGAGCAGAAAAGATCGGATTTTGAGAGACATCCTTTTATATCAAGCGTAAGCACTAACCTATAAAAGTGCCAATAAACTTTCGTTGTATTCCATGGGGTATGAGGAGCGATAGAGCGGGGAAAAAAAAGACCCGACCGAAGTCGGGTCTTCCTATTACTCGTTAATTCTGGGGTGCTGGTCGACTAACCGGGAACGTTTAGCCTGGAGTTCCGCAATTTCAGCATCGATATCTTCTATCTTCTGCTCAATGTTGTCGTGATGTTCACGCAGGATCTCTTTGGCTTCCTGCAGGTCAGACGCGGCAGGGGTTGCCCCTTTCAGCGGCAGGTTCGCCGTCTCTTTCATATAAATGCCGGTTATCAGACCGATGACCGCAATCACCATCAGATAATACGCTGGCATCATCAGGTTCTGAGTACTCTCAACCAGCGAGGCCGCCAGAGTCGGTGTCAGACCGGCAATCAGCACCGAGATGTTAAACGCTGCCGCCAGCGCACTGTAACGAATGTGCGTCGGGAACATCGCCGGCAGGGTCGAGGCCATCACGCCGATAAAGCAGTTCAGGATCACCGCCAGCATCAGCAGACCGGCAAAGATCAGGCTGAGCATATTGCTGTTAATCAGAATAAAGGCCGGGATCGCCAGCAGGAACAACGCCACGCTGCCAAAGATAACGAACGGACGGCGGCCAAAGCGGTCGCTCAGCAGGCCCATAATCGGCTGTACAAACAGCATACCCACCATGATGGCGATAATAATCAGCACACCGTGATCTTCTGAGTAGTGCAGGTTATGCGACAGATAGCTCGGCATGTAGGTCAGCAGCATGTAGTAGGTCACGTTGGTGGAGATCACCAGACCGATACAGGTCAGCAGACTGCGCCAGTGACGCGTGGCGATCTCTCTGAACGAGACTTTTGGTCCTTCCTGCAGGCCTTCGCGGTCACCCTGCTCCAGCTTATCGACATGCTGCTGGAACGCCGGGGTCTCTTCCAGCGCGTGACGGAGGTAAAGACCAATGATGCCCAGCGGCAGTGCCATAAAGAACGGAATACGCCAGCCCCAGTCGAGGAAGTTCGCTTCACCCACGACAGCGGAAATCAGCACCACCACGCCCGCGCCCAGCACAAACCCGGCAATGGAGCCAAAGTCGAGCCAGCTGCCCATAAAGCCGCGCTTACGGTCCGGGGAGTACTCGGCAACGAAAATCGATGCCCCGGTGTACTCGCCCCCGACCGAGAAGCCCTGCGCCATTTTACACAGCAGCAGCAGTATCGGCGCCCAGATGCCGATACTGGCATAGGACGGAATCAAACCGATACAGAAGGTACTGACCGACATGATCACAATGGTGATCGCGAGGATTCTCTGGCGGCCATATTTGTCCCCCAGCATCCCGAAGAACAGACCACCCAGCGGACGGATAAGGAAAGGAACAGAGAACGTCCCGAGCGCGGCAATCATCTGCAGGCTGGGATCGGCACCGGGGAAGAAGACTTTACCTAGCGCATAGGCCACGAAGCCATACACACCAAAATCGAACCACTCCATCGCATTACCGAGCGAGGCGGCGGTGATCGCTTTGCGCAATTTACCGTCGTCAATAATGGTGACGTCGCGCAGGGTGATCGGTTTAACTTTTTTCCTTTTAAGCATTGCTATCCTCGTGAACTGGGCCCAGTGCTCTCCACAGCGCTCAAAATGCGCTCTGTGGAACCCGGGAAGCGCCTCATGCGCATTCTCCTCTCTCAAGCGTAGCAGGTTTACTTACACTGACCTTGCGGACCGGTACAACCGAACCTGTTGACGCCTGTCTGGGCTGTTAATGACAGCCTTTTACCCTACCAGCGTTTATATGTGTGATCAACTTCACAAATATTTTTCTGTTTATCACCAGAAGTGTCAAAACTGTAAATACCTGTCTGTCAGTTGTTCCTTATGTCAATGTCTCTAAATATCCTTTCAGACGTTATTATTTGCTGCGAAATTAAAAAACAGCGACATTCTTTTACAATGCTTTTACAGCCCTTTTAATAATCAAGAAGGCGGGATCGAGTTTCCTTAAAATATGTGATGCAGATAACTAAAACAGTGTTTTATTTTGATTGAATCACAATTCCAACGATCGCATCATAAGTCCGTCACAACGAGTCTGGCGGCCTTCAGATGAAGGTTAGAAAAACCAAACTGGTTATATCTGCTGTATGAATAACGAATCGCCTGACGTCTCCGTGTCGCAATTCGTTGTATTCATTAGATTATTAATTATGACTTGTCCGCCGGCGATGCGTGATGAGCTGTGAGGGTTGATGATGAAGATTAAAGCCGCGATTGAACGCATTCCCGGTGGGATGATGCTGGTTCCGCTGGTACTGGGCGCAATTCTGAATACCTTAGCACCTAATACCGGAGCCTATTTTGGTGGATTCACCAAAGGGATGATTACCGGCACAGTCCCTATTCTTGCGGTGTGGTTCTTCTGTATTGGCGCCTCCATTAATTTACGTGCAACGGGCACGGTATTACGTAAATCCGGTACGCTGGTTATTACCAAAATTGCCGTAGCGTGGATTGTGGCGATGATTTGCGCCATGTTTATTCCGGAAAATGGCATTCAGACCGGCTTCTTCGCAGGCCTCTCCGTGCTGGCGATTGTCTCTGCAATGGACATGACCAACGGCGGCCTGTACGCCAGCCTGATGAACCAGTACGGCACCAAAGAGGAGTCCGGCGCCTTCGTTCTGATGTCCCTGGAATCCGGCCCGCTGATGACCATGCTGATCCTCGGCTCCGCCGGTCTGGCATCCTTTGAACCACACCACTTTGTTGGCGCCGTTCTGCCGTTCCTGATCGGTTTTGCCCTCGGCAACCTGGACCACGATCTGCGCGACTTCTTCAGCAAGGCCACCCCGGTTCTGATCCCGTTCTTCGGCTTCGCGCTGGGTAACACCATCAACCTGAACGTGATCCTCGATACGGGTCTGCTGGGTATCGTGCTGGGCGTGGCGGTTATCGTTATCACCGGTATTCCGCTGATTATTGCCGACCGTGTGATCGGCGGCGGGAACGGTACTGCGGGTGTGGCCGCCTCTTCAGCCGCAGGCGCTGCGGTGGCAAACCCGGTCATTATCGCCCAGATTAACCCGGCGTTCGAACCGGTGGCCGCTTCCGCTACCGCGCTGGTTGCGGCAAGCGTCATCGTCACCGCGATTCTGGTGCCGATTATTACCGCGCTGTACGCCAGACGCTTTGGCAACGTCCCGGAGAATACCGAGGAGCAGCGCCAGGTTGAATCACTGCACCATTAATCCCCCAACCCTCCCCACCGGGAGGGTTTTTTATTTAAAGCAATGAAGTAACTTAATGAAAGCTCGGGACTTACAGCAGCTCCCTGATCCGGCTGAAAATCGCTGAGGCGTTGACCGCAGGCCGGGGCGAGGCGCAGGGACGCGCCGAGAGGGCGTGACCTACAGGGATGTAGGATCACGCCCGACCCGATAGCCGAAGGGAGAAAGCCGAAGACAAAATTGCCGGGAGCAATTTTGGACAGCGCTTGCGCTGGCCCCGAAGGGGTGAGCCCCAGGGATGGGGCGAACAATCCGCGAAGCGGCGATTTTCTTGCCGGGAGCCGGGGTCGCCAGGGTGGTGGCGATTGAGCCACCCTGGCACGTTCACCGGTTCGGATGTATCAGAGAAGCAAGGAACGTGAGGTGAACGGAACCACCACCTGAGCCACATATTCCCCCTACTCCCCAAACACCTCCTCCACCATCGCTTTCGCCAGCCTCGCCGCCGAACACAACCTCGGCATCCCCAGCGCCACGTTCTGCCAGCTTTGCGTCACCGACCAGCACACCGGATGCCTGTCAGCATCACACCAGTCACCCAGCCAGCCAAGCATATCCTTATGATCGATAATGCCGGGGGTTACAGGCGTGGTCAGCCACTGGTGATAGAAATGGCGGGTGTTGGGCGCGGCGTTGATCCCCTGCGCCAGATAGTTGGCCACCATGCTGCACAGGTTATCTTTCAGCATGGCGCTGACGCCCGCATTCGCCAGTCGACAGGCGTCGCCAAAGGCCCCCCAGCGCAGCTCCTCCAGCACCACATAGCCGCGCCCGGCCAGCGACCAGCCGTCGTAGTGCCCGGCTCGCCAGCGGGTAAAAATCTGCTCGCTGTGAACGCCAGCCTGCACCGTTAACCCGCGCTGGGATAACGCCTTCTCTTTAAACTGCGCACGTTGCTGAAAATGGGCGGAAAGGGTTTCGTACTGATGTACCACGCCGATGGGCGGCTGATTACGCAGGCTGGCCTGCTGGCGCAGCGTGGTCAGGATCTGCGTCATGCGGGTCAGCGCCAGATGGCCGGGGTCAAACATGCCCGCCAGCTTCTCTGCCAGCCCGAGTCGCAGCACAGCATTTTCGCTGAACATTCCCCCCATAGCCCACTGGCGAAGCTGAGTCTGCGCCATGATCTCCTGGGTTAAACGTTCACGAAAGTGCTGCTGTTGCGACACTACAGAGGTGTGACGCTGCGCGTCAGCCCCCTGCACCAGGTCGACCATAAATTTAGGATGGATGCATTCCAGCGTCCGCCCCGGACCGTCCAGTAGTTGTTTTGTCATGGTTGCTCTGCCGCGAATAACGTTTGAATATCATCGCGTAACAGTCGGGTATCTTCCTGAATCCACGTCGCAGTCGTAATGCATTGCTGCAGCAGCTGGCTGAGCGTCCGTGTGGCATGCTCATTTTGCTGACGCACTGCGAGGCTATCACGCAAGCTTTCCTGTAACCCTGCAAGGCATAACGAGAATTCCGCAAAGAATGTCGCCATACCTGCTGTAACAGAGACATCGACCTGCGCAGCCAAAGCTTTACGAATTTGTTCACAAAAGTGATCTATGTGCTGTTTAAATTTTTCATGAAGCTGTGACACGTTGATAACATAGCGCGTCCGCGTCATCACATAATCTTCCCAGCCCCAGCCCGGATTGTTCAGCCAGCGAGAGACCGTCTCGCGCAGCGCACTGCTGGCCCCCTGCGACTGGCTGGCAGGCAGACTCTCCTGAGCGATAGCATCGCTGAACAGACTACGGGTATTGAAGTTAAGCTGGTTGGCCTGAAATGCCGGGAAGCTGATCCGCGCCCGGAAACCGGCATGGCTTAACTCTTCTTTAATACGCGTTTCAATTGGCCGCATGGCATCGTTCAGGGAGCGGGCCAGCGTAGTTTCAAGCTGGTCAAAACGCAGCGCCAGTTCACGACCAATTTTTGCCTGCGCATCCAGCATGATCATTTCACAGGAGGAGCGGATTTTGCTCAACAGGATCTGCGCCTGGCCTTCATCATCCAGCACCAGCTGCCCGGGGGTGGCTAACGCCTCGTCACGCAGCTTCTGCGGATTAAACCCCGCCAGATCGAGCAAATTTTCCGGGTTGAAGATGTGCGCTACCGCAATTTTGATATCGCTCTGCTGGGTGCTGATAAACAGATCGGTTGCCGACAGCGCCTGGCTGACCTCATGTCTCACCTCATCGCTCACCGACGCCTGACGCGACTGCAGCAGCGCCATATCCTCTTCCAGACGGGCAATATTGAGCTCCAGCTCGTCGAAGGCGACCGTCAGTCCCTGGTAGCGAAAATCCAGATACTCCCGGGCGTTCTGCGCGTAGTTCAACAACTTATGCGAGGCCGATCGTAACGCGTACAGCGAGGCGTTGGCGTAGGCGGCATAAATCAGCTTGCGGATCGGCTGCTCGAAGAGGGAGTCTTCCCACAGCAGATCGGCGGAGTGGCGGACATGTTCAATGTCGTCCAGATCGGCAGTCCGCCAGCGGCGGCCCAGCGCGGCTTCGGCAAAATCCTGCACCCAGCGCTGCTCCTGATGATCCGGCAGCCTGCCGTGCTGCGTCAGCTCATGACGCGCGCGGTTCGCCAGGTATCCCCACATCGAGGAGACCGGGAAGATCTGGCCCGGGGAGATATGGCCTTTCATCAGAGTGCCGGCGATCATCGCCCGCACCTGCTCTTCATCATCACTGTTGCGATCTTTCTGATCGAATTTATTGACCAGCGCGTAGAGCGGCACCGATTTGCTGACGGCAGCAATGGCCAGCCGCACTTCGGCATCGGAGATCGACTTCAGCTGGGTATAGTCCATCACCGCCAGCACCGCCGAGGCGCGGGCGAGCTGCTCGGTGAGCATTTTTTGCAGATGCGGTTGCCCGGCCTCGTTCGGCCCAGGCGTATCCAGCAGGGTTAATTGCCCCAGATGAACGTCCAGCCCGGCCAGATGCACGAATTCAACCTCAATGACCGGGATATTCTCAATCGCCGCATAAGCAGAAAAAGGAAAATCCGTTCCCAGCGCCTGAGATAACCGCACTAAATCATTCAGGTTTTTTAAACAGTTAAATATCGGCTGTGCGCCCAAATAATGTTTTTCAAACGCTTCACCGTTTTCAATGCGTCCCAGCAACGCATTCATATCTTTATCCATTTCAAGTTGCTGGGCCAGCTTGCCGCGATCGTAATTGGCCAGCTTCTTTTGCATCTGTTTTATTAATGTATCGATCGGTGCCACGTGAGAAAAATGCAGTACCGGCTCTTTCTGGCCAGGCGTATGCCGGATAAGCGTCGGCAACGCGGTCATCGGACGGTTGCGATTGGGCAACACCTCCGTGCCCACGATGGCATTGATCGTGGTGGACTTACCGGCTTTCATGGTGCCCACGATCGCCAGCACCATCTCCAGACGAGTGATTTTGCGCAGTTCATTGTTCAGCATTGACTGCTGCGCTTCTAAACCACGGGCACTAAAATGCAGAGGTAATACATTGCTTGTTTCGCCGGTAATCGCCGACGTCGCGTTGTCCAGCATCGCAACGGGCATGGCACTCAGCGACTCGAGGTTCTGCAACGCGAGTTGCAGCAGTCTTTCAGCTTCCTGGCTTAACTCAAATATTGTTTGTGTGTGCATAGTTAAAAAGCCTTCCCTTAACACAAATTTTATATAACCGAATTATTTTAAGAATGAAGGATCGGCTTATATGATTCCGTGTAGCAAATATGTTCGACGCAATATAATTGTCTGATGACAGTGAAAATATATTCTTTAAGCGCTTAAAGCAGCGGAGCGCGCTCCTTCGGCCAGGGAAACCGAAAGATTAAGAGCGTAGCTCATAATTAAGAAATTTCAGGATAAAGCATGTTTAATCGCCCACCAAAAATGAGGGGGTAATTCATCCCTGCCAGACCGGGGATGGCTATAAAAAAATTTACGGTGAATATCATTAGCACCTTAACCTTATCCGAAATGACACGGCGTATCAATTTGCCGCCATAAATATTGTTGCCTTCATCCACAATACGTTTCTCTTCTCTACCTGGCGCTTATCATGTCCTGAGTGACTGACAGGCAATGTCACCCGAAACGCGTTTTTAGCCAAAAGTGAAAAATAATGTCACCGACAACAGTAAGGACATGCGCTATACTTGCCGCCTTTTTCGACAACCTGTCGATTTTTGGCGGGCCTTGTTGCCGCCGGTTCGCACTATTTTGAGGAGAACACCATGCAGCTTCCACACTGTCCAAAATGCAACTCTGAATACACCTACGAAGACAACGGTATGTTCATCTGTCCGGAATGCGCTTACGAATGGAACAACGCAGAACCCGCAGATGAGAGCGATGCGCTGATAGTTAAAGATGCCAACGGCAATCTGCTGGCGGATGGCGACAATGTCACCGTCATTAAAGATCTGAAGGTTAAAGGCAGTTCGTCGATGCTGAAGATTGGCACCAAAGTGAAGGGCATCCGTCTGGTCGAAGGCGATCATAACATTGACTGCAAAATCGACGGCTTTGGCCCGATGAAGCTTAAATCCGAGTTCGTGAAAAAGAACTGATTTTAGGCCGGATAAGCACCGCGCATCCGGCAAAAGCGCCCGGTGGAGCTTCGCTTACCGGGCCTGCACAGACTAAACTTAACGGGCTTCTCTTACCTGAGGTAACGATTATGCCGTTAAGTCCCTATATCTCTTTCGCCGGCAACTGCGCAGAGGCCACCGCCTTCTACCAGCAGGCCGTTGGCGCAGAACTCCTCTATAAAATCACCTTCGGCGAAATGCCCAAAGACGACAGCAGCGAAGATGGCTGTCCTTCTGGCATGTCATTTCCGGATTCCGCTATCGCCCACTCCAACGTGCGCATCGCAGGAAGCGATATCATGATGAGCGACGGCATGCTCAGCGGCAATGCCCGCTACGCCGGGTTTACCCTTGTGCTCGACACCCAGGACGTGGCCGAGGGCAAACGCTGGTTCGATAACCTCGCCGCAGGCGGCAATATTGAAATGGCCTGGCAGGAGACCTTCTGGGCGCACGGTTTCGGTAAAGTGACCGATAAATATGGCGTGCCCTGGATGATCAACGTCGTTAAACAGCATTAACCCGGACGGCGGGAGCATCCGCTCTCGCCTGTCATCGTTTTCACCTCAACTCTTCAAACTCCCGAAATCAACACTTAACCCAAATGTCACATTGATCCGCCAGCATGAGGCCACATTTGAATTGAGGCCTTACCCATGCACACTGTCATCCGCGTCGAGAAACTGAGCAAGACCTTCCATCAAAATAAGGCTCTGCATGCCGTTGATCTGACCGTCCATCACGGCGAAATGGTAGCGCTGCTGGGGCCTTCCGGTTCAGGTAAATCCACTCTTCTGCGCCACTTAAGCGGCCTTATCACCTGCGATAAAACCTCAGAAAGCCACGTTGAGCTGCTGGGCAATACCGTGCAGCGTGCGGGGCGTCTGGCGAGTGATATCCGTAAAAGCCGCGCGCAGACCGGCTACATCTTTCAGCAGTTCAACCTGGTGAATCGCCTGACGGTGCTGGAGAACGTGCTGATTGGCGCGCTCGGCAGCACCCCGTTCTGGCGCACCTGTCTGCGCTGGTTTTCCCCTGCGCAGAAGCAGGAGGCGCTGCAGGCGCTGACCCGCGTCGGTATGGCCCATTTCGCCCACCAGCGCGTCTCCACCCTGTCCGGTGGACAGCAGCAGCGCGTGGCGATTGCCCGGGCGCTGATGCAGAAAGCCAAAATCATTCTCGCCGATGAGCCGATCGCCTCGCTGGACCCGGAGTCGGCCCGCATCGTTATGGACACCCTGCGCGACATTAACCGCAAGGACGGCATCACCGTGGTCGTCACGCTGCATCAGGTGGATTACGCCCTGCGCTACTGCGAGCGCATCGTCGCCCTGCGTCAGGGGCACGTCTTCTTTGATGGCGCCAGCCACCAGTTTGATAACGAACGTTTTGACCATCTCTACCGCAGCATTAATCGCGTCGAAGAGAGCGCGCAGGCTGCTTAACTAAACCCGATCCGAGGAAAGTCCATGAGTTACAAAGCCGTTGCCGCGCTGGCCTTCACCAGCAT
Organism: Leclercia adecarboxylata; assembly: GCF_035787115.1. Classification (GTDB taxonomy): domain Bacteria; phylum Pseudomonadota; class Gammaproteobacteria; order Enterobacterales; family Enterobacteriaceae; genus Enterobacter; species Enterobacter adecarboxylatus_E. Next base: position 99,159 of record NZ_JALKTL010000003.1, on the reverse strand, counting down.
GTTCAGCCTCAGTACCCTGGTCAGCCCGGCCTTTGCGCAGGAGCAGGAAAAAGCGCTGAATTTCGGCATTATTTCGACGGAATCACAGCAGAACCTGAAGCCTCAGTGGGAACCCTTCCTGAAAGATATGGAAACCAAACTGGGGATCAAAGTGAACGCCTTCTTCGCCCCGGACTACGCGGGCATCATCCAGGGGATGCGCTTTAACAAAGTGGACATCGCCTGGTACGGCAACCTCTCGGCGATGGAAGCGGTGGATCGCGCAAACGGTCAGGTCTTTGCGCAAACCGTGGCCGCCGATGGCTCTCCGGGTTACTGGAGCGTGCTGATCGTCAACAAAGACAGCCCGATTAACAACCTCCAGGAGATGCTCGCCAAACGTAAAGAGCTCACCTTCGGCAACGGCGATCCCAACTCCACATCCGGCTTCCTGGTGCCGGGCTATTACGTCTTCGCCAAAAACAACGTCTCCACCAATGAATTCAAACGGACGGTCAACGCCGGGCATGAAACCAACGCCCTGGCCGTTGCCAACAAGCAGGTGGATGTTGCCACCAACAACACCGAAAACCTCGACAAGCTGAAGACCTCCGCCCCGGACAAGCTGAAAGAGCTGAAGGTGATCTGGAAATCCCCGCTGATCCCGGGCGACCCGATTGTGTGGCGTAAAAACCTCTCTGAAAGCACCAAGGACAAGGTGTACGACTTCTTTATGAACTACGGCAAAACCGCAGAAGAGAAGACCGTGCTGGAACGTCTGGGCTGGGCGCCATTCCGCGCCTCCAGCGATCTGCAGCTGGTCCCCATCCGCCAGCTGGCGCTGTTCAAACAGATCCAGGGCGTGAAGGACAACAAGGGTCTGAAGGAGGAAGAGAAGAACAGCAAGATGTCTGAAATTCAGGCGCAGCTGGACGATCTCGACCGCCTGACCGCGGCGCTTGGCGCCATGACCAGCGTAACGAAAGCGGTGCAGTAAAAACCCTGCCCCTCACCCCAGCCCTCTCCCCACAGGGGAGAGGGTGTAATCGTTCCCTCTCCCCTGTGGGGAGAGGGTTAGGGTGAGGGGACATAAACCAACGGAGTCAACATGCAAACCATCACTCTCCCACCCCCAAAGCGCAGCTGGTTCTCGCTGATTAGCTGGGCTGTGCTGCTGGCGGTACTCGTCGTCTCCTGGAAGGGCGCGGAAATGGCTCCGCTTACTCTCGTTCGGGACGCCGGCAACATGGCGACCTTCGCCGCCGACTTCTTCCCGCCGGACTTCAGCCAGTGGCAGGACTACCTCGGCGAAATGGCCGTCACCCTGCAAATTGCCGTCTGGGGCACCGCCCTGGCCGTGGTGCTCTCCATCCCCTTCGGCCTGATGAGCGCCGATAACATCGTGCCCTGGTGGATATACCAGCCGGTGCGTCGCCTGATGGATGCATGCCGCGCCATCAACGAAATGGTCTTTGCGATGCTGTTCGTGGTCGCCGTCGGTCTCGGTCCCTTCGCCGGGGTGCTGGCGCTTTTTATTCACACCACCGGCGTGCTCTCTAAACTGCTTTCCGAAGCGGTGGAAGCCATCGAACCCGGCCCGGTGGAAGGCATTCGCGCCACCGGCGCCAACAAGCTGGAAGAGATCCTCTACGGCGTACTGCCGCAGGTGATGCCGCTGCTCATCTCCTACTCCCTCTACCGCTTTGAGTCCAACGTTCGCTCGGCGACGGTGGTTGGCATGGTGGGCGCAGGCGGGATTGGCGTCACCCTGTGGGAAGCGATTCGCGGTTTCCAGTTCCAGCAAACCTGCGCCCTGATGGTGCTCATCATCATCACCGTCAGCCTGCTGGACTTCCTCTCTCAACGTTTGCGTAAGCACTTCATCTGAGAAGCGAGGCTTTGATTTGTATGCACTTATCCAGACATCCGACCAGTTACCCCACCCGCTGGCAAGAGATTGCGGCGAAGCTCGAAGTGGAGCTGCGCACCCATTACCGCTGCGGGGATTATCTGCCTGCGGAACAGCAGCTTGCCGACCGCTATGAAGTCAACCGTCACACCCTGCGCCGCGCCATCGACCAGCTGGTAGAGCGCGGCTGGGTGCAGCGCCGTCAGGGCGTCGGCGTGCTGGTGTTGATGCGCCCGTTTGACTACCCGCTTAACGCCCAGGCGCGCTTCAGCCAGAACCTGCTGGACCAGGGCAGCCACCCCACCAGCGAAAAACTGCTCTCGGTGCTGCGCCCGGCCTCCAGCCACGTGGCGGATGCGCTGGGGATCCAGGAGGGCGATAACGTCATCCACCTGCGCACGCTGCGTCGGGTTAACGGTGTGGCGGTATGCCAGATCGATCACTACTTCGCGGATCTGGCCCTCTGGCCGGTGCTGCAACAATTCGCCAGCGGCTCGCTGCATGACTTTCTGTTCGGGGCGACCGGCATCGCCCTGAAGCGTACCCAGACGCGCATCAGCGCCCGCCGTGCGCAGGCCAAAGAGAGCAAGGTGCTGGAAATTCCCAACATGGCGCCCCTGCTCTGCGTGCGCACCCTTAACCACCGTGACGACGAGGTGAACGCGACGGAGTACTCCGTCAGCCTGACCCGCGCCGACATGATTGAATTCACCATGGAGCACTGAATGCATTTCGATACCTCCACCCGCCAGCACTGGATGGCCGTGCTCGCCCACAGCCAGCCTGCGGCACTTGCAGCGCGGATGTCGGCGCTGAGCCTGACCCCGGTTTATGAACTGATTCGCGCCCCGGAGAGCGGGCTGGTGCAGATCCAGGCGCGGATGGGCGGCACCGGGGCACGCTATTTTGCCGGCGATGCCACCCTGACCCGCGCCGTGGTGCGCCTCGCCAGCGGCACGCTTGGCTACAGCTATCTGCTCGGGCGCAATAAACGCCACGCCGAGCAGTGCGCCGTGGTTGACGCCCTGCTGCAGGAAGCCCCCCATTTTCAGGCCTTAATGGAAACCGTTATTGCTCCGCTGGAAGCCGATCGCGCTGCACGCCTTGCCGCCCGTCAGGCCGAAGTGAACACCAGCCGGGTCGACTTCTTTACGCTCGTTCGCGGAGACAACGCATGACACTTCAACCCGCTTTTACCCTCGCCGTGCAGGATGCCCAGCACAGTTTCCGTCGTCTGCTAAAAGCGATGAGCGAACCGGGCGTCATCGTCTCGCTGCATCAGCTAAAGCATGGCTGGCAGCCGCTGAACCTCGCCACCACCAGCGTGCTGCTGACCCTCGCCGATAACGACACGCCGGTGTGGCTGTCAGGCTCCGTGGGCAACGATATCGTCAGCAGCAACCTGCGTTTTCATACCAGCGCGCCGCTGGTGGATCAGCCCCAGCAGGCGGTGTTCGCCGTCGCCGACGAGCACATCAGCCACGCGCAGCTCAACGCCCTGAGCGAAGGCACCGCCGTGGCGCCGGAGACCAGCGCCACGCTGATTCTGCAGGTTTCCAGCCTGAGCGGCGGACGCATGCTGCGCCTGACCGGGGCCGGCATCGCCGACGAACGGATGGTCGCTCCGCAGCTGCCAGAGTGCATTATCCATGAGCTGACCGAGCGCCCGCACCCGTTCCCGCTGGGGATCGACCTGCTGCTGACCTGCGGCGAACGCCTGCTGGCGATCCCGCGAACCACCCATGTGGAGGTGTGCTGATGTACGTTGCCGTTAAAGGGGGCGAGAAGGCGATCGCCGCCGCCCACGCGTTGCAGGCGCACCGACGCCGGGGCGATGAGCAGATATCCGAGCTGAGCGTGGCCCAGATTGAACAGCAGTTGAACCTGGCCGTCGACCGGGTGATGACCGAAGGCGGCATTGCCGACCGCGAGCTGGCGGCGCTGGCGCTGAAACAGGCCAGCGGCGACAACGTGGAAGCCATCTTTCTGCTGCGCGCTTACCGCACCACCCTGGCAAAGCTGGCGGTGAGCGAGCCCATCAACACCGCAGAGATGCGCCTCGAACGCCGCATTTCGGCGGTCTACAAGGATATTCCCGGCGGCCAGCTGCTCGGCCCGACCTACGACTACACCCATCGCCTGCTCGATTTCACCCTGCTGGCCAACGGCGAAGCCCCTCGCCTGACCCCTTCAGATGCCGCGCAGGATGCCGCTCCGCACGTCTTTAGCCTGTTGGCTAACCAGGGGCTGGCGAAAGCGGAAGAGGATTCGGGCGCACAGCCGGACGACATCACCCGCACCCCGCCTGTTTACCCCTGCTCCCGCGCCTCGCGCCTGCAACAGCTGATGCGTGGCGACGAAGGCTACCTGCTGGCGCTCGCCTACTCCACCCAGCGTGGCTACGGGCGTAACCACCCGTTCGCGGGTGAAATTCGTAGCGGCTATCTCGACATCAATATTGTGCCGGAAGAGCTGGGATTTACAGTGAACGTCGGTGAATTGCTGATGACCGAGTGCGAAATGGTCAACGGCTTTGTTACCCCGGATAACGACGCGCCGCACTTCACCCGCGGCTATGGCCTGGTGTTTGGCATGGGCGAGCGCAAGGCGATGGCGATGGCGCTAGTGGATCGCGCTCTCCAGGCCCCGGACTACAACGAGAATATTGCTGGCCCGGCGCAGGATGAGGAGTTTGTGCTGGCCCACGCGGATAACGTCGAGGCCGCCGGGTTTGTCTCACACCTCAAACTGCCGCACTACGTCGATTTCCAGGCTGAACTGGAGCTGCTTAAACGTCTGCAACAGGAGCGCGCAAATGGCTAACCTCAGCGGCTACAACTTTGCTTATCTGGATGAGCAAACCAAACGCATGATCCGCCGCGCCATTTTAAAAGCGGTGGCTATCCCCGGCTATCAGGTGCCCTTCGGTGGCCGTGAAATGCCGATGCCCTACGGCTGGGGCACCGGCGGGATCCAGTTAACCGCCAGCGTGATTGGCGAAGCGGACGTGCTGAAGGTCATCGACCAGGGGGCAGACGACACCACCAACGCGGTGTCTATCCGCCAGTTCTTCAGGCGCGTCACCGGGGTGAACACCACCGAGCGCACCGAAGACGCCACCCTGATCCAGACCCGCCACCGTATCCCGGAGACACCGCTCGCGGAAGATCAGATCCTGATTTTCCAGGTGCCGATCCCGGAGCCGCTGCGCTTTATCGAGCCGCGCGAAACCGAGACCCGCACCATGCACGCCCTGGAAGAGTACGGCGTGATGCAGGTGAAGCTCTACGAGGATATCGCCCGCTTCGGCCACATCGCCACCACCTACGCCTATCCGGTGAAGGTTAACGGACGCTACGTGATGGACCCGTCGCCGATCCCGAAATTCGATAACCCGAAGATGGACATGATGCCCGCCCTGCAACTCTTTGGCGCCGGGCGCGAGAAGCGCATCTACGCCGTGCCGCCTTACACCCGTGTGGAGAGCCTCGATTTCGACGATCACCCCTTTACGGTGCAGGAGTGGGATGAGCCGTGCGCCATCTGCGGCTCGAAGCACAGCTATCTCGACGAAGTGGTGCTGGATGACACCGGCAAGCGGATGTTTGTCTGCTCCGACACCGATTTTTGCCGCCAACAGAGCGAGGCCAACAGCCAATGAAACCGCTGCTTTCGGTCAATAACCTGACCCACCTTTATGCGCCGGGCAAAGGCTTCAGCGACGTGTCGTTCGACCTGTGGCCGGGCGAAGTGCTGGGGATTGTCGGCGAGTCCGGCTCCGGCAAAACCACCCTGCTGAAATCCCTCTCGGCGCGACTCACGCCGCAGAACGGCGACATTCTCTATAACGGCGACTCGCTGTATGGCATGAGCGAGGCCGGGCGCCGCCGCCTGCTGCGCACCGAGTGGGGCGTGGTGCATCAGCACCCGATGGACGGCCTGCGCCGCCAGGTGTCGGCGGGAGGCAACATCGGCGAACGGCTGATGGCCACCGGCGCGCGTCATTACGGCGAGATCCGCGCGACGGCGAAACACTGGCTGGAGGAGGTGGAGATCCCGGCGTCGCGTATCGACGACCTGCCAACCACCTTCTCCGGCGGGATGCAGCAGCGCCTGCAGATCGCCCGCAATCTGGTTACCCATCCGAAGCTGGTGTTTATGGATGAACCCACCGGCGGGCTGGACGTCTCGGTGCAGGCCCGCCTGCTGGATCTGCTCCGCGGTCTGGTGGTGGAGCTGAACCTGGCGGTGGTGATTGTCACCCACGATCTGGGGGTTGCCCGTCTGCTGGCGGACCGTCTGCTGGTCATGAAAAGCGGCGAAGTGGTGGAAAGTGGGCTGACCGACCGGGTGCTCGACGATCCGCATCACCCCTACACCCAGCTGCTGGTGTCGTCCGTTTTGCAGAATTGAGGTTGCTGTTGCCCGGCGGCGCTTCGCTTGCACGGGCCAACGAACAGCACACCTGTAGGCCGGGTAAGCGAAGCGCCACCCGGCATCCCGAACCACGAGGCCAACATGATCCGCGTTGAAAATGTCAGCAAAACCTTTGTGCTCCACCAGCAAAACGGCGTGCGTCTGCCGGTGCTGAAAAACGCCTCCCTTGAGGTGAAAAATGGCGAATGCGTGGTGCTGCACGGCCACTCCGGCAGCGGCAAATCGACCCTGCTGCGCTCCCTGTACGCCAACTATCTGCCGGATGAAGGTCACATCCATGTGCGTCACGGCGACGAATGGGTCGATCTGGTGCAGGCACCCGCGCGCAAAGTGCGGGACGTGCGTCGCACCACTATCGGCTGGGTCAGCCAGTTTTTACGGGTCATTCCGCGCGTCCCGGCGCTGGAGGTGGTGATGCAGCCGCTGCTGGATCTGGGCGTGCCGCGCGACACCTGCGCCGCCAAAGCCGCCAGCCTGCTGACGCGCCTCAACGTGCCGGAGCGCCTGTGGCATCTTGCCCCCTCTACCTTCTCCGGCGGGGAACAGCAGCGGGTGAATATCGCCCGGGGCTTTATCGTTGATTACCCGATTTTACTGCTCGACGAACCGACCGCCTCGCTGGATGCCAAAAACAGCGCGGCGGTTATTGAACTGATCGAAGAGGCCAAAGCGCGCGGCGCGGCGATCGTCGGGATCTTCCACGACGACGCGGTGCGGGATCGCGTGGCGGATCGTCTGCACCCGATGGGGATCACCGCATGATCGTGAACAACGTAAAACTGGTGCTGGAAAACGAGGTCGTTGACGGCTCCATCGACATTCAGGACGGCATTATCCGCGCCTTTGCCGAAACCCGCAGCCACCTGCCAGAGGCGATGGACGGCGAAGGCGGCTGGCTGCTGCCGGGGCTGATTGAGCTGCACACCGACAACATGGACAAGTTCTTCACCCCGCGCCCCAAAGTTGACTGGCCCGCCCATTCGGCAATGCGCAGCCACGACGGGATGATGGTGGCCAGCGGCATCACCACGGTGCTGGACGCGGTGGCGATTGGCGACGTGCGCGACGGCGGCGACCGTCTGGAGAACCTGGAGAAGATGATCAACGCCGTGGAAGAGACGCAGAAGCGCGGCCTCAACCGCGCCGAGCACCGTCTGCACCTGCGCTGCGAGCTGCCGCATCACACCACCCTGCCGCTGTTCGAGAAGCTGGTGGGCCGCGAGCCGGTGAGCCTGGTGTCGCTGATGGATCACTCCCCGGGCCAGCGCCAGTTCGCCAATATTGAAAAGTATCGCGAATACTACCAGGGTAAGTACTCCCTTAATGATGAGCAGATGGCGCGCTACGAAGAGGAGCAGCTGGCGCTTGCCGCCCGCTGGTCGCAGCCCAATCGTCAGGCGATTGCCGCGCAGTGCCGGGCGCGCAATATTGCGCTGGCCAGCCACGACGATGCTACCGCCGGACATGTGGTCGAATCCCATCAGCTTGGCAGCGTAATCGCCGAATTTCCCACTACCTTCGAAGCCGCAGAGGCATCCCGCCAGCACGGCATGAGCGTGCTGATGGGGGCGCCCAACATCGTGCGCGGCGGATCGCACTCCGGCAACGTGGCGGCCAGTAAACTGGCCTCCCTCGGCCTGCTGGATATTCTCTCCTCCGATTACTACCCCGCCAGCCTGCTGGATGCGGCGTTCCGGGTGGCGGACGACGAAGGCAACAGCTTTACCCTGCCGCAGGCCATCCGCCTGGTGACCCGAAACCCGGCGCAGGCGCTGAACCTGCACGACCGCGGGGTGATTGGCGAAGGCAAGCGGGCCGACCTGGTGCTGGCGCACCGTAAAGACGAGCACATTCATATCGACCACGTCTGGCGTCAGGGAAAACGGGTGTTCTGATGGGAAGAGTGATCTGGTTAATGGGGCCTTCGGGCTCCGGAAAGGACAGCCTGCTGGCGGCGTTGCGCCAGCAGTCACAGCCGCAGCTGCTGGTGGCGCACCGCTACATTACCCGCCCCGCCAGCGCCGGGAGCGAAAACCATATTGCGCTTAGCGAGCCTGAGTTTTTTACCCGTGCCGGGCAGCAACTGTTCGCCCTGAGCTGGCACGCCAACGGCTATTATTATGGGGTGGGTCTGGAGATCGACCTGTGGCTGCACGCCGGGTTTGACGTGGTAGTGAACGGCTCACGCGCCCATCTGCCCCAGGCGCAGGCGCGCTATGCCCAGGCGTTATTGCCCGTCTGTTTGCAGGTCTCGCCTGATATTTTGCGCCAGCGGCTGCAGGCCCGTGGACGAGAGAACGCCAGCGAGATCGAGCAGCGGCTGGCGCGCGCCGCCCGTTACACACCGTCCGGTTGTCCGATCCTTAACAACGACGGGAGTTTGCACCAGTCTGTCGATAACCTGCTGTCACTCATTCACCAGAAGGAGAAAAACCATGCCCGAGTGTGAGTTGCGCCCTGCCACCGCAGAGGACGTCGATGCCGTCTATGGCCTGATCTGTGAGTTAAAACAGGCGGAGCTTGACCGGTCGGCGTTTCATGCCGGGTTCGCGGCCAATCTGCAGGATCACAATATGCGTTACCAGCTGGCCGAGCAGGATGGACACATTATCGGGATGATCGGCCTGCACATGCAGTTTCACCTGCATCACGCCAACTGGATCGGCGAGATCCAGGAGCTGGTGGTGATGCCGCAGGCGCGCGGCCTGAAGGTCGGCAGCCAACTGCTGGCCTGGGCGGAAGAAGAGGCCCGCCATGCCGGGGCGGAGATGACCGAGCTCTCCACCAGCGTGAAGCGCCTTGATGCCCACCGCTTTTATCTTCGTGAAGGGTATACCCAGAGCCATTTCCGCTTCACTAAACCTCTGTAAGGAGGCGCCATGAGTCTGACGATTACGTTAACGGGAACCGGTGGCGCCCAGCTGGTGCCCGCCTTTGGCTGCGACTGCCCCGCCTGCCGCCGGGCGCGTTTGCAGGACGCGTATCGCCGTCGCCCCTGTAGCGCGGTGGTCAAATTCAATGATGCGGTGACGCTGCTGGATGCCGGGATCCCGCACCTGATGGACGACTGGCCTGCGGGCAGTTTTCAGCAGTTTTTGCTCACCCACTACCATATGGATCACGTCCAGGGGCTGTTCCCACTGCGCTGGGGCGTGGGGGCGACCATTCCGGTATACGGCCCGCCGGATGAGGCCGGGTGCGACGATCTGTTTAAGCATCCCGGTATTCTCGATTTTAGCCATACCCTGGAGCCCTTTGTGGTGTTTGAACTGCAGGGCCTGCGGGTGACGCCGCTGCCGCTCAACCATTCGAAGCTGACCTTTGGCTATCTGCTGGAGAGCGCCCATAGCCGCGTGGCCTGGCTGTCCGATACCGCCGGGCTGCCGGACAAAACGGTGAAGTTTTTACTCAACAACCAGCCGCAGGCCATCGTGATTGACTGTAGCCATGAACCGCGGGCAGAGACGCCGGGCAACCATTGCGATCTGAACACGGTTATCGCCCTGAATCAGATCATTGGCTGCCCGCAGGTGATCCTGACCCATATCAGCCATGAGTTTGACGTGTGGATGATGGACAACCCGCTACCGGAAGGGTTCGAGGCGGGGTATGACGGGATGGTGCTGGTGCTGGATTAGCGACTTTCTCCCTCTCCCTGTGGGCTGAGGGATCCCCACAAAAAAATATACGCATGAACGATCCCCTCTCCCCTCTGAGGAGAGGGTTAGGGTGAGGGGAACATGTGGCTCAGGCGGTGGTTCCGGTCACCTCACGCTCCTTGTTACCGCCGATCGTAATCCTCTTCCAGCCTGCGCTCGTCATCTTCTAAACGGCGCCGGTCTTCATCCAGCTGTCGCTGGCGCTCATCTAAACGCTGGCGGCGGTCCTCAAGCTGTCTGCGACGGTCTTCATACTGCCGGCTGTCGCTTTGACGACGCCGATCGTAACGGTCATCGTCATCGTTATTGCGGTCGCTGTTAGGGTTGTAGGCGTCGTTAATGGCCTGCTGAATGTTGCCGATGGTGTCGTCAACCAGATCGGCGTGGGCCAGATGGCTGGTTAAAGAGAGCAGGCCCAATAGCAGGGCGGTAGAGTATTGTTTCATAAAGCCAGTCTCGCAGGTGAGCTGGCTTTACGGTAATGAACGGCGGGTGGGGCGAGTAGCGGAGGAATCTCAAATATGGGCCACTTTCCTTAGCGCCTGCGCCAGCTGCCCACGGGTAAAGGGCTTGCGCAGCAGCTCCACGTCGGGTAGCTGTGGGTTGTGTGCCGGGCGCAGATCCTGGCCGCTCATCAATAACACCGGCAGATGCGGGAACTGCTGGCGAACCTGCTGGATCACCTCCGCGCCACTCAGGGTACCGGGGAGCATTAAGTCACTGATAAAGATTTCGATATCCGCCGAGGCGCCGAGCATCTGTAGTGCCTGCTCGCCGGTTTCCGCCTCCAGCGTCAGATAGCCCAGCTGGTGCAGCTGTTCGCAGAGCGTCTGGCGGACATCACTTTGATCGTCCAGCACCAGCACCAGCCGGTCGCTTTGTGCCGCTGCGGCTGCCGTCGGCGTCTCCGGCTGGGGAAGCGCCTGCTGCGTAGCGCGCGGCAGATGCAGCCGCACGGTGGTGCCCTGCCCGGGCGCGCTTTCAATCTCTACCCGTCCGCCGGACTGACGCACAAAGCCATACACCATCGACAGCCCCAGCCCGCTGCCGCTGCCGGTCTGCTTGGTGGTGAAGAAGGGTTCAAACACCTGGGATTTGATCGCCTGCGACATGCCGCATCCGTGGTCGATCACCTCCAGCGCCACCATATCCTGCCTGCGGCCGTCGCTGCGGGTGACACGCTGGTTCCAGGTGCGAATTTTGATAGCACCTGCGTGCCCTTCCATCGCATCGCGGGCGTTCATCACCAGATTGATGATGGCGTTTTCCAGCTGGCTGACGTCAATCCACGCCGGCCACGCCGGGGTTTGCGCTTCGATCTCCAGGGTAACGGTGGCGGGCAGGGAGTGGCGCATCAGTTCGGCCAGGTTTTCCAAAAGCGGCTTCATCTCCACCGCGTGCGGATTCAGGGACTGCTTACGGGAGAAGGCCAGCAGGCGCTGGGTCAACAGCGCCCCGCGCTCGGCGGCCTTCAGCGCGCGGCTGATGCGCGCCGCATCCGGCGAATGGGGATCGGCCAGCTCCAGGCTGCCGATGATCACCGCCAGCAGATTATTAAAATCATGCGCCAGCCCGCCCGTCAGCTGTCCCACCGCCTTCATCTTCTGGCTGTGCAGCAGCGCCTCTTCCAGGCCCTGGCGTTCAATGCGGGCCACCTCCATCTGCGAGGTCCTCTCTTTTAATAACCGGGTGGTGTGCTCCAGCGACGCGGTATTGCGGGCAAAGACGTTGAACGCCCGCGCCAGCTCACCCAGTTCATCCCGGCGCTGCAACGCGGGCACCGAGACATCCTGCTCGCCGTGGGCCAGCCGCGACATCGCCCGGGAGATGGCGGTCAGGTTGGTGCCCAGGTTGCGGTAGATATACCAGCAGGCAAAGGCGGTAATGATCAGCGCCAGCACGGCGAAAACGGTGATAAAGACGCTGATGGAGCGCAGCTCCTGATGGCTTTCGGCGGTGCGCAGCTGCGAGGCCTGTGCCACCTGCTCCACGTACTGATTAATATCGCTGTTTAAGATCGCCACCAGCGCCTTGATATGGAACATATACCAGCTGATGGAGAGATCGCTCTCTTCCAGCTGCCCGGAGAGCGGGCCGAGTGTATTCAGCCCTGCGTTTAAGTCAGGCAGTACAAAGCTCACCACCGGCTGGGCGGCGCGTTGGGGCAGCATTGCCGTCACCGTCTCCAGCTGCTGAAGGGTGGCGCGCGGCGAGGGCGTCTCAATGGCGGCCACGATGAGACGATCCATCTCGCTGAGCAGGCGGGCGTCAGGCACGTTGCTGGCGTAGCGGCGGTTGATGTCCTGCAAATGGCGCAGGTAGCTCTGGTTCTGGTAGAGGGCGCTGAGCAGGGCGTTACGCTCCAGATGGCGTCGCTGCCCGCGCTCCAGCATCCCGGTTACGCTTCGCTGTAGCTCATTGCTGCGCCGGATGATCCGCGCCACCAGCGCGGGCTCCTGTTGTGCCAGTGGGGCATCGGCAAGCTGCGCCAGCGCATGGCCCAGCGCCGTCTGGGTCTGCTTCAGCCGGTTGGCTTCATCTTTATATTCCAGCGCCCCCACCACCTGCGACAGCCGCACCGCCGCCGTCGCCACGTTGGCGGTTTCCCGCGCCAGGTTCATGCTGCCGGTCATGTCATCCAGCGTCTGCTGCTGCACCTGCTCCTGGATCTGGCTGGCATGGCGAAAGCCCAGCACCGCCACGCCGCTGACCATTAACGTCACCGCCACCACCAGCAGATTAAAGATCAGCAGGCGGCCACGGGCGCTGGCGAAAAAAGGGGGACGGCGTGAGGGCATTGATGTTGGCTCCGGTGCTGTGTGTATCCCCTCACCCTAACCCTCTCCCCAAAGGGGAGAGGGAACAATTACACCCTCTCCCCTTTGGGGAGAGGGCCGGGGTGAGGGGTAATAACTATCGTTAACTGTGATCCACATTAACTATTCATAACTATGACAAATATGAACGACTTCTGACATTTTGCATTTACCGGGCTGTGATGAAGTGCGGATATCGAACGTCACAGGAGATCCGCCATGAGCAGAACCCCGGTTTTAGAGATGCGCAACATTGCCAAAACCTTTGGCAGCTTTCACGCGCTGAAGGGTGTGGATCTGACGGTTTTTCCCGGGGAGATCCACGCGCTGATGGGCGAAAACGGCGCCGGAAAAAGCACGCTGATGAAAATCCTCGCCGGGGCCTACACCGCCACCAGCGGTGAGATCCTGATCGACGGCAAGCCGTTTCATATCAAAGGCCCGAAAGACGCGCTGGCCGCGGGTATCACCCTGATTTACCAGGAGATGCAGCTGGCGCCAAATCTCACCGTGGCCGAAAATATCTTCCTCGGCAGCGAACTGTCCCGCGGCGGTCTGGTGCAGCGCAAAGAGATGGCGGCCCAGGCTCAGGCGGTGATCGACCGGCTCGGCGCCAACTTTAAGGCCACCGACCTGGTGATGAAGCTGACCATCGCCGAACAGCAGCAGGTGGAAATTGCCCGCGCCCTGCACCGCAACAGCCGCATTCTGGTGATGGATGAACCCACCGCCGCCCTCTCCTCCCGCGAAACCCATCGCCTGTTTGAACTGATTTTGCGTCTGCGCGACGAAGGGATGGCAATTATCTACATCAGCCACCGCATGGCGGAGGTGTATGAGCTGTCGGACCGCGTCAGCGTGCTGCGTGACGGCCAGTACGTCGGCAGTCTGACCAGCGACAGGCTCAACGCCGCTGAGCTGGTGCGCATGATGGTGGGACGGCCCTTAAGCGATCTGTTCAACAAAGAGCGCGATATCCCTCTCGGCAGCCCGCGCCTTAACGTCCACCACCTGACCGACGGCGGCAAAGTGCAGCCCTGTAGCCTGCTGGTGCGTTCCGGCGAAATCGTCGGTCTGGCGGGGCTGGTGGGTGCCGGGCGTTCGGAGCTGGCCCAGTTGATTTTCGGCGTGCGCAAGGCCACCGGCGGCATGATTGAGGTGGATGGCGAGCCGGTGGTGATCCACTCCCCGCGCGCCGCCATCGATCACGGCATCGGCTTTTTAACCGAGAACCGCAAGGAACAGGGGCTGTTTCTCGAGCTGGCGGCACAGGAGAACATCACCATGGCGACGCTGGAGCGGGACGCCACCTTCGGCTGGCTTAACCGCAAAAAAGCGCAGTCGATCTCCGATGACGCCATCGCCCTGCTCAATATCCGCGTGCCGCACTCCCAGGTGCGGGCGGGCGGGCTCTCCGGCGGCAACCAGCAAAAGCTGCTGATCTCCCGCTGGGTGGCCATTGGCCCGCGTATTCTGATCCTTGATGAACCGACCCGCGGCGTGGACGTCGGCGCCAAAAGCGAGATCTACCGGATCATGAACCAGATGGCGCGCAAAGGGGTGGCGATCCTGATGATCTCCAGCGAACTGCCGGAAGTGGTCGGCATGAGCGATCGCGTCTATGTAATGCGCGAAGGGAGCATCGCCGGGGAGCTGCACCGACGCGATATCTCTCAGGAAAACATTATGACGCTGGCAACCGGCGTGAACGACTCTCATCACCAGGCGGTAAAATCATGAGCCAACAAAATACTCCGCAACAGGTGGCCAAAGCGGCCTCCGCAAAAAAAATGCTGATGGGCGATCTGATGCAAACCATCGGTATCCTGCCGATATTGATCCTGATTGTCGCGGTCTTTGGCTTTATCGCGCCCAACTTCTTTACCGAAAGCAATCTGCTGAACATTACCCGTCAGGCGTCGATCAACATCGTACTGGCGGCAGGGATGACCTTCATCATTTTAACCGGCGGCATCGACCTTTCGGTGGGCTCGATTCTGGGCACCACGGCGGTGGCGGCGATGGTGGTGTCGCTGATGCCGGAGCTGTCGATGCTCTCGGTGCCGGCGGCGCTGATGCTCGGTATGGTGCTCGGGTTGTTCAACGGGGCGCTGGTGGCCTTTGCCGGACTGCCCCCCTTTATCGTCACGCTGGGCACCTATACGGCGCTGCGCGGGGCGGCCTATCTGCTGGCCGACGGCACGACGGTGATCAACTCCAGCATTAGCTTCGAGTGGATCGGGAATAACTACCTCGGGCCGGTGCCGTGGCTGGTGGTGATCGCCCTGGCGGTGATCGCTATCTGCTGGTTTATCCTGCGCCGCACCACCCTCGGGGTACATATTTACGCGGTGGGCGGCAACATGCAGGCGGCGCGCTTAACCGGTATCAAGGTCTGGATGGTGCTGCTGTTTGTCTACGGCATGAGCGGCCTGCTTTCGGGTCTCGGCGGGGTGATGAGCGCCTCGCGCCTCTACAGCGCCAACGGCAATTTAGGTACCGGCTATGAGCTGGACGCCATCGCCGCGGTGATCCTCGGCGGCACCAGCTTTGTCGGCGGCATCGGCACTATCACCGGTACGCTGGTGGGGGCGCTGATTATCGCCACCCTTAACAACGGCATGACGCTGATGGGGGTCTCCTACTTCTGGCAACTGGTGATCAAAGGGGCGGTGATCATCATTGCGGTGCTGATCGACAAATACCGTACCCGACACCATCAAAGTGCATAACAACAACATCTTACTTCGAGGAATAGAGCATGAAATTGAAGCCCTTAGTTACCGCGCTCTGTGCTGGCGCACTGCTTGCAGCAAGCCCGTTTGTCCAGGCAAAAGAGCTGAAGTCCATCGGGGTGACGGTGGGCGATCTGGCGAACCCGTTCTTTGTGCAGATCACCAAAGGGGCGGAGCTGGAGGCGCGCAAGCTGGCGGGTGATAACGTGAAAGTGACGCTGGTCTCCAGCGGCTACGATCTCGGCCAGCAGGTTTCTCAGATTGATAATTTTATCGCGGCGAAAGTCGATATGATCATTCTCAACGCCGCGGATTCAAAAGGGATCGGCCCGGCGGTGAAGCGTGCGAAAGACGCGGGTATCGTGGTGGTGGCGGTTGACGTGGCGGCAGAAGGCGCCGATGCCACCATCACCTCCAACAACACCCAGGCGGGTGAAATTGCCTGTAAGTTGATCACCGATCGTCTGAAAGGCAAAGGCAACGTGGTGATCATCAACGGACCACCGGTCTCTGCGGTGCAGAACCGCGTGGAAGGCTGTAAGACCGAATTCAAAAAACATCCGGATATCAAAGTGCTCTCGGATAACCAGAACGCCAAAGGCAGCCGTGAAGGCGGGCTGGAGGTGATGACCTCGCTGCTGGCGGCCAATCCGAAGATCGACGGCGTGTTTGCGATCAACGATCCCACGGCGATCGGCGCCGATCTGGCGGCAAAACAGGCGCAGCGTAGCGAGTTCTTTATCGTTGGTGTGGATGGCTCCCCGGATGCCGAAGAGGCCCTGAAGCGTGAAAACTCGCTGTTTATCGCGACCCCGGCCCAGGATCCGCAGGTGATGGCGGCAAAAGCGGTGGAGATCGGCTATGACATTCTGCAGGGCAAACCTGCGCCAACAGAGCCTGTCCTGATCCCGGTGACGATGATCGATAAGAGCAACGTCGGCAATTATAAGGGCTGGACGGTTAAGTAAGCATTGTGTGGCCTGTGCCTCTCACCCTAACCCTCTGTCCAAAGGGGAGAGGGGACGATTACACCCTCTCCCCTTTGGGGAGAGGGCCGGGGTGAGGGGTAATATGTGCACATCACTTAAGGAGTCCTCATGAAACGCTCCGACATCAACGAAATCCTCGGCCACACGCGGCAGTTTTTCTCCATGCACGATGTGCATCTGCCCCCTTTTGCCAGCTTTCCCCCTGCCCGCTGGCAGCAGCTCAACGCTGACGCCTGGCGCGAAGTGTTCGATCTCCGCCTCGGCTGGGACGTGACCGCCTTCGGCGGCGATAACTTTGCGGCGCAAGGCCTGACCCTTTTTACCCTGCGCAATGGCTCTCCCGGCGGCAAGCCGTGGGCCAGATGCTATGCAGAAAAGATCATGCACGTGCGCGACGGACAGGTCACGCCCCTGCACTTCCACTGGCGCAAACGCGAGGACATCATCAACCGCGGCGGCGGCAACCTGATTCTGGAGCTGTGGAACGCCGATGAGAATGAGCAGAAAGAGGACGGCGATATCACCGTCTCCATTGACGGCTGCCAGCAGACCCATGTGGCAGGCAGCCATATCCGTCTTACGCCGGGAGAGAGCATCTGTCTGCCGCCCGGTTTGTATCACAGCTTCTGGGGTGAGGCGGGCTTTGGTGACGTGCTGGTCGGGGAGGTCTCTTCGGTGAATGATGACGACACCGACAACCACTTCCTGCAACCCACCGCCCGCTATAACAACATTGTTGAAGACGAACCGGCCATGCTGGTGTTGTGCAACGAGTACAGCCTGTTTCGCCTGTAAGGAGTGCTTTATGCCGCTTATCTCTCTCGCCGACGGGCTGGCGCATGCCCGGGAACATCGTTACGCGCTGGGGGCGTTTAACGTCCTCGACTCTCACTTCCTGCGCGCGCTTTTTGCTGCGGCCCGCCAGGAAAGTTCGCCGTTTATCATCAACATTGCCGAAGTGCATTTTAAGTATGTCTCCCTCGACTCCCTGATGGAGGCGGTGAAGTTCGAAGCCGCCCGGCATGACATCCCGGTGGTGGTGAATCTCGATCACGGTCTGCATTTTGAGGCGGTGGTGCGGGCGCTGCGCTTAGGGTTCAGCTCGGTGATGTTCGATGGCTCAACGCTCAGCTACGACGAGAACATTCGCCAGACGCGGGAGGTGGTGAAGATGTGCCACGCGGTTGGCGTGTCGGTGGAAGCGGAGCTGGGGGCGGTGGGAGGAGATGAAGGCGGTGCCCTGTACGGCCACGCCGACGAAGCCTTTTTCACCGACCCTGCCCTTGCGCGGGAGTTTGTCGACCAGACCGGCATTGATGCGCTGGCGGTGGCCATCGGCAATGCCCACGGCAAGTACAAGGGCGAGCCAAAGCTCGATTTTGCGCGCCTTGACGCCATCCGCCAGCAAACCGGCCTGCCGCTGGTGCTGCACGGCGGGTCCGGAATCAGCGATGCCGATTTTCGCCGCGCCATTGAGCTTGGGATCCACAAAATTAACTTTTATACCGGCATGTCCCAGGCCGCGCTGGGGGCGGTGGAGCAGCGAATGGCCAACCGCCAGCCGCTGTATGATGAGTTTGCTGAGCTGCTGCTGGGCATCGAAGAGGCGATTACCGACACCGTCGCCGCGCAGATGCGTACCTTCGGCAGCGCGGGGCAAGCGTAATGGAACGCCGGGGCATTATCGCGGCGGGCAATATGCTGGTGGATCATGTCCACCAGATTGTGCAGTGGCCGGAGCGCGGCTGGCTGGCGGAGATCACCCACAGCGAGCGCGCCACCGGCGGCGCGCCGCTCAACGTGCTGTTAACCCTGGCGAAGATGCATGCCGGGATCCCGCTGCAGGCGGTCGGGCTGGTGGGGGATGACCACGACGGGGATTACATTCTCGCCATGCTCGACCAGTATCACGTCAACCGCCAGCGGGTGCAGCGCACCACCTTTGCCCCCACCTCCATGTCGCAGGTGATGACCGATCCCAGCGGCCAGCGCACCTTTTTCCACTCGCCGGGGGCGAACCGGCTGCTGGATCTGCCCGCCTTTGACCGGCTCGATCCCAGTATGAAGATCTTCCATCTGGGCTATTTACTGCTGCTCGACAGCCTGGATATGCCGGACGAAGAGTACGGCACCCGCAGCGCGCGGCTGCTGGCGCAGATGCGCGAGCGGGGGTTTAAAACCTCCCTCGATCTGGTGTCGCGTAAGGGCGATCCGCGCTATCAGCCGCTGGTGCTCCCTGCCCTGCGCCATCTCGACTATCTGGTGATCAACGAGCTGGAGGCGGGTGAATTTAGCGGCCTGCCGATGCGCGATGAGCAGGATGCGCCGGTCATCGCCCATATCGCCAGCGCCGCGGCGCAGCTGCTGGCGGCAGGGGTTAACAAACGTGTGGTGATCCACTGTCCGGAGGGGGCATGGGGCCAGGAGCCCGATCGGGAGGGGGGCTGGATCCCCTCGTGGCGGCTTACGCGGGAGGAGATTGTCGGCAGCGTCGGGGCGGGTGATGCCTTCTGCGCCGGCTTTTTGTATGGCTGTCACGAATCGCTGTCGCTGACGGAGAGTATTCAGATGGCCCACGCCTGCGCGCGGGCCAGCCTGCTGGCCGCCAATGCCATCGACGGGGCAAAAACCCTGTCGGAGTTACAGCTGTTTATTCAGGAGAATCCCCTGCCTCAGGCGGCCCTGTCGCCGTGCTGCACGTCGGCGGCAAAGACGTAACCCAGCCCGCGAATGGTTTTAATCAGCAGCGGCTGATGGGGGTTAATTTCGATTTTGCGCCGCAGACGCATGATCAGCACGTCAATGGTGCGGTCAAACACCTCCGCGCTTTCGCTGTGGGTCAGCTCCAGCAACTGTTCGCGGCTCAGCACCCGCCGGGCATTTTGCGTCAGCGCCAGCAGCAAACCGTATTCGCCCTGGGTCAGGGAGACCACGCTGCGCGCGGCGTCAATCAGTTCACACCGGGCCGTATCCAGCGTCCAGCCGTTAAAGCTGATCCCGCCTGTCCGCGCCACTACCGCAGGTTCCGCCGCCAGCGCGCCGGTGCGGCGCAGCACCGCCTTAACGCGGGCTACCACCACCCGGGGGTTGAAGGGTTTGCCGATATAATCGTCCGCCCCCATCTCCAGGCCCACAACCACATCTGACTCGCTGCCAAGGCCGGTAAGCATAATCACCGGCAGTTCAGGGCGCTGCTTTTGCAGCTGCTGTAACACCTGCAAGCCGTTGATATCCGGCAGCATCATATCCAGCAACACCAGCGCAATATCCGGTACCTGCCGGGCCAGACGCAGGGCATCCTGGCCGTTGTGGCATACATGGACGTTAAAGACGTGCTCGTTGAGAACGTCCTGCAACAGTTCACAGACCGCGGTGTCGTCATCGACCACCAGAATTGCTGGTTTCATCACGGGATCCCATTGAGAAGATAACGATCAGTCTGGCCCATTCTGTGCAAGGCTCCAGCCCAAACGCCCTTTCCGTCACGAATCTTCAACCGCCGTCACATCCCCGTCGCTTCTGCTGCGGCAATTTTTGCGGCTGGCCTGCTTTTCGTCAGGGTTTTGCCCAGGATTCACCCGTAAAGTCAGGTAAAATCCACAACAAGATTGTGGCTTACAGGCTGCATACTCAACTGACCTGTCAGCATCATATGAAACTGGAGCAAGAGCGATGAAAAACGTCATCACGGTTTGCCCCTATTGCGCCTCAGGTTGCAAGATCAACCTGGTGGTCGATAACGGCAAGATCGTCCGGGCAGAGGCTGCCGACGGCAAAACCAATCAGGGCACGCTGTGCCTGAAGGGCTACTTCGGCTGGGATTTTATCAACGATACGCAAATCCTCACCCCACGTCTGAAAACCCCGATGATCCGCAGAAAACGCGGCGGCAAACTGGAGAGTGTTTCCTGGGATGAGGCGCTGGATTATGTCGCCCGTCGCCTCAGCGCCATCAAGGAAAAGCACGGTCCGGATGCGATCCAGACCACCGGCTCCTCGCGCGGCACCGGGAATGAAACCAACTACCTGATGCAGAAGTTTGCGCGTGCCGTTATTGGCACCAACAACATCGACTGCTGCGCACGCGTCTGACACGGCCCCTCGGTTGCAGGTCTGCACCAGTCGGTCGGGAATGGCGCCATGAGCAATGCCATCAACGAGATTGATCACACCGATCTGGTGTTTATTTTCGGCTATAACCCGGCGGATTCTCACCCGATTGTCGCCAGCCATATCCTGCGTGCGAAACAGAACGGGGCAAAAATCATCGTCTGCGATCCGCGGCGCATCGAAACCGCGCGTATTGCAGATATGCATATCGCCTTGCGCAACGGCTCGAACATCGCCCTGCTGAATGCCATCGGGCAGGTGATTATTGCGGAGGATCTCTACGATCGCGCTTTCGTCGCCACCCGCACGGAAGGCTTCGATGAGTATCGTAAAATCGTTGAACGCTATACCCCGGAGTCGGTGGAAGCCATTACCGGCGTGAGCGCACAGGCGATCCGTCAGGCTGCGCGTCTGTATGCCGGGGCCAAAACCGCCACCCTGCTGTGGGGGATGGGCGTCACCCAGTTCTGGCAGGGGGTGGAGACCGTGCGCGCCCTCACCAGCCTCGCCATGCTGACCGGCAACCTCGGCAAAGCCCACGTCGGGGTCAACCCGGTGCGTGGGCAGAATAACGTACAGGGCGCCTGCGACATGGGGGCGCTGCCGGATACCTACCCCGGCTATCAGTACGTTAAGGTTCCTGAAAACCGTGAAAAATTCGCCAGGGCCTGGGGCGTGGAGAGCCTGCCGGCGCACACCGGCTACCGCATCAGCGAGCTGCCGCACCGCGCGGCCCACGGTGAAGTACGGGCGGCGTACATTATGGGAGAAGATCCGCTCCAGACCGATGCCGAACTTTCGGCGGTGCGTAAAGCCTTTGACGATCTGGAGCTGGTGATTGTCCAGGACATTTTCATGACCAAAACCGCGGCGGCGGCGGACGTGATTTTGCCGTCCACTTCCTGGGGCGAACATGAAGGGGTCTATACGGCGGCCGATCGCGGCTTCCAGCGCTTCTTTAAAGCGGTAGAGCCGAAGTGGGATCTGAAAACCGACTGGCAGATTATCAGCGAGATCGCGACCCGGATGGGCTATCCGATGCACTACGACAACACCCAGCAGATCTGGGACGAGCTGCGCCAGCTGTGTCCGGCCTTTAAGGGCGCCACCTATGAGAAGATGGGCGAGCTGGGCTACATCCAGTGGCCGTGCCGGGACGAGTCCCCGGCGGATCAGGGCACCTCGTACCTGTTCGCAGAGAAATTTGATACCCCGAACGGGCTGGCGCAGTTCTTCACCTGCGACTGGATGGCGCCAATGGATAAGCTCTCGCCAGAATATCCGATGGTACTCTCCACCGTGCGCGAGGTAGGCCACTACTCCTGCCGCTCCATGACCGGCAACTGTGCGGCGCTTTCGGCGCTGGCCGATGAGCCTGGCTATGTGCAAATCAACACTAAAGATGCCGACCGGCTGGGCATTGAGGATGAGACCCTGGTGTGGGTCAACTCCCGCAAGGGGCGGGTGATCGCCCGGGCGCAGGTAAGCGATCGGCCCAACGTCGGGGCGGTATATATGACCTACCAGTGGTGGATTGGCGCCTGCAACGAACTGGTAACGGAAAACCTGAGTCCGATAACCAAAACGCCGGAATATAAATATTGTGCCGTGCGCGTCGAGCCGATAGCGGCTCAGGCTGTCGCCGAGCAATATGTTATCGATGAATATAACAAGATAAAAAACCATTTACGGGAAACCGCCATGGGCTGACGTAATTAAAGGAACGCGTAATAAAACGGAGTGAAATATTCACTCCGTTTTTATTTGCATAATAAAAACGAAATATGGCGAATATTATTTTGCGAGCGTGATTCCAGACAAATGTAATTTCGCCCAGAACGAATTACATCTTTTCTTTCTGGTTCATAGGGATAAGATTATCGGCGGGTGCTTAAGGCTTTCTGTCTTAAGCATGATTGAGGGACAGGAAGTGAAAAACCCCGGAAATGTTTCCATTAACCGGGGCTATCCCTCAACTACCCAACAAGTTGAGAATAGCCCCTTCTTCTTTTCTTAGCAAGGAGTAAAGGGCATGACGCCATTAATAGCAGCGTTAGGCATAATAATTATTATTTGCCTGACCATCGTGATATTCACCTTTATTAATCGCGGTAAGTTATGCGAACTCACAATAAAGACGAAGCAACACGAAGTGGCGGCTAAATTAGCCTGCGCGGCAGGCTAACTTCAGCGGGCAGGGAGACCCGCCCGGCTTGTGGGGAGTGGAGGTCGTAATGCACCCATTTTTTTCTTCACATCGCCCGCTTATACTGCCCGCTATGTACCCCTAAGACTATAAAACATGAAACCTCTTTATCTGTTGTTAATCCTTTTTACTTCCCTGGCAGGCGCCGAAGAGATTGGCGGCCCGTACCTGAAGCAGGCGGAGGCAGGCGACAGCCGCGCCCAGTATTATCTTGCCGAAACGTACTACAGTTCGGGTGATGATAAGCAGGCTGAAATCTGGGCTGAGAAAGCGGCAAAAGGCGGTGATGTGGATGCCATGGCGCTGCTGTCGCAAATCAAGGTTAAGCACGGCGATCTGGCGCAGGCAAAGGGGCTGGCGCAGCAGGCCACCGTGGCCGGCAGTTCGCCGGGAGCCGTCATGCTGGCACGGCTGCTGGTGAATACCCGGGCCGGGAAAACGGACTACCCGCAGGCGCTCAGCCTGCTGCAAAACGTCGCTGAGAATACCGAAGATGACGCCGCCGTGGATGCCCGGCAGCTGCTGGGGCTAATCTACGCTAACGGCGTGGAGGTGGCGCAGGATGACGTGCAGGCCGCGCAGTGGTTTAAGCAGAGCTCCACTCTTTCACGCACAGGCTATGCGGAATACTGGGCGGGCCAGGTGTTTAAGCAGGGCGAGGACGGATTTATCACCCCCAATAAACAGAAGGCGCTGTACTGGTTGAATCTGAGCTGTAGCGAAGGGTTTGATACCGGATGTGAAGAGTTTGATGCCTTAAGCGGGGAGTAATATTTTTACCCTCTCCCCAAAGGGAGAGGGTATGTATGATTTACTGGTCAGCCGTCTTATCAAAACGACCCAGCACTTCGCGCTCATACGCCAGCGCTTTCTTACGGTCGAATTTGTGTTCCCACTTGGAAATCACCAGCACCGCCAGGGCGTTACCCACCACGTTCAGCGCGGTACGCGCCATGTCGAGGATACGATCAACACCGGCGATAAACGCCAGCCCTTCCAGCGGAATGCCCACGCTTCCCAGAGTAGCCAGCAGCACCACAAACGACACGCCCGGCACGCCGGCGATCCCTTTCGAGGTCACCATCAGGGTCAGCACCAGCACGATCTCCTGCCACAGGGAGAGGTCGATACCGTACAGCTGGGCAATAAAGATGGCGGCGATACTCTGGTACAGCGTTGAACCGTCGAGGTTAAAAGAGTATCCGGTCGGCACCACGAAGCTGGTGATCGACGCAGGCGCCCCGTAGGCTTCCATCTTCTCGATAATACGCGGCAGCACGCTCTCGGAGCTGGCGGTGGAGTACGCCAGAATCAGCTCGTCTTTCAGGATGCGGATCAGGATCCAGATGCTCAGGCCGCACATCCGCGCCACCAGCCCCAGCACCACCAGGGCGAAGAAGATAATCGCGAAATGGACCAGGATCACCAGCTTCGCCAGCGGCCACAGAGAGGCAAAACCGAAGTTCGCCACCGTAACGGAGATCAGGGCAAACACACCCACCGGCGCATAGCGCATCACCATATGGGTGACTTTGAACATGGTTTCAGAGATGGAGCGGAACACGGTCACCAGCGGCTCGCGGTGAGCGGACGGCAGCGACGCCAGCCCCAGGCCGAACAGCACCGAGAAGAAGATAATCGGCAGCATTTCGCCCTTCGCCATCGAGGCCACGATATTGGTCGGCACCAGCGACAGGATTGTTCCCATCAGGCCATGAGCGTGGCTTTGCACATCGGCGGTTGTGCTCTGGTATTTCGAAATATCCACCGTCGCCAGCTGCGACATATCAATGCCCGCGCCAGGCTGGAACACATTCGCCAGCGTGATACCGAGAATGATGGCTACCGTAGTGATCACTTCGAAATAGAGAATGGTTTTCGCGCCGATTCGGCCCAGCTGTTTCGCATCACCCACCCCGGCAATCCCCACCACCAGCGTCGAGATCACAATTGGCACCACAATCATCTTAATCAGATGAATAAAGATATCACCGGCAGGCGACAGGAGATTGGCAATCAGCCATTCGCGGCTGTCGCTGTGATAATGCAGATAACTACCCAGCAAGATACCCAGCACAAGGGCCAGCAAAATTTGCCAGGCCAGGCTGACTTTCAAATTTTTCATGACAAGAAACTTCCTCAATGAAGTGTTCGTACTCGTAAAACGGAGGGGACGACACATACTGAAAGGGTATGAATTGTGTTGCGTTCATTTATGGGGTTTTTTAACGCGCGGTATCAGTACCATTTGCATGGCATGCTGCGCAAGCCTTTAAGAACAAGGCATTTGACTGACAAAAGAGGTTATTACGCTAATTTATATTGATGATGATAAATAACCTTTTGTTATAAAAACGCTTTTTTATCTATAAAAGCAAATAATCCTGATGAGCAATTATTTTCTTTAAAAGTGTCATTTGCTCGTATTTTGTACTCTTTAACATTTGCGTGATCTGTCGCCCAAATAGTAAACAAAGCTGGCAAAGCCCCTACAATTAACGTTTTTGCGACATATTATTAACATCCTACAAGGAGAACAAAAACCATGAGCCAAGTCCATAAACACGACATTCCCGCAACGATTGCGGACCGCTGCCTGATTAACCCGGAGCAGTACCAGGAGAAGTATCAGCACTCCATCACCAATCCTGACGCCTTTTGGGGCGAACAGGGCAAAATCCTTGACTGGATCACCCCGTATCAGACGGTCAAGAACACCTCTTTTGCCCCAGGCAACGTCTCTATTAAATGGTATGAAGACGGCACGCTGAATCTGGCCGCCAACTGCCTGGATCGCCACCTCGCCGAGCGTGGGGATCAGACGGCAATCATCTGGGAAGGCGACGACGCCTCGCAGAGCAAAAATATTACCTACCGCGAACTGCACCGCGATGTCTGCCGCTTTGCTAATGTGCTGCTGGCTCAGGGCATCAAAAAAGGCGACGTGGTGGCTATCTATATGCCGATGGTGCCGGAAGCGGCCGTGGCGATGCTGGCCTGTGCCCGCATCGGTGCCGTGCACTCCGTTATCTTTGGCGGGTTCTCGCCGGAAGCGGTGGCCGGGCGCATTATCGACTCCAGCTCAAAACTGGTGATCACCGCCGACGAAGGCGTACGTGCTGGCCGTGCCGTTCCGCTGAAAAAGAACGTCGATGACGCGCTGAAAAACCCGAATGTGAACAGCGTAAACAGCGTGATTGTGCTGAAGCGCACCGGCAATGCCATTGAATGGCATGAAGGCCGCGACCTGTGGTGGAGCGACCTCATTGAGCAGGCCAGCGACCAGCACCAACCGGAAGCGATGAACGCGGAAGATCCGCTGTTTATCCTTTATACCTCCGGTTCCACCGGCAAGCCGAAGGGGGTGCTGCACACCACCGGCGGCTATCTGGTCTATGCCGCGACCACCTTCAAGTATGTCTTTGATTATCATCAGGGTGATATCTACTGGTGTACCGCCGACGTGGGCTGGGTCACCGGTCACAGCTACCTGCTGTACGGCCCTCTGGCCTGCGGCGCCACCACGCTGATGTTCGAAGGCGTGCCAAACTGGCCGACCCCGGCGCGCATGAGCCAGGTGGTGGATAAGCATCAGGTCAACATTCTCTACACCGCGCCGACCGCGATCCGCGCCCTGATGGCAGAAGGCGACAAGGCGATCGAAGGCACCGACCGCTCCTCCCTGCGCATTCTGGGTTCCGTGGGCGAGCCCATCAACCCGGAAGCCTGGGAGTGGTACTGGAAGAAAATTGGTAACGAGAAGTGCCCGGTGGTCGACACCTGGTGGCAGACCGAAACCGGCGGGTTCATGATCACCCCGCTGCCAGGCGCCACCCAGCTGAAAGCCGGCTCCGCGACCCGTCCGTTCTTTGGCGTCCAGCCCGCGCTGGTGGATAACGAAGGCACGCCGCTGGAAGGGGCCACCGAGGGCAATCTGGTGATTACCGACTCTTGGCCTGGCCAGGCGCGCACCCTGTTTGGCGATCACGATCGCTTCGAGCAGACCTACTTCTCCACCTTCAAAAATATGTACTTCAGCGGCGACGGCGCGCGTCGCGATGAAGATGGTTACTACTGGATCACCGGCCGCGTGGACGATGTGCTGAACGTCTCCGGGCACCGTCTGGGCACCGCAGAGATTGAATCCGCGCTGGTATCACATCCGAAGATTGCCGAAGCGGCCGTAGTGGGTATACCGCACAACATCAAAGGCCAGGCGATCTATGCCTACGTCACGCTGAACCACGGCGAAGAGCCGTCACCTGAGCTGTATACCGAAGTGCGTAACTGGGTGCGTAAAGAGATTGGCCCGCTTGCCACCCCGGACGTGCTGCACTGGACCGACTCGCTGCCGAAAACCCGCTCCGGCAAAATCATGCGCCGTATTCTGCGCAAGATTGCGGCGGGCGATACCAGCAATTTAGGCGACACCTCAACGCTCGCCGATCCTGGCGTGGTGGATAAACTGCTCGAAGAGAAGCAGACCATCGCAATGCCATCGTAATTTTTTCTCCCTCTCCCTGTGGGAGAGGGCCGGGGTGAGGGCATCAGACCGCACCTTCCCCCTCACCCTAACCCTCTCCCTCAAGGGAGAGGGAATAAAAAAACCTCCCCTACAAATACTTCTGGAGAACTCTGATGAATGACAATATTTGTCAGCAGATAGAGAACAGTGCGCACTACAGGGAACTGGTAGATAAGCGGCAACGGTTTGCCTTCATTCTCTCTATTATCATGCTGATCATCTACGTGGGCTTTATTCTGCTGATTGCCTTTGCCCCACACTGGCTCGGCACCCCGCTGCATGCAGGCACCAGCGTTACGCGCGGCATCCCTATCGGCATCGGGGTGATCGTCATTTCGTTTGTCCTGACCGGCGTGTACGTCTGGCGGGCAAACGGCGAGTTTGATCGCCTCAATAAGGCGGTGCTGCGCGAGGTAAAAGTATCATGAAGCGAATTCTGACGGCGCTGGCCGCCACCCTTCCCTTCGCGGCAAATGCCGCCGATGCCATTAGCGGCGCAGTTGAACGCCAGCCGACCAACTGGCAGGCGATTGTGATGTTCCTGATCTTCGTGGTGCTGACGCTCTACATCACTTACTGGGCGTCGAAACGCGTGCGCTCGCGTAACGATTACTACACCGCGGGCGGCAACATTA
The DNA here is from genome assembly GCF_035787115.1 of Leclercia adecarboxylata. GTDB lineage: Bacteria > Pseudomonadota > Gammaproteobacteria > Enterobacterales > Enterobacteriaceae > Enterobacter > Enterobacter adecarboxylatus_E. The sequence goes on along the minus strand of NZ_JALKTL010000003.1, from coordinate 71,159 downwards.
CCGGCTTCCAGAACGGGCTGGCTATCGCCGGGGACTTTATGTCGGCGGCCTCCTTCCTCGGCATCTCGGCGTTGGTGTATACCTCCGGTTATGACGGGCTGATCTACTCCCTGGGCTTCCTCGTCGGCTGGCCGATCATTCTGTTCCTGATCGCCGAACGCCTGCGTAACCTCGGGCGTTACACCTTTGCCGATGTGGCCTCATACCGCCTGAAGCAGGGACCGATTCGTACCCTCTCCGCCTGCGGCTCGCTGGTGGTGGTGGCGCTGTACCTCATCGCCCAGATGGTGGGCGCGGGCAAACTGATCCAGCTGCTGTTCGGCCTGAATTACCACGTCGCGGTGGTGCTGGTGGGTGTGCTGATGGTGATGTACGTTCTGTTCGGCGGCATGCTCGCTACCACCTGGGTACAGATCATCAAAGCGGTACTGCTGCTGTTTGGCGCCAGCTTTATGGCCTTTATGGTGATGAAGCACGTCGGCTTTAGCTTTAATAACCTCTTCACCGAAGCGATGGCGGTACACCCGAAAGGGGAAGCGATCATGAGCCCGGGCGGGCTGGTGAAAGATCCGATATCGGCGCTGTCGTTAGGGCTGGGGCTGATGTTCGGTACCGCGGGTCTGCCGCACATCCTGATGCGTTTCTTCACCGTGTCCGATGCGCGTGAAGCGCGTAAGAGCGTCTTCTACGCCACCGGCTTTATGGGTTATTTCTATATCCTCACCTTTATCATCGGCTTCGGCGCCATCATGCTGGTAGGGGCAAATCCGGCGTTTAAAGACGCGGCAGGGGCGCTGATCGGCGGTAATAACATGGCGGCGGTGCATCTGGCTGACGCCGTGGGCGGTAACCTGTTCCTCGGCTTTATCTCCGCCGTGGCCTTCGCCACGATCCTGGCGGTGGTCGCCGGCCTGACGCTGGCGGGCGCCTCTGCGGTCTCCCACGACCTCTATGCCAACGTCTGGCGTAAAGGCGCCTCTGAGCGCGACGAACTGAAGGTCTCTAAAATCACCGTGCTGGTGCTGGGTGTGGTGGCGATCCTGCTGGGGATCCTGTTTGAGAACCAGAACATCGCCTTTATGGTGGGGCTGGCCTTCTCGATTGCGGCAAGCTGTAACTTCCCGATCATTCTGCTCTCTATGTACTGGTCGAAGCTGACCACCCGGGGGGCAATGATCGGCGGCTGGCTCGGCCTGCTGACGGCGGTGATCCTGATGATCCTCGGCCCAACCATCTGGGTGCAGATCCTCGGTCACGAAAGCGCCATTTTCCCGTATGAGTACCCGGCGCTGTTCTCCATCGCCGTGGCCTTTATCGGTATCTGGGTCTTCTCGGCCACCGATAACTCGCCGGAAGGCAACCTGGAGCGCGAGAAGTTCCGTGCCCAGTTTATCCGTTCCCAAACCGGCCTGGGTGTCGAACAGGGCCGCGCGCACTAAAATCCCCTCCCCGGCCGCTGGTCGGGGATCACCTTTTTTCCCCCTTCAGGTGACGTTTATCACGTCGCCTGAAGGAAAAAAGCCGATCCGCATCACAGGCTTTATCTGCAATCCGCAACCTCCATCACACTTTTCCCGATTTCACGCCGTTCCCCGGCTTTCCCGCCGCGCTGAATACAGACAACCCCGGGCGCAGTTTTTATTCTTTAGTTACAGCGGCTCACCGAGGCTTCTGGCAAAGCGCTCAAGACGCGCCGGGCTCAGCAGCAGCGGCAGGAACAGCGGCCCGCTGGCAGGCGGGTTCGCCAGCCAGCGATCGAGGGTGTCGGTGTAGTGCAGCAGCCGCTGCTGGTGCGTCTGCAGCGTGTCGGCGGGCAGGCTGTCCGGGCCGTAATGGTCGAGCCACAGCACGTCGGTTACGGCGGCGGCGACCTGAGCGAACATCTGGCTGTAAATCTCCGCGCTGCGCCAGGCGGCCAGCAGGATCGCCAAAGTGTCGTCCGGGCAGGTTATCCGCGGCATCAGCTCGCGCAGGTTGTGCAGCGTGCGTGACGCCAGGAAGCAGGCGGCCTCTTTTTCCAGCGCCACCCGCTCGCGCTGCTCTTTGCCAGGGGCGGGATCGTCGGCGGGCATCAGCGGCTGCCAGGCGTGCATCCAGTTGGCGCTGCGGGTGTCCATATGCAGCAGCTGCTGGGCCTGGGCAATACTCTCCGGGATCTGGCTCTGATAGTGCAGCCGCCGCCCGAGAAAGTTTGGCGTTTTACACAGCCAGTCATAGCTGGCGTGGACGATGGCCGAAAGCTGATGCTTGTCCTGCAGGGAGCGAAAACCGAGCTGATGGTGTTCAGCCCAGCGATCGAAGGTGCCGGGCAGCGCCGCCCCGGCGGCCTGATTCGCGGCAGAAAGACCAAACAGGTTGATGGCGTTAACGGAGTCCATCACCCGGCTGTCGGGGAGCCACTGCCAGCTCACGCGGGAGGTAATGGCTTCGATTTCGTTTTCTGCGGCGCTGAGCGCCCAGCTTAAGCGACCGCCGATCTCATCGGCCAGATAGCACGGTAGCGCGGTCCAGCCGTAGCCGGTGCCAAAAAGGTCGTATTCGATCCACTTTTTATGTCCCGGCAGGGTGGCGATGTGCGGATGGTTAGCAAAGCCGGGGTGGTAATCCAGCTCGGTGGCTTTTACCGAGGCGCGCACGTCGTCCGGGAGCGTCGCCAGCATGTTCGGGAGCTGCTGTCGCGGCCAGCTGTTGTCGATAAAGTCGCGCAGGATGAGCTTCTTGCCCCGGGCGCGCAGCAGGCTCCAGACATCGTGCAGACTTTGCTGCCAGCGGCGGGTCTGAAACTCCGGCGTCGTCAGGCTGAGAATAAGGCCACCGAGGTGGGGCAGCGCCGCTAATAGCGGATGCAGTATCGCGGCATAAAAATGGTGCCAGAAATCAGGCGCGCTTTTTTCGTCGAACGTCAGTTCCGGAAATTTACGCTTAATAATGTCGTCATTGGGCGCGGCTTCGCCCTGAAGCCAGAACGATAAATTATTTTCCGCCAGATAACTGTCGACACGTTTTAAATAGTGCAGGGCGTAATGTTGCTGATGAATAAGGTTCTCGACGTTGAGTTTCTGGCTCAACGGCGAGGGCGTCGCAAGTACTGAAAGCAGTTCCTGTTGGTGCAGGATGATGCCAGTGAAACCGTGCTGTTTAGCGCTTTTAACCCCCTGAATAAACCAGGGCCAGTGCCAGATAAAGGTGCTGTTCAGCTCCATCAGTTGATGGGGAATACGTTTCATTGCGTCACCTTGCTGATAGTCATTTTGTTATTTAATCGAGGATGCCATGAAAAAATATGCTCTGGTCGGGACCGGCGGTCGCGCGGGTTTATATATTTCCGCCATCGGTGGAGCCTGGCGGGAAAATGCCAGACTTGTCGCGTTCTGTGATACTAACAAGACGCGTATGCAATACGCCAACCAGTTATTAAAAAACGAAGGGGCGACGCCGGTCTCCACCTGGCAGGCGGCGCAGTTTGAAGAGATGATCCGCGAGACGCGTCCCGATATTGTCATTGTCACCACCATGGACCGCACCCACGACGACTATATCGTGCGCGCGCTGCACGCCGGCTGCGATGTGATCACTGAAAAGCCGATGACCATCGACGAACAGCGCGCTCTGCGCATTCTCGACGCCATTGAAGAGACTGGCCGCACCGTGCGCGTGGCGTTCAACTACCGCTACGCCCCGCACCACAGCAAAGTGCGCGAACTACTGATGCAGGGGGTAATTGGCAAGGTGACCTCGGTGCACTTTGAGTGGCTACTCAACACCGAACACGGCGCGGATTACTTCCGCCGCTGGCACCGGGAAAAACGCAACAGCGGCGGCCTGCTGGTGCATAAATCCACCCACCATTTCGACCTGATGAACTTCTGGCTGGGCAGCTATCCGGAACGGGTCTACGCCGAAGGCAGCCTGCAGTTCTACGGCAAGGAGAACGCGGAGAAGCGCGGCGTTATGCAGTTCTATCCCCGCGCCCACGGCTTTGCCGGGGCGAAAGACGATCCCTTTGCGCTGCATATGGCAGAGAACGCGCAGCTCAAAGCGCTCTATCTGGACGCCGAGCACGAAGATAACTACTTCCGCGACCAGAGCGTGTTCAGCGACGGGATCACCATCGAAGACACGATGTCGGTGCTGGTGAAATACCAGAACCAGGTTCAGCTCACCTACTCCCTCAACGCCTATCTGCCGTGGGAAGGATTGAACGTGGTCTTTAACGGCACCGAAGGGCGCCTGGAGATGAAAATCGTCGAGAAGTCTTACGTCAACGCCGGGGGCGAACGTGAAAACGAGGGCAGCCTGGAGCAGTGCGAGCTGACCGTCTTCCCGATGTTTGCCGAGCCGTGGAAAGCGGAATTCAGCCTCGGTGAAGGGGGCCACGGCGGCGGCGATAACGCGATGCTGGCCGATCTGTTTGGCACGCCGGGAGAAGATCCGCTGCAGCGGGCGGCAGACCATCGCGCCGGAGCTATGTCCATCCTCACCGGCATTGCGGGCAATATCTCCATGCAGCAGCAGCGTCCGGTGAACTTTAAGGAGTTTGAGCTGGTTTCCCGTCTGACGAAACGTTAAGCGTCTCACGCCGGCGCGGGGACTGCCGCGCCGGAACCGCCGGTAGTATTATGCAGTTACTCACCTGTTTAATAACAATATTTATGCCTCTGTTCCGGAGACAATAATGAAAAAACGCGTTTCAGGTGTCATCGCATCGCTGTTATTTTCCTGTACCTCTGCCTGGGCGCAGCCGCCCGTTGAATTACGCATGTCGTGGTGGGGTGGCAACAGCCGTCACCAGGCCACGCTGAAGGCGCTGGACGCCTTTGAGAAGGCCCATCCGGAGATTAAGGTGAAGGCCGAATATACCGGCTGGGACGGACATCTTTCGCGCCTGACCACCCAGATGGCGAGCGGCACCGAGCCGGATGTCATGCAGACCAACTGGCCGTGGCTGATTATTTTTTCCAAAAACGGCGACGGTTATTACGACCTGGATAAGCTGAAAGCGGAACTCGATTTGAGCCAGTACCAGGCGCAGGATCTGCAATCGACTACCGTTAAAGGCAAGCTCAACGGCCTGCCGATTTCGGTCAATGCCCCGGTCTTTTACTACAACAACGTTACCTGGCAGAAAGCCGGGCTGACTTACCCGAAAACCTGGGACGACTTTTTTGCCGCCGGGAAGATCTTCCAGCAGAAACTGGGTAATAACTACTACCCCTACGCCATGGTCGATCAGGATGTGATTCTGCTGCTCAATGCGTACATGATGCAGACCCACCAGCAGCCGATGTTCAACAGCGACGGTACCTTCGCCTGGAACGAGGCGCAGTGGGTCGAGGCCTTCGGCTTTGTGAAGCGCCTGAGCGACGATCGCATCCTGCCCTCGCCTAAAACGCTCTCTTCCTACGGCAAAGGCAACCTCTATGAGATGAAGCCGTGGATTAACGGCGAGTGGGGCGGACTGTTCACCTGGAATATCACCATTCGCATGTTTGCCAATAACCTGACACCGCCTGCGAAGCTGGTGCTGGGCGACTACGTGATGCAGCCCGGCACGCAGGAGTCCGGGGTGTACTTCAAAACAGCGCAGATGCTGTCGGTGGCAAAATCCACCAGACACCCGAAAGAGGCGGCAATCCTGGTGAACTACCTGCTCAACGATCCGCAGTCGGTGGAGGCCCTGGGGCTGGAGCGCGGGATACCGCTCAACAAGGCGGCGGAAACACGGTTATCGGAGAAAGGGGTTATCGATCCGAACGATCCGGTGATTGCCGGGCTGCGCCAGGCGCAGTCGCTGCATACCACGGTCGTCGCCACGCCCTATATTGAAGATTTGCAGGTGATTGACCAGTTTACCTCGGCGCGGGAAAAGCTGGAGCAGGGCCAGCAGCCCGCTCAGGTCGCGGCAGATTTCCGCCAGAAGGTGGAGCGCATTGTGCGGCGTTTGAACCGTTAGCGCCGCATACAGAATCTGTAGGCCGGGTAAGCGCAGCGCCACCCGGCATTTATCAGAACATCACCCACGCCACCAGCGGGGCGGCCAGCACCATCACCACGCCGGAGAGCATCATCACCAGGCTTGCCACCACACCCTCCTGCGGGCCCAGCTCATAGGAGCGGGCGGTGCCCGCGCCGTGAGACGCCGCGCCAAAGCCAGCCCCTTTCGCCATCCCTTCGCGAATAGAGAGGCGCAGAAACAGCATATCCCCTACCGCCATCCCAAATACCCCGGTGACCACCACGAACAGCGCCACCAGATCCGGCTGTCCGCCGAGCGGTTTTGCCGCCGCCAGCGCAAACGGCGTGGTAACGGAACGCACCGCCAGGCTGCGCTGGATCTCATCCGACAGGGTAAATAACCGCGCCAGCCAGACAGAGCTGGTCACGGCCACCACCGTGGCGGTGATCACCCCGGCCGAGAGCGACATCCAGTGGCGCTTAATCACCGCCAGGTTATCGTACACCGGCACCGCAAAGGCGATGGTCGCCGGGCCCAGCAGCCACAGCAGCCAGTGCGCTTCACCGATATAGTTCTGCCAGGAGATATGGCCCCACACCAGCATCATCACCAGCAGGATGGGGGTGAAAACCAGCGGCATCAGCAGCAGTTTGCGAAAGCGGCGGTAGAGGCGCTTGTTGGCGAAGTAGATCGCCAGCGTCACCACCAGACAGAGCACGCTGACCTGAAAATTAGTCATGTTTCTGCCTGCTGATTTCAAAGCGGTACACTTTATCCACCACCCATGCTGTCGCGCCCAGCACCATCAGGGTGCTCAGGGCGATCACCGCAAAGATGCGCCAGCCATCCACCACCAGCAGCTGGACGTAGTTGACCACCGCTACCACCGCCGGCACGAAAAACAGCAGCATCTCCGCCAGCAGCCAGCGCGAGCCCGCCCGCACCCAGCGCAGAGGAATAATGCGACAGAGGATCAGGCTGAACATCAGCACCATCCCGACCAGGTTGGCCGGCAGCGGCAGATGGAGCCAGCCGACGAGGTATTCAGCGAAGACAAACAGACCCGCGTAAAGCAGTACCTGAACCGGGACCTGGAGTCGTTGCACGACGGCAGGCGTAACGCGACCTAACGCCACGGTCATGGAGGATTTCCTAAAAATGAGAGGGAGCGTCAGTATAGTCAGCGCCCGTAATTCACTGAAATGAATTAAAATCATCAAAGGTATAGTTTCGAGGAATAGTCATGGACATACGCACGCTGCGTTACTTTGTCGAAGTGGTCCGCCAGCAGAGTTTTACCCGCGCCGCGGAGAAGCTCTTTGTCACCCAGCCCACCATCAGCAAGATGCTGAAGAACCTCGAAGATGAACTGAACTGTACCCTGCTGATCCGCGACGGGCGCAAGCTGCTGTTAACCGACACCGGCCGCGTGGTGTTTGAGCGCGGGCTGGCGATCCTGGCGGAGTTTCGCCAGCTGGAGGCCGAGCTTGGCGACATCCACCACCTGAACAGGGGCATACTGCGCCTCGGCATTCCGCCAATGGTGGGGATGATGATGGCCGGACCCATTGGCCTGTTTCGCCAGCGTTACCCCGGCGTAGAGCTGAAAATTTCTGAATTTGGCGGCTTAACCGTCCAGCAGGCGGTGATCAACGGCGAGCTGGACCTGGCGATGACCGCCCTGCCGGTGGAGGAGGACAGCGGTTTGACTGCCCTACCGCTGTTCAGCCATCCGCTGTGCGTGCTGGTGCCGCGCTCCGGCAGCTGGATGACGCTTGATGCGATCAACCCTGAACTTCTGGCCGAGCATCCTTTGCTTATCTACAACGAAGATTTTGCCCTCAGCCGCCAGCTGATGCAGCTGTTTAACCAGCACGGCGTTAAGCCGCGCATTGCGGTGCGCAGCGGACAGTGGGATTTTCTGGCCGCGATGGTGCAGGCGGGGGTGGGGATCGCCATTCTGCCGCAGCCCATCTGCGAACGGCTGGATAAAAACACGCTGCGCTGGATCCCGCTGAACAGCGATCTGCACTGGCAGCTGGGGATGATCTGGCGGGAAGGGGTCTATCTGTCGCACAGCGCCCAGGCGTGGCTGAAGTGCTGTGAAGGATTTTGGGGCCCCTCACCCTAGCCCTCTCCCCATAGGGGAGAGGGAAAAAAGCCGCACCGTGCCCGATTATTCCCCTGAGATCGTAAAGCCGCACCGTGCCCGATTATTCCCCTGAGATCGTAAAGCCGCACCGTGCCCGATTATTCCCCTGAGATCGTAAAGCCGCACCGTGCCCGATTATCCCCCTGAGATCGTAAAGCCGCACCGTGCACGATTATTCCCCTGAGATCGTAACGCCGCACCGTGCCCGATTATTCCCCTGAGATCGTAACGCCGCACCGTGCCCGATTATTCCCCTGAGATCGTAAAGCCGCACCGTGCCCGATTATCCCCCTGGGATCGTAAAGCCGCACCGTGCACGATTATTCCCCTGAGATCGTAAAGCCGCACCGTGCCCGATTATTCCCCTGAGATCGTAAAGCCGCACCGTGCCCGATTATTCCCCTGAGATCGTAACGCTGCACCGTGCCCGATTATTCCCCTGAGATCGTAACGCCGCACCGTGCCCGATTATTCCCCTGAGATCGTAACGCCGCACCGTGCCCGATTATCCCCTCTCCCCTTTGGGGAGAGGGTCAGGGTGAGGGGCAGCTACGGCTTCTCAACCAACAGCGCTTCCATCAGGTCGAGATCGTGCAGCAGTTTTTGCAGCGTCTCGTTGCTGATCTCCCGGGTGGCGCGCAGGTGGTAGAGCTCCGCGCGTTCAGCGCGCAGTGCGGCCAGGCGGAAGCGGCGCTCAAGGTTCTCTTCCTGCAGCGAGCTCTCCACGTCATTGCGGCCATCCGCGCGGCGGCGCAGGTTACCAATGACTCGTGAACTCACCTCTTTCAGCAGCTGGGTGTCAAGGTTCTCCTCGGTATCGGCCGCCAGGCGCTCTTCCATCTTCTGAATAGTGACAATCGCCACTTCAGCGGTGGCCGCCCGGGCGATACGCGCCTCTTTATGCTGCTGGACGTGATCGCCCACCTCCATGTGTTGCAGCAGAATCGGCAGCATCACCACGCCGACAAACAGCGAGAACAGGATCACGCCAGCCGCCAGGAACACCAGCTCGTAGCGCGCCGGGAAGACGTCCCCGGTCGGCAGCAGCAGCGGAATGGAGAGCACACCGGCCAGGGTGATCGCCCCGCGTACCCCGGCGAAGGTCGAAATCAGCAGCTCACGGGTGGTCCAGGAGCCAAACTCCATCGGTTTGTTTTTCAAAAAACGCACGCTGAATTTTTTCATCGTCCACAGCCAGCCGAAGCGCACCAGCATCAGCGCGGCGTAAATCAGCACGATATCGGTAAACAGCATCCAGGTTTCGACGTTCGGGTCGGCCTCTGCCGCCACCAGCGACGATTCGAGAATGCCCGGCAGCTGCAGGCCCAACAGCAGGAAGACCATGCCGTTAAAGACAAACTCCAGCATTGCCCAGGTGCTGTTGGCGCGCAGACGCATCGCCAGCGGCGCGGTACGCATCACCCCGGAACGGGTGATGGTCATGCCTGCCGCCACCGCCGCCAGAATGCCCGATACGCCAATGTGCTCCGCGATCAGGTAGGAGGCGAAAGGCAGCAGGAACAGCAGCACGATCTGCGTGGCGGGTTCATCGCCACCCCAGCGGCTGAGGAAGCGCAGCGAACGGCCATACAGCCAGCTCACCACGAACCCGGCGAGGATGCCGCCAATCGCCACTTTGAAGAACTCTACGGTGGCGCCGCCGATGGTAAAGATCATGGTGCCCATCGCCACGGCGACGGCAAATTTCAGCGCCACCAGGCCGGAGGCGTCGTTCATCAGCGCCTCGCCCTGCAGAATACCCATGATTTTTTTCGGCATGCGGCCCTCCCCGACGATGCCGGACAGCGCCACGGCATCGGTGGGTGACAGCACCGCCGCCAGCGCAAAAGCGGGTATCAGCGGGATCCCCGGCACTATCCAGTAGATGAGGAAGCCGATCCCCACCACGGTGACGACCACCAGCGCCAGCGCCAGACCCAGGATCTCGCGCCCGTGTTCGAGAAACTCCCGCGTGGGCGTTTTCCAGCCGTCGGCAAACAGCAGAGGCGGAATAAACAGCACCAGAAACAGTTCGGGATCGAACTCGACATGCAATCCGAACGTCGGCCACGCCAGTAGAGCACCAATAGCGATCTGCATGAGCGGCAGCGGTAGCTGAAAGGGCAGTACGCGGGTAACTACCCCGGAAAGGGAGACCAGAAGGGTCATAATGAGTATTGTGAAGAAGATTTCCATGCGTTCCCTGTTTGCGATGATTCTGTTCGTTGAGGCCACTGGCATCGTGCCTTAGTCTATCTTTCCCAGAGTAACGCATATGACAACGAGATGTGTTCTGAAAATAAAAACGGGCGGCCTGAGCCACCCGTTTTTATACGCCGTTGACCGCTTAGATAGCCCAGCCGCCCGCGTAGAACACCACCAGCGCGACGGCAATCACCACCGTGCCGATGTTCAGCTTACGCCATTCGCCAGAGACGATACGGCCGATCACCAGGGAGGCAAAACCAATCATGATGCCGGTTACGATGTTACAGGTCAGCACGATAAACACCGCGGTGATAAGTCCGGCCATCGCATCGACGAAATCGGCAAAATCAATCTTCGCCACGTTGCTCAGCATCAGCAGGCCCACATACATCAGCGCAGGGGCGGTGGCGTATGCCGGCACCAGATAGGAGAGCGGCGCGAGGAACAGGATCAGCAGGAACAGCACCCCGATGGTAATCGCCGTCAGGCCGGTTTTACCGCCTGCCGCGGTACCCGCCGCAGATTCGATGTATACCGCTGCCGGAGCGGCGCCTACCAGACCCGAGAAGACGCTGCTCAGGGAGTCGGTGGTCAGCGCTTTGCCGCCATCGATAATCTGCCCGTCTTTATCCAGCAGGTTAGCCTGACCGGCCACCGCGCGGATGGTTCCGGTGGCATCGAAGACCGCGGTCATCACCAGCGCCAGCACGCTTGGCAGAACAACCGGGTTCAACGCCCCCATGATATCCAGGCTGCCAATCAGCGAGTTGCCGTTTTCATCACTCAGGGATGGCATGGCGAACACGCCGGAGAAGTGCACGGCAGGATCGAAAATCAGGCCGACAATAGAGACGCCAATGATGGTCAGCAGGATGCCGCCCGGCACCTTCAGCTTTTCCAGACCGATAATCACCGCCAGGCCAATCAGGGACATGATCACCGGGAAGCTGGCGAAATTACCCAGCGCAACCGGCAGACCATCCAGCGGGTTCTTGATGACCAGGCCCACGCCGTTGGCGGCAATCAGCAGCAGGAACAGCCCGATGCCGATCCCCGTGCCGTGCGCAATACCCTGCGGCAGATTGCGCAGGATCCAGCTACGGATACCGGTGGCAGAGATGATGGTAAACAGCACACCCATCAGGAACACGGCGCCCAGCGCCACCGGCACGCTGATCTGCTGACCCAGCACCAGGCTGAAAGCGGTAAAGGCGGTGAGCGAGATAGCGCAACCAATCGCCAGCGGCAGGTTAGCCCAAAGACCCATTACGATAGAACCGACGCCGGCAACCAGACAGGTGGCGACAAAGACCGCCGCCGGCGGGAAACCGGCTTTACCCAGCATGCCCGGCACCACGATCACCGAGTAGACCATGGCCAGGAAGGTCGTCAGACCGGCAACGATTTCCTGACGCGCGGTGCTGCCGCGGGCAGAAATTTTAAAAAAGGCGTCGAGTGAACCGCCGGTACGCGCAGATGGCGTAGACATAGAAAACATCCCCTGAAAATGATAATTGTCGCCTGTCAGCGTGACGGACACTCCACGACCAGCAAAACGTCATATCCTTGTGCTGCGTTTATGACAAAGAGGGGCGTCATAAAAAAGCAAACGTTTAGCTTCGCGCTGACAAAACGGGTATTGAAATGAAGGCAAACGATTATCCGGCTTAAACACGGGCATTTTCAACTTAACTTTGACGTTTTCTGCCAAATTACCTGCGAGGCGGTGAAGAAGTGAACAGAGTATGCGCAAACGTTATCGTGAATGCGCAATTTGATAACATTTTCAGGAGCCGCCGGGGATCTCGAACGGTCCCCCTTGCTGGATCGCCCGCTGCCAGGCCGGGCGCATTTCGACGTTTTTCTTCCACGCCTGCAGGCGAGGAAGATCGTCCATGCCGCCGCGTTCAAGGAGGGCCAATACCGGGAAGCTCATCTGCACGTCCGCCATGCTGACATGATCCCCGGCAAACCAGCGATGATCCTTCAGCGAAGACTCCAGAAAACGGGCGTGCGTTTCCAGCTGGCGGTTGAGATAGGCCTTCTGCACCCCCTGCCCCAGCGTTTTGCCCAGCGTTCGCAGGCCAAAGGGGATGGGCGGTTTACCGAGACTTGAGAAGACCAGTTTCATCAGCAGCAGCGGCATCAATGAGCCTTCCGCGTAATGGAGCCAGAAACGGTAATGCAGCTTCAGCTCGCGATCCTGCGGCTTTAACTGAGATCCGGGATCGTATGTTTCCTGCAAATATTCGAGGATAGCGCCCGATTCCGCCAGGATCAGGCCATTGTCCTCCAGCACCGGGGATTTACCCAGCGGGTGGACTTTGCGCAGCGCCGCGGGAGCCATCATGGTCTTATCCCGCTCATAACGAACGATCTGATAAGGCAGAGAAAGCTCTTCCAGCGCCCAGAGCACGCGCTGCGATCGGGACTGATTGAGGTGGTGGACCTTAATCATGGTCATCTCCAGTGTGAGGTATTCACTAACTATAGAAAATTGCACAACCTGACGAAAAAATTTTGCCGAGTTTTCGCGCGAACAGGCTGGTAAACCTGAGGCCGCGGCCTAGACTTAAAGTGTCAGCACAAACCGGAACCTCCACCAGATGCTCGACTGAGGGGTGTTGATGTCGGGGGAAACCCTCCTGTGAACCAGCGGGATAGAGAGAAAGACAAAGACCGGGAATAAACTAAAGCGCTCTGTTGTGGCGCTTTAGTTTTTTATGCGTCGGGCTAATCCTCTTCCAGCAGCCGCGCGCCGGTTCCCTGCTCGCCCAGCTTATCCCCGGGGTTACGCAGCGGGCAGTCGCTGCGCGACAGACATCCACAACCAATGCACCCGTCCAGCTCATCGCGCAGCGCCACCAGGGTATGAATGCGCCGATCCAGTTCATCACGCCACTGGGAGGAGAGCGCTTTCCACTCTTTCGCGCTCAGAGTATGGCCTTCCGGCAGGATGCCGAATGCTTCGCCAATGGTGGCCAACGGGATCCCAATGCGCTGGGCAATCTTAATGATGGCCACATAGCGCAGCACGTCGCGAGTATAGCGGCGCTGATTTCCAGTGTTGCGGATGCTCTTAATTAACCCTTTGCTTTCATAGAAATGCAGCGCAGACACCGCCACGCCGCTCCGCCTTGCTACCTCGCCTGGAGACAGCAGCGGTTTAATCCGCGGTAATTTCTTTTCCATAAAACCCCTTTACCTCAAGTTAACTTGAGGAATTATACTCACCCGCAGACCAAACGACGAATCAAACGATACAGATGTATCCAGAGAGAGGCTGCTCTATGTCGCATCAACAAATTATTCAGACACTTATTGAATGGATGGACGACCATATCGATCAACCTTTGAGTATCGATGTGGTGGCTAAAAAGTCGGGTTATTCAAAATGGTATTTACAGAGAATGTTCCGCGCCGTCATGCACCAGACGCTGGGCGAATACATTCGTCAACGCAGATTACTGCTGGCCGCACAGGCGTTACGCACCACCCAACGGCCTATTTTTGATATCGCCATGGATTTGGGATATGTCTCCCAGCAGACGTTTTCCCGCGTCTTCCGCCGCGAGTTTGATCGTACTCCCAGCGACTATCGCCACCAGCTCAATTAGTGGCTATGGACAAGGGACGGCGCAACGGGCTGATGTTGCCAGGTCATGAAATCCTGTGGTGACATCGCCCTGGCAAAGTGCCAGCCCTGGCAATACTGAACGCCGCGCTTGTTTAACCACATCACCTGTTCCGCTGTCTCCACCCCTTCCGCGATGGTTTTCAGGCGCAGGCTTTGGGCCATTTCGATAATGTGCTCGACGATAAGATGGCTGGTGCTGTTGGTGGTCAGCGTATCGATGAAGGTCTTATCGATTTTCAGGATATCCACGTTCAGCGAGTAAAGGTTGTGCAGATTGGAATAGCCGGTACCAAAATCGTCAATCGCCACTTCATAACCTGCCTGGCGGAAAGCCTGAATCACCGGCGTGGTTCTGGGTACGTCAATGAAGCCGCGCTCCGTCACTTCGATTTTTATCTGCTGGGCGCGGACGCTGTAGTGCCGGGCTTTATCGGTAATCATCGCAATCAGGCGTGAAGAGTGAAAATCCGTTGCCGAGAGGTTAATGGAGATATAGAGATGTGGGTTACAGGCCAGGAAATGACCCAGATCGCTGAAGACTTCTTCTACCACATAATCGGTGATCCGTTCGCTCATGCCCTCTTTTTCTGCCAGCGGGATAAACTCTACCGGACTCATGACCGGGCCGTTAAAACCAGGCCAACGCAACAGCGCCTCTGCGCCTACACATTCATTTGTTTTAATATCGATAATCGGCTGGTAATGCAGACACAGCTGTCTTTTATTTAATGCCCGATGCAATAAGCGCCCCGGTGAATTGAATTCGCGTCGCGTTCTCGACCACATCAGTAAAATAATAATGCTGCTGATCATCCCCAACGGCAGGGTTAATGTTGCCTGATGATAGAGAACTTCATAAAACCGCTGGCTGGTTGTTGAAACAATGGCGGCAATCGGGCGTTTATCCGAGCGAACAATAGTGTAAAAACGGCCTTCGTTCTGGAAAATAGCTTCATTATCACCAGTCAGCCTTTTTAATTCATTTTCTTTTGCCTGTTCGCTGATGGAGAAAAAGTCGTTATTTACCGTGTCAAATACGCCCCATGCCAGGGAGCGATCGGCAGACATCACTTCGCTATAGGTTAGGGGATTGACCACCACCACATAATTACCGACCTGCATATAGGTCATTTTATATCCCGCATAAAACGGCGTGTCGCGGTAATAATAGATAAAGACGTCAGGAGCGCGTTGGTAATTGGCAGCAGAAATCGTATACGGGTTTTCGGGAGTGTTGGTCGTTGAGCAGAGAAAGTGTTTGCCTTCGGCGTAAAGGAGATCAGCAATGTAGAGTCGGCCCCGGACAATATTTAACATATATTGCCGATGTTCCGGCGTACAAATATCACCCGAGTATTTTTCGGCAGCGTGACGAGCCAGCTCAACCTGCTGAATAACCAGTTCAGTTTTGTCTAAAGCGAGTGCAGCAAAGGAGCGAAGTTGGCTGCTTGTTTCGTTGACCGCGCGTTGCTGAGCAAACCATAGCGCAAGCATCACAGGTAGCAAAACTACCATGATAACCCCGACTATCCTCAGCACCTTGTCCCGTGCGTTACGATTCATTTCCGCCCTATTATCCCTGCTTTTTATGTGCCTGTAGTCATGAAGGCCGGATGCTTTGCTAAACAGGTGATTACGTTGCATGAATCATGCGAAGTTAGCAACTGACTTTTAACGCCAATAACCTAATATTTAGTTATGCCGATAATATTTGTCCGTAAGCCAAACTGAAAGTATTCGTTTCGTGTTAATTAAGTTAAATAATTACCGGTCCAGCAAGCCCGGCTTCCGGATAACGCAACAGAAAATCGTCGATTAAGCCAAACTCCCCCTGGAGTAAAAAAAGCGCAACTCCACCGTGAAATCTTATGCTATTTATCCATGGGAATGATTAAAGTGATTTATAAATAATCAACCGCGACGATTGTTTTTCCCCTTCCACCGCGCTTGGCATCGTACAGTGCCTTATCTGCGCTAATGAGTAGCGATGAGGTATCGCGCGGTTTTCCGCTCACCTCTACTACGCCCGCGCTGAAGGAGAGCGTTAAGGTTCGGCTGCCGACCTTAAGCGGCGTGAAAGAGAGCGCCTGGCGGAGCGCCGTTGAGAGTTGCACCGCCGCGTCGCTGCGAGTTTTAGGCAGCAGCAGTAAAAACTCCTCTCCACCTACCCGCCCCAGCGCCGAACCCGGCGGGATTAGCGCCCGCAGGCAGTCGCAAAAATGCACCAGCGCGGCATCGCCCACCAGATGGCCCCACTTATCATTAATTTGCTTAAAGAAATCCAGGTCGAGCATCATGACAGAGAAGTGGCTGTCGGCCTCCTCGCGCCGGCTGGCCTCCAGCGCAGCACCAATCTGCTGCAGTATGGCAAAGCGATTCAGACAGCGCGTCAGATCGTCGGTGGTGGCCTTCATCTCCAGCTGCTGCTCTGCTTTTTTACGCGCGGTAATATCAAGCCCGATATTGAGGATCGAGCCGTCCGGCAGGGAGATGTTCGACCACAAAATCGTCAGCTGGACGCCGTCCCGCCGCATTGGATGCCATTCATACATATCGTTCAGGGGGGCGGTATTAACCGACTCGCGCACCCGTCGCCGCACCTCCGGGTCAGGATAAAAGAGCGCCAGCGGATCGGGATGGGTGTTGATCTCCGCCATCGTCCAGCCAAATACCTTTTCACACTCAACATTCCACAATACGCAGCGGCTATGCCGGTCGAACGAGTTCATCAGTACCGGTGCCCGCTCAAACAGCGTTTTATACTGGGTGATCACCCGCTGCATCTCTTTTGCTGTGCGTTCACGGGCAACGAGACCGGTCACATAATCTTTCAGTTTTTCAACCAGGATCACCACCACCTCTTTCAGCACGGTGATGCTGCTAAGGGATTGCGTAAAGCCGAGGAAGAAGTAGCCGTTGCAGGGATCCTGTTGCGGGGAGAGTTTATACAGCACGCCACACTGTAATTGCGTATAGCCCGGATGCGCACAAGGAAATAAAAGCGTACCAGCATTCTCTTTCCAGCAGATCACTCGCCATGCACGATGATGACGTTGCAATAACCCGCTGGCGAGAAAGGTTTTAATTTCCGACGGTTGGCACGTTAATTCACCGACACTGACAAACTGCTGCTGACCCGCATCATCCTCTATCATCATCCAACACAGTTGGGCGCCAAAGGTATGATTAATCGTCTGCAGGAGATCCGTTAAGGTTCGCTGCGACGATAATTTTGGCATTAATTTAGCTAATGCGTGCAGGGCCCGTGTACTGTCATTTATATTTTCTCGATTTGTTTGCTTCATCGTTTTATTCGTAGCTCATTAACGAGATAAAAATGTCGCAACGAATAGATCAGGCATGAAGGGACAGGCAGTCAGCATCTATTAATGCGGCTGTCTCACCCTGTCGAAAAAGAACGCGTGTGTAAAAGTAAAAGTACAGAAAATAATAACCAGTTAAAGCCTGATTTATTTATTACGGGCAAATTAGGTAACCGGTTGAAGCATAATCCATAGCCCTGAGGCTGTAAATATTGTACATCGGCGCTTTACCTGTACATGTTTTCTTATCTCAATGAATTATCAATAAAGTTATCGCAACCAGGGCGGTTAGCAGACTAAAGATATATTCCTAAGACTTATAACCACAATAAATAAAAGGTTAAAAAACGCCATTTTCATGCGTTTGCCCACTGGCGAATAAAAGAACAAGTGTGATATAGTTCACACATCTTATGTAACGCAAAACATTGTTTCATTTTGTGAGTCTGAGCTTGCCGATAGCCAGTTTGCCACGTCCGGGCAACGTCGTGCTATACCCGGCGGCGGTTATCTTTGAGGATCGGTCTTATGGCAGCTATTACCACCGGCGTTGTCTTTGCACGCTGGGAGTTATTGAGCGCGGTGCTGATGTTCCTGGCCAGCACATTGAATATTAAGTTTAAGAAATCGGATTATGCGGTACTTGCGGTGTTCAGCACTTTTCTTGGGCTGGCTGCGGCATGCTGGTTTGCTACCGGCCTGCTGGGCATCACCCTGCTGGATATGGCTGCCGTCTGGAGTAACGTCAAAGCGATCATGGTTGAAGCGATGAGCCATACGCCGCCGGACTGGCCAATGATGTACACCTGATGCCCGCTGGCATTTCCGCAGCAAACAAAAAACCCAGACAGCTGTCTGGGTTTTTTTTTTGCGAATCGCAGGTTCTGGTTATCAGAACGGGATATCGTCATCGAAATCCATTGGCGGTTCGTTGGACTGCGCCGGTGCAGACGGCTGCTGCGGACGAGACTGTGCGCCACCGCTGAACTGGTTGCCGCCCTGCGGCTGCTGCGGCTGACCCCAACCACCCTGCTGCTGCTGGCCGCCACCTGCCGGTGCGCCACCGCCCTGACGGCCACCCAGCATCTGCATGGTGCCGCCGACGTTCACCACCACTTCGGTAGTGTATTTTTCCTGACCGGATTGATCGGTCCATTTGCGGGTACGCAGCTGGCCTTCAATATAGACCTGAGAACCTTTACGCAGATACTCACCGGCTACCTCAGCCAGTTTGCCAAACAGCACAACGCGGTGCCACTCGGTCTGCTCTTTCATCTCACCGGTCGCTTTATCACGCCAGGATTCGGAGGTAGCCAGCGTAATGTTGGCCACTGCACCACCACTTGGCATATAGCGTACTTCCGGGTCCTGGCCCAGATTACCGACGAGAATCACCTTGTTTACGCCTCTGCTGGCCATGATCGTGTCTCCTGAAAACATTTCTGAATAGTGTAAGCGCGCGAGTGTACCATTTCCACGTGGTCTTCCGATAGTTTCGAAGCATCTTCCAGAGTTCTCACGAACTGTACATTGTTGCACACTTAATCAGAATTTGCATTCCAATACTGTATATCCAGACAGGTTAATTTGTGTCATAATTAGCCGTTTCTGCCGGTTGTCCTTCAAACAAACCAGGCATTCCGTGTATCTACCTACCGGGAAAGGTGAATGGATAAGATCGAAGTACGGGGCGCCCGCACCCACAATCTCAAGAATATCAACCTCGTCATCCCTCGCGACAAACTGATTGTCGTCACCGGGCTGTCGGGCTCAGGCAAATCCTCTCTGGCTTTCGACACCCTGTATGCCGAAGGACAGCGTCGTTACGTTGAATCGCTCTCTGCTTATGCGCGTCAGTTCCTGTCGCTGATGGAAAAACCGGACGTCGACCATATCGAAGGGTTGTCGCCTGCCATCTCCATTGAGCAGAAGTCTACCTCACATAACCCGCGTTCCACCGTCGGGACCATCACCGAAATCCATGACTACCTGCGTCTGCTGTATGCCCGCGTAGGCGAGCCGCGCTGCCCGGACCACGATGTGCCGCTGGCGGCGCAAACCGTCAGCCAGATGGTGGATAACGTGCTGGCGCAGCCGGAAGGCAGACGCCTGATGCTGCTGGCGCCGATCATAAAAGAGCGCAAGGGTGAGCACACCAAAACCCTGGAGAACCTCGCAAGCCAGGGCTATATCCGCGCCCGTATCGACGGCGAAGTGTGCGATCTCTCCGATCCGCCAAAGCTGGAGCTACAGAAGAAACACACTATCGAGGTGGTGATCGACCGCTTTAAGGTGCGTGACGACATGACCCAGCGCCTGGCGGAGTCGTTCGAAACCGCGCTGGATCTCTCCGGCGGTACGGCGGTGGTCGCCGATATGGACGACCCGAAAGCGGATGAGCTGCTCTTCTCCGCCAACTTCGCCTGCCCGGTGTGCGGCTACAGCATGCGCGAGCTGGAACCACGTTTGTTCTCGTTCAACAACCCGGCGGGCGCCTGCCCGACCTGCGATGGTCTGGGCGTACAGCAGTATTTCGATCCGGAGCGCGTGATCCAGAATCCGGAACTGTCGCTGGCTGGCGGTGCCATTCGCGGCTGGGATAAGCGTAACTTCTACTATTTCCAGATGCTGAAGTCGCTGGCAGAGCACTATAAATTCGACGTTGAAGCGCCGTGGGGCAGCCTCAGCCCAACCGTGCACAAAGTGATCCTGTTCGGTTCCGGCAAAGAGAACATCGAGTTTAAGTACATGAACGATCGCGGCGATACCTCGGTGCGTCGTCATCCGTTCGAAGGCGTGCTGCACAACATGGAGCGCCGCTACAAAGAGACCGAATCCAGCGCCGTGCGTGAAGAGCTGGCGAAGTTCATCAGCAATCGCTCCTGCGCCACCTGTGACGGTACCCGCCTGCGCCGCGAAGCGCGCCACGTGTATGTGGAAAACACGCCGCTGCCGACCATCTCGGACATGAGCATTGGCCATGCGATGGACTTCTTCAACAACCTGAAGCTCTCCGGCCAGCGGGCGAAAATCGCCGAAAAAGTGCTGAAAGAGATTGGCGATCGCCTGAAGTTCCTGGTAAACGTCGGCCTGAACTACCTGACGCTTTCCCGCTCCGCAGAGACGCTCTCCGGCGGCGAGGCCCAGCGTATCCGTCTGGCGAGCCAGATTGGTGCGGGTCTGGTGGGGGTGATGTATGTGCTCGATGAGCCCTCCATCGGGCTGCACCAGCGCGACAACGAACGTCTGCTCGGCACCCTTATCCATCTGCGGAATCTTGGCAACACGGTGATTGTGGTTGAGCACGATGAAGATGCCATCCGCGCGGCAGACCACGTGATCGACATCGGTCCAGGCGCAGGCGTACACGGTGGCCAGGTGGTAGCCGAAGGGCCACTGGAGGCGATCATGGCGGTGCCGGAATCCTTAACCGGCCAGTACATGAGCGGTAAGCGGCAGATTGCCGTACCGGAAAAACGCGTCCAGGCCGACCCGGAAAAAGTGCTGAAGCTCACCGGCGCCCGTGGCAACAACCTGAAAGACGTCACGCTGACCCTGCCGGTCGGCCTGTTCACCTGCATCACCGGGGTATCGGGTTCCGGTAAATCGACGCTGATTAACGATACTCTGTTCCCGATAGCCCAGACGGCGCTGAACGGTGCGACGCTGGCTGAACCGGCGCCGTATCGCGATATCCACGGTCTGGAGCACTTCGACAAGGTGATCGATATTGATCAGAGCCCGATTGGACGTACTCCGCGCTCCAACCCGGCGACCTATACCGGCGTGTTTACGCCGGTGCGTGAACTCTTTGCCGGCGTGCCGGAATCGCGTTCCCGTGGTTATACGCCGGGCCGCTTTAGTTTTAACGTGCGCGGCGGTCGCTGCGAAGCCTGCCAGGGCGATGGAGTAATCAAAGTTGAGATGCACTTCCTGCCGGATATTTACGTGCCGTGCGACCAGTGCAAAGGTAAGCGCTATAACCGCGAAACGCTGGAGATTAAGTACAAAGGCAAGACCATCCACGAAGTGCTGGATATGACTATCGAAGAGGCGCGAGAGTTCTTTGATGCCGTTCCGGCGCTGGCGCGTAAGCTCCAGACCCTGATGGATGTCGGTCTGACCTACATTCGTCTGGGCCAGTCGGCTACCACTCTTTCCGGTGGAGAAGCGCAGCGCGTGAAGCTGGCGCGTGAGCTCTCCAAACGCGGTACCGGGCAGACGCTGTACATTCTGGATGAGCCGACCACCGGTCTGCACTTTGCCGATATCCAGCAGCTACTGGACGTGCTGCACCAGCTCCGGGATCAGGGCAATACCATCGTGGTGATTGAGCATAACCTGGACGTGATTAAAACCGCGGACTGGATTGTCGATCTCGGCCCGGAAGGCGGCAGCGGCGGCGGCGAAATCCTGGTCTCCGGCACCCCGGAAACCGTCGCAGAGTGCGAAGCCTCGCACACCGCCCGCTTCCTTAAACCTCTTCTGAAGTAGTCACACTGAAAGCTGCTGCCGGGTCATCTCCGGCAGCAGTTCAACCGCCTGCTTGTAAGAGGCATCCACCAGATAGTAAATCTGCGAATCCGGAATCGACCCGTCCAGATAGACCGTGCTCCAGTGCGCTTTATTCAGGTGCTTGCTGGGACGCACGTCGTTGTGCTGCTGGCGCAACAGTTCCGCCAGTTCAGGGCTGGTTTTAAGCGAGGCTGCCGGACGCCCCTCCACATCTTTCACCATCGCAAACAGCACGTCGGCGACCTTGATCTGGGTGGCCTTCCAGTCGCTGTGTACGCTTTGCTCCGCACCCGGCTTGTTCATGCAGTACTGAAGTATCTCCGAAATTGTCATCATTATTCCCCTTGTAGCGTGGCGATGATGTTACGCGAACCGCCATGGATACGGTGTTCTCCCAGCCAGATCCCCTGCCAGGTGCCCAGCTGCACGCGCCCGTGATTCACCGGCAGCAGCAAAGAGACGCCCAGCAAGGAGGATTTAATATGGGAAGGCATGTCGTCTGGCCCCTCGTCATCATGTTCCCAGCGGGCGTTGTCAGGAACGGATTTGAGAAAATGCTGCTCCATATCGGAACGGACGGTGGGATCGCAGTTCTCGTTAAGGGTGAGAGAGGCTGACGTGTGTTGCAGCAACAGATGCAGTAAACCAATGTTGATGCGGGGAAGATCGCGGATTTGCCCAATGACCTCGTCCGTCACCAGATGAAAACCGCGAGACCTGGCGCGCAGGGTCAGGGTTTGCTGATACCACATGTGCTGCTCCGTTTTACAGGATAATCCTTCTAAGTGTGCAGCAATACGACGAAAGGTAAAACCCGTTGCGGGTAAATTTGTTTAAAAAGCGTGCTTTCCTGGGCCGGCTACCAGTGTGGTGTCACCCCTTTACGGCCCCCTTCGCTAAGGGAAAGAGGCCGCGAGTAAGTGCTTACATTACAGCAGCAAAGGCCTTCGCCACGCGCTGTACGTTGCCGCTGTTCAGGCCGGCGACGCACATTCTCCCGCTGGCAATCAGGTAGACGCCAAACTCCTCGCGCAGGCGATCCACCTGCTGCGCGCTAAAGCCGGTATAGCTGAACATGCCGCGCTGCAGCAGCAGATAGTCAAAATTGTGCCCCGGAACGGCCTCCTTCAGCACATCTACCAGCGTCTGACGCATGGCCAGAATGCGGGTACGCATCGCTTCCACCTCTGCCAGCCACTCGGCTTTGAGTTCATCATCGCCCAGTACGGTCGCCACCACCTGCGCACCAAAGTTGGGTGGGCTGGAATAGATGCGACGCACGGTCGCCTTCAGCTGGCCCAGCACGCGCCCTGCTGCGTCCTGATCTTCGCAGACCACGGACAGGCCGCCGACACGTTCGCCATACAGCGAAAAGATTTTGGAGAAGGAGTTGCTGACCAGCGCCGGCAGGCCTGCGCTGGCTATGGCGCGAATGGCGTAAGCGTCCTCTTCCATCCCGGCGCCAAAGCCCTGATAGGCGATGTCGAGGAATGGGATCAGGTTGCGGGCTTTGAGTACCTCGATCACCGCGTCCCACTGATCGTTCGTCAGATCGGCGCCGGTCGGGTTATGGCAGCACGGATGCAGCAGCACAATACTGCGTTCCGGCAGGGTGCTCAGTTTTTCCAGCAGCGCGCCAACGCGCACGCCGTTGGTCTGGTCGTCGAACCACGGGTAGGTGTTAACGGTAAAACCCGCGCCTTCGAAGATGGCGACATGGTTTTCCCAGGTCGGATCGCTCACCCAGACGCCCGATTCCGGGAAATATTTATGCAGGAAGTCGGCACCGACTTTCAGCGCACCGGAGCCACCCAGAGTCTGGATAGTCGCAACACGTTTCTCCACCAGCACCGGATGGTCTGCGCCAAACAGCAGCGGGGCGATGGTGTGACGGTAGCTGTTGAGCCCTTCCATCGGCAGATAGAGCGATGCACCGTGCGGCGTGGCATTGAGGCGCGCTTCGGCTTTTGCCACCGCCTGCAGCTGCGGAATGATGCCCGCTTCGTTGTAATAAAGACCGATACTGAGGTTAACTTTATCGTCGCGGGGATCTTCTTTGAAACGCTCCATTAAGGAGAGGATAGGGTCGCCAGCATAGGCGTCGACTTTCTGGAACACGCGATGGTTCTCCGGATAATAATGAGGCAGGGAATTCCACAATAAACCGGAAGCAGCAGAAGATCGAGAGGATGTTAAGGAAGATGGGGTGTGAACGACAGAACCTGCTTTACTCCTTCTCCCATCATGAGTGAGGGATGCCCAGTAATTTTCGCAATGAACTGATTACAGGATAATAAACGGCCTACAGCGGCTCCCTGGTCCGGCTGAAAAGCGCCGAAGCGTTGACCGCAGGCCGGGGCGAGGCGCATGGATACGCCGAGAGGGCGTGACCTACATGGATGTAGGATCACGCCCGACCCGATAGCCGGAGGGAATAAGCTGAGGGTACCGCGAAGCGGCGATTTTCTTTGCCGGGAGCCGGGATTGTGAAGGGGGTGGCGGCGAGCCCCCTTCACACGTTCACGGGTGATGCGCCTGACAGAGACCACCACTACAACCGCATGTTCCCCCTCGCCCCAGCCCTCTCCCTCAAGGGAGAGGGGGCCGACCGTGCGGATTTCCATTCCAGCAGGGGAAAGGAAAATCGATATCAGTCGAGATAGTGCATCGCCACCCGCGACGTCAGTCGCGTGATAAGTTCGTAAGCACTCACATTGGTAATCTCAGCAATCCGCTCCACGGGCAAACCTTCACCCCATAAAGTCACCGGATCCCCCGCTTTCTCCTGCGCCTCTGGCCCAAGGTCGACACAGATCATGTCCATCGCCACGCGTCCGACGATAGTCACTTCGCGACCGTTCACCAGCACCGGGGTACCGGACGGTGCCGCGCGCGGATAGCCATCGCCGTAGCCCATCGCCACTACCCCCAGACGCGTGTCGCGCTCGCTGATCCAGGTCCCGCCGTAGCCGACCGGTTCACCGGCTTTGTGCTCGCGCACCGCAATCAGGCTGGAGGTGAGCGACATCACCGGCTGAAAACCGAAGTCCGTCCCCCAGGGTTTGCCCTCCAGCGGCGAGACGCCGTAGAGGATGATGCCCGGACGCACCCAGTCGAAGTGAGACTGCGGCCAGAGCAAAATGCCGCCGGATGCTGCGATAGAGCGCATGCCCGGCTTGCCTTCGCAGAAGGTGCTGAAGATATCGAGCTGCTGTTCGGTGGCGCCGCACTCGGGCTCATCGGCGCGGGCAAAATGGCTGACGATATTGACCGGTTGACGCACGTTGTGGCACTTGCTCAAGCGCTGGTAAAACGCCTGAGCCTGTTCCGGGCGCACGCCCAGACGGTGCATGCCGGTATCGAGCTTCATCCACACGGTGACGGGCTCGCTGAGCGCGGCGTTTTCCAGCGCCTCGAGCTGCTCCAGATTGTGCACGGCGGTATGCAGCTTTTGAGCGGCAATGGTCGGCAGATCGGCGGCGTTGAAAAAGCCTTCCAGCAGCAGAATCGGCTGGGCGATCCCCCCTTCGCGCAGGCGCAGGGCTTCTTCGAGACGGGCGACGCCAAAGGCGTCGGCATCGGGGAGCGTTCGCGCGGTCTCGATGAGACCGTGTCCGTAAGCGTTCGCTTTCACGACTGCAACCAGTTTGCTGGCAGGGGCCAGTTCACGCAGGCGTTGCAGGTTGTGTCGCAGAGCGCGGCGGTTAATAACTACAGTTGCCGCTTGCATTTGAATTCCTTAATAAAAAGTCTCTCCAGAATCATTCCCGTTGCAGGAAGGCGACGGGCCCGTGAATCCCCGGGAGCTTAGTAAACCAAGTGACCGGGGTGCGCGGGCGCAGTCAACGCCCCTGCGGCGTGAAGGATGATGGAGCGTTATTCGTCGTCGTATTGCGGGCCAGCATAGTTATCAAAACGCGACCACTGGCCGTTAAAGGTAAGACGTACCGTCCCGATTGGGCCGTTACGCTGCTTGCCGATAATGATCTCCGCGATGCCTTTCAGGTCGCTGTTCTCGTGATAGACCTCATCACGGTAGATGAACATGATTAAGTCGGCGTCCTGCTCGATGGAGCCGGATTCACGCAGGTCGGAGTTGACCGGGCGCTTGTCGGCGCGCTGTTCCAGGGAGCGGTTGAGCTGCGACAGCGCCACCACCGGCACCTGCAGCTCTTTCGCCAGCGCTTTCAGCGAGCGCGAGATCTCGGCGATCTCAAGCGTTCGGTTATCAGACAGCGACGGGACGCGCATCAGCTGGAGGTAGTCGATCATGATAAGGCCAATGCCACCGTGCTCGCGGGCGATACGGCGCGCGCGGGAGCGCACTTCCGTCGGCGTCAGGCCGGAGGAGTCATCAATATAGATATTGCGTTTTTCGAGCAGAATGCCCATGGTGCCGGAGATCCGCGCCCAGTCCTCGTCGTCGAGCTGGCCGGTACGAATGCGGGTCTGATCCACGCGCGACAGCGAGGCCAGGGAACGCATCATGATCTGCTCGGAGGGCATCTCCAGACTGAAGATTAAAACCGGTTTATCCTGCAACATCGCCGCGTTTTCAACGAGGTTCATCGCAAAAGTCGTTTTACCCATCGACGGACGCGCAGCAACGATAATCAGGTCCGACGGCTGCAACCCGGCGGTCTTTTTATTCAGATCGTCGTAGCCGGTGTTAACCCCGGTGACACCGTCGTGCGGCTGCTGGAACAGCTGCTCGATACGCGACACGGTGGCATCGAGCACGTCAGCGATGTTCTTTGGGCCTTCGTCCTTATTGGCGCGGCTTTCGGCGATTTTAAACACCCGCGATTCGGCCAGATCGAGCAGTTCGTCGCTGTTTCGCCCCTGGGGATCAAACCCGGCTTCGGCAATTTCGTTAGCCACGGAGATCATATCGCGTACTACCGCACGTTCGCGCACGATATCGGCATAAGCGCTGATATTCGCCGCACTTGGCGTATTCTTCGACAGCTCGGCAAGATAGGCGAAGCCGCCTACTGTCTCCAGCTGCCCCTGGCGCTCCAGCGACTCCGCGAGGGTGATCAGGTCGATGGGGCTGCCGGACTCCTGCAAGCGCGCCATTTCGGTAAAGATATGGCGGTGCGGACGGGTATAGAAATCGTCAGTGACAACGCGCTCGGCGACGTCGTCCCAGCGTTCGTTATCCAGCATTAAACCGCCCAACACCGACTGTTCCGCTTCGATCGAGTGAGGCGGAACCTTTAACCCGGCTAACTGCGGATCGCGTTCGCGGGGTTCAGTCTGTTTGTTGAAGGGTTTGTTTCCTGCCATAGTGAATGGAGTTACCGAGATAGAGAGTGGGTCGAAAGATTACCATATTTTCTAATTCTAATGGAGGGAGCATGGCAACGCGTATTGAATTTCACAAGCACGGCGGCCCGGACGTTCTCAGGGCGGTAGACTTCACTCCCGCCGCGCCTGGCGATAATGAAGTCCAGGTCGAAAACAAAGCCATTGGCATTAACTACATCGACACCTATATCCGCAGCGGCCTCTATCCGCCACCCGCGCTGCCAAGCGGCCTGGGGACCGAGGCCGCGGGCGTGGTGGTGAAAGTCGGCAGCGCGGTGAAACATATTAAAGAGGGCGATCGCGTGGTGTATGCACAATCGGCTCTCGGTGCCTACAGCACCGTTCACAACGTTCCGGCAGATAAAGCCGCCATCCTGCCCGGTGCCATCTCGTATGAGCAGGCTGCTGCCTCCTTCCTGAAGGGGCTGACGGTCTACTATCTGTTGCGCAAAACCTATGAAATCAAACCTGACGAGCAATTTTTGTTTCATGCTGCCGCTGGCGGCGTGGGCCTGATCGCCTGCCAGTGGGCAAAAGCGCTGGGGGCTAAACTCATCGGCACGGTCGGCAACGCGCAAAAGGCGCAGCGTGCGCTGCAGGCGGGGGCCTGGCAGGTGATTAACTATCGCGAAGAGAGCATTGTCGAGCGGGTGAAAGAGATCACCGGCGGCAAAAAGGTGCGCGTGGTGTATGACTCGGTGGGTAAAGATACCTGGGAAGCCTCGCTGGACTGCCTGCAACGCCGCGGACTGATGGTCAGCTTCGGCAATGCCTCTGGCCCGGTGACCGGTGTGAACCTTGGGATCCTCAACCAGAAGGGGTCACTGTTCGCTACCCGCCCTTCGCTGCAGGGCTACATCACCAACCACGACGAACTGGTTGAGGCCAGCAATGAGCTGTTCTCGTTGATTGCCAGCGGGGTCATTAAGGTGGATGTGGCCGAGGCGCAGAAGTATCCGCTGAGTGACGCGCAACGCGCGCATGAAGTGCTGGAGAGTCGGGCGACGCAGGGATCCAGTTTACTGATCCCCTAATAAAGAAATTGGGCTTCCCGTAGGAAGCCCTTTTCTTTTTTTGTTCGGCTGTATGTAGGGTACAGCGCGATGAATTCTTTAACGGCAGTCATAGTGACAGATTCGATAACTAAATCCTATTCTGTTCTAAGTAAGGATGCCGTAAAAGTTGCAAGGATGTGACGAACCGCTCAATACCTTAGTAACGAAAACGGTTATTGCGCTGATAGCGTGGGATTTTTGGCGATTTAATCACCCGTATCGCCCACACCACCGCCACGGCTAACAGCAGCCACGGCAACAGTTTTAGCATCAGAGCAAACAGTCCCCCGATAAACATCACCACTGTCGCGACCACCAGTGCGGCAACGATCCCCAGCAGCGAGACGCCGGTCACCAGCAGCATGACAAAAAATCCAATCACAAAAAGTAGTTCCAGCATGGCTCTCTCCCAAAATGCATCACAACGATACGCTGCTATTACTATTTACAAGATCCATGCCAAAAATAACGTATTGATATTGAAACAAAACGCCCGACAATGCGGTGCCGGGCGTGGTCAATTTGACGAAGTTTTGGTGAAAATTATCGTTTGTCTGCCACCAGACGCAGCGCCTGCTCCAGCACTTCAATATCGGCACCCGCTTTATGGGCATTTTCACTCAGGTAACGACGCCACTGGCGCGCACCCGGGATCCCCTGGAACAGCCCCAGCATATGGCGAGTAATGTGGCCCAGATAGGTCCCCTTGCTCAGCTCCGCCTCGATGTAAGGGTACATTGCGCGCACCACCGCCACCGGGTCGCGATCGGCAACGTCCACGCCAAAGATTTCACGGTCCACCGCCGCCAGCACGCCCGGGTTCTGGTACGCCTCACGGCCGACCATTACGCCATCCATATGCTGGAGATGCGTTTTGGCCTCTTCAAGGGACTTAATGCCACCGTTGATAGACATCGTCAGCTGCGGGAAATCGCGCTTCAGCTGATACACGCGCGGGTAGTCCAGAGGCGGGATCTCACGGTTCTCCTTCGGGCTCAGACCAGAGAGCCAGGCTTTGCGGGCATGGATGATAAACATCTCACACTCACCCTTTCCGGCCACCGTGCCAATGAAATCACAGAGAAATTCGTAGCTGTCCTGATCGTCGATGCCGATACGGGTTTTAACCGTCACCGGAATAGAGACCACATCGCGCATCGCCTTAACGCAGTCGGCCACCAGCTGCGCATTGCCCATCAGGCAGGCGCCAAACATGCCGTTTTGTACGCGATCGGAAGGACAGCCGACGTTGAGGTTAATCTCATCATAGCCCCGTTCCTCTGCCAGCTTCGCGCAGTGCGCCAGCGCAGCCGGATCGCTGCCGCCCAGCTGCAACGCCACCGGATGCTCCTCTTCGCTATAGGCGAGATAGTCGCCCTTGCCATGAACGATCGCGCCGGTGGTCACCATCTCGGTATAGAGCAAGGTGTTGCGCGACAGCAGGCGCAGGAAGTAACGGCAATGCCTGTCTGTCCAGTCGAGCATCGGCGCGATGGAAAAACGGTGGGCAGGAGAGATGGACGATTTTTCTGACGACATGGCGAAGTTTTAAGCATCTGGTGAAAAGGGGGCGCTACTATAGCACATATTCGCCGGAGGCAGAGCGCCTCCGGACCCCTGTCAGAACGTCATGCTGAACTGGGCCCCGGCGCCCCAGGTTTCATCTTCCCCGTAAATGCCGGTCAAATCGATATGCACGGTGTTAAAGGGCGCAAAGCCCAGGCCGCCCGTAAAGACGTTGCTGTCGTTGCCCTTCACGTCACCGCGAAAACCCCCGCGCACCGCCAGCCAGCTAAGCGGGGTGACTTCCGCCCCTACGCCGACATACTGCGAGTTTTCTTCACTTTTGAAGCCCCGGGTTTGGGTCAGATCGCCGTCGGCGCTAAGGGTGAGCAGGCTGGTATGCCAGGCCACACCTGCGGTGACCAGCGGGCGGATCTGGTAAGTATCCTGATAACTGACCTCCTGCCCGGTACGCCCGTTGAGAATGCGGATATCGTTGGTGTCAATGTCGCGTGAGAAGAGGTTTTGCCCGCTCAGGCCCACCGTCCAGTTTTCACCGACGTCCACCGCGACGCCGACATCGACGTTGAAACTGGTATCGTCGTTACGGTAGCGGCTGCTGTTAAAGTCGCCGCTGTCGTAGGTATAGATGGAGGTGGTGTAGTTATAGAGCCAGGTTTGCTGCAGTTTTGGCGTCACCCCTACTGAAACCGGCAGGTCGTTGAACGTAAATTGACGGGCAATTGCTACGCCGTAGTCGGAGACAATCGCCCCCCTGCCCATGGCGACAGAGTTGAGGTTGCGGGTAATCACGTCACTGCCGTTGCGCGCCGCTCCCAGCGCCATCTGGTTGGTCATTCCCGGGCTGCCCTGCAACCTGCGCAGAAAATCGATATCCTGCGGATCGATCTCCGAGCTGATGCGGGCATGGGCATTGGCTTTGGCGACAAACGCCAGCGACAGCCCGGAGCCCGGTATGCTCACGGCTATTCCTCCGCCAGCGTTGGCGTGCGCGGTTTTGCCGTCGAGGAATTCCAGCTGATCGGCCAGGTTACCTGCGGCGCCCTGCAACGCGCTGAGCGTGCCCTGCGGATCGGCCATGATCCCCGCCACGGTCAGATCGTCGATCATATCCCGATCGTCGCTGATCTCATCGCTGATTTCGTCGATCTTATCCTGCAGGTTATCTTTATCGCTTATTTGGGCCCCCACAGAGGGAAAAATAATGGCGATGTCGTCATCTTCTTTCGATTTTGCCAGCAGGGCCGGATTAATTAATACTCCGCTGCCATAATGCGCCGACGCAACGCCTGTCCCGCCCATTGCATCACCGCGTGCTTCCGTCCAGGTATTGGCTGCTCCAGCCTGATTAGCCAATAGAAAAGCGGTGGCAATTCCCGCCACAGAAAATTTGAGTTTTATTTTCACAGGACACCTGACTTATTTTGGGTGAATTAACCCCGGCGGCTATACGCCGCGCAGGGGCATACGTCCTCTGTGAAAAAAGTATTAGGAGCCGAAAATACCTTAAACTTTCGTATTAGATAAGCTGTTGATTTCCTTATAGCTTTAAGTAGGTATAGAACAAGAATTCAGTTTCGCCCTGGTTTTCCATCATGAGGACCAAAAAATTGTGGCGGGTGATCGATCCAGCGATCTTCTCGGGTAACGGCATATACCGCATTCAGTGGATAATAAATGCGGTTATATTTTTTATTAGCTTCGCCCACCACTAATAACCGCACATCTTCCGCGGTATTATTAATAAAGGTGTGGCAGACGCCTGTCCCGGCCGGAAATCCAACGCTGTCCCCCGGCTCCAGCTTCCATAAATATCCGTTGATCCACGCTTCCGGATATCCCTCCAGCACAAAGATAAATTCTTCTTCATCGCTTTCCGCATGTGGATAAGAGGTGCGACGCCCGGGCGGCAGACGTTCATGGTGAATACCGAGGCGACTCAGCCCCAGCGCACGGGCCAGCGGCGCACCGATGGCAAAACGCTCAGGACTGTCGGGATAGGTGGAGTTGTCTGGGCCTTCTACGTCGCGCCAGTGTCGAATGCAGTCCGGTCTTTTCATGGTGTTATTCTCCTGCGGGTTTTCGTCAGGTATAGCATACCCGGCGGATCTCGGCGTTTGCGCCAGAACATGGTAAAGTGTGGGTTTGTTCTCCCACGTTATTCGAGGTGCAAAATGGAAACGACCACAATGCAGGCACTGTTAGCGCAAGCCGAAAAGCTCTGTGCACAACGCAATGTGCGCCTGACTCCGCAGCGCCTTGAAGTGTTGCGCCTGCTCAGCCTGCAAAACGGGGCCATCAGCGCCTACGATCTGCTCGATCTGCTGCGCGAAAGCGAGCCACAGGCAAAGCCCCCTACCGTTTACCGGGCGCTCGATTTTTTACTTGAACAGGGCTTTGTACACAAAGTGGAATCGACTAACAGCTATGTGCTGTGTCATCTGTTCGATCAGCCGACCCACACCTCGGCGATGTTTATCTGCGATCGCTGCGGCAGCGTAAAGGAAGAAGGCGCGGAAGGGGTAGAGGATATTATGCACGCCCTGGCGGCGAAAATGGGATTTGCCCTGCGCCATAACGTTATCGAAGCGCACGGCCTGTGCCGCAACTGCGTTGAAGTCGAGGCCTGCCGTCATCAGGAAAATTGCCAGCACGATCACTCTGTTCAACTGAAAAGAAAGCCGCGCTAAGCACAAAAAAAGGGGCGACCTGAGGGCCGCCCTGGGTGTACATCCATGTAACTGCGGGTAGTGCTTAATTACCAGCGGTAGTTGTTACGGGTTTCCCAGTCACCAACTTCTTTCTCCGCCTGGTCTTTCTCATAACCATAGCGTTCCTGAATTTTACCCACCAGCTGGTCACGTTTACCTTCGATAACGGTCATATCATCGTCAGTCAGGTCACCCCACTGTTCTTTTACTTTACCTTTGATCTGCTTCCAGTTACCGCCGACTTGGTCTTTATTCATCATCGATTCCTCTTCGCTCGGTCGTTAAGGGTAAGGTCGTCCTGAAATACATTTCGTGCTGGACGTGATAATAATTATAGATAAGCCTGCGGCGTTGGGTTTGTTATTCGGAATCTTTTACCATTCTGAGGGGCAGAGCCATTACTGAAACCAGGTGCCGTTGCGCCAGTGGCGCCGCCAGATCCAGCCAAGCGACAGGCCCCGTAGCGCGAGAAACACGCTTAAAGCCAGCCACAGGCCGTGATTACCCAGCCACGGCAGGGTCAGCAGCGTCAGGCCAAACCCGGCAGCGGCGACGGCCATACTGTTGCGCATCTCTGCCCCCCGGGTTGCGCCGATAAACATGCCATCCAGCAAATAGCACCAGACGCCCACGACCGGCAAAATCACCTGCCAGATGAGGTAATGGTTCGCCAGTGCACGCAGCTCGGGCAGCGAGGTGAGGAGCGCCACGATCCGATCGCCCGCCAGGGCATAGACAAGCGCGAATGCCAGCGCCACCATGCCGGACTGGCGGCAGGCTGCCCGCCATACGTCACGGAGCTGGCCGCTTTCACGCGCGCCATAGGCCTGCCCGGAGTGCGCCTCAACCGCATAGGCAAAGCCATCCAGCGCGTAGGCGGTGAAGGTCAGCAGGGTCATCAGAACGGCGTTAACGGCGATAATCTCGGGCCCCAGCCGCGCGCCCAGTACCGTCAGCGCGCCGAAACAGAGTTGCAGCAGCAGCGAGCGCAGCATGATGTCGCGGTTCAGCGCCAGCAGCTTGCGAATGTTGCCGCGCCAGCTCGCTTTCAGCAGCGCCAGTGAAATGCCGCGCAGGGCCAGAACCCGCCACACCATCCATAAGCCAATCAATAACGTGGCGTACTCGGCGACAGCGGTCGCCAGGGCCGCGCCCTGCACGTTCATTTTCAGCCCGATCACCAGCCACAGATCCAGCACGATATTAAGCAGGTTACCCACCACCAGCAGGATCACTGGTGCTCGGGCATACTGCACCCCCAACAGCCAGCCGAGCAGCACCAGATTGGCCAGCGATGCCGGCGCGCTGAGCCAGCGGATCTCGAGAAACCGCCGTGCCTGATGCAGGACATCCTCGCTGCCGCCCACAATATGCAGCGCCAGATCGATAAGCGGTGTACGCAACAGCGCAATCAGCAACCCGGCTCCCAGCGCCAGGATCAGCGGCTGCACCAGCGCACGGGCCAGACGCTGCGGATCTTTCGCGCCATAAGCCTGGGCGGTGAGGCCGGTAGTGCTCATGCGCAAAAAGAGCAGCAGCATAAACAGGAAGCTGGTTGCCGTCGCGCCGATGGCGACACCGCCCAGATAGACGGGGGAATCAAGATGGCCGATAACGGCGGTGTCCACCAGCCCCAGCAGAGGGACGCTGATATTGGAGACGATCATCGGGAGGGCAAGACGCCACAACGCCTTATCTGAAGCATTCAGCAGAGACATGTGTAAGACCGGGAAAAACAGGATAAGCAGACTGCGACATGGCCGCAGTCTGTCAGAAAGGGATTATAACCACTCACCGTTACGGATGACGCCAACCGCCAGCCCTTCGATGGAAAAGTTATTTTCACGCAGATCGACAACAATCGGGGAAAACTCGCTGTTTTCTGGCAGCAGCTGCACGGTGTTGCCCTGCTTCTTCAGGCGCTTCACGGTGACTTCGTCATCAATACGCGCCACAACGACCTGGCCGTTGCGCACGTCCTGCGTTTTATGTACTGCAAGCAGATCGCCGTCCAGGATACCGATATCCTTCATCGACATTCCGCTAACGCGCAGCAAAAAGTCCGCGCTCGGTTTAAACATGCCGGGATCGACCTGATAGTGACCTTCAATATGCTGTTGCGCCAGCAGCGGTTCCCCGGCGGCGACGCGACCAACAAGCGGAAGCCCCTCTTCTGCTTCAACCAGCAGACGAATACCACGAGACGCGCCGGAGACAA
Organism: Leclercia adecarboxylata; assembly: GCF_035787115.1. Classification (GTDB taxonomy): domain Bacteria; phylum Pseudomonadota; class Gammaproteobacteria; order Enterobacterales; family Enterobacteriaceae; genus Enterobacter; species Enterobacter adecarboxylatus_E. Next base: position 36,550 of record NZ_JALKTL010000003.1, on the reverse strand, counting down.
TCTCAAGCACACCCTTGCGCGCCAGTGCCTTAAGGTGCTCTTCAGCGGCGTTTGGAGAACGGAAGCCCAGACGCTGCGCGATCTCTGCACGCGTCGGCGGCATACCCGTCTGGCCGATATGATCCCGAATGAGATCAAACACCTCTTGCTGCCTGGTCGTTAACGCTTTCATTCCGCCCCCTGGGTGTATATACAGTTATGCTGTGAGTATATACAGCTAAAGGTGATTTTGGAACCACAAACCGCATAAAAAACCAGAGACTTGTTCGGTTTCTGAAAGCTTATCGCAAATGTCCCCAAAGCAGCGTGACCCAGGTAAACAGGGCAACGATAATCGCCATCAGCACAGCGGCAGAGCCCATATCTTTTGCCCGGCCCGAGAGCTCATGAAAGTCGGTACCAATGCGGTCGACCACCGCCTCGATCGCACTGTTCAGAATTTCGACTATCATCACCAACATCACCGAGCCAATCAGGAGTACGCGGGTAATGGGATCAACGTCCAGCCAGCAGGCAATAATAATCGCCGCGACGACAGCCACCCCTTCCTGGCGAAAAGCAGCTTCATTGATCCAGGCAGCACGGATGCCTTTCCATGAATAGCCGGCAGCTTTGATGATTCGGGTTAACCCAGTGGTATTGTTGGCCATTAAAAGAAACCTTTCTTCGAAAATAGCGTCAGAAACGGTGGCTTAAGCGCGCTGCGCTGCCCCCGGAAGTATGACGGGTAACAACAGAAATTTTGCGCGCTTTCTGTTATCCTTGCGCCGCAATTGCATTTTTAACCAGAGGCTTTACATCGTTTATGTCTGGCTGGCCACGAATTTACTACAAATTACTTAATTTACCATTAAGCGTCCTGGTAAAAAGCAAGTCTATTCCGGCGGTTCCTACGCTGGAGTTGGGACTCGATACCTCGCGTCCTATTATGTACGTTTTGCCTTATAACTCGAAGGCCGACTTGCTGACGCTGCGCGCCCAGTGCCTGGCGCACGATCTCCCGGATCCGCTGGAGCCGCTCGAGATCGACGGCACCCAGCTGCCACGCTACATCTTTATCCACGGTGGCCCTCGCGTGTTCACCTGGTACACCCCAAAAGAAGAGTCGATCAAGCTGTTCCATGACTACCTCGACCTGCACCGCAGCAACCCGCTGCTGGACGTACAGATGGTGCCGGTGTCGGTGATGTTTGGTCGTCGTCCGGGGCGCGATAAGGGCGAAGAGAATCCGCCGTTGCGCATGCTCAACGGGGTACAGAAGTTTTTCGCCGTCAACTGGCTGGGCCGCGACAGCTTTGTCCGTTTTTCACCGTCCGTCTCCCTGCGCCGCATGGCCGATGAGCACGGCACGGATAAAACCATCGCCCAGAAACTGGCCCGCGTGGCACGTATGCACTTTGCCCGCCAGCGCCTTGCCGCGGTCGGCCCGCGCCTGCCTGCCCGACAGGATCTGTTTAACAAGCTGCTGGCGTCAAAAGCCATCGCCCGTGCTGTCGAAGACGAAGCGCGCAGCAAAAAGATCTCCCATGAGAAGGCGCAGCAAAACGCCATCGCCCTGATGGAAGAGATTGCCGCCAACTTCTCTTACGAGATGATCCGCCTTAGCGACCGTATCCTGAGCTTCACCTGGAACCGTCTCTATCAGGGGATTAACGTGCACAATGCCGAGCGTGTACGCCAGCTCGCCCATGACGGCCATGAGATTGTTTACGTGCCCTGCCACCGCAGCCACATGGACTATCTGCTGCTCTCATACGTGCTCTATCACCAGGGGCTGGTGCCGCCGCACATCGCTGCAGGTATCAACCTCAACTTCTGGCCGGCAGGCCCGATCTTCCGTCGTCTGGGTGCGTTCTTTATTCGCCGTACCTTCAAAGGCAACAAGCTCTACTCCACCGTGTTCCGTGAATACCTTGGCGAGCTGTTCAGCCGCGGCTATTCCGTCGAGTATTTCGTCGAGGGCGGCCGTTCCCGTACCGGGCGTCTGCTCGATCCGAAGACCGGCACCCTGTCGATGACCATCCAGGCGATGCTGCGCGGCGGTACCCGTCCGATCACCCTGGTGCCGATCTACATCGGTTACGAGCACGTAATGGAAGTGGGCACTTACGCCAAAGAGCTGCGCGGGGCCACCAAAGAGAAAGAGAGCCTGCTGCAGATGCTGCGCGGCTTAAGCAAGCTGCGTAACCTCGGTCAGGGGTACGTTAACTTCGGCGAACCGATGCCGCTGATGACCTACCTTAACCACCGTGTACCGGAATGGCGCGAGTCTATCGATCCCATCGAAGCGGTGCGTCCGGCCTGGCTGACGCCGACGGTTAACGCTATTGCCGCCGATCTGATGGTGCGCATCAATAACGCCGGGGCGGCCAACGCTATGAACCTGTGCTGTACCGCCCTGCTGGCCTCGCGCCAGCGCTCGCTCACCCGCGAGCAGCTGACAGAGCAGATCGACTGCTACCTGAACCTGATGCGCAACGTGCCGTACGCCGCCGATGCTACGGTACCGACTGCCAGCGCCAGCGAACTCATCGACCACGCGCTGCAGATGAACAAGTTCGAGGTCGAGAAAGACACCATTGGCGATATCATCATTCTGCCGCGCGAGCAGGCGGTACTGATGACCTACTATCGCAACAACATTGCGCATATGCTGATGCTGCCTTCCCTGATGGCCGCCATCATTACTCAGCACCGCCAGATCACCCGTCAGGCGCTGCTGGAGCATGTCACCGCTCTCTACCCGATGCTGAAAGCCGAGCTGTTCCTGCGCTGGAGTAACGACGAGCTGGCAGAGGTGCTGGATAAGCAGATTGAAGAGCTGGCCCGCCAGGGACTGATTTCGCAGAAAGATGACCTGCTGGTAATCAATCCGTCCCGCTCACGCACGCTGCAGCTTCTGGCGGCGGGCGCACGCGAAACCGTGCAGCGCTACGCCATTACCTTCTGGCTGCTGAGCGCTAACCCGTCGATCAACCGCGGGACGCTGGAGAAAGAGAGCCGCACCCTGGCCCAGCGCCTGTCGATGCTGCACGGCATCAACGCGCCGGAGTTCTTCGACAAGGCGGTCTTCAGTTCGCTGGTGTTGACGCTGCGTGATGAGGGTTATATCAGTGACAGCGGCGATGCCGAGCCGGAAGAGACAATGAAGGTATACCAGATGCTGGCGGACCTGATTACCTCTGACGTGCGCTTAACGATTGAGAGCGCGACGCAGGGCGAGTAAATCCGTGCGGCCTGATACCCTCACCCCGGCACTCTCCTTTAGTCCGGGGGAGAAAACATAAAAAATGGCAGCCGAAAGGCTGCCATTTTACTTTTACCTCGCTACCCGGCTTTTTTTATGCCCAGTAACTCACCGCCAGCCCCAGAAACAACACCAGGCCAACGTAGTTATTGTTCAAAAACGCTTTAAAGCAGGCTTCGCGCTCGCGGTTGGCGATAAGCTTTTGCTGGTAGATAAACAGCACGCCCGCCGCCGCGACCGCCGCGTAAAATGCGCCGTTCAACTGGTTCAGGTAGCCAATCGCCACCATCAGCCCCAGCACCGCAATCTGCAAAATGCCGATGATTAGCTTGTCCTGACGGCCAAACAGAATGGCGGTCGATTTGATGCCAATCTTCAGATCGTCGTCGCGATCCACCATCGCGTACTGGGTGTCGTAGGCCACCGCCCAGAGGATATTGGCCAGGAACATCAGCCAGCAGCTCAGCGGCACGCTTTCGCTGACGGCGGCGAAGGCCATGGGAATCGACCAGCCAAAGGCGGCGCCAAGCACCACCTGCGGCAGATGGGTGTAGCGCTTCATGAACGGGTAGACCCAGGCCAGGGCCAGTGCCGCCACGGAGAGCAGAATGGTCATGGTGTTGAGGGTCAGCACCAGCAGGAACGAGAGCAGGATCAGCACCACAAACAGCGTGCGCGCCTCTTTCTCGGTGACATCGCCGCTCGGCAGCGGACGGTTGGCCGTGCGTTTCACGTGGCCATCAAATTTACGATCGGCATAGTCGTTCACCACACAGCCTGCGGCACGCATCAGCCAGACACCCGCCACGAATACCGCCAGGATCCACAGCGGCGGCAGGCCGGGGGTGGCCACCCACAGCGCCCACAGGGTCGGCCACAGCAGCAGCAGCGCACCGATCGGCTTATCCGTTCGCATCAGGCGGTGGTACGCCAGCAGCTTGTTCTGCGTCAGACTCCACTCCATTATCTCTTCCTCTTAGTACAACGGCGATGCCGGTAAAAACAGCTCGGTGAGCAGCAGGGGTTTACCGCTTAGGCGCAGGCGGGAACGGCGTCCCCACAGCCCGGCATCGCGACCTATTTCAATAAAATCACGGGTCAGCTCGGAGGAGGTGAACAGATAGCGCCCCAGCGGGGTTTTGCCCATCTGCTGCAGCGCCATCTCCGGCCCGGTAAGGGTGGACTCTGGCACCACGGTGCGCCCGGCCAGCCACGGCTCGCCGTCGGCACAGAGCAGGATCTCCCGCAGCCAGTAGCGCGCCTCTTTCGGCAATAACGGCAGTTCATCCGCGACCGCATCAGGCGTGACAAATCCCTCCTGAATAAGGGTGACGGTGACCTTCTTGCCCTGCTGCTCAAAACGTTTGGTCATGGAATCTTCCAGCAGCAGCCAGTCGAGCTGTTCCGGTTCCAGCGCGGGAATTTCGTCAAAATAGCGCAGCGCACGCAGTTGCGTTAGCGCGGGGTGTGACATGCCAGTCTCTCCGATACATAACGTAAAGCTATTGTATCGCAGAAACGCGCAATGGGGGCGGGCAAACGCGAGTTAGCGATCATTATCGCAACAGAGATGCAACAGCTGTATTAATCGCAAAAAAAGTGCGCCCGGAGGGGCGCACCAAACTACTGACAAAATCAGCATTGTGGGGAGACGGTCACCCCTTGCCTTTTACACTGCTGATAAAGGTGGAACGGGCAGTGGTCGAGCCTAAACGCTCTGCTTCATCCAGCAGTTTCAGCGCCTTGTCGACATCGCCTTTAGCTACTGCCTGTTTAATGGCCTGATTGAAATAGGTTTCGGTATCAGTGAGTACCGGCTCGCTCTTCTTCGCCGGGGCCGGGGCTACGGCTGGCGCAGCGGCCGGTGCTGCAGCTGCCGCCGCTGGTGCAGCGTAGACCGGTGCCGGTGCCGCGGTATTACCGACGGTGACCGGACCAGGGCCGGAGGAGCCAAACAGCGGGCCAACCAGCACGCTGGAGGCGTTATTGGTGGAGACTTTCAGCTTCAGCTCCCCGTCCGTCACGTGACGGGCAATCGGGTCCGGGATATCCGGCACGGCGTTGCCGGTGCCTTTGGCGTAGGCTTTGGCCGGATCGATCAGTTTGGTGGTTTGCTGCAGATCTTTATCGGTAGTAAATACCAGCACGTACAGTTTCTGCTGACCCAGCGCTGGCGTCAGGCGCATGACGCCTTCCAGGCGATCGGCGCTCATGACGCCCGGCTCCTGGTAGGCAAAGTATTCGCTCGGGAAGTAGGCTGATGGCGTCAGATTCTGGTCCAGAATCAGCACATTCGGCGCAAAAACGCTGGTCTGTTTATTTACAACACTGGTCAGCGTCAGGGTGATTTCGCCGATGTTAGCCGGCACGCTGTACGCAGCCACCGGACCGGCGATGCCCGCCACGTTTAAGGTCTGGCCGCCGGTAGAAAGTTGAGTGGTCTGGGTTTTGGACTGGTCAACAGGCGTCCAGACCAGTTGCTGGAGCGCGGCACCCGGGATCGCAGGCGCAGCGCTGGTGTTTTGCGGAACAAAATTGACGCTGGCGAGGGTAACGGCTGGAGCACTTGCCAGCAGCCCTGCACAGAGGCACAGCGCGACGAGACTTTTTTTCATTTTCATTGTTATTACCTCAGATTGCGTTAGCACTGCGTTGGCCAGGCAATAGCGCGCAGTACCCTAAGAAGAGAGGGGCTCGCGCCCCTCTTTTAGGTCAATACATCAGGTGTTACGACTTACCACCAGATTTCCATCTGGGCGCCGAAGGTCCACTCATCGTTGTCGCCACGGCTGAAGGTGCGTGCAGATGTGTCGTTATACGCTACGCCAGAGGTGTAGCCTGCATCAGTATCGCCATTGTTCGCGTAGCCCCACTTCTCATCCCACTTCGCGTAGGTTGCGAATACGCGGATAGCCGGACGAGACCAGATGCTGTCGCCTGCCTGCCACTGTTGCGCCAGGGTGATTTTGTACTGGCTGTTGGTGTCGTCAGTTTTCTGAGATTTGACGTTGTCGTAGCCCACTTCCAGCAAGGTGGACATGATTGGGGTCCATTTGAACATTGGACGAACACCCACGGTCCACCACTCGGTACCGTTGTTGTTGTCCAGATCGATGTTCTGGTACATACCGACGTACATCAGATCCCACTGGTCGGCCAGGGTGATAGCACCGTGGTCAAGAACGCGGATCATGGAGCCGTCGTTGTTCAGGCTCGCACCCTGCGGAATGCCTTTACCGTTGGAGGTCATGGAGTCCGTTGCGTACTGAACCACAAACTTGTTAAAGCCTTTCAGCATGCTCTGGGTATGTTCAGCGGTGAACATCCAGCCATCTTTAGAGGCGCCAGGCTGCAGGTAGTAGTCGTCAGGAATGTTGGTGTGACCGTAGTCAACGCCCAGCTCCAGAGTACCGCCTGGGTTGATTTCCATACCGGCTAAACGGACGTCGAAGACGTCGTTTGGCACGATGTTGTCATAAATGCGGTCGCCATCGGCATCGAAATCTGCAAACGCGGAAGAGCCGCCGGATTCAGAAGAACGGGTTGCGGCCAGGGAGAGTTTACCGAAGCCCAGGTCGATGTTTTCGATACCTGCACCAGGACCGGAGATATCCCAGTAGTAGAAGTCGATCATGTGAACGTCATGACGCTGATAGAAACGCTTACCGGCCCAGATGGTGGAGCCTGGCAGCCATTCGATCAGGTTTTTACCCTGCACGTTAGCTTCACGGAAGGCAGGGCTGGTAGATTCCCAGTCGTTCTGTTGAGAAACAGAGTAGGCTACGTTGGTGTCGAAGTAGAAGCTCTTGTCGCCCTCTTTCCACACTTCCTGACCCAGTTTCAGTTCGGCATAGGTTTCACATTCGTTACCAAGACGGTATTTACTTTGTGCACCTGTTGCCTGGAAACACTGTTGTTCGCCACCACTCCCGGTCCAGCCGATGCCGGAACGAGCATAACCTTTGAAGTCTACAGCGCCGGCCTGGGCAGACATGATGCCTGCCGCAATGGCGAGTGCCAGAGGGACTTTGCGCAGAGTAATCATTATTCTATCTCCTGAGATCATTGCTTTTCTTTGAACACTTCACCTGATGGTTTCGTGCTTATTATTGGGATTGCTTAAACGCCGGGCTCCTGATGCAGCCGACGACATGCGGTACCATCCTCACGGAACAGATGGCAGCGCTCTGGCGGCAAGCCGATAGCGAATGTGGCACCCTCTTTTACCAACACCACGTCGTTCTGGCGGTAGACCAGGTTTTGACGAATGGCGGGGATCTGGATATGAATCTGTGTTTCGTGACCTAACTGCTCAACCACCTGAACCTCGCCCTCCAGCGTCACATCGGCGATGTGGCTTGGCAGCAGATGTTCAGGACGGATCCCGAGGGACATGTTGGCCCCTGGCTGGACGTTCGCGCTGTCTACCGGCAACCACACCTGCTGGCGGTTCGGCAGTTCAACCTGAACCTGATCGATAGCGGTGGCGGTGACTTTTACCGGCAGGAAGTTCATCTTTGGCGAGCCAATAAAGCCTGCAACAAAGCGGTCTGCCGGGTAGTGATAGAGCTCCAGCGGTTTACCCACCTGCGCCACGCGCCCGGCATCCAGCACCACGATCTTGTCGGCGAGGGTCATCGCTTCGACCTGATCGTGGGTGACGTAAATCATGGTCCGACCCAGGCGCTTATGCAGACGGGAAATTTCAATACGCATCTGCACGCGCAGCGCGGCGTCGAGGTTCGACAGCGGCTCATCGAGCAGGAACACGCGCGGCTCTGCCACCAGCGTACGGCCAATCGCTACACGCTGACGCTGACCACCGGAAAGGGCCTTTGGCTTACGCTCCAGCAGGTGCGCCAGCTGTAACACTTCCGCGACCTGGGTCACGCGCTGGTTAATGACCTCTTTTTTGGCGCCCGCCAGCTTGAGGCCGAACGACATGTTTTCGGCAACGGAGAGGTGGGGATAAAGCGCATAGGACTGGAATACCATCCCGACGCCGCGCTCCGCAGGCGGGATATCGTTCATGCGGGTATCGCCAATCATCAGATCGCCGCTGGTGATGGTTTCCAGACCGGCAATCATACGCAGCAGCGTGGATTTCCCACAGCCTGACGGGCCAACAAAAACCACGAATTCACCTTCCTGGATATCGAGATTGATATCTTTCGATACCACCACGTCACCCCAGGCTTTCGTTACGTTACGCAGTTCTACGCTCGCCATGCCCTACTCCCTTGTTACAGCCTGTCATCAACAGAAACATTCAATATGGGCTGACTATGCGGTATCGGGGCGCCTCGCGAATCCTCCACCCCCTGCCTTTTTTATGGGGGAGGAGGCGGGAGGATGAGAGAGTGGAGTCAGCCAGCGCGCCCCGGGGGCTGAGGCTAAATTCGTGATGTCACTGGCAAAATTCACCGCTCTTTTGTGTGCGCCAGGACACATAACTCAATTTTATGCAACGCAGATCACATAAAGAGGGGGTGGGGCGTAGGGGACAGGAGGATGGAAAGAGGATGTCAAATAAGGAGACTGATCGACGTTGAACCACCTCAATGTATCCACAGCACATCACCAAAAAGGATGGCAGATATGAATATCAAGACTGGCGCACGCGTTTTCGCATTGTCCGCCCTTGCAGCAATGATGATTTCCGCACCTGCGCTCGCCAAAATTGAAGAAGGTAAGCTGGTAATCTGGATTAACGGCGACAAAGGCTATAACGGCCTGGCCGAAGTGGGTAAAAAATTCGAGAAAGATACCGGCATCAAAGTCACCGTTGAACACCCGGACAAACTGGAAGAGAAATTCCCGCAGGTTGCGGCGACCGGCGACGGCCCGGACATTATCTTCTGGGCGCATGACCGTTTCGGCGGCTACGCGCAGTCTGGCCTGCTGGCAGAAGTCTCTCCGGATAAAGCCTTCCAGGACAAGCTGTTCCCGTTCACCTGGGACGCCGTGCGTTACAACGGCAAGCTGATTGCTTACCCGGTCGCGGTTGAATCGCTCTCCCTGATCTACAACAAAGACCTCGTACCGAACCCGCCAAAAACCTGGGAAGAGATCCCGGCTCTGGATAAAGAGCTGAAGGCGAAAGGTAAGAGCGCGCTGATGTTCAACCTGCAAGAGCCGTACTTCACCTGGCCGCTGATCGCTGCCGACGGTGGTTACGCGTTCAAGTTTGAAAACGGCAAATACGACGTGAAAGACGTCGGCGTGGACAGCGCAGGCGCGAAAGCGGGTCTGACCTTCCTGGTTGACCTTATCAAGAACAAACAGATGAACGCGGACACCGACTACTCCATCGCAGAAGCGGCGTTCAACAAGGGCGAAACCGCGATGACCATCAACGGTCCGTGGGCGTGGTCCAACATCGACAAGAGCAAAATCAACTACGGCGTCGCGGTGCTGCCAACCTTCAAAGGCAAGCCGTCTAAACCGTTCGTTGGCGTGCTGAGTGCCGGTATCAACGCCGCCAGCCCGAACAAAGAGCTGGCGAAAGAGTTCCTCGAAAACTACCTGCTGACCGATCAGGGTCTGGAAGAAGTGAATAAGGACAAACCGCTGGGCGCCGTGGCGCTGAAATCCTTCCAGGAAACGCTGGCGAAAGATCCACGTATCGCGGCAACCATGAGCAACGCCGAGAAGGGCGAAATCATGCCGAACATCCCGCAGATGGCGGCCTTCTGGTACGCCACTCGTACTGCGGTGATTAACGCAGCCAGCGGTCGTCAGACCGTTGATGCCGCGCTGAAAGATGCACAGGGCCGTATTACCAAGTAATGCCATTATCCCCTCTCCCTTTTAGGGAGAGGGTTAGGGTGAGGGTTGCATGAATCCCCTCACCCCGGCCCTCTCCCCTGAGGGGAGAGGGAGGACAGAATTTGTTGTAGAGGAAGATCCCCATGGATGTCGTTAAAAAGAAACACTGGTGGCAAAGCGACACGCTGAAATGGTCAGTGATTGGTCTGCTGGGTCTGCTGGTGGGTTACCTTATTGTTTTGATGTACGCCCAGGGGGAGTACCTGTTTGCCGCCATGACGCTGATCTTAAGCTCGGTCGGCCTTTATATTTTTGCTAACCGCAAAGCCTACGCCTGGCGCTATGTCTATCCAGGTGTCGCCGGGATGGGGCTGTTTGTTCTGTTCCCACTCATCTGCACCATCGCCATCGCGTTTACCAACTACAGCAGCACCAACCAGCTCGCCCAGGAGCGCGCCCAGCAGGTGCTGATGGATCGTTCCTATCAGGCCGGTAAGAGCTTCAACTTTGGTCTCTACCCCGCGGGTGACGAGTGGAAGCTGGCGCTGACCGACGATGCCGCAGGCAAATATTACGTCTCCGACGCCTTTAAATTTGGCGGCGAGCAGAAACTGACCCTGAAGGAGGCTGACGCCCTGCCGGAAGGGGAACGCGCCAACCTGCGCGTCATCACCCAGAACCGCCAGGCGCTGACCCAACTGACCGCCGAGCTACCGGACGAAAGCAAAGTCATTATGAGCTCGCTGCGCCAGTTCTCCGGCACCCGCCCGCTCTACACGCTGGGCGATGACAGCACGCTCACCAACAACCAGACCGGCGTGAAATACCGTCCGAATAACGAGATTGGCTTCTACCAGTCCGTGAATGCTGACGGCAACTGGGGTGACGATAAACTCAGCCCGGGCTATACCGTGACTATCGGCTGGGACAACTTTACCCGCGTCTTTACCGATGAAGGCATTCAGAAACCGTTCTTCGCCATTTTTGTCTGGACCGTGGTCTTCTCGGTGCTGACCGTACTTCTGACCGTGGCGGTGGGCATGGTGCTGGCCTGCCTGGTGCAGTGGGAAGCCCTGAAAGGGAAAGCGATTTACCGCGTGCTGCTGATCCTGCCGTATGCGGTGCCCTCGTTCATCTCGATTCTGATTTTCAAAGGGTTGTTCAACCAGAGCTTTGGTGAGATCAACATGATGCTGAGCAGCCTGTTTGGCATCAAGCCGGCGTGGTTCAGCGACCCGACCACCGCCCGCAGTATGATCATCATCGTCAACACCTGGCTCGGCTACCCGTACATGATGATCCTGTGCATGGGGCTGCTGAAGGCAATCCCGGATGACCTGTACGAAGCCTCGGCGATGGATGGTGCCACCCCGTTCCAGAACTTCTTTAAGATTACGCTCCCGCTGCTGATCAAGCCGCTGACGCCGCTGATGATCGCCAGCTTCGCCTTTAACTTTAATAACTTCGTGCTGATTCAGCTGTTGACCAACGGTGGCCCGGACCGTCTCGGCACCACCACGCCCGCAGGCTATACCGACCTGCTCGTGAGCTACACCTACCGTATCGCCTTCGAAGGCGGCGGCGGCCAGGACTTTGGTCTGGCGGCAGCGATTGCCACCCTGATCTTCCTGCTGGTGGGCGCGCTGGCCATCGTGAACCTGAAAGCAACCCGCATGAAGTTTGACTAAGGAGGGTACTGAAAATGGCTATGGTCCAACCCAAATCACAGAAACTACGTTTACTGGTCACCCACCTGGGGCTGCTGATCTTTATCGCGGCCATCATGTTCCCGCTGCTGATGGTTATCGCCATCTCCCTGCGTTCGGGTAACTTCGCCACCGGCAGCCTGATCCCGGATGAGATCTCTTGGGAGCACTGGAAACTGGCGCTGGGCTTCAGCGTGGAGCACGCCGATGGCCGCGTTACCCCGCCGCCGTTCCCGGTGCTGCTGTGGCTGTGGAACTCGGTGAAAGTCGCTACCATTACCGCCATCGGTATCGTGACGCTTTCCACCACCTGTGCTTACGCCTTTGCCCGTATGCGTTTCCCGGGTAAAGCGACGCTGCTGAAAGGGATGCTGATTTTCCAGATGTTCCCGGCGGTACTGTCGCTGGTCGCCCTGTATGCGTTGTTTGACCGCCTCGGCCAGTACGTGCCCTTTATCGGCCTGAACACCCACGGCGGGGTGATCTTCGCCTATCTCGGCGGTATCGCGCTGCACGTCTGGACCATCAAAGGCTATTTCGAAACTATCGACAATTCGCTGGAAGAGGCCGCGTCGCTGGATGGCGCGACGCCGTGGCAGGCGTTCCGTCTGGTGCTGCTGCCGCTCTCCGTACCGATTCTGGCGGTGGTGTTTATTCTGTCGTTTATCGCCGCCATCACTGAAGTGCCGGTCGCGTCACTGCTGCTGCGTGATGTGAACAGCTACACCCTGGCGGTAGGCATGCAGCAATACCTCAACCCGCAAAACTACCTGTGGGGCGACTTTGCCGCAGCCGCTGTGCTCTCTGCTATCCCGATTACCGTGGTGTTCCTGCTGGCCCAGCGCTGGCTGGTCAACGGCCTGACCGCAGGGGGCGTAAAAGGTTAATCATCATTGTTATTCCACTGCAACCCTCAACTTTGCCTTGCTGTATTAATCCAGACTTGTGACTGTTTTCGGCGGCCCTCGGGCCGCCCTTTTTTATTCCCGTTTCAGACGCTTCGAGTTGCACAGCCAGAGTGTCACCACCAGCAGCAGAATGGCCGCCGAATAGAGCAACACGTCGAGAGGCGATTTGTGATCGACAATGATCAATCGCACAATCGCGGTGATGCCAATGTAGATAAAGTAACGCAGCGGGAAGTGAAAGCCAGACTGAAAGTACTTCACGATCAGGGCGATAAATTCAAAGTAGAGGAAGTAAACCACCAGCCCTTCAACCAGCTCGTATTTGCTGGATTGCTCAGGGGCAAAAAGCACATCAGCCAGATGTACCGTCTCTTTACCGAGGAAGATGACCAGGATCAGGCCAAGGCTCAGCAGACCCAGGTTGAGCACAGTCTGCAGAATGGTTGAGATAAACTCAACGCGCGGGCGAGTCAGGGATGTCATACAGCACCTCATTCTCCGGGGCGAGGTTCCTGTATAACGCAAAATTGTGACGGGGATCTATATTTTTTGTTTATATTTTGTTCAGTACGCCCGGCAGCGCTGCGCTTACCGGGCCTACGTAACCTGTAGGCCGGGCAAACGCAGTGCCGCCCGGCATTTTTCACAACGGCAAAATTATGCGCGCCAGTCTTTATAACGGTTAATCAGACCGTTAGTAGAGCTGTCGTGGCTGCTAATCTCCTGGCTGTCACCCAGCTCCGGCAGAATGCGGTTAGCCAGCTGTTTGCCCAGCTCCACGCCCCACTGGTCAAAGGTAAAGATGTTCAGGATAGCGCCCTGGGTGAAGATCTTGTGCTCATACAGGGCAATCAGCGCGCCCAGGCTGAACGGGGTAATTTCACGCAGCAGGATGGAGTTGGTCGGACGGTTGCCTTCGAACACTTTGAACGGCACAACGTGGTCCAGTGTAGCCGGATCTTTACCCTGGTCGCGATACTCCTGCTCAACCACATCACGCGCTTTCCCGAACGCCAGCGCTTCGGTTTGCGCGAAGAAGTTCGACAGAAGCTTCGGATGGTGGTCAGACAGCGGGTTATGGGTAATGGCCGGGGCGATGAAATCGCACGGTACCATTTTGGTGCCCTGGTGGATCAGCTGGTAGAACGCGTGCTGGCCGTTGGTGCCTGGCTCGCCCCAGATGATCGGGCCGGTCTGGTAATCCACGGCGTTGCCGTTACGGTCAACGTATTTACCGTTGGATTCCATATTGCCCTGCTGGAAGTAGGCCGCGAAACGGTGCATGTACTGGTCGTAAGGCAGGATCGCTTCGGTTTCAGCACCGAAGAAGTTGTTGTACCAGATGCCGATCAGCGCCAGCAGTACCGGCAGGTTTTTCTCGGGCGCGGTAGTTGAGAAGTGTTTATCCATCGCGTGTGCGCCGGAGAGCAGCTCAACGAAGTTGTCGTAGCCCACGGAGAGGATGATAGACAGACCGATAGCGGACCACAGGGAGTAACGACCGCCAACCCAGTCCCAGAATTCAAACATATTGGCGGTGTCGATACCGAACTCGCCAACCGCTTTGGCGTTAGTGGAGAGCGCCGCGAAGTGTTTCGCCACGTGCTGCTCGTCACCGGCCGTTTTCAGGAACCAGTCGCGCGCGCTGTGGGCGTTGGTCATGGTTTCCTGAGTGGTGAAGGTCTTGGACGCTACCAGGAACAGGGTGCTTTCCGGGTTTACTTTTTTCAGCACTTCGGCAATGTGAGTACCATCGACGTTAGAGACAAAGTGCATGTTGAGGTGGTTTTTGTAAGGGCGCAGCGCTTCGGTCACCATGAACGGGCCGAGGTCGGAGCCGCCGATACCGATGTTTACCACGTCGGTGATCGCTTTGCCGGTATAGCCTTTCCACTGACCTGAGATGATTGCTTCAGAGAAGGTTTTCATCTTTTCCAGCACGGAGTTGACTTCCGGCATCACGTCTTTGCCGTCAACGATAATTGGGGTATTGCTACGGTTACGCAGTGCAACATGCAGCACGGCGCGATCTTCGGTGCGGTTAATCTTCTCGCCGGAGAACATGGACTTGATAGCGCCGCTCAGATCGGTCTCTTTCGCCAGATCCTGCAGTTTTGCCAGCGTCTCTTCGGTGATGCGGTTTTTGGAAAAATCCACCAGCATCCGATCGTCGAAGGTCGCGGAGAACTTATTGAAACGATCGCCGTCTTTCGCGAACAGCTCCGCGATAGTAACGTCTTTCATCTCATCAAAGTGTTTCTGTAATGCCTGCCAGGCTGCAGTCTGCGTTGGATTGATATTTTTCATAGCAATACTCTTCTGAATTGAGAATTGTGACCTCGGTCGATTGTAGCCTCTGTCGCTAAAAATTGTGATGGTTTTTATGCCATTGCCCTGGCCTGCATCAAGTGCGGTGCAAAAGCACCAAAAACAGAGCTGTTATAAGTCCTGTTTCTCATATGGAATGCAGCATGAAAAATCCGCATAATCCCAGCGTTGACAGGATCCTTCACACATTTTATTTATACACACGGTATTTGCGCCTGCACCGATAAAACTATTTTGTCCTTGTGCCATGGTCGCTTTTTTCCTTCCCTGACACGAGGTTGTTATGACGAGTTTTGTTGTCGCCAAATTTGGCGGTACCAGCGTGGCCGATTTTGATGCCATGAACCGCAGCGCCGATGTGGTGCTGGCCGATCCTGATACCCGGCTGGTGGTGTTGTCCGCTTCGGCTGGCGTTACTAATCTGCTGGTTGCCCTGGCAGAGGGGCTGGAAGCCAGCGAGCGCCAGGCAAAGCTGGAAGCGCTGCACAAAATTCAGTTCGATATCCTTAGCCGTCTGCGCGATCCAAGCGTGATCAGCGAAGAGATTGAGCGCCTGCTGGAAAATATCATCACTCTGGCCGAAGCTGCCTCTCTGGCAACCTCCACTGCCCTGACTGACGAGCTGGTAAGCCATGGCGAGCTGATGTCGACGCTGCTGTTTGTTGAAGTGCTGCGTGAGCGTAACGTTCAGGCGCAGTGGTTCGACGTGCGTAAAGTGCTGCGCACCAGCGACCGTTTTGGCCGCGCCGAGCCGGAAATCGCTACCATCGCCGAACTGACCGCCCAGCAGCTGGCACCGCGTCTGGCTGAAGGGATTGTAATTACCCAGGGCTTTATCGGTAGCGAAGCCAAAGGCCGCACCACCACGCTTGGCCGTGGCGGCAGCGATTACACGGCGGCACTGCTGGGCGAAGCCCTGAGCGCTTCCCGCGTGGATATCTGGACGGACGTACCGGGCATCTACACTACCGATCCACGCGTGGTGCCTGCGGCAAAACGTATTGATGTCATCGCCTTTGAAGAAGCCGCCGAGATGGCAACCTTCGGCGCCAAAGTTCTGCATCCGGCGACCCTGCTGCCTGCGGTGCGCAGCGACATCCCGGTGTTCGTGGGCTCCAGCAAAGATCCGAAAGCGGGCGGCACCATGGTGTGCAACACCACTGAAAACCCACCGCTGTTCCGCGCCATCGCCCTGCGTCGCAAACAGACCCTGCTGACCCTGCACAGCCTGAGCATGCTGCACTCCCGCGGCTTCCTGGCAGACGTGTTTAGCATTCTGGCGCGCCACAGTATCTCGGTGGATCTGGTCACCACCTCAGAAGTGAACATCGCCCTGACGCTGGACACTACCGGCTCGACCTCTACCGGCGACACCCTGCTGACGCAGTCCCTGCTGATGGAGCTTTCCGAGCTGTGCCGCGTTGAGGTAGAAGAAGATCTCGCCCTGGTGGCAATCATCGGTAACGAGCTGTCCCGCGCCTGTGGTGTAGGCAAAGAGGTGTTTGGCGTGATGGAACCGTTCAACATCCGCATGATTTGCTACGGCGCATCCAGCTACAACCTGTGCTTCCTGGTGCCGGGCGCCGAAGCCGAGCAGGTCGTTCAGAAGCTGCATCATAATCTGTTTGAATGACAGAAAAATGGCCCGGATATCCGGGCCATTTTTTTATCCTGCCAGCACCGTTCTCATCAGCAACGCATCCAGCGAGGTGATATCACCGTCCCGGCTGTCGGGCAGCGTAGGCGGGTTTTCGCCTCGCGCCAGTTCCTGGGTAATGAAGGCATGCAGCAAAGGACGTCTGGGGCCGTATTGTGCTTCTCCGGCACGCTGTTTTATCGCCAGTAGGGCATCGATTTCCTGACGTAACGGCGCATCAAGCTCGCTTCCCGCCAGCAGTTCGGCAAAACGCATCGGCGGCACACCTTTTCCGGCTTCTACCCACCGCACCGCTAACAGCGGACGTAAGACGTAAAAATACTTCTTCAGCCGCACCTCTGTTCCCTGTAAGTAACCGCGGAAATTTTTACGCGCCATAGCGTAGTAGTGCCAGCGTGCACGCAGGGGGGAAAACCATGCAGGCACCTGCGCGCGTAATTGCGTGATCGCCGTGTCGTTCTGCTGATAGACAACCGGCGAATCCAGCCACTCAATCAGCGTGGGGTTGGCCGCTTTCAGCAAGCCAAGCGCCTTGCGCCACTCCCAGCCGCTCACATCAAGTTCGTCATCTATCGGCAGTTCGATCACGTCCCGCTGCGGCTCTACGCGCAAATACCAGTCAGGTTTATGCACATACAGGAAGCGCACGTCATAATCGCTATCCGGTGACGCAAAGCCCCAGCCCCGGCTGCCCGATTCACAGGCATACAACACGGCAACGTTGAAGCGTTGTTCTATATCGTTGAGTTGCTGCCGCACACGCTCGCGCATGGCGGCATCTACACCGTTATCAGCCATTTTTTATCCTTTTACACATACCACCTGGCGCAAGGTATGGACGATTTCCACCAGTGAAGCTTGCGCCGCCATCACGGCGTCGATGTTTTTATAGGCCATCGGGATCTCATCGATAACCTCGCTGTCTTTTCTGCACTCGACGTGTGCGGTGGCGCGAACCTGATCCGCCACGGTGAAGCGTTTTTTGGCCGCGGTACGGCTCATCACTCGCCCTGCGCCGTGACTGCAGGAGCAGAAGCTCTCTTCATTGCCCAGACCGCGAACGATAAAGCTCTTTGCACCCATCGAGCCGGGGATAATCCCCATCTCGCCCTTCTGTGCCGACACAGCGCCTTTGCGCGTCACCAGCACGTCTTCACCAAAATGACGCTCTTTCTGCACATAGTTGTGATGACAATTCACCGCCTCCTGCTGGGTCAGGAAAGGCTTTGGCACAATGCGCGAGAGCGCGGCCAGCACGCGAGACATCATTACCTCGCGGTTATGACGCGCAAAATCCTGCGCCCACTCCACGGCTTCGATGTAATCGTTATAGTGACGACTCCCCTCCTGGAAATAGGCCAGATTCCTGTCAGGAAGATTGGCGATATGCTGCTGCATATCCTGCTGGGCCAGGGTGATAAATACATTGCCGATAGCATTGCCGACCCCACGCGAGCCGCTGTGCAGCATCACCCAGACGCGATCCTGCTCATCCAGGCAGATCTCGATAAAGTGGTTCCCGGTGCCCAGCGTCCCCAGATGCTGATGGTTATTGGTTTTCAACAGTTGCGGATATTTATCCGTCAGCCGTTTAAAACGCGGCGCCAGGTGTGCCCAGTGGCTATCGACTTCGTCCGGCGTTTTTTCCCACGCCCCCTTATCGCGACGGGAGCGGGTACTGGTGCGCCCATGCGGCACCGCCTGTTCAATGGCGCTACGCAGCCCGTGGAGGTTATCCGGCAGGTCGCCTGCCAGAAGCGATGTCCGCACGGCAATCATCCCGCAGCCGATATCCACTCCCACCGCCGCCGGAATGATGGCCCCTTTGGTGGGGATCACGCTGCCAATGGTGGACCCTTTTCCGAGATGCACATCCGGCATCACCGCAAGATGTTTAAAAATAAACGGCATCTTTGCGGTATTCAGCAGCTGCTCACGCGCTTCGGGTTCAACGGGCACCCCGTGCGTCCACATTTTTACCGGTGCGCTGTGCTGCGCCGTTAACACATCAAAATCATTCTGTTTCATTGGGCTCATCCTCAGGGCGGTCTGAATCGTTCGCGACCACCCTTTACATTGTCTGTTACGGGAAAGTATTGCCAGAAGCGTGCCAGAACATTCAGCCTGCGCATAAAAAACATATCTATTTGATTAAAATTACTTTTATTTTCACCCTTTCTCCAGATATTGCTTAACCCGGAGAATGTTTTTATCTTTTGGTATCGACATTTATCTTTCAGGATAAACATGAACAAGCGGCGGGTAGTTATTGGGGTACTGGGAACGGTGATGGACAAACGCGGTAAGCGGGCCAATCGCTTACGCAAATGGCGCCCAACGGTCGGGCTTTGCCAGCAGCCCGATCTCCCCGTCGATCGGCTTGAGCTGCTTTACCAGCCTCAGGATCGCGGGATGGCGGAACAGATAGTGGAAGATATCAGGCTGCTTTCACCCCATACCACTGTACGCCCGTGTCCCGTCACCATTATCGATCCCTGGGATTTTGAAGAGGTCTACGCCGCCTTTCTCGACTTCGCCACCCACTACAAGTTTGACACCGAACATGAAGAGTACCTGGTGCATATCACCACCGGCACCCACGTGGCGCAGATCTGCTGGTTTTTGTTAACCGAAGCGCGGTATCTCCCCGCCAGCCTGATCCAGACTGGCCCCGCCAGCAGGGATGCGCCAGAAGAGGCAGTCCCCGTCGGACGCTACTCGATCATCGACCTGGATTTAAGCCGCTATGCCACATTAACCAGCCGCTTTCAGCGTGAACAGCAGGAATCCGTTTCGTTTCTGAAAGCCGGAATTGATACCCGCAACGCGACATTCAACGCCCTGATCGACCAGATTGAACGTGTGGCGCTGCGCTCGACTGCCCCGCTTCTGCTGACTGGCCCAACGGGGGCCGGAAAATCGTTTCTCGCCAACCGCATCTATCAGCTGAAGCAATCCCGCCATCAGCTGACAGGCAGGCTGGTAGCGATAAACTGCGCCACGCTGCGGGGTGATAACGCCATGTCGACCCTTTTCGGCCATGTCAAAGGGGCGTTTACCGGGGCCGCCACGGCCCGCGCCGGACTGCTGCGCGAGGCCGATGGCGGCGTGTTGTTTTTAGATGAGATCGCTGAACTTGGCCTCGACGAACAGGCCATGCTGTTGAAAGCAATCGAAGAAAAAACCTTCTTCCCGTTTGGCTCCGATAAAGAGGTCAGAAGCGATTTTCAGCTGATAGCTGGTACGCACCGGGATATGCGGCAGTGGGTGGCGGAAGGGCGCTTCCGGGAAGATCTGTATGCGCGTATCAATATGTGGAGTTTTGCCCTGCCCGGCCTGGCGCAGCGCCGGGAAGATATCGCCCCTAACGTGGAGTACGAGCTGCAACGCTTTGCGGCCGAAACGCAGTCTCAGGTTCGCTTCGACAAAGAGGCACGCGAGCACTATCTGCGTTTTGCTGACTCGCCTCAGGCATTATGGCGCGGAAACTTTCGTGAACTGGGCTCCTCTGTGGCACGGATGGCCACGCTTGCGGATCAAGGGCGCATCACCTTCGCGCTTGTTGAGGAAGAGATCCTCAGGCTGCAGGAGAGCTGGCAAACCGCCACATCATCAACTGCCATGGAACTCGATCTCTTCGACCAGCGGCAGCTGGAAACCGTGCTGGAGGTATGCCGTCGTAGCGCCTCATTATCCGAGGCCGGGCGCGAACTCTTTGCAGTCTCCCGGCTGAAAAAGGTCAATCCTAACGATGCTGACCGGCTGCGCAAATATCTTGCCCGCTTTGGGCTGAGCTGGGAAAGCCTCCACCCGGGATCATGAAGAAAATTTGGTTGAATAAAATTCATTAGCAGGATAAACACTATCTCTAAGCCGGGCTCGATCCCGGCTTTTTTATAACTACATGACACAACAAATCGCAAGGAATCCGTATGTTATCCGCCATCACCCGGCTGTTCCCTTTATGGGCGCTGCTGCTCTCTGTTTTAGCCTATTACACCCCAACCACCTTTACCGCTATCGGCCCGTGGGTCACTACGCTGCTGATGCTGATCATGTTCGGCATGGGCGTGCACCTGAAACTCGACGATTTTAAACGCGTGCTGTCACGTCCGGCTCCGGTCGCGGCGGGGATCTTCCTGCATTACCTGGTGATGCCGCTGGCGGCATGGGCGCTGGCGATTGTCTTTAAGATGCCGCCGGATCTCTCCGCCGGAATGGTGCTGGTTGGCAGCGTGGCCAGCGGTACGGCCTCCAACGTGATGATCTATCTGGCGAAAGGAGATGTGGCGCTGTCGGTGACCATCTCCTCCGTCTCTACGCTGGTGGGCGTGGTGGCGACCCCGCTGCTGACGCGTCTGTACGTAGATGCCCACATCCAGGTGGATGTAATGGGGATGCTGCTGAGCATTCTGCAAATCGTGGTGATCCCGATTGCGCTGGGGCTGGTTATCCATCATCTGTTCCCACGCGTGGTGAAAGCCGTTGAACCATACCTGCCGGCATTTTCGATGGTCTGTATTCTGGCGATCATCAGCGCGGTGGTGGCTGGCTCTGCCGCCCACATCGCCTCGGTCGGCTTTGTGGTCATTATTGCGGTGATCCTGCATAACGCTATCGGCCTGATGGGCGGTTACTGGGGCGGGAAGCTGTTCGGCTTTGACGAATCCACCTGCCGCACGCTGGCAATTGAAGTGGGAATGCAGAACTCCGGTCTCGCCGCCGCGCTCGGCAAAATTTACTTCTCGCCGCTGGCGGCTCTGCCTGGCGCGCTGTTCTCGGTATGGCATAACCTTTCCGGCTCGCTGCTGGCAGGTTACTGGTCAGGTAAGCCTGTTGATGAACCCGCGAAAAGCGATGTGCTGAAAGAAGGTTAATTCAGCTTCGCCGCAGCGAAGGCATGCTTTACACTGAAGCCTCTTTCACAGGAGGCTTCAGGTATGTCCACACCAAGATTGACCCAGAAAGAGATGACAGAAAGCGAGCAGCGCGAACTCAAAACCCTGCTTGACCGCGCGCGTATCGCCCATGGCCGTCTGTTGACCAACGCCGAAACCAATCACCTCAAAAAAGAGTACATCGACAAACTGATGGCGCAGCGTGAGCTGGACGCCAAAAAAGCCCGCAAGCTGAGAAAAGAGCAGGCTTATAAGGTGGATAAAGAGGCGACATTTTCCTGGTCGGCCAATACCCCAACCCGTGGAAGGCGCTAATCAGCGCCCTTTCTTTTTGCGCCCGGGCTGAGTAAAGCGTTTTCCGTTTCCGGCCGGTTTTGCACGGCTTTTCTCTTCCGCTTGCGGGGCCTTGACCACCGGGCGTTTGATCCCCTGGGTTTTCGGCTTCGCTTTGGCTTTTGGCTTCGCTTCTGAGGACGAATTCTCAATAAGCTTAAACAGCTCGATCAGCTCATCGTCGGTAAGATCGCGCCACTCACCCAGCGGGATGCCGGAGAGGCTGACGTTCATGATGCGCGTGCGTTCCAGCTTCGTCACTTCAAAACCGAAATGTTCACACATGCGGCGGATCTGCCGGTTTAACCCCTGAACCAGGGTAATACGAAACGCGAACGGTGCTTCTTTCTTCACCTTGCACTTTTTCGTGACCGTACCGAGGATCGGGACGCCCGCCCCCATGCCGCGAATGAACTCGTCGGTCACCGGTTTGTTGACCGTGACGATGTACTCTTTCTCGTGGTCGTTACCGGCACGCAGGATCTTGTTGACCAGGTCGCCGTGGTTGGTGAGGAAAATCAGCCCCTGGGAGTCTTTATCCAGGCGGCCAATCGGGAAGATGCGGCTGCTGTGGTTGACGAAATCCACGATGTTGTCGCGCTCGCCATCTTCCGTGGTACTGACAATGCCAACCGGTTTATTCAGCGCGATAAATACCAGGTCTTCTGCATTACGGGGCTCAATCGCCTGACCATTCACTTTAACCACGTCGCCCGGGACGACCTGATCGCCAATAGTGGCGCGTTTACCGTTGATAAACACGTTGCCCTGTTCGATGTAACGGTCAGCCTCGCGGCGCGAGCAGATCCCGCTCTCGCTAATGTATTTGTTTAATCGGGTGGATTGTGTTGGCAGCATAATTTCTCCTGTAGAGGCGAAATATACCTTAGGTTGCGGGCAACAAAAATGGGTTAGTACCCATTGATGAGAAAATCGAGAGCATCCCGTAATGCCGTTCTTTCATGGTTAAATCAGCAATACGCTCGCCAACCTCTTTTGCCGGGATCCCCGCTATCATATGCGTCATCACCACATGTGACGTTCCGGCTATGTCGACCACCGGGCAAATTTTGGCAGGCGGCTTACTGCCCGACAGTTGAGATAATTCGATCGCTGGCGCCACCAGCACATGCTTTAACACACTGGCAACCGGATGCTGAAGATTAACCAGATAAGGATAAACGCCTTTTCCGGGCCCTCTATTCTGATAAGCAAAGAACTGCTTCATCAGAACGGCCGCTGAAAATCACTGAATGAGCCGTTTTCTTCTACCCACGGGTTTACCGCTTCAATGGAAGAGGCGTTATCCCGCAGCCACTCCGCCCGTTTATTTTCACGAAATTTTTCCATCAATGCCTCAGTCAAAACAGCTGACAGATTGATGTTAAGTTGACGTGCCTGTTCCAGCACCTCTGCCGACAGAGAGACATTCACCGATTTTTTTATGCCTGGCCTGGTGCGCATGAGGCCCCCCGTAGCAATGCGCATGATGTGTTGCAGCGTAGCGTAGTAAATGAGCATTTTCTATAACCTCCGGGAAAATGAGGGCTTCACGGTAGCGCGCCAGAAGAGTATCGTCACGCCCCGCCGTTTAGTTCTGCGAGGCGTTATCCAGATTAATACTCATCCCGGCCATCATCCTCATCCGGCTGCTCCATCACGCTGTAGGCCACCGCGCAGAACAGAGAGTTCAGACGTTTCATATCACCCAGCAACCCCAGGTGCAGGGAGCTGGTCTCGATACTTTGCACGTTCTGCTGGTGCAGTCGGTCAACGTGCGCGTGGGAATAGCGGCGGTTGAGGATGCGGAACCGGTGCTTGTTACGACGCAGACGGCGTGCGCTGGGCACATCCCCGGAGAAAAAGACCGACATTGCCAGCTTCAGGTTGCTCAGGAGCTGATCGTGCAGCGCATCCAGCTCCTGGATCCCTTCCAGGGAGAACGCTCTGCGGGCCGCCAGTGATTTGTCGGCGATTTCACTGCCCATGCGCTCGACGATATCGGAAGCCTGCTCGAGGTTGAGGGACATCTCGATGATCTCCGCCCAGCGGCGGGACTCCTCTTCCGCCAGCTCATCTTTTGGCATTCGCGCCAGGTAGAGTTTGATGGCGGTATAAAGCACGTTGATATCGTCGGCGAGTTTACGCAGCGCTTTCTCCTCCCGCGGCTCGCCGTGCACCACCTTTTTCAGCCCCTCCAGCATCAGCTCCATCGCATCGCCCATGCGCAGCGTTTCACGGGCGGCGTTGGCCAGCGCCAGCGCCGGGGTATCCAGCGCGGTAGTATCCAGATGCTTCGGTTTCAGACGGGTGTCGAGCTCCGGTTCATCGCGGATGATACGTTCACAGAAGCGCGCCATGGGGCCTGCAAAAGGTACCATCGCCACGCAGCGCACCAGGTTGTAGAAAACATGGAAGTAGATCACCATTTCCGATTCCGGCAGCGACAGGTTATCCATCAGGTTCGCCAGCGGGTTAACGAACGGCAGAATAATCAGGCTTCCCACCAGCTTAAACAGCAGGCTGCCGAGCGCCACGCGACGGGCCGCGGCGTTGGCGGCGCTGTTGTTAAGTACCGCCAGCAGGCCGGAGCCAAGGTTGGCGCCAATCACCAGACACAGGGCCACCGGGAAGGAGATAATCCCTGCCGCGGTAAGAGTGGCGGTTAACAGCACCGCCGCCAGGCTGGAGTAGCTGATAAGCGCAAACACCGCGCCAATCAACGCATCCAGCATGATATCCCCGGTCAGCGAGGCGAAAATAACCTGAACGCCACTCGCCTGGGTAATGGGGGTGACGGCCTGAACGATCAGCTCCAGCGCCTGCAAAATCAGTCCAAGTCCAATCCCCACGCGCCCCAGCTGTCCGGCGCGGGTCTGCTTACGTCCAAGGAAAAATATCACGCCGATGAAGATCAGCAGCGGCGACAGCCAGGAGAGATCGAAAGTTAACACCCGCGCCATCAGCGCGGTCCCGACGTCGGCACCAAGAACGATGACCAGCGCGGGCGTCAGCGCCACCAGGTCCTGGGCCACAAACGAAGTGACCAGCATGGTGGTGGCATTGCTGCTTTGCACCAGCGCCGTTACGCCAATGCCTGCACAGAACGCGAGCGGTTTTTTCTCAACGCTGCGGCTAAGAACGGTACGTAAACGGGCGCCAAAAACGCGCATCACGCCGGTACGGACGATATGGGTGCCCCAGACCAGCAACGCCACGGCAGAAAGCAGATGTAGCAGAGTCAGCACGGATACAGGTTCTCCTTTTCGTAATACGTTTTCCTGCGGTTCGTTGCGCGCGGTAGTACCGGATGGCGGCTACGCCTTATCCGGCCAACGTTGTGGCGCGGATCGCTGAACCTTATTCCAGTATAAGGGCTTAAATGTAATAAAGAGACAGGGCACCCATTGGGTGCCCTGTTTGTTGTAAGGAAACGTGACGTGAGCCGGACCCTGACCGTCGGCGGCGCAGTCAGATTGCACACGGACTGCCCGCAGTGAGGGGAACGTACACAGAGTACGTGACCCGGGTGAGGACAGCCCTGGTGCACGCTGGCAAGTAAGCCAGGTCAGTCGGCATCGTAGCCGAGATTTGGCGCTAACCAGCGCTCCACTTCTGCCACGCTCATGCCTTTACGCAGGGCATAATCTTCCACCTGATCGCGCTGGACCTGTGCCACGGCGTAGTACTTGCTGTCAGGATGACTGAAATACCAGCCGGAAACCGACGCCCCCGGCCACATGGCGAAAGACTCGGTGAGCTTCATGCCGGTATGGGCTTCGACATCCAGAAGCTGCCAGATGGTGCCTTTCTCGGTATGTTCCGGGCAGGCCGGGTAGCCTGGCGCCGGGCGAATCCCCTGGTAGTTCTCGCGGATCAGCTCCTCATTGCTGAGGTTTTCATTAGCCGCATAGCCCCAGTGCACCTTACGCACCCGCTCATGCAGATATTCAGCAAAGGCCTCTGCCAGACGGTCGGCAATCGCCTTGATCATGATTTTGTTGTAATCATCGTGCTGCGCTTCAAAGGCCTCCGCCAGCGCGTCCTCCTCCAGCCCGCCGGTCACGGCAAACGCGCCAATGTAGTCCGCTTTACCACTCAGCTTCGGCGCGACAAAATCGGCCAGACAGTAGTTAGCAAAACCGATTTTCTCGGTCTGCTGGCGCAGATGGTGGCTGACCGCCAGCACGTGGGTGCGGGTTTCATCGCGATAGATTTCGATGTCATCCCCCACGCGGTTCGCCGGGAACAGCCCCACCACGCCGCGCGGGTTAAGGGTTTTCTCCGCGCTGAGCTTGTCCAGCAGGTCGTTAGCATCTTTGAACAGGCGCTGCGCCTCTTCACCCACCACTTCATCTTCGAGAATGCGCGGGTATTTTCCGGCCAGCGACCAGGTCATAAAGAACGGGGTCCAGTCGATGTAGTTACGCAGGGTTTCGATGCTGGCCGTCACCGTCTGAACACCCAGGCGATGGGCAACCGGCGGCGTATAGCTCGACCAGTCAAAGGCCAGGTCGTTATCCCGCGCCGCAGCCAGCGTTACCGGCGGCGTGCGTGGCTTTTTGCGCCCGTGCTGAATGCGCACCGTTTCATACTCTTTGCGGGTTCTGGCGACAAAGTCGTCGCGCTGGGTCGCGGACAGCAGCGCCGATACCACGCCAACCGTGCGCGAGGCGTTCTGCACGTACACCGTCGGTCCGCTGTAGTTCTGCTCGATCTTCACCGCCGTGTGCGCCTTCGAGGTGGTGGCGCCGCCAATCAGCAGCGGCAGGGTAAAGCCCTGGCGCTCCATCTCTTTCGCCACGTTCACCATCTCATCCAGCGACGGGGTAATCAGTCCGGAGAGGCCAATCAGATCGGCATTCACTTCGCGCGCGGTTTTGAGGATTTTCTCCGCCGGCACCATCACGCCAAGATCGATAATCTCGTAGTTATTACACTGCAGCACCACGCCGACGATGTTTTTGCCGATGTCGTGCACGTCGCCTTTCACCGTGGCGATCACCATTTTGCCGTTACTGGAGCCTTTCTCTTTGCTGGCCTCAATATAGGGTTCCAGATAAGCTACCGCCTGCTTCATCACGCGGGCCGATTTCACCACCTGCGGCAGGAACATTTTGCCCTCGCCAAACAGGTCGCCGACCACATTCATGCCGTCCATCAGCGGCCCTTCGATCACTTCAATCGGACGTTCGGCCTGCTGGCGCGCCTCTTCGGTATCCAGTTCGATAAACTCGGTGATGCCTTTTACCAGCGAGTATTCGAGACGCTTTTTCACGTCCCATGAGCGCCACTCCGCCTGCTGGACGTTAGCGCCGTCATCGGCTTTGCTGCCGCGATATTTTTCGGCCAGCTCCAGCATGCGCTCCGTGGCGTCGTCACGGCGGTTGAGGATCACATCTTCAACCGCGTCGCGCAGCTCCGCCGGCAGGTCGTCATAAATGGCCAGCTGACCGGCGTTGACGATCCCCATATCCATCCCGTTACGGATGGCGTAATAGAGGAACACCGCGTGGATCGCCTCACGCACCGGGTCGTTGCCGCGGAACGAGAACGACACGTTGGAGACACCGCCGGAGATCAGCGCGTGCGGCAGTTCACGCTTGATGTCTTCACAGGCGCCGATAAAGTCCTGCGCATAGTTGTTATGCTCGTCAATCCCGGTTGCGACGGCAAAGATGTTCGGGTCAAAGATGATGTCTTCCGGTGGGAAGCCGACCTCTTCGGTCAAAATCTGGTACGCGCGGCGGCAAATTTCAATTTTGCGCTCGCGGGTATCCGCCTGGCCCACTTCATCAAAGGCCATCACCACCACGGCGGCACCGTAGCGACGCACCATTTTCGCGTGATGGATGAAAGGCTCAATCCCCTCTTTCATCGAGATGGAGTTAACGATGCCTTTACCCTGAATGCACTTCAGCCCCTTTTCGATCACTTCCCATTTCGAGGAGTCGATCATAATCGGCACGCGGGCAATGTCCGGTTCACCTGCGATCAGGTTGAGAAAACGCACCATCGCCGCTTCGGCGTCGAGCATCCCCTCATCCATGTTGATATCAATGATCTGCGCGCCGTTTTCTACCTGCTGGCGGGCAACGTCCAGCGCTTCGCTGTATTTCTCTTCTTTGATCAGGCGCTTGAACTTTGCGGAACCGGTAACGTTGGTACGTTCGCCCACGTTCACAAACAGGCTGTCATCGCCAATATTCAGCGGCTCAAGACCGGAAAGTCGGCAGGCCACCGGCAGCCCGGGCAGCTTACGTGGCGCCAGGCCCGCCACCGCATTGCTCATGGCGGCAATGTGCTCCGGCGTAGTACCACAGCAGCCGCCGACGATATTCAGGAACCCGGCTTCGGCCCACTCGCGGATCTGCGCCGCCATGGTCGCAGCGTCGAGATCATACTCGCCAAAGGCGTTTGGCAGGCCGGCGTTCGGGTGGGCAGTGACGTAGCACTCCGCAATGCGCGACAGCTCCTGCACATACTGGCGCAGTTCGTCCGGCCCCAGAGCACAGTTCAGACCAAAGCTCAGGGCATCGGCATGACGCAGGGAGTTATAAAACGCTTCGGTCGTCTGCCCGGAGAGGGTACGGCCGGAGGCATCGGTGATGGTGCCGGAGATCATGATCGGCAGATCCACGCCCAGCGCTTCGAACTCCTCTTTCACCGCATAGATGGCGGCTTTGGCGTTAAGGGTATCGAAGACCGTTTCAATCATAATCAGATCGACACCGCCTTCCACCAGCGCTTTGGTGGACTCGCGATACGCGGTTACCAGCTGGTCAAAGGTGATGTTACGGAAAGCCGGATCGTTCACATCCGGCGAGATAGAGGCGGTGCGGTTAGTCGGGCCAAGTACGCCCGCCACATAGCGCGGTTTCTCTGGCGTGCGGGCCGTCCATTCATCGGCGCAGGCTCGCGCCAGCTTCGCCGCCTCGTAGTTGATCTCCGCCGACAGGGATTCCATCTCATAATCCGCCATGGCGATGGTTGTCGAGTTAAAGGTGTTGGTCTCAACGATATCCGCACCCGCCTCGAAATAGGCGTAATGAATGGCGGCGATAACCTCTGGCTTGCTGAGCACCAGCAGGTCATTGTTACCTTTCAGATCGCAGGGCCAGTCGGCGAAGCGGTCGCCGCGAAAGTCGTCTTCACTCAGACGATAGCTCTGGATCATGGTGCCCATACCGCCATCCAGTACCAGAATGCGTTCATTTAACTGCGCACGCAGTTGATCTACTTTGCTGCTCACACTTGCTCCCGACAACGCTCAACCAGGCCAAAAGGCCAGCAGACCATACTGGCATAATCTTGCAAAGGGGAAAAGTCACACCGCGGTAACATGAGACATGTTCACATAACTCATCCGATCAGTATGGATAACGGTTGCAAAACACCCAAATAAAACGAAAATGATTTCCACGATACAGAAAAAAGGAGCCTGCCATGGTCGCCACCGTTCCCGCTAAACGCGGCAGAAAACCCGCCGCCGCGACCGCCCAGGCGGGCGGTCAAGTCCAGTCCCTGACCCGCGGTTTAAAGCTCCTCGAATGGATAGCCGAGTCGCACAGCAGCGTGGCGCTGACGGAGCTGGCCCAGCAGGCCGGGCTGCCAAACTCCACCACCCATCGCCTGTTGACCACCATGCAGCAGCTGGGCTTTGTCCGCCAGGTGGGCGAGCTGGGCCACTGGTCCGTTGGTGCACACGCGTTTATTGTCGGCAGCAGCTTTTTGCAGAGCCGTAACCTGCTCGCTATCGTCCATCCGATCCTGCGCAAGCTGATGGAGGATTCCGGCGAGACGGTCAACCTGGCGGTACTGGATCAGAGCGACCACCAGGCCATTATTATCGACCAGGTACAGTGTACCCAGCTGATGCGCATGTCTGCGCCGATTGGTGGCAAACTGCCAATGCACGCCTCCGGGGCGGGAAAAGCGTTTTTATCCCAGCTCAGCGAGGAGCAGGTTACGGGTCTGCTGCACCGCAAAGGCCTGCACGCCTATACCCATGCGACGCTGGTTTCACCGGTGCATCTGAAAGAGGATTTAGCCCTGACGCGCAAGCGCGGCTACTCCTTTGATGACGAAGAGCATGCGCTCGGTCTGCGCTGTATTGCCGCCTGCATTTATGACGAGCATCGCGAACCCTTTGCCGCCATCTCCATCTCCGGGCCTGTCTCGCGCGTGACCGATGACCGCGTGACGGAGCTGGGGGCGCTGGTGATTAAGGCCGCCAAAGAGGTAACGCTGGCGTATGGTGGGAATCGTTAAGTCTTTCATGCCCGGCTGCGGGATAAATGCAAAACGGCAACCTTGTTGCCGTTTTTAGTTTTGTTCCCTCTCCCCATGGGAGAGGGACAGGGTGAGGGCATCAGACCGCACCTTACACCGCAAATCTGACGCTAAACCGCTGCTTACGCCGGTAGGCATAGACATCTTCCACATGGCCATGCTTAATGCGCGTCTGCAGGCCACGCCAGTAATCGGCACGAAACAGATCGGCGTGCATCTCTTCAAACAGCGTTCCGATGCGCGGGTCAGCGCAGAGCCAGTGACGGAATTCCTCCGGGAAAACATCCCCCGGCGAGACGCTGTACCACGGCTCGCTGGCGAGCTCATCTTCCGGATAACGGGGCGGCGGGATCTCACGGAAATTCACTTCCGTCATGTAGCAGATTTCGTCGTAGTCGTAGAACACCACCCGTCCGTGCCGGGTGACGCCAAAGTTTTTAAACAGCATGTCGCCCGGGAAGATATTGGCTGCCGCCAGCTGACGGATGGCGTTGCCGTACTCTTCAATCGCATCGTGTAACGCCTGCCCCTCCGACTGCTCCAGCCAGATATTGAGCGGTACCATCCGCCGCTCAATGTAGAGATGGCTGATGATGATTTTGTCCCCCAGGTCGCTGATTTTTTCTGGCGCTTCCTGGAGCAACAGCGCCATCAGTTCTGGCGCGATCTGCCGCTTATCGAGAACAAAGTTTTCAAACTCCTGGGTATCCGCCATTCGCCCGACGCGATCGTGCTCTTTAACCAGCTGATAGCAGGCGCGTACGTGGGCGGCAGACATCTCTTTCTGCGGGGCGAATTTATCCTTAATCACCTTAAATACCCTGTCAAAGCCCGGCAGGGTAAAGACCAGCATCACCATGCCACGAATACCTGGCGCTTCAATAAACTGCTCATCGGCATGGGAAACATAGTGCAGATATTCCCGATAGCTCTCGGTCTTAGCGTGTTTCTGACAGCCTATCGCCATATAGAGCTCAGCGGTGGTTTTACCGGGCAGGATCTCACGCAGCCACTCTACCAGCGCGCCAGGCAGGGGGGCATAAACCATAAAATAGGAACGTGCGAAGCCAAAAACGATGCTGGCTTCGGCGCTGGTCGTCAGGCAGGTATCGACCGCCAGTTCACCGTCATCGCTGCGATGAATAGGCAGTAAAAACGGTAGCGTGACGTCCGGGGTAATCAGCTTACCCACCAGCCAGGCGGCTTTGTTGCGGTAGAACAACTCATTCGCCACCTGCAAATGGCAGTCTGGCAGCCTGTCCGCACCGAGCGTTTCGGACAGATGGGCGATGATATACCCCACATCACGTGGACGATTTTGCCACGGCAGACGCAGGGGCAAATCGGCTAACACTTTCGTTAATAACGCCTCCCAGCCCTGTTCGGGATAGAAATCTTTCGCCAGCGGACGCGGCAGGGTGCGAAAACGCTGCCCGGGCTGAGAGCTGAAAATAAAGAGCCGCTCCGGTGACAGCGCGCGGTGGTCAAACAGCCGGCAATAGACGGAGTTGAAAAAGCTTTCCGCAATCTCATAGCGCGGATAATCCGGCAGCAGCTGGGTGTAATGGCTTTTCACGCGTAGCAAAAAAGCGGCGTCAATACTGATGCTGCCGGTGATGCAGCGCAGCTGCTCCACCACCAGGCCCACGTGATGATCATACAGGTGAATACGCTGTTTCATGGCCTGCTGTACGGCATGCCAGTCGGCCTGCTCGAAGCGCTGCTGCGCCCCGCCCGTCACTTCCAGAAAACGACCATACTGGGCATCAAAGCCCTGCAGTATGGTCTGTGCAATCAGTAACTCCAGGCCACGCGACATAGATTCCCTTACCCCTCACCCTACCCCTCTCCCCATAGGGGAGAGGGAATAGACTGGAGCGGGTTGTTAAATTTGGCACAATACCGCTTTGCTCCCTCTCCCCTGTGGGGAGAGGGCTGGGGTGAGGGGTGTGTTAGAACTGCGCTTCTTCGGTCGACCCGGTCAGGGCAGTCACAGAGGAGGCGCCGCCCTGAATGATGGTGGTTACTCTGTCGAAGTAGCCTGTTCCCACCTCCTGCTGGTGCGAGGCGAAGGTGTAGCCCTGTTGACTTGCCGCGAACTCCGGCTGCTGGACTTTCTCGACATAGTGCTTCATCCCTTCGCCCTGGGCGTAAGCGTGCGCCAGGTCGAACATGTTGAACCACATGCTGTGAATGCCCGCGAGAGTAATGAACTGATATTTGTAGCCCATGTCCGACAGCTCCTGCTGGAAGCTGGCAATCGTTTGATCGTCCAGATTTTTCTGCCAGTTGAAGGACGGCGAACAGTTGTAGGCCAGCAGTTTACCCGGATATTTGGCATGGATGGCATCAGCAAAGCGTTTCGCCAGCGCCAGATCCGGGGTGGAGGTTTCACACCACACCAGGTCGGCATAGGGGGCATACGCCAGACCGCGGCTGATGGCCTGCTCAATGCCGGCATGGGTGCGATAGAACCCTTCGCTGGTGCGTTCGCCGGTAATAAACTGGCTGTCGTATGGATCGCAATCGGAGGTGATCAGGTCTGCGGCATCAGCATCGGTACGGGCAATCACCAGCGTCGGGACGCCCAGCACGTCAGCAGCCAGACGGGCAGCCACCAGTTTCTGGATCGCCTCCTGAGTCGGCACCAGCACTTTACCGCCCATATGCCCGCATTTCTTCACGGACGCCAGCTGATCTTCGAAGTGTACGGCCGCTGCACCGGCTTCAATCATCGATTTCATCAGCTCAAAGGCATTCAGCACCCCGCCAAAGCCCGCCTCGGCGTCGGCAACAATCGGCAGGAAGTAATCCACAAAGCGCGGATCCTTTGGCTCAATGCCGGACGCCCACTGGATCTGATCCGCGCGACGGAAGGTGTTATTGATCCGCTCTACCACCGCCGGGACAGAGTTTGCCGGATAGAGCGACTGATCCGGGTACATGCTGGCGGCGAGGTTGGCGTCTGCCGCCACCTGCCAGCCCGATAAATAGATCGCTTCAATGCCCGCTTTCGCCTGCTGCAACGCCTGGCCGCCCGTCAGAGCGCCGAGGCTGTTGATGTAGCCTTTCTTCGACTCGCCGTGCAGCAGTCGCCACATTCTGGCGGCACCCAGCTGCGCGAGGGTACATTCCGGGTTAACCGAACCGCGTAACTTCACCACATCCTCAGCGCTATACGGGCGCTCAATGCCTTCCCAGCGCGGTTGAGTCCACTCATTTTGTAATGCTTCGATCTGTTGGGTACGGGTTTTCATGTGCAGATGCTCCATATTGTTATGTGGTGAAATCAGGCCAGCAGGCGGTAGCCTGGCAGCGTCAGGAAGTCGATTAAGTCATCTGAGGTAGTGATCTGTTCCATCAGGCGCGCGGCAGCGTCGAAGCGGCCGCTGCTGAAGCGGTGCTCGCCCAGCTCTTCCTGAATGTTAAGCATCTCTTCCGACAGCATCTGGCGGAACAGGGCTTTGGTGACGGGCTTGCCGTTGCTGAGCGTTTTCTGATGAT
Source organism: Leclercia adecarboxylata (assembly GCF_035787115.1). Classification (GTDB taxonomy): domain Bacteria; phylum Pseudomonadota; class Gammaproteobacteria; order Enterobacterales; family Enterobacteriaceae; genus Enterobacter; species Enterobacter adecarboxylatus_E. The sequence goes on along the minus strand of NZ_JALKTL010000003.1, from coordinate 2,909 downwards.
GGATCCACTGCCAGATAGAGGTTCGGGAAATCTCGGCGGTGGCGGCATCCTCCATCAGACCGTAAATCGGTACGCAGCCGTTGCCGGAGATCCACGCCTCAATGTACTGCACGGCCACGCGGATATTGGCGCGCATTCCCTCTTCGGTGCGATCGCCTTCGCACGGCTCAAGGAGCTGCGCGGCGGTGACGGGGGCATCATCTTCGCGGGTTATATGCAGCTGGTTTTTGTTATTGCCCAGGATGCGGTTGAATACCTCCATGGCGGTATCCGCCAGTCCGGGATGCGCCACCCACGTACCGTCATGGCCGTTGCTGGCTTCCAGCTCTTTATCGGCCTTCACTTTGTTCAGTACCTGAGTGTTGCGTTCGCTGTCTTTACTGGGAATAAACGCCGCCATACCGCCCATCGCGAAGGCGCCGCGCTTGTGGCAGGTTTTGATCAGCAGACGCGAATAGGCATTCAGGAAGGATTTATCCATCGTCACCACCTGACGATCCGGCAGGACGCGATCGGGGTGATTCTTCAGGGTTTTGATGTAGCTGAAGATGTAATCCCAGCGGCCGCAGTTCAGGCCAACGATATGGTCACGCAGGGCATGCAGAATCTCATCCATCTGGAAAACCGCCGGCAGGGTTTCAATCAGCAGCGTGGCCTTGATGGTGCCGCGCGGCAGTTCAAAACGATCCTCGGTGTAACTGAAGACGTCACTCCACCAGGCCGCTTCCTGCCAGGACTGGGTTTTTGGCAGGTAGAAGTAGGGCCCGCTGCCTTTAGCCAGCAGATTTTTATGGTTATGGAAAAAGTACAGCGCAAAGTCGAACAGGCTGCCGGGGATCGCTTCACCGTTCCAGGTGACATGCTTTTCCGGTAAATGCAGACCACGCACGCGGCAAACCAGTACCGCCGGGTTGGGTTTAAGCTGATAGATTTTGCCAGCTTCATTGGTGTGACTGATGGTACCGTCAACCGCATCGCGCAGGTTGATCTGGCCATCAATCACTTTGTTCCAGTCTGGCGCCAGTGAATCTTCAAAATCGGCCATAAAGACCTTCACGTTGGCATTCAGCGCGTTAATCACCATTTTGCGCTCTACCGGGCCGGTGATCTCGACGCGTCGGTCCTGCAAATCCTGCGGGATACCGCGGATCGTCCAGTTACCTTCACGAATGGAAGCGGTTTCCGAAATAAAATCAGGTAGCTTTCCGTTATCAATGTCTTGCTGCTGTTGGAGGCGTGCCGCCAGTAATTTATTACGTTTCGGCGTAAAACGGGTTACCATCTCGGTCAGGAACTCAACGGCATCGGCAGTGAGGATCTGCTTTTCCTGCTCGCCATACGGTTGGGTAAAGGCCAGTTCATCGATAATGGTTGCCTGTTGATTCATTGCACTGCTCCTCGTCATTGATCCGAATTCATTTCCCCCACGCGAACGAAAGATCGTTGAGTAGTTTTCGTTCAGCAGAATTAAGACTATCTCGCCTTTGATTAAAATCAAAAACAATTTCCATTTTTAATTCAAAAAACCATTAAGTAACTGATATCAATAAAAATAAAAATACTCGTACAGACGGGGTGTATTTCGGAAATAAAAAAGGCACCCGAAGGTGCCTTAACTGGAGAGCTGAAACGCTACAGGATGAGGATCGTCAGAGGATTAATCCAGCGTCGGATTCATGTGGCGCAGATCGTATGGTGTGATCTGGTAGACGTAGTAGTTGAGCCAGTTCGTAAACAGCAGATTGCCATGGCTGCGCCAGGTGGCACGAGGTTTGTTCTTAGGATCGTTTTGCGGGAAATAGTTATACGGCACGTCCGGATTTAAACCCGCTTCCACATCACGGAAAAATTCACTGGCCAGCGTATCCGGATCATATTCCGGGTGGCCGGTGACGAAGGCTATGCGCTTGTCTTTACTGGCAAAGAGATAAGCATCACCCTCTTCGGTTTCCGCCAGAATCTCGAGATCGGTGTAGTCACGAATCAATGCAGCCGGAAAATCAGCGTAGCGCGAGTGAGGCGCCAGGAAAGAATCATCAAACCCGCGGGTCAGCAGTGCATGAGGATGCAGAATATGATGCTCATAGACGCCAGAGAGTTTCTCGGTGCGGGTTTGCTTAGGGATACCATACAGGATGTTGAGTGCCGCCTGCACCGCCCAACAGACGAACAGTGTAGAAGTGACATGATCCTTAGCCCACTCCAGCACCTGCTTGATTTGCGGCCAGTAGGCAACGTCGTTGAATTCCACCAGGCCCAGCGGCGCACCGGTAACGATCAAGCCATCGAAGTTCTCGTCGCGGATGTCTTCAAAGTTGCAGTAGAAGTTATTGAGATGCTCTGAGGGCGTGTTACGGGACTCGCGTGCATCAATACGCAGTAACTGAATATCGACCTGCAGCGGGGAGTTCGATAGCAAGCGGAGGAACTGATTTTCCGTCTCGATTTTCTTTGGCATCAGGTTAAGGATAAGCACCTTCAACGGGCGAATTTCCTGACCTGTAGCGCGTGAAGCTGTCATGACAAAGACATTTTCTTCACGCAAGAAATTGACGGCTGGTAGCTCGTCCTGCACCCGAATCGGCATAACCTTATATCCTCACAGCATACGTATAAACGTTTAGACATCCAGATAGCTGACAATAACCAGGAATCGCGCAAATGTCGAGTGCGCAGGAAGAAGGTGAGAAAGTTTCAAGGAAGATGGGTCTGTAGAGTGCCCGGCGCGCTTTCCGGCGCCGCAACGCAAAAAGCCCGTCCTTGCGGGCGGGCTTTCGGCTTGTTTGATGCCTGGCAGTTCCCTACTCTCGCATGGGGAGACCCCACACTACCATCGGCGCTACGGCGTTTCACTTCTGAGTTCGGCATGGGGTCAGGTGGGACCACCGCGCTACAGCCGCCAGGCAAAT